>SMDA01000001.1 GCA_004346645.1 Gulbenkiania mobilis
ACCGGGTTTGGTGGGTCCAGTGCGTCCTCCAGCAGATCCGCCAGTACATGTGCTGCCGTGTGCAGCGCACGCTCTTCGACGCCCGCATAACCTAGTACCAGTCCCGCCCCGCTTGCCTCCCCAAGTCGGTGTCTGCCAAGAGGGCGCAGCCACAGCCGCTGGGCCGCACCCGCTGCAGACAGCGCACGCTCGTCCACCCCCTGCGGTAGATGCGCCAGCAGATGCAGTCCCGCTTCACCTGAAGACAGTACCAGCGCATCCCCCAGTCGCCGTTGCAGGACCTCTCGCAGCAAACCCTGGCGTATCGGATAGAGCTCACGCATCCGCCGGACATGACGCGCCAGGTGGCCCTGCGTGATGAAAGCGGCAAGTGCTGCCTGAACGGCATAGTCACTTTCGCGGTAGAAGCGCATGTTGCAGCTTCGAAATGCCGCCACCAGCCCTTCCGGCAGCACCATATAGCCTAGCCTGAGCGCCGGAAACATCACCTTGCTGAACGTGCCCACATAAATCACCGGCCCATCCTCCGCCAAACCCTGTAATGAAGACAGCGGGGCCGAGGCATAGCGGAACTCACTGTCGTAATCGTCCTCGATGAGCCAGCACCCATGTGTCCGGGCGTAGTCGAGCAGTGCCAGCCGTCGTGCCAATGGCATGACCACTCCGGTCGGATATTGATGCGACGGGGTGAGGTAGATCAAACGGGGCGTCGGACCTGCGGGCGCTGCGGCGGGATTGAGCCCCTGTTCGTCTACTGCGACCGGCACCAGATTCAGGCCTGCCCCTGCAAAGGCCGCATGTGCGCCGGCATATCCGGGGTCTTCCATCCATACCGGGTCTCCAGCGTCGGCAAGGAGGCGGGCCGCCAAATCTAGCCCTTGCTGCGCACCCTGGACGATGAGCACGCGCTCGGGTGTGGCGCGTACACCGCGGGACAGGAAAAGATACTCGCACAGTGCCTCACGCAATGCGGGTAGCCCCCCCTCTGCGGTATAGGCATGCCAAGCCTCGAGTGCCGTACGCCGATGACGGTGCAGCAGCGTCTGCCAGACGGTATGTGGAAAACGCTGGATCTCCGGTACGCCCGGTGCAAAGGCCCCCGTCAGACCCTGCGGTAGGTTCGCCCGGGCTGCCAGCGCCTGGCCACGTGAAGACAGACCCACCCGTGAGGCAGGCTGCGCTGCATCCGAGGGCACGGTTTTCGTGAATAGGTCGGCGACGAAGGTGCCAGCCCCTTGGCGGGTGACAAGATAGCCTTCGGCCAGCAGCTGTTCATAGGCGGCCAGTACGGTGTTACGGCCTAGCTGCAGCGTTTCGGCCAACCTGCGACTGGGAGGCACGGCGGTTCCGCCTGCAAGACGGCCACTGCGTATCGCCTCCCACAGCCAGGCATACAGCTGACGGTGTAGGGGTTGGGCCAGCTTATGGCGGTCGAGGTGGCCAAGGAGGGCATCGACAATCCAGTCACCAGACAAGTGGTTCTCTCCAGAATGGGAAAACTGGTTCTTCAAGGGGGCCAACGTTATGAGTAGCCTAAGGTACATCCCTACAGGAGACCCTGCAATGACCCACCCCCAGATTGCTTTTTATGAAGCCAAGCTTGCCTATGAGACCGACCCGGCCGATGTGCAAGCAGCCCTCGCTGCCGGCAAGAAGTGGCTGCTGGTCGATGCCCGCAGCACTGACGCGTATGCGCGCGAGACCATTCCTGGCGCGCTTTCGATTCCGCATCGCACAATGAATACTGAGACCACTGCCTGTCTGCCGCGTGACCATCTGATCGTAACCTTCTGCGACGGTATTGGCTGCAACGGCTCCACGCAAGGGGCCTTGGCGCTGGCACGGCTTGGTTTCAATGTGAAGGAGATGCTGGGCGGCATTGATTGGTGGAAGCGCGACGGCTATGCGACCACGGCCTCACCCGGTCGCGTAAGCGCCCTGGCCTGTGGCTGCAGCGGGGAGGGGACGGAGGCCGCAGAGGAGGCAGGTCTGCCGCTGGGTGAACCCGTGCCGGGCTGGAAGGGCGCGCGCGTACCGGAGCCCGTGGTGCTGCAGGGAGTGTTCTGCCGGCTGGAGCCTTTCGACACGGACCGGCACGCGTCCTCCCTCAGAGCGGCGCTGGCAGAGGATCAGCGCGCAGAAGGCTGGACCTATCTGATGGACCCGCCGGCCGATGAGGCTGCCTTTGCAGCCTGGTGTGCCGGTATGACCGCCAGCCAGGATCCGGTCTTCTACGCGATTGTGAATCCGCAGACCCGGGAGGCGCTTGGGGTGGCCAGCTACCTTCGTATTGACCCCGCCAATGGGGTCATCGAGGTGGGCTGGCTGCATTTCTCCCCCAAGCTGCAGCGCACCCGGGCGGCTACCGAGGCGATGTATCTGATGATGCGTCAGGCATTCGCCTGGGGCTATCGCCGTTACGAATGGAAGTGCAACCGGCTGAATGCGCCCTCCATGGCAGCGGCGCGCCGGCTGGGCTTTAGCTATGAAGGCACTTTCCGTCAGGCGCGAGTAGATCGGGGGCGCAACCGGGACACAGCTTGGTTCTCGGTGCTGGATGGCGAGTGGCCCAAGCTGTCGGCGGCTTTCGAGCAATGGCTGGCCCCGGGAAACTTCGATGAAGCGGGCCGGCAGCGTGTCTCGCTCTCTTCCCTGACCGCTGCGGCGCTGCCCGGTCGTTGAGGTCGCAGGTTCGGGTTTCGGCCCGGCGTGTGCTCGGGGTAAAATAATGTGTTTTTACCCCGAGCACACGCGCAAAACGATGAGACCCCACCCCCGCAATGCTCGCATCAAGGGCGACCCGTTTCTGCCAGGCCGTTTCATATTCGGCGACTCGCTCGATGACAAGGGCCTGGAGCCCTGCGAATACGTGATCCACACCGAGGCACCGGCATTCATCTGCCGGCTGGTGGGGAACGACGACACCCCCTTCGTGGGGCGGGATGCCGAAAGCTTCGCCAGCGCCATGTTGTTTGACGAAGCCGAGAACATCACTCTCTACGTCTGCAACGCAGGCTTTCGCCTGTTCGACTTCAACTTCATCGACGAGGTCCCCACGGCGGGAGCATTGCAGCAGATCTGTGACGAAGCCATGCAGGCCTACCAGCGGTTGCAGGAAGCGTATGCAGAACGTGAATCCGGCTACCGCAACCGCGAGATGCGCACCGGCCCCACCGAACCCTTGCTGCCGGCCGAACGCACCCGTCACATCCAGTCCCTGAAGGACAAGGCTCGGCAGGCGCTGGAGCAGCCCTGGATGAAGATGCAGCTGGCAGCCGATGTGCAGATGGCGCTGGCCGGCGGCGACCAGGCGGTGTTCACCGAGGCACAGCTTGCGCTCATGGATACGCCGGATGCGCGCCAGCTATTGATCGGCACAGCCCGGGGCAGCATTGCCCAGCCGGAAGTCATGCGCAAGGATGGCAGCATCGTCTCCTTCGAGTTGTGGGCCCTGCCGTTCGCCTTTACTCGCTCGCAAGGAGGCGTCTGGTGGCATTTCCCCATGCTCGAAAAGCTGGAGGTGCCGCTGGCGGATGCGCTGGAGGTGCCCGAGAAATCCATTCTGTGGATCTCGCCCACGCTCTTCACGCTGGAGATGCTGCACGACCGCGCCTGTCAAAACCTGATTCATCTGGCCCCGGTGATGGATGCCGGCTGCGACTTCGCCCCGTTCGATCCCGACGCCTCACGCGCCACCTACGAGGCTGCACGGCAGACGCGTGAGCCACAGCGGGTGCTGGCGTGGATTCCCTTCCTGATTGAACGTGGTGCAGTCCCCGCCGACCGGGTGCGGACTCATGCGCGTCGGGCGCTGGAGTCCGCCATGCCGGTGGTGCAGGAGGCGATCGCCCGTGAAATGGAGTACGAGGAGGCGGAGCTCTTCGCCCCACAGCCGTGGTGGGATGCGCTGGAAAACACAGTGAAGGCCTGGAACCGCAAGCGCCTGGCCACCTCCATGGCCCTGCTGGCGGCCACGGCGGGCACTCTGTCCGGGCTGAAGGCCGAAGTCGAGTATCAGCCGGAGCAGCAGGCGTATGACCTGCGCCTGCATCCCGAAAATCAGCCGACGCTGGAAGTCCGCGTCAATTGGGTGGTGCAGCCCGATGTGGCTCCGGATCGGGAGGCAGCGTATGCCGATCTCGCTGCTTGCCTGGCCGAGGCAGGCATTCCGTTGTCCGAACGCATCGGCCGCATCCACTGAAAGGCAGGCGCCGACGGCCCGTTGCGGGCGGGCTGCAAAGGCTGTGATACCCTTGCGCCTCGTCCGTATCGACCGCAGCGCCGGCCATGCCCCTTTTCAACTCGCTCAAGACCCGCATCGCCCTGTTTGGCGTCTTCGTCGGCCTTCTGCTGATCGTTGCCGTCGGGCTCTTCTTTTACGAAGAAGGTCGTGCCCGGATCCGCGAGGTCCAGTTCCGTCATCTGGCGGACATCGCCGACCGGGTCGCCGCCGACCTTGATGACCGAGTGCGCACCCGGCGTCAGCTGGTCGCGGCCGCTGCGGCCGGTCTGGAAACGACCGGGCCGGTTTCCGCGCAGCAAGCGCCCGGCCTGCTTGCCCAGCTGCGTCTTCTAAAGGGCGCATTCAATAGTGTGGTGCTGTACGGCCCGGATGGCGTGATTCTGGCCGATTACCCCCATCTGCCCGGTCGTGCCGGGCTTAGCGTGGCCGACCGCTCCTATTTCCTGCAAACGCGCGCCACGCTCAAGCCGCAGATCTCGCCGCCGTTACGCGCGCGAGGCAACCTGAACCGCTCAATAGTCGTGTTCACTGCCCCGGTGCGTGACACCGCCGGTCGCTTTGCCGGCATGGTGGGGGCAACGCTGGAGCTGCATTCACCGGAATTCTTTGACGATCTGCGCCGACTGCGGGTGGGCCAGAGCGGTTATATCACCCTCACCTCAATCAGCTCGGAGCTGACGATTTATCACCCCAACCCGCGTCTGGTGATGAAACCGGTGCCGGGGCCGCAGGCGAGCCCGGCGCTGCATCGCGCACTGAACGGCTGGCGCGGCGCCACCGAAACTGTCAACAGCAGTGGCCGGCAGGTGCTGGTGGCCTTCCGCCCGCTGAACAGCGTGGACTGGTTGGTCGGGGCGGTGCTGCCGGTGGAGGAGGCCTATGCCCCGATCCGGGCCCTGCTGCGCGATTATCTGTTATTGGCGGCATTGGCAGTGCTGGCCGTGCTGCCCCTGATGTGGTGGCGGATGCGACGCATGCTCAGGCCGCTGGATGTACTGCGGGCCCAAGTGCGGGCGGTGAAGCTGCGTACTGCACGTCTGCCGCTGCAGATTGAAGGCTATGAGGAGCTGACGGCGATGGCCGGTGAGCTGAGCCAAGTGTTCGAGGAGCGCGAGGCTTTCGAGGCTAGGCTGGCCGAACGCGAGGCGTTCTTCCGCACCCTGAATGATGCCTCGCCGCTGGGTGTACTGGTGATCGAGCCGGACGGAACTGTGGCCTATCTCAACCAGGCGGCGCTGCAGCTGGCGGGCGGCGGCCAGCCGGCCCAATGGCGGGGGCAGCCCTGGATACGCCTGGTGCACCCAGAGGACCGGGCCGGGGTCGAGGACCTGGCGCGTACCGCGCAGGAAGGCCGACATTCACTGACGCTCTACTGCCGCATCGCGCGCACGGAGCCGCCCGCGCTGCAAGTGGAGCTACGGCTGCACCCCTTGGCCGAAGACGGTTCTGCCCGCTCGCTGCTGGTGTTAACCGACATCACAGAGCGCGAGGCCACCAAGCGGGCACTACTGGCTGAGCGGGAGCGGGCGATGGCGATCCTGGGCTCGATTGCGGATGCAGTGGTGCTTACCAATCATCTTGACGAGGTTCATTACCTCAATGCACCGGCCGAGCACCTGCTGGGGACGGTGCAGGCAGAGGCTTTCGGCCAACCGCTGGCGCGTCTGGCCCGTTTCCTGCAGCCCGAGACCGGGCTGGAGGTCTCCTTGCGGCGGCTGGAGCTGCAGGGACGACTGCATCACTTGGAACTGGACCTGCTGCCCGCAGCGGGCCCGGCGGCGCCGGTGGAGCTGACGCTGTCGGTCGTGGCTATGCCGGGGGCCACCGAAGGCTACCGGGTGTACGTGCTGCATGACGATGCCGAGCGCCGCCAGCGCGAGCGCCTGCATCGCTGGGAGGCATGCCACGATGCCCTGACCGGCCTGTACAACCGGCGTGGGTTCCACGATGCGCTGGCCAGCCTGCTCGACCGCCCGGACCGTGGCGCCCGCCCGCATGCGCTGGCGATGTTCGACCTGGATCACTTCAAGACGGTCAACGACAATGCCGGCCACCTCTCCGGCGATCGCCTGCTGCAGGCAGTGGCACTGGTAGTGCAGCAACGCATCCGCACCTCTGACGCGGCGGCGCGGCTGGGCGGTGACGAGTTCGCCGTACTGCTCTACAACTGCGACCTGGGGCATGCTACGGCTGTGATGGAGGATATCCGTCGCCAGATTGGCGCGCTGGAGGTGGCCTGCAACGGTAATCGCTATCAAGTCAGCGCCAGCATCGGCCTGACCCTGCTGGGGACGGACGATGCCTTGCCGGAGCAGGCCATCGCCCGTGCGGACGAGCTGTGCTACCGCGCCAAGCATGCGGGACGCAATCGCGTAGAGACCGCCTATGAGACCGGCGCATAAAAAGGGGCCGGACAAGCCGGCCCAAGCGTCTCACACTAGCAGGGTCAATCGTCAGCGGTCCATGCCGCCCAAGAGCACATATTTGATCTCGAGATAATCCTCGATACCGTATTTCGAGCCTTCCCGGCCGAGACCGGACTGCTTCACGCCGCCGAAGGGGGCCGCTTCGTTGGAGAGGATGCCATTGTTGACGGCTACCATGCCGTACTCCAGTCCCTCGGCCACCCGGAAAATACGGCCGATGTCACGAGCATAAAAGTACGAGGCCAGGCCGAATTCGGTGTCGTTGGCCAGCCGGATGGCTTCCTCTTCGGTCTCGAAGCGGAACAGCGGCGCCAGCGGGCCGAAGGTTTCCTCGCGCGCCACCTTCATCTCGGCGGTTACCCCAGTGATCACCGTCGGCTCGAAGAAGCTCTGGCCCAGCGCATGGCGCTTGCCGCCAGCCACCAGTTCTCCCCCCTTGGAGAGCGCATCGGCAATGTGCTCTTCCACCTTGCGTACTGCATTCTCGTCGATCAGCGGGCCCTGGTTCACGCCTTCCTCCAAGCCATTGCCCACTTTGAGCTTGCCCACAGCGGCAGCGAACTTTTCCGCGAACGTGTCATATACACCCGCCTGGACGTAGATGCGGTTGGCACAAACGCAGGTCTGGCCGGCGTTGCGGTACTTGGAGATCATCGCGCCCTCTACCGCCGCGTCGAGGTCGGCATCGTCGAACACGATGAACGGCGCATTGCCGCCGAGCTCCATCGACACCTTTTTGACTGTGTCGGCGCACTGGGCGATCAGCTTGCGGCCCACTTCGGTGGAGCCGGTGAAGCTGAATTTCTTGACGGTATCCGAGCCGGTGAGCACGGCGCCGATCTCGGTGGCGCCGCCGGTGATCACGGAGAACACTCCAGCCGGGATGCCAGCACGATGCGCCAGCTCAGCGATGGCCAGGGCGGACAGGGGGGTCTGACTGGCCGGCCGCACCACCATCGGGCAGCCGGCGGCAAGGGCCGGAGCGGCCTTGCGGGTGATCATCGCATTGGGGAAGTTCCAAGGCGTGATCGCAGCGGTGACACCGATCGGCTCTTTGGTTACCAGAATGCGGCGATCCGGGCCGGGCGCGGGAATCATGTCGCCATAGATGCGCTTGCCTTCCTCTGCGTACCACTCGATGTAGCTGGCGCCATAGGCAATCTCGCCGCGCGCTTCGGCCAACGGCTTGCCCTGCTCGGCGGTCAGCAGCACGGCCAGGTCCTCCTGGTGTGCCATCATCAGGTCGAACCACTTGCGCAACAGCGCAGCACGCTCCTTGGCTGTCTTGCGGCGCCAGAGCTGGAAGGCTTCCGCTGCGGCAGACACCGCTCGTTCGGCCTCGGCACGCCCCATCTTGGGCACATGGGCGATCACCTCGCCTGTGGCCGGGTTGGTTACGGCGATCTTCTCACCGTTGTCGGCATCCACCCACTCGCCGTTCAGGTAGCACTGCTGCTTGAGGAGCGAGGCGTCTTTCAGATTCAGCATACGGGTCTCCGGCGAAGACGGGCAGTCCCGACCAGGTTGGCCGAAGCGACTGCCCGGAAGGGGTCAGGCAAGAATGGCGGCTTCAAGTTTGTCGAGGGCTTCGGCAAACACGCTGTCCTCGATGGTCAGCGGGAAGAGGAATCGCACCACATTGGCGTAAATGCCGCAGGTGAGCAGGATCAGGCCGTTCTCCAGCGCATGCGCCTGCACTTTCTTGGTGAAGTCGGCATCCGGTTCATGGCTGCCGGCCTTGCTGAACTCCACCGCCACCATGGCGCCCAGGCCACGCACTTCCGCGATCTGCGGCACACGCTGCTTGAGCGTGTGCAGGCGCTCCTTGAGCTGGTCCCCCAGACGGTTGGCGCGCTCCAAAAGGTTTTCTTCCTCGATGACGTCGATGACGGCATCGGCTGCGGCCAGCGCCAGCGGGTTGCCTGCGTAGGTGCCGCCCAGTCCGCCGGGTGCCGGCGCATCCATCATCTCGGCTCGGCCTGTTACCGCGGCCAGCGGGAACCCACCGGCCAGTGACTTGGCCAGCGTGGTCAGGTCCGGGGTCACGTCATAGTGCTGCATGGCAAACAGGCGTCCGGTGCGGGCAAAGCCGGCCTGAACCTCGTCCGCGATCATGACGATGCCGTGCTCGTCGCACAGCGCGCGGATGCGGCGGACGAACTCGGCCGGAGCAGGGTAGAAGCCGCCCTCTCCCTGTACCGGTTCGAAGATGATGGCGGCTACGCGCTTGGGATCGATGTCGAATTTGAACAGCTTTTCGATGCCGGCCATGGCATCGTCTACCGACACCCCGTGCAGTGCATTGGGGAAGGGCGCGTGATAGATGTCACCCGGGAACGGGCCGAAACCCACCTTGTACGGAACGACCTTGCCGGTCAGCGCCATGCCCAGAAGGGTACGGCCGTGGAAGGCACCGCCGAAAGCGATGACGCCGGCACGGCCGGTGTAGGCGCGCGCGATCTTGATGGCGTTCTCCACTGCCTCGGCGCCGGTGGTGTAGAAGGCGGTCTTCTTGGCAAAGCTGCCGGGCGTGAGCGCATTGAGCTTCTCAGCCACGCGGATGTAGCTCTCATAGGGCACGACCTGGTAGCAGGTATGGCTGAACTGGTTGAGCTGTGCGGCCACAGCGGCCTGCACGCGGTCGTGCAGGTGGCCGGTGTTGAGCACGCCGATGCCGCCTGCAAAGTCGATGTAGCGCTTGCCCTCGGTCGTCCAGAGTTCGGCATTCTTGGCGTGGTCGATGAAGAAGTTGCACATCACGCCGACTCCGCGCGGGGTGGCGTCGGCCTTGCGTTGCAGCAGTTCCTGGGTGCTCATGGTTTCTCCTGTAGATGATGGACCGGCCCGTGGACAGTTGGGTCTGCCTTCATCAGGCGGCCGGTCGTGGCAGTGCAATTATTCTAATCACGTGTTTAGCAAAAAGCTACGGCCATACCGATAAATTAAACACGCGTTGGGTAGTGAAAACAACACTCGCCCGCAGGCGGCTGCCCCGTGCCGGCAAGCATGAAAAACCCCGGCCGGAGCCGGGGGTGTGGGGGAGGCGGGGTGGACACATCAGCCCGCTTGACGTAGTGAGCGATTCACTTCGGCCAACCCCGCTTCGGTGAGCTCACCGGTGGCCTGCAGCAGCTGCAGACGCGCGGTCAGGTAGTTGTAGCGGGCCTCGGCCAGCGAACGCACGGTATCGTAGTAATCCTGTTCGGCCCGCAATAGATCGAGGTTGGTGCGCACGCCCACTTCCCGGCCCAGCCGGGTCGATTCGAGCTTGCTGCGCGCCGAGACCAGGAGCTGCTCCTGGGCACGCACATAGGCGGCCCCGTTGGTCACGCCCAGGTAGGCACGACGCACGTCTTCGCGTACCTGACGGCGCGAGGCCTCCAGCCGGTCGCGCGCGGCCAGCTCACGGCTTGCCGCTTCCCGAATCTGCGAGCTGATGCCACCCCCGGCGAAGAGCGGCATCGTGACAGTCAGGCCCACGCTGCTGGCGCGGGTTTTCGGGCTGGGGCCCATACCACTGTCGTTGTCGCGATAGCCTGCGTTGAGCTCCAGCGTCGGCAGGCGATTACCACGCGCCGCCAGCAAATCGGCACGAGCGGTTTCCAGTTCCTGGGCGCGGGCTCGCACATCGAAGCTGTTGTCCAGCGCGCGAGCCTGCCACGCTTCCAGCGCGCCTTGCGCGGTGACCAGCTCGATGCGCTCGGCCAGGGGTTGTATGCCGGCCGGGTCCAGTCCGGTCAGACGCGCCAGCGCGTTGCGAGCGATCTCCAGGTTGCTCTGGGCGACGATTTCCTGCGCGGCAGCGGCGTCATAGCCGGCCTGTGCCTCATGGGTGTCGGTGATGGTGGCGGTGCCGACCTCGAAGGCGGCGCGTGCCTGGGCCAGCTGGTTCTCGTAGGCCTTCTTGCTGGCACGGGTGGCCGCCAGGCTGTCCTGCGCCAGCAGGACGTCGAAGTAGGCGCGGCTCACATCCACGATCAACTGTTGCTCGTTGGCCAGGTACTGAATATCAGCCAGCGCCGCACCGGCCTGGCCGCGGCGGTAATCGGCGAACTTGCCCACGTCGAAGACCGGCTGGCTCAGTTCCACGCCATAGCCGCGGCTGGTGTACGAGGCCATGTCGGGTTCGATCGGATTGTTGCGGGTAATGCTGCCGGACAGACCGATCTGCGGCAGCAGCCGGGCGCGGCCCTGGACGGCCTTTTCCTGCCCGGCGTCACGATCGGCGCGTGCAGCGGCGAAGCCAGCATCGTGCTCGCGGGCAGCCCGCCAGGCATCCAGGAGGTCATAGGCGGACGCCGTACCGGCCATTCCGGACAGACACAGCGCCAGGATTGTATTGCGGAATCTCATCGTATTCTCTTCATCGGGTAGCCTGCGGGCGCGTGACCTTGAACCACTGGGCATACAGCGCGGGCAGGAACAGCAGGGTCAGAACCGTGGCCACCAGCAGGCCACCCATGATCGCAACCGCCATCGGGCCCCAGAAGGTGCTGCGCGTGAGCGGGATCATGGCAAGGATCGCGGCCAGTGCGGTCAGCATGATAGGCCGGAAACGCCGGATCGTGGAACCGATTACGGCATCCCAGCGCTCGATGCCTTCGCTGATGTCATGCTCGATCTGGTCCACCAGGATGACCGAGTTGCGCATGATCATGCCAGCCAGTGCTATCACGCCCAGCATTGCCACGAAGCCGAACGGGGCGCGGAAGGCGATCAGCGTGAGCGTGACGCCGATCATGCCCAGAGGCGCCGTCAGCAGCACCATCAGCGTGCGCTGGAAGCTCTTGAGCTGCAGCATCAGCAGCGTGAGCACAATCACCAGCATCAGCGGCTGCACCGCCGCGATGGCCTCCTGCGACTTCTTGCTGGCCTCCAGCGAGCCGCCAAGCTCGATGTGGTAACCCAGCGGCAGTGTTTTTTCCAACGCCTGCATTTTCGGCCACAGTGCAGTGGAGATGTCGGAGGCCTGCACACCGTCAGCGGCATCGGCCCGCACCGTGATCGTTGGCAGCCGGTTACGGCGCCAGATGATGCTGTCCTCGGGTGCATAACTGATGGTGCCCAGCTGCGACACCGGAACGAAGCGCCCGCTGGTGGTCTGGATCATCAGGTTGCCAAGCGCTTCGACATCCTTGCGCTCGCCTTCGTTCAGACGTGCCACCACCGCAATGGTGCGGTCGCCCTCGCGCAGCTCGGTGACGGTGGAGCCGGAGACCAGCATCTGCAGCTGGCGGCCGAGCGCCTGCGTGGAGACACCTAGTACCCGCGCTTTGTCCTGGTCCAGCGTGATCCGCAATGCCTTCACCTGCTCGCCCCAGTCGTTGTTGACGTGACGGGTGGCTGGATGGGCCCGCATCAGGGCTTCCACGCGGGCGGCGATGCGGCGGACCTCGTCATGGTCGCGGCCCATCACGCGAAACTGCACGGGGTAGCCCACGGGCGGGCCGTTCTCCAAGCGGGATACCCGACCGCGCACCATCGGAAAGTCCGTTTCAAAGAGGTGCTCCAGCTTGCTCTTGACGGTTTCGCGCACCTTCTCGTCCCCGGTCATCACCATCAACTGCGCATAGTTGGTGTGCTGCTGCTGCTGATCCAAGGGTAGGTAGAAGCGCGGACTGCCGCCGCCCACATAGGCAGTGACGCTGGTGATGTTGGGGTCGCCCTTGAGGCGTGCCTCCAGCCGGTTCACTTCACGCGCAGTGGCTTCATAGCTCGCGCCCTGGGGCAGCCACAGATCGACCATCAGTTCCACCCGGTTGGATGAAGGGAAGAACTGCTGCTGGACGAAGAGCTTGAAGGCCCCCAGCGAAGCGAAGAAGGTCAGTACCGTAATCACGATCACCAGCTTGCGATGGTCCAGGCACCACTCCAGCACCCGGCGAAAGCGTCGGTAGAAAGGCTTGTCGTAGACGGCCTCGTGCGCGTGGCTGGCCAGATGCTCGGGCAGCAGGCGATAGCCGATGAAGGGGGTGAACACCACGGCCACGATCCACGACAGCACCAGCGCCAGCCCAACCACCGCGAACAGGCTGAAGACATATTCGCCGGCATTGGAGCGTGCCAGCCCCACCGGCAAGAAGGTGGCGGCGGTGATCAGCGTGCCCGTCAGCATCGGGAAGGCGGTGCTGGTGTAGGCGAAGGTGGCGGCCTGCATCTTGTTCCAGCCCTGCTCGAGCTTGAGCTGCATCATCTCCACCGCGATGATCGCATCGTCCACCAGCAGGCCCAACGCAATGATCAGCGAGCCGAGCGAGATGCGCTGCAGATCGATCTTGAAGAAGTACATCGCCAAGAAGGTCATGGCCAGCACCAGCGGGATGGACAGGGCCACCACGACGCCGCTGCGCCAGCCCAGACTGAAGAAGCTGACCGCCAGCACGATCACCACCGCCTCTACCAGCGAGCGCATGAACTCGTTGACCGAGCTCTTCACCACTTTGGGCTGATCGGAAACCGCGTCGATTTCCAGGCCCACCGGCAGCTTGCGGCGCATGTCGTCCATCAGGCTGGAGAGGTTGGTGCCGAGCTTGAGCACGTCGCCACCGTCCTTCATGCTGACTGCCAGTAGCAAGGCTGGCTTGCCGTCATAACGGATGCTGAACGTGGGGGGGGTCTGATAGCCACGCGATACGGTAGCGATGTCACCCAGCCGGAAGGTGCGGCCATTGACGCTGATCGGCGTGTTGGCGATTGTTTCCACCGAAGTGTAGTTGCCCGTGGGGCGTAGCCAGATGCGGTCGGTGGGGGTCTCGAACACGCCCGCCGGCGTGGTGGCGTTCTGTTCGGCCAAGGCGTTCCAGATGGTGCGGGTGTCCAGCCCCAGCGTGGCCAGTTTGGCCGTCGAGAGGTCCACATGGATGCGCTCTTCCTGCTCGCCCAGGATCTCCACCTTGCCGATGTCCGGCAGGCGCAGCACCTCCCGCTTCACGTTCTCCACCTGCCGGCGCACCTCTTCATAGCCGAATCCGTCGCCGGTGAAGGCGTAGAGGTTGCCGAAGGTGTCCCCGAATTCGTCGTTGAAGAAGGGGCCGCGGAGGTCGGATGGCAGAGTGGGGCGGATGTCGCCGATCTTCTTGCGCACTTGGTACCACAGGTCGGGCACCTTCTTGGGCGCGGTATCCTCACGGATGGAAAGCACGAAGACCGCTTCGCCCGGCTTGGTGTAGCTCTTCACATATTCGAGGTCGCCCATCTCGAGCAGCTTCTTCTCGATCTTGTCTGTCACCTGCGCCTCGGTTTCCTGGGCGGTCGCGCCAGGCCACACGACCCGCACCATCATCGCCTTGAAGGTGAATTCCGGGTCTTCCTTCTGACCCAGGTGCATATAGGCCCAGATGCCTGCAGCCATCAGCACCACCATCAGGTACTGCACCAGTGGCTGGTGGCGCAATGCCCACTCCGAAAGGTTGAGTTTCTTCATCGGGCGCGCCTCACTCCTTGAGCAGCGTCACGCGCTGCCCGTCACGCAGCAGGTGTACCCCTGCCGTCACTACCCGCTCGCCGGGACGCACGCCGCCGGACACCGCCACCCAGTCGCTGCCGACGGCGGCCACCGTTACCGCCTTTCGGCCAACCTTGGAGGTCTTGGGGTCTACTATCCACACGAAGTGCTTGCCTCCTTCGTCCAGTAGCGCCGTCAGCGGCAGACGCATCGCATCGCCACGGTTGGCCGAAGGCAGGGTAACGGTGGCGCTCATGCCCAACTGCGCCGCATCGCCCGCGCCCATGATCAACGCCCTCGCGGCATAGGTACGGGTGGCTGGGTCGGCGTCGGCCGCCAGTTCACGCAGCACGCCCCGGTAGCGGGCGTTGCCTGACCACAGCCGGATTTCCAGCGCCG
Organism: Gulbenkiania mobilis; assembly: GCA_004346645.1. GTDB lineage: Bacteria > Pseudomonadota > Gammaproteobacteria > Burkholderiales > Chromobacteriaceae > Gulbenkiania > Gulbenkiania mobilis. The sequence continues at coordinate 14,513 of SMDA01000001.1, forward strand.
GCGCCTTGCGGATCTGGGCCAATGCATTTTCCGGCACTTGGAAGGCCACTTCGCGTTCACCGTCCGCTGCCAGCCGTGCCACCGCCTGACCGGCGGCCACGACCATGCCCGGTTCGACGCTGATGGTACTGATCACGCCGTCTGCCGGTGCGGTCAGCGTGGCATAGGCCGTCTGGTTGCGGCTGGCACCGAGCTGGGCGCGGGCCTGCTCCAGGCGTGAGCGGGCCGCATTGACCGCATTTTCCTGACGCTCCACCTGCGAGCGGCTGATGAAGTTGCGTCCCAAAAGCTCCCGGTAGCGGGCCAGGTCGGCCGCCTGCTGGGTCAGGTCCGACTCGGCGGCCGCCACCGCGGCCTGCTTGGCCGAAAGGTCGAGCCCGTAGTCGGTGGCATCCAGGCGGGCGATGGGCTGGCCGCGGCGCACGCGTGCGCCCGCATCCACCATGCGCTCGATCACCTTGCCGCCGACACGGAAAGCGAGTTGCGTTTCGTGCCGGGCACGTACCTCGCCGGCAAAGCTGGGGCCGCCGGCCTCGGCTGTGCTGCCAGCCATCGTGGTGCGCACCGGGCGCACCTCCTCGACCGGGGCCGCTTCCTTGGCGCAGCCCGCAAGGGTCAGGGCCGCCAGCAGCGTGGCCGCCAGCGGGCGCAGGGAGAAAGCACGCGTCATGTCAGTTTTCCTCTGATGTGTTGTTGTTCTTCAGTCCGTACAGAATCAGGTCGAGCGCCACCGCCAGGCGCCGGCTGGGGTCGGCATCCTCACCGGCCTGCAGGATGCAGCCGAAGGAGTGGTCCCAGACCATAGAGGCGATCAGGGGGGCCATCAGGGTGTCCACCGCCGATTCGACCGGTACTGCCCGGAATTCGCCCCGGGCCATGCCCAGACGGATCAGGTCGGCCACCATCGTCCGGCCACGCAGGATCACTTCCTGGTAGTAGAAAGTGGCCAGTTCCGGGAAGTTGGCCGCCTCGGCCATCATCAGCTTGCACAGGCCGGCCCCACGGGTGGAGCCGATGCGGGCCCACCATACTTCCATCAGCAGAGCCAGCAGCGAGGAGACATCGCCTTCGTGCCGGGCTGCCAGCTGCGAGAGATCGCTCAGCTCGTTGACCAGCGACTCGCGCACCACGGCCTTGAAGATGTCTTCCTTATTCTGGAAGTAGAGATAGGGCGTGCCCTTGGTCACGCCGGCTGCGCGGGCAATGTCTTCCATCTTGGTGGCGCGGAAGCCCTTTTCCACAAAAAGCTCCAGCGCAGCATCGAGGATTTCGCCGGGGCGCACGTCCTTTTTGCGCTGCCAGCGGGAGGGTAGCTTGGCTGTCATCGACCTTCCTGAATCCGTATTCACTAACCGCCGGCCACTTTATGCAAAAAGCACTCGTCTGACAATTAATAAATCACAGTTCATTAGTCGGTGTGTTTAGAATCGGACACTCCAAAAACCACCCACAACGGGAGATAACGACGTGAACGTTCCTGCTGCCGAGAAGGCGCTCGTACTGGCAGAAGCCCTGCCTTACATCCGCCGCTTTGCCGGCAAGACCATCGTGATCAAGTACGGTGGCAACGCGATGACCGACGACGCGCTGAAGGAAGACTTCGCCAAGGATGTGGTGCTGCTCAAGCTGGTGGGCATGAACCCGGTGGTGGTGCACGGTGGTGGCCCGCAGATCAACGAGCTTCTGGAACGTGTAGGCAAGGAAGGCCGTTTCATCCAGGGAATGCGCGTCACCGACAGCGAAACCATGGACGTGGTCGAAATGGTGCTGGGCGGCCTGGTGAACAAGGAAATCGTCTCCCTGATCAACAAGCACGGCGGCAAGGCTGTGGGCATCACCGGCAAGGACAGCCACTTCATCCGGGCCAAGAAGATGTATCTCAAGTCGGCCGACGAAGAGCCGATCGACATCGGGCAGGTAGGAGAAATCCAGAGTATCGACCCGAGCCTGGTCGCGCTGCTGGAGCAGCAGGACTTCATCCCGGTGGTGGCGCCGATCGGCGTGGGTCCCAATGGCGAGGCCTACAACATCAATGCCGACCTGGTGGCCGGCAAGCTGGCCGAAACACTGGCCGCTGAAAAGCTGATCCTGATGACCAATACCCCCGGCGTGCTGGACAAGAACGGCGAACTGCTGACCGGGCTGAGCGCCAAGCAGGTGGATGCACTCTTCGACGATGGCACCATCCACGGCGGTATGCTGCCCAAGATCAGCTCGGCACTGGATGCCGCCCGCAACGGCGTCAACTCGGTGCACATCATCGACGGTCGTGTCTCGCACGCGCTGCTGCTGGAGATTCTCACCGATGCAGGCGTCGGCACCATGATTCGCGCGCACTGAGCGCTGCCCCAGGCCCGGTCGCAATGGCCGGGCTGACAACGGGCCCTGCTTGGCTATAGTGAAGACATCCCCCGGTCTTTACCCACCCCTCTCCGGAAGGAAGCCATGCAAACCGTACGCCAACTCCTCGACAACAAGAAGCAGCATGCCGGTCCGATCGCCATCGCGCCTGAAGCCACCGTGTTCCAGGCGCTGGAACTGATGGCCGAGCACGACATCGGTGCCGTACTGGTGATGGAAGGCAAGAACGTTGTCGGCATCTTCTCCGAGCGCGACTACGCGCGCCGCATCATCCTGCAAGGCAGAACTTCCACCGGCACGCCGGTGCGCGACATCATGACCAGTCGCGTGCTCTTCGTCCGCCCCGAGAATACCGTGGACGACTGCATGGCGCTGATGTCGGAAAAGCGCATCCGCCACCTGCCTGTCCTGGACGAAGGCGGCGAGGTGTGCGGCGTGCTTTCGATCGGTGACCTGGTGCGCGCCACTATTGAGGAACAGGAGCACGTCATCGGCCAGCTGGTGCAGTACATTCACGGCTGACCGGTTGCGTCAGCGCGAAGGGATGAGGCGTTCGCGCAGTGCCTGCAGGGCCGGAGCGATGCGTTCGCGCATGGTTGCGGCATCGAAGACGAAAGCCGGCCCGCTGGCGTTCAGGCTCATCGGCGGCTGGCCGGGCGCGGGGGAGGGCAGATGCACCCCCACGGCCATCACGTCCGGCTCGTATTCGCCGAACGAGGCGGAGTATCCCTGCCGGCGGTATTCGGCCACGGCTTCGTCCAGCTTGGCCGAAAGTTCGGCCCAGCGGGTGCCATAACGCTGCGCCAGTTCCCCTTCCAGCCGGCGCCGCTCCGGTTCGGCCAACCCTGCGTAATAGGCTCGGCCGATGGCGGTGGTGGCCACCGGGACGCGCGAGCCGACCGTTAGCTGCACCGACACCCGGGCCTGGCTGCGACAGGTTTCCAGATAGACCATGTCCGTGCCGTCGCGCACCGCCAGGCTGACCGATACGGTATGGTCCAGGGCGAACTCGCGCATCAGCGGTGCAGCCAGCTGGCGGATGTCGTAGCTGGCCAGTACGGCAGACCCCAAAGTAAGAGCCGAGATGCCCAGCCGGTAAAAGCCGGTGATTTCATCCTGGGACAGATAGCCCAGTCTGGTCAGAGTGTAGGTCAGCCGCGACACCGTGGACTTGGGCAGCCCGGTGCGTTGCGCCAGCGCCAGGTTGGACAGTGCCCCCTCTCCGGGCCGGAAGGCTGCCAGCACGCTCAGCCCACGGGCCAACGCGCTCACGAACAGCCGGTCCTTGCCTTCTTCTTCTGTCGTATCCACTTCGCTCATCGTGTGTCCTCTCGGGCGCTTTTCGAATCCGGGACGTTTTTTACCACGCAAACCCCGACCCGTTTGCCAAAACCTCTTTACAAGTTTTGTCTGGCTTGGCTAATCTATTTTGCAATGTAGAACGAAATTCCGCAATGCGGAACTAATAACCCCTACAAGGAGAATCTGCGATGGCCAGCACCCGCGCCCCCTTCACTTGGGACGACCCCCTTCTTCTCACCGACCTTCTGACCGAAGAAGAGCGCATGGTGCAGGACACCGCCCGTGCCTACTGTCAGGAGCGCCTGCTGCCGCGCGTCCTGACCGCCAACCGGGAAGAGCGCTTCGACCGTGAAATCATGAACGAGATGGGTGAGCTTGGCCTTCTGGGCTGCACCATCGACGGCTACGGCTGTGCCGGCCTCAGCCATGTGGCCTACGGGGTCATTGCCCGCGAGGTAGAGCGTGTGGATTCCGGTTACCGCTCGGCCATGAGTGTGCAGTCTTCGCTGGTGATGCACCCCATCTGGGCCTATGGCACCGATGCCCAGAAGGAGAAATACCTGCCCAAGCTGGCCAGCGGCGAGTGGGTGGGTTGCTTCGGCCTGACCGAACCCGACGCCGGTTCCGATCCGGCAGGCATGAAGACCCGTGCCCGTAAGGTGGACGGCGGCTACATGCTCAAGGGCAGCAAAATGTGGATCACCAACAGCCCGATTGCGGACGTGTGCGTGGTGTGGGCCAAGGACGACGAAGGCGAGATCCGCGGCTTTGTCCTCGACCGTGGCATGGAAGGCCTCTCCATGCCCAAGATTCACGGCAAGTTCAGCCTGCGGGCATCGATTACCGGCGAGATCGTGATGAACGACGTGTTCGTGCCGGAAGAGAACGCCTTTCCCGAAATCCGTGGCCTCAAGGGTCCGTTCGGCTGCCTGAACAAGGCACGCTATGGCATTGCCTGGGGGGCGATGGGCGCGGCCGAGTTCTGCTGGCATGCCGCCCGCCAGTACACCCTGGATCGCAAGCAGTTTGGCCGCCCGCTGGCCGCCACGCAGCTGGTGCAGCTCAAGCTGGCCAACATGCAGACTGAGATTGCCTTGGGCCTGCAGGCCGCGCTGCAGGTGGGCCGGCTGATGGATGCCGGTCGTGCGGCACCCGAAATGATCAGCCTGATCAAGCGCAACAACTGCGGCAAGGCGCTGGACATTGCACGCGTGGCGCGCGACATGCACGGCGGCAATGGTATCGCCGACGAATTCCACGTCATCCGCCACGTGATGAACCTGGAGGCCGTCAACACCTACGAGGGCACGCATGACGTGCATGCCCTGATCCTGGGCCGCGCCCAGACCGGTATTCAGGCTTTTGCCTGATTGAGCGGCAGGGGTCAGGCTCCACCAGCCCCTGTTGTTGGTTCCTGTCTGTCCTTGGGGCCCGGGCGAACCGGGCCGTTTTTTTTATGCAAGAACCGGTGCCCCGAGGTGCCGGTTGCGGCCCTGTGGGCCCTTCGACGAGGAGAGCATCATGTCTGGCGCACTTTCCGGCATTCGCGTACTGGATCTGACCCGTGTCCTGGCCGGCCCCTGGACGGGCCAGCTGCTGGCGGACCTGGGCGCAGAGGTCATCAAGGTGGAGCGGCCCGGACAAGGCGACGACACGCGGCACTGGGCGCCGCCCAGCCTGCCGGACGGCACGGCGGCGTATTACCTTTCGGCCAACCGCGGCAAGCAGTCGATCACTGTGGACATCACCCGACCGGAAGGCCAGGCCATCGTACGGGAACTGGCCCGGCAGGCCGACGTGCTGCTCGAGAACTACAAGGTGGGCGGGCTCAAGAAGTACGGCCTCGATTACGACAGCCTGCGCACCGTCAATCCGCGGCTGGTGTACTGCTCGATCACCGGTTTCGGTCAGACCGGCCCCTATGCCGAACTGCCCGGCTACGACTACATCGTGCAAGGCATGAGCGGTCTGATGAGCATTACCGGTCCGGCCGACGGTGAGCCGCATAAGGTGGGCGTGGCCGTTACCGACCTCTTCACCGGTCTGTATGCCGCCAATGCGGTGCAGGCCGCCTTGCTGGCGCGTACCCGCTCCGGCGAGGGCCAATACATCGACATGGCGCTGTTCGACTGTGCGCTGGCGATGCTGGCCAACGTCAACATGAACTGGCTGATCGGCCGTGAGGTGCCGCCCCGTCTGGGCAACGCCCATCCCAACATCGTGCCCTACCAGGTTTTCCGGACCGCAGACGGGCATTTCATTCTGGCTTGCGGCAACGACAAGCAGTTCCGTGCGGTGTGCGAGGTGATCGGACTTCAGGGGTTGGCCGAAGACGAGCGCTTCGCCAGCAACCCGGCGCGGGTGCGCAACCGTGCGCTACTGGTCCCCCAACTGGCCGAGGTGTTTGCAGGCAGGACGCGCGACGAATGGCTCAAGGCGCTGGACGAGGCGGGCGTGCCGTGCGGCCCGATCAATACCGTGGACGAGGCATTTGCCGACCCGCAGATCCGCCACCGCGGGCTGGAGATCAGCCTGCCAGACAGCACCGGCCAGTCCGTACCGCTGGTAGGCTGCCCCATCCGGCTGTCGGGGACACCGGTAGAATACCGGCAGGCGCCTCCGGCGCTGGGTGAGCACACCCGAGACATCCTTGCCGGGCTGGGCTACGATGCCGAGTCGATCGAAAGACTGGCTACGCAGGGTGTTGTATGAACACCTGTGCGCTCCGCTCAAACGCTTGTTTGATTTTTGACGCGCCCCGACAACCGTTGCATCATTGACGCCACGCACAATAACGGTCGACCACGGCTGGCCTTCTGCCGGCCCGGGCGCAAGGAGAAACTGTGGAACGCGAATACATGGAATACGACGTGGTGGTGGTGGGGGGCGGCCCCTCCGGCCTGACCGCCGCCATCCGTCTAAAGCAGCTGGCCGCCGAGCAGGGCCGCGAGCTGAGCGTCTGTCTGCTGGAAAAGGGCTCCGAAATCGGGGCGCACATCCTCTCCGGCGCGGTAATAGAGCCGCGCACGCTGAACGAGCTGATCCCCGACTGGAAGGAAAAGGGCGCGCCGCTGAACACGCCGGCGCTGGCCGACCGCTTCCTGTACCTGACCGAAACCGAGTCGATCCAGCTGCCCACTCCGCCGCAGATGCACAATGCCGGCAATTACATCGTCAGCCTGGGCAACTTCTGTCGCTGGCTGGGCCAGCAGGCCGAGGAGCTGGGTGTGGAGATTTACCCCGGCTTCGCTGCGGCCGAAGTACTCTACCATGAGGACGGTTCGGTCAAGGGCGTGGCCACTGGCAACGTCGGCACCGGCAAGAACGGCGACGAGGAAGGCGAGCCGGGCATCGAACTGTGGGCCCGTCAAACCATCTTTGCTGAGGGCTGTCGCGGCTCGCTGACCAAAACCCTCTTCGAGCGCTTCCGCCTGCGTGATGGTGCCGATCCCCAGACCTACGGCATCGGCATCAAGGAGCTGTGGGAAGTGAAACCGGAACACCACCAGCCGGGCAGCATCACCCACACCGTGGGCTGGCCGATGGATACCGGCACTTACGGCGGCTCCTTCCTCTACCATCTGGAGAACAACCAGGTAGCCGTGGGCTTCGTGGTCGGGCTCGACTACAAGAATCCCTACCTTTCCCCGTACGAGGAGTTCCAGCGCTTCAAGACCCATCCGGCCATCCGCAAGGTATTCGAGGGTGGGCGCCGGCTATCCTATGGCGCACGTGCCCTTTCAGAGGGTGGGATCCAGAGCCTGCCGCGCCTCTCCTTCCCCGGCGGCGTGCTGGTGGGCGATACCGCAGGCTTTCTCAACGTGCCCAAAATCAAGGGCACCCACACCGCGATGAAGTCCGCCCTGCTGGCTGCCGATGCCGTGTTTGCCGTGCTTTCGGCCAACCCTGAGGCTATCGGCCAGGAGGCCACCGGCTATGCCGAGGCCTTCCGTTCCAGCTGGCTGCACGACGAGCTGTGGCGCGTGCGTAACATCCGTCCGTCCTTCCGCTGGGGCCTGTGGCCAGCCATGGCGTATTCCGCGCTGGACACCTATCTGTTCCGGGGCAAGGCACCCTGGACGATGCGCCACAAGCATGCGGACAACGAGGCGCTGCGCCCTGCGGCAGAGTATACCCCCATCAGCTATCCCAAGCCTGATGGAGTGCTTACCTTCGACCGGCTGTCTTCGGTGTTTATCTCCAACACCAACCACAGCGAGGATCAGCCGCCGCACCTGCGCCTGAAGGATCCGTCCGTGCCCATCGCGGTGAATCTGGCCACGTATGCCGCACCCGAGCAGCGTTACTGTCCGGCCGGGGTGTACGAGATCGTCGGCTTGGAGGAGAACGCCCCCCGCTTGCAGATCAACGCCCAGAACTGCGTACACTGCAAGACCTGTGACATCAAGGATCCGACCCAGAACATCAACTGGGTCACGCCGGAAGGCGGTGGCGGCCCCAACTATCCGAACATGTGATCGCAAGCCCGGCCTGTGCCGGGCTTTTTGCTGCCCCTTGATGTGCTGGCTTGACAGCCCGGCAAAGGGCCGGGCACCATGACCGCATGCAAACCCGACGTTTCGTCACCTACGCTTATGCTTATTGGTACCGCACCTCAAGGCGGCGCCAAGGCATGCGTTCGGACTGAACACTCCCCATCCTTGCAGATGCCGCCGCGGTCAGGCGGCATCCGTTTGTGGTTCACGATGTTGCTCCGACCGCTAGGCAGACGCCGAACGGAGAACGCCATGAACGACCTCGCCGAAATCCCCCGCCTTGCGCGTGTCAGCGCCGAGCTGTCCGTACCGGCTGTGCTGTGGCCCTTGGCCATCGTGGCCGATGCCGAGTCGATGCACTATCCGGATAGCGGTGAGGCGTATCGCACCTTGCCCGGACATGCGGTGCTGGAGTCGCTGTTGCCGGAGGTCCGTCTTCTGGCCTGTATGTTCGCTGCTGCGCGGCACGACTGGGTACAGACGCCTTCGCCATCGCGCTTCACCTCGCCGGCAGACTGGCTGGCTGCGCGCATGCTGGTGCTGCAGCCCTCTCATGTGGAAACCACTCCGGAAGCTTGGGGGATATTCGAGGGCGCACTGGCTCGGGTGGCCGACTTCTGTGGGCATCACGGGCTGGTTCGCCCGGTGATCGTGCCGGTGATTTCCGGCACCCGCCGTCCCGCGGGCGGTCCACCCATGTGTCTTGCCTGGAGACAGCGGCCGTTCGCGGCACCCCAAGTCCATGGCGCGGTGGCCCACACCCTGGCGGTTCGCGCCGAGCTGGCCGAGCGCCTCTCTACGCTGCGCCGGGCTGCCGGTGTATGATCAAGGGCCCACCTGTACGAGGACAGCCATGGAAATCATCACCCAGACTGACGAGCGCAAGATCGGTACGCTGACCCTGGTGGTCTACATCCTGCAGGCGGTGAGCCTGTTTGTCGGGGTCACGGCGCTGGTGGGCGTCATCATCAACTACCTCAAGCGCAGCGAAGCCGCCGGGACGGTCTACGCCAGCCACTTCAGCTGGCAGATCCGCACGTTCTGGTGGACGGTGGCAGGCTCGGTGGTGGGCGGTGTGCTGATGATCATTGGCGTCGGGTTCCTGATCTGGGCTGCGGTGTATGTGTGGTACATCTATCGCATCGTCCGCGGCTACCTGAACTACAACGATGGTAAGCCGATGCCGGTATGACGCCGTGGCGCGTGCAAGTTTGCGCACGCTTTGGCACAATCCCTGCCCTTTGGGCCGATCTGATGGAACCCGAAGACCTGCTCAAGCTGGCGCGCATGCCGATGCCGTACGGCAAGTACGCTGGCCGCTGCCTGGCCGACCTGCCCGTAGCCTATCTGGTGTGGTTTTCCCAGAAGGGCTTTCCAGCGGGCGAACTGGGCAGGTTGCTGGCGCTGATGCTGGAAATCCGCCACAACGGCCTGACCCATTTACTCGATCCGCTCCGAAAGCACTGACGCATGGCAATCCAATGGTTCCCCGGCCACATGAACAAGGCGCGCAAGGCGCTGGAAGAACGTGTGGCCGATATCGATGTGGTGATCGAAATGCTCGACGCCCGCCTGCCGGCTTCGAGCGCCAACCCGATGATCGCCCGCATGACACGCGGACGACCCGCGCTCAAGATCCTCAACAAGCAGGACCTGGCCGACCCGGCCGTGACTGCCCTGTGGCTGGACTGGTACCGCGCGCGTCCCGGCACCCAGGCGATCGCACTCGATGCCGGCGAGAAGGCCCCCAGCCAGAAGCTGATTGCCGCCTGCCGCGAGCTGGCGCCCAACCGGGGCGGGCTGGATAAGCCCCTGCGTGTGCTGATCTGCGGCATTCCCAACGTGGGTAAGTCCACGCTGATCAATAGCCTGACCGGGCGGCGCATTGCCCGCACCGGCAACGAACCGGGCATCACCAAAGGTGAGCAGCGCATTCTGCTGGCCGATGACTTCGAACTCTTCGATACACCTGGCATGTTGTGGCCCAAGATCGAGGTGCCCGAGGGTGGCTACAACTTGGCTGCCAGCGGTGCCGTGGGGCGCAATGCACTGGACGAGGAGGAAGTGGTGCTGGAATTGCTGCAGTATCTGGCGCGGCACTATGCGGATCTGCTGCGTGCCCGCTACCGACTGGACACGGTGGAGGGCCTGCAGGATTTCGAATTGCTGGAGGCCATCGGCCGCAAGCGTGGGGCGATGCTCGGTGGCGGGCGGGTCAATGTCCAGAAGGCGGCCGAGATCGTGCTGACCGATTTTCGCGCTGCGGCCATCGGACGGGTGTCGCTGGAGCGGCCGGACGAATGGCGCGTCTGGGAAAAGCGGGCCAAGGAAGAAGCAGCACGCCGGCTGGCGGAGCGTCAGGCACGCGAAGCGGAGCGTACCGGCAAGGTCAAGCCTCCGCGCGAGTAGAAGGCAGGTCTCAGCAATATAAAGGCTCGGCAGTTTGCCGGGCTTTTTTATTGCTCTGGCATCAGCCGCGCGCGGCAAGACTAGCCAAGGCCGTTTTAGCCGGACAGGGCAAACAGCAGCGACACAGCCGCAACGGCCAGCGCCAGATACCGCCCCAGCTTGGCAGGCCAGCTATCGCCGGGTTCCAGACAGGCTTCTGCCGGATTGGCCGGGTTGTAGTGAACGGTGGTCGGCCCGCCGACCGGGTACCGGGTCAGTACGGCCTCGGCCTCGGCGCGGTTACTGCTGAATCCGGGCTCGGGGAAGCGGCGGCGTGTGCTTTCGTAGGTCTGGTTGTTCACGGTGTAGCGATAGCGCACTACCGCACGCCAGCCGGGCGGGCGGTCCGCGTCACCACCCTGGCGATCCCGCTGTTCGAGCGCGCTCTCCAGCATGATGCCGCTTACGGTTGGCCATCGTGTTGCCGCATCGGCCGTGCCAGCACTGCGCCAGAAGTGCACGAACCCCGCAAGGCCCGCCAATACACCCAGCCATGCCAGCAGCTTGAAAATCATGCCGGGTTCCTCCGTAGATGATAGGCGTGCCGCAACTGGCGCCAAAGGCTGTATCCAAACAACAGGGTCAGCGCCCCGAGAATGAAGCGGGCCAGACGCACATCATCGCTGGGCCCGCGTACCAGCACCGCTGCGCGTGGATTGTGCGGGTTGTAATAGACCACTACTTTCTTGCCCGCAGGATACCGACGCACAATGTCTTCGGCCGAGGTCTTGTCGCCGGGAAGGCTGCTGTCCACTGCGAAGATACGGTCTTGGCGGTAGCTGTGGCCCTGGACGGTATAGCAGTATTGCACCCGCGCCTGCCAAGAAATCTGGTCGGGGGCATGCGGTGGGCTGACGACCTGCAGCCGGCTGGCCAGGATGCGGCCTTCGGCGGTGGGCCAGGTAGCCATCTCCGGTCCGGGCTTGAGCAGGAAGTACAGCAACACGAGCAGGCTGGCCAGAAAGGCGAACATCAGCAGGCTGGTACGCCGGCGCAGGGACATCATGGTGAGGGCTTTCACAACGGGCAGGGCAGGCTCAGACGGCCTCACCCTGCTGTTCGAACCAGGCTTGCAGGATGGCCTGGGCCGCGACCTGATCCAGCACCGGCTTCTGGCGCCGACCCTTGAGGCCGGCTTCCTCAAGCAGGCTTTCTGCCACCAAGGAGGTATGGCGCTCGTCCACCAGCCAGACCGGCAGGCCGTAGCGGCCCTTCAGACGCTGAGCGAAGCGGCGCGCAAGCTGGGTCATCGCGTGCGGGCTACCGTCAGCGTGGGTGGGCAGCCCCACCACCAGTTGGGCCGGACGCCACTCCTCAAGCAGGCGGGCAATGGCGGCAAAACGGTCGTCGGTGGTTTGCGCTTGGATCGTGGTCAGGGGGTGGGCGATGCCGAGCATGGGTTCGCCCACCGCCACGCCGATGCGGCGTTCGCCGAAATCGAAGGCCAGTGCCGTACCGTCAGGCATGTCCGATATCACCCGACAGGAGCGCGGGGTCGAAGCCGAGCAGGGCCATGGCTGCGTCGTACCGTTCCTCCGCTGGCAGGCTGAAGATGATGTCGGCGCGTGCCGGTACGGTCAGCCAGGCGTTCTCGCCGATCTCGTCCTCGATCTGGCCGGCGGTCCAGCTGGCATAGCCCAGGCTGATCAGCAGCGTGCCGGGGCCGCGGCCTTCGGATACCGCCTGCAGCACGTCCTTGGAGGTGGTCAGCGCGATCTCTTCGGTGACGAGCAGGCTTGACTGCCAACTGCCTGCCGGCTGATGCAGTACGAAGCCGCGATCGGGCTGGACAGGCCCGCCGAAGAACACTGGCGCTGCCTTGAGGCTGTCGTCCTGCAGCGGCAGGTCGATCTGGTCGAAGAGCTGTGCCATCACCAGGCCGGAAGGCTTGTTGACGATGACACCCATGGTTCCGTGCTCGCCGTGCTCGCACACGAATACCAGCGACTTGGCGAACAGGGGATCGGCCATGTTGGGCATGGCGATCAGGAAGTGATTCGAAAGCGATAACGATTCCATGCTGGGATTATGGCACAAGTGTTGGTTGAACATCGGCGGCGGCAGATGCGCTCAAGACCGCAGCCCTTGTTAGAATGCGCGTTTACTCTTTTTCTGCAATGAGGACGTCTTGCGACTGACCCATATCAAGCTGGCAGGGTTTAAGTCCTTCGTGGACCCCACCAGTATCCCGGTCCCCGGCCAGCTGGTAGCGGTGATCGGCCCGAACGGCTGCGGCAAATCCAACGTGATCGACGCGGTCCGCTGGGTGCTGGGCGAGTCTTCGGCCAAGCAGCTGCGCGGCGAGTCGATGCAGGACGTCATCTTCAACGGCTCGGGAACGCGCAAGCCGGTCTCGCGTGCCTCGGTGGAGCTAGTATTCGACAACGGTGACGGCCAGCTCACCGGCCCCTGGGGACAGTATGCCGAAGTCGCGATAAAAAGGGTGTTGACGCGGCAGGGCGAGTCCAGCTACTACATCAATGGCCAGCAGGTCCGTCGCCGGGACATCACCGATCTCTTCCTCGGCACCGGCGTGGGCGCGCGCGGCTATGCGGTGATCGAGCAGGGCATGATCTCCCGCATCATCGAGGCGCGTCCGGAGGAGCTGCGGGCCTACCTGGAGGAGGCCGCCGGCGTCTCCAAATACAAGGAGCGCCGCCGCGAGACCGAAAACCGCCTGAGCGACACCCGTGCCAACCTGGAACGCATCGAGGACGTGCGCCAAGAGCTGGAGCGCCAGGTGGAGAAGCTCTCGGAACAGGCTGAAGTGGCTGCCCAGTACCATGACTTGCGCGGTGCGCTGACCCACAAGCAGAACCTGCTCGCGCTGGCCCGACGGGAAGAGGCCGCCAGGAACGAGGCCGCTGCGCGCGCGGAGCTGGCGCGCATCGAGACCGAGGAAGCTGCCCTGGAGGCCGCTGCCACGCATCACGAAGCCGAATCCACCGCAGTGCGCGAGGCGCATTTTGCCGCGAGCGACGCCGTGCATGTCGCCCAGCAGGCCCTGTCGGAAGCCAATGCCCGGCTGGCCCGGCTGGAGGAGGCTGCCCGGCACCGCGAGCAGTCCCGCTTGCGGATCGAGCGCGAGCTGAGCGCGGCGCGCAACGAACGTCAGACCTTGGCCGAAAGCCGCGCGCAGGTGGAGGCCGAGCTCGACGAGTGGCTGCCCCGGCGCGAAGAGGCCCAGTTGCGACAGGAAGAGGCTCAGATGGCGCTGGAGGACGGTGCGGACGGCCTGCCCGAAGCGGAGGCCGCCTTCCGGCAAGCGGACAGCCGGCTGAGCGCCGAAACCGGGCGCATGGCACAACTGACGCGCGAGCGCGATCTGGCCCGTCAGAAGGCCGACCATCTGCGGACGGCACTGGAGCGTGTAGCCGCCCGCGAGATGGCCCTGCAGAACGAACTATCAGCGCTCAACCTGCCAGACAGTGCCCAGCTGGAGGCGGCCCGTGCGGCCACCGAAGCGGCCCGCACCGCGCTGGCCCGGGTGCGCGATCGCGTTGCCACTGACGAGAACCGTGTGGCAGACCTGGCTCGGGAGCGGGAAAAAGTGGACGAGTCGCTGGCGACCGCCCGTACGCAGCTGGCCCGCGCCGAGGCCGAGGCCGGTGCGCTGTCGGCCTTCATCGCGCGGGAGGCCGCAGGCGAGGCACTGACGGGCTGGATGGAAGAAGCAGGGTTGGCCGAAGCGGCCCCGCTGTGGGCTGCGATCGAGGTGGATCCGATTTGGCGCAGCGCCTTCGAAGCGGTGATGGCCGATCGGCTGACCGCGTTTGCCGGCCCCCTGCCGAACAGTCTGCCGCCAGCACCGCTGGTGCTGGTGGATGTATCTGCCACCTCCGTGCCGGGGGCTACGGGGGGCGCCGGTCCTCGCCTGCGTGATGCGGTGCAGGCTCCGGCACCGTTTGCCGCCGCGCTCGACGACTGGCTGGAGGGCGTGTTCCGTGCCGAGTCGCTGCAGGCGGCGCTGGCGGGACGGGATCGGCTGGCCGCTGGCCAGCTGTGGGTGACACCCGAAGGCCACCGGGTTAGCCGCACTACCGTGAGCTATCGCGCCGATGCTGCCGGGGACGGCCTGATGGCCCGCAAGGCGGCGCTGGCTGCCGCCGAAGAGAAGGCTGCGGCCCTGCGTCCGGAAATCGCCGAGCTGGAAGCGCGCCGGGCCGCGCTTGTCAGCCAGGCCGGCATGCTGACCGAGGCCGTGCGCGCGCAGAAGGGGGCGCTCGGACGCTTGGAGGGCGAGCTCAACCAGGCCACGCTGGAAGAAGTGAAGCTCGACCAGGCCGCCCGTCAGGGCGCAGCCCGGCTTGGCGCCATCGAGGCAGAGCGCGAGCGGCTGGCGGAGGAGCGCGAGGGGGCCACGCTGGAGATCGAAGAAGCCGGCCTGAGCATGGAAGAGGCGGCCTTGGCACTGGATGCGCTGTCCGAAGGCTTGGAATCGGCCCGGCTGGCGCGGCTGAATGCCGAAACCGGCCTCGAGCTGGCGCGCAGCCGCACTCGGGACGCGGAGCGGGCTGTGCATGAAGCCCGCTTGGCGCTGTCCACCGCCGAACAGAAAGTGGCCGAGCTTGCACGCCGCGCCCGGGAGCTCGGGGAGCGGGAAGCGGCCTTGCAGGAGCGGATGGAGGCCTTGGCCGAAGAGGCGGAAACCACCGACGAGTCGGTGCCCGAAGAGGCCTTGCAGGAAGCGTTGGAAGAACGCACTGCCTGCGAGGCGGCGCTGGCGCAGGCTCGCGACGAACTGAACGGGCTGGCCGAACGCATGCGCGCGCTGGCCGCGCAGCAGCAGTCGCTGCAGTCAGCCCTGCCGGCGCTGCGCGATGCCCGGCAGACCCAGCTCTTGCGTCATCAGGAGGCGCGCATCGCGGTGGAGCGCTTCACCGAAGAACTGGTCAATGCCGGGGCGGACGAGGCTACCCTACGCGCCGACCTCAACGAAGGCGTGAAGCCCAGTGCCTTGGCTGCGGAGATCGCGCGGCTGGCCCGGGCGCTGGAAAACCTCGGCGCCGTTAACCTGGCAGCGCTGGAAGAGCTGGAGGAAGCTCGCAAGCGCGGCGAATACCTGACCACCCAGGCCGACGACCTGACGAGGGCGATGGCCATGCTGGAAGAGGCCATCGCCAAGATCGACGCCGAAACGCGCGACATGCTGCGCGCCACCTACGACGCGGTGAACGCCCGCATGAGCGAGTTCTTCCCCACGCTGTTCGGAGGTGGGCGCGCCGAGCTGGTGCTGACCGGCGAGGACCTGCTGGATGCGGGCATCCAGATCATCGCCCAGCCGCCGGGCAAGAAGAACAGCACCATTCATCTGCTCTCGGGGGGGGAAAAGGCGCTGACCGCGATGAGCCTGGTGTTCTCGCTGTTCTCGCTCAATCCTGCCCCGTTCTGCCTGCTGGACGAGGTGGATGCCCCGCTGGACGATGCCAACACCAGCCGTTTCTGCGACCTGGTCAAGCGCATGTCGGAGAAGACGCAGTTCCTTTACATCAGTCACAACCGGCTGACGATGGAAATGGCCGAGCAGCTGGTGGGCGTGACCATGCAGGAGCAGGGGGTGAGCCGCATCGTGGCGGTGGACATCGTCGAGGCGCTGAAGATGCGCGAGACCGCATGAGGGCGAGACTACAGCGTTGCGACGTCAAACTACGAAACCCGGCGCCGTGGTGTGCCGGGCTTGATACCGCTCAAAGAGCGCAGCAGACGGGGGTGTCCATACTCCCGGCCCTCGGGACCGCATGCGGCCGAACTACGCAGGAGCGTCTTCAACAGTGACCATTCGCATCCGACGCTGGGAACCGGAAAACCTGATTTTCTGGCTGACCCGCGGCAAGCCCCTGGCCTTGCGCAACCTCACGCTGTCCACACTGGCGCTGCATCTGAATTTCAACATCTGGATGATGTGGAGCATGGTGGTGGTTAACTTGCCGGCCATCGGGTTTCAGCTCACCAGCCAGCAGCAGTTTCTCCTGGTATCCATCCCGCCCTTGGTCGGGGCGTTAATGCGCGTGCTGTATTCCTGGGTCTGGAGTTGGGTGGGGGGTGGGCTGTGGCTGGGCCTCTCCACCCTTCTGCTGGTGCTGCCGGCTTTCGGGGTGGGGCAGGTGGTGCAGGACATCAGTGCGCCGTTCCCGCTGCTGCTTCTGGTGGCCGCCAGCTGTGGCATCGGCGGCGGGGCCAGCGCCTCGCACCTCTCCAATATCAGCTTTTTCTTCCCGAAGTCGGCCAAGGGCTTTGCCATGGGCATCAATGCAGGCTTTGGCAACTTGGGGGTGTCGGTAGCGCAGCTGGTGGTGCCGCTGGTTATCGCGGTGCCGCTCTTCGGTGCCTGGTCGGGCCCGCCGCAGATCTGGGGCCAAGGCGGCAGCGTGTCGCCGGTGTGGCTGCAGAATGCCGGGCTGGTGTGGCTGCCGCTGGTGCTGCTAGTGGGGGTGCTCTGTCTGCTCTATGCCCACGACCTGCCCAAGCTGCGCATCACTCCGCGCGACCAGTGGGAGATGATGCGCCACCCACATACCTGGTACATCTGCCTGCTCTACATGGGCAGCTATGGCACCTTCCTTGGCTTTGCCGCGGCCTTTCCGCTGCTGGCGCATGCCATGTTCCCGCTGCAGGACGTCAGCCCCTATGCCTTCATCGGGCCGATGCTGGCGGCCCTGTCGCGGCCGCTGGGCGGCTGGCTGGGGGATCGGGTGGGTGGTGGTGTCACCACCCTGGGGTGCAATCTGGTGATGGCACTGGCCACCGTCGGCGTCTACCTCAGCTTGCCTTCGGCCGACGAGGGCGGCGCCTTCTGGCTGTTTCTGCTGATGTTCGAGGTGATTTTCCTCGCGGCCGGCATCGGCAACGGCTCGTCGTACCAACTGGCGCCAAAGGTCTTCCTGATCGAGGCCGGACGTGAAGCGCAGGACCAAGGCGAAGGGTTGGCCGAAGCCTACCGCCGCGGCGGACGCCGCGGCGCGGCGGCGATGAACGTCAGCTCGGTGATGGCCGCCTTCGGCGGCTTCGTCATTCCCAAGACCTTCGGGACCGCGCTGGAGATGACCGGCTCCTTCGTCCCGGCCTTCGGCTTGTTCTTCGCTTTCTACTTGCTGTCGGTAGGGGTGGCTTGGTGGTTCTACGCCCGACGTCGGGCCGAGATGCGCTGCTAGTGCCCATGGCACAGGCTGGACGGATCCGGGCACTGGCCTGGGGCGCCTCCCTGCTGTTGCACGTCTTGGCCTTCGGCAGCGTGCGCAGTGCCGGGCAGGCGGTACAGTCGCAAGTGCCCGCTGTCCCCGCGTCGCCGCTGATGCTGACCTTCCTGCCTTCAGCGCCCCCAACCCCGCCCGGCCCCCCGGATGCCTTGCCGGCGCCGTCGCCACAAACCAGGCCTGTTCAGGCGCTGGCGGCGCCTCACCCGGGCCCGCTGCGCTCTTCTCCAGCGCCCCAGCCCACCCCAGCCGGGGTTTCATCCTCTCTTGCCACGTCTGCCGGTCGGGCGGCGGCCGCTCCTCCTTCTGGGCTACCGGCAGACGGAGCCATGCCTGAGGCAGGGGCTTCGGCCAACCTGGAGGGCGCCATCAAACCCATGGCGCCACCCGATTCGTCGGGTTCGGCACCACAGCCGCCGCGCCCTCTGGAGCGCATGCGCCCGGCGTACCCGGCTCTGGCCCGGGAGCGTGGTGAAGAGGGCACGGTGCTGCTCGGGGTGCGGATCGGAACGGACGGCAGGGTACGGGAGGTCCGTCTGCTTCGCTCCAGCGGCTCGCTGGTGCTGGATGCGGCCGCCTCGCGTGCCGCCGAGCAGTGGCGCTTCCAGCCGGCGCAGAGCGAGGGCCGGCCGGTCGAGGCATGGCTGAATGTGCCGGTGCCGTTCCGGCTGGAAGGCGCAGGTTCCTGAAGGCTCAGGCGTCCGGCGGAGACGTAGGGGAACGAAAGGCACTGCGCAGATTGGTCAGTGCGGTGCAGAAGGCATCCAGCTGGGTCTGGTCAAAACCGTCGAATGCGGCCTGCATGTAGGCCAGGTGGGCGGGGAAAACCTGCTGAAACAGCGCCTCGCCTGTGGCGGTGAGAGCGATGAAGATCGAGCGGCGATCCTGCGGGAGGGGTGTGCGCGTCACCAGGCCCTTTTCTTCCAGACGGTCGATCACCCCCGTCAGGGTGCCCTTGGTGATCAAGGTTTTCTCCGACAGTTGCTTGCAGCTCATACCCGGCGTGTTACCCAAAGTGGCGATCACGTCGAACTGGGGCGGTGTCAGGCCCATCTGCCGCACATGGCGTGCAGAAAAGTGTTCAAACGCCTGGAAGGTACGCGCCAGTTCGCGCACCACGGGCAGAAAGGGCGCTTCGTGCTTGGACATGTGGACTCCGGCAAACAAGGGCCTGCCCCGCCAGGCGGGGAACTGACAGCGCGATTCTCGCACAAAAGTGCATCCCGCCCGGCCCCAGGCCGACAAAAAGTGCAGGCCGACCCGGGCTTCTTTGTACAATGTCGGAAAAACCTTCACAGCACTTGCCATGACCACCCTGCAGGACCGGTTCGGCCGGTCCATCGACTATCTGCGCGTTTCGGTCACCGACCGGTGCGACCTGCGTTGCAGCTACTGCCTGCCCAAGGGCTTCAAGGGTTTCGAGGAACCGGCCAACTGGCTGACCTTCGACGAACTGGAGCGGGTGGTGGCCGCCTTCGCAAGACTGGGCACCCGACGCGTGCGCCTGACGGGCGGCGAACCCCTGTTACGTCGCAACCTGCCCGAGCTGGCCGGCCGTCTGTCGGCCCTGCCGGGCCTGCAGGATCTCTCGCTCACGACCAACGCCACCCAGCTGGCGCATCAGGCCCATGCCTTGCGCGCAGCGGGCGTGAACCGCCTGAATGTCAGCCTGGACTCGCTGCAGCGCGAGCGCCTGCACACCCTCATCGGCCGCGACGGCCTGCCGCAGATCATGGAAGGACTGGCCAGTGCCCGCGAAGCCGGCTTCGCCCCCATCAAGATCAATATGGTGGCTCTCAAGGACGTCAACGACGACGAAGTGGAAGCGATGGCCGCCTTCTGCATCGAGCAAGGCTTCGTCCTGCGCCTGATCGAAGCAATGCCCATGGGTGATACCGGCCGTGCGGCAGGCTTTCTCGACTTGCAGCCCGTGCTTGGCCGGCTGCGCGAGCGCTTCGGGCTGGTGCCACAATCGTCGGAGCTGGGGGGCGGCCCGGCCCGCTATTGGCAGACGCCCGATGGCCGTTTCACGTTAGGGCTTATTACACCGATTTCGCAGCACTTCTGCGCCACCTGCAACCGGGTGCGCCTGTCGGTGGATGGCACGCTGTATATGTGCCTAGGGCAGGAAGCACGCTATGCGCTGCGGCCGCTGCTGCGTGCCGGCATCAGCGACCAAGGGCTGGAAGAGGCCATTCGCGAGGCCATCGAGCTCAAGCCCGAGCGACATGAATTTCGCGAACGGCCCGACAAACTGGTACGCTTCATGTCGATGACGGGTGGCTGAGTGGCCCGAAGCAAGCGCCAGAACCCGCGCCGGATATGGTGTCCGACGGTGTTCGGCTATAATCCTCCCCACCATTCGCCTTAACGCGGACTAGCTGAATGAGCGAATTACAGATCGGTATTCTGGTACTGGCAGGCGCCGTGGTCGGCCTTGTCTATGGCTTCAACGTGTTTCAGGAATGGCGTTTCCGCAAGCGGACCCGCCAGGCCTTCGGCCGCAACCACGATGATGTCCTTCTCAACGTGCCCAAGAACAACGTGCGCGATGGCGCCCGCACGGACCGGCTGGAGCCGGTGCTGGTAGACGTACCGTTGGCCGATGACGATGATTTCGATGCCTTCGAGCCCGAATGGCCGCCCGAGCCTCCGACTCCGGCTTCCCGTCCCGCGCCCGCTGCGCCGGTTGCAGTGCCGCGCATGGCTCCGCCGATCGAGAGGGAGCCTGTCACCCTCATGGACGAGCCGGAGCCCACGCCCAGTCCCTTCGATTCCCCTGACCACCAGGCGCTGGTGGTGGCCATGCTCGACCCTTCGCTGGATTTCATCGCTGAGGTGGTGTTTGTCCAGCCGCACGAGTTGGCCGCCATGCCGCGCTTCAACGTGGCCAAGCGCACCCAAATCATCGGCCGGACCGAAACCGGCCTGTGGAAGCCGGCAGAAGTTGTGCCCGGCACCCGCTACAAGCAGTTGAACGTCGGCCTGCAGTTGGTGGATCGCGGCGGTGCCGTGACCGAGCAGGAGCTCTCCAGCTTCTGCCAGCAGGTCGCGCGGTTTGCCGAGGAGCACGAAGCCAGCGTCAGCTTCCCGCAGCGTCAGCAGAAGTTGGTGGCCGCCCGCGAGCTGGACCGCTTCTGCGCGGACGTGGACGTGCTGATCGGCATCAACCTGATCGCGCGCGCGCCCATCGAAGGCACCCGCCTGCGCGTGTTTGCCGAAAGTGCCGGGCTGCAGCTGGAGCCGGATGGCGCCTTCCACTACCTTGCCGACTCCGGGAACACCCTCTACTCGCTGGCTTCGGCCGACCAGGTGCCGTTCACCCTGCATTCGCTGTTGGACAAATCCTTCCCGGCGCTTACCCTGCTGTTTGACGTGCCTCGCGTTGCCGGCGGCGTAGAGGTGTTCGACCGTGCCGTCCAGTTTGCCAAGGAACTGGCCGATGAGTTCGGCGCGCAACTGGTGGATGACAACCGCCGCCCTCTATCGGACATCGGGCTGGCGCGCATCCGGGACCAACTGATCCGGATCTACGGCAACATGGACGACCGGGGCATCGCGCCCGGCAGCGTAGCGGCCCTGCGGTTGTTTGCGTGACCCCATCTTCCTGAGCGGGCCGGCCTGTGCCGGCCCTTTTCGTTTGAGGCTTCCATGGCTCCGATTCCTGACGACGTGACCGCCCGCGCTGCCCAGCTGACGGCGCTGCTCGAACGCTATAACCACGAATACTACGTGCTGGATGCGCCTACCGTACCGGATGCCGAGTACGACCGGCTGTTCCGCGAACTGCAGGCCCTGGAAGCGGCCTGGCCGGCGCTGCGTACCCCTGCTTCCCCCACCCAGCGGGTGGGCGGCACCCCGGTGCCGGTGTTCGAGAGCGTGCGTCACGCAGTGCCGATGCTGTCGCTCAACAATGCCTTCTCCGATCTGACCCAAGACGACTTTGCCGTACGGCATGCCGAGATCATCCAGTTTGACGAACGGGTGCGTCGGGGGCTGGGTCGGTCGGACAGCCCGGTGCGGTATGCAGTGGAACCCAAGTTCGACGGCCTGGCGATCAGTCTGGTGTACGAACACGGCGTGCTGACGCAGGCGGCCACCCGGGGCGACGGGCTGACGGGTGAGAACGTCACCGAAAACGTGCGCACCGTGCGCACCGTGCCCCTGCGCCTGGCCACCTCGCAACCGCCGGCCCTCCTGGAGGTGCGCGGGGAGGTGCTGATGCTGCGTCGGGACTTCGAGGCTCTCAATGCGGCACAAGCCGCCCGGGGCGACAAAGTGTTCGCCAATCCGCGCAATGCGGCGGCAGGTAGCCTGCGCCAACTCGATTCGCGCATCACGGCCC
The DNA here is from genome assembly GCA_004346645.1 of Gulbenkiania mobilis. Taxonomy (GTDB): domain Bacteria; phylum Pseudomonadota; class Gammaproteobacteria; order Burkholderiales; family Chromobacteriaceae; genus Gulbenkiania; species Gulbenkiania mobilis. Next base: position 36,658 of record SMDA01000001.1, read on the forward strand.
AGCGACGCCTGTCCTTCTTCGCTTACGCCATCGCTCGGGTAGAAGGTGCGACGTGGCCGGATACCCATCAGTACGAGATGCAGTGGCTGGAGCAGCTTGGCCTGCCGCTGGTGGTCCCGGCCCTGCGCCCGGTGGTAGAGGGCGTGGAGGGTCTGGCTGAATACTACGAGCGGGTGCATGCCCAGCGGTCTACGTTGCCCTACGACATCGATGGTGTGGTGTACAAGGTTGACAGCCTGGCCGACCAGGCACGCCTCGGCTTCGTATCGCGCGCGCCGCGCTGGGCCATCGCGCACAAGTTTCCTGCCGAAGAGGCGCTGACGGTGGTGGACGCCATCGAGGAGCAGGTCGGCCGCACGGGGGCGCTTACGCCGGTGGCCCGGCTGCGGCCGGTGGCGGTGGGCGGCGTGACAGTGACCAATGCCACCCTGCACAACGAGGATGAGGTACACCGCAAGGACGTGCGGGTGGGTGATACGGTGATCGTGCGCCGTGCTGGCGACGTGATTCCGGAGGTGGTGGGTGTCGTACTGGAGCGTCGGCCAATGCAACCGGTGGCCGGCGGTGACCTGTTCAGTCCGTCCGAAGCGCCTCTCCATCCCCCTTACCGGATCCCGGCCACTTGTCCGGTGTGCGGCAGCCACGTGGTACGCGAAGAAGGCGAGGCCGTGGCCCGTTGCAGCGGCGGACTGGTGTGCAGCGCCCAGCGCAAGCAGGCCATCCTGCATTTTGCCGGCCGTCGCGCCATGGACATCGAAGGCTTGGGCGAGCGCTATGTGGATGCCTTGGTGGATCTGGGATTCGTGCACAGCGTGGCCGATCTCTATCATCTTACCCTGGCCGACTTCGTTGCCATGAAGGCCCGTAGCGACGAGACCGCCAGCCCCTTGGCCGAAGCAGAGGTCCCGGGGGCAGCCAGCTCTCCCCGTACGGCGCCGACGCGCTGGGCGGAAAACCTGCTTGCTGGCATCGCGGCCAGCAAGACGCCCCCCTTGGCCCGTTTCCTGTTCGCACTTGGCATCCGTCATGTCGGAGAGTCCACCGCCAAGACCCTGGCTGACTGGCTGGGCAGTCTGGAGCGGGTGCGCCAGGCGCCGGCACCCATCCTGGCGGCGCTGCCGGATATCGGGCTAGTGGTGGCGGAGGCAATTGCCGAGTTCTTTGCCGAGCCGAACAATGCCGCGGCCATCGATGCGCTGCTTGCGGCGGGCGTGCGTCCGCAGGGCGAAGGTCTGCCCGCCGCTGCGCTCGCCGAGCAGCTGGAGCCGGCGCGCCTGCTGACACGAATGGGGATTCCCCGCCTGACCGAACTGCGCGCTGGCCAGCTTCTGGCACAGGCCGGCAGTCTGGAGGCGCTTGTCACTCTGGCGCCTGAGCAGCTGCCTGCGGCCTGGCCCGAGCCTTTGCGTCTGGCCTGGAGGGAATGGCTGACCCAGCCGGAACGGCGGGCCTTGCTGGCCGCAACCGCTCACCAGCGGAGTGCGCTCCTCGCGGCCTTGCCAGCCATGCCCGACGTTTCGGCCAACCTGCCCCTGGCTGGCCGGACACTGGTGCTGACGGGGACCCTGCCGACATTGACGCGCGAGGCGGCACAGGCCTTGATTGAGGCGGCCGGCGGCAAGGTGTCCGGCAGCGTGTCACGCAAGACGGACTATGTGGTGGCGGGCGAGGCGGCCGGAAGCAAGCTGGCCAAGGCTGAGAGCCTGGGAGTACCGGTGCTGGACGAAGCCGGGCTGCAGGCGCTGCTGGCGGGCACCATGGCTGGAGGCGAGGCAGCCTCTTGAGATCGAGAAAGTAGAGGCCGTTCGGCAAAAGCCCTACAATGCCGGTCAAATTCACAGCTGTGTTCTACTGCAATGAAAAAAATCACCAAGGCCGTCTTTCCGGTGGCAGGACTGGGTACCCGCTTCCTGCCCGCCACCAAGGCCAGCCCCAAGGAAATGTTGCCGGTGGTCGACAAGCCGCTGATCCAGTACGCGGTGGAGGAAGCCCTGGCAGCGGGCATGACCGAACTGATCTTCATCACCGGACGCAACAAGCGTTCGATCGAGGACCATTTCGACAAGGCCTATGAACTCGAGACCGAACTGGAGTACAAGAACAAGCAGAAGCTGCTGGAGATTGTGCAGGGCATCCTGCCGCCCTCGGCCACCTGCATCTACATCCGGCAGGCGCAGGCGTTGGGCCTCGGGCACGCAGTGCTGTGCGCCAAGCCGGTTGTGGGAGACGAGCCTTTCGCGGTGATCCTGGCCGACGACCTGATCGATGGCGAGCCAGGCGCGATGGAACAGATGGTGTCGCTCTATGAAAGCACCCGTTCCTCGGTGCTGGGCGTCGAGACCGTGGCACCCGAGGAAACCGGCTCCTACGGCATCGTCGAGGTGGACACCCTGGCCGGCGGCCTGCAGCGTGTCAGCAGCATCGTCGAAAAGCCGCGTCCTGAAGAGGCCCCGTCCAACCTCGCGGTAGTGGGACGCTACATTTTCACGCCGCGCATCTTCGACAAGTTGCAGGCCACCACACCGGGCGCCGGAGGCGAGATCCAGCTCACCGACGGCATTGCAGCGCTGATGAAGGACGAGACCGTGCTGGCGCTGCCGTTTGCCGGCACCCGTTACGATTGCGGGTCCAAGATCGGTTATCTCAAGGCCACCATCAGCTACGGCCTGAAGCATCACGAGGTGGCCGACGAACTGTCGGCCTACCTGCGCCATCTGGCCGAAATCCGCTAATTCCATGTGGGCGCTGCCAGCGCCCGGAACGCTTTTCAAGGAGTCATCATGCCCAACGTATCCGAAGCCCGAGGCATCCTCAACAGCTCGGACATCCTGTTCACCGCCCAAGAGGTGGACGCCGCGGTCGACCGTATGGCCACCGAGATCACCGAGAAGCTGGGGGATGAGTACCCGCTGGTGCTGTCGGTGATGGGGGGAGCCGTCGTCTTTACCGGCCAACTGCTGCCGCGCCTGATTTTCCCGCTGGATTTCGATTATGTGCATGTGTCCCGTTATGGGGACAAAACGCACGGGGGCGAGCTGGTATGGAAACAGGCGCCCAAGGAAGACGTGCAGGACCGTGTGGTTCTGGTGCTGGACGACATTCTGGATGAGGGCCACACCATGGCCGCGATTCGCGACAAGGTGCTGGAAATGGGTGCCAAGGCCTTCTACAGCGGTGTGTTCGCCAACAAGCTGATCAGCAAGGACAAGCCGATCCAAGCCGATTTCGTCGGTCTGGACGTTCCGGACCGTTATGTGTTCGGTTATGGCATGGATGTGCGCGGTGCCTGGCGCAACCTGCCGGCCATCCATGCGCTGAAGTAAGTCGTGTCTGCCTGAGGGCAAGCACAAGGGCGGTGCCAGAGGCGCCGCCCTTTTTCATGCGGTCTGGCGGCTCCAGGGCGTCAGGATATGCTCCAGGCTACGCAGTGTGGCACTGGTCAGCATGGCCAGGAGCGCCACGGCTACCGTGCCTTCGGCCACCTGCGCGGTATTGTCGACAGCCAGACCGGCCAGGATGGGCGTGCCCAGGCTTTCCACGCCCACCATCGGCGCCAGGGTCGCGGTGGCCGTCAACAGGACCGCGCTGGTTCGCACACCGGCGAGCAGCGCCGGCAGCGCCAGCGGCCATTCCACCTGACGGAAGAGGTCGAAGCCTTCTAGCCCCATGCCCCGTGCCGCTTCCCGCACAGCCGGTGACACAGTGGACAGCCCGGTCAGCACCCCCTGCATGCTGGGCATCAGCCCGTAAACGAACAGCGCCAGCATCACCGCCTGCCGGCCAAAGCCGAAAATGGGCAGTGCCAGGAACAGTACCGCCACCGGGGGGATGGTCTGGCTGAGTGTGCCGAGGCTTCGCACCGCGCCCAGAAACGGCTGGCCCGCCGCCCGTGTGGCCCATATCCCCAAGGGCAGGGCTACCAGCAGCACCGCACCCAGCGCCAAGCCCACGATCTCGACATGTGCCAGCGCCAGCGCGGCAAGTGAGGTTCGGTCGAACAGCACGGTCTGCCCGGGCGCAGCCAACGGAGCTAGCAGCCACTGCCAGGCCGCGGTCTGGCTTAGGGCCAGCCACAGTACCGGCCACAGCAGGAGCGTGCGTAACAGGGGCCTCATTCTTGTGCAAAATCCTGAAGCGCGATCTGGCCTACCGCTTCGCCGGATGGGCCGGTGACGAGCAGTACCGGCTGGCCATCCAGCAGCCGACTCAATGCCTGACGTGCCGGAAGGTTGGCCGAAACCGCCGGTGCGGCCAGTGGGAAGGGTGGTTCGGTGCGCATGAAGTCCGCCACACTGTGACGCGCCAGGCGCATCAGGGCGCGCTCCTCGCCGACGAACGCGGCGGCAAAGGCGTTGACCGGATGACGCAGGAGTGCATCCGGCGGACCGTTCTGCACCAGGCGTCCGTCCTGCATCAGCGCGATGCGGTCGCCCAGGCGTACCGCCTCCTCCATGTCGTGTGTCACGAAGACGATGGTCTTGCGCACACGCTGCTGAATGTCCAGCAGCGCCGCCTGCAACTGGCGCCGTGTAACCGGATCCAAGGCGCTGAAAGGTTCGTCCATCAACAGCAGCGCCGGGTCGGCTGCCAGGGCACGGGCGATGCCCACCCGCTGCTGCTGGCCGCCGGACAGGGCCGCAGGGTAGCGGGTTGCCAAGGCCGGCTCCAGCCTGACCAGCTCCATCAACGCCTCCACCCGCTGGCGGCGTGCAGCCTTCGGCCAACCCAGCAGGCGGGGCACGACCGCGATATTCTCGGCCACGGTCAGGTGGGGAAACAGCCCCGTCCCCTGGATTACGTAGCCGATACGCCGGCGCAAGGCCTCGGGCGCCAGCGTGGCGGTATCCACCCCGTCGAGCAGCACGCGGCCCGTCGTGGGCGCGATCAGGCGGTTGATCAGACGCAGCAGTGTGGACTTGCCGCAGCCAGAAGGGCCGATCAGTACCTGTAGTGTCCCCCCGGAGATCTCGAGGGAAACGTCCTCCACGGCAGCGTGGCCGTCGAAATGGCGCGACAGCGCCTCCAGGCGGATCATGGACGCACTCCCTCCGGCGTCAGCCACTGCACCAGGCCGCGCAGCAGGGCATCCACTGCCAGAGCAAGCGCCGCCACCGACACCGCGCCCAGGAGCACCATGTCCAGCACAGCCTGCTCCACGCCCCGCATCAGGTAGTAGCCCAATCCGCCTCCGTTGACCAGTACCGCAAGCGAGGCCAGGCCCACCAGCAACAGCAGGCTGCCGCGCAGGCCTTCGACCAGATAGGGCAGGGCCAGCGGCAGCTCCACCAGCCGGAACACTTCCATCGGGCGCATGCCCATCCCCCGGGCGGCCTCGCGCGCCGCCGCCGGCACCGCGCGCAAGCCCAGATGCGTCTGGACCACCACCGGCAGCAGACCGTACAGGGTCAGCACGGTCACGGCTGGCGCCACTCCCAGCCCGCGCAAGCCGTGTTCGGCCAAGGGCTGATGCCAGTGCAGCGTGTCCTGCCAGGGGCGGGCGTACTCAAGAAGATTGTGGAGCGCCACGCCCAGCAGCGGGAGGAGGGCCAGCGTGCCGCTCACCGCCAGCGCCACGGCCAGCCAGCGACCCACGGGGCCGAACCGGTACAGCAGCCAGACGGCCAGCGGGATCAGGACGCAGGCTGCGCCCAGGCCGGAAAGGGTCCACGTTTTGCCCTGCAGCGAAAGAAGCGGCAGCAGCAGCCCGTAAAGCGCTACCGACGGCAGGGTCTGCAGGAAACCGGCCACCGCCAGTACCGGTGCCTCGGCGGCTTGCCAGCGGTACGCCGCGATGCCTAGCGGCAGCCCCAGGGCCAGCGTCAGTGGCAAGGCTGCCGCGACAAGACGCAGGTGCTGCAGCAAGGCATCGTGGTAGCTTTCGGGCGAGATCCGGTACTCGGCCACCATGCCCAGCCCACCGTAGGGTACGCTCACCCACGCCAGCAGCCCTGCCAGTGCGGGCAGCCACAGCCAGCGTCCGGCTTCAGCCCGCACCGCCAGCCAGACAAGGCCGCAGCTGGCCAGCATCAGCCAACCCCCACCAGCGAGGCCGATGCGTATCATCGGGTCGTCACCCTGCAGGCGCAGGCTGCCCCAGCCCACGCCTGCGGTCAGCAGCCCTGTCAGCACCGCCGTCAGCAGGCCCAGCAGAGGGGCTCGCCCACGCGCGGTGGGGAGCAGGGCCGCCACGGCAATCAGGGCCCAGAGCACCGCCAGAGCCCAGCCAGCCGGGGCCAGCGGTGCCTGCCACAGCCCGACCAGTTCTCCGATGGGCAGCACCCGGCTGGGGCGGGCAACAAAGGTTGGCAGCCACAGCGCCGGCAAGGCCATGGCACTGGCCACCAGGGCCAGCGGGTTGTAGCGCGCGTTCCGGGGCATGCTTGGCCAAAAGCCTTATTTCAGCAGGCCGCGCTGGCGCAGGTACTGCTCCGCCACCTTGGCCGGGGGCTGACCGCCCACCACGATCTGGGCGTTCAGGCGCGACAGGGTTGCACCGTCCAGGCTGGCGAACACCGGCTCCAGCGCGGCACGGATGGCCGGATAGGCTTTGTAGGTGGCTTCGCGTACCGTCACGGCCGGGTTGTAAACCACCACCGCACCCTTCGGGTCCGCCAAAGCCACCAGCCCCAGCGCAGACAGTTGCCCATCGGTACCGTAGGCCATCGCGGCATTGGCTCCGCTGGTGCCCTGCGCGGCGGCCGCCTCGGTTTGCGCAGTGTTCCCGCCCGGCAGGATGATCAGCTGCTCCGGCTTCAGCTTGAAGCCGTAAGTGGTTTCAAAGGCCTTGAGGGCGTCGTCGCGGTCGACGAATTCCTGGCTGGCCACCAGACGGAGGGGCTTGCCCGCCTTCAGATAGGCGGACAGGTCCGCCATCGAGCGCAACTTCTGGCTGTCGGCCAGCCGTTTCGGTAGCGCGATTGTCCAGGTGTTGTTGGCAGGGGCCGGCGCCAGCCACACGATGCGGTTGCGCTCCAGGTCGGCCTTGGCCGCGGCCGCAAAACCGCTGCGCATGCTGCGGAAGGTATCCGGTGCGAAGGGCGCTTCCTTGATGAGGTAGGGGGCATTGCCGGTGTATTCAGGATAGAGATCGATCTCCCCTTCCAGGAGCGCCTTGCGTACCACCTGCGTGGCCCCCGTTCCACATTTCTCGCGCACAGGGATCTTTCGCGCCTCCAGTGCCAGACGGATCATCGGGCACAACAGCGAACCTTCGGTATCGATCTTGGAACCCACCACCACCACCGTCTGGGCGGCCAGGGCGGGAGAGGCAGACAGACTGGCAGCCAGCAGGCTGCCGACGAGGGCAAGGGGCAGGGTCGGACGCATGGCGGTTTCCTGTAAAGGATGAAAGGGGCAGGCGGGCGCGGTGGCAGCCATGCCCGATGCATGCTTCATGGTAGCGTCCCCCAGCGGCTTCTGCAGCCTAGCGCGGTGGTGTCACCGGCAAGGGTTGGCCGAAAGGCCCGAACACCGTTAGAACCCGGCCGCCGGATGGTTTATGCTTCCTTCCCTAACCTTGGGGTGGCCCCGGTGCCGCCCGCGTTCCAACGAGAAGGAATCTTCATGCTGGCGATTATCGGCGGCAGTGGCTTTGCCCGTTTCCCCGAACTTGAAATCCTGCACCGGCAGGTGGTGCGTACCCCCTTTGGCGAGCCGTCCGGTCCGCTGACCTTCGGCCGGCTCTATGGCCAGCCCGTGGTGTTTATCGCCCGTCACGGCTACGGACACTCGCTGGCTCCGCACGAGATCAACTACCGCGCCAACCTGTGGGCACTCAAGCAGCAAAACGTGCGTGGCATCGTCGCCCTCGGTTCGGTGGGGGGGATCCGGCCCGACCTGCCGCCCGGCACCGTCGTAGTGCCACACGACCTCATCGACTATACCTGGGGCCGCAAGCACACTGTCTTTGAAGGGGTGGACAAACCCGTGGTGCATGTCGATTTCACCTGTCCCTACGACCGCGCCCTGCGTCACCATCTTCTTGCTGCCGCGGCTTCAGCCGGGTTGACCGTGGTCGATAAGGCGGTATACGCCTGCACCCAGGGCCCACGCCTCGAAACAGCGGCGGAGATCCGCCGGCTGGAGCGTGACGGCGCCGACATTGTGGGCATGACGGGCATGCCCGAGGCCGCGCTTGCCCGCGAACTGCAGATTCCGTACGTGCATCTCTGTCTGGTGGTCAACTGGGCCGCCGGCAAGGGCGAGAGCCGGTGCACGGTCACGCTGCGCCAGGACGAACTTGGCCAGCCGATCGAGACCATGGTTGCGCTGATCCGTACGCTGCTGACTGAACCCAATTGAAGGAAGCACCATGTCTGTAACCCGGCACCTTGAGGTCATAGCCCCAGCTTATCTGGAGAAATTTTCCTGCCTGGGTCCTACCTGCCCGGACACCTGCTGCTATGGCTGGCAGGTTCCGGTCGAGCATGAGAGTTACCTCAAGCTGATGCGCTTGCAGGATGACCCACTGAAACCATTGGTTAAACAGGCCCTGGTGCGCGGCCCCGGCAAACCCGGAAGCGACAATTTCGGGATGCTGAAACTAGGGGCTACGCGGGAGCAGCCTTGTGCGCTTCTGTCGGAAAGCGGGTTATGTCAGCTCCATGCCACGCATGGTGAGACGATGCTCCCAGATGTATGTTCTTCCTATCCTCGGGCCAGTAAGGCAGTCGACGGTGTAATGGATCAGTTTGCCTCACCTTCCTGTCCGGAGGTGGCGCGCTTGCTTGTCGAAGATGTCGATGCGCTTGACTTGCGCACTTCCCAACAGCCGGTGCGCAAATATGTGGAGTTTCGTACCACCAGCATGACACCAGAAACCATGGAACGGCTTCGGAGCTTCTTCCTGGGGTGCATGGGGGCCACGCAGCTGCCGGTGTGGCAGCGACTGGCTCTACAGCTTCTGGTTGCCGAAGCGGTGGAGGGCTGTACGGGGCTGGATACTTCCAAGGACGCTCAGATCGGCGCGGTGCTCGATGAGTGGGAAGGCCTGCTTGCGACAGGAGAAGCGCTGGCACTGCTGCAAGACCTTCCTAGACATGACCTTCTGCACCTTAAGGTACTGGCGGCGGCCAGTCGCATTCGGGCGGAACTGCCCTTCAACCGCACACGCTACCTGGAACTGCTTGAAGAAGCACTGCAAAGCCTGGGGGTTCGGGAGGACGGAGGGGGAGCGGAGGCGGACGCACTGGTATGTGAGCGTTTTGCGGGTACCGCCCTCACTTGGGAGATCGACCAAGCCCTGGGGCGGGTACTACTTAACCATTGCTATACGCAACACTACCCGCTTGGCATGCCGGCAGGAAAGATGGTGCGCGTAGTGGTCCTGCATTATCTGATGCTGCGCTTCGCTGCCGTAGGCCTGACCAGCGCCCGGGGCCGGCCCTTATCGCACGCGGAGCTGACCGAGCTCGTTTATCTTTTCTATCGTGCCCAGGTGCATGTGCCCGAATATCTGTCGCGCTGTATGGCAGCCTTCGAGGGGCATGGCCTTCAACGCACCGAGCATTGGCTGCTTCTTTTGCCGGCAGAAATTTTTTCTGAAAAACCCTAAAGCTTTTTTGGCAAGGGACGATAGATGGTGGGAAGGCGACGCACCGGCAAGGGGCCGGCAAGCAAGACGCCCAGTTCGAAACACTGAAGGAGCAGATCATGCTTACCATCAACACCAACGTGGCCTCGCTGAACGCCCAGCGCAACATGTCCGGTTCCCAGAGCGCGCTGTCCACCTCGCTGCAGCGCCTGTCTTCTGGCCTGCGCATCAACAGCGCCAAAGACGACGCCGCCGGCCTCGCCATCTCCGAGCGCATGAGCGGCCAGATCCGTGGCATGGACCAGGCCCGTCGCAACGCCAACGACGGCGTGTCCATGGCGCAAACCGCCGAAGGCGCGCTGTCTTCTGCTGGCAGCATTCTCCAGCGTATTCGCGAACTCGCCGTACAGTCCTCCAACTCCAGCAACTCCGGTTCCGACCGTCAGGCGCTGCAGGCTGAAGTGACCCAGCTGACTTCGGAACTGGACCGTATCGCTCAGACCACCGAATTCAACGGTCAGAAACTGCTGGACGGTTCTTCGGGCACTCTTACCTTCCAGGTCGGCGCCAATGCCAACCAGACTATTTCGGCCACGGGTAGTAACTTCCGTACCAGCAACTACGGTAACAACAACGTCACCGTAGCAGGCATCAAGCCGGATGCTACGAGTGCAGTGACTGCCAGTCAGGACGTGACCATTGCAGGTTCGCTGGGCTCGGCCAAGTACACCACTGCTGCGGGTGACAGTGCTAAAACCATCGCTGCAGGCATCAACCGCCTGACCGAACAGACCGGCGTGACGGCTTCTGCACGTACCGAGGCCAACCTGTCGCTGGTGGCTGGCAAGACCTACTCGATTGCTATCACTTCGGACAACTCGACCGCGCGTACGGTCTCGTTCAGTACCGGTGCCACGCTTAACAGTGCGGATGACTACTCCGAGGCGATCAATGCCATCAACGCTGCGTCCTCCAAAACGGGTGTGACCGCAGAGTATGACTCCAAGCTGGGCGGCATCAAGCTGACCAATGCGACCGGTGCCGATATCCAGCTGACCAGTGCTACCGGTTCGGGTGACTTCACTCTGAGTGGTTACAATAATTCGGGTACGACCCCTGCCCTGGTGGCTGGTACTGCTACTACCGCAGGTAATACCTCGATTGCGAACGGTACCATCGTCTTCGACTCGGAAAAGAGCTTCAGCGTAACAGATGCCGGTTCGGGTCTTAAATTGAGTGGCTCTTCCAAGCTGCAAACTGTGGCTTCGCTGGATGTGACCAACTTCTCGAACGCCCAGACTGCCATCAAGATCGTGGACTCGGCCCTTCAAGCGATCAACGGTCAACGTGCACAGTTCGGTGCCCTGCAGTCCCGCTTCGAGAACGCCATCTCGAACCTGCAGACTTCGTCCGAGAACCTGAACGCATCGCGTAGCCGCATCCAGGACACCGACTTCGCTTCGGAAACCGCGAAGCTGAGCCGTAACCAGGTGCTGCAGCAGGCCGGTACCGCAATGCTGGCTCAGGCCAACCAGCTGCCGCAGCAAGTTCTGTCGCTGCTGCGCTAAAATGGGCTGAGGGACCTAGCGTCTTAAGCTGGAACGCCTGGCGTGGTCTCCACGCCAGGCTTTTTAACATGGAGGTACACCATGTCATCGCTCTCGCCTCTGGGGCCGGCCATCGGCTCCACCTCATCCGCCGCGCAAGAGCCGGTCCGCCCCCAAGCTCTGCCGGTGCAGCAGGCTTCGGCCGCAGGGGTGCCCGTTTCGGCCAACGCGATTCAGGCCACCGGCAGTGCAGCGGCCACGGCCGAGGCCAAGCGCCCGGCCGACAAGGAAACGCTCACCGAAGCAGCCAAAAAGGTGAGCGAACTGGTCAGCAATGTGGCCAGCGACCTCAAGTTCAGCGTCGATGATGACCTGGACATTCCGGTGGTCAAGGTGATCGACCGCTCCACCGACAAAGTGATCCGCCAGATTCCCAGCGAGGAAATGCTGGCGCTGGCCAAGGACCTCGACAAGCTGGTCGGGGTGCTCTACAAGAACAAGGCGTGAACGCCCTGCTCTGATGGGTTGGTTGCAAACAGGTCAATGACGGGAGAAGGATCATGGGTTTGACAAGTAGCGGTCTTGGGTCGGGCATGAACATCGACGATCTCGTGTCCAAGCTGATGAATGTGGAAACCCGTCCCCTGCTGCAGCTGCAACAGAAGCAGAAAACCTATCAGGACAAGATCTCTGCCCTCGGACAGATCAAGGGCGGGTTGTCCACCTTTCAGACGGCCTTGAAGAACCTTCAGGACCCGACCAAATATCAGACCCTCAGCGGTTCCACCTCCGACAAGGATGTCGCCGAAATCTCCGCCGGGTCCAAGGCCCCGGTGGGGGCTTTCAACCTCAAGGTGGAAACGCTGGCTGCATCGCAGAAGCTGGCCACCGCCACCTTCGTCAGCAGCAAGACCCCGGTCAACGGGGCAACCGAGGAAACGCTGACCTTCAGTTTTGGCACCACCTCGGGCAGTACCTTCACGCCTCAGTCCGGCACGCTTTCAAAACAGGTGAAGATCGCCCCCAATGCGACGCTGGAAGAGATTCGCGACAGTGTAAACAAGGCCAACATTGGCGTTAGCGCCAGCATCGTCAATGATGGCAGCGGCTACCGGCTGATCTATTCCTCTGCCAAGACCGGTGCCGAGAACACGCTTAAGATCACGGCCGAAGGCGGCGCTGGATCTGCGCTGGCCGGTCTGACGCATGACCCGGCCGGTAGCAAGCTGACCACGATGCAGGACGCCAAGGATGCCGTGTTCTATATTGACGGCCTCAAGATCGTCAAACCTTCCAATACCGTCAGCGATGCCATCGAGGGGGTGACGCTCACGCTCAAGAAGGCGCAGGATGCGGACGACGCTGCCTTGCGCATGAATGTGTCGCGCGATACCAGCGGTGTGAAGAAGACATTGGACGAGTTCGTCAAATCCTACAACGACCTGAACAAGATGCTGAAAGAGGCGACAGCAGCCACGCCGGGCACCAAGCCCGGCGAAAGCGGTACCGCTGCGCCGCTGAACGGTATCACCGCCATCCGCAACATCCAGAGCCAGTTGCGCGTCGCTTTCGGTGCTGTGACCGATAACGGGGGCACCTTCAAGTTTGCCAGCCAGCTCGGACTGACCTTTTCCAAGGATGGCCAGTTGAGTCTGGACAGTACCAAGCTCAACAAGGCGATTGATGAGGCTCCGGATGATGTGGCCCGTTTCTTCGCCACCGGGGCCACCATCGAAGGTTCGGGCTTTTCCTTCTCCACCAGTACGGCCAATACCAAGGCCGGCACCTATGAGGTTGCGGTGGATGCTGTAGTGAACGGTTACAACTTTGCCGGTTCCACGCCGTCCTCCCTGACGGGTGGGCAGAGCTTTGCCGTAAAGGTGGATGGGGTGACGGTTAACGCCACTTTGCCGGCAGGTCCGTTCAATAGCGCGACGGCCTTGGCCAAGGCGCTGGAAAGCACTATCAACGGCGATGCTGGCTTGGCGGCAGCCAAGGGCAAGGTATCCGTCACCGTGGATGACGCCACGGGCAAGCTGCTGATGACCTCTACCAAGAGCGGGGAGGAGTCCAAGGTGGAGGTGCTAAGCGGGCTGGAGTTTGCCGGCTTTACACCCGGTGCAGGGGTGGCCGGGTCCAAGAACGTTTCCGGCACCATCGGGGGCTACCCGGCCCGGGGCGATGGCAACAAGCTCGTCGGCGCGGTAGGGACGCCGGTAGAAGGCTTGACCATCGAGATTACCGGTGGCACCGTGGGCGACAAGGGCAAGCTGACCTACACTCAAGGCTTCTCCTTCCAGCTGGGCAAGACAGTAGAGAGCATGTTGGCCGATAACGGTCCGCTGACGGCCTTCGACAAGGGTCTGAATGCCTCGCTGAAAGACTTGCAGAAGCAGCAGGACAGACTTTCCAAGAGCCTGCAGGTGACCGAGGCCCGCTACCGTGCCCAGTTCAACGCGATGGACCGTCTGCTAAGCCAGCTCAATTCGACCAGCTCCTTCCTGAACCAACAGATTGCCGGGCTGCAGAAGAGCGGTTCCTGACGCTGCGTTGACCCTTTGAGGACGAAATACTGATGCTTTCAAGGCAAATGCAGAATGCTTATGGCCGCTCGGCTCTGGAAACCGAGGTGTCGGTGGCCAGCCCCCACAAGCTGATCCTGATGTTGTACGACGGGGCGCTGCAGGCCATCCGGATGGCCAAGATTCCCATGCAGGAAAAGCGCTATGCGGATAAAGGCAAACTGATCAGCAAGAGCATTGCCATCATTGATGACGGGCTGCGCGCTTCGCTCAACACCGAGGTGGGGGGAGAGCTGGCCCAGAATCTGGATGCGCTGTACGAGTACTGCTCGCAGCGCCTGCTGCAGGCCAACCTGAAGAACGACGTGGCGCTGCTTGATGAGGTGGAGGCATTGCTGATTGAGCTGCGCGAGGCTTGGGCCGGCATCCAGCCCGGTGCCGCCACGCCACAGGCCCCCGCAGCCCCCGCGGCCACGCCCGGACGTGGCCCGATGAGCTATGGTGAAGCATGACGCTTGAGGAACATGTCAGCCAGCTGCGCACTTGGCTGGCACTGGCCGAGTCCGGTGAGTGGGAGACACTGACCGGGCTGCTGGAAGAAGGCACGGGCATTTCTGTCGAGGCCGTCCATCAGGCCGTGACGGACAGTCGCGATGCGTCCCTGCTGGAAGAGGCCGCGGCCCTGACGGCAGCCCTGCAGGCGCTGTGTGCCCGGAACCGTGATGAGCTGGCGCACGAACTGCAGAACCTCTCGCGTCAGCGGCGGCTTCAGCATGCCTATCGCGGCTGAGCCGCATCCGGCTGTCACCGGGCCCTTGGCCCTGCAACCCTGAGGACGGAAGGCCATGACGTTCGGGATGATCGTTTTCGCGGTAGCCGTGGTGCTTGCCCTGGGGGGCGCAGCTGCTTATGTCTGGTGGCGACAGCATCAGGCGGGCGGCGTGGACGTAACCGCCAGCCACCTGGACAGCCTGCAGGCACAGATCAGCCAGCTGCAGCGTGAACTGTCCCGCACCCTCAGCCGGCTGGAGAAGCTGGAGCAGCGGGCCAGTGCTCCCGCACGGCCAACCCCTTCTGCCGAACCGGTAGCCGGAAACGGCAGCTATAACCAGGCCATACAGTTGGTACGCATGGGCCTGTCTGCCGTTGAAGTGGCCGAGCGCTGCGGTATCTCGCGCAGCGAGGCGGAACTGATCGTATCGCTCTACCGCAACAACTCTCCCTCATGATTCCGAACCTCAATACGCCTGCCGCCGCCGGTACGCAGGGCGTGAATACCGTCCGTCTGATGCGGGAAGGCGGGCGTCTGCTGCTGGACGCGGCCGTTCTGCCCGCACGGCTGCCGGCGCTGGCTGTTGGCGAGGAAATCAGCGCGCGCGTGGCCGAGCGCCTTGGCAACAATCAGCTGGTTGCCGTCATCAAGAACAGCATTTTCACCCTCAACATCCCGCAGGGCATGCAGGTTAATGGCGATGCGTTGCAGTTGCGGGTAGCCTCCGTCTCGCCCGGGCTGAACTTCGCCCTGGTGGAGAGCGGCAACGCAGCCGCTGCCGAGGCCGGTGAGGGTTCGGTGGAAGTGGACATCAGCCCGGCTTCGCGTTACATGACCGAGCTGCTGCAGGCAGGCCGTTCGGCACGGGGCGAACCGGCGGAGGTGCGCCTGGATGCGGGCCGGCAGACACCGGCGCAGATGGCCGACCACCTGCAGGGCCAGGTGGCCAAGAGCGGCCTCTTCTATGAATCCCATGTACAGGCCTGGGCCGATGGCCGCTTGCCCCTTCAGAGCTTGGCCGAAGAACCGCAGGCACAACTCGCCCTTGCGGTGGGAAACGATGTGCACGCCCGCGCCGGGCTGGCGGAGGGCCGTCCTGTCAGTGCCGAACTGGGACAGCTGTTGCAGCGGCAGCTGGATGTGCTGGAAAACCGGCAGGTGCCACTGCAGGGCCTGGCCTGGCCTGGCCAGCCGATGCAGATGGTGATCGAGCAGGAGCGTGCCGACGAGCGGCAGGCGCACGGGGGAGAAACCGAAGCGCAGGCGTGGAGCACACGGCTGGCTTTGGATCTTCCAGGGCTGGGCGGGCTGACGGCGCGTGTGCGCCTTTCGGGCCAGACGGTACAGATCAGTCTGGTTCCAGACGAAGCCGAGACCGGAGCGCTGATCCGCGGGCACGCTGACCGCCTGCAGAATGGTCTGGCCGCCAGCGGACTGACCCTAGCAGGGCTGACGGTGGAAGAGCATGGCCGAAGCCCCCGCTGACGACAACCGGCGCTCTGCCGTTGCCATCCGCTACACCGAAGGGGCGAGGGCTCCGCAGGTGGTGGCCAAAGGCTACGGACAGATGGCCGATCGCATCATCGAGCGCGCCCGCGAGTCGGGCGTGTTCATCCATGATTCGCCGGCCCTGGTCGGGCTGCTGATGCAGGTGAACCTGGACCAGCACATTCCGCCGGAACTCTACCGGGCCGTGGCCGAGTTGCTGGCTTTCGTCTATTTCCTGGAAAACCAGGCCCTCGACAAGGGCACCGACTTCGATCTGTGGCGCCTGGCGCGCTCCCAACCTCCGGACGCGGTCTGACCCTCTGGCGCCCTGCGCCGTTCTGTGCGTATGCTGTCGGTCTGAATCTCTCTGTTTATCGAGGAAGTACCATGCGCGTCGGTTATATCGGCCTTGGCATTATGGGCCGCCCCTGTGTTCTCAACCTGTTGCGTGCCGGGCACGAGGTGACGGTCTGGGCACGGCGCCCGGACACTGCTGCGCCCTTGCTCGAGGCAGGTGCGTGCTGGGCCGATACGCCTGCCGCCTTGGCGTCCGGCGTGGAGGTGGTCGTGAGCAATGTCTCAGACACGGCCGATGTGGAGGCAGTGCTGCTGGGGCCGGACGGTGTGGCTGATGGGGGGCGACCCGGGCTGGTGTGCGTGGACATGAGCACCATCTCTCCCCTGGGGGCACGCGAAATCGCGCGTCGCTTGGGCGAACGTGGCATCGACTTCCTCGACTGCCCCGTCTCCGGTGGCGAGGTGGGCGCGGTCCAGGGTACGTTGACCATCATGGTCGGCGGGCGGGCCGAGGCGCTCGAAAAGGCACGCCCGGTGCTGCAAAGCATGGGGCGCACCATCACTCACATCGGGGACTCGGGCGCGGGGCAGGTGGCCAAAGCCTGTAACCAGATCGCCGTTGGCGTGGGTGTGGCGGCAGTGGCCGAGGTGATGAAGCTGGCCAAGGCCTGCGGGGTGGACCCGGTGCCGGTGCGCCAGGCTCTTCTGGGCGGTTTTGCCCAGAGCCGGGTACTCGACATCCACGGCCAGCGCATGATCGACGACAATTATGCCCCTGGCTTCAAGGCCAAGCTGCACCTCAAGGACATGGGGATCGTGCTGGACACTGCCCAGTCGCTTGGCATCCGTCTGCCGGAAGCGGAGCGGGTGGCCGGCCTGATCGGACAGTTGGTGCAGGAAGGAGGCGGTGAACTCGACTCCTCCGCCATTGCCCGGCTGATCTGGGCCGAGAACTGATAAAAGGCCGGCACCGCTGCCGGCCAGGTTGGCCGAAGCCCGTGCGTGAGGTGCCGCCTCACGCCTTTTGACGAGGAAGCCCCATGCAAGGACTTCGCGGCGACAGTGGTGCGCTCACCCGGCGGTTTCGCGGGGCGCTGGCCCTTTTCCTCCTCCTGATGCTGGCCGCCCTGCTCGGGGTGTCAGCCTTCAACATCGTACGCGACCGTCGCAACGAAGAAGCGCATGCGGCCACCGGGGTGCTGAGTCTGGCTCGCGCGCTGGAAGCCCATGCCTCCTCGGTGTTCCAGCTCAATAGTCTAAGCCTGCATGCCATCCAGACCAGTCTTGAAGAGGCCGACCGTCGTGGTGGCCTGAGCCTGGAGACGGTTGATAACGCCCTGCGCGAGGCCATGCGTCACAACCCCTCGGCACGCTGGCTGGCGGTGGATAGCCCGTCCGGGTTGCGCTTGGTTGCCCAGTCGGAAACGGTGGAGAGTGCCTCTCCTCCTGTCACCGCGGCAGTACGACAGGCGCTTGTGCCCGTCAGTGGCAAGAGCCCGGTAGTGTTGCGCTCGCTGCGCCTACCCGAAGAGGCTGAACCTTACATCCTCCTGGCTTCCCCCTTGCAGTTGAAGGCCGGACGCGGCCATGTTGCGGCGCTGCTGCCCATCGGCGAGTTCGAACGCTTGTATGCCAGGCTGGGCCAGCCCGGTGGCATGGTGGCGGGGCTGATCGCGCTGGATGGCACCAACCTCTTCCGGCTTCCCAACCCGGCCCGATATGCCGGACGGGACCACCGGCATGTTCCCCCGATGCGGGCCTTCCTGGCCTCGGGCCAGGCCGGGACGGTGATCGGCCCCAACCTTGATACCGGCCGCGATACACTGTTCGGCTTCGTGCCGTCCGACCGTTACCCCTTTCTGGCGGTGGCCGGCGAGCTGACCGATGCTTATGTGGTCCCCTGGCGGCAGCGCACGCTTGCGCAGGCTACGCTTCTGGCGGCCGCCATCCTGTCCCTGTTTCTGGTCGCCCACCTGCTGCGCCGCATGCTGCATTCTCTTTCCGACAATGAAGCGTTCTACCGGGCCCTGCTGGACAATGTCAGTGACAGCCTGCTGGTGATGCGCAACGGGGAGATCATCGGCTGCAACCACGAAGCAGTAGCGCTTTTCGGGGCGCCTTCGGCCGACGTGCTGCACGGCAAGAACGTGCTGGACCTTTCGCCCCCCACGCAGCCGGGGGGGCAGAGTTCCGAAGCGCGCAAGAGCGAGATCCGGTCGCGGCTGGATGCAGGCGAGCGGCTGGTGCAGTTTGACTGGGTACATCAGCGTCTGGATACCGGCGAGCCGATCGAGTGCGAGGTCTGCCTGTCGGTAGTGGAGTGGCGCGGCGAGCGGCTGTGGCTGGCCGTAGTGCGCGATCTCTCGGTGCAGAAGCGCTACCTGCGCGAGCAGGAATTTTTGGCCAATCACGACACACTGACCGGCCTGCCCAACCGGCGCTGGTTCACGCAGACGCTGGAAGCGCGGCTGGCGCGCCGCCTGCCGCAGACTTTGCTGGTGCTGGACCTGAACCGCTTCAAGGAGATCAACGATACGCTCGGCCACCCTGCCGGTGACCAACTGCTCGTCAAGCTGGGTCAGCGCCTGTCCAGGCTGCTGTTGCCTCAGGGGGTGGATGTGGCCCGCTTGGGTGGGGACGAACTGGCGCTTCTGGCCGGGCGCCGCATGTCCGAGGAGGAGGTGTCCGCCTTGTGCCAGATCGTGCTAGGCGCGATCTCCGAGCCCATGGAGGTCGAAAACATCAAGCTGGAGGTCTCGGCCAGCGTAGGGGTGGCCTTCTATCCGCAGGATGCGCAGACTTCGGCCGACCTGTTCCGCTGTGCCGACATTGCGATGTATGCCGCCAAGCACGAACTGCGTGGATACGCCTTTTATCGGGGCGCATCCGACCACTTCACCCCGGAGCGCCTGTCCCTGCAGTCGGATCTGGCGCACGCAATCCGCTCCGGGGAACTGGCGCTTTACTACCAGCCCAAGATCTCGCTCACGGACGGCTCGCTCTCGGGCTTCGAGGCCCTGCTGCGCTGGATGCATCCGAAGCGGGGCATGGTGTCGCCAATGCAGTTCATCCCGCTGGCGGAAAACACTGAGCTGATCCACCCGCTGACCCGCTGGGTGATCCGCGAGGCGCTGCAGCATGTGGCGCACTGGCAAGCCCGGGGGCGCAGCGTGCCGGTGGCCGTCAACATCAGCGTCAACAACCTGCATGATCCGGCTTTCGTGGAAGACCTGGCCACCATGCTGACCGAGTCGCGGATGCCGCCGGGGCTGCTGGAGCTGGAGGTAACCGAAAGTGCGCTGATGAACCACCCCGAGCTTGCATTGCAGCGGCTCAACCAGATCCGGGCGCTGGGGGTGGTGCTCTACATCGATGACTTTGGCACCGGCTTCTCGTCGCTGGCCTACCTGAAAAGCCTGCCGGTGAGCGCGCTCAAGATCGATCGCGTGTTCGTCGCCGCGATGACCGAACACGCCCAGGATGCCCTGATCGTGCAGTCCACGATCGAGCTAGCACACAACTTCGGTCTGCAGGTGATTGCCGAGGGGGTGGAGGACTACGAGACGGCCGAGGCCCTGCGCCGCCTGGGATGCGACATCGCCCAGGGCTACTGTTTTGCCCGGCCGATGCCCGCGGAGGAGGCTCGGGCCTGGCAGCTCTCCGACGAGATCCAGCGTCTGGAGTAGGCAGGCACGTTCTTGGCTACCGCAAGGAAAGGAGCCGGACATCCGTCCGTGTTTCGGCCAACCTGTCCTAGCCCAAGGAGGCCAGCATGAATCATCACGACGATCCCCAAGAACGCGAGGCTGCCCGTCTGGAAGGGCGAGCCGAAGAACCGTGTGACAAAGTCCCCACCTATCAGGAGCTGCTGGACGACGCACTGGAGCAGACCTTTCCGGCGAGCGACCCGATCTCGCCCAGCGCCGCAATGCACGCTGAGGAGCGCATCGCCACCCGCAAGGACGAGAAGGACTGGGCCCTGACACCCGGCAGCGAGTGCGAGGCGCCTCAGGCGCAGGCGGAAGACCCCACCGACCGGCAGGAGAGGGCATAGTCCTGAGCCTGTTGACCATCAGCCCCCTTAAAAGCCCCGCTGTCGCGGGGCTTCAGTCTGTTTGCGTCCGGCTCAGGAGGGCGCGGCTTCGGCCAACCCTGGCAGGCCGCCGTGCTGCAGGTCTTGTTCGCTGAATACGGTGATGCCCGCCTCGCGCAGCAGGGCGGTGCTGACCCCATCCCCGGGACGCAGGGTACCGCCAAATTGGCCGTCATGGATGCGTCCGCTGCCACAGGACGGGCTGTGGGCCTTGAGGAGCGCATGCCGGGCCCCGCAACGCTGGGCCAACACCAGAGCAAGGTGTGCCCCCTGTACGAAGGCCGCGGTATGGCAACCCCCCTGTGCATCGCATACCTGGGCCTGGCCCGCCAGCACGCTGCGCCCGTCTCCTCCTAGGATCTCGGCTGCAGGGCGCGGTGTGGGAAGCCCGCCCAGACGTTCCGGGCAGACGGCAATCAGCTGCCACTGGTGTGCCAGGCTGGCCTGTGTGCCTTCTGGCAGGGGTTTGGCTGTGCCGTCATAACGTACCGGTGCGCCCAGCAGGCAGGCACTGACAAGCAGGGCGGGCCGGCTGTCGGCTGTGGCGGCGAACGGGATGGGGATGGGATCGTGCATGCGTGCCTTACAGCAGTCGGTAAAGAAGGCGATGGATGCCTACCGGGCCCAGACGGCGCAGCAGCTGGCGCACCTTGGGCGGATAATCGTGCGGGGTTTCCAGCGCGCTGTAATGGTCGATCCGCGAAGTATGGGCCAGAATGCGGGCCAGTTCGGCTTCGCGCGATGCCTGCAGGCGGTTGTCGGGGTCATGGATGAGCAGCGCATTTTCCAGGTCCAACCGGAATGCGCGCGGATTGAGGTTGTTGCCGGTAAGCAGCTGGTACCGGTCATCCACCCACATCCCCTTGAGGTGGTAGGTATGGTGGTCGTGCTGCCACAGGCGGATGTGAAGCTTTTGCCGGTCGATGGCGGTCTGCTGCTGGCGGGCGAAGCGTCGTAGCCGGATTTCGTACAGATAAGGCAGAGCCCCGATCGACTTGAAGGGCTGGTCCGGCGGAATGTAGAAGTCGTTGGCCGTCTTGGCGCCGACGATCAGTGTCACCGTCCGCCCGCGCCGCAACAGCGAGGCGATCGCCTGCTCCAGAAGGGTGGGCAGGTTGAAGTAGGGGGTGCAGAGGGTCAGGTGCTCGCTGGTCTCTTCCACCAGTTGCAGGATCAGCCGGTTTAACCGGTTGCGCTTGCCCAACCCCAGATAGGGGGTGATGCTCAGCCCGCCATCCTCACTCAGCGTGCTGCCGGCAAGGGCGTACTGACTTTGCTCCAGCTGGGCGCGGAACTGGCGGATGCGGTTGTTGTGGGCCGGATCGGGCAGGGTCGGCTGGTCCAGGCGCCGCACGGCAGGGTTGGCCGAAAGCATGCCGGTCATCCAGGCCGACATCGCCTGAGCCAGGTCGCGCTGCCGGATCAGATGGTAGCGGTCGTAGCGGTACTGGCCCAGCTTGTCGAGGTAGACATTGTTGAGGCTGGCGCCGCTGTAGATCACGGTGTCGTCGATGACGAACCCCTTCAGATGAAACACTCCGAAGATCTCGCGCGTCTGCACCGGCACCCCGTAAATCGGGACGGAGGCTTCGTGCAGTGCGGCCTGGGCCTGATACCACGCCGCGTTGCCGGCATGCTTTTTCTGCCCCACCAGACCGCGTCGGGCACGGTGCCAGTCCACGAACACGCGGATATCGAGACCGGGCTGTGCCGCCTTGGCCGCGTACAGGGCATCCAGAATCTCCTGGCCGCCTTCATCTTCCTGCAGGTACAGGGCCGCGATGTGGATGCGGCTGCGGGCGGCATGGATCAGCGCCAGCAGGCGGATGCGGAAGGCGGCCGTGCTATCCAGCACTTCAACCGCGTCCGCATCCAGGCGGAAGGCGGGTTGGGTGACGGGCAGACGGCGCGGGCGGAAAGGACGAAACGGCAGGCGATAGCGCATGGACTGGTTGAACCGGAAAGTGAACCGTTAGGAACGGCAAAGGCCGGCCGCAGTTCCCTGCAGCCGGCCGCACCCTGCACAGTTTACTTCTTCATCGTCTTGATTTCCTGCCACAGGCGCGTGGTCAGGCGCTGCGTCTTCGCATCCATCGACATCATGACAAAGCTGTTCTTCATGTCGGCCGAGCTCGGGAAGATAGAGCGGTTGTTAAGGTACTCGGGCTTGATCAGCTTGCGTGCCTCAAGGTTGCCCGGCGCGTAGGTGACGAAGTTGGCGTTGGCCGCCGCCACTTTGGCGCTGATGTTGTAATCGATGAAGCGGTAGGCGTTATCGATGTTCTGGGCATCCTTGGGGATCACCATGCTGTCGATCCAGATCGCTACCCCCTCCTTGGGCACCAGGGGCTCCACCTTCACCCCGTTCTTAGCCTCTTCGGCACGGCGCTTGGCGATGTTGAGGTCGCCACCATAACCGAGCACCACGCACAGGTCACCGTTGGCCAGCTCGTTGATGTAGCCCGAGGAGGAAAAACGGGTGACATAAGGACGGATCTTTTTCAGAAGATCGGCCGCTGCCTTGTAATCCGCCTCGTTCTTGCTGTTGGGGTCTTTGCCGAGGTAGCGCAGCGCCATCGGGAACACCTCGGCGGGCGAGTCCAGCATGCTGATACCGCAGCCCTTGAGCTTGGATGCCACCGCGGGGTTGAAGAGAAGATCCCACTGCTTGTCGGGCAACTTGCCTCCCAGCGCCTTTTGCACCTTGTCCGGCAGGATGCCCAGCGTGTTCACGCCCCAGAAGTACGGCACTGCATACTTGTTGCCCGGGTCGAACTGTGCCATCAGCTTGAGGAGTTCCGGGTCGAGCTGTTTGTAGTTCTTAAGCTTGGTCTTGTCCAGCGGCAGATAAAGGTTAGCCTGTATCTGTTTGGCCAGAAAGGTATTGCTGGGGACCACGATATCGTAACCGGACTTGCCGGTCAGCATCTTGGCCTGCAGGATCTCATTGCTGTCATACACGTCGTAGCGCACCTTGATGCCGGTTTCCTTCTGGAAATTCGGTACCGTGTCCTCGGCGATGTAGTCCGACCAGTTGTAGACATTGAGCAGCTTGCTTGCGGCAAGTGCCGGTTGAAGGGAGAAGGCGAACACGCCGCCGGCGACAGACAAGGCTAACCGGTATTTCATCAATACATCCTCCGCTAGAGTTGCACTGCATGGCCTGGTTGAGCGGCCCTTCCCGCAGAAGGGCGTCAAGCCAGATTAAGGTCCAGCCCGTTGCAGGGGCAAGGCAGGGGTGTCTGGGGACGCCTCTTCTGCTATCCGTCTGTGACACCGAGGTTACACTCGGCTGCTCAGGCAGCGGTGTTCCCAAGGGGTAATCTCGCGTGCGAAAGCAGCCAGTTCATGTCGGCGCAGGGCTGCGTAGCGCGTCACGAAGGCTGGGCCCAGCGCTTCCTTCAGCCAGTCGCAGCCCAGCATCCCGCTCAGGGCGGCCTCCGGCGTGGGGGGGCAGGCTGGCCGTCGCGGCATACGCACTGTCGGCCAGCGGCGGACGCGGAGTCTGCGCCTCGTCCATCCCCCGCAACCCGGCAGCCAGCGAGGCCGCTAGAGCGAGGTAGGGGTTGCAGTCGATGCCCGGAAGGCGGTTTTCCACCCGGCGGGCCTCTGGCGCGGAGTGGGGCACCCTGAGTCCGCAGGTGCGGTTGTCCTCACCCCATTCCATATTTACCGGGGCAGCGCTGTGAGCTACTAGGCGGCGCCAGGAGTTCACATACGGTGCCATCACGGGCAGGGCTGCGGCCAGCCCCTGCTGCCCTGCCAGGAAACCCAGAAATGCGCCGCTCGCCTCGCCCGTCTCCTCTGAGAAGACATTCCGACCGCTGTCCGCGTGGATCACGCTTTGGTGCACATGCATGGCACTGCCCGGAGCGTCCGCCAGCGGTTTGGCCATGAAGCACGCCTGCCAACCGCTAGCGGCCGCTGTCTGACGCGCCAGCCGTTTGAAGAGCAGCACGCTCTCTGCACGGCTGCGTGCCTCACCATGGTGCAGGTTGACCTCGAACTGACCGGAACCCACCTCTGCGAGTAACATCGTGGTGCCCAGCCCGGCGGTTTCGCAGGCGCCCAGCAGACGGTCGAGCACTGCGGTGGCGGGGCCGCTGCGATCCATCCCGTAAGGGTCAGCCGGCGTCGGGGCGGCCCCTTCAACCGACGGGTCTGGCAGCAGATAAAACTCGATCTCGGGCGCGACAATCGGGATGAGGCCGCGCGCCGCATAGGCCGTAAGCACCCGGTCCAGCACGGCGCGGGGTGCCCAGGCCACCGGCGCCCCTTCCGGGGTGCGCAGATCGCACAGCACCCAGCCGCGCCCAGGGGGCAGCGGATCGGCCCACGCAGTTTCCTCATCCGGGTACAGCGCCATGTCAGGATCGCTGGCGTCAACCAGCTCCTGCAGGCAGTCGCCGGTGATCGCCTGCACCAGCGCCACCTGCGGAAAGGCCAGCGGGCTCGCCAGAAGCGTCTCCACCTTCACTGTCTTGCCGCGTGGGCGGCCCCAAAGGTCGAAGAACAGACAATCGACGTGCATCACGGCGTGCGCACGAAAAAACTCCACCAGTGTCTTCATGTGTTTTCCTGGACTAAAAGAAAGGACCACCAAGGGGCGGGCAGGTCAGCAGGAAAAAGGTTGGCCGAAGGCGGTGAAGGGCTGGATGAAAAAACCGAGTGCCACCAGCCGCCGTGTGCGCGCCGGCCAAGACGGTAGCGGTCGCTCCCGCAGCGCAGGACAGGGGAGAGGCGGGCAGTTGGGCTGCATGAAGGTTTCCGTGTGGGTGTCTATTTTTTGTAAGCAAGACGGGGGAGGGTGTCAAATATCTTCGACGCCCCCGGCAGCCAGGACCGGACCTGCGTGGTCAGGGCGGGCGAAATGTGCAAAAATTGGGCCAACTTGATGAATTGCAGGTTTTTTCATGCTGGACCGGGACGGATACCGCCCCAATGTCGGAATCATCCTCATCAACCACCGCAATCAGGTGTTCTGGGGCAAGCGGGTGCGCGAGCACTCGTGGCAGTTTCCGCAAGGGGGCATTAAACCGGGCGAGAGCCCCGAAGCGGCCATGTACCGCGAGCTCTTGGAAGAAGTCGGTCTGTTGCCGCAGCACGTCAGGATCCTGGGGCGCACCCGCGACTGGCTGCGCTATGACGTACCCACCAACTGGGTACGGCGTGAATGGCGGGGCAGCTACAAAGGCCAGAAACAGATCTGGTTCCTGCTCAAGCTGGTGGGCCGTGACAGCGACGTGTGCCTGCGCGCTACCAACCATCCGGAGTTTGACGGCTGGCGCTGGAACGATTACTGGGCACCGGTGGACGCGGTCATCGAATTCAAGCGCGATGTTTACGAGCGCGCGCTGCGCGAGCTGACCCGTTTCGTGCGTGGCGTTGAAAGCCGTGAGGCCTATCTGCGCCGCCTGGGCCATCAGGAGGGCGACCGTGAGGATGCCGCCAGCGTGCCCGACCTGCCGGACCGGGGGCACAGCGCATGAGCGACACGCCGCGCCCGTGGCTGCCCTTCGGGCTCGTGGCTTTGGTGGCTGTGTGGTCCTTCATCGCGCCCCATGACCGAGCTACATGGTGGATGGAGGCGCTGCCGGCCGTAGTCGGGCTGCCGCTCGTTCTCGTTTTGTGGCCCCGCTTCCCCTGGACCCGTCTGGCCGTGTGGCTGATGGCAGTACATGCGATCATCCTGCTGGTTGGCGCGCACTACACCTATGCCCTGACCCCGTTGGGGTTCTGGCTGCAGGAAGCATTCGACCTCTCGCGCAACCATTACGACCGGCTGGGCCATCTGGCGCAGGGTTTCATTCCCGCCATCCTTGCGCGCGAGGTACTTGGGCGGCGGCTGCGATTGGGCCGGGGGTGGCTGCTGTTCCTGTCCACCTGCTTCTGTCTGGCTTTCTCGGCCCTGTACGAACTGATCGAGTGGGCGGCCGCGCTTGCTCTGGGGGAGGGGGCCGATGCCTTCCTCGCCACACAGGGCGATCCTTGGGACACCCAATGGGACATGTTCCTCGCGCTGACGGGCGCGCTCGCGGCCCAGGGGCTTCTGGGGCACTTGCATGATCGCCAGCTTGCCCGCATGTAACGCACTTTAGGCTGCAAGGCCGCTTTCGCTTGCCACATACATGAGCCAACACTACGACGAATCTTCCGTCCGGGTGCTCAAGGGCCTGGAGCCCGTCAAAGAGCGTCCGGGCATGTACACCCGCACCACCGACCCCACCCATATCTGCCAGGAAGTCATCGACAACGCTGCCGACGAGGCATTGGGCGGCTTTGCGCGCCGCATTGCCGTCACGGTGCATCTGGATGGTTCGCTGTCGGTGGAGGACGATGGGCGTGGTATCCCGGTGGGACTGCACCCGCAGGAAGGGGTGCCTGTGGTGGAACTGGTGTTCACCCGGCTGCATGCGGGCGGCAAGTTCAACAAAAAGGATGGAGGGGCCTACGCCTTCTCCGGCGGCCTGCACGGTGTCGGGGTGTCGGTGACCAACGCGCTCTCGACCCGGCTGGAGGTGGAGGTGCGGCGCGATGGCGGCGTGTGGCGCATGGCTTTTGCCGGTGGCGACGTGGTGGAGCCGCTGGCACGCGTGGGCGAGTGCAAGCCCCGCACCAGCGGTACCCGGGTGCGCGTCTGGCCGGATGCCCGCTATTTCGAAAGCCCGCGCTATTCGATGTCGGAGCTGGAGCGCTTGCTGCGCGCGAAGGCGGTACTGCTGCCGGGCGTGACGGTGACGTTGACGGTCGAGCGGCCGGAAGCGCCCGAGATACGGCAGTGGCAATATCCGGAAGGCCTCAAGAGCTATCTGGCCGAGCTCTTCAACGGCGACGAGCCGGTGGCGCCGCTGTTCTCGGCCGAGGCCTACATCGGCCGGGACCATGAACAGTTCGCGCCCGGCGAGGGCGCCCAGTGGGCGCTGGCCTGGTTCGAGGATGGCGCGGGGGGCGAGAGCTACGTCAACCTGATTCCCACTCCGTCTGGCGGTACCCACGAAGCCGGCCTGCGCGCTGGTGTCTTCGAGGCGGTGAAAAGTTTTGTTGACCACCACAACCTGCTGCCGCGCGGGGTGAAACTGATGGCCGAGGACGTATGGAGCCGTGTGCGCTTCGTGCTGTCGGCACGGGTCCTCGATCCGCAGTTTCAGGGGCAGACCAAGGAGAAGCTCACCAGCCGCGATGCCCTCAAGCTGGTGGCGACCTTGGTGCGCGACCCGGTGGAACTGTGGCTCAACCAGCATGTAGAGGCCGGCAAGAAGATTGCGGAACTGGCCATCCGCCAAGCCCAGTCGCGACTGAAGTCGGTCAAGAAAGTCGAGAAGAAGAAAGGCTCGGGCGTCGCCGTACTGCCGGGCAAGCTGACCGACTGCGAAAGCGAGGATATCGAGCGCAACGAGCTCTTCCTGGTGGAAGGGGACTCTGCCGGAGGTTCGGCCAAGCTTGCGCGCGACAAGGAATACCAAGCCATCCTGCCCTTGCGCGGCAAGGTGCTCAACAGTTGGGAAACCGACCGGGACCAACTCTTCTCCAACGCGGAGATCCACGATATTTCAGTGGCCATCGGCGTGGACCCGCATGCCCCGGGCGACGAAGTGGATCTCTCGGGACTGCGCTACGGTAAGATCGCCATCCTTTCCGATGCCGATGTGGATGGTTCGCACATCCAGGTGCTGCTGCTCACGCTGTTCTACCGCCATTTCTCGCGCCTGTTGGAAAAGGGCCACATCTACATCGCCCAGCCGCCGCTTTATCGGGTGGACGTGCCGGGACAGGGCAAGAGCCGGCCGCCGCGCAAGATCTACGCACTCGACGAAGCAGAACTGACGGCCACCTTGGAGCGGCTGCGCAGCGAGAACGTGCGTGAAAGCAGTCTGGCCATCAGCCGATTCAAGGGCTTGGGCGAAATGAACCCCGAGCAGTTGCGGGACACCACCATGCATCCGGACACGCGACGGCTGACGCAGGTGCGCATTCGCCCGGGGGCCCTGGACGAGACGCGACGCATGTTCTCCATGCTGATGGGTAAGGGCGAGGCCGCCAGCCGGCGCAGCTGGATGGAGGCCCGCGGCAATGAGGTGGAAGCCGACGTTTAAGCCGCGGCTTCGGCCAACGTTCTTCCGGGAATCCCTTTTCCATCAGGGTGTTGAGTCTGCCGGACAGGGCGCCTAGACTGACGGCATGACCCGCCCCGAAGAAACCGATAGCCAAATACGCAGCGCGGCGCTCGCCTATCTGGCCTCGCCATGGCACGTGCTGGCCTTTGCACCGGCGATGGAGCGGGCGTTTCGTGCGGACACTCTGGCTGGCCGGCTGCGACGCTACCGGTCCTTCGGCCTCGTCGGCATCCTGATCTACATGGCCTACACTGGCGTCGACTGGTTCGCGCTGCACGACATCTTTCCCTCCATCTGGCCGTGGCGCCTTCTGGGCATGCCCCTGATCACCGGCTCGGTCATCGCCCTCAGCTTCTGGCGCCGCTTCCAGCCGTGGTGTGACCTGGGCATGGTGGGGGCCACCACCCTCGGTACCTTGGCCCTGGTGGTCTTCTTTTCCCTGAGCCTCACCCCGGCCTCCAACCACTATTACGGCGGGGTGTTGCTGTGTGGGGTATACCTGATGTTTGTGCTGCGCACTGGCTTCGTGCCCACGGCTTGGGGATGCGGTTTCATCCTGGCAGGCTTCACGCTGGCGCTGGAAGGGCTACAGGGGGTGGATCCGCCTACCCGCCTGGTGATCGCCGCCGTCACGGCCTCCACCCTGCTGCTGGGGCTGGCCGGTCTCTACCAGTTGGAGCGCGACGAGCGGCGTAGCTATGCGCTGGCCCTGCTGCGGAGGATGGCGCCGCACTGGCGCAAGCCAATGCACGGCTGGCGCAGCTGTCTGCGGTGGACGGCCTTACCGGGCTGCTCAACCGGCGGGCCTTCGAGACCAGGCTGCACGAAGTGTGGGAGGCCGCGGCCACAACCGGGGGCGAGGTCGGGCTGCTGTTCATCGATGTGGACGAATTCAAGGCGTTTAACGATTTCTATGGCCATCAGGCTGGGGACGAGGTGCTCAGGCAGGTGGCGCGCCTTCTGGATGCTCATACCCGTGCCACTGCCGACATCGCCGCACGCTACGGTGGCGAGGAGTTTCTGGTGCTCATGCCCGGCTGTAGTCGGCATGCGGCGTTAGAGCGGGCCGAACGCCTGCGGGCAGGCATCGAAGCGGCGTGCATGGAGCATGCAGCCTCGCCGGTGCAGGGCTGCGTCACCGTGAGCATCGGTCTGGCCACACAGCACCCCGCTTCGGGGGTGGACCCGGCCGCGCTGGTGCGGGCTGCGGACGAGGCGCTCTATGCCGCCAAGGCTGCCGGACGCAACCGGGTGATGATGCCTTCGGCCTGAGCGGCTGCGGCTTGCGCCAAACCGGCGGTCCGCGCCGCAGCCGGTTATAATGCCGGCGGACTTTTCACTTCACAGCCATCATGACCGCTCTCAAAAACGATACCTTCCTGCGTGCGCTCTGCAAGGAGCCTGTTGACTACACGCCCGTCTGGATGATGCGCCAGGCCGGGCGTTACCTGCCCGAATACCGGGCCACGCGGGCCCGCGCCGGCAGCTTCATGGGACTGTGCACCAGCCCGGACTATGCGACGGAAGTGACACTGCAGCCGCTTGAACGCTTCCCGCTGGATGCGGCCATTCTGTTCTCCGACATCCTGACGGTGCCGGACGCGATGGGCCTGGGTCTGTATTTTGCCGAAGGGGAAGGGCCAAAGTTCCAGCGTCCGGTGCGGGACGAGGCTGCGGTGCACGCCTTGGCGGTACCGCATGTGGAAGACCGGCTGGGCTACGTGATCGACGCTGTGGCCAGTATCCGTAAGGCACTGGACGGCCGGGTGCCGCTGATCGGTTTCTCCGGCAGCCCCTACACCTTGGCGTGCTATATGGTGGAGGGCGGCGGCTCGGATGACTTCCGGCATATCAAGGCGATGCTCTACAGCCGGCCCGACCTGCTGCATCGCATCCTCGAAGTGAACACCGAGGCGGTGACCGCCTATCTGAATGCCCAGATTGAGGCTGGCGCGCAGGCAGTCCAGATTTTTGACACCTGGGGCGGCTCGCTCACCCCGTCCGCCTACCGCGAGTTCTCGCTGGCCTACATGCAGCGCATTGTGGCCGGGCTCAAGCGCGAGAACGAGGGCCGTCGCGTGCCGGTGATCGTGTTCACCAAGGGTGGAGGACAATGGCTGGAAGACATCGCGGCCATCGGTGCCGATGCGGTTGGCCTGGACTGGACCACCGACATCGGCCTGGCGCGCCAGCGGGTGGGCGACAGGGTGGCCCTGCAGGGCAACCTGGATCCGGCGGCCCTGTTCGGCTCGCCGGAATCGGTACGCCAGGAGGTAGCGCGGGTACTGGCCGCTTACGGACAAGGCAGCGGCCACGTCTTCAACCTCGGGCATGGCATCTCGCAGCATGTGGATCCTGCCAATGCCGCCGCCTTGGTCGAAGCGGTGCACAGCCTGTCGCGCCCCTACCACGCCTGAGACCCCCGACCGGGACAGGCCGGGGCTGCTTTGCACCTGTCCCTTCGGTAGCCTATTTTTTGCGCAGTCTGACCGAAAGCCCGGCCTGCCGGGCTTTCGGCACACCCATCCAGCCTCTGTTCACACGGTTATCCACAATAGCTGTGCATGGCATCTGACGCCTGCGTGGCGCCTTACCGGATACTGCTTTTCATGGCCAACGACGTCTATCTTCAGGTTGCCGTGGACGTACCGCTGCGGGAGACCTTCACCTACTGCTGCGAGCGGCCGCTGCCTACCGGAACACGGGTGGCCGTCCCGTTCGGGCCGCGGCGTGTCTGTGGCATCGTAACCGGGCCGTCGGCGCCGGGCGGGCTCGACCCGGCACGCATCAAGCCGGTGCTGGAAATCTTCGACGACCTGCCCCCGCTGCCTGTCAGCTTCCTGGAGATGGTGGCGTTTGCCGCGGCCTATTATCACCATCCCTATGGCCAGACACTGTTCACCGCACTGCCCACGGCGCTGCGCCAGCCGGGGAATGTGCGTCTGCCTGATCGCCGGCACTGGTGGCTGACACCCGCAGGGCGGGAGACGCCGCCTCCCGCGGCCCACCGGGCGCGGCGGGCAGTGTGGCAGGCACTGGCTGAGGAAGCCTGTACGCTGGCGGCGCTGCGCCCGCTGGCCCCGCAGGCCAGCGCGATCCTGAAGGCATGGTTGGCCGAAGGCCGGGTGGCCAGCGGTGAGCCGGCTGCGCTGTCTTTTCGCGAGGGCCCGGTCCTGGCGCTTAACGGCGAGCAGCAGACGGTCCTGCAGGCCCTTGCGGGTGCGCTGGCGCAGGGGTTCTCCGCCTGGCTGCTGCACGGTATCACCGGCAGTGGCAAGACCGAGGTCTACCTGCAGCTGATGGCCCGTGTGCTCGCGGCCGGCCAACAGGTCTTGGTGCTGATCCCGGAAATCAACCTCACCCCGCAACTGATCGAGCGCTTCGCAGCCCGCTTTCCCGACACGCCGCTGGTCACCCTGCACAGCGGTCTGTCGGACGGCGAGCGGCTGGCGGGCTGGGTGGATGGCTGGCAGGGGCGGGCGGGCATCGTCATCGGCACTCGGCTGGCGGTGTTCACTCCGCTGCCGCGGCTCGGCCTGATCGTGGTGGACGAAGAGCACGACACCTCGTTCAAGCAGCAGGAGGGGCTGCGCTACCATGCGCGCGACCTGGCCGTCTGGCGTGCGCATCAGGCCGCCGTACCGGTGGTGCTGGGCAGCGCCACCCCCAGCCTAGAAAGCCTGGCCAACGTCGAGGCCGGCCGCTACCGGCGCCTGCGTCTGACGCAGCGGGCGCACGGCGCTGCGCGGCTGCCCGAAGTGCAGCTGATCGATATGCGGCGCAAGAAGCGCACCGAAGGGTTGGCCGAAGAGTCGGTGGAGGCCCTGCGTACGGCACAGCGTGCCGGGCAGATGAGCCTGGTGTTCATCAACCGTCGTGGCTATGCCCCGGTGCTGGCATGTACCGACTGCGGCTGGACTTCCGGTTGCCCGCATTGCAGCAGCAAGCTCGTCATCCACCTGCCCGAGCGGCGGTTGCGCTGTCACCATTGCGGCTGGGACGCGCCGGTGCCCGGCAGCTGCCCGGATTGCGGCAACGTGGACATCCGGCCACTGGGTGAGGGAACGCAACGGTTGGAGGCGGCGCTGACGGCCATGCTGCCTGAGGCACGGCTGCTGCGTATCGACCGGGATACCACCCGGCGCAAGGACGACTGGGACCAGCTCTACCAGCGCATCCAGGCGGAGGAAGTGGATGTCCTCGTCGGCACGCAGATGCTGGCCAAGGGCCACGACTTTGGCAGCCTGGGCCTGGTGGTGGTGCTCAATGCCGACAGCGGGCTCTATTCTGCCGACTTCCGCGCCACCGAGCGGTTGTTCGCGTTGCTCAATCAGGTGGCAGGCCGCGCCGGTCGGGCGGATACGCCGGGCCGTGTCCTGATCCAGACCCAGTGGCCGGACCATCCCCTCTACCAGGCCCTGTGTCGGCACGACTTCGATGGCTACGCCCGCACCTTGGCCGAAGAGCGCCAGGCTGCCCGGTTCCCGCCCTATTGCAGCCAGGCCCTGCTGCGCGCTGATGCGCCCGATCTGAAGGATGCGATGGCTTTCCTCGACCGGCTGCGCGAAGCGCTGGAGCCCCTGGCCGAAGGTATCGAAATCGTCGGCCCCGCCCCGGCGCTGATGACCCGGCTGGCCGGACGCGAGCGGGCCCAGCTGAGTTTCGAGAGCTGCAGTCGCCAGCGGCTGCAGCATTTCCTGTCCGAGGCTGTGCCACAGGTGGAGGCGGCTGCTCGTCGTGCCAGCCGTTCCCTGCGCTGGTCGCTGGACGTCGATCCCCAGGAGACTTGATGTCCCATCGATGTATTGCCCTGCTGCTTATCCTGCTGTCCCCGCTGGCCGGCGCCCTCGACCTGCATGGTATGGCCCCGGACGAGATCACTGTCTGGGCCGCCCCGGTGGAAGGCGGCGCGCCGCTCGAAGCCCATCGGGCCGATGTGGCCGTGCAGCCGGCCTCGACGATGAAGCTGCTCACCAGCTGGGCTGCCCTGACCCGGCTGGGTCCGGACTACCGCTGGAAGACCCGGTTCGCCAGCAGCGCCCCCGTGGTCAACGGTGTGCTCAAGGGCGACCTCTACTGGGTGGGCAGCGGCGATCCACGCTTTTTGCTTTCCGATCTGCGCAGCATGCTCTACGACCTGCGCCTGCAGGGCATCCACACCATCGAAGGCCGGCTGGTGCTCGACAAGCAGGCCTATCGCGACATCGGTAGCGCCGACGGCTTTGCCGGGGATGCGGAGCGCCTGTTCAGCGTTGCGCCCGACACCCATCTGCTGGAGTGGAAGACGGCGTGGCTGCGGCTGGAGCCTGAGGCGGACGGCTGGGCGGTGCGGCTCGATCCGCCGCTGTCCGGCGTACGTGTTTCGGCCAACCTTCTGCGCGGTGGCAATGGGCCCTGCACGACGCCTGCCGAGCGGGTCAGTCTGCAGCAGTCCGGACTGGATCTGTACCTGAGCGGCACGTTGCCCCCGGCCTGCGCTGGCGAGCGCCTGCCCGTCAACTTGCCGCTGGATCACGACACCTATGCCACCGAGGCCTTCCGCAGCCAGTGGGAACTTCTGGGCGGCAAGGGGCCTGCCGGTCTGGACATCGCCCCCCTTCCGGCCGATGCGCGCGACCTGGTGCAGCATCTCTCGCCCCCCCTTGGCACCCTGCTTGCAGACGTCAACAAGTACAGCAACAACCCGATGGCCCGCAGCGTCTACCTGGCCTTGGGGCAGGGTTCGGCCCGTACCGCCGCGGCGGTGATCGCCGATACCCTGGCCCAAGCCGGTCTGCCGACCAGCCCGCTGGTGCTGGAAAACGGCGCCGGGCTGTCCCGGACCGAACGCGTCAGCGCTACGCTGCTTGGCAATATGCTCCTGAGCGCAGCGCGCCAACCGCATGCCGCTGACTTCGTCCATACGCTGCCGGCAGCCGGCGAGGAGGGAACCCTGAAGCGGCGCTTTGCCGCACTGGGCCCGCGGCTGCGTCTCAAGACCGGCACCCTGGACAATGTACGCGCCCTGGCTGGCTACTGGCAGGCGCGTGACGGTCGCCGTCTGGCCTTGGTGGCCATCGTCAATTCACCGCGCGCCCCCGCGCTACTGCCTGCCCTGGACGCCGTGGTGGTGGATATCGTCCGCCGCTTCGATGCGCAGGCCGGCGGGCGCTAGGGCTATAATCGGGGCCCGGCCCCCTGTTACGAGGACTTCGTCATGAAACCCGTCACCATGTACACCACGATGGTGTGCCCCTTCTGCACCATGGCCAAGCGTCTTCTGGCCAGCAAGGGCATCACCGATATCCAGGAAATCCGCATTGACCAGGACCCTGCAGAGCGCGACGCCATGATGGCACGCACCGGCCGCCGCACCGTCCCGCAGATCTACATCGGCGACACCCATGTCGGGGGCTTCGACGACCTCTCCGCGCTGGAGCGCGCAGGCAAGCTGGACGTCCTGCTGGCGGACTGACCGGCCGTGGCTGTCCGGGGCCATTTCATGCGATGATGCCGTTTTGCAAACCAACCCAACCCCTCCGGGGACGCGAGAAACACCATGAGCGACCAACAAGACCTGCAGCCCGTGTTTTCGATCGAAAAGATCTATGTGAAGGACGTTTCGCTGGAAGTGCCGCACGCGCCGCAGATCTACCTGGAACAGGCCCAGCCTGAAATCGACATGCAGCTGGCTTCCCAGGGCACCCAACTGGAAGAAGGCTTCTTTGAGTGCGCCCTCACGGTGACCGTAACCGCCAAGCTGCCCGAAAAAACCATGTTCCTGGCCGAAGTGTCCCAGGCGGGCATCTTCCGGGTGCAGAATGTCCCGGCCGAAGACCTGGACCCGATTCTCGGTGTGGCCTGCCCGAACATCCTCTTCCCCTATGCCCGCGAAGCGGTCTCCAGTCTAGTAAACCGTGCCGGCTTCCCGCCCGTGCTGCTCTCGCCGATCAACTTCGAGGCGCTCTACCTGCAGCAGCGCGCCCAAGCTGAAGGCGGCGAGTCCGCGGAAGCCTGATCGCCATGAAGCGCTGCTTGCTGATGCTGGCACTGGCGGCCGGAATCGCGGCGCCGGCCGGTGCGCTTGAATTCCGTTCGGTCAAGGAAACCGGGGTGGCACTCTACGAGGCCCCCTCCCTGACCGCACGTAAACTGTTTGTGGTCAGCCGCTACTATCCGGTGGAAGTGCTGTCCACACAGAAGGAATGGGCGCGCGTCCGTGATGCTTCGGGCGGCATTGCCTGGATTCCGGGGGCAGCCCTTTCCACCCAGCGTATGCTGCTGGTAACGGCCGAGCGCGCCGAGGTACGCGACAGTGCTGCAGCGGGCGCACCGCTACGCTTCGTGCTCACCCGCGATGCGGTGGTGGAAATGCAGGAAGAACCGCGTGCCGGCTGGGTTCGGGTACGCCACCGTGACGGCAGCAGCGGTTTTGCCCGTATTGTCGACCTGTGGGGACTGTGAGGGGAGGGCGCCGGTCATGAAGCTTGCCGTTCTCGGTGCGGGTGCGTGGGGCACGGCCCTAGCCGTGGCCTATGCCCGCCACCACGCTGTAACGCTGTGGTCCCGCCATGCCGATCATGTGGCAGAAATGGCGGCCGAGCGGTGCAACCGCCGCTATCTGCCGGATGCCCCCTTCCCGGCTGGTCTAGAGCTTACGGCCGAGTTCTCCCGAGCCGTGGAGGGCGCAGAGCTGGTGCTGGTGGTAACACCGATCGCCGGGCTTCGGCCAACCTTGCGGGCACTGACCGCTCTGGGCAGGCCCCTGCCTCCGTTCCTGTGGGCCTGCAAGGGCTTCGAGGCAGGTTCCAGCCTGCTGCCGCATCAGGTCGTGGCCGAGGAGTGTCCGGGCCATGAAGCCTGCGGCGTGCTGTCCGGCCCGAGCTTTGCCAAGGAGGTGGCGGCCGGCCTGCCGGCGGCGGTCACCATCGCCTCCGATGATGCCGCTTTTGCCCGCCGCATCGTGCGCGACCTGCACAATCCACTGCTACGGCTGTATGCCAACGACGATCTTGTCGGTGTCGAGGTCGGCGGCGCGGTCAAGAATGTGATGGCTATCGCTACTGGTGTGGCTGATGGACTCGGGTTCGGCATGAACGCCCGGGCGGCGCTCATCACACGCGGACTGGCGGAGATCACACGTCTGGCTATGGCGCTGGGGGCCAGTCAGCAGACCATGATGGGTCTGGCCGGAATGGGCGACCTGATTCTCACCTGCACCGGCGCCCTGTCGCGTAACCGGCAGGTGGGGCTCAAACTGGCCGAAGGCAAGCCCCTTGCCGTTATCCTGGAAGAGCTTGGTCATGTGGCCGAAGGGGTGGCCACCGCCCGGGAAGTGCTGACAATGGCCGAGCGGCTGCAGGTGGAAATGCCGATTACCGCTGCCGTATGCGGCCTGCTGTACTACGGGGCGGACCCGGCGCAGGTGGTGGACGAGCTGCTCAGTCGCACGCCCAAGGCCGAAACCGGCGAAGTGCTGACGTAACGCCCCGCGTGCAGACAAGAACGGCGGACTGGGTCCGCCGTTCTTGCGTCCGCGCTAACCTGCCAGGGCCGCCAAGGCCGCACCTAGGGCGGCGCTGTCGAAGCGGGCATCGCTGCGGAGCAGACGCTCCGCAAATACTACCCGTCCCTGGACATCGGCCAGGATCAGGGCGGGTGCGGTATAGCCCGCCAGGGGATAGGCCGAGAGCAGTACGCCATAATGCTTGTGGAAGTCGCGCCCGCGAAGCGTGGAAAGCAGGGCCACCCCCGGCAGACCGTGTTCACGCCGGGCACGTCGCAGCGACGAAGGGGAATCCACTGTCACCACGATCAGCTCCACTGCGGGCGCTTTTTCCAGCCTGCGACGGGTGTCCTGCAGCAGCGCCAGGCCACCGTGCTCGTTCTCGTCGAGTGATAGCAAGGTCAGCAAGGCCTTGGGCCGACCCTGAAAGCTCTCCAGTGACACATCGTTGTTGTGGTCGTCCACCAGCATGAAGCTGGGCAGCGGCTCTCCCAGCCCCGGGAAGTGGCCAGTCACCTCGATCTGCTCGTCCTCGTATTGCAGATAAAACGGTTGCATGGTTAGGTCCTCCTCTTCTCATCGTGGATGAAGCCGCCAAAAAAACAAGCCCGCCGTGTGGCGGGCCCTGCGGTTAGAGAGAAGGCGCCGAGCCTGTTCGCTACGGGTAGAACCACTCGAGGTTATAACCCAGCGCACGCCCCTTCTTCACTTTCAGGCGCATGGCGATCTTTACCTCGCTGCCGGGCGCGAACTTGCCCGCACGGAAATCGTCCGGGCGCAGGTAATCGGCAGGGGTGAAGACCTTGCGGATCAGCAGTTGATCGTCACCGTCCTTGAGCGACAGCTCCAGCATCGGGTAGGCCTGGGGATAGGGCGCGTGATTCTTGAGTGTGGCCGATACCTGGATCAGGTTGGCATGCTCGGGCACGAACGAAAGCTCGGACCATTCGGTGCGGATCAGCTCCCGGTCGCCCGGCAGGGGGACTTCGCATCCGAGCGCGGCGCAGGCCCTTTCCAGTGCCGGACGCAGTTCTGGCACCTCTGCTGCGATGCGGGTACGGTTGAGGTAGACCAGTTGCCCTGCCAGCAGCAGCGTGCCCACCAGCGTCAGAAGGCCCAGTACGATTGTCAGCACCGGCGGATGGCGTCGCGTCCTCTCCACTGGCGCTTCTTCGGTGTCGGGTGCGCCCGCATCACCGGTGGGCGTGTCTGAGGCCGTGTCCTCCGACTCCGGTGCGGCCGGGGGCGCCTCTACGGATGGGACCGGGTCAGGCGCGTTCTGCGAAGTAGGGGCCGCTTCCTCGGCAAGCTCCTCGTACGCGGAGAGGCCGCGGTAGCGGGCGCGCTTGGGCGCAGGCTCGGCCGGGACGCTCTCATCCTCGGCAAATGGGTTGCCGATGGGCGAGACGGCCGGTTGTGGCCGCATGGCTTCGGAAAGCGCCTCCTGAAAAGTGGCGAGGTCCCGCTCGGTTTGCGGATCAGCCGGTTCGGGTGTGACAGAGAGTGGAACAGGCGCGGCCGGTGCTTCTTCCTCCAGCGGGGAGGCCTGTTCCGCTTCGGGATCGAAGTCGGGGAGTTCCAGCTCGAAGTCGTCTGCCGGATCGCGTGGCTGGCCGATGGGCGGCGGCGTCACCGCTGCGGCCGGTGGCTGACCGACGAAATGCTCGCGGGCGTTGAATACGTTGGCGCAGCGGCCACAGCGCACCATGCCCTCGGCCACCGCGAGGTGCGCATCGCTCACCTTGAAGCGGGTCTGGCAGCGGGGGCATTGGGTCGTGTGGCTCATGCCGCCTCGCGCCGGATACCGGACAGGCGCGTCCAGCCTTCGTCAAAGACCGGAGCGTCCATATCGAACCACGTAGCGTACAGCGCCGAGAGTTCCTCGGCCTGTTCGGCCAGAATGCCCGACAGCACGATTCGTCCGCCGGGCCGCACGTGGCTGGCCAGCAGGCCTCCCAGGAGGCGCAGCGGATTGGCAAGAATGTTGGCCAGCACTACGTCCGCTTTCAGGTCTGGCGTCTCGTCCGGCAGGCAGAACTGGGCACTGACGCCATTCTGGGCCGCGTTGTCCACGCTGGCGCGTACAGCCTGGGGATCAATGTCCACCCCCACAGCGCGCAGCGCCCCCAGCTTGAGCGCGGCAATGGCGAGGATGCCCGAGCCGCAGCCGTAATCCAGTACCGTCTCCCCTCCCTGGATGTTTTCATCCAGCCATTGCAGGCACAGGCGGGTGGTGGGGTGACTGCCGGTACCGAAGGCGAGGCCTGGGTCCAGTTCGAGATTGATGGCGGACGGATCCGGCGATACATGCCACGTGGGCGTGATGAACAGCCGATCGGATATGCGGATCGGTTCGAACTGGGACTGGGTCATCCGCACCCAGTCCTGCTCCTCGATCCGCTCCACCTGGTAGGCCGGCATGGCGATACGGCAGGCGTTGGCCGCCGCCGCAATCGGCAGCCCCACATCCACCGCTTCGTCGAACAGCGCGATCAACCGGCTCTGGCGCCACATCCGGTCCACCGGTTCGCCCGGCTCCCCGAAGATCGGCTCCTCGCGTTCGGTGCCTGCAAAGGCGTCCTCGATGGCCGCCGACAGTGCGCCGGCCTCCATCAGGGCATCCGCCAGTGCTTCGGCGACCGACGATTCGGCCTCGATCGTCGCTTGCTGCCATGCCATCAATCGTTTCCTTTCTTCAGCTGGGCCAGCCGCTCTTCCAGATAATGGATGCTGGTACCGCCTTGCTGGAAGGCCGAATCCATGAAGAGCTCCTGATGCAGCGGGATATTGGTCTTGATGCCGGAAATCGCCATTTCCGACAGGGCAACGCGCATACGGGCCATCGCCTGCTCGCGTGTGTCGCCATAGGCGATCAGCTTGCCGATCATTGAATCATAATGCGACGGCACGACATAGCCCTGGTAGATGTGCGAGTCGATGCGGATGCCGGGGCCGCCGGCCGGATGGTAGCCGTCGATCTTGCCGGGACTGGGAATGAAGGAAAACGGATCCTCGGCGTTGATGCGGCATTCCATCGCGTGTCCCTTGAGCACGATGTCCTTCTGACGATAGCGCAGCTTCTCGCCGGCAGCGATGCGGATCTGCTCCTGCACGATGTCGATGCCGGTGATCATCTCGGTCACCGGATGCTCTACCTGGACGCGGGTATTCATCTCGATAAAGTAGAACTCGCCCCGTTCGAACAGGAACTCGAAGGTGCCGGCACCCCGATAGCCGATGCGGCGGCATGCTTCGGCACACGCTTCGCCGATTTTGCGGCGCTGGGCTTCGGTGATCCCGGGGGCCGGGGCTTCCTCGATGATCTTCTGGTGGCGGCGCTGCATCGAGCAGTCGCGCTCCCCCAGATAGATGGCATTGCCGTATTCATCGGCCAGGATCTGGATCTCGATGTGGCGCGGTTCCTGGAGGTACTTCTCCATATATACCACCGGATTGCCGAAAGCCGCGGCCGCCTCGGTGCGCGTCATGTTCACCGAATTGATCAGTGCCGCCTCCGAATGCACCACGCGCATGCCGCGTCCGCCACCGCCACCGGCGGCCTTGATGATTACCGGAAAGCCGATCTTCTTGGCGATCTTGACAATTTCCTTCGGGTCGTCCGGCAGCGCGCCCTCGGAGCCGGGCACGCACGGCACCTTGGCGGCGATCATCGCATCCTTGGCCGAAACCTTGTCGCCCATCAGGCGGATAGTTTCGGGGCGCGGGCCGATGAAGACGAAGCCGGACTGCTCCACCCGCTCGGCAAAGTCGGCATTTTCAGACAGGAAACCGTAGCCGGGGTGGATGGCCTGCGCATCGGTAACCTCGGCGGCCGCGATCAGGGCAGGCACGTTGAGGTAGCTCTTGCCCGAGGGAGCGGGGCCGATGCACACGGATTCATCGGCCAGCTTTACGTATTTGGCGTCGCGGTCGGCTTCCGAGTGCACGACCACGGTCTTGATACCCATTTCACGGCAGGCGCGCTGGATGCGCAGCGCGATCTCGCCCCGGTTGGCAATCAGGATTTTTTCGAACATGGATCACTCCGTGAGGCGTGAGGGCAAAAGGGTGAGGAGCAAGCGTCGGCACTGGTCGACCGCTTGCTCCTCACCCGGGCTACCTCACGGTGTTACTCGATGATGAACAGCGGTTCGCCGTATTCCACCGGCTGGCCGTCTTCGGCCAGGATGGCTTTGACGATGCCCGCACGTTCGGCCTCGATCTCGTTCATGAGTTTCATGGCTTCGATGATGCACAGGGTATCGCCCACTTCCACCTTCTGTCCCACCTCGATGAAGGATTTCGCGCCCGGGCTGGGGCTGCGGTAGAAGGTACCCACCATGGGGGATTTGACGGCATTCTTGTCATCGGCCGGGGCCGGGGCGGCCTCTGCTGCCGGGGTAGCAGCCGGCGCTTGGGGTGCAGCGGCCTGGGGCAGCTGGACGGAGGTCATCGGCTGGGCCAGCGTGAACGCTTGGTTGGCCGAAACGCGAGTGATGCGGACTTTTTCCTCGCCCTCGGTCACTTCGAGTTCGGCAATGCCGGATTCCTCAACGAGGTCGATCAGTTTCTTGAGCTTGCGCAGGTCCATAGGGGCTATCCTTTGGATGGAATGTTCGTGGAGGGGC
Source organism: Gulbenkiania mobilis (assembly GCA_004346645.1). GTDB lineage: Bacteria > Pseudomonadota > Gammaproteobacteria > Burkholderiales > Chromobacteriaceae > Gulbenkiania > Gulbenkiania mobilis. The sequence continues at coordinate 78,136 of SMDA01000001.1, forward strand.
GTCAGGCCGAAAGATGACGGATGGCGTGTGCCAGCGCCAGCTCGTAGCCATGGGCGCCCAGGCCGCAGATCACGCCGACTGCCAGATCGGAGAAGTACGAATGCTGGCGGAACGGCTCGCGGGCATGCACGTTTGAAAGATGAACTTCTATAAAGGGAATCTTGACCCCGGACAGCGCATCGCGCAGCGCGACGCTGGTATGGGTGAAGGCGGCTGGATTGATGAGGATGAAGGCCGTGCCGTCCGAGAGGCAGGCATGCACCCGTTCGACCAGCACGTGCTCGGCATTGCTCTGCAGCGCTTGGCATTCAAACCCGGCGGCTTGTGCCTGACTGGCGAGGCGCTGGTTGATGTCATCAAGCGTGTCGCTGCCGTAGTGCTGAGGCTCCCGCGTGCCCAACAGATTGAGGTTGGGCCCGTGCAAAACCAGTATCCTGGCGGCCTTGGCTTGCTGTCCGGTTTTCATCATGGCCGCGAGTTTGCCGCATATCGCTGCAAGATGTCTAGCTTTTGCCCCATTTCAAACGTCTGTTCGACATTCTGTAGGCATAAACGGGGAGTATCAGTCTAAAGTAAAAGCGCTAGGTTGCGCCTGCGGCGGCGGCTTGGCAAGAGCAGGCTGCAGGCGGACGCAACCGGCTTGATCTGGCACAAATTCACTACGGCAGGGCGAAGATCGGGGCCGAAGGCCGCGCAGCGCCTGCCCAGGGTCGCTCACGCAGGCGGGCGGCTGCCGGGTATAATCGCGCTATTTTTCCCCTTGGCGACGTTCATGCAGCTGTCCGATTTCGATTATCACCTTCCCGAAGCCCTGATCGCCCAGCATCCGCCTGCCGAGCGTGGTCGGAGCCGCCTGATGCATGTACAGGGTAGCCGGCACACCGACCTGATGTTCAGTGACTTCGACGTTCTGGTCGAGCCCGGCGACGTACTGGTGTTCAACGACACCCGAGTGATCAAGGCGCGTCTTTTCGGAGAAAAGGCGTCGGGCGGCAAGGTGGAGGCCTTAGTCGAGCGGGTGCTGGACGAGCACACGGCGCTGGCACATGTGCGCGCTTCGAAGTCGCCAAAGCCGGGCACGCGCCTCGTGTTTGCTGGGCGCTGGGAGGCAGAGATGGTGGAGCGCCAGGGCGAACTCTTCAAGCTGCGCTTCCTCTGTGAAACCGGAGTGTTCGACATTCTCGAAGCGTCAGGCAAGCTACCCCTGCCCCCCTACATTGAGCGCGGCGCGGATGAGGACGACGACGAGCGCTACCAGACGGTGTACGCGCGGGAGCGGGGCGCCGTGGCCGCGCCGACCGCCGGTCTGCACTTTAGCGAGGCGATGCTGGCAAGGTTGGCCGAAAAGGGCGTCCATCTCGCCTATGTCACCCTGCATGTCGGGGCGGGCACCTTCCAGCCTGTGCGGGTCGAGAACATCGAAGAGCACCGGATGCACAGCGAGGTCTACGAGATCCCGCAGGCGACGGTGGAGGCGGTGCGCGAGGCGCACGCGGCCGGACGGCGTGTGCTGTCGGTCGGCACCACCAGTATGCGGGCGCTCGAATCGGCCGCGCACACGGGGGAACTGGTTGCCGGCCGGGGCGAGACCGACATCTTCATCACGCCCGGTTATCGCTTCCGGGTGGTGGACCGTCTGCTGACCAATTTTCACCTGCCCAAGTCCACGCTGCTGATGCTGGTGTCGGCGTTTGCCGGTTACGAGGAGATGCGTGCTGCGTATGCCCATGCGGTGGAGGCGGAATACCGCTTCTTCAGCTATGGCGACGCCATGCTGCTGGAGCGCAAGGACTGAACGCCGCACGCGGCGGGCACCTCAATCAAGGAGATCCGACATGGCCGGTTTGCAATCCGGTACCCCACAGCCCACCGAGATCCGCCTGCACGTGCGTTCGCGCAAGCTTGAGGTGGCCTTCGACGATGGACAGCGCTTTCACCTTTCTTGCGAATACCTGCGCGTCTATTCGCCTTCGGCCGAGGTGCGAGGTCATGGGGCAGGGCAGGAGGTACTGCAGACGGGCAAGAAGAATGTCGGCATCATCGCGGTGGAGCCGGTTGGGCACTATGCGGTCAAACTGGTGTTCGATGATGGCCACGACAGCGGGCTTTACAGCTGGGCGCATTTGTACGACCTGGGCGTGAACCACGACCGGTATTGGCAGGATTACCTGAATCGACTGGCTGCCACGCACGGCAGCAGGGAGTGAGCATGGAGCAGCAAACCCATTTTGGCTTCAAGACCGTCGCCGAGAGCGAGAAGGCGCGCAAGGTGGCCGAAGTCTTCCACTCGGTGGCTGGCAAGTATGACCTGATGAACGACCTGATGTCGGCCGGCATGCATCGCCTGTGGAAGCAGTTCACCCTGTCCACTGGCGGCGCACGGCGTGGGGACCGCGTGCTGGATATCGCTGGCGGCACAGGCGATCTGGCCCGTGGCTGGGCCAAGCGTGTCGGCCCTACCGGTGAGGTATGGCTGACCGACATCAACAGTTCCATGTTGACCGTGGGCCGCGACCGCCTGCTGGACGAGGGCGTGATCCTGCCGGTTTCGCTTGCCGATGCCGAGAAGCTGCCTTTCCCGGACAACTACTTCAATCTGGTGTCGGTGGCCTTCGGTCTGCGCAACATGACCCACAAGGATCAGGCGCTCCGGGAAATGTGCCGCGTGCTCAAGCCAGGTGGCAAGCTGCTGGTGCTGGAGTTCTCCAAGGTGTGGAAGCCGCTGTCACCGTTCTACGACTTCTATTCCTTCAAGGCGCTCCCGGTCATGGGCAAGCTGGTGGCGAACGACGCCGACAGCTACCAGTACCTGGCCGAATCCATCCGCATGCATCCGGATCAGGAAACCCTCAAGCAAATGATGCTCGACGCCGGTTTCGGCCACGTGGACTACTTCAACCTTTCCGCTGGCGTGGTGGCGCTGCACAAGGGCTTCAAGCTCTGACCATGAGCCCCATCCCCGACGAGATCGCGCGCTGCAATGCCCGGCTCGGCATCCCGCTGGCGAGGCTGCGTGCGCGGGGCGTGCCCTTCTGCCCGGAGGCTGCAAGCACCGAGCTGGTCACGGCCGACACCGGTGCGGACGGGCGGGTGTTCCAGCTCCTGCCAGAGGCCGCCACCGCCTGGCAGGCCATGAAAGCCGCCGCCGCGGCCGATGGGGTTGGCCTGTTCCTCGTGTCCGCCTTTCGCAGTGTGGCGCGCCAGCAGGAAATCGTGACGGCCAAGCTGGCCCGTGGCCAGGCCCTGGAGGACATCCTGCGTGTCAGCGCGGCGCCGGGCTTCAGCGAGCACCACGGTGGCCGGGCCATCGACATTGGCACGCCGGGGTCGCCGTTATTGGAAGAGGTGTTCGAGACCACGGCTGCTTTTGCCTGGCTGTGCAGGCATGCCGGTCGCTTCGGCTTTGCGATGAGCTACCCGCGCGACAATCCGCAGGGCTTTCTCTACGAGCCCTGGCACTGGTGCCACCGACCCGGGGCCTGTGCATGACCGGCCCGCTGTCGGCCTGGCTGATGCTGGCTGGCGCCATTGCGGCCGAATTGATGGCTACAAGCTCGCTCAAGCTTGCGCAAGGCTTCAGCCGGCCGCTGCCTTCGTTGGTGGTCATCATCGGCTACATGATCTCGTTCTGGCTGCTCTCGCGCGTGGTGGAGCGGCTGGAGCTGGGTATCGTCTATGCGGTGTGGTGCGGTGTGGGTATGGCGGTGGTGGCCGTGATCGGCGTCGTGGTATACGGAGAGAGCGTTTCGCTGTTGAAAACAGCCGGCATCCTGGCCATCGTGCTGGGGACGGTATTGTTGAGCCTTGCCGGAAAGGGAGCCTGACATGCGCGTCCAGATAGCGCTTTTCAATCATCTGCTCAAGCAGCATCCGGCGGTACGAGCCGATCTTGCCGCGCACGCCGGCCGGCGCATTGCCCTGCAGGTGCCGCCCGTTCGGGTCGCCGGGGTGATTACCGATGAAGGCTGGCTGGCTGCCTGTGAGGGTGCGCCAGAGGCTGGCGTGCGTGTGGCCACCGGCGCCGCCCTGACCGCACTGACCGGGCGCCAGCCGGATCTGGCGGATGTGGTGCTGGAAGGTGATGCCACACTGGCCACCACACTGGCCCGGCTCCTTGGCCGGCTGCATTGGGACGCCACCGAAGACCTCTCCCGCGTAGTGGGGGACATGGCCGCCGCACGCATCGCCGGCTTTGTTCGCCGTAGTGCCGGCCTGCAGGGCGAGATGGCCTGGAGGTTGGCCGAAAACTGGCTGGAGCACCTGCGTGAAGAAGCGCCGCTCCTGGCCCGCAACCACGAGGTGGCCGGCTTCGTGCACCAGGTCGATACCCTGCGCGACGATGTCGAACGCCTCGAGAAACGCCTGCGCCTCCTGGAGGCCGAGGCTCTTATCCAACGCTCCGACCGTACCGATCAAGGCTAGCCCCGCTCATGCGTCTTTCGCGTTTTTTCCGCATCGTATCCACCTTCTATCGTTACGGGTTGGACGACTTTTTCCGCGGGCACGCCCGTCTTGGCTTCGTACCCTTCCTGTTCTCGCTGTGGCCAGTGCGCCGCCGGTTGACTGCGCCGCGCCCGGTGCGGGTGCGGCTGGCGCTGGAAAGCCTCGGTCCGATCTTCGTCAAGTTCGGGCAGGTCCTCTCTACGCGGCGCGACCTGTTGCCGCCGGCCTACGCCGACGAGCTGGCCCTGCTGCAGGACAAGGTCCAGCCCTTTGACGGTCGCCTGGCGCGCATCGCGATCGAGCGCAGCCTGGGCAAGCCGGTGGACGTGCTGTACGACGACTTCAACGATGTGCCGGTGGCCAGCGCCTCGGTGGCGCAGGTACACAAGGCCTGGCTGCGCCAGCCTGACGGCAGTCGCGGGCGCGAGGTGGCGGTGAAAGTGCTGCGTCCGGGCATCCGTCCGGTCATCGAGCAGGACCTGGCGCTGATGCGCACGCTGGCCGGCTGGGTGGAGCGCTTCTTCATTGATGGTCGCCGGCTGAAGCCGCGCGAGGTGGTGGCGGAGTTCGACAAGTATCTGCACGACGAACTGGACATGATGCATGAGGCCGCCAACGCCTCGCAGCTGCGCCGCAATTTTGCCGATTCCAACATGCTGATTGTGCCCGAGGTGTTCTACGACTACACCTCGCGCGAGGTGCTGACACTGGAGTGGATGCACGGCATCCCCGTGGGGCAGGTGGACCGTTTGCGCGACGCGGGCATCGATCTCAAGAAGCTCAGCCGCTACGGAGTGGAGATCTTCTTCGCCCAGGTGTTTCGCCACGGCTTTTTCCACGCTGACATGCATCCCGGAAACATCTTTGTCGCGCCGGACGGGCGCTACATCGCGCTGGACTTCGGCATCGTGGGTACGCTGACCGACTACGACAAGCACTACCTGGCCGTGAACTTCCTTGCCTTCTTCAACCGTGATTACCACCGGGTGGCCACCGCCCACATCGAGTCCGGCTGGGTTCCGCCCGACACACGTGCCGAAGAGCTGGAAGCGGCGGTGCGCACGGTGTGCGAACCTATCTTCGAGCGCCCTCTGTCGCAGATTTCCTTCGGCATGGTGTTGTTGCGGCTGTTCGAAACCAGCCGGCGGTTCAACGTGGAGATCCAGCCGCAGCTGGTGCTGCTGCAGAAGACCCTGCTCAACATCGAGGGCTTGGGCCGGCAGCTAGACCCGGAGCTGGACCTTTGGGATACCGCCAAACCCTTCCTGACCCGCTGGATGAACGAGCAGGTCGGTTGGCGGGGCTTCATGCGTGCAGTCCGGCACGAGGCGCCGCAATGGGCCACGCTGCTGCCGTCTCTGCCACGCCGCTTGGGAGAGGCCCTGTCGGGCAGCCGGGAGCGCGAGAGCCTGCTGGTGGAGGGCTATATCAACCTGATGCGCGAACAGCGCCGGCAGAATACGTTGCTGTTCGTGCTGGTGATCCTCGTGGCTGCCCTGCTGCTCAAGTCGCTGGCCTGAGAGACGCCCTTCGTTCCGGCCGCATGTCGCGGTTGGCCGAAGGGCTTGCTTTAGCCCAATGTTTAAGTAAAATATATAATGTTATTTCGTAAATTGATGGGAGCACGCATGCACGACTATCCGCAACTGGCCCGAGACATCAGCGTCCAGCTGGGCGACTTCCGGCGCGAAATGCCCGACACGATGAAAGGCTTTGCCCAGATGTCCCGGGCCGCCAATACCGACGGTGCGCTTAGCCACAAGCACAAGGAGCTGATCGCGATGGCGATCGGTGTGGCCAGCCGCTGCCAGGGTTGTCTGGCCTTTCATGCCAAGGCGCTGGTCGAGCTCGGATGCAGCCGGCAGGAGTTCATGGAAATGCTGCAGGTAGCGGTCTACATGGGGGGCGGACCGTCCCTGATGACCGCGGCCGAGGCAGTGGCCGCTTTCGAAAGCTTCGGTGGCGAGAAGGCCGCCTGATCGGCCCGTTCCCGTTCCGCCGCACGAGAAAAAGCCCTGCCTGAGCAGGGCTTTTTCGCGCAGGACAGCCTGTTGTCACACCAGCAGCAGGGCCACCACACGCCGACCTTCGGCCAGCAGGATGTTGTAGGTGCGGCAGGCAGCAGCAGTATCCATCGCCTCGACGCCGATGCGGGCACGGGCCAGGTCGGCCGTCAGTTTCGGATGTGGAAAACGCAGCGAGGCACCCGAGCCGAACAGCACCAGCTCGGGCTCAAAGTCGAGGGCAGCGGCAAAGTGCTCCGCTGTGAGCCCGGCAAAGTCCTCGGCGGCCCAAGGCGCCACACGGTCCGGGCTGACGATCAGGTTGCCGTCGTGACGCTCGCGGTTGATCAGGACATGGCCGTCGCCATAGCCGGTGAAAAGGTTGTTGCCCTGATTCTGGGACTGGTGAAGTTTCATGGTCGGGTCCTGACAAAGCGGGGCGTGCCGGTGGCGCCGCACAGCGGGGGCGCGCTCGTGCAGCGCAGCACGGATTGGGATAGGATTATACGCCTACCCCGCGCCTAGCACAGGCCCGGCGCCCGGGCAGACAGGAACGCTCCCGACACCCGTACATAAAAAGAGCCCGCCAACATGCAGCCCGTACATAAATCGCAGAAGCTCGCCAACGTCTGTTACGACATCCGCGGCCCCGTCCTCGAGCACGCCAAGAAGATGGAGGAGGATGGGCACCGCATCATCAAGCTGAACATCGGCAATCCGGCGCCCTTCGGCTTCTTTGCTCCGGACGAGATCATCGAGGACGTGATCGTCAACATGCAGCAGGCTTCGGGCTATTCCGACTCCAAAGGGCTGTTTGCGGCGCGCAAGGCCATCATGCACTACGCCCAGGAAAAGGCGCTGCCCAACGTGGGGCTGGAGGACATCTACATTGGCAACGGCGTCTCGGAGCTGATCGTGATGTCGATGCAGGCGCTGCTTGATGCCGGCGACGAGGTGCTGGTGCCGGCCCCGGACTATCCGTTGTGGACCGCTGCGGTCAGCCTGGCCGGTGGAAATGCGGTGCATTACCTGTGCGACGAATCGGCCGGCTGGTTTCCGGACATCGACGATATCCGCGCCAAGATCACCGCCAGCACCCGCGCCATCGTCGTCATCAACCCCAACAACCCAACCGGTGCCGTCTATCCGCCGGCCTTGCTGGCCCAGATCGTCGAGCTGGCACGCGAGCACCAGCTGATCATCTACGCTGACGAGATCTATGACAAGGTGCTATACGACGGGGTGAAGCACACCTCAATCGCGTCGCTGGCGCCGGATGTGCTGTGTGTCACATTCAATGGCCTGTCCAAGAACTACCGTGCGGCGGGCTTCCGCGTGGGGTGGATGGTGGTGTCCGGCGAAAAGCGTCATGCACGCGACTACATCGAAGGCCTGAACATGCTGGCCTCGATGCGGCTGTGCGCCAACGTGCAGGGGCAGTACGCCATCCAGACAGCGCTGGGCGGCTATCAGAGCATCGACGATCTGGTGTTGCCTTACGGCCGGCTGGGGCGGCAGCGCGACCTGGCGCACCAGTTACTGACAGAAATCCCGGGCGTCAGCTGCGTCAAGCCGCAGGGGGCGCTCTATCTTTTCCCGCGGCTGGACCCGGAAATTTATCCTATTACCGACGATCAGCAATTCATCCTCGAACTCCTGCAGCAGGAGAAGGTGCTGCTGGTGCAGGGCACCGGCTTCAACTGGATTGCGCCCGATCACTTCCGCGTGGTATTCCTACCCAATACCGATGATCTGACCGAGGCCCTGGGGCGTGTGGCGCGCTTCCTTGCCGCTTACCGCAAGCGGCACGGCACCGACTGACGGCCCTGCAGGCCGCCGGTGCCGTCAGAGCCGAGGGGGCCGCAAGGCCCCCTTTTGCCGACAGGGACGAGAGGGTTCGGGCAAGCTTGGCAGGTTTGCCCGAGCGTTTTCAGACACCGATCCATAAAGACAAAGAGACCACAGGAGTAACGATGAAACCGATCAATATCGGGCTGATGGGCGTGGGCACCGTAGGCGGCGGCACGGCCACCGTGCTCAAGCGCAATGCCGAGGAAATCAGTCGCCGGGCCGGCCGCGAGATCCGTCTCTTCATCGCCGCCAACCGCGACCTTGCCAAAGCGCGCGAAGCGGTGGGGCCGGACGTGACGCTGGTAGACGACGCCATGCAGGTGGTCCAGCACCCGGAGGTGGACATCGTAGTGGAGCTGATCGGTGGCGACACCGTGGCCAAGTCACTGGTGCTGCAGGCGATCGCTAACGGCAAGCATGTGGTGACCGCCAACAAGAAGCTCTTGGCCGTGCACGGCAACGAAATCTTCGCTCGCGCTCAGGAAAAGGGCGTGATGGTGGCGTTCGAAGCGGCCGTTGCGGGCGGCATCCCCATCATCAAGGCCCTGCGCGAAGGGCTTTCGGCCAACCGCATCGAGTGGATCGCCGGCATCATCAACGGTACTTCCAACTTCATCCTGACCGAGATGCGCGAAAAGGGCGCCAGCTTCAGCGATGTGCTGAGCGAGGCACAACGGCTGGGCTATGCCGAGGCAGACCCGACGTTCGACGTCGAAGGGCATGACGCCGGCCACAAACTGTCCATCATGGCCGCGATCGCTTTCGGCATTCCGATGCAGTTCGACAAGTGCTATCTGGAGGGCATCAGCAAACTGGACGGACGCGACATCCGCTACGCCGAGGAGCTGGGCTATCGCGTGAAACTGCTGGGGCTGACGCGCCGTACCGAACACGGCATCGAACTGCGGGTGCATCCCGCACTGATCCCCGAGCGCCAGCTGATCGCCAACGTCAACGGTGTCATGAATGCGGTGTACGTCAAGGGCGATGCCATCGGCCCCACGCTGTACTATGGCGCCGGCGCCGGCGCGTTGCCCACCGCTTCGGCGGTGGTTGCCGACATCGTCGATGTCACCCGCCTGCTGACGGCCGACCCGGAGCATCGCGTGCCGCATCTGGCTTTCCAGCCCAATCAGCTCAAGGACCTGCCGATCCTGCCGATCGAGGAAATCACCAGCTCCTACTATCTGCGCATCGGTGCGGCGGACCGCGCCGGCGTGCTGGCCAACATTACGCGTCTTCTGGCCGAGAACGGCATCTCGATCGAGGCGCTGATCCAAAAAGGTTCTACTTCTGACAGCTCCGCCGAGATCGTCATCCTGACCCATCGCGTAAAGGAGAAGCACGTGAATGCTGCGATTGGCGCCATTGAGGCGCTGGACAGCGTGGTCGGCAAGGTGGTGCGGCTACGAATGGAAGAGCTCAATGACTGACGCCGTGCTGGAAGAGGGGGCGGCCGTGCTGCCCTCTGGCCTGAGTCTGCGCCATGCCGCGCTTGCCGACCTGCCAGTCATCGTGGAGATTTACAACGCGACCATCCCCGGGCGAATGGTCACGGCCGACCTGGAGCCTGTCTCGGTGGAGTCCCGTCTGCCGTGGTTCCACGCGCACGGCCCCGACCGGCATCCTTTGTGGGTGGTGAGCGACGAAGCGGGGCAGGTGATCGGCTGGGCTAGCCTGAGCGCGTTCTATGGACGTCCTGCCTATGCGGCCACGGCCGAGGTCAGCATCTATCTGGCGGCCTCAGCGCAGGGAAGGGGGCTTGGCAGCGCCCTCTTGGAGTATGTGATGGCTGCCTGTCCGCGCCTCGGCATCCGCACCCTGCTTGGTTTCATCTTCGGTCACAACCTGCCCAGCCTGGCGCTGTTCGAGAAGAAGGGTTTTGCACGCTGGGCGCACCTGCCGGATGTGGCCGAGCTGGATGGCGTCCGCCGCGCGCTCGTGATCATGGGCCGCGCCCTGTACCAGTAAATGCATCGGCCCGGTGCTGAGTAGGCCGGGTTCAACGGAATTCATCATGCGATACATCAGTACCCGTGGCGGGCTTGCACCGTCCGCCTTCTGCGATATCCTCCTGATGGGGCTGGCGCCCGACGGGGGGCTCGTCTTGCCGGAGCATTACCCCCGGATCGACCGCGCCACCCTGGATGGCTGGCGGTCGCTGTCCTATGCAGACCTTGCCTTCGAGATCATCCGCCTCTTCGCCGACGACATCCCGCAGGAGGACCTGCGGGCGCTGGTGTCGCGCACCTATACCGCCGAGGTCTTCGGTTCGCCCGAAATCACCCCCGTCAAGCGGTTGCATGACGGGCTGGCCATCCTCGAGCTCTCCAACGGGCCCACGCTCGCCTTCAAGGACATGGCGATGCAACTGCTGGGCAACCTGTTCGAGTACGTGCTGGCCAAGCGCGGTGAGACGCTCAACATCCTGGGCGCCACCTCCGGTGATACCGGTTCGGCAGCAGAGTACGCGATGCGTGGCAAGGCCGGCATCAACGTGTTCATGCTCAGCCCGGATGGCCGGATGAGTGCCTTCCAGCGGGCGCAGATGTACAGCCTGCAGGACGCCAACATTCACAACATCGCCATCCGCGGCATGTTCGACGACTGCCAGGACATCGTGAAGGCGGTACAGAACGATCATGCCTTCAAGGCACGCTACCGTATCGGGACGGTCAACTCCATCAACTGGGCACGGGTGGTGGCGCAGGTGGTGTACTACTTCAAGGGCTACTTCAACGCCACCGGCAGCAACGACGAGCGGGTAAGCTTCTGCGTGCCCTCGGGCAACTTCGGCAACGTCTGCGCCGGACATATCGCCCGCCAGATGGGCCTGCCGGTGGAGCGACTGATCGTAGCCACCAACGAGAACGACGTCCTTGACGAATTCTTCCGTACCGGACGTTACCGGCCGCGTGGTACAGCGCATACCTATGTGACCAGCAGCCCATCGATGGACATTTCCAAGGCGTCCAACTTCGAGCGCTTCGTCTTTGATCTGGTAGGGCGTGATCCGGACAGGGTGCGTGCCCTCTGGGCTCAGGTGGAGCGCGCAGAGGGATTCGACCTGTCGGACCGACTGGAGGATACGGCTACCCGCTTCGGCTTCGTCTCCGGCCGCAGCACGCATGCCGACCGGTTGGCCACCATCCGTCAGGTGGACGCGGAGGATGCGGTGGTGGTGGACACCCACACCGCCGATGGCATCAAGGTGGCGCGTGCGCTGCGCCTGCCCGGCGAGACGGTGGTTTGCCTGGAAACCGCGCTGCCGGCCAAGTTCGCCGACACCATCCGGGAAGCCTTAGACCGCGATCCACCGCGCCCTGCGGGATATGAAGGCTTGGAGTCGCTGCCGCAGCGGGTGACAGTGTTCGATGCCGACGCAGAGGCCGTGAAGACCTACATCGCCCAGGCTCTTGGATAAACCCCGCAGCCATGTAAGTGACAAAGCCCGCCTTGCAGCGGGCTTTGTGTTTGAGGCACGGGCTCAGAAGCGGCCAGATAGCCCCAGCGTGACCCCCAGGGCATGGCCGCCCTCGCGGCCGCTGCTGCCCTGCACATGCAGGTAGCCGTCCATTGCCTTGGCAAGGTTGGCCGAAGTGCCCAGCTGCCACTCGGTCCAGTTGCGGTCACGTTGCGCGGTCTGCATGCGGTACTCGCCACGGGTGTTGACTAAGCCTGCCTCCACCCAGCGCCGATCATCATTGAACGCATGGTTATAGCTGAGCGCTGCATAGGGTGTGAAGCGCCCCAGCGGTGCCGTCAGCGTCCAGCCCAACGTGCCCACCTGCGACTTTACCGTTTGTTCGCCGAAATGCTGCGTGGTGCTGTTGCTACCGTTTTCCACCAGAGCCTTCACCTCTACCTTGTCGTAGCGCAGGCCGGCCATCGGCCCGGTACGTACCGGGCCCAGCGTCACCCAGTAGCCCCCCTGTACCCGTGCGCCGGCCTGGCTGGCGCTGGTGCTGCCGGTTTCAGTGCGCGTGAGGGGCCCCAGATGCACCGTACGCCGGGTGTCGATGTCGGACTGTCCGAAGAAGGCGTCGGCATCCACCCATAGCGGGCCCTGACGCAGGTTGTAGGTGGCGGTTAGCTGATGGCTGCGGCTCTCGGCCTGTCCCACGCTCGACAGCTCGCTCTCGGTCTTGCCGGTCGTGAAAGCCAGTCCCAGCATCGTAGTGGCATTGAGCTGGTAGCCGATCCCGGCCGTCACCAAACCTTTCGGGTCCGCAGAAGCAGGCCCGGCGTGATCCTCCCCTCCGGTAACGCTGGCATAGACATCCACCGCGCCCGCCGGGCGCATCGCGCCATCCAGAGTGCGGTAACGGGCGTCCAGTGCCTGGCGCGCGCCTTGTACCACGCCTTGCGGTGCGGCTGTCACTACTTCGGCAAACCGTGCCGCATTGAGAAAGGAGGCGAAGTACTCACCGAGGATCCGGTGTGTTGCCGGGCTGGGATGACGATCGTCTGCAAACAGGTAGCGTTCGTTTCCATTCACGTCGGCGCTGGTGCAGCTAAGCGAAGAAACGCCCGCAGGGCACGCTGACCCGGTGACGTTGCTCAGGCCGAAGGCGGCCGGGTTGGCTAGCACCTCGGCGAACAGGGTCTGGGTATCCGCGCGGATGACGTTGGCCCCGCTGGCCATCAGCGCGCCGTCCGCGGACAGGTTATAGTATTGCGACAGGGTGTTAAGCGCGCTGCGGGCCGTCGCGTAACCGGTGGTCAACTGGCCGAGCGTGGCCTCGAATGTCGGACCGCTGGTCTGTCCGGTTAGAGAGGATGCCAGCATCTGCAAGGCCTGGTTGACGCGGGCCTGCTGGCTGGCGGCCTCCAGCGTCGGCCCGTTGCGCAGGATGCTTCCGGTAGCACTGCGCAGGGCCGCTTTGGTGGCATCGCTGGCAGGCAGCGCGTCGATGACTGCATAGAATGCGGCCGGTGTGTTGCCGAAGGCTGGCAGGTTGGGTGCAATGATCAGGTTGGCGCCACGCGCCTTCAGCAGCCCGAGCTGCATGGCCAAGGCTGTGGCAGAGGCTGCCGCGGTGGCTTGGGCCGTGGCAGGAGTAGCCGCCGCAGCCGGGATGTCGTTGCCGCCGCTCCAGACAAAGTAGACTGCGTTGCCATCGGCGCGCCCGCCGGTACGCGCCAGATGGTCGCTGATCTGGGTCGGCAGGTCGCGAATCTCCAGGCCCCCGGGCCCGGCATTGCCCACTTCTTCGGAGCGCGCCCCCCCTTGGGCGAAGTTATTGCCCGACTGGCTGGTGGCAGGGTTGGCCGAGTTGGTGGCCACGCTCTGCAGTCCTAGGGCAGCGGCAAGATAGTCTGCGTGGTTCGGGGCATTGTCCACGGTGAAGCGCGCCCCCGGGGGCAGAGGGCCCAGCCCGCCGAAGGCGCCGCCGTCGGTCAGGCTGTCACCAAAGAAATAGATGTTTCCAAACACCTGGGCTGTTGCGCCCGGTGCCTGCAGGGCCAGTATGGTCGCCGCTGCGGTGATTGCCAGTCTGAACTGCATGAAGCTTCCCCTCGCTGCGTGTGGTTGAAGTTGTTGCTCTAATGACGGGGACAAGTGTTTGCCGGGCGGAAAAGTCCGTCAATGCAGCGCGGCTGTCGGGCAAGCAGACAGAGAAAGTGTGAGGACCGATGAGCCGTAAATGGTGGATGGGGATGGTGTGGGTGATGGGAGGCAGCCTGGCACACGCGGCCGGTCAGAGCCTGCCAGCGCTGGAGGCGCTGGCGCGCGCCTTCGTGCAGAACGAGCTGGCCGCGCAAGGGGCCAGCTTCCAGCTGGGGCGTTTCGATCCCGCGTTGGTGGTGCCTGCCTGCAATGCACCCCGGGTAGCCTGGGCTGGGGAGGGACAAGCATCCGGACAGGTGCTGGTCAGCTGCCCGGACAAGGGGTGGAGCCTGCGGCTGCCGGTGACCGTGGTACGCAAGCAGATGGGGCTGGTGACTACCCGCGCGGTGCGGGCGGGCGAAGTGCTGCGCGCAGAGGATGTGCGGCTGGCCGAAGTGCCCAATCCGGCACTGGCACGCAACGTGCTTTCACAGAGTGAGATGGCCGTGGGGAAGGTGCTCCGCAGCGGTGCCCCGGCAGGGGCTTGGGTGCGTGACTTTATGGTGCGCGCCCCGCTTCTGGTAAAGGCCAACCAGCGGGTGCGCGTGTTGGCCGAAGGCGATGGTTTCGCCGTCCAGTCAGAAGGCGTGGCAGTGGGCAATGCCGGGGAGGGCGAAGCTGTCTCCGTGCGCATGAGCTCGGGCCGCCTGGTCCGTGGTACGGTTGCCACGGACGGTAGCGTGAAGGTCGTATTTTGATAAAATTTATTCTCAAGAAAAGGCCGTTTGCGCCGATAATGAAAGTAACCACGTCTACCGTACGGAAGGAATGACGATGAAAATCGACAGCTCGGGCAAAGCCCTGGGTGCCTATGCGCCCCAGGCAAAGCCGGCGCGCCGCGACGAAACGCCGGCTGCAGCCCGCCCGGCCGCGCCCTCCGAAAATGTTGCCATCAATCCCGCCGCCAGCAAGATGAGCGCCATCGAGCGTGAGATTGGCACGGCACCCGCGTTCGACAGCGAGAAGGTCGCAGCCATCAAGGCGGCCATCACTGCCGGCACCTTCTCGGTCCACCCGGAAAAGATTGCCGATGGCCTGATCGCCTCTGCGCGCGAACTGCTGAGCTGATCCTCCGATGACTGCTGCCGTGCCGTTTGCCGGATGGTGTCAAGAAGAAGCCCGTGCTTTGGCCGGGCTTCGGTCTGTTCTGGTGGCCGAATCCGAAGCGCTGGACGCACGCGAACCTGCCCGGATCGAGGCGCTGGCGGCCGAGAAGGCGCGGCTGGTGGAGGCGCTCTCGGCCCTTGCCGCGCGCCGCGGTGCCTGGATGCAAGAAGCCGGTCTTGACTCGCGCGAGGCGCTGACGACCTGGCTTGCCGACCAGCCTGTCGAGCGGGACGCCTGGGGGGCTCTCGAACAGATTGCCGCCGAGGTGCGCGACCTCAACGCTCGGAATGGTCAACTGATCGACGCCCGGTTGGCGCTTACCAATGAAGCCCTGACCCTGCTGCGCGAGGCGGCTGCTGCCACACTCGGCTACACCCGCGAAGGCGCAAAGCCCGATCTGCCAGGTGGCGGCCGCCACCTAGGCTCCGCCTGAGCCGACCAGCCTCCGCAGGTGTGCGCTCCGGAGGCTTTGTGGTATCTTCGCCGCTGGGCTAGAAACCACTTTCCGACTACATGACCCTGTTATCCCTGATTGCTGCCCTGCTGCTGGAACAGGTCCGGCCGCTGGGGAATCGCAACCGTGTCTGGTTGCTGTTCACCCGCTATGCCAACCATCTCGAGCGCAACTTGAATGCTGGTTCCAACCGGCATGGCGTGCTTGCATGGCTGGCGGCGATCGTCCCGTTCGTCGCGGTGGCACTGGGCGTGTTCTATCTGCTGGATATGGTAAGCAGCGCCCTGGCCTTTGCCTGGAGCGTGTTTGTCCTCTACCTGACGATGGGCTTCAGACATTTCTCGGGTGCCTTCTCCGACATCTCGCTGGCGTTGGCCGAAGGCCGCGATTTTGATGCGCGGCAGGCCCTCGCCCAATGGACCGGCCAGCCCACCTCGGAACTCTCGGTGAATGAGATTTCCCGCCTGGCCATCGAGCAGGGGGTGATCGACACCTACCGGCATGTGTTCGGAACGATGTTCTGGTTTGTGATCCTGCCGGGTCCGGCGGGTGCCCTGCTGTACCGGCTGAGCGTGATGCTGGCCCAGAAGTGGGGCGACCGCTGGAGCGAAGAGGATCGCTTCGGCCGCTTCGCCGCGCAGGCCTTGGCCTGGCTGGACTGGGTGCCGGTGCGCCTGACGGCCGCGAGCTTCGCCATCATGGGCGACTTCGAGGATGCGGTGTACTGCTGGCGCTCGCAGGCGCGCACCTGGGGCAACTATGCCCACGGTATCCTGCTGGCCTCGGCTGCCGGTGCCATCGGCGTGAAGCTGGGGGATCCGCTGCGACAGGATTACACGGTCCGCTTCCGCCCCGAACTGGGTGTGGGTGACGAGGCCGATCCGTATTACCTGAAGAGTGCCGTGGGGCTTGTCTGGCGTTCGGCCCTGCTGTGGCTGGGTGTGATCCTGCTCATGAGCCTGACCTTTCACATCGGTTGATTCCTGCGGGGCGGCCCCTCAAGCCGTCCCGCTCTCATTTTCCGGGCCTGCCCGCTGCCGCTGACACGGCCGGCCGGCCCGTTGCGATTCTTGGAGTAAATACATGCATTTTGCCGAGCTTGGGCTGTCGCCCGAGATTCTGCGTGCGATCGAAGAGATGGGCTATACCGAGCCCACCCCGATCCAGGCAAAAGCGATTCCGCTGGTACTGACCGGGCGTGACCTTCTGGCCGCCGCCCAGACCGGCACCGGCAAGACGGCGGCCTTCGTGCTGCCGCTGCTGGAGCGGTTGAAGAAGTTTGCCAACAGCAGCGTTTCCCCCGCGATGCATCCTGTTCGCGTACTGGTGCTGACGCCGACGCGTGAGCTGGCCGACCAGATCGGGGTCAATGTGCGAGCGTATACCAAATATCTGCCGCTACGTTCGGCCACGGTATTCGGAGGCGTCAATATGGACCCGCAGGTGCAGGAGCTGCGCCGTGGCGCAGAAATCCTGATCGCGACACCGGGCCGCCTCCTGGACCACGTGCAGCAGAAGACGGTGCAGTTCAACAAGGTGGAGATGCTGGTACTGGACGAGGCGGATCGAATGCTCGACATGGGCTTCATCCAGGACATCCGCAAAATCCTGTCGCTGTTGCCCAAGGAGCGGCAGACGCTGCTGTTCTCCGCCACCTTCGCGCCGGAGATCAAGCGGCTGGCAGCCGACTTCATGCGTTCGCCCGAGACGGTGGAAGTGGCACGTCGCAATGCCACCAACGACCAAGTGGAGCAGATCGTGTATCAGGTGGATGGCAGCCGCAAACGGCATCTGCTCAGCCACCTGATCCGCAGCCGGGCGATGAGCCAGGTGATCGTGTTCTGCAAGACCAAGCTTTCGGCCGACCAGCTGGCGCGCGATCTCAAGCGCGACGGTCATGCGGCAGAGGCCATTCATGGCGACAAGGCGCAAAGTGCACGCCTGGAAACACTGGAGAAGTTCAAGGCCGGCGACGTGAAGGTGCTGGTGGCCACCGATGTGGCGGCCCGTGGCCTGGATATCTCCGAGCTGCCGTATGTGGTCAACTTCGAGTTGCCCAATGCGCCGGAGGACTATGTGCACCGCATCGGCCGCACCGGCCGTGCCGGCGCCAAGGGGATCGCCATTTCGCTGATGTCGCAGGACGAGACCCGTCAGCACGAGGCTATCGAGAAGCTGACGCGCCAGACACTGACGCCACAGACGGTGGAAGGGTTCTGGCCTTCGTGGATGGAGCGTCCGGCAGGCAGTGCGCCCGCCCCCACACGGGGTCCGGGCCGTGTCGCCTCGACGACGGGTGGCCCCAGCCTCGCACGCGGGGAGCGCAGCGAGCGTGGAGAGCGCGGCGACCGGAGTGATCGCAGTGAGCGCGCCGAGCAGCCGGACAGCGAGCAGGCCCCACGCCGCACGCTGCGGCCCCTGCGGCGACGCGAGCGGGAAGTGCCTGCCCTGCTGCTTCCTCCGCGCTACAAGTCCGAAAACACCTGAGTTTTTCGGCCAACCTCCCGCCCTCCCCGCCCTCCCCGCCCTGCCTTGGCAGGGCTTTTTGCTGTCGGCAAAAAAGCGGCCAGCCAGGCTGCTTTTACTGGAAGGCGGGTGCCAGATTCAGACAAAAATGACTAACGCCGCCATCGCTCCGTGCGCACCCATCACGAGGCTCTGCTCTATGTCGGCGGTACGGGAGCTGCCGCTGATGAAGGCGCCAAAGCCGTGTTCCCGGAAGCGGATGCGGGCGTAGGCATCGCGCATGTTGTCCACAATGGCGGCACGTGGCACTACCAGTACCAGCTTCTGGGTCAGGAAGTAGAGCGAACGGAAGGTGTTGTCCGGATGGCTGACCCAGACGGCTGCGCTTTCGGCCACAGCCAGCTCACCTGGCACGACAGCGACGTCGACATCGTTCCAGTCGTGCGGACGCACCGGCTGGGGCAGGTTGGCCGAAGTCAGGTCCACCAGACGGCCGTGATCAGGCCAGCGTGCCCGTACGTGGTCGAGCACGCTCTCCCCTTCGGCCAACTGCACCGCCTCGCCCCCGAGATTGCGGATTAGTCCGGCAAAGGCGGCAAAGCGGTCCTCAAAGCCCAGAAAGGGTACGGCATGGATGTCGGGTAGGGTGGGCCCTTGCGGGCGGTTTTGGCGCAGGCGTGCCAGGATGGCGTCGCGGCTGGTCATGACGGGTTCTCCTGCTGGCGTTCGCGCCATAGTTCCTTGAAGCTTTTGCTCGGCATATCGGGTAGCGCCCTTCCTGCGCGTGACCAGGCGCTGTCCGCCGTCAGCGCAGCCGGCAGCACTGGCACCACCTTGCGCATTACCTTGCCGCCCGCATCCATCAGCGCCGGATGCCGGATGGCAAAGCGCATGGCCAGCAGGCCCATCTTCTTGACCGGCTTCAGCGTGCCGGCCTCGAAGGCGCGCCTGCGCTGCAGCACCAGCTGTTCGTGCAGGTTGATTTTTACCGGACAGACGTTGCTGCACGAACCGCAGGTGGTGCAGGCAAAAGCCATGCTGCCGTGCTGGTCGATGTCGCGGCTGGGACCGAGCGTAGAGCCGATGGGGCCCGGAATGATGTAGCTGTAGCTGTGGCCGGTACTGCGGCGGTACACCGGGCAGGTATTCATGCAGGCGCCGCAGCGAATGCAGCGCAGGCTCTGGTAGAAGTCGGCGTCGCCTAGGATCTGGCTGCGGCCGTTGTCCACGATCACGATGTGCAGCTGGCCGCCCGGACGGGGGCGGTGAAAGTGCGAAGTGTAGGTAGTGATCGGCGAGCCGATGGCCGAGCGCGCCAGGAGACGGGTGAATACGCCCAGATGCTCCAGCCGGGGAATGATCTTCTCAAGCCCCATGCTGGCGATGTGCAGCGGAGGCAGGGCCGTGCCCAGGTCGGCATTGCCCTCGTTGGTGCATACCACGATACCGCCAGTCTCGGCAATGGCGAAGTTGACACCGGTCAGGCCGGCGTCGGCGGTGAGGAAGTGCTGGCGCAGGTTGGCGCGCGCGGCGTGGGTGAGGTAGGTGGGGTCGTTATTGCCTGCCTCGGTGCCCAGCTCGCGGTGAAACAGCTCGGAAATCTGCTCTTTTTTCAGGTGGATGGCCGGCATCACGATGTGGCTGGGTGGCTCCTGGCGGAGCTGCACGATGCGCTCGCCCAGGTCGGTGTCGATCACCTCGATGCCGTGCTGTTCCAGATAAGGGTTCAGCCCGCACTCTTCGGTGAGCATGGACTTGGACTTCACCAGCTTTTGTACGCCAGCGGCCGCGAGCAGTCCGTGCACGATGCGGTTGTGCTCGTCGGCATCCGCCGCCCAGTGCACCACCACGCCGTTTTTCTCGGCGTTCTCCTGAAATGCCACCAGGTATTCGTCCAGCCGCGACAGGGTGTGTGCCTTGATTTCGCGGGCCAAGGTGCGCAATGCTTCCCATTCGGGCAGTTGGCTGGCCTGTGTGTCGCGCTTCTGGCGTACCCACCAGATGGCGCTGTCGTGCCAGCGGGCCTGTTCCCGGTCCTGCAGGAAGGCCGCCGCCGCCTCGGGGTGGTGGATATGCGCGGGCTTCATGCTGCACCTCCGCGTCCGGTGAGAATTTCGACCACATGCAGCGGCCGGATGGGGCGGCCGTTATGCCGGATGATTCCGCCCATGTGCATCAGACAGGACGGATCGGCGCCGACGATGAACTGGGCACCGGTGGCCTCGTGCTGCGCCACCCGGTCTTCGCCCATCGCTACTGATACTTCCGGCTCGTCCACGCTGAAGGTCCCCCCGAAGCCACAGCATTCGTCACGGCGTTCGGGCAATCTGACTTCGATGCCGTCCACCAGCTGCAGGATGCGCTCCAGCCGTGAGTGGTAGGGCACCATCAGCTCGGACGGGGCGGCGTGGCCCAGCTCGCGCAGGCCGTGGCAACTCTGATGGATGGACACGGTATGCGGGAAGTACACCGGCTTCGGCAGTTTTTCCACCTTCAGCACATCCTGCAGGAACTCCACGATTTCGTAGATACGCGGTTGCAGCGCCTTGTAGGCGTTGCTGTCGGCGATATACCAGTCGTAGTGATGCTTCACATAAGCGGTGCAGCTGCCGGAGGGCGACACGACGTAGTCGTAGTCCTTGAAGAGGCCGGTGAAGCGCTGGGCTGCCTCGCAGGCGCCACGGCTGTCGCCATTGTTGCTCAGCGGCTGGCCACAGCAGGTCTGGTCCATGGGGTAATGTACGGTCACGCCATAGCCTTCAAGCAGCTCCACGGTAGCCATGGCCACGTGCGGGAACAGCTCGTTGACGAAACAGGGAATGAAGAGGGCAACGTTCATGAGATGGGCCCGGTGGGCAGACAACAGGTCAGCGTGAATTAAAACGCCGATGCCCGGCCGGGCCAATGGGGAGTAACCCTTGCGGCTGGCGGAAGAGAATGGGAGTCGAACCCACCCGGGACCGCTGGCGGCCCCCTCCGGTTTTGAAGACCGGCCGCCCCACCGGGGACGCGTCTCTTCCTCTTGCGCAGCAGCGCATTATAGCGGTGCGCCGCCCGGGCTGCACCGGCTTCAGAAGAGGGCGGTCTCACGCAGGTAGTGCCGGTCGCCAGCACGGCGGGTAAAGCCCACGCGGTCGAAATATTCCAGCACCTGGATCGCCAGCTTGCGCCCGGCGCCGATGGCACTGCGATAGCCGGCCGCTTCCACGAAACCGTCCTGCAGCGCGATGACGCGCGCGGCCTCGGCCAGGGCCTGCAGCCGTGTCCGACTGTAGTAACGGTCGGGCACCACTGCCACCACATGGCCCAGTCGGGCCGCCTTGCGCAACAGGGCACGCAGGGTGTCCTCATCGCTGCCGGCGGCCTGAGCCAGATCGCGCACCCACCACGGATCGGTGCGGTCGGTAAAGTGGGGCGCCACCTTTTCCCAGAGCCGGGCCTCGCTGGCTTCAAAGCTGAGCACATGCTCTGGCAGGTGTAGCCAACCACGGCTGTTGACGAGCCGTCCGTCCCCCACCATGGCGTCGAACAGGGCAAAGGCAAGGGACTCGGGCTCGGCAGGTAACGCTAAGCGGCGCAGTCGGGCCCGTCCCGCCCCCAGCTGGTCCGGCTGCTCGGCATGCAAGATAGCCAGACGGGCCTGCACCCGGTCGGCCAGTGCCTGCCAGCGCTGTGGCGTGCTCAGCCAGATCTCCTGCCCGCGGCCGGTCCGGATCAGCGTCCCCAGGCCGGGCAATGTCTCCGCCTTGGCCGAAGGCCACTGACGTGCCCAGGCGAAATCTGTCAAGGCCAGCGCCTGCTGGCCGGCCTGCAGCGCCATCAGGGCGGACTCATCGTCGGCGGCCTGGGCCAGGGTGCGCAAGTGGGTCAGACGCGCCGGCCGGCGCTTGCCGCGCTGCGGTGGCGTCAGTTCGAGCACGCTGGCGCCTGCCAGCGTGTGCCGGGCCGTGCCATCGCGCACCAGCAGGCGGTCCCTCTCGGCCAGATGGAGGGGGATGTCCAGGTCCAGTTCGGCCAACGTTTGTCCGCCCGGGTGGGCGATGTCGCCTTCCAGAAGGGCGATGCGTCCGGTGACGTGGCGCGCGCCATGATAGAGGTGTACCGGCTGCCAGTGGCTGATCGGGCTGCCGGTGCCAGGCAATAGGTCGAGCGCCACGGTGACGCGTGTGCGTGGAGCCGGGGGGGCTTCGGACAGCAGCCAGTCGCCACGCCGGATCTGCTCGCGGCTGACACTGCCCACCAGATTGAGGGCGATCCGCTCTCCGGCCTGCCCAGCCTGCGCCGGACGGTTCTGCGCGTGCAGGCTGCGCACCCGCACCGGCACGTCGGCACCGGTCAGGAACAGCGTGTCGTCTACCGCTACCCTTCCTCCGAAGGCGGTGCCCGTCACTACGAGCCCGGCCCCGCTCAGTGAGAACACCCGATCCACCGCCAGCCGGAAGCGCCGTTGTGCCTGCTGCGCTGCCCAGCCATCGGCCTGGTTGGCCAGATGCGCACGCAAGGCGGGCACGCCTTCCCCGGTGAGGCTGCTGACCGCAAAAAGCGGCGCATCCGGATAGCCATGCCCGGCCGTAAGACGCTGGATTGCCGCCATCGCTTCGGCCAACCCTGCGGCTGTGACGAGGTCGGCCTTGGTGAGGGCAACTGTCAGCCCAGGCAGGCCCAGCCCTTGCAGGATAGCCAGATGCTCGCGCGTCTGCGGCATCGGGCCGTCGTCGGCAGCCACCACCAGCAGCGCATGATGCACGCCGCCTACTCCCGCCAGCATGTTGCCCAGGAATTTCTCGTGGCCGGGCACATCGATGAAGCCCAGCGTGCGCCCGTCCTCGAGCGGCAGGTAGGCATAGCCCAGGTCGATGGTCATGCCACGCCGCTTTTCCTCGGGCAGGCGGTCGGCATCGGTGCCGGTCAGCGCACGCAGCAGCGCGGTCTTGCCATGGTCCACATGGCCGGCGGTGGCGAAAATCATCGGCGGTACCGTAGGAGCGAAGAAATCCGAATGGTAGGCGCTGGCATGCCCACTGCCTAGCCGCTGCCCGGTATGGCTTCACTTTTGTTTGCAATTTCATGGTCTGCAGACACATTTCGCTTACACGCCCACGGTGTAATGACCAGAGCAGGCAGGCACCGGATACGGTGTGCCGCCCTTTCTTCTTTCGACACGGAACACGATGATGCGCAATCAACGGAGCAGGCGATGGCTGTACGGTGTGCTGGCCGCGCTAGGACTGGTGCTGGCCTTGGCGGGCGGCTATGCCTATTGGCAGGGGCGGCAGGCAGATACCGCCGAGCAGACAGTGACGGTGCAGCTGGGCGATGTGGAGAAGACGGTCACGGCGCTGGGCAGCCTCCAACCCAAGGATTACGTGGATGTCGGGGCGCAGGTGTCCGGCCAGCTGCGTCGGGTACATGTGGACGTGGGAGATGTGGTGAAGAAAGGCCAGCTGCTGGCCGAGATCGACCCGGACGTCTACCGCGCGCGGGTGGAGGGCGACCGTGCCAGTCTGCGCGACCTCGAAGCCCAACTGGCCCGCCAGCAGGCAGTGCTGCGCCTGGCGACGCAGACCGCCGGGCGCACACGTGCCTTGGCCGAGATCGGCGCCGCCAGCCATGAAACGCTGGAGCAGGATGCCGCTGCGCTGGACGAGGCACGCGCCTCGCTCGCCTCCATCCGTGCCCAGATCGACAAGGCGCGCTCCACCCTGTCCGGAGACGAAGCCAACCTAGGCTACACCCGGATCTATGCCCCGATGGACGGCACGGTGGTGTCGCTGGCCCTGCTGCAAGGGCAGACGATCAACGCCAACCAGCAGGCGCCCACCATCCTGCGCATCGCGCATCTGGATGTAATGACCGTGCACGCACAGGTGGCTGAGGCCGACGTACCGCGCATCCGGCCGGGCATGCCGGTGTACTTCACCACCTTGGGCGATGCGCGTCGCAAGCTGCAGGCCACCGTGCGGCAAGTGCTGCCTACGCCGGAAAAGGTGAACGATGTGGTGCTCTATACCGTGCTGGCCGACGTCGACAATCGCGACCGCAGCCTGATGACCGACATGACCGCACAGACTTTCTTCGTGCTGGATGCGGCTAGGCGGCTGCCGGTGGTGCCGCTTGCCGCGCTGCGCCCTGTGGGGGAGGACGGGCGCCATTACCTGGCCCGGGTGCGCACTGCGAACGGGGTGGTTCGCCGCCCGGTGACGGTGCGACTGGCCAGCCGCACCCAGGCCGCCATCGAAAGCGGACTCAAGGCGGGGGACGTGGTTGTGCTGCCCGGTGCCACCGGCGCCACCGGGCGCGACCGCGCGCCCAGCCGCCGGGCCGGGGCGGGCAGTGGCGGGATGCTGCCGCCCGGAGGCCGGCCGTGAGCGCGCTGCTCGAGCTGCAGGGCGTGGTGCGGCGCTACCCCTCCGGCGAAGGCGAGGTCACCGTGCTCAAGGGCATCAGCCTGACGGTGCGCCAAGGCGAGTTCGTGGCGCTGCTGGGTCCTTCCGGGTGCGGCAAGTCCACGCTGATGAACATCATCGGTTGCCTGGACCGCCCCTCTGCCGGGCACTACCGCATCCATGGCCACGATGTCGCCGGGCTGGATGCCGATGCGCTGGCTAGCCTGCGACGCGATACCTTCGGCTTCGTGTTCCAGCGCTACAACCTGCTGGCCAATGCCACGGCCGAGGAGAATGTCGAGGTGCCCGCGATCTATGCCGGGATGGCACGCGAGGCGCGGCGTACCCGCGCCCGGGCCCTGCTGGGGCAGCTGGGGTTGGCCGAAAAGGTGGCTTACCGGCCTGCGCAGCTCTCGGGCGGACAGCAGCAGCGGGTGTCCATTGCCCGCGCGCTGATGAACGATGCGCCCGTGATCCTGGCGGATGAGCCCACCGGTGCGCTCGACACCCGCAGCGGGCAGGACGTGCTGGCGCTGCTCAAGGCGCTGCACGCGCAAGGACGCACCATCGTGCTGATCACCCACGACCTGTCGATCGCCGAGCACGCCGAACGCATCGTGCGCCTGCGCGATGGTGAGGTGGAGTCCGATTCCGGCTCTGTGCGCGAGGCGGCGCCCCTCGGCACCCACTCGCCGGCACTGCAGGCCACTTCCGTCGGTGCCTGGGTATGGGCGGAGGCGGGCGAGGCGGTGGCGATGGCCTTTGCCGCGCTGCGCGCCAACCTTTTTCGCACCGCCCTGACGCTGTTGGGGGTGATCATCGGCGTGGCGGCGGTGGTGACAATGATGGCAATCGGGGACGGAGGCAAGGCGGACGTGGTGAACCGCATCGCCTCAATGGGGACCAACCAGCTGCTGATCCGGCCGGGCGCACCCGGTGTGCGCGCCAGTGGTGATGTAGCCACGCTGAGCACCGCGGACGCGGAGGAGATCGCTACGTTGCCCAATGTGGCGGCAGTGGTCCCTGAGCGCAGCGGCAGTGTCACGCTGCGCTATGGCAGCAACGACTACCGCACCCAGGTGCGGGGCGTCTGGCCCGCCTATCCCGAGGCCAAGGACTGGGGGTTGGCCGAAGGCAGCTTCTTTACCCGCACCGACCTGGACAGCTATGCGCCGGTGATCGTGCTGGGCAAGACAGTGGTGCGAAGCCTGTTTCCGGACGGCGAGGACCCGATCGGTCGCTATGTCCTGGTGAAGAACGTGCCTTTCGAGGTTATCGGCGTGATGGCCGAGAAGGGGGCGACCTCGTTCGGCAGCGACCAGGACGATGTGGTGTTCGTGCCGCTCTCCACCGGCTTCATGCGCGTGTTCGGCAAGCAGTACGCCAGCACCATCACTGTCAAGGTGCGGGACTTGGCCAGCATTGACGCCACCGAGGCCGCCATCGTCGACCTGCTGCGGGCCCGCCACCAGACCGAAGACTTCCAGGTGCGTAACACTGCCGCCCTGCTGGAGACGGTGTCGGAAACCCAGAATACCCTGACCCTCCTGCTCGGTTCGGTCGCCGCCATCTCGCTGCTGGTGGGGGGCATCGGCGTGATGAACATCATGCTGGTATCGGTGACCGAGCGCACCCGGGAGATCGGCGTGCGCATGGCCACGGGCGCCCGCATGGTCAATATCCTGATGCAGTTCAACATCGAGGCAGTGGTGGTATGTGGACTGGGCGGCCTCTTGGGCATCGCCATCGGCCTCTTCACCGCCTGGACGCTGGGGCACTTCGGCATCAGCGTGGCCTTCTCAGTCTGGCCGCCACTTTGGGCCTTCAGTTGCGCCTTCCTCACCGGCTGGCTGTTCGGTTACCTCCCCGCCCGCAAGGCGGCCCGCCTCGATCCGGTCGTGGCGCTCGCCTCCGAATGACAGGAAATTCCATGTACTCCTTGCTTCCCTCTCGCATTCCGCGGCTTGTCCTGCTCCTCACTGCCGTGGTGACGACGGGCTGCGCCAGCCTGGGCGATGTGGCCACGCCCCGACCCGCTGCCGTGCCCGACACCTGGCAGGCCCGCCTGCCGGAAGGGCCGACTGTGGCTTCCGAAACCTGGTGGCCGGCCTTCGGCCAACCCGAGCTTGTCCGGCTTCTGGAGACCGCCCGCAACAACAGCCCGGACTGGCGTGCGGCTAGGGCCCGTATTGCGCAGGCACGGGCGCAGCTGGCTGGCAGTCAGGCGGCGCAGTGGCCCACGCTGGGGCTGGAGGGCAGCGCCAGCAGTAGCCGCTTCCGGCAGGATGGCCAGCGCGGCAGCAGCGACAGCCGCCAGGCCGGGCTCACCGTCAATTACGAGCTAGATCTGTGGGGACGGCTGTCGGCCCAGACGCGTGCGGCCGAGGCCCGTCTGGCCTCCAGCGACGCCGCGGCGGCCGCCACTTGGCTGGTGCTGGAAACCGACATCGCCTCGGCCTACTTCCAGCTGGCCTCGCTCAACGAGCGCATTGCGCTGACCGAACGCACGCTGACGCTGCTGCGCACCCAGGAAGCGCGCAGCGAGGACAAGCGCCGGTTGGGTGCGGCCACCCTACAGGACGTGGCTCAGCAGCGGCAGTTGCGTCTGACGCAGGAGGCGGCGCTGGAGGCGCTGCGTGCGCAGGCGCACGACGTCACCACTGCGCTGGCGGTGTGGGTGGGTGCCACACCGCAGGGGTTCTCCGTCCAGCCCGCATCCCTGAATGCCACGGGTCGCCCGCTGCCGGCACCGCTGCAACCGGCGATGCTGCTGGTACGCCGGCCCGACTTGCGCGAAGCCGAGGCGGCGCTGGCAGCGGCCGATGCCAACGTGGCGGCGGCACGGGCTGCTTTTTATCCGTCGCTCTCTATGTCTGCGCGCGGAGTGGTCAGCACGGTCGCCTCCGGAGGGACGGACCTGCTGGCTTCGCTGGCCGGCAGCCTGTCGCAGGCACTCTTCGACGGCGGCGCACGCAACGCCACCTTGGCCGAAACCCGGGCGCGCCGCGAGGAGCTGGTGGCCGCCTACCGCAAGGTAGTATTGACTGCGCTGAAGGAAGGGGAGGATGCGCTGGCCGGAGTGGCCAGCAGCCAGGCGCGGGCAGCGCAGTCGGCTGCGGCGCTGGAGGCGGCCCGTACCGCCTACCGCATGGCAGAAGCCCGGCAGCGTTTGGGCGCCCTCGACCCGCTGGGGCTGCTGGAGGCCGAGCGCACTCTCATCAGCAGTGAGACAGCGGACGCCAGCGCCCGGCTGGAGGAAGTGCAGGCACTGGTGAGCCTGTACAAGGCGCTGGGCGGTGCCGGCCAAGGCACCACGGCCGCCTCAGCAGGCTGACAGGTGCCTGAGGTTGGCCGAAAACGCTTCGGCATCCTCCAGGCAGCGCAGGTCCAGCCACAGGCGGCCCTCGGCCAGACGCCCCAGTACGGGGCGGGGAAGGGCACGCAAAGCGTCGGCCAGCGCGGTCAGCGCACCGCCGCGTCCGCTGACCGGTGCCACCGTCAGGGCCAGGCTGGGCAGGCTGTCCACTGGCAGCGAGCCACTGCCAATCTGAGAGAGACAGGGTTCCACTGCCACTGCAAAGCACGGCCCCAGCACGGACGCGAGCTGAGGACGCAGGGCATCCGCCAGAGGCTGCATCGCAGCGGGTGATCGGGTCAGCAGGCGCAGCGTCGGCAGCGTTTCGGCCAACCTGTCAGGCTCCAGATAAAGCCGCAAGGTGGCCTCCAGGGCCGCCAGCGTCAGCTTGTCGCAGCGCAAGGCACGCTTGAGCGGATGTTTCTGGATACGGTCGATCCAGGCCTTGCGGCCGATGATCAGGCCAGCCTGCGGTCCCCCCAGGAGTTTGTCCCCCGAGAACGACACCAGGTCCACGCCGGCTGCAATCATCGCCTGCGGCATCGGCTCGGCCGGTAGCCCGTAACGCGACAGGTCCACCAGCGCGCCCGAGCCCAGGTCGGTGGCCACCGGCAGGCCATGCTCGCGCGCCAGACCCACCAGATCGGCCTCGCCCACACTGGCGGTGAAGCCCTGGATGGCGTAGTTGCTGGTGTGCACCTTCATCAGCAGGGCGGTATCGGGACCGATCGCAGTACGGTAGTCTGACAGATGGGTGCGGTTGGTGGCTCCCACCTCGTGCAGCCGGCACCCGGCCTGGCGCATCACGTCCGGCATGCGGAAGGCACCGCCGATTTCCACCAGCTCGCCGCGCGAGACCACCACCTCGCGCCCGGCCGCCACCGTGGAGAGCATGATCAGTACGGCCGCCGCATTGTTGTTGACCACGCACGCCGCTTCGGCGCCAGTGAGGGTGCACAGCAGGCTACTGATCGCGTGGTCGCGATGGCCGCGCCCGGCACCGTCCAGGTCGTACTCTAGTGTCACCGCGCTGCGCATGGCGGCACTGACAGCTTCCACCGCCACTTCTGCCTGCACCGCCCGGCCGAGGTTGGTGTGCAGCACCGTCCCCGTCAGGTTGAACACCGGGCGCATCGTCACCTGCCGCCGTGCGGCCAACTGCTGTGCCAGCTGCAGGGCCAGCGCTTCGGGCTGCAGCGCGTCTTCGGCCAACGGGGTGCCTTGGCGCAGGGCATCGCGCGCCGCCGAGAGGGCCGTGCGGATGGCTTCGTTGACAGACTGGCTGCCGAACTCACTGTGCAGGGGGGCAAGAGCGGGATGGGCCGACAGGCGGTCCACGGAAGGCAGGGCGGCAAACGGATTCGATCGGGACATTGCAGATCTTGGGCTACGGGTCTGCCGCAAGGGTGGCGCAAAGCGCGCACGGCCGCAAGCGGGGCTTTCCCGCAGCGGCCGTACGTGAAGGGCGCAGAGCCCGGATCAGTCGGTCATGCGCTCCCAGCCGCGGCGCACCGCGTCCTTGAAGCGGTCCCAGGCGCTGTCCGGGTAGCGGGTCTCCCAGTCGCGGCGTGCCTCGGGCTCCAGTACGTCCCAGTCACGGTCGGCATAGCGGGTATCGCCGCGCAGCCGGTGGCCGTATTCGTAGGCCGGGCGATAGTCCTCGTAACGTCCGCCCGAGGTGGCATAACGCGTCTGCCAGTCGCTGCGGAAGGCGCTGTCGTCGAATTCGGCGCTGCTCGCATGCACACGTTCGTCACGCAGACCGGTGTCCAGACCGGTGGTGGGCTGGGTGATGCCGTCGGTGGACGTGTCTGTGGTCAGGCTGTTCCAGCCGTGGCGCACGGCGTCCTTGAAGCGTTCCCAGGCATTGTCCGGATAGCGCACCTCCCAGTCGCGGTGTGCTTCGGCCTCCACCGTGTCCCAGTCTCGGCCGGCATAGCGCGCATGGTTGCGCAGGCTGGCGCCAAACTGGTAGGCCGGTGCATAGTCCTCGTACTGGCCGCCGGCTGCCGCATAGTGACTGTCCCAGTGTGTACGGTAGCCGGTATGGTCTTCGTAACGCCCGCCAATCATGCCAATGTCGGCCGGTGCGGCGTCGCGCGGGATCGGGCGATGGGGCAATACCCGCACGTGGCTGGTGGCACGGCTGCTTTCCTGGTCGCGGGTGTCGGTGCCGAACTGGCCGTTCATGACGGGCAGCAGGTTTTCCCGCTCGTAGCGGATCTCGTCGGCGGTGAAGGGGCGAGCGCCGGTGTCGTAGCCGGTCCAGCCGGAGGTGCGCCAGTGCTGCACCCGCTCGTCCAGGTTCACAGCTCCGGACGCGTCCAGCACCTGACGGGCGCGTTCCAGGCGCGCCTCATCGTCGACATCCACGGTGATCACCGATCCGCCGCGGCGCACCGCTTCGGAGTAATAGTCGGCATCGTAGGTGTCCTCACCAACACTGAAGAGGTCGGCAAAAAAGTTGCGGATGCTGTTGCCTAGGCCTTCGTCTTCCACGACGGCATCGCCGGTCTTGCGAAAGCGCTCCACCGAGCGCACGTCCAGGTCGCCTTCGCTGAAGCCGGCGCGCACCAGTGCGTCCACAGCGTTCTGGGCTTGTTCGGCGCTGTCGAAAACGCCTACAACGGTATGTGCCATGTCATTTCTCCTTGCGTAGACCGGGCTGCGACCAGGGGTGGCTGCACCGGGCCGCGGTTTGCGGCAAAACAGGGCCGGACGGGCAGAAACCGGGCGCCCGGCCGGGACGGTTTGGCTGGCGGACAGGGCCCCCATGCCGTAAAGCCGGTTTGGCTCTAGCGTGTGCAAGCGATGTGCCCGTTGCCAGGCGGCATGCTTGGCGAGGAATTTGCTTTGAAAACATGGCCTGGGCTGTTAGCCACGGTTAACATGGGATCGACCGTCTCCGGGTGTTGCCAAGCCCGGTCCTGACCTGTCGGCAAGGAGTTTTCCGCATGATCTATCCTCCCTTCCCCGCGGACGAGCACGAACGGATCGCCACGCTGCATGCGCTGGGCATTCTGGATACCGGGCGTGAGCCCAGCTTCGACCAGGTGACCGACTGGGCGTCCAACTATTTCCAGGTGCCGATTGCGCTGGTCACCCTGGTGGACCACGACCGGCAGTGGTTCAAGTCGGCCTGCGGACTGGATACCCCGGAAACCTCGCGCGAGGTTTCCTTCTGCGCGCACACAGTGGTGGACCGGCAACTGATGGTGGTGGAGAACGCGCTACTCGACCCGCGCTTCTTCGATAACCCTCTGGTCACCGGTGAGCCCTTCATCCGCTTCTATGCTGGGGCGCCGCTGCTGCTCAACGGGCAGGCGCTAGGTACCTTTTGCCTGATCGACAACCGACCGCGCCGGCTGGACGGTGAG
The DNA here is from genome assembly GCA_004346645.1 of Gulbenkiania mobilis. Lineage (GTDB taxonomy): Bacteria > Pseudomonadota > Gammaproteobacteria > Burkholderiales > Chromobacteriaceae > Gulbenkiania > Gulbenkiania mobilis. The sequence goes on from SMDA01000001.1 coordinate 109,189, forward strand.
GAGCGGGCAAAGCTGACCGCGATCGCCCGGCTGGTGGCCGAACTGATCGAACAACAGGCGCCACCGTCCTACCGCCCGCAGCAGGGCAGCCTGCGGAGGATGGCATGACCCCGGTGTACCTTCCCTGGGTGGTGATGCTGTCGTACGCCGTGGCCGTGCTGGCCTCCTACACCGCGCTGACGCTGGCGGGCCGTCTGGGTCGCAACAACCTCGTCTCCGAACGGCTCTGGCTGGTAGGTGGGGCGGTGGTGCTGGGTACCGGCATCTGGGCGATGCACTTCACCGGCATGCTGGCCATGCGCCTGCCGATTCCGGTGGGTTACGACTTCACCCATACCCTGTTGTCCTGGCTACTGGCCGTGTCCGCTTCGGCACTGGCGATGTGGGTGCTGCGCCGCAGGCGGGTGCCCGGCTGGGCGCTGGCGCTGGCAGGTGGGCTGACCGGCCTGGGCATTGCAGGCATGCACTATGTGGGCATGCTGGGCATGCGCATGCAGCCGATGATCCGTTATGTGCCTTGGCTGGTGGTGCTGTCGGTGGTGGTGGCGGTGGCCGCTTCGCTGCTGGCGCTATGGCTGGGACTGCGTGTGCGTCAGACCACGCTGCCGTCGCGCATGATGCGCCTGGGTGGGGCGCTGCTCTTGGGGCTGGGCATCGCGGGCATGCATTACCTGGGCATGGCGGCCGCCCGGTTTGCACCGGATGCGGTGTGTGGCGCCAGCAACCTGATCGACCAGAACGTCCTTGTCGTTCTGGTCGGGGGCGGCGGCCTGACCCTCCTGACACTGGCCTGGCTGGTGGCGGTGCTGGATGCCCGCCTGGAGAGCAAGACCGCCCGACTGGTGGACTCGCTACAGACCGCCACGGCGGAACTCATCCATCTCTCCAACCGCGACGCGCTGACCGGGCTGCCCAACCGGCGGGCCTTCGAGAACCGGATGCAGGAGCTGACCGCGCTCGGCGTACCGGTGACGGTGGCGTTCGTCGATCTGGACGGCTTCAAGCCGGTCAACGATTCGCTGGGGCATCAGGTGGGTGACGAAGTGCTGGCCGAGGTGGCCCGGCGTCTTGCGGCGCTCGAATATCCCAACCTGATGCCTGCACGCATCGGTGGCGATGAGTTCGTGCTTCTGGTGACCGGCGAGTTCGATCGCACCGTGCTGCTGCGTGAAGCCGACAGCCTGATCGCCAGGGTGCGCGAGCCGATCCAGGTGGGGCGCCACGTGGTGGAGCTGAGCTGCTCGATCGGCATCGCCAGTGCTCCCGAGCACACCCGCACGCTGTCGCGGCTGATCACGCTGGCGGACGCGGCGATGTACGAGGCCAAGCGCAGCGGCAAGAATCAGGCGCTGTTCTATTCGCCGCAGATGGATATCGGTTCGGCCGACCTGATCGACCAGCAGCGCGACCTGCGGCGTGCCATCGGCATGGGCGAATTTGTGCTTTATTACCAGCCCAAGGTGGAGATCGCCACCGGCCGGGTCAGCGGCGTCGAGGCCTTGGTCCGCTGGATGCACCCCGACAAGGGCGTGGTTGGGCCAGCCTCGTTCATCCCGCTGATGGAGCGCTTCGGCCTGATCAGCGACCTGGGCCGCATCGTGCTGGATCTGGCGCTGGCCGACCTCAAGCGCTGGCAGGGCATGGGCCTGAGCCTGCCAGTGTCGATCAATCTCTCGCCGCAGCAGTTCCGGCGCGAAGGGTTGGCCGAAGGCATCATCGCCCATGTGGAAGGCAGCGGCATCGATCCGGCGGTGTTCACGCTGGAGATCACCGAAACGATGGCGATGGATGACGATGCGCGCACCCTGAACACGCTGGCCACGCTGCGTGCCGCCGGGATGCGGGTCTCGCTGGACGACTTCGGCACCGGCTACTCCAGCCTGTCGGTGCTGCGCGACCTGGCACCGGAGGAGGTAAAGATCGACCGCAGCTTCGTGCGTGACATCGAGCACAGCCGTCCGGCTCGTGAGATGGTAACCGCGATGGTGGCCATGGGGCAGGCGCTGGGGATGAAGGTGGTGGCCGAGGGGGTGGAGTCCGCCGGACAGGTGGCCATCCTGCGCAACACCGGCTGCGATCAGGTCCAGGGCTATTTCTACAGCATGCCCCTACCGGCGGCGGATCTGGTGATGTGGCTGGACCGGCAGGCACCCTCGGGTGCGCTGCTGCCACACGGCCCGGACGCGACGGTGTCCTCGCCCTGACGGGCGCCGGCGGCCAATGAAAAACGCGCCCGGCTCCTGCGAGCGGGCGCGTCGCCATTTGAGGCAGCGATGGACTCAGCCAGGAAACAGGAAAGGATTGAGGCTGCTGCGTGCAAACCCTTCCTCCTCCATCCGCGCGTCCAGCGCCAGCGTGGCCAGGTCGTCGGCCACCGCATCGGCTGCAGCATCCCGGTCGAGCGACACGAGCTTGAGGTAGCTGCTGCACGCGCCACAGCTTTCTGCGCGGACCGCCGCCTCACGATCGTCCAGCGACCAGTAGCCCAAGTCCCGGCTGTCTTCGCAGTTGCTGCATTTGGCGCGCACCAGATGCCACTCGCTCTCGCACAGCCCGCAGTGCAGGTAGCGCAGCCCGGAACGGGCCCCGATCTGCTGCATGCTGGCCACCGGTGCGCTGCCGCACACCGGACACAGGTGACGGTGGTCCCCTGGTTCCGGAATGGCGGCGACCTTCAATTGGCTGGCCAACTGGCTGAAGTGTGCGGCGAGTGCCGCCCAGACAAAGGGCGCCTCCCCGGCCGGCACACGTTCGTACTGGCCTGAGAGCAGGTCTTGGGCGTACCCCTCCAGCAAGGCGTCCGGTGCTTCGGCCAACCTTGCTGCCACCTCTGCGGCAGGGCCGGTCAACGCCTGGGCCAGCTCGCGGCACAGGGCCCGCAGACCCTCGCGCCACAGCGCTTCGCGTGGCCAGGCCACCGCCCCGAGGGGCGGCAGGCCGTGCTCGGCGCATTGCCGGAAGTAGTCCCCTCGCTCGGGCAGTAGGACCGGCTGGCGGATCACCAGGCCCAGTTGTGCCTCGACGATGCGTGCAGCAAGGCGCAGGTAGTCGCCCATCGGATGCTGGGCGGCCAGGCTGTGCAGCCGGGCGGCTCGTGCCCGGTAAAGCTCGGTCGGGCGCGGCAGCAGCAGGGGTTCCAGGCCAGTGGGTTGCTGGACGAGCGTTTCGACCGGAACGATGCGGATGCTCATGGTTTCCCCTGGCGGGCCGGGGCGCCGCCTTCCGTGTGCCCGGCCTCCTGCATCTTTTCACGGTACCAGCGCGGATGGTGCTTGCGCGCCCAGGCCTCGCTCACCACGCCTTCGATCATCGCGCGCATCGTGCCCTTTACCCACAGGGCGGCGTACACATGCACGATGATGCCGGCAATCAGGATCAGCGCCGTCCAGGCATGCAGCAGCAGCGCCACGCGGATCACCGGGATCGGGAAGGCCGGTGCGAAATAGGGCCGCCAGATGACGATGCCCGAGATCACCAGCACCAGCATGCATCCGGTCATCAGCCAGAACATGCCTTTCTGGCCACCGTTGTACTTGCCCGTATCGCCGACTTCCCCCCCAAGCAGCACCGTCTTCACCGACGTCATCCAGCGGATGTCGTCGCGAGTGATGAAGTTGTGGTGCCAGTAGCGGAAAAACTGGCGGAAGAAGCCCAGGAACATCACCACCCCGACAAAGGGATGCACGATGCGCGCCAGCTGCGGCGTGCCGAACACGCCGGTCAGCCAGAAGAACGCCGGGTAGAAGAGCGCCAGGCCCGACAGAGCCAGGAGCACGAAGCACACCGCCACGATCCAGTGGTTGATGCGTTCGGCGGCGCCGTAGCGCCGGATCAGTCGTTCGCGGCTCATGCCTTGTCCTCCTCGTGATCCGTCTCATCGGCCCGGTTGGGGCCCACGCCGATGTAGTGGAAGAAGCCGAACAGCACCGAAGCGGCCAGGCCGACCGTGGCCAGCGGCTTGAGGAAGCCCTTCCACAGCCGTACCACCGGGCTGATCGCCGGTTTTTCCGGCAGTCCATGGTAGAGCTGCGGCCGGTCGGCATGGTGCAGCACATACATCACGTGGGTGCCGCCCACCCCTTCCGGATCGTACAGGCCCGCCTGCGCGTACCCCCGGGTCTTCAGCTCCTCCACACGGTCTGCCGCGTAGGCCTTCATGTCGTCCTTGCTACCAAAGCGGATCGCTCCAGTGGGGCAGGTCTTCACGCAGGCTGGCTCCTGGCCGACTGTGACGCGGTCCGAACACAGCGTGCACTTGTACGCCTTGTTGTCCTTGGCGTTGATGCGCGGTACGTTGAACGGACAGCCGGAGATGCAGTAGCCACAGCCGATGCAGTGCTCGGACTGGAAGTCCACAATCCCATTGGCGTACTGGATGATGGCGCCCGGCGAGGGACAGGCCTTCAGGCAGCCCGGTTCGGCACAGTGCATGCAGCCGTCCTTGCGGATCAGCCACTCCAGCTTGCCGTTTTCCTCCACCTCGCTGTAGCGCATCACCGTCCAGCTTTGCGCCGTCAGATCGGCCGGGTTGTCGTAGACGCCGACGTTCTCGCCCACTTCATCCCGCAGGTCGTTCCATTCGGAACAGGCCACCTGACAGGCCTTGCAGCCGATGCAGGTGGTCACGTCGATCAGCTTGGCTACCTCCACCTTGTGCTCGCGCGCGATCGGCGGCTGGGTGGGGCTGGCAGAGCGACGCAGGATATCTTGCGATTGCAGTGACATGGTCGCTCCTTATGCTTTCTCGACGTTGACGAGGAAGGACTTGAACTCCGGCGTCTGGGTGTTGGCATCTCCGACGAACGGGGTCAGCGTGTTGGCGATGAAGCCCTTCTTCGCCACGCCCTCGAAGCCCCAGTGGATCGGAATACCCACGTGGTGGACCTTCTTGCCGTTGACGTTCAGCGCCTTGATACGCTTGGTCACCACGGCCTTGGCCTTGATGTAGCCGCGCTTGGAGGACACCTTCACCGTGTCACCGTGCACGATGCCCTTCTCGGCCGCCAGTTCCTCGCCGATCTCCACGAACTGTTCCGGCTGCATGATGGCATTGAGCCGCGCATGCTTGGTCCAGTAGTGGAAGTGCTCGGTCAGACGGTAGGTGGTGGCTGCGTACGGGAAGGCCTCGTGCCCGCCCAACTGCTCCTTGTCCGTCTTGAAGAGGCGTGCTGCCGGGTTGGAAATCACCTTCGGATGCAGCGGGTTGGTGCCCAGTGGCGTCTCGAACGGTTCGTAGTGCTCCGGGAAGGGCCCTTCGGCCATCTTGTCGAGCGCGAACAGGCGCCCCAGCCCCTCGGTCTGCATGATGAAGGGGCCCATCGGCGACCCGGGCGGCTCGTCCGCCTTGAAGTCGGGCACGTCGATGCCCACCCACTTCTCACCGTTCCACTTGATCAGGGTACGGGCCTTGTCCCATGGCGTGCCGTCGGGACGGCAAGAGGCACGGTTGTAGAGGATGCGGCGGTTGGCCGGCCACGCCCAAGACCAGCCGGGCGTGTTGCCCAGCCCGGACGGATCGCTGTTGTCGCGACGTGCCATCTGGTTGCCGGCCTGTGTCCAGCTGCCGGCAAAGATCCAGCAGCCCGAAGCGGTGCTGCCGTCATCCTGTAGCGCGGCAAAGCCCGGCAGCTGCTCGCCCTTCTTGGCGAGGAACTGGCCTGGGTTCTTCGGATCCGGCAAATCGGCCAGCGCCCTGCCGTTGAGTTCCTTGGACAGCTCTTCCGGCTTGGGCTCGTGCGGATCGAGGTAGCTCCAGGACAGGCTCTGGATGGCATCGGGGAACTTGCCCCCTTCCTTGGCGTACATTGCCTTGAGCTTGAGGAAAATCCCCGCCAGGATCTCCGGGTCGGTCAGCGCTTCGCCCGGCGCATCAGCGCCCTTCCAGTGCCACTGCAGCCAGCGGCCGGAGTTGACGATGGCGCCGTCCTCCTCTGCAAAACACGTGGTCGGCAGACGGAAGACTTCGGTCTTGATGTCGGCTGTGCTGACGTCGTTCTGCTCGCCGTGGTTCTTCCAGAAGGTGGATGTCTCCGTCGCCAGCGGGTCCATGATCACGAGGTACTTCAGCCTGGAGAGCGATGCCACAACCTTGTTCTTGTTGGGGAACGAAGCTACCGGGTTGAAGCCTTGGCAGAAATAGCCGTTGACCTTGCCCGCGTGCATCATCTCGAAGTACTGCAGTACGTCGTAACCCTTGTCCCACTTGGGCAGCAGGTCGTAGCCCCAGCCGTTGTCGGCCGTTGCCTTGTCACCCCACATTGCCTTCATCAGCGAAACGAAGAACTTGGGATAGTTCTGCCAGTAGTTCATCTGGCCGTCTGCCAGCGGCTTGGCAGTGTACTTGCTCAGGTACGCCTCGAGCGTCGGCTCCTTCTCCGACGGCATCGTCAGATAGCCCGGCAGGCTGGTGGACAGCAGACCGATGTCGGTCAGGCCCTGGATGTTGGAGTGACCGCGCAGGGCGTTTACGCCGCCACCGGCCATGCCCATGTTGCCCAGCAGAAGCTGGATCATGGCCATGGTGCGGATGTTCTGGGCGCCGATCGAATGCTGCGTCCAGCCCAAGGCATACAGGAACGAGGTGGTCTTGTCCGCGGCGCCGGTCTCGGCGATGTATTCGCAGATCTTCTGGAAGGCCGCCTTGGGCGTACCGCAGATTGTTTCCACCATCTCCGGCGTGTAGCGCGCCACATGCGCCTTCAGCAGGTTGATCACACAGCGTGGGTCGGCCAGCGTGTCGTCGCGCTTGGCAAAGCCCTGCTCGTCGAGCTGGTAGCTCCAGGTGGACTTGTCGTAGCTGCGCTTTTCCGCGTTGTAGCCGCTGAATAGGCCGTCCTCGAAGGCGAAGTCCGGATTCACCAGCAGCGCAGCATTGGTGTACGCAAGGGTGTATTCCTTGTTGTACTTGCCTGTTTCCAGCAGATAGCGGATCACGCCCGACAGCAGGGTGATGTCGGTACCGGTGCGGATGGGGGCGTAGAAGTCTGCCACCGAGGCCGTGCGCGTGAAGCGCGGGTCGATGACGATCAGTTTCGCCTTGTTGCGGGTCTTGGCTTCAATGGCCCAGCGGAAGCCCACCGGGTGTGCTTCGGCGGCGTTCCCGCCCATCACTACGATCAAGTTCGCATTCTTGATGTCGACCCAATGGTTCGTCATGGCACCGCGACCAAATGTTGGGGCAAGACTTGCCACCGTTGGTCCGTGTCATACACGCGCCTGGTTATCGACCGCCAGCATCCCGAGGCTGCGAGTGAACTTGTGCGTCAGCCAGCCCGCTTCGTTGCTCGACGCCGAGGCGGCGAGGAAGCCAGTCGTCAGCCAGCGGTTGACGGTCACGCCATCGGCGTTCTTCTCCACGAAGTTCGCATCCCGGTCTGCCTTCATGTGTCGGGCGATGCGTTCGAACGCCTCTTCCCAGCTGATGCGCTTCCATTCGTTGCTGCCCGCCTCGCGGACTTCGGGATGCTTGAGCCGGTTGGGGCTGTGGATGAAGTCCACCAGCCCGGCGCCCTTCGGACAGAGCGCGCCGCGGTTAACCGGATGGTCCGGGTCCCCTTCGATGTGGAAAATTTCGGATTTCGCGTTCTTGGCGCCATCCCCCAGGCTGTACATCAGGATGCCACAGCCCACCGAACAGTAGGGACAGGTGTTCCGCGTTTCCGTGGCGCGCAGCAACTTGTAGTTGCGTACATCAGCCAGGGCTTTCTCGGGCATGAAACCCAAGGCCGCAATGGTCGAACCTGCCATACCGCCGGCGCACAGTTTGAAAAACTGCCGTCGGTTGACCTGCATGGTGCTTCTCCAGTGGAGCAATCAGAATGGGGCCGGCAGCATGCGCTTTTCTCGGCCCGAGGTGTTTATCGATGAGATCGACCCGGTATTATTGCAAGCGCTTACCGCTACTACAAATAGGGTTTTACCTGACGTGAAAAATATATGCGTGACCGGTGCAGAAACTGTTACAGATGCACCCGCAACAGGGGGCTCATTGATAAGGCTGACCCCTGGCGGGGCCGAGTCGGCAGAGGACAGGTTGGCCGAAGAGGTGCCGGTGGCGCTGGTGTACAACGATTTGGCCCATGCAGTGATGATGGCCACCCCGGCCGATCTGGAAGACTTTGCCTATGGCTTCACCTTGGCCGAAGGCATCGGCCGGCAGAGCGCCGACCTCTATGACGTGGACGTGCGTCGTGCAGCACAGGGCATCGAGCTTCGCATCGAGCTGGCCTCCGCCTGCTTCGCAGCATTGAAGGCACAACGACGCCAGTTGGCCGGTCGTACCGGCTGCGGCCTGTGCGGCGTGGAGCAGATCGAGGCGGTCTTTCGCGCGGTGCCGCCCCTGCCGTTCAGCCAGACGCTCCCGGCCAGCCTGCTCGATCCGATGCTATTGGCGCTGGGGAAACATCAGGCCCTGGCGCAGGAAACGGGGTGTACCCATGCTGCAGCCTGGTTCCTACCCGACGGCAGCTTTGCGCAGATCCGCGAGGACGTGGGCCGTCACGTGGCGCTGGACAAGCTGATCGGCTGGCGTGTGCGTCAGCCGGCCCTGCCTGCGGGCGTGGCGGTGATCAGCAGCCGTGCCAGCTACGAGATGGTGCACAAGGCCGTCAGCGCCGGTATCGAAATACTGGTGGCGGTGTCGGCCCCCACCGCCCTGGCGGTACGTGAAGCCGACGCTGCCGGCCTGACCCTGGTGGGATTTGCACGGCCTGGACGGGCCAACGTCTATACCCATCCCGACCGCATTGTTTACTAGGCCGGGACTGGCCCCTTGGGAATTTGCTGCGCCGCAAAAGCCGCTCTGGCGCTTGTAGAACAACAGCCTTGCAATTCTGCCTAGGTTAAGGCAAGAATCGAAGTTCGAATTTCCCATCCTCAATTAAACAAGAAAACCAGCATGGCACTTATCGTACAAAAGTACGGCGGCACCTCGGTTGGCAGTACCGAGCGCATCAAGAACGTAGCCCGCCGTGTCGCCAAATGGAAAGCACAGGGACATGATGTGGTTGTGGTCGTCTCCGCAATGAGCGGCGAGACCAACCGCCTCATCGCGCTTGCCAAGGACATTCAGGAATACCCCGACCCGCGTGAACTGGACGTGGTGGTCTCCACCGGCGAGCAGGTCACCATCGGGCTACTGGCCATGGCCCTGAAGGCCATCGGCCTGGATGCCCGCAGCTACTGTGGCTGGCAGGTGAAGATGACCACCGATTCCGCCCACACCAAGGCCCGCATCCAGTCGATCGACGACGGCGCCATGCGTGCTGACCTGGCCGAGGGTCGGGTGGTCATCGTGGCCGGCTTCCAGGGCGTGGACGAGCAGGGCAACATCACCACGCTCGGCCGTGGCGGCTCCGATACCTCGGCCGTGGCGCTGGCCGCCGCGCTCAAGGCTGACGAATGCCAGATCTACACCGACGTGGACGGGGTATACACCACCGACCCGCGCGTTGTTCCCGAGGCGCGCCGCCTGAAAACGATCACCTTCGAGGAGATGATCGAGATGGCCAGCCTCGGCTCCAAGGTCCTGCAGATCCGCTCGGTGGAGTTTGCAGGCAAGTACAAGGTTCGCCTGCGCGTGCTCTCCAGCTTCGAAGACGAGGGCGAAGGCACACTGATCACGTTTGAGGAAGATGAAAGCATGGAAAAGGCCGTTGTCGCAGGGATCGCATTCGATCGCAATGAAGCACGCATCAATGTGAAGGGTGTCCCGGACCGTCCGGGCATTGCCTACCAGATCCTGGGCCCGATTGCCGACGCCAACATCGAAGTGGACATGATCATCCAGAACGTGGGCGAGAACGGTACCACCGACTTCTCTTTTACCGTACCGCGTGGCGAATACCAGAAGACGCTGGACATCCTGCGCGAAGTGCAGACCCACATCGGTGCGGCCAAGCTCGAGGGTGACGACAAGGTGGCCAAGGTATCCATTGTGGGGGTGGGCATGCGTTCGCATTGCGGCGTGGCCTCCACCATGTTCCGCACCCTGGCAGAAGAGGGCATTAACATCCAGCTGATCACCACCTCCGAAATCAAGGTGTCGGTCCTGATCGATGAGAAGTACCTGGAGCTGGCGGTGCGGGTGCTGCACAAGGCCTTTGGCCTTGATCAGGCCGCTACCGTCTGAGGACGCTTGACAGGGGGCAAAACGCCCCCTAATATTGCGCTCTCTGGTGCTGGAGAAATGGCCGAGTGGTCGAAGGCACTTCCCTGCTAAGGAAGCATACGGGCTTAAACCTGTATCGAGGGTTCGAATCCCTCTTTCTCCGCCAGAAAACGCACCCGTAGCTCAGTTGGATAGAGTATCTGGCTACGAACCAGAGGGTCGGGCGTTCGAATCGCTCCGGGTGCGCCACAGAGTCCCTATAGTTTAGCGGTTAGAACACTGCCCTTTCACGGCGGCGGCCGGGGTTCGATTCCCCGTGGGGACGCCAGACACAGAAAAGCCGGCTTCATGCCGGCTTTTTGCATTCCTGCTTCCGCCTTTCTCCTCAGCCTGCGTCAACGTCCGTACCTAGGCTTCCAGGCCGCTACGCCTTGCTTGGTGCCACAGGTCATGGCCGCCGCCCTGCGCCGCCTGCCCGACACTGGGGTGCCGTCCAGGCGTCGACAGGCCTGACCGGCCACAGCCACTAGCAGTGGCCACCCAAGAGCACTCCCTTCCCTGATGCGGCCTCGAGCCTTGGCCCCGGACCTGTGGTCAGCGTACCGGCGGGGAGGGGGGGGTGCCATTCGGCCAAGAGTCGGGCGAGCTGCTCGTATTCGACCGGTTTGGTCAGATGGGCGTTGAAGCCGGCCTCGCGCGCGCGTCGCAGATGTTCTTCCTGTCCCCAGCCGGTGAGCGCCACCAGCCACGGCTGGCGGGGGAGCGGCAGCCGGCGTATCTGTTCGGCGGCCTCGTAGCCGTTGAGCACCGGCATGCCCAGATCCATGAACACCACCTCGGGGCCGAAGCGTTCCACCGCCTCGACCGCGGCAGCGCCATCATGGGCCATCTCCACCTCATGCCCGCTCAGTTCGAGCAGCATGGTCAGGCTCTCGGCGGCGTCATGGTTGTCATCCACGACCAGGATGCGGCGGCGGGCAGTGCCACTGCCGAGCACAACGTTGGCCGAAGGGCTCTCGGATGGGTCTGGAGGCAGGGCAGGGAGGGTGATGCGGAAACAGCTGCCCAGGCCAGGGCCAGGGCTCTGCGCACAGATCTGCCCGCCGTGCTTTTCCACCAGCTGACGCACCAGCGTCAGGCCGATCCCAAGGCCCGACTGCGCCCGGTTACGGCCCGCCTCGGCTTGGTAGAACATGTCGAAGATGTGGGCGAGGTCGTCCGCGGTTAGCCCAATGCCGTTGTCGGCCACGCTCAGCACGATCTGGCTGCCCTCGCGTTCGGCGCTGACACGGATCTGGCCGTGCGGCGGCGTGTACTTGGCAGCATTGTTGATAAGGTTCAGCACCACCTGCGTCAGCCGCACGAAATCGCCTTCCACATACAGCGGCGCCGCGGGCAGCTGGATTTCAAGGTGGTGGCCTTCACGGTCGATCAGGGGCTGGCTGCTCTCCACCGCGCTGCGCACCACCTCTGCCAGGGCGATCCGCTCCTTCCTCAGCTCAATGCGGTTGCGGGTGATGCGACTGACGTCGAGCAGGTCATCGATCAGGCGGGTGAGATGATTGACCTGGCGGTCGATCACGTCCTGCCCCCAACGCACCGTTTCGTCTTCGGGCGTCTTCATCCGCAGGACTTGCAGGGCATTGCGGATGGGGCTGAGCGGGTTGCGTAGCTCATGTGCCAGCGTGGCAAGGAACTCGTCCTTGCGCCGGTCGTTCTCGCGCAGCGTGTCCTCGGTCTCCTTGCGTTCGGTGATGTCGCCCAGCACTCCCAGCAGCACCACCGGCTCTCCTGCGCTGTCCGGTTGGAACTGTCCGGCCAGTTCCACCCAGCGCAGCATGCCGTCGCCACGACGGATGCGCACGGTGGCATACAGTAGCTGCCGGCTGTGCCGGGCATTGGCCAGTGCCGTCTCCAGCACCGGTCGGTCTTCGGGGAGCAGATACTGGTTGAAGAAGGCGTCGAGCGTGAGGAAGGGCGCATCGGGCGTCAGGCCGAAGATTTCCACGATCCGTGCGTTTTCCCACAAACCGGTTTGCGTGCGCAGGTTCCATTCGAATACCCCTAGCCCCGAAACCCCCAAGGCCAGGCGTAACCGCTTCTCGCTGGCGCGCAGTGCAGCTTCGGCTGCCTTCTGGGCCTGCAAGTCCGTCGCCGACCCGTACCACTTTACGATGCGCCCCTGCTCGTCGCGGGCCGGCCCCCCCAGGCTGAGGTACCAGCGGTAGCTGCCATCGGCGCGACGCACCCGGTGCTCGCACTGGTAAGGCGTGCCGGTGCTCACCGCCCGCTGCCAGGCGGCCACCGTAGCCTCCAGATCCTCCTCGTGCACGACCGGCGCCCACTCCCAGGCCCCTTCGCGGGCCTGACCGATACCGGCGAACTCCCGATAACGGGCATTGTAGTAATCCACCGTGCCATCCGGCTGGGCGGTCCACACCAGGTGCGGCATGGCATCCGCCAGAGCGCGAAAGCGCGCCTCGCTCTCCTCCAGGGCCTGGTCGCCCTGCTTGCGCTGGCTGATATCCGACAGGATGCCGCACACCATGGTGGCTTGGCCGTCTGGGCCCCGGTCAGTCACGGTGGTGTGGCCATGCACCCATACTGATTCTCCATCGGGCCGCACGTAGCGGTATTCGATGACGTAGTGGTCAGTACCGCTGCGGCCGCTGAGCACCGGCTCGATGGTCTGCAGGATGCGTTCGCGGTCCTCGGGGTGCATCAGGGCTCGCACCCGCTGCATGTGGTGCACCGGCGTGTCGGGGGGCAGGCCGATGATCTCGCAGCCGCGCGGCGAGATGAACACTTCCTCCGCCAGAACATCCCACTCCCAGTACCCATCGCTGCTGCCGTCGAGCATGCGCTTGAGCCGGGCGCGGCTCTGGTCCAAGGCGAGCTCGGCCTTCTTGCGTTCGGTGATGTCGACGTTGATGCCGATCATCCTCACCGGTTGGCCCGCTGCGTCGTAATGCACTTCGCCACGTGCGAGCAGCCAGCGTTCGGCACCGTCGTCGGCGCGAAAGATGCGGAATTCGGCGGAATAGTCGCCATTGACAAAGGCCTGGCGGATGGCCACGTCGGCCTGGGCACAGTCGTTGGGGTGCAGCAGGGGCCACCAGTCTTCCAGCTTTCCGCCAAACCCGCCGGCGGGCAGGCCATATACGGCGCACAGTTCGTCGGACCACCCGACTTCCCCTGACGCGATGTTCCAGTCGAAGCTGCCCGTGAACCCTGCCTTCTGTGCCAGCCGCAGCCGCGCTTCGGTGTGGGCGCGGGCCTCTTCGGCCAACCTGCGGTCATGGATGTCGGTGGAGGTGCCCACCCACTTGCTGGCTTCCCCGTGTGCATCCAGCACCGGCACCGCCCGGTTGCTGACCCAGCGGTAACTGCCGTCTGCCGTGCGCAGCCGGCACTCGATCTCGTAGGAGGCATTGCGGGCGAACGCATCCAGCATGCAGGCCCGCAGACTCTGCAGGTCGTCCGGATGCACGATGCTGCTCCAGCCCATGGCGTTCAGCGCCTCTAGCGTGCAGCCGGTCAGAAGACGGGTCTGGCCGTTGATGTATTCCAGTTCGCCGTTCTTGCACAGCACCCACACGCAATGGGGTAGGGCTTCGCTGAGCAGGTAGAGCTTCTCGCGCGTGTCCGCCAGGGCTTTCAGGCAGCCGCTGCTGTCGGGCAGGATATCGCCTCCGACCGGCAGGGCCTCGCCGGGCTGGGGGGGGAACATCGAACGACCGGACGCTTTCACGGATGGCAATCCCCGAGGCTGGGCCGGCACCGGATGCCGGCGGAATGGATGGGTGGGGATATCTTACCCAAGTGTGCGCCCGTGCGTGGGGGGAGTTTTGGCGGGCGGCGCCAGGACCGCCCGCCGCAGGCTCAGTAGTAGCTGAGCGGGTGGGCCTTGCCCCAGAACACACGGTAGGCATAGACGGTGTAAAAGAGGATGGCCGGCAGCACGATGACCACTCCTACCAGCAGGAACATCAGCGACTTGGGGGCGCTGGCGGCCTGCCAGATGTCCACCCGGTCCACCACCAGGAAGGGGAACAAGCTGTAGGCCAGACCGATGAACGCCAGAAGGAAAATGCCGGCGCTGATCACGAAGGGCAGCCAGTCGTGACGTGTGTCGCCGGCCGCCTGCCGGTCGGGAAACGCACGTAACAGGCGCTCGATCCACAGGAACAGGCCGGCGGTCAGCAGCGGAATGGGGAACAGCCACACCAGATTGTCCAGCGTGAACCACTTGTCGAAGATGCGACTGCTCACCATCGGCGTCACCACCGAGACGGCGGCCACGCCCAGCGCCGTTAGCCACAGGCTGCCGCGTGCCCAGCGTACTGCCCTGAGCTGCAGCGTGCCGCTGGTCTTCAGGATCAGCCAGCAGGACCCCAGCAGCGAGTAGCCCGCTGCCAGGGCCAGTGCCACGAACACGGCGAACAGCCAGCTGGCCACGCCAGGAGCGAAGCCGGTGATGTAGCGCCCCAGCATCAGCCCCTGTGACAGCGAGGCGAGCAGCGAGCCGGTGTAGAAGGCGCGGTTCCACCAAGGTTTGTGGTGGGCACGCGCCTTGACGCGGAAGTCGAAGGCCACACCGCGCAGGATGAGGCCGATGAGCATCAGCGTTACTGGCAGGTAGAGCGAGGTGAGGATGATGCCGTGTGCAATGGGGAAGGCCGTCAGCAGGATGCCCACCCCCAGCACCAGCCAGGTTTCGTTGGCATCCCAGAAGGGGCCGATCGAGGCGATCATCATGTCCTTTTCCTCGTCACCGGCCCGGCGCAGCAAGATGCCGATGCCCAGATCGTAGCCGTCGAGAATGACGTACACCAGCATGGCCAGCGCCAGCAGGCCCAGGAACACCAGCGGCAGCCAGCCCGCCGGCTGGGACAGGTCGTGTATCTGCATGGAAGCCTCCGTGTCAGCGGTTGGGGATCACAGGCTGCGGCGTTTCGGCCTCGGCCTTGAAGGCTTCGCCATCCTTGCGCGCGGCCTGACGTGCCAGGTAGAAGAGCACTGCGATGTACGAGGTGATCAGGAACAGATAAAGCAGGATGTACAGCGTCAGTGAGGTGCCGATCAGCGGCGCCGGCACCTTGGAGGCGGCCTCCGACGTGCGCAGGATGCCGTATACCAGAAAAGGTTGCCGGCCGATTTCGGTAACGTACCAGCCTGCCAGCACCGCCACCCAGCCTGAGAAGGTCATTCCCACCAGCGTGCGTGCCAGCCACGGCCGGGGTTCTCCCCGCCGCCGCAGTTGCCACGCGCCCACCCACGACACCAGCAGCATCAGCATCGCCACCCCCACCATGATGCGGAAGGCAAGAAATACCGGCAGCACCGGCGGATGGGCATTCGGAAACGCTTCCAGCCCTTGAATCTCGCCCTTGAAGTCGTGGGTGAGGTAAAACGAAGCCAGACCGGGGATGGGGGCGACCAGCTCCCAGTCATTGCGCGACTCCACCTCGTTCGGCCAACCGAACAGCACTGCGGGCAGGCTGGTGCCGGTCTTCCAGATACCTTCCATCGCGGCGATCTTGGCCGGCTGGTGTTCCAGCGTGTTCAGTCCGTGCAGGTCACCCACGACGATCTGTGCCGGGATCAGCATCGCTCCCAAGAACACACCGGTGCGCAGCGCAGCGCGAACATCGCCGCCACGGTCGCCACGTAGCCAGCGGTAGGCGGATAGGCCGGCCAGCAGAAAGGCGATGGTCAGGCCGGAGGCCAGCAGCATGTGGGTGAGCCGGAAGGGGAAAGAGGGATTGAAGATCACCTGCCACCAGCTCACCACATGGATCTTGCCATCGATGATCTCGTGGCCGGTGGGCGTCTGCATCCAGGAGTTGAGGGCCAGAATCCAGAAGGTGGACAGGGACGTCCCCACCGCCACCAGCACTGTGGCCAGGGTATGCACCCGCGGACTAACGCGGTTGGAGCCGAACAGCATGATGCCGAGGAAGGTGGCCTCGAGGAAGAAGGCCGTCAGCACTTCATACCCCAGGAGCGGGCCCGCCACGTTGCCTGCCCGGTCCATGAAGCCGGGCCAGTTGGTGCCAAACTGGAAGCTCATCGTGATGCCGCTGACCACCCCGACGGCAAACGACAGTGCAAACACCTTCACCCACAGCCGGTAGGCATCCATCCAGGCTTCGTCACCTGTCTTGGCCAGCTTGCGCTTGAAGTACACCAGTACCCAGGCGAGCCCGACGTTGATCGCGGGGAAAAGAATGTGAAAACTGATGTTGAGGCCAAACTGCACACGCGCCAGCAACACCGGGTCAACGGTGGAAAACATGTTTCGATGCTCCTCGAGTGTGTCCGAACCGATCGGGCTTGCAACGTCTCAGCGCGGGGCCGGGCGTGCAGCCGGGGCGAGGCTCTGGCGCTCGCTCCGCTTTTTGTTGGCGTCGATGCCCAATCTCTGGTCGCGCTGGCGCACCAGCTCGGCACTGGCCTCGCCGTCGCGCACGAAGTTGTCCAGAAGATGGGCCTCCCCCACAGGCAGGGCACTGCCGCTGCGTCCGGGGCCGCCGGTGTTCCATAGCTGCCAGGTCTTGCTGTAGGCAGCGATCTTGTCCTTCATCAATGCCTTTTCCGCCACGGCCGGCACCCCGGGTGCCACCAACTGGCCCGACAGGATGGCGTAGCCCAGCGGAGACCACAGCGGCTTTTCCGCGGGCGCGAGCGCCTCGTAGAGCTTGGCCGAAATGATGTACTGAACGCCGCTGAGGCGTGCGCCACGCCCGTTGCCGTCGTAAAGCACGCACTGCGCGAAATCTTGATTGACCTGCTCGCAGTACTGATGGGTCTCGTTCTGCTGGGTCGGGTCAGTGCGTTGGCGCTGCAGCCCTACCAAATAGACGTTGATGTCCTGCAGTGGGCTGTCGCCCTGCATCCAGCGGGCGCTGTTCTCCAGCACGCGCGTCTTGAGTGTCTTTTCGGCGCCCGGTAGTGGCGCGGGCGCGGTCTCGGCGGCAGCGGGCAGGGCCATGCAGGCCAGCCACAGCATCGCGGCACAACGGTTGGACATGGGAAAGGGCCTCGGGTTGCACGACAGTCATCTGCTCGGTGAGGCAAGCACTGTGCCGTCCGACGGGCCGGGGAAGAGGAATGCGGCTTCGGCCAACCTTGTGGCAAGGTTGGCCGAAGCGGGGTCAGAACCACCAGCCGAAGGCGAAGGTGGTCAGCATGGCCAGACCGATGCCGACCTTGGCCACCGTGCCGATGATGAAGCCGATGAAGGTGCCGATCCCAACCTTGCCGGCCTGCAGCAGGTCGCGGCGTGCCAGATATTCACCGGTTGCCGCGCCGACCAGCGGGCCCAGGATCACGCCGGCCAGCCCCAGGATCAGCCCGACGATGCCGCCGATGGCAGCCCCCCACAGCGCTTGCCGGCTGGCCCCGGTGGCACGGGCCCCCAGCACGCCGGCAAGGAAGTCGATCAGCAGGCCCAGTGCAGTCAGCACCGCCAGCGCAATCAGGATGGGCGCGCCCACATGGACGAAACCGTCCATCCAGGCCGCGAGGAAAAAGCCTGCCAGAACCAGCGGCAGGCCAGGCAGTGCGGGAAGAAAGGTACCAGCCATCCCCACGACGACCAGCATGATGGCGGCAAGATAGCCCAGCCACTCCATAGATGTCTCCTCATGATGCTGTCTTGAGAAGATATGGCAAGGGCGGCATGCGGCAAGTTCCGCAGTGCCGCCCCTGTGTGGCAGGCTGGACCGTCAGTGAGCGTATTCGGCCAGCAGCTGGGCCTGCGCGCAACGCAGACGGCCACGCGTCTGGCGTCGGCGATAGCTGCCGTCCGGCTGCATCTCCCACGCGTTGCAGTTGTCTTCCAGATACAGCTTCAGGCTTTCCTTGATCAGCCTGCGCTTGATGCGTGCGTCCAGTACGGGAACGCAGGTTTCGATGCGGCGGAAGAAGTTGCGGCCCATCCAGTCGGCGCTGGCGATGAACACATCTTCCTGCCGGTCGTTAAAGAAATAGAACACGCGCGGGTGCTCGAGGAAGCGTCCGACGATGGAGCGCACGGTGATGTTGTCCGAAAGCCCGGGCACGCCCGGACGCAGCGCGCACACGCCCCGCACGATCAGCTGGATCTTCACTCCGGCCTGGCTGGCTTTGTAGAGCGCGTGGATCACCTGCGGCTCCAAAAGGGCGTTCATCTTGGCGATGATCTGTGCTGGCCGGCCCGCTTCCGCGTGCTCGGTTTCGCGGGCGATGGCAGCCATGATCATGCTGTGCAGGGTGAAGGGCGACTGGTACAGATGCTTGAGCTGGCTGGCTCGTCCCAGGCCCGTGAGCTGCACAAAGATATCGTTCACGTCGCTGGCGATTTCTTCATTGCAGGTCATCAGGCCGAAGTCGGTGTACAGGCGTGCGGTGCGCGGGTGGTAGTTACCGGTGCCCAGATGGACGTAGCGGCGCAGGCCGTGTTCCTCGCGGCGCACCACCATCAGCATCTTGGCGTGCACCTTGTAGCCAAACACGCCGTACACCACGTGTGCCCCGGCATCCTCCAGCCGGCTGGCCCAGCTGATATTGGCCTCTTCGTCAAAACGCGCCATCAGCTCCACCACCACCGTCACCTGCTTGCCGGCACGGGCGGCGGCGATCAGCGACTCCATCAGCACCGAGTCGGTCCCGGTGCGGTATACCGTCATCTTGATGGCCACCACCTGCGGATCCAGCGCGGCCAGATTGAGTAGATCAATCACCGGCTGGAAGCTCTGGTACGGATGATGCAGCAGCACATCCCCCTGACGGATGGCATCGAATAGGCTGGCCTTCTTCTGCAGCGAGGGCGGCAGGGTGGGCGTGAAGGGCGGGAACTTCAGCTCCGGCCGGTCGATCAGGTCCGGCACCTGCATCAGGCGCACCAGGTTCACCGGACCATCCACACGGTAGATGTCGCGCTGCTCCAGGTTGAACTGCGTCAGCAGGAATTCCTCCATGTGCTGCGGGCAGTTGTCGGCGATCTCCAGCCGCACGGCATCGCCGAACTGGCGCTGCCGCAATTCCCCCTGCAGCGCGGTACGCAGGTTCTTGAGGTCTTCGTCCTCGACGTTCAGCTCGCTGTCGCGGGTGACACGGAACTGGTAGCACCCCTTTACCGCCATGCCTAAAAACAGCTCGTGTACATGGGCATGCAGGATCGAGGACAGGAACACCAGCATCAGCTTGCCTTCCGACAGCTCGGCCGGCAGCTTGATCACCCGTGGCAGGATGCGCGGTGCCTGTACGATGGCGATGCCGGAACGTCGGCCGAAGGCATCGCGGCCTTCCAGCTCCACCGCGAAGTTAAGGCTTTTGTTCAGGACCTTGGGGAAGGGATGCGATGGGTCCAGACCGATCGGCGTCAGGATCGGCATCACTTCGCGGAAGAAGTAGTCGCGCACCCATTGCCGCTGCTCGGCGTTCCACTCGTCACGCCGCAGGAAGACGATGTTCTCGTCGCGGAAGGCCGGGAACAGCACCTCGCGCATTACGGCATACTGGTCGCGTACCAGTGCATGGGCCGCGCCGGAAACCATGTCCAGCGCCTGGCGTGGTGTGCGGCCGTCCGGCAGCAGGCGCTCGGGAGTGTGGCGCGCGCAGGCCTTTAGCCACGCCAGCCGGACCTCGAAGAATTCGTCCAGGTTGGAGGAGACGATGCACAGGAACTTCAGGCGCTCCAGCAGGGGCAGCTGAGGATCTTCGGCCTGGGCCAGAACACGACGGTTGAACTCGATGACGCCGAGTTCGCGGTTGAGCAGGAGGTCTTGCGGCTGTGACATGGCAACGGGTTTCGGATGAAAAAAAGCCCTCCTGAAGGAGGGCCGGTCGATCAGGATTGGGCCGGTGGCGTAAAGCCGGCCGGTGCGTCGGCCCCTTGGCCGAAGAAGTACGCTTCCATCTGTTGGGCCAGGTACTGGCGTGCGCGGGCGTCCGCCAGATTGAGCCGGTTTTCGTTGATGAGCATGGTCTGGTAGCGTAGCCACCCCTGCCAGGCTTCCTTCGAAACCGAATCGTACACGCGCTTGCCCAGTTCGCCCGGCAGCGGCGGGAAATCCAGGCCTTCGGCCTCGCGGCCCAGTTTCACGCAGTTGACCATTCGCGACATTCGGTTTTCCTCACACGGTTCAGATGACAATTTACTACGGTATTGTGACACAGCGATGAACGTGCAGCTATGGCACGTCACCTGCCTCACAAGGGTTTGATGAACACCTTGGAGCGGCGCTGCGTATTGTAGAGACGCTGCCGGGGCGGGGGCAATTGGCTGGGGTCGGCCGGGCTGAAGCCGCGTTCGACGAACCAGTGTGCCGTCTGGGTCGTCAGCACGAACAGGGCATGCATGCCGCGCAGCCGGGCTTTCTGTTCTACATGGTGCAGCAAGGTCTCGCCAAAGCCCGCATCGCGCTTGTCCCGCGACACCACCAGACAGGCCAGTTCCGCCATGTCACTGCCAGGGAAGGTGTGCATCGCCACGCAGCCATACACCTTGCCATCGTGCTCCAGCACCGAATAGCAGTCGATCTCCATCTCCAGATGCTCGCGGCTGCGCTTGACCAGTACCCCTTGTTCCTCAAGCGGACGGATGAGCGCGATGATGTTGCCGATGTCCTCGATGCCGGCGTTACGCACTTTCACCAGCGGATCGCGCGACACCATTGTGCCGTTGCCGCCGCTGGTGAAAAGCTCCACCAGAAGGGCGCCGTCTTCCCGGTGGCTGACGAGGTGGGCACGTGGCACGCCCTCGCGTACCGCGCGCACCGCACAGGCCAGATAGGCGCAGACATCCACCGGCTGTGTGTTCCGCGCCAGCAGGTCTTCTGCCTGGTGGGCGTTGAGCGTGCTCACGAACTGGCCTTCCGGTCCGGTTACCCCGCGGCTCTCGATCAGGAAGATCAGCTTCTCCGCCCGCAGGGCGCTGGCGGTCTGTGTGGCCACTTCCTCCATCATCAGGTTGAAGACCTCGCCGGTGGGGGAATAGCCGATCGGTGAGATCAGCACCAGTTCGCCGGTGTCCAGCCGCTGGTTGATCGCCTCGGTGTCGATACGCCGCACCTGCCCGGAATAGAAATAGTCCACGCCGTCGATCACCCCGAGTGGGCGGGCGGTGAGCACGTTGCCGCTGGAAACCCGCAGGTGAGCGTTGTGCATCGGTGAGTTGGGCATGCCCATCGACAGCGCGGCCTCGATCTCGTAGCGCACCATGCCCTGAGCCTGCTTGACGGCCTCCAGTGTCGGCGCATCGGTGATGCGGCGGCCGTCGTGAAAACGCGGCATCAGCCCGTTGCGCGCCAGCAGTGCGGCGATTTGCGGCCGCCCGCCATGTACCACCACCACGCGCACGCCCAGGCTGACCAGAAGGTTGATGTCCTGGGCCAAGCCGGCCAGGTTGCCACCGGCCACCGCCTCGCCGCTCAGTGCGATCACGAAGGTCTTGCCGCGGAAGGCATTGATGTAGGGTGCGGCTTCGCGGAAGGAAAAAACGAATTCCTGCGTCAACATCGGTACTGAGGCTCCGGCGGATGGGAAAACGGCTGACAGGAAAGGGTAACAGGAAAGCGCAGTGCCGGCAGCCGGCGCGTGGTGATCAACCGCTGCCGGCCAAAGAAAAGGCCGCCCCGTGGGGCGGCCCGGCAGGTGGAGCGGCTCAGTTGCCCTTTTTCAGCAGGATCTGCTGCACCTTGAGGATATTGAGTGCCTGGCCCAGCTGGTAATCGGAACGCGGGTTGGGGTCGCGCGGGTTGGCCGAAGCCTCCTCGCCCTTGTCGTTCCGGTCCTGCTTGTCTTTGCCGCGCGGGGCGCTGTCCTCCGGCGACCTGAGAGGCGTGCCGCTGTCGGGGGCAGGTTTGGCCGGCACCTTGATCACCGTTACCTCGCCACTGTCATTGTTGCGCAGATGGTTTTCCAGATCGGCCTCACGGATGCGCAGCGCCTGTTCGGCATTGGTGATCGTGGCGTCCTCCACCACCACATCCGGCGTGATGCCCTTGGCTTGGATCGAGCGGCCACTCGGCGTGAAGTAACGGGCAGTGGTCAGTTTGATCGCCCCCGAGTTGCCCAAGGGAAGGATGGACTGCACCGACCCCTTGCCAAAGCTCTGGGTGCCCACGATCACCGCACGCTTGTGGTCTTGCAGGGCACCGGCCACGATTTCGGAGGCCGAGGCGGAACCACCGTTGACGATCACTACCATCGGTACCGTCTTGGCATAGGCCGGCAGGCCGGCAAGCGGGTCGCTGCCGTTCAGCCGCTTGTAGTTCTGCGGCGAGGCCGTCAGGCGCATTTTGGCGTCACTGGCACGCCCTTCGGTGTACACCACCAGTGCGTTGCCCGGCAGAAAGGCCGAGGCCACGCCTACGGCACCGTTGAGCAGACCGCCCGGGTCGTCGCGCAAATCCAGCACCAGCCCCTTGGGCGGCGTCTTGTTCTCCCGCGCAAGGTTCTGCAGCGCCTGGTTGAGATTCTCCACCGTGTGTTCCTGGAACTGCGCCAGCCGGATATAGCCGTAGCCTGGCTCCAGCAGCTTGTATTTCACGCTCTTGGTCTTGATGACAGCGCGGGTCAGGGTAACCACGATCGGCTTTGGCTCGTTCTTGCGTGCCAGCGTCAGGGTAACCTTGGTGCCGGGCTTGCCGCGCATGCGCTTGACGGCATCGTTGAGCGACAACCCGCGTACCGGCGTATCGTCGATCTTGACGATCAGGTCACCGCTCTTGATGCCGGCGCGCTGGGCCGGGGTGTCCTCGATCGGGGACACCACCTTGACCAGGCCATCCTCGGCACCGATCTCGATGCCCAAGCCGCCAAACTCGCCTTGGGTGCCTTCCTTCAGCTCGCGGTAGGCCTCGGGGTCCAGGTAGTCCGAATGCGGGTCGAGACCGGACAGCATGCCCTTGATCGCCTCGCTGATCAGCTTTTTGTCGTCGACGGGCTCGACGTATTCCTGCTTGATGCGGCCGAACACTTCGGCAAAGGTGCTCAGCTCGTTGAGCGGCAGGACGGCCTTTTCCTTGTCGGCAAACGCCTGGAAGCTGATGGTCAACGCACCACCGGCCAGGGCGCCGGCCATCAGTAGCGCCAGTTTCTTCAGTCGTGGACTGCTCATGATCGTTGGAAGTCTCCGTGGGGCCTCAGCGGGCCCAGGATAAAGGATTGACCGGACGGCCCATGTGGCGGATTTCAAAGTACAGGCCGCTCTCGCCGCTGTCCAGTGTGCCGGAGCTACCGAGGCTGTCGCCCGCATGCACCGTCTGACCTGCGGATCGGGCCACGTTGCCCAGCCCGGTGTAAACGGTCATGTAGTTGCCGCCATGGTCGACGATGACTGCGTTGCCAAAGCCGCGCAGCCAGTCGGCATAGACCACCTGACCGTCGGCCACCGCCCGGACCGGCTGACCCGGTGCAGTGCGGATGAAGAGGCCCTTCCAGGTAGTACCTTCGTTGCGGGCCGCTCCGAAGCGTCCGGCGATCTCGCCGGCCACCGGCAGCTTCATCCGGCCCTGCAGGCTGCGGAAAGCCTTGCCGGCTGCGCTGCTGTCGGCCACCTCTTCGACAGGCTCGACGGCCACGGGTTTCTCGGCCTCCTTCGGCACCGGCTTGCCCGCCTTGCGGGCATCGGCCGCCAGCTTGCGCCGCCGCTCGTTTTCCTTCTGGGCGGCCTGTTGCCGGGCCTTGCGGGCTTCTGCCACGCGCCGAGCCTCTTCCTTGCGGCGCGCTTCGATGGCGGCATTGATCTGTGCGATCAGTGCCGTCAGACGCTTCTCGTCTTCCTTCAGGGTCACCAGCCGGTTCTGTTTGGCACTGATCTGGCTGGTGAGCTGGGAGATGTGCTGCTGATAGGTTGCCTGAGTGGCCTCCAGCGACTGCTTCTCCCGGCTCTTGAGCTGGGAGAGGGTGCTCAGCCGGGCGATTTCCGCCTCCAGGGCTTGCGATAGCTGTTCCAGCTCGCCGCGCCGGGCGGCAAGGTCGTCGATCAGTTGCTGCTGGGCGCGGGCGATGTGGCGATAGTAGGTGAGGTCGCGCCCGGCTTGGTTCGGATCGCGCGCATTGAGCATCAGCCGCATGGCGTCGTGCTCACCGGTCTTGTACTGGCGCGCCAGCATTCGGCCAACCTTTTCCTGAGCCAGCGCCACCTTGTGACGGGTGCTGTCGATCAGTGCACGCAGCTCCGCCAATTGCTGCGCGGAGGTCTGGTGCCGGGCTTCGAGCTGGTTGAGCGAACTGCGGGTTTCAGCCAGTGCCTCCTGTGACTGCCGGATGGCGCTTTGAGCTTCCTCTTTGACAGCCTGCTTCTGGGCGATGTCCTTCTGCAGGGCGTCGATTTCCTTGCGCACGCTCTGCAGGGTCTGCTGCTGCGGAGCCGGATTCAGCGGCGCCGGCGGCGCAGCGGGGGCCGCCAGCGCCACGCCGCTTGCCAGTACAAGAAGGAAGGCGGTTTTCACTTGAATTCGATCAGCGATTGGCCGGTCATTTCTGCCGGCTTGTCCAGGCCCATCATGGCCAGGAGTGTGGGCGCGATATCGCGCAGCGATCCGCCCTCACGAATGGTAGCCTGCCGGCCTACATAGAGGAAGGGCACCTGTTCCAGTGTGTGCTGGGTATGCGGTTGGGCGTTCTGGTGGTCGTGCATCCGTTCGCAGTTGCCGTGGTCGGCGGTGATCAGCACTTCGCCCCCAGCGGCCAGCATGGCTTCCACGCACTGGCCCACGCAGGTGTCCAGCGTTTCCACCGCCTTGACTGCCGCATCGAAGACGCCGGTATGCCCCACCATGTCGCCGTTGGCGTAGTTGCAGATGATGGCCTGGTAGCTGCCGGAGGCGATCGCTTCCAGGATGCGGCGGGTGACCTCCGGCGCGCTCATCTCGGGTTGCAGGTCGTAGGTAGTCACCTTGGGTGATGGCACGAGAATGCGTTCCTCGCCCGGATAGACTTGTTCCTCGCCACCGTTGAAGAAGTAGGTGACATGCGGGTACTTCTCGGTTTCGGCGATGCGCAGCTGCCGCAGGCCGAGGCTGGAGAGGTATTCGCCCAGGCCGTTGTGGATTTTCTGCGGAGCATAGGCTACCGGATGGCTGTAGGCCTCGCCGTACGAGGTTAGGCTGACGAAGCGGCCCAGCCGTGGCTGCCTGGCGGCAAAGCCATCGAATGCAGGATCGGTCAGCGCGCTGGTGAACTGCCGTGCACGGTCGGCGCGGAAGTTCATGAAGATGACCACATCGCCGTCGGTCATGGGCACCGGAGCGCCAATGGTGGTGGCGCTGACGAATTCGTCGTTTTCGCCCCGTGCGTACGCTTCGGCCAACCCTGCCAGCCCGCTGGAGGCATGGAAGAGGCCGACACCGTCCACCACGCAGTGGTAGGCCGGTTCGACACGCTCCCAGCGCTTGTCGCGGTCCATGGCCCAGTAGCGGCCGCACATCGTGGCCAGCCGGGCATTCGGGCACGCGGCCAGCACTGCTTCCAGGCGTTCCAGGTAGAGGCGGGCGCTTTGCGGTGGGGTGTCGCGTCCGTCGAGGAAGGCATGAATCAGAATGCTCTTTACGCCGGCCGCCTGTGCCGTGCGGATCAGGGCATGGATGTGGTTCTCGTGGCTGTGTACGCCCCCATCCGAAAGCAGCCCGAGGACGTGCAGGGTGTGACCGGTGGTGGCGGCACTGTCGATGGCTTCGCGCAGCACCGGGTTCTCCCCGAAGTGCCCGGCTTCGATGTCGCAGTCGATGCGGCTGATGTCCTGCTGCACCACACGGCCGGCACCGATGTTGAGGTGGCCGACCTCGGAGTTGCCGAACTGGCCGCTGGGCAGGCCGACGAACCCTTCCGAAGCGTTGATGGTGCCATAGGCATACAGCTGGCGCAGGCGGTCGAGGTTGGGGGTGCGGGCGGCGGCGATTGCGTTGTCGTCCCCGTCGAGGCGGTGGCCAAAGCCGTCCAGGATGAGCAGCAGCGCAGGTTTGATCGTGGTCATGTGTGTTGCAACCGGTATATTAGAAATTCTTGATAATGAAGGTTTTTGTCGCTATTATTGTAACGCAAACCCAACCAATAAAATGAAACGGGAGCTACGGCTTTGCTTTTCAACGACGATCAGGTCGAGCAAACATCCCGGGCGATGAAGGCGATGTCCCACCCCCTGCGCCTTAAGATCATCTCGGTATTGGCAGACCAGGAAGTAAGCGTGCAGGACATTGTGGAGCAGGTCGGCACGTCCCAGAGCAACATCTCGCAGCATCTGGCGATCATGCGAGACAAAGGGGTGCTGCGCACGCGCAAGGATGCCAACCGGGTCTTTTACCGGGTGGGCGACATCCGCACGCTGGAAGTGCTGAAGATGATGCGTGAAGTCTTCTGTGGCTTCGGCGACTGATGCGCTTTGCCGACAGCCCTGATGCACGCGGCCCCCTGACCGCTTTTTCCCGGCCCCGTCAGGCGGGCCGGTGGCGGCTGCCTGGCCGCCATGCCTGGCGTTAACGCGGCTTCTTGCGCTTGACGTACAGCGTTTTGTGCACCCGTGCCACCACTTCTCCGCTGGCATCCACCACATCCACCTGCAGCTCCGGAAAATACTTGTCCCCGCCAGCAGTGTGCGCGCGGATAGATTCCAGCGCGGCCTCCTCCAGCGTGAAGCGGGCGCTTACCACTCCCCGCCCGGGCTTGATGTATTCGATCCGCCCAGCCTTATCCCAGACGTAGTAGTCGCTGCCCAGAGTGTGCATCAGCATCAGCATGAAGAAGGGGTCGGTCATCGCGTACAGGCTTCCGCCGAAATGCACGCCCACATAGTTGCGGTTGGTCAGCCCAAGCCGCATTGAAACCACGATCTCCCGCCAGTCCGGGCGGATATGGCGTACGCGGATGCCGGCGCCGAGGAAGGGTGGCCAGAGGTTGATGAGCAACGAGATCAGGCGGGGGGAAGGTTTCATTGATATCGATCAAACGGTTGTTTGAAAGCCATCGTCGAAAAAATCCCCGACCCTGTCAAGCATCGGTCCGGTGAGACGCTCCACTTCAGGCTCAGAAAGGCAGCTCTGTCTGCTGCCCGGGGGCCAAATCGATCCGTGCGCCCGCGTCCCCTTCGGCCAACCTGAGCGTCACCGCCTCACCATGACGCAACTGTGCCGGGGACTTGACCGGTGTGCCGTCCCGCTTCTGCACGATGGCGTATCCGCGGTTGAGCACGGCTTCGGGGTTCAGTGCGGCCAGGGTGGCGTCGAGGCGCTCGATCTTGCCCTGATGCCGGTGGATGAGCTGATGCACGCCGCGCGCCATGCGATCGGCAGCGTGCCCTAGAGCGGCGTAGCGCACGGCCACGTCCGGACGCTGTCGCTCCAGTCGGTGGGCGGCGCGTTCCACGGCCCAGCGTCGGGCCTCCAGCAAGGTCGTCAGCCGTTCCTTCAGTCGTGCTTCCAGGCTGTGCAGGCGCTCCGTCTGTCGCTGTAACTTTTCGCGCGGATGCACCAGACGCCGGGCCAGATAATCAAGCTGCTGCGTTTTGTCGGTGAACAGGCGTGCCCACGCGCGCTCCAGCCTGCGGCGGCCCATTTCGGTATTGAGCAGCAGCTGCTCCCGGTTGGGCGAGACCAGCTCCGCCGCTGCGGTCGGGGTGGGCGCCCGCTGGTCGGCCACGAAATCGCAGATGGTGAAGTCGGTTTCATGGCCGACGCCGCTGATAACCGGCAGGCGGCTGGCTGCCACCGCCCGCGCCAGCACCTCCTCGTTGAAAGCCCACAGGTCCTCAATGCTGCCCCCGCCACGGCAGACGATGAGCACATCCACCTCATTGCGGCGATTGGCGGCGGCCACCGCTTCGGCCAACCTTGCGGCTGCCCCATCGCCCTGGACCGGGGCAGGGTAGAGCACGACGGGAATCGATGGCATCCGGCGGCGCAGTGTGGTCACCACATCGCGCAGCGCCGCGGCTGCGGGCGAGGTGACGATGCCGATGGCCCGCGGATGGGCCGGCAGGGGCCGCTTGCGCTCTGTGGCGAACAGCCCTTCGGCGGCCAGGCGCGCCTTCAGACGCTCGAAGGCCTCGAAGAGCCGGCCCAGGCCCGCGGTTCGCAGCGTCTCCACATTGATCTGGAAATCGCCGCGCGCCTCGTAGAGCGTCACTTGCCCCTTCAACTCCACCTGCAAGCCTTCGCGCAACTTCAGCCCCAGCGCGGCTACCCGGTTGCGAAACATTACGCATCGGAGCTGGGCCGAGGCATCCTTCAGCGAAAAGTAGGCATGGCCTGAAGCGGCCAGGGTGAGGTTGGATATCTCGCCGCTGATCCAGGCGGGCGGAACCCCTTCCTCGAGCAGCTGCCGTGCCAGGCGGTTGAGTTCGGAGACGCTGAGCACATCATGAGCGGGGTCAGCAAAAAGCATTGTTGTCAAGTCATCCACAGCAGGAAAAATTGGACCCCAGCGCGGATGCTGGGCTGTGCAAAGGCACACAAGATTTCAATAGCATTCTTCTAAAACCTTTATTTTTCAAAGAGTTAATATAAAAGCCCATTTTCCGGGCAAACCAGCAGCAAGCCTTGACTGGCGGCCTTCGGCAGGCATTATCACCGGCTAATCCACAAAGTTATCCACAGGTTTTGTGGATGTCCGGAAAATTTCTTTAAAAAATCACGGTTTAGAGAGGTTTGTTGAAACCGGTTGGTAACAGTGCATATGGTGTGCCTGCACCGGCCGGCAAGAGTTGCCGATCAGGGGGGCGAACGGCTAAAGTTTAGCGTTTTCATCGTGGCGGGAGAATGACTCGTGTGGGCCATCATTGAAGCGGCCGGCTGGCCGATCTGGACCATCATTACCGCGTCGGTGGTGGCGCTGGCCATCATTCTGGAGCGGCTCTACAGCCTGCGTACCGCTGCCGTGGCCCCGCCCGGTCTTTTGGCGCAGACGGTGCAGGAATACCGCAACGGCGGCGCAAGCGGCGACATGCTGCAGCGGCTGGCGGCCCATTCGCCACTTGGCCGGCTGTTTGCCGCCGGCTTGCGCCAGGTGGGCCGATCCCGCGAGGTCATGAAGGAGTCGCTTGAGGACGAGGGGCGGGTGGTGGCGCACGAGCTGGAAAAATATCTGACAACGCTGGGGACGATTGCCGCCATGGCGCCTCTGCTGGGACTGCTGGGCACAGTGGTGGGCATGATCGCCATTTTCGGGTCGCAGGGTCCTGCCGGGACCGACCCACGCCAGCTGGCGCATGGCATTTCCGTCGCGCTCTACAACACCGCCTTCGGTCTGGTGGTGGCCATTCCCAGCATGATGTTCTACCGCCACTTCCGTGCCCGGGTGGATGCCCTGCTGGTGGACATGGAAGCCCAAGCCATCCGGCTGGTGGAGGTGGTGCACGGCGAACGCAGCAACGAGGCGGGCCGGGCATGAACTTCCGACGCCAGCGGCAGCGGGAAGAACCGGAAATCAACTTCATCCCGTTGATCGATCTTCTTCTGGTCATCCTCATCTTCCTGATGGTGACCACCACCTACTCGCAGTTTGCCGAACTCCAGATCAACCTGCCTGGTGCCGCCTCAGCGGAGCAGTCTCCTGCGGAGAGCCGTGAGATCGCGGTGGCTGTGGCGGCCGACAACAGCGTGCGCGTGCAGGGCGCCTCGGCCGTGGTGTCCGGCCCGGCCCTCGTGGCTGCGCTGCGTACGGCTTCGGCCAAGCTCAAGGACCCGGTGGTGGTGGTGCATGCCGATGCGCGCGCCACACACGAAGCGGTGGTGAGGGTGATGGAGGCTGCCCGCGAGGCCGGCCTCACGCAGCTGACCTTTGCCACCCGGGTCGACACTCCGTGAAGGCGCTGACCGAACACTGGTATCGGCCGCGCCCTTGGCTGACAGCCCTTCTGGCTCCGCTGGAAGGGCTTTTTGCTCTGGCCAGTCTGACGCGGCGTTTGCTTTACCGGACCGGCTGGCTGAAGACGGTCAGGCTGCCAGTGCCGGTGGTGGTGATCGGCAACATCAACGTCGGTGGAGTGGGCAAGACGCCGGTGGTTGAGGGGCTGCTGCGCCAGCTTCGCGCACGCGGCGTGGCGGTGGGGCTGGTCAGCCGCGGCTACGGGGGCAGCCACGCTACCCCAACACGGGTGACGACGGACAGCGATCCTGCCGTGGTTGGGGACGAGCCCTTGCTGCTGGCTGCCACCGGCGCCCCGGTAGTGGTCGGGCGCGACCGCGTCGCGGCCGCACGCCATCTGCTGGAAATATACCCGGACACCGCACTCATCCTTGCTGACGACGGGTTGCAGCACTATCGGTTGGGCCGCACCTTGGAAATCGTCGTACTCGATGCGGCGCGCGGGGCCGGCAACGGCCATCTGCTGCCCGCCGGCCCCTTGCGCGAACCTGTCAGCCGCTTGCGTACGGTGGACGCTGTCGTCCTCAACGAGGGTACGGGCGTGGCCACCTGCGCCCCGCTGGCACTGCCTCAGGCCCTGCCTCAGTTCCGGATGCGCCTCATGGCCGGTGCGCTGGAAAGCCTGGCCCAGCCTGGCCGACAGGCTACACCCGCCGACTTTGCAGGGCAGAGGGTGGTGGCTCTGGCCGGCATCGGCCACCCCGAACGCTTCTTCGACACGCTGCGCCAGCAGGGGCTGGAACTGTCGCGCACGCTGGCGTTTCCCGACCACCATCCCTACAGTGAGGCGGACATCCCGGCCGAGGCCGGTGCCGTCATTGTCACCACCAAGGACGCGGTCAAGTTGCAGTGCGTCAATCGTGCTAGACTATGGCAGCTGCCTGTGCGGGCGGAATTTTCACCCGATCTGGCTGACTGGATACTGAAGCGCTTGAAAAGAGACCATGGACGCTAAATTCCTCGACATTCTCGTCTGCCCGCTGTGCAAGGGCCCGCTCAAACTGGACAAAGCCCGGCAAGAGTTGGTGTGCCCCGGCGACCGCCTCGCCTATCCCATCCGGGATGGCATTCCGCTGATGCTGGAGAGCGAGGCCCGTGAGCTGGCCCCCGAGGAAGAGGTGAAATGACAGGGTTCGTGGTCGTCATTCCTGCCCGTTTGGCGTCCAGCCGTCTGCCCAACAAGCCGCTGGCCGACATCGGCGGGCTGCCGATGGTGGTGCGAGTGGCCAGGCAGGCTGCCCGAAGCAGGGCCGCGCGTGTGGTAGTGGCCACCGACCACGTCTCTATTGCCGATGCCTGTGCGGAACACGGGGTGGAAGCGCTCATGACCCGCATCGACCACGCCAGCGGTACCGACCGTCTGGCGGAAGTGGCAGCACTGCTCGGGCTTAAGGCCGGAACCGTGGTCGTCAATGTGCAGGGCGACGAGCCCCTGATCGATCCTGCTGCCATCGACCGCCTGGCTTCTCATGCAGCTGCCAGCGCTGCCCCCGTTTCTACCCTGGCCCATCCAATCAAGGACACCACCGACTTCTTCAACCCCAACGTGGTCAAGGTGGTGACGGATGCGGCGGGCCGGGCGCTATATTTCAGCCGGGCACCCATCCCTTTTGCCCGGGATGCGTTTGCACACCAGACAGACGCGTTGCCTGCCGGCCTACCGGCCCTGAGGCACATTGGCCTTTATGCCTACAAGGCAGGCTTTCTTGCCACCTACACCACACTGACGCCAGCCCCGCTGGAAACCTTCGAAGCGCTGGAGCAGCTGCGGGTGCTGTGGCATGGCCACGGCATCGACGTGGTGGTGCTCGATGAAGCGCCCCCGGCCGGTGTGGACACGCTTGCCGATCTGGAACGGGTGCGGGCGCTGGTGGCTGCCGGCGCACCCTGAGTCCCGGCTGGACGTAACCAACAGACAACAGATACTACAACGGGAGTTTTCGCATGAGACTGATTCTTCTGGGTGCACCCGGCGCAGGCAAGGGCACGCAGGCCAACTACATCCGGGAAAAATTCGGCATTCCGCAGATTTCCACCGGCGACATGCTGCGGGCGGCAGTCAAGGCGGGCACACCGCTCGGACTGGAAGCCAAGAAGATCATGGACGAGGGCGGTCTGGTGCGTGATGACATCATCATCGGCCTGGTCAAGGAGCGCATTGCCGAGCCGGACTGCGCCAACGGCTTTCTGTTCGACGGTTTCCCGCGCACCATCCCGCAGGCCGAAGCCATGCGTGACGCCGGCGTGAACATTGACTACGTGGTGGAAATCGACGTGCCCGATATGCTGATCGTTGACCGCATGTCGGGCCGCCGCGTACACGTTGCCTCGGGCCGTACCTACCACGTCCGCTTCAACCCGCCCAAGGCGGAAGGTGTGGACGACGTGACCGGCGAACCGCTGATTCAGCGCGACGACGACAAGGAAGAAACCGTGCTCAAGCGTCTGGCCGTATACCACGAGCAGACCGAAGTGCTGGTAGGCTTCTACCGCAAGATGGCCGAAAGTGGTGATGCCTCGGCACCCAAATACGTCAAGATCGACGGCACGCAGTCGGTAGACAAGGTGCGGGACGAGGTGCTGGCGGCCTTGGGCGCTTGATGCCGTCTCTTCGCTGCCGCAAAGCAGCCTGACGTCACGGACAACGGAGCCTTCGGGCTCCGTTTTTCATGCGTCTTCGGTCCCACGGCGACGCTGCGGTGCCAGCGTCGGCAAGGTGAGCGTGTAGGTAGTGCCGTGGC
The DNA here is from genome assembly GCA_004346645.1 of Gulbenkiania mobilis. Lineage (GTDB taxonomy): Bacteria > Pseudomonadota > Gammaproteobacteria > Burkholderiales > Chromobacteriaceae > Gulbenkiania > Gulbenkiania mobilis. The sequence goes on from SMDA01000001.1 coordinate 141,889, forward strand.
CCGGCTGGCTTTCCATGTGGATATCCCCGCCCAATTCCTGCCGCACCAGCATGCACACGATCAGCAGTCCCGGCCCGACGGCGCCCTGAGTATCTTCCTCGGGCGTGGGGCAGCTGGTCTCGAACCACTGCCGGGCGTGTTCCGGCAGGCCGGCCCCGTTGTCTTGAATGACCAGACGTACCGCATCGCCATCCTGTCGTGTCCCGCGGATCACCACCTCGCCGTAGCGTGCATGGTGAGTGAAGGCATGTTCCAAGGCATTGCTGACCAGCTGGATGATGACTTGGGCAAAGGTGCCGGGGTAGCTGTTGAGGACAAGGTCGGCCGGACAGTCCAGCTTCAGCTCCGCCGGCAGCGGACTGTAGCCTGCCCGCAGGCACGTCAGCAGGTCGTTCAGGTAATCCTTGAGCTGGAAATCGCGGCGCGGATTGTGTTCCTGGTCGAGGGCGATCTGTCGCAGGCTGCCCACCAGGGCGGAGATCTGCCGGGTATGTTCGAGCAGGGCAAGGCTGCAGCCTTCGGCATCGCGGCAATAACGGGCCAGTGGGCCGCTGTCGCCGGTATCCGGGAGCGTTTCGTACAGCTCATGGGTAGCGGCGTGCAGTTGGGTACTGAGGTCGAGTGAGGACCCCGCCGCAGAATGGATGGCACTGGCGACACCCGCCGCCAGTCGCCCGATCGCTGCTGGCTTTTCGCTGCGTACCACCAGCTGGCGCGCGGCACGCCAGCTGCGCCGGCTGTCCTCGGCCTGTCGGCGCGCGGTATCGAGTGCGGCCTCCGCAGCCTGGCAGCGGTTGTCGCTGGCAGCGAGCCGCTCGCTGATTCTGCGGCAGCTCTCGGCCAGCGGGAGCAGCTCTTCGCGGTGAGGCTGCCAGTCGGGGAGGGGGGCGCCGGGCTGCGCCAAGGCATCCAGCACCTGTCTGAGGCGGATGAGCGGTCGCTCCGTCACCCGCTGCCACAGCCAGGCGAGCGCGCCGAGCAGGAGCAGATTGGTCAGGATAACGGCGACAGCCAGCCAGCCCAGGCGGGCCTGATCGGCTTCGGCCAACCCCTGATGGCTGAGGTAGACCCAGGCTTGTGCGAGAGGCTCTCCGCCTTGGTAGATGATGGGAAGGGTCAGGACCTCATCGGCACCCGGCCGCTCGCTGGGAGCGAGGTCACGGATGGCTTCGCCGTCGCGCACCCGCCCGAGCCGCAGTCCGGCATCACCTACGAGCTCGATCGCCAGCACTCCTGGGGTTGAGAGTTCGGCATCAAGGTTTTCCACGATCAGCCGTTCATCCAGCTGCCAGACCACCGGCGGCAGGGTACGCGTCAACCGGGCCTTCAAGGCAGCACGATTGGCGGTGTAGAGCGCCTGGCTCTCGTTCTGGGTGCACTCATAAGTCAGCCAGGCCATGGGCACCAGCACCAGATTGCACAGCACGAGCAGCAGGACAGTAAGCGAGCGGTATAGGCTGTTCATCGGCGCTTGCGGAATGAAACTTCTTACATCCTAGGCAAACGCCGCGCCGGCCGCCAGCCCCGCACGGCAAATCAACAGGTGGCGGCTGTCTTCTGGGGCAGCTTCTGCAGGAGGAGTCCGCCCAGGATGAAGGCGAGCCCGACAAGGGTCGACCTCAGGATCGGCTCGCCCACGAAGGTGGCGATGAAAACCAGCGACAGGACAGGCGAAAGGAAAATCAGGTTGGCGATGCGGGCGGTGCTTTGGGTGAGCTTCATTGCGCTTAGCCAGAGCACAAAAGTGAAGCCCATCTCCAGCGCCCCGACATAGGCCGCTCCGGCCAGTCCCCGTAGATCCACCGGCCTGAGCTCACCGGTAAGTGCGCACCAGACCAGTACCAGCGGCAGGGCGAGTGCGAAGTTGAGCGTCAGTCCGATCACTGGCTCCCTCGTGTCACGGGCATTGAAGATCCAGTAGCCGGCCCAGAGCAGGGTAGATCCTAGGGCGAAGAGTACGCCGGTAAGGTTGGAGAAGTTCAGCGAGAAGGGCGCACCACGGGTACCTATGATCAGCACGCCCAAGTAACACACCAGTGCGGCTAGCGCATCCTGCCCCCGCAGCGGCTGCTTGAGCAGGGGGACGGCCAGCAGTGTCATCGTCAGCGCCCAGGTGTAATTGATGGCTTGGGCCTCTTGAGCGGGCAGGAGCGAATAGGCTTGGAACAGGACCAGATAATAGATGAACGGGTTGACCGCGCCCAGCAGCAGCGACCGGCGCCAGTGTGCTGCGAAGGCGGCGGGCAGTTCGCCCAGGCGGCCCTGCACCGCCAGGATCAGAAGCAAGGACATCAGCGAGGCTGCGCTGGCATAAAGGACCAGCTGGGCGGGGGTGAGATAGGCGAGGCTGATCTTGAAGGCGGTGGCGACAGTCGACCAGGCCAGCACGGCAGACAGTCCGAAAAGGTAGGCTTTTTTCTGTTGTTGCAAGGCGATGCTCCGAAATAGAGCACCGATTGTAGCCTCGGCCTCAAAACTCTGGCCAGTCGGCCCGCCACTGGCGCAGTGGGGGCGGCATCACCGGCTGGCTGGCTGCACGCTGACGGTACAGGCGGTTCATTTCCTCGGCCACACGGTCGCCCATGAGGCCGGCGCGCAGACCCACCGGACCTTGCAGATCCTCGTGACGGCGGCCCGCCATGGCATGCAGCCACACCGCCAGCGAGGCGGCATCGAAAGGGCTGAGCCCTTGGGCGAGCAGCGCTGCAATAACACCGGTGAGCACGTCGCCCTGACCGGCACTGGCGAGTGCGGGGCTGCCGACGGGGCAGACATGGTAGAACCCGTCCGGGCGCATGATCAGGCTGCCCGCTCCCTTGAGGACGACCAAAGCATGGTAGCGGGCTGCGAGCGTGCGGGCGGCAGCCACGCGATCGTGCTGAACGGCTGCTGTCGTGCAGCCCAAGAGGCGAGCCGCCTCGGCCGGATGCGGGGTCAGCACGGCGGGCAAAGCGCGCTGTGCCAGGGCTTCGGCCAAGGAGGGGATGGCGGCAAGCAGGTTGAGCGCATCCGCATCCAGCACCAAGGGGCCCGGGCGATCCACCGCCGCCGCCACGACGCTTGCCGCATCGACCGAGGTCCCCAATCCGGGGCCTGCGGCACAGACGGCGGCCTCGTCCAGCAGGGTACGGCTGTCGTTCAAGGGACGGATCATCAGCTCGGGTTGGATGGGAGAGACCGTCAGGGTTGGGTCCAGGGTCAGCAACCAGACCTTGCCGGCACCGCATGCAAGCGCTGTAGTGCCTGCCAGCAATCCGGCGCCAGCCATGCCCGGGGCCGCCCCGATGACCAGTACGCTGCCGAAGCGCCCCTTGTGGCTGTTACGGGGGCGCAGGGGCAGAGCGTCCTGCGGGGTGTCGATGAGTGCGCCTTCGGCGGAGGGAAGCAATGAGGCCGGTACCTGCAGCCGGGCCACGTCGACCTCTCCGGCAAGGTCGGCCCCGTCGCTGGTGTGCAGCCCGGGCTTCGCGCACAGGAAGGTCAGCGTGGCATGCGCACGCACGACACTGCTGCCCGAGCGTCGACCTGTCCAGGCATCGATCCCCGAGGGGACATCCAGTGCAAGCACCGGGGCGGGAGCAGCATTGATGGCGCGCACGAGCGTGCTCCAAGGCTCGGCAAGCGGGCGGGCCAGGCCAATGCCGAATAGGCCGTCCACCACCAGCGCCGGGGCCGGCAGTGCATCCGGCCACATCGGCCATACCGGCAGGCCCATGGCCAACAGCCGCGACAGGGCGGCCTGTGGGGTGGGCGCTTCGGAAGGCCGTGGGCACACCACCTGTGGCCGGTAGCCGGCTTCGGCCAAGCGTACGGCCGCCCACAGCGCATCGCCGCCGTTGTTGCCGGGCCCGGCCACCACCCGAATGGCCGCTCCGGGTGAAAAGCGGTTGCGAATCCATGCCACCGTGGCTTCCGCCGCCTGCTGCATCAGCCCGCAGCCCGCAGCCTCGGCCTGTTGTTCCAGCCGGCGCAGGTCGGCCGGCGAATAGATGGGCTCATGCGTCATCTCGGGCTCCGCCTGTGGCAGCCTCTCCCCAGCGCGGCAGCAGCGCGTGGTCCACTCCGATCTGGTCAAGGATGCGGGCGACGACGAAGTCCACCATGTCCCCCACCGTCTGGGGATGCGTGTAGAAGCCGGGAACGGGGGGGAGGATCACTACACCCAGCCGTGCCAGTTTCAGCATGTTCTCGAGGTGGATTGCGGACAGCGGTGTCTCACGTGGCACCAGTACCAGCTTGCGCTGCTCCTTGAGCGTGACATCTGCCGCCCGTTCGATCAGGTTGTCACTCATGCCGCAGGCGATTGCTGCGAGCGTGCCCATCGAGCAGGGGCAGACCACCATCGCATCGGCCGGGTTGGAGCCCGAGGCCACCGGGGCAAACCATTCCTCGCGCCCGAAAACCCGCAGCTGCCCCGGCTGCACGTCATGCCGCTCTGATAGCCAAGCCTCCACCTCCGCTGGCCGCGAGGGCAGCGACAGCCCCATCTCCTGCCGGGCCACCACTTGGGCCGCCTGCGAGTACAGCACCCAGACGCGCACGTTGGCCGAAAGCAGGCATTCAATCAGGCGCAGGCCGTACGGCAGGCCGGAGGCCCCGGTCAGGGCGACGGTGACTGTGGAGGGGGGAGCCATTGAAGTCTGTCCATGAGTTTGACTGCCACCAAGCCATTGACGATACCGGTCAGGAGCGCGCTGATGGCAAGCAGGGGTACGAAATAATACAGCCCGTCGGAGGGCACCAGCCACAGCCGTGCCACCACCAGCTGCCCGGCCAGATGGAAGAACGCCGCAACCACGCTCTGGCCCACCGGGCCGACCCAGGTGGCCGGCAACGGACGCATCAATGCCAGCCCTGCCAGGCTGGTAGCGGCCCCGGCAAGCGACAGGAAGAAGCCAGGGGTGAACAGGCTGCCCACAAGCAGCGCGGCACCCAGCACGCGCAGCAGGCTGACCCACGCGGCGCCCTTCCAGCCCAGCCGTTCTAGCGCCACCAGCGTGATGATGTTGCCCAAGCCCGGTTTCACACCAGGCAGGGGAGAGGGCAGTGCGGTTTCCACCATCGCCAGCACCAGGGCTATTGCAGCCATGCGGGCCAGCGCATGGTCCTCAAGACCCGGTTGCAGGCCTATGCGGTCAGAAGCTGAGACTGTCATAGGCTGCACTGCCACCCAGTTCCACCCGTACGGCATTGGGTAGGCAGAGCGCGGTGTCCCCCGCGCGGGTCAGCCAGCCCTGCCGTACACAGTACTGGCGTGGGCCCGGGTCCGATGCAACCCGCACCCGCCCAGCACGGATCTCCACGCGCGTGCTGCCCAGCGGTCCGGGCACAGTCACGGTGCGGTCGTGCAACAGGCTGGTTTCGAGGAAAAGCCGGCCGCCGGAGAGGATGCGGACGGTACGTGCCGACCCGCCCTGCCACAATGCGATGCTCAGCCATAGGGTCAGTCCGGTGGCTAGGAGAATGATCAGGCCGTCTCCCGGCCGCAGCAGCGGACGGCTCATCCGGCGCGGGCCAGCTCCCGGTGGCGCAACAGCACCTGGTCGCGGCCGAAGCGGTTGGCCAGTGTCTCGGCAATGTAGACCGACCGGTGTTGTCCGCCGGTACAGCCGATGGCCACAGTAAGGTAAGCGCGGTTGTCGCGGCCGAAGGCAGGCAACCACTTGGCCACCAGCTGATAGATATCGTCGATCATCGCTTCCACGATCGGCGCCTTGCGGAAATACGCTGCGATCGGTTCGTCCCGGCCGGTCAACGGGCGCAGCTCGGGCTCGTAGTAGGGGTTGGGCAGGCAGCGGGCATCGAACATGAAATCCGCATCCAGCGGTACGCCGTGCTTGAAGCCGAATGATTCGAACACCAGCGTTAGCTTGTTCATGTCGGCATCGGTCAGGTCGCGGATCCAAGTGCGCAACATGCTGGCGGAGAGGTCGCTGGTGTCGATGCGGGTGCCGAGGTCATGGATGGGGGCCAGCAGTTCCTGTTCTTCGCGGATGCATTCTTCGACCGTCAGTCCCTGCCCGGACAGCGGATGACGCCGGCGCGTCTCGGAGAAGCGCTTGACCAGCGTAGCGGTCTTGGCTTCCAGAAACAGCAGCCGTACGTCAAACCCCGCGTCCCGGAGCTTCTTCATCTCTACCGGCAGTGCGCCGAGCGAGGGACCGGAACGCACGTCCACGCTGACAGCGATGCGGTCATAACCGTACTGGCCGTACAGTCCGACAGTTTCGTGCAATAGCGTAGCCGGTAGGTTGTCCACGCAGTAGTAACCGGCGTCCTCCAAGGCGCGCAGGGCCACCGATTTGCCTGAGCCGGACAGGCCACTAATCAGGATCAGGCGCATTTTCCTGTTCCCGCAGGAAGTTGGTATGACGTTCGATGAACTCACGTGTGCTGTCGATGCCGCGCAGTTGCAGGATGTAATTGCGTACGGCGGCTTCCACCAGTACCGCAAGGTTGCGGCCGGCCGCAACCGGTAGTACCACTTTGCGCACGGTCACGCCCAGGATGTCCTGCGTCTCGGACTGGATGTTCAGCCGGTCCAGGGCCTGCATCGCTTGGTCGTTGGCCTTGACAAGGTGGATGATGAGCTTGAGCACCTTCTTGGGACGGACAGCAGTCTCGCCGAAGATGGTACGGATATTGAGGATGCCCAGACCGCGCACTTCCAGAAAGTCGCGCAACAGGGGCGGGCACCGGCCTTCCAGGGTTTCCGGCCCGATGCGGTAGAGCTCTACCGCGTCGTCCGCCACCAGGCCGTGGCCGCGCGAGATCAGTTCCAGCGCCAGCTCACTCTTGCCCATTGCGGAGTCACCCATGATGAGCACGCCCACTTCGAGCACGTCCAGGAACACACCGTGCAGCACGGTGGACACCGCCAGCGCGCGAGCCAGATAGATGCGCAGCACATCCATCAGGTAAGGGCTTTCCAGCGGCGTGCTCAACAGGGGCACATGATGGCGCTGGCAGTAGTCCAGCAGCAGCTTGGGCACCGGTTGGTTGTTGGCCACCATCACCACCGACATCGAGCGGTGGAACAACTGGTCCAGCGCAGTCCGTGCGGCCGACTGCTCCAGCCGGTTCAGGTAGTCCACTTCGGCCAACCCCAGCACCTGAACGCGGTTGGGGTGGATGAAGTTGAGGTGGCCCACCAGCGCCAGCGTAGGGCGCTGGTCGTCGTTGCGGATGTGAGTGTCGGCACCCTCGCTGCCGGCCACCCATGTCAGGTCGAGCTTCTGGCAGTTGTCCTGGTAGAGCTTGCGTACGGTAACGCTAGGCATGGGCAGACCATCCGGTCAGGAGGGCATAGGCTTCTTCAGCACCGGCGACGGCCAACAGCTGCTCGCGTAGCGCCCGGCTGGAAAAGAGTTGGGCCAGTTCAGAGAGCACCTGCAGGTGAAGGTCGGTGGCCTGCTCGGGCACCAGAAGCACGAAGAGAAGCTGCACCGGTTTGCCGTCGGGCGCGTCAAAAGGAATGGGCTGCCGCAGCCGGATGAAGGCGCCACAGGCTTCCTTCAGGCCCCGCGCACGGCCATGCGGGATGGCGATGCCCTGGCCCAGCCCGGTGGAACCCAGCTTCTCGCGTGCAAACAGGCAGTCGAACACTTCGCTACGGGCAATACCCCGCGTGTTCTCGATGAGCAGGCCCACCTGCTCGAAGACACGTTTCTTGCTGGCCACGTCCAGGTCGAGCAGGACGTGGTCCCGGGTCAGAATCTTGCCGATCAGGCTCATAGTCGGATGCGCGGTTTCAAAACCCGCCCATTCTACGTCGGAGGCGTCCGTCCCAAAAGGTGCAGGGCCAACAAAAACGGGAACCCGCAGGTTCCCGTCGTGTTCCTGATGTCAGGAAGGGTCATTCTTCGCCAGCAGTGGCCGGGTCAACGGTGGCCGGCTGGGCTCCGCGGTGGTCCGAGGTCTTTTCCTTGTGTTTCAGCACTTGGCGGTCGAGCTTGTCGAACAGGGCATCAATCGCGGCATACATGTCGTTCTCGGTGGCCTCGACATGGATATCCTTGCCGGCGAGGTGCAGGTTGACCTCGGCTTTCTGTACCAGCTTGTCGACCGAGAGGATCACGGCCACGTCGATGACATGATCCACATGGCGGGTGATGCGCTCGAGCTTGGTTTCGACGTATTCGCGCAGGGCAGGGGTCACGTCGAGGTGGAGACCGGTAACTTGGAGGTTCATACCTTAACTCCTTCTTTGTTGTTGCCGGCGCGCGGGGCACCGGCGGTAAAAATCTTTGTGGAGAGGGCTTAAAGAACTTTTCGCAGACTCACCGGCGGAATCTGCATGGCTTCACGATACTTCGCCACGGTACGCCTTGCAACCTGTATGCCCTGTTTGCCAAGGAGGTCGGCCAGCGCACCATCCGAAAGCGGACGCTTCGAATCCTCATTCTCGATCAGCTGGCGAATCTGCGCCTTGATCGAAGTCGCAGAACATTCACCGCCACTGTCGGTTTCTACCGCGCTGCCGAAAAAGTACTTGAGTTCGAACAGGCCGCGCGGGCAGAGCAGGTACTTCTGCGTGGTGACGCGTGAGATGGTGGATTCGTGCAGGCCGAGTTCGTCCGCGATGTCGCGCAGGATCAGGGGGCGCATGGCCACTTCGCCCTTGTCGAAGAAGGCCTGCTGGCGGTCCACGATAGCTTCGGCCACTTTCAGGATAGTGTCAAACCGCTGCTGGATGTTCTTCACCAGCCAGCGGGCCTCCTGCAGCCGGGCGGACATCTCGCCCCCCGTAGCCTGCCGTTCGCGCGACAGCATGGCGGCATACATCTGGTTGACCCGCAGGCGCGGCAGGGCCTGGCTGTTGAGGTCGGCCTGCCAGCGGCCCTTGCGCTTGCGCACCACCACATCCGGAATCACGTAATGGGTGTCGTCGGCGCCGTATCCGGCTGCCGGCCTGGGGTTGAGGGAAGCCACCAGCTTCTGCGCGGTCTTGAGGGCGTCGTCATCCACGCCGAAATGGCGCTTGATGCGGGTGAAGTCACGGTTGCCGAGCAGGTCCAGCGCCTCGGTGACGAGCCGCAGGGCCAAGGCGCGTCCAGGAACGTGCTCGGGCAGACGCTGCAGTTGCAGCCGCAGCGCTTCGGAGAGCGTGCGGGCGCCTACGCCGGCGGGGTCGAACTGCTGCAGCAGGGCCAGCCCCACGGCGAGTTCGTCGGCTTCCAGCTCGAGCTCGGCGGGCAGGTTGGCCGAAAGCTCTTCCAGGCTCACCGGCAAGTAACCAGCATCATCCAGTTCTTCCACCAGGAGCTGCACCACGGCAGCATCGCGCGGGCAGAGCGCCACCTCGCGCAGTTGGGCCAGCAGATGGTCGCGCAGCGTTACCGGCATCGCCACCGACAGCAGCGGGTCGTATTCGTCGTCACCGTCGTCACGCCTGCGGCTGCCGTGGCCCCAATCCGCCAGCTCGCCGGCGAGCGAGTCACCGCTGTCGCCGTCTTCACGGCTGGTGTCGCCAGCAGGCGCCTCGGCCTCGGTCGAAGCCGCCACGTCCGTGCCCTGCTCGGTCGGCCCGTCGTCCTGCCGTTCCAGCAACGGGTTGTCCTGCAGGAAGCGCTCCACTTCCGAAAAGAGGTCGAGCGTGGACAGCTGCAGCAGCCGGATCGACTGCTGCAGCTGCGGGGTCAGCGTCAGCTGCTGGCTGACCTTCAGTTGCAGGGACTGCTTCATGGACGCTTACAGGTGGAAGTGCTCGCCAAGATACACCTGGCGCACCTTCTCGTTCTGCACCAGGGTCTCCGGGTCGCCGGAGGCCAGGACCGAGCCTTCGTTGATGATGTAGGCCCGGTCGCAGATACGCAGGGTCTCGCGCACGTTGTGGTCGGTGATGAGTACGCCGATGCCGCGTTCGCGCAGGAAGGCAATGATTTTCTGGATGTCGATCACGGCGATCGGGTCCACGCCTGCGAAGGGTTCGTCCAGCAGGATGAAGTGCGGGCGCGTCGCCAGCACCCGGGCGATCTCCACCCGCCGGCGCTCGCCACCGGAGAGGGCGAGGGCATTGGTGTCGCGCAAGTGGCAGATGTTCAGATCGTCGAGCAGCAGCTCCAGCTCCTTCTCCAGCGCCTCGCCCTTGAGACCGCCCAGTTCCAGGACCGCGCGGATATTCTCGTCTACCGTCATTTTGCGGAAGATGGAGGCTTCCTGTGGCAGGTAGCCCAGCCCCAGACGGGCCCTCCGGTGGATAGGCAGTGCGGTGATCGTCTGGTCGTCCAGGCGGATGGTGCCGCCATCGGCGGCCACCAGCCCCACAATCATGTAGAAGCTGGTGGTCTTGCCAGCACCGTTGGGCCCCAGGAGGCCGACGACCTCTCCGCTCTTGATCGAGAGGGTGACGTCTTTGACCACCGTGCGCTTGCCGAAGGTCTTCTTCAGGTGTTCGACCGTGAGCACGCTCTGCGTCATGGCTTCTTCTGCCCGTCACTGGACTTCGGCTGCAGGATCACGGTGACCCGGCCCTTGCCTGCGGTACCTGGCGCACCACCGTTGACCTGGTACATCTCGGTCTCGGTGTTGTAGTTGATCACTTCGCCGGCGACCAGATCTTCGCCCCGCTTGATGCGTGCAGCACCGGTCAGCACCGCCTGATGGCTGACGCTGTTGTAGTCGAGGCGACTGCCCTGGCCTTCGATCCACTCATCCTTGTTGTCGGTTTTCTGACGGAAGTTGACGCGCTTGCCGGTGGCCTGCAGCGTCTGGTTGCCTTGGGGGTCGCGCGTCACCACCACGCGGTCGGCCGAAATCTTGAGGGTGCCTTGGGTGACGATGACGTTGCCTTCCCAGACGGTGACGCCCTTGGCCTGGTCGAGGGTGCCGTTGTCGGCGCTGATCTCGATCGGCTTGTCCCGGTCGGCCTTTTCGGCCAGGGCGGGCACACTGACGGCCGCGACAAGAAGGCCGAGGACGGCGAGCTTATTTTTCATAGACCACCTTCACTTGGGAGAGGAGTTTCAGCAGGCCGGCCTGCTGGTCGTAATAGAGTCCGGTGGCGTGAGCCACCGAGTTGCCATAATGAATTTCCACCGGGGCAGCGGTGCGGGTGATGCGGGTGGCGGTGTTTACCTCCAGCCGTGAGGTCAGCACGCGGGTTTCGGGCTTCTCGTCCTGCGGCTTGTAGAACACCACCCGATCGTCGAACCAGGCCTGGCGGTTCTTGGAGTGGTAGCGGCCGGTCTCGCCGGTGACGTCGTACTGCATACGTCCTTCCTGGAACACCTGCAGGTGCGGGCGCTGGAAGTACATGTCGGGCTTTTCCGGGTACTGCCACATGCGCTGGGCACTGATGCGGTCGCGCAGCATACCGTTCTCGTTGAAACGGGTGGCGGTGAACTTCTCGGCGACGTACTCGGGCTTGGCCGGGTCCAGCCTAAAACCGCTGGGGATCCAGCGGGAGATCTGGTCGAGCCAGAACGTGGTCAGTCCCATCAGGACCACCAGCACCAGCGGAAACAGGCGTTGCGGACGGACGCTCATGCCAGATACCGCTCCATCAGGCCCTCATAGCTGCCCTGGGCCTGCATGATCAGCTCCGTCAGCTCGCGCACCGCGCCCTGACCACCGGCACAGCCGGTAACGTAGTGCGCATGCTGGCGGACGAAGGCGGGCGCATCGGGTACGGCAACGGCGAGACCGCAACGGCGCATTACCGGCAGGTCGACCACATCGTCGCCGATGTAGGCACAGGCCTCGGGCGACAGGCCGGTTTCCTCCAGCAGGGTCTGGAAGGCCGCGACCTTGTCGGAGATGCCGTGATAGTAGTAGTCGATGCCAAGGTTACGTGCCCGATGCTCGACGCAGCGGGCGCTGCGGCCTGTGATGATGGCCAGCTTCACGCCGGTGGACTGCAGCATCTTCAGGCCGTGCCCGTCCAGTGTGTTGAAGGCCTTGAGCTCCTCGCCCTCAGCGGTGAAGAAGATGCGGCCGTCGGTGAGTACGCCGTCCACATCCATGATCAGCAGCCGGACGGGGCGGGCAAGGGCGTGCACTCTCTGCATGGGGTTCCTTACACCACGCCTGCGCGCAGCAGGTCGTGCATATTGAGGGCGCCGACCAGCCGGCCGGCATCGTTTAGCACCAGAAGACCGTTGATCTTTAGCGCTTCCATTTGCTTGACCGCCTCGGCAGCCAGTTTGTTCTCGGTGATCGTGCGCGGCTGGCGGTTCATCACACTGTCGATGCTGACGCCGGAGAGGTCGAGTGAGATGTCCAGCGTGCGGCGCAGGTCGCCATCGGTGAAAATGCCGGCAAGGTTGGCCGAACCGTCCACCACCGCAGTCATGCCCAAACCCTTGCGCGACATTTCCAGAAGCGCATCCTTGAGCAGCGTGCCGGTCCTAACTACCGGTAGCGCATCGCCGCTGTGCATCAGGTCGCGCACGTGCACCAGCAGGCGCCGCCCCAGGCTGCCGCCGGGGTGGGAGAGGGCGAAGTCCTCCTCGCGGAAGTCGCGGTCGTTGAGCAGCGTGACAGCGAGCGCGTCCCCGAGCGCCAGCGCGGCAGTGGTGCTGGCCGTTGGGGCCAGGCCCAGCGGGCAGGCCTCACGCTCGACGCGCGCATCAAGGTGTACGTCCGCCTCGCGCGCCAGCGTCGACTGGCTGCGCCCGGTGACGGCGATGATGCGCACGCCCTTGCGCCGGATGGCGGGCAGCAAGGCGATGATCTCGTCGCTCTCGCCCGAATTGGAAAGGGCCACCACCACGTCGCGTTCGGTCAGCATACCCAGGTCGCCGTGGGCGGCCTCGGCCGGGTGCATGAAGAAGGCCGGGGTACCCGTGCTGGCCAGTGTGGCGGCAATCTTGCGACCGATGTGGCCGGACTTGCCCATGCCGGTGATCACTACCCGCCCGGGGCAGTCGAGCATCAGCGAAACTGCCCGGTCGAAGGCGTCGTCCAGGCGGTCGGCCAGTGCCATGATGGCGTCGGCTTCGGTCTTGAGCACGTCGCGCGCCAGCGCGAGACGGCGGGAAGAGGTGTTGTCCATGGGCAAAAGTATATCAAGGTTATAATCAGCCCGGAAAAGCTGGTGTAGCTTTTGCTTGGCGGCCCGGCGCGTCGCCCCGAACCCGAGAAAGACCGTACCTCCGATGCATTCGCTTGCTCCTGTCGTCCTTGTTCTTCTGGCTGCCGTGCTGGTGGTCACACTCTGCCGCAGCCTGAAGGTGCCACCGATGCTCGGCTATCTGGTGGTGGGCTTCATCGCCGGACCGGCCATGATGAAGCTGGTTCCCGACGGGGCCGATACCCGCTTTCTGGGTGAGATCGGCATCGTGTTCCTGATGTTCTCCATCGGGCTGGAGTTCTCGCTGCCCAAGCTGCGGGCGATGCGGCATCTGGTGTTTGGCGTGGGGCTGGCGCAGGTGGTGGTGACGATGCTGCTGGTGGCCGGGTTGGTCGTCGGGCTGACGGGGCAGCCGCTGACGGGCCTGGCGGTGGCCGGAGCCTTGGCGATGTCGTCCACCGCGATCGTGAGCAAGCTGCTGACCGAACGCCTGGAACTGCCACAGCCGCATGGTCAGCTGGCCATCGGCGTGCTGCTCTTTCAGGATCTGGCCGTGGTGCCGCTGCTGATCCTGCTGCCGGCGTTTGCCGGTGACACCTCCTCGCTCTGGGCCGATCTGGGGCTGGCGCTGCTCAAGATCGTGCTGGTGATGACGTTGCTGCTCTTCTTCGGCCAACGTCTGATGCGGCCGTGGTTCCACCTGGTGGCCCGCCAGCGTTCGGGCGAACTCTTCATGATCAATGTACTTCTGGTGACGCTGGGCGTGGCCTATCTGACCGAGCTCTCCGGCCTGTCGCTGGCGCTGGGTGCCTTCGTGGCCGGCATGCTGATTTCGGAAACCGAGTATCGCTATCAGGTAGAGGAGGACATCAAGCCCTTCCGCGACATCCTTCTGGGCTTCTTCTTCATCACGGTGGGCATGCGGCTGGACCTGTCGGTACTGGGCGAGCGGCTGGGCGAAGTGCTGCTGATGGGGGCGCTGCTGGTGCCGGTGAAGCTGGCGCTGGTGTTCGGCATCGCACGCCTGATGGGGCACAAGCCCAATGTAGCCATGCGCGGGGCCTTGGCCCTGGCGCAGGGCGGCGAGTTCGGCTTCGTGCTTCTGGCGCTGTCGGGCAACCTGGGGTTATTGGACCGCGGGACCGAGCAGGCCGCGATCGCGGCTATTCTGCTGTCGATGCTGGTGGCGCCCTTTCTCATCCTCCATGGCGAAGCCATCACCCGGCGCCTGATCAAGCAGGACTGGATGATGCAGGCGCTGGACCTGCACCAGATGATGGTGGAGTCGATGTCCAAGTCGGACCATGTGCTGATCTGTGGCTACGGGCGCAGCGGTCAGGCGCTGGCCCGCCTGCTCGAGGCCGAGTCGATCCCCTTTTTCGCGCTGGACATGGACCCGGAACGCGTGGGCGAGGCCGGCGAGGCAGGGGACCCGGTAGTGTTCGGGGATGCCGGCAAGCGCGAGGTCTTGGTGGCGGCAGGGCTGATGCGGGCCAAGGCGGTGGTTATCACCTTTGCCGATACCCATGCGGCGCTACGTATTCTGGATGTGGTGCATGCGGCACGGCCTGGTCTGCCGGTCATTGTCCGGACAGTGGACGACAGCGACATCGAGACGCTGCGTCAGGCCGGCGCCGAGGAAGTGGTGGCCGAACTGATGGAGGGTAGCCTGATGCTGGCTTCCCAAGCGCTGATGGTGGTGGGGGTGCCGCTCAACCGCATCCTGCGGCGCATCAGGGCCGTGCGGGAGGAGCGTTACGATCTCTTCCGTGGCTTCTTCCGCGGTAGTGGGGACGAGAGCCTGGACGAGAGCAGCGTGCCCCGTCTCCTGAGCGTGCTGGTGTGTCAGGGCGCAGCGGCGATCGGCCAGCCGCTGGGGGCGCTGGAGCTGACCAGGCTGGGCGTGGAGATCAAGGCGCTGCGGCGGCAGAACATTCGCCGCCACGATGTGGACGAGGCGCTGGAGTTGGCAGAAGGGGACGTTCTGGTGTTGCTGGGTACCCCCGAGCAGCTGGCTTTGGCCGAAGCACGCGTCCTGCAGGGCTAGACGTCGGGCCCGAAGCCATGACGGCCCCCAGGCTGGGGGCGGCGTCATGGCTTCGGCCAACCTTCGGCCAACCTTCGGCCAACCTTCGGCCAACCTTCGGCCAACCTCAGGGGGTTGGCAGGATGGTGGTCATCTGGCGCTTCAGCTCCTGGCGCAGCACTTCCTGCTTCTCGCTCTCGGTCTTCTTGCCCTTGACCAGGCTGTTGAAGTCGAGCGCATACACCGGCGCATCGATCGGGCCGGTGATCTTCAGCGGCACGTTGATGCCGCGCAGCTTGGTGAATTCGCGCGGGTTGGCGCGCACATCAAGGGTGTAGTCGATGATGCCCTGCCGGAGATCGGCCTTGCCGCCGCCGCTAACATTGACGAGCTGTGACGCCAGGGTCAGGTCCTGGTTGCGAGCCACGCCACTCTCCAGACGGAAGTCGGCGGCCAGGGTGGAGAAGGTGGTTTTCTGTCCGGCCTGCGCCGGGCTGTTCCACTCGCGCATTTCGCCAGGCAGGTTCTTGAGCGCGTTCACAAGATCAATGCCTGTCAGCGCCCCGCGGTTCAGGCTCATGGCGACGTTGCCCGTCAGACTGTCGCGCAGGTCGATGAAGCGGGGGCCCTCGGCCTGCAGGTTGATGCGTCCGTTGCCCTTGCCTTCCAGGCGGGTAAAGTTGAACAGGTCCACCAGCAGCGGCTGGATGTTCATCCCCGTCAGGGTCTGGTTGACCTCAAGGCGCGGTGTGTCCTCGCGCAGCAGGCGCGCGGTGCCTTCCAGTCGCCCTTCATAGATCGTGGCGGACAGCTGGTTAACGTCCAGACGGTAGGGCGTGGCCTTGAGATCGGCATTCACGTCATTCATGCGGAAGCGCCCCACCGCCAGTTCGCCGATGGCCAGCTTGGCGTTCAGGTCCAGGAAGTCCATCCATTCCAGCGGCAGGGGACGCTTATCCTGGAAGATGGCCACGCGGCTGGCGGGCGCTTCGGGCAGGTAACGGTTCAGGTCCAACCGCGAGAGCGCGATGTTGGCCTCGTGGCTGGGCCGGGCAAAGCCGAACTGAGTCAGCTGTACCGTGATCGGTGCGCCATCGAGTTGTCCGCTGGCATTCAGGTCCAACCGCGCCTCGTCCAGGCTGCCTTCAAGCAGGCCTTCCAGTCGGCCCAAAAGCTGCCCGCGCGGCAGCAGTGGCGTGCTGACCTGGGCATTGAGCACCAGAGGCTGCACACGAATCCGGTTCAGCCCGGTCAGTGCCAGCCCACCCGAGAGGCCCACGTTGACCTGCAGCTTGCCTGCGCTCCAGGCCAGCTGTCCGCCAAGCTGACTGGTGGTCAGGCCGGCCTCCGTCAGGGTCAGGCTGTCCAGTTGGGCATGCAGCTTGTACTGGCTGCGGGCGTAGTCAAGGGTGCCGTTGAGCTGGCCGTGCGGAATCTCCACCCGGTCGATGCTGGCATTCATTTCCGGCAGCGTCAGCGTCAGGGTGCTGGCGGGTTTCTCGGTGCTCACCTCGAAGGACAGCTTCTCCCCGCGTGCCTTGAAGGTGGCGAGGTTCAACCGGTAAAGCCCCTTGGCTGCAATGCGGCTCTGTCCGGCGCCTGGAATGTCGCTCAGTGCCAGGGCGTCCAGAGCGGAGAGGGTAATCTGGTCATCCTGAATGGTCAGCGGCGTCTGGACCGACAGGCGCACCGGACGGTCGCGCACGTCGATCACCGCACCGGCGGATAGTTGGGCTTCGTCGCGCAGGTGGGTGGCGTCGAGGCTCAGGCTCTGCAGGGTGCGCACGGTATTGCTGCGCAGGTCGTTGTAGCGGATCTGGCCGTCGCGCAGTCGCAGGGTGTCCAGCTTCACTTGGAAGCGGTCGTTGCTGCGGCGCTGGAAGAGGTCTGCCACCGAAAGTCGGCCGTCAAAGCGCCGCACCACCTCCACTTCAAAGCCAGTGAGCGATACCGCCTTTACCTCGCGTGTGCCGAACAGCAGCGGCCACCAGGCCAGATCGGCCTCCACGCGGGCGGCGCGCGCGAAAGGCGTACGGCCGTCGGTGCCGGTGACCGTTACCTGCTCCAGGTCCAGCCCCGGCGCCGGCAGCAGGTGCGGGCTGATGCGGCCGGACACCTCGATGCGTCGACCCGACTGGGCGAGTGCGCCCGCCAGGGTGCGGCGTACACTTTCTTCGTTGAACTGCCAGATGATCAGAGCCTGGGCGATGATGCCAAGGCCGATGACGCTGACCAGGCTGTAGACCGCAATGCGCAGCCACAGTCGGCCTGAATTCCATTTCATAATGATGAGCCCCACGCGGCAGGAAGCGCTTTTGGCGCAGTCTCGGAATGGGAGGGGCGGGTGTGCGGGTTCAGCGAGGCCAAACCACTTGCGGGCGATCTCTGCCGGATCGCTGGCCCCCGGTCGACGCCCTCGGGGTCGTTTTAAGCGGTGCCTATTCTAGGAGCGGTGTCCGTCTTTGACAACCGGCATGCCCGACTTGAAAGCGCCGTTATTCTGCAGGAGGAAGCTTACGAAAGGAGAAGCGGAAGACTGGAGCGGGTGAAGGGAATCGAACCCTCGTATGCAGCTTGGGAAGCTGCCGTTCTACCATTGAACTACACCCGCGTACCGATGCATCGAGGGCGCAAATTTAGCCGGTTTCGCCGCCCTTGGCAAGGGCGGCGTCGGCTGGAAGCGCGCTCAAACCAGCTGGCGCGCTTCCAGTTCGGCCTTGAGGTAGGCGTACACGATCGGGGCAGCTGCCACGCCGGGCAGACCGAATACCGCCTCGGCGGCCAGCATTGCCACCATCAGCTCCCAGGCTTGGGCATTGATGCGGGCACCGATGATGCGCGCATTCAGCACGTACTCGAACTTGTGGATGATCACCAAGAAGGCAAACGAGCCCAGGGCCGCCTGCAGCGAGTGCGAGAAGCTGACGGTGATGATGACCACGTTCGACATCAGGTTGCCCAGCACCGGCAGCAGGCCCAGGAGAAAGGTGAGCACGATCATCGTCTTGGTAAACGGCAGGTGGACCCCCAGGCCGGGCAGGACCAGCGCGAGGTACAGGGCGGTGAAGAGGGTGTTCAGGGCAGAAATCTTCACCTGCGCAAACACCACGTTGCGGAAGGCAGCGTTGAAGCGGGCGGCACGGTCGAGCAGGGCCTGCGCCAGCGGTCGGCGGCTGTTCTCCTCGATCACCTCGCGGAAGGCCACCATGATGCCCAGGATCACGCCCCACATCAGATGCATCATCAGCGCACCGGTTTCCCGGCCGGCCCGCTGCATCTCCACCGAATGGGTGCGTAGCCAGTGCACGAACCAGGCACGGATGTCCTCGGCGCTGTTGGGCAGGCTGGCCGTGACCCAGGTTGGCAGGCTGTCGCTGGCCTGCTCGATGATCTGGGCCATCTTCTCGAACAGCACCGATAGCCCGGCCTCGCTGCGGAATACGCCGCCCACCAGCAGCCAGAGCCCGACGATCAGCCCCAGCACCAGGAGGGAGATGGCGCCCACCACCAGTAGCTTGCCCCAGGTGCTGTGCAGTCCGCCGGCGGGGATGCGTGCCAGAAGATAGATGATGTTGAAGGTGATCAGCCCGGCCAGCACCGCCGGCACCAGGCCGAAGTGCAGCACCACGAACAGCGCGAACAGTGCGAACACGAGCGAGGCGGTTTCCGCCTGCATGCGGGTCAGAGGAGGGAAAGGAGCGGGTTCTTGCATGGGGCCTCGTTGAGCGGTCGCAGGTTGGCCGAAAGGCTACGTGCGGTATGTTGCGGATGTTGGGGGCGCGGATGCAGGCACTACCTGCAAAAACCGTGCGCCGGGGCGGCCATACCGAAGCGCGCAGTTTTTCTTTACCATGCCCACCATTTACACCCTGCTTGCGCACGATTCGGAGGAAAGTTCATGGCCCGCATTCTAGCCCTTTATACCGGCGGCACCATCGGCATGGAGGCTACCCCGGCCGGGCTGGCCCCTGCCCCCGGCCTGTTGCCGCAGCTGATGGAGCGGCTGGCCGAACCCGGACGCACGGTGGAGGTGGTCGAGTATCCCGATCTGATCGACTCTTCGGCCATCACCGTGGCGCACTGGAACCGCCTGATCGATGATCTGGCCGAGGCGTGGCCGCGCTATGACGGCTTCGTGGTCATCCACGGTACCGATACCTTGGCCTATACCGCAAGCGTGCTGGCCTTCTCCTTGGCCGGACTGGACAAGCCTGTGGTGGTTACCGGCGCCCAGCTGCCGCTGGGGGAGGCACGCAGTGATGGTTGGGCCAACCTGAGCGATGCCCTGCTGGCCGCAAGCCAGCCCGATCTGGCCGAGGTGGTGGTGGCGTTCGACCGGCAGCTGCTGCGTGGCTGCCGGGCACGCAAGCTTGATGCCGAAAGCTTTGCTGGCTTTAGTAGCCCCAACGCACCGCCCTTGGCCGAGTTTGGCATCACGCCACGCTGGTACCGATCACGCTGGCGTCAGCCGGGCAAGGGGCTTCGGCCAACCCGGCTGTCCTCCGACCGGGTGGCAGCCTTCTTCCTCACCCCGGGGATAAGTAGCCAGCTGATCGGTCACACCCTCGGGCAGACACCGCTCGACGGGGCCGTGCTGATGAGCTACGGCAACGGCAACGCTCCGGCGGACGCGGCCCTGCTCGAAGGGGTCCGTCGTGCCACCGCGCGCGGCACGCTGGTGGTCAACCTCACGCAAGTGGTCCGCGGCGCGGCGCAGTTCGGCGCCTATGCCATCAGCCAGCCCCTGGCCGCTGCCGGGGCCCTCTGCGGGCGGGACATGACCCCCGAGGCCGCCGTGGCCAAACTGTTGCTGCTGGCCTCGCAGCATCTGACGCCTCAGGCAAGACGCGAGGCTTTTGAAGAAGACTGGGCGGGCGAGGTGAGTGCGGCTGCCTAAAAAACGGGCAGGATGAAGCTTTGGCTGACAGATCAGCAACTTGCGCCGGCTATCCACAGCTGGCGCACAAGCCTCTCCCCAAGGGTTGTGAAAAACACTGCGGCGATTGCCGCTTTTTTGTGCAGTGGGCGCCGGGCCGCCTCCAGCAAGGGTCCTGTTGGGTTTTCCACAGTCCGCACACAGGGCTCTCCCCAGCGGCTGTGAAAAAGCGTCCGGCCCGGTAGGGCGGTCACCGTATAATGAAGCCATGCCTGTCGTGAACGATGTCCTGTCAAGGCCGCCGCTTGGGCTGGCGCTGGCGCTGCTGGGGCCCGAATCCAGCGGCAAGAGCACGTTGGCCCGTGACCTGGCGTCCACTCTGACGCAAGCCGGGGTGCAGGTGGCGCTGGTGGAGGAGTATGCCCGCGCCTACTATGCAGAACGTCCTTACCGGCCCACCCTGTCCGACGTGGAGGCGATCGCCCGCACGCAACGGGAACACGAACTGTCGGCACGCCTGCGCGCCGACCTGGTGCTGTGCGATACCGCCGGTCTCACTACCGCCCTTTGGGCGGAGGTGGGCTTCGGGCACTGTCCCCGCTGGCTTGCAGAGGACGCACGGCGCCCCTATCTCCTAAGGGTACTGGTGCTGCCCGACATCCCTTGGTCGCCCGACCCGCTGCGCAGCCATCCGCACGCCCGCTGGGCCCTGCTCGAACGTCACCGGGACTGGCTGCGCGCCGCCGGCCTCCCCTGGACGGAAGTGGGGGGTAGCCGTGAGGCGCGGGTCGCGTCGGTGCTCGCCGCCCTGCGCATGCTGTGGCCCTCCGGGTTGCCCAAAATTTGAGCGCCCTCGGAAATAGTCCATGTTTTCATCCCCTTGCGCGCTCTGTCCACAGGCCCTGCACAGGGCTGTACAGTGTGGTGGTGGATAGCCGGGGCGCACTGCACAAAAAACAGGCATAAGAAAAATGTTTCGAACAAACAGGCGCTTGATGTGCCTATCCACAGCCCACACACAGGGCTGTCCAGACTGGATGTGAAAAAATGCATGAAACCTATACGTTGACCACCGACTACATCGCTCTGTGCGACCTGCTCAAGACCTGCGGCATCAGCGAGACCGGCGGTCAGGCCAAGCACACGATCGCAGAAGGGCGGGTGCAGGTGGACGGCCAGACCGAACTGCGCAAGACCTGCAAGATCCGCGCGGGGCAGGTGGTCAGCGGTGATGGCTTCCAGATCGATGTGGTGGCCGGGCATGACTGAGCCGGACGACGTGTTCGACCCCGAACCGGAAGCGCCGCTGCCGCCCGAGGAAGGCATGTGCTGCGGCAGCGGATGCGAGCCCTGCGTATGGGACACCTACAACCTTGAGCTGGCCCGCTATCGCGAAAGGCTGGCCCAGTGGCAAGCGCGCGAGGCGGCGCGTGCCACGGAAGGGCACTGATGGCAACGATCGACCTGCACTTTCACTCCAATGCTTCGGATGGAGGACTCGCGCCCGGGGCGGTGATCGCCCGCGCCCATGAACGCGGCGCCACCCTGGTGGCACTGACCGACCACGACTGCACCGCGGGCCTTGCCGAGGCGGCGGCCACTGCTGCCAGTCTGGGGGTGGGCTTCGTTCCCGGAGTGGAAATCTCGGTCACCTGGAACCAGCGGCATACCCTGCACATCGTCGGACTGGGCATCGACCCTGCCCATCCGGCGCTGATGGCCGGCCTGAAGTCCATCCGTGACGGACGTATCGAGCGGGCACGGGCAATGTCCGCCTCGCTGGAGGCGGTGGGCATCCGGGGGGCTTTTGAGGGAGCGATGGCCTTGTGCGACAACCCGGAAATGATCGGGCGCACCCATTTCGCGCGCTTCCTGGTGCAGGCCGGTCACGTGCGAGATGTGAAGGCAGTTTTCCGCAAGTACCTCACCGGCAACAAGCCCGGATACGTGCCGCACCAGTGGGCAGGGTTGGCCGAAGCCGTGGGCTGGATTCGGGCCGCCGGCGGCATCGCGGTGATTGCCCACCCCGGCCGCTACGACATGGGGCGCACCCTGATCGAGCGGCTGATCTTCGACTTCAAGGACGCCGGTGGCGAAGCTATCGAGGTGGTCAGCGGCAGCCATAGTCTAGATGATATGCATCGATTTGCCCTGATTGCCGACCGTTATGGCTTGCTGGCCAGTGCGGGCAGCGACTTCCATGCCCCGGGCGAGGGCGGGCGTGACGTTGGCAGCACCACCGACCTGCCACCCGTGTGCGTGCCGGTATGGACACGGCTGCAGCCCCTGGCAGCAGCCTAAGATTAAGGACCTTCAAACATGTCGCAGTTCTTTGCCGTTCACCCCGACAACCCGCAGCAGCGCCTGATCCGCGAAGCGGTCAAGCTGCTGCGCGAAGGCGCGGTGATCGTCTATCCCACCGACTCCTGCTATGCGCTGGGCTGCCAGATCGGGGATAAGGCCGCCATGGAGCGGCTTCTGGCGATCCGCCAGATCGACCTCAAGCACCATCTCACCCTGGTCTGTCACGACCTGTCCGAACTGGCCAACTATGCCCGGGTAGACAATGCGCAGTTCCGCATGCTGAAGGCCGCCACGCCGGGGAGCTACACCTTCATTCTGCAGGCCACGCGCGAAGTGCCGCGCCGTCTGCTGCATCCCAAGCGCTCCACCATCGGCCTGCGCGTACCCGATCACAAGGTGGCGCTGGCCCTGCTGGAGGAGCTGGGCGAGCCCATCCTGTCATGCACACTGATGCTGCCTGGCGACCAGGAGCCGCTGACCGACCCCTACGAGATCCGCGACCGGCTGGAGCACAGCGTCGACCTCATCATCGACGGCGGCTGGTGCGGAACCGAGCCCACCACCGTGATCGACATGACCGATGGCGTAGAGCTGGTACGCCGAGGCCGTGGCGACCCTGCCCCGTTTGGCCTGTGACCGCTGCAAGGACCCCATGGAAGACCTGATCCAGAAAATCACCATCTACGCGCTGCCGGTACTGTTTGCCATCACCCTGCACGAGGCCGCCCATGCCTATGCAGCCAAGCGCTTTGGCGATGCCACCGCCTACATGCTGGGGCGCATGACGCTCAACCCGCTCAAGCACATCGATCCGATCGGCACAGTGCTGCTGCCCTTGCTGTCCGTCACGCTCGGCGGCTTCATTTTCGGCTACGCCAAGCCCGTGCCCGTCAACTACGGTGCCTTGCGCAACCTGCGCTCGGGCATGCGCTGGGTGGCGGCCGCCGGGCCGCTGGCCAACCTGGCGATGATGTTCATGTGGGTGCTTCTGCTGCGGCTGGCGCTGATCATGGACAACGCCTACACCGAACCGCTGATGCTGATGAGCAAGGCGGGCATCCAGATCAACATCGTGCTCATGGTGCTGAACCTGCTGCCACTGCCACCGCTGGACGGCTCACGCATTGTGGAGAGCTTTCTGCCGCCGCGCCTGGCCTGGCAGTATGGCCGGCTGGAGCCGTATGGCATGTGGATACTGCTGGCGCTGCTCGTGACGGGTGGTCTTTCGGTGATCCTGCGGCCTTTCCTCAGCCTGATGTATGATCTGGTCGGCCTGTTCTTCTGACCGTAACCGAACCAGATTCAAGAGAGTTTCCTCACCATGCACGCAGAACGCATTCTTTCCGGCATGCGCCCCACCGGCAGCCTGCACCTTGGCCACTACCACGGCGTGATCAAGAACTGGGTGGCGCTGCAGCACAGCCATGAATGCTTTTTCATGGTGGCCGATTGGCATGCGCTCACCACCAACTTCGACGATGTGTCGGTGATCGGCCGCTCGATCAACGAGATGGTCATCGACTGGCTGGCCTCGGGTGTGGATCCTGAAAAGTCCACCATCTTCGTGCAGTCCCGCGTGCCTCAGCACGCCGAGTTGCACCTGGCTCTGTCCATGGTGACGCCGTTGTCGTGGCTGGAGCGTGTGCCCACCTACAAGGATCAGCTGGAAAAGCTGAGCCACAAGGATCTGACCACCTACGGCTTCCTGGGCTACCCACTGCTGCAGGCTGCCGATATCCTGGTCTACAAGGCCGGCCTGGTGCCGGTGGGCGAAGATCAGGTACCGCACATCGAGCTGACCCGCGAAGTGGCGCGTCGTTTCAACCACATGTTCGGTCGCGAGCCCAACTTTGAGGAGCTGGCCCGTGCCGCTGTGAAGAAGATCGGCAAGGCCGGCAGGCAGTTCGAAGCGCTGCGCACCGCCTACTTGCAGGGGGGGGATGCCGAGGCGCTGGAAAAGGCACGGGCAATCCTGGCCGCCAGCCAGAATCTGGGTGCGGCCGACCGGGAGCGGCTGACCGGATGGCTGGAAAACAAGGGCAAAACTATCCTGCCCGAATGTGAGGCCAAGCTCACCGCTGCTTCTAAGATGCCGGGGCTGGATGGACAGAAGATGTCCAAGTCCTATGGCAACACCATCACCATGCGCGAAGCGCCCGAGGCGGTGTCCAAGAAGATCCGTGCCATGCCTACCGACCCGGCGCGGGTGCGCCGTACCGACCCGGGCACTCCGGAGAAATGCCCCGTCTGGCAGCTGCACGAGGTCTACAGTGATGGCGATACCAAGGCATGGGTGCAGGCCGGCTGTACCAGCGCCGGCATTGGCTGTCTGGACTGCAAGCAGCCGGTGATCGATGCGGTGGTGCGCGAGCAGCAGCCGATGTTCGAACGCGCAGAACGATACGTTTCCAACCCGAAACTGGTGGCCGAAATCCTCGCCGAAGGCAATGCACGGGCCGAAAAGGTAGCGCGCGAAACCATGCGTGACGTGCGTGCTGCGATGGGGCTGGGTGCCTGAAGCCGTATTGGAAGCGCCACCTTTTCCATACAAGCGGGCTCAGGCCCGCTTTTTCGTGTCCATGACCGTATGGCGGTCGCCACGGTCGCCCGCGTACAATCTTTCTTCCTCCTGCCGCTCCGTGCTTGCCGATGACCGATGCCGAATTCGCGCTGACTGCGCCCGAACTGCCGCCAAGCGTGCCGATCGCGCATGTCTTCGGCCAACCGGTGCTGGACGTGCCGCAGGATCTCTTCATCCCCCCCGATGCGCTCAAGGTCATCCTGCAGAGCTTCGAGGGGCCGCTCGACCTGTTGCTGTACCTCATCCGCCGCCAGAATCTTAACGTGCTCGATATTCCGATGGCGGAGATCACCGCCCAGTATCTGGGCTATATCGAAGCCATGCGCTCCGAGCGCCTGGAACTGGCGGCCGAGTATCTGCTGATGGCCGCGCTGCTCATCGAGATCAAGTCGCGCCTGCTGCTGCCGCGGCCCCCGGTGGACGACTCGGGCGAGCCGGAGGATCCGCGCGCTGAGCTGGTGCGGCGTCTGCTGGAATACGAGCAGATGAAGCTGGCCGCGCTGGAGCTGGACAAGCTGCCGCAGGCCGACCGGGATTTCGCCTGGCTGGCGGTGCTGTTCGAGCGCCCCGCCGAGGCACGGTTGCCCGAGGTGGCACCGGCCGACTTGCGCCAAGCCTGGCTTGCCATTCTCTCCCGGGCCCGGCACAAACGCCATCACAAGGTGGAGAAAGATGAACTGTCGGTGCGCGAGCAGATGAGCTGGATCCTGCGCTATCTGGATGGGCGTGAGTACGTGCCGTTCGAAGCGCTGTTTCAGCCCGAGAAGGGCATTCCGCATCTGGTGGTCTCTTTCATCGCGGTGCTGGAGCTGGTGAAAGAGGGCATGGTTCGGGTTAGCCAGGAGGCCGCCTACCAGCCCATCTACGTGCGCCTGGCGCTGGCGTGAGGAAGGCGCCCGCATGCAGATTGTTCCGATGCAGGCTTCACACTGGCCCCAGGTGCGTGCCATCTACCAGACCGCGATGCAGCACGGTGGGGCCACCTTTGAAACCGAACCGCCGGCGGACTGGCTCGCTTTTGCCTCAGGGCGGCTTAAGACCGGCCGTCTGGTGGCCGTGGAGGGCGCGCGGGTGCTGGGCTGGACGGCCTTAACCCCCTACTCCTCCCGTTCGGTGTACCGTGGCGTGGCCGAACTGAGCATTTACTTGGCCGCAGACGCCCAGGGCCAAGGGCTGGGCAGCCGACTGATGGAGGCGCTGGTCTTGGCGAGCGAAGCCGAGGGCTTCTGGACCCTGCTGGCCGGCATCTTCCCCGACAATGTCGCCAGTTGCCGCTTGCATGAGCGACACGGTTTCAGGAAAGTGGGCGTGCGTGAGCGCATGGGGCGGCATCCGCTGAGCGGACGCTGGCTGGACGTGCTGCTCTACGAACGGCGCAGCCTGCTGACGGGCCGCTGAAAACGCATTCGCGCGTAGAGCGAAATGCGTGTAAAATCCGCGGCTTCCCGCGTTTTCCTCCCCAGACGTCCGCCGGCTCAATGTCCACTATCACCGACCTCAAGTACATCAAGATCGTACTGGAAACGGCGCTTCTTACTGCCGAAGAACCGCTGACGGTGGGCCAGTTGAAGAAGCTCTTCCCCGAAGAGTTGAAGACGGCA
Source organism: Gulbenkiania mobilis (assembly GCA_004346645.1). GTDB lineage: Bacteria > Pseudomonadota > Gammaproteobacteria > Burkholderiales > Chromobacteriaceae > Gulbenkiania > Gulbenkiania mobilis. The sequence goes on from SMDA01000001.1 coordinate 168,289, forward strand.
CTGATCAACGGACTGGTGGAGGAGATCCAGCAGGACTGGCGCGGGCGCGGAGTGGAGCTGGTTAAACTCGCCTCCGGCTGGCGCTTTCGCGCTCGGGCCGAGTTTGCGCCCTATCTTGCACGGCTGACGCCGGAAAAACCGCCGCGCTACTCGCGGGCCGTGATGGAAACGCTGGCCATCATTGCCTATAAACAACCGGTCACCCGGGGCGACATCGAGTCGATCCGCGGGGTGTCGGTATCGAGCAGCGTCATGCAGTCGCTGGCGGAACGGGGCTGGATCGAGGTGATCGGCCACAAGGACGTGCCCGGCCGCCCCGGCCTGTATGCCACCACCCGCAAGTTCCTCGACGATCTGGGCTTTGCCACCTTGCGCGACCTGCCACCTCTGGCGGACCTGGGCACACTGGTTGTGCCCGATCCTAGCGCGGAGGCGCCGGCTGAAGGACCGGCCGATGACGAGGATGCCGCCAGCGAAAACACGGCAGCCCTGCTGCCGTAATTCGGCCGGAGTGTGATTCCGGCCAGCCGGCTTGTCTGCCGGCTCAACATGTTTAGGAAACACAATGTCTAAAGGACAACGCCACGCACGTCAGCCGGTGTCGCGGGTAAAGGGCCGCGAAACTTCGCAGCCACGCCACCCGGGGACGGGCCGCGACAATGGTTCGGGCAAGAGCCCGGCCAAAAGCTTCATCCAGCCCCGTCAGGGCGGCGCAACGCCGCACCCCAAGGGCCCCCGCACGTCCGGCCTACGGGCAGAGGGCAGCGATAGCCGTTTCGAGAAGCGCACGCCTTACGGCGAGCGCGATGACAGTCGTCAGCCGGGCGGCCGCCGCCCGCAGTCGGGCAAGCGCTTCGAACAGCAGGGCAGCGACAGCCGTTTCGAGAAGCGCACGCCTTACGGCGAGCGCGATGACAGTCGTCAGCCGGGCGGCCGCCGTCCGCAGTCGGGCAAGCGCTTCGAACAGCAGGGCAGTGACAGCCGTTTCGAGAAGCGCACGCCTTACGGCGAGCGCGATGACAACCGCCCTGCAGGCCGCAGGGAAGCGTCCGGCGCGGACGAGGGCTTCGGCCAACGTCGCCAAGTGCCGGCCCCGCTGGTGCAGAAGGCGAAAAAACTGCGCCTGCGCAGCCCCAGCCAGAAGATTCAGGACAAATCCAAGCGTCTGCGTGAAACACGGGTGGATCTGGACGAAATGGAGCCGATCCGCCTGCAGAAGGCCCTGGCCGCTTCCGGTGTGGGCTCGCGCCGTGAAATGGAAGAGTGGATCGAGGCTGGCCTCGTCACGGTCAACGGCAAGGTCGCTACCTTGGGCGACCGCGTGGGTCCGCGCGACCGTGTGATGGTGAAAGGCGATCAGATCAAGCTCAAATGGGCAGACCGCCTGCCGCGCGTGATCATGTACCACAAGCAGGAAGGCGAGCTGGTGACCCGTGACGACCCGCAGGGCCGGGTGACGATCTTCGACCGTCTGCCACAGGCCAAGAGCAGCCGCTGGGTGGCCATCGGTCGACTGGATGCCAATACCTCCGGCCTGCTGCTGCTGACCACCAGCGGCGAGCTGGCCAACCGCATGATGCATCCCAGCTTCGAGGTGGAGCGCGAATACGCGGTGCGGGTGCTGGGCGAGGTGAGCACCGACATCATGAAGGCGATGACCGAGGGCGTGGAGCTGGAAGACGGCCCGGCCCGCTTCGAGCGCATCTGGCATCAGCAGGACAATGAAGAGAGTGCCAATCACTGGTACAACGTGGTCATCAAGGAAGGACGCAACCGCGAGGTGCGGCGGATGTTCGAGGCCTTCGGGCTGACGGTGAGCCGCCTGATCCGTGTCCGCTTTGGCAAGCTGGGCCTGCCGCCGCGCCTGAAGCGGGGCCAGTTCTACGAGCTGAACGAAGCCGAAGTGGCCGCCGTGATGAAGTGGTGCGACCTGACCATGACCGGCCGCCAGAAGCGCCGCTGAGTTCCGCGGCCTCCCAGGCTTGAAACGCAGCCTCCTGCGCCGTATGGTTGACGGCCCGGGAGGCTTTTTTACGGCCTCTGGACCGGGCCTTTTCCACCGTAACGAACAGCCATGAGCAAAGCCTTTACCAAAGAGAGCGACGACGCCCCCGAGGATGACCTGCCCGCAGACCGGGTACTGCCGGCCTCGACCAAGAATTACATCACACCGCTGGGTTGGAGACGGCTCAAGGAAGAACTGTATCACCTGGTGCACCGTGAACGGCCAGAGGTGGTGCAGGTGGTTAACTGGGCCGCGAGCAATGGCGATCGCTCGGAAAACGGGGACTACCTCTATGGCAAGCGTCGTCTGCGCGAGATCGACCGCCGCATCCGCTTCCTGACCAAGCGGCTGGAGATTGCAGAAGTGGTGGACCCTGAAACGCGTGAGAGCACCGACCAGATCTTTTTCGGCGCCACCGTGGTCATGCTGCGCGGAGACGGCAGCGAGCAGATGGTGCGCATCGTGGGGGTGGACGAGATCGATCTGGCGCGCGGGCACATCAGCTGGATCGCACCGATCGCGCGAGTACTGATCCGCGCCCGTGAAGGCGATACCGTGATCTTCCGCGGCCCCGAGGGCGAGGAGGAGATCGAAATTCTGGAAGTGCGCTACGAAAGGATAGAGTAGGGGTTGGCCGAAGGCTGGGGTCAGCCCCCAGCGCGCATCAGGATGCTGTTGACGGCCAGCCAGCCCTCGGTAGCGCTGCTGCCGGCTTCGCCGAAGGCCTGGGTCAGCAGGCGGGCCTGCTCGCGGTGCAGGGCTTCCTCCAGCTTCTTGCCCTCCGGAGTCAGCGTCAGCCGCTTGACGCGCTTGTCGTGGTCGGCGGCCTCGGTGGCCACCAGTCCCATTTCGATCAGCTGGCGCAGGGGGATGTTGATGGCCTGTTTGGTCACGCCGAGCGAAGCCAGCAGGTCCTTCACGCTCAGCCCGGGGTAGTGGGCCACGAAGAACAGGATGCGATGGTGGACCCGCGCCAGGCCACGCCGGGCAAGCATCTCGTCGGGTTTGGCCGTGAAGGTTTTGTAGGCATGGAAGAAGGCTTCCATGGCAGCACGCCAGTCGGCGGCAGAACTATGGTCGGACATGTTGACTTGCTTGGCAGGGCGGGTTAGTTTCGGTCAAACAGTTTGACATTATAAGCATCAGGCAGAGAGAGGTTACCATGTTTTCAGAACGCATCGAGCGCCTGACCGGGTCGCTCATCCGGGAAATCCTGTCGGCGGCCCAGCGTCCCGAAGTCATTTCCTTCGCCGGCGGTCTGCCGGCCCCGCAGTGCCTGCCCGCACTGGACTTCAGCGCGCTGCCGCCGGGGCTGGCCCAGTACGGCACCACCGAAGGCGAGCCGGCCCTGCGCGAGGCGGTGGCGGCCCAGGCGCGCGACAGTCTGGGCATCGACTGCCAGGCCGAGCAGGTGCTGGTGCTGTCCGGCTCGCAGCAAGCCATCGACCTCATCTCCAAGCTCTTCATCGACCCGGGCACGCCGGTGCTGACCGAAGGCCCCACCTATCTGGCGGCGCTGCAATCGTTCAACCTGTTTGGTGCACGGATCACCGCCGTGCCACAGGAGGATGGTGCGCTGTCGCCGGCCGCGTTGGCCGAAGCCTTGGCTCGGGCCCAGCCCCGCTTCAGCTACCTGATTCCCAGCTTCCAGAACCCCTCCGGGGCCTGCTATACCGAGGCCAACCGCCGCGCGTTGGCTGAGGTGCTGGACCATGCAGGCGCGCCGGTGATCGAGGACGATCCGTACCGGGCACTGTCCTACGATGGCGAAGCGCCGGCTCCGCTGGTGTCCCACCTGAAGAAGGCCCCTTGGGTGTATTGCGGCTCCTTTTCCAAGACGCTGGCACCGGGCTTGCGGGTGGGCTTCCTGATCGCCTCGCCGGATCTTTATCCCTATCTGGTAAAGATCAAGCAGTCCACCGACCTGCATACCAACCGGCCCGGCCAGTGGCAGGTGCTGCAGCTTCTGCAAAGTCCGGACTTCCCTGCCCATCTGGACCGCCTGCGTGCGGTGTACCGGGCGGGGCGAGATGCAATGCAGGCCGCGCTGGAGCGACATTTTGCCGACCTGGCCGATTGGGAAGTGCCCAAGGGCGGGCTGTTCTTCTGGTTGACGCTGCGCACCCGCCAGGACACCCGGGTACTGATGCAGCGAGCCCTGGCACATGACGTAGCCTTCATGCCGGGCGAGCCGTTCTATCCGGTGCCGGAAGAAGGGCTGGGCCACCTGCGCCTGAACTTCAGCCATGCCTCGGCCGAGCGTATCGAGGAAGGCATTGCCCGCCTGGCCCAGATCATCCGTAACGCCTGAGCGACACGGCAAAAAGGTTGGCCGAAGCCTGCATGCGGGCTTCGGCCAACCTTTTATTGCTTTTGAGGTCCCCAGCTTAGGAAGAGGCGTAGGGCTCAGGCGGCAGCGGACGCCTCCTCCAGCATCGTCACCCCCTCCAGCCGTGACCGGAACACCGCCTGCTGCAGTGTCTCGATCGCTTTTTTGCGGAAGAACTGCTTGCGCGTTACCAGCATCACGCGCCGGGAAGGCACTGGCGCATTGAAGGGCACCACCGAAATCAGCGCCTCGTCGGCCGCGCCCACCGACGTCACCGGCATCACCGTCACCCCCATGCCACTGGCCACCATGTGGCGGATGGTGGTGAGCGAACTGCCCTGCAGCGACGCGGCCATGGCGTTGCCCTGTGCCTGGCGGCTGGCCATCTCGCTGCAGGCCTGCAACACCTGGTCGCGGAAGCAGTTGCCCTGCGTGAGCAGCAGCACACTCTCTTGCGAAAGCTCGCTGGCGGCGATCGTCGTGCGCTTTTCCCACGGGTGTCCCTTGGGCGTGGCCACGACGAAGGGTTCCTCGTACAGCGGCCATGAAACCGTGCCGGGCTCGTCGAACGGGTCGGCCACGATGATCGCATCCACTTCGCCACGCTTGAGCATTTCAGCCAGACGGGCGGTATAGTTCTCTTCCAGGATCAGCGGCATTTCGGGCGCCAGGATGCGCAGCGCCGGGATCAGCTTGGGCAGCAGGTACGGGCCCACCGTGAAGATCACCCCCAGCTTCAGCGGCCCCACCAGCTCGTTCTGATGCTCACCCGCCAGCCGCTTGATCGCGTCGGCCTCCTCCAGCACCCGCTGCGCCTGTTCGATGATGCGCTCGCCGATCTCGGTTACCGCCACTTCCGGGCCACCGCGTTCGAACAGCGTCACGCCCAGTTCGTCTTCCAGTTTCTTGATCGCGATCGACAGCGTCGGCTGGCTGACGAAGCAGCGCTGCGCCGCCCGGCCGAAATGGCGTTCCCGGGCCACCGCAACGATGTAACGCAGTTCAGTCAGGGTCATGGGTCAGCGCTGGTTTTCAGGCAGGACGATGTTCACTTCCAGCACCTCGAAATTGTCCTGGCGCTCCAGATGCACCTTGATGTCGTCCTGGTTTACGGCGACATATTTCGAGATCACTTCCATCAGCTCGCGCTGCAGGGCCGGCAGATAGTCCGGGGCGCCGCCACCACGACCGTTGCGCTCGTGTGCGAGGATGATCTGCAGGCGCTCGCGTGCAATCGCTGCGGACTTCTGGCGTTTACCAAAGATTTTTTCGATCAGGGACATGGCTTAGCCTCCGAACAGACGTTTGAGGAGGCCGACCTTCGGCGCTTCGACGAAGCGCATCGGGCGCTCTTCGCCCAGGAAGCGTGCCACGACGTCGCTGTAGGCTTCGGCCACGTCCGAGCCCTTCAGATGAATCGCCGGCGAACCGGCGTTCGAGGCCTGCAGCACCGCCTGCGATTCGGGAATCACGCCGATCAGTGGAATGCGCAGTATCTCCTTCACGTCGTCCACCGACAACATCTCACCCTTGTCCACCCGCGCGGGGGAGTAGCGCGTGATCAGAAGGTGTTCACGCACCGGTTCGCGGTTTTCCATGGCGCGGCGCGACTTGGAGGCGAGGATGCCCAGGATGCGGTCGGAGTCGCGCACCGACGACACCTCGGGGTTGGTGACCACAATGGCCTCGTCGGCAAAGTGCAGGGCCATCAGCGCCCCCTTTTCAATGCCCGCTGGCGAGTCGCACACGATGTACTCGTAACCCATGTCGGCCAGCTCCTTGAGCACCCCCTCGACACCCTCTTCCGTCAGGGCGTCCTTGTCGCGCGTTTGCGAGGCCGGAAGGATGTAGAGGTTGTCGCAGTGCTTGTCCTTGATCAGGGCCTGGTTCAGGCTGGCTTCCTTGTTGACCACGTTGATCAGGTCGTACACCACCCGGCGCTCGCAGCCCATGATCAGGTCCAGGTTGCGCAGGCCCACGTCGAAGTCGATCACGACCGTCTTGTGGCCACGCAGCGCCAGGCCGGAAGCGAAGCTGGCACTGGTGGTGGTCTTGCCCACACCGCCCTTGCCGGACGTTACAACGATGATTTTTGCCACGGTTATTCCCTTGTTTGAATGCTTGATGCCGGGGCAGCCCGCATCGGGCCTGCCCGTCGTTCTATTCGTGCAGTGCCTTCATCACCAGGCGCTCGTTCTCCAGATAGATCTGGGTCGGCTTGTGGCGGATGCTGTCGGGCAGGGCCTGCTCGATGGTGCGGTAGACGCCGGCCACGGACACCAGCTCCGCTTCCATGGCCTGGGTGAAGATGCGGGCGGAGGTGTTGCCGCGCGCGCCCGCCAGTGCACGACCACGTAGCGGGCCGTATACATGGATGTTACCGTCGGCGATCACCTCGGCACCGGCGCTGACCACCGCCAGGATGACGAGGTCCCCACCCTTGGCGTAGATCTGCTGCCCGGCCCGGACCGGCCGATCGATGATCAGCGAAGTAGCCGGCTCTTGCGCCGGGGCGACCGGGGTCGCTGCTGCGGTTTCCTGGATAGGGCCTGAGGACCGACCGCCGCCGGTGGTGAAGCCCAGTCCGTAGCGGCTGGCCAAGGCTGCCTGTGCCGGATCGGGGTGACGCAGTGCCACCACCTTGATGCCGTGGCGACCCATGAGGGGTAGAAGGCTGCCTAGGTCCACACCTTCGAGGGAGGGCAGCGCCTCCAGGCCGAGCACAAAGGCTTCGCTCTGGCCGTTGGCCGAAAGGTGGGAAAAACGGCTTTGCAGGGCCGGCTCCAGTTGCGCCGGATCGGTGCTGCGCAGGACCAGCGCGAGCAGGTCGAGACTGGCGGATTTGATGTCGAAGGCCGGGGCCGGGGCGCTGATTGTCATGTTCAAAGCCGGAATAGTTTTATTTTATGGGGCGAGTGTACTGGCTTGAAGAGGGGCTTTCAATCGCGAGCACCCGCCGCGCCCGCGACGACTGGCGTAAGGGGTGCGTCGTGGCTGCCGGTAGCGGACGTCCAAGTCGTGGACTGTAACCGGCCTGCAAGACAAGTGTTGTAAAAACCCAATCAAATAAGTGGCTTGCTGGATGGGTATGTTGCACTGCGACATTGACCTTGAGAGGTTTAATGTCTAAAGTGGGTATTGCTGCAGTGCAGCAAAAGGCAGGTCATGGTGAACCTTTGTAGCCGCGTTGTCTTAAACCCCCCCTAATTGAGGAACTGTCATGTTCAACACCAGCCAAGAGTTTTCCGCACTTGGGCAGGCGCAAGTCGACAAAGCTGTCCGCCTGTCCTCCATCCTTCTGTCCGGCACCGAACGCCTGATGAACCTGCAACTGGACATTGCCCGGCGTGCCCTGAGCGACCAGGCTGATACCTTCCGTTCGCTGACTCAGGTGCGTGAACCTAAAGCCTTGGCCGAACTGCAGGCCGGCTATGCCCAGCCCGCCATTGACCGCGCGTTCGCCAATGCCCGCAACTTCTATGATGCCGCCGTGGCCACCCAGAACGAGCTGACCGCCTTCATCGAAGAGCAGGTGGCTGATACCAATCGCCAGATGCTGGGCATGCTCGACCGTGTGGGCAAGAGCGCCCCGGTTGGCTCGGACGCTGCCGTCACCGCACTCAAGACCTTTGTCAATTCCACCAACGCTGCGCTGGAAAGCGTGTCGCGTACGGCCCAGAAGGTGGGAGCTGAGTTGGCCGAGGCCGGTGTCGAAGCCGCCACCAATTCGGCCAAGGCTGCCACCGCCGCTGTGCCGCGCAGCAAGAAGCCGATCGCTCAGGCCGTGGAAGGCCAGGGCTGACCGCCTCCTTGCGTTGCCTGCAAAAAACCCGCCTCTGGCGGGTTTTTGTTTGTGCTCCTCGGCCGTTCATTCAGGAGAGGACGACCACCGAAAGGGGCCACTCTACGCCCTGTGCCGGACGAGTGGGCGCTGCAGCGCCACCAGCCGGGCCCGGCGAACAGTTGTCCGGCCCGCTCCCGGCGCCTGGATGCTCGGTCATGCCTCTGGCTTTGCCGGACCGGGCGATGAGGTTGCCTTTGCAGAGGGGGAGAGCGTATGGCCCGCTTCCTTGTCCAGCAGTGCGCGCTTGCGCTCCACCCCCCAGCGGTAGCCCGAAAGCGAGCCATCAGTCCTGACCACGCGGTGACAGGGAATCGCCACCGCCAGCGTATTGGCCGCACACGCCTGTGCCACCGCGCGCACGGCGGTCGGGGCACCGATGCGTCTGGCAATGTCGGCATAACTTGCCGTCTGGCCAGGCGGGATGTCCCGCAGAGCCTGCCATACTCGCTGCTGGAAGGCGGTACCCCGGATGTCCAGAGGCAGATCGCACCCCAGTCCGGGCGCTTCGACCATGCCCACCACCTGTGCTACCAAACGATCGAAGTCGGGGTCGTCGCCGACGAGCCGGGCCTTGGGAAAGCGATCCTGCAGCGCCTGAGCCAGTGCATCCGGATCCTCTCCTAGAGAAATGGCACACACCCCCTTGGCGCTGCACGCCACCAAGAGCGCCCCGAGCGTACATTGCGCGATCGCAAAGGTGATATCGACCTCTCGCCCACCATCGCGGTAGAGGGTAGGCGACATCCCAAGGAGGGCGTCGGATGCTTCATAGAAGCGGCTGTTCGACCCGTAGCCCGCGCCATAGATGGCCTCGGCCACCGTTCTGTCGGCATGGGCGAGCGCCTCACGGATGGCCTGACGCTGGTGGGCTTGGGCATAGGCTTTGGGTGTCAGTCCGGTCACTGCCTTGAAACGCCGGTGGAAATGATAGGGGCTGAAGCCGACGGCCGCAGCCAGCACCCCCAGCGGAGGGGGCGTTTCGGCTGTTTCGATCAGGCGGCATGCCCAACTGATGGCGGCTGCTTCCCTTTTGGCCAAGGAGAGCCCATCGGGCTGGCAGCGCTTGCATGGACGGAAACCGGCCGCCCGCGCCTGTTCGCCCGAGATATAGAAGGCCACATTGCTGCGTTTGGGCAGACGGGCGGGGCAGCCCGGGCGGCAGTAGATGCCGGTCGACCGCACTGCGTACACAAAGGCGCCGGCTGCCTGGCCATCCCGAGTTGTCAGAGCCTCCCAGCGTTGTTCATCGTCAACAAACAACGCTTCCTGAGGCCGGCTTTCCGGAACATGCCGCCGGTGGTGCGTACCGGTGGGAGAGGGGTCTGATCGGTCGGTGGACATGGCTCGGCTCCGTGCACGGCTGCGTTGATGGATAAGGTGTTTATAGCACCCGGCGATATCGCCAAAACTCCGGATATTGCTCTCAAATTGAGAAGCCTATTTTCCCCTTTTCCCCGTGATCTCTGCTTTGTCCGGAGCGAGGATGCCACCGCAAGAAACGGAGTGATGTGCGCCTGATCGCCCCCTAAGCTGTGTCGTACATCCACAGAAAAAGGAAGTGCAGATCATGACCCTTCTGAATGAAAAGGTGGCTATCGTCACCGGCGCGTCTTCCGGCATCGGCCAAGCGATCGCCGAACTGTTCGCTGCCCAGGGCGCAGCCGTTGTGCTGGCTGCGCGCAACGCCGAGCGGCTCGACCAGGTTGTCCAGCGCATCCGGCAGGCGGGCGGACGGGCGCATGCGGTGGCGGGCGACGTCAGCGAAGCCGACACCCACATCCGGCTGATAGAGGTTGCAGAACGGGAGTATGGCGGTCTTGACATCGCCGTCAACAATGCCGGGACCGTCGGCCCCATCCAGCCGCTGGCCGATTACCCGCTCGAAGCGTGGCAGCAGACCCTGGCCGTCAACCTCACGGCGGCCTATCTGGGGGCTCGCAGCCAGATTCCGGCCATGCTGGCGCGGGGCAGCGGGGCTCTCGTCTTTACCTCGAGTTTTGTCGGCACCAGCGTGGGTCTGCCGGGCATGGCGGCCTATGGCGCGGCCAAGGCGGGTCTGATGGGGCTGGTAAAGGGCGTCACGGCCGACTACGCTGCCCAAGGTATCCGCGCCAATGCGCTGCTGCCTGGCGGGGTGGACACTGCGATGGCTGGGGACGAACGGCAGAAGGAATGGGCAGCCGGTCTGCACGCGATGAAGCGGATAGCCCGTCCGGAGGAGATCGCCTCTGCCGCGCTGTTCCTCGTGAGCCCGATGGCAAGTTTTGTCACCGGCGCTGCCCTTTTCGCGGATGGGGGCAATGCGGCGGTCAAGTGAACGGCGTAAGCGCCCCGGGGCGAATGGACTCCGCCCGAGGGGAGGGGGCGGGGTATGCATCAACAGCAGGGTGCCCGCCTTCTGGCCGTCCCCAGCTTTTCTGAATACGGGGCCGCAGGGTGCCTGGCCCGCCACGCGCTTTCCAGCCAATGCCCTGCATGAAGCAGGCCACCTTCTGCGGGCGGTACCCTAAGTCTCAGCACCCCTGTGTGCCGGGGTTGGCCGAAGCCTCGTGCGTTGGGGCACCGGTCAGCGGTTCCAGCAGGGTGAGCAGAAAGGCTGCGAGTGCCTGGGCAAAGTGGGCGTGGCCGGGGGCAGGGGGGAGGCTGACCGGGTTGGCCGAAGAGGGCGGTAGCGGATGGCGCGCAAGGTAGGCGCGGGCGCAGGCCGCAAGAGGTGGAAGCAGACCCTGCTGGGTCTGCAGCAGCCGCCACGGATCAGCCAGCATCGCCTGCAGACTGTTCGGCGTCGCACCCTGCGGGAAGACAGCCGGCCCACAGGCATAGGAGAAAAGCTCCAGCACGCGCCCTACGAACAGCACGCTGCCGGCAGGGCCGCAGCACAGCCACATTCCCCTAGCCGGAGCCAGGGCATCCAGCAGCGGCTGCCAAGCCGCCAGGCTGGACGGTGTGCCTTCGGCCAGCAGCAAAAAGCCCATCGCCTCGCCCGGTTCCAGCCAGCGGGCCGCCACGGCGGCTTCGGCCTGACAGCCGAAAGGCACGCCGCTTTGGCCCAGGGCCAGCCGCCGCCCGTCGAGTACGGCACAGGGGGCTGTGCCCGCTGTGTGCCGGACGTCCCAGCCCAGCCGCCTCAGGCGGCGGCCGATCAGGTGGAGATAGGGGGCGGAACCTTCAAGGGTGAGCTGCAACGGGCCGGTCCTGGAAAGAAGGTGCCCGACGGGCACGCTGACTGCCATTGTTTCACAGACGTGCATGCTTTAGTCAGGCAAAACAAAAGCCGGCCCGCAGGCCGGCTTGGTGCAGGAGAGGCTCAGCCTTCCTTGCCGAAGCGCTCGATGCCTTCGAGCAGTTCGGTCTTGGCGTCTTCCAGTGTGCCCCAGCCCTGGATCTTGACCCACTTGCCCTTTTCCAGATCCTTGTAGTGCTCGAAGAAGTGCACCATCTGGTTGCGCAGCAGTTCCGGCAGGTCTTCCAGCTTCTGGATGGACTTGTACATCGGGCACAGCTTTTCCACCGGCACGGCCACCAGTTTGGCGTCCACACCGCCGTCGTCTTCCATCTTGATGAGACCGAGGGCACGGCAACGGATCACCACGCCCGGCGGCAGCGGGAACGGGGTCACAACCAGCACATCCACCGGGTCGCCGTCGCCGGCCAGCGTCTGCGGTACGAAACCGTAGTTGGCCGGGTAGAACATCGAGGTGCCCATGAAGCGGTCAACGCACAGCGCGCCGTATTCCTTGTCGAACTCGTACTTGATGGGGGCGCTGTTGGCGGAAATCTCGATGATGACATTGAAATCGTTCGGCATGTCCTTGCCCGGGCCGATGCGCTCGAAGTTCATTGTTCCAATCCTTTTTGCCGTTGAACATGGGTGGGTAAACTGGCCGATTATAGCAGCCGCCCGGAAGGGTGAAACGGTATAATCGCCGTCTGAAGAAACCGCAACCTGTAAGGAGTGCCATGTTTCCCGATTCGCTGATTGTGGAATTCGACCGCGGCCTGCGGACGCTGTTCGCCTCGGCCACCAGCGCACGCAGCCACCCGGACGCCGGCCTGACCGAGACGGAGCTGTCGGATGCCGAACGCCGCCACGCGCTGGGCCTGATGCGGGTGAACCATTGTGGCGAGGTCTGCGCGCAGGCGCTTTATCAAGGGCAGGCCTTGACTGCGCGCAATCCTGCGGCGCGCGAGGCGCTGCGTCATGCCGCCTTTGAGGAGGTGGAGCACCTGGCCTGGACGGAGAAGCGCATCCGGGAGCTGGGCGGTCGTACCAGCGTCTTCAATCCGCTGTGGTACACCGGTTCGCTGGCCATTGGCGTGGCCGCGGGCGTGCTGGGCGACAAGTGGAACCTGGGCTTCCTGCGCGAGACCGAACACCAGGTGGGGGCGCATCTGGACAGCCACCTGCAGAAACTGCCGCTGCAGGATGAGAAGAGCCGGGCCATCGTTGCCCAGATGCGGGACGACGAGCTCAAGCATGCGGACATGGCCGAGGCACACGGCGCGGCCCGGTTGCCGCTGCCGGTCCGGGCAATGATGAAGCTTTCGGCCAAGGTGATGACCGGTACCAGCTACTACGTGTAACCGAATTCCCGCATACTGGACCACCAAAGCCGCCTTGGGCGGCTTTGTCTTTTGGAGCGGATGACAATGATCGAAGCAACGCCTTACGAACACCTTACCCCCGACTGCGTGCTGGATGCACTCGACAGCGTGGGCCTGCGCGGCGACGGTCGGCTCCTGGCGCTCAACAGTTTCGAGAACCGGGTGTATCAGGTGTGGCTGGAAGAAGGAGGCGCTGTGGTGGCGAAGTTCTACCGCCCGGGCCGCTGGAGCGATGAGGCCATCCTGGAAGAACACGCCTTTGCCACCGAGCTGGCTGCTGCAGAGATCCCGGTCGTGGCACCACTGATGCTGCCGGAAGCCACGCTCCATTACCACGGTGGTTACCGCTTCGCGGTGTTTCCGCGACAGGGCGGACGGGCGCCCGAGCTGGATCGACCGGACGTGCTGGAGCGCATTGGCCGCTTCCTGGGACGTCTGCATCTTCAAGGGGGCGCGCGGCCTTTCCGTCACCGGCCGGTGCTCGACCCCCACTCCTTCGGCGAAACCCCTCGTCAGTGGCTGCTGGAGCATGCGCCCTTGCCGCCGGAACTGCGCGATACCTGGGCCGGGGTCAGTCGACAGGCACTGGACGGGGTGGCCCGCTGCTACGAGCGCGCCGGAGAGGTGGCACTGATCCGTCTGCATGGTGACTGCCATCCGGGCAACATCCTTACCACAGACGCAGGTCCACACTTCGTGGACCTGGACGACAGCCGGATGGGGCCGGCAGTGCAGGATCTGTGGATGCTGCTGTCGGGCGACCGCGCGGATCAGACCCGGCAAATGGGTATGCTGCTGGCCGGCTACGAGGACTTCCGTGCCTTCGACCCGTGCGAGATGTGGCTGCTGGAGGCTCTGCGCACGCTACGGCTGATCCACTACAGTGCCTGGATTGCCAGCCGCTGGAACGACCCCGCCTTTCCGGCCGCGTTTCCGTGGTTCGACTCCCCGCGTTACTGGGAGGCGCGCATTTTGGAACTGCGCGAGCAGGTGGCGCTGATGGACGAGCCGCCCCTGCCAGTGTGAGCCACCACTCCTAGCACAAAGGCCGCCCCCGGGGCGGCCTTTGTTTCAGGAAGGTTGGCCGAAGCCGAAGGGCCGGGTGGCTTAGAAATACACCACCGTCAGCAGCAGGAACACCGGGATCAGGCAGGCTGCCGACCAACCGATGTAGCCGAAGAAGCCGGGCATCGTCACGCGCCGCTCCTCGGCAATTGCCTTGACCATGAAGTTGGGAGCGTTACCGATGTAGCTGTTGGCGCCCATGAACACGGCCCCGGCGGAGATCGCCGTCAGAGTGGGGGCCAGCGTCGTCATTAGCGTGTGCGCATCGCCACCAGCCAGATTGAAAAACACCAGGTAAGTGGGGGCGTTGTCGAGGAAGCTGGACAAGGCACCCGTCAGCCAGAAGTAGGCGCCGTTGACCGGCTGACCGTTGTCCGACACCAAGGCCACCAACCCCCCGAATGGGCCGGCGGCCCCCGCCTTGAGCATGGCCAGCACCGGCACCATTGTCAGAAAGATGCCCGCAAACAGTTTGGCTACCTCCTGCATCGGTCCCCAGGAAAAGCGATTGGCCATGCGACAGCGCCCGGGGGTGTAGCGCAGTGAAAGCCATGTAATGCCCACCAGCAGGGCGTCACGTACCACGTTTTGCAGTGCGATCGGGATTTCACCCAGATGCCAGACGATGCCCGGCTTCCAGGTACCCGAGAACAGCACCGCCCCGAGAATCGCTCCCAGAAGCAGGAAATTGACCTTGCCTTCCAGCGAAATGCGCGAGTCGTGCGTGGGGTCCTGCAGTGCCGGCAACTGGTGCTCCTTGCGGTAGTAATAGTGATCCAGCAGGAAGAACAGTCCCAATAGCACGGCGCTGGCCGTCAGCATCGGTGCCAGAAGGTGCTGTACCGTCCAGCTGAAGTGCACGCCCTTCAGAAACCCGAGGAAGAGCGGCGGGTCGCCAAGCGGCGTCAGCGAGCCGCCAATGTTGGCCACCAGAAAAATGAAGAACACCACTACATGGGTCTTGTGGCGGCGGTTGTCATTGGCGCGCAGCAGCGGACGGATCAGCAGCATGGAGGCCCCGGTTGTGCCCGTCAGGCTGGCCAGCCCCGTACCCAGCGCTAGGAAGACGGTATTGACCGTGGGCGAGCCGTGCAGGTTGCCGCGAAGGTAAATGCCGCCTGCCACGGTGAACAGCGCCACCAGAAGCAGGATGAACGGGATGTAGTCGAGGATCAGCGTATGCATGGCTTCGGCCAACATCGCCTCGGGGCCGTGCAGCGCGGCAAAGGGTACCAGAAAGGCCAGGGCCCAGCCGGCAGCGATCTTGCCGAAGTGGTGATGCCAGAGTTTGGGCGCCAGCAGCGGCATCAGCGCGATCGACAACAGCATGCCGACGAACGGCAGGGCCCACGGCAGCGGAAGGCTGGCGCCTTCGACACTAGCGTGGGCCAGGCCCGGCAAGAGCGCGCAGCAGCCTGCCAGGACAAGACGGGACAACGCAGACATGTTCGGTCCTAAAGACGAGGGGCGACAAAGGGCCGTAGTGTAGCAGCCTCGGCGGCACTGCTGATGACCACCTGCCGCTGCAGGGGCAGGCCTGAAGTTTTCCTTCGCCTTTGCTACACTTCTGCCCTTGTTGGTAAAGACCTCAACAACGGTAACCCCATGGCCCAGTATGTAATGTCGATGCTCCGCGTGAGCAAGATCGTCCCCCCCAAGCGCCAGATCATCAAGGACATCTCGCTGTCCTTCTTCCCCGGCGCCAAGATTGGCCTTTTGGGCCTGAACGGCGCCGGTAAGTCCACCGTGCTGAAGATCATGGCGGGCGTGGAAAAGGAATACGACGGCGAGGTGCAGTGGCAACCCAACCTCAACATCGGCTACCTGCCGCAGGAACCGCAGCTGGACCCGGAAAAGACCGTGCGCGAGGAAGTGGAAAGCGGCATGGGCGAAGTGATGGGCGCGCAGAAGCGCCTGGAAGAAGTGTACGCCGCCTACGCCGACCCGGATGCAGACTTTGATGCCTTGGCCGAAGAGCAGGCCCGCCTGGAAGCCATCATCTCCGCCGGGGCCGGTGACAACGTTGAACATCAGCTGGAGCTGGCCGCAGACGCGCTGCGCCTGCCGCCGTGGGAGGCCAAGATCGGCCCGCTGTCCGGCGGCGAGAAGCGTCGCGTGGCGCTGTGCAAGCTGCTGCTGTCCAAGCCCGACATGCTGCTGCTGGACGAACCCACCAACCACCTGGATGCCGAATCGGTGGAGTGGCTGGAGCAGTTTCTCTGCCGTTTTCCCGGTACCGTGGTGGCCGTCACTCACGACCGTTACTTCCTCGACAACGCCGCCGAATGGATCCTGGAACTGGACCGCGGCGAAGGCATCCCCTGGAAGGGCAACTACTCCAGCTGGCTGGAGCAGAAGGAAGCGCGTCTTGCGCAGGAAGCCAAGTCCGAAGCGGCCCGCATGAAGGCCATGAAGCAGGAGCTGGAGTGGGTGCGCCAGAACCCAAAGGGCCGCCAGGCCAAGTCCAAGGCACGTATTGCCCGCTTCGAGGAGCTGTCCAGCTTCGAAAACCAGAAACGCAACGAAACCCAGGAAATCTTCATTCCGGTGGCCGAGCGCTTGGGCAACGAAGTGATCGAGTTCGAGAACGTGAGCAAGGGCTTCGGTGACCGCCTGCTGATCGACAACCTCAGCTTCAAGGCTCCGCCGGGGGCCATTGTCGGCATCATCGGCCCCAACGGCGCCGGTAAATCCACGCTGTTCAAGATGATCGCCGGCAAGGAGCAGCCGGACAGCGGCACCGTGAAGATCGGCCAGACTGTGCAGATGGCCTTCGTCGAGCAGAGCCGTGAAGGGCTGGACGGCGACAAGACCGTGTTCGAGGATGTGGCCGGCGGGGCCGACATCCTCACCGTGGGCAAGTTCGAAATGTCCAGCCGCGCTTACCTTGGCCGCTTCAACTTCAAGGGCGCCGACCAGCAGAAGAAGGTTGGCATGCTCTCCGGCGGTGAGCGTGGCCGCCTGCACCTGGCCAAGACGCTGCTTAAGGGCGGCAACGTGTTGCTGCTGGACGAACCGTCCAACGACCTTGACGTGGAAACCCTGCGCGCGCTGGAAGACGCCCTGCTGGAGTACGCCGGTACCGTGTTCGTGATCTCCCACGACCGCTGGTTCCTCGACCGTATCGCCACCCATATCCTGGCGGCGGAAGGCGAGTCGCAGTGGACCTTCTTCGACGGCAACTACCAGGAATACGAAGCCGACAAGAAAAAGCGTCTGGGCGAGGAAGGCGCCAAGCCCAAGCGCATCCGCTACAAGCCGATCAGCCGCTAAGCAGCTGCCCTCCG
This sequence comes from Gulbenkiania mobilis, assembly GCA_004346645.1. GTDB lineage: Bacteria > Pseudomonadota > Gammaproteobacteria > Burkholderiales > Chromobacteriaceae > Gulbenkiania > Gulbenkiania mobilis. The sequence continues at coordinate 185,424 of SMDA01000001.1, forward strand.
ACAAGGTTGGCCGAAACGCGAACCCCGCCGCCGGCGGGGTTCTTTGCGTCTGCCTTTAGATGGGTGCGTTGTGTTCGGGCGCGGCATCGCCTAAGCTCGCCGTCGTTTTCCACGGGGATGGACCATGTACCGCATTCTTGCCTTCTCTTTGCTTGCTGTGGCCCTTTTGGCGGGTTGTGCCTCCGCGCCCGTGCCCGCGCCGGTGGTGAACGGGACTACGCCCCTGCCGGAGATGCCGGTCTCTGCGCCCGTCGTTGACGTGGCCCCGGTGCCGGTCTTGCCACCAGTGGCTGTGCCTGTTCGACCGGCGCCAAGACCGGTCGCCGCCTACGACGAACGCGAGGGCCTGCGTCTCTTGGATCGCTTGCTCCCGGCGCGCGTCCGCGACCGTGAGGGCTGGCGCACCGATATCTTCGGCGCTTTCCGCGCCCTTAAGCTGCCTTATACCGCCGAACAGTTCTGCGCGGCCATGGCGGTCATCGAGCAGGAGTCCACCTGGCAGTCGGACCCTGTGGTGCCCGGGCTCCCACGTATCGTTTGGGGCAAGATCGAGGACAAGGCTGACAGTCTGCATCTGCCGATGCCGCTGGTACGGGCGGCGCTGCACAAGAGCTCGCCCGATGGGCGCAGCTACACCGAGCGCATCGACAGCCTGCGCACCGAAAAGGAGATGAATGCCCTGTATGAGGACCTTTCGGCGGAAGCCCGCAACATCGGCCTGCCGATGAGCATGAAGAACCCGATCCGCACCGGTGGGCCGATGCAGGTAAGCGTGGAGTTCGCCGAGGGGCATGCCAGCGTCTGGCCCTATCCCTATGCCCGGCGGGGCAGCTGGCGGCAGGAAGTGTTCAGCCGCCGGGGTGGGCTGTACTTCGGCATTGCCAACCTCTTGCAGTATCCGGCGCCCTACAGCCGCATGATCTACCGCTTTGCCGATTACAACGCCGGCCGCTTTTCCAGTCGCAACGCTGCGTTCCAGAATGCGGTCAGCCGGCTGAGCGGCCGCGCGCTAGTGGCGGATGGAGACCTGCTGACCTATGTCGAGGGCGAGGCGCGTCCGGGCAGCAGCACGCATCAGGCCCTGCGTACGCTGGCCGGCCGGCTGGGTATGACGGACGAGGCCATCCTGCGCGACCTGAAGCTGGAGAAGCATTCCAGCTTCGGCAATACCGTGCTTTATCAGCGCCTGTATGCACTGGCCGACCGGAGTGCGGGTACGACCGTGTCTCGTGAGGCCCTCCCTCAGATCGACCTGAAAAGCCCCAAGATCACCCGCAGGCTCACCACTGAATGGTTCGCCCGCCGGGTGGACGGGCGCTACGCCACTTGCCTGGCCCGTCAGTAAGTGGCAGCAAAAACCCCGCCAAGGCGGGGTTTTTCATGTCCGGACAGCATCAGCGCCGTCGATACTCCACGAATGCATAGTGCACGCCACTGGCCGCCACATGGCCCGCGCGACTGGTTTCCTGCCACTGCAGCGGATCGAAGGCGGGAAAGAAGGCATCGGCCCCAGGCACGGCCAGGTCCACCTCGGTCAGTACCAGCCGCTGCGCCAGCGGCAGGGCCTGGCGGTAAATGTCTGCCCCACCGATCACGCAGGCCTCCTCCACCTCTGCGGTTGCGGCGATGGCTGCCTCCAGTGAATGGAATACTTCGCATCCTTCGGCCAACCAGTCCGTCTGTCGGGTCACCACCAGATTACGCCTGCCGGGCAGAGCACGGCCGATGGAGTCGAAGGTCTTGCGCCCCATGATCACCGGCTTGCCCAGCGTGATGGCCTTGAAGTGACGCAGGTCTTCCGGCAGATGCCAAGGCATGCGGTTGTCCACGCCAATGGCACGGTCGTGGCCCATGGCACAGACCAGAACCAGCGCCGCCGTCATACCGCTACCTCGGCCCGGATCGGCGGATGGGGATCGTAACCTTCCAGCGTGAAGTCCTCGTAGCGGAAGGCGAACAGGTCGGTGACCGCCGGGTTGATGCGCATCACCGGTAGCGGTCGCGGCGTGCGCGTCAGCTGCAGCCGGGCCTGTTCCATGTGGTTGCTGTACAGGTGGGCATCGCCCAGGGTGTGCACGAAATCGCCCGGCTTCAGCCCGCACACCTGTGCCACCATCATCGTCAGCAGTGCATAGCTGGCGATGTTGAACGGCACGCCAAGGAAGATGTCCGCGCTGCGCTGGTAGAGTTGGCACGACAGCCTGCCTTGAGCCACATAGAACTGGAACAGGGTGTGGCACGGAGGCAGCGCCATCTCGTCCACCAAGGCCGGGTTCCAGGCCGACACGATCAGCCGGCGCGAGTCGGGGTTGGTGCGGATCATCTTTACCACGTTGGCGATCTGGTCGATGTGTCGCCCGTCGGGCGCCGGCCAGCTGCGCCACTGGTAGCCGTAGACCGGGCCGAGGTCGCCGTTCTCGTCCGCCCATTCGTCCCAGATGGAGACCCCGTTCTCCTTCAGGTAGCGGATGTTGGTGTCGCCGGCCAGGAACCACAGGAGTTCATGGATGATGGACTTGAGGTGCACCTTCTTGGTGGTGACGAGCGGAAAGCCTTCCTCCAGGTTGAAGCGCATCTGGTGGCCAAAGACCGAACGCGTGCCGGTGCCGGTGCGGTCGGCCTTGTCGGTGCCGTGCTCCAGCACGTGCCGCATCAGGTCGAGATACTGTTTCATGGGCGTGTCTTGAAGTAGGGTAGGGCCGGATTGTACCGCGCCCGATGCCTCTGTCCGAAGCGATGTTGCGCAAGTCCGCCCCGTTCGGGTGTGTAGCCGCTGAAGAGCGGCTTTGTTGCGCAACGCGCATAAGGTAACATCGGGGCCCGTAGGGTTTTCAATTATTTAGCGCCGGGTACCTCCGCACTCCATGGCTGACGATTCCGATCTCGAACGCACAGAACCCGCGTCAGCGAGGCGCCTCGAGCAGGCGCGCGAAGAAGGCAACATCCCGCGTTCGCGCGAGCTGTCGACCTTTGCCGTCACCATGACTGGCGTCACCCTGATGATGGTGCTGGGGCCGCGGCTGACCGAGCGCCTGAGCGATCTGATGCGTCGCCTGCTCACCTTTGACCAGGCCACGGTGCGGGAGCCCGGCCCGGCCCTGCTGCGCATGCGCGAAGCCGCCATCGACACGGTGCTGGCCCTGCTGCCCTTTCTTGGTGGGCTGGCCTTGGTGGCGCTGGCCGCGCCGCTCTTGGTGGGCGGGTGGAATGTCAGCACCAAGGCCATCGGCCCGCATTTCTCCAAGCTCAACCCGGCTTCCGGGCTGAAGCGGATGTTCTCGCTGAACGCCGCCACCGAAGCGCTCAAGGCGGTGCTGAAGAGCATGCTGATCGGTGGTATCGCCACCTGGGTGATCTGGAATGAGCGGGCCGAGCTGGTGGGGCTGGTAACGCTGCCGCTTGAGACCGGCATGGGCCGCATGGTGGACATGCTGCTGCACACCTTCTTCATTGTCACCGGTGCCATGGTGCTTTTGGTGGCGGTGGATGTGCCCTTCCAGCTGTGGAACTACCACAAGCAGCTGCGCATGACCAAGGAGGAAGTGCGGCAGGAGTACAAAGAACAGGAAGGCTCGCCTGAAGTGAAGGGGCGCATCCGTCAGCTGCAGCGCGAGGCGGCGCGGCGCCGGATGATGCAAGAAGTGCCTTCGGCCAACGTGATCGTCACCAACCCGACGCACTATGCGGTGGCGCTGCGTTACAACGAGGGCATGCGGGCACCCCAGGTGGTGGCCAAGGGCTCGCTCAAGCTGGCCGAGCGTATCATCACCGTCGGCCGCGAGAATGCCGTGACCGTCATGCGGGTGCCCAGCTTCACGCGGGCGCTCTATTTCAATACCGAACTGGGGCAGGACATCCCTGTGCCGCTCTACCAGGCGGCAGCCCAGGTGCTCGCCTATGTGCAGCAGCTGCGGCTTTACGAGAAGGACGGTGGGCTGGCTCCGGTGTTTCCCGACCAGCTCGAAGTGCCGGCCGACCTTGACCCAGAATCCAAACGTCCGCAGGATGCGGCGCCGGAGGCGATACAGTAATCCCGCATGGCAACCCTGACCGAACAACTGAGACGGTTCAACTACACCCGGCTGGCCGGCCCGATCCTCATCCTGCTGATCCTGACGATGATGGTGCTGCCGCTGCCTTCGGTGGTGCTGGACATCTTCTTTACCTTCAACATCGCGGTGTCGATCATCGTGCTGCTGGTGGGCATCAATGTGCGCCAGCCGCTGGATTTCTCGGCGTTTCCCGCCGTGCTGCTGATCACCACGCTGCTGCGTCTTTCGCTGAACGTGGCCAGTTCGCGGGTGATTCTGCTCGAAGGCCATACCGGTCCGGATGCGGCCGGTGCGGTGATCGAGTCGTTTGCCCACTTCCTGATCGGCGACAACATCGCCATCGGTATCGTGGTCTTCATCATTCTGACCATCATCAACTTCGTCGTGATTACCAAGGGCGCGGGGCGGATTGCCGAAGTGTCCGCACGCTTCACGCTGGATGCCATGCCCGGCAAGCAGATGGCGATCGATGCCGACCTGAACGCCGGCCTGATCGGTGAGGATGAGGCACGCCGCCGGCGCTCGGTAATCACCGAAGAGGCCAACTTCTTCGGCGCCATGGACGGTGCCTCCAAGTTCGTGCGTGGCGATGCCATGGCCGGCATCATGATCATCCTGATCAACATCGTCGGCGGCCTGATCGTCGGTGTGGTGCAGCACGACCTCGGTGCTGGGCAGGCGGCCGAGACCTACACCCTGCTGACCATCGGCGACGGGCTGGTGGCACAGATTCCGGCACTGATCATCTCGACCGCAGCCGGCATCGTGGTGGCACGGGTGGGCACCGAGCGCGACCTTTCGGAGCAGTTCCTCGGCCAGCTGTTCGCCAAACCCTCTGTGCTGTACATCACCGCCGCCGTGTTGGGTCTGATCGGGCTCATCCCCAACATGCCACATCTGGCCTTCCTGCTGATCGGTGGCGCCTTGGCCGGCCTGGGCTGGAGCATGGAGCGGCGCGAGCGCACGCGTGCCACCACCGTGGCGGCGGAGCAGGCTGCCGCGCCGCCGCCCGCCGAAACGGCCATGACCGAGGTCAGCTGGAATGACGTGCAGCCGGTTGATCTCCTCGGTCTGGAGGTGGGCTACCGTCTGATCCCGCTGGTGGACCGTACCCAGGATGGCGAGCTGCTGCGCCGCATCCGCGGCATTCGCAAGAAGATTGCTCAGGACCTGGGGTTTCTGGTGCCGCCGGTCCATATCCGAGACAATCTGGAGATCCGCCCCAACCAGTACCGGATCCTGCTCAAAGGCGTCGAGGTCGGACAGGGCGAGGCGTTTGTCGGCCAGTTCCTCGCGATCAATCCCGGCAACGTCAGCGGCGAGCTTCCAGGCCAGCCTACGACTGATCCGGCATTCGGTTTGCCCGCGGTATGGATCGACGCTGCTCGCCGCGAGGAGGCGCAGACGCTTGGATACACGGTGGTAGATGCCAGCACGGTGGTGGCCACCCACCTCTCCAATCTGCTGCAGACGCACGCCGCCGAGCTTCTGGGGCGCGAGGAAGTCCAGGCACTGATCGACCATCAAGCCAAAGAGTCACCCAAGCTGATCGAGGATCTGGTGCCCAAGGTCATTCCGGTGGGCACCCTGCAGAAGGTGCTCCAGCAACTCTTGGCCGAAGGCATCCACATCCGCGACTTCCGTACCATCATCGAGACCCTGGCCGACCACGTGGGAGCCACCCAAGACATCGACGACCTGACCAGCGCGGTGCGTACCGCCCTCTCGCGCGTGATCGTGCAGCAGCTCTTCCCGGGGGAAAACGAGTTGCCGCTCATGGCCCTGGACCCGATGCTGGAGAATGTCCTGTTGCAGGCGGTGCAGTCCAAGACCGGTGGTGGCCTGGAGCCCGGCTTGGCGGAGAACCTGCTCACCAGCGCGGCACACGAGGCCGAGCAGGTCGAGATGCAGGGGTATAATCCGGTGCTCCTCACTCCGCCAGGGTTGCGCCCGTTGCTGGCCCGTTTCCTCAGACGGGCCCTCCCGCAATTGCGCGTGATCTCGCATAATGAGGTCCCGGACAATAAATCCATTCGTATAATTGCGGTCATCGGGGGCAGCAGGGGCCAATAATCCATGGTGGTCAAAAAGTACTACGGCAAAACCACGCGTGACGCTCTACGCCAGGTGCGGGAGGAGCTGGGCACCGACGCCCTGATCCTGTCCAACCGTCCCACCGTCGGGGGCGGCGTGGAGATCATGGCCGTGGCCGATGCCGACGTGGCCAACCTCGCCAGCTCACTGTCCACCTCCACCAGCCGTCATCCGCCGCGCAACAACCCGGCTGCCATCAGCCGCCCCGGCATGCCGCCGGCTGTCCAGCCCTCCGCCACGACAGTCCAGGGCGGTGCACCGGTCAACCGGGCACTGGCGCGTACCTATGCGCTGCCGGTGGAGCCGATGGAGGCCGCGCCGGCTTCCATTCCGCCCTTGCGTGCCACCTCTCCCCAACCCACTGCCGCTGCCCAGCCCCTGTCTGGTCCGGCGGGTATGGCACCGACGTCAAGGTTGGCCGAAGCATCGGTATCCTCGCCCTCCCAGCCCGCTCCGGTACCACCCCCTGCCGCGGTGCGTGAGCCAGCGCCGCAGGTCCCGCCAGCCGCCAACGACGAGCCTGAAGTCATGGCGCACGAACTCAAGCAGATCGGTGACGAGATCAAGCTGCTGCGCAGCCTGCTGCAGAGCCAGCTGGCCAGCTTTGCCTGGTCGGACATGGAGCACCGTACCCCCAACCGCATCGAGCTCTTCAAGCAGCTGCTGGCAATGGGGCTGAGCGCCGCGCTGATCCGGCAGCTGATCGAGAAGATGCCGGGCCAGTACGAAGGCGAGGTGGCGCTCAAGTGGGCGCGTTCGGCCCTGATGCACAACCTCAAGTGCGTGGACGGCGATACCGAACTCCTCGACCGGGGCGGTGTGTTCGCACTGGTGGGACCCACCGGGGTGGGCAAGACCACCACTGTGGCCAAGCTGGCGGCCCGGGCCACGCTGAAGTTCGGTGCCCAGCATGTGGCCCTGGTCACGACCGACACCTACCGGATCGGTGCTCAGGACCAGCTGCGCATCTACGGCAAGATTCTCGGCGTGCCGGTGTATTCGGTGCAGAACGAAGGCGACCTGCAGCTGACGCTGGCGGATCTTTCCACCCGACACATCGTTTTTATCGATACCGTGGGCATGGGGCAGCGCGATGCACGCGTAGCGTCACAGACCGAGATGTTTGCGGCGGCAGGCCGCCCGGTGGAGCGTCTGCTGCTCGTGGCGGCCAACGCCGACGGCCATACGCTGGAGGACGTCGTGCGCCATTACCGCGGGGCCGGCCTGGCGGGCTGCCTGTTGTCCAAGATTGACGAGTCGGTCACCCTGGGGCCGAGCATCGACGTCATCATCCGCAACCGCCTGCGGCTTTTCTATGTCACCAATGGCCAGCGCGTGCCCGAGGACCTGCACAAGGCCAGCGCCGGCTTCCTCATCGACCGCGCCCTGCGTGCTCCGCAGACCAACTCTCCGTTTAGCCTGTTGGGCGACGAGATGCCGATCATGCACGCCGCGCAGGCAGGCTGGCTGTAAGGGTATGCAGGATCAGGCAGCCAGCCTCCGCCGCCTTGCAGACCGCCCGGTCCGTGCTCCGAGCTTCGCCTTCTTGGGGCCCGAACGCTCGGGCGTGACCACGCTCGTGGCCGAGCTGGGCCTGGCGCTCTGCCTGAGTGGCCAGCGTGTGCTGTGGGTGGAGTGCTGTCATGGGCAGCAATTGGCCCACCGCCTCAATGCCACCACCACCGGCACGCTTGAAGGTCAGCTGGTGCGTGCCGGCGGCTTGGCAGAGATGATGACGCTGCCACGGCAGGGTGGGGCTCTGGTCAACCTGCACGCCAGGCCCGAAGACCGGGCGGTGTTTTCCGCCCAGCTGTGGCTGCGGCTGGGTAGCGAATTTGCTTCGCTGGAGAGAGATGCCGACTTCGTCCTGGTCAATGTACCCAGCCTGCCGTACGACCCGGTGCCCGCCAGCGTGGCGGACAACCTGGTGCTGGTGCTCACGCCGGAGCCCGAATCGCTGACGGCAGCCTATGCAGCCGTCAAGCGCATGGCCCTGCAGGCGGGCCGGCGCTACTTCAACGTGCTGGTGAACCGGGTGCGCAGTCTGGAGGAAGCCCAAGCGTTATTCACCCGCCTGTCGATGGTGACCGGCGAATTCCTCAATGTTGCCCTGCGCTGGGTGGGTTTCGTGCCCCTGGACACCACACTCCGGCGTAGCCAGGCTTTGCGCCGGCCCCTGATGGAGGCGTTTCCCGAATGCGAGGCAGCCATGGCCTTGGGGCAGCTGGCAGCCACCTTCCCGCAATGGCACACGCCGGAGCACCCCGGACCGGTCGAGACCGGCTTCATGGACATGCTGATTGCCGCCTCGCGCGACTGGGCCGAGACGGAAGGACACCTGACATCATGACGCGACCGAACCCCCGTCTGGCCAGCTACCAGGCCGCCCGGCCCGTCGACGAGATCGACGTGACTGCCCACGCGCCTCTGGTCAAGCGTCTGGCCAGCATGCTCATCGCCCGGCTGCCGGCCTCGGTGGACCTGAACGATCTGGTCCAGGTGGGCATCATTGGCCTGATCGAGGCGGCCCGGCAGTACGATCCGGGGCAGGGTGTCCAGTTCGAGACCTTCGCCAGCCAACGCATCCGTGGCGCCATGCTGGACGAGCTGCGGCGCGAAGACTGGCTGCCGCGCCAGGTGCGTCGTGACGCCAAGCAGATTGAGCAGACTATTGCCCGCCTGGAGCAGTCGCTGGGCCGTGCACCGGCAGAGTCGGAGATCGCCGAAGCACTGGGCCTCGCGCTGGAGGACTACCAGGCCCGCCTGAGCGAATGCAAGGGCTTGACGCTGGTGCATTTCAACGACTTCTCGGATGACGAGGGCGAGTCCCTGTCGGACGCCCTGGCCAACGTGATCGACGAGAATGCTGTGGACCCGCTGGGTACGCTGTCTGACAGCGGTTTCCGGTCTGCCCTGGTGGAAGCGATTGGCGACCTGCCCGAGCGCGACAAGCTGGTGATGGCGCTCTATTACGAACAGGAACTCAATCTCAAGGAAATCGGCGCCGTGCTCGGGGTGTCGGAGTCCCGCGTCAGCCAGCTGCACAGTCAGGCGGTGAGCCGGCTGCGCGCGCGCCTGCGCGACTGGCTGTAAGCATACCGCCGGCAGCAGAACTGCCGGCTACAACAAGAACACCATCTGTACGGGAATCCCTTTGTGGACAAAATCAGCATCATTGCGATCATCGGCGGCCTGACCGCCATCCTCGCCGGCCAAGCGCTGGAAGGCGGGCACATCGGCTCGCTGGTCCAGCTGACCGCCTTCATGATCGTCATTGGCGGCACCATCAGTGCGGTCATGCTGCAGAGCACGCCACGGCAGTTCGTCACCGGTGTGAAGATGGCCAAATGGGTGTTCGTGCCGCCGCAGCTGGATCAGGAGAAGGTGATCCGCGACATCATCAACTGGAGCCAGACCGCACGCCGCAGCGGTCTTCTGGCGCTGGAGAACAACATCGGCGCCCAGAAGGACCCGTTCACACGCAAGGCCTTGCAGATGCTGGTGGACGGTACCGAACCGGCCACGCTGCGCAGCGTGATGGAGGTGGAGATTTCCATGTTCGAGCACGCCCGCAAACAGGCGGCACGCATTTGGGAATCCGCCGGAGGCTATGCGCCCACCATGGGCATCCTGGGGGCGGTGCTTGGCCTGATCCACGTGATGGAGAACCTGGCCGACCCGACCAAACTGGGGGCGGGCATTGCCGTCGCCTTCGTGGCCACGGTCTATGGGGTGGGTTCGGCCAACCTGCTGTTCCTGCCGATGGCGAGCAAGCTCAAGCACCTGATCGCGAGCGAAGTGGCGCTGAAGGAGCTGGTGGTGGAGGGACTGGTGGCGATCGCCAACGGAGAGAATCCGCGCATCATCGAAAGCCGCCTGCGCGGTTTCCTGGCCATGCACGGCTGAGGCACACGCGTCAGCGTACCGGAAGAAGGGGTTCGCCGAAGAGGCGGCTATTCGGCCAACTTTCCTGCCCGCCTGCCTCAGGCCGAGGCCGGCGCGAACAGAGGCTCGTCGGCCTCCAGCAGGCGCAGCGACGTACCGGCCATCGGCTTCTTGAGGTAAGCGGCCAGCAGTCGGTAGGTTTCCAAGTCAAAGGAAGGATCGGTGTCGAAGGCCTCGCTGTCGTGCCCGCGCGAGCCCAGGTAACACCACCGGTCGAAGACGTGCTCCACCGTTGCGCCACTGACCTCGTCGGTTTCCACGACCGCCACCGGGCCCGGGAACGGCCAGCTCTTCACCCTTAGCCGTGCCAGTGCCGTCATCAGCCGCATGTTGTGCTGCATCGGCGCCTCGCGGCCCGCGCATACCCCCTTGCACTTACGCACCTGAAAACCGAAACACGGCGTGCCCTTGCGCACGCTGCTACCTTCGATGCCCAACGTGGCCTGGCACAGCTCGTGCGCCTGTGCCATGTCCGTCAGCGCCTTCTTGGCCTCACGCTGGCTGCGAAACAGACCGTAGAGATCGGCGGTGCGACCAAAGTCCACATCGCGGGCATAGACGATGCGGGGCCGCATCAGGCCGTCCTCGTCGGTGTCCAGGCAGATGGAGCACAGGTCCTTGCTCATCCGTCCGCGTACATTGTGGATGGGCTGCATCGACTTGATCAGCTGCGCTTCGAGCAGGATGGCGCCAAACTCCCCCAGCGTCTCGCGCCAGTCGATGCGCCGCACCTGCTGCGCGATGCGCATTTCCTTGTTGTGGGCATGGTCGCCAGAAAAGTGCGACATCACCCGGCTGCGCAGGTTGACGCTCTTGCCCACGTAAAGCGGCAGGTCGTTCTCGCCATAGAAGAAATACACCCCCGGCACGTCCGGCAGGCTGTCCACCACTTCCTGATCCAGGCCGGGTGGCACCGACGGCCGGGCCAGCAGATGGCGGGCCGCCTCGATCACCGTAGTCTCGCCCAGTTCACCGGCCGCCGACTGCAGGAACTGCCACACCGCCTCGGCATCTGCCATGGCACGGTGGCGGTCGGCAAGGACCAGACCGTGACGTGCGATCAGACTGTCCAGGTTGTGCTTGTAATGCTGCGGGTAGAGGCGGCGCGACAGCTTGACCGTACAGAGCACCTCAGCCTGGAAGCGCAGCCCAGCCCGCTTGAACTCGTTTTTCAGAAACCCGTAGTCGAACCGCGCGTTGTGCGCCACGAACAGCCGACCCTGCAGTTTTTCCAGTAGGCCTTCGGCCAAGGTCTCGAAGCGCGGTGCGCCGGCTACCATCTCGTTGCGGATGCCGGTCATCTGCTCAATGAACGCCGGGATCGGCTGCTGCGGATTGACGAGCGTCTCGATGCGCTCAACGCGGTCACCGTCGATCAGGATCACGCCCACCTCGGTGATGCGGTCACGGGTCACATGGCCACCGGTGGTTTCCAGATCAACAATTGCCAAGGGTTTTTCAAACAGCATGGGTCATTTCGCTTTCGCCACCGGGATATCTTCCCAGCGGGTGGTGTAACGGGGGGAGAGGCGTTCCTGCTTCATCTTCCAGGCTTGAGTGGTGCCTTCCGCTGCAATTTTCAATGTGCCGCGTCCCATTTGGCGGTTAATGGCATCCATCGCCTGCATCACGCGGGTGCGTTTTTCGTCAAGCGGGCTGCCGGCAAACAGGTCTGCCTGGGCATGGACCCTGTCCGTCAGATCCATCAGCATCACGCCCGCCTTGTGGTACTTCAGCCCCGGCCGCCACAGGCGTTCCACCGCGGTCTGCGCCGCCCGTACCAGCACGCGCGTGTCATCAGTGGCGGGCAGCAAGGGGACCACTTCAGCGGCCTGCTCGAACCGGCCTTGGGCGAAGCGGCTGGTACGGATCGACACCCTCAGAAAGGTAGCGAGCGAGGCCTGGCGCCGTAGCTTCTCTGCCGCCAAGGCCGCATGGTGCGCTACCGCCTCCTTAAGGTCGGAGAGCGTCTGCACCTTGTAGCCGAATGAGCGGGTGGACATGATCATCTTCCTGGGAGGCACCGTTTCGGCCAACGTCAGACAGGCTCTGCCGGCCAGCTCGTCGGCTAACCGGGCTACCACGATGCCAAAATGGCGGCGCAGCCATTCGCGGTCCGCCCCCACCAGCTCGCTGGCCCAGCCGATGCCCTGACGGCGAAAGGCTTCGCCCAGCCGCTGGCCCACCCCCCATAGGCTTTCCACAGGCATCTGGCCCAGTTGTGCCAGGCGCTCGCTCTCGTCCAGAGACTGCCAGTCGAATACGCCCCCGAACGCCGGCTGCCCCTTGGCCAGGCCATTGGCCACCTTGGACAGCGTCATCGAAGGACCGATGCCGATGCAGACCGGCAAGCCCAGTGCCCGCAGCACCGTCTCCCTCAGCCCGCGTGCCCACGCCTGGGGCTCTGGCTCGCCGGTGATGTCCAAAAAGCACTCATCGATCGAGTACACCTCCTGTCCCCGGGCAAAGCCGGCCACAAAGCGCATCACGCGGGCCGAAAGGTCGCCGTACAGGGCATAGTTGGACGAAAGCACTACCGCACCGCAACGTTCGGCCTGCTCACGCAGGGTGAAGTAGGGCGCCCCCATCGGGATACCCGCTGCCTTGGCCTCGGCGGAACGCGCGATCACGCACCCATCGTTATTGGAGAGGATGACCACTGGCCGTCCGGCCAGCGACGGGTCCATCGCCCGTTCGCAGGAGGCGTAGAAGTTGTTGCAGTCCAGCTGGGCAAAGAGGCGGTGCATCGGCCAGCTCCGTGGCAGGGTGGGGTCAGAAGGCAGGTGTTTGCGCGCCATTTTACCCTGTCTGTCAGTAAAATGGCCGAGGCGGCTTGACAGAGGGGCGATGGGACCATACAATCGCCGTCTCTTGTGAAGCAGCGCTTTGCAAGTGCAGCGCACCCGTAGCTCAGTTGGATAGAGTATCTGGCTACGAACCAGAGGGTCGGGCGTTCGAATCGCTCCGGGTGCGCCAGATGACGTCCCTATAGTTTAGCGGTTAGAACACTGCCCTTTCACGGCGGCGGCCGGGGTTCGATTCCCCGTGGGGACGCCACACTGCACCCGTAGCTCAGTTGGATAGAGTATCTGGCTACGAACCAGAGGGTCGGGCGTTCGAATCGCTCCGGGTGCGCCACAGAGTCCCTATAGTTTAGCGGTTAGAACACTGCCCTTTCACGGCGGCGGCCGGGGTTCGATTCCCCGTGGGGACGCCAGACACAGAAAAGCCGGCTTCATGCCGGCTTTTTGCATTCCTGCTTCAGCCTAATCCTGCTTCAGTCTCGTGCCTTTCTTCCTGCTTTTGATGGCCGTACCCGGCAAGGGTTCGGGCGGGCCGTGCGCTGGCAGCCCGTCCGAGCCCGCCGCTTAAGCCGTGGCCTTGCCTTGCAGTGCTTCGGCCGAGGCTTGCGCCAGGCGGCTGTAATCTTGGCCGAAATCCGTCACCATCTCGTGCAGCAGTACCAGGTCGCGGGCAATGATCGTCTTGAGGATGTCCTGCAGGAAACGGTGGGTGCGGTCCAGCTGGGCCTTGCCTGCTCGCAAGATGGCGTGCAGGCAGCGCTGGGTGAGGGGCAAAAGATCGTTGAGCGTGGCCTTGAGGTAGCGGTTGCCCGAAAAGGCATAGATTGCCTTGAGGAACTCCACCCCATGCTCGAAGTAGCCCTGCACGTCATGGTTGTGATGGCAGGTCTCCAGTTCGCTCATCAGGGCAAAGAAGGGAGCGAGGTCGTCATTCTGCCAGTGAGCGGCCAGGTGGATTACCACCTTGTCCAGCAGCATGAACCACAGTTCGAAGAAGTCGGCCACTTCGGTGGCACCGATGCTCGCTACCACGGCGCCTCGGCGGGGAAAGATGTCCACCAGATGGCGCCGCTGCAGCAGTAGTAGCGCTTCGCGGACCGAGCCGCGGCTGACCTCCAGCTCGGAGGCGATGCGCAGTTCCTGAATGCGTTCACCCGGACGCATATCGCCCTGGATGATCTTCTGGCCCAGATACTGGGCAATCTGTTCGGTGAGAGAGTCGTTGGCTTTGAAGGACATGCAGGCCTCCGCAAAATGCTTTTGTTTTTCTATCCGGAACGGCCGGAGTGCCGTGAAGGCGCAATTGTCTGACAATGCGGCCGAAAAGGCGAGCACAGGATTGCCGGGCGACGCACCTTCAACGGAAGGTGTCGCCCCCATGATTGTTGTATGCATGCCGCATGGCTTGATGGGCTAAGGGAAAACCCTTGCCCGCTGCCCGACAGGTCCGTAAGATTAAAACGCTTGTTTGAAAGGGCTGACCGAGGATCGAGGGGCACACGACAAAACCGGCATCTTTTCTACAACAAGCCCGAAGCTGAAGTACCGCTTCAGGGACATGAGGGTTGTACAGGCCGAAAGGCCAGTGACGTGGGTTTGGGCCTTTGCCATGTGGCAAAGGCCCTTTTCTTTTGTCCGGCTCAGCCCGGACGGCGGGTGGCCATGAGGTAGTTGACGTCGGTGCCTTCGCCCAATGCATAGGTGCGGGTGAGCGGCTGGTAGTGCATGCCGCGCACATCGACAATGGACAGGCCCGCGTTGCGCGCCATGCGCGACAGCTCCGAGGGGCGCAGAAAACGCGCATAGTCATGGGTGCCGCGCGGTAGCAGGCCCAGCACGTACTCGGCCCCTACCACGGCCATGAGGTAGGACTTGAGGTTGCGGTTGAGGGTGGAGAAAAACACGATTCCCCCTGGACGTACCAGCGTCATGCAGCTGTGCACCACGCTCTCGGGGCTGGGTACATGCTCCAGCATTTCCATGCAGGTCACCACATCGTAGGCCGCCGGTGCCTCTTCGGCCAACGCTTCCACGGCAATGCAGCGGTAGTCCACCTGCACCCCGCTTTCCAGGCTGTGCAACTGGGCGACCTTCAGCGATTTCTTGGCCAGGTCGATGCCGGTGACCTGAGCGCCCCGCAGCGCCATACTTTCGGAAAGGATGCCGCCGCCGCAGCCCACGTCCAGCACCTTTTTGCCGGTGAGCCCGCCTGCATGCTCCTCTACATAAGCCAGACGCAGTGGGTTGATGTCGTGCAGGGGCTTGAACTCGCTGTTGCGATCCCACCATTTGTGGGCCAGCTGGCTGAATTTGTCCAGTTCGGTTGCGTCAACGTTGCTCATGGAGCGTCCTCCTCAATGGCTCAAGATGCGGTTGCGCCAGTCTTCGGCGCGGCCCAGAAGGTCCTGCTCGTCCAGGGTGACCAGTCGGTGCGCCTTGAGGAGCGGGCGGCCCTTGACCCAGACATGGCTGACCTGTTCGCGACCCGCGGCATACACCACGTGCGAGACGGGGTCGAAAGCGGGCGCGGTCTCCACGCGTGCCAGATCAATGGCGATCAGGTCGGCTTCCTTGCCTACCCGAACGCTGCCGGTGCGCTCGCCCAAGCCCAGGGCGCGCGCGCCGTTGAGCGTGGCCATGCGAATGGCGGTGGCGGCCGGGACCGCCGTGGGATCGCCGGTGCCCACCTTGGCCAGCAGGGCTGCCAGCCGGGTTTCGGCCAACATGTCGAGCTTGTTGTTGGAGGCCGCGCCATCGGTGCCAAGGCCGACGTTGGCACCAGCGTCCAGCAGGGCCTTCACCGGTGCGATGCCCGAGGCCAGCTTCATGTTGGAGGAGGGATTGTGCGCGATGGAGAGTCCGTGGCGCGCGGCCAATGCCACCTCTTCCTCCGACAGGTGCACCATGTGCGCCGCGATCAGCCGTGGCGTGAGCAGGCCCAGGGCCTTTAGGCGGGCCAGCGGGCGCTGATGGTGCTCGCGCACGCCGCCCTCGACCTCATCCGCAGTCTCGTGGATGTGACAATGGATCAGCATGTCCTCTTCTTCGGCCAAGGTAACCACCTTGCGGAAGGTGTCGTCCGAGACGGTATACGGGGCATGCGGTGCCAGGGTGAAGGTCACCAGCTCTTCGCCCAGGTATTCGCGCCGCTCGGCCAGCGCCTTGCTGATGTAGTCGTCAGCGTTATTGGCGTAATTGGTGGGGAATTCCAGGATGGAGCAGCCGACAAAGGTGCGCATGCCTGCTGCCAGGCCTGCCCGTGCCACCGCGCCGTGGAAGAAATACATGTCGTTGATGGTGGTGGTACCGCAACGGATCATTTCCGCCATCGCCAAGAGGCTGCCGTCGAACACGAAGTCGTCCCGCACGTGGCGACCTTCGGCCGGCCAGATGTGGTTGTTCAGCCAGTCCATCAGGGCCTTGTCGTCCGCCAAGCCGCGCAGCAGGGTCATCGAGGAGTGGCCATGCAGGTTGACCAGACCCGGCATCAGCACCTGCTGGCCCAGGTCGATGTGTTCGTCCGCAGCGATGCCGGCGGCAGCCGCCGTGGGCAGGATGGCCACGATGTGGCCCTTTTCGATGGCTACGCTATGATTTTCCAGCACTTCGCCGTCGTGCTCGACGGTGATGATCCAGCGTGCGGAAATCAGGGTGTCACAGTGCGTGGGAAGCATGTAAAAGCAAGACCTTGAAGATTGCGGGAACGCCCGGATTGTAGGCGCCGCGGCAGGGCAAGGCAAACCGCCGCCACCAAAGCGGACTCATCCTTGAAAAAACTTGCTGACTGGCTTGGCAAACTGTTCTATCGTTGCGTTGGGAAGGCGCGTGCCTTCCCCTGCCAAACCCAACAACAACAATGCCCGCCTTGCGCGTTAGGCCGCCTGGCAATGCCGCGGTTGCCGCACGAGGGGCAGAGACTGAAGACAATCTCGCGGGCGCATTGCCCGCCACCAGGTGAGCGGTATACGGATGGCACTCTCTCAAGAACTGGGAGGCACTCAACGGGCGGGCTCCAGGCTTTCGCTGCGTACGGTCTTTCTCATCGCCGTGGTACTGGGGCTGCTGATTCCGGCCGTCATCATCAGCTACCTCAGCTTCAACATGCAGCGCGATGCACTGACCGCGCAGCTGGAAACCGACCAGAAGCGTCTGCTCGACATCGTCGCCCTCGGCATGCAGGAGCCCCTGTGGAACCTCAGCCGCCAGGCAGGTAGCCCGCTTGTCGCGTCGGTGATGGAAGACCCGCGCGTGATTTCGGTGCGCGTGACAGATACGCAGTCCAACACCGTGTTCCTGTCGGCACTGCGCAGCGAGCGCCGCATCGGCAGTGTGGCCTTCGTGCAGAAGCCGGTGGTCTACCGGGGCGAGGAGATCGGTCAGGTCACCATCGAGTTCGACACCGAGCATCTGGGCATTGCGCTCAACAACGGTGTCAAGAACGTCCTGCTCATCCTCTTCGCCCAGCTGCTGCTGTCGATCCTGCTCATCATGAGCATCCTGCACTTCCGCTTCCTCAAGCCGATGCACGACCTGACCGGGCAGGCTACTCAACTGGCCGAACTGAAACTGGACCAGGCCTTCCACTGGCTACGACGCGACGAGATCGGTCGTCTGGGCAACCATCTGGAGTGGACCCGCTCGGAGCTTAAGCGTCTGATCGACGAACTGCGCGCCAAGACCCTAGCGCTGGAGGCGGACATTACCCGGCGCCGCGAGGTCGAGGATGCACTGCGGCGCTCCGAGAACAAGTACCGCGAACTGTTCTGGTCCAACCTGGACGGCATCGTGATCAGCTCGCTCGACGGGCAGGTGCTTGATGCGAACCCGGCCTTCCTCAACCTGATGTGCTATAGCCTGGACCAGCTCAAGCTGCAGAACTTCTGGTCGCTGGTAGCCCCGGAGAGCGAGTCGCTCGAACGCTTCAACCTAGACAACAAGGTGCTGCGCTTCGGCTACTGCGACGAATTCGAGGCCAGCTACATCAACCGCTTCGGCAATACCGTACCCGTGAGCGTCAAGACGGTGGCGATGCGTGATGCCTTCGGCCGCATCAATGCGGTATGGCGCATGGTACGCGACATCTCCGAGCGCCGCGCGGCGGAAGAGCGGGTGCATCTGGCTGCCAAGGTGTTCGAGAACACGGTCGAAGGCATCATGATCACCGATGCCGATCGCTGCATCCGCAGCGTAAACCGTGCCTTCACCGAGATCACCGGTTACAGCCAGCATGAAGTGCTCGGCCAAAAGCCCAGCATCCTATCCTCCGGCCGCCACGACGAAACCTTCTACGATCAGATGTGGAAGAACATTGCCGATCATGGCTCCTGGCAGGGCGAGGTCTGGAACCGGCGCAAGAACGGCGAGGTATATCCGGAGTGGCTGGCGATCAATGCGGTGCGCAACGCCGCCGGCGAGGTGACACACTATGTGGCCATCTTCAGCGACCTCTCCGAGCGCAAGGCGGCGGACGAGCGCATTCAGTTCCTGGCGCACTTCGACGTGCTGACCAGCCTTCCCAACCGCTCGCACATGCAGGACCGGGTGGAGCTGGCCATCCAGAACGCCACTAAGGACGGGCACCAGCTGGCACTGCTGCTCCTGGACCTGGATCGTTTCAAGACCATCAACGAATCGCTGGGGCATTCCGCGGGCGATACCCTGCTGCAGATGGCTTCCGACCGCATCCGTAGCGTGCTGGGTCCGGGCGAGACCGTGGCCAGGCAGGGTGGGGACGAGTTTATCATTCTGCTCCCATCGCTCACCGATCCGAGCGAGGCTGCTCTGGCGGCCGAGCGCATCCGCGATGCCTTCGCCTCGTCGATCGAGCTGCATAACCACATCATCACCATCACGCCGTCGATCGGGATCAGTGTCTATCCGCAAGATGGCCGTGACTTTGAGACGCTGGTGCGCAATGCCGACGCAGCGATGTACCACGCCAAGTCGTCTGGCCGGAACAACTACAAGTTCTACACTGCCGACCTCAACGCCCGGGCGCGCGAGATCCTGGCTGTGGAAAGCCAGCTGCGGTTTGCCTTGGAGCGCAGCGAGTTCGTACTGCATTACCAGCCGCAGGTGGAGTTCGCCACCGGGCATATCGTGGGCGCCGAAGCGCTGATCCGCTGGAACCACCCCAGCCTGGGCCTGCTTGGGCCTGGCAGGTTCATTCAGGTGGCCGAGGAGCGCGGCTTCATCGTGAAGCTGGGCAGCTGGGTGATCCGCGAGGCCTGCCGGCAGCTGGCGGAGTGGCGCGCCGCTGGCTTGCCCGAGATCAGCCTGGCGATGAACCTGTCCGCCTTGCAGTTCCGTCAGGAGGATCTGGCGCTGACGCTGGAACGGGCCCTATCGGCCAACGGCTTGCAGGGCCACATGATCGATATTGAGGTGACGGAAAGCGTGGTGATGGAGGATGCGGAGGCTACCATCCAGACGCTGGACGCCATCAAGACGATGGGCCTGCAGCTGTCCATCGACGACTTCGGTACCGGTTACTCTAGCCTGTCGTACCTCAAGCGCTTCAAGGCGGACAAGCTCAAGATCGACCGCTCCTTCGTGCGCGACATTCCGGCCGATCCGGACGACTCGGCCATTGCGCGCGCCATCATCAATATGGCCAAGAACCTCAACATGCGGGTGGTGGCCGAAGGTGTCGAGACGGTTGAGCAGTGGCGTTTTCTGGCTGCGGAAGGCTGCGACCAGGTACAGGGCTACCTGCTGTCCAAGCCAGTGCCGGCGGAGGACTTCGTACTCCTCCTCAAGGAGGGTCATCTGCTGCCGGATCTGGGAGCGGGCCGGCGCTGAGTGCCGGGTGCTTTACTTTCAATGAAAAGGTTGGCCGAAACATTGTTTCGGCCAACCTTTTTGCATGTATAGGACTGCGACCCGTCACAGGGCCAAGGCAGGAGGCCTGCAGCTTTTAAAGCTTTCCCCATTATGTGGGTTTAGGTATTCCGCCCAGCCTGCAGCGGACATAAAAAAACCGCGCAACCCGAGGATCGCGCGGCTTTCCAGTTTACAGCTCACGGTTTGGAGCCTTATTCGGGCCTCATCTGCGGGAACAGGATGACATCGCGGATAGAAGGGGCGTCGGTCAGCAGCATGACCAGGCGGTCGATGCCGATGCCGCAGCCACCGGTCGGCGGCATGGCGTATTCCAACGCACGGATGTAATCAGCATCGTAGTGCATGGCCTCATCGTCGCCGGCATCCTTCTGCTTCACCTGCTCCATGAAGCGGCTGGCCTGATCTTCTGGATCATTCAACTCGGAGTAGCCGTTGGCCAGTTCGCGGCCTACAACGAACAGTTCGAAGCGCTCGGTGATGCCCGGGCGGGTGTCGGATCCACGGGCCAGCGGCGACACTTCCACTGGATAGTCGACGATGAACGTTGGGTTCCACAACTGGGATTCGGCACATTCCTCAAACAGCGACAGCTGCAAGCCGCCAATGCCGTCGCTCAGCACGGGCTTGCCACCCAGACGGGCGATTTCCGCCTTGAGCCATGCGCGGTCGTTGAGCTGGGCGTCGGTGTATTGCGGGTTGTACTTCTTGATCGCTTCCACGATCGTCAGCCGTTCAAAGTGGCTCAGATCCACCGTCTTGCCTTGGTACTGGATGTGCAGGCCGCCACAGGCTTTGCGTGCCACATGCTGGATAATGCCTTCGGTCATTTCCATCATGCGATGGTAGTCGGAGTAGGCCTCGTAGAACTCCATCATCGTGAACTCGGGGTTGTGGCGTGTGCTCATCCCCTCGTTTCGGAAATTGCGATTGATCTCGAACACTCGCTCCATGCCGCCCACTACCAGCCGCTTGAGATACAGCTCCGGCGCGATGCGCAGGTAGAGCGGCATGTCGAGAGCGTTATGGTGCGTCACGAAGGGCTTGGCCGACGCACCCCCCGGGATCGGGTGCATCATCGGTGTTTCCACCTCCAGATACTGCTCGGCCACCATGTACTCGCGTACACCCTGAACGATCTGCGACCGCTTGAAGAACACCTCGCGCGAACTTTCGTTCATGATCAGGTCCAGGTAGCGCTGGCGGTATTTCTGTTCCTGATCGGTCAGTCCATGGAATTTTTCCGGCAGCGGACGCAGGTTCTTGGCCAACAGACGTACCTCGGTGGCCTGCACCGTCAGCTCGCCGGTCTTGGTCTTGAACAGCGTGCCCCGCGCAGCCAGGATGTCGCCCATGTCCCAACGCTTGAACTCCTCGTGCGTCTCGCTGCCTACGCCATCGTTGGAAATGTACAGCTGGATGCGGCCACTGCCATCCTGCAGCGTGGCAAAGCTGGCCTTGCCCATCACACGTTTAAGCATCATCCGGCCGACGACGGCCACTTCCACCTTTTCGGCTTCCAGCGCTTCGCGCTCCTTGGCGCCGTGCGTCTCCTGTAGCGGCTTGGCAAAGTGGCTGCGCTTGAAGTCGTTGGGGAAGGCCACACGCTGTTCGCGAATGGCTGCGAGCTTCTGGCGGCGCTCCGCCATGATCTGGTTCTCGTCCAGGCTCGGTGATGTTTGTTCGTGTTCTGACATGATGACTGATGACTCCATTGACTGCGGAAGAGCCCGGGCCAAGCCCGGGCCATGCAACCGGCTGGTGCCGGCAGGTTATCGGGCGGGTCAGACGCCCTGCTTGAGACTGGCCTCGATGAAGCCGTCCAGGTCGCCGTCCATGACGGCCTTGATATTGCCCACCTCGTGGCTGGTGCGCAGGTCCTTAATCCGCGACTGGTCGAACACGTACGAGCGGATCTGGTGGCCCCAGCCCACGTCGGTTTTGGTGTCTTCCAGCGCCTGCTTGGCCTCGTTGCGCTTCTTCAGTTCCAGCTCATAGAGCTTGGCCCGCAACATCTGCCATGCCTCGTCGCGGTTGCGGTGCTGCGAGCGATCGTTCTGACATTGCACCACGATCCCCGTGGGCATGTGCGTCAGTCGCACCGCCGAGTCGGTTTTGTTGATGTGCTGGCCACCCGCACCCGAGGCACGGTAGGTGTCGGTACGTACATCCGCCGGATTGATATCGATCTCGAAGCTGTCGTCCACCTCGGGATACACGAACACCGAGGCAAACGAGGTGTGGCGGCGTGCGTTGGAGTCATAGGGTGACACCCGCACCAGGCGATGCACGCCCACCTCGGTGCGCAGCAGCCCGTAGGCGTATTCACCGGTGATCTTGATGGTGGCACTGGTCACACCCGCCACATCGCCTTCGGACTCCTCCAGGATCTCTACCTTGAAGCCCTTGCGCTCGGCGTAGCGCACATACATCCGCAGTAGCATGCCGGCCCAGTCCTGTGCTTCGGTGCCACCTGCACCGGCCTGGATGTCCACGAAGCAGTTGTTCGGGTCCATCGGGTCGTTGAACATGCGCCGGAATTCCAGCTGCGCAATCCGCTCTTCCACGGCCTGCAGGTCGTCCCTGACGGCCATGACGGTGTCGTCGTCTTCCTCCTCGCGTCCCATGGCGAAGAGCTCGCGGCTGTCGTCGAGGGCGCTCTGGATCTCGTCCAGCACTACCACCACGTCTTCCAGCTGCTTGCGTTCACGGCCCAGTTCCTGGGCACGTTTCGGGTCGTTCCAGATGTCTGGGTCTTCGGTCAGGCGAACGACTTCTTCCAAGCGGTCCCGCTTGCCTTCGTAGTCAAAGATACCTCCGAAGGTCGGCGGCCCGGGCGGCCAGATCGTTCAGGCTGTTATCGATCTGGTTCAGTACTTCTGCTTCGATCATTTTTCTGCTCCACGCTAATGTAGAGAATAATTAAATGCAAATATAGATCTGCAACTTGATTAAACACAAAAAGCGCACCCGTCGGTGCGCTTTTCTGAAAAGATGCGGACTCAGCCCAGGAGGTGGGCAACGCCTGCGCGCTCTTCCTCAAGCTCGGCCAGCGTCAGGTTCATGCGCTCACGGCTGAACTCGTCGATTTCCAGGCCTTGTACGATCTGATATTGGCCATTCTCGCATACCACCGGGAAGCCGTACATCACGCCTTCCGGGATGCCATAGGAACCATCAGAAGGAATACCCATGGTCACCCACTTGCCATTGGTGCCCAGCACCCAGTCGCGGATGTGGTCGATGGCGGCGTTGGCAGCCGAGGCCGCAGAGGAAAGCCCGCGCGCCTCAATGATCGCAGCGCCGCGCTTGCCCACGGTAGGCAGGAATACGTCGCGATTCCAGGCATCGTCGTTGATCATGGCCTTCACACTTTGGCCATCAATGGTGGCGAAGCGGTAGTCGGCGTACATGGTCGGCGAATGGTTGCCCCATACGGCCAGCTTCTCGATCGACGATACCGGTTTGCCGGTCTTGGCAGCGATTTGCGAGAGGGCGCGGTTGTGGTCCAGACGCAACATGGCCGTGAAGTTTTTCGGATCCAGGTCCGGAGCGCTCTTCATGGCGATGTAGGCATTGGTATTGGCCGGGTTGCCCACCACCAGCACTTTCACGTCGCGGGCGGCGTGGTCATTCAGCGCCTTGCCCTGTACGGTAAAGATGGCGCCATTGGCTTCCAGCAGGTCCTTGCGCTCCATGCCCTTGCTACGCGGACGGGCGCCTACCAGCAGAGCGATGTTGGCA
The DNA here is from genome assembly GCA_004346645.1 of Gulbenkiania mobilis. Classification (GTDB taxonomy): domain Bacteria; phylum Pseudomonadota; class Gammaproteobacteria; order Burkholderiales; family Chromobacteriaceae; genus Gulbenkiania; species Gulbenkiania mobilis. The sequence continues at coordinate 208,903 of SMDA01000001.1, forward strand.
TCTTTGAAAGCCACGTTCGGATCGTCGGTTGCAACCATGCCGGCCAGGAGTGGGAAGGCGCAGTCTTCCAGTTCCATCATCACACCTTTGACGGCAGCCTGGGCCTGCGGCAGATCCAGAAGCTGCAGGATCACGGGCTGGTCTTTGCCCAGCATTTCACCACTGGCAATGCGGAACAGCAGGCTGTAACCGATCTGGCCGGCGGCTCCGGTGACAGCAACGCGTACGGGGGCTTTCATGTTCAGGCTTCTCCTTGGGTAGAAACGGACCATCGGAAACGCAGGGTTTCCTTTTTGAAAGGTACCTGAAGAGTGTAGCACGCCCCCAAAGCCTTGTGCGGGCTGTTGCGATGCATCATGGACTTCAGGGAAAAATTGTTTTGTGTCTTATATAAGACTTGGGTTTACGCCCATGGGCGATTAGTGATAAAACGTCAACATGATCCGCTCCCAGCTGCGACGACAGCCTTTATACACTCAGATCAAGACGCTGCTTTCGCAGCGAATTGGCGAGGGCGCATGGCAGCCCAACGAGATGCTGCCCAGCGAGTGGGAGCTGGCCGAGGAGCTGGGTGTAAGCCAAGGCACGGTGCGCAAGGCGCTCACCGAGATGGTGACCGAAGGCATGCTGTACCGTCAGCAGGGCAAGGGCACCTTCGTGGCCGATGTGATGGGTGACTGGGCCGGGCCGGGCATGGTCCCTGCCGGCCTGTTTCGCAGCCGACTGGAACTGCCGGCGGCCGAACTCCTCGGGTGCTCACGCGTCAACGCGCCTGACGAGTTGGCCGAAGCCCTGGGATTGAAGCGCGGGGCCGCACTGGTACGGGTGCGCCAGCTGTGGCGGCTGCAGGCCGAAGCGCTGGCTGTTGATGACGCCTATTTGCCGGCCGAACGCATCGAGGGCCTGGATGCCAAGCTGGTGCGGCAGTCCGGCGGGAGCGTCTACAACGCACTTCACCGGCATTACGCGGTCCGCCCCGTTCTCGTGCAGGAGCAGTTGCGCGCGGTGCCGCTGCCGCGAGAGGAAGGCGTGCTGCTGGGGGTGGCAGAAGGGGTGCCGGTATTGTCCATCACCCGTCTGACCGCCTCGCTGCAGGGTGAGCCGGTGGAGTGGCGCCAGCGTTACTGCCTGACGCGCACGATGGCTTATGTTCCAGATCATGGTCGCGTAGCCTGAAACGGCGCTTTCGGGAATCAGCGCAGCCAGGGGCGGCAGGTTTTGTTAAAATCTTCCAGTCATATTGCGCCTGCAGCATGGGCGAGATGGCAGCAGGCGGGCCCATACACGCTTGTCAAAAAGGCGTGGTGCGGCCCAGGTGGCTTCCCAGTGCGGGAAGCCGGGTTACAACGACTTGGTCAAACGCATTCCAAGGAAGCCATATGCAGAAGCAACGACCCAAGCACCTGGATCTGGCCAAAATCAGACTGCCCGTACCGGGCATCGTTTCGATTTTGCACCGGGTCAGCGGTGTGGCGCTGTTCCTTTCCCTTCCCCTCCTCATCTATCTGCTGCAAGGCTCGCTGAGCTCGGCGGAAGACTTCGAACGCTACCGTGCCATGGTTGGCCATCCGCTGATGAAGCTGGTGCTGATTGGTCTGTTGTGGGCGCTCCTGCATCACCTCTGTGCCGGTATCCGTTTCCTTTTCCTTGACATCCATAAAGGTCTGGAACTGCAGACTGCGCGCGCCACTGCCAAGGCCGTCCTCGTCGTCAGTCTGGTCCTGACTGCCGTTCTGGGGGTGCTGGTATGGTAAATCGCATTGTTGTCGGGGCCCATTATGGGGTGCGCGACTGGATCATGCAGCGCATCACCGCCGTGCTGATGCTGGTATACGCGGTGGCGCTGGTGCTGTTTGTACTGGCCCTGCCGTCGGGCTACGAATCGTGGAAGGCGCTGTTCAGTCAAGGCTGGGTGCGCATCCTGACGGTCATCACCTATCTTGGCGTCGTACTGCATGCCTGGGTGGGCATGCGTGACGTGTGGATGGACTACATCAAGCCGGCGGGTATTCGCCTGACGATGCATGTGCTGACCATCCTCTGGCTGACCGGCTGTTTCTTCTATTCAATCAAGGTTGTTTGGGGGCTGTAATGAGCGTACCCGTTCGTCGTTTTGATGCTGTAATCGTTGGCGGCGGTGGCGCTGGTCTGCGTGCCGCCCTGCAACTTTCCGAAGCGGGTCTGAACACCGCTGTCCTGTCCAAGGTTTTCCCTACTCGCTCGCATACCGTGGCAGCACAGGGTGGCATCTCCGCCTCGCTGGGTAACGTTCAGGAAGACCGCTGGGAATGGCATATGTACGACACCGTGAAGGGGTCGGACTGGCTGGGCGACCAGGATGCGATCGAATTCATGTGCCGCAAGGCGCCCGAGGCCGTGATCGAGCTTGAACACTTCGGCATGCCGTTCGACCGGCTGGAAAACGGCAAGATCTACCAGCGCCCTTTCGGTGGCCATACCCAGAACAATGGCAAAACCCCCGTGCAGCGCGCCTGTGCCGCGGCCGACCGTACTGGTCACGCCATGCTGCACACCCTGTACCAGCGCAACGTGCGTGCCAACACCCAGTTCTTCGTCGAGTGGATGGCGCTGGACCTCATCCGCGACAGTGAAGGCGATGTGGTGGGCGTGACCGCGCTGGAAATGGAAACCGGCGAAATCTTCATCCTGCATGCTAAGGCAGTCCTGTTTGCTACGGGTGGTGCAGGCCGCATCTATGCCGCTTCCACCAACGCCTTCATCAACACCGGTGACGGTCTGGGCATGTGCGTGCGTGCTGGCATTCCGCTGGAAGACATGGAGTTCTGGCAGTTCCATCCCACAGGCGTGGCGGGCGCGGGCGTGCTCATCACCGAAGGCGTACGCGGCGAGGGTGGCATCCTGCTGAACTCCAATGGCGAGCGCTTCATGGAGCGTTATGCGCCCAACCTGAAGGACCTTGCTCCTCGCGACTTCGTGTCCCGTTCCATGGAGCTGGAAGTGCTCGAAGGCCGTGGCTGTGGTCCGAACAAGGATTACGTGCTGCTCAAGCTGGACCACCTGGGTCCGGACATCATCAAGCAGCGCCTGCCGGGCATCCGCGAGATCGCCATGAAGTTTGCCGGCGTGGACCCGATCAAGGATCCGATTCCGGTCATCCCGACCTGCCATTACATGATGGGTGGTATTCCTACCAACTACCGTGGCGAGGTGGTGGTACCCAAGGGCGATGAACCGGAAAGCCGCGTGAATGGCTTCTATGCCGCAGGCGAGTGCGCATGTGCCTCGGTGCACGGTGCCAACCGTCTGGGGACCAACTCGCTGCTGGACCTGGTGGTGTTCGGCAAGTCGGCCGGCGACCACATGATCCAGTTCATCAAGAACGAGATGCCGACCTGGAAAGAGTTGCCGGCCGATGCCGCCGACCGTTCGCTGGCCCGTGTGGCGCGTCTGGATGGTCAGACCGGTGGCGAGGAAGTGCCGGAAGTGCGTGCGGCGATGCAGCGCACCGTCCAGTCGCGGGCCGGCGTGTTCCGCAATTCGGCCAACCTCCAGCAGGGTGTGGAAGAGATCAAGCAGGTTGCAGAACGAGTGAAGCGTACCCAGATCAAGGACAAGTCCAAGGTCTTCAACACCGCACGGGTGGAGGCGCTGGAACTGGACAACCTGATCGAGGTGGCCGTGGCCACGCTGATCTCCGCCGAGGCACGCAAGGAATCGCGCGGTGCCCACGCCCATGACGATTACCAGCACCGTGACGACGACAACTGGATGAAGCACACGCTCTACTATGGGGAAACCCGCCAGCTGACGTACAAGCCGGTGCACACCAAGCCGCTGTCGGTGGACTACATCCCGCCGAAAGAACGTACCTTCTGATCGCGGCCCGGAGACAAAACCTATGCGAAAAGTTCGTTTCTCGGTCTACCGGTACAACCCCGAGACCGATGCCAAGCCCTACATGCAGGACTATGAGATCGAAGTCGGCCCGAATGACGTGAAGCTGCTCGATGTCATCGTCAAGCTCAAGGCCCAGGACGACACCCTGGCGTTCCGTCGTTCCTGCCGCGAAGGCATCTGCGGTTCCGATGCGATGAACATCAACGGCAAGAACGGCCTGGCCTGCATCACCAACATTGCCGATCTGGCCGAGCCGATCACGCTGCGCCCCTTGCCGGGCCTGCCGGTGATCCGCGACCTGATCGTGGACATGACCCAGTTCTTCAAGCAGTACCACTCGATCAAGCCGTACGTGGTCAACGATACGCCGCCGCCCGAGCGCGAGCGCCTGCAGTCGCCCGAAGACCGCAAGGAGCTCGACGGTCTGTACGAGTGTATCCTGTGTGCCTGCTGTTCGACGTCGTGCCCGTCGTTCTGGTGGAATCCGGACAAGTTCGTTGGCCCGGCCGGCCTGCTTGCGGCCTACCGCTTCATCGCCGATACCCGCGACGAAGCCACCAATGAACGTCTGGACAACCTTGAGGACCCGTACCGCTTGTTCCGGTGCCACACCATCATGAACTGCGTGGACGTGTGTCCGAAAGGTCTGAACCCGACGCGCGCCATCGGCAAGATCAAGGACCTCCTTGTCCGGCGTGCGGTATGACCCCGATCGATCCGGTTGAATTGAAACGGATCCGCTGGCGCTCGCGCCGGGGGCTGCTCGAACTGGACCTGGTGCTGGAACGCTTTCTGGCCCAGCGGTTCGATGCGCTGTCTCCGGCGCAGCTTGCTGCGTATCGGGAACTGCTGGATCTGCCCGACAACGACTTTCTGGATATCGTCAACGGCAAGGCCGACCTCGACGACGCCGCCCAGATGGAAATCGTCGGCATCCTGCGGGCAATCTGACGGAAACGTCTGCAACACAACAACACACAACGACTACAACGACCACAAACCAGACTGGGAGTATTGCTGTGGAAACCAACCGCAAAGTGACACTCACTTACAACGAGGGCAAGGACACCCTGGACCTGCCGGTGCTTGGTGGCACCCTGGGTCCGGATGTCGTGGACATCCGTGCGTTTTCCAAGACCGGCATGTTCACCTTCGACCCGGGCTTTCTGGCAACCGCCAGCTGCGAATCCAAGATCACCTTCATCGACGGTGACCAGGGCCAGCTCTACTACCGCGGCTATCCGATCGAACAGCTGGCCGAGGAGTCGGACTACCTCGAGACTTGCTACATCCTGATGTACGGTGAGCTGCCAACGCCGGAAGAAAAGAAACAGTTCCAGCACACCATCATGCACCACACCATGGTGCACGAGCAGCTGACCAGCTTCTTCAAGGGCTTCCGCCGCGACTCGCACCCGATGGCGATGATGGTAGGGGTGGTGGGCGCACTGTCGGCGTTCTATCAGGACAGCCTCGACATCTCCAATCCCGAGCACCGCAAGGTGGCGATGTATCGCCTGATCTCCAAGATCCCGACGATCGCGGCCATGTGCTACCGCTACTCGATCGGCGCGCCATTCATGTATCCGCGCAACGACCTCTCGTACACCGCCAACTTCATGCACATGATGTTCGCCACCCCGTGCGAGAACTATGAGCCGAACCCGGTTCTGGTGCAGGCGCTGGACCGCATCCTCATCCTGCATGCCGATCACGAGCAGAACGCTTCGACTTCGACGGTTCGCCTGGCCGGCTCTTCGGGTGCAAACCCGTTCGCGTGTATCGCCGCAGGCATCGCATGCCTGTGGGGCCCGGCGCACGGTGGCGCCAACGAGGCCGTGCTGAAGATGCTGGACGAGATCGGTGACGAGTCCAACATCGAGGAGTTCATTCAAGGCGTGAAGGACAAGCGTTACCGCCTGATGGGCTTTGGCCACCGCGTGTACAAGAACATGGACCCGCGCGCCAGCATCATGCGCCGCACCTGCCATGATGTGCTCAGCGAGCTGGGCCTGCAGGACGATCCGAAGTTCAAGCTGGCCATGCGCCTAGAGAAAATCGCCCTGGAAGACCCGTACTTCGTGGAGCGCAAGCTGTACCCGAACGTGGACTTCTACTCGGGCATCGTGCTCTCCGCGCTGGGCATCCCGGTGTCGATGTTCACCGTGATTTTCGCACTGGCACGCACCGTGGGCTGGATCAGTCACTGGAACGAGATGATCTCCGATCCGCAGCAGAAGATCGGCCGTCCGCGCCAGCTGTACACCGGTGCAGGTCGCCGCGATTACGTACCGGTCGACAAGCGCTGATCGGGTAGGACAAGGTTGGCCGAAGCGTGCTTCGGCCAACCTTTTGCCCGCCCAGGCGGGATACAGAAGACAGTAAGACAGTCGTGCCAGAGAGGTGCGGCAATGGAAAGCCGGGTTCATTGCCGCAACGCTTTAGTAACGCTGCACCAGCAGACAACAAAGGGTCGAACAATGATGCAAGCCATGTACAGCCATTCCTACCTGTTCGGTGGGAATGCACCGTTCATCGAGGAGCTGTACGAGCAGTACCTCGCTGATCCCAATGCCGTGCCGGTCGAGTGGCGCGACTATTTCGACAAGCTCGCCCAGGCACCGGGTGCGGCCGAGCGCGACGTACCGCACCAGCCCATCCAGGAGTCCTTCGTCCAGCTGGCCAAGAAGCCGCTGACCGGTCAGCGCGTCAGCACCGTAGCCGAGTGGGAATCCATGCAGAAGCAGGTAGGCGTGCTCAAGCTGGTTTCCGCCTACCGCGTGCTCGGCTCGCGCCAAGCCAATCTGGACCCACTCAAGCGCATGGATCAGGCCACGATGGCCGAGCTCGATCCGGCGTCCCACGGTTTGTCCGACGCCGACATGGCGGTGCAGTTCTATGTTGGCTCGCTGGTCGGTCCGCAGAAGCTGCCGCTCTCCGACATCCTGGCCCGCCTGAAGCAGACGTACTGCGGCAACATCGGCCTCGAGTACATGCACATTACCAGTTCGGACGAGAAGCACTGGATCCAGCAGCGCTTCGAGGGCGATCTCTCTACCCCGCGCTACGACGCCGAGAAAAAGAAGCGCATCCTCAAGCAGATCACCGCAGCTGAAACGCTCGAACGCTACCTGCACACCAAGTACGTGGGTCAGAAGCGCTTCTCCCTGGAGGGCGGGGAGAGCACCATCGCCGCGCTCGACCACCTGATCCAGAACGCCACCTCGCACGGCGTGGAAGAACTGATCATTGGCATGGCCCACCGTGGCCGCCTCAACGTGCTGGTCAATACGCTGGGTAAGCAGCCGCGAGACCTCTTCGCCGAGTTCGAAGGCAAGCCCACCATGGAGCTGGCCTCGGGCGACGTGAAGTACCACATGGGCTTCTCCAGCGACATTCCGACGCCGCATGGCCCGATGCACGTGTCGCTCGCCTTCAACCCGTCGCACCTTGAGATCGTCAACCCCGTGGTCGAAGGTTCCGTGCGCGCCCGTCAGCAGCGCCGCAAGGATGCCGAACGCAAGACGGTGATCCCGGTCCTGTTACATGGCGACTCCGCCTTTGCCGGTCTGGGCGTCAACCAAGGCACCTTCAACCTGTCGCAGACGCGGGGTTACGGTACCGGCGGTACCATCCACATCGTGATCAACAACCAAGTGGGCTTCACCACCTCGGATACGCGCGACATGCGCTCCACGCTGTACTGCACCGATGTGGCCAAGATGGTGGAAGCGCCCATCTTCCACGTGAACGGCGATGATCCGGAGGCAGTCTGCTATGTGATGCAGGCTGCGCTCGAATACCGCATGCAGTTCAAGAAGGATGTGGTCATCGACCTCGTCTGCTATCGCAAGCTCGGCCACAACGAAGGCGACGATCCCTTCCTTACCCAGCCGATGATGTACAAGAAAATCGCCAAGCATGCGGGTGTGCGCGCCATGTATGCCGAGCGTCTGGTGGGCGAAGGCATTCTCAAGGCCGAAGAGGCGGACAGTCTGATTCGTGCCTACCGCGATGCGCTGGACAAGGGCGAGCATGTCGAGCAGACCGTGCTTACCAACTATCGGCGTGAGCACGCACTGGACTGGTCGCAGTACATGGGCACCCATTGGGCGCACCCGACCGAAACCTGCCTGCCACAGGCAGACATCCAGCGCCTGACTGAGAAGTTCACCTCTGTGCCCGAAGGCTTCAAGCTGCACCCGACGGTGGAAAAGGTGATGAATGCCCGTCGCGCCATGGCTGCCGGCGAGCAGAACGCCGACTGGGGGATGGCCGAAACGCTGGCGTATGCCTCGCTGGTGACCAATGGTTTTGGCGTGCGCATTTCTGGTGAAGATTCGGGCCGCGGCACCTTCTCGCATCGTCATGCGGTGGTGCACGACCAGAACCGCGAGCGCTGGGACCAAGGTGCCTATGTGCCGCTGCGCAATCTCTCGGAAAACCAGGGCGACTTCCTCGTGATCGACTCGATCCTCAATGAGGAAGCGGTGCTGGCCTACGAATACGGCTATGCCTGCTCGGCCCCCGACCAGCTCGTGATCTGGGAAGCCCAGTTCGGTGACTTCGCCAACGGTGCCCAGGTCGCCATCGACCAGTTCATCTCCTCCGGCGAGACCAAGTGGGGTCGGCTGTGCGGTCTCACCTGCATCCTGCCGCACGGGTATGATGGGCAGGGTCCGGAACACTCCTCGGCCCGCCTGGAGCGCTGGCTGCAACTGTGCGCCGAACACAACATGCAGATCGTGATGCCGTCCGAGGCAGCCCAAATGTTCCACGTGCTGCGCCGCCAGGTGCTGCGCCCCTACCGCAAGCCGCTGGTCATCTTCCTTTCCAAGCGTCTCTTGCGCTACAAGGACGCGATGAGCCCGATCGAGATGTTCACCTCCGGCAGCTTCCGCCCGGTGATCGGCGACAGCGGCAGCACCGATCCGAAGAGGGTGAAGCGTGTGGTACTGTGCGCAGGGCAGGTGTACTACGACCTGTTCAATGCACGCAAGGAACGCGCGCTGGAAGAAGACATCGCCATCGTGCGCGTGGAGCAGCTCTATCCGTTCCCGACCGAGCAGGTGGCTGCTGAGCTGGCGCGCTTCCCGAACGCGAAGGAAGTGATGTGGGTGCAGGAAGAGCCGCGCAACCAGGGCGCCTGGTACCAGATCCGCCATCGCCTGGAAGGCCTGCTCAACGCCAAGCAAACCCTGCTGTTCGCCGGCCGCCCGTCGTCCGCCTCGCCGGCTGTCGGCTATATGAGCAAGCACGTGGCCCAGCTCAAGGCTTTCCTCGAAGAAGCCATGTCGGTATCCAAATAACCCAGTGCCCTGACCAACGACGGGGCGGCGGAACCGCGCCCCGCAACCGGAGACGAACATGTTGATTGAAGTCAAAGTCCCCCAGCTGCCGGAATCGGTATCGGAAGCCACGCTGATGGCGTGGCACAAGAAGGAAGGCGAATACGTCGAGCGCGACGAGAACCTGATCGATCTGGAAACCGACAAGGTGGTGCTGGAACTGCCGGCCCCGCAGGCAGGCGTACTGGTGAAGATCATCGAACAGGACGGCACCACCGTGACCTCCGGCCAGCTGATCGCCCAGATTGATACCGAAGCCAAGGCCGGTGCCAAGGGTAGTAATGCCGAGGCCAGCCCCGCTGATGCCGCAGGCGCCACCCCGGCCGACACCCCGGCCCAGGCTGCCGCGGAAGTGGCTGCCCAGGCCGGCAATCCGCAGGTCATGGCCATGCCGGCTGCCGCCAAGCTGGCTGCCGAGACAGGCGTCAACCTCAATGAAGTGCCGGGCACCGGCCGCGACGGACGCGTGCTCAAGGAAGACGTGCAGAACGCTACCAGCAAGCCCGCCAGCGCTCCCAAGCAGGCTGGCCCGGTCGCCGCTGCGCCCGTCGTGCAAGGCGGTACTGCACTGGCCAGCACCCCGGCTGCCGTGAACGTGGGCGCCATCACTGGTGACCGCCCGGAACAGCGGGTGCCGATGAGCCGTCTGCGCCAGCGCGTGGCGGAACGTCTGCTGATGAGCCAGCAGCAGAACGCCATCCTCACCACCTTCAACGAAGTCAACATGAAGCCGGTGATGGACCTGCGTGCCAAGTACAAGGAAAAGTTCGAGAAGGAACATGGCGTGAAGCTGGGCTTCATGTCCTTCTTCGTGAAGGCTGCGGTCGCGGCCCTGAAGAAGTTCCCGATCGTGAACGCCTCGGTGGACGGCAACGACATCATCTATCACGGCTACTACGACATCGGCATCGCCGTGGGCAGCCCGCGTGGCCTGGTTGTGCCCATCCTGCGCAATGCAGACCAGATGTCCATCGCCGAGATCGAGAAGCAGATCGCCGACTTCGCTGTGAAGGCGCGTGATGGCAAGCTGGCGCTCGAGGACCTCTCCGGGGGCACCTTCTCCATCACCAATGGCGGTACCTTCGGCTCGATGATGTCCACTCCGATCATCAACCCGCCGCAGTCGGCCATCCTGGGCATGCATGCCACCAAGGACCGTGCCGTGGTCGAAAACGGTCAGGTGGTAGTGCGTCCGATGATGTATCTGGCGCTGTCCTACGACCACCGCATCATCGATGGCCGCGAAGCCGTACTGACGTTGGTGACGATCAAGGACCTGCTGGAAGATCCGGCCCGCCTGATCCTCGACCTTTAATTCTTACTTGCGGGAACGGTCATTCCGTTCCCGCCATTGCTTACGACAGGAAGTGAAATGTCCAATACGCTTTACGGGCTCGCGGCCATTCTGGCTGCCTTTGCGCTGCTGTTCCTGAGCTGGAAGAAGCGCGAGAGGGGGTTGGCCGAAGGCCTGTACGTGCGGGTGGGCAAGATCATCCTGGCGCTGTTCATGTTCGGTTTTGGCGTGCTGCTGCTCAAGAGCGGCCACGCCTGAGGAATTTCCATGAGCCAACAATTCGATGTGGTAGTGATCGGTGGCGGCCCCGGCGGTTATGTGGCCGCCATCCGTGCGGCCCAGCTGGGTTTCGCCACGGCATGCATTGACGCCTTCAAGAATCCCGAAGGCCAGCCCTCGCTGGGGGGTACCTGCCTGAACGTGGGGTGCATCCCCTCCAAGGCCCTGCTGCAGTCGTCCGAGAACTTCCACGCCGTCCAGCACGACTTTGCCAAGCACGGCATCAGCGTCGAAGGGGCGCAGATGGACGTGGCCAAGATGCTGGAGCGCAAGAACGGCATTATCGCCAAGAACGCCGGCGGGATCGCTTTCCTGTTCAAGAAGAACAAGGTGGCGAACATTCATGGTCTGGGCGCGCTCAAGGGCCGCCAGGGTGACAAGTGGGTGATCGAGGTCAGTAACGATGGCGCCGTGGTGGATACCCTGGAAGCCACGCATGTGATCGTGGCCACCGGCTCCAATCCGCGCCAGCTGCCCGGCCTGCCCACTGACAACCAGCTGGTGCTCGACAACGCTGGCGCCCTGGCGCTCACCGCCGTGCCCAAACGTCTGGGCATCATCGGCGCAGGGGTGATCGGTCTGGAGATGGGGTCGGTGTGGAAGCGTCTGGGCGCGGAAGTGACCGTGCTCGAGGCCATGCCCACCTTCCTCGCAGCAGCAGACCAGCAGATCGCCAAGGAAGCCTTCAAGACCCTGACCAAGGACACCGGGCTCGACATCAAGCTGGGTGTGAAGATCGGCGAGGTCAAGACCGGTGCCGACAGCGTTTCCGTCAGCTATGAGCTCAACGGCGAGGCCACCACGACAGAATTCGACAAGCTGATCGTTTCCATCGGCCGCATCCCCAACACGCAGGGGCTGGGTGCCGAGGCGGTGGGGCTGGCGCTGGACGAGCGTGGCTTCGTCGTTGTCGACGATCACTGCCGAACCAACCTGCCCAACGTCTGGGCAATCGGCGACGTGGTGCGTGGCCCGATGCTGGCACACAAGGCCTCCGAAGAGGGCGTGGCTGTAGCCGAGCGCCTCGCCGGCCAAAAGCCGCATGTCGACTTTGCCACTATCCCCTGGGTGATCTATACCAGTCCGGAGATTGCCTGGGTGGGCAAGACCGAAGAGCAGCTTAAGGCCGAAGGGGTAGAGTACAAGAAGGGGACTTCCAGCTTTGCCGCCAATGGCCGCGCCTTGGGCCTGGGTCAGGCACAAGGCATGGTCAAGCTCCTGGCTTGCGCCAAGACTGACCGCATCCTCGGGGTGCACATGATCGGCCCGATGGTCTCCGAGCTGATTAGTGAGGCGGTGGTGGCCATGGAGTTCAAGGCGTCCAGCGAGGATATCGCCCGCATCGTGCATGCGCATCCGACGCTGAGCGAAGTCACCCACGAAGCTGCACTGGCCGCCGACAAGCGCGCGCTGCACGGCTGAGAATCCGCCCGGGCCGGGCAACCTGCCCGGGCGTGTCAGCCATGCCCGTACCTTCCAGATAAAAAAACGTTGGCCGAACCGGGCAGCGGCCGACCCTCAAGGATTGTCGTCACTGGCAGTCTGTTGTCCCACAAAAGGAAACCATAGATGAACCTGCACGAATACCAAGCGAAAGAGCTGCTGGCCAAATACGGCCTGCCGGTGCAACAGGGCATTCTGGCCACCACGCCGGAAGAAGCCGCAGCGGCCTACGACAAGCTGGGCGGCAAGTTTGCCGTCGTCAAGGCCCAGGTCCATGCGGGCGGCCGCGGCAAGGCCGGCGGCGTGAAGGTGGTAAAGAGTCGCGAGGAAGCCGCCGAGGTAGCCAAGACGCTGATCGGCACCAACCTCGTGACCTACCAGACCGACGCCAACGGCCAGCCGGTCAACAGCGTGCTCGTGTGCGAGGACATGTATCCGGTACAGCGTGAGCTCTATCTGGGCGCCGTGGTGGACCGCGGCACCCAGCGCGTGGTGTTCATGGCGTCCACCGAGGGTGGGGTAGAGATCGAGAAGGTTGCGGAAGAGACCCCCGAGAAGATCATCAAGGTCGAAGTGAACCCGCTGGTGGGTATGCAGCCCTATCAGGCACGTGATGTCGCCTTCGCACTGGGTCTGACCGGCAACCAGGTGGGTGCCTTCACCAAGCTGATGCTGGGTGCATATGAAGCCTTCGTTTCCAACGACTTCGCCCTGTTCGAAGTGAACCCGCTGGCCATCCGCGAGAACGGCGATCTGGCGTGCGTGGATGCGAAAATCAACCTCGACTCCAACGCCCTCTACCGTCATCCCGAACTGCTGGCTCAGCGCGACAAGAGCCAGGAGAACGAGCGCGAGGTGAAGGCCTCCGAATTCGACCTGAACTACGTGGCCCTGGAAGGCAACATCGGTTGCATGGTAAACGGCGCCGGTCTGGCCATGGCCACCATGGACATCATCAAGCTCAAGGGCGGTCAGCCGGCCAACTTCCTGGACGTGGGCGGCGGAGCCACCAAGGAGCGCGTGATCGAAGCCTTCAAGCTGATCCTGGCCGACACCTCGGTGCAGGGCGTGCTGATCAACATTTTCGGCGGGATCGTCCGTTGCGACATGATTGCCGAAGCCATCATCGCTGCAGTGAAGGAAGTCAATGTGACTGTTCCGGTCGTGGTGCGCCTGGAAGGCAACAACGCCGAACTGGGCGCCAAGCTGCTGGACGAGTCCGGCCTGAAGCTGGTTTCCGCACAAGGTCTGAACGATGCAGCCGAGAAGATCGTTGCTGCCGTCAAGGCCGCTGCCTGAACACCGCACTGAGCGAAGGAATACAAAATGAGCGTATTGGTCAACAAAGACACGAAAGTGCTGGTGCAGGGCTTCACCGGCAAGAACGGTACCTTCCACGCCGAACAGGCGTTGAAGGTGGGCACCAAGGTCGTCGGCGGCGTCACCCCGGGCAAGGGTGGCAGCACCCACCTGGGCCTGCCGGTGTTCAACACCATGAAGGACGCCGTGCGTGAAACCCAGGCAGACGCCTCGGTCATCTACGTACCGGCAGCCTTTGCCAAAGACTCGATCCTGGAAGCCGTGGACAGCGGTGTGAAGCTGATCGTGTGCATTACCGAGGGTGTGCCCACCCTCGACATGCTGTACGTGAAGAAGGCTGTGGACGAGGCCGGTATCCGCCTGATCGGCCCGAACTGCCCGGGTATCATTACCCCTGGTGAGTGCAAGATCGGCATCATGCCGTGGCACATCCACAATCCGGGCCGCATCGGCATCGTGTCCCGCTCCGGCACCCTGACCTACGAAGCCGTGGCGCAAACCACCGCACTGGGCCTGGGCCAATCCACCTGCATCGGTATCGGCGGCGACCCGATCCCGGGTACCAGCCACATCGACGCCCTGAAACTGTTCCAGGACGATCCGGACACCGACGCCATCGTGATGATCGGTGAAATCGGCGGTACCGCTGAAGAGGAAGCGGCCGAGTTTGCCAAGGCGTACGTCACCAAGCCTGTCGTAGGCTACATCGCGGGCGTGACCGCTCCCAAGGGCAAGCGCATGGGCCACGCCGGCGCCATCATCTCCGGCGGCAAGGGAACGGCTGAAGAAAAGTTCAAGGCGTTCGAGCGGGCGGGCATTGCCTACACCCGCAGCCCGGCCGAGATCGGCAAGACCATGTTCGAGCTCCTGAAGTCCAAGGGCATGATCTGATTCCGGACTGGATCGTTGTGCAAAACGCCACCCTCGGGTGGCGTTTTTCATGGCAGGGGCGTCATGGATTGTCGAGTTTGCTTGCAAATACGGCTGGCATATTCAAATTTGGCTGCAAAGTAATTACCATCCGGGCTTTCCCAAACACGCGTATCAATCGTGAAATCGATCCGTACCCGTATCGTCCTGCTGATGGCGCTGGCCATGGTGCTGGCCACGGCAGCCATCGCTGCGGTGGCCGTCTGGCAACTGCGGAACAAACTCTACGAAGATGTATCGAGCCAGATCGACCAGGCCGCCGCAAGCCAGCAGCGCTTCATTGGCGAGTGGCTGAACTCTCGCAAGAAGGTAATGGAAGCAGCCCTGCTGCATGCAGGCGAGCCGGACCCGACGTATTACCTGCAACAGTTGGCCGAAGCGGGCGGTTACACACAGCTCTTCGTGGGTGATGGCACCACCAAGGGCATGGTCTACTCCATCCCCGGCAAACAGAAGCCCAGTCCGGAGTACGATCCCGCTTCCCGTACCTGGTTCAAGATGGCCAAGGCATCCGGACAGACCATTGTCACGGCGCCGTACAAACCGGCCAGCAGCAACATCGGTGAGTTGGTGATCACGATCGCGCATGCGGTTTCCGGGCAGGACAAGGTAGTGGGAGGCGACATCGTCATCGGGCAGCTGGTGAAGTCGGTGCTGGCGGTGTCCTTGCCGGGTGAGGGGTATGCCTTCCTGATCGACAGGGAAGGCAAGATCATCGCGCATCCCAAGGACGGCCTGGCCCTGTCCGATATCAGCGCCCAGGTGGCCGGGCTGGATGCCACGCGCATTGCCGCATTGGCGCAGGCGGGTCAGCTGGAGCCGATGGATGTCGACGGCCGCAGCCAGCTGCTGCGCGTGGTGCCGGTGGCGGGCACCGACTGGATGTTGGGGCTGGTGGTGGACCGCAATGTCATTGACGCGCCCCTGATGCGCCTGATGGTTGCCATGGGGGGCTCCTTGCTGGTGGTCACCCTGCTGGCCGTGGCTTTCGCCGCGGGCTACTTGCAGCGCCTGCTGCGCGGCCTGTTCCAGGTGCGTGATGCCATGCGTGAGATCTCCCAGGGGGAGGGTGACCTGACGCGGCGCATCGATGTGACCGGAGAGGATGAAGTGGCACAGACCGCAGAAGCCTTCAACCAGTTCGTGGCCCGGCTCAACGGCATGTTCCGAGAGCTGCGTGAGGAGGCGGTGCGCCTGGCCGCTGGGGTGATCGAAGTGAGCGGTTCGGTGGAAAGGTTGGCCGAAGACTCGCATCGCCTCGCTGACATCTCGTCGTCCAATGCCGCTGCCATTGAGCAGGTGACCGTCAGCGTGTCGCACATTGCCGATGCCGCCCGGGAAACAGACACGCTGGTGCGCGCCACCGGTCAGGCCTCTGAGGAGAGCGCCCGCGAGATGGAAGGCATCAGCACCGGTATGCAGGACACCCGCAGCGCGGTCAACGACTTGGCCGACCTCTTGCTGTCGCTGGAGAAGCGCTCGCAGGAGATCACTACCATCACTAACGTCATCCATGACATCGCCGACCAGACCAACCTGCTGGCACTGAATGCCGCCATCGAGGCAGCCCGGGCCGGCGAGCAGGGACGTGGCTTCGCAGTGGTGGCCGACGAGGTACGCAAGCTTGCCGAACGCACCGGCCAGGCGACCCTGGAAATCTCCGGTACCATCTCCAGCATTCTCGCTGAGACCAGCCGCGCGGTCAGCAACATGCGTAGCACGGCCGAAGCGGTGGACAACAGCGTGGAAATGACGGCCTCGGCCCGCGAACGGCTGGCCGCCATCCGCGAGACCATGCATCAGGTGGTGGAGAAGATTGGGGGAATCGCGCTTTCCACCGGTGAGCAGCACAATGCCACCACCGCGATGGCGCAAAGCACCGAGTCAATCAATAACCAGATCGTGGATTCGGATGCGGCCCTGCAGAGTGCACAGACGACGTTGACCACGCTCAACGAGCTGGCCCACCGCATGCAGTCTGCGTTTGCCCGCTTCCGTTTGTAAGCGCCCCCGCTCCTGCCAAACGCCACCTTCGGGTGGCGTTTTTCTTTGGAGTGCCTCGTTCAGGGGTGGCCTGCTTCCAGGCGCTTGCGCAGCGATTCGGGCAAGGTCCACTGGCCACGGCTGGAGAAGGGTAGGCTACCCCAGCCCTGCACCCCTTCGGCGGTGCCGTTGACTTCGTAGTCCAGCGCCGCCTGCGGGCGGGACAGCAGGCGGTCGGCCACGGCCAGCCAGCCGTTGAGCGAGGTGTCTACGCGCACGGTGAGGTCCTGCTCGCCCAGCGCCGGCAGACTGATGGCCTGCTGAGTCATCCCTTGTGCGAAGGGTTGCCCGGCCAGCTTCAGGTCGAACTTGATACCCTCACCCCGCAGCGCCTGGTTGTTGGGGTTGCGCATGCGCAATGTGACATCAAAGGACTGGCGGAAGAGGGTGCCGCCGGCTGGCCGCAGATCCACCACGTCCACCTGCGGTTTCTGCGGGCGGGACAGGGTGGAGCACGCGCTCAGGGCAGCGGCAGCCAGAAGGGGGATAGCGATGGAACGCATGAGGTTCTCCGGTCAGACAGTGTTCGGGGTATTTCCCAGCACATTGCGCGCCAGCTCCAGCCAGGCGCGAGCGGCGTGCGAAAGATAGCTGTCTTGGCGCCAGATCAGCGCCAGGTTCCAGTAAAGGCTTTTCTCGGCCAGTGGCACCACGTCGAAGGGCTGACCTTGCAGCCGCCCGGCAATGGTGCGCGGCAAAAGGGCGATGCCGAGCCGTGCCGCTACCATGGCAACGATGAAGTCCCAGTGGGCGCTGCGGCCGGCGATATGCATCTGACGTCCAATGGCCTTGTAGGCGTCGAGGATGCGGGTGGTGAGGGTGAAGTCTTCCGGGTAGAACACCACCGGCTCGTCGGCCACCTCGGACAGACGCACGCTCTGCCGTCCCTGCCAGCGCGAACCGGAGGGCGCTACCAGGCACAACGGGTCGCTGACGAAAGGAAACAGGCTGAACACCTGATGATCCACCGGCAGTACCGCCACACCAACCTCCAGCTCGCCGGTGCGCACGCTGTTCTCGATCGCCCGCGCGCCGCCCTCGACGATGGAAAGCTCAATCCGTGGATAACGTTCGCGGAACGCGCTCACCACCGGGGCGAAGAAGGCGCCGCCCACCATCGGTGGCAGACCCACCACCAACTCCCCGGTTTCCAGGGCCTCCAGATCGGCCAACTCGGTCCGCAGGTGTTGCATGGCTGTCAACACCTCCTGCCCGCGCTGATAGGTCACACGTCCTGCATCGGTGAGGCGAAAGCGCTTACCTTCCCGGATCAGCAGCGGGGTCCCCAGTTCCTCTTCCAGCTGGCGCACCATCTTGCTGATGGTGGGCTGGGTGACGAACAGGGCTTCGGCGGCGCGGGTGAAGCTTTCACGTCGGATGACTTCGATGAAGTAACGCAGGGCACGAATATCCATGGGGCTTGAATTTGGTTCATGCTTTTATTGAATGGAAAACATGATTTTAATTCATTTCAAGAATGGAAGTTTGATCCCTATACTGCACTCACTCCTCGTGTTGTTGTGTGTTGCAAGCGATGCAGGGACTGCCGCCTGCCAGGTGCGGGCGTCAGTCCCCGTCGTGCCCCAGGGCCTGCTGCCGCCGACACGATTGTTTTCTCCGGCAGGGCTGCCTTGCAGTGCTGCATGGTGTTTTCTCGGTATCTCCCTAACGAGCGTTGTTTGGGCCGGTTTTCCAACCGGCCCATTTTTTTGCCTTGCAGAATGCGTTCGGCCAACCTCCAGGGTTGGCCGAAACGTGTGGCGAAGACGAGGTTACTTCGCGGCCTGCGGGTTGATCAGGATTTCCACACGACGGTTCTTGGCACGCCCAGCCTCGGTGTCGTTGCCGGCGATCGGCTGGTTCGGGCCCATGCCCATGGTGCGGATGCGGCTGGCGGTTACCCCTCGGGCCTGCAGGTAGCTGGAGACGGCCTCGGCACGACGTTGGGACAGGTTCTGGTTCAGCGACGCGCTGCCGGTGTTGTCGGTATGGCCGACGACGGTGATGCTGGTTTCCGGATACTGGTTGAGCACGTTGGCTACGTCGGCCAGTGCCGTCTGTACGTTCGGGTTGAGAGTGGCGCTGTTGATGGCGAAGGTGATGTTGTCCGGCATCGTCAGCTTGATCTGGTCACCACTGCGGGTGACGTCCACCTGGGTGTTGGCAAGGCGCTCGCGCAGCTGACGCTCCTGATAATCCATGTAGGCGCCCACGCCGGCACCCACCAGCCCGCAACCCAGCGCAGCGTTGCGGGCATGCTTGCTGTTGCCGGTCACGGCGCCGGCGATGCCGCAGGCGGCTGCACCGCCCAGGCCGTAGGTGGCGGTCTTGTTCATGCCCATCGGGCCGGTTCCGCCAGTGTTGCTGCAGGCGGTGGCGACGAGGGCGAGTGCGGCAACGGCCAGGGTGGAAGGTTTGAAGAGGCGGATCATGTCTACTCCTTTGGAGATGGGTCAGAAAGGACGGAAGGCTCGGGCCGCCGATAGCTGCAGCGCCGGCAGCGGCAGGGCAAACACCCTGTCGTCGAGGTCGACTTCTGCAGCAACACGGTCCGGCTCCCTTTCGGCGTCTTGTTCGCGGCACGTCTCGCGCAAAGTGAGCAGTTGTGCCTTCAGACGCTTCAGCATTTCGGTCTGGCGCTGGATCTGCGCGATGGTGGCATCAAGCATCAGACCGATTTCCTCCGAGTCGTACGACTCGCCCTTGCGCAATGCAATGAGTTGAACGACCTCAGCAATAGACATGCCCGCTTTCCTGCAGTTCAGGATGAAGCGCAATTCGTTGAGCGTGCCCTGGCGATAGCTGCGATAGCCGTCGCTGCCGCACGCGGGTGTCTCGATCAGGCCGATCCGCTCGAAATAGCGGATGGTGTCCACTTCGCAGCCCAGTGTCCGGGCGACCTCTGCAATCCGCATGTTTCGTTCTCCGCTGGCATGGCGGCCGATGGCCGCGTCCGTTGTTCAGTATCGCTTGGGGTGCAGCAAGAGGGGTGCCCGCGTCTGGTGGAGATAGCGGCAGGCACGTACGACTCTCCGCGCCAGTGTGCGGCAGGGGCAGGGGAGCTAAAGCCGTTCAGGCGTAGAAGTCGACGCGCGGTGCGGCGTCCTCGGGTAGTGCCAGACGCAACGACTGGGCGCGGGAAGTGACGGGCTGGGTCATCAGGGTGGCCCGGGCGAGGCCGGCGCTAAGCAGGGAAGCTGCCGGGCTGATGGAGGCCGCTGCGGCCGGGGCAGCACTAGCCTCACCTTCAGAGAAAGGGGCTTCCTCATCTTCAAGGAGTGCAGCAGGTTCGGCAAGGCGGCGAGTGCGTTCGCTGCGGGCGGAGGCCTGCAGGCGATTCTGGCGTTCCCGGTTCTCCACCGCCTTCAACCACAACGCTTCCTTTTGTTGCAAGGTGGCCAGATCGCCCGGAACGGGGAGACCGGCGGCATGACGTGCCAACGCCTGCCCCGCTGCAAGCTGCAGCGGGGTGGCGCCTTCATGAGAGCTGGCGCTTCCGAAAAAGCTACCAGCGCAACCGGCAGTCATGACCGAAGACATGGCATTCCTCTGTAGATGAAAGGGCCGCCCTTTCCTGCTCGATGTCCGCTACGCGGGGCTTGCCACGGCTGTGGCTGCAGGGTGGGGGGCATCCGGGAGGCGGGCGCGTGGCTGTCACCCCGGAGCATGTCTCTTTAAGCGGGCAAGCGCCATGCCAACTACGGCGGGAAAGGAAGGAGGGCTGCGCCGGCAGACGGGCTTGGCAGTATACTGCCCGCTGGCCGGGCGGCCGAAAGGGTTGGCCGAACCGCCTTCTGGAGACTGCGCATGACCCCCGTACACCTGCACGATTCACGCGAGCTGACCATGTCGGTCCTGATGACCCCAGACATGGCCAATTTTTCTGGCAATGTCCACGGCGGCGTGCTGCTCAAGCTCTTGGACCAAGTGGCCTATGCCTGTGCCAGCCGCTATGCCGGACGCTATGTGGTGACGCTGTCGGTGGATCAGGTATTGTTCAAGCAGCCCATCCACGTCGGCGAACTCGTCACCTTCTACGCCAGCGTCAACCATGTGGGGCGCACCTCGATGGAGGTGGGCATCAAGGTCGTGGCCGAAGATATTCAGGCCCGCACCGAGCGGCACACCAACAGCTGTTACTTCACGATGGTGGCCTACGAAGACGGCCAGGCCGTGCCGGTGCCGCCCTTGGCGCTCGACACCGAGCTGCAGGTTCGCCGCTTTCGCGAGGCCGAGCTGCGCAAGAAGATGCGCAAGGAGTTCGAGGCGCGCATGCACAGTGTTTGTAACGACGGGTGCTGAGCGTGTTCGACCTTGTGGCAGAGCACGGCGCGTTCTGCGTCGTCTCCAAGCATCCGGGTGTCAGCTTTCATCGGCAGGGGGACGAGCCGGGTCTGGTGGAAACCGTGCGAGACCGGCTGGGCATGCCAGCCCTGTGGCCGGTACACCGTCTGGATCGGGTCACCTCCGGATTGATCGTGCTGGCACGCAGCGCTCAGGTGGCAGCAGAGTTGTCCGCCGCGTTTGCCGCACACACGGTGGAAAAGTATTACCTCGCCCTGTCGGACCGCAAACCCTCACGCAAGCAGGGCCGGGTCCGTGGAGACATGGAGAAGGGGCGCGGCGGCGCGTGGCGGCTGCTGCCGACTGCGCTGCATCCGGCGGACACGCGCTTTTTCAGTACCAGTCTCGTCCCTGGCCGCCGGTTATTCGTGCTGCGGCCGGCTACCGGCAAGACGCATCAGCTGCGCGTGGCGATGAAGAGTCTGTCCGCGCCCATTCTCGGTGATGCCCTGTACGGTGGCAGCCTGGCCGACCGTGCCTATCTGCATGCTTACAGTCTGGGCTTCACCCTGCAGGGGCAGGTGTGGCACTTCACCGATCTGCCACGTCAGGGAGAGGCGTTCGTACTGCCCGAACTGGCTGCACGCTTGGCCGAAGCGCCGCCGTGGAGCCTGCCCTGGCCCTAAGTGTCCCAAGCATGAAAACGCCCCCGTCAGGGGGCGCTGTGTTGCCGGACGGGGCCTTCTGCCTTACACCGGCTTGAGCCGTGCGGTGAAGTGACGCAGCAGCGGCGGCTCATAGTCGAAGACCAGGCCCCGGATAGTGTCAGCACGCGACTTGATGTCGATCAGGCAGTCGGCGATGTAGTCCATGTGGTCGTTGGTGTAGACACGGCGCGGGATGGTGAGGCGCAGCAGCTCGAACGGCGACGGTTCCTGCTCGCCGGTGGCCGGGTTGCGGCCCAGCAGCAGCGAGCCGATTTCCACGCCCCGAATACCGCCTTCCAGGTATAGCTCGCAGGCCAGGGCGTGGGCCGGGAACTGCCCGGCCGGGATGTGCGGCAGCAGCTTCTTGGCATCCACGAAGACCGCATGGCCGCCCGTGGGTGTCTGGATCGGAATCCCGCCTTCTGCCAGACGTTCACCCAGATAGGCTACTTGGCCGATACGGTAGGCCAGGTAGCCTTCGTCCATCCCTTCCCGCAGGCCGATGGCCAGCGCCTCCATGTCCCGGCCGGCCAGGCCGCCATATGTGACGAAGCCTTCCATCGCCACGCAGCGTACCTGCACCGCGCGGAACAGGTCCTCATCCTCCCGGAAGCAGCACAGTCCCCCGATGTTCACCAGCGCGTCCTTTTTGGCCGACATGGTGAACATGTCGCCATGGCTGAACATCTCGTACACGATCTGGGGCAGGGACACCCCGGCATAGGCCGGATCGCGCTGCTGAATGAACCAGGCGTTCTCTGCAAAGCGGGCCGCGTCGATGATAACCGGGATGCCGTGTCGGCGTGCCAGCGCCGCCGACTCACGGATGCTGGCCATGCTGACCGGCTGCCCACCGGCGCTATTGCAGGTGATGGTAATGATCAGCCCGGCCACGTTGGCCGCACCGACGGCCTCGATGGTTTCGGCCAACCTTGGCAGGTCAAAGTCGCCCTTCCAGTCATAGGGAGTGGTGGTGTCCAGCGCCTGCGGCGTCAGCACATTGATGGCGCGGGCCCCTGCGATCTCCACATGCGCTTTGGTGGTGTCGAAGTGGTAGTTGGACAGGAATACCGGTTGCTGGCTACCACAGCGCCTGACGAGCTCAGGGAACAGTATCTGCTCGGCCCCGCGCCCCTGATGGGTGGGCAGGGTGTGGGCATAGCCGAACACCGTCTTAACCGTGTCAGCCAGGTGGTAGAAGTTGCGGCTGCCCGCGTAGGCTTCGTCACCACTCATGATGCCGGCCCATTGCCGGTCACTCATCGCGCCAGTGCCACTGTCGGTCAGAAGGTCGATGTATACATCCTCCCCCCGCAACAGGAACGGGTTCCAGCCGGCTGTGGCCAGGGCCTCACGACGGTATTCGGGTGTGGTCTGCTTGATCGGTTCCACCATCTTGATGCGGAAGGGCTCGGGGATGCGTCGTGCCATGTGTCTCTCCAGCGCGCAGGCAGGGCCATGCGTCGCCCGCGCAGCGCGGTTATGCAATCGAGAAAAAGGGAAAGGCAGTGAGGGGCAAAAGCCCGGGCATCAACGACGGGGGAAGTCGTCGGCGAGAACGCGATCGAGGGTGTACCAGCTGGCGGGAAGGGCAGAAACGCTGACGTCTGCCCGGATTAATGGCTCAGCGCTGTTCATGTTCTAGGATCCGGTTGTGCCAAACGGCAGGTCAAGGCTATACCCGTCCCGACGGGGGGCGCAAGCCCCCTTCTGTGCTTGCTGCAGCGCAGCGTAATGAACCGAGCGGTCGGTAGAAAATCATGATAACCTTATTTAGCATTTAATACCTATACGCTGGGACCGGTTGGCGCTTCATGCTCATGACGTGTGAATGGCCGGCATACGATACAACAAGGAAACTCCATGTCTTCTGCCTCGCATCCCCGGGGGCTGTACCTGCTTTTCGCTACCGAAATGTGGGAACGCTTCAGCTACTATGGCATGCGCGCGATCTTCGTCCTCTACATGGTCAAGGCGCTCATGTTCGACAAGGCCCGTGCGGCCGATATCTACGGCACCTATACCGGGCTGGTCTACCTGACGCCCCTAATCGGCGGCTACATCGCCGACCGCTACTGGGGCAACCGTCGCGCCATCCTCGGCGGAGGCGTGCTCATGGCCTTGGGCCAGTTTCTGCTGTTCTTTTCCGCCACGCTTTACCATGATGCGGCAGCCACTTCCGTCATGCTGATGTATGCAGGCCTCACGGGGCTGATCATCGGCAACGGCCTGTTCAAGCCCAACATCTCGTCCATGGTGGGGCAGCTCTATCCTGCGGGCGACAAGCGCGTCGACTCAGCGTTTACCCTGTTTTACATGGGCATCAACATGGGGGCGCTGCTGGCGCCGCTGGTGTGTGGCACGCTGGGCGATACCGGTGATCCGGCCGACTTCCGCTGGGGCTTTCTCGCGGCCGGCTTCGGCATGCTGGTCAGCCTGGCGCTGTTTACCCTGCTGAAGAACCGTCTCTTGGTCACCCCGGAAGGGGCCCCGATCGGTATGCCCCCCAGCCATGCAGCCAACCGGGCGGCACAAGGGCGGAACAGCGGTCCGCTGACGCAAGAGGAGATCAGCCGGCTGGCGGTCATCTTCATCATCTCGGGTTTCGTCATCTTTTTCTGGGCTGCCTTCGAGCAAGCGGGCGCATCGCTCACCTTCTTTGCCGAAGAGCAGACGGATCGCAGCCTGCTGGGCTGGACGGTGCCCGCTTCTTTTTTCCAGTCGATCAATCCCGTGGCCATCGTACTGTTCGCACCGGCCTTCGCGTGGCTCTGGAGCCGCCTGGGGCGCGCCGGCCGCGAGCCGGCTTCACCGGTCAAGATGGCGTTGGGTCTCTTCTTTTTGGCGCTGGGGTATCTCGTCATTGCCTTCGGCGTGAACGGCCTCGAGCCCGGCGTGAAGGTCAGCATGCTCTGGCTGACCGGGCTTTACCTGCTGCACACCTTTGGCGAACTCTGCCTGTCCCCGATCGGATTGTCGCTGGTGGTGAAGCTGTCCCCGGCCCGCTTTACCGGACTGATGATGGGGGTATGGTTCCTGTCGCAGGCCGCAGCCAACAAGTTTGCCGGCATGCTCTCCGAGCTGTATCCGGAGCCGCATCTGCCAGCGCCTTCGCTGCTGGGTTATAGCATCCACAACCTGCACGACTTCTTCATGCTGTTCGTGTTCATGGCGGGGGCCGCCTCGCTGGTGCTGTTCCTGCTGTCGGCGCAATTACGCCGGATGATGCAAGGCGCCGGCTGAGCCAGCAAACCGCCTTCCAGGTAAGCACTGCAACGCCCCCGTCGGGGGCGTTTTTTATGGGCTCGACCTTGTGCCGAGGTAGAGACTTATTGGGACTGTGTTTTGGGACCAATAAAATGTGCATAAAGAGGGGCAGGCAAGGGCCGGTGGCAGCGTGGGCTGTGAGGGCGCTGAGGGACCAGCGCTGGTAGCCTTCTGCGCGCTGCGTCTTGGCATAGGGTCGTGCCTCGGGCAGCACCTAGACTGGCAGGGATAGCTTGGCAGGGGGACGTTCAGTTGGGGCTTCTGGCGGGAAAGGCTTTTCTGAAGCAGATAGGGGTTTTCAAGCGGATACAAACCTTGACCACCACAGCCCGCCAGCTTCCCACCAGTAAAATGGGGCCGCCTAGAGCCGGGATGTCTTCCAGCCAGTACCCTCCATTAAGACCTTCCGCATGGTCTCGAACAGAGGCTTCGGCCAACCTGGCCGACAGTGTGGAGCTCGCTGGGGCAGTAGCAGGGAAAGGCCTACGGTAAATGAAAAGCCCCTTTCGGAGCCATTGCATCCTTATAAGTCAGGGAGTAGTGGGCTGTTGCCCCACCGGGCTGAGAATCAGGGCCGGCTTATCCCGGATATCACTTCCGTCCAGATGTAGCCGCTGCATGTAGCGCAGTTCACCGTCGACATAATAGCCGCCGTCCAGCTCCCACTCCTGCCCGGGCCGGACTTCTCGTGCATCATGGCAGAGGCTGAAGACGGCCGGAAAGCGGCGAGGATTATCCATAAGCTGTTCTGCCAGCAAGGCCGGCGGTGCGTCCTTGCGGCTGACGTCGTAGAGGCGGATGCGCAGATGGCTGCCCCCTACCGGCTGTACGTGACTATCGGCCAGCATCACGCTGCCAGTGAGATAAGCTGGAACGAAGCCCTTGGGCGCCCCCGGGGAGGGCGCACTGCTTGCGCAACCCGCAGTCGATACCGTCACGACCAGGGCGGCCAGTGTGGCTACTCCGCGTAGTGCAAGCCTGTGCCTCACTCCACTTTCTCCAGCGCAGGTTGGCCTAACACCACCCCGGCGCCTTCCTGGGGCTTCCATTCGCCCTGCACGCGCCACTGATTGCCTTCGTCTTCCAGACGAACATACCAGTGGTTGGCGCTGGCGGGCTTTACGGTGCCCGCGTAAGCATTGGGGCCGGTGCGCTGCAGCGTGATGGTCTGGTCGTAGTCATCCTGGGCCGGATGGATCAGTTGCAGGCGCAGCCGGTCAGGGAGGGCCGTCCGGCTGGTTGTGGTAACCATCACGCGTTGCATCGCGGGATCGAACAGGACCTGTGCCGTCAGGCCCATCTGGGTCGCCGCTTCATCGCGGCGCAACTCCCGGTTGATTTCCTTGCCGCGCTTGTAATAGTCGTCCGAAACCAGCCCATCGTCAGACTGGACGGCTAGGTTGAAGGTGATGATGCCGGCCACCACGGCAATTGCCGGGCCCGCCATCAGCAGCCATGGCCAACGCTCCTTGTACCATGGCCGCTGTGGGAAAGTTTTTTGCATGCCTGATTATTCTCCGATGAAGCTCGACTTCTCTTCCACCACCACGGGCGTATCTTCCACCGTCTCGATGCGGAAGTGGATCTCGTGGCTGCCTTTGGTGGCATATTGCGGGTCGGCCTGGACGCGCACGCCCACGGTTTCGTTCTCGGTGGCCTTGACCTCGACCTCCGGCTTATCCATTTCCAGCTTGATGCCGGGCAGGCCCGTGACTGAGATGCGATAGCGGCGCGTTTGTTCCGAGGTATTAATGATTTTCAGGCTGTAACCATTTTCCAGCCAGCCCTCGTCCGTCTCGCGCACAAGAGAGGCACGGTCGCGGATCACGTCCACTTTGAAGGGCTTGCGCATCGCCAGAGAGGTGGTGGCCGCTGTGACAATGGCCACCAGTACCAGGCTGTACAGCACTACCCGCGGGCGGAGCAACCGGTTCTTGATTTGGCTTTCGGTGTACTTGCCTTCCATCGCGTTTTCAGTGGTGTACCGGATCAGCCCACGCGGGTAACCCATCTTGTCCATCACTTCGTCACAGGCATCGATACAGGCGGCACAGCCAATGCACTCGTACTGCAGGCCGTTACGGATGTCGATGCCGACTGGGCAGACTTGCACGCAGATGCTGCAGTTTACGCAGTCGCCAAGCCCAAGGGTTTTGGGGTCCACGCCCTTCTTGCGAGCACCGCGTGCCTCGCCACGCTTCTCGTCATACGAGATCACCAGCGTATCGGCATCGAACATCACGCTCTGGAAGCGGGCATACGGGCACATGTACTTGCACACCTGCTCGCGCATCACACCGGCCAGCAGGTAGGTGAAGCCAGCATAGAAGAAGATCCAGAACGTCTCCCACGGGCCATAGCTGAAGGTGGGCAGCGCAGCGACCAGGTCATGCATCGGGGTGAAGTATCCCACCAGCGTGAAGCCGGTCACCAGCGAGAAGGCAATCATCAGCGCATGCTTGGTGGTCTTGATCCGCAGCTTATTGAAGCTCATCGGCTGCTGGTCCAGCTTCATACGCTTGTTACGGTCGCCCTCCACCCACTGTTCGATCCACAGCATGATCTCGGTATACACCGTCTGTGGACAGGAGTACCCGCACCACAAACGGCCGGCTACCGTGGTCCAGGTAAAGAGACCGAAGGCCGCACACATCAGGAAGGCGGCAAGATAGACAAAGTCTTGCGGCCAGATGGTGAGCCCGAAGAGGTAGAACTTGCGGTTGACCAGGTCGAACAGTACCGCCTGACGGCCGTTCCAGTTCAGCCATGGCGTGGCGAAGTAGACTAGCTGCGTCAGTAGTACGAAGGCGATGCGCCAGTTGTTGAAGATGCCCTTGACGCTGCGCGGGTACACCTTCTTGCGTGACTCGTACAGCTCGATCACTTGTTTTTCCTGTCCGCCCTTGGCCGACGGAGCAGGGGTGTGTTCAACCTTGACGCCAATATTCTTCAATGAATCGCTCATGGTCTTTCTCTGCAGAAGGCTTGGCAAAACCGTGGACGGGCTTTGCCAAGCATTCGACTTATATATTATATATTTATTTAAAGTATAAGGTGGAAAAACTGCCCGCCGAGGCGGGCAGTCCTGATCACCACTTATTATTGGGTCTTGGTGTTGTTGGACAAGCCCCAGACATAGGCGGTCAGCAGATGCACCTTGCCCTCACCGAGGAAGTCCTTCCAGGCCGGCATCTGGTTGTTGCGGCCGTTGGTGATGGTTTCGATCACGGTCTTCTCGGTGCCACCGTACAGCCATACGTTGTCGGTCAGGTTCGGGGCGCCCATTGCCTGGTTGCCCTTACCGTCCGGACCGTGACAAGCCGAGCAGATGGCGCCGAAGGTTTCTTTGCCACGGGTGGCGCGCTCGGCATCATGCTTCTTGCCGGAGAGCGACAGCACGTAGTTGGCCACATCCTTCACCTTCTCCTCACCGAATGCCGCGCCGAAGGCGGGCATCTGGCCTTGGCGACCGGCATCGATGGTGGTCTTGATGGTGCTCGGATCCCCACCGTAGAGCCAGTCATGGTCGGTCAGGTTCGGGAAGCCTTTGGCACCCCGGGCATCAGAGCCGTGACACTGCACACAGTAGGTCTGGAACAGGCGCTTACCCATGGCCTGCGCTTCCGGGTCGGCCGCCACGGCCTTCAGGTCCTGCTTCAGGTACTTGTCATACAGCGGCTGGTACTTGGCTTCGGCCTGCGCACGTTCTTCCTTGTACTGGCCTACAGAGGTCCAGCCACGGACGCCTTGGAACTTGCCAAGACCGGGGTAGAGCACCAGATAGACGGCACCGAAGATGAGCGTGATGTAGAACATCAGCATCCACCAGCGCGGCAGGGGGTTGTTGTACTCCTCCAAGTCATCATCCCACACGTGCCCCATCGTTTCGACCTTCTCGCCCTTGGCGACGGTCGTCCGGGACTGGGAGAACAGCAGGTATGCCAACCCGACAATGCCTACCACCACGATAACGGTGATGTAGACACCCCAGAAATCATTCACAAAATCACTCATCGCTTAGCTCCATCGGAAGCCTTGTCAGACTCGGCCTCTTGCACCTTGTCTTCATCATCCATGAAAGGAAGATTGGCCGCCTCGTCGTAACGTTTCTTGGACTTTCTGCTATAGGCGCCCACCAAAATCACGATGAATACGACAAAGCAGAACACCGTGAACAGCGAACGCGCGAGATTGGCCCAATCCATGATTAACGGACGTTCTTAAGTGCAAGACCGAGACCTTGCAGGTAGGCAATCACCGCATCCAGTTCCGACTTGCCCTCGACCAGACTCTTGGCCTCGGCGATCTCCTTGTCGGAGTACGGAACACCTACCTTGCGCAGGGCGGTCATCTTGGCCGGAACCGCATCGGCGTCGACCAAGCTCTTGGCCAGCCACGGGAACGCCGGCATGTTGGACTCCGGCACCACGTCACGCGGGTTGGTCAGGTGCACGCGGTGCCATTCGTCGGAATAGCGTCCCCCTACACGGGCCAGGTCCGGACCGGTACGCTTGGAGCCCCACTGGAACGGATGGTCGTAGACCGACTCGCCTGCCACGGAATAGTGGCCGTAGCGCTCGGTTTCCGCACGGAACGGACGAATCATCTGCGAATGGCAGGTGTAGCAGCCTTCACGGATATAGATGTCGCGGCCAGCCAGCTGCAGCGCGTTGTAGGGCTTGACGCCGGCAACGGGCTCGGTCGTGGACTTCTGGAACATCAGCGGGACGATCTCAACGAGAGCGGCCACGCTGATCACGAGCAAGGTCAGAACGATCAGGTAACCGACGCGTTCTTCAACAAGTTTCTGGATCTTTTCCATGTTCTCTTACCTCATCCCGCTCAGACGTGCGCCGAAGCGGTGGTAGCCGGGATCTTGGCATCCACAGCGCGGCCAGCCGTCACGGTGCGGAAGGTGTTGTACGCCATCAGGACCATGCCCAATAGGTACAGCGTGCCACCCAGGAAGCGTACGAAGTGGTACGGGTAGGTAGCCTTCACGACTTCGGCAAACGCGTAGGTCAGGGTGCCGTCCGGGTTGAGGGCACGCCACATCAGGCCCTGCATCACACCCGAGATCCACAGTGCGGCGATGTACAGCACGGTACCTACGGTGGCGAGCCAGAAGTGCGCCTCGATCAGCTTCACGCTGTGCATCTGCTCACGACCAAAGAGGCGGGGCAGCAGGTAGTACAGCGAGCCGATGGTGATGAAGCCTACCCAGCCGAGTGCGCCGGAGTGAACGTGGCCGATGGTCCAGTCGGTGTAGTGCGACAGGGCGTTCACCGTCTTGATCGACATCATCGGGCCTTCGAAGGTGGACATACCGTAGAAGGACAGCGATACCACCAGGAACTTCAGGATCGGGTCGGTGCGCAGCTTGTGCCATGCGCCGGACAGGGTCATGATGCCGTTGATCATGCCGCCCCAGCTCGGAGCCAGCAGGATGAGCGAGAACACCATGCCGAGCGACTGGGTCCAGTCAGGCAGCGCGGTGTAGTGCAGGTGGTGCGGACCAGCCCACATGTAAGTGAAGATCAGGGCCCAGAAGTGCACGACCGACAGACGGTAGGAGTAGACGGGACGGCCAGCCTGCTTAGGCACGAAGTAGTACATCATGCCCAGGAAGGCGGCGGTCAGGAAGAAGCCTACGGCATTGTGGCCGTACCACCATTGAACCATTGCATCGACTGCGCCGGCATAGATGGAATACGACTTCCACATGGAGACCGGAATCTCGAGGCTGTTCACCACGTGCAGCAGGGCCACGGCCAGGATGAAGGCGCCGTAGAACCAGTTGGCCACGTAGATATGCTTCACCTTGCGGATAGCGATGGTGCCGAAGAACACGATCGCATAAACCACCCAAACGATGGTGATCAGCAGGTCGATCGGCCATTCGAGTTCGGCATATTCCTTGCCGGTGGTAAGACCCAGCGGCAGGGTGATGGCCGCAAGCACGATAATTGCCTGCCAACCCCAGAAGGTGAAGGCAGCCAGCTTGTCGGAAATCAGACGGACGTTACAGGTGCGTTGCACGACGTAGTAAGACGTCGCGAACAGGCCCGAACCGCCAAATGCGAAGATCACGGCGTTGGTGTGCAGCGGACGCAGGCGGCCGAAGTGCAGCCACGGACCGAAGTTGAGGTCCGGCCATACCAGCTGGGCCGCGATGATCACGCCCACCAGCATGCCCACTATGCCCCAGACTACGGTCATGATGGCAAACTGGCGCACCACCTTATAGTTATAAGTGGATTGCGTTTCCATTAAGGTTTTCTCCAAGGTTGCGAAACTTAGAACTTACAAACCGTGGCAGCGCGGCGGCGGCGGGTCTGGCGGGCTGGACGGCCGGCCGGTCTGAACGCCTCGGGCTGCGGGGAAATCGGGTCTTGAGATGTGTCAAGGCTCTGTTTTAAGCCTGCTGCCCCTCGCGGAGCGCCCCTATGTAAGGGCTTGGTTGGCAAGCGCTTTTCCCACACTGTTTTAACATCTCATTTTAAATCAACTGCCCCTTCCGAGCCAATTGATTTCACGTCCCGAAGCCCCCGGTGTGTCATTCTTCCTCTTCAAGATCAAAGCAAAGCTCCACGCGGGGCGGAGCCCTACCGGGGGCATTATATTGGCATGCGCCCCCGCGCCCTTGACTTGGATCAAACGGCCCCTGTCCCTGTCACCGGCGGCGCCGAGTGGTAGAATTGCGGTCTTTTCGTATGTCGGAGTGCTCTTGTCATGACTGTTCCGGTCCGCTACGCCATCCGCCCGCTGTCCTGGCAGGCGCATCTCTTCGAAGTGAAACTGACTGTCCGTCAGCCTGCGAAGAAGGGACAGCTCTTCCGGCTACCTGCCTGGATCCCCGGCAGTTACATGATCCGGGATTTTGCCCGACACATCGTCACTGTACGGGCCGAGAGCGGGCAGCGGCCGGTGGCCCTGACGAAGCTGGACAAGCACACCTGGCAGGCAGAACCGGTGAAGGGACCGCTGACGCTGACTTGCGAGGTATACGCCTACGATCTTTCGGTCCGTGGCGCCTATCTTGATGGCGAGCGTGGTTTTTTCAATGGCACGAGCGTGTTTTTTATAGTGGATGGTTATGAATGCGATCCGTGCGAGGTCGAAATTCTTCCCTCGCCGGACACCGCCCTCGACAAGTGGCAGGTAGCCACCACGTTGACCCCGGTGGATGTACGCAAGAAAACCGGGTTCGGAGTGTACCGGGCCGAGAGCTACGACGAGCTGGTGGATCACCCGGTAGAGATGGGCCGCTTCGAGCGGGTAACCTTCAAGGCCTGTGGCGTACCGCACGAATTCGTGGTGTCCGGGCGCTTCCGGGCCGACCTCAAGCGCCTGGTGCGCGACGCCAAGAAGATCTGCGAGTGGCAGATCAAGCTCTTCGGCCAACCTGCACCCTTCGAGCGCTACCTGTTCATGCTGTTCGTGGGCAACGGGGTCTACGGCGGACTGGAGCATCGCTCTTCCACGGCGCTGATGGCGGGCCGTGATGATCTGCCTGCCGAGGGCGCCGAAGGCATCTCCGACGGTTACCTGCAACTGCTCGGCCTGATCAGCCACGAATATTTCCACAGCTGGAACGTGAAGCGGATGAAACCCGCCGCTTTCGTGCCCTACGACCTGAGCCGAGAGGGTCATACCCGACTGCTGTGGGCGTTTGAAGGTGTGACCTCCTATTACGACGACCTGACGCTGGTGCGTTGCGGGCTGATCGACAAGAAGCGCTACCTCGGTCTTCTGGCGCAGAATATTACCGGTGTGGTACGCGGCAGCGGCCGCCTGAAGCAGAACCTGGAGGACGCCAGTTTCGATGCCTGGACCAAGTATTACCGTCAGGACGAGAACAGCCCCAACAGCCAGGTGAGCTATTACACCAAGGGGGCACTGGTGGCCTTGGCGCTGGACCTGACCCTGCGCCGCGACACCGGCGGCCAGCGGTCGCTGGACGACGTGATGCGTGCCCTGTGGCAGAAGTGGCTGCAGGATGGCCGGGGCCTCGCGGAGGACGAGTGGGAACGCATCGCGTCGGAAGTGAGCGGTCTTGAGCTTGGATCCTTCTTTGACCGGGCTCTGCGCAGCACTGAAGACCTCGATCTACCGGGCCTGCTGGCGACGCAAGGGGTGCAGATGTGGCTGGCGCCCGCCCAGAATGGCGGCGACCGTGGCAGCGTGGTGGCCGAGCGCAACGACCTGCCGCCGCGGCTGTCGCTAGGTATCCGGGCCGTGCCCGACAGCGCGGGGGTGAAGCTCACCCATGTCCTGGATGGCGGGGCCGCGCAAAAGGCGGGGCTGTCGGGCGGTGACGTGCTGATGGCGCTGGATGGTCTGCGCGCCGGGGACCTCGACCGCCAGCTGGCGCGCTACCGGCCCGGCGATGTGGTGCGCGTGCACGCCTTCCGTCGTGACGAACTCATCGAAACCGAACTGACCTTGCAGAGCGCGGCAGCCGACACCTGCCGCCTGCTGCCCGAAGCGGATGGGGCTCGCTGGCTGGATGCCTGAGCCCGTCCCTCCCTCCATGAACAAGGTGAACGCAATGTCTGCACAACCCGAAGTGAAGTACCGCAAGGATTACAACGCCCCCGCCTTCCTGATCGACCGTGTCGACCTGACTTTCGACGTCGAGGAGACGCGCACGCGTGTGCAGTCTCGTCTGGTGATGCACCGAAACCCGGCCGCGGCGCCGGTGGCCGATCTGCGGCTGGATGGTTCGGCCGTGCTGCTGTCTGTAGTGTTGGACGGGGAGAGGTTGGCCGAAGACCGGTTGCGGCCGGAGGCCGAGGCGCTGACCGTGCTGGGCGTGCCCGACAGCTTCATCCTGGAAATCGAAACCGAGGTGGACCCGGCGGCCAATGCCTCGCTGATGGGGCTTTACGCTTCAGGCGGCAACCTCTTCACCCAGTGCGAGCCCGAGGGCTTCCGCAAGATCACCTATTACCTTGACCGGCCGGATGTGATGGCCAAGTTCACCACCACCATCGTGGCCGACCGTCAGAAATACCCGGTGCTGCTCTCCAACGGCAACAAGGTGGGCGAGGGCATGGTCGACAAGAAGCGGCACTGGGTGAAATGGGTGGATCCGTACAAGAAGCCTTCCTATCTGTTCGCGCTGGTGGCGGGGCGGCTGGTGGCCCTGAAGGACCGCTTCGTCACGCAGTCCGGGCGCGAGGTGGCGCTGGAAATCTGGACTGAACCGGCCGATCAGGACAAGGTGCAACACGCCATGGAGGCGGTGAAGCACGCTATGAAATGGGATGAGGAGCGCTTCGGCCTGGAGTACGACCTCGACATTTACATGATCGTGGCAGTCGGCGACTTCAACATGGGGGCCATGGAGAACAAGGGCCTCAACATCTTCAACACCAAGTACGTGCTCGCACGTCAGGACACCGCGACCGATGCGGACTTCGAGGGTGTTGAAAGCGTCATTGCCCACGAGTACTTCCACAACTGGACCGGCAACCGCGTCACCTGCCGCGACTGGTTCCAGCTCAGCCTGAAGGAAGGCCTGACGGTATTCCGCGACCAGGAGTTCTCGGCCGACATGACGAGCCGTGCCGTCAAGCGCATCGAGGACGTCAAGCACCTGCGCGCCCTGCAGTTTCCGGAGGATGCGGGCCCCACTGCCCACCCCATCCGCCCCGACTCCTACATCGAGATGAACAACTTCTACACCATGACGGTGTATGAGAAGGGCGCCGAAGTGGTGCGGATGTACCAGACGCTCCTGGGCGTAGAGGGATTCCGCAAGGGTATGGACCTGTACTTCCGTCGTCATGATGGCCAAGCGGTGACCTGCGATGACTTCCGGGCGGCCATGGCCGATGCCAACGGCGTCAACCTGGACCAGTTCGCCCTATGGTACAGCCAGGCCGGCACGCCGGTTCTGGACGTGACGGGTCGCTACAGCACGGTGGACCGCACCTACACCCTCACCGTGAAGCAGAGTTGCCCCCCCACCCCGGGCCAGTCCGAGAAGCAGCCGTTCCACATTCCGCTGGCGTTGGGATTGGTGGGGGAGGATGGACGCGATCTGCCGCTGCGCCTGGCTGGCGAGGCCGCTGCTCTGGGGACTACACGCGTGCTGGACATCAAGCAGGCGGAGGAAAGCTTCGTTTTCGTGGACGTACCCTCCGAGCCGGTGCCGTCGCTGCTGCGTGGCTTCTCCGCGCCGGTGAAGCTGAACTTTGCCTGCCGTGACGACGAGCTGGCCTTTCTGATGGCGCATGACAGCGACAGCTTCAACCGCTGGGAAGCCGGGCAAATGCTGGCCGAGCGAGTACTGCGCGGCCTGATCGACGCCGCCCGGGCCGGACAGGTGCTCAAGCTGCCGCAGACCTTCGTCGAGGCCTTCCGGGCGGTCCTGAAGGACCACGCGGCCGATCCGGCCTTCAAGGCGCTGATGCTAACCCTGCCGGGTGAAGGCGAGATTCTGGAGATGGTGGATGTGGCCGATCCGGGCGTCATCCACACCGTGCGTGAAGCCATCCTCAACGAGCTGGCGCGTGCGTTGCGCGGCGAGTGGCGCGAAGCCTACGACCTCAACCAGACGCGCGAATACCGGCCGCAGGACGCAGGCAAGCGCGCGCTGAAGAACCTGGCGCTGGCCATGCTGTGCCGTCTGGATGACATCGCACCGGCCGAAGCGGCCCGCAAGCAGTGCATGACGGCGGATAACATGACCGACCAGATGGGAGCCATGGTGGCGCTGCGCGACCGTGACGGCGCCGAGCGGCAGGCGTGCTATGCCGCCTTTGCCGAGCGCTGGAAGGACGAGGCGCTGGTGATGGACAAGTACTTCGCACTGGTTGCCTCCAGCCAGCTGCCGGGCACGCTGGATGCGGTGGAGGCCGCACTGACCCATCCGTCGTTCTCGCTGCGCAACCCCAACAAGGCGCGCAGCCTGATCGGCACCTTCGGCAACAACATGCTGCACTTCCACGCTGCCGACGGCTCCGGTTACCGCTTCCTCGAGGCGCAGGTGCTCGCCATCGATGCCTTCAACCCGCAGGTGGCCAGCCGCATCGTGCGCGCCTTCAACCGCTGGAAGAAGCTGGAGCCGGGCCGCCAGGCACTGATGAAGGCTTCGCTGGAGCGGCTGCTGGCCGCCCCCCTGTCGCGGGACGTCTACGAGATCGTCTCCAAGAACTTGGAAGCCTGATCCAAATGGTGCGACGGGCCGGGTGACCGGCCCGTTTTTGTTTGTCCTTTTCCCTGTCCCGTCATGCCTGCTTCCTCGCGTCTGGCCAGCTTGGCCGTGCTGTTTCTGCTGTGGTTCTTCTGGGGGACGAACTGGGTCGTCACCAAGATCGGGTTGGCCGAAGCGTCTGCCTTCCAGTTGGCGCTGGGGCGCACCCTGCTGGCGCTGATCACGCTGGCGGCGATAATGGTGGCCAGTGGCCGCTCCCTGCGGCCGACGCCGTTGTGGCCCACCTTCTGGCTGGGGCTGACGCAGACCGCTGGCTTCGTGCTGCTGACCAACCTTGCGCTGGTGGCCGGCGGTGCGGGCAAGGTGTCGGTGCTGTGTTACACAATGCCGTTCTGGACGCTGCTTTTGGCCAGACTCTGGCTGCACGAACGCCTGGCGTGGCCGCAATGGCTGGGCGTGCTGCTGGCGTTTGCCGGGCTGATGCTGATGCTGATCCTGGAGCCCTGGGCGCTGGGCAGCAGCTGGCTGTCCGATCTGCTGGCCATCGCCGGCGGACTGGTTTGGGCCTTGTCGGTCATCGTGGCCAAGAAACTGCGTCTGGCCCACCGCGTGGATACGCTCGGTCTCACCTTCTGGCAGATGATGTGGGGCACGGTGCCCTTGGTGCTGCTGGCGCCGTTCTTTCCTGGTCAGCCACTGACATTATCCTGGACGCTGGTGGGCGTATTGCTTTTCTCGGGTGTGCTGGCCGGGGGGCTGGGCTGGTGGATGTGGATGACGCTGCTGGCCCGGTTGTCTGCCGGTATGGCCGGGCTCAACATCCTGGCGATTCCGGCCGTAGCGGTACTGATGGCCTGGCTA
The DNA here is from genome assembly GCA_004346645.1 of Gulbenkiania mobilis. Lineage (GTDB taxonomy): Bacteria > Pseudomonadota > Gammaproteobacteria > Burkholderiales > Chromobacteriaceae > Gulbenkiania > Gulbenkiania mobilis. Next base: position 245,722 of record SMDA01000001.1, read on the forward strand.
TGGTTGGGCGAGCACCCTTCCTCCTCCGAAGCGGCGGGCATGGGGTTGATCGCGCTGGCACTGCTGCTTTTGTCGCTCTACACGGTATGGCGCGACCGCAGTTGCTAGTGGGGTCTGTGGAACTGGCGTGATCGGTCCCGAGGTTGGCCGAAGCCTGCCTCGCGCCGTACAGTGGTGTCCTGCAGAATCAAGGCTCGATCGACAATACCCCAGGAGCCCGCCATGGCGCATTCTGCCCTCATCGTGATCGATGTCCAGGCCTCTTTCCTTCATCGCCCCTATTGGGACGAAACCGACGTGCCGGCCTTCCGTCAGGCCTTGCTGGCCCTGATCGACGGCTGCCGTCAGCATGGCGTGCCGGTTGTGCACGTCTTTCATGAGGAAGGCGAGGGGCCATTCTCTGCCGCCAGCGGACTGGTGAGGCCGCTGGACTGGCTGCCCACCAACGCCGAGGCCCGCTTTACCAAGCATGTCCACAATGCCTTCACCGATACCGGACTCGGTCCGTGGCTGACCGAGCGCGGTATCGACCACCTGATTATCTGCGGCATCCGCACCGAACAGTGCTGCGAGACTACCGCCCGGGTCGCCTCCGACTTGGGCTACCAGGTGGATTTCGTCACCGAAGCCACGCTGACGTTCGCAATGACCCACCCGCGTACCGGCAGACGGCACACGGCCGAGGCGCTGCGCGAACATACCGAACTGGTGCTGGAAGGCCGCTTCGCACGGATCGCCACGGTACCGGAAGTGCTGGCCAGTCTTAAGGAGCGCGGCGATGCTTGAAATGCGACCTGGTTGCGAGTGCTGCGACACCGACCTGCCGGCTGGAAGCGTAGACGCCTTCATCTGCAGTTTCGAATGCACCTTCTGCCGGGCGTGTGCCGCACAGATGCAGGGACGCTGCCCCAACTGCGGCGGTGTTTTGCTGCAGCGTCCGTCCCGGCAGGGCGCGGCGCTTGACCGCCATCCGGCCTCGACACAGCGGGTGCATCGGCCGGAACACTGTGCTCATAACCCCGCCGGAGTGCTGTGACTGGTCGGCCATGGCTAGGCGCGGTAGGGTAGCGGATGCATAGCGAACAGGAGCAGGCATGAACTGGCAGGACAGGCTGATCGCACTGGCGATCGTTGCGGTGTGGGGCTTCAACTTCGTCGTCATCAAGTGGGGCGTGGCGGGCGTACCGCCCTTCCTTCTCGGTGGGCTGCGCTTCGTGGCGGCGGCCGGGCTGGGCCTCGTTTTCGTGCGCCGCCCCGTGATTCCCTGGCGGTGGCTGGCACTGTACGGGCTGACCGTGGGCTTTGGCCAGTTCGCCTGCCTGTTCACCGCCATCAAGGTGGGCATGCCCGCCGGGCTGGCGTCGATCGTCCTGCAGTCGCAGGCTTTCTTCACCCTGCTGATCGCCTTTGCCTGGCAGCGCGAGCGCTTTACCCGCTACCAGCTGGCCGGGCTGCTCATCGGTGGACTGGGGCTATGGTGCATCGGTGGCATCGGCGTGGGTGAACTGCCCTGGCTGGGGTTTGTGCTGACCCTGGCGGCTGCGGTGTCGTGGGCGCTCTCCAACGTGGTGGTACGGGGCATCGTCCGTGCCGGTCACCAGCCGGACATGATGGGTCTGGTGGTCTGGTCCAGCCTCTTCCCCATCGTGCCCTTTCTGGCGGTGTCGGCCTGGCTGGAGGCGGACGCCATCCATTGGGCAGAGATCGTCACCCTGCGCAGCTTGTTCGCCATCCTCTACCTCGCCCTGATCGCCACCCTTTTCGGCTACGGACAGTGGAGCCGTCTGCTGGCGCGGCATGCGGCCAATGTGGTGGCGCCGTATTCGCTGCTGGTGCCGTTCTTTGGTGTGCTGTCGGCGGCGCTGTTTCTCGGCGAGCGTCTCACCTTCTGGCAGTGGACCGGAGGGGCCGTCCTGCTTGCAGGCTTGGCAGTGAACGTGTTCGGTCCGCGTCTTTTTAGCCTGTCCAGTCGGGCCAGAACCGTTTCTTCCTGAAAGGCGTCGGTCGATGAAACTCTACCGTTTGCTGACCGGGCCGGACGACAGCAGTTTCTGTCACCGGGTTACCGAAGCCCTCAACCGCGGATGGCAACTGCATGGCGCACCCACGCTCACCTTCGACGGAGAACGGGTGATCGCCGGCCAGGCGATCGTAAAGGAAGTGGAGGGCGACTATACCCCCGAGCTGCAACTGGGGGTGCTGTAGCCACCATGGACGTCTGGTTCCTCCTAACGCCGGGATACCTGGCCCTGGATCTGGCCGGCCCGGCCGAGGCACTGCGGATCGCGGCCGAGGAGGGCGTGCCCTTCCGCCTGCACATGGCAGGCCCGAAGGCAGCGTGTCCCAACTCCCTCGGGCTCGTCTCACAACTGGACCCTTTGCCGCTGGCCCTGCCATCCGATGCCTGGGTGGTACTGTGCGGCAACCGCGACGAGGTTACCGACTATGCCACCCCGGCGGCCGACGCACTTGTCGCTTGGCTGCGAACCCATGCCCAGCCGCCACGCCGCGTGGCTACCATCTGTTCGGGTGCCTTGCTGGCAGCCCGTGCCGGCCTGCTGGATGGACGGCAGTGCACGACCCACCACGCCCTGACCGGCATGCTGACCCGACTGGCACCGCGTGCCCGGGTGGTGGAAAACCGCACCTATGTTCGCGATGGTCCGCTGTGGACCTCGGCGGGCATCACGGCCGGGATCGATCTGGCGCTGGCCCTGATCGAGGAAGTGGCCGGCCCGGCTGTGGTGGCGCGGGTGGCCCGTCGGATGGTGGTTTACCTGCGGCGCAGCGGGGACGACCCCCAGCTTTCGCCGTGGCTGGCCTACCGTAACCACCTGCACCCAGCCGTGCACCGGGCCCAGGACCTGATTGCCCGAGATCCTGCGGCAGCCTGGAGCGTAGAAGCCTTGGCCGAAAGCGTGCATGTCAGCGCGCGTCACCTTACCCGGCTTTTCCGCCAGGAGACTGGCATCGGCATCGTCGAGTACCAGCAGCGGCTGCGCGTGGCACGGGCGCGGCAGCTGATCGGGCAGGGTGCCAGTGTGGAGCGTGCAGCCGAAGGCGCCGGTTTTGGTTCGGCCCGTGCCCTGCGGCGGGTATGGCAAAAGTTCGAGCCGGGCACCCCGGGCCAATTGCGTATCTGAGGGCCTGCGGTCCACGTGCCCAGCGGTTTTCAGGCCTGTGCCGCTTTTGTCCATACGGCGGTCCCCCTGTCCGGGGGAGCGTGCCTGTCCATTGCCGCTGCCCTTACGCCTCCGGGTGCTGGCCTTGGCAGGTGCGGACGGGTGCGCTGCCGCTGCCGCCCTCAAGGCCGTGGTGGGGGCGCATCGGCCCGGAGGGTTGAGGGAGTGGTCAGCCTGCGTTGACGCTGCGGCGGCTGGCCCGCATGATTCAAGCGGTTGTTTGAAAGGACCGCGCCGAGACGGTCCGTCATCACGAGGAGAAACCGCATGCCCCTGGCGCAAAGCGACCTGCACGTTCCTGTCGGCTCTCACACCCTTTATCTCAAGCGCCTGCATCTGGAAGGTCGTCCCGACGGTGCGGCGGTGCTGATGGTGCATGGAGTCATGGCCAATGGCCGCACCTTCTATTCTCCCTCGGGCAAGGGGCTCGCGCCCTTCCTGGCCGAAGCCGGCTACGATGTGTTCGTGGCTGATCTGCGGGGCCGCGGCCTCAGCCGCCCCAAGATCGGCCCGGGTGACCGGCACGGCCAGACCGAAACCATCGTCGAGGACCTGCCCGCCCTGCAGGCCGCCATCCGCAGGCTCAAAGATGGGCAGCCAGTGCACTGGGTTGCGCATTCCTGGGGCGGCGTGCACATGAGCAGCTGTCTGGTGCGTTTCCCGGAGCTGATCCCGCAGGTGCGCTCATTGGTGTATTTCGGCAGCAAGCGCAGCGTGCACGCGCGCAATCTCAGCAAGCTGATCGAAGTGGACTTCATGTGGAACATCGCCGCGCGGGTGCTGATCCGCGCCTTTGGTTACCTGCCGGCGCGTCGCATCGGCCTGGGCGCGGATGACGAGACCGACAAGAGCCACCTGCAGAGCCGGGAGTGGGCCAAGGTACAACCCTGGGTGGATTCGCACGACGGCTTCGACTATGGCGCCGCCGCCCGCAGCGTGACACTACCGCCCGCGCTCTATCTGGCCGCACGCAACGATCCCTGCCGTGGCCACCCCGAAGATGTACGTCGTTTCCGGGACGAATCCGGGCCGCACCTGTCGCGCCTGCACCTTCTGGCGCGCGCCACGGGCCATCGCCACGACTACAACCATGTGTCGCTGCTGACACACCCGGAAGCACCGCAAGACCACTTCCCGCTGGTGCTGCACTGGCTGGCCGGGCGCTACGACAGCGTGCCCGAAAACTACTAGCCGGTGGCGTTGGCCCACGGGGGGCCGATTTGGGTCAGGTCAGTGCGTTTCTTGCTCGGGTGTGATAGAACACCGCGCCAAAAAGGAGAACCTCATGCCACTTGACCCCTTGCCTTACGACAAGCACCTTACCGACACCCTGGATGCGCTCGCCGACCGTGGCTGGGCGGTAGACCACACGTTGTTCGATGCCGACCTGATCGCTGCCCTGCGTGCCAGCTGTGAGGCCCGCTGGCAGGCAGGCGCTTTCCACGCGGCGGCGGTCGGTCGGGCGGTCAACGAAGCCCGACGCGAGGACATCCGCTCCGACGCCGTCCTGTGGCTGGACGAGAGCGACAGCGACCCGGCGGTGGCTGCCTACTTCCAGCGGATGGATGCGGTGCGCCAGGCAGTGAATCAGACGCTGTACCTGGGGTTGGCCGAACTGGAGACCCATTTCGCCACCTATCCGGAAGGGGCCTTCTACAAGAAGCATCTGGACCGCTTTCGCGACGACGATGCACGTACGCTCACGGCCGTGCTCTACCTCAATCCCGACTGGCCGGTCGATGCCGGTGGGCAGATGCGTCTTTATCTGGACGAGGCCTGCACCCAGCACCTGGACATCCCCCCCGAGGCCGGCACGCTGGTGCTCTTTCTTTCGGACCGCTTCTGGCACGAGGTACGGCCCACGCACCAGCCGCGCATGGCAGTCACCGGCTGGTTCCGCCGCCGCATCGGGCCGATGCCCTGGTAGGGAATGATCTGCCGACGGACCAGTCCACGCCCCTGTCGGTTGAGTCTGCCACGCCCCCGTGCCTTGGCCGGGGGCGACCTCTATGATGTCCGGTCTGCCCCTCTTCGGAACGCGCCCTTGTCTGGCGGCTGTTTCGGCCAACCTGTGGTGTTCCGCCCGACCGAGACATATGAGCGCACCCCTGAAATTTGTCGCCCACAGCCGGCACGTGATCACTCTTGCGGCCGAGTTCGGCTGGCGTCCGGGCGCCCGTTACACCAATCTGCGCGATGTCCGCAATGTGGACTTTGCCGGGGTCGGCTTTCTGGACATCCACTGGAAGCGCTACGACTTCATGCGTCACCTGGCTGCGGCCGAGCGGCTACGGCCCTTCATGACTGTGGCGCGCGACATCGAATCGGTGCAACAGCTCGACGCCATCCTGCGCGAGGCGGAAGCCCTGCAGCGCTTCGCGCGGCATGTGGTACTGGTGCCCAAGGACCCGGCCCTTCACCGGCGCTTCCACGCGCTGCTGCCCCCGCACTTCGTACCGGGGTTCAGCGTGCCCACCCGTTATGGCGGCACCGCGCTGCCGCCCGAGAATTACACCCGGCCGGTGCACCTGCTTGGTGGACGGCCCGACGTGCAGCGGCGCTACGCCGACCTGATGCCAGTGGCCTCGCTCGACTGCAACCGGTTTACGCTGGACGCCCGTTTTGGCGATTATTTCGACGGCGAGATCTTCCGGCCCCATCCGCAGGGCGGCTACGACACCTGTCTGCGGGATTCTCTGGCCAACATCAACCACAGCTGGCGCGGCTACCGGGCCACCGCGCTCGCTTCCGGGGAGAAGGCGCATGAGTGACGAGCGCAAGGCATTCCTGATGCAGATGTACAACCAGCTCTTCAACGACATCAACCGGCACATCATGGTGGTGTGGCAGTCGGTGGGTGTACTGATCGGCGCCTTCGCCATCTTTGCGCTGGTGGAGAAAAAGGTGGTGAGCCTGGATGTGGCCGTCACCCTGATCCTGTTGCTGGTAGCTTGGCTTGCAGCGCATCTGCTCGATGCGGCCTACTGGTACAACCGCAACCTCGTCATCATCGCCAACATCGAGCGCCAGTTTCTGCGTGCTGACGACCTGCGCGCCATTCATTACTACTTCGGCGCACACCGGCCACGCAACCGCATGCTGACCCATCTACGCATCCAGATGGCCCTGGGCACCGGCGTGGTGCTGCTGGTGCTGGGCTATCATGCTTCGGAACGGGTGCTGCCGGGCTTCGGCCAACCTGTTACCGCCTTTGAGTTCTCCCGTGCGCTGCCGTATCTGCTGCTGGTGGCGGCCGGTCTTTACCTGTGGTCGCTCAAGCGGGCGCGTGATGCGGCCTATGCCGAGTTCCTGCGTAACTCCCCGGGGATCGCAGTCGACACTGCCTGCGTACGTTACGGCCCCGGCCACGGCCACGGTTGAATCGCGCCATACGGGCGTTGCCTTTCGTCTACGGCCCACACGCACGATAAGGGAGACGCCGCAAGCCCGCCGGGCAGCCATGCTAGAATCGCTGACAACCACCACAAAAACAGGGATGAAGCGATGTCTGGCAATACCTTCGGCGTGCTCTTTACCGTCACCTCGTTCGGCGAAAGCCACGGCCCGGCCATCGGCTGTGTGGTCGATGGCTGCCCGCCCGGCATGGCGCTGACCGAAGCAGACATCCAGACCGAGCTGGACCGGCGTAAGCCTGGCACCAGCCGGCACGTCACGCAGCGCCGCGAGCCGGATACGGTGGAGATCCTCTCGGGGGTGTACGAAGGCCGCACCACTGGCACACCGATCGCTCTCCTGATCCGCAACACCGATCAGCGCAGCAAGGACTACGGCAATATTGCCGACACCTTCCGGCCCGGACACGCTGACTATACCTACTGGCACAAGTACGGTATCCGCGACCCGCGCGGAGGAGGGCGCTCTTCGGCGCGCGAGACGGCTGTACGCGTGGCTGCTGGCGCGATCGCCAAGAAATGGCTCAAGGAGCAGTTTGGCATCCTCATCCGTGGCCACATGACCCAGATCGGCGAGATCGCTATTCCTTTCACCGCCTGGGAGCATGTTTCGGCCAACCCCTTCTTTGCCGCCGACCTGGCTGTGGTGCCGCAGCTGGAGGCTTACATGGACAGCGTGCGCAAGAGCCTGGACTCGGTGGGCGCCCGGCTGCGCGTGGTGGCCGAAGGCGTGCCCGTGGGCTGGGGCGAGCCGGTGTTCGACCGTCTGGACGCCGACATCGCTCACGCCATGATGGGTATCAATGCCGTCAAGGGCGTGGAAATCGGTGCGGGGTTCGGTTGCGTGACACAGCGCGGCAGTGAGCATGGCGACGAACTGACCCCCGAAGGCTTTGCCAGTAACCACGCAGGCGGCATTCTTGGCGGCCTTTCCACCGGCCAGGACATCGAGGTGTCCATCGCCATCAAACCCACCTCGTCGATTGCCCAGCCCCGGCGCTCCATCAACAAGGCCGGCGAGCCCGTGGACATGGAAACCCATGGTCGCCACGACCCGTGCGTGGGCATCCGGGCCACACCGATCGCTGAAGCCATGCTGGCGCTGGTGCTGATCGACCATGCCCTGCGCCATCGCGCCCAGTGCGGCGATGTCCGCGTCGACACCCCGCGCATTCCGGCACGGCGTACCGCCGGCTGATCCGGGAGAGGGAGCACACGATGCTGAAGAACCTGTTCGATGGCCTGACTGGCAAGCTGCGCAAGACTGAGGACGAGGCCGCCGTGGCCGAGCCGGACGCGCAAACCCCACCGCCGGCTACGCAGCCCGATACCGGCCCGGTGGAACTACCCCCCACGCTGGGTTTTGTCGCCCATCAGCCGGTGCTGGACCGACAGCAGGCGGTGGTGGCCTACGAGTTCACCCTGCGCCAGGGGGCGGGGCAGACGGCGGCGCGGCGACGCGAGTTCGACCGGATGCTGCTGCGCACCCTGCGCAACATGGACCTCTTCCGGTTGCTGGCGTACCGGCGTGCGCTGGTTCACCTGTCGCTGGGTGCGCTGGAGGAGGAAGGCCTGCTCGGGCTGCCCGAGCGCACTGTCATCCTGATGCTGGACCCGGTCGGTGACGCACCGGTGACGCCCGAGGTGTTGGAGCGTATCGATACGCTGAAGGCCGGTGGCGTACGCTTTGCGGTGGAGCCGGCGCTCTACGATGCCCGTCTGCTGCCCGAAGCGCTGCACGATGCATTCTTCCGGCGCATGGATTTCATGGTGCTGGACTTCGCGGCGCCTTCTACCCGCATCCTGGCCCCGTTCCTCGACCAGTTGCCCAAGCGCTATGCCCACGCCCGCTGGTTTGCACGCAACGTCGGCAGCGCAGAGGACTTGGCCCTGTGCCTGCAGGCACCCGGCAATAACCGCTTTGCCCTGTTTCACGGCTCCTATCTTGCCACTGCCCGCACCATGGACAACCGCAAGCAGGACAACGGCAGCCAGACCCGGGTGCTGCAGATCATGCGGCTGCTGCGTGCCAATGCCGATGCGCGTACCCTGGAAGCCCAGTTCAAGCTGGATTCGGTGTTGCTCTTCAAGCTGCTGCGCTTCATCAACTCGCCCGTGAACGGCCTCGCCAAGCAGGTGCAGTCGGTGGAGGATGCCCTGCTGCTCTTGGGGCGGGAGAGCCTGTTCAAGTGGCTGTCGATGCTGCTCTTCACCGCGCGCAAGGATGATGGCCACGCGCTGGCGCTTCTGGAGAAGTCGCTGATCCGGGCCCGCTTCATGGAACGCCTGGGGCAGCCGCAAGACCATCGCCTGGTGGAGGAGCACCTGTTCCTGACCGGCATGTTCTCGCTGCTGGATGTCCTGCTGGGAGTGCCGTTCCCCGACGTGATCGGCCCGCTGGACCTGCCGGTGACTGTCCGTGACGCGCTCAACGAACAGAAGGGACCGTTTGCGCCGCAACTGGCGCTGGCGATGGCGTGCGAGCAGGGAGAAAGCGTGCGTATCCAGACGCTGGCCAGGCTTCTCAACCGGCCGGTAGAGGCAGTGGGGCAGCTTTACATGGATGCGGTGGTATGGGCGCAGGAGGTGCTGCGTGCCAGCGAGGTACACAACAACGTCGAAGCGGTATGACGCCACCGCCCTCAGGCAGATGACGAAAAAGCCCATCCTTGCGAGGATGGGCTTTTTGCTGGGTTGCCGGGGCGCGCGCTCAGGCTGGGTAGCCTTCCGGGTTCTGCGACTGCCAGCGCCAGGTATCGGCACACATCGTTTCCAGGTCGCGCTGCGCCTTCCAGCCCAGTCGTGCTTCGGCCGCTGCCGGGTCCGCATAGCAGGCAGCCACATCGCCTGGACGGCGTGGGGCGATGCGGTAGGGGACCTGGCGCCCGCTGACGCGGCTGAACGTCTCCACCAGTTCCAAGACAGAATACCCACGGCCGGTTCCCAGGTTAAGCGGCAGAGCGCCGTTATCGGGCAGCGCGGCCAGGGCTGCCACATGCGCCTCGGCCAAGTCCATTACATGAATGTAGTCGCGCACCCCTGTGCCGTCCGGGGTGGGGTAGTCGTTTCCGAATACCTGCAGTTCCGGTCGCTGGCCTACTGCCACCTGGCTGATGAAGGGCATCAGATTGTTGGGGGTGCCGTTCGGGTCTTCTCCGATCTGGCCACTCTCATGCGCCCCCACGGGATTGAAATAACGCAGCAGCGCAACTTGCCAACCCGGCTCGGAGGCGGCCACGTCAGTGAGGATGTCTTCCATCATCCGCTTGCTGCGCCCGTAGGGGTTGGTCGGTGCCAAGGGCGTGTCTTCAGTGATGGGAAGCCGGTCGGTCAGTCCATAGACGGTGGCCGACGAGCTGAATACCAGCCGGCGCACCCCTGCGGCACGCATCGCTTCTAGCAGCACCAGCGTGCCCGCCACGTTGTTCTCGTAATAGAGCAGGGGTTTCTCAACGGATTCCCCTACGGCTTTGAGTGCGGCGAAGTGGATGACTGCATCCACATCGTGCGCTGCCAGAATGGCATCCATAGCGGCGCGGTCCCGGATGTCCGCACGGTGCAGTTCCGCCTCGCGACCGGCCAGTCTGGCCACGCGCTCCAGCGAGGCCGGCTTGCTGTTGCAGAAGTTGTCCACGGCGACCACGTCATAGCCTGCCTTGAGCAGCGTGAGCGTGGTGTGGCTGCCGATATAACCGGCTGCACCGGTTACCAGAATCTTTTTCATGCGTGCTTGTCCCGGCAGGTTGCTAAGCCAGCCATTGTAGCGGCCGCGGGGGCGCAGGCAAAACGGGAGCGGCTGGGTGCCGCTGCAGCCCGCCTCAAGCCTTCCGAGCACGGGTTGGCCGAACCGGCCCTGCCGTAGGGGCACGACGTAGGACCGCGCAGGGCAAGGCTACAGGCGCATGCGGTGGCCTCAGAGGGAAGGGGCGCGCCGCCAAGGCCCTTCAAGCGGAGCGCATTCTTTCGCAGTCCGCCCGGCACCATCTGGAAGAGGGTCCATGGGGGCCACATTCAGGCGAGCATTCTTGCCGTACCAGACAGGGAGCGAACCGACATCTGCCGTTTGGGACAGCCGGGCAAAGAAAGACGCACTGGCTTTGCTGTAAAGCAAAACACGCGCTGCCGGCAAATCAGCGAAGCGTTTTTGTAGAAGGTTGAGGATTTTTGTAGAAGTCACCGCACGCTGAAAATCAGCGCCAGGCCTCAAGCACAAAACAAAAAAGCCCTTGAATAATCAAGGGCTTGATTGGTGTGACTGGCGGAGAGAGTGTCCCCCACCTTAGTGTCTCGCGTCATCGCGTAACGTCGCCAGATTGCCAGCAAACCCGCGTAAATACAAGACTTTCTTCGCGTTGATCGTCTCGGATGGTCTCGACTTATCGCGTAAGATCGTATAATCTTAGGCGGGTTTATAGGCGGGTGCGATTATGCCAAGAGTAGCGAAAGAACTATCAGCGTTGGAGGTGAAACGCCTCTCAGAGCCGGGGATGCACGCCGTGGGCGGCGTCCCCGGGCTCCATCTTCAAGTCCTCCCCGGCGGAGGAAAGACCTGGCTGTTGCGGGTCACTATCGGGGCGACCGCGAGCGGCAAGCAGCGCCGCAGCGAGGTCGGCTTGGGCGGGTATCCGGCGGTGACACTACAGCAAGCCCGGGACAAGGCGCGCGAGGTCCGGGAGAAGATCGCCCAAGGCATCGACCCGATAGCGGAGCGCAAGGCTGCGCGGTCGGCTTTGCTGGCGAGCCGGGCGACTGAAATCACCTTCGAGGAAGCCGCGCGGCAGTGCATTGAAGCGAAGTCCCCCGAGTGGAAGAACGCGAAGCACGCCCAGCAGTGGACCAACACGCTGACCACCTACGCTTTCCCGACCCTCGCCAAACTACAGGTTCGCGACATCGACACGCCGCACGTCTTGGAAGTGCTCGAACCGATCTGGAAGGTGAAAACCGAGACAGCCGAACGGCTCCGCGGGCGCATCGAGTCTGTTCTGGATTGGGCAACAGCTCGCAAGTACCGCGACGGCTCGAACCCGGCACGCTGGAGGGGGAACCTTGAAGCGATGCTGCCCAAGCCGTCGAAGGTGGCGAAGAACGGCAACCATGCCGCGCTGCCCTTCTCAGAGGCTCCCGCATTCATGACGCATCTTCGCAAGATGGAAGGGACCGGCGCGCGGGCGCTGGAATTCACCATTCTGACCGCCGCCCGCTCCGGCGAAGTACGCGGGGCGAAGTGGGACGAAATCGACCTTGAGGCCGGAGTCTGGACGATCCCGGCGGACCGCATGAAGATGGGCAAGGAACACACCGTGCCGCTCACCGAGGATGCGGTGGCGCTGTTGAAGGCCCTGCCGGTGTTCGAGGGCAATAATCTTGTATTCCCTGCATCCCGTGGCGGCGAGTTGTCGGATATGACGCTGGCCGCGGTCATCAAGCGTATGCACGAAAGCGAGACGAAGGCCGGACGCAAGGGCTACATTGACCCGAAGCAAACCGACAAGAACGGCAACCCGAAGGTTGCCACCCCGCACGGGTTCCGCTCGACCTTCCGTGACTGGGCAGGCGAGACAACGCACCACCCCCGGGAAGTGATCGAACATGCCCTTGCCCACCAGCTCAAGGACAAGGCCGAAGCCGCCTATGCGCGCGGCAGTCTTTTCCAGAAACGACGGGCACTTATGGAGGATTGGACAGCGTACTGTCGCCCTAAAAAGTAAAGTAAGACGTTGATCTACAAAAAGATTTTCGACTTTAAGGCTAGACGAGACGCCCGGAAAGTCTTATAGTCTTTCGCATATCCCGCCGGTTCCCCGGCGCGGACGTACAGAAATGGAGAACGAGTTGAGCCACTGGTGGCTCGACCTTCACCCGTTTCTGGTGCGAGTCATCCGAGGGGAAGTGTTCGAGCTGTGTTATCGGCTCCGCGCTTCCCCTTCTTGTTTTTGGCGGGCAGCGCGGACGTATTGGGACCGCTGCCATGCAAACACAATCAACAAAATCACTCCGTCCAGCCCAAGCGGCTGAGTTCTTGGGCATCAGCCACGCGACCCTCTGGCGCTGGCTCAAGGAGCGCCCGGACTTCCCCCGCCCGCGCAAGATCGGCGCACGTACCACCATTTGGATCGTCGCCGAACTTGAACAGTGGCGTGATGCTCAAGCGCATCAGTGAGGAGACGGACCCATGAAACCGAGCCTCATTGCGCAAATAGCTGCGCCCACCGAAGCCCGCCGCGCGTCCTACGTCGCTTGGCTGCTCCGTCTCGACCCTCTCCGCGTGTTCCCCGCCGGGCCTGAGTGCAACACCGAAGCCGATCAACACCTTGTTGATACGGTGATTGCCCAGCTCGAAGAACTGACCGAGCAGGCCGCGCGCTCCTCCGACCGCTCGCCGCGGGCCGTCTGGTTCCGTCGCACCCTCGATCACTGCAACGAGGTGATGAGCGGCAAGGCCGATCCCGCCGACAACGGCTGGTTCGACAACAAGGCCGGGTATCGCCGCGGAATCCACCTGTTTCAGGAGGTCGCAGAATGATTGCTGACTTCCTCGACAACTACCGCCCCGGCGGGCCGTTCGTTCTCACGTCCATCGTCCCGGACGGGAAAACCGAGACGCGCACCTTCACCGACTCGAAGGAGGCGGAGGCGTGGGCCATTCGCCAGAACGAAACCAAGAACATCTACTTCCACGTCAATCGCACGCGGGGACCGCTGACGGCGAAGGCGAAGAAGGAGGACATTGCCGCCGTTGAATACCTGCACGTTGACATCGACCCGCGCACCGGGGAGGACTTCGAGCAGGAGCGCGCCCGCATCCTTCGCTTGCTGACTGCCGAACTGCCCAAGGGCGTCCCGGTTCCCTCGCTGGTGATCGACTCCGGCGGAGGCTTTCAGGCCTTCTGGCGTCTGGCGGAGCCGCTGAACATCGACGGCGACACCGACAAGGCCCACGAAGCCGAACGCTACAACCGGGCGCTTGAACTCGCCTTCGGTGCTGACTCGTGCCACGACGTTTCGCGCATCATGCGCACGCCGGGGACGATGAACTGGCCGAACAAGAAGAAGCGCGACAAGGGCCGGGAGCCGCGCGAGGCGGAGGTGTACAGCCGCACGGGTGCCACCTATCCGCTGAGCGCGTTCAAGCCCGCCCCCGCCGTCAGCACGAAGCCCCGCGCTGCCACCGGGAAGGCATCCGCGCCCGTGCCCTTGGGCGAGGGTATGGGGATGGGCACGGAGGAGCTGCTAGCGTGGGCGAAGGCCAACGGCAAAACGCTCAAGGAATCGACCCTTGCGCGGATCGCCACCGGCGAGGACCCGTTGGACCCGGCCAAGTACCCCTCCCGCTCCGAAGCGTTGTTTGCTGTGTGCTGCGACCTTGTCCGGGCCGGGGCTGATGATGCGGTGATCTTTGCCGCGATCACGGACCCGAACAACAAGATTGCCGAGAGCGTGCGGGAGAAACCCCGCTGGCAAGCCTACGCCGCGGACCAGATCCAGAAGGCCCGCGCGAAGGTGGCCGAAGCCGCGCAGCTCCCGACTTGGGACCGCGTGAACAAGGACGGCGAGCCGCTGGCCAGCTACTGGAACGCCCGGACGGCGCTGCTACTGATGGGCGTGGAATGCCGCTATGACAAGTTCCGCGCCCGCCACCTCGTGGGCTCCCATGAGTTGCAGGAGTTCGCCGGGGAGTTCTCCGACCACGCGGAGCGCATCTTGCGTGACGAGATCATCCGCCGCTTCGGCTTCGATCCGGGCGACATGAACACGAACAAGGCGGTGCTGTCGCTGTGTACGGAAAACCGCTTTGACTCGCTGATCGACCACCTCCATGCCCTCCCGGCATGGGATGGGAAGCCGCGCCTTGATTCCTGGCTGATCGACTTCTGCGGGGCGGAGGATAGCCCTTACACGCGCGCCGCCGGGGCCGTCTGGCTGACCGCGGCAATCGCCCGCGCCTTCGAGCCGGGCCTGAAGTTCGATTACATGCTGGTGCTGATGGGAGGCCAAGGCGTGGGGAAATCGACCGCGCTGCGCATCCTCGCGGGTGACGAGTTCTTCTCTGATGCCGCCTTCCTTGGGGCGCGGGACGCCCGCGAAGTCTTGGAGGTGTCCTCCGGGGTGTGGATTCTCGAATGCGCAGAGCTGGATGGCATGAGCAAGAAGGACGTTTCAGCCCTCAAGGCGACGATTGCCCGGCAGGCCGACACCGGACGCCCGGCCTACGCGCGCAGCCCCGTCACGGTCCCCCGGCGCTTTGTCTTGGCGGGAACCACCAATGAGGAGCGTTTCCTACAAGACCCGACCGAGAACCGCCGCTTCTGGCCGGTCGCCGTGTCCCGTGTTGACCTCGAAGGCCTGCACGCCGCGCGTGACCAGCTCATCGCGGAGGCGCTGGCCCGCTACCGCTCCGGCGACTACGCGCTGACCCTCGAAGGGGAAGCCGCCACCGGCGCGAAGCAGGCGCAAGCGCAACGCCGCGTGGTCGATGAGGGCTTCATGGAATGCCTCGAAGGAATGCGCGACGAAATCCAGCAATGGAAGGGCCAATGGATCGTCAAGACGGAGGCGGTATACAACCGGCTGGGCATCCCGCAGAAGGACCGCAACGGCGGAGTACCCCGGAAGGTGAAGGAGGCGATGACGGCGCTGAGGTGGAAGCCAGAAGGCCCCGTGCGGATCGACGGGGAACTGTGCCGCATCTACGTCTGGGCCGGGGACGGAAACCCGGCGGGCCTCGCTCCCTTCTGATGGGCGAGGTGCCAGAGTTACGCGAAAATGGGCGGGTTCCCCGTAACGGCCGGAAATCCATCAACGGGTGGACTTCCGGCTGTATTTTTTGCGCTCGGGTTACGCGATACGCGTCAATTCCTATTAGACCCTTACGCGTATACGGCGCGACGCCCTACGCCCACGGGTCGGGCGGGAGCAGGTCCCGGTTCTCCTCCCCTCCTGAAGTCTTTTACCTACTTTCCCCGTAACCGCGTAACGGAAAGCCGGGAAAGCCAGAAGCGTATGGGGTTCGGGGCAGTTACGTGGAAGCAGTCCCGCCGCGTAGCGACCCGTAACCGCGTAACGGCTCCCGCCCCTTGGGCTGATTCACCCCCGCGCCGCCGCCCGGCGTCATGGGCCAGCAGCGACCGGCACGCATACAAGATCATGCCGCGCTGATTATGGCGGAGGCTTTCTCCCCGCAGTTCTCCATAGCTGTTGGAATTTCCGCATGTTTCGCGGAAAAACCCGCCTATACACCCGCCTAAAAACCTTTATCTCCCGTGATCCGGTCGCTAGAATCTATCGAAACCGCATTCACGATAGGACCCGACCATCATGGCCCGCTTCATCCTGTACGCCCGCCGGGCACTCGACACCGACCCCGCTACTGAGGACCAGTTCGCCCCGCTCCGCGCCTTCTGCGCCGCTGCTGGGCATGAGGTAGTCGCTGAGTACGCTGACGAGAACATCGACACCCGCGCCGCCCGCGATCCCCGCCCGTACCTTGACCGCGCGATCTTCGACACCCTCCGGGGCGCAGCGGATGGCATCGCTGCTGTTTCGTTCGACCGGCTGGCCCGTAGTGTGGGCGACCTCGAAAAGCTGCTACGCGAGCTGTCCGTGGCTGGCGCTGGCCTGTACGTCGCTGACCTCGACCTCGACACCCGCACGCCCGCCGGGGCCGCGATCCTCCGCGCTGTCGCCGCCGTGGTCACGTTCGACAAGGCTGTGCGCGTAGAAGCCCTGCGCCGGGGCCACCGCAAGGCGAGGGCCAAGGGCGTGAAGATCGGCGCACCCCGCATGTCCCGGAGCCTTGAGGACAAGATCGCCGCGCTGCTCAAGGCCGGGGTGAAGCCCGACCGTGTCCGCACGATCACGCACGCCGGCAAGTCCGCGATCTACCGCATCAGGAAGGACTTGGAAGCCGCCGCCGCCCTCGCCACCGAGGAGGCCGAAGCATGAGCCGCAACACTCAACTGACCAAGGGCATCGTCCGCGACCTCGCCACGAAGGGCCTGCCCGCTGACGCGCTGAACGTAGTGCGCGAACTCGCCGCCGAAGGGTGCCGTGAGCACGCCATCCGCCGGACCCTTGGGCTATCCCCCGCGCAGTGGAACGCCCTCAAGAAGGATGACGCCGAAGGCGAGCTGTCACCGCTGGCGCTGGCAATCGAGGAAGGCCGGGCCGAAGGCGCGGGCGAGGTCATCGCCGTCATGCGCGCCCGGATGAAGGAAGGCGACACCCGCGCCGCCGAATGGCTGGGCGACAAGCTCTACAAGATCGGACGCGAGGACGGCCCCGGCGAAGCGCCCCGCGTCCTCATTCAAATCAATGCGGCCCTGAGCCCCGAGGAATACGCGAGGGTGATCCATGTATCCGACTGACAACGTGATCCGCCCGACCGCCTTTCAGGCTCGCGTGCTGGCGGTGCCTGAGGACGTGTTCTTGTTCCTTGGCGGGGGCCGCGGGGGCGGCAAGTCCTTCGCCCTGATGCTCCTGATCCTGCGACACGTCCAGCAATACGGCCCGCGTGCTCGGGTTCTCGTGACGCGCCGCCGGTTGAAGTCGCTGCTTCAGTTCGCCGAAGAACTCCGGGGCCTTCTCCGCTCCGCCTTCGGGCCGGGCGTCAGCTACAACATGAATGACAACGTGTTCCGGCTCCCGAACGGCGCAGCGATCTTCATGACGCATTGCGAGTCCGTGAGCGCCCTACAAGACACGATTCAGGGCCACACCTACAGCCTCGTGATCGTGGACGAAGCAGGCGAAGGTCCGCCGCTGGAAGTCATCGACCAACTCGGGCTGTCGCTGCGCGCTCCGGGCGTCCCGCTCCGCATGATCCTTGCCGGGAACCCCGGCGGGGCGAACCATTCCGCCTTGTCGGAGCGATACGTCACCGCGCGCGACCCTTGGGCAATCTTCGAGTTCGCCGGGCAGAGCTGGGCCTATGCGCCTTCGACGGTCGATTCAAACCCGCACCTGCCGGAGGCGTACCAACGCAACTTCGAGGTTCTGCGGACCACCGACCCGGCGCTGTACAAGGCGCACCGGCACGGCGACTGGTCAGCGATCACGGGGGACTTCTTCGCCGGATCGTGGCGGGCTGATGAAATGGTCATCGACCATCACGACCTCCCGCCGCATCTGTTCGCCTCGCTCAAGCTCGCCATCGACTGGGGCAGCGCCGCGCCGTGCGTCGCCTTGCTCATAGGCACGCTCGCCTATGACGTGCGGCTCCCGGATGATCGGGTGATGCCGAAGGGCAGCGTTGTCGTGTATGACGAGCACGCGGAGTTCGACCCGCGCAACATCGCCCGCGGCACGGGCCGTTCGCCGTCGCAGATTGCGCCCGCCCTTCATGCCATGTGCGCCCGCTCCGGTGTCCGCGCGCGGGGCGTCATCGACGCCGCCGCCGAAGCCAAGACCGCCGGGCGTCACGAGGACAGCATCAGCGACTTGTTCCGCGCCGCCGGGGTTCGCGTCTCGCCCGCTCGCAAGGGGCCGCGTGTCCCGCGCTTCGAGGCGTTGAAGCAGATGATGATTGCGCGGGAGTTCTACGTGGCGAGCCGCTGCGCCGGATGGCTCCGCACCGTGCCCAGCTTGCCGCGCGATCCTCGCAACCCGGAGGACGTGGACACGAAGGCCGTGGATCACTGGCTGGATGCGACCAGCTACGGGCTGGCTGGGTCCGCTTCGGGCCTCGTGACCGTGGGCGACTTCGGCGGAGCGCCGCCGCGCCTGCCCGATACCGGCGACCGTGTCATGTACGTTTGAGGAGGTCCCACCATGCGTAGCCTTGTAGCCGTCCCGCTGCTGATTCTCGCCACCGTAGCGGCAGCGGAGGAGCGCCCCCTGTACTCTGCCCAGGACTCGCTCCGGCGGGCGCAGGTCGGCACATTCTCGCCACGCCTCGCGCCTCCCGTCCGGGTTCAGGAGACGGCCCGAGGAGCCGCGCGCCCGTTCGAGCGTATGGAGTGCCGCCCGGACCCCAGCCGACCGCTGGAACGGGCCATCATCTGCACCCCAACCGAACCCGAAAAAGTAAAGTAAGCCGTTGATCTACAAGATAAATTTCTTGCCGCGGACTGGATCGGGGCCTTATCCTTACTGAAAGTGTGGGCATTTCGCGCCCGCGCCTTGATAGTGGGATGAGCCCCGCTGGTTACGTGCTTTGGGCCTCTCCCGGTTGTGACAACTGAGACAGGAGCCCGACATGGCAACCATCGACTTCAATACCGTTCCCTCCGGCGTGACGCTGAACGAGGAACGCGCGCAATACCTCAGCGACCGTGCCGCCGAAACGGCCACCGCCTTCTCCCGCAAGGTTGAGAAGCTGCAAAACACGGTCATGGACGCCCGGAACAACTACACCCGGGAAGCCGAAGAATTCATCACCTCCGCCTCGCCGGAGGATCGCGCCACCGCTCGCGCCTTCGCCAAGAAGAACGCCGCAAACAAGGCCGCGAACATCCACCGCCAACTCATCGCCAGTTCCGAAGCGGAACGCGCCGCCATGCTCAAGGGCCTGCAAGCCTACGCCGCGGAAGCCGCCGCAATCCAAGCCGTGTACACCTCGCCCGCGACGATGCTGGGCCGTGTCGCCTTGGGCGAAGCTCGCCGCACTCACCTGATGCAGCAGCTCGAAGGCGCTGGCCCGGTCGAACTCGAAACCGCCGCCCGGACCGCGATCATGACCGGGGACATGGTGCTTGGCGCTGCCATCGCCACCGTGATCGACCGCCGCCCGAAGGATCGCCGCCCGTTCGCCGTGCAGGCCTTGGCCGAACGGATGCTGGGCGAGGTCTGGAAGCGCATGACCGCGAAGCTCGAAGGCGTCCAGCTCGCCTACAAGTCCGCCGTTGCGGCTGACCGCGAGTTTGTCCGCGGCAAGGCGGACGGGATCACCAACCTGTCGCTGGCCCTGTCCCGTCAGGCGATTGCCGAAGCCGAAGATGAAAGCGAGGCCTGAGCATGAGCCTCAACAACATGACGCATGACGACCTGAAAAAGCTCATTTCGGAGGCCGTCCGGGAAACCCTCGTGCAGATGGGGGCCGATCCCTCGAACCCGATTGAGATGCAACGCGACTTCCAACACCTGCGCCAATGGCGGACGGCGGGCGAGGACCTCCGGGCCAAGGGCATGTTTGCCCTCCTGAGCATCTTCATCACCGGGGCCGTGGCGCTGTTCCTCGTGGGCCTCCGGGACTACTTCGGGAAGTGACCGGCGGCGATGGAAGCGAAGGCGAAACCCGCCCGCCGCCCGGCCCGTCCGCGGGCCGGAGCCAATGCCCGGTTCTTCCGTGACGATGACCCGCGCGTGAAGGTCCGCCGCTGCCTGATGTGTGGCGGCGACTTCTGGAGCGCCCACGCCGGAAACCGCATGTGTGCGGCCTGTATCGAGAAGGCCCGCGAACTTTGAACAACCAGAGGAGAACCGATCATGACCGGCTCAGTACCGAACGTGAAGAAGGCGAAAGCCACCCATGAGCAGCGCCAGCAAGTGCGCGATGCGAACGTGGCCGCGATGAAGCGCGGGACCGTCGCAACGCAGCTTCAAGGCTTCATCAATCACGCCTACAAGCGCCCGAACGCGAAGCCGCGCGGGCGCTGACCGAGTTCAGCCCCGGGCCGGAAGCTGCCCAACCTCACGCACCAGCCTCGCCCCTCACGAGGCGCGGGCAGCGGAAAGCTCCGGGGCTGTCCCCAGTGCAATCACCCCGGCCAGCTCGCGGAAACGTCATACTCAAAAAGCGCCTTGTTAGAGTTTCGCTTTCGGATGATCGTTGACGCAATGCTGTCGTAACCAAGCATCTGCATCGAGGCAGTCAGGATCGCCGGGGTATCGACCGTGTTCCCGAAGAAGCTGGAATTGCCAACGATGTAATGAAGCTCCGCGCCCGGCTCCAGTACGTTCGGCAGCGACGACAAGTGCAGATGCATGTCATAGAAATACTTGAGCACGTAGGTCGCCATGAGCTGGGCATTTTTGCCATCGCTTTCCGCGATGCGTCCGACCGTGTCAGTGAGAATTTCGGGGAGCGCCTTGCCATTCGGCCCCCACTCATTGAGACGGCTTGTGGCGATCCCCCACGTGCCGCCTATCGCCTTCCAATCCATCTCACCCGCTTCTCGGGCCTCCTCAAGAAACTTCATCCAGTACATGTACGGGCGAAGCTCTCGGATGTAGCTGATCCGGTTCGGATAGGGAGGCGAGGTCACGACAAGGCCAAAGCGCCGCCCCATTTCCGGGATAGCGCGGGCGTCCACCTCGACAACCTCCCCCCGACCCTGTAGCTGAGCGCCGCTAGATGCAAGTACGGCATCGAGAATGGCCAAGTACAGGTCTGTCACGTGCTCGACTTCGTGGTGTGTCGTCTCCGACGAAAACGACATGGACACGTGATTGAACGCGGCTGCGGATGTCTCGATTACCAGCCGACAGAAGGCGACCCACGCGAGACCGTCTGTTCGATCCTCCGCGGGCTCTCCGAACACCTCGACAAGCCCTGTCCGAAGCGCCGCTAGAACCTGGAGCGTACCGGCTGACCACCACCGCTCGATGTTGAACAGGGGCGGGGTCCAATTGTCTTTCTTCATCAAGGCGGGGACCCGCCCGATAGCCTGTTGGGCACCGTCCTGCACGAAAGCTAAGTGCTCAACCGAGTATGACCGGCACTTCACGTTGCCAAGCCAAATCAAGAACGGGTTGATGTCGAACGAAAGCGCGGAATTGCCGTGCTCCGCCGCAGTAAGTGTCGTGGTCGCGGTCCCGGAGAACGGATCGAGCACGGCAACATCAGCGGAGAATCTGGCGATAACTTCCTTCACCAGCTTCACAGAGTAGGCCGGAGTGAGCCGGAGCCAGCCATGGCGTCCAAGCGACTTGTTGTGCTTGAACGTGAGGTCTGAGCGTTGCTTAACGGATTGGCGAGTGACTTCAAGCATTCAACAAGGCTTCCAGCGTTTCGTGAACTTCTTTCTGGATCGTGGGCGAGTTGCGCTTGAAGAAGTCGGCGAGGTCGAAGCCCAAGACATCCTTACAGAAGCCGAATAGGGACACGGTCGATCCACCGTCTGTGCGACCGACCAAAATCCCGCCCCGGCTGTTTCGGTAGCGAAGGACCAAGTCACCGTCAATCTGCCCGGAGAAGATCGCAAACACCGGCATGTAGCCTTGTGCCCAAGCGACGGCGATGTTGTCGATGTCGCCGTTTTGCCGCTTGCTGTCCTTGCTCTTGTAACCCTGCCGAACCTCAAACACCGCGCCGTGGGCGGGCATCTCCGCGCCGAGGATTCCGCAGTATTCGGCCACCCAATCGTTCACCCGCGCCTTCACCGCAGCGTTCGTGATGTCCTCGAACTGGAGGCGTCCATCCAGTGAGAGCGTCTTGTCCTTTCCGGCGCTCGTCTTGGTCTTGTAGGACCATGCAGCGCTGTTCCTGTCCGAGTAGCCCGTGGAGTCGATGATGACCTCACGAAAGAGGTTTTCGCACCCCTTGCCGATTTGCCGATACACGGAAGTCATCCCGCCCGCGGCCTTGTGGGCTGCATACATCAGTTCGGAGTTCAGCCCGCACCACGCATAGAAGGGATCGGCACCGTACAGGTCAAGGAACTGCGGGAGGGAGACGCCTTCTTCTTTGTTTCCTTGTCCGAACTTCGGCTTGTAACGCTTGCAGACCTTCAACGGGTCCAAAAACTTCTTCAACAACTCTTTCTCAGTCGCCACGGACGATCCCCTCTCATTCTTGATCTGAAAACCGTACCATGCAGACGGGCAATCAGAGTTGCAAAGCAAAAAGCCGCCTCATGGGCGGCTTCTCATCGTCTCACAGGGCCTTACCCCATCGCATCCCATCACTTCGGGAAAGGCGGGTTTTTAGGCGGGTGTGCCATCAAAACCCTGCGGAAAGTCCAGTAAAACTTGCAAAATTGGCGGAGAGAGTGGGATTCGAACCCACGTGCGGCATACGCCGCCCACTGATTTCGAGTCAGGGCCGTTTAGCCTCTCCGGCATCTCTCCGCGATCAGTGAGGAGCGCAGTATAGCCAAGCCCGTTTGCGGGTGTCAACGGGGGCGTACGGCGATTGGCGCCGGCGCGCAGAAGCGGTAGGCTGGGCCAAACGACAAGGACAGGGAGAAACGGTGAAGCTTGCCAGTCGCTTGGGGGCGGTTGCGCCCTTTCATGTCATGGCCATCTTGGAGCGTGCGCGCCAGTTGGAGGCCAATGGGCGGGATGTGATACATCTGGAGGTGGGCGAACCCGACTTCGCCACGCCTCCAACCATCATTGAGGCAGGGCGGCGTGCCCTGGCTGAAGGACAGGTGTTCTATACGCCTGCACAGGGGATCGCGCCGCTACGCGAGGCGATCGCGGCGCATTATGCCACTGCCCACGGCGTGCACATCGACCCGCGGCGGATACTGGTGACACCCGGGGCTTCGGCCGGGCTGATGCTGGCGCTGTCGCTGTTCGTTGACGCCGGGCAGTCGGTGCTGATGGCCGACCCGACCTACCCCTGCAATCGCCATTTTGTCAGCGTGCTCGGTGGCAGGCCGCAGATCTTGCCGGTCGGCCCGCAGACACGCTTTCAGCCCACGGCGGCCATGCTGGCTGCGGCATGGCAGGCAGACACTGCCGGGGCAATGGTTGCCACACCGGGCAATCCCACAGGCACCACGCTCTCGCTGTCCGAGCTGTCTGCCATGGCCAAGGTATGTCGCAGCCGGGATGGCATGCTGCTGGTGGATGAGATCTATCAGGGGCTGACCTATGGTGTGCCTGCCGAGACGGCGCTGGCGGTGGCCGACGACATCATCGTGATCAACAGTTTCTCCAAGCTGTTCCAGATGACGGGGTGGCGGTTAGGCTGGGTGGTGGTGCCCGAGGCGTGGGTGGAGCCGGCTCTGCGTCTGGCGCAGAACCTCTTCCTGTGCCCGCCCGCACCGGCGCAGCATGCCGCGCTGGCCGCCTTCCTGCCCGAGACGCTGGCGCTGGTGGAAACGCGGCGGCAGATCCTGCAGCGACGGCGCGACTTCCTTCTGGAAGCCCTGCCCGGTCTGGGGTGGCATGTGCCGGTGGTGCCGGACGGAGCCTTCTATCTGTATGCGGATGTAAGCGCGGTGACCACTGACAGCTTTGCCTACTGTCGGCAGGTGCTGGAAGAGACCGGCGTGGGGCTGACGCCGGGGTGTGATTTCGGCCAGCACGAGGCCGGCCGTTATCTGCGCGTGGCCTACACGGCCGACGAAGCACGGTTGGCCGAAGCGGTGGCCAGGCTGCGTGCCCTGCAGGGCTGAGGCAGCTGTTTGGCCTTCACCCGGCGAGTGTCGTTATCGCCGGTATCAGTGGTGGATGTCCAGCGTGATGTCACCCCGTTCCTTGGCCACCATGCTGAGGATTTCCAGAACGGTGGTGTAGAGGTCGGCACCCAGCGCGGCCCGGGCAGCATCCGTGTTGCGCCAGACGATCTCGAAGGGTTCATCGATCTCGTTGAGCAGGCCGTCGTACAGGGCGTCTAGGTTTTCGGTGGCGTCTTCAGGCAAGTCCAGTTGCGCGACTAGGGCATTGTAGAGGTCGTCCAAGCGTTCAACGCGCTGGATCAGGCACGATTTCATGAGGTCTCCCACCGTTTTCGGTCTTGTCTTTCGCCAGCATAGCGCAGAGCCTGCCACCTTTTAAGCTTTACAGTAAAAGCCGCTCTACGGCGTAACGCTCTCCCACCAGGGCCGCGAGCCCGCGCGCCATGGGAGCGGTGTCTTCGGCGGTGGTCAGGAAACGATACCGCACCGGGCACAGACTGGGCTGGGCCTGTTCCAGCAGGTGTGCCACTTGGCGCGCCACCGCTGCCGCCGGGTCGTGCAGGCTGACGTTGGGCCCTGCGGTGGCCGCAACCAGTGGAGCCAGGAAGGGATAGTGGGTGCAGCCCAGCACGATGTGGTCCACGCCCTGTTCCACGATCGGCCGCACCGCCGCCTGCACCCGGGCATGGGCCTCGGTGCTGCATAGATCGCCGCTCTCCACCTGTTCCACCCAGCCCTCGCCTGGACGGGCGACGACTTCCACATCTTGGGCGAAACGGGACAGCAGCGACTGGAAGCGGTCGCTGGCCAGCGTGGCCGGCGTTGCCAGCACACCGATGCGTCCACGGCGGCTGGCGGCGGCGGCCGGCTTGATGGCCGGCTCCACCCCCACCACCGGGATCTTAAGCGCCGCGCGCAGGGCCCCTGCCGCCGCGCTGGTGGCAGTATTGCACGCCACCACAAGGATGCGCGCGCCTTCAGCTTCGAGATGACGGCCGATGCGCAGCGAGCGCGCGATGATTTCTTCTTCGGTCCGGCTGCCGTAGGGGCAGTAGGCCTGATCGGCCACATAAGTCACCGACCACTGGGGTAGCCGGTTGACGACCTCGCGCCAGACCGATAGCCCCCCGAGGCCGGAGTCGAACATCGCAATCATGATGTCAGGTGTTCTGGATGACGATCTTCGGAAACTTGCTGGAGAAGTCTTGGGCCTTCTCGCCCACCTTGACCGCTACCTTGCGGGCAATGGCCTTGTAGAGCGCGGTTACCTGGCCCCCCGGGTCGGCTACGACCGTGGGACGGCCTTCATCCACGGCGGTGCGGATGTGGATGTCCAGTGGAAGCGATCCGAGTACCTCGACGCCGAAGTCTGCCGCCATGCGGGCAGCGCCGCCCTCCCCGAAGATGTGTTCGGCATGGCCGCAGTTGGAACAGATGTGGATGGCCATGTTCTCCACCAGCCCCAGGATTGGCACGCCCACTTTCTGGAACATCGTCACTCCCTTGCGGGCATCCAGAAGCGCGATGTCCTGCGGGGTGGTGACGATCACGGCGCCGGTGACGGGTACCTTCTGGGCCAGCGTCAGCTGGATGTCGCCCGTGCCCGGCGGCATGTCGATGACCAGATAGTCGAGGTTGTCCCACAGGGTGTCGTTGAGCAGTTGCTGCAAGGCCTGGCTGACCATCGGGCCACGCCACACCATGGCCTGGTCGGTGTCCACCAGATAACCGATCGACATCGTCTGCAAGCCGTGGTTAACCACCGGCTTGAGCTTCTTGCCTTCCACCGTTTCCGGGCGCTGGCCCTGCAGGCCCAGCATCAGCGGCTGGGAAGGGCCGTAAATGTCTGCATCCAGCACCCCCACCCTGGCGCCTTCGGCAGCCAGTGCCAGCGCCAGGTTGACGGCCGTCGTCGACTTGCCCACGCCGCCTTTGCCGGACGCCACGGCAATGATGTTCTTCACCCCCGGTAGCAGAGGCACCCCGCGTTGTGCCGCATGACTGACGATCTCGCTGCGCACCGTTACGTTGGCCGAAGCGACTCCTTCAAGCATACCGAGGTGGCGGGCCACATCGGCCGCTACCATTTCGAACTGGCTGGCAGCCGGGTAGGGCAGGACGATGTCCAGGCTGACCACGCCCTTGTCGCAGCGCACGTTCTTGACCGACTTCTGACTGACGTAGTCCTTGCCGGTGTTGGGGTCCACGAGCGAGCGCAGGGCTTCGAGCACGGCCTCCGGCGCCGGTTTGCCCGGGTCGCCGCCTTGGAAAAACTGGGTGATCTTGGAAAACATAGGGTGTCCTTGCTCTGGCACGCACAGCGTGCGACGGAATGGGCCGATTCTACTCCAACCGGACCGGCCTGCACGCGTCAAGAGCGGTGCGAAGGGCACAACGCCAGCGGGCCGATTGGTTATAATCGGCGTCTTGTCTTCAAAGAACGCCTCAGGCCCGATTCATGACCCAGAAACGCAAGATCATGGTGACGAGCGCGCTGCCCTATGCCAACGGCGCGATCCACCTCGGCCATATGGTCGAACACATCCAGACCGACGTGTGGGTGCGCTTTCAGAAGATGCGCGGACACGACTGCCATTACGTATGCGCCGACGACACCCACGGCACTCCGATCATGCTGGCGGCTGAGAAGCAGGGCATCACCCCCGAAGCGCTGATCGAGCGGGTCAAGGCAGAGCACCTGGCGGACTTCAGCGGCTTTCACATCGGTTACGACAACTACTACAGCACCAACAGCCCGGAGAACAGGCATTTCGCCGAAAAAATCTACCGTACGCTGAAAGATAGCGGCAAGATCGTCAGCCGCACCATCGAGCAACTCTACGACCCGGAAAAGCAGATGTTCCTGCCAGACCGATTCGTCAAGGGCGAATGCCCCAAGTGTGCGGCCAAGGATCAGTACGGCGACAACTGCGAGGTCTGCGGTGCCACCTATAGCCCCACCGAGCTTAAGAACCCGTATTCGGCCGTGTCCGGCGCCACGCCGGTGCTGCGCACCTCCGAACACTACTTCTTCCGGCTGGGTGACTGCGCCGACTTCCTCAAGGTCTGGACCGCCGGGGAAAGCGTCCGCGGTGACGGCGTAATGCAGCCGCACCTGCAGCCCGAATCGCTCAACAAAATGAACGAATGGATTGAGGGCGGCCTGCAGGATTGGGACATTTCGCGCGATGCGCCGTACTTCGGCTTTGAGATTCCGGATGCCCCGGGCAAGTACTTCTATGTGTGGCTGGATGCTCCGATCGGCTACATGGCCAGTTTCCGTAACCTGTGCGATCGCACCGGCATCGACTTTGATGCCTACTTTGCCCCGGATTCGGATGCCGAGATGTACCACTTCATCGGCAAGGACATTCTCTACTTCCATGCGCTGTTCTGGCCGGCGATGCTCAAGTACGCCGGCTACCGGGCGCCGACGGGGGTGTTTGCCCACGGCTTTCTTACTGTCAACGGCCAGAAGATGTCCAAGTCGCGCGGCACCTTCATCACCGCACGCAGCTATCTTGAGTGCGGCCTGAACCCGGAGTGGATGCGCTACTACCTGGCAGCCAAGCTCAACGCGCGCATCGAGGACATTGATCTTTCGATGGAAGACTTCATCGCCCGCGTCAATAGCGATCTGGTCGGCAAATACGTCAACATCGCCAGCCGAGCCGCGGGCTTTATCACCAAGCGCTTCGGCGGCACACTGGCCGCGGGCCTGGGCGACAGGGCGCTCCTCGACACGCTACAGGCCGAGGCCGAAAACCTGGCGACGGCTTACGAGGCACGTGAGTATGCACGTGCCCTGCGGGACGTGATGGGCCTGGCGGATGTGGTCAACGCTTATGTCGACGCCAACAAGCCGTGGGAGCTGGCCAAGCAGGAGGGGCAGGACGCGCGCCTGCAGGAGGTGTGCACCGTCCTCATCAATGCCTTCCGCCTGCTCACCATCTATCTGAAGCCGGTGCTGCCCAAGCTCGCCGAAGACGTGGAGGCTTTCCTGGATGTGGCCCCGCTGACCTGGCAGGATGCCGGCGCGCTGCTCCTGGGCCATACCATCCGCCCTTACCAGCATCTGATGCAGCGTATCGACCCCGTCCTCGTGGACAAACTCATCGAAGCGAACAAGCAAAGCATGGAACAGCAGAACCCGACACCCGAGAGTGCCATCGAACCCCTGGCCGATACCATTACCATCGACGACTTCGCCAAGCTGGACCTGCGCGTGGGCAAGGTCCTCGCCTGCAACTTCGTCGAAGGGTCCGACAAGCTTCTGCAGTTCAGCGTGGACCTGGGCTTCGAAACGCGCAACATTTTCTCGGGTATCCGTAAGGCTTACCAGGAACCGGAAAAACTGGTTGGCCGAAACGTGATCGTGGTGGCCAACCTGGCCCCGCGTAAAATGCGTTTCGGTGTGTCGCAGGGGATGATCGTATGTGCTTCGGGTACCGATGACGCAGACGGTCTCTTCCTGCTGGATGTCGACAGTGGCGCCAAGCCGGGCATGCGTATCAGCTGAGCGTGCTGCGGTGCTGCAAGGCGCTGAAGCATAAGGTCTTTCTTCTTCGGCCAACCCTTCACGGGGTTGGCCGAAGTTTTTTTGCGGACGCGGCAGGCAAGCCGTTTGCTGTAATGGCAGGGTCACGTGCCACAGGTACAGTCGCAGAAAGCTGCTGGATGAACTTTACTTCGGCTGAAACTGTCAATAGGATGTTTCGAGCTCAAGCCAAACTTTAAATAGACACGATAACCGGCTGTCGCAAAAGGCAGACCGGGCCCGCCCTACGCTGAGCCGACCGGGCGGATAACAAAAATGAGGAAGACCATGCGTATCAGTCAACTGACTCCGGGATGCAAGATTCTCGAACACAAGGACAGCGGGGACATCATCCGCTATGAAGTCGTGAGCGTGCGCCAGATCGGGCAGAAGTACGAGGTGACGTTTTCTTCGCCGCTGGGCGAAGCCAGTGCCCTCTACCCGGCCAATGCGTTCATCGCCACGGCGGAAGCCGTCGCCTGATTCAGGCCACCGGCAATGAAAAACGGCCCCGCGGGGCCGTTTTCGTTTTTCGGCGGGCATCACGCCAGCCGGCGCGCCAGCTCAGCAACCCAGTCCACGGCCTCCCAGGCCTCATCCATCACAAATGCACTGTAGCCGTCTCCGCGGGAGGAGCGGTCAATCTCCATCAGCACCGCCATCTTGCGGCCATGCGGGATGAAGGTGACTTCCACCTCCTGAAGGCCGCCGTGGCGGGTAGTGGCCGGCCGGAATTCCAGCTCCTGATAGCAACCAAGCGAGGTGGCCATCGTCCCTGCGCGCGCAGTACCCTGTTCCACGTCCGCACTGTAGAGCACCAGGCCCAGGCTTTCGAAGGCGGCGATCAGCCGGCGCATCTGCGGCAGGGGACGCACATACACATAGTCGCGGTCCTCTGCATCCACCGCATGGTCGATGGCCAGGTCGGTGTGCAGCCAGACCGGCACCTGGACGAGCGGCAGGTAAGGGTGGTTGGGAGAGCGCAGCTCCTCTACATGGTTGACCGGGGTCTCCAGCGGCAGGGTGAAGGCGAAGGGCAGCACGATTTCCTCGCCTGCCGTGGCCGTCAGGCTGCCGGAGGCGCGAAACACGCCCAGCGGCAAGGCCACACGCCGCTCGTGATCGCCATCGTCCACTTCCGCTTCCGTCATCAGGACGAGGTCGATGTGGTCGATGGTCTGATCCACGGTGCCGCCCCGTATCAGGATCTGTCCGGACAGCACCTCACCCGGCAGCACGGCATTGTGGTCGAGCACGGTATCCACGGTGGTGCCCCCCACGCCGATGGAGGCCAAGAGTTTCTTCAGCATGCAGCATCATCCTTGTTGCGTCGGCACGCGCGATGCGTGCGCCCTGCGCAGGATGTTGGGCGAAATCGGCACACCCCGCAACAGGGCGTGCCCGTCAGCCGCGCCCGGCCTCCAGCTCGAAATGCGCCACGCGGCTGGCGAGAGCCTCTGCTTGCCCTGCCAGCGTTTCCACGGCGCCACGTGCTTCGCCCAGCCGACGGTGCGATTCGTCGAAATGGCTGGCAATGTCCACCATCTGAGAAGACAGGGTGCCTGCAGCGGCCGACTGCTGGGCATTGGTGGCGGCGATCTCCTGCATCATGCCATGCACGCGGACGGCAGTGCTGCGCACTGACTCGAACTCGGCCGCGGTACGCGTCTGCACCTCGGTCCCGGCGCGGGTCTCACGGGTGACCACTTCCATCGCGTCGATGGTGCCGCTGGCTGCGTGCTGTACATCGGCCACCAGCTGGTTGATCTCGTCGGTGCTGACGCTGGTGCGCTCAGCCAGTTTGCGCACCTCATCGGCCACCACTGCGAACCCGCGGCCGGTCTCGCCGGCCCGGGCGGCCTCGATGGCGGCATTGAGCGCCAGAAGATTGGTCTGGTCGGCAATGTCGTGAATGGTCTGCGTCACCCGGCTGATGTTACTGATCGCCTGCGACAACGCGCTGATCCGTGTCTGGGCATCCTCCACCGCACGGGCGGCGTCCAGCGTGCGTTGTCGTACCACATCCAGTTGCCGGGTGCCGGACACGATGGTGTCGCGCGAGGTCTCGCTCAGGCTGGCGGTGTCACCGGCATTCTGGGCCACTTGTTCGATCGAGGCGGACAGTTCCTCCACCGCCGCGCTCATCTCGGTCACGTTCAGGTTGCCCGCTTCGGTGCGGCGCAGGATTTCCTCCAGTGCGCCGCGCGTGCGGGCCGAGCCGTCGGCCACTTGGCGCGCCGTCATCTGCAGGTCATCGATCACCACCTTCAGCTGTACCTGCATGGTGGCCAGCGCGGTCTCCAGCCGACCGCAGTCGCCGCGGCCGTTGATCTCGAGGGGGGCGGTCAGCCGTCCTTCGGCGATGTGGTCGCAGACCTTGAGAAGCGCCTGCAGCGCCCCGGCGCGGTTATGCTCGAACCAGAGCCAGCCGCCGGAAAGCACCATCCCCGTCACGGCCAGACCACCAGCCAGGGGGCCGGTGGCCAGTGCGCAGGCCCCGAACAGGCTGGCGCTGGCCAGCCCCCATGCCAGTCGGACATGCTTTTCCTCCACGCCTTTGCGTCGTGGGCGTGGCAGGGCCTGGCCTTTCATGTACAGGGGATAGCTGCGCTCCGCTTCGACCACCGCCTCACGGCTGGCCGGAGCCCGCACGGACATGAAGCCGATCGTCTGCCCGTGCTGCTGGACAGGCACGATTAGCGCGTCCACCCAGTAATGGTCACCGTTTTTGCAGCGGTTCTTGACAAGACCGCGCCAGGGCCGATGCTGCCGTACGGTGTCCCAGAGGTCCTGGAACAGCACTGGCGGCATGTCCGGATGGCGCACGATGTTGTGGTTTCGGCCAACCAGCTCTTCCCGGCTGAATCCGGAGATCTCCACGAAGCGGTCGTTGGCGTGGGTGATGATGCCCTTGAGATCGGTGCGTGTGACGATGATGCCTTCGGTGAACGGGCGCTCGACGCCGGTTACGGGCAGGTTCTTTTTCATCGGAGAGGGTCTGGGTAAATGGTGATGGTTTCAGCTCGCACATTACTGATGAATCTGTTTTGTAAAATTGACCCATATCAATTTGCTTAACAAAGTCATCAATTCGTCACTTTCGATGAAAAATAGAACCCGGTATTGTTTACAGGCAATGTGATCATTCTCGATTTCCGAAGGACCTAGCCATGCGCATCGCGGTTTTTGATACCAAACACTATGACCGGCAGGCCCTGGAGGCCGCCAACGCCGAGGGTGCCCATCAGCTGGTGTTCCACGAGGCAAGGCTGGCTGCGGATACGGTGGCGCTGGCAGAGGGGGTCGAGGTCGTCTGCCCGTTCGTCAACGACCGGCTGGATGCGCCGGTGATAGCGAGGTTGGCCGAACGCGGGGTGCGCATGGTGGCGCTGCGCTGCGCTGGCTACAACGCGGTGGATCTTGAGGCGTGTGCAGCGCACGGCATCGCGGTGACGCGGGTGCCGGCCTATTCCCCTCACGCTGTGGCGGAGCATGCCTTTGCCCTGCTGCTGTCGGTGGTGCGGCGCATCCACAAGGCTTACGTGCGGGTACGGGAGATGGATTTCTCATTGGATGGCCTGGTGGGCTTCGATCTTCACGGCAAGACGCTGGGGATCGTGGGGACCGGACGCATCGGCCTGGCGGCCGCGGGTATCGCGCGCGGTTTCGGCATGCGCGTGTTGGCGTACGACGTGCAGCCGGACGCAGCCGCTGCCCAACGGCTGGGCTTCACCTACTGCGCGCTCGACCGGCTGCGTGCCGAGAGCGACGTGGTTAGCCTGCATCTGCCGCTGACACCGGACAGCCAGCATCTGATCGATGCCGCTTGGCTGGAGGCCATGAAGCCTGGCGCGGTGCTGGTCAACACCAGCCGGGGTGCGCTGGTGGATACTGCCGCCCTGATCGGTGCACTCAAGTCGGGAAGGCTGGCGGGTGTGGGGCTGGATGTCTACGAGATGGAGGAGGGCGTCTTCTTCGAGAACCTATCCTCGCGAGGGCTGCAGGATGATCAGCTGGCCCGGCTGCTGACCTTCCCCAACGCTCTGGTCACCTCCCACCAGGGCTTCCTCACCCGCGAAGCGCTAGCCAGCATCGCCCGCACGGTGCTGGACAATGTATCGGCCTTCGAGCGCGGCGAACCGCTGGTGCACCGCGTAAGTGCCGCAGGTTGAGGCGGCTTACCCCTCGTCGCGGCGGAACACCCAGGTGAGCGTATCCGACGCTTCCGGCGCAAACCGGTAGCCGTCGGTGTCGAAGTCTTTAAGGCCCTCGGGGGTAGCGAGCCGGCGTTCGGCCGCCCAGCGCACCATGGCTCCGCGCGCTCGCTTGGCGTGAAAACTGATGATCTTGTATTGGCCGCCCTTGCGGTCCTGGAACACCGGCGTGACGATCGCGGCGTTCAGGCTGGCCGGTCGAACTGCCTTGAAGTATTCCTCGGAGGCTAGGTTAACCAGTACCGGATCCGTCGTGCCCGCCAGCCGCGCGTTCAGGGCCTGGGTGATCCGTTCCCCCCAGAAAGTATAGAGATCCCTGCCTCGCTCATTGGCGAGCCGTGTGCCCATCTCCAGACGGTAGGCCTGCATCAGGTCCAGCGGACGCAGCACACCGTACAGCCCGGAGAGGATGCACAGGTGCGCCTGCAGATAATCCACTGCTTCCGCAGGCAGACTGGCCACATCCAGTCCTTCGTAAACGTCGCCCATGAACGCATACACCGCGGGGCGGGCATTTTCTGAGGTGAAAGGCCGGTGCCACTGGCTGTAACGCCCGGCATTGAGCACCGCCAGCTTGTCGCTGATGGACATGAGCGCAGCCAGTTCGGCCGGACTCTTGCCGCGCAGGATTTCGACAAGTTGGCCGCTTTCGTCCAGAAAGTCGGGCTGCGTGACGGGCAGCGGAGGCAGGGGCGTATCGAAGTCGAGCGTCTTGGCAGGGGAAATGACCATCAGCATGGCGGTATCCTTCTTGGCAGGCTGTGCAACGCCCGCATTCTAGCGGAATGCGCCACCCGGCCCAACGCTGGTTACAATCGGCCTTTTTTGCGTGGGGACGAAAATGCGTGTCGTGCTGCAACGGGTGAGAAAAGCTTCGGTGTCCGTGGATGGGGCTGTGACCGGCGAAATCGGTCCGGGCCTCTTGCTACTGGTAGGGATCGAACCCGAGGACAGTCCGGCGGACATCGACTGGCTGTGCCGCAAGATCAGCCAGCTGCGCGTCTTCAACGATGATGCCGGCGTGATGAACCGGTCGGTGATGGACGCGGGAGGCAGCGTGCTGGCGGTCAGCCAGTTCACACTGTTTGCCAGCACCCGCAAGGGCAACCGGCCTTCCTACAGCCGAGCGGCACGCCCCGAGATCTCGCGCCCCCTGTTCGATCACTTCGTGGCAGCGCTTTCTGCCACGCTCGGCCGGCCGGTGCCCACCGGAGTGTTCGGGGCCGACATGCAAGTAGCCCTGGTCAACGACGGCCCGGTGACGCTGATTCTGGACAGCCGTAACCCAGAGTAATCCCTCACGTCGGCTGTCCCGGCTGAGACCCCGCCAAGACAGCTCCAGGCAGCTAACCGTGGGCTTGCCACCAGGCGCCCCGGCCCCATCTTGCCTACTCTTGATGTAAACCGAAGGTAGCGCGTGCATTTGTGCAGGCTTTGCATACAATAGGCACCCTTGCGTATCCGGGTTTACCCGGGGCCTGCCGGGCAGGCCGGCACGGCTTACAACACTACATGCCACCGATGGCAGGGGACATTCACATGATCAGCGTATTCGATCTGTTTTCAATCGGC
The DNA here is from genome assembly GCA_004346645.1 of Gulbenkiania mobilis. Taxonomy (GTDB): domain Bacteria; phylum Pseudomonadota; class Gammaproteobacteria; order Burkholderiales; family Chromobacteriaceae; genus Gulbenkiania; species Gulbenkiania mobilis. The sequence continues at coordinate 279,928 of SMDA01000001.1, forward strand.
ATCGGCCCCTCTAGTTCGCACACCGTGGGCCCGATGAAGGCCGCCCGCGAGTTCGTGGAAGGGTTGGCCGAAAGTGGGCGCCTGGATCGCACCGCCCGTATCGGGGTGGCGCTGTATGGCTCGCTGGCGCTGACGGGCGCCGGACACGGCACTGTGGACGCGGTACTGGTAGGGCTGGAGGGCGCACACCCGCGCACCGTACAGCCGGAAACCGTGCCGGCACGGGCCGCGATGATCCGCACCGGCGGACAGATACGGCTGAACGGGACGCACGAGATCGCTTTCGCCTTCGATCGCGATTTCCAGTTGCACAAGCAGGAGTTCCTGCCCAAGCACGCCAACGGCATGCGCTTTGATGCCTTCGATGCTCACGGTCAGGTGGTCGGCAGCCAGGTGTATTACTCGATCGGGGGGGGATTCATCGTCACCGACGAGCAGTACGGGCATACCGCACCCAGCCAGAGCGTGCCCTATCCCTTCGATAGTGCCGAGGCCCTGCTGAGCCATTGTCGCCGGGAGGGTCGCACGATCGCTCAGATCGTCACGGCCAACGAAATCGCCCTGGGGCGCTCCGAAGAAGCCGTGCGCGCCACTGCGCTGGAAATCGCCCATGTGATGAAGGAGTGCGTGGAAAGTGGCTGCCGCCATGAGGGCACCCTGCCGGGCGGGCTGAACGTCCGCCGGCGTGCCCCGGCACTCTTTCGCAAGCTGATCACGCAACAGATTGCCGGCCGCTTGGACGCCATGCTCTGGCCAATGCTGTACGCCATGGCTGTCAACGAGGAAAACGCCGCCGGTGGCCGCGTGGTCACCGCGCCCACCAATGGCGCCGCCGGCATTGTGCCGGCCGTGCTCACCTACTACCGCAACTTCTACCCGCGCGCCGACGAGGAAGGGGTGGTGACCTTCCTCCTGACCGCCGGCGCCATCGGCTTGCTCTACAAGATGAATGCCTCGATTTCGGGCGCAGAAGTGGGGTGTCAGGGGGAAGTGGGCGTTGCGTCGTCGATGGCGGCCGGGGCCTATGCGGCAGTGATCGGAGGTACGCTGGAACAGATCGAGAACGCTGCCGAGATCGCAATGGAGCATCACCTCGGCATGACGTGCGACCCGGTGGGGGGGCTGGTGCAGATTCCCTGCATCGAGCGCAACGGCGTGGCAGCCGAGCAGGCCATTAAGGTGGCCCAGCTTGCACTGCTGGAGGACGGACAGCATAAGGTCTCGCTCGACACCGTCATCCAGACGATGTTCCAGACCGGCAAGGACATGAAGCACACCTACAAGGAAACCTCGCTCGGCGGCCTGGCCATCACTGTCAACGTCCCTGAGTGCTGAAGGGGCTTCGGCCAACCCTGGTGGCACGATTCAGCAAAACGCCCTGCCGGTTGGCAGGGCGTTTTCTTTGAAGGCCGTACGAGCGACCGAGGCGACTTACAGCCCCTGGATGCGTAGGCGCTGCCCAGGCTGCAGGCGCGCCAACAGGCTGGAGTCGTTCCAGCGCTGGATGTCGGTGTGGTGCAGGCCGAACTTGCGCGCAATACTGAAGACGGTGTCGCCACGCTGGACCACATATTCCGAAGGCACCTGGCCGGTTGCGCTGCCAGAGGTCGACAGGCCGGCGACCTTCAGCAAAGCCTCGTCCCGTGCGCTGGCTGGCTCGGCGTTAACCATTTGTCGGGCAGGGGCGGTCGGCGTGGCCACCGGAGTGGCCATGGCATAGCTGGTGCCGGAGGCCTTCACCCTGAGGACCTGCCCCAGTTTGAGCACATCCTCATCCATGCCATTGAGAGCCTTCAGTTCGGCCACCGTCAGATTGTAGCGACGCGAGATATTGAAGAGGGTATCGCCGGCCGCGACGGTGTGTTCGCGCGCATTCGGGTTGACGGCGGCAGACACGGGCGCGGCTGGCCGGATTTCGGCCACGCGCACCGGCTGAGCCGGTGCAGAGACTGTCGGTGCAGTGGCTGCCCGGCTCACGCTGACGTCAGACGAAATTGCGGGCGTAGCGGCCACCGGGGCGGCTTCCGCAACAATGGCTGGCGTGGTGTCCGGTTTCGGCGGTTGGATCACTGTGGCCGGCGGGGGCGCGCTGGGAACTGCGGCGGCCAGCGAAACCGCCGGTTTGGCCACGGCGAGCGTCACAGCGGGCGCTGCCGGAGCAGCGGTGCGGGGGGCGGCCACCGGCGCTGCCGAAGCCACCGTCACCGGCTGGGAAACCATCGGCGCGCGCTCTGCCACGATCACCGGCGGGCGGGAATCCGCCACCAGTACCGGTGCAGTCGGCGCAGGTTCGGCGGCATCAGGTACCAGGCTGCTGGCACCGGACTTCATCGCCACCAGCACGGGGCGTCCCGCGGTGAGGGTGGTGGTACGGTTGAGTTTGTTGACCGCGGCGAACTCCTCCGTGCTCATACCGTACCGGCTGGCCACCTCGACGGCGTTTTCGTCACCGGCGGGGGTATATACCTGCCAGGTGAGCAGCGGCTTGTTCCACTCGCTGAGGTTTTTCTCGAACTTGTCTACCTTGTTTGCCGGAATAAGCATCTGGCGGCCGGACTTGTGCGCATAGACCGGAAGGTTAAAGGCAGGGTTGAGTTCCTTGAACTCGCTCACCGACATCCCGGCAAGCTTGGCTGCCACATCGATGTCCATGTGGCGTCCGGTGGACAAGGCAACGAAGTAAGGTTTGTTGGGGAACTTGTCGAGCTTGAGGCCGTATTTCTCGGGGGCCATCAGCAGGTTGCGCACTGCCAGCAGCTTAGGGGCATAGTTGCGCGTCTCGTTCGGCATCTTCAGTGCTTCGTAGGTCACTTCCTGACCGCTGGCCTGTAGCCGGGCAATAGCACGTGAAACGTTGCCTTCGCCCCAGTTGTAGGCTGCCAGGGCAAGGTTCCAGTCGCCGAAGAGGGTGTAGAGGTTCTGCAGGTAGTCCAGCGCGGCCCGGGTGGCGTCCACCACGTCGCGGCGGCCGTCATACCACCAGGTCTGCTCCAGGCCGTACTGACGGCCGGTGGCGGGCATGAACTGCCACAGACCGGCAGCGCCGACCGGCGATACGGCGGTCGGGACGAAAGAGCTTTCCACCATCGGCAACAGGGCCAGTTCGGTGGGCATGCCGCGCCGCTCGACCTCGTTCAGGATGTGGAAAAGGTACTTGCGGCTGCGGTCCAGCGAGCGCTTGAAGCTTTCGGGACGGGCCGCCATCTGCTGCTCGTGACGGCGCACGATCTCCGGATTGACCTCCGGCAGCTGGAAGCCTTCCCGCAGGCGCTCCCAGACGTTGTCGCCATTACGGAGCAGGCTGGCATTGAGGAGCATCATGTCGAGGCCGGCAGCCAGGCTGACGTCGACCCCGGTCGAGCGGCCGAAAGCAGAGGTCTCGGCGTGAGCGGGCAAGGCGGCGGAAAAAGCGAATGACAGTGTCAGCGCCAGGGGTGTCAATCTTTTCATTGGAGAGCCTGGTCGGATTTTGGTTTCGGGCCGATGCTAGTCCAGCCAAAAGAAGGCTGTCAACACAAAAAAACCGTGGTATTTCATGAGCTTTTGCCTGAGCGGACAGCAGGTGCACATGTTCTGATGGCTGCCCCAAAGGCAATGGCATATCCCTCAGCCGGCAAAGCCGTCCTTCCAAGCGCGCAGGGCGGCGAAAACCGCCGTGGCCCCGCTCAACGGCTGGGCGCGCCAAGCGCTGGCCGCCGCGATCACGGCAGGCTCGCCAGTACGCAGGAAGGGGTTGGTGGCGTGCTCCTGCTCCACGGTGGTGGGCAGGGTGGGCTGTCCTTGCGCCCGCCTGGCGGTGTCCGCCGACCAGCGCTCGGTCAGTGCCGCGTTGTCCGGTTCCACTGCTCGGGCAAACTTCAGGTTGGCGAGCGTGTACTCATGGGCAGGGTAGAGGCGGGTTTGAGCCGGCAGGTGGCCCAACCGGGCCACCGAAGCAGCCAGCGCCTCCACGCTGCCATCGAAGGCGCGCCCGCAGCCGGCACCGAACAAGGTGTCGCCACAGAAGGCATGGCCCGGTGCGACAAAGGCGAGGTGCTCACGGGTGTGGCCGGGAATGGCCCAGACGGTGAAAGGTTGGCCGAACAGGGGCACACTGCAGCCCTCCTCGACGGAGTGGGTAATGCCGGGAACGGTCGACGGACCATACACCGCCAGTTGCGGCCAGCGCTCTGTCAGGGCCGGCAGTCCGCCGACGTGGTCGCCATGACGATGGGTGATGAGCACGGCCTGCAGCAGCAGGTCGTTTGCCTCGAGAAAGGCCTGCAGGGGGCCGGCCTCTCCGGGGTCGACCGCGACGGCACGGCCGTCCTGATGCAAAACCCAGATATAATTGTCGTCGAATGCGCGCACGGGCGTGACAGTGAACATGACGAGGCGGGGCCTTCTTCCAGATGAAAATGACGTTTTCCGAATGGTTGGCAGGCTCGGAGCTCGGGCAGTACCTGCTGGCCCGGGAACAGGCCTATTACGACCAGGTTGTGGCCGATGCCTTCGGCTTTCATGCTGTGCAGCTCGGTCTGGTTGACCAGCCGCTGCTGCGTGCCAACCGCATCGCCTGCCAAGTGCGTGTGGATGCCGGGGCCGGCGACCTCCGGGCCGACTTCGCCCAACTGCCGTTTGCCACCCGCAGCATCGACCTCATCCTGCTGCCGCACACCCTCGATTTTACCGGGCATCCGCACCAGGTGCTGCGGGAAGCGGCGCGGGTGCTGGTGCCGGAGGGCCGGCTTATTGTCACCGGCTTCAATCCATTCTCTTTCTGGGGGGCGCGGCGGCTGCTGCAAGGCTCGACCCGGGCGCCCTGGAGTGGCCGCTTCCTGCGGCTGGGCCGGATGAAGGACTGGCTGAAGCTGCTGGGGCTGGAACCGATGGGCGCGGGCTACATGGCCTATGCGCCGCCCTTCAACCGTGGCGACTGGCTGGCCCGTTTCGGCCGACTGGAAACCGCGGGCGAGCGCTGGTGGCCGCTGGCTGCGGGTGTGTACGGCATTGAGGCCGTCAAGCGCGAGCGCGGCATGCGGCTGATCACCCCGGCATGGATGACGCACAAGAAAGCAGCGGGCCTTGCCGTGGCCGGTCAGGCCGACCGGCATCCCGCACCTCCACTCAAGACGGACGAACCCACCCATGAATGAAGACTGCGTCGAGATTTATTCCGACGGCGCCTGCAAGGGCAACCCCGGCCCGGGTGGCTGGGGCGTGCTGCTGCGTTACCGCGGCAAGGAGAAGGAACTTTTCGGCGGCGAGGCTGGAACCACCAACAACCGCATGGAGCTGCAGGCGGTGATCGAGGGACTGAATCTGCTCAATCGCCCCTGCCGCGTGGTGGTATACACCGATTCGCAGTATGTGCAGAAAGGCATCTCCGAGTGGATTCACGGCTGGAAGCAACGGGGCTGGAAGACTGCGGCCAAGGCGCCGGTGAAGAATGCCGATCTGTGGCAGGCCCTGGATGCCGCCCGCAATCGCCATACCGTTGAGTGGCGGTGGGTGAAAGGCCACGCTGGCCATGAATTCAACGAACGCGCCGACCAGCTGGCCAACCGCGGCGTGGAGCTGGCCCGTTAATACGGCCCCCGTCTTCCGAACCTCAGGACGCAGATGAGACAGATCATCCTCGATACCGAGACCACCGGTCTCGAAGCCCACCTTGGCCACCGCATCATCGAGTTCGCCGGGCTGGAAATGGTCAACCGCAAGCTGACCGGACGCTACCTGCATTTATACATGCATCCGGAGCGCCAGATCGACCCGGACGCCGAACGGGTGCACGGCATCTCGCTCGACTTCCTGGCCGACAAGCCGAAGTTTGCGCAGGTGGCCGACGAGCTTGCAGCCTTCCTGCGCGATGCTGAGCTGATCATCCACAATGCCCCCTTCGACCTTGGCTTTCTCAATGCCGAGTTCGATCGCGTGGGGCTGCCGCGCGCCAACGCGCTGTGCAACGGCGTGATCGATACGCTGGCCATGGCGCGTGACCTGTTTCCAGGTAAACGCAACAACCTGGACGCCCTGTGCGACCGCTTCGAGATCGACCGTGCCAACCGTGTGTTCCACGGTGCCCTGATCGACTGCGAGCTGTTGGCCGAAGTATATCTGGCGATGACACGCGGCCAGGACAGCCTGGCTATGGACATCGACATGGAAACGCCACGTCAGGACGCCCTGACCGGCCTGGCCTTCGAGCGCAAACCCTTGCGGGTGCTACCGGCCAGTGAAGCGGAGCTTGCCGAGCACGCCGCCTATCTGGACACACTCGACAAGGCGGCCAAAGGGGCGTGCATCTGGCGCAGCCTGGCCCCGGCCGACCCGACGGAGGGCAGCGCGTGAGCCGGTGTGTGGCGCTGGTGCCTGCCGGGGGAGTGGGCAGTCGCTTCGGTGCGGTGTGTCCCAAGCAGTACCTGGACGTCAACGGTCTGCCCCTGATGGCGCACACCCTGTCTGCACTGGCGGCGGTGCCCGCCATCGATCTTGTGGCGGTTGTGATCGCGCCTGACGACACCTGGTTCGACAGCTTCGACTGGCCGATGGAAAAGCTGCGTGTGCTGCGGGTGGGCGGCGCGAGCCGCGCGGAGACCGTGCGCAACGGCCTGGCAGCGCTGGGCTTGGCCGAAGGGGACTGGGTGCTGGTGCATGATGCGGCCCGCTGCTGCATCGATACGGCGCAGGTGGCCCGGCTCATCGATACCTTGGCCGAAGACCCTGTGGGGGGGCTTCTGGCCTTGCCGGTGCCCGACACCGTCAAGGAGGCCGATGCCGCCCAGCGGGTAAGGGGCACCCGCCCCCGGGACGGGCTGTGGCTGGCGCAGACGCCGCAGATGTTTCGTAGCGGTCTGCTGACGCGGGCGCTGGGTGGAGGGGCCTTGGCCGAAAGCATGACCGACGAGGCCTCAGCCATCGAGGCGTTGGGTCTGTCCCCGCGGCTGGTGGAGGGCAGCGCCAGCAACTTCAAGGTCACCTGGCCGGCCGATCTCGTGCTGGCGCGCGCTGTGCTCGCGGGTCGCAACCAGATTGAAGGGAGGGAGTGATGTTCCGCATTGGACAAGGCTATGACGTTCACCGGCTGGTGGAGGGCCGACCGCTGATCCTGGGCGGTGTGCAGCTGCCCTACGAAAAAGGCTTGCTCGGGCATTCCGATGCCGATGCGCTGCTGCATGCGGTGACCGATGCCCTCTTGGGGGGGGCGGGATTGGGCGATATCGGCCGCCATTTTCCTGACACCGACCCGGCTTTTGCCGGGGCCGACAGCCGCGTGCTGCTGCGGGCAGCACGCGAGCGGGTGGAGGCCGCCGGCTGGCGGGTCGTCAACGTCGACAGCACCATCATTGCCCAGGCACCCAAACTGGCTCCGCATATCGATGCCATGCGCCGCACCTTGGCCGAAGACCTGGGCCTGGCGCCCGAACAGGTCAACATCAAGGGCAAGACCAACGAAAAGCTCGGTTACATCGGGCGGGGCGAGGCGATCGAAACGCATGCGATCTGCCTGCTGATGGCCGCTGCCGGTGTAAAATGAAGCCGTGAAGAACCAGAACCCGCGGCGCCCGCGCCGTGCAACCGGGAGAAGACCATGCTGACCCAGAACCAGCTCAAACTTGCTGTTGCCCAGAAAGCCATCGAATTCGTCCCGGACGATGCCATCGTGGGGGTGGGCACCGGCAGCACCGTGAACCTGTTCATCGAAGAGCTGTCGCGCATCAAGGGCCGCATCCGTGGCGCGGTGTCCAGTTCCGAGGCCTCCACCGAGCGGCTGAAGGCCCACCACATTCCGGTCTTCGACCTCAACGCCGTGGACGACGTGCCCGTCTATATCGATGGTGCCGACGAGATTAACCACTATCTGCACATGATCAAGGGCGGCGGCGGTGCTCTCACCCGCGAAAAGATCGTGGCGGCCGTGGCCCGCGAGTTCATCTGCATCGCAGACGAGACCAAGTATGTGTCGGTGCTGGGGCAGTTTCCCCTGCCGGTTGAAGTGATTCCGATGGCCCGCAGCCATGTGGCGCGCGAACTGGTGCGCCTCGGTGGCCATCCGGAAATGCGCCATGGCTTCACCACCGACAACGGCAACATCATCCTCGATGTGCATGGACTCTCGATTGCCAAGCCGGTGGAGATGGAGGAAACCATCAACCAGATTGCCGGCGTGGTCACCTGCGGACTGTTCGCCCGTCGTCGCGCGGATGTGCTGGTGCTCGGCCGGCAGAACGGGGTGGACGTAATCCGGTAAGGCCTGCTGCCGCGTCCGGTCATCGTGTTGTCACACGGACGCGGTAAGCTGCCGGACGGTTTGCCTGAACAAAGGGGAGCGCAATGCCAGAACATATTTCCAAACAGTTCGACCTGGAACTCGAAACCATCCGCACCCGCGTGCTGCAGATGGGCGGGCTGGTCGAACAGCAGATCCTCTCGGCGATCGATGCGCTCACTTCGGGCGACGTGGCCAAGATGGAGAAGGTGATCGCCGAAGACGCGCTTGTCAACGCGCTGGAAGTGGCCATCGACGACGACTGCCAGCACATCATTGCGCGCCGCCAGCCGGCTGCCAGCGACCTGCGCATGGTGTTGACGGTGGTCAAGACCATCACCGACCTCGAGCGCATTGGCGACGAGGCCCAGAAGATCGCCCGCATGGGCCGCACAGTGCACGGCAGCGAGCGCTACCAGATCCCGCGTTTCCGCGAGATCCGAAAAATGGCGGAAGTGGCGCTGGGCATGCTGCGCCGTGCCTTGGACGCCTTCGCCCGGCTGGATGCCACCGCCGCGCTGGAGCTGGCCGAAGAAGACCAGCGGCTGGACGAGGACTTTGCCTCCGAACTGCGCCAGCTGATCACTTTCATGATGGAAGACCCGCGCACCATCAGCATGTCGATCGACGTGCTGTTCATTGCCAAGGCCATCGAGCGCATCGGCGACCACGCCAAGAATATCTCCGAATACGTGGTGTACCTCGTCAAGGGCAAGGACATCCGCCACACCACAATCGAGACGATCAAGCGGGAAACGCTGGACAACTAGGCCTAGTTGATTTATCACGGTGCGGCGACGGCTTCGGGCGTCGCCGTTTTTCCGTGACCAACCCCAGCCTGCGGCCGTATCTCACCTGGCAGCCGCCGGTCCTACCATCCAGTGGATGGATGAGCATGACGACGACCGTACCTCCCTACCCGGTGCTGGCCACCGTGGACCTCGGGTCCAACAGCTTCCGCCTCCAGATTTCCCGCGTGGTCGACGACCAGCTCTATACCTTGGATTCCCTCAAGGAAACCGTCCGGCTCGGTGCCGGCCTGACCAGCGACAAACTGCTGACCCAGGAAGTGCAGGACCGGGCGCTTGCCTGCCTGGCCCGCTTTGGCGAACGCCTGCGCGGTTTTGAGCCAGCGCAGGTGCGGGTGGTGGGCACCAACACCCTGCGAGTAGCCAAGAACGCACCGGCCTTCATCGAGCAGGCCGAGGCGCGGCTGGGTTTTCCGATCGAGATCATCGCCGGGCGCGAAGAGGCCCGCCTGATCTATCTGGGCGCTGCGCACAGCCTGCCGGCCACCAAGGAGAAGCGGCTGGTGGTGGACATCGGCGGCGGTTCCACCGAGTTCATCATCGGGGCGCAGTACAAGCCGCTGGTGACCGAAAGCCTGCCGCTGGGCTGCGTGTCCTACAGCCTGCGCTACTTTGCTGACGGCGTGCTGACCAAGCAGGCCTTCCGCGATGCGACCCTCGCAGCCCGCAACGAGATCCAGCGCATCACGCAGGCCTACCCGCCTGATGCATGGCAACTGGCGGTGGGCACCTCCGGCACAGCCCGTTCGCTACGGGACATACTCGAACTCAACGATTACAGCGACGGCGACATCACCCTGACAGGCATGGAGCGCTTGCGCGGCGAGCTGATCCGCCGTGGCCAGCTGCGCAATGTCGCCCTGAACGGGCTCAAGAGCGACCGCCTGCCGGTGCTGCCCGGCGGGCTGGCGATCATGATCGGCATCTTCGAGGAACTGGGCGTCGACCGGATGATCGTGGCCGAAGGCGCGCTGCGCGATGGCGTGCTGTATGACCTGTTGGGCCGGCAGCAGGAAAAGGATATGCGTGACACCACTGTCACCGCGTTCAAGCGCCGTTATCACGTCGATCTGGCCCAGGCAGAGCGCGTGGCAACCTTGGCCGAACGTTTCTATCGCATGGCTGCTGGCGACGACGCCGATGCGGACATGGTCAAGCAGGTGTTGTGGGCAGCCCGATTGCATGAAATTGGCCGCACGATTGCGCATACGGCCTATCACAAGCATTCGGCATACATCTTGCAACACGCGGACATGCCCGGCTTTTCCCGGCGCGAACAGGCCACGCTGGCGCTGATCGTGCTCGGCCACCGCGGGGACATGGGCAAGATGGTGCCCCAGGTGCGTGAACCGGTGCTCTGGCCTGCCATCATCGCCCTGCGGCTTGCGGTGCTGTTCCACCGCAGCCGCACCGAGGTGGCGCTGCCGCAGGCCCTGGATCTGCGCCCGGTGTCGCGAGGGTTCGAACTGACCCTGGAAGGGGAATGGCTGGATGCCAACCCCCTGACCGCCAGTGCGTTGAAACAGGAATCTGCCCAGTGGAAAACGGCGGGCTTCTGTCTCAACTTCCGGCAAGGTCAGGTCCAATGCGTCACGCCCATCTGAAAGAACGCGTGCCCACGCTCGGGGAGGTGCCCGGCACGCTCCTGCGCGTGGGCGAAAAAAAGAGCGATACCACCTCCATCACGTTGATCGAGTACAGCGCCGAGGCGCTCGACGAGACACGTTTCGACAGCGTGGAGGACGGTCTTGCCTACCAGCCCAGGCAGCCGGTGCTGTGGCTGAATGTCTATGGCCATGACCCGGAGGCGATGCGGGCCATCGGCGAACGCTTCCATCTTCACCCGCTGGTGCTCGAAGATATCCTCAACGCACGCCAGCGCCCCAAGGTAGAGGACTACGGCGATTACCTTTTCATGGCCACGCGCGTGTTCTACTTTCCCAGCGACCATGAAACCTCCCGGCTGCGGTACGACCAGGTGTACTTTGTCATTGGTGAGAACTTCGTGCTCACTTTTCAGGAGCGCCCTTTGGGGATCTTCGAGACAGTGCGCGAACGCCTGCGTACGGCGCGCGGCCTGATCCGTGGCAAGGGCGCCGATTATCTCGCCTACTCGCTGATCGATGCGCTGATCGACGATTACTTTGGCGTGATCAACCAATTGACCGAGCAGGTGGAGCAGGCAGATCGCGCCCTGCTGGTGATGAGCGACGGTGCAGTGCTGCGGCGCATCCAGCGGCTGAAGCACGACTGCTTGAAGCTGCGCCGCTCGCTGCTGCCGATGCGGGAGATCCTTACCGCCCTCAACCGGGGCGACTACGGCTTTTTCAAGGGCGAAACGCTGGTCTACATGCGCGATGCCTACGATCACACGCTGCACCTGCTGGAGTCGGTGGAGATGTCGCGCGAAAATGTCAGCGACATGCTGGAGCTGTACATGTCTGCCCAGTCCAACCGCCTCAACGTACAGATGCGCGTGCTGACGGTCATCACCATGATCTTCATGCCGCTGACGCTGATCGCCGGCATCTACGGCATGAATTTCAAGTACATGCCGGAGCTGGAATGGCACTATGGCTACTACTATTCGCTGGCCCTGATGGGGGCGATTGCGGTGGCGATGAGCGTATGGTTCTGGCGTCGGCGCTGGTTGTGAGCCCCCAAAGAAGACCGCTTCGGCGGTCTTTTCTTCGGCTTGCAGTATACCCCTATGGGGTATAATATGCCCGGTAAGGAGGAACAGTCATGAGCCATCGCATCACCTTGCCCGTGGAGGGCATGACCTGCAATGCGTGCGCTGCACGCGTCGAAAGGCAGCTCAATCGCCTGCCGGGTGTGGAAGCGGCCGTCAGTTTTGCCAGCGAGGCTGCCACCGTGGCGCTGCCGGACGACGGTTCCAGTGGTCTTTCGGATGTGGTGGCCATGATCGAGAAGACCGGTTATCGGGTGCCACAGGCGCGGGAAACTGTGGAGATCGAGGGAATGACCTGCGCGGCCTGTGCCAACCGGCTGGAGAAGGTGCTCAATCGGCTGCCGGGCATGCAGGCCAGTGTCAGCTTTGCCAGCGAGTCCGCAACCCTTTCCTACCCTGAGGGCGTATACGACTTCGAGCAGATTGCCCAAACAGTGCGCAAGGCAGGCTTCGGTGCCCGCCGTCCGGAGGTAGCCCCGGAGTCTGCTTCGGCCAACCTTGAGGCGCGGCATGCCACAGCCTGGCAGCGGGACCGGCGGGCTTTTGCCGTGTCTGCCCTGTTGACCTTGCCCTTTCTGCTTGAGATGGCTCTGATGCTGTCCGGCAGCCACCATGGCTTTCTGCCGCGCTGGTTGCAATGGCTGCTGGCCACGCCGGTACAGTTCGTGATCGGGTGGCGCTTCTACCGTGGGGCCTGGCACGCCCTGCGTGGCGGCGGTGCCAACATGGACGTCCTCGTCGCCTTGGGGACGACCATGGCTTGGCTGCTGTCAACGGTGGTGACCGTGGCCGGGCTGCACACACAGCATGTCTATTTTGAGGCGAGTGCGGCGGTGATCACGCTGGTGCTGCTGGGCAAGCTGTTGGAGTCGCGTGCCAAGGGCAAAACCGCCGGGGCCATCGAGGCCCTGATCCGGCTGGCCCCCCGGACTGCACGGGTGGAAAGGGAAGGCCAGTGGGTCGATGTTCCTGCCGAACAGTTGGCCGAAGGCGACCGTGTGATGGTGCGTAACGGTGAGACGGTACCGGTGGACGGCACGGTGGTCAGCGGCCATGCCAGCCTAGACGAGAGCATGCTCACCGGCGAGAGCCTGCCAGTGGGCAAGCAGGCGGGTGATGCGGTGTTTGCCGGCACGCGTAACCGGGAGGGCATGCTGGAAGTGCTGGCTACAGGCGTGGGCAGCCGTACTCAGCTGGCGGACATTGTGCGCATGGTGAAGACGGCGCAGGGCTCCAAGGCGCCGATCCAGCGGCTTGCGGACGTGATTTCTGGAGTGTTCGTGCCTGCCGTGCTGGGCATTGCCCTGCTGACCCTGGTGGCCACCGGTCTGCTAACCGGCAACTGGGTGGAGGCGCTGATCCGTGCGGTGGCGGTGCTGGTGATCGCCTGCCCGTGTGCCCTGGGCCTGGCCACCCCCACCGCGGTCATGGTGGGCATGGGCAATGGCGCGCGGCGCGGCATCCTGTTTCGTAATGCTGCCGCGCTGGAGCATGCGGGGCGCCTGACGGCATTGGTGCTGGACAAGACGGGGACGCTGACCGAAGGGCAGCCGCAAGTGCGGTCGGTCCAGGGCTTTGGTGTGTCTCCGGAATCGGTATTGCAGTGGGCCGCCAGCGTCGAGGCCGGCTCCGAGCACCCACTGGCTCGGGCCGTTCTGGCCGAGGCGCGCAACCGGACGCTGTCGCCCCTGGCTGTGGAAGCCTTCGTGGCGACGATTGGCCAGGGAGTGGAAGCACATGTCGCCGGCGTCGGGCGCATCCGTGTGGGGGTGCCGGGCTGGGCCGGGCCGGCACCGGCAGAGGTCGACGCTCACTACGCCGATGGCCTGACAGTGCTCGCGGTGGCGCGCGATGGCCAATGCATCGGGCTGATCGCGGTGGCTGACCCACTGCGGGCCACCTCGGTGGAAGCCGTGCGCCGCCTGAAGGAGGCTGGGGTACGGGTCGTGATGCTGACCGGGGACAATGCCGCAACCGCACGACGCGTGGCGGCCGAGGCCGGCATCACGCACTGGCAGGCCCAGGTGAGGCCCGAAGAAAAAGCCGCCGAGGTGGCCCGGCTCAAGGCAGAAGGTCACATCGTGGGCATGGCCGGCGACGGCATCAACGATGCGCCCGCCCTGGCACTGGCAGATGTCAGCTTTGCCATGGGCACTGGGGCCGACGTAGCCATCGAGGCGGCCGACGTGACGCTCATGCGTGCCGATCTGGTGCATCTGGCGGACGCCATCCGGCTGTCACGCGCCACGCTGACCAAGATCCGCCAGAACCTGTTTTTTGCCTTTGTCTACAACACACTGGGCATCCCGCTTGCCGCCTTGGGCTGGCTGAACCCGGTGATCGCAGGCGCCGCTATGGCAGCCAGTTCGGTCTCGGTCGTGACCAACTCGCTGCTGCTGCGCCGTTGGAAATGACTTTCATCAATCTCTAAAGGAACAAGACCATGATTGAAATGACGATGTCGGTACGCGGCATGACCTGCGTGGGCTGTGTCAACAGCGTGAACGAAGTTCTCAACCGTATCGAGGGCGTGGAATCGGCCGAAGTGAACCTGCAGACCGCCAGTGCACGCGTCTGTTACGACGAAAGCCGCGTGGCGCCGGATGCGCTGCTGCAGGCGGTGAACGACGCCGGCTTTGAAGCCAGCTCGATCAGCGCCTGACGCAGCGTCACCGAGTGATCTTTCGGCCAACCTCGCTGCGGCAGGGTTGGCCGAAGCATGTTTCAGGGCTCAGACTCGCCCGCCGGGGCGGATCACGCTGCCTGCCACGAGTTGCCGGATGTCCCGCCCACCGCCTAGTGCAGGGGCAATCAGTGCCATCATCCGCGCTTCATCTCCCGGTTCGAGGTGACTGACCCAGAAACGGACCGAGGAGGGAAGGCCCTCCAGAAGCGGGGCCAGCAGGGCTGGGGAGAGGTGACCAAACCGTGCAGCGGTCTCGGCGCGGCTGTCGTCGTAGGAGATCTCACCCAACACGTCGGTCAGGTGCGGTACGCGTGCGAGCGCCTTCCAGAAGGCCGGGCAGGGACCGCTATCCCCGGTAAAGGCCCAGGCAACGCGGCCTTCGTCAACTAGCCACCCCAGCGCAGGCACACTGTGGCAGGCGGGCAAGGCGGCGACCGTCAAGCCATGTATCTGTAGTCTCTCCTCCGGGGTTACCGGGCACAGCCGCACGAAAGCCCTGTCCGGATGTGGGTAACGGGTGTAATCAGGCCAGAGAGGTCCGGAAAACATGTGAGTCTTGAGTGCCTGCACCGTTTCGGGTCCGGTATAGACCGTTACACCGCCACCACCGTTGCTGGCATGGGCATGCGCCAGAAGCGGCAATAGACCACTATGGTCCAAGTGGCTGTGCGTGAGCAGTACAGTATCGATGGCAAGCAGGTCGGGCAGAGGAAGATCCCCCACGCCTGTTCCACAATCGATGAGGATGGCCTCTCCTACCCGGAAGCTGGTGGTTCGAGCAGGGCCGCCGATGCCCGAAGAGGCGCCAAGTACGGTAATGTCCATGTGGGTTCCAACGTGCAGTCAGCCGATTCTAGCTGTCGCTGCGCTACCCGTGCAGGTTTTTACCGAGTCTCATGAAAAACGGCGGGTTTCCCCGCCGTTCCTGGTTGCTTGGAGTGTGACTTAACGCACCACCCCCACCGGATACAGGTATCGGTTGCTATCGGCAAACGGTGTACGCTCATAGAACCAGTTCAGGCGGGCACTGCGGTCGGCGGCAAACTTCTTGTCCGACTTCAGACGGGCTTCGAATGCCTTGCGCAAGGCAGGGCTTTCGGCCAGCATGCGCCGGGCCATGGGTTCCATTACATAGGCCTCGGGGGCTTCGGCCGACGTGAGGTTTGCGTTGAAGAAGCCCCAGTGCAAGAAGGAGTCGGGGCTTTCCGGCTCCAGCAGCACCATGGCCAGCGTGCCCAGGCGCTGGTTGGGGTCGATGACCACCGAACCGGCCGGGTAGGTCACGCGACGCTGTTGCGGTACCGGCTTGCCGCTGACCAGCAGGCGTCCTTCATAGCCCGGAATCTTGTCGGCGGATTCGCGGTCCGGTTCGAACGGGGTGCCAAGCTTCACGTCCTCCAGCCGGTAGACCGTGACGTCGTAGCTGGTCGGCTTGTCCAGCGTGGTCATCTGGATCCCGTGCACTTTCATCCGTTCGATCACGTCATGCCACTGTGCAGGCACGACATAGGCCTTGGGACGGGGCACCACCAGGTCCGGAGCCGTCAGCGGGGTGATCGGCAGCTTGTAGTCCTGTGGCTGATTGGTCCAGCGCATGATCTTGTCGCCGGTGATCGGCGAGGCCACCTTTTCGTATTTCACCCCCTTGAAGTCCACCACCTGCGGCTTGCCCTCTGCTTCCTTCCAAGTGAGAGTGACCTTTTCCGGACGCAGCTTGCGGTCGGCCTCGATGGCTGCGCGCAGGCTGTCGCGGTTGGCCGCCACCCGCTCGAAGATGGACTGGTACAGCACGTAGTTGCCCAGCACCTGTTGCGGATAGGGCTTGAGCGCGTGCAGTTCCACCAGGATGCCCGGTGTGCCGCGCACGTCTGCATACTGGTTTGAGAAGCGGGCCAGGTCGGTGTAGTAGGGATAGTAGCCCTTGCTCGGGTCCTCGTTGTCATTCATCGAGATGCAGACATTGGGCTCGTGTCCGTACTGCCGCAGGGTGGCGTACACCGTCGGCGTCATCACCTCATCCATCCAACGTGTGGCATTGGGCGACCAACCCATGCCGTTGTTGCAGTAGGTAACGTCGTAGCGGTAATTCACCCCGTCGGTGGAGTGCGTGTCGATGAAGAAGTCCGGATCGTATTCGTTAAGTACCCGCGCCACGTTGCGGATCTCCGGGCTGTCCAGCTTGGTGAAGTCGCGGTTCAGGTTGAGGTTGCGGCTGTTCACGCGCCAGCCGGTTTCGGTGGGACCGTTCTGGTTGATGCGGCCGTACTTACCATAGCGCATGTCGCCATCGGCATTGATGGTGGGCACGAACAGCAGGTTGACCTTGTCCAGCAGAGCCTTCTGGTTGCCCCGGACCGTCATGTCGCGAATCATCATCAGGCCGGCATCCTTGCCGTTGGCTTCTCCGGCATGGATGCCGGCCTGTACGTATACCGTCGGCTTGCCGCTGGCGCGCAGGCCGGCGGCGGACTTGTCGGCACTGGTGGACACCACCGCCATCACCAGCGGGCGGCCCTCATCGGTGGGCTCGGTCAGAGTCACCAGACGGATCAGCTCCGGACGTGCCGCAGCCAGGCGCTGCAGGTAGGCCACGGTTTCGCTGTAGGGTGGGGTGTGCTGCATACCCGAGGCTTCGAAAGGTGTGGCCCAAGGGTCGTTGGCGGCCACGGCAAACGCCAGGCTCTTTCCGCTCCACGGGATGTCCGGCGGCAGGATGCGCTGTTTGGCCGCCGAGAGAAACTGGCTGTCGTCGATGTAGTCGGGCCCGGTGGGCACACCGGCCCAAGCGGGCAGCGTGCTGACGAGGGCAGCGATCAGGGTCAGGCGTTGGGCGCGTTGCATGGTGCGAACTCCGTAAGAGGATGATGGGGAAAGCGTAACGTGCAGCGGCTTTTTCTGTATATGATAATTAGCTAATCATTGCCCGCGATCAAGGGTAACCTGTCGCATTTCGCGTGAGGCAGACAAGGAAAAGCCCGCCATGGGCGGGCTTTGGGGTGAATCCTGCCAGCTTCAGCGCTGCTGCCCGGCAGGCAGGGCATACGCGATCAGCGAGTCGCCAAGCTTGGTGCCCAGCGAGCCGTGACCACCGGCCATCACCACCACGTACTGCCGTCCGGTGCGCTCCGAGACATAGCTCATCGGTGTAGCCTGGCCGCCTGCAGGCAGCCGGTCGCGCCAGAGCTGGCGGCCGGTCTTCACGTCATAGGCGCGCAGGTAGTAGTCGAGTGTGGCGCTCATGAAGGCCACCCCTCCGGCCGTCACCATCGGGCCACCCAGACTGGGCACGCCCAGCGGCACCGGCACTGGCAGGGGTGCGCTGTCGCGGATGGTGCCGTTGCGATGCATCCATATCTTCTTCATCGTGCGCAGGTCCACGGCGGCCATGTAGCCCCACGGGGGCGCCTGGCAGGGGATTCCCAGAGGCGAGAGGAAGGGGCGCAGGATGACGCCGAAGGGGGTGCCGGTCATCGGCTGAATGCCCATCTCCGAGCCGTTGTTGTCCCGTTCCACCCCCTCTTCACGCGGGATCAGGCGCGAGCGGAAGGCCATATAGTTCGGGTTGGCGATCATCACCTGCCGGACCGGGTCGATGGCCACGCCGCCCCAGTCGAACACACCATAGTTGCCCGGGTAGACCAGCGAGCCCTTCACCGAAGGCGGAGTGAAGATGCCTTCATAGCGATGGCGGCGGAACTGGATGCGGCACACCAGCTGGTCCAGTGGGCTGGAGCCCCACATGTCGGTCTCGCGCAGGGGCTTCTCGGGGGCGAAGCTCAGCACAGAGAAAGGCTGGGTAGGGGCTGTCCAGTCGCCCTTGGCCGCGCCCTGCGGCACTGGGCGTTCTGGCGCCGGCACCAGCAGGCGGCCGGTGCGGCGGTCGAGCACGTAGACGTCGCCACGCTTGGTGGGCGCTACGAGCGCCGGCACACGCCCTTCGGGCCGGCCCAGGTCCACCAGTGTCGGCTGCGCGCCGATATCCATATCCCAGAGGTCGTGATGCACCGTCTGGTAGACCCAGCGCAGTTTGCCGCTGGCGATGTCCAGTGCGACGATGCTGCTGCTGAAGCGTTCCGCCGGCTGCTTGCGGTTGCCCCCCCAGATGTCCGGCGTCTGGTTGCCCATGGGGATGTACACCAGGCCCAGGCGCTCGTCCACACTGGACACCGACCAGGAGTTGGGCGAGTTGCGAACATACTGGCGTCCGGGCGGCAGGGGCGTGGTTTCGTCCGGGTTGCCCGAGTCCCAGTTCCACACCAGCTTGCCGCTGTCGATGTCGAACCCGAGGATCACACCGGACGGTTCGTTGGTGGAGTCGTTGTCGGTTACGCTGGCAGAAGCCACAAGGATGCGGTTAGTGACCACGGGGGGAGAGGTTGGGTTGAGGGCGCCCCGCTTGATGGCTCCCTGACCGGCTTTCAGGTCCACCACGCCACGTTGGCCGAAGCGGGTGCAGGGCTGGCCGGTATCGGCATTGACTGCCACGAGGGTAGCGTCGGCGGTGGGGGCGTAAATGCGGCGCGGGCACTCGCTGACGGCGGGCGAATCGGCAGCGGTGCGCCCATAGGCGGCGGCATCGTAATAGGCGACGCCGCGACAGATCATGTGTTGATAGTGACTGGCATCGCGGTTGATGCGTGGGTTGAAGCGCCAGCGCTCGCGGCCGGTGTCGGGGTCGAGGGCGATCACGATGTTGTGCGGCGTGCAGATGTAGAGCATGCCGTTGGCCTTGAGCGGGGTGACCTCGTTGGCCATCTCGTCCGGGTCGCCCGAGCCCTTGAAGTCGCCGGTGTGGAACTCCCAAGCGCGTTCCAGGCGGGCTACGTTGGCCGGCGTGATCTGGCTCAACGGTGCATAACGGTCGCCATAGCCGGAATGGCCATACGCAGACCAATCGCGCGGGGCGAAGTGGGCGGCTTGGTTACCCGGGGCTGTGGTTTCGGCCAGGCTCCCCTCCAGGGTGCCTGGCGCCGGACGGAAGAACACGCCGTATACCAGCAGCACCGCAGCCAGCAGCAGCACGATGCGCAGCAGGGTGACTTCACGCGCGAGCTTGACCGCGCCGTGAGTGGTGGAGAGCCGATTGGGCACCCAGGGCAGCGCCAGCCACAGGCCAAGCACGATCCACAGGTCCAGACGCGGCACCAGTTGCCAGCCGTCCAGTCCGACCTCGATCACCGACCACACCATCGTGCCGGCCAAAAGCACAATGTATAGCCAGAAAGCGTGCAGGGGGCGCCTCCAGAGCAGCCAGGCAGTCGCCAGCAGCATCAGGCCGGCAACGAGATAGTAGGGCGAGCCGCCCAACCAGACGAGGAGGCCGCCTCCACCAAGGAAAGCCAGCGCGAAGAGGGCAAAGACAAGTACGGTCAGGCGGATCAGCCTGCCGTGGGCAGCAAGTGTGGGCACAGTATTCCTCCGGGCACGGTCCACGTCGGGCCCGGCAATTTATGTACCCGGAATGGTAGGGGTTAGGCGAGTGACGCCGCGGGCCGGGCCGCGGCGTCCTCTCAGTGTGCCAGGCGCAGGCGGGTGTGCCGGCTGGTCTCTTCGGCCAACCACGAGAGCAGCAGCATCGCCACGATCACGGTGGCCGCCGTCTTTTCCTGGAAGAGGGAGAGCGCGAGGTACAGCTGCTGGCCAAGACCGCCTGCCCCCACGATGCCCAGCACTGCAGCGATGCGGATGTTGTTCTCCCAGCGGTAGAGGGTATAGGCCAGCCACTGGACGATCACTTCCGGCAGTACGCCGTGGCCGAAGGCGGCCGCCCGCCCGGCCCCTGCTGCCAGCAGGGCCTGTTCTGGCAGAGGCGGCGCATTCTCCAGCGTTTCGGCAAACAGCCGGCCCAGCACACCCGTGGTGTGCAGCGCCAGAGCCAACACCCCCGCTGCCGGCCCGAGCCCCAGCGCCAAGACAGCCAGTGCCGCCCACAGCAAGTCGGGCACGCCGCGCAGCGCGTTCAGCAGCAGGCGGGTAGCTGCCTTGGCCGGCATGCCGAAGCGGCCAGAAGCCGGCAGGGCCAGCAGCCCGCCGCCGGCGAACGCGAGGGTGGTCCCTAGTATCGAGATTGCCAGCGTTTCCAAGGTGCCGCGTGCCAGGTCTCCCCATATGGCTGCGCCCATTTCGGGTGGGAAGAAGCTGGCGGCGAACGGCCACAGGGCCTTCAGGTCAGCCCCTGCAGCAGCCCATGCCGGCCACAGCCACGCCAGGCTCGCGCCGATGGCGGTCGCTACAGCGGCGGCGAGCACCCCACTGCCGTAGCGGCTCTCCAGTCCACGGCGTGCCAGTGCGCTGATGGCTTCGGTGCCGATCACCAGCAGCAGGAACACCAGCAGCAGGGTGCTGACTTCGCTGCCATTCATCATTTTGATCGAGGTGTCCAGCAGCTGGCCGATGCCGCCTGCCCCGACAAAGCCCATCACCGCCGAGGCGCGGATGGCACATTCCCAGCGGTATACGGTGTAACTCACCAGTTCCGGCAGTGCCTGCGGCCACAGCCCCCAGAAAAAAACCTGTATCCGGCCGGCACCCTGTGCGGTGAGCGCCCGGGTGGGCCCATCAGGCTGGGATTCCAGAATCTCGGCGTATACCTTGCCCAGCATGCCGCCATAGGCGAGCCCCAGTGCGAGCACCGCAGGCAGACTGCCCAGCCCCACCGCCCGCACGAACAGCAGGGCCCACACGATTTCGGGCACACCGCGCAGCCCGATCATCAGTCCACGCAGTATCGGGCGCAGCCCGCGGGCCAGCGGATGACGGCGTGCCTCGGCAGACATGGGCAGGTCCAGCGCGCGGGTGGTCACGAAGGCCAGGGGCGCACCCAGGAACAGCGCCATTCCCAGCCCGGCGGTGGCCACCGCCAGCGTAGTAATGGTCTCGCGCGCCACCTCCAGAAGGAAGCCGGCCTCGTGGGCAGGGGGGAAGAAGCCAGCGACGAAATGGCCGAGCGTTCCCAGCGTCTCCGGTTGCAGCAGCAGCGCCGGGTTGAAGTGGGTATAAACGAAGGTCGGGGCCAGCAGGGCAAGCAGGACCAGCGTCCAGCCCAGCCTTGGCAGCAAGGCCGGGTCGCGCGGATGGCTCAGCATTGCGCACTCCGCGGCAGGGCGGAGGGACCCGGTTCGAGAGCGGGCGCGGGCGCGGTTTCCTCGCCGGCATACAGCTGGGCGATCAGTTCAGACGTGACGGCTGCACGGGGTAGGTCGAAGGCGACCCGGCCGGCGCGCAGCCCGATGATACGCGGAAAATATGCCAAGGCCAGGTCCACCGAATGCAGACTCATCATCAGCGTGGCGCCGCGTGCTCGGGCATCTGCGCTGAGCAGCCGCACGGTGTCTTCGGCCAACCTTGGATCGAGCGCTGAAACGGGTTCGTCTGCCAGCATCAGCCGTGGTGCCTGATAGAGCACCCGCGCGATGCCCACCCGCTGCCGCTGCCCCCCCGAAAGGCGGTCGCAACGGTCCCAAATTCGGTCTGCCAAGTCCACACGCGTCAGCGCCTCGCTCACACCGACGGGGTCGTGCGGACGGAGCAGTGCGAGCAGACTGCCCCACACGCTCTGGCTGGCCAGACGTCCAGCCGCCACCGCATTCACCACCCGCTGCCGCGCGGGCAGCGGCGGGGTCTGGTAGACCGTACCGATGCGCGCACGCAGCGCCGCCAGCGGCCCGGGGCGTAGCCGCCACGGGTTCTGTCCCAAAGGCTCTACCGTGCCTTGGGTCGGGCGGGCCAGGGTATTGGCCAGCATCAGGAGCGAAGTCTTGCCGGCGCCGGACGGACCGATCAGGGCCACCTGCGCCCCGTCGTCCAGCCTGAAGTTCAGGCCGGACAGCACGGGTTTGCCCTGCAGGGTCAGTCCGGCATCGTGAAACGCCAGGCTCACTTCAGCAGGCCGGCTTCACGCGCGGCAGCCTCGATGCCCTTGTAGTTCTCCGGCTTGGTGCCCACGAAGCGGGTGGCACGCTGCAGTTCCAGAATCTGCTGATGTTCCGGGTTCTTCGGGTCCAGCTTCAGGAAGGCAGCGGTGATCTTTTTCTGCAGCTTGGCGTCCAGGGAGCCGCGCACTGTCCAGTTGTAGTCGTAGAAGGTGGGGGTGGTGCCGATCACCTTGACCTTGGTGGCATCCACCTTGCCGGCCTCGACCAGCTTGTCCCACACCGACGCGTTGAGCGCGCCGCCTTCTACCTTGCCCGAGGCCACCCAGGCCACGGTGGCGTCATGGGCACCCGAGTAGGCCACGTTCTTGAAGTAGGTTTCCGGCTTGATGTTCTGCTTTTGCAGGAAGTAGCGCGGCATCAGGTGGCCGGAGGTGCTGGAGGCGGAGCCGAAGGCGAAGCTCTTGCCCTTGAGGTCTTTCAGGCTGTTGATGCCTGCAGCCACGCTGCCGATGTACTTGGAGGTGAACTTGGTGTCCTCCTCGCGCTGGACGAGCGGCACGACCTTGCCGCGCTCCTTGGCCTGCACATAGGTGAAGCCGCCCAGCCAGGCCATGTCGATCTTGTCGGAGGTAAGGGCGGTGACCACGGCAGCGTAGTCGGTAACCGGGACGAACTGCACCTTCATCCCCAGCTCTTTCTCCAGGTAGCTGCCCAAGGGCGCGAATTTGCGTTGCAGCTCGGTGGGAGCCTCGTCGGGAATGGCGGAAACACGCAGGACGGCTTCTTCAGCCAGCGCAACGGAAGCAGCGGCCAGCATCACTGCGGCCGCGAAGGTTTTTTTCGCGAAGGACATGTCAGGCTCTTTCGTAGGCGGGCACAAAGCCGCCGGTTGCACGAAAACACAACGGCCAGGGCAGGGGCCCGGGCCGGCAGGGCGGACGATAAGCCGCACCAAAACAAAAGCTGCCGCATCTGCGGCAGCCGGATTTTCCTCCAAACGGACCTTTCAGCCAACCCTTTTTCAGGTGCGGTCGCGACGGCGGAAGTACCACCACAGACCGCCCCCGAGCACGATCATCGGCAGTGACAGCCACTGCCCCATGCTCAGGCCCATGGCCAGGAGCCCCAGAAAGTCATCGGGCTCACGGGCAAACTCGGCCAGGAAACGGAACACGCCGTAGCCCAAGAGGAAGGCAGCGGATACTTCTCCCGCCCGGCGCGGTTTGCTGCTGTACATCCACAGCAGGATGAAGAGCAGCACGCCTTCCAGTGCGAACTGGTACAGCTGCGAAGGATGGCGAGGCAGGCCACCGTACTGGGCCAAGAGGGCCATCAGGTCCGGAGACTGCTGGGCCATTACCATGTCCTCCCGCTGGGCCTGCGGGAACAGCATGGCCCAGGGCGCATCCGGGCGCGTTACCCGGCCCCACAGCTCACCATTGATGAAGTTGCCGATGCGGCCGGCCGCCAGTCCCAGCGGCACCAGCGGGGCGATGAAGTCGGTGACCTCCCAGAAGCCGCGACCATTGCGGCGGGCAAAGAGCCACATCGCCACCAGTACCCCCAGGAAGCCTCCATGGAAAGCCATTCCGCCCTGCCACACCTTGAAGATGGCCAGGGGGTCGGCGAGGTACTCTGCCGGCTTGTAGAAGAGCACGTAGCCCAGCCGCCCGCCCAGCACAACCCCCAGCACGCCGTACATCAGCAGGTCGTCCAGCTTCTTGGACGTCATGAAAGGATGGCCGCGCCTGATGCGCAGGTTGCCCAGCGCCATGAACAGCATGAAACCGATCAGGTACATCAGGCCATACCAATGGACGGCCAGGGGGCCGAGGCGAAGAGCGATCGGATCGAACTGCGGGTGAATCAGCATTTGTCAGTACCGTGCGTTTGCGGTAAAAAAGGTAACGGAAATTATACGTAAAACCTGCCTGCGGCGTCCCGGACCGCAACCGGCCGAGACGCGTCCCGTTTTCTGAGGCACCCGCAACAACGGGCGGCCTGTGGTACATCCACCTTCCAGGCCCATGCGCGGCAGCGTTTTAGCCCGATCACCTTCAAGGAAGCAACATGCCTCAATACCGTTCCCGCACTTCCACCTCGGGGCGCAACATGGCGGGTGCCCGCGCCCTCTGGCGTGCCACCGGCATGAAAGACGAAGACTTCGGCAAGCCGATCATCGCGATTGCCAACTCCTTCACTCAGTTCGTTCCGGGTCATGTCCACCTGCACAACATGGGCCAGCTCGTGGCACGCGAGATCGAGAAGGCCGGCGGCGTGGCCAAGGAGTTCAACACTATCGCCGTCGACGACGGCATCGCCATGGGCCACGGCGGCATGCTCTACAGCCTGCCCAGCCGCGACCTGATCGCCGACAGCGTGGAGTACATGGTCAATGCGCACTGCGCGGACGCGCTGGTGTGCATTTCCAACTGCGACAAGATCACGCCCGGCATGTTGATGGCCGCCCTGCGGCTCAACATTCCCGTCGTATTCGTGTCAGGCGGCCCGATGGAAGCAGGCAAGGTGCAGTGGGGCAACGACATCCGCAAGCTGGACCTGGTGGATGCTATGGTAGAGGCGGCCAACAGCGCCGTATCGGATGCCGATGTAGACAAGGTGGAACGCAGCGCCTGTCCGACCTGCGGCTCCTGTTCGGGTATGTTTACCGCCAATTCGATGAACTGCCTCACCGAGGCGCTGGGGCTGTCCTTGCCAGGCAACGGCAGCCTGCTCGCCACGCACGCGGACCGCAAGGAGCTGTTCTTGGCCGCCGGCCGCCTGATCGTGGACATCACCAAGCGCTACTACGAACAGGACGACGCAAGCGTGCTGCCGCGCAGCATCGCCACCAAGGCGGCGTTCGAGAATGCCATGAGCCTGGACGTCGCCATGGGCGGCTCCACCAACACCGTGCTGCACCTGCTGGCTGCGGCCAGCGAGGCCGGGGTGGATTTTCGGATGGCCGACATCGACCGCATCTCCCGTAGCGTGCCTTGCCTGGCCAAGGTGGCCCCAGCCACCCAGAAGTACCATATGGAAGACGTGCACCGCGCCGGTGGCGTGATGGGCCTGCTGGCTGAGCTGGACCGTGCCGGCCTGCTCCACCGCGATGTTGCCACGGTGCACAGCCCCAGCATGGAGGCGGCACTGGAGCGGTGGGACGTGATGCGTCACGGACCGGACAGTGCACCGCACCGCTTCTATCGCGCTGCACCCGGCGGCATTCCCACCACTATCGCCTTCAGCCAGAGCATGCGCTATCCCGAGCTGGATACCGACCGTGCCGGAGGCTGCATCCGCGACAAGGCCCACGCGTATTCACAGGACGGCGGCCTAGCGGTGCTGTACGGCAATCTTGCCGAGCGGGGGTGCATCGTCAAGACCGCTGGGGTGGATGAGTCGATCCTGGTCTTCTCCGGCCGCGCGCGCGTCTACGAAAGCCAGGACGCCGCCGTGGCTGCCATTCTCAACGACGAGGTGGTGGCAGGCGACGTGGTGGTGATCCGCTACGAAGGCCCCAAGGGCGGGCCCGGCATGCAGGAAATGCTGTACCCGACCAGCTATCTCAAATCCAAAGGCCTGGGCAAGGCCTGTGCACTCTTGACCGATGGGCGCTTCTCGGGGGGCACCTCTGGTCTGTCGATCGGGCACGTATCACCCGAAGCGGCAGAAGGCGGTGCCATCGGGCTGGTGGAGGAGGGGGATACCATCGAGATCGACATCCCGGCCCGCCGCATCCGGCTGGCGGTGAGCGACGACACCCTGGCCGCCCGCCGCGCCTCCATGGAAGCACGCGGCCGTGACGCCTGGAAACCGGTAGGACGTGACCGTGTGGTGAGCCCGGCCCTGCGCGCCTACGCAGCGATGACCACCAGTGCCGACACCGGCGCCGTGCGCGACGTGAGCCAAGTCGAGCGTCGCTAGCCTTCGGCCAACCGTGATTGAGGCGAACGGCAGCGATGGCTGCCGTTTTTCTTTGCCACGGTTGTAGCGGTTTGGTTGTTGGGGGTGGTGAGCAACACTTGGCACCGCTTGGGCCTCACTATCAGAAAATCATCTGCAGCCAGGCGCTAGCCGGAAAACGGGCTGCGCCCCGAAAGATCCACACGGGTCGTATCAGGGCAGTCGGACACCAGCAAATGGTCTTCGGCCAACCTTGTGGCAGTAGCAAATGTCGCTTTTCGCTCAACCTGAGCGCACAGGGTTGTATGTGGCAGTCGATGCCCTGCTTGTTGTGGGCCAAGCGACCGCCTGGCGTGCCCTGCCCCGGTCCGGCGGACTGGGTTGAGCCTTGTGTCAGGGCGTACACGGCGGTGCGAGGGGTAAACGGTGGCCAGCCGAGTTTGCCGAAGGAGTGTGTCGGTCCAGGGTGTTGTGGTGTCCGATCGACCCGTGACCGTTCCCTTTTCCATCACCGATGGGGGGCGGGCGGGCAGGCTCTGCAACCGACCGGACGCGGATGATGACAACATCCGTCAGCAGGCTGAGGGTGCTTCGACTTGGTTGAAGTCGGCGTGTCCTAATTAGGTCGCGCATGATCAGGCCGGCCGCCACGATCTGACGGCGCCGATGCTGCGCGCTGCGTAGCACATCACTGCTTGGCCGGAAGCCGTGGCGCTATCTTGCGGGCGCCCGTTGGTGCGAACGGGGCCGCGTCACCCTCCTTTTTAGCCACTGCGACACTGCCCTCGTGGCTACTTCGGCATTGTGTCGGCATCCGTTTCCGCCAGAGTGTGTTTGGGTCAAGCGCAACTGCCACCGAGCTCCGTGGTACATGTTCAGGGGGTGCGTAGACGGTTAGCCGAAAACTTTTGCAGCCAGGAGGAACTTCGCTGCTGCACTGCACTCTACTGTCCTGAGACTGCAGATTTGTCCTCGTCTCGATCTCCCCTGATGAGCAATCCTTCTTTTGCTGGCCAGCCTTTGTGAAGAGGCTGGCTTTCTTTTTTGTTACAAAACGAATTTGTATACAGTATTTGAAAGGCAATCTTCACTAAGCAGAAAGCCGGTACGCTTCGATCTCTTGTCATCAAAAACTCAGGTACGGCAGTGGAGCTTCGGGGTAGACCGACGTGCGGAAGGAAAAAGTCTAGGGGCGGGCAGCGAAACGCAGCAAAAGGGGGGGGCGGCAGAAGATTTTTTAAAAACAAATACTTATGCGGTTTTTTTGAATTCCGCAGAAAGCGGGCAAAAAAATGCGCGGAAGAAAAATCTTCCGCGCCAAGTCTACAAAGGAGAAATAGAGGAGAAACTATCAAGAAGCAATTGCTGCATCTCAACGAGGACGGATTATCCGGATACGGTGTTCAAGTGTCAACGCCGTCGGTGCGGTACCGCACAAAACCGTAAGTAAATGTCGCATATCAGCACATACTTATGTTTTATTCCGAAAAAGCGCCGCTGTTGTCCTTCCACAAGCCTGTGCCACAATAGAAGTCTTGCCGACTGCAATCCATTACCGACTCATGAACGCGCCCCGCCTTACCCTGCCCGACCCCCGTCAGTATCATCCCGCGCGGATGGAATCCAACCGTCTCCTGCACTACACGACCAGCGTGCTCTCTGCGGCCTCCGATGCTGCCGCCCGACAGGCGCGTGAGGATCTGGTGGCCGTGCTCGGCGAGATGCTGGAGCGCGACGAAATGCTCGCCATTTCCGTGGCCTTGGCCATGGCGCCTTCGCAGGAGGGCTACAAAATTCTATGGCAGGCCCTGCGTCAGGCGGTCGAGACGCCCGCCGGACGCCACGCGGTGGTGTTTGCCGTGCCGCTGGTACTGGTAGTAGGCACCAAGAACAAGGCCACCTTGCCGGACCGCATTGCCGATGTGGATGGTCTGAATGCCCTGCTGCGTGAGCACGGGGTCTTCCGGCAGGGCGCGGAAGTATTCCTCTCCGGGAAGCTGCTGCACCCGGATGCGCTGGTGGGCATCAGCGCCGGTCAGCTGTATCGCTACACCCGTCAGTTGGTCGATGCCGCCCGCGGTTTGCCGCTCGACCTGCAGGCCGCGCCGATCGTCGCCAAGGAGGAGGGTGTTTTCCTGCGCTACCTGGTTGGGGTTGCCATCCAGGAAGAGGATGACGAGCCAGCCGTGAGTCTGGGCGGCGGCGTCGGCAGCTGGGGCATGCCGCTGATGAAGTTCCTGGCCGAGGCACTCAAGACCGAAGGCGTCACCCTGTTCCCGATCGCCCGCCCACCGCTGCCGGTGATGCAGGCCATCGTGGCCGGCAATACCGCCCGTCTGGAGGTAGCCCTGCAGGTTTTTGCCAGCACGCAGATCCGTAAGCTGCGGGAAACCGGCCAGCAACCGGTGGCCATTGCCTCGGCGCACGAAAGCGGAGAGCTCCATTTCACCCTTTCCTCCAGCGGAGACGAGCGCAACTGGGAAGGCTTTGTCTGGCCGCTGTCGGCGCTGGATTCGGTGCCCCTCATCGAGAGCAACTTCCGCCAGCTGATGGCCGAGTGCCGCGTGGAAGACGTGCGGGTGCTCGAGCGGGTGCAACCCGACGAGCGCAACGGTATTCCCCTATTTTTCACGGCCGATGACGTGCCCGCGGATGGGCAGCCGCCCCTGCAGTGACGCCTTGACGGGAACGCTTCACGTCAAAATGTATGCCTGAAGGATTCGTGTAGAATGAATCCATCGTTAACCCTTTGATGGATGAATCAAAGATGTTTGCTGCCGATCTGACGATTGCCAAGTACGACCCGGAACTGTCCGCGGCGATGGAAGCGGAATACCGTCGCCAGGAAGACCACGTCGAGCTGATTGCTTCCGAAAACTATGTCAGCCCCGCCGTGATGGAGGCGCAGGGCTCGGTACTGACCAACAAGTATGCCGAAGGCTATCCGGGCAAGCGCTACTATGGCGGCTGCGAGTACGTGGATGTGGTCGAGCAACTGGCCATCGAGCGCCTCAAGGCACTGTTCGGGGCAGAGTACGCCAACGTTCAGCCCCATTCGGGCAGCCAGGCCAACCAGGCAGTATACGTATCGGTGCTGAAGCCGGGCGACACCATCCTCGGCATGAGCCTCGCGCATGGCGGCCATCTCACGCACGGCGCATCGGTGAACATCTCGGGCAAGCTCTACAACGTGGTGGCCTACGGCCTCAACGATAAGGAAGAGTTGGATTACGACCAGGTGGAACGTCTGGCGCGCGAACACAAGCCGCGCATGATCGTGGCCGGGGCTTCGGCCTATGCGTTGGAGATCGACTGGGCGCGCTTCCGCAAGATCGCCGATGAAGTGGGGGCCTATCTCTTCGTCGACATGGCTCATTACGCAGGTCTGGTTGCCGCCGGTGAGTACCCGAACCCGGTGCCTTATGCCGACTTCGTGACCACCACCACCCACAAGACCCTGCGTGGTCCGCGTGGGGGGGTGATCTTGGCCCGTGCCGAGCACGAGAAGATCCTCAACTCCGCCATCTTCCCCTGTTTGCAGGGTGGGCCGCTGATGCATGTCATTGCTGCCAAGGCCGTGGCATTCAAGGAAGCGGCCTCGCCCGAATTCAAAGCCTACGCCCAGCGCGTGAAGGAAAACGCCCAGGTGATGGCAGAGGTGCTTACCGAACGTGGCCTGCGCATCGTTTCCGGCCGCACCGAAAGCCACGTCTTCCTAGTGGACCTCCGTGCCAAGGGCATCACCGGCAAGGACGCCGAAGCCGCCTTGGGGCGTGCGCACATTACCGTCAACAAGAACGCCATTCCCAACGACCCTGAAAAGCCCTTCGTCACTTCCGGCATCCGTATCGGTACGCCTGCCATGACGACGCGTGGCTTCGGCGTGGCTGAGGCCCGAGAACTGGCGCACCTGATTGCCGATGTGTTCGACGCACCGCAGGATGAGGGCGTGATCGCCGCCGTGGCCGACAAGGTGAAGGCCCTGTGCCAGCGCCTGCCGGTGTACGCCCCGCAGATCTGATCTACGGGCACTATCCAGAAGCGGTCGCAAGGCCGCTTTTTTCATGCACAGCGGCTGCGGCGCTCCTTCTCTGGCTCGCGGTTGACGGAACGGCTTTAAACCCCGGGCGGGCTCCTGTTAACATCGGGTGATTGTTCTACAGGACCGCCTCATCATGAAATGTCCGTTCTGCGGGTGTACCGATACCCAGGTGATCGACTCGCGCGTCAGCGAGGACGGCACCAGCATCCGCCGCCGCCGCCGCTGCATGCGCTGCGAGAAACGCTTCACCACCTTCGAGACGGCGGACGTACGCATGCCTCAGGTAGTGAAGACCGGTGGCCATCGCGCCGAATTCGACGTGCAGCGGGTGCGCACCAGCTTCATGCGTGCCTTGCACAAGCGTCCAGTTCCCACCGCGTTGGTTGATGACGCCATTGACCGCATCTGCCAGCGACTGCTGCAGTTAGGCGAGCGCGAGGTCAGCAGCCGCCAGATCGGGGAGATGGTGATGAGCGAGTTGGCCAAGCTCGACAAGGTGGCCTACGTCCGCTTTGCCTCCGTTTACCGAAGCTTCCAGGACGTCTCAGAGTTTTCCGAAGCCATCCGTGAGGTGGAAAAGGACGAGCGCCCCTGATCCCTCATCTCCAGCCGGAAGAGGCCATGAACGCATTCAGTGCCGAAGATCACTTTTTCATGCAGCGCGCGCTGCGCCTGGCTGAGCGCGGGCTCTTCACCACCACCCCCAATCCGCGCGTAGGATGCGTGTTGGTCCGTCAAGGCGAGATCGTTGGCCTGGGCTGGCATGAAAAGGCGGGCGAACCGCACGCCGAGGTCCATGCACTGCGCATGGCGGGCGAGGCTGCCCGCGGAGCCACCGCATATGTCACTCTGGAGCCCTGTAGCCACCACGGCCGTACACCGCCATGCGCGGATGCGCTGGTGCGCGCCGGTGTGGTGCGCGTGGTGGCTGCCATGGAGGATCCGTATCATGAAGTGGCGGGCCGAGGCCTCAAGAGGTTGGCCGAAGCCGGTATCGTGGCCGAGTCCGGTTTGCTGACGCGGGAGGCCGAGGCGCTCAATCGCGGTTTTCTGTCTCGTGTGCGCCGGGGACGGCCGTGGGTGACACTCAAGGCCGCCGCCACGCTCGACGGCAAGACGGCGCTCGAAAACGGTACCAGCCAATGGATCACCGGTCCGGCGGCCCGTCATGATGTGCATGTGCTGCGGGCGCGCTCCTGTGCCATTCTTACCGGCAGCGGAACGGTTCTTGCCGACAACCCTATGCTGACGGTGAGGGAGGTTGTCACACCGCGCATGCCGCTACGGGTGGTGGTGGACAGCAAGTTGGTCACTCTGCCCGGAGCTGCCATCTACGGGCTCGAGGCCTCCACTCTGCTGGCTACCGCCGTGACCGACCCTGCACGGCACGCCCCTTTTGTCGAGCGTGGCGTAGAAGTGCTGGTGCTGCCGGCCGCTGGCGCCGGTCTGGACCTTTTTGCCCTGATGCAGGCTCTGGGCAGCCGCGGCATCAACGACCTGATGGTAGAAGGCGGCAGCCGGCTGAACGGTGCGCTGGTAGATGCCGGGCTGGTGGATGCCATTGAGCTGTATCTCGCACCCATGCTCGCCGGCACCCATGCCCAGGGGCTGTTCGCCTGGACCCCGCTGGAGCGCCTGTCCGACGCCTGCCGGGTGCGTGTGACCGAAACCCGCATGATCGGCCCCGACATCCGGCTCAGTCTGACCATCGAATCCCCACCCCACAACGGAGAGCCCGCATGACCGACACCCGCATTGCCGCTGCCAGGCTGGAAGCGCTGGCTCACGCCCTCCTTTCCGCACTGGGTAGCGCTCCGGACGAGGCCGCCGTCGTGGCGCGCCACCTGGTGGAAGCCAACCTGCGCGGGCACGACAGCCATGGCGTAGGCATGCTGCCTTTCTATGTTGATAGCTGCCGGGCCGGAACCCTGGTGCCCAACCAGCCTGCCCGGCTCAGCAACGATGCGGGCGCGATCCTGCAGTTTGCGGGCGACCGCGGCTATGGGCAGCGGGTAGTCATGGAGGCGCTGGACCTTGCGATCGAGCGGGTGAAGTCCACAGGCATCGTGCTGGCCACCGTCAGCCAGTCACATCACATGGGGCGTATCGGCACCTACGGCGAGCGCTTGGCCGAGGCTGGCCTGGTGGCGCTGCTCTTTGTCAACGTGACCGATTTTCCCAAGGCACTGGTCGCACCTTTTGGCGGCTCGGCCGCCCGGTTCGGCACCAACCCGATCTGCATCGCCTTTCCGTCCGGCAACGTCGAGCCTGCCTTCGTGCTGGACTTTGCCACCAGCATGGTGGCGTACGGCAAAACCCGGGTGGCCTACTTGGCCGGCAGGCATTTTGATGAGGCGGTGATGCTGGATGCCGCAGGCCACCCCACCGCCGACCCGAAGGTGATGTGGGAAGAGCCGAAGGGCGCGCTGCGTCCGATTGCCGAGCACAAGGGAGGGGGGCTGGTAGCGGCGGTGGAGTTCCTCGCCGGACTACTGTCGTCCGGGGGCACCTTCCAGCCCGAACATCCGCGTGCCGGGGGCATCGTCAACAATCTGACCGCGGTGATCATCGATCCGGCCCGGGTGGCCGGCACAGCATGGTTGCGGGCGGAGTACGATGCCATGGCAGACTACATCCGTTCCTCGCCATCCCCCGAGGGCGCCCCCCCGGTGATGCTGGCAGGCGAGCCCGAACGGCAGCGGCGCGCCCAGCGTCTGGAGGAGGGGCTGGCTTTTTCGGCCAACGAATGGGCCGGTATCCTCGAGGCCGCCCGTCGGGCAGGGGTCGCAGAAGCCGCCCTGGCCGATCTGGCCTAAGCGGGCGGAGCATGTTATGAACGATGCGGGAACGGCGGCTGCGGCTTATCTGCGATTGATCGAACGGCAGGGTGCGGAGCCTGCCGTCGTCCTGGTGCGGCGCCAATGGCTGCGGCGGTTAACCCCGCTGCTGACGCAGCTGCCGAAGGAGGGGGGCGCCTACCGACAGGCAGTGGATGCCTTCCTCGAACGTATCCCGCTTGCCGACCGGGCCGCCGCGCTTACCTGCGCGCGCGAGTTCTACTATTTCTGGCTCGGGGACGTGCAGCGGCTGGCCGCCATGGCCTCCAGCGGCAGCTTCTCTCTGCGTCAGGTGGACCTGCGCATGGCGCAGAGCCTGGATGGCTTGCTGGAACGGATGGGGCAGGAGGGCTTCGGGCGGTTTCCACCAGCCTTGGATTTGTACCTGGGGCAGCTGTTTGAAAGCGGCACCGATACCATGGTCCTGGCCGGCTACGAGCGCTGGCTCAAGGCGCTGCTCTACCTGCTGGATGGGCAGCCACACCGCCCGGACAGCTACCGTGCGGCTGTAGATGCCCTGCTGCTGCATCTGCCGGACCAGGGGGAGCGGCACCGTTTCGTCGAGCTGGCGCGCGCTTTTTATCCCTCGTGGCTGGCTTTTCCGTCGGCCCAGGACCGACGGGGCTCCTCGGCCGCCTAGACCGCAGACGTCGGTGTCACGTCCTTGGGTCAGCCGCCTTCGTGAATCCGCTGGTGCATCTCGTCGCGCCAGTCCTCGAATTCGCAGTCGTTCAGTCCCAGATAGCCCAGCACCAACGGGCCGGCCTCTTCCCAGCCCGGGTCCCCTTTGCTGTCGGTGAGCGTACGCCAGACGTTACGCGCTGCCCGCGTGATGGCAATCATCAGCTTGCCAGAGGCATCCAGCCCTTCCTCTCCCCGGAACAGCCCCAGGTTGTACTGCTGCAGGATGGC
This sequence comes from Gulbenkiania mobilis, assembly GCA_004346645.1. Taxonomy (GTDB): domain Bacteria; phylum Pseudomonadota; class Gammaproteobacteria; order Burkholderiales; family Chromobacteriaceae; genus Gulbenkiania; species Gulbenkiania mobilis. The sequence goes on from SMDA01000001.1 coordinate 313,934, forward strand.
CTGTGCGAACGCTTCCGGCATCAGCCAAGTTCGGGCCACCAGGTAGCCCACCACGTTGTTGCTTGTGTTGTGCAGCTGGACCTCGATCTTTGGAATCTGCCCGTCACGCGCCAGGGCAATCAGCCGCTGCGTACGCACGTAGTCTGGCATCTGCATCAGCATGATGGCCGCGCCACAGCCATGGAACAGCGCAAAGCTTTGCGCCTCATCGGGTACGCCTTCGAGCTGCTCGCACAGGGCGCCTGCCACACTGGCGATCGTCATCGCCCGTTCCCAGAAGACCTCAAGCGTGGGCGGCATCTGCGCCGTCAGGGCGGCGCGCACCGCCAGGCCGTTGAGCAGGTTGAGCGTGTTGTTCACTCCCAGGAGGCTCAGCGCCTGCGGCACCGAGGCGATCTTGCGCCCCTGGCCGATCAGCGGGCTGTTGGCTGCCTTGAGCATGGCGGCCGTCAGGGCAAGGTCTTCCGTCAGTACCTCGGCAATCTCACCCAGCTCCAGGTCGGGCTGGCGACGCAGTGCGGCGATCTTGTCGAGGACGCCGGGGCGTGGAGGAATGACCAGGTTGCGCAGCAGATGGTCGGTGGTAGCGTCGTCGATCAGGGGGCTCATGCCGGGCTTTCGGGCAGGAAGAGAAACACCCAGATTGTACGTCCAAGCGTGCGCCCGCCGCCACGAAAACCCGGACTCAACCGTGTTGAGCCAGCCAGTGCTGCAACGTTTCGGCCAACCTTTCGGGCTGGTCCCACTGCACCATGTGGCCGCACTGCGGGATCACTACTTCGCTCAGGTTGGCAAAGCAGGCCCGGCGCTCGTCCAGGGTGGCGGCCACGCCCTGCGCCATCGGGTGCTCATCCACGTCGCCGGCTCGCACCCACAGTACCGGACAGTGAATGCGGCGCCATACCGCTTTTGCTTCTTCCAGCCGGTACAGGATGGGGTTGACCATCTTGTGCTTGGGGTCGGCCAAGTAGCGCACCCCGCCTTCGACCGGCTCGGCCAGCTGCCGCGCAAGCCAGGCCGCGCGGTCCGCGCGCAGGTGGGGGTTGCGCTGCATCAGGCGTCGGGCCACTGTGTCGAAGCCGGGTAGCACGTCGAAGCTGGGAGGGTTGCGACGCTCGCGCAACCACCGGGTGTATCGGGCCGGGGCGTCCTCGGGTCGGGTGTCCGGCAGGCCGAACCCTTCCACCAGCATCAGCCGCTTCACCCGGTCTGGGCGTACGCCGGCGTAAAGTCCAGCCACCATCGCCCCCAGGCTGTGCCCCAGCAGCTTCACCGGCCCTTCGGGCGCAATCTTATCCAGCAGTGCGTCCAGATCCGCCAGATAGTCTGGGAAATAGTAGCTTTCGCTGTCCCACTCGCTGTGCCCGAAACCGCGCAGATCGGGTGCCACCACCTGCCAGCCTTCCTTCATCGCATCCACCACGAACTGGAATGTAGCGGCGCAATCCATCCAGCCGTGCAGCATCAGCAGCAGCGGGGCATCGTTCGGCCCCCAGCGAAGCAGGTGCCGCTGGCGGCCGGCGATGTCGAGGCGTTCCTGTCGGGGAAGCTGGTGTGGCTGGTAGGGCAGGGCAGGGCTCATGCAGAATCGCAACCTGAATCAATCGGGAAACCGTAGTGTATGCACAGGAGGTCTGGCATGACGAGTCAGCGCATCACGCGGCGCCATGTGGACGGGGTGCTGCGCATCATCCGTCATCTGTGGCAGCACCCGCGGGAAGACACACCGCTGGCCGTACTGGCGGACATGGCGCATTTTTCTCCTTACCACTTTCACCGCATTTATGTCGGGATAATGAAGGAGAGCGTTAATGCCACCCGCCAGCGCATGCGGCTTCAGCAGGCGGCCGTGAGCCTGACCCGTCAGGTCCAAGCGGACATGGCGCAGTTGGCACGCCGTTCTGGCTACCGCAGCGCGGCCGCCTTCTGCCGCGCTTTCAGCCGCGCCTACGGACTGCCTCCGGGGCGCTACCGTCAGGCCTGCCTGTCGCGCAGTCTCTCGCTCACCCGTATGGAGAACGCCATGTATGTCCCCGAGTTCCGCACTGTGTCTCAGCCCCTGCCGCTGGCCGCCCGGCCCCATCGCGGCGATTACATGCAAATCGGCCAGGCCTTCGATGAACTGGCTCTTCGAGCAAATGCCTGGCTCACCGCGGACAGCCGCTGGTACGGCATCTATCTGGACGACCCGCGCGTCGTGGCACCGACCGACCTGCGTGCCGCCGCGTGCGTGAGCCGCCCCCCAGACAGGGCGCTGCCCGAGGGGCTGGAGGCCCGCGAAATCGATGCCGGGCGTTATGTGGTCATCGTCCATCGAGGCCCCTATAGCGAGCTGGAGCAAGCCTATGGCTGGCTGTACGGGGTGTGGCTGCCGGCCAGCGGCGAGGCGCTGGCCGATCGCCCATGCGTGGAAGCCTACCTGAACCTGCCTCACAACACCGCCCCGAAAGATCTGCTGACCGAAATCTGGGCGCCGCTGGCCTAATGCCCGCCGCCAGCGGGCAAAACAGCAACTGGACCGCCCGCAAACAAAAACCCCACCGTACATGCGGCGGGGTTTCGGCCAACCTTGCCTGTGCCTGTCAGGCTCAGCGGTCGGCGTGGTAGTTCGGCGCTTCCTTGGTGATCTGCACGTCGTGCACGTGCGATTCGCGCATGCCGGCGCTGGTGATCTCCACGAAGCTGGCCTTTTGGTGCATCTGGGCGATGTCTTGGCAGCCCAGATAGCCCATCGACGAGCGCAGCCCACCGACCAGCTGGTGGATGACCTGACCGATCGGGCCCTTGAAGGGCACCCGGCCCTCGATCCCTTCCGGTACGAACTTGTCGGCATTGTTGCCGTCCTGGAAGTAGCGGTCGCTGGAACCTTGGCTCATCGCGCCCAGCGAGCCCATGCCACGGTAGGACTTGTACGAGCGGCCCTGATAGAGCTCCACCTCGCCCGGCGCCTCTTCGGTGCCCGCGAACATCCCGCCCAGCATCACTGCATTCGCACCGGCCGCCAGCGCCTTGGAGATGTCGCCGGAGAAGCGGATGCCACCGTCGGCAATCATCGGCACGCCGGTGCCTTTCAGTGCTTCGGACACGTTGTGGATGGCCGTCAGTTGAGGAACGCCCACGCCTGCCACGATGCGGGTGGTGCAGATCGAGCCTGGGCCGATCCCCACCTTCACACCGTCGGCGCCCGCGTCCACCAGGGCCATGGCGGCTTCGGCCGTGGCAATGTTGCCGCCGATCACGTCCACCTGCGGGTAGGTCTGCTTGACCCAGCGCACCCGGTCGAGCACGCCCTGGCTGTGGCCGTGCGCGGTATCCACGACAATCACGTCCACTCCGGCAGCTACCAAGGCTGCCACGCGCGCCTCGGTATCGCCACCGGTCCCGACGGCCGCGCCCACGCGCAGGCGGCCTTGGGTATCCTTGTTGGCGTTGGGGTGCTCACTGGTCTTCACGATGTCCTTCACCGTGATCAGGCCCTTGAGTTCCCATGCGTCATTGATGACCAGCACGCGCTCCAGGCGGTGGGCGTGCATCAGCTCGCGCGCCTCGTCAATACTGGCGCCTTCCTTCACGGTCACCAGGCGGTCGCGCGGCGTCATGATGCTGCGCACTGGTTGGTCCAGACGCGTCTCGAAGCGCAGGTCGCGGTTGGTGACGATGCCCACTACCTTACCGTCCTCGATGACCGGCAGGCCCGAGATGCGGTGCTGGCGGGTCAGCAATACCAGGTCGCGTACCAGCATGTCCGGAGCGATGGTGATCGGATCCTTCACCACGCCGCTTTCGTGACGCTTGACCTTGGAGACTTCCTGCGCCTGCTGTTCCACCGACAGGTTCTTGTGCACGATCCCGATCCCGCCCTCTTGTGCCATGGCGATGGCCAGGCGGGCCTCGGTCACGGTATCCATGGCGGCGGACACGAGCGGCAGCTTGAGGCTGATGTTGCGGGTGAGCTGGGTGGAGAGGACTACGTCGCGCGGCAGCACGGCCGAGTGGGCAGGGACGAGGAGAACGTCGTCGAAAGTATAGGCTTTCTCGATGATACGCATCTGGCGTTTCCTTAGGCGGCAAAGAAACATTATACCGGCAAGCCCGGCAGCCTGCAAAATCCCTGCCTGTCAACGGGTGCGGCTTCCTGCCGTGTCGCGCGCGCCTTACAATGCTGCTTTAGCCTTCACGATTCGTCCCAGGTGGTTTCCCATGAAAAGCGCGACCCGTACCGGCCTGATGCTCCTGATGCTGGGCCTGGCTTCCGTTCCGGCCTTTTCCGATGTGTACAAGTGGACCGACCCGTCCGGTCGCACCGTGTTCTCGGACGTGCCGCCGCCTGGCGTGCGCGCCCAGCCCCTGAGCGTGCGGGTGATCCCCGCCGCCAGTGCACCGTCCGCGACCTCCGCACCCGCCCCCGCGCGCCGCAAGAATGCCAGTGATCCCCTTGCCGAGGAGGTCAATGCGCTCAACGCTAAGGTGGAGGCCCACAATGCCGAGGTCCGCAAGGATAACTGCCGCCGTGCCCGGGCCAACTTGCAGACGCTGCAGCAGACCGGACGTATCGTGAAACCGGGTACCACCAACGCCTTGGCGTCCGACGCCGAGCGCAACAGCATGCTTCGTCAGGCGCAGCAGGCCGTACAGAGCTGGTGCGGCAATCCGTGACGCAGCCGGTCCCGTTCGATGCCAGACCGGTGCTGGCCACGCTGCCCAATCTGCCCGGCGTGTATCGCATGCTCGATGCGGAGGGCAGCGTGCTCTATGTGGGCAAGGCGATCGATCTGAAGAAACGCGTCAGCTCGTACTTCCAGAAAAGCGATCTGTCGCCGCGCATTCAACTGATGGTGCGCCAGATCGCCGCGATCGAAACCACGGTGACGCGTTCGGAAGCCGAGGCCTTGATCCTCGAGAACAATCTGATCAAGGCCCTGGCTCCGCGGTACAACATCCTGTTCCGCGATGACAAGTCCTACCCCTACCTCATGCTCTCTGCGCATGCTTATCCGCAGATGGCCTACTACCGGGGCGAGCTGAAGCGCTCCCACCAGTATTTCGGTCCGTTCCCCAACAGTTACGCAGTACGCGAGAGCATCCAGATCCTGCAGAAGGTTTTCCGGCTGCGCACCTGCGAGGACAGCGTCTTTGCCAACCGCTCGCGCCCCTGTCTGCTCTTCCAGATCAAGCGCTGCTCGGGGCCGTGCACCGGGGAGATCGGTGAGGAAGCCTATCGCGAGGACGTGCGCAATGCCGCCGCCTTCCTGCAAGGCAAGCAAAGCGAGCTGATCGACGGGCTGACGCGGCGCATGATGGCCGCTTCTGAGGCCCTGGAGTTCGAAAAAGCTGCCGAACTGCGCGACCAAGTTCAGGCGCTGGCGCGCGTGCAGGAGAAGCAGTTCGTCTCCAGCAACCATAGCCAGCTCGACTGTGACGTCGTAGCGGTGGTGCTGGAGGAGGGCATGGTGTGCGTGAACCTGGTCATGATCCGTGGTGGCCGCCATCTCGGAGACAAGAGCTTCTTTCCCAACAACCCGGATGACACCGACGCTTCGGCCAACCTGGAGGCCTTTCTCGCGCAGCACTACCTAGGTGCACCGTTACCACCGGTCATCATTGTCAATGCACAGATTGGCGACACTCTGCGCGACTATCTTGTCGAGCAGGCCGAGCGGCGTTTGGCCATCGTCAGCAACCCCATCGGTGAACGGCGGGTGTGGCTGGAGATGGCTGAGAAGAACGCCAGCCTCGCGCTTTCGCAGCGAGCGGCTACCCGTGCCACTCAGAACGCCCGGCTCTCCGCGCTGGTCGAGGCGCTGGAGCTGGAGCAGGCCCAGCGCTTCGAATGCTTCGACATCAGCCACACCATGGGGGAGGCCACCGTGGCTTCCTGTGTGGTATACGACAAAGGGGCGATGCAATCCTCCGAATACCGACGCTTCAACATCGAGACCGCCAAGCCAGGTGACGACTACGCCGCGATGCGCGAAGTGCTGACCCGGCGCTACAGCCGCTTGGCGGAAGGCGAAGGAGTGCTCCCGGACGTAGTGCTGATCGATGGTGGCAAGGGTCAGGTGGGGATCGCCTGCGAGGTCCTCTCCGAACTGGGGCTGCAGTTGCCCATCGTGGGCATCGCCAAGGGGGAGGAGCGCAAGCCGGGACTGGAAACCCTGATCCTCCCCTACCTGCAAAAGACGATACAATTGCCGCGCGACCACCCGGGGCTGCACCTCATCCAGACCATCCGCGATGAAGCACACCGCTTTGCCATCACCGGTCACCGCGCACGACGCGCCAAGGCCCGCACGCTGTCGACTCTGGAAGACATCCCGGGCATCGGCCCGCGCAGACGGCAACTGCTGCTCACCCGTTTTGGCGGGCTGCGGGGCGTGAAGGCCGCCAGCATCGAAGACCTTGCCCGGGTGGAGGGGATCAGCCATACCTTGGCCGAAGCTATTTACAATGCACTGCACTGAAGCGTTCCAGACCCGATGCCGTTGAACCTGCCCATCTTCCTGACCTGGCTGCGCGTTGCGCTGATCCCGATCTTCGTGGCCGTTTTCTTCTTGCCCGATACCGCGCTCTCGCCGCGGATGCAGAACTTCACTGCGGCCGCCATCTTCGGCTTGGCGGGATTCACCGACTGGCTGGACGGCTACTTGGCGCGTCGCTGGCGCCAGACTTCTGCCTTCGGTGCCTTCCTGGACCCGGTGGCCGACAAGCTGATCGTTGCCGCCGCACTGATCCTGCTGGTGCAGCTTGAACGCACCCCGGGCTGGATGGCCATGATCATCATCGGTCGCGAAATCGCCATCTCGGCCCTGCGGGAGTGGATGGCCGGGCTGGGTTCGCGGCGCAGCGTGGCGGTGGCCTACATCGGCAAGCTCAAGACGGCGGCGCAGATGATCGCCATCCTGCTGCTGCTCTTTGCCGAGCCCGTAGTGCCCGGCGTGGGCACGCTGATGATCGGCAATACCTTCATGATGCTGGCGGTGATTTTGACTTTGTGGTCAATGATTTATTACCTGCGCATGGCCAGCCACGAGCTGGCCGGCAAAAAAATCGATCTCTGACCAGTTGACAGCAGAGCCCGAAGCCTTATAATTCGCACTCTCGCTGCAGCCGATAAGCCGCAGCGACGCTGCAGAGACATGCGGGAATAGCTCAGTTGGTAGAGCGCAACCTTGCCAAGGTTGAGGTCGCGAGTTCGAGCCTCGTTTCCCGCTCCAAAAACTCTTGCAGCAGTATTTTGCGATGCGGGAATAGCTCAGTTGGTAGAGCGCAACCTTGCCAAGGTTGAGGTCGCGAGTTCGAGCCTCGTTTCCCGCTCCAAGTCCCTGCCGCAGCAGTTTACAATGCGGGAATAGCTCAGTTGGTAGAGCGCAACCTTGCCAAGGTTGAGGTCGCGAGTTCGAGCCTCGTTTCCCGCTCCAGAATACGCACGTTGCCGGCATCGCCGGTGCGCCAGATCATGGCGGGGTGGCAGAGTGGTTATGCAGCGGCCTGCAAAGCCGTGGACGCCGGTTCGATTCCGACCCCCGCCTCCAGTTAGTCAGTACGACCCTTGTTGTTACCTTGCGCCCGGGTGGTGAAATGGTAGACACAGCGGACTTAAAATCCGCCGACGCGAAAGCGTCGTGCCGGTTCGAGTCCGGCTCCGGGCACCAAGCACACAAGCAGACAACCCGCATGCCTCTGGCTGCGGGTTTCGTTTTTTACCCGGCCCAGAGGGCCGGAGTCTCCTCTTTTACGGCGTGGCGGCTGCTCTTGCAGGTGGCAACACCCCGCGCCGTGGTTTATCATGACCCTTTCGCCGTCAAGGCTTCGCATGGCGTTGCTGAGCCCCGGACTGCTTGTCTGACCGCTTTTACGGATTGTTTCGATTGATGAAGACCCCGAATGAAACGGCACTGGGCGCGGCCCTCAAGTCCGCCGTACAGAGCCTGAGCAAGAAAAAACAGACGGAGATGATTGCCGACCACATCTACGGCAAGTTTGACGTCTTCAAGCAGTTCCGTCCGCTGGCGCTGGGCATTCATGAAAGCCTGATCGCGGCTCTGCCGCAGTTCGATGCTGCCCTGATCTCGCGCGTGGTTGCCAATCACTGCCGCAAGCCGCGTTACCTCAAGGCCCTGGCCCGGGGCGGCAAGCGCTTCGATCTGGCCGGCAAGCCCACGGGGCAGGTTACTGCCGAGGAGAAGGCCGCCGCCGAGAAAATGGTGACGCCCAAGGCCGAGGCGGTGCCTGCCGCAGCGGAAACTCCGGCTCCGGCTGCCGAGGGCAGTGCGGCCGAGTAAGCCGTCGGACCCCGCGTCTCCCCCCCCCGCCACCTGGCGGGGGTTTTGTTTTGTCTGTCGGGCACGTCCCTTGATGACAGCAAGGTACCGGCAGGTGCCGGTACCTCAAGGAGACTTCCATGCTGCACAAGACACTGGCCGATATTCCTGCGGCCCAGATCGACCAGTACGACACCCACCAGAAGCATGCCTTCATCGAAGCGCTCAACCATGCCTTTGACGAGTATGAGGGCGATGAAGGCAAGGCCTACGCGGTGGCACACAGCGCGGCCAAGCAGGCTGGGCGCAAGGAAGCGCGCGAGAAGGACTAACAGCCACCCTGGAGTGGGCCCGACTTTCGCGTGATGCCGTTCCATGGCAAGGTTGGCCGAAGCACGTTGTAAGGAAAAGGTTTCATGCGCTGGGTGATCGCTCCCGATTCTTTCAAGGGGTCGCTGTCTGCTGCCAAGGTGGCAGCAGCGTTGGCTCGCGGCATTGCACGGGTGGACCCGAGTGCCGAGCTGCTGCTGCGGCCCATGGCTGATGGCGGGGAAGGCACGCTCGAAGCGCTGTGCGCGGCCGGACTGGGCCAGTGGCGGCACGCGCGGGTGGCCGGGGTGGACGGTACAGTCCGTCCCGTGCGGTGGCTAGGTCTTGAGGATGGCGCAGCAGTGGTCGAGGTGGCGGAAGTGGTGGGGCTACCCGATGCGGGTGGTACCCGGCCGGGGCAACGGTCGACGGTGGGCGTGGGTGCGCTGATTCGGGCTGTACTGGACACAGGCTGCCGCAGGATCCTGATTGGTCTGGGTGGTTCGAGTACCACTGATGGGGGCGCGGGCTGCCTGGTCGCACTGGGGGCACGGCTTCTGGATTCGCTGGGCCAGGAGGTGGCTCCGGTTCCGGAGGCGCTTGTCCACCTGCACCGGGTGGAGCTTTCCGGCCTGGATGCGCGGCTGGCCAGGGTGCAATGGACGGTCCTGTCCGACGTGGGGAACCCGCTGACCGGCCCTGAGGGCGCGGCCCGGGTGTTTGGACCGCAGAAGGGTGTGGCTTCCCATGAGCTGGAGGCCTTCGATGCAGCGCTCGCGCACTGGGCACGTCAAGCCGAGCAGGCCTTCGGCCAACGTTGTGCCCACTTGCCCGGCAGTGGTGCCGCAGGCGGCCTGGGCTTTGCGCTGCGACTGCTGGGTGGGCAGGTGGAGAGTGGAGCCGCGGTCGTGGCACGCCTTACAGGGGTGGAAGCGGCCATTGCCGGGGCCGACTGGGTGCTCACTGGCGAAGGACGCAGCGATGGGCAGACTCTTCACGGCAAGGCCCCCGCCCGGGTGGCCACCCTGGCGCGGGAGGCGGGCGTACCCGTATCCCTTTTGTCCGGTGGCCTGGACCGTCAGGCGCTGTCCGCTTTGCTGGATCAGTTCGACGGCTGCTTTTCGATCCAGCCTGGTCCGGCCACGCTGGAGGAGGCCTTGGCGCATACCGAAGACAACCTGTCCCAGACCGCTGCCGCCTTGGCGCAGGTGATACTGGCCAATCGGCCCCTGCGCAAGCCTTAGCCTCCGCAACGGCTGTGACCGCCTGTTTTTATCTTATAACCAGTCATTCTTGGCCGGTTATGCCTTATGCCGTATAAGATTGAAACTTGGCGGGGCGTTCTGCCCGCACCCTTCAGGAGAATTCGCATGCGTATTGCCCAGTCGGTCAACGAACTCATCGGTAACACCCCGTTGGTACGGCTCAACCGTGTCACCGAGGGAGCAGGGGCCACCGTGGTTGCCAAGCTCGAGTACTTCAACCCCGGCCACAGCGTCAAGGACCGGATTGCGCTGGCCATGATCGAGGCCGCCGAGAAGGCCGGCAAGATCGGCCCGGACACGGTCATCGTGGAGCCCACCTCGGGGAATACTGGCATCGGCTTGGCCATGGTGTGTGCCGCCCGCGGCTACAAGCTGGTGATCACCATGCCCGAGACCATGAGCCGCGAGCGCCGGATGTTGCTTAAGGCCTATGGGGCTGAGTTGGTACTGACGCCCGGCCCAGAAGGGATGGGGGGCGCGATCGCCAAGGCGCGCGAGCTGGTAGAGCAGAATCCTGACACGCATTTCATGCCGCAGCAGTTCGAAAACCCGGCCAACCCCGAAACCCATCGCAATACCACCGCCGAGGAAGTGTGGCGCGACACCGACGGCCAAGTGGATATCTTCGTTGCTGGGGTGGGCACGGGGGGGACGGTCACCGGCGTGGGCGAAGTGCTCAAGGCGCGGAAGCCGGGCGTGCAGGTGGTGGCCGTGGAGCCCGATGCCTCTCCGGTGCTGTCCGGCGGTGCCAAGGGTCCGCACCCGATACAGGGGATCGGTGCCGGTTTCGTGCCCCCCATCCTGAACACTGCGGTCTACGACGAGGTCGTGCGTGTGAAGAACGATGATGCCTTCGCCACGGCCCGTGCGCTGGCGTCGCGGGAGGGGCTGCTGGTGGGCATTTCCTCGGGCGCGGCCGTGTGGGCGGCGCTCGAACTGGCCAAACGCCCGGAAAACGCTGGCAAACTGATCGTGGTGGTTGTGCCATCCTACGGCGAGCGCTACCTCTCCACCCCGCTGTTCGAACACCTCGCCTGAAGGGAGCTGGGCGTGCTTGCCGCGCTCCGTTCCCATGCCCGGGGCGGCCTCTTACAATCGGTAGCATGAAAGCGCTCATACCGATTGCTGCGGCCGCCCTGTTCCTGTCCGGTTGTGCCGCCCTCGACACCGCCCCGCCTGCGCCCGCTCGGCCGCAGCGCCCGGTCCCCGTAACCCCCTCGGTGCCCAAGCAGAGCAATGCCGACCGACTGCTGCAGGAAGCCGGGCGTCTGGCCGACCGCATCAAGTCCGGCCAGATCAGCCGTGCCGGCGCTGCAGACGAACTGAACCGTCTGCGCCTGCGACTGGTGGGCGCCAATGCGGTGGATGACAACACCTTCGCGCTCTATCGCCAGATTGCCGTCCAGCGCGACCGTGGGGTGATCGGTGCCGACGAGGCTCAAAGCCGCATGGAAGCACGCTTGCGCGACTGGCTGCGCCGTTGGCCGAAATATACCCCCAAGCCTGCGGACCCGGCCTTTACGCAGTTCCTTCTGAAGCTGTATCGTCTACCGCCTCTGGGTTACTGACGCCACTCTCTTCAATGAAACCGAATGCCTCATCCGGTACGGGCTGCCCCTGCGGGCGGCCCGTGCCCTTTGACGCCTGCTGCGGGCGCTACCTGCCCCCGGAGGCTGCGCCCGCTCCCACGGCCGAGGCCCTGATGCGCTCGCGCTACAGTGCCTACGTGATGGGCAACGAGCCTTATCTTATGGCCACTTGGCATGCCACGACGCGGCCAGAAAGACTCGGCTTGGCCGACGAGCAGCCCCGGCCGCGCTGGCTGGGACTGAGCATCGTGCGGAGCGAGGGCGGACAGAACACGGATACGCACGGTCTGGTCGAGTTCGTGGCACGGTACAAGATCCAGGGCCGTGCCTTTCGCCTGCATGAAACCAGTCGCTTCCTTAAGGAGGATGGTCGCTGGTGGTATGTGGATGGAGATCTGCAGGACTCGTAAAAAAGTCTGTTTTTTGCCTAAAGGGCTTGTGTTGGGTCAATTGCGCCCAGCCGGAGGCTTGTCTTAACGCACCTGGCGGCTAGGCTGCAGAGTGGAACCCGTGCAAGGAGACCACCATGAACCCCGCCGCCCTGAACGTATTGCTCCTGCGGCTGGAGAGCCTGCATGAAGCGCAGGACAGCGCCTTGGCCCTGCCCGGCGATCTGTCCGATTGCCACTGGCTGCACACACCGCTCGATCACGAAACTTGTGCCCGGTTGACTGGGCTGGCCAGCGTGTTCGGCTGCGAGCCTGCGGTGCTGGCCACCGCCGTGCTCAAGGCCGCGCTGGCCGATCTGGTCGGCGGGCTCGAGCACGATATGGATGCCTGGGCCGACTGTGCCTGCGAGAGCCTGCTCGACCCGGCGCGCATTGCCTCCGAAGCCATATGATCCTCACCCCTCCGGCATTAGAAGAAGGGCGCCCGCAGGCGCCCTTTTCCTTTTCTTTTCCGGCTTCAGGGCGTCTCCGCCAAGCAGCGGGTGATGGCTTCGGCCAACCTCTCGGGGGGCGTGATTGGCGCAAAGCGTGCCACCACCTCGCCGCGACGGTTTACCAGAAACTTGGTGAAATTCCACTTGATCGCGCGGGTACCCAGCACGCCCGGTTTATGCTGCTTGAGGTAGACCCACAGGGGATGGGCGCCCGGCCCGTTGACCTCGCACTTGGCGGCCAAGACAAAGCTGACTCCGTAGTTCTTCTGGCAGAAGGCCCCGATCTGTGCGTCCGTCAGCGGTTCCTGCGCACGAAACTGGTTGCAGGGAAAACCGACCACCTCCAGCCCTTGCGGGTGAAAGCGCTGGTGCAGTCGTTCCAGCCCACCCAGCTGGCCTGTGAAGCCGCAAGCGCTGGCCGTGTTCACCAGTAGCAGCACCTTGCCACGCCACGCCCCGGTATCCAGCGGCGTGCCGTCCAGACCTTGCACGGGGAAATCGTAGGGCGTGCTCATATGCGGCGGTTTCTCCATGTGCGGGGCGGCCTCCTCCCGGTGTACAACGGACAAAAAAAGGGACGAAGCGGCAAGGGGGAACCGCGACGTCCCTCGAAGAAACGGCTTGCTGTGCCTGGATGGCTGCCACCGGGAGGTCTGCAGGCCAATCCTGTTTCATCGTAGGACACCGTTGTCAAAAAGCGAGGCAAACCCGTTAAAAGCGTTGCAAATGATGCTGAAGGCTGACGGCCTCAGGGGCGGGGCAGGGTAACGCCGTGCTGACCCATATACTTGCCGGCCCGGTCGCGATAAGAGACGTCGCACTCCTCGTCGGACTCAAAGAACAGGACCTGGGCCACGCCCTCGTTGGCGTAGATCTTTGCCGGCAGCGGCGTGGTGTTGGAGAACTCCAACGTCACATAGCCTTCCCACTCCGGTTCGAAGGGGGTCACGTTGACGATGATGCCGCAGCGGGCATAGGTGGACTTTCCGAGGCACACGGTCAGCACGTTGCGCGGAATCCGGAAGTATTCCACCGTGCGTGCCAGCGCGAAGGAGTTTGGGGGGATCAGGCAGTAGCCTTTGCCCGAGACTTCCACGAACGATTGCGGATCGAAGTTCTTGGGGTCGACGATGGTGCTGTTGATGTTGGTAAAGACCTTGAATTCGTCCGCGCAGCGGATGTCGTAGCCATAACTGGAGGTGCCGTAGGAGATCACCTTGCCTTGCGGGCCCTGCTTGACCTGGTTGGGTTCGAAGGGTTCGATCATGCCGTGCGCTTCGGCCATGCGCCGGATCCACTTGTCGGACTTGATGCTCATCGTTTCTTTTCCGTATCGGTAGTTGCCCGGGATTCTACCGTGCGCACCCTGAAGCGTCATCCGGCCCGAGGCCCACTTGAGACAGGTCATGAAGTGACAGTTTTGCTCATTCTAGAATTGCGAATTATCCGTATTCGCGAAAAGCCTCTCTCATGACGCTCGATCTTCTCGGCCCCGGGGCCATGGCGCGGGTGGTGTGCCTGCATCTGGATGACACCACTCGCCGGCGGGTGGCCGCCTTTGGCCTGCTGGAAAACGCCGACCTGCGGCTGATGCGCCGTGCCGCTTTTGGCGGTCCGCTGGTGCTGGCCATCGGTACCACCCAGTTTTTGCTGCGCCAGAGCCTGGCCAGGCAGATCGAGGTGGAGGTACGGTCATGAAGCGTTTTGCCCTGATCGGCCTGCCGAATACGGGCAAGTCCACGTTGTTCAACCGGCTGACCGGGCTGTCCCAGCGTGTGGGCAACTGGCCCGGGCTGACGGTGGAGCTCGCCCGGGCACGCCTGCTCTTGGGCGGACAGATGGTGGAGCTGGTGGACCTGCCTGGCGCCAACGACCTGACCGGCTACACCGACGACGAGGCTGTAGTGCGCGAGGTACTGGCCGGCACGGCCTTTGACGCGGTGGTGCTGGTGGTCAACGCGGCGCAGCTGGACCGTCAGTTGCCGCTGGCCCTGCAGGTACAGGCTACCGGACTGCCTTGTCTGCTGGTGCTCAACATGGCCGACGAGGCCGAGCTGCTGGGGATCCGCGTGGATGCGGCAGGGTTGGCCGAAGCCCTCGGCTGCGCCACGGTGCTGGTGTCGGCCCGGCGTATGCAGGGCTGGCCGGCCCTTACCGATGCCCTCAACCGTCTGGCCGCGGGGGACAGGCCGGCAGGCTTTGCCCGGCTTGATGCCCTGCCCGAGCATCTCGAAGCCGTAGCGCGGACACGGTCGGTGCTCGGCAGCGGTCTCTGGCAGGCCCCTGTCCAGCTGCCGGCCCGGCTCACCGACCGTTTCGATGCTTGGCTGATGCACCCGTGGGCCGGGCTGGGGCTGTTTGCGTTGATCATGGCCTTGGTGTTCAACCTGACCTATCTGGTCGGCACGCCGCTGCAGACACTGGCCGGGGACCTGCTCGGCACGGTGAAGGATAGTCTCCTGGCGCCGGCGCTCTCGTCGCTACCGGTCATCGTGCAGAGCCTGCTGCTGGACGGCCTCTGGGAAGGGGTGAGCACCGTGCTGACCTTCGTCCCCATCCTGTTCGTGTTTTTCATCCTCATGGCGCTGGTGGAAGACAGCGGCTACCTTGCGCGCGCTGCCTATCTCACCGATGCGCTGATGGTGCGTCTGGGGCTCGATGGGCGGGGGTTCGTGATGCAGCTAATGGGCTTTGGCTGCAATGTCCCGGCCATTCTGGGCACCCGGGTCATGCGCGAACGCAACCAGCGCCTGCTGTCGATGCTGGTGATCCCCTTCTCGCTGTGTTCGGCGCGCCTGCAAGTGGTGATGTTTTTCGTCAGCGTGCTGTTCGCGCCCGGCTGGGCCCCCTGGGTCCTGACGGGCTTTTATCTGCTGAGCCTTGCGGTGGCCGCCGGGACAGCCTGGCTGTTCAAGCATCGCTATCCTGCGTGCGAGGCCTACCTTCTGGAGGTGCCGCCTTACCGCCTCCCGGGCATCGGGCATGTGCTCACCCGTGCCTACGGCGAGGTGCGGGCTTTCCTCCAGCTGGCGTCGTCCTTCATCCTGGGTGGTGTTTTGCTTGTGTGGCTGCTCACGCATGTGCCCGCTGGCGCGCAGGGCACGCTGGCCGATGCGCTGGGTACCCTGTTTGCGCCACTGCTCGACCCGATCGGTATCCGGCACGAGATGGCCGTGGCGCTTATTTTGGGCTTCGTCGCCAAGGAAATCCTGCTGGGTGCGCTGGCTGTGGTCTACGGCGTGAGCGATGCGGGTCTGGCCTCTGCCATCCTGCATCAGGTCGATCCGATTTCCGGTATCAGCTTCCTGATTTTCGCGCTGGTGTATGTGCCCTGCCTGTCCACGGTGGCCGCCATCCGGCGCGAATCCGGTTCCCGTGCTTTCGCCGCCCTGTCCGTGGCTTGGTCGATCTCGCTGGCCTGGCTGCTCAGCTTTGCCTTTTATCAGGGGGCGCGGTACTGGTTCTAGGTTGGCCGAAACGGCGCCAGCGCCTAAAATGACATTTTGGTCCGCAAGGGCCGCTACCGTACGCAAAGGAACGAGCATGCAAGGCGATCCGCAGGTCATCGCATACCTGAACCGGCTGCTGGCAGAGGAACTCTCCGCCGCCGATCAGTATTTCATCCATGCCGAGATGTACAAGGACTGGGGCCTGGACAAGCTCCACGAGCGTATCAGCCACGAGCGGATGGACGAGCTGGAGCACGCGCGGGTGCTTGTGGCCCGCATCCTGTTCCTGGGCGGCCGCCCGGATGTGGCCGCTCGTGTTCCGATCATGGTGGGAGCTGACGTGCCCGCCATGCTGGAGAGCGACCTGCAGGTGGAATACCGCGTAGGTGCGCTGCTCAAGGAAGTGATCGCCTTCTGCGAGGGCGTGCACGACTACGTGACGCGCGATGCGCTGATGGTGCTGCTGGAAGAGACCGAGAACGACCACGCCCACTGGCTGGAACAGCAGCTCAAGCTGATCCGGATGACGGGCCTGGAAAACTACATCCAGTCGCGGATGTGAGTTTCCGTCTTCATCCGAAAGCCGGCGCTTGCGCCGGCTTTCGCTTTTTGCGGCCGCCTTGACATGCCGCAGAGGCCGGGCACCCGGCAGACGGTAGGCTCGCCCCGAACCCTTTACCGGAGGAATGGACGTGACCGTGGATCTTGCCGTGGCCTGGCTGGGTATCCAAATGGATAACCCGCTCATCAACGCATCGGGTGTGATGTGCCGCACCGTAGAAGAGCTGGAGGCGTTGCGACACTCTGCAGCGGGTGCACTCATTACCAAAAGCTGCACCCTGGAGCCGCGCAAGGGTAACCCCGAGCCACGGTATGCCTCGACCGCGCTCGGCAGCATCAACTCGATGGGCCTGCCCAACGCCGGCTACCGCTATTATCTCGATTATGCCCGTCGCTACGACCATGAACACGGCAAGCCGCTCCTGATGTCGGTGTCCGGCATGAGCCTGGAAGACAATCTGGAGATGATGGCGGCCTTCGACGAAGCGGCGCTACCGGTGCTGGTGGAGTTGAACCTGTCGTGCCCCAACCTTCCGGGCAAACCCCAGATCGGCTACGACTTCGAAGCCAGCGCCCGCCTGCTGGCCGAAGTCTCCAAGGTGTACCGGCGTCCCTTCGGCGTGAAGCTGCCGCCGTACTTCGACCCGGTCCACTTCGGCGAGATGGCGGACGTACTGGATGGCTGTCCTTCCATCGGTTTTGTCACCTGCATCAATTCGATTGGTAACGGGCTGGTGATCGACCTCGAACGCGAGTCCGTCGTCATCCGTCCCAAGGACGGGCTTGGGGGGATTGGTGGTGACTATGTATTGCCCACTGCGCTGGCCAACGTGCGGGAGTTCGCCCGCCGCCTGCCCGGCCGGCATGTGATCGGTTGCGGCGGTATCCGTAGCGGGCGCGAGGCCTTCATGCACATTCTGGCAGGCGCCACCGTGGTGCAGGTGGGGACCTGTCTGTACGAGGAAGGCCCTGCCTGCCTGGCACGCATCCGGGATGAACTCGTCTATCTGATGCAGGACAAGGGCTACCGGACGCTGACCGATTTCCGGGGCCGCTTGCGCACACTATAAGGAGGGTGGCTCAGTCCAGCTGCCAAGCTGCCATCGACAGCACGCCGAAACGCCAGTCTTCATGCAGGCGGTGGGCCTTCAGCGGCTTTCGGGCTGCACCGCAGGCCACCAGTAGCGGATTGAAGTGCTCGGCACTGGGGTGGTTCTGCCTGGCAAACGGGGCTTGATCCTGCCAAGCGCGCAGGGCCTCGCGGTCGCCCGCTTCCAGGCGGGCTGCCACCCAGGAAGAAAAGTCATGGGCCCAAGCTGCGGTGGGGCTGCCGTCGGCCGTCAGGGCGTAGAGGTTGTGGGTGAGGCTGCCAGAGGCCAATACAAGTACCCGCCCGTCTTCGCGTAGCGGAGCCAGCGCTTCGCCCAGTGTCATGAGCGTGTCAGGGCTTGCCTGCCACGGCAGTGAGACAGCCACCACCGGCACATCCGCCCCGGGATACATGCGCAACAGCGGCACCCACGCACCATGATCCAGGCCACGATCCGTTGTTCGCTTTGGAGAAAGTCCGGCTGCCTCCAGCCGCTCGAATACGGCTTCTGCCAGCCCAAGGTCGCTTCGGACGGGATAGCGCAGCTGGTAAAGCGCGCGCGGAAAGCCTCCGAAGTCATGCACAGTGCTCGGCTGTGGCGTGAAGTTCACCGTAACGGACGGGGCTTCCCAGTGGGCAGACACCACGATGATCGCGCTTGGACGCGCCCAGCGGCTGGCCAGTGTGTCCAGAAAACGCCCGGTCGGACTGTCTTCCAAGGCAAGCGTAGGGGCGCCATGCGAGATGAACAGGACGGGCAGGACAGACATGCGGGTTCTCCATTAATGATTGATTGCAGGTTACCGTTCGGGCGAAAACGGATAAATCCCCTTTTCCCCGACACTTTGTCCTGCTTATGGAGCGAATGTGCGTTTGTGGAGAATAAAAAAAGGAGCCGTGGCTCCTTTTCAGCGGGAGGGTGAGCGAATAAGGCTCAGTCCCAAGGCACCGTGTCATCGCCAGCAATTGCCGGCTTGCCGGCGGGTTCTGCTGACTTCGGCACAGGCGCAGGCTCTGCCGCAGCCTGCTCGCCCGACAGACCGCCCAAGGCTTCCACCAGGTGTTCCACCAGTTCACCAAGTGCCTCGCTCATCAGCAGCAAGGTGGCCTCGAACAGGGTTTCACGATCGTCTCCCGCCTGGCTCGCCTCCTCTTGCAGTACGTCCAGGAACTGCAGGCGCTTGAGCTGCAAAGTATCGGTCAACACGAAGCGGATGCGCTCCTGCCAGATGAGCCCGACCCGGGTCACCTGCTTGCCCGAAGCCAGATGCTGGCGGATCTCGTCGCTGGTCAGATCCATGCGGCTGACCCGGATCACCGCCCCGTTCTCGGTCGGGTCCTTCAGTTCGCACTCAGCATCCAGCTCGAAGCCGGGTGGCGCCTCGCCGGCCGCCACCCAGTCGGTCATGGCGGTGTGAGGGGCCAAAGTAGTGCGGGGCAGGGCGGCGGGGAACGGCGGCAGGGCCTCGCGCAGCGCACTGATCAGTGCTTCGGCCCGGCTGGCTGTGCCTGTATCCACCATCAGCCAGCCGCGTTCGTTGTCCAGATAGGCGGTCAGCCGGCTGGAGCGTGTGAACGCACGCGGCAGCAGGTCGTCGGTGATCTGTTCCTTGAGCGCCAGCTTTTCCTTGCGGCCTACCTTGCGCGCTTCTTTGTCCTCAATCTCTGCGATGCGGGCATCCAGGAAGTCGCGGATCACAGCGGCGGGCAAGACTTTATCCTCGCGACGCAGCGCGATCATGGTGCTGCCGCGCACGCTGTGCGCCGGCACGGGAAGATGGGCGGCGGGGGGGACCCAGCCCTCGCTGAACCAGTCAAGACCGGAGCAGGGCTGGAACGGCCGCTTCTCCAGCGCATCGGCCAGATCAGCGGGATCGGTGCGGTTTTCCGCACTCAAGCGATAAAAAGAGAGTTGCCTAAACCACATATTTGTTTCATAATTCGCGTCCTCTGAAGCCGGGATTGTACCGCATTAGCGAGCGCAGCACCGGACCAAAAAACACATCGGGGTGTAGCTTAGCCTGGTAGAGCGCTACGTTCGGGACGTAGAGGCCGGAGGTTCGAATCCTCTCACCCCGACCACGGTTTTTTGGCAAGATTCAGGATTCGGGGTGTAGCTTAGCCTGGTAGAGCGCTACGTTCGGGACGTAGAGGCCGGAGGTTCGAATCCTCTCACCCCGACCATTTTCAAAAGCGTTGATCTGAACAATAACATCAAGGCTTTTAACGGTTGGAGCCGTTGTAGCTCAGTCGGTAGAGCAACTGATTCGTAATCAGTAGGTCGTGTGTTCGATTCACATCAACGGCACCAGTATCAGCGGGCCTTGCATCACTGCAAGGCCCGTTTTGTTTGCCCTTTAATTCTGGTTTTTGTCCACAAAACATGCCGCATCAGAGGGGCCAGCAAGTCAGCACTACTTTGTCCTCTCTTGCGATCCCTGGTGTATTGCTCGGTGAGGGCGACCCTTGAATGACCCAACTGTCTTGCGCCTTAGCCTCGCTGCGGCTATGCAGGAGGAGGCTGGTCCAAGCATACGGTCAAGAGGATAAGGCAGGGCCGGTGTGCCAAGCGCTGGAAGGCGTAAGGGGCCGTTTTCCGGCCGCGCCAAGCGTGTAACTTATCGTGGTGGCTGGTCTGCGCGCCTGCAGCCAGCCCATCGCGGCAAACCGGCGGACCCTGTCTTGCGCACCTGGCTGCTCGTTCAATGAATGGACCGGTTCTGCGCTTCCAGCGAAAACAGGGTAACCAGCTCGGCGGCCACCTGCGGGCGCTCAGGGTTGGCCGAAGCCTCCTGACTGTCGTCATCGAAGGCATGCGGTGAGGCCCTCATCCCTTCTGGGGCCGGTTCCACATGCACCAGCTTGCCTCCGAGCGCGCGCACCATCATCAGCTGATCGGCGGTTTCGGCATCATCCACCAGAATTCGTTGTCCCGCTTCCAGTGCCGTGCGGGCTGCCCGCGCCCAGGCATGCACCCACAGGTCGGCCGAAACCATCTCCTCGCCCCACCCGCTCTTGAGCAACGTGAGCACCCGTGCCGGGGAAAGCCCGCCGAGCATGCCGTGTGGGCGCTGGGCCTTTTCTCCACTCAGTTCGTCAGCCGTCAGGCCGAGCGCTTCCATCATCGCTTTGGGAATCCGGTCGAACGGCAAGCGCACAAACCCCTGTCGATTGACCAGACTTTCGGCCAAGGCTGTCTTGACGGGGCTGGCCGGCCCGCACAATGCCAGTATTTTCGGAAGCATCTCCATGTTCACCTCACTTTCTCGAGCCTCTCTTTGCGGCCCTCGTTTCTGCACGGACAGTCCAGACTGTCCAACCCTCTCGTAAGGGCTGAACAGAGCAAGTACGCTGCCCGAAACCGGGCTCGCAAAGAAACTTAATACTTTTTCCCGTGTCGGCTGTTGGGCGGCCTCTGTGGCGTCGAGGCTGGTGCGAAGGTCGCGCGTTAGCGGGCATGACACGGCTAGAATCGGGAAAATGTTTGAGAATGCGTCTTATAAATGCCTGAACGAGACGTTATGATGGCGGCTTGAACGGTTATGCCCTCTGGAGGCAGCATGGCTCAGGACAGTTCCCGCCCCGATTTCTGGGATCAGCGCTATCAGCAGGGCGTAATGCCTTGGGATGGGGGCGAGGTGCCCCGGGATTTCAAAAACTGGTGTGCCCGGCTGACACCGGGGGCGCGGGTGCTGGTGCCCGGCTGTGGCACAGGGTACGAAGTGGCGGTGTTGGATAATGCCGGTGCCCGGGTGGACGCGATCGATTTCAGTCCCGAGGCAGTGGGGCGGGCCCAGGCTTGGCTGGGGGCTAGGGCCGATCTGGTGCGTCAGGCAGATTTTTTCGCCTTGGGTGCCTCCACCTATGATTTCGTGTACGAGCGCGCCTTCCTGTGTGCCTTGCCGCCCAGGGTGTGGGCGGCCTATGCGGCCAAGATGGCCGAGTGCATCCGTCCTGGCGGGGCACTGGTGGGGTACTTCTTCCTGAAATCCACCGCGAAGGGGCCGCCGTTTGGTACCACCGAGCCTGCTTTGTGCGATCTTCTGGCGTCGCATTTCCGTCTGGCGGAGCAGTGGCCCGTAGAGGACAGCCTGCCGGTGTTTGCCGGCCATGAGAGGTGGATGCATTGGCAGCGAATCTGAAGCCTTTGCCGGCAGGTTTGAGCCTGCGCAAGGGTGGCCGGTGAAAGGCTGGCCTTTTCTTAAGAAAAAAGCAAAAATGGCCCACGAGGCTTGAAGCAACCATAACAAGGCAGACCGGGGAGAAGGATTCAGACATGGAATGGTTCTGGCGGCTCTACACGCTGATCGAGAAGACGTTCTGGAACAGCCTGACCAAAAAGCTGTGCAGCTTTTTCTTCATCAGCCTGTTCCAGCTGGCGATGGTGGGATATGTGTACCTGGTGCTGGAGGATGTCCGTACCGGTTTGCACGCCAGCAACCTCGCGCCCGCAGTGCTCCAGTCTATGGAGGGACGGATCGACCAGGCCATCGTGTGGATATTCGTGTTGTGGCTGGTGTGTGTGGTCTTCATCGGCTTCATGGTCTGGTACCTGCGCTACCTGATCGTGCGACCGCTCAAGCGCATCATCGGTATCTTCAATGAGATCGGTGATGGCGAAGGCAACCTCTCGCATGATATCCCCACCATCACCTTCGATGAGATCCGCGACCTTTCGCTGTCCTACAACCGCTTCCTGGCCAAGATGCGTGAGATCATCAGCAATGTGCGGCTGATGACGGTACGCATTGCCATGGACTCGGCGCGCACCAGCAAGAATGTCTCGGAATCGCTCTCCAGTGCCCGCCAGCAGGATGAAGTGGCGACGCAGGTGCGCGAGGCCAGCGACCGCACCACGGACGGCATCAATCAGGTGACCAACCAGACCCAGGGCATTTCGCAGACTACGGTGTCCAACCTTTCCATGGCGCGCGACTCGTATGACGAGCTAAAAGCCGTGGCCGACCGCATCTATACCATCAGTCAGAAGGTTGGCCACTTCAACCAGACGGTGGATGACCTCAACCAGCGCTCTTCCAGCATCAAAACCATCGTCGACCTGATCAAGGATATTTCTGACCAGACCAACCTGCTGGCCCTGAATGCCGCCATTGAGGCGGCCCGTGCAGGGGAAAGCGGGCGGGGCTTTGCCGTAGTGGCTGACGAAGTGCGCAAGTTGGCCGAAAAGGCCAAGAACGCCTCCGACGAAATCTCGCAGAATATCGACAGCATGCTGACGCTGGTGTCCGAAACCCAGGTGGAAACCGGACAGATCACGCAAGACACGGACGAGGCTCGCGAGGTGGTATCCCGTGCCTCGCAGCACTTCGGCAAGATGGTGGGGGATTTCGAAACCACCTCCGACAGCCTGTCCGACATCGCGGTGACGATGGAGGGCTTTGCCCAGACCAACCGTGAAGTCAACGTGCACGTGTCCGAAATCCACCAGCTCAGCCAGGAAGTGACCAGCCGGCTCAACCATACCGAGCAGGTGGCTGGCGCCCTTTCGCGTGCCGCCGAGCAGGTGCAGGAATTGGTGTCACGTTTCGTCATCGGCGAGGGCGACTTCGACCGTACGGTGAACATGGCGCGTCAGGCCCGCGACGAGGTGCAGCAGCGGCTCAACCGGCTGGCGGAGGACGGGCTGAACCTGTTCGACCAGAACTACCAGGCCATCCCTGGTACCCATCCCGCCAAGTACCACACGCTCTACGATTCACAGGTGGAAAAGCTGCTGCAGCCGGTGTATGACCAAGCGGTGTCCAGCGTCAAGGGCGGCCGCTTCTGCCTGGCGGTGGACACCCGAGGCTATGCGCCCACACACAACAGCGTTTATTCGCAGGCCCCTACCGGCAATCCCGAAACCGATCTCGTGAACAGCCGGGACAAGCGCATTTTCAACGACCCGGCAGGTATGAAGTCGGCCACCAACACTCAGCCCTTCCTCCTGCATACCTATACCCGGGACACCGGCGAGGTGCTTTCCGAAATCGCCTTGCCGATTCATGTGAAGGGGAGGCATTGGGGGGCCTTGCGCTTCGGTTTCGATCCGAGCAGCTACATGATCGGTCAGTAGACCAGCCGGGCCCATGAAAAACGCCAGCAATCGCTGGCGTTTTTTAATGGATGTCCCGGCGTTTCAGAAAGCCACCAGCGTAGCCACACCTACCAGGGCGAAAATTGCTGCCGCAATCCTGTGCACAATGTGCTTGGGCAGGGCACGGGCAGCTGCTTCACCGAGGAGTACGGCTGGAATGTTGGCCAACAGCATGCCGAGGGTGGTGCCGGTAACCACGGCCAGCAGGGAGTCAAAGCGCGCTGAGAGGGCCACAGTGGCGATCTGAGTCTTGTCGCCCATCTCGGCCAAGAAGAAGGCGAGGAAAGTGGCACCGAACACGCCAAGCCGATCGAACAGTCGGGTATCGTCGTCCAGCTTGTCCGGAACCAGCATCCAGGCTGCCATCGCCAGGAAGGAGGCCCCCAGTATCCAGCGCATTACCTCTGGGCTGACCAGACCGGTCAGCCATTGACCCACGGCCGCGGCAAACCAGTGATT
Organism: Gulbenkiania mobilis; assembly: GCA_004346645.1. Taxonomy (GTDB): domain Bacteria; phylum Pseudomonadota; class Gammaproteobacteria; order Burkholderiales; family Chromobacteriaceae; genus Gulbenkiania; species Gulbenkiania mobilis. Next base: position 337,897 of record SMDA01000001.1, read on the forward strand.
GAGGATGGTGGCAACCAGGATGCCGAGCACGATCGGGACAGGTTTCTTGTAGCGGGCAGCCAGCAGCAGGGCGAGCAGCTGGGTCTTGTCGCCGATTTCAGCGAGGGCAACGATGCCCGTGGAGAGGAGAAGGGCTTGCATGAAGGGTTTCCCGGGGGCTGCGCATGCACCATGACGCCCTGTGCCGCAGCCCCCTCAGGCGCACAGGAACGTCATGGGTCTTGCCAAACCTTGGGTCGCACGGGCCATGGCCTAAGCCAAGTCTGTTGACACGTGCCGGCGCTGTCACACGCCGCGGCTACTCCCCCAGAACGGCCGCCATTCTAGCCGCTTGCGGCGGGCTCTACAATGCTTGGCTGTTCCGGGTGCGCTTCGGCCAACCTTCCGGGCTCAGCCCTTGCGTACGAGCAGGCCTTTCAGGTAATCGCCTTCAGGGAAGGCCAGCGACACCGGGTGGTCGGGCGCCGCAGTGAAACGCTCCACGATGCGCGCATCGCAGCGTGCGTCCACCGCCGCGCCGGCGATGATCTTCTGGAAGAGCTCGGCACTCATGCCGCCCGAGCAGGTGAAGGTGGCCAAGAGTCCGCCCGGGCGCAGCAGCTTCAGGCCGAGGAGGTTGATGTCCTTGTAGGCGCGCGCGGCACTCTGCACATGCTGTGCGGTCGGTGCGAACTTGGGCGGATCCAGAATGATGAGGTCGAAGCTCTTGCCCTGATCGCGCAGGAGGCGCAGGTACTTGAACACATCGGCTTCGACGAAGCTGGCGCGCTCGGCTGGCAGCGGGTTGAGCGCCAGGTTGGCCTCGGCCAGTTGCAGGGCCTCTGCGGAGGAGTCCACCGACAACACACTGCGTGCGCCGCCGTGCAAGGCTGCCAGCGAGAACCCGCCGGTGAAGCAAAAGCAGTTGAGGACATCCCGCCCGGCAGCGAGGCGGCCGATGCGGTGGCGGTTCTCCCTCTGGTCGAGGTAGAAGCCGGTCTTCTGCCCGGCTGCCACATCCACATGCATGCGCAGTCCGTACTCGTCGATGGTCAGTGGGTCCGGTGGCAGGGCGCCGGCCAGCAGCCCGGTGACCGGGGGCAGGCCCTCAAGCTGCCGCACATCTACGTCGGAGCGCTCATAGACCCCTACCGCTCCGGTCAGTGCCATCAGTTGTTGGGCCAGCGTCTGCTTGCGTGCCTCCACGCCTGCTGACAGCGCCTGTAGCACCAGTACCGGTCCGTAGCGGTCCACCACAAGGCCAGGCAGTCCATCGGACTCGCCATGCACCAGACGCACGCCGGTACTGGCCTCGACCAACTCCTCGCGCTGGGTCAGGGCATTCTCCAGCCGGCGCCGGAAGAAATCATCGTCGATGTTCTCGTGTTCGTCAAAGCTCCAGGCGCGCGCCCGGATTTGTGACTGCGGGCTGTACGCGGCCCACGCCAGGAAGCGCCCATCCTGGGCACGCACCTCGACGGTTTCGCCCGCGGTGGGTACTCCATCCAGCCGGGCGATGGCGCCCGAAAAGATCCACGGGTGACGGTGAAGAAGGGACTTCTCGCGTCCCGGCTTGAGGGTAATCCTGATCATGGTGGTTTCCGGCTGGCCGATGCCTCCCCGGGCGGGGGGCGAAAAGGCGGCCAGCTTAGCGAGCGCGCGCGTGCGCGGTCAAGCGCTGGCTGGGGTGGTGTCCGGCGCGACCTCGGAGGTGCAGCAGGGGCAGCGGCTGGCCTTGCGCGGAATGTTCGACAGGCAGTAGGGGCAGGGGCGCGTGTCGGGTTCGCTGGTGGCAGCGGCCGGCTTGTGTTCTTCCCTGAGACGGTTGATCCCCTTGACCAGCATGAAGATGGCAAAGGCGATGATGATGAAGCTGACCACCGAGTTGATGAACAGTCCCAGGTTCAGCGTCACTGCCCCGGCTGCCTTGGCCGCCCCCAGCGAGACATACGGGCCGGCCTGCTTTGCGCCTTCCTTGAGCACGATGAACAGGTTGGAGAAATCCACGTTGCCGATCAGCAGGCCGATGGGCGGCATGATTACGTCGTCCACCAGCGACTTGACGATGGTGCTGAAGGCGCCCCCCACCACCACACCGACGGCGAGGTCGATGACATTGCCGCGCACGGCAAACTGCTTGAATTCCTTGAGTACGGACATGGATGCTCCCTGAGTAAAGGTTGGCCGAAAGGCAGACTCGACGATGGTAGTCAAAAACCCCGCCTGCCTCAAACGCCCCTAACCGTGCCCTACTCGCCTTTAACGGCCAGCACGCTGTCAGAACGTGCTGGCAGGCTGCCCAGCAGGGCACCTCCCAGGATGAGCGCGATGGCGATGCCTGCCACCGGATTGAGGCTACCCGTACCCGATGCCACCAGCAGCAGCGTCGACAGAAGGGGTGTGGCATACGAAAGCGAGCCGATCTGGCGCGGGTCTCCTTCCTTCATCGCCCGGTCCCACAGGAAGAAGGCGCCCCCCATCGGCCCGAGCCCCAGAGCCAGTAACGACGCCCACTGTGCGCTTGTGGGCTGAACAGCCGGTTCGAACAACAGGTGACAGCCGAGCGAGAGCAGACCCGAAGCAAGGCAGAATCCGCCCACCGCGCTGTTGGGGAAGGGGGGCAGGCGGCGTGTCAGCAGACTGTAGGTGGACCAGACGAAAGCAGCTGCAATCGCCAGGAGGTACCCGGACAGGCTGTCCAGCGAGAGGGCCAGCCTGCCGCCGGTAACGATCAGCGCCGCGCCCGAAAAGCCGAGTACTCCTGCCAGGATATGGCGTGCCATCAGGCGGGTGCCCGGAATCAGCAAGGGGGACAGCAGCACGATCAGCAGCGGCCACAGATAGTTCAGCAGGTTGGCTTCCATGGCCGGTGCATGGCGAAAAGCAAAGAACAGCAGGAAGTGATAGCCGAAGATGCCGTACAGCCCTGTCAGGAACACGCGGGCCGAGACCTTCCACTGGCGCAGGTGACGCAGCGAAAGCAGGCTGCCCAAGGTCAGGGACACACCCACGACGAAGAAAGGCGGCAGGCTACGGGTCAGTGCACCGAGGGTGGCAAGCGAGGCCCAGAGGAGGATGGCCCCTAGGGCCCAGTAGGCAGGAGATAAACGCATGGTGGCTTCCAGATGGGGAGACTGCCATTCTGGCTTAAAAAGCCAAAACAAAAAAGCCACGAACTATCGTGGCTTTTTTGAGTAAACCTGGCTCCCCGAGCAGGGCTCGAACCTGCGACCTGCGGATTAACAGTCCGTCGCTCTACCAACTGAGCTATCGGGGAACAGCAGAGACGCGAACTATACGGATGGAGGCAGAAGCTGTCAACCCCCTGCGGACAGCGTCTCCTCGTTGAGAGGATGCGCACTGTAAGCGGCTTAAAAACCCGTTCCGGATCATGGGTTTGGACGGGTGCTTTCCGTTTGTAGGGCGGCAGGCCACGCGGTAACATTCCCTTCTTTACTCACATAAGCACGGTGGTGTTTCCATGCATTCCGTCTGGCAAGAATGGCTGAGCAGCCAAGCCCCGACCGAGATCCTTAAAACCGGTGATGTGGCCCCTGCAGCGGCTGGGCGCTTTATTCCCCTGTCAGGCTTTGCACTGCTGCGGGCCAGTGGCGAGGACGCACAGAATTTCCTGCAAAGCCAGCTTTCTAGCGATATCAGACTGATTTCATCCCAGTCGGCCCAATACAGCACCTATTCCAATGCCAAAGGCCGTATGCAAGGCAGTTTTCTGATCTGGCTTTATCAGGGTGATTATTATCTGCTGCTCAAGGCCGATATTGCCGACAGAGTGAGACAGCGTCTTTCCATGTTCATCCTGCGCTCCAAGGTCAAGCTGGAACGTGTGGATGCTGGCTGGGGCTTGGTGGGTCTCATCAGCGATGAGGCTCTGTCCGACCATGACGCTACCGGCCTGAAGGTGTCCGCCACCGAACGTGAAGTGCGCATCCAGCTGGATGCCACTTCGGCGCTGCTGCTATTTGAGTCCCCTCAGCCTGCAGACCTTGCACGCCTTGCTGCACAGATGCGGCTGGCCGACGAGGCGTTCTGGACGCTGCGTGACATCCGTGCTGGTATCGGCTGGGTATCGGCAGCCACTTATGAAGCCTTCGTGCCGCAAATGGCCAATATGGAAGTCATCGGCGCCATCAGCTTTCAGAAAGGCTGTTATCCCGGCCAGGAAATCGTTGCGCGTACCCAGTATTTGGGCAAAGTGAAACGCCGCATGTATCGGGTGCTGGCATCCATCGCCTTAGAGCCGGGGCAGCCCTTATTCGGAGAGGAAACCGGTGAACAGGCAATCGGCGCCGTGGTGGAATCGGTGGCGCTTGAAGGAGGCACCTGGGAGGGACTGGTAGTGGTGCAATCCGCTGCTTGGGAAGAAGGCGTGCATTATCAGTCTTTGCAGGGACCGCTGTTGGAAAAGCTGGAACTGCCTTATTCGGTCGATTGAAATGTTTTGCAGCCTTGACGTAATTAAAACCAGCTTATACATTTCAAAAACCTTAAAACAATACCGACACAGGTAAAACCGATTATGGATCTCTCGAAACTCGACTTTGCCGAGCTGCAAAACCTGAAAGCAGATGTAGAAGCGGAAATGAAGCGCCGCGAGCAGGAAGAGCGCACCAAGGCCAAGAAGCAGATCATGGAACTGGCTCGTACCTATGGTCTCAACCTGGAAGAAGTACTGACCAAGGTGTCCGCTGGCTCGGCCCGCAAGTCGGCCGAAGCCAAGTTCCGCCATCCGAGCCGCCCTGACATCACCTGGAGTGGTCGCGGTCGCAAGCCGGCCTGGGTGCAGGAGCATCTGGATGGTGGTGGGGCCCTGCAGGACCTGGCCATCTGAGCCGCATGCAGGTCCTACCGATAAGGCACCTCAGGGTGCCTTTTTCTTTTACGGGCTTCCTTGCCCTCGGCGGACCGAGCGGTAATAATTCAGGCACTCTGGCGCAGACTGTCCACACTTGTCGCGCTGGCCTGTCCCCTTGTTGACCGGGTTACACCATGCTTGATTTTTTCGTGCGCAATACACGCCGCAGGAATGACCCTTTGGCAGATGCCGAAGCGGCTGCGACCTGGGTTGCCGAACTCAAGGCCGAGTTCGGCTCTGCTGCGCATGAGCGTGTCACCGACCTGGTCAGTCAGGCGGTTACCGATGGTGCCTCTCCGGATGCCGGACGAATCGATGCGGTACTGAGGCTGAACCTGGACACCGCGTCGCTGCATCAGCAACTGGGTCTGCAGTACCTGATGAACGGGCGACTGCCCAAGCTGCTGGAAGAGCAGGTGCGCAGCCAGATCCTCGATTACGGTCAGGCCTTCATCTCCTTTTATCGGCTGGCCAGCCAGCCTGGCTCGGCTGCTAGCCCCGCACAGGTGGCGCTGATGCTATCGCGTAGCCTGTTTTTCCTCGGTGAGCGCGCCCGCTGGCAATTCTACCGTCACCGAGCGCCCCAAGACGGCTTCTGGCTGCAGGTGAACGAGCACTTGCGGTGCGCCGAGCAATGGAAGGCGGAAAGTCTGCCCATCTGCCTCTTCAATGAGGAACGTGGTACCACGGTGCAAGACCAGTTTCTCATCCTGCAGATGCTGGCTACGCTCACCAGCGGCAACCTGAGCACCCGCCAGCTGAATTTCAGCCATGAATTGCTGCGCTTGGTGTCAGACAGGATGACGCTGCATGCCGGTGTTCAGGAGACGTCGAGTTTCGTGGTGGACCTGCTGGCCGACCAGCCGGCGCATCGACCGCGGGCGCAGGCGGCCGGGGGGGAGTACCGCGGCTGGAGTACGGCCGACATGGTGGAAATCCTGCACGGCTGGGCTGGCAGCCTCGAAGGCGGCCGCACGCCCGAAGAGCTACGCCGACTGATCGAGCCTGGTATCGATGCCACCCTGCTGCGCGTGCTGTGCCGGGAGTGGGCGCCACGGCAGATGCTGTTTGCCCGCGCCGAGCGGGTAAGCGTGAAAGAGCGTCAGATCGAGGTGGCGCATCGTTTGCCGGTGCTTCACCGCCTGATCCGCAAGCCGGAGGAAGAGGCACGCAGCCGCGCCGCCCAAGCCGGAGAAGGCTTTGAAGAGGCGACCGACATTCGCATCTACGGTTTTGTCACCACCCGGCGGCGTGACCGCATGAGCGCGCTGGCGCCAGCTGCGGAGGCAGTGGCGCTGCATGACGAGTTCGCCAAATGGGAGCTGGACAACATCAGTCTGACTGGGTTGGGGGTGACCTTCGAGGCGCTGGGCAATGAATGGGCACAGCTGGGCACGCTGCTGGGCATTCGTCATGCCGACCATCCGGCTTGGCAACTGGGTCTGGTGCGCCGCCTGAAGCGGCAGCAGGGTAACCGGGTGTATCTGGGTATCGAGCTGCTCTCGGACCGCCCGGTGGCGGCGGCGATTCGGCCGGCCGACACGCGCGTGCTCGATCCATCGCTGGCGCCGGAACTGGTGTGGAGCGGCGGGCTGATCAGTCTTTTTGTCGCGCTCGGGAAGGGGGGCAAGACGGTGAATGCTCTCATTCTGCCGCTGAGTGCCTACACCCTGGGCAAGCAGTACGTGATGAGCGCGCGGGGGAAGTATTTCTTGGTGGCGTTGGGCAAGGTGGCGGAAAAGGGCCTGGACTGGTGTCTGGCCGAGGTCGAATTGGTTCGGACACTGCAGGGGCCGGAAGGCTGAGAAGCCGTCGACGCAAGGATAAGGTTTGAATCAAAAAGGTTGGCCGAAACCCTTCGGCCAACCTTTTTACTATGCGCTCGGGTTTGCGCGCTTACATCGGTACCACGCGGTCGTTGCCGCCACCCGTGAGCACGCGTACCCGCTGGCCGGGCGCCAGGGGGACGTCGGCTTCCTGCACGATCGAGATCATGCGGCTGCCGTTGTCGAGGCGAACGGTCACTTCCAGTGCCGTCTTGCCACCGATGTTACGCTGGGCTGCCTGGGCGCCAAGCCCGCCGATCATTGCTCCGGCAACCGACCCGGCGATCGCGCCGGTGCCACGACCAACATTGCTGCCTGCCAGACCGCCGAGGGCAGCGCCCCCCATGGTCAGAAGTTCGTTGTTGCGGCCTTCCATGCGCACGGGCTGGACCGACACCACTGTGCCGAAGTCCACGTTCTGGGCCTGACGCATCTGTGACTTGGAGTAGACGGCGGCCGAGTCGGAGCTGGCGCAGCCAGCCAGCGTGCCTAGCACGAGCGTGCCCAGCACGGCCGAGCGGATCAGTGTCTTCATTTGGGTTCTCCGGAAGCGCGGGCGTTCCGGTCCGCGTTCAGGCGACGGGAACCCCCGGGGAAAAGTGGCGCTTGATGGCGCTGGCACATTCTTCTACCAGTCCGGGTCCGCGGTAGATCAGACCGGTGTACAGTTGCACCAGCGATGCGCCGGCCTCGATCTTGGCCACCGCATCCGCGCCGGAAGAAATGCCACCAACCCCTATGATGGGCAGGGCACCGTCAAGTTCCCGGGCCAGCCGGGCAATCAGCCGGGTGGACTTGTCGCGCACCGGTGCTCCGGAGAGTCCGCCGGCTTCTTCGGCCAAGGGGTGTCCGGCGATCGCATCGCGTGCAAGCGTGGTATTGGTGGCAATGACCCCGTCGATGCCGTGGGCTACCAGTAGCCGGGCAATGTCGGCTACCTCACCGTCGTTCAGGTCAGGAGCGATCTTCACCGCCAGCGGTACGTAGCGCCCGTGCTTCTGCGCCAGCCGCTCCTGTTCCCCCTTGAGCAGCGCCAGCAGCTGGGCTAGTTCGTCCGCGCCTTGCAACTGACGCAGGTTCTTGGTGTTGGGGGAGGAGATGTTGATCGTTACGTAACTTGCGTAAGCGTAGACCTTGTCCAGACAGGTCAGGTAGTCGTCCGCCGCATTCTCGATGGGGGTGGTGGCGTTCTTGCCGATGTTGATGCCTAACACACCTTTGAAGCGGCATTCCTGCACGTTACGCAGCAGCACATCCACGCCTTGGTTGTTGAAACCCATCCGGTTGAGGATGCCCTGGTGTTCCGGTACCCGGAACAGGCGCGGCCGCGGATTGCCCGCCTGCGGACGGGGCGTTACGGTGCCGATCTCGAGAAAGCCGAAGCCGAGCGCGGCCAAGCCGTCGATGCTCGAGCCGTTCTTGTCCACGCCGGCTGCCAGCCCCACCGGGTTGGGAAATGTTAGTCCCATTGCCTTTACCGGCATGCGCACTATGGGCTTGGCCATCAGGTTGTCCAAGTGGGCGCGATGGGCAAGGTTCAACAGGCCAAGCGTGGTGTTGTGCGCCAATTCTGCGTCGAGGCGAAAAAGTAGCGGGCGCAGAAGCGGGTAGAGCATGGAGCGTCTCCGGACAGGAAAATGCCCGGATTATACCGGGCAGATCAGGGTTGGCCGAAATGGCTTATTCGAGGCGGCAGGCTTCGTCAAAAGCCAGCCGCGGTGATCGGGGGTAAAGACGGCTGGGGTCGCCGTAACCCAGGTTGACGAGGAAGTTGGACTTCACGCGCCCGTCTGGGAAGAACTCGGCATCGAGCCCGGCGGCGTCAAAGCCCGACATCGGGCCACAGTCCAGCCCCAGCGCCCGGGCAGCCAGCATCAGGTAGGCGCCCTGCAGCGAGCTGTTGCGAAAAGCGGTGGCCTCGATGGCGGTCGGGTTGCCGGCAAACCAGCTACGTGCGTCGGCATGCGGAAACAGTCGGGGCAGTTCCTCATAGAACGCCATGTCCTGCGCCACAATCACCGTCACCGGCGCGCTCATCGTCTTCTCGACGTTACCTTCGGAGAGATAGGGTTGCAGCCGGGCCTTGCCTGCGGGCGTGTGTACGAATACGAAGCGTGCCGGAGAGGCATTGGCACTGGTCGGGCCGAACTTCACCAGTTCATACAGTTGGTGCAGGGTCTGCACACTCACCGGACGATCTTGCCAGGCAGAATGCGTACGGGCTTCGGTGAACAGTTGGGCCAGGGCGGCTGGATCGAGCGGAGTGGGCACGTGAGGCTCCTCTGGTTCTGTGGGATCAAGGGGTGCCTGCGGCAGAGGCGGAAGCGGGGTGCTGTGCTTCTTGCAGGGCTTCTATCGGCAGCGCCTGGGCCTCTTCGTGCGTCTTGGAACTGACGGTGATCGACACGCGACGGTTGCGTGCCCGGCCTTCGGCGCTGTCGTTGGCGGCTACCGGCTGGTTGGAGGCGCGTCCTACGGCCACCAGGCGCGACGGGTCGATGCCGTTTTCCACGAAAAGACGCACCACGCTGCCGGCGCGCGCCGCCGAAAGCTCCCAGTTGGACGGGAAGACGGGGTTGCTGATCGGGATGTTGTCGGTAAAGCCTTCCACGCTGACGGAGTTGTCCACCCGGGCCAGGATCTGGGCCATCTGCGCCAGCACCCGTTGCGACTGCGGAGCGGGGATGGCCTGGCCGACCGGGAACAGTGCGGTATCGCGGATCTCGATCACCACTCCCTTGTCACTTTGGGTGATCTTGACCTGGCCGCCCTTCACCAGTGGGTCCATCAGCTTCTGAAGATCGCTGGCCAGGGCGCCCAGCTTCTGGTTCTCGCGCACCTGCATCTCGCTCTTCACGCTGCGGGCGATCGGCTTGGCATGAGGTACTTCAACCATGGTGTTGGCGCCGCCGGAGGGTGGCACCGTCTGCAGATTCATGGTGGATCCGGTGCGAAAAGCATCCAGAATGGCGGACGAAAGCACACGGTACTTGCCTTCGTTTACCGAGGAGATCGCATACATCACTACGAAGAAGGCAAACAGCAGCGTGATGAAGTCGGCGTACGAAACCAGCCAGCGCTCGTGGTTCTCGTGCTCTTCTTCCTGCTTTCTGCGTGCCATGCCTTCCTCGTCAGGGGGTCAGTACCAGCGGGTCTTGAAGAAAGACTGTACTCCATCGGCGAAGCTTACGCCAAACTGTCGCACGAACCGGTCGGGCAGGGCGGGGCTGGGGGTCACGTCCACGATGGCCGACGACTTGATGACGTCGCGCGCCACCGACTCAACCGAGCCGTAGCCGTCTGCCAGTCCCAGTGGCAGGCTTTTCTCGCCGATCCACACCCGTCCGCTGAAGAGCTCCGGGTCGTCCTTCAGGCGGTTGCCGCGGCCGTTCTTCACTGCTTGGATAAACTGGGCATGGATGGCATCCAGCATCTCCTGACGGATGGCTTCGTGGCGCGGATTACGCGGGGAGAAAGGGTCGCCCATGCCCTTGTTGGCACCGGAGGTCTGCAGACGACGCTCCACCCCCATTTTCTCCATCAGCCCGGTTAGCCCGAAGCCGTCCGATAGCACACCGATGGAGCCGACGATGCTCGCCTTGTCCACATAGATCCGGTCTGCAGCGGAGGCGATGTAATAGCAGCCCGAGGCGCACATTTCCTCCACCACCACATACACCGGCACCGAAGGATGCAGCTTCTTGAGGCGTCGCATTTCATCGTACACGATGCCGGAGAGCACCGGACTGCCCCCAGGGCTGTTGGCACGGATGACGATACCTTTGGTACCGGTGTCGTCGTAAGCATCCTTCAGCGCCTCGATCATCATCTCAGCCGTGTCGTTTTCGGTGCTGATCTCACCGTTGAGGTTGATCAGCGCAGTGTAGCCGCTTCCCTCCAGGCGCTCCGCCGCACGCTTACCTCCCCAGAGGCTGGCGATCAGCACCAGGAAGAAGACCAGCCACACCAGCCGGAAGAAGATGCGCCACCGCCGTGCACGGCGCTGTTCTACCAGCGCGGCCATGGCAAGTTTCTCAACAAGATCACGTTCCCAGTTCGGGTTGTCGTTCACGCTCTCACTCCATTGTCTGCAGTGGGCCAGGCCCACCGGTTCGTTCAATTCCCTGCCGGGACGGACAGCAGCCACACACTGCCGTCCTCTTCCGTTACCCCCACCGGCATCAACCGCGCGCCCCGGCACGGGCCGCTCACGCAGACGCCGGTATCGGCGGCGTACAGCGCACCATGCATGCTACAGACGAGGTAGTGGCCGCTGAGGTCGAAGAAGCGGCCGTCGGACAGGTCGAGTTCCACCGGTATGTGGCGGCATGCGTTGAGATAAGCACGCACCGTGCCCTGGTAACGCACTGCGAAGGCCGCCTGGCCGGCTACTTCGAAACGCAAGCCGGGGCCGCCTTCAACAAGGTTGGCCGAAGGGCAGAGGCTCAGGCGTTCGGGTGCAGCCATGCGGAAAAGTCCCGGTACCGGTCAAAAAGAGCCAAGGGGCCACAGGCTTCCAGTTGCGGGCGCGGGTGCGCGCCGTAGGTTACACCCACCGCAGGGGTGCGCGCCTCGCGGGCCATCAGCAGGTCATGCGTCGTATCTCCTACCATCAGCGTGCGGGCAGTCTCCACTCCAAGCTGCTCGGTCAGCGACAGCAGCATCGCTGGATGCGGTTTGGAAGGGCACTCGTCCACAGTGCGGGTGGCATCGAAGAGTTCGCCCAGTCCGGTCGCTTCCAGCAGGCGGTTGAGGCCGGCGCGGCTGTTTCCGGTAGCTACCGCCAGGAACACACCCGAGGCTTTCAGGGCTGCCAGGCTCTCGCGCACCCCGTCGAACAGCGTGATCTGCCCCTCGGTGGCACGATAGTGTACCCGGAAGGCATCCACCATCTCTTCATAGCGCTCGGCCGGCAGGGTGGGGCAGGCATAGCGCAGCGCATCGGACAGCTTCAGGCCGATGACATGACTGGCCCGTTCGCGCTCCGGCACCGGCAGGCCCAGGTCGGCGCAGGCAGCCTGGATGGAGCGAGTGATGTGCGCGGTGGAGTCCATCAGCGTGCCATCCCAGTCGAACACGATCAGGTCATAGTTGTGGCGCATGGCGGCGCAGGCTCTCCAGATAGCGGTTGAGTTCGGCTGGGAGGGGGGCGCTCAGGTCCAAGGGTTCGTCACTGAGCGGGTGGGGCAGCTTCAGCGACCTGGCATGCAGGAACATCCGCTTGAGCCCCTGGCGCGCCAGTTCGCGGTTGGCCGAAAAGTCACCGTAGCGCTCGTCGCCTGCGATCGGACAGCCCATGGCCTGCATGTGCACCCGTATCTGGTGCGTACGGCCGGTGCGCAGCAGCGCCTCCACCAGGGTGAAGTCCGCAAAGCGCTCCTCCACCGTGAATACCGTGTGGGCGTACTGGCCGTCCTCCTGGACGCGTACCCGCTTCTCGCCCTCCGGCGTATTCCACTTGTGCAGCGGAAGTTTGACATGTCGCCGTCCTTCCGGCCAAGCACCCAATCCCAGTGCCGCATAGCGTTTTTCCGGCACGTCGTTGCGAATCATCTCATGCAGGCGCACCAGCGCAGAACGCTTCTTTGCCACCATCAGGAGGCCCGAAGTCTCACGGTCCAAGCGATGCACCAGTTCCAGGTAGCGGGCTTCCGGGCGCGCGCGGCGCAGTTGCTCGATCACACCGAACGACACCCCACTGCCGCCATGGACGGCCACGCCCGCCGGTTTGTCGATCACCAGCAAAGCCTCGTCCTCGTACACCACCGGAAAGTGTCCGGGGGGCACGACCTTCTCCTCGCGCTCGGCTATGCGCACCGGAGGCAGGCGTACCTCGTCCCCCGGTTCCAGCCGGTAGGCGGCATCCACCCGCCCCTTGTTCACACGCACCTCGCCCGAGCGCAAGATGCGATAGACGTGGCTCTTGGGCACGCCTTTAAGCAGACGGATCAGGAAGTTGTCGATCCGCTGTCCCGCGTCGGTTTCGTCAACCGTATGAAAGGTTACGGACTCTTTGCGAATATTGGTCATATTGCTTATACTTCGAACGCTCGATTGCGGGCTTTTACGACGCAATCGCAGCCCAAACCGGAAAGTCAGGCCGCCGCCGGGAAGGTGCGCGGTGCTGCTGTGGGAATGTTGCCGGGCCGGCAGGGAAACCCCCTGACCTGACGCCCGGTATCCGGCCACAGCCAAGGTTGTCTCGCTCACCGAGAAGCAGCGATGGTAAAGCATTTGAACGCGTTACGCACTCATCAATTCCATTTCCTGTACGCAAGCCCGGCAGGGAATCGTGCAGCAAAGTTTGACCCGGCGTAGCCTGTCTCGCCCTCCCTTAATTCCGGCATCCACTGGCCAGTCGCCAGCGTGAGTCGGAATGACGGCGTCCCAGGCTGCGTAACAATGACTAGAAGTAGGCTTGCCCGCCCGCAACACCAGACGCTCTTTAGACTGACACTTCTTGAATCGGAAAGCGCCCATTTCAATCTCTGGGCCGTCAAATACTGGCTGCGTCCTTGCGTGAGTGCTACGCAGGGAAGTAAACAATGAAACGCATGCTGTTTAACGCAACGCAGGCTGAAGAGCTGCGCGTTGCCATCGTCGATGGGCAGAAGCTCATCGACCTCGATATCGAAACCGTCGGCAAGGAACAACGCAAGGGCAACATCTACAAGGGCACGATCACCCGGATCGAACCCTCGCTGGAGGCCTGCTTTGTCGACTACGGTACCGACCGCCACGGTTTCCTGCCTTTCAAGGAAGTCTCCCGCGCCTATTTCCAGAACTATGACGGCGGCCGACCGCGCATTCAGGACGTGCTGCGCGAAGGCATGGAAGTCATCGTGCAGGTGGAAAAGGACGAGCGTGGCAACAAGGGCGCCGCACTGACCACCTACATCAGCTTGGCTGGTCGCTATTTGGTGCTGATGCCCAACAATCCCCGTGGCGGTGGCGTGTCCCGCCGTATCGAGGGGGAGGAGCGTCAGGAGCTGAAGGACCTGCTGTCCCAGCTGGAAGTGCCCCAGGGCATGAGCCTGATCGCCCGTACCGCAGGCATTGGACGCAGCCTGGAAGAACTGGAATGGGATCTCGGCTATCTGCTGCAGCTGTGGCGTGCCATCGAGTCCGCCGCTGGCGCCCAGAATGCCCCTTTCCTGATCCTGCAGGAAGGCAGCCTCGTCATCCGTGCCATCCGAGACTACTATCATCCCGACATCGGCGAAATCCTGATCGATACCGAGGAAATCCACGATCAGGCCTGCCAGTTCATGCGCCACGTGATGCCCAACACGCTCAGCCGCGTGAAACTGTATCAGGACCACGTGCCGCTCTTCTCCCGCTTCCAGATCGAGCACCAGATCGAAACCGCCTTCGCCCGCAGCGTGCAGTTACCTTCGGGCGGCGCGATCGTGATCGACCACACCGAGGCGCTGGTTTCCATCGACGTCAACTCGGCCCGCTCCACCAAAGGTGCGGATATCGAGGAAACCGCCTTGCGCACCAACCTGGAGGCGGCGGAGGAAATTGCACGCCAGCTGCGCCTGCGCGACTTGGGCGGGCTGATCGTGATCGACTTCATCGATATGGAGAACCAGAAAAACCAGCGTGAAGTCGAGAACCGCCTGCGTGACGTGCTCAAGCATGACCGTGCACGCGTCCAGATGGGGAAACTCTCCCGCTTTGGCCTGTTGGAGCTCTCCCGTCAGCGCCTGCAGCCGAGCCTGGGTGAGACCAGTCACGAGCCGTGCCCGCGTTGCCACGGCATTGGCTTTATCCGTGGCACCGAATCCTCGGCACTGCACATCCTGCGCATCATTCAGGAAGAGGCGATGAAGGACAACACGGGCGCTGTGCATGCACAGGTACCGGTAGACGTAGCCACCTTCCTCCTCAATGAGAAGCGCACCGAACTCTATTCGCTGGAAGAGCGTCTGGGCGTCAGCATCATCCTGGTGCCGAATATCCATCTGGAAACGCCACATTACAAGATCGTACGCGTTCGCAACGATGACCTGACCGAAATCGGCGATGAGCCCAGCTATCTGCGGGTAGAAATGCCCGAGGAAGAATCGCTGGCCACCTTCGGCCAAGCCAAGCCGAAGCTGGAGCGGCAGGAAGCAGCCGTCAAGGGCATCACACCGTTGCAGCCAGCCCCGCAGGCGGCTCCTCAGCCCGAGCCACGCCGTGCTGCTGCCCCTGCAACGGAAGTGTCCGGTGGTGGGCTCTTCGGACGTATCGTGTCGATGGTGAAGGGACTGTTTGCCGCCTCCGAGACTGCGCCGGCCACGCCCGAACGCAAGAAGTCGCCGCAGCAGCCGCGTGAAGCGGGCGGCCGGAACAATGGTCGCGCTGGCACCCGAACTGGCGGAAGCAATGGCGAGCGCCGTGGTAACAACGGGCCCCGCCGCGAGCGCAACGGTGCGCCCGGTGGCGAGGACAAACGCCGTACCGCTGTGTCGGAGGGCCGCGACAACGCAGGGCGCGAAGATGCGCGCACTGCCGAGCGCACGACTGAGCCGCGCCAGAGCGAGAACCGCACGGGTGAGAGCCGAGCTCCGCGCGCCGAGCGTGGCGAACGCAACGAGCGTAACGAGAATGGTCGCCGTGAGCGGCGGGAACGTGAGCCGCGTGAAGGTCGGGAACTGCGCGACACTGGTGCTGTGCCGACTTCGAGTGAGGGGGAGAAGGCCCCGGAAAGCCGTCGTCGCACGGAGCGCACCGACCGTGCCGATCGTACCGATCGTACCGAGCGTACCGAGCGTACCGATCGTACCGATCGTACCGAGCGTACCGAGCGTACCGAGCGTACCGAGCGTACCGAGCAGCGAGATCCCGAAGCCCTGATCCCGCTGCAGATGGATGCGGTCGAGGGGACTGAGGCTGTACCCCAGACCCTGGAAAACGGTGAGCAGGCCGAGAAGAGTGAGCGCCGTCGTCGTCGCAGCCGCCGTGATCGCCGTCGGGAGCCGTCGGATGAGAACACCCAGCGTGAAGACACGCCGGAGGCCACCGAGGGGGCAGAAGTCTCCTCCCAGGAAGCCGAAGTGGCTGGACCGGTTCAGGAAACGGTGCTGCCTGAGGTGGAAGGTGAAGAAGCCCGTGAGCGCAAGAGGGACGCTGCCGCAGCGGAAGCAGCCACTGGGTACAGTGTGAGCAGCGAACCCGTTCAGGCTGTCGAATCGACTGCACCGGTGGCGCAGCCGGTTGAGACCGTCGTAGTGGTTAAGGAAGAGAAAACCGTTACTATCGAGACCGAGTCTGTCCGCACAGCCGCAGTAGCCCAAGTGCCTCAAACGACTGAGCTTTCCGAAACCGCCGAGGTCGCTGAGAGTCACGAGGTTTTGCCTACCGCTGAAAAAGCGGGCACGGCTATGGACGCACCTGCACCGCACCTAGAGGAAACCGTGCCGGCGATGGAAGAGGCTGTACTGGATGCCAAGCCGGAAGAAGAGCAGGCCCAAGTACAAGCCGCTTCCTCGACCGTGGAGGACGCAGCTGTGGTCGAGGTTGCCACGGAACCGGCAGAGCCGGTGAAGCCGCAAGCTCAAGAGGTGCCGGTTCAGGTCCAAGACGTCCAGGCGGCTGGGTTGGTGATGGTGGTGACGCGCCCCTCGGCTGCCCCTGTCGAGGCTGTCGAGCCCGTCGTGCCGGCAGGTGTACGGCGTCGCGACCGTAAACCTTCCGGGGCAGGTGAGGCTGTCGAACCTGTGCAGCTGGTTCAGGTACAGACGCAGACGCGCCAACCGGAGTGAAGTACCTAGCCTGCGAGCCTAAAGGGGCTTGACAGGCTTGGGAGGGGGCTCTACAATGAGCTCCTCTTTACGGCAATTCCCTGATAGCTCAGTTGGTAGAGCGACGGACTGTTAATCCGCAGGTCGCAGGTTCGAGCCCTGCTCGGGGAGCCAAGCATTCAACGCCCTGACCACCATGGTCAGGGCGTTTTGCATTGTGCCTGGTTTTCGGCTTCTGTGGGCATGGGGTGATTGTCGATCAGGCCGCCCGGCTTATGCCTACCGCTGTTACCGGTTTTTTTACCCCCCTTTGATCAACGCGTCTTCTGTTGACCGGGTTTCCCTCCTTCCTGCTGCTGGGCTGTATAGGACTTTCTAAAGCACGCTTCGCTGTTTCGCAGACGTTTTGCGGTTTTCTGCGTTCTTAAAGTGTTTTTCTGTCTCTGATCGTTCTCGCCTTGCTCCTTCAAGACAAAAAAGAAATGCCAAGGGTATTTGTAAGCCTTTTTTAAAGGCAGGAATGGGGATTGCTGCGCAGTAAGCACTGCCAGGCCCCTTCCGTTACAGACTCACTCGCTGTATTGAATGTAAAAGCCCGACCTCTAGGATGAAGACCATTCAGTGCATTCCTCTGGCGGAGGGCAGGGCCAGGCAGCAATCCTGCAATCAACCGAAAGGACAGTACGATGAATCAACGCAACTACGGGGATCAGCGTCGCGACAACGGTTTTGGCGATCAAGGATCGCAGTATCAGTCCGGCTCCAGCCAATGGCAAATCCGGGGTGAGCAGGGCGGCCGCGGTATCGAGTCGGAACGTGGTGGTTTCGGCGGTACCAGCTTCGGCGGAAATCAGGGCTATGAGAACGGTGGCGCTGCCTATGGCTCGGGGCGTGGCCAGTATGGTCAGTCCGGTGGGCAGGAATATGGCAGTAGCCAGGGTTATGAAGGCAATGGTGGCGCCTATGGTAGCCAGGGCAGCGGCCAATCCTTTGGGGGCAGCCAGAACCAGTACGGCGGCCAGTCCCAAGGCGGTTACCAAGGCGGCCAAGGTGCACAGTTCGGTAGCTACGGCGGTGGCGCCTCCTATGGCTCGCAAGGCAATGACTACGGTAGCGGCAACCTCTTCGGTTCCAACAACCAGTCTTCGGGAGCCCAGTCCTTCGGCGGCTATCAGGGTGGCCAGTACGGTGGAGGCTCGCAAGGCGGCCAGTACGGCACCTACCAAGGTGGCCAGTTTGGTGGCGGTGGTTCACACGGCTCGGGCAGCTACGGTAGCCAAGGTGGTTTCCAGGGTGGGCAGTATGGCGGCCATCAAGGTCATCAAGGCGGCCAGTACGGCGGACACCAGAGCTATCAGGGCGGTCAGTACGGTGATCAACAAGGTTATCAGGGTGGCCAGTATGGCGGCAGCCAGCAGGGTATGCATGGCATGAGCCATCAGTCGCCGGCAGGCGGACAGGGACAATACGGCCAGTTCAATACCGGCGCTTATCAAGGCAGCAGTTCGCTTGGTGGCGGCCAGTCTTCGATGGGTTCGATGGGTCAGCAGGGCTACGGTTACAGCCAGCAGGGCACCGGGGACAGCTACGGCCTGGGCGGTACCGGTGGCAGCATGACCGGTCAGTACGGTTCGTACAATCAGTACGGTAATAACGGTCAGCAAGGCAGCATGGGCCAGAGCATGGGTGGCATGGGCGGTGCGATGCACCACGACCATGATTACCACCAGTGGCGTAGCGAGCAGATGCGCAAACTGGACGATGACTATCATAACTGGCGCCAAGAGCGGTACCGCAAGTTCTCGGACGAGTTCAACGAATGGCGCCGCAATCGTGAAAACTCCCAAGGTCAAGGCAGCAGCGGCTCCCATCAAAACCAAGGCAGCAGCGGCTCGATGAGTAGCAGCGGTGGCACGTCGTCCATGGGGAGCTCGTCGATGTCGGGCTCGGGTGACCATGCATCTTCCGGCAGCACCCTGGGGGGCTCGTCGATGTCCTCGGGTTCCACCGGCGGGTCTTCTAATGCCGGCAGCGCGTCTACCGGCTCGTCGATGTCTTCCGGCTCGGGCAGCAGTACGCTTTCGGGCTCGGGCAGTCAGTCGGGCTCCGATCTGTCGGCTTCGTCCAGCGGCAGCTCCAGCATCAGCGGTGGCAGCAATACCGGCTCGGCTTCGTCGAGCAGCAGCAAGGAAAGCTCGGGCACTTCGAGCAAGTCCGGTAAGTCCTCGTCCTAAGGGCGATGAACCGTTGCTACCCGGTGGGTAGCAACGGTAATCAAAGAGAAGCCACATCCTCGGATGTGGCTTTTTCATGTCTACTGCGCAGGGCTAAGGATAGGGCCCGCCGCGCACAAGGGCTATGGTTAGGGTTGGCCGAAAGCCTTTCACGGCTTCTGGCAGCCGCTACCGTAGGGGTACCGCACCTCCAGAACGTGCTCGGCCCGCTCCTCTGGGGTGTCCCGCCCTGCTTGGGGGGCTGCTAGGAATAGAAGAAAAAGCCACCTACGAGGAGGTGGCTTTTTCATGTCGACTGCGCAGGGCTAGGGGTAGGGCCTGCTGCGCACCAAGGGCTATGGTCAGGGTTGGCCGAAGACCTTTCAGGGCTTCTGACGGCCGCTACCATAGCTGTGCAGCACCTCCAAAACGTGCTCGGCCAGCTCCTCTGGCCCGACCGCTGCCTTGCTCAGATGCAGCTGGAAACCAGCTGCCAGCGCCTTCAGGCGGTCTTCAGGGCGGCCATAGGCGGTGAGGGCGATGGCGGGTAGCAGTCTGCGGCCTTCTTCCTTCTCTCGCCGTCTCAGTTCGCGCACCAGATCGTAGCCGTCGAGCTCCGGCAGCCCGATGTCGGAGATCAGCACATCAGGCTGCTGTCGCTCCAGTTGTGACAGAGCCGCTTCCACCGAGTCGGCCGCCCATACTTCGGCGCCAAAGCCTGTGAGCGTTTTCACCACCACTTCTCTCGCATCGGTTTCATCGTCGACCACGAACAGGCGCAAGCCGGCCAGTTTCGGACCGCCAGCCGGGGTAGCCGCCGCGGAGTCTGTCTGCTCGAGCGCCATCGGTGTTTCACCGGGCTGGACCACGATCGGCAGGCGGACGGTAAAGGTAGCGCCCTTGTCCACGCCTTCGCTGTGGGCGCTGACGGTACCGCCGTGCATTTGCACCAGCTGGCGCACGATGGCCAGGCCCAGCCCCAGCCCCAGCTTGCGCTTGCTGCCAGCGGGCGATTGCCGGAAGCGCTCGAAGATCAGCGGCAGATATTCAGGCGGAATGCCCTGTCCGGTGTCGGCGATGCTGATTTCCAGCTGTGCGCCCAGCTTGCGCACCGATACATCGATTTGTCCTTCATCCGGGGTGAACTTCACCGCATTGGAGAGCAGGTTCCAGATGATCTGCTGCAGGCGGTCGGGGTCGGCCATCAGCTTAATGCCGCTCTCGTCGAAATGGGTATCGATGCGGATACCCCGTGCTTCGGCGCCGGCACGCACGGTGTCGATGGCGGCGCGGGTGATGGCATATGGGTCCACGCTGCGCGCCTCCAGGCGCAGCTTGCCGGCCACGATGCGGGAAACATCCAGCAGGTCATCGATCAGCTTGGTTTGGGTGCGGGCGTTGTTGTGGATGCGGCCGATAGCCTTTTTCACCTCCTCGGGCGGCAGCTTGTTACTCTCGATCAGGTGTAGCCAGCCGAGCATCGAGTGCAGGGGCGTGCGCAGTTCATGCGAGACGGTCGCCAGGAATTCGTCCTTCAGGCGATTGGCTGCCTCCGCTTCCGCCCGGGCCTCGCGCTCGGCCTCCAGGAGCAGCATGCGTTCGCGTTCGGCTTCCTTCTTGTCTGTAATTTCTTCGCACACCACCCCCAGCGCGCTGATGCGCCCGTTGAAGCGGATCGGGAAGTAGCTGACCGACCAGGCCCGTAGGCGGCCGTTCTCGGCGGGTGTCATGCCGCTGACTTCGTGGCCGATGACGTGCTCGCCGGTTTCGGCCACCGTGCGCAGGGTGCGTGAGACCGCCTGTTCCACATCCGGCAGCAGTTCCTCCACGGTTCGGCCAAGGTGCTCCTCCTGGGGGATGCCGTTGATCTGGGCCAGGGCTTCGTTGACCCGGATGAAGCGCAGATCAAGGTCGAACAGGGCCAGGCCCAGCGGGGCCTGAGTGAATACCGTGTCGAACAGTGCCTGTGCCGAGGCCAGATCCTGGGTGAGCGCTTGACGCTGGCGCTCGAACTCATACTCGGTCCGGATGTCGCGTAGCACCACCACGCATCCTACCCGAGCACCCGAGGCATCGCGGATCGGAGTGGCCGTCAACGCCACCGGCAGGGTCTGGCCGTCGCGGTTGATGAGCTGCAGGCTGCTGCCGGGCGCCGGGGTGCCTTCTTCGGCCAACGCTGCGTCCAGGATACGCGTATCCAAGGGTAGGCCATGTTCATCGGCCAGCTGCAATACCGCCGCGAGCGGTTGGCCGATGGCGTCCTGTTCGCTCCAGCCGGTCAGCTCGCCGGCCAGGTTATTGACCAGCAGGATCTGACCACCGTTGTCCACGGTAATCACGCCATCGCCAATGCTCTCCACCGTGGCCTGCCACCATTTCTGCTGATTCTGCAGCCGGGCATGTACCGCCTCGAGTTCGGCAGTGCGTGCCACCACGCGCTGCTCCAGCTCAGCCTGGGTCTGACGCAGGGCTTCTTCCACACGGCGGCGCTCCTCCACCTCCGCTTCCATCTGTTCGATGCTGGGTACCTGCAGTGCCTTGGGCATGATCGACATCAGCGCCAGTGCGGTGCCGATGGATACCACTGCCGTTACCAGCTTGATCACGCCGGAAAGCCAGTAGTAGGGGTACCAGAGCGTGAGCACTTCCACGAAGTGGGTGGTGCCACAGCTGATGATGAAGGCGCCAAAGAGCAGCAGCAGCCAGTTGAAAGGCAGATCGCGGCGGCGCCGCACGAAATACACCAGGACGGCCGGGATGGCGAAGTATGCCAGCCCGATCAGCAGGTCGGAGACTACGTGCAACTGCAGCACACCCGGCATCCAGGTGTAGCACACGCCATGAGGCAGGAAACCGCTGCGGGAGAATAGCAGCCCCTTGTTGTTGAGGATGGCAAGGATTACCAGAAGCACGAGTGTTCCGGCGGTGAGGGCAATCCTCAGCCACACACGGCTGCTTTCGGGAAGGGTTTTTTTCATCAGGATGGTCGCTTCATCGGAAAGCTGGGTCTTGGGCATTCTAAACAAACCCCTTGCAAAGGAAAGGGCGCGCAAAAAAAGCGCCCCGCTCAATGGCGGGGCCCAAGGACGGGAAGAGGAGAGAGAGAAGATCAATAAGCAGACTTATTGATCTGAAGTCTGCTTGACGGTGGGAGCCATCAGGGCAGACCTCACTCTCCGAAGTAGCAAGACATATGCCCGGACTGCCTGATGCATCGCTGTAGACACCTGCTCTGGCATTTAAGGTCGCGAACACCTTGTGCAATGCGGCATCTGCGCTGGTGCGCCGTGGCGCGGGGCAGCCTCCACACCAATGATGGCGTGTCACGCAGGGGGCGCGAATTTTAAACACTGTAAATACTGCGGACCGGACATCGGTAAAAACAGACAAAAACAGGACAGGGCGGTGCCCTGTCCTGTCTGTGCGAAGCGGAAAACGCGGCGCGTTTATTTGGCCGTCAGCTGGTTTTCGACCGATTTGACGCCCTCGACGGTCTTGGCGATCTCTTCGGCACGTGTCTTCTGCGCGGTATCAGTGTTGCCCTTCAGGGTGACGACCCCATCCTTGGTGTCGACATTGATGTTCAGGCCCTTGACGGTTTCGTCGGCGAGCAGCGCAGCCTTCACCTTGGTGGTGACGGTGGCATCATCGATCGCCTGGCCAGCGTTGCTGGCGGCATTACTGGCTTCCTGGCCTGCGTTGTTCATGGCCCCGCTTGCGCTGTCCATGGCCGAGGCAGTGGCAGCACGCGCGTCGCTAGCAGCATTTTCCATGCTTTGGCCAACTGCCGAAGCAGCCTCGGAGGTTTCCTGGCTGACGTTTTCACGGTCCGAGCGGTTGCAGGCGGCAAGACCTGCAACCATCAGGAGGGCAATGGTGAGCTTGGTGGCAGAGGTGCGCAAGGTAAGGGACATGTTGACTCCTATAGGATATGTCGGCGATCAGTGGAACGTCGGCACGCTGTCCGGGGTGGGCTCGTAATCCCAGTTCATGTCGTCCGGGTCGATGTACGAACGGAACGGAAACTCACCCGGTTCCTCGATCTGGTTCTGCGAATGAGGTTTGCGGTTCGGGCTGTAGTTGCTGGGGTTCCAGGCCGGGATGGTGGTTTGGTACATCACATTCTCCTGAATGCTTTGGCTGGGCACGCATGCGCGCGAGCGGGTTGACGTACCTTGGAATGAGCAACTACTGTGCCCGAAGGGCAACAGCAACCTCTTGATTTGTAGGCGGCTTTTTCAATATTCCGCCCTGATGGTAAAGAGGCAAAAAATATGCCGAGGGGCTGCCTCGGCATAAAAATAATTACAGTCGACCAACCACCCGCAGTGCGGTTTACTCGCTGGTCATGTGTTCCTTGTCGGTATCGCCGGCTTCGGCATATTCCTTCAGCCGGTTATAGAGGGTTTTAAGGCTGACGCCCAACGCAGCGGCCGTCTTTTCCTTGTGGCCACCGAAATGGGCCAAGGTGGCAAGGATGAGCGTTTTTTCCACTTCGGCCAAGGTGGACGTAACCTTTACCGACAGGTACTGCCCGTTTTCCTTCTTCACGGCCGGAGTGTCCGAAGGCAGCCACTCGTCGTCGATCTCCTCGCCAACTGCCATCACGTAGGCGCGCTGCACCGCGTTGCGCAGCTGGCGCACGTTGCCAGGCCAGCGGTAGGCGCTCATGCGGTCGAGCGCCGCCTGATTGAAGTGCTTGCTGGTACCTTCGCGCTCGCAGATGTCCGCCAGGAAGTGCTGAGCCAGCAGTGGCACGTCGTCCAGCCGCTCGCGCAGCGGCGGCAGCTGGATGGGGAAAACGTTCAGGCGGTACAGCAGGTCTTCTCGCAGCTTGCCATTGGCCACGGCTTGTTCGGGCGAGCGGTTGGTGGCGGCGATCACACGCACATCGGTTTCGATGAGGTCGCTCGACCCCACGCGCATGAAGGTTCCGGTCTCGAGCACACGCAGCAGTTTGACCTGCAGCTCCAGCGGCATCTCTGTCACCTCATCAAGGAACAGCGTGCCACCGTTGGCACGCTCGAAGAAGCCTTGGTGCTGGCGGTTGGCGCCGGTGAAGCTGCCTTTCTCGTGACCGAAGATCTCGCTTTCGATCAGCTGGGGCGAAATGGCGCCACAGTTCACTGCCAGGAAGGGACGGTTGCGGCGACGGCTCAGTTCGTGGATGGTCTGCGCCACCACTTCCTTGCCCGTGCCACTCTCGCCGGTGATGAGCACGGTGACGGCTGTGCCGGCTACCCGGGCGATCTGGGCATAGACCTTCTGCATCGCTGCGGAGCGGCCCCAGAGCAGGCCGAACTTGCCTTCGCGGTCTAGCTGGTCCTTCAGGCTGTCGATCTCAGCCTTCAGCTTGGCCGGTTTGGTAACGCGCGACAGAATGCCCTGGATCTGCTTGATGTTGATCGGCTTGAGCAGGTAGTCCGCCGCGCCCAGACGCAGCGCCTGAATCGAGGTTTCCAGGCTGGCATGGCCGGTGATGAGCACCACTTCGGTGTTGGCCAGGATTTCCGGGTGGTCGAAGAGCTCCATGCCGCTTCCGTCCGGCAGCATCAGGTCGAGCAGGACGATATCCGGCTCCTGCAGGGCCAGCTGGCGCTTGGCATCCCGAAGCGAGCTGGCGGTCGCTGCAGTAAAACCTTCGCTGACGATCAGGGCTGCCATCATTTCTGCGGCATCGGCATCGTCTTCGACAATCAGAGCATGCGCCATCATTTCCTCCAGGCACCTCCCGGGCATGGGAAGGTGACACTTGATTAAGGCAAAAACCGGGGGCGGTGTCGTTTCGGGCAGCGCCCGGCTGATGAAGAGCGGATGCTACCGGCACCGGGGAGCGGCCCCTTGCGCCGGGGACGTTCTGGCACGAAGTCGGGTGCCTTCATCAGACCGGTTAACAGGTTTCTTGAACGTCTTACCACCCGTTCCGGCAGGAAAAGGGGGACGTTTCTGGTGGGGATGGAGGCATGATAGCAGCGGCATCGGCCAAGTAAAGCAAGCGCGGCGACTGCTTGAAACACCTCCAAGCCCGGTAAGACATAGGTTTGTTGTTTAAAAAAGCCTGCTCACGGTAAACGCAAGAAACGCCGCAGGCGAGCATGCTCTGCGGCGTTGGGTAGAGGGCCTGTCTGCCTGTTTACAGGCGGTCGGCCCAGTCGGTGACCTGGCGGTCGGCTTCATCGCGGGCGATGCCATACGTCTCCTGGATACGGCCGACCAACTGATCGCGCTGGCCGCTGAGCTGGTCAAGATGGTCGTCTGTCAGGTCGCCCCACCGCTCCTTCACCTTGCCGCGCATTTGCTTCCAGTTGCCTTCGATGCGGTCCCAGTTCATAGCGTTCTCCTTTAATCCATACGGTTCATGAATGCCCGTGCGGGCTGCCAGTCATTGAGCAATTGGCGTTCCCGACACATTAGCGCGCTGGCATGCCTTGCGCGTGCCATTCGCATTCGAACCCTCCGGCAGGCATGACGGTTGCTGAACCCTTGGGGCGAGCGCAGCCAACGGAATTCGCGCCGCAAGTGAAGCAATTCGTTATCCATTACCTGACTTCGGGGAGTACTCAAAATGGTGAACTTCATCGTGTGGTTGGTGGTAGGGGGCCTGATCGGCTGGGTAGCCAGCATGATCATGCGCACTGATGCGCAACAGGGCATGTTCCTGAACGTGATCGTCGGTATCGTCGGTGCCGCACTCGGTGGCTGGCTGATTTCGCCGATGGTGGGTGTGCCCACCATCAACCAGAACGCCTTCAGCTTCGGCGCCCTGGTGGTCTCGCTGATCGGTGCCATCATCCTGCTGCTGATCGTCAACCTGTTCCGCCGTGGTCGTGCCCGCTAAGCGGCGCCTTGCGGACCTGTACCGTCTTCCCAATATCAGTCGGGCGGTGGCAACGCCGCCCGCTCATCCCCATCGAGGAGTGCTGAAAAATGAATCCGAACGAAAACACCCTGAACATGAATCCGAATGCCGCTGCTGACAACGCTCATCAGGGCATCGACCAGGCTGCCAACAAGGCCGAGACCGTAGTGGATCGCATGGCCCAGAATGCCCACGCCGCCGTGGACAAAGTGGCGGCCAAGGTGGCTCCGGCCATGGACCAGGTAAAGAGCTCGGCTGCCGGTGCCAATGAAGCGCTGCGTGCCAAAGCCGAAGAGCTGGGCGAAATGCAAAGCGAGTGGACCGAATGCTGCCGTGACTACATCCGCGAGCGCCCGCTGACCGCCATCGGAATTGCCGTGCTGGCCGGCATGTTGCTGAGCCGCTGGGGCCGCTGATATGAGCGCAACGCCGGATTCGGCCAAGACGACTGAAAACGGCGCACGTGCGCAGCCGTCTCTCAAAGAGGCGGCGCGCACGATGATGGAAACGTTGCACGAGGTGGTTCACGAACGGGCCCTGCTGTTCTCGCTGGAGGCGAAGCGTGCTGGGCTGGCGCTGGCCCAGATGGTGGTGATGGGTGTGGCTGCCGCCCTGCTCGTCATCACTGCCTGGTTCGGGCTGGTGAGTGCCATCGTCGTCGGGCTGGTGCAGCTGGGCATGCCGTGGTTCCTGGCCATTCTTTTGGGCGTGGCGGCCAACGGAGTGGGGGCCTGGGTGCTGCTGAAGCGGGCCCGTACGCTGGTAAGCTACCTGACGTTTCCTTCCACCCTGCGCCATCTGCACCGCGGTCGCGCCAATGCGGACGCCCCGTTATCCGATGAGGGCTCTCGATGAAATTTCCTGATCTTGACCAACTCAACGACCAGATCCGCGCTTCGGAGGCCCGCATCGTGGCGCTGGACGAGCGCCTAACGCTGGAAACAGCCAGCCTGCGTTCTCGCTTCCGGCTGCGCATTGCGCGCCAGTTGCGCATCGTGGGGGGGATGGCTGCCGGGGTGACGCTGCTGCAGCTTTTCCTCAAGAGCCGGGCACGCTACCGGGCCGAGCGGCGGCATGCTGCGGGGCCACTCGAAGCGCTGGTCTACAGCCTGGCACCGGTGCTGACTTCGTCACTAGGAAAGCACATGACTGCCCTGCTGCTGGCCTTTGGCGCGCCGGCTGCGGCCAACGCCGCCGCCCAGCTGGAAACAGTCAGCCATGTCGACCTGGAGCGTTATGCAGGTGAGTGGTACGAACTGGCGCGCTTTCCGATGCGCTTCGAGCGCAAGTGCGACCGGAACGTCACCGCGCACTACTTGCCGCTACCCGATGGCGGACTGCAGGTGCTCAACAGTTGCCGGCGGGCCGATGGCCGGCGCGAGGAAGCAACGGGCTATGCCTATGTGGCAGACGGGGCGACCAACGCCAAGCTGAAGGTGACCTTCGTGCCCGACTGGCTGCACTGGGTGCCCTTTGTCTGGGCGGATTACTGGATCATCGACCTGGCCGATGACTACAGTACCGCGGTGGTGGCCACCCCCAAACGCGACTACCTGTGGTTGCTGTCCCGCACGCCGGAGGTCGCGCCAGAGGTCTACCAGCGGATGGTTAACGCTGCCGAGATGAAAGGCTTCGATGTGTCCCGGCTGATCCGTACACCCCAGATCCACAGCCGGCCCGACCCGGCGCAGTCGCCAGCCGCGGCCGCAGCAGGGGCCGAGGTGGCTGCTGCCCAACCTGGCTGATCCCAACCGAAAAGGAGAACCATGATGCGTCCCTGGATGAAAGGCATGGCCATGGCTGCTGCCACTTGGCTGGTCAAGCGCATGTGGGCCCGCTACCAGACCCGCGCCCGGCTGCGTCGCAGCCTCTGACGGGTCTGGCCCACCCGGCCGCAGGCCGGTGCCGGCAGCCCGTGGTTTCGGCCAACCTCTCTTCCCTCGCCGGGAGAGGGTTGGCCGAAGTTGTGTCTGGACACACGATAAGGAAAAGCCATGAACATGAACTGGCAGGAAATCATCGGGCTAAGCATGAGCCCCTGGGAGCTGGTGGTGCGCGGTACGCTGATGTACTGGTTTCTGTTCCTGATCTTCCGCTTTCTGTTGCGGCGGGATGTAGGGTCGGTGGCGATTGCCGACATCCTGCTGCTGGTCCTGATTGCCGATGCTTCGCAGAACGCAATGGCCGGCGAGTACAAGACCGTCAGCGACGGCATGGTGCTGGTGGGCACGATCGTGGGATGGAATCTGGCGCTGGACTGGCTGAGCTTCCGTTTTGCCGCTGTCCGGAAGATCGTAGAACCCCGTCCCCTGCTGCTCGTGGACCGGGGGCGGCTGCAGCGGCACAACATGCGCCGGGAGTTCATTACCCGCGAAGAGCTGATGTCCAAGCTGCGCGAGAACGGTATCGAGAACCTCGCAGAGGTAAAGAAAGCCTACCTGGAAACCGATGGCGAGCTGAGTGTGATCGAAATGCAGCCGTCCAGCAGGAAAGGGGACCAGGGCACGGGCAAGCCCAAGGCGGTCTAGGCCTCAGGCCAGGCCGCCCAGGTCGAGATAGGCAGCAAGCTGGCCGTAGTCCAGCGGCTTGACGAAATGGGCATCGAAGCCGGCCGCCAGTGCACGGCGGCTGTCCTCCTCCTGCCCCCAGCCCGTCAGCGCCAGCAGCGTCATGTGGCGGCCGGCCGGCAGCTGTCGCAGCCGGCTACAGACCTCATAGCCGTTCAGGCCGGGCATACCGATATCCAGCAGGGCCAGGTCCGGTACAAAATCCACCGCTTTCTCCACCGCCTCGATGCCGTCGTGCGCCACCACTACCTGATGGCCGGCCAGCGACAGCAGCGTGGCCAGGCTCTCGGCCGCATCCACGTTATCGTCCGCCACGAGTACCCGCCGTCCGCTGGCAGGCAGCCCGGGCGTACTGCCCGAGGCCGTCTGCGGCGTCTGGGCAGGCAAGGCTTCCAGCAGAGGCAGGCGCACGGTGAAGGTGGCACCCTTGCCCACCCCCTCGCTGGCGGCCGATACCGTGCCATCGTGCATGTGCACCAAGCGCTCCACCAGAGTCAGGCCGATGCCCAGGCCGGCATGGCCACGCTCGATCCGGTTGTCCACTTGGTAGAACATTTCGAACAGATGGGCCAGTTTGTCGGGCGGAATGCCGATACCGTTGTCGCGCACGCTGAACACCGCCTGGCCGGCCTCGCTGTAGACCGACACCGCGATGTGTCCACCGGCAGGGGTGTACTTGGCGGCATTGCTGATGAGGTTGCTGAAGATCTGCGTCAGACGCACCGGGTCGGCCTCCACCCACAGCGGCTGTTCGGGTAGCGTCAGCGCCAAGGTATGCTGCTGTTCCTCCAGCAGAGGGCCCAGCGCCTGCACCGCATGCTGGATAGTGTCGTCCAGCGACAGCCGCTCGCGGCGCAGCACCAGCTTGCCTTGCGTGATGCGCCCTACATCCAGCAGATCGTCGATCAGGCGTGCCATGTGGTCCACCTGCCGCGCTACCATCTGTCGCGCCCATGCCATCTCGGCTGGTAGGTCCTGCCGCAGGCGCAACACTTCCACCACATTGCGCAGCGGCGCGAGTGGGTTGCGCAGTTCATGGGCCAGGGTGGCCAGGAATTCGTCCTTGCGCCGGTCGGCCTCCGCCAGCTGTTCCAGCTTTTCGCGCAGCGCGTTCTGCAGCCGGTAGGGTTCGGTTACATCCAGATAGGCCCCGACCGCACCCGTGGTTCGGCCAAGGTCGTCGGTCAGCGGCGCTGCGTAGCCCAGCAGCCGCACCGGGTCGCTCCCCGGCCGGCGGATCTCGAACGGCATGCCGCTGACTGTTTCCCCAGTACGGGCCGCGTACTGCATCGGCAGGTCTTCGGTGGCGATGGGCTGTCCGTCGTGCAGGATCTCCAGCGCATCGCGTATGGCCGGCTCCAGCGCCGAGTAGTTGCTCTGCTCGGGGCGTTGCAGCAGGTGCGCGAGCGCCCGGTTGCCATGGGCGTGGGCGCAGTGCGGGTCGTCGGAGTAGGCCAGTGGAATCGGCACGATGTTCAACACCGTCTCCAGCTGGTTCACCTTCTGCTGCAGGCGGCGGGTCAGCTCCTGAATGCGCAGTTCGCTTTCACGCTGGGCGGTGACATCCTTCAGAAAGCCCACCAGATGCGCGGGCCGGCGTGCATCGAAGTCGACGAAATGCCCTTCGCCTTGTATGTAGAGCAGGTGTCCTTGGGCATGAAAGAGCCGAAAGGTAAGCCGGAAGGGCTCCTGGCGGGCAACCGCGTGATCGAGTTCCCGCCGGAAGACGAAGCGGTCGTCCGGGTGCAGCAGGGTCAGGAAGAGATCGATCGGCCCGCTCAGGCGCTCGGCCGCGTGGCCCAGCATGCCCAGACAGTTGCCGCCAAATACCACTTCACCCGTTTCCTGGTTGTAGTCGTAGAGCACATGGCCACTGGCCAACACCGCAGCCTCGTAGCGTTCCTTCCAGGCCCGCAGCGCGTCATCGAGCTGCTTGGTGCGAGTGATGTCCTGTGCACCGCCATAGAAGCGCACCACTTTCTGGTGGCGATCGAAGATGGGACGTACCGAATAGTGCAGCCAGACCTCCTGCCCGTCACGGGTGAGGCTGCGCACCGTGTTGTCCACTGCTTCCCCGCGGTTGAGGCGCGCCACGTCGGCACGGGTGCGACCGTGGTCGGCAGGGTGGATCACCTTGAGCCAGCATTCGTCCTGCACCAGGTCGTCGGTGCTATAGCCGAACAAGCGGTGAAAGCCTTCGGTGACCGCGTCCAGAAAGAACTCCCCCTGTGGCCCCGGGTGGGCGCTGAATGCAAAGTCGGTAGTCAGTCCGGCGATCGCGGCGTGGAACTGGTTGCTTTCCGCCAGGCGGCTGCGCTCCCGCTGCAGCTTGCGGCGCACCCGGTGCCAGCTTTCGCACACCACCGCCATCAGGATGCTTTCCAACAGGAAGAGGAAGAGGCTGATGCGCGCGTTGATTTCGGAAAAGTCGAAGGTATGGATTGGGGGAATGAAAAAGTACTTGGCCGCCACGGCACTGATCAGGCCGGCAAACAAAGCGGGCGCCCGACCGCCCAGCCAGCCTGCCACCAGTACCGGCAGCAGGAAGATGAGCAAAGGGGCGGTGGTGGCGAGGTGTTCATCCAGCACCTTGCGGATCAGGATCGCGGCACCGCAGGCCGCGATGCCCACGCCGTAAGCGCGCCATAAAGAATATTTCACCCAGCCTCCAGAGAGTTCTCATCAGGACCAACACCGAGACGGACGAGTATAGCCACACCCTTTTTGCGAATACACACAGCGTGGTCGAGGGTATTGGAGCGGTATCCCCGGCGGCTTCGGCCAAGGTGGGCGGCTGTGAACCGGTCAGCGCCGCGCATTGCCGGGCGCGGGCGCAGGCTTGGGGCCGGCATGTTTCTGACTCCGCCTGGCCGGGCCCTTCAGGCTTTCCTTCAGGGCGCTCAGCAGGTCATCGGTGCCGGCATCGGCGAGCTCTGGGGCTTCCTCGGCGTCGGGACTGGGGGGCTCGGGCATCAGTGAGTGGGTCTCGCCTGCCTCGATCTTGCTTTCGATGCGGGCCAGAAGATCGGCACGGTAGGTATCCACATAATCGGCGGGGGTGAAGCGGCGGGTCATGCGGCGTACCAGACGTGCCGCCGTGTCGAGCTCTTCGGCGGTCAGCCCGATGGCCGCGGCGTCGTCTTTGGGAACGTTCAGGTCGTCGCCCGGCAGTACTTCCTCATGAAAACGCAGGGTATTGAGCACCAGGGTATGGTCGCTCACCAGCACAGCGGCCAGATGCTGGCGCCCGTGGATCACCACCCGTGCCAGCGCCACCCGGCCCGTCTTGCGCAAGGTCTCCCGCAGCAGGACATAGCCTTTCTCGCCCCGCTCGGCGGCTTCCAGAAAGTAGGGCGTATCGAAATAGATGGGGGAGATCTCCGCCAGCTTTGCAAAGCCCAGCAGTTCCACCGCCTGCGTGCCGTGCGGATGCGCTTGGCGGAAGTCTTCGTCCGACAGCAGAACATAGTCGCCCGGCTCGTACTGATAGCCTTTCACGATGTCTTCGGGGGCCACCGGTTGTCCAGTGCGCTTGTTGATGCGCTGGTAGCCCACAGGGGCCATATCACGACGATCCAGCCAGTCGAAGTCCAGCGCCTGGTTGCGTGAGGCGGGGCGCAGGGCGACAGGGATGTTCAGGCGGCCCAAGGCAAGGGCGCCTTTCCAGAGGGGGCGGGTCATGCGGGCTCCTGTATGGGGTGGCTAGCCATTGCCAGCGGAAGAGGACGGCTCCCGGGCTGCCAGCAAGGTCCATTCCCGAGGCTGGCCATTAAAAACCGCCCCGGCCGGCGGGCGGCGGGGGCGGTGCGTTCAAGCACGATCAAAAGATCAGAGCTGTTGCTTGTTGCCGGAAGAGCGGCTGTCGGCGCCCATTTGCGGGGGCGCTTGGCGCTGATCCTGTGACTGACTGGCATCGGCATTCTGCTGCTGCCGGTTCAGCTGCCCGGCACTGTTGGCATTGGCGGTGTTGCCACCGGTGGATTTGTTGGCATTGGTGTTGCCGTTGCCCTGGCCGCTCTGGCCGGCGTATTGCTGGTGCTGCTGGCTATCGGGCTGCTGGCGCGAAGCCTGTTGCTGACTGTTCTGCTGCTGGCCTTGGGCATTCTGCGGATTCTGCTGGTTCATGCGCTTCTCCAAGTCATTGTTCATGACGGTTGTTGAAGGACTGGGAGGGTCGGAGGTTCGGCGCTCCCACCTGAGGTACAAGGCAGCAAGGTGGGTGCCCGCCACGCAGTAGAAGCCGCCTATCCGGACACGGCGCTTTAATACAAAACTTTGTTAATAAAAGGATTTTGTTTTTCGTTTCTGGCGGGCACGACAAGGGAGGCGAACGCGGCGTTGGCAGCGGAACAGCCGGCAAGGTTTACAGGAAAGCTGGGCGGGCACGGCGCTTGCCGTCCTGTGGGGCAATGGCGGGGTGCTTTGGCCAACCCTGCACAACCGCAACGCCTGTTGAAGGAGCAAAACGATGAAAGTGCAGACGATCCTGGCGCCGCTGGCGGCGGTAGTGGTCGCGCTGGGCTCGGGCAAGGTCGTGGCCGACACGGCCGATAGCTCCGATCTGCCGTCTACGCTGGATATGGCCGTACTGCATTTGGCGGCCGTTTCCGACTTCTATACCGGCCCTAAGCCGGATGGCGCCGACCTGGGCCAACCGGGACAGGGCA
Organism: Gulbenkiania mobilis; assembly: GCA_004346645.1. GTDB lineage: Bacteria > Pseudomonadota > Gammaproteobacteria > Burkholderiales > Chromobacteriaceae > Gulbenkiania > Gulbenkiania mobilis. Next base: position 370,612 of record SMDA01000001.1, read on the forward strand.
GCGCCGGGGGCGGGCTGGGCAGTGCATCGCGCGACGCATCTGGGACAGTGGACCGCACCAGCCGCGAAGGCGTCAACGACACCCGCAGCACCACCGGCCCCTTGGCACCTGCCGAGACCGGTGTACCCGTCTCCCCCCCGCTGAATACGCCCCCGTTCCGACACGAAACCGACAGCCCGTACCAGCGCATGGCGCTGGGCAACGGTACGCCCGGCCCGTATCGTGCCTCGCGCATCGTGGGCATGAAGGTGGTTTCGCCCGCCTCCGAGCGGCTGGGGTCCATCGAGGATCTGGTGCTGGACCGTGAAGGCCGCGTGGCCTATGCGATCGTGTCGGTGGGCGGGATCTTCGGCATGGGCGACCGGTTGCGCGCCGTGCCCTGGAAGGCGCTGCGCTACCAAGCGGAGAACGGCCCCCACTTCGTGCTTAATGCCAGCCGTTCCGCGCTGGGCAAGGCGCCCGGTTTCAGTCCGCGCCATTGGCCCGACATGCAGAGCCCGGGCTGGATCAACGAGAACCGCAAGTATTACTGACCTGCGGCGCGCTGACGCGCCGGCAAACAAGGAGGACGACCATGCATGAGCAACCCAATGCCGCCCCGGGCGCCGCCATCCGCATCAATTCCAGCGGCCCCGGCCCGCGCCTGATGACCGCCAACACGCTGGAAGGCAACGCCGTCATCAACCAGGCCGACGAAACGCTGGGCACGATCACCGACATCATGCTCGACGTGCCGCAGGGCCGGATTGCCTATGCGGTCATGACCTCCGGAAGTTTTCTCGGCATGGGCGGCAAGCTGTTCGCCCTGCCGTGGAACCTGCTGACGCTCGACACCGAGCGCAAGTGCTTCATCTGCGACATCGCCAAGGAAACCATCTCGAATGCCCCCGGCTTCGACAAGGACCATTGGCCTGATGTGGCAGAGCTGGGCTGGCAGCAGGATGTGCACAGCTATTACGGAACGCAACCTCACTGGGAGAAAAACAATCATGCGTAGTCTTCTGATCGCCCTGACAGTCGGTTTCGTGGTCGGCACGGCCATGGTTTACAAACGTACCAGCGCAGGCCAAGGCATGCTGCGCCGCAAGCGCCAGCCTGTGCGTCAGCACGAGGAGGAGCGCTGGGAGGGCGAAGGCGGCCAGCCCACGCAGCCGGTTTACCCCGGCGAACATGTGGCCAACAATTTCCAGGCCCAGTAAACCCCTGCCATCAGGCTTTGGGGCCGGCACCACAGGGTGCCGGCCCCTTGTCATGTCCGGCTACGAGCCCGTGCTTCGTATCGCGACATCAGCGGGGTGGCGGAGATGCCGTGCAGTACGATGGAGATGGTGATGGTGGCGAGCGTTACACTCACCAGCACGCCAGCCACTTCGGCCGGCAGATGTTCGTCCAGTGCAAACGACAGGTAGTACACCGACCCCACCCCACGGATGCCGAACCAACTAATCAGGCGCCGCTGGCTGGCGCGTACATGGTGGTGGGGCAAGGTAAGCCAGGCTGCCACCGGCCGCGCGATGAGCAGGATGGTGCCCGTCAAGGCCACTACCAGCCAGCTCCAGCTGATCCAGGGCAGCATCGCGCCGATCAGCAGCACCACGGCCACTTCGGCCAACCTTTCGCATTGCTCGGAGAAGCTGAGCAGCCGGGCATTCAACCGACGTTCACCATCGCTGCCGTGGTTCTCGATGTGGTTCATCGCCAGCCCTGCGGCGAATACGGCGAGGAAGCCGTAGGTCTTGAGCAGAAGTGCCAGCCCGTAGGACAGTGCGATCACCCCCAGCACCAAAAACTCCTCGAATTCCAGGTGGTGTCCCCGGGCCCGCAGAAGGCGGACGCCACGTGCCACCAGCGTACCGCACAGCCAGCCCAGCAGCACTCCCCCGGCGATCGCCCAGACGAGATCGAATGCGATCCAGCGCCAGCCGGCGCTGCCGATCTCGTGCATGCCGATCAGCCCCAGGCCGAGCATGATGCCCGGGAAGGCGGCGCCGTCGTTCATCCCGCCTTCGGCGGTGAGGGTAAAGCGTACCGCATCGCGATCACCCGGCTCCTGAATCTGCACGTCCGCCGCCAGCACCGGATCGGTGGGGGCGAGGATGGCCGCCAGAAGCAGCGCCACGCCCCAGGGCAGGTCCAGCAGCAGCGCCCCGACCGCGGTGACGATGACGATGGTGGCCACCATCCCCAGTGAGGCCAGGCGCAGGGGCAGGTGCCATTCCTTCCAGGTAAGCGGTGCGCGCAGCCGCAATCCCACCGCAAACAGCGTGATCAGCACCGCGATTTCGGTGAGGACCTCCAGCACGGCCGCATCCTCTACCGGGTGCGCGCGCAGCAGGCCGAAGCCTGCCGGGCCGATGGTGTAGCCGACGATCAGATAGATGATGGCGGAGGACAGTGGCAGGCGCTGCACCGTATGGCCGGCGAAGGCCATCACGATCAGCACGGCACCGACGAGAAAGAACCAGAACTCGATCATCGGAGCGCTCCTTGATGGGCTACCGCGCGCTGGCTTGCTGCGGACGGGGCCGCGGCCTTTTGAGGCCGGGGGGGATCTGCGGCTGTTCGCGCTTCCAGATAGGCCTGCAGTTGGTGTTCGGCAGCCGTGAGCCCGCCGGCCGCGCGCAGGCGGGCAAAGCGTGCAGCCTCTTCGGCCAACCTTCCGGCAAGGAAGTCGTCGACGAGGGCCGGGTGGACATAGGCCTTGCGGCACACCGCTACCGTGTTGCCCAGATGCGCGGCCACCTCGCGCAGTGCACCCATCAGCTGGCGCCGGGCCTCCGCCTTGGTGGAGAAGCGCAGCGGCGCCAAGCGTTCGAAGGCATAGACACTGCCATGCCAGGTACGGAAATCCTTGGCGGTGAATGGGGCCCGGCAGTGGTGACGCAGATAGCCGTTGACGTCGGCCGAACCCAGCGCGTGCACCGCGCCTTCCTCATCCAGGTACTGGAACAGGGTCTGGCCCGGCAGTTCCTGGCAACGGCGCACGATGCGCGCCACCCTCGGGTCGGTCAGGCGCAGGCTGTGGCGCACCCCGCTTTTGCCGCGGAAGGCCAGCTCCACCGTATGGCCACGGATGCGTGCGTGGCGGTTGCGCAGCGTGGTCAGTCCGTAGGAGTTGTTGGCACGGCGGTAGGCCACGTTGCCCACGCGGATGTGGGTGGTGTCCAAAAGACGGACCAGCGTGGCCAGCAGCACCTCCCGGCTGAGTCCGCGCCGGCGCAAGTCCGCATCTACCTGACGCCGCAGTCGTCCCAGCACGGCGGCAAAGGCCGTCATGCGGTCAAACTTGCCCTCGTCACGCAGGGCCCGCCAGTCGTCGTGGTACCGGTACTGCTTGCGGCCGCGTGCATCCCGGCCGGTGGCCTGCAGGTGACCGCAGGGGTCGGGGCAGATCCAGACCTCGGTGTAGGCTGGAGGAATGGCCAGCCGGCGGATACGGGCCAGCGTCTCCGCATCCCGTACCCGGCGCCCGGAGGCATCGTGATAAACGAAGCCCCTGCCGCAGCGTCGGCGTTGAATGCCCGGCATTTCGTCGCCCACATAAACCAGCCCCGGGGCTGGAGGGCGGCCGGGGCTGGTCGGATCGCTAGGTGCTGAAGGCACGGTTACTGGTGCGGCGAGAAGTCCGACAGCGATTTGCCGCTCAGCAGGCCTTGCGCCAGATCGTGGTGCATCTGGATCAGCTTGATGGTCTTGTCAGCAAAGGCCTTCACGTCCAGATCACGGCCGTACTTCAGCTCGCGGTTGAAGAGCTGCAGGTCGCCACGATGGGTGCCCACGCCCACAGTCTCAAGGAAGGCACGGTCGAAGCGGTCGCCACTGAGACCGCGCAGCGTTTCCAGCTGGCGCAGCTTGTCTTCCGGGATGGCGGTGGGCAGGGCCAGGTTGCGGCGCTGGGCCAGCATCTTCACTTCAGCATTGGCCTGGCTGTGATGGGTGACCAGGGTGTTGGCAAAGCCACGCACGTTCGGGTTGGTCGTCTTCTGCAGGGCCAGACGGCCGGCTTCCACCTCGAACATGCCGGACTTGGCGGCTTCCAGAAGGAAGGTTTCGTCGGTGATGACGGTCAGCGGGCTGCGATCATCCACGCCCTTGTCACTGGTGCGCGCAGCCGAAGCAGCCGCCGAGACCGACGGGTCGTAGGGATTGTTCTTGCAGGCGGCCAGGCCGGTGACGGCCAGAGCGATCAGGGCCACTTTCCATTGTGCTTTCATGCGGAACTCCTCAATCGGGTGAATGGTGAAGGGCAGGATCAGCTGGCTGCGTTAAAGCGGTTGCGCAGGGCCTTGATCTGGTCGTGGTTGCGTTGCACGCCCATCAGCTGGCGCGCGATCACGGTCTTCACCGGCTCCGGCAGGGCCTTGTCCATGGCGTCGCGGTAACGCGACAGAGCGGTATCCTCGCCGCGTTCGCACTCGTCAAGCATGGCCTTGTCATCGTTGCCCGACAGGGTGCCTCGTACCGATACCCAGCCGCGGTGCAGGGCGCCCGAAGCGGTACCGCCCTTGTCCGGGGTGCCGCCATACTGCACCACCAGGGTCTTCAGTTCTTCCGCAGCCTGGCGGCACTCCTGTGCACGGGCGGTAAAGAGGTTGCGCAGTTCTTGGGAGTCCACATACTCGGCGCAGCTCTCGAAACCGTACTCGCCATCCTTGCTGGTCTCAATCAGGTCGTTCAGGGTTTCGACAACTTGCTCATTGGTCATCATGTCCATCTTTCTTCTCCTTACTTGCTTAAGGTATGCGGGAAGGCGGCAGGATGCCGGACCTTTACCCGGGGGCGGCGCGCGGCCGTTACGGGTTCTATCGGGCGCTGGACAGCCGGGCCAGGAGGGCCAGGCCATACACCGCTGCAAGGCCTACCAGCACATAGACGATGCGGCTCAGCGGCGAGAGCACACCGAACAGTGCGGCCACCAGGTCAAACTCGAAGAGGCCCACCAGAGCCCAGTTCAGGCCGCCGACAATCATCAGGATCATCGCGATGGTGCCGAGCACCCCGAGGCGGGGTGGCTGAGTGACGTGGGCCGTCTGGGGCTGGGAAAGATTGGATTCCATGGTTCCGGTCTCGGGTGTGATTGGTAACTCAGCTACAGCAGCTTTTGTGCCCGCATCTGCATCCAAAACCGGTAAATGGCCATGGAAAGGCCTGTTTCTCATAAGAAAAACTGGAATTTTCGGGCCAGCCACTCCGCCAGCCGCTGAAGAGTGCCCCGGCCGCGCCACGCCTCAAGCGTGACGGGCTGTGCAATTTCTACGTCCTGCCAGAAGAGGTCTTCCATCTCGCGGGCCAGGCCGGTGTCCAGCACGATCACGTTGGCCTCTGCGTTGTGCAGGTAGCTGCGCCAGTCCATATTGCTGGAGCCGACAGTGGTCCAGACTCCGTCGATCACCGTCGTCTTGGCATGCAGAAAAGCATCGTGCAGTTCATAAATCTTCACGCCCGCATGCAGCAGCCGGCCATAGAGCGAGCGGCCGGCGTGCAGCGAGGCCCACACGTCACTGAAGCCCGGTAGCATCAGCCGCACCTCCACACCCCGTCGCGCTGCACGTACCAAGGCACGGACGATGCGCCGCGGGGGAACAAAGTAGGCAACGGTGACGAGAATGCGCTCCTCGGCCGCGTCGATGGCGGAAACCAGCGAGCGGTAGAAGGGGTTGCGCCGACGTCCGGCGTCACAGGCCGCCACCCCGATGCGCTGACCGCCGCAAGGCTGAAGGGTGGGAAAGTACAGCGCGCGCTGGGCAGGGCGGCCGCTCTGGCTGCGCCAATGGTCCAGAAACAGGCGCTGCAGTGTTTTGACCACCGGGCCACGTATCTCCAGATGGGTGTCGCGCCACTGCGTGGCTTCTTCCTTTTCGTCGGGTTTGGAGAGACCGGGCGAGTAGACGCTGCTGATGTTTACACCGCCGATGAAGGCGATGCGCCCATCCACGATCAGTAGCTTGCGGTGGTCACGCAGGTGGAAGGCACGGTTGAGCAGGTTGCGCAGCGGGCGCAGGGGGTTGAACTCCCATACGGCGATGCCCGCATCGCGCAGCATGTCGAAGTACACCCGGTCGGTGCTCAGCGAACCGAAGCTGTCGAAGAGCACGTTGATGCGCACGCCCTCGCGGCGCTTGGCCAGCAGCAGGTCCGCCAGGGCCTTGCCCGGGCCTTCGCCGTCGATGATGTAGCTCTCGATGTTGATGTGGTCGCGTGCGCCTTCGATGGCGCGGAACATCGCTTCGTAAGTGGGCGGGCCGTTCACCAGCACGCGCACTGCATTCCCCTCCGAGAGCGTGGCCCCCAGCGCGGTGGTCAGTACTTCGGCGTGCTTGCGGAACAGCGGACCGCCCGAGGGTGCCGAGCGGTCTTCGTTGAAGTAGAAAAGACGCGCGCCATCGCGCGCGCCAAGATGTTCTGAAGCCCCCATGTCAGCCTTTCGGGAACGCAGCCAGCGTCGGACCGCGACCTGCAGCCGGCTGGCCGAAGACTCGTGCCCGGTTGATGCCATGCGTTGCCTCTCTAGATCCGTTGGAACACGCCTATATATGGCAAGCTCTGTGCCTGCCTCTGCGCACCCGGGACGGCTTGGAAAGGGGGCATGTCGATCGGGTCGAAGGTGCTGCGGCTGCGGCCGTCCGGCATGGGTGGGGCGGCGGGGCACGGTGTTTGCCGAAAGGTAATTGGGCTGCTGCCACAGCCCGTTTCCCTGTTGCAAGATAAGGAGTACCAAGCAATGAACGACAAGAAACTGTTTCTGCCTGCGATCCTGTGTAGTGTTCTGGCGTTGCCCGCCTTGGCGGACACCTCTTCTGCCCCCTCTAACTATCCCGATACTGCCAACCCCGGCGCGGCCCGCGCAGCCTCGGGCGCATCGTGGATTCCCTACACCACCCGCGGGTACGCGGGCATCAACCTCGGGGGCACCGACTTCGACCTCGCGTGTGCCAGTGGCCAGGACTGCGATACCAGCCGCTTCGGTGGCAAGGTATACACCGGCGGGCTGATCAACGACCGCATCGGACTTGAACTCGGTTACGTCAACATGGGCAATGCCGAGCGCAACGGCGGGCGCAGCCGTGCCCAAGGCGTGAACCTGAGCCTGGTGGGGAACGCACCGCTGACCGAACGCTTCAACGCCTTTGCCAAGGTGGGCACCACTTATGGCTTCACCAAGACCAATGCGGCGGCCGGTTACCCCAGCGGCAAGGAAGACGGATTCGGGCTTTCCTACGGTGCGGGTTTGGGCTATGACGTCACCCCGAACCTGCAGGCCGTGGCCGAATGGGAAAACCATCGCTTCAAGTTCGTTGATGGTCGCGAGGATGTACGGATGTATTCGGTGGGCATGCGCTACAAGTTCTGATCCCGGGATCAGGAAAGAAGAGGGACGGCTCAGGCTGTCCCTTTTTGCTGCAGCGGTCAGGGAGAAGAACGCTAGAAAGGTTGGCCGAAGGCTGCTGGCGGGCTCACTGCCGGTTGCTGGGCGCGGTGCGACGTGTCAGCCAGGTATTGCGCCGGGTGCGCTCGCGCAGCAGGGTGCGCAGCGTGGGCTGCTCCTCATCGTCGCCGTTGAGGAAGGCACATAGTAGACGGTAGCGCTTGCGGCGTTTGCAGAAGGTGCGCAGTCCGAGCACGATGGGGACCGCCAAGAGCGCGCCGACGATCCCCCACAACCAGCCCCAGAACAGCACGGACAGGAATACCGCCACCTGGCTAAGCTGCAGCCGCCGCCCCACCACGAAGGGTGTGACCAGATTGCTTTCCACCAGGTTGACGAGCACGAAGGCGAAGGCCGGCGCCACCATGGCGCCGAAAGTGTTGAAAGTGAGGATGCCCGCCATCAGCAGCATCAGCATCGTCAGCAGGGGGCCAAGATAAGGGATGTAATTGAGCACGGCCGCGATCGTGCCCCACAGGGGAGGATTGGGCATGTCTACCAGGGCCAGCACCAGCGCGGTGAACACCCCCAGCCCGACATTGATCATGGTCATCGTGGCCAGAAACTGGCCGATCTCGCGCTGGGCGTCGCGGATGCTGGCCAGCAGCATCCCACGCGCCCTAGGCCGCGGGATGGTCTCCACCGTACGCGTGATCATCCAGCGTTCTGAAATCAGCAGGAAATACAGCAGGATCAGCGTGGCTGCCGCCTGGATCACGAAGGAGCCGAGCTGGGCCACGATAGCACGGGTAAAATTGACGCTCTCGGTGGTGAGCTTTTCCTTGATCGGGTCTACCGGCGGTACCGGACCCACGCGGCTGACCGGTGCCGCTGGTGCGGGAGGCGGTGCCAGAAGCGGGATGGTGGAACGCAGCCGGTCCACCGATTCCATCAGTTGCTTGAGGTCGGTGGGCGCGCGCGCGGACCACTCCACCGCCGGGCGTGCCAGAACGGACACCAGTAGGCCGATACCTCCCAGCAGGGTGACCAGCACCAGCGCAGCGCCAAACACTTCCGGAATGCCCCATTGGCGTAGGCGTCGTACGGGTCCGGCCAGCACGAAGGTGAGCATCACCGCCATTGCAACCGGCAATAGAACGGCGCTGGCCGCCTGCAGGGTAAAAAGGACAGCCAAGGCCAGGAGCCCCTTGCCGACAAAGGCTAGCTCCGCGACTGGCGCATCTACCGTAGGGCGCGACTCTCGCGGCACATCAGGCTTTCATCAGCAGAGGCTTGGCAGGGCGCACCAGCCCCAACGGCCGGCTGCCTTCATGTGGCCGCGCGGTGCCAGCCCCCTGACCGACCGGGTGCAGGAGAAAGGGCGCAGGTGAAGGCGAGGTGAGGGTGCTGGCGGCAAAGTGGTGTTCGCCACGGGCGCCGGCGGGGGCCATCTCTTCGCCGGCCAGGGTGGCTGCAACGGCCAGCACACTTCCGGCGGCCAAGGTTACGATACGCAGGACAAGGAAGTCAGCAGATTTCATGATCGGTTTCTCCCGCCAAGGGGGACACGCCGCGGTCGAGCTGGGCGCGCATCAGGCGCAGCCGTTCGCGTAGAGCGGCCAGCGTCAGCTTGTGGTCCACCGCTGCATGGTCGGAACGTGCGGAAAGCAAGGCCAGCTCGGCCGCTTCGGCCAACCGGCGTGCTCGCAATAGGTTGCCTTTTTCCTCGGCATCCTGTGCATCGTTCATCAGACCCTGAACCTGGCGGATGCATTGCGCTTCCCCGCCGCTGCGGCTCGTCACAGGCACAGTGGTGGCCAAGCCCGAGAAGGGCTGGCGCGCGCGCAGCGCACGCTCATCGTCGGGGATGAAACCGGGCAGCTGGACCAGAAGTCCGTAGAAGTTGGCAGGGGCGTGATGCATGGCGGTGTCCAAACACAACAGGGTCGATAGGCGGTTCCTAGCATGCGGCGTGCCTGCCCTGCCGGGCATGCTTTATGCCGGCCGAGCGGCATGAAACTTACCGATACCCTGATTGCCTACTGGCACCGTCTGCCCCCTCGTTTGCGCCGACCGGCCGAACTCGTCTGGCACACCCTGATCGGCTGGGTGGATGACGGAGGCCCGCAGATGGGCGCCACCATCGCCTTCTACTCCATCTTCGCGCTCGCGCCGCTGCTAGTGGTGGCGATCGCCTTGGCCGGCATGGTGTTCGGTCCCGAGGCCGCCCGCGGCCAGATCGTGGGGCAGATCGCTTCGCTTGTTGGCACACAGGCCGCCAAGGGGGTGGAAGCGATCATCGCTTCGGCCTGGCGCGAGGACGATGGCCTTCTGGCGGCCCTCATCGGGGTGGGCACGCTGCTGGTCGGTGCGAGCGGGGTATTCGTTGAGCTGCGACGAGCACTCAACGCCATTCTGCATAGCGGCCCTGCGCCCAGCGGGCTGACCGCCTTCGTCAAGGCGCGCCTCACCGCCTTCGCACTGGTCTTGGGCTTCGGCTTCCTCAGTATTGTCTCGCTGATCGTCAGTGCTGCGCTGGCAGCGGTTTCCGCCTTCTTTTCCAGTCGCTATCCAGCCTTGGAAGGCGTGATCACGGTGGTGGACCTGGTCAGTTCCACCCTGCTGATCGGCGTGGCCTTCGCGGTGCTGTTGCGCTGGCTGCCGGATACCCGCCCCAACTGGCGCGTGGTGGTGGCCGGTGCCTTCATCAGTGCCCTACTGTTCGCGGTCGGCAAGCATCTGATCGGGCTCTACCTTGGACGGGCCAGCGTCGCCTCCAGCTACGGCGCGGCCGGCTCCTTCGTGGTGTTGCTGATGTGGGTGTATTATTCCTCCCAGATCCTGCTGCTGGGGGCTGCCTTCGGGCGTGCCCTGGAAACTACCGATCCGCGCCGCCCGACCGGCGCGGAGCCAACAACCGGGTCTGCTCGGTAAAAAGTACAGCCCTGTCGTCCTGCCGCACCTCTTTTCTGTGCCGGAACTCCTGTCCTACGAACCGAACAAAGCTGATGCCGTTCGCTTGCGACGGTATGATGGTTATTGATAAGAGCCTGGCGGGAGATGCAATGCTGAGTTTGTGGAGATGGTTTAAAAAGGGCAGGGCCGCCGCGCCGTCGGCCGATGCGCCTATTCCATCTCCTGGCCCCAGGCCGGCTGCCCCGGCCGAAGTACTGGGGCGCCTGCTTGCCGCCCGCCCGGGTGTGCTGAGCGTCACTGTATCGGACGATGGACGGGTGATGGAGGCCAGTCCGGCTTTCTGCCAGCAACTGGCCCGACCGTTGCCCCATCTCTTCGGCCAACCTCTTTCCACGCTACTGTATCCGGATGACGCTGCCGTGTCGGCCGGCACGCTGCCGACGGGGCGGCCCCTGTGCTTCCTGCGTCCGGATGGCGCCGAAATCTGGCTGAGTGCCGACTCGGCTCCTGCTACCCATGCCGGCCTGTCGGTCACGGTGTATCTCTTCCAGCCGGTTGATCCCGCCTTGGGCACCCCCCCCGGCGTCGACACCCTTGCCCAGATCGCCCAGCGGCTGCCACAGGTGTTCTATCTCTACGACTTGAGCGCCCAGCGCATCAGCTACCTCAACGACCGCCTTGCAGAGCTCTTGGGCTACCCGGCCGGCTGGGCCGAAGGTCATGAGGACGTGCTGCGTGAACTGGTTCACCCGGATGACGCTTCAGTGCTGGCTACCCAGCGTAAGCGTGTGGCGGGGCTACGCGATGGTGAAACCCTGGAGACGTTGTACCGGCTGCGTCATGCCGACGGACGCTACCGCTGGTTTCACGCCCACGAGGGCGTGTTCTCGCGGCTGCCTGAAGGCACCTGCCGCGAGCTGGTCGGCACGGCCGAGGACATCACCGAGAAGCTGGCCGGGGAGGCGCGGATCGGCGAACTGGAGCAATCCTCCCGCGCCGGCGAGCAGCGCCTGCAGCTGGCGCTGGCCGCCGGCTTCATGGGGGCCTGGGAGTGGGACCTGGCCTCGGACAAGATCGTCTGGGAAAGCCATTGCCGCGCCGTGTTCGGGCTGGACCTGCCCGGCTACCATCGTGCCTCGCGCGCCTTCATGCGCCTTGTGCATCCGGCCGACCGGCGCTCGGCGCGCGACACGTTCATGGAGAAGCTCGGCAGCTGTGCCTCGGCCTATCGGGACGAATTCCGCATCCGCCGACCGGACGGGCAGGTGCGCTGGATCGCCACCCATGCGCTGATCGTGCGCCATCTCGACGGGCAAGTGCTGCGCGTGGTGGGCATCACCCAGGACATCACCGAGCGGCGCAAGCTGGATGAAACGCTGTGGCAGAGCGAGTCGCGCTACCGCGGGTTCGCCGAGAGCGTGCCACAGCTGCTGTGGGCAACCGATGCGGCCGGTCAGGCCGATGACTTCAACCGGCGCTGGTTCGAATACACCGGGCTGGAGCCTTGTGCCTCCTATGGCTCGGGCTGGTTGAGCGCGGTTCACCCGGAGGACCTTACCGAAGTGCGAGCCGCCTGGTGCCGTGCGGTGCAGGCAGATGCCGCCTACGAGCAGCCGTGTCGCCTGCGTCACCATGATGGCAGCTACCGCTGGCACCTGGCACATGCACTGCCGGTATACGATGCCCACGGACGCATTGCGCGCTGGTTTGGTAGTTTCACCGATATCGACGAGCAGAAGCGTCTGGCCGAAGCCCTGCAGGACAACGAATACCGCCTGCTGGCCACGCTGGATGGTGCGCAACTGGGTACCTGGACCTACAACCCTGATACCGAATCCTTCTTTGCGGACGTGCACGCCAAGCTGATGCACGGTTTTGCCGCCCATGCACTGCTGGCCTCACCCCTGGATATCCGAGAGCGCATCCATCCGGACGATCTGCCCCGGCTGGAGGGGCGGGCCGCACAGGCGTTTGCCAGCCGCAGCGAGGTGCGCTACGAGTACCGTGTACGCCTGGACAATGGTGAGCTGCGCTGGATCTCGGCCGTGGGCCAGTATGCGCCGCGCCGGCAGTGTTTCTTCGGCATCGTGCAGGACATCACCGACACCCGGCGACTGCAGGACTTTTTGGCCGAAAACCTGGCCCTGCTGGATACGCTCCTGGAAAACGCGCCCGAAGGCGTGGCCTTCGTGGATCGCGACTTCCGCTATGTCCGCTGCAACCTGGTGGCTGCCGGGCTGACCGGGCGTGACCCTGACGAGATCATCGGCAAGACCGTGGCGGACGTCACTCCACATCTGTGGCCGCAGCTGGAGCCAGTGTTCCGCGCTGCGCTGGAGACGGGTCAGCCACAGACCGGGCTCGAGGTGGCTGCACCGCCCATCCGGCCGGGCGACGCCGTACGTACGCTCCAGGGCAGCTATTACCCGGTTTTCACCGCCGGCAGCGAGGTGCCCATCGGAGTCGGGATGATGATCGGCGACATCACCGCCCGCAAGCGCGCTGAGGAGGAACTACTGCACGCCAAGCGCCAGGCCGAGGAAGCCAACACCGCCAAGGACCACTTCCTGGCGGTGCTCAGCCACGAACTGCGCACGCCGCTCACGCCAGTGCTGCTGGCGTCGCAGCTGATGGAAAAATATCCAGACCTGCCGCGTCCGCTGGCCGACAAGGTGGCCATGATCCGCCGCAACGTCGGCCTGGAGATCAAGCTGATCGACGATCTTCTGGATCTCACCCATCTGACGCGCGGTTCGCTGGACGTGCGGCGTGTTGCGGCCAACATGCACGACATCATCCGCCATGCCGCCGAAATTTGCGCTCCCGAACTGACCGCCAAGCACCAGACGCTGGTGCTGGGGCTGGAGGCAGGGGAGGCGGGGGTGATGGGAGATGCGGCCCGCTTGCAACAGGTGCTTTGGAATCTGCTGAAGAACAGTATCAAGTTCACCCCCGAGCACGGTCGCATCATGGTGGACACCTTCAACCGCGATGGCTGCATCGTGGTGGAGGTGCGCGATACCGGGCTGGGCATCGACCCGCATGTGCTGCCACGTGTGTTCGACGCATTCGAGCAGGGCGGCAGCGGCATTGCGCGGCAGTACGGGGGCCTGGGGCTGGGGCTGGCCATCTCGCGCGCGCTCACCGAACTGCACGATGGCACGCTGACCGTTCACAGCGACGGTACCGGCAAGGGCGCCACCTTCACCCTGACTCTACCCCTGGAAGCCGCGCCGCTGCACCACAGCGCTGGTCGCCACGACGGACCCAGCCACGGTCCGATGGTGGATGCCCTGCGCATCCTCATGGTGGAAGACCATGCCGACAGCGCAGAGATGCTGGCGCTGGTACTGCGGTTACGGGGCTGGCAGGTGGACGTAGCGGCCACAGCATCCGAAGGGCTGGCGCTGGCGCAGCAGCAACCTTATGACGTACTGGTCAGTGACTTGGGCCTGCCTGACGAGAGCGGACTGGTGCTGGTGGCCCGCCTGCGCAGCATCCAGCCTGAGCTGGTGGCTGTGGCACTGTCCGGTTATGGCAAGGCCGCGGATATCGAGGACAGCCGCAAGGCAGGGTTTGCGCTGCATCTGACAAAACCGGTGCGCGGCGAGGACGTGGAGCGCTCCATCGAGTGGCTGGTGGCCGAAGCGGCCGCGGGCAAGCCGGTCACGATCGAGGCAGTGGGGCAGGCGGCGGACGCGGCTTAAAGAACGGGACGCTTGCCAGCACCAAAAAAGAAGGGGCGCTTTCCCTCGGGAAAGCGCCCTGTCTGCATCAAGGACCGTTTAGTTGGTCGGGGTGCGGATAATGATGTTGTTGCGCACGTCCTTCACGTCCGGCACGCTGCGAGCGATCTCGGCTGCGCGTCTTTTTTCGGCTTCATTGGCCGCAAAGCCCGACAGCTGCACCACACCGTTCAGGGTTTCCACGTTCACGCGCATGGCGCTGACGGTCTTGTCCTCGGCCATGCGGGTCTTCACGCGGGTAGTGATGGTGGCGTCATCCACATACTGGCCCATCGAGCTCTGGCCGCTGGTGACAGCGCAGCCGGTCACGGCAGTCATGGTGGCAGCGGCAAGGCTGGCGGCAACGAGAAGCTTTTTCATCGGAATGTCCTCCGGCAATTGATCGGAATATCTCTGCGGCAAATCCGCCCTGTGTGAATAGCAAGGGGCGTGCCCAAAGCAGGCCCAGCATTGCAAAGAAAAAGCCCGGCCGTAGCCGGGCTTGCATACTAATCAGGCGTTTTACGCCGGAATCTGCATTTTGTCTGCACGCATCCAGAAGCGGTGCATACCGATCGCTTGAACAAATTGCTGGGCGAGAGCCTTGTCGGCGCCGCCCTTTTCAGCCAGCAGCACGCCGTCCTGGGGGGGGACACCGTCCTGAACGATGCCGGTCATGCGCAGCAGGTCCACCCCGTAGCCGGCCGCTGCAATCGGCTTGCAGTGCTTGTAGGCTTCCATCACGAAATGGAGCATGTCTCCGTTGGCCTTGAGAACTTCCAGACTGTCGGGACCGCAGGGCACGAACACCGCGTCGAACATGACCGAGGGCATGGTCTTCGGGGTAGCGTCGATCGGCAGCCCCGGCCCCCCCTGTGCGCCGACCAGGCCGCCCAGTCTGACCGAGATGATCTTGGTGAGAGCACCGGCCGCTTCCAGCCCTTCCTTCATCGCTTTGAGCCCATCCACGTCCACTCCGTCTGCTGCCAGGATGGCGACCTTGCGGGTGCGGATGGTGCCGTTGCCAGTCCCGATCATGCTTAGCGCGGGGGACGGCATCACTTCGGTGGAGGCGGTCGGGCCGGGCTGACCTTCCAGTGCCAGCCCCAGGTTATCGGCCACACGCTGTGCCAGTGTGGCGTCGACCTGCTGCAGCATGGTGACGATGCGTGCGCGTACCGTTACGGTTTCCACCCGGCCCAGTTCAAAGCTGAACGCCTCGACGATGTGGTCCTGCTCGGGCTGGGTCATGCTCAGCCAGAACATGCGGGCCTGGGTGTAGTGGTCCATGAAGGTGTGGCTGCGATCGCGCAGTTTCGGGCCGCTCTCTGCATCAGGATAGGTAACGAAGCCGCGTTCCGGCGGAGCCTCCTTGGGCAGGCCGCCGGCGAGCGTGTTGGGCTCATAAGCCACACGCCCCGTGTAGATGCGGTGCTGGTGGAAGCCGTCGCGCTGGTTGTTGTATACCGGGTTGATCGGGCGGTTGATCGGAATCTGGTGGAAATTGGGGCCACCCAGGCGCAGCAACTGGGTATCGGTGTAGGAAAACAGCCGGCCTTGCAGCAGCGGGTCATTGGTAAAGTCGATGCCGGGCACCACATGGCCAATGTGGAAGGCCACCTGCTCGGTTTCACCGAAGAAGTAGTCGGGGTTGCGGTTGAGTACCATTTTGCCGACGCGTTTTACCGGGATGATCTCCTCAGGGATGATCTTGGTGGAGTCCAAGAGGTCGAAGTCCAGCTTGTCCATGTCTTCTTCTGTGATCAGCTGCAGACCCAGCTCCCATTCGGGATAGTTGCCAGTCTCGATCGCTTCCCAGAGGTCGCGGCGGTGGAAATCCGGATCGCGGCCCGCCAATGTCTGGGCTTCATCCCAGGACAGGCCATGGATACCCAGCAGGGGCTTCCAGTGAAACTTGACGAAGGTGCTCACGCCCTCGGCATTCACCAAGCGGAAGGTGTGGACGCCGAAGCCCTCCATCATGCGGTTGCTGCGGGGGATGGCGCGGTCCGACATCGCCCACATGATCATATGTGCCGACTCGGGCGTGACGGAAATGTAGTCCCAGAAGGTGTCGTGGGCGGTGGAACCTTGCGGCACTTCGTTGTGCGGCTCGGGCTTCAGCGCATGGACCAGGTCCGGGAACTTGATCGCGTCCTGGATGAAGAACACCGGGATGTTGTTGGCAACCAGGTCGAAAATGCCTTCCTGGGTGTAAAACTTGGTGGCAAAGCCGCGCACGTCGCGCACGGTATCGGCCGAGCCGCGCGAGCCCTGCACGGTGGAGAAGCGAACGAACACCGGGGTGCGCACCGCCGGATCCTGCAGGAAGTGGGCACGGGTGTACGGGGCCAGTGATTCGTACACTTGGAAGTAGCCGTGCGCACCGTGGCCGCGAGCGTGCACCACACGCTCCGGAATACGCTCATGGTCGAAGTGGGTGATCTTTTCCCGGTAGATGAAGTCTTCCAGCAGGCTGGGCCCACGCGTGCCGGCCTTGAGCGTATTCTGGTTGTCGACGATACCCACGCCCTGGTTGGTGGTCAGCATGGCGGCCGGGGCTTCACGGTTGGGTTCGAGCTCGGCCACCTTGGATACGGCCTGGATAGGGGTTACGTCGGCATCTTGCGGCTTGCTGCTGTTCATCGGTTTCTCCTGGAAAGAGGCCTGCGGCCTGAGGTTGGCCGAAGGAAGGAAAAAGCCGGCCTCGGTCGGGGCCGGCTGTGCGGATGCAGCTCAGTGCACGCCGAAGGCGGAACCGGTGGTCGGCTTCTGTGGCGGCGGGACGAAGCCTGCTTCGAAGGCCGGTTCGTCTTCCTCTTGCGGCGCAGTCTCAGTCACGGAGGTGGCGGAGACCACGATCTCCGGTACCGTGATCTGGGCGATGTCCTGCTCGGCACGCTTCTGCAGGGCTTCCTGGATCAGGGTATGAATGGCGGTTGCAGCGCCATCCCACGAGAAGCGGGCCACGCAGGCCTGACGGCGTACATCCCAGTCGGCGCGTTCCTGGGCGGTTTCCGCCAGGGCCTGCTCGCAGGCGGCAATGAAGCTGTCGTGGCCGTCGCTCAGACGCACCACATCGGAGTACAGACCCACCACATCATGGATCGGTGTGCTGACCACGGTCTTTTCCGCAGCCAGATATTCCAGGGTCTTGGTGGGGCTGATGAATCGGGTGGACTCGTTCAGCGCGAACGGGAGCAGGGCGACGTCCCAGCCGGCCAGGAAGTAGGGCAGGCGCTCATAGCCTTGCTGTCCCAGCCAATGGATGTTGTCGCGCTGGGGCAGCGAGGCCGGGTCGATCTTCACCACCGGACCCACCATCACGATCTGCCATTCGGGATGGGCATCGGCAAGACGCGCCACCAGCTCGGTGTCCAGACGCTCGTCGATCACACCATAGAAGCCCATGCGTGGACGGCCAAGATGGCCCTGCAGCTTTTCGACGTTGGGGTCGGTATCGCTGCGCGGTGCGAAATGCCCTGCATCCACAGCACTCGGGAAGCAATGGATGTTGTGATGCTTGTCGCGCTTGGATTCGAACAGGCTCGGTCCGCCGGTCAGCACCAGGTCGGCACGCCGCATCAGTTCGGTCTCACGGTCCAGCATTGCCTGCGGCGCGCCCTTGAAGGCAGCCAGCTCGTCCATGCAGTCGTAGATGATGGCTTCGGGCTCCAGGCCTTCCAGCAAGGGCAGCGCCATCGGGGTGTAGCACCACACCATATAGTCGTCGACCCCGTTTTCCTGCAGGTAATCGTCAAGAAGATGGCGCAGGGTCGGCATCTGGGCGTCGCTGAAGCCCCATTGTTCCACCGGCGTGTGCGGGCGCAGGACGGTGATGTTCTCGCTCGGCTCGAAATGCTGCAGGAAGGCCTCGCCATCGATGCGTACCGGCTCTTCGAAGACGATCACGTTGTAATGACGTGCCAGGCGCGACAGCAGGTGCTGCGGGCGTTGATAAACGAAGTCCCAGCGCAGGTGGGAAAATACGATCAGGTTTTTCATGTTCTTCTCTCCGGTATTGAGGGTTGACACAGCAAGGTGTTGTGGCAGGCGCTGCTGCCAGCGCCGCAGGCTTTTCGCCAACGGCCAGTGCAGGCGACGCTGGATCGGCGCCGTCTTGTTGTCGGTTTCAGCGGGCAGTACTGCGTCCCACAGGCCGCTGTGGTGCCAGTGACTGAGGTCTTGCCAATCCGGTCGGTCCACCGCCGGGTACAGGCATAGCCCTTCCACCGGCACGCCGGCCCGGCGCACGCGTGCCACTTCTGCGGCGATATCGTTCAGCCAGGCGGAACGGCCTTCACCGACGTGACCGGTCTCGGCGACCACCACCGGTCGGCGGTAGCGCTCCCACACTTCCGTTAGCAAGTCGCCAAATGGCAGCCGGCGCGGGTCGTTCAGGTGCCAGTGCAGGCGTTCGTTGGTGTCCACCTCCCACTGGCCGCTGTGGTAGTGGTTCACCCCGAGAAGGTCGAGTGCGGCGGGATGGCCGCCCAGCTGGGGCTCACGCCGCCCGGCCAGCATGTCCCAGGCTTGCCACTGGTAGTCACGGACTTCCTGAGCACGTGCAGCCAGGTCCGGACGGTCTGCAGGGTGGGTGATGTGCACCACCGGCTCGATGTGCAGGAAGCGTGCGCGTGGGTCCACCTCGCGGATGGCCTCCATGGCTGCGAGGGTGGCCTTGACCAGCCGGCACTTCAGCGCATAGCCGCTGCGCGGTGGCTGATCCGGATCGGGCGCGTGGGCGTCGCCACGATACGGGTGCATCAGGTTGGTTTCGGTCGCCGCCCAGGCAAAGAAGCTGATTTCGTTGATCGGTGTATAGACCGGCGGCAGGTCGGACAGCGGCCGGATCATCGCCGCGGTCTTGGCGGCATATTCCACGAAGCGTGGCAGAAAGCTGTCGCTGAACAGATCCACATCCTCGGGCATGCCGTAGTGCATGAGCGTCCACAGCACCTGGATGCGGTGTCGCTGGGCGGCCGAGGCGATCCGCAGCAGCCGGCTGAAGTCGTAGCCGCCTCCTTGGGCAATGGGGCGGGCACATAGCCTCCACCCCAGGCTCTCGCGCACGGTGCGGATGCCCAGTCTGGCCAAGCGTGCAAAATCTTCTTCCACCTGTTCCGCATGACCGGATAGGGCCGCCATATCCAAGGGCTGGCCCCAGCCATTCACATGATCGGCCCCTTCGAAGCCGGCCATCCAGAAGGAACGGAAAACGCCTCCCGGCGCCCGGCGGACCATGCCGCCAGGTTGGCCGAAGGCGCGCTTTCGAAACGTGCTGCCTGTCATGGGTTGCCGGTGCTCCCCGCTGCACGGCCGCTGCGGCGTGCTGCCGGCGTCTTGACATTCTTTTCCAGGTCTTCCATCGCGTCGGCCACCAGGCTTTCGTCCAGCAGACCCATTTCCGTCATCAGTTCACGGCGACGGCTGACCATGGTTTCCAGCATGCCGATCCAGTCCAGGCGCGAACGGCCCAGCTGCGGGAAGAGTTCGCCTTCTTCCTCGCGGACGTGATGCTTAACGTATTCGCACAGCACGGTGAAGCTGGCCGAGTACTTGGGATCGTCCGGGTTCATGGTCTTGATCTGGGCGATCAGCTGCTTGGCGCTTTGGTGTTCCACCTCGGCCTCGTCGATCAGGTTGTCTTCCGCCACCTTGGTGCGCGCGGCGGGGTAGAGCAGTTCTTCTTCCAGCTGGGCGTGCACTTCCAGCTCGGCACAGGTGCGCTCCACGATGGCGGTACGGGCCTCACGGTCGGACTCGGGGTCCAGTTTTTCAAAATCGCGGTGGGCTTTCTTCATGCGTTTGTGGTCTTCGATCAGCATGCCCAGCAATTCTTCACGGGCACTGCTCTGGCTGCGGGTTGCCATAAGAGTCTCCTTGCGGCGGGGTCGGGAATCGGTCGCAGGCTTGAACTGCGCACCCTTGGCCGTCAGCAATTCACGTGCCGGCAGGATCCACGGCTTTTGATGCGAGCAGCATTAAAGTGCGCTTAACACAGGCACGATGTTTGCTGATCCATGACGCACGAATTTGAGACAAGGAAGCTGCCATGAGCCAGAAGAGACCACCGTCCCCCCCGGCAGATCAGGTCACGCCGCTGACCGAACAGGAAAACGGAGTCGACCCGCGCCGTCCGCGGGTGCCGCGCCAGCCACATGAACGGGACGAGTCGCCCGACAGCCAGCAGGGCTATGAGGACGCCCGCATCGAGCAGGCCCATGATGACCTTGAGAACGGGCTGGTCGATACCGACCGCCGGGGGCCGGGCGACCAGAGCTATGTGGACCGCTGACCGCATGGTCGATGCTGCCACGCCCCTGCATTGAACTGTCCAGCAAACGAAAACCGAACTGGGACCTCCCCATGAATTTCGAAACTTCGAAAAAACGTCCCGCTTCCCTCGCTGAGGCATCCCCCCGTACCGGTGTAATCCGCAAAGCCGTGTTCCCCGTCGCCGGGCTGGGCACCCGCTTCCTCCCCGCCACCAAGGCTGTGGCCAAGGAAATGCTGCCGGTGGTGGACCGGCCCCTGATCCAATATGCGATTGAGGAAGCCCGCGCTGCGGGAATCACCGAGATGATCTTTGTCACCAGCCGCACCAAGCGTGCGATCGAAGATCATGTGGACCGCATGCCGGATCTGGAGGCAGAGCTGGAGCAGCAAGGCAAGCATGCGCTTCTGGAGGAGTTGCGAGCGCTTACGCCCGAGGGCGTGAAGTTCAGCTTCGTACGCCAGAGTGCGCCACGCGGGCTGGGGCATGCCATCCAGTGTGCGCGGCATCTGGTGGGCAACGAACCCTTCGCGGTGCTGCTGCCTGACGACCTGATCGACGCGCAGCCCGGGGCGCTGGCCCAATTGGTAGCCCATTACGAGAAGGTGCCGGCCAGCCTGGTGGCGGTGCAGCCGGTCAAGCGTGAGGACACCCGTCGCTACGGTATCGTGGACATCCATGCCACTGATGCGCGCGGCGCCCGCCTCAAAACGGTTGTGGAAAAGCCCAAGCCCGAAGACGCGCCCTCCACGCTCGGCGTTGTGGGCCGTTATGTGTTCACCCCGGCAATTTTCGATTGCCTTGATGGTCTTGAGGCGGGGGCCGGAGGCGAGATTCAGCTCACCGATGGCATCGCTCGCTTGCTGCAGCATGAGTCGGTGTTTGCTTATCGCTATCAAGGTAAGCGCTACGATTGTGGTAGCAAGCTCGGGTATCTGGAAGCCACGCTGGCATATGCCCTTAAGCATGCTGAGCTTGGCAGCGACTTCCGGCAACTTCTGCTGCACACTGCCCAGCAGCTTACCGATCTGCCCGCACGCCGTTTGGCGGGCCATGCCCAGACTGTGGTGCGCCCGCTCGATATCGGTCCGCTCAAGCCGGCGGCATCGACGGAGAACGAACTGGACGACGCCACGCTCGCCAGCTTGGCCGAAGCGGCGGTGGTGGCCCGTTCGGCCAACGGTAGCGCGGCTTCCTCCTCCTCGCTGTCCTGATGGGACGGAGCGCCTGATCGTGCCCCTTGCGTGCCCAGCCGAACCCGGGCACGCTGTTTGCTACTATTCCGGTGCCCGGCCCGTCCGACAGAGCGCCCCTCTGCGGCACGGCCGGGCCCGCCCTTCCATCCGAAGCAAGGGCGCTGACCAAGAACACGAGCCGATGACAAAGAGCATCGTCACGCACACAACAAGCACCGACGGGCCTGCGGCAGACGGACCCGCCCGGTGGCAGACGGAATATTGCAGGAGCTATGCATGAATGCACCGGTAATCCGGCTTGAGTCCCGCCAGCAGCAAACCCTTACCCCTCGCCTGCAACAGGCCGTGCGCCTGCTGCAGCTTTCGTCGCTGGACTTCGCACAGGAGATCCAGCAGGCACTGGATACCAACCCCTTCCTGGAGCCGGATGATGACGGCGAGGAAGGGGTTGGCCAGGATCTGGACGGCATGGCAGGAATGGCCTCGGTCGCGCCTGCCGAAGAACTCCCCGTGGCCGCCCCGGCCCAAGACGACCATTCCAGCCGAGAGGATGCACAATGGGACACCGAAACCTGGGGCTCCGGCTCTGGGGCCAGCCACGGTGACAGTGATGTCGACATGATGGACTTGGCAGAATCCACCGTATCGCTGCGCGATCACCTGCATCGTCAGGTGAACGTGATGCCGCTTTCCGAGCGCGACCGCCTGCTGGCGGCGGTGATCGTCGAGGCCCTGGATGACGACGGCTACCTGCGCCTGACCCTGGAAGACTTGCAGGAGATGGTGGAACTCGATCCGCTGCCGGACGAGACCGAAATGCAGACTGCCATCCGCATTGTGCAGTCGCTGGAACCCAACGGCGTGGGCGCCCGCGACATCCGCGAATGCCTGCTGCTGCAGGTGTGCGACATCCCCGACGAGGCGGAGCGTGCCTTGGCCGAGCGTATCGTCGCCCATCACTTGGAACAACTGGCCCAGCGCGATATCTCGCGCATGGCCAAGGCCCTAGGATCCACCGTCGCCGCTGTCGAGGCGGCCTGCGAACGCGTCCGGCACCTGGACCCGCGCCCGGGCTGGCGCTTCGGTTCGACTGCGGTGCAGTTCGTCACGCCCGATGTGATCGTGCGCAAAGTAAAGGGCGAGTGGCAAGCCACGCTCAACCCCAGCGCCATTCCCAAAGTGCGCCTCAACAAGGTGTATGCAGAGCTGTTCCAGAGCCACCGCGAATCGCACCATGGCGACCTCGCCTCTCATCTGCAGGAGGCACGCTGGACGGTACGGAACGTAGAGCAGCGCTTTGCCACTATCCTGCGCGTGGCCGAAGCCATCGTGAAACGCCAGAAGAACTTCCTCGAGTATGGTGCGCTGGCGATGAAGCCGCTGGGGCTCAAGGAAATTGCCGAGGAGCTGGGGCTGCACGAATCCACGGTTTCGCGCGTTACCAATAACAAGTATCTGGCCACGCCGGCCGGTGTGTTCGAACTGAAGTATTTCTTCTCGCGTGCGCTGCCCACTTCCAGTGGAGGAGCCTGCTCGGCGACCGCCATCCGGGGAGTGATCAAGGACCTCATCGATGGTGAAGATGCGACCAACCCGCTCTCGGATGCGGAAATCGCCCGCCTTCTCGCTCGTCAAGGGTTGCAAGTGGCGCGCCGGACCGTGACCAAGTACCGCCAGATGATGCGCGTGCCTGCAGTGGAGATGCGCCGTCAGCGCGTGTAGCGCCGGTAAGGTTGGCCGAAGCAAAGCGGCCTTGGGCCAACCTTTCAAGAGAAAACCGCCCCGGAGGGCGGTTTTTTCATGATGAGGTGCGGTATGGACTATCGCAGCTGGTTGATCACGGCGTAGATCGCCGTCAGTGCTGCCTCGCCCAGACGCAGACTACGCTGGCCGCTCCAGCCGTAGTCATCGTCCGGCAGGTTGTCGTTGTCCTTGAAGGGCATTTCCAGCGTGTAGGCCAGACAGTCGAAACGGTTGCCCACCCAGGCCGTCGCCATCGACAGGTTGGCCGTGCCGGGCGCGTCCTTGGCATAGCCGAATTCATCCTGAAAGTCCGGGCTCGCCAGATGCAGGTAATGCTTGAAGCGTTCTTCCAGTGCGGCGATGCGCGGGTTGTAGCTTGGCACACCTTCGGTGCCAGCTACGAACACATACGGGATCGCCTCGTCGCCATGGATGTCCAGGAAGAGGTCCACGCCAACTTCCTCCATCTTGCGACGTACATGAAACACCTCGGGGCTGCGCTCCAGCGACGGCTCCAGCCATTCGCGGTTGAGATTGGCGCCCGCCGCATTGGTGCGCAGGTTGCCGCGCACCGAGCCGTCCGGGTTCATGTTGGGCACTACATAAAAGGTGGCCTTATCGAGGAGGGCGCGGGCTGTGGGATCCTGCGGGTCCAGAAGACGGTTCAGGAAGCCTTCGACGAACCATTCGGCCATGGTCTCGCCAGGATGCTGGCGCGCGATCACCCATACCTTCAAGTCGGACTCCACCTGATGGCCGATGGTCAGCAAGTCCAGGTCTCTGCCTTCTACCGTTTCCCCCACGCAGCTCACGTCGCACAAGCCGGATCCCTGGGCTTGGCCGATAAGGTTGAGATGCTGCTCGTAGGAATAGGGTTCGAAATAGGCGTAGTAGACACTATTGGCCAAGGGCACATGTTCGACCGTCATCACGCCATTGGCGTAGGTGCTGGACACACGGAACCAGTTTACCCGGTCATAGGAGGCCACTACCTGGTAGTTTTCCCAGCCCGCGGGATAGGCGCATTCACCGGCGTTGAGGAAGCGCAGCGTGCAGTTCTGATAGGCCGCCCCTTGCAGGCGGAAGTAGAACCACTGGGCGAATTCGGCGGCATTGTCGCGGCGGATCCGCAGCTGGATGTCGTCGAACGTTTCGGCGGAAACGATCTCGATGCTGCCGGCATCGAAGTTACTGCTGATTTTCATGCGCAACCCTGGAAGGACGGACAAAGGAATGGTGGCATTGTACGCCCGCCGGCGGCCGGACAGCAAAAACCCGGCGCAGCAGTGCGCCGGGTTGCAGAAGCGGGACGTATGCGATCAGGCCTGCGCGGTCGGGCCTTGCGGTGCGCGACGGCTTACCGTCTTCACGGCTTCGACGGTGGCATGTGAGGCGGCCTTCACATTGGTGTCGGTGAATTCAGCCATCTGCTTGGCGACTTTGCTCAGACTGCTCATCGCGGCCGTGGCGGTTGCAAGCGAGGACTTGGCTACATTGACGGCGGTCTCGGAGCCGGCCGGAGCATTTTTGGAAAGGTGGTCCAGACCGTTGGTCAGCGACTTGGTCAGGGTGTCCACGCGGTCTTCGGCCAGGCGGGTGAAATCCCCCTGAACCTGCGATGCGATGTCGTACAGGGTGCGGGACTGTGCCAGCGAGCGCTCCATGGCCTGAGTGGAGTATTTGCGGGCTTCTTCCATGGCTTCCGCGGTCAGACCAAGCTGGGTCAGCTGGCGGGCGGCGGCCACGTTTTCTTCAAGAATCTGCTTGGAGGCTTCAAACTGGAAGCGCATCAGGCGTTCGGTGCTGTCGAGCGACAGTTGGGCAAAGCGCAGCGCGCCTTCCACCAGGTCCATCGAAAACTGGTTCAGCTGTTCGGTGTTGTTGACCATAGTTAACCTCTGCTGGTTACGAGCGATGTAGGGGGTGCGGTGCCGGGTTTTTTTGCGCACTGCACAATAAGTGGCAAAATGTATCACGGCGGTGCAGCATACGCCTAGGATGATTGCTCTATATTGTTGTATTTATGGTAAATTGCACGCGCACAACACCAACCACAATACAAAACCGGGAGTAATGAATGAGTGTTGAGAAGCGGGTCATCAAGAAGTACCCCAACCGGCGGCTGTACGACACCGCCACCAGCTCGTACATCACGCTGGGGGACGTGAAGCAGCTGGTGCTCGACCAGGTCGACATCCAGGTGGTGGATGCCAAGACGCAGGCGGACATCACTCGCAGCGTACTGCTGCAGATCATCCTGGACGAGGAAAACGGCACCATGCCGATGTTCAGCTATGAAGTGCTCACGCAGTTCATCCGCTTTTATGGCCAGGCCATGCAGGGCATGATGGGGCCCTTCCTCGAGCGCAATCTGCAGGTGTTCTCGCAGCTGCAGCAGAAGATGCAGGAGCAGACGCGCGCGCTCTACGGGGAAAATGCCATGCTCAACCCCAATATCTGGTCCGACCTGATGAAGTTTCAGGGTCCGAACATGCAGAATATGATGTCCAACTACATGGAGCAGAGTACCAACCTGTTCCTGGATATGCAGAATCGCATGCAGGAGCAGACCCGTCAGCTCTTCAGCGGCTTCGGTTTCAATCCCTATGCCGCGCCCGGCAGCCAGGAAAAGGGGCCGGACAAGAAGGACGAGCCCCCGAAAGGCTGACCTTCACGGCAGTGAAAGAAAAACCGGCTTCCGAGAGCCGGTTTTTTGTGCCTTGGCCGAAGCCGGCTATTGCTTCAACGCATCGGCAAATCGGCCGATTGCATCCACGACCTGCCGGGCGCCCTCGTGGATCTCCACGATTACGGCGCCGGCGCTGTTGGCCAACGCCACCCCCTGCTCGGCCTTGCTTCGGCTGGCCTGCATGTTGTCCACCGCGCTCTTTGCCAGTGCCTGGTTCTGGCGCACCACGTCGGCGATCTCGATCGTTGCCTGGCTGGTGCGGGCCGCCAAGTGGCGCACCTCGTCGGCCACTACCGCAAAGCCGCGTCCCATCTCGCCCGCCCGGGCAGCCTCAATCGCCGCATTGAGCGCAAGCAGGTTGGTCTGGTCGGCGATGCCGCTGATCGTCTCCACGATCGAACTGATCCTGTCAGACTGCTGGCTAAGGGCGCCGATGTCCTGCGACACACCCTGCAGTTCGCCTGCGATGTGCTGCACCACGCTGACAGTCTCGCGTACCACGGCCGCGCCCGCGCTGGCGCTCTCGTCGGTTTTCTGCGAGATGACATAGGCCAGCTGTGCCGCCTGATGTTCTTCTTCGCGCTGCAGCGTCTGCTCGGTGACATCGGTGGCAAACTTCGCCACGCCATACTGCCGCCCCCGTGCATCGAACAGTGGGTTGTAGGTGGCGCGCAGCCATACCGTGCGGCCGTTGCGGTCCAGACGCCGGAAGCGCCCCGAGATGTATTCGCCTTGCGTGAGGCGCTGCCAGAACCCCCGGTAATCGGGTGCATCGGCCTCGGACGGGTCGCAGAACATCCGATGATGCTGGCCACGGATGTCTTCCAGGCGGTAGCCCATCATTTCCAGAAAGTTCTCGTTGGCGTTCACCACCCGGCCTTCCAGGTCGAACTCGATGACGGCCGTCGACCGGTTGAGCGCATTCACCAGGCTGT
This sequence comes from Gulbenkiania mobilis, assembly GCA_004346645.1. Classification (GTDB taxonomy): domain Bacteria; phylum Pseudomonadota; class Gammaproteobacteria; order Burkholderiales; family Chromobacteriaceae; genus Gulbenkiania; species Gulbenkiania mobilis. The sequence continues at coordinate 397,459 of SMDA01000001.1, forward strand.
CCTGCACTTGTGCCTTGCGGATGCGCGCAGTGATGTCGGACGCGAGCTTGAGGATGCGGCGTACCTGGCCATCCGCCCCGCGCAGGGGGATGTAGCTTGCCTCCAGCCAGATTTCCCGCCCGCCTTTGCCGTAACGCAGAAACTTGTCGGTAAAGCTCTCACCGGATTTAAGCCGTTCCCAGAAGCGGGTATAACCGGGGCTTGTCACCTCGTCGCGGCTGCAGAACAGGCGATGATGCTGGCCACGGATTTCCTCCAGCGTATAGCCGACCGTGTTCAGGAAGAGGGGGTTGGCATCGAGGATGGTGCCGTCCGGTGCGAACTCGATCTGTGCCAGGGCGCTGCGAATGGCGGCGAGCGTGGCTTCGAGTTCGGCATTGCGCGCCTGGCAGGCAAGCATATCCTTCTTGAGGGCGCTGTTGAACATGGTGGGGTCTCCTTCTGGTGGGGCCTGCTATCGGACGGCAGCGCGGCGGGCAGGGCTGTTTTCACAAGCATACACCGCCTGCTGACCAGGACCATGGCGGATTTCCCCTAGTGTCAGTGCTACCCGTGCCGCCTCATGACTTTCACAGACGAACTCTTCAGTCAGGGTGCTTTAAAGGGTTGTATACTTTGCGATTTTTATTTCTAACTCGTACTGCCCAGCATGAAAGCCCCGCGCATTGGAATGGTGTCCCTTGGTTGCCCGAAGGCCCTGGTGGATTCCGAACAGATCATTACCCGCCTGCGGGCGGAAGGTTACGACATCGCCGACAGCTACGACGGGGCCGACCTCGTCGTGGTGAATACCTGTGGTTTCATCGATTCCGCCATCACCGAATCGCTGGATGCCATCGGTGAAGCGCTGAACGAAAATGGCAAGGTCATTGTCACCGGCTGCCTGGGCGCCAAAGACGATGTGGTACGTCAGGTGCACCCCTCGGTACTCGCCATCACCGGCCCGCATGCAGCCGACGAAGTACTCAGCCAAGTGCATGCCCACCTGCCCAAGCCGCATGATCCTTTCGTGGATCTGGTACCGGAGGCGGGCATCAAGCTCACCCCGCGTCACTACGCCTATCTCAAGATTTCCGAAGGATGTAACCACCGTTGTACCTTCTGCATCATCCCCTCCCTGCGGGGGGACCTGGTCAGCCGACCGGTGCACGACGTGCTGCGCGAGGCGGAGAACCTTGCACGCAGTGGTGTGAAGGAACTGCTGGTAATCTCGCAGGATACCTCTGCCTACGGGGTGGACATGCGTTACCGGCTGGGCTTTCACAACGGTCGTCCGGTCCGGACGCGGATGACGGAGCTGTGCGAGGAGCTGGGCCGGCTGGGCATCTGGACCCGATTGCATTATGTGTACCCCTATCCGCATGTGGATGAGGTTATCCCCCTGATGGCCGAGGGCAAGCTGCTGCCATATCTGGACATTCCTTTCCAACATGCATCGCAGCGCGTGCTCAAGGCAATGAAGCGTCCGGCCAATGTCGATAACGTGCTCAAGCGCATTGAGAACTGGCGCGCCATCTGTCCAGACATCGCGCTGCGGTCCACCTTCATCGTCGGCTTCCCCGGCGAGACCGAGGCGGACTTCGAGGAACTGCTGGCCTTCCTGCGCGAGGCCCGGCTTGATCGCGTCGGGTGCTTCACCTACTCGCCCGTCGACGGCGCTGCCGCCAATGCCCTGCCGGGGTCTGTACCCGAGGAGATCAAGGAGGCCCGCAAGGCTCGTTTCATGGAGGTGCAGGCCGAAATCAGTGCGGCCAAGCTCGCGGCCAAGGTTGGCCGAACCATGCAGGTGCTGATCGACGAAATCGACGACGAGGGTACCGCGATCGGCCGCACCTACGCCGATGCGCCCGAGATCGACGGGCTGGTCTTCATTGAGGATAGCGCTGGTCTGGCTCCGGGAGCGTTTGCCAACGTGTCCATCGTCGATGCCAGCGAACATGATCTTTGGGCAGAAAGGCTCTGAGCGGGCAGGAACGGAGTTGCACCGGGGCTGTCAATATTTGTGGTATTGATCAAATGCAAACTATTTGTTCAGCATTTCCACTATAGTGGCTGCCTCGGCCTCAACAAAAGCTGAAAGCTCGTGCGGATTTGACCTCGGGCATTGCAGCGAGGCCTCGGGAACAAGTCCCGGGTTACCGTTTTTTTGAGAATGAATAATGTTCAGCCCTTCTCGCGGGCTGCCCGATCTCGCTGATGTCTGAAACCAAAACCAAGGCCATGTCCCAGCTTCTGCAACCCATCAAGCAGATCGTGACACCCGACATCCTCAGCTGCGCGCCGGAGACGCCGGTGTTCGAAGCTGCCCGGCGCATGGCCGAGACGCGTTGCGGCTCTATCATCGTGATGAACGAAACCGGGGAGGCCCTGGGCATCTGGACCGAAACCGATGCCCTGAAAGTGGACTTTTCCGACGAGAAGAGCTGTCGTCAGCCGATTTCGGAGGTAATGAGCCAGCCAGTGGTCACCCTGACCGGGGAAATGACGGTGCACGATGCCACCGGCGTGTTCCGCAAGAACAATATCCGCCATGCCTTGGTGTCCGATGGCAAGCAGTACCTCGGCGTGGTTTCGGTCACCGACATTATCTTCAACCACGGCGCCGAGGCTTTTCTTGGCCTCAAGCGGCTGGACGCGCTGGAACTCACCCCTGCGGGAGTGATTGACGCTGGCGCCGACATCCGGGATGCCATCAACCGCATGCGTGCGTTGACGGTGGATGCGCTCGGGGTCCGCTTTGCCGATGGCAGCCACGGCATCCTTACCCAGCGCGATGTCATCCGCCTTCTGGCCCAGGGCGGTCGCGCCTCCACGGCAGGGGAGGCCAGCTCGGCCACGCTGCTGTCGCTGCCGGCCTCAACCAGCTTGCTGCAGGCGCGACGGCTGCTGATCCAGCATCAGGTGCGGCACCTGGGTGTGCTCGACAATGCAGGCCAGTTGGCCCATATCGTCGGCCTTGGCGATATCCTGCAGAACATCGAACATGAGTTCGTGCTGGAACTGCACCATGCCCTTCGCGAGCGGGATGAGGCACTGCTGCGCTCGCGCCAGAGCCTGCTTCTGGCCGACAAGGTGTTTGAATCCACCCTGGAAGGCATCCTCATCACCGATGGGTACGGCATCATCCGTTCCGTCAATCCGGCCTTTACCCGCATCACCGGTTATTCGGCCGAAGAAGCCATCGGGCAGACGCCCGCCATCCTCAAATCCGGCAAGCAGGCCCCAGAGTTCTACGAGCACCTGTGGAACAACCTCAAGAAGGAGGGCTTCTGGCAAGGAGAGGTAATCAACCGCCGCAAGAACGGCCTGCTGTATACCGAGCACCTCAGCATCACCGGCATCCGCGACGAGAGCGGTGGCTTTGCCAACTATGTTGCGGTCTTCTCGGACATCACCCAGCGCAAGCAGGCCGAGGAGCGGCTGCACTTTCTCGCCAACCACGACGCGCTGACCGGACTGCCCAACCGCACACTGTTCATCGAAAAGCTGCAGATGGCGGTGATGCACGCCAAGTCCAACCATCAGCGGTGTGCGCTCCTCTTCATCGACCTGGACCGCTTCAAACTGGTCAACGACACGCTCGGCCATCATGCCGGCGACGAGCTGTTGTGCGAGATTGCCGAAGGTCTGCGTCGCAGCGTACCGGCGGATGGCACAGTGGCGCGGCTTTCGGGGGACGAGTTCATCATCCTGCTGGAGAACGTCGGTACAGTGCAGCAGGTGGCTAGCCAGGCGCAGGCGGTGCTGGACCAGATTTCCGGCGAAACGGTGGTGTCGGGCCAGGAGGTCTTCGTTTCGGCCAGCGTGGGGATCAGCATGTACCCCGAAGACGGCACCAGCGCCGATACCCTGTTGGTGAATGCCGATACCGCGATGTATCGCGCCAAGGAGCGGGGCAAGAACACCTTCCAGTTCTACACGGCCGACATGAACGCGCGGGCGCCTTGAGCGCCTGCGTCTGGAGTATGCGCTGCACCGTGCGTTGGCGCAGGACGAACTCCAGGTGTGGTACCAGCCCAAGGTGCAGCTGGCCACCGGGCGCATCATCGGCGCCGAAGCCCTGATCCGTTGGCAGCATCCGGAGATGGGCATGGTATCGCCTGCGGTTTTCATCCCCATCGCCGAGGAGAGCTCGCTGATCGTCAGCCTGGGCGAATGGGCGTTTCGCACGGCCTGCGAGACCGTGGCCGAGTGGAAGCGCCAGGCACTCTTCCCGGGCCGGATCGCGGTCAACATTTCCGGCCGCCAGCTCAAGTTCGGCGGGATCGCAGAGCTGGTCAACCGAACCCTTTCCGACCTGGGGATGCCCAGCGACTGCCTGGAGCTGGAAGTAACCGAAAGCGTGGCGATGGACGACGACAGCGGCATGATCGACGTGCTGTACCGTCTGCAGGAGCTGGGCGTCTATCTCTCCATCGACGACTTCGGCACCGGTTACTCCTCGCTGTCCTACCTGAAGCGCCTGCCGGTACGGGGGCTGAAGATCGACCGCTCATTTGTGCTCAACCTGCACGAAGACCGGGATGATGCCGCGATTGCGCGCGCGATCATCTCGATTGCTGGCAGTCTGGGACTGGATCTGGTGGCCGAAGGGGTGGAGCTGGAGGAGCATCGGGAGTTTCTGCTGCGCAACGGCTGCATCTGGGCGCAAGGCTACCTATTCAGCCGCCCGTTGCCACCCGCAGAGTTCGAAGCACGACTGCGGGCACAGCAGGCCGAGGACCTCAAGGGCGCTCGCTAGACCAGGCTTCGGCCAACCCTAGCGCAGGCCGGAGCGATTCAAAGCAAAACGCCGGGCAAGGCCGGCGTTTTGTCGTTTCGATATGGCTTCTTCAGCTGCCGATGCGTTCCTTGCCGCCCATGTAAGGACGCAGTACCTCCGGAACAGTGACGCTCCCATCGGCATTCTGGTAGTTCTCCAGCACGGCCACCAAGGTGCGTCCCACCGCCAGACCCGACCCGTTGAGCGTGTGCACCAGCCGGTTCTTGCCGTTCTCGTCCTTGAACCGGGCCATCATGCGCCGTGCCTGGAAATCGCCCATATTGGAGCAGGAGCTGATCTCGCGATAGGTTTGCTGCGCGGGCAGCCACACTTCCAGGTCGTAGGTTTTGGTAGCGCCGAAGCCCATGTCGCCCGCGCACAGTGTGACTACACGGTAGGGTAGTCCCAGCTGCTGGAGGATCACCTCAGCATGGCCCACCATTTCCTCCAATGCTTCGAAGGAGTGGTCCGGATGGGCGATCTGCACCATTTCCACCTTGTCGAACTGGTGCTGTCGGATCATACCGCGCGTGTCACGACCGTAAGCGCCAGCCTCCGAGCGGAAGCATGGCGAATGCGCCGTCAGGCGGATCGGCAGCTCATCGGCCTTGAGGATGCTCTCGCGCACGGTATTGGTCAGCGTGATCTCCGAAGTGGAAATCAGGTACTGAGCGGTACCGCTGTCATCGTCACCCTTCTGCACCTTGAACATGTCCTCGGCAAACTTCGGCAACTGGCCGGTGCCGTACAGCACGTAGTCGTTGACGATGTACGGTGTGTACATCTCCGTGTAGCCGTGCTCGCCGGTGTGGGTATTGAGCATGAATTGCGCAAGGGCGCGGTGCAGCCGGGCGATGTCACCGCGCAGCACGGTAAAGCGAGCGCCGGACAGTTTGGCCCCGGTGTCGGCATCCAGGCCCAGCGGCGCGCCGATGTCGACATGATCCTTCACCTCAAAGTCGAAGGCGCGGGGCGTACCCACACGGCGCACTTCCACATTGTCCTGCTCGTCCCGGCCGGAGGGGACGGACTCGTGCGGAAGGTTGGGGATGGACAGTAGCCATTCATCCAGCTTCTTCTGTACCACCTCGAAGGCGCCTTCGGCAGCCTTCAGCTCGTCACCGAGGGATGCCACATCGGCCATGATGGCCGAGACGTCCTCTCCTTTGCGCTTGGCTTCGCCAATCTGCTTGGACGTGGCATTGCGTCGGGCCTGCAGGTCCTGCATGCGGGTCTGCAGCGCCTTGCGCTCGCTTTCCAGCGAGGCGAACAGTTCGGTGTCCAGTACATAGCCACGCAGTGCCAGACGGTTGGCCACCGCCTGCACATCGTTCCTTAGCAATTGAATATCGAGCATTTTTATTCCTGTTGTTTCGCCTGTGCGTCCAGTTGTCTGAGAAACGCCAGTTTTTCCGAGATCTTGAGTTCCATGCCGCGGGGCACAGGCCGGTACCAGCCCGGCTCTTCCATGCCGTCTGGCAAATAGGTCTCTCCTGCGGCATAGGCATGCGGTTCATCGTGGGCATACCGGTAGGCCTTGCCGTAACCCAGTTCCTTCATCAGCCGCGTCGGGGCATTGCGCAGATGCACCGGCACCTCGCGCGAGCGGTCCTTCTTTACGAAGGCTCGGGCCTCATTATACGCGTTGTAACCGGCATTGCTCTTGGCGGCCACAGCCAGATAGATCACGGCCTGGCCCAAGGCCAGCTCGCCTTCGGGGCTGCCCAGCCGCTCATAGGTATCGGCCGCGTTCATGGCTACCTCGGCGGCGCGTGGGTCGGCCAGGCCGATGTCCTCCCACGCCATGCGGATCAGGCGGCGCGCCAGATAACGCGGGTCGGCGCCTCCGTCGAGCATGCGCGTCAGCCAGTAGAGTGCGGCGTCCGGATGTGAGCCGCGCACCGACTTGTGCAGGGCCGAGATCTGATCGTAGAAGGCATCTCCCCCCTTGTCGAAGCGTCGGGCATTGAGGGTGAGCACCTCCTCGAGAAAGGCGGCATCGACCGTCGTGGCACCGCGCACTTGGGCCGCGGTGCGTACCTGCTCCAGCAGGTTGAGGAGCCGGCGGGCATCGCCATCGGCATAGCCAATCAGGATGCTTTCGGCTGCGGCATCGAATGACAGCCCTGCCAAGGCACCGCTGTCACGGGCACGGCCGATAAGCTGCCGCATCTCCTCATCGCTCAGACTGTGCAGCACGTACACCTGCGCGCGGGAGAGGAGGGCGGAATTGACCTCGAACGAGGGGTTTTCGGTGGTGGCCCCGATGAAGGTCAGCAGACCGGATTCCACATACGGCAAAAAAGCATCCTGCTGGGCCTTGTTGAAGCGGTGAACCTCATCCACGAACAGGATGGTATGACGTCCGCTCTGTGCCAGGAGCGTCTGGGCGCGCTCCACGGCCTCACGAATGTCCTTGACGCCAGAGAACACCGCCGAAAGCGGGATGAACTCGGCGTCGAAGGATCGCGCCAGAATGCGTGCCAGCGTGGTCTTGCCCACACCCGGCGGGCCCCATAGGATCATCGAATGGGGCGTGCGGGACTCCACGGCCAGTCGTAGGGGTTTGCCCGGGCCGATCAGGTGTGCCTGACCGACCACTTCGTCAAGCGAACCGGGCCGCAGTGCTTCGGCCAACGGTTTGCGGGGTTCGTGCTGGAATAGATCATCCATGGGCGACGGTGTCACAAGGCTCAATCGGCCAGTTTAATGCATCGGGCCGCCAGCGTCAGAAGCGGTGTCCGGCAAAAGAAAAGCCCCGCCACAACGGGGCAGGGCTGTTCCTGGGGGCGCTGCCTTTCTCACTCGCTCAGCACGTCCACTCCCTTGGGCGGGGTAAAGGTGAAGTGCGAGGCTGCAATCGGCGGATTCTTCTTCAGGTTGTCGAAGCGGATGCGGGTGACGTTGCCAAAGCTGTCGGCCAGCTCCATCTCACGCAGGGTGTTACCGCTAAACCCCATGCGAATCGACTCGAAGGTATTCTCGGATTTGCGCGGGGCGGCCGTCAGCCACTCCAGGCCGTTCTGGGTGCCTGCTTCCTTCAGCGTGTAGTCGCGCTCGATCGCGTTGCTACCGGCCAAGAGCGCTGCTGGGCTGGAACCCAGCGCGGCATCAAGCGGCTTTGTAGTCACCTGCGCTAGCTCCCGATCGTAGATCCACAGCTTCTTGCCGTCGCCTACGATCTGCTGGTCGTAAGGCTTGTTGTAGTTCCAGCGAAATTTGCCAGGGCGGGCGATCTCCAGCGTGCCCTGCGCCTCGTCACGCTTGCCTTTGGCCGTCACCGTTTGGTGAAAGCTGGCCGAAAGGGTCCGGCTTTCGGCCACGAAGGCCTTGAGTTGCGGAATGGCAGCAGCGCTAGCAAACGGCGCCAGCACCAGCATCGACAGGGCAAAGAAGCTTTTTTTCATGCAGTCGTCCGGTTAGCTGAATCGGTTGGTGATCGGATAGCGCCAGTCCTTGCCGAAGGCGCGCTGTGTGATGCGCGGGCCCACCGGCGCCTGGCGCCGCTTGTACTCGTTGATCTTGAGCAGGCGCACCACACGGCACACGTCGCTCTCTTCGAATCCGTCGGCGATGATGTCCTCGGCCGACTGGTTGAACTCGACGTAGCGCTGCATGATGGCATCCAGCACATCGTAGGGCGGCAGACTGTCTTGGTCTTTCTGGTCGGGACGAAGTTCCGCGGAGGGCGGGCGCTCGATGATGCGGCGCGGAATCACTTCCCCTTGCGCATTGCGCCATTCGGCCAACTGGTATACCAGAGTCTTGGCCACATCTTTCAATACTGCAAAGCCACCTGCCATATCGCCATACAGCGTGGCGTAGCCGGTGGTCATCTCCGACTTGTTGCCCGTGGTCAGCACCAGCTTGCCGGTCTTGTTGGACAACGCCATCAGCAGGGTCCCCCGGATACGGGCCTGCAGGTTTTCTTCGGTGGTATCTTCGGCCAACCCTGCGAAGCTCGGGGCAAGCGCGCTGCGGAAGCTCTCGAAGATCGGCCAGATGGCGATTTCCTCGTACTTCACCCCCAGGCGGGCGATCATGTCGCGAGAGTCGTCCACGCTGATATCGGCGGTGTAGCGTGAGGGCATCATCACCGCATGCACCTTGTCGGCACCCAGGGCATCCACGGCGATCGCCAGTGTCAGCGCCGAGTCGATCCCGCCCGAGAGGCCGAGCAGCACCCCCGGAAACCCGTTCTTGGTGATGTAGTCGTGTACACCGGTCACCAGGGTGCGGTAAACGCTTTCCTCCGGCCCGGGCAGGGCAGTACGCGCGCCAACTTGCAGATCGCCGTCGTCGAAGTCCACCATCAGCAGGCTGTCGGCAAAGGCAGGGGCTTGCGCCACCACTTCCCCAGCCTTGTTGAGTGCGAAGGAGCCTCCGTCGAACACCAGCTCATCTTGGCCACCAAACATGTTGACATAGGCAAACGGCAGGCCGGTTTCCTGAACCCGGTAGGCCACGATCTCGCGCCGGGTTTCAATCTTGTTGCGGTGGAAGGGTGAAGCGTTGAGCACCACCACCACCTCTGCTCCGGCATCGGCGGTCTCGGCGGCCGGGTCCAGAGCCCACACATCCTCGCAAATCAGCACACCCACCTTGGTGCCGTTCTGTTCGAACACCAGAGGAGCAGCGCCCGGCAGGAAGTAGCGGCATTCATCGAATACTTCATCGTTGGGCAGCAGCATCTTGTGGTACTGCCCCAGCCGGTTGCCGTCGCGCAGGACGGTCGCGGCGTTGAACCGTTCGTTGCCCAGCTTGACCGGATGGCCGATTACCAAGGTAATGCCATCCAGCTCCAGCAGTTGATCCAAGGCCGCATCGCACGCCTTGTAGAAGTGATCGCGCAGTAGCAGGTCTTCCGGGCTGTAGCCGGTGAGGGCGAGTTCCGGAGTCACCAGGACATCGGCGCCGGCGCGCATAGCTTCCTGCGCGAGGTCGAGGATCTTGCGGGTGTTGCCGGCCAGATCGCCGACGACAGGATTGAATTGGGCCAGTGCAATGCGCATGGAAGTGAGCTGTCCGCGAAGAAAAATTCAAAGCCCCCGATTCTAACCCAGCACGGCGGCATGGCGGGGGACCAGGAAAACCGGGTGTGCGTGCGGGCCCGGCGTGTTCAGCGAGTCAGTTGCGGGAAGAGACGGTAAACCCCGTCCACCACAATCTCGACCGATACCGCGGCAAGGAGCATGCCCATGACCCGGTTCACGATGTTGATTCCGGTCTGGCCCAGCAGCCGGCTGATGGGCGAGGCCATGACCAGCGCACCGTAGCAGGTGATGGCAACGAGGATGCCGCTGACCACCAGATACAGAAGCTGCAGCCAGCCTTGCCCGCTGGAGGCATAAATGATGACGGTGGAAATGGTGCCCGGGCCGGTGAGCAACGGGATGGCCATCGGCACGACGGCGATATTGGTGCGCGCTTCGGCTTCCTCGCGCTCCTCGTCAGTGGTTTTGGTCGGTGCGGGCTGGGCATTCATCAGAGCAATGGCGATCAGCATCACCAGCAGCCCGCCACCCACTTGGAACGAGCCAAGACTGATGCCCAGAAAACGCAGCAGGGATTCGCCGACCAGGGCAAAAACGCCGACCACTACGGCCACGGCGGTGGCGGATGTCTTGGCGATCCGCTTGCGCTCCGCCTGGCTGGAGCGCGGCGTCAGGCTGATGAAGATGGGGATGGCACCCAGCGGATTGACCAGCACCAGGAGCGAGATGAAGATTTTGGCGATTTCGAGTTCCATAATGCCTTGATGGTAGCGGCTGGCCCGAAAGGGCTCAATCCGGTATGGGACAGGTTTCTCCGGGTACGGGACACGCCGCACCCGGAAGGCGGTCACGCCAGCAGTTTTTCCAGCGTCCTGCGGTATACCGCCGAAAGACGTTCAATGTCTTCCACCGCCACGCACTCGTTCAGTTTGTGGATGGTGGCGTTGACCGGACCGAACTCCACCAGTTCACGCGCGATGCGCTTGATGAAGCGGCCATCGGACGTGCCGCCACTGGTGGACAGGGCGGGCGACAGACCTGTCACCTCACTGATCGCCTCGCCGAGCGCGGCGGTGAGCGTGCCCGGCTCCGTCAGGAAGGGATTGCCCGAAAGCGCCCACTCCAGGTCGTATTCGAGCCCGTGACGGTCCAGGATGGCATGCACGCCCTGCTTGAGGGTGTCGGCGGTGTTTTCGGTTGAGAAGCGGAAGTTGAACTTCACCTCGCAGGTGCCCGGGATGACGTTGGTGGCGCCAGTGCCTGCATGCAGGTTGGACACCTGCCAGCTGGTGGGGGGGAAATGGGCATTGCCCCGGTCCCATACCGTGTCCGTCAGCTCGGCCAGCGCCGGCGCCAGCAGGTGTACCGGGTTGCGCGCCAGATGCGGGTAGGCGATATGACCCTGTTGGCCTTTGACGGTCAGCGTGCCCGACAGCGAGCCGCGCCGGCCGTTCTTGATGGTGTCGCCCAGCGTGCTGGTCGAGGTCGGTTCGCCCACGATGCAGTAGTCGATGGTCTCGCCTCGCGCTTCCAGCCAGTCCACCACACGCACGGTACCGTCATGGGCAACGCCTTCTTCGTCGGACGTGATGAGCAGGGCAATGCTGCCGCTGTGGTTGGGGTGCCTTTGGACGAAGTCCTCGATGGCAGTGATGAAGGCGGCCAGCGATGCCTTCATGTCGGCCGCGCCGCGTCCGTAAAGGTAGCCGTCCCGAATCGTGGGCTCGAATGGCGGGGTGTGCCACTTTTCCATCGGGCCGGTGGGGACCACGTCGGTATGGCCGGCAAAGCACAGGACGGGGCCGCCATTGCCGCGGCGGGCCCAGAAGTTGTCCACTTCGCCAAAACGCAGCTGCTCCACCTGAAAGCCGAGTGCTTCCAGGCGCTCGATCATCAGCAGCTGGCAGCCGGCATCATGTGGGGTAATAGAGTCGCGCCGGATCAGGGCTTCGGTCAGGGCAAGGGTAGAGCGGCTCATCGGTCGAACACCTCGCGGTAGCGGGACTCGTCAAAGCCGATCAGCAGCTGGCCCTTGTGCTCCAGCACCGGGCGCTTGATCAGGGAAGGGTTGGCCGAAAGCAGGGCCAGCGCGCCCTGCGGCGTATCGGCCTGCGCCTTGTCGCTGTCGCTCAGGCCGCGCCAGGTGGTGCCCTTGCGGTTGAGCACGGTATCGAGCCCCGCCTTTTGCACCCATTCGGCCAGGGCCGGGCCGGGAACACCCTGCTTCTTGAAATCGTGGAATGTGGCGTCAATAGCCTGGTCGGCCAGCCACTGGCGGGCCTTCTTGACGGTGCTGCAGTTCGGGATGCCGTAAATCGTGGTCATGGTGGTGGGCGGTCAGTCGTTAAGGGTAAAACCGTCGAAGCGCGGCGCGTCTCCGTCGTGGGGGCTGGGCAGCGGAGTCGCCGGGGCGTCGCTGCTCTTCTTGTCTTGCGCATGATTGACCAGCCAGTACAGGTTGGTGGGCGAGTCTGCGTTTCGCAACGCTTCGTCGAGGGTGATGCGGCCCGCCTGATACAGCCGGAAAAGTGATTGTTCAAAGGTCTGGGCACCATCGCTCATGCTGTTCTCGATGGCTTCCTTGATCTGGTCGATCTGTCCGTTGCGGATCAGTTCGGCGATGTGCGGGGTGTTGACCATCAGCTCGATCGCAGGGACCTGCCTGCCGTCCACGGTGGGGATCAGCCGCTGCGAAATGACCGCACGCAGCGAGACCGACAGGTCCATCAGCAGGGCTGTCCGCGATTCTGGCGGAAAGAAGCTGATGATGCGGTTGAGCATGTGATAGCTGTTGTTGGCATGCAGCGTGGACAGGCACAGGTGGCCGGACTGTGCGTAGTTGATCGCATATGTCATCGTCTCCGCATCACGGATTTCGCCGATCATCAGCACGTCCGGCGCTTCGCGCATCGCGTTTTTAAGTGCGTTCTGGTAATTGAGCGTGTCTACCCCGATCTCGCGCTGGTTCACGATCGACTTGCCGTGCGCGTAGATGAACTCGATCGGATCCTCCACCGTCAGGATGTGCCCGCTCATGCGCTGGTTGCGGTTTTCGAGCAGTGCCGCAACGGTGGAACTCTTGCCGCTGCCGGTCGCACCGACCACCACAATCAGGCCGCGTTTCTGCTCTACCAGCGGGCGCAGTTTCTCCGGCAGGTTCAGCGCCTCCAGCGAAGGGATGTTCGGCAGGATGTAGCGGATCACCATCGCAACATGTCCCCGCTGGCGGAAGATGTTGATGCGGTAGTTGCCCAACCCCTCCACCTGCCGGCCGAAATTCATTTCCAGCTCGGTCTCGAAGCGCGCGATCTCGGCCTCGTTCATCAGGCTGTAAGCCAACTGGCGAACGGTCTCAGGGGCCAAAGGCTTGTCGTTGACCGGCAGCGTGGTACCGTCAATCTTGATCTGCGGCGCTGCATGAGCGGTGAAGAAAAGATCACTGGCTTTCTTTTCGGCCATCAGACGGAAAAAGGGCAGCATCAACATGCTTCGTCATCCTGCGGTTACGGGGGCAGGGTGGTACCCCCTCAACAAAAAAGCCCGCCGACAGGCGGGCTTGCGGCCAGACCCGGTCAGGCCGATTTTGCCACTTCCTGGTCGCGCAGCGCCCGACGCAGGATCTTGCCGACGTTGGTCTTCGGCAGTTCGTCCCGGAACTCGATGTACTTCGGCACCTTGTAGCCGGTCAGGTTGTGCCGGCAGTACTCACGCAGCGCCTCCACGGTGAGGCTGGGATCCTTGCGTACCACGAAGATCTTCACCACCTCACCGGACTTTTCGTCGGGTACGCCGATGCATGCCACCTCCAGCACGCCCGGATGGGCTGCGACCACGTCCTCCACCTCGTTGGGATACACGTTGAACCCCGACACAAGGATCATGTCCTTTTTGCGGTCCACCAGCTTCACGAAGCCTTCCGGGGTCAGCACAGCCATGTCCCCCGTGGCTAGGAAGCCTTCGGCGTCGATCACCTTGGCCGTCTCGTCAGGGCGGTTCCAGTAGCCCTTCATCACCTGCGGTCCCTTGATCCACAGCTCACCCCGCTCACCAGGGGCCACGGGCTTGCCATCACCATCGCGGATCTCGATGTCCGTGGAAGGCACCGGTACGCCGATGGTGCCGTTGTATTCTTTCAGATCCATCGGGTTGATGCACGCCGCCGGGCTGGTTTCCGTCAATCCGTAGGCCTCGATCAGCGGCACGCCCGTGACCGCCTTCCATTGGTCGGCCACCGCCTTCTGCACGGCCATGCCGCCGCCCAGCACCACGCGCCACGTGGAGAAGTCGATCGTTTTGAAGTCTGGATGGTGAAGCAGGGCGTTGAACAGCGTGTTCACGCCGGTCATCGCGGTCACCTTGTACTGTTTCATTTCCTTGATGAAGCCGGGGATGTCGCGCGGATTGGTGATCAACACATTCAGCGCCCCCACCTTGGTGAACACCATCAGGTTCGCGGTCAGCGAGAAGATGTGATACAGCGGCAGGGCAGTCACAATGACTTCCTGACCTTCCCGTACCACCGGCTTCACCCACTCTCCGGCCTGCAGCATGTTGGCGATGATGTTGCGGTGAAGCAGCATGGCGCCCTTGGAAACACCCGTGGTGCCCCCAGTGTATTGCAGGAAGGCAATGTCATCGTGGCCGATGTCCACCGGTGCCGGCGCTTTGTGCGCACCGCGGGCCAAGGCATCCTTGAAGCCAATGGCGCCCGGCAGACGAAAAGGCGGTACCATCTTCTTGACCTTGCGCACCACCAGATTGGTGATCAGGCCCTTGGGGAAGCCCAGCAGGTCGCCAATGGTAGCCAGGATCACGTTCTTGACCTTGGTCTTGCGGATGACCTCTTCCAGTACGCTGGCAAAGTTTTCCAGGATGACGATGGTTTCCACGCCTGCGTCATTGAGCTGATGCTCCAGCTCGCGCGGCGTATAGAGCGGATTGACGTTCACTACCGTCATGCCAGCGCGCAGTGTACCGAAGACACTGATGGGGTACTGCAGCAGGTTGGGCATCATCACCGCCACGCGGTCGCCCTTCTTGAGCCCCAGACCATGCTGCAGGAAGGAGGCAAAGTTGGCCGAAAGCCGGTCGAGGTCGCTATAGGTGAGGACCTTGCCCATGTTGGCCATGGCCGGGCGATCGCGGAATTTGGCCGCACTGCGTTCGAAGACTTCCACCACCGAGCGGAATTCGTTCACGTCGATCTCGTGGCTTACCCCAGGCTGGTAATTCTTCAGCCAGACCTTTTCCATGTTGTGCTTCTCCATCGTGCGTGCGGGCGTTTCCGCGAAGCGGAGCCCAACGAGTGTCGTAGTTGCTGCGTTAGCTATTGTTATGGCCCGGCAAAGCCTTTTCGGGCGCAGTTAATTTACAGGAGAGTGACTGGCCCGCAAAGTGGGCCCATGACAGCGGCCTTGCCCCGTCCCGTTTCCGCAACCCGTGCGCGTGGTTCCCTTTTCGCGCTGAATGCATTAGAATCCAAGTATTTAGGGATGGGCGGCTCGCCCATTTTTTGTTTCCGGAAACCGCAATGGATGTACGTTCTCTTCTAGACAACACGCTGCCCGGCCTGGGGTACGAGCTCGTCGATTTCGAGCTCGCCCCAGGGGGGAGCTTCCGTGTGTTCATCGACAAGCCCGGTGGCATTACCGTCGAGGACTGCGTACAGGTCAGCAACCACCTGACCCGCCTCTTTACTGTAGAAAATGTGGATTACGAGCGCCTCGAAGTCTCCTCTCCCGGGCTGGACCGCCCTCTCAAGAAGGAGGCCGACTTCGTGCGCTTCACCGGGCAGCTGGCCAAGATCCGGACCCGCCTGCCGATCGAACAGCAAAAAAGGTTCTTGGGCCGTCTGGCCGGCGTCGAGGATGGCGCCGTCAAGCTCGAGGTCGAAGGACGCACCGTGGTGATTCCGTTCAGCAACATCGACAAGGCCCGGCTGGAGCCGGAGTTCTGAGTCGGATGCGGACCCGCGCAAAGGATAAATTTCGGAGGATTGCATGAGTCGCGAGATTCTGTTGCTGGTGGATGCGCTGGCAAGTGAAAAGAACGTAGCCAAGGAAGTGGTGTTTTCGGCGCTGGAACTGGCGCTCGCTTCGGCGACCAAGAAGAAGTTCAACGAAGACGAAGTGGATGTGCGCGTCGAGATCGACCGCCAGACGGGCCAGCACCAGTCCTTCCGTCGCTGGACGGTTGTGGAAGACGACATGGTCGAGTTCGAGGCCCGTGAGATCGGTCTGACCGATGCCCGCGAGCGCGACCCACGCGCGGAAGTGGGCGGCGTGATCGAGGAGCCGCTGGAAGCCGTCGAGTTCGGTCGCATCGGTGCGCAGACTGCCAAGCAGGTCATCCTGCAGAAGATCCGCGATGCCGAGCGCGAACAGCTGCTGAACGACTTCCTGCAGCGCCGTGAACATCTGGTTACCGGGACCGTGAAGCGCATCGAGCGCGGCAATGCCATCGTAGAATGCGGCAAGCTAGAAGCCGTGCTGCCGCGCGAGCAGATGATTCCGAAAGAGAACCTGCGCGTGGGCGACCGCGTGAAGGCCTATCTGCTCCGTATCGACCGTCTGGGTCGTGGTCCGCAACTGATTCTGTCGCGCACAGCACGCGAATTTCTGGTCAAGCTCTTCGAACTCGAAGTGCCCGAAATCGAGGAAGGCATGCTGGAGATCAAGGAGGCAGCCCGCGACCCGGGAATGCGCGCCAAGATCGCCGTCAAGGCCAACGACCCGCGCATTGACCCGCAGGGTACCTGCATCGGCGTGCGCGGCTCCCGCGTCCAGGCTGTAACACAGGAACTGGCCGGCGAGCGCATCGACATTGTCCTCTGGGCACCGGATCCGGCCCAGTTCGTCATCAATGCGTTGTCACCTGCAGAGGTAAACCGCATCATGATCGACGAAGACAATCACAGCATGGATGTGGTCGTCGAGGAAGAGCAACTGGCCCTGGCTATCGGCCGTGGAGGCCAGAACGTCAAGCTCGCCGCCGAGCTGACCGGCTGGTACCTCAACATCATGACCGTGGCCGAGGCAGAGGAAAAGCATCAGGCCGAGGATGCCGCCCTGCGCGAACTCTTCGTCACGCACTTGAGCGTGCCGGAAGACGTGGCCAATACGCTGGTGCAGGAAGGCTTCACCTCGCTGGAGGAAGTGGCCTATGTACCGATCAACGAAATGCTGGAAATCGAGGGCTTCGACGAAACCCTCGTGAACGATCTTCGCAGCCGTGCCCGCGACGCACTCCTCAACCTTGCGATCGCGTCCGAAGAGAAAGTGGAAGCAGCCTCCGACGATCTGAAATCGATCGACGGCCTGAGCGCGGAGATGATTCGCACCTTGGCCGAACAGGGGGTTGTGACCCGCGATGACTTGGCGGATCTGGCCGTGGACGACCTGACCGACATGATCGGCATCGACGCGGAGGCTGCCCGCGCCATCATCATGAAAGCACGCGAGCACTGGTTCAACCAGTAAGGCTCCGCAAGGATTCGAGGAAATTTGGGAACACGCATGGTATTGACTAACGTAAGACAGTTCGCAAGCGAAATTGGCATGTCTCCGGATCGGTTGCTGGAGCAGCTGAAAGCGGCGGGCGTAGCCAAGCGTTCGCTTGACGACACCCTTTCCGAGCAGGACAAGTCGCAGCTTCTGGGATACCTGAAGCGCGCACATGGGGGAGCGGCAGGCAACAGTGCCATTACCGTAACCCGCAAGCAGACGAGCGAGATCCGCACCGCTGACGGCAGCACCGTTCGCGTCGAAACCCGCAAGAAGCGGGTGGTGGTTCGCCCCGAAGATGCGCCCGTTGCAGCAGCGCCCGCCGCGCCGCAGCCGGCCGTAGCGGTGGCCGAGCCTGTGAAGGCGGAAGCACCGATCCTTCCGGCAGAAGCGCCGGTTGCGCCTGTCAAGGTAGAGACCCCCGTGGCACCGGTAGCGGCTACACCGGAAAAGGTGGAAGAAAAGCCGGCCCCTGCTCCGAAAGCAGTTGTCGAGCCCGCCAAGGCGGAGCCGAAGCCTGCTGCCGAGGCGCCCAAGGCAGAAGTCAAGCCCGAACCGGCCAAGCCGGCTCCGCGCGCAGCTGCGCCCACTCAGGCTTCCATTTTGACGCCTGAGGAGATCGCAGCGCGCGAAGCCGAGGCACGCCGCCAGGCCGAGTTCCGCGCTCGCCAAGAGGCGCTGATGCGCGAGAAGATCGAACGGGAAGAGCGCCGTCAGGCTGCCCGAGCCGCTGCACAGGCGGCCGCCCAGGCTCCGGCGCCTAAGCCTGCAGAGCCCGCACCACGTGCTGCCGAGGCACGGCCGGCTGCTGACGACCGTCGCGGTCCGCGTCCCGCTGCTGGAGCACCGACACGCAGTGGTGCACCGGCTGCGCGTCCGGCCCCGGGTGGCCAGGGCCGTCCGGCTCCCGCTGCCGCGCCTGCGCCGGGTAGCGCCCGTCCGGGTAGTCCCTCTGCCGACAAAAAAGGTAAGAAGGCCGGCGATCGCAGCTGGGATGACAACGGCAAGAAAGGCCGCGGCCTCAAGACCCGTGGCGGGGATGCCGGAAACGACTGGAAATCCCGCAAGGGCGGCAAGAATAAGTCCGGCGGTGGCCAGCACGCCTTCCATGCGCCCACCGAGCCGATCGTTCACGAGGTGTTGGTGCCTGAAACCATCACCGTGGCCGACCTCGCCCACCGTATGGCAGTAAAAGCGGTAGAGGTGATCAAGGTGCTCATGAAGATGGGCATGATGGTGACCATCAACCAGGTACTGGACCAGGAAACCGCCATCATCGTAGTGGAGGAAATGGGCCACGTGGCCAAGGCCGCCCAGGCAGATGATCCGGAGGCCTATCTGGAAAACACTGACGGCGTGACCGAGGTCGAGGCGCAGCCGCGTCCGCCGGTCGTGACCGTCATGGGTCACGTCGACCATGGCAAGACATCGCTGCTGGACTACATCCGTCGTGCCAAAGTGGCGGCGGGCGAGGCCGGTGGCATTACCCAGCACATTGGTGCCTACCATGTGGAAACCCCGCGCGGTGTGGTCACCTTCCTGGATACGCCGGGGCACGAGGCGTTCACCGCCATGCGGGCTCGCGGTGCCAAGGCCACCGATATCGTGATCCTCGTGGTAGCGGCCGACGATGGCGTGATGCCGCAGACGATTGAGGCCATCCACCATGCCAAGGCGGCCAAGGTGCCTATCGTGGTGGCAGTGAACAAGATCGACAAGCAAGGCGCCAACCCCGAGCGTATCCGTCAGGAACTGGTTGCCCAGGAAGTTGTACCGGAAGACTGGGGTGGCGATGCCATGTTCGTCGAGGTTTCGGCCAAGACCGGACAAGGGATCGATCAACTGCTCGAGGCGATTCTGCTGCAGGCCGAGGTGCTGGAACTGACTGCCCCGAAGGATGCGCCCGCTAAGGGTGTCATCGTCGAGGCCCGTCTCGATAAGGGCCGTGGCCCTGTGGCCACCTTGCTGGTGCAGTCCGGCACCCTGCACAAGGGGGACATCGTCCTCGCCGGCACCGCCTTCGGTCGTGTCCGTGCGATGGTGGACGAGAACGGCAAGCCGATCGACGCAGCCGGTCCATCGATCCCCGTGGAAATCCTGGGGCTGTCCGATGTTCCGTCCGCTGGCGAAGATGCAATGGTGCTGGCCGACGAGAAGAAGGCCCGTGAGATTGCGCTGTTCCGTGCAGGTAAGTTCCGCGACGTACGTCTTGCCAAGCAGCAGGCTGCCAAGCTCGAGAACATGTTTGCCCAGATGGCCGAAGGTGAAGTTCAGACGCTGTCCATCATCATCAAGGCAGACGTGCAGGGTTCCTACGAAGCGCTGGCTCAGAGCCTGCAGAAACTGTCGACGGACGAAGTGCGCGTCAACATCCTGCACTCGGGTGTCGGGGGGATTTCCGAGTCCGACATCAACTTGGCGATCGCCTCCAAGGCCATCGTGATCGGCTTCAATACTCGTTCTGATGCCGCCGCCCGCAAACTTGCCGAGTCCGAAGGCGTGGAGATCCGCTACTACAGCATCATCTACGATGCGCTGGATGACGTGAAGGCGGCCATGTCGGGCATGCTCTCGCCAGAGAAGAAGGAGCAGGTCATCGGTACGGTGGAGATCCGCCAAGTGATCACTGTCTCCAAGGTGGGCAACATCGCCGGTTGTATGGTGACCGACGGTATCGTCAAACGCAGCGCCTCGGTGCGTGTGATCCGCGACAACGTCGTGATGCACACCGGCGAGATCGACTCGCTCAAGCGCTTCAAGGACGACGTCAAGGAAGTGAAGCAGGGCTATGAATGCGGTCTGATGCTCAAGAACTTCAACGACATCCGTGAAGGCGACCAGCTGGAAGTGTTCGAAATCGTGGAAGTGGCCCGCACGTTGTAAGTTGCCGGCTCAGGGCGGGTGCCGCACGCTTGGCGAGCGGCACCCGCCTTGTCATTTCTGCCCTATTTAGGAAGGACCCATCATGCCCAAACCCAAGAGAGGCTTTGCCCGTGCCGACCGTGTGGCCGATCAGATCCAGCGCGACCTGGCCGAGCTGCTGCGCAAGGGGCTGAAGGACCCGCGTGCCGGCTGGGTCACGATCACAGCCGTTCAGGTCGCACGTGACTACTCACATGCCAAGGTGTTTTACACCGTGATGGACAGTGCTACCCGCGATGCTACGCAGGCAGCGCTGGAGCATTCTGCAGGTTACCTGCGCAGCGAGCTGGGCCGTAACCTGCAGATGTTCACCACGCCGCAGCTGGTGTTCGTCTATGACGAGTCCATCGAGCGCGGCATGCGCATGGATCAGCTGCTGGCACAGGTGGCCCGCGAGGACGCCGCCCGCCAGGGTGAGTCTGATGAAGGAGCGCCCTCCCCACCTGCGGATGAGGCGGGCGAGGCACGCGAATGAGCAAGCCGCGCCGTCAGCGGGAAGAAGTGAATGGCGTGCTGTTGCTGGACAAGCCCTTGGGACTGAGTAGCAACACCGCTCTGCAAAAGGCGCGCTGGCTTTACAATGCCGCCAAGGCCGGCCATACCGGTGTGCTGGATCCGCTGGCGACAGGCCTGTTGCCGGTATGTCTGGGTGAAGCGACCAAGTTCTCCTCGTTCCTGCTGGATGCGGACAAGTCTTACCGGGCCACGGCCCGGTTTGGCGTGACCACTACCACGGGTGACGCCGAAGGCGAGGTGGTACGCGAACGCCCGGTCGCTTTCGGCCAAGCGGATCTTTTGGCGGCCTTCGAACGCTTCACTGGCGAGATCGAACAGATTCCGCCGATGTACTCCGCCCTCAAGCATCAGGGCAAGGCACTCTATGAATATGCACGGGCCGGGGTGGAAATCGAGCGGGCGGCACGTACCGTCACGATTCATTCGATCACCCTGGTTGCCTTGCAGGAGGAGAGTGCGGTATTCGATGTGGTGTGCAGCAAGGGTACCTATATCCGCACCTTGGCCGAAGACATCGGCGAACACCTTCACTGCGGTGCCCACCTGACTGCCTTGCGCCGCACAGGCACTGCCGGGTTCAGCCTGGATGACGCCGTCACACTTGAAGCGCTCGAGGCACTGGATCGCACAGAGCGCCATGCGCGCCTCCTGCCTGTGGACGTACTGGTCGGGCATTTGCCGGCCTGCAGCCTTGACGAGGTCGCTGCTGGCCGCTTCCTGCATGGCCAAGCCGTGCACGTAACCGAAAACCATGCCATAATGTCGCGCTTTCGCGTGTACCGCTCCGGCGGACGCGGATTCCTGGGGCTTGGGGAGCAACGTGCCGATGGCATGCTGCATCCGGTCAGGCTCCTGGCAGCACACGCTGCCGGCTGAGGAGCAGGGATGGGTTCTGGCTCGCCCTGCTTGTCGGGTAGCAATACCCTCATTTAAAAACTGGAGTTACAAAAATGGCCGTTACGACTGCGCAAAAAGCAGACATCGTCAAGGATTTTCAGCGCAAGGAAGGCGACACCGGGTCCCCGGAAGTGCAGGTTGCACTGCTGACCGCACGTATCAATGACCTGACCCCGCACTTCAAGGCCAACACCAAGGACCACCACAGCCGCCGTGGCCTGCTGAAGATGGTAAGCCGTCGTCGTCGCCTGTTGGACTACCTCAAGCGCACTGATGCCGAAGCCTACCGCGCCCTGATCACCCGTCTGGGTCTGCGCAAGTAACCATTCAGGTACGAAAAAGTCGCAGTCCGCTGCGACTTTTTCGTTTTTCCTGACTGATGCACCATATTGTCTGCAACGGGGGGAGCCTCTAGGCCTGCGAAGCCGCACCGGACCGGTCCGCAATCCTAGGGGTTCCCGTTGTTTTTTGTATTCCTGCATCAACGAAAAGGGAAACCCGTGTTCAATAAAGTGACCAAATCGTTCCAGTACGGCCGCCACACCGTGACGCTCGAAACCGGCGAAATCGCCCGTCAGGCCTCCGGCGCCGTACTGGTGACCGTTGAAGAAACCGTTGTGCTGGTGACCGTGGTTGGCAGCAAGAACGTCAAGCCGGGCCAGGATTTCTTTCCGCTAACCGTCGACTATCTCGAGCGCACCTACGCGGCCGGCAAGATCCCCGGCGGCTTCTTCAAGCGCGAAGGCAAGCAGTCCGAGAAGGAAGTGCTCACCAGCCGCCTGATCGACCGCCCGCTGCGTCCGCTGTTCCCCGAGGGCTTCTTCCACGACGTGCAGATCGTCGCCACCGTGATGTCGCTCAACCCTGAAGTGGACGCCGATATTCCGGCTATGATCGGTGCCTCCGCAGCACTGGCCATCTCGGGCATTCCGTTTGCGGGTCCGATCGGCGCCGCTCGCGTTGGCTACGCCAATGGCGAATACATCCTCAACCCGACCAAGACCGAGCTGGAAACCTCCGAGCTGGATCTGGTCGTCGCCGGTACCGAACGTGCCGTGCTGATGGTCGAGTCCGAAGCCAAGGAGCTGCCCGAAGCCGTGATGCTTGGCTCCGTCGTTTTCGGCCACGAGCAGATGCAGGCTGCCATCCGCGCCATCAACGAGTTCGCGGACGAAGTGAACCCGGTAATGTGGGACTGGGCTCCGCCGGCCAAGGATGAGGCGCTGGTAGCCCGCATCCACGAAATCGCAGGCGAAAAAGTGGCCGCCGCCTTCCGTCAGCGCCAGAAGCAGGTGCGTAGCCAGGCGCTGAATGAAGCCTGGGACGAAGTAAAGTCCGCACTGATTACCGAAGACACCGACACCCTCAAGGCCAACGAGATCAAGGGCATCTTCAAGGAGATGGAAGCCTCGATCGTGCGTGGCCAGATCCTTGCGGGCGAGCCCCGCATCGACGGCCGCGACACCCGCACCGTACGCCCGATCAGCATCCGTACCGGCATCATGCCGCGTACGCATGGTTCCGCGCTCTTCACCCGCGGTGAGACGCAGGCCGTGGTGGTGACCACGCTGGGTACCAAGCAGGACGAGCAGATCATCGACGCGCTGGCCGGGGAATACACCGACCGCTTCATGCTGCATTACAACTTCCCGCCGTACTCCACCGGTGAAGCCGGCCGCATGGGCCCGCCCAAGCGTCGCGAGATCGGCCACGGCCGTCTGGCCAAGCGTGCACTGTTGCAGGTATTGCCGTCCGAAGCGGACTTCGGTTACTCGATGCGCGTAGTGTCGGAGATCACCGAGTCCAACGGCTCGTCATCGATGGCTTCGGTGTGCGGTGGCTGCCTGTCGCTGCTGAACGCCGGCGTGCCGCTGAAGGCGCATGTGGCCGGGATCGCCATGGGTCTGATCCTGGAAGGCAACCGCTTTGCGGTGCTGACCGATATCCTGGGTGATGAGGATCATCTGGGTGACATGGACTTTAAAGTGGCCGGTACCGAGGCGGGCGTAACTGCCCTGCAGATGGACATCAAGATCCAGGGCATCACCAAGGAAATCATGCAGATCGCGCTGGATCAGGCCAAGGAAGGCCGTCTGCATATCCTCAAGCTGATGAAGGATGCGGTTTCGGGCACGCAGGAACTGTCGCAGTATGCACCGCGCCTCTACGTGATGAAGATCAATCCGGACAAGATCCGTGAAGTGATCGGCAAGGGCGGCGAGACCATCCGCGCCATCACCAAGGACACCGGCACCGAGATCGACATTCAGGAAGACGGCACCATCACCATTGCCTCCGTCTCCAATGAAGGCGCGGAAGCGGCCAAGAAGCGCATCGAGGAAATCACCGCCGAAGTAGAAGTGGGCAAGGTCTACGAAGGCACCGTGGTGAAGATTCTCGACAACAACGTGGGTGCGATCGTCTCGATCATGCCGGGCAAGGATGGGCTGGTGCACATCTCCCAGATCGCCAACGAGCGCATCAAGAATGTTTCGGACTACCTGAAGGAAGGCCAGGTGGTGAAGGTCAAGGCAATCGAGACCGACGACCGCGGCCGCGTCCGTCTGTCGATCAAGGCGCTGCTGGAAGACGAAGCCAAGGTGGCCCGCGAGACTGCCGACTCCTTCGGCCTGAAAACCGATAAGTAACACCGAGTTGCAAGAAGTCAGAAGCCCGCTTTGAAGCGGGCTTTTTTCATGAGGGGGGGTAGTCTGGTGCGGCCAGGAAAGCTTGCCGCAGCCGGTAATAACGCCAGAGGGCGCGACCGTGGGCATGGCCCAGCACTCCAGCCAGCGCCAGGGTGGCCATGCCCAGCAAGGGCGCAGTGGCCGGCCAAGCACACCACAGCAGCCCGCTTGCCAGCCAAAAAAGATAGACCTGCCAGCCGCGTGCCTGCGCGGAGGCATCGATGAAGCCATGCATCGAGGGCAGGGCTCCGCGGGGAGGATGCAGCGCTTTCAGGTGCAGCCAAGCCAGGAACGGGGTGATCTTGTAGAGCATGCCGAACGCCGCCGCACAACCAAACCCTGCCAGCCACAGCCAGCCGGTAGCCAAGGCCCACAACGGGGCCGCTTCGGCCAAGCAGAGGCCCACGGCGAGCGTGAGTTGCGCCAGCAACAGAGCGAGCATGCCTGTCAGCCAGAAGCGGCGTGCGGGGTCGGCCGGACGCCGGCTGGCCTGCAGCCGGCCCAGCGTGAGAAGTGCGAAGCCAGCTGCCGCTCCGATGGCGGGCAGGGCCGCGAGCCGGGGCCAGCCCGCGACAACTGCCAGCGCCCCGAGGAGCGCTGCCAAGGCCAGGGCCGGACTGAAAACGCGCATGAAGCTGGCTGGGTAGGCGGGGGTCAGCATGAACATCGGCACCACGGTCACCGCCACCCCTGCCACCAGCATCAGCAGCCATCCCAGAGCGGCCGCGAGCATGTGCAATTCCAGCAGCCCTGTCATTGGCAAGGGCAGGGCCCATCCGAACACCGCCGCCATAGTGCCGCCGAACAATACTGTGCACAGCAGACCGACTGCGGCAAACGCCAGTGCCCGGCTGGTGGCATCGCGTGCCGGGCTGTTGAGGAGGCCCCGGGTCAGCACCAGCGCGAGCAGGCCAAGCCCCCAGACAAGACAGGCCAAGGCCAGACGGAAGAGCAGTGCCGAAAAGCCGGTGAGGAAGGCGCCTGCCAAGGCACCCACCCCAAGCTGAAGGGGCCAGAAAACTGCCAGCCCCAGGCGCCCGGGGTGGCGGTAGCCCGCCCCCGCCACCACCGCCAGGATCTGCAGGACTGCACCGGCCATTACGTTCCCGAGCACGCCCAGTGCGAGGAGGTGGGTCAGGGCCAGGACCACCGGGCTGAAACGCCCGGCTTCAGCCTGACTACCCCAAGCGAGGCAGACCAGCCCGCTACAGGCCAGCCAAACCGGCATGGCCAAGAAGAACCGTGCCGGCAGTGTGAAGGGTGGGGCTTGGTCGTAGGCAAGAACCGGCTGCATTCAGAGGCGTTCGATATGGAAGATGATGCCGCCATCGCCCGACAGTTCGCTGTGATAGCGGACGCCGCAGGGCTCCAGCAGCGGCAGCAGCGGTGTGGGGAAATGAGGCAGGACGAACGCCAGAGTATCCCCAGGCCGGGCTGCCTCGACCGCATCAAGGATGATTTCCATGGGCTCGGGCGGTACCAGGTCGCGCAGGTCACGTGGGGTCATGCGGGTTCTCCGGCCAGGAGCGCGCCCATGTCCGGCACATGCGCTTGGCACATGGGGTAAAGGATGTTCTCCTCCTTCATGTTGTGCTGCTGCATGAGGATGAGCAGGGTTTCGGCCAACCCCGGGAACGTGGCAAGTCCGGTGCCGGACAGACTGGCTTCCATCTCATCCATCAGGGCGCGCATGTCGGCGTGCTCGCTGCGCATTACCTGCGTGGGGCCACCATGGATGCCGGTGGCTTGCTCGAAGGCCGGAAACAGGCGCTCCTCCTCCAGCCGGAAGTGCGCTTCCATCTGTGTACGGAAGCCGGCGAACGCTTCCTTCGCCTCGCCCACCCGCCCGGCCTGCACGGCGGCCTCGGTGGCGGCAAAAAGGTCGTCGCAGTGGCGGTGCTCATCGATCAGTCTGTTCACGGCAGTCATTTAATTCTCCAGGTCAGCCGGGCTTGCCATCAGCACGCGGCCGCAGCAAGACAGGAACGAAACGTCGGGCCCAGCCGGCAAACACGACCAGCCAGCCCGCAGCAGCAATCAGGTACAGCCAAGGGGTGAACGCAGCGGGCACCAGATCGGCAGCCACCCGCACCAGCGCCAGCAACTGGGCCAGGGTGTACAGACGGCACAGGCCGGGTGAGGCCGTCAGCGGCTGCCCAGAGTGACCCAACATCACGCGTGAGGCGAAGCCCAACAGCATGGTGAGGCAGAAGCCGGTGGTGAGCGCATGCAGCGGTGCCAAGGTAGAGAGGCCGGTGAGCCCGTGCAACACATAGAGGAAGAAGGCAACCGGCAGCCAAGCAAAGGCCAGGTGCAGCATCGCAAGGAGCGGCACGGTCAGGCTGGCCTTCAGATGCCAGCGCCAGAGTGCACAGGCCGACAGGACAGTCAGCACAGCGTCGGGCAACAGGGTGCTCCAGCCCGCAATTGACAGCAGGCCATGCAGCCAGAGCCCGCCCAGAGTGGCAAACAGCCAGCTGCGTGGGCGCCAAGCGGCCCGGCCGGGCAGGGCGCTGGCAGTAAAGAACGGTATCATCCGATGGGAGACAGTGACGAATACCGGCAACAGGCACCCCCAGAGCGCCAGGTCCCGCATCCAGAGCCAGCTGCGAGCATCGCCTGTGGCGAGCCAGTACGCGGCACATGCCAGCCCGACAAGGCCCAACAGGAACGCTAGCGCCACCAGCCGCGCATGCAGGGTGTCGTCCACCTGGCTGCGCCGGATGAGGCGGATGAGCAGCAGCGCCAGCCAGCCCAGGCCGGCCATGTACAGTAGCGTGCCCGTCAGCAGCCAGGGTTGGCCGAACCACAACCCGGCCAGCCACAGGCTCAGGCCCAAGGTCATCAGCGCCGGCACCGGCGCGGCCTCTGCAAGGCGCGGCCCGTCCACTGAAAGCCAGCGGGGGCCGGCCGTCAGAACGAAGCCGGCCATGAAGAAGGGAAAAATGCCGTACAGCATCAAAAAGCCATGGGCCAGCGTGGGGGGTACCGCAAGCGCATGACCGACCGCCGCCTGGCGCATCACGAGTTCGCCCAGCCAGGCAAGCAACAGCAGGGCGCCCGCCAGCAGGCCCGGCAGGAAGGCCAGGCGGTGCGGCGCACGCAACAGGGGCAGGGTGGCAGAATTCATCACAGCAAACCGGTTGGAGGTGGGCGCCAAGTATCGGCGGCAGCCCGTCCCGGCCGGAATGACCCGGATCAAGGATTCAGAAGGCACATCATGAGCACGATTTCTCCCGAGCAGTTCCTGCGACATATCCCGCTCTTTTCCGCCTGTGAACCGGCGCAGCTGGCCAGGTTGGCCGAAGGCGCGGTCGAGCGCCGCGTTGAACGCGGACAGATCCTCTTTCAGCCGGGGGATGCCTGCGACGGTATGCATGTGCTGGTGGTCGGGCGGGTGAAGATCGTACTCGTGGCCCGCAATGGCCAGGAGAAGGTGCTGGAAATCATCAATCCTGGACAGAGCTTCGGCGAGGCCATCCTCTTCCTGGGCGAGCCGTACCCGGTCATGGCCCAGGCCGTGGAAGACAGTCTGGTGCTGTTCCTGCCCGCCTCCCGTGTGCTGCCGGCACTGGAGGCGGACAACCGGCTGGCGCGGCGCATGCTGGCCGGTCTGTCGATGCGTCTGCGCAGCCTGCTGCGCGATGTGGAGAGCTACACGCTGCACAGCGCGCGCCAGAGGGTGGTGAGCTATTTCCTCAATACGCTGGGTGATGCACCGTCGGGGGTGGTGACGCTTCCTGTGAACAAGCAGCTTCTCGCCTCACGGCTCAACCTCACGCCCGAAACCTTCTCGCGCCTGTTGCAGAAGCTGGGTGAGGAGGCCGGTCTCGTGGTGGACGGCCGCGACATCCGGGTGCCCGATACCGCCGCGCTGCGACGTCTGCTGGACACGCTCTGATCGGGTTTTCCGGCTTTGCGTAATGTCAAAGGTTTTTGTAAACCCATGTCGCAAACCGGATATGGGCGGGGAAAGGGATTCGATTAGAATCGTTTCATAAACCTGAAACCATAATAACCAGAACCCAAGATACAGAAGGAAACCATCAGATGAGCATCTCGATCACCCGCGCCACCTTCGATAAGGTCATGGTGCCCAACTACGGCCCGGCCGGCTTCATCCCGGTCAAGGGGCTGGGTTCCCGCGTATGGGACCAGGACGGCCGCGAATTCGTCGACTTTGCCGGCGGCATCGCGGTGAACGCCTTGGGGCACTGTCATCCCGAACTGGTAGCGGCACTGACCGAGCAGGCCGGCAAGCTGTGGCACGTCTCCAACGTGTTCACCAATGAGCCCGTGCTCAAGCTGGCCACCGCGCTCACCGAGGCTACCTTCGCTGACCGTGCCTTCTTCTGCAACTCCGGTGCCGAGGCCAACGAGGCCGCCTTCAAGCTGGCGCGCAAGTACGCCGCCGACCATTTCGGTACCGACAAGCACGAGATCCTCTCCTGCAAGAACGCCTTCCACGGCCGTACCCTTTTCACCGTCACGGTGGGGGGGCAGCCCAAGTACACCGAGGGCTTTGCGCCGGTGCCGGCTGGCGTCACCCATGTCGAATTCAACAACATCGATTCTCTCAAGGCCGCCATCAGCGACCGGACCTGCGCGGTGGTCATCGAGCCTGTACAGGGCGAAGGTGGCGTGCTGCCGGCCGACAAAGCCTTCTTGGAGGCTGCGCGCGCGCTGTGTGACCAGCACAATGCCCTGCTGATCTTTGACGAGGTGCAGACCGGCGTCGGCCGTAGCGGCTCGCTCTACGCCTACATGGAATATGGCATCGTGCCGGACATCCTCACTTCGGCCAAGTCGCTGGGCGGCGGCTTCCCCATCGGCGCCATGCTCACCACCGAGAAGGTGGCCCGGAGCTTCGGTATCGGCACCCATGGCTCCACTTACGGCGGCAATCCGCTGGCCTGCGCGGTGGCGCTGAAGGTGCTGGAGCTGGTCAACACACCGGCCATGCTCGACGGCGTGCGTGCGCGTCATGCACGGTTGCGCCAGGGCCTGGAGGCCATCAATGCCAAGTACGGCGTCTTCAAGGCAGTGCGCGGTATGGGCCTGCTGATGGGAGCGGTCCTGTCCGATGCTTACGCTGGCCGCGCCAAAGACGTGCTGAAGGCTGCCGAGCAGCATCAGCTGATGGTGCTGGTGGCCGGGCTCAACGTGGTGCGCTTCGCGCCGGCGCTGAACATCGAGGAAGCGGACATCGATGAGGGTCTGGCCCGCTTCGAAGCTGCCATCGCCGACTTCGTCACCCCCCGCTAAGCTTTCTTTCCACGGCGCCACAAGGCGCCGTTATCTTGATGGACATGGTCCGCTCCCTGCGGACCGTGCGTTGCCGCGTGCCTGACGCATGCGGCATCCCTGCGCAAGAGGTATTGCCATGATGATCGTGCGTCCTGTCCGCACATCGGACCTGCCCGCCATCGAACGGATGGCCGTGGCCAGCGGCATCGGCGTCACCAGCCTGCCGAACAATCGCGACAAGCTCTACGAACGCATCCGCCAGTCGGTAACCGCCTTCGAGCACGAAGCCACTGCAGAGACCGGCACCGAATACTACATGTTCGTGCTGGAGGCCGACGGGGAGGTGGTGGGCACCGCCTCGATCAACGCCTCGGCGGGCTTCGACGAGCCGTTCTACAGCTACCGCAGCGAAACCTTCGTCCACGCCTCGCGTCCGCTGAAGGTGCACAACCGTATTCACGTGCTCAACATGTGCCATGACCTGACGGGCATGGTGCAGCTGGCCGGCTTTTACGTCGACCCGGCCCATGCCGCACGCGGCGGGGAGCTGCTCTCTCGTGCCCGCCTGCTGTTCGTGGCGGCTGAGCGCGAGCGTTTCGGGCGCCGCGTGATCGCCGAAATGCAGGGCATTCACGACGACGCCGGGCAGTCGCCGTTCTGGAACGCCATCGGGCGCCGTTTCTTCAATATGGACTTCCTGCAGGTGGAGCAGGCCTTCGTGTCGCACAGCAAGACCTTCATCGCTGAGCTGATGCCGAGCTACCCGATTTACGTGCCGCTTCTGGAAGACGAGGCGCAGAACGCCATCGGCCAGATCCATCCCGCATTCGAGCAGCCTTTCCGCCTGCTGACCCGCGAGGGCTTCGAGGCCGACAACTACATCGACATCTTCGATGGCGGGGCAGTGCTCACCGCCGAGCTGGACCGCCTGCACACGCTGGAGCACAGCTGCGACTGTCCGGTCGGTGTCACCGCCAGCCTGCCGGCTTCGGCCAACCTGCGCCTGGTTTCCAACCGTCGCGTCAGCCAGTTCAAGGCGGCGCTCGCCCGGGTGGCCGTTGTCGAGGGCGTGGCCTACATCAACCCGGACAGTGCGCGCCTTCTGGACGTGGTGGACGGGGATACCCTGCGTCTGACCGATCTACACGATCCGGCCCAGAAAAGCCTGTAAACGAAAGGGGCCTTCACCATGATGATCATTCGCCCTGTCGGTCGCAAAGACCTGGATGGCCTGATGAACCTGGCACGTAGTGCCGGCGTCGGTCTGACCTCGCTGCCGGTCAACGAAGACCGGCTTGCACGGCGCATCAGCCGTTCCGAACTGTCCTTTGCCGGTGAGCTGGATCGAGCCGATCAAGGCTACGTGTTCGTGCTCGAAGACAGCACCACCGGGGCCATCGCCGGCATCTGTGCCCTTGAGGCTGCCGTTGGCCTGAAGGAGCCCTGGTACAACTACCGCGTGGGCACCATCGTGCATGCCAGCGAGGAGCTGGGTGTCTATTCGCGGCACGAGACCTTGTTTCTGTCCAACGACCACACCGGTTATTCCGAACTGTGCACCTTGTTCCTGCACCCGGACTTCCGTGCCAATCGCAACGGCGGCCTGCTTTCCAAGAGCCGGTTCCTGTTTCTGGCGCAGTTCCCCCACCTCTTCGGCAAGGTGGTGGTGGCCGAGATGCGCGGCGTTTCCGACGAGCAAGGCCGTTCGCCGTTCTGGGAGGCGCTGGGCCGCCACTTCTTCTCCATCGACTTTGCCCAGGCCGATTACCTGACCGGCATCGGCCAGAAGGCCTTCGTGGCCGAGCTGATGCCCAAGCATCCCGTCTACATCGACTTCCTGCCGCCTGATGCCCAGGCGGTGATCGGACAGACCCACGAGAATACCCGCCCAGCGGTGGCCATGCTGGAGTCCGAAGGCTTCCGCTACGAAGGCTACGTCGACATCTTCGACGCCGGCCCGACGGTGCAGGCCTATGTTCACGAAGTACGCGCCGTCAAGGAAAGCCGCGAAGTAGCGGTGCGCCTGACCGACCCGCTGCCCGAAGGCGAGCGGCAATGCTATCTGGTCTCCAACACCGCCCTGTCCGGGTTCCGCGTGATTTTGGTCGAGACCGTTGCACCCACCCACGAAGTCTGCCTGACGCCGGAGCAGGCGCAGGCGCTCAACGTAAGCGAGGGCGAGCACGTGCGCTGCGTGGCCCTGTCGCCCAAGGAGGCAAGCTGATGACCACTCATCTCATCCATGACCAGTGGCTGGAAGGCGAGGGCCAGCCGTTTGAGAAAACCGATCCGGCCACGGGCGAACTACTGTGGACAGGACATGCCGCCAGCACCGACCAGGTAGATGCGGCCGTGCGCGCAGCGCGCGCGGCCTTTCCTGCCTGGGCGCGTCTGCCCTTCGATACCCGTGTGGCTATTGTGCGGCGTTTCGCAGAGTGCCTGACTGCGCAGCGCGAAGGGTTGGCCGAAACCATCGCCCGGGAAACCGGCAAGCCGATGTGGGAAGCGCTGACCGAGGTCACCACCATGGTCAACAAGGTGGAGATCTCCATCAAGGCCTATCAGGAGCGTACCGGCGAGCGCAGTGCGCCCATGGGGGATGCCCAGGCCGTGCTGCGCCACAAGCCGCATGGGGTAGTGGCGGTGTTCGGACCTTATAACTTCCCCGGACACTTGCCCAACGGGCATATCGTGCCTGCGCTCCTGGCTGGTAATACCGTGATTTTCAAGCCGTCCGAGCTCACGCCCTGGACCGCTGAGCTCACTGTGCGCCTGTGGCTGGAAGCCGGGCTGCCGGCGGGGGTGATCGGTTTGGTGCAGGGCGCCAAGGAGACGGGAGTGGCGCTGGCCAACCATGCAGGGCTGGACGGGCTGTTCTTCACCGGCAGCTCTGCCACCGGCAACCTGCTGCACAAGGCCTTCGCCGGCCATCCGGACAAGATCCTGGCCTTGGAGATGGGGGGCAACAACCCACTGATCGTGGGGGAGGTGAAGGAAGTCGACGCGGCAATCCACCACGTCATCCAGTCGGCTTTTGTATCCGCCGGCCAGCGCTGTACCTGCGCCCGGCGCCTGCTGGTGCCGATTGGAGAATGGGGCGACAGCTTTCTCGCCCGGCTGGTGGACGTGTCGGCCCGGCTGCGCGTCGGCCGGTATAACGCGGAGCCGGCACCCTTCATGGGCGCGGTGATCTCCAACCCTGCAGCCGAGGCCTTGCTTGCGGCCCAGGCGGCCCTGCGCGGTAAAGGAGGGAAAGTGCTGCTGGAAATGCGGCGGCTGGACGGGCAGGGCGCCCTGCTCACCCCGGGCGTGATCGACGTGACCGCGGTTTCCGAGCGCCCGGACGAGGAGTACTTCGGCCCCCTGCTGCAGGTGATCCGCTACCGTGACGTGGACGAAGCCATTCGCATCGCCAACGATACCCGCTTCGGTCTGGCAGGTGGCGTGCTGTCGGACGAGCGCGCCCTGTACGAGCGCTACCTGCTCGAAAGCCGCGCCGGTGTCGTCAACTGGAACAAGCCGCTCACCGGGGCTTCCAGTGCTGCGCCGTTCGGCGGAGTGGGCGCTTCGGGCAACCATCGCCCCAGCGCCTACTATGCGGCCGACTATTGTGCCTGGCCGGTGGCTTCGCTGGAGAGCAATGCGCTGGCCCTGCCGCAACAGCTTCCGCCGGGGATGACGCTATGAGTGCCTTTGAAGTCAATTTCGACGGTCTGGTCGGGCCCACCCATAACTACAGCGGTCTTTCCTACGGCAACGTAGCCTCCACCGGCAACCAGAAGGCCGTTTCCAACCCGCGCCTGGCCGCCCGTCAGGGACTGGACAAGATGAAGGCGCTGGCGGATCTGGGGTTCAAGCAGGGCGTGTTCGCCCCGCAGGAGCGTCCGGATGTGGCCGCCCTGCGTCGGCTGGGTTTTACTGGAAGCGATGCAGAGGTGATCCGGCGCGCTGGTCTGCAGGCGCCCGCGATCCTTGCTGCAGCCACGTCGGCCTCGTCGATGTGGACTGCCAATGCTGCTACCGTCAGCCCGTCGGGCGATACCGCCGATGGCCGGGTTCATTTCACCCCAGCCAACCTCAACAACAAGTTCCACCGCAGCATCGAACACCCCACCACCGGGCGCGTGCTGAAGGCAATGTTCGGTGACGCACGCCACTTCGTCGTGCATGAAGCCCTGCCAGCACAGATGCACTTCGGTGACGAGGGCGCAGCCAATCACACCCGTTTCTGCGGCCGCTACGACGGCCCGGGGGTGGAGTTCTTCGTGTTTGGTGCTTCGGCCTTCGACAGCCGTTATCCCGCGCCCAAGCGTTTTCCAGCGCGCCAGACTCTGGAAGCCAGCCAAGCCATCGCGCGTTTGCATGGCCTTGACGACGGGCGGGTGGTATATGCGCAGCAGGACCCGGATGCCATCGACAAGGGCGTATTCCACAACGATGTGATTGCCGTCGGCAACGGGAACGTACTGTTCCACCATGAGAAGGCCTTCCTGGATCAGGCCCGTGTGCTCGCTGAACTACACCAGAAGCTGGACTGTCTGGGGACGGAATTTGTCGCCGTCGAGGTGCCCGAGGCCAACGTGACTGTGGAAGAAGCGGTGAAGAGCTACCTCTTCAACAGCCAGCTGCTCTCCAAACCGCAAGGTGGCATGATCATCGTTGTACCAGAAGAGTGTCGCCAGAACGGACGCGTCTGGCAGTACCTAGAAGCGCTTGTGGCTACGGGCGGGCCGATCGACGAGGTGCGGGTGTTCGATCTCAAGCAGAGCATGCAGAACGGTGGCGGCCCCGCTTGTCTCAGGCTGCGGGTAGCGCTCTCGGAGCAGGAACTGGCTGCAGTCAACCCACGTGTCATGATGGACGACAGCCTGTACAGTATGCTGACCCACTGGGTGGATACACATTATAGGGATCGCCTGGCACCGGACGATCTTGCCGACCCAGCGCTGCTCGACGAATGCCGCAGGGCGCTGGATGAGCTGACGCAGATCTTGGGGCTGGGCAGTGTCTACCCCTTTCAGCTGGTCTGAAGGCGTCTGTGACAGAAGCGTTGCAAAACCGCCTCCCTCGGGAGGCGGTTTTGTTTTTGTAGTTTGATGATTGTATCCCGCCATTCGGTAGCGAAATTTTGAATCAAAACATGGTGCGCTTTCGAACATTTTATTGAGAAAAAGCAAGGCTGGCTTTTCGTTATGGAAAACGTCTGTCCAAAAAAAACCATTGTCATGCGCTGTTTGCAACCCTTCACTACCGGCGTAAAGCATGTGACACGCTAAAGTTGACTGATGAAATATTCTTTAAGTATCAAATACTTAAATGCAACTGTTGGGGGGTGTTTTTAAGGGGGTTTTAAGCCGGTTTTAAGATTGACAGTCGATTGAATCCACACGCATAATCCGACCGCTGTCAGACAGAAGCCAGCTTGAAAAGCAACTGATGACAATAACTACACGCGGCAAAAAGAGGCAAACATCCCAAGCCGCAGGGTCGTTCATAACAAGGAGATTTCCCACGTGGACATTTTTCTGCAACAGATCCTCAATGGCCTCGTGCTGGGTAGCATCTATGCGCTGATCGCGCTGGGCTACACCATGGTGTACGGGATCATGGGGTTGATCAACTTCGCCCACGGCGAGGTGGTAATGTTCGGTGCCATGGTGACCATTTCGGTCATCACCGCGCTGACCGGTGCGGGTGTGGACCTGCCCGGTGTGGTGCTGGTGCTGATCGGCCTGCTGGTGGCGATTCCCGCCTGCATGCTGCTAGGCTACGTGATCGAACGCGTCGCCTACCGGCCGTTGCGGGGCGCCCAGCGTCTAGCACCGCTGATCACGGCGATCGGTCTTTCGATCGTGCTGCAGCAGGTCGCCATCCTCATCTGGGGCCGCAACTATATTCCCTTCCCGCAAATCCTCGACCACGACACCGTGGAATTCTTCGGGGCCAGCATTACCAAGCTGCAGATCGTCATCATCGTGCTGTGCATTGCCATCATGGCTGGTCTGCTGATGATGGTCGAGCGCACCAAACTTGGACGGGCGATGCGGGCCACCAGCCAGAATCCGTCCGTGGCCGGACTGATGGGGGTGAATGTCAACACCATCATCTCCACGACCTTCGTCATCGGCTCGGCCCTTGGCGCGATCGCCGGCGTGATGGTCGCCACCAACTATGATCAGGCCCACTATTACATGGGCTTCATGATTGGTCTGAAAGCCTTTACCGCCGCCGTGCTCGGTGGCATTGGCAACCTGGGTGGTGCGGTAGCGGGCGGCCTCCTGCTGGGTATCATCGAAAGCCTGGGTGCCGGTTATATCGGTACGCTGACCGGCGGCTTCCTGGGTTCGCACTATCAGGACATCTTCGCCTTCATCGTGCTGATCGCTGTGCTGATTTTCCGCCCGTCCGGTCTGCTGGGCGAAAAGATGGCCGACCGTGCCTGATCTGCTGGGAGAAACAAAGTGACAAAGGCACTCGACACCAACAAGAAAGTCGGCCTGTTCCTGATTGCAGCCGTTGTTCTGGCCGTGCTGCCGTTCATCGTTGGCAACACGCTGGGCAATTCTTGGATCCGGATCATCGACTTCGCGCTGCTGTACGTCATGCTGGCGCTGGGCCTCAACATCGTGGTGGGCTTTGCCGGCCTGCTGGACTTGGGCTTCATCGCCTTCTACGCCGTAGGTGCCTACACCTACGCGCTGCTGGGCTCGCCGCATTTCGGCCTGCATCTGCCGTTTTACATCACGATTCCGCTCGGCGCCCTGTTCGCGGCACTGTTCGGCATCCTGCTCGGCACGCCAGTGCTGCGCCTGAAGGGTGACTACCTGGCTATCGTGACCCTCGGCTTCGGCGAGATCATCCGCATCTTCATGAACAACCTGAATGCACCGGTGAACATCACCAATGGCCCGCAGGGCATCAATCTGATCGACCCGATCAACGTTGGTGGCCTGTCGCTGGGCAAGGCGCTGCAGGTGGGAGGCACATCGCTCAACAGCGTGTACCTGTACTACTACATGTTCCTGGCGCTGACGGTGCTGGTGGTGATCATGGCTTGGCGCCTGCAGCACTCCCGCATCGGGCGGGCCTGGGTAGCGCTGCGTGAGGATGACATCGCTGCTGCCGCGATGGGGATCAACATCCGCAACATCAAGCTGCTGGCCTTTGCGCTGGGCGCACTGTCCGGCGGTGTGGCAGGTGGCCTGTTCGCCTCCTTCCAGGGCTTCATCTCGCCCGAGTCGTTCGGTCTGCTCGAATCCATCATGATTCTGGCCATGATCGTGCTGGGCGGCATGGGGCATATCCCGGGAGTGATCCTGGGGGCGGTCGTGCTGACGATTGCGCCGGAAGTGCTGCGTGACGTGATCGGCCCGCTGCAGATGAAGACCTTCGGTCGCATGCTGATCGACCCGGAGAATGCGCGCATGCTGCTGTTCGGCCTGGCACTGGTCGTGATGATGCTGGTTCGTCCGGAAGGCATGTGGCCGTCCAAGCGGCGCAAGGCCGAGTTCGAGGACGCCAAGGAAGCGGCTGCGCAGAAAGGTTAAGAAATGGCTGAAGCATTGCTGAAAATCGAAGGCATCCACAAACGCTTTGGTGGTCTGCACGCGCTTAACAACGTCGGCCTGACCATCAACAAGGGTGAGGTATATGGCCTGATCGGCCCGAACGGTGCCGGCAAGACCACCCTGTTCAACGTGTTGACCGGTCTTTACCAGCCGGACGAAGGTACTTTTACCTTCAACGGACGCGATCTGTTCCGTGCCAAGCCCCATGTGGTGGTAAGCGCCGGCATCGCCCGTACCTTCCAGAACATCCGGCTGTTTGCCGAGATGACAGCGCTGGAGAACGTGATGGTGGGGCGCCACATCCGTTCCAAGGCGGGTGCGCTGGGCGCGGTGCTGCGCAACAAGGGCACGATGGAGGAGGAACGCTCCATCCGCAGCAAGGCGATGGAACTGCTTGCCTATGTTGGCATCGCCGATGTGGCCGAAGAGCGGGCCCGCAACCTCTCCTACGGCCACCAGCGCCGTCTGGAGATCGCCCGCGCACTGGCCACCGAGCCGATGCTGCTGGCGCTGGACGAGCCAGCAGCCGGTATGAACCCGCGCGAGACCGACGAACTCAAGGGCCTGATGCACAAGATCCGTGACGGCGGTGTCACCATCCTGCTGATCGAGCACGACGTGAAGCTGATGATGGACCTGTGTGACCGCATCGCGGTGCTCGACTACGGCAAGAAGATTGCCGAAGGGGTGCCGGAAGTGGTGCGCAAGGACCCGAAAGTGATTGAAGCCTACCTGGGAGCGGCACACGCATGAGTCTCTTGGAAGTGAAGAACCTGCAGGTGTCGTACGGCGGCATCCAGGCAGTCAAGGGCATCGATTTCCACATCGAGCAGGGCGAACTTGTCACCCTGATCGGCGCAAACGGTGCAGGCAAGACCACCACGCTGAAGACGCTGGTGGGCATGGTGAAGAAGTCGGGCGGCAGCATCGTCTACAACGGCAAGGAAACGGCCGGCATTGCCTCCTACAACTTCGTGCGCAACGGTCTGGTCATGGTACCGGAAGGCCGCGGCATCTTCGGTAAGCTTACGGTAGAGGAAAACCTGAAGATGGGTGCCTACTACCGCAATGACAATGCGGCCATTCAGGCCGAGACCGAGCGAGTGTACGAGCTCTTCCCGCGCCTGAAGGAGCGCCAGAAGCAGCTGGCAGGTACTCTTTCCGGGGGCGAGCAGCAAATGGTGGCCATGGGGCGCGCCATGCTCTCCAAGCCCAAGCTGCTGCTACTGGACGAGCCTTCCATGGGTCTGGCACCGATCATCGTGCAGAAGATCTTCGAGATCATCCAGATGGTGGCGGCCGAGGGCGTTACGATGCTGTTGGTGGAGCAGAACGCGAAGCTGGCACTCGAGATCTCCCAGCGCGGCTACGTAATGGAAAGTGGCAAGATCACCATGAGCGGCAACGCGCGCGACCTGCTGGACGACGAGCGCGTGCGCAACGCCTATCTGGGCGAATGAGCCGGCGAACCGATCAGGCGGCGTGAGCGACATGCCCGATCTGACAAGCCCCGCGGTGCTGATGCGTCAGCTTCTCGGGGCTTTTTTCCTGCCCCCTGTCTCCATCCTGTTATTAGCCTTGGCCGGTGCCTGGCTGGCACGTCGGGTTCCCAGGGTTGGCCGAAGCCTGCTGGGGCTCTCCGGGGTGCTGTTCTACCTCCTGACCCTGCCGCAGAGCGCCATCTGGCTCAACGGTTTCCTGGAGACCGAACCGCCGGCCTCGCTGGCAGCCGTGCGCGCGACCCAAGCGATCGTGGTGCTGGGTGGAGGGATCCGGCCTGCGCCAGAAACCGGTGGGATGGTCCTGTCCGCCGACAGTGGCAGCCGGGTGCGTTATGGAGCGTGGCTGGCTCGGCGTACCGGTCTGCCGCTTCTGGTTACCGGAGGCGCGCCCAAGGGCGGGTTGGCCGAAGGGCGGGTAATGGCGC
Source organism: Gulbenkiania mobilis (assembly GCA_004346645.1). GTDB lineage: Bacteria > Pseudomonadota > Gammaproteobacteria > Burkholderiales > Chromobacteriaceae > Gulbenkiania > Gulbenkiania mobilis. Next base: position 436,481 of record SMDA01000001.1, read on the forward strand.
AAGTGCTGGCCGAGGACTATGGGCTGGTGCCCCGCTGGGTGGAAGCCGCGTCCGACAACACCGAGGCCAATGCCCGCAACAGCGCACGACTCCTGCGGGCCGCAGGTATTTCACACATCACGCTGGTTACCCAGGCGTGGCACATGCGTCGGGCCCTGCCGTATTTCCGGGCCCAGGGCCTGACGGTCGTGCCCGCACCTACCGGCTTCACCCGCTATGCCGAGACCGGTGTGTACCGATGGCTGCCGACTGGGCGGGCCATGCAGGAGACCCATCAGGCGCTGCGGGAAATCGTGGGGCTGATCTATGGTAGGCTCCGTGGGTACTGAACCTAAGGAGTAGAAGGCATGGATGTTGGTGCACTCATCATTGGTGACGAACTCTTGTCGGGCAAGCGTCAAGACAAGCATCTACAGGGGCTGATCCGGATTCTGGCCGCCCGCGGCATGAAGCTGTCCTGGGCCGAGTACCTGGGCGACCGCCCCGAACGCATCACCGATGCGCTGAAGCGTGCCTTTGCCAGCCCGGATCTCGTGTTCAGTTTCGGCGGTATCGGCGCTACCCCCGACGACCATACCCGGCAGTGCGCGGCCACAGCGCTAGGGGTGCCGCTGGCGGTGCATCCAGAGGCGCGAGCGCTGATCGAAGAGCGCTTTGGGGAAGAGGCCTATCCACACCGTATCAACATGGGCGCCTTCCCGGAAAGCGCGCGCATCATCCCCAACCCTGTCAACCAGATCCCCGGCTTCTCGGTGTCGAACGTGCACTTCGTACCCGGTTTTCCGGCCATGGCCTGGCCGATGATCGAATGGGTGCTCGACACGCACTATGTCCATCTCTTTAACGACCAGCCTGATGTGGAGGAAACCCTGGTGGCCCTGGAGGCAAGGGAGGGGGACCTCATCAGCCTGATGCAAGACATGACCGCCCGCTATCCGGCACTGCGCTTCTCCAGCCTGCCCAACTTCGGCAATGCGCGCTTTGCACAGATGCACATCGAGTTCGGTTTTACCGGTGCGCCCGCCTTGGTGGGTATCGCCATCGCCGAGCTGGAAAAAGCCTTGAAGGCGCAGGGGTATGAAGTGGTGCGCAAGGCAGGCTGAGAATGTTTGCGACGGGCTCTGCAACGAATTGATAATGATTCTCGTGTTGGTTTATACTTCCTGCGTCTGATCCCAAGTCACTGCAGGAGACGCATCTTGAAAAAGCCGCTGTTGCTGGTCGCCCTTCTGGCCGCCTGGTCGGGTTCCGCTCTCTCCGAAGAGCTCGTTGTGTACAGTGCCCGCGGCGAGCAGCTCGTCAAGCCGCTGGTGGACGCCTATCGCAAGGAAACTGGCGTTGACGTCAAGCTTGTCAACGACCAGGAAGGGCCGCTGATGGAGCGCCTGCGCGCCGAAGGCAGCAACTCGCCCGCCGACCTGCTGCTGACGGTGGATGCCGGTAACCTGTGGCAGGCCTCTAAGCGTGGCCTGCTCAAGCCGGTGAAGTCGCCGGTGCTCGACGCCAACATTCCGGCCCACTTGCGCGACCCCAAGGGCGAATGGTTCGGGCTGTCGATCCGCGCACGCACCATCTTCTACAACACCCAGAAAGTGAAGCCTGCCCAGCTGTCGTCCTACGAGGAACTGGCCGACCCGAAGTGGAAGGGCAAGCTCTGCCTGCGGTCATCTAAAAAGGTCTACAACCAGTCGCTGGTGGCGATGATGCTGGCCGATATCGGGCCGGTGCGCACCGAGCGCGTGGTGCGTGGCTGGGTCAACAACCTTGCTACCGATGTGTTTGCCGATGACACCAAGATGCTGGAAGCGATTGCGGCTGGCCAGTGCGAGGTGGGCATTGCCAACACCTACTACTACGGCCGCATGATGGAGAAGAACCCGTCCTTGCCGATCGGTATCTTCTGGGCAGACCAGGCCGGCAAGGGGACCCATGTCAACATTTCGGGTGCCGGCGTGACGCGCTATGCCAAGAACGAGAAGGGCGCTGTGCGCTTCATCGAATGGCTGTCGTCCGAAAAGGCGCAAAACCTGTTTGCCGACCTCAACATGGAATATCCGGTGAATCCGAAGGTGAAACCTGATCCGCGCGTGGCGGCCTGGGGGCCTTTCAAGCAGAATCTGATTAATGTGGCCAACGCCGGTACCCGCCAGGCCGAAGCCGTGATGCTGATGGACCGCGTCGGCTATCGCTGATCGCTGCCTGATGGCGGAGCAAGAGAGGCGGCCTCATAGGGCGCCTTTTTTGCTCCTGCCCCGGCTTCGGCCAACCTTGTGGTGGCGCAGCACGCTGACCTGTCTTTCCGGAACCCTGCTTCACAATGCCTGTATCCTCTCTGCGCTGGTCTGTCACGGCTTTTCTGATTGCACTGCTGACGCTGGTGCCCGTTCTGGTCATCCTCTCGGCCATCGCCTCGCCGGACCCGGCGATTGTCGATCACCTGATGCAGCACACGCTGCCCCGCCTCTTGGTCAACACTTTCTGGCTGATGGCTGGTGTGGGGCTGGGAGTCCTGCTATTGGGCGTCCCCCTGGCCTGGCTGGTGGCGCTCTATGACTTTCCTGGGCGGCGCTTTTTCAACTGGGCGCTGATGCTGCCCATGGCCATGCCCGCCTATGTGCTGGCCTTTTCGCAGCTCGGGCTGTTCGACTTCACCGGGCCCTTCCAAACCTTCCTGCGCGAACGCTTCGGCGATTCAAGCTGGGTGCCTTCCATCCGCTCCACGCCCGGCGTGATCCTGGTGATGACGCTGGCTTTCTATCCCTATGTCTATCTGCTGGCGCGCAATGCCTTTGCCACCATGGGGCGACGGGCGCTGGAGGTGGGCGCCTCACTCGGCTACTCGCAGCGCGCGGGCTTTCTGCGTGTGGCGCTGCCCATGGCCCGTCCGTGGATTGCGGGCGGTCTGACCCTGGCGCTGATGGAGACGCTGGCCGATTTCGGGACGGTGGCCATCTTCAACTATGACGCCTTCACCGCGGCCATCTACAAGGCTTGGTTCAGCCTGTTCTCGCTGCCTACGGCCAAGCAGCTCGCTTCGCTGCTCATCTTGCTGGTGTTCGTGCTGGTGTGGTTTGAGCAGCGCTCGCGGGGCAGGCGGGCTTATACCCAAGCGGGAAGGGGCGGGAGGGCGGCCCGTCTGCCGCTGAAGGGGGTAGCCGGCTGGGTGGCCGCGGCCTGGGCAGCCCTGGTGCTGACGCTAGCTTTCCTGCTGCCCTTTGCCCAGCTGTGCCTCTGGGCCTGGCGTGCAATGGAGGGCGAATGGACGGGCGAACTGCTGGGATACGTGGGGCGTTCGCTGTTGATTGCGCTGATCGCCGCCGGCCTGGTCACGGCCCTGGCGCTGGCGCTTGCCTTCGCGGTGCGGCGCGCTCCGTACGGCATGACACCGCTCTGGGCGCGTCTGGCCACCCTGGGCTATGCAGTGCCGGGTACGGTGCTGGCCGTGGGCGTGTTCGTTCCGGTGGCCGCGCTGGACAATTTTCTGATCGACGGGCTGGGCCGCTGGCTGCCGGAGGGCACCACCGCCGTCTTCAAGGGCACGTTGTTCGTGATGTTGCTAGCCTATGCCGCCCGGTTCCTAGCGGTGGGGCATTCTGCCGTTGCGGCCGCGATGTACCGCATCACGCGCACTCAGGAGGAGTGCGCCCGCATGCTGGGCCTGACTGGCTGGCGCCTGGTGCTGGCCCTGCATCTGCCGTTACTGCGCGGTGGACTGCTCACCGCTGTACTGATGGTATTTGTCGACGTGATGAAAGAAATGCCGATCACGCTGATGACCCGCCCCTTCGGCTGGGATACCTTGGCCGTGCGCATCTTTTCCCTCACATCCGAGGGCGACTGGGAGCGTGCCGCACTGCCGGCCGTGGCCATCGTACTGGCCGGCCTCCTGCCCGTCATCCTGCTGTCGCGTCAGAAGGAATCGCTGTGATGAGTGCTTTTCTCGAGTTTGATCAGGTCAGCCATGCTTATAGCCAGCAGACGGTGGTCGATACCATGAGCTTCACCCTGGTCGAGGGGGAGATCGGCTGCCTGCTAGGCAGCTCCGGATGTGGCAAGACGACCGTGCTACGCTGTCTGGCGGGCTTCGAGCCGATCCGTGCCGGCAGCATCCGTCTGGCCGGACAGACGCTCAGTCTGCCCGGGCATCAGGTGCCAGCGCATGCCCGGCAGATCGGCATGGTGTTTCAGGACTATGCTCTCTTTCCACATCTGACGGTGGGCGACAACGTGGCTTTCGGCTTGCGTCGCTGGTCCCGCGCGGAGCGGTTGCGCCGGGTTGCGTCGCTGCTGGATCTGGTAGGGCTGGCCGGCCTGGCCCGGTCCTATCCGCACGAGCTGTCGGGCGGGCAGCAGCAGCGGGTGGCGCTCGCTCGTGCGCTCGCGCCGCGGCCACGACTCCTGCTGCTGGACGAGCCGTTCTCCAATCTGGATGTAGACCTGCGCAGTCGGCTGTCTGCCGAAGTGCGCGCCATCCTCAAGCAGGAGAACACCACCGCCATCCTGGTGACGCACGACCAGCACGAGGCGTTCGCCATGGCCGACCGGGTTGGCGTGATGCAGGCGGGGCGGCTGTTGCAGTGGGCCGCTCCCTACACGCTTTACCATCAGCCGGCCAGCCGCTTCGTGGCAGACTTCATCGGACAAGGTGTTTTCCTGCCGGGCGTGGTCACGGGCCCGGCCTGCATCGAGACGGAGATCGGCGAGTTCTGCGGTGCCGTGCCAGTACCGTTCGATGTAGGGCAGCGGGTGGAGGTGCTGCTGCGTCCGGACGATGTGCAGCACGATGACGCCAGCTCGCGCAAGGCCGTGGTAGAGAGCAAGGTGTTCCGCGGCTCGGAGTTCCACTACACCCTCGCCCTGCCTTCCGGTCGGCGCGTGCTGGCCGAGGTGCCCAGCCACCATGACCACCCTGTTGGCGAGCCGATCGGCATCCGGCTGGAAATGGATCACCTCATTGCCTTTCCGGCCCACTGACCCCATCTGGTATTCCGCTCGCAGATGAAGAAAAGGTTGGCCGAAGCCCTGCGGCTTCGGCCAACCTTCGGCATCGGGTTTGCTTGACGGTGAGGAAGTCAGCCTGCCAGCCAGCTTGAGGGATGGCCCTCCAGCCAGGTGCGGATGGCCTTGGCATCGTTGACGCGCGCGCTGGGGCCGCTCGCGGCCAGGAGTACGATGATCAAAGGCTGCGTGCCCACGGTGGCGTGCATCACCAAGCAGCGCCCTGCCTCCTGGATATAGCCGGTCTTCTGCAGGTTGATCTCCCACTCGCCCGAGCGCACCAGTGCATTGCTGTTCTTGTACTGCAGTACACGGTTGTTGGCCGCAGTGATGCTGTGCTCGTGCGTGGTGCTAAAGGCACGGATCAGCGGATAGCCGTAGGCGGCACGCACCATGCGCGCCAGATCGTTCGCGGTGGAGGTGTTGCGCACGTCCAGACCGGTCGGATCGTAATAGATGGTGTCGCTCATCCCCAAGCTGCGGGCCTTGCGGTTCATGCGTGCCACGAAAGCCTGCGTGCCGCCCGGATAGCTGCGCGCCAGTGCGGCAGCGGCCCGGTTTTCCGAGGACATCAGCGCCAGGAGCAGCAGTTCGCGACGGCTAAGCGTGGTGCCAATGGCCAGGCGCGAACTGGTGTTTTTCAGGCGATCGATCTCGGCGTCGGTGATCGTCACGGGTTCCTCCAGCGAAACGCCCGAGTCCAGGATGACCATGGCCGTCATCAGCTTGGTGATCGAAGCGATCGGCACCCTTTTTGTGGGGTTTTTCTGATAGACGGGTTCGCCGGTGAGGCCATTGAGGACAAGCACCGAGCTGGAATTCAGATGGGGGACGGCCTCGCCGGCCATCGAAGTGGCGACTTCGATCCCCGCGGGCGCGGCTGCCACGGCGGGCATGGCCAGTACGATGGCCACCAGACCGCTCGCGATACGCTTGAGCATTCGCAGACTCCAGAAGTGGGGGTTGATAACGACGGTGGAAAGTCGTGTCGGATAGTTCGGCATTTTAAACAATCTGAAGCAAGCGCAAAGGCAGAAAACCGCCCTTGCAGGTTTTTTTCTGCCCTGGAGACGCAATGACAGCCCGTGCTCACGTAAAATCGGACGATCTTCTCTCCGACCCCAAGGACATGGTCATCACCTTCCCGAACAGCCCCTTCAGACTGCATCAGCCGTTTCCTCCGGCCGGCGACCAGCCCACCGCCATCGGACAGCTGGTGGAAGGTCTGGAAGACGGCCTGGCCTATCAGACGCTGCTGGGCGTCACGGGTTCTGGCAAGACCTACACCATGGCCAACGTCATCGCCCGGACGGGGCGCCCGGCTTTCATCATGGCGCACAACAAGACCCTGGCCGCCCAGCTCTATGCCGAGATGCGCGAGTTCTTTCCCGAAAACGCGGTGGAGTACTTCGTCTCGTACTACGACTACTACCAGCCCGAAGCCTACGTGCCCAGCCGCGACCTGTTCATCGAGAAGGATTCGAGCATCAACGAGCACATCGAACAGATGCGGCTGTCGGCCACAAAGAGCATTCTGGAGCGGCCCGACTGCATCATCGTGGGTACGGTGTCCGCCATCTACGGTATTGGCGACCCCTCCGACTATCACCAGATGATCCTGCACCTGAAGGAAGGCGAGAAACTCAGCCAGCGCGACATCATCGCCCGCCTGACCACGATGCAGTATGACCGCAACGACATCGATTTCGGGCGCGGTACCTTCCGCGTGCGCGGCGATGTCATTGATATCTTCCCGGCCGAGAGTGCTGAAACGGCGATCCGCGTCAGCCTGTTCGACGACGAAGTGGAGAACCTCACCCTGTTCGACCCGCTCACCGGCACTACGCGCCAGCGGGTGGGGCGGTACACCATCTTCCCCTCCAGCCACTACGTTACCCCGCGAGACACTGTCCTGCGCGCCTGCGAGACGATCAAGCTGGAGCTGAACGAGCGGGTGCGCTGGTTCCAGGAAAACGGCAAGCTGGTCGAAGCACAGCGCATCGAGCAGCGCACACGCTTCGATCTGGAAATGCTCTACGAGATGGGCTTCTGCAAGGGCATCGAGAACTACTCGCGCCACTTCTCGGGCCGGCCTGCCGGTGCCCCGCCGCCGACGCTGATCGACTACCTGCCCAAGAACGCGCTGATGTTCATCGACGAATCGCACGTGACCGTGCCGCAGGTGGGCGCGATGTACAAGGGCGACCGGGCGCGCAAGGAAAACCTGGTGGAGTACGGCTTCCGCCTGCCGTCCGCCGTGGATAACCGTCCCCTCAAGTTCGAGGAGTTCGAGCGGCTGATGCCGCAGACCGTCTTCGTCTCGGCCACTCCCGGCGCCTACGAGGCCAGCCATGCGGGGCAGGTGGTGGAGCAGGTAGTGCGGCCCACGGGCCTGGTCGACCCGACCATCGAAATCCGCCCAGTGACCACCCAGGTGGACGACCTGCTGTCGGAGATCCGGCTGCGCATGGACCGCAACGAGCGGGTGCTGGTGACTACGCTGACCAAGCGCATGGCCGAACAACTGGCCGATTACTACACCGAGCATGGCGTGAAGGTTCGTTATCTGCACAGCGACATCGATACCGTGGAGCGCGTGGAAATCATCCGTGACCTGCGCCTGGGCATGTTTGACGTGCTGATCGGCATCAACCTGCTGCGTGAGGGTCTGGATATTCCCGAGGTCAGCCTGGTGGCGATCCTTGATGCCGACAAGGAGGGCTTCCTGCGCTCCGACCGCTCACTGATCCAGACCATCGGCCGCGCCGCCCGCAACCTTAACGGCAAGGCCCTACTGTACGCCGACCGCATCACCGACAGTATGCGCCGCGCCATCGACGAGACCGAGCGCCGCCGCACCAAGCAGATCGCCTTCAACCTCGAGCACGGCATTACGCCCAAAGGGGTCAGCAAGAAGATCAAGGACATCATCGACGGCGTCTACAACGACAGCGAGGACAAGAAGGCACTCAAGGAAAAGGCACGGGTGGCCATGATGGACGCCAAGGCGCTGGCCAAGGAAATCAAGCGCCTCGAGAAGGAAATGCAGGAGGCCGCGCGCAATCTGGAGTTCGAGCGCGCTGCCCGGCTGCGCGACGAACTGAAGGCGCTAAAGGAAAAAGCCTGGGTCAACGACCTGTAAGCCGCCTTTTGCAGGCAAGGTTGGCCGAAGCAGGACTCGACCTTTCCCGGGCGGCCCTGTACAAAGGAAAAAGAAGCAGGGGCCTGATGCACGCCCGTCAGCCTCTGCTATGCTTGCCTGCCGCCCGTGTCACAGACCAGAAAGGATGCGCATGTCGCCACCGCTTTCGGCCAACCCGGACAAGTCCGCCCTGAACGTCGTCCCCAGCAACAGCGCAGACATCATCCTGCCGCGAGTGGCGGGGCGGGTGCCCCTTGCCCGGCAGACGGTGATCGCCATTGGCTCCTCCACCGGTGGAACCGAAGCCCTGCGCGTGCTGCTGTCGGCACTGCCGGCAGACATGCCGCCGATCCTGATCACCCAGCACATGCCGGAGATGTTCACCAAGTCCTTTGCGGCCCGGCTCGACTCCTTGTGCAAGCTCACGGTCAAGGAAGCGGTGGATAGCGAGCGTCTCCAGCCCGGCACCGTCTACATTGCGCCCGGTCATTCCCACCTCATGGTCAAGCCCACCCCCACAATCGGCCTGTGCACCGCACTCAGCAGCGGGCCCCCGGTCAACCGCCACCGTCCGTCGGTGGATGTGCTGTTCCGTTCGGCCGCCAACCTGGTCGGCCGCAACTGTATCGGCGTGATCCTGACCGGCATGGGGCGGGATGGCGCCCAGGGCCTGTTAGAGCTGAAGGAAGCCGGGGCATATAATATTGCCCAGGACGAGCAAAGCTGCGTGGTATTCGGCATGCCCAAGGAAGCCATCGCGCTGGGCGCTGCCCACGAAGTGCTGCCGCTCGCAGCCATCGCCGGCCGGCTTGCCCAATTGGCGGTGCAGCGGGCCTCCACTGCCTGAACCTCTAGCCAAGTTTCCGTATGAAATACCTCCCCGTACTGGTCGTCGAAGACGACTCCGATCTGCGCGAAGCCATCGTCGACACCCTATCGCTGGCCGGTTATCCCACCCTTGAGGCGGCGGACGGTACGCAGGCCCTGCAGCGCCTGCGGGACCACCCCGTCGGTCTGGTCGTGTCCGACGCACAGATGGCGCCGATGGACGGCTATACCCTGTTTGCCGAAATGAAGCAGCGTGCCCCAGGCATCCCCTTCATCCTGATGACCGCCTACGGCGTCATCGAGCGGGCCATCGAACTCCTGCGTGCCGGGGCCGCTCACTACCTGATCAAGCCCTTCGAGCCATCCAGTCTGCTGGCGGAGGTGGAAAAGCACCTCTTGCGCATGCCCGAGGAAAAGGGCGAAGTGATTGCCGAGTCCGCCGTGATGCGGCAGGTCTATTCGCTCGCCTCGCGCGTAGCCGGCAGCGATGCCACAGTTCTCATCTCCGGGCCCAGCGGCGCGGGGAAGGAAGTGCTGGCCCGCTACATCCACCGCCATTCACGCCGGCGTGACGGCCCGTTCGTTGCGGTCAACTGTGCGGCAATTCCCGAAAACCTGCTCGAGTCCACCCTGTTCGGGCATGAGAAGGGGGCCTTCACCGGCGCCACCCAGACGCTGCCCGGCAAGTTCGAACAGGCCCAGCAGGGGACCCTGCTTTTGGATGAGGTCACGGAAATGCCGCTCGCGCTGCAGGCCAAGCTGCTGCGCGTGCTGCAGGAGCGGGAGGTCGAACGGGTCGGTGGCACTCGCACGCTCAAGCTGAACATCCGGGTTCTCGCCACCACCAACCGTGATATTGATGTCGAGGTCGCCACAGGGCGCTTCCGCGAGGACCTCTACTTCCGGCTCAACGTCATTCCCCTGCGGATTCCGGCGTTGGCCGAACGGCCCGAGGACATTCTTCCCTTGGCACGGATGCTGCTTAAGAAGCACGCCGAAGCAGCCGGGCGCAGCCCGGTCCCGGCCTTCTCCGACGAGGCGGAGCGTCAATTGACGGCCTATGGTTGGGAGGGTAACATCCGCGAACTGGAAAATGTCGTGCAGCGTGCGGTGATTCTTGCCGCTGGGGCGGAAATACTTGCCGCCGACCTCATGCTGCCGACTCAAGCCAGAACTGCGGAACCGGTGCTTCCTTCGGTGGCCGGGCCCGAGGCATCGCAGGATGCCGACATGAAGGCCCTGGAAAAACGTCACATTCTGGAAACCCTGGCCGCGGTCGGGGGAGTGCGGAAGCTTGCAGCAGAGCGCCTTGGCATCAGTGAGCGCACACTGCGCTACAAGCTCCAGCGCTATCGGGAAGAAGAACACCCCGATGAGCCACTCCCACCGAACGCAGCATCGAGCAGTTTGGAGTAAACATGGCCTTGCAAGGTGTAGACCAACTCCTGGGTGAACTGCGGGCAGCCTCGGCACTTGCCGCCGGCAAGGCCCCCGCGCCACAGGAAACGCCGCAGGTTGACTTTGCCAACGTTCTCAAATCGACCATCGAGCAGGTCAACGCGGCCCAGCAGACCTCCCAGGAAATGCAGCAGCAGTTCGAACTGGGCGAAGAAGGGGTGAATCTGCAGGATGTGATGGTTTCGCTGCAAAAAGCCAGCCTGTCATTTCAGACCATGGTGCAAGCACGAAACAAACTAGTTTCCGCCTATCAGGAAATCATGAACACCCAGGTCTAGCGCTGTCCGATAGCAAGCCGACAGCGGTTAGAACCGCTAGCTAAAACCACTGTATGGCTGATCTGGTCGATAATGCTACGCCTGCTTGGAGAGCACGCCTGAACGGGGCTTCGGACCGGTTCAGGGCGCTTCCCAACAACAAGAAAATCCTGCTGTTCGCAGCTCTGGCCGCGGTGGTCTCTGTCATCATCGGCCTCGTCTTTCTTAATCGCGAACCTCCCTACAAGATCCTCTTTGCCAACCTGTCCGACCGCGACGGTGGGCAGATCACGGCTGCGCTTCAGCAGCAGAACGTGCCTTACCAGATCGGCGCGGGGGGCGTCATTTCCGTTCCATCCAATCAGGTGTACGACGTACGCCTGCGCCTGGCCGCACAAGGCCTGCCCAAGGCAGGCGGGGTCGGGTTCGAGCTGATGGACAACCAGAAATTCGGCATCAGCCAGTTCGCCGAACAGGTGAACTATCAGCGCGCGATCGAGGGCGAGCTGGCGCGCACCGTGGAGGCCATCGGTGTCATCGAGTCGGCCAGAGTGCACATCGCCATGCCGAAGCAGACCGTTTTCCTGCGGGACCAGCAGCAACCCACGGCCTCTGTCATGGTAAACATGCTGCCGGGACGGATGCTCGATGGTGGGCAGATTGCCGGCATCATCCATCTGGTCTCCAGTTCGGTGCCTAACCTGCCGGCCAAGAATGTCACCGTGGTCGATCAGGATGGCAACCTGCTGTCGCGCATTCCCGACCTGAACGAGAACGCCGGTCTCGACCAGCGCCAGATCGGCTATGTGCGCCGGGTAGAGGAAGACTACGTCAAGCGCATTGAGGCCATCCTCGAGCCGATCTTCGGCAAGGGCAATGCCCGCGCCCAAGTAACGGCCGCGATGGACTTTTCCGAGGTCGAGCAGACGTCTGAGACCTATCGCCCCAACTCCACGCCCAATCCGTCGGCCACGCGCAGTCAGCAGATCGTCGAATCGCTGGGCAACGGAGCGCCGTTGCCTGGCGGGGTGCCCGGGGCCCTGTCCAATCAGCCGCCTTCGGCCGCTTCGGCCCCGATCACACTCCCGCCCGGGGCCGCTCCCGGCACGGCCACCCTTTCTGGACAGCCGCTTGGGCAGGCTGGTGCGGTCAACCGCGAGATCACAACCAACTATGAGCTGGACAAGACCATCCAGCACACCAAGCAGCCCAAGGGCAACATCACCCGGCTGTCGGCCGCGGTGGTGGTCAACTACCGACAGATGCCGGACCGCAACGGTGAACTCAAGCCGACCCCGCTCACCGCTCAGGAGGTGCAGCAGATCAACAATCTGGTGCGCGAAGCGATGGGCTACAACGCGCAGCGGGGCGACACGCTCAATGTGGTGAATGCGGCCTTTGCCGATGCGCGCACCGTGCCTTCCGTGCAGGAGCGGGTGGTGGATTATGTCAGCACCAACCTGTCTGACCTGATCAAGTACGGGCTGCTGGGCATTGCAGTGCTCTACTTGCTGTTCGGAGTGGTGAGACCGATCGTACGCGATGTGCTCAAGCCGCCTGCGCCGGTGGTACCCCCGGATGGCACTGCCGAAGCCGCGAGCCAGACCGGCGGCCGCCTGATCGCCGTGGCCGGTGAAGAAGACAGCGTGCCTGCCGGGGCGGGTACAGGCGCTGCCGCCACCGCGCTGGATCCGCGCGAGCAGCAGCGTCGTCAGTACACGAACAATCTGGAAGCTGCCCGCGAGATCGTGAAGTCCGACCCGCGCATGGCCGCCCAGATCATCAAGGAATGGATCAGCACCGATGAGTGACGCCGGCGTACGCCGCAGCGCAATCCTGCTCTTCAGTCTGGGGCAGGCCGAGGCGGTGGAAGTGTTCAAGTATCTGGGGCCGAAGGAAGTCCAGAAGATTTCCTTGGCCATGGCTGCGATCAATAACCTTAGTCACGAGGAAATCGACACCGTGGTGTCGCAGTTCCGGGATGAGTGCGCTGCCCGTGCAAGCATCGGTGCCTCGGACGAATACCTGCGCAATGTGCTGATGGAGGCCCTCGGGCCGGACAAGGCGTCCAACCTGCTGGACAAGATCATGCAGGGCAACGACCACAGCGGTATCGAGAGCCTGAAGTGGATGGACCCAGCGTCGGCCGCCGACCTGATCCGCAACGAGCATCCGCAGATCGTGGCTACCATCCTGGTCCATCTCGATCCCGACCTCTCCAGCGCCATCCTGGCCAATTTCCCCGAGCGACTGCGCAATGAGGTGCTGATCCGCACCGCCACCCTGGAAGGAGTGCAGCCCCAGGCTTTGCGCGAGCTGAACGACGTGCTGACGCAACTGCTGTCGGGTTCCGACCGCATCAAGAAGAGCGCGGCCGGCGGTATCGGCATGACGGCCGAGATCCTCAATTTCATGGGGTCAAATGTCGAGGCCTCGGCGCTGAATTTCATCCGCGAGTACGACCCCGAACTGGCGCAGCGGATTCAGGACAAGATGTTCGTGTTCGAGAACCTGCTCGACATTGACGACCGTTCCATCCAGACCATTCTGCGCGAAGTGCAGACCGATTCGCTGGTGGTGGCGCTCAAGGGGACAAGCCAGGAACTCAAGGACAAGATCTTCCGCAACATGTCGTCGCGTGCGGCTGAGATGTTGCGTGACGATCTGGAGTCCAAGGGACCGGTCAAACTGTCCGAGGTGGAAGCCGAGCAGAAGGAAATTCTCAAGATTGTTCGCAGGCTCGCCGACGATGGGCAGATCGTGCTAGGCAGCAAGGGCGGTGATGAAGGCCTCGTCGAGTAATCCCATCATTCGCGAGGAGGAGGCCCCTAGCTGGCAGCCTTGGCAGCCTGCCGATCTGGCGCAAAGCGGGCGCACCAAGCCGCAGCTGCTGACCCCGGAACAGGCCGCGGCGCTAACAGCCTTTGTCGGCGGCACGGGCAGCCCCCCCGCGGCCCAGCCCGATAGCCCTTCGGCCACCCCGGAGCCTGCAGACCCACCCGCCGAGAGGGAGATGCCGCCCGAGCCGGACCTGCCGCCCCCGGCCTATCCAACGGCGGCCGAACTCGAGGCCATCCATCAGGAAGCATGGCAGGCGGGTTTCGAAGCGGGGCAGGCGGCAGGTCTGGCTGAAGGCCAGTCCGCCGGGTTCGAAGCCGCCCGAGCCGAGGCCATGCAGCAGTTCTCTACGGTGTGGGCGCCTGCCGAGACGCTTGCCCGCAGTTTTGCCGAGGCTGTCTCGCAGATGGAGCCCCTGTTGGCCGAAGATCTGTTGCGGGTTGCGGTGACCTTGGCCGAAAAGCTGCTCATGACCCAGCTGCAGGTCGATCCGCAGGCACTGTTGCCGGTGCTCCGCCAAGCCCTGGGCGAACTGCCTGGAGTCCTTGCCAGCGCTCGGGTGCGCGCGCATCCTGACGATGTAGAGCTTCTGCGCGATTTTCTTCAGCAGGAGGCGCCGCAGACGGTATGGCAATGGCAGGAGGACCCAGCCATCAGCCGCGGTGGCTGCATCATCGATGCGCCTTTTACTCATCTGGATCTGACTATTTCCTCACGCCTGAAGGCGCTTTTCGAAGTTTTGGGACAGACCGACACGCATGACGCCGAACGCCCTGCTTGACCGTCAGCGCAGTTATCTGGCTGCCTGTGCCGCCGCTGCGGTGGAAACGCCGCTCTGGCAGCCCTGCGGACAGCTGACCCGGGTGACCGGGATGGTGATGGAAGCGGCCGGCATCAAGCTACCTGTGGGCAGTGCCTGCCGCGTGCAGTTGCCCGATGGCGGCAGCGTGGAGGCCGAAGTGGTCGGCTTTGCTGCCGACAAGGTGTTCCTGATGCCGATCAGCAATGTGCATGGTCTGGTTCCGGGCACCTCGGTCACTCCGCTGATCCCGCATCATCCTCCCAGTTATGGCCAGCCGGCCCCGCCGCCGCGTGCGGCCGGCCCCGCCGGACGGCAGGTGCCAGTGGGCGAAAGCCTCTTGGGCCGGATTGTCGATTCGCTGGGTCGGCCACTCGATCAGAAGGGGCCGGTGCATCCGGAGGCGTATTTTCCCCTTTACAGTCAGCCGATGAACCCGCTGGAGCGCACGCCGGTACGTGACGTGCTGGACGTGGGGGTGCGCGCGATCAACGGCCTGCTCACCGTGGGAAGGGGCCAGCGTCTTGGGCTGTTCGCCGGCTCGGGTGTGGGTAAGTCTGTGCTGCTGGGCATGATGGCGCGCTACACCAAGGCCGATGTGGTGGTGGTGGGATTGATCGGCGAGCGGGGCCGTGAGGTGAAGGACTTCATCGAGAACATCCTAGGCGAGGAGGGCATTGCCCGCTCGGTGGTGGTGGCCGCACCGGCGGACATGCCGCCCCTGATGCGCCTGCACGGCGCAGCATATGCTACCGCCCTGGCTGAATACTTCCGCGCGCAGGGGCTCGATGTGCTGCTGCTGATGGATTCGGTTACCCGGTATGCCATGGCACAGCGGGAGATCGCGCTGGCGATCGGAGAGCCCCCAGTCACCAAGGGTTATCCGCCTTCCGTGTTTGCGCGGTTGCCGCAACTGATCGAACGAGCGGGTAACGGAACCGCAGGTGGGGGCTCGATCACCGCTTTCTATACCGTGCTCTCCGAAGGCGATGATCAGCAAGACCCGATTGCCGATTCGGCGCGGGCGATCCTGGATGGCCACTTCGTGCTGTCGCGCAACCTCGCGGAGGCGGGGCATTATCCCGCCATCGACATCGAGCAGTCGATCAGCCGCGTCATGGTGGATGTGGTGCCGCGCGAGCAGATGGACCTGGCGCGGCGTTTCAAGCAACTCTATTCGCGCTATCAGCGCAGCCGCGACCTGATCAGCGTGGGAGCGTATGTGGCCGGCTCCGATCCGGTGCTGGATGAAGCTATGCGTCGGCACCTGCCGATGGTGGGGTTCCTGACGCAGCCGATGCACGAAGCCCATGACTATCCTTCAACACTCGTCCAGTTGCAGGGCGTGCTTGCCTGACGTGAGGGGCAATGGCCGAGAGCAAATACCTGTTCCTCAAGAAACTTGCGCAGGACAAGGAAGAGGCTGCTGCCGAGCGCATGCGGGTAGCCCAGAGCAGGCTGTCCGAGGCCGAGACACGGCTGGAGCAGCTGCGTACCTTCCATGCTGAGTACCAGCAGCGGCTGGTAGCCAGCGGAATGAAGGGCATGAGCGTCCTGCAGTGGCGCGACTTTCAGGCCTTCATCGCCAGGTTGGCCGAAGCGCTGAAGACGCAGGAAAACGAGGTCGATCGCGCCCGTCAGAACCATGCGCTGGAAAAGCACGCCTGGCAGGAGGAGCGCAAGCGCGTCAAGGCCTTCGAGAAACTGATGGAACGTGAGGCCGAAGAGGCGCTCAAGCGCGAGAACCGCGCCCAGCAGAAGACCACTGACGAGTTTGCTGCACGCAAGTTCTGGGATACCCAACACAAGCCCGAATAGCTGGCATGTATGTTGCTTAATGGCGGCATCTGTCCCTGGAGACCGCCATGACCATTACCGTGCACACCGCCGCCAAGGCTGCGCCTTCCGCGTCTTCCCAGCCTGGCAGCAACGCTGTTGCCACACCTGCTGACGCGGGTGGTCTCTTCTCCTTGCTGCTTGGTGCGCAACTGGGCCAAGCGTTCTCCGACCCCCTGAAGACAAGCGCCCAAGGCGAAGGGGATGCCTCGATGGCCAAGGAAAAGCCGGCCACGCTGGGTGCCGAGGCCAACGCGGCCACACCCCTCTTCCAGATGGTGCCGGTTACGCTACCGGTCGTGCCGCAACCTGCCCAGCCGCTGAAGCTTGATGCAACGGCCGAGGCGACCGGGGTGGGCGAGGCGGCTGCAGCGGGCGATCCAACCCTGTGGGCCACCTCGCTGGCCCGCCGGCAGGAGGACGGCAATAACTTGCCGCCCCAGGCGGAAGAGGGTGCCGGGTTCTTGCCGCTTATGCAGGCGCAGGGCACGCACGGGGGTGCCGAAACGGGCCGCGCCACTTCGGCCAACGTTCCTGTCTTCACGGTACAGGTGCCGGTGTCGGACCAGCAGTGGCCGAAGGCCATGGGCCAGCAGCTGATGAACATGGCCCTGCTCAAGGCTGATACTGCCCAGATCCAGATCAACCCACCCCATCTCGGACCGATCGAGGTCAACCTCAAGCTCAACAATGACCAAGCCCAGGTCGTTTTCACCGCCGCCCTGCCGGCCACGCGCGAGGCGCTGGAAAACAGCATGCCCCGCCTCGCCTCAATGCTGTCCGCCAGTGGAATCCAGCTAACCGATGCGCAGGTTTCCAGCGGCCAGTCCGGTGACCCGCGCCAGCAGTTCTTCCAGCAGCAGGCCGCTGCTCGGCAGAAAGGCGCGGCCGTAGCCGAGGACGATCCGCTGGCTGCAATCCGTGCCGCGCGTAGCATCGTCAGCATTTTTGCTTGATCGATACAGAGAAACCCGGTCAAGCGTCTGGTCAGTCCGTCCGGAATTCGGGAAAATAGCGCCTGATTACATTACGCGCTCCGATCTGGACGGAAGAACTTATGGCCGACGACAAAAAGGTAGCCAAGGCTGAGCAAGGCGAAAAGAAACCTGGCAACAAGCTGATGCTGGTGGTGATCATCCTGCTGGTGCTGCTCTTGGCCGCTGTGGGGGGGCTAGCCTTCTACATGTTCACCAATGCCCACCAGCAGGCCGCCGGGCAGGAAGCTGCCCATCAGGAAAAGGCGCCCAAGAAGGACAAGGACGCGCCGCCGGTATTCGCCAAGCTGGAGACCTTCGTGGTGAACCTCAGCGGCGATGGGGGGAGCCTCTTGCAGGTGGACATGCAGGCCGAACTGGCCGACGAGGCCGCCAAAAAGCGCTTCGAGGAGTACATGCCCAAGATCCGCAGCGGACTGATCCTGCTTCTGTCCTCCAAGACGCCGGAAGAACTGTCCTCTCCGGACGGCAAGGTCAAGCTGAAGGCCCAGGTGAAGAAAATCATCAACGAGGCCATGGAAGCGGGCGAGGACGAACCGGTAGAAAGCGTCCAGTTCACTTCCTTCATCATCCAGAACCAGTAAAGGCGAGATGGCCGACGATATTCTGTCGCAGGACGAGGTCGATGCCCTTCTGCGGGGCGTGACCGGCGAGGACGACGACAACGACGCCGCCCAAGATAGCCAGGGCATCCGCTCCTACGACATCGGACGGCAGGAACGGATCGTCCGTGGCCGCATGCCGACGCTCGAGATCATCAATGAGCGTTTTGCGCGTAACCTGCGCATCGGGCTGTTCAACTTCATTCGCCGCAACGCCGAGATTTCGGTCGGGCCTGTACGAGTACAGAAGTACAGCGAATTTATCCGTAACCTGGTGGTGCCCACCAACCTCAACCTGGTTCACGTCAAGCCGTTGCGCGGCACGGGCCTGCTGATCTTCGATCCGGACCTGGTGTTCCTGATCGTGGACAACCTGTTCGGCAGCGATGGTCGTTACCACGTGCGTGTGGAAGGGCGCGACTTCACGCCAACCGAGCAGCGCATCATCCGCCGTTTGCTGGAAGTGGTGTTCTCCGAATACCAGAAGGCCTGGGAGCCCGTGCATCCGATCGAGTTCGTCTACCTTCGGTCCGAGATGAACACCCAGTTTGCCAACATTGCCACGCCGACCGAGGTAGTGGTGGCGGTGACCTTCCACATCGAACTGGGCGCCGGGGGCGGCGATTTCCATGTGTGCCTGCCGTACTCGATGGTGGAACCGATCCGCGACCTGTTATCCAGCACCATGCAGGCCGACCGTACCGAAGTGGACAACCGCTGGGTCAGCCTGATGACGCGTCAGGTCCAGGCTGCCGACGTCGACCTTGTGGCCACGCTCGGCCAGGCTTCGGTGACACTGGGGCAGATTCTCAACCTGAAGCAGGGGGACATCGTCACCCTGGAAATTCCGGAGCATCTCGTTGCAGACGTGTCCGGGATCCCCGTATTTGAGTGCAGCTACGGCACGTTGCAGGGTCGATACGCATTGCGGGTGGAAAAAATACTGGCCGGGACGCAGGAGTTTGCGGACCCAGGCAAAGGAGACAGTGCATGAGTGACGAATCGGTCAACAACCCTCCCGCTGATGAAGAAGTGTCGATGGATGACTGGGCAGCCGCCATGGCCGAGCAGGAGGCCATCGACGCCCAGCAGGCCCCCGAGCCGGTGGCTCAGCCCGCCCACAATCTCTTCCAGGAACTGAACCAGACCCCTGGGGCCGGTCAAGTGCCTCAGAACCTCGACATGATTCTGGACATCCCCGTACAGCTGACGGTGGAGCTCGGGCGCACCAAGATCGCCATCCGCAACCTGCTCCAACTGGCGCAGGGTTCGGTGGTGGAGCTCGACGGTCTGGCCGGGGAACCGATGGACGTGCTCGTCAACGGCTGCCTGATCGCGCAGGGCGAGGTGGTGGTGGTCAACGACAAGTTCGGCATCCGCCTGACTGACATCATCACGCCGGCCGAGCGCATCCGCCGCTTGCAGAAATAAGCCATGCCTCGCCTGATTTGGGCTGTCATGTACGCGGGTCTGGCCAGCCCGGCCTGGGCGGCCGGTGCCGCCGCCGCGGCCCTGCCTGCCGTCACCGCGCCCACACCACTGTCGAGCATGCTGCAGATGGTGCTGGGACTGGCCCTTGTGCTGGCGTTAATCGTCGCAATGGCCTGGCTCTTCCGGCGCTTTGCCGGAGGCATGATGGCGGGGAACGGGCGTGTGCGCGTGATTGGGGGCACCCTGATCGGCCAGCGGGAGCGGGTGGTTATCGTCGAGGTGGAAGGGGAGTGGCTGGTGCTGGGTGTGACGCCACATGCAGTCAACCTGCTGACCCGCCAGCCTCGTCCAGACGACGCGCCTTCTGCTGCGGCCGCCGTACCGGCCGAACCTTTTTCCCGCTGGCTCAAGACCGCACTCGACAGAGCCTCGCGACGGGACGATACTCCGCGTTCATGAAACACCGCTTTTTCGCCTTTGGCCTGGCTGCGCTACTGGTGCTGCCGCTGGGCGCCTCGGCCGCAGGCCTGCCTTTGATGACCAGCACGCCGGCTGCGGGAGGTGGGCAGAGCTATTCGCTCAGCCTGCAGATGCTGCTCTTCATGACGGCGCTGACATTCATCCCGGCCATGCTGCTGATGATGACCTCGTTCACCCGCATCATCATCGTTCTGTCGCTGCTGAGGCAGGCTCTGGGTACGATGCAGTCTCCGCCCAACCAAGTGCTGATCGGACTGTCACTGTTCCTGACGCTGTTCATCATGGGTCCCACCTTCGACGAGGTGTACAACAAGGCTTGGTTGCCCTTCTCGGATGACAAGGTCACCTTTGTGCAGGCATTGGATGAGGCCTCACGTCCGATGAAAGCCTTCATGCTGCGCCAGACCCGTGAGAAGGACCTGCAGTTTTTCATCGAGGTGTCGCAATCGCCGGCGCCTGCCACGCCCGCCGACGTGTCGATGAAGACCCTGATTCCCGCTTTTGCCATCAGCGAGTTGAAGACCGCCTTCCAGATCGGGTTCATGATCTTTATCCCCTTTTTGATCATCGATCTGGTGGTGGCGAGCATCCTGATGGCCATGGGGATGATGATGGTGTCGCCCACTACAATCTCACTGCCGTTCAAGCTGATGCTATTTGTGCTTGTGGACGGCTGGACTTTGCTCATGGGCTCGCTGGTGCAGAGCTTCTATACCGGTTGACGTCCGGTCTGCCCGTCTCCCGCCCGGCCCACCTTCACGCGAACCTGCCATGACGCCCGAACTTGCCATCAATATCGTCCAGAACGCCTTCTACATGTTGATCATCGTATCGGCACCGGTGCTTTTGGTGGCGCTGCTGGTGGGCCTGCTGGTGAGCATCCTGCAGGCTGCCACGCAGATCAACGAAATGACGCTCACCTTCATCCCCAAACTGCTGGCCCTGTTCGTCACGCTGGTGGTGGCGGGCCCCTGGATGGTGAACACCCTCATCGACTACACCGTGCGGCTGTTCCAGAGCATTCCTAATGTGATCGGCTGATGGTCCCGATCAGCGACATCGAGATCAACGCCTTCGTGGCGGCGTTCGGCTGGCCCTTCACCCGGATCGTGGGGCTGATGCTGGCCGACCCCTTGCTTTCCTCGCGCTCCGTGCCCCGCCGCTTCAAGGCCGGGTTTGCCCTGCTGCTGACATTGCTGCTGGCCCCTCTGCTGCCACCGCTGCCGGCAACGCCCGTGGTATCCGGCGAAGGCCTGCTGATTCTGGCGCAGCAGCTTCTAATCGGTTTGGCGATGGGGTTCACCATGCGCATCGTGATCACTGCGGTGGAAATGGCGGGCTTTATCATGGGGATGCAGATGGGGCTGGGATTCGCGATGTTCTACGATCCCCAGCACTCAGCGCAGGTGCCAGCGGTTTCGCGGGTGCTGACGCTGTTCGTCTTCCTCGTCTTCCTGGCCTTCAACGGCCACCAGATCGTGCTGTCCACCCTGGTAGAAAGCTTTCGTGTGCTGCCCATCGGCGCAGCCCTGCCTTCGGCCAACCTGCGCACCATGGCCGAG
Source organism: Gulbenkiania mobilis (assembly GCA_004346645.1). Taxonomy (GTDB): domain Bacteria; phylum Pseudomonadota; class Gammaproteobacteria; order Burkholderiales; family Chromobacteriaceae; genus Gulbenkiania; species Gulbenkiania mobilis. The sequence goes on from SMDA01000001.1 coordinate 457,707, forward strand.
TGGGGTGGGCATCTCTTCTCGTGGGGTCTCTGGCTGGCTCTGCCCGTGGTGGCCGCGCTGCTTGTCACCAACCTCGCCATCGGCGTGATGACCCGTGCCGCCCCACAGTTCAACATCTTTTCCTTCGGATTTCCGCTCACCCTCCTGATTGGCTTCGGGGCACTGTACTTCTCGCTGCCGTTGATGATGAGCGCGCTGGAAGCCATCTACCGCGAAGCCTTCCACTTCATGCAGGGGATGCTGAAGGCCCCCTAGCTTTCTGCTAGAATCCCGGGGTTTTTGACGATGCTGCAGGGCCGGGACGGCCCGCACCAACCGACTGAGGCAATTATGGCAGGTCACAGCAAGTGGGCTAACATCCAGCACCGCAAGGGTCGCCAGGACGCCAAGCGCGGCCAGGTCTTTACCAAGCTGATCAAGGAAATCACCGTTGCCGCCCGACTGGGCGGAGGCGACCCGAACATGAACCCGCGTCTGCGCCTGGCCATCGACAAGGCACTGGACGCCAACATGCCCAAGGACAATATCCAGCGGGCAGTGGACCGGGGTAGCGGCAACCTGGAAGGCGTGGACTACCTGGAGTGCCGCTACGAGGGCTACGGCATCGGCGGGGCGGCCGTGATGGTGGACTGCCTGACCGACAACAAAACCCGTACGGTTGCAGACGTGCGCCATGCCTTCTCCAAGTATGGCGGCAACATGGGTACCGACGGTTGCGTGGCCTTTCAGTTCACGCACTGCGGCTATCTGGTGTTCGCCCCGGGCGTGGACGAGGACGCGCTGATGGAAGCCGCTCTGGAAGCCGGCGCCAACGATGTGGTGACGAACGATGACGGTTCGCTGGAGGTAATCACCGATCCCAACGAGTTCTCCACCGTCAAGGCGGCGCTGGAGGCCGCCGGCTTCAAGGCTGAAATGGGCGAAGTTACCATGAAGCCGCAGAACGAGACGGTACTGGCGGGCGACGATGCGGTCCGTATGCAGAAGCTGCTCGATGCCCTGGAAGACCTGGATGACGTACAGCATGTCTACACCTCGGCTGTGCTCGAAGAATAAAACACCGATGTGAACTGGAAAAGGCTTGCCGCTGGCAAGCCTTTTCTCTTGGCGCATCCGCTGGGAAAGGTTGGCCGAAGATGGCCCGGTGGTACAAGGGGCGGCCGCAAGCCGCACTGACCCTGGCAGCCCTGTGGTGGTTGTTTGGGGTGTGGATGCTGTTCCGGCAGGGTGGGGGCCATTCCGGCATCCCCTATTTCGACAAAATAGGTCATTTCAGCCTGTTTGCCGTGCAGGCGCTGCTGCTGTTCCGCGGGCTGGTCGTGCGTTTTGGCGAGGTCGTAGCCCGGCAGCAGGTGTGGTGCTGCCTGTGTGGATGGGCGGTGCTCTCCGAGGTACTGCAGGGCACGCTGACCAGTTACCGGTCGGCCGAAGTGGCCGATGCCTTGGCAGACGGACTCGGCATTGCCGCAGGCCTGGCACTGGCGCGGCTGCGGCTGCTGCTGGCCGTCAAGCCGGTGTAAACTCGCGCTGTACGCTTTCTCCTGCAGCCACCGCCCGGGCCTGCCCCGCCGGTCAAAGAATGGAAGAGGACCCATGCACCAGAACCATACCGGGCGCCGACAGGCGCTCATGGCCTTGATGAAGGAGGGGATCGCCGTCCTCGCCACCGCGCCCGAGGCCATCCGCAATGCCGACACTCATTATCCCTACCGTGCCGACAGTCACTTCTACTACCTGACCGGCTTCACCGAGCCCGAGGCGGTACTGGTGCTGGACGCCACCGCGGGTAAGTCGATTCTGTTCTGTCGCGAAAAGAATCTCGACCGCGAAATCTGGGATGGCTTCCGTTTCGGCCCGGAAGGCGCGCGCGAAATGTTTGGCTTTGACGAAGCGTATCCCGTCAGCGAGCTGGACAGCCGCCTGCCGGACCTGCTGGCTAATGCGTCCAAGCTTTGGTGGCCGGTGGGCCGCAGCCAGTCCTTTGACCGCCGGGTGGCGGGGTGGCTGGATGCAGTACGCGCCCGTTACCGTACCGGGGAGGAGGCGCCGGCCGACTTCGGTGACCTGCTGATGCTGGTGGATGCGATGCGGGTGGTGAAGGACGACGGTGAGATCGGCCTGCTGCGCCGGGCCGGCCAGATTTCTGCCGAAGCGCATGTGCGGGCGATGAAGGCATGCCGGCCTGGCATGTACGAATACGAGATCGAAGCTGAAATTCTGCATACTTTCGTGCGGCACGGCGCTCGCTCGCCCTCGTACGAGAGCATCGTCGCCGGGGGCGCCAACGCCTGCACCCTGCATTACGTGGGCAACAACAGCCGCCTGAACGATGGTGACCTGCTGTTGATCGACGCAGGGTGCGAGCTGAACGGCTATGCGGGCGACATCACCCGCACCTTCCCGGTAAGCGGCCGCTTCAGCGCGGCCCAGCGCGACGTCTATGAGGTAGTGCTGGCCGCCGAACTGGCCGCCATCGACAAGGTGCGCCCCGGCGCCCGCTGGAACGAGCCGGGCGATGCGGCGCTACGCGTTCTGACGCAGGGCATGTTGGACTTGGGTCTACTGCAAGGCTCGGTGGATGGTGTCATCGAATCGGGGGCGTACCGGCAGTTCTACATGCACAGCATTGGTCACTTCATCGGTCTGGACGTGCACGACGTCGGCCGTCGCAAAGAAGCGGGCGAGTGGATCGCCTATCGCCCCGGCATGTGTACCACCATCGAGCCCGGGCTTTACATCCGTCCGGCCGAGGGTGTGCCGGAGGTCTTCCACAACATCGGCATCCGGATCGAGGACGACGTGCTGGTGACCGAAACAGGACACGAGATCTATACCGAGGCGGTACCCAAACGCATCGACGAGATCGAAGCCCTGATGCAGCAGGCGTGACGCTCAACCAGTCTGGCAGGATACGAACGATGAAACCGACGATCGACCATGCAGACGTGGCCGTGGTGGGCGGCGGTCCGGTGGGGGCGCTGGCCGCCCTGGGCCTGGCCCGGGCCGGGCGCAAGGTAGTGCTGGTGGAAACCCGGGCCCGGCGCGCGCCCATTCACGATGCACGCGCCTTGGCGCTTTCCTGGGCCAGCCGCCAGCGGCTTGAGGAAGAAGGAGCCTGGCCCGCCACGCTGCCAGCCACGCCGATCGATGTGGTGCATGTATCGCAGCAGGGGGCGTGCGGTCGCACGGTGCTCTCCCGCCAGGACCTGGGGCTGCCGCATCTGGGCTTGGTGGCGGATTATGCAGCGCTCACCGCCGCGCTCAATGCCCGGCTGGAGGAGGCCGGCGTGACGGTGTTATGGGAGAGCCGCGTGACGGCTGTGAAGTCGCTGGCACGCTATGCGGCGCTGGAGGTGGAATCGGCCGGGCAGCGGGCAGCGCTTACCTGCCGTCTGGCCGTGCTGGCAGAAGGCGGTGCCTTGGCCGAAACCCTGCCCGGCATCCGCCGCAGCGTCCACGATTACCGGCAGTGCGCACTGCTGGCCCCGGTGACCTTCGAGGCCCCCCAGACTGGCACGGCGTACGAACGCTTCTCGCTAGATGGCCCGTTTGCCCTCTTACCCTATGGCGATGGCTACATGCTTGTCTGGACACGCTCGCCGGAAGAGGCGGCCGCCCTGAGCGGGGATGCGGACATGCTCAAGGTCGCCATTGAGCGGGCGATGGGCGGTCGCCTGGGCGCGGTCACCCATACCGGCCCGTGTGCGGTGTTCCCGCTAGTGCTCAAGGAAGTGAACCGCGTGGTAAGCGGCCGGGTTGTGCTGATCGGCAATGCCGCCCAGACCATGCATCCGGTGGCAGCCCAAGGGCTCAACCTGGGTCTGCGCGACGCCTCGGGCCTGATCGAGGCAGTGGCCGGCAGCCCGGATCCGGGGAGCCCCGAGGTCCTATCGGGCTATGCTGCCCGTCGTCGCCTGGACAGCCGGGCGGTTGTAGGCTTTACCCACAGCCTGATCCAACTTTTTGACGGGCACGATGCACTGAGCCAGTGGCTGCGCGGCACCGGCATGAACCTGCTGGACGTGGTGCCGCCGCTGCGACGAGCCTTTGCCAGCCATCTGGTGTTCGGCGTTGGACAGAGATGAGCGTTTTGAACCATTCTGATGAAAAGCTCGAGATGAACGAAACCCGCTTCGATGTGGTGATCGTGGGAGGTGGTCTGGTGGGTGCCAGTCTGGCGCTGGCGCTGGCCGGTAGCCGCCAGAAGGTGGCACTGGTCGAGGGCGGCATGCCGACCGACCCGGCCGCGCTGCTTCAAGGCTGGGACAGCCGGATCTATGCCATCAGCCCGGCTAACCGTCGCTTTCTGGAAAGCTTGGGCGCTTGGCCTGACAGCGCGCGTATCGGCATCATCCGGGAGATGGACGTGCGCGGCGATGCAGGTGGGGCGATCCGGTTCTCGGCCGAGGATGCTGACGCACAGGCGCTGGCCTACATCGCCGAGAACCGCTGGATGCTGGGCGCGCTCTGGCAGCGGTTGGCCGAAAGTGGCATCCACTGCATGACCGGCGCCCGGGTGGCCGAGCTTGCCACCGATCCCCACCGTGCGCAGCTGACACTGGATGACGGTCGCCAGTTTGAGGCCCGGCTGGTGGTGGGCGCCGACGGTGCCGCTTCGCGCATCCGCACGCTGGCCGGCGTCGACGCGGCCATCAAACCCTACGGCCAGTCGGGCGTGGTCGCCAATTTTGCCTGCGAGCGGCCACACGGAGGTGTGGCCCGGCAATGGTTTACCGGCGACAGCATCCTCGCTTGGCTGCCAATGGCCGGCAACCGGATATCGATCGTCTGGTCCACCTTCCGTCCTGAGGATTTACTGGCCCTGGACGAGGCACGCTTGGCCGACACCGTGGCTGCCGCCGGCCAGCATGCGCTGGGCCGGCTGGAGACCCTCACCCCGGCTGCCGCCTTTCCGCTGCGCTTGATCCGCCCGGAGGGCATGGTGCGCGAACGCGTGGCGCTCGCTGGCGACGCCGCGCATACCGTGCATCCGCTGGCGGGCCAAGGGGTTAACCTCGGTTTTCAGGATGCGGCTGTGCTGGCCGGCCTGTTGCGCGAGGCTGCGGATGCGGGTGACTGGATGCTGCTGCGCCGTTACGAGCGCAGCCGCCGCGAGGCCATCCACACCATGCAAACTGCGTGTGATGGCCTGTTCTCGCTGTTCCATACCCACGACCTGCCGGGCCTTGCCTGGCTGCGCAATACCGGCCTGACGCTGGCCGGACGGCTGGGCCCGTTGCGGCGCCAGTTCGCCCGGCATGCGATCGGGTACTGAGAAAGGGAAGTCATGAAGTTTCCGCTGAAGTCGATCCTCCTCGCGCTTACGCTGTTCGGCACGGTGGCGTGTACCGCCAATGCCACCCCTGAGACAGTCTCGCCCGCTGCGGTGAAGAAGACCTTCGAGGCCAAGTTTCCCAACCGTGCGGTGGTCAGCGTGCGGCCCGCCCCGGTGGGCGGGCTCTATGAAGTGGTAGTGAAGGGCCGACAGATCGTTTATGTGGACGCCAAGGTCAACTATCTGTTCGTGGGCGACTTGATCGACACCGCGAAGCGCGAAAGCCTGACCGAACAGCGCATGGTGGAACTTTCCCGCGTGGACTGGAAGACGCTGCCGCTGGAACTGGCCTTCAAGGAAGTGCGCGGCAATGGCGAACGTAAGCTGGCCGTCTTCACCGACCCGGATTGTCCGTTCTGCAAGAAGCTGGAACAGGAGAGCCTGACCGGCGTGACCAACGTCACCATTTATACCTTCCTGTATCCGATCGCAGAGCTACATCCGGACGCCACGCGCAAGTCCCGGCAGGTGTGGTGCGCCAGCGACCGTGCTGCAACCTGGGCAGGCTTCATGCGCGATGGCAAGCCCCTGCCTGAAGTGGCCGACTGCGATGCGCCGATCGAAAAGATTCGCCAACTGGGCGAGAAGCTCGGCATCACCGGCACGCCCGCACTGATCTTCGCCAATGGCGAGCTGGTACCGGGTGCGATTCCGCGTGACCGTCTGGAAAGCCTGCTCAACGCGCGCTGATCCAGTTGGGGCCGCCGCCGTTGCCGACCCGGCACTGTGGCAGCCACCCGCCAGCCCGCGCTTTCCGCACGATAATCTGCTGGCGCTGGCCCTGCTGGCTTCGATGCTGCTGCATGTGGTGCTGTACCGGTGGACCTTGTCGCCCGGCATCGGGGGCGGGCTGCCGGCGGACGGCGCTGCATCGGCAGTGCTGCAGGTGCGGCTGGCCCCGCCAGTGAAAGTGACCGCGCCGCGGGCAACGACCGATGCCGGGCGCGCACCACGCGCGGAAACGCTGCTGACGCGTCCGGGCGCTGCTTCGGCCAACCTTGGCTCCTTCCCGTCCGTTCCTTTTGCCCTTTCTGCCTCTAGTGCGGATGCGCCTGCGCCTTCTGCTGACCTGCCTGTGCCTGCAACGGTAGAGGCTGCTCCTGCGCCCGAGACCGGCCGGGACACCACCATGCCAAACCTTGAGGCGCAGCCGCGTGCTTTTGGCATGGACATCTACTACCCGCCGGCAATGCTCGATGTGCAGGCTGCGGCGCTGGCAGAGGTGCCACTTCCCCGCTCCGACGAGGCCAGCCCCGGCAGCGTGCGCATCGTGGCACGGGTGTATATCGACGAGACAGGCAGGGTAGTATTCTTCGAAGTGGTGTCGGCCGAGCCGGCCGGCCTGCTTGAAGTGCCGGTGGCTGAAGCCTTTGCTGCCACGCCGTTTTCACCTGGTGAGCGGGCGGGGCAGCCCGTCAAGAGCTACAAGCTGGTGGAGGTGCTCAGCGGGTCGTGACGATGCCGGTTTCATGCTAGAGTGTAAGCGCCGGCAACGAGGCCGGCGGGCACACCACATGCAACACCGGAAGCCACCGCTTCCACAGCAAAGGAAAACAACGATGTCCGATCTGCAAACCCAGTTCGAGCAGGCCCAGGCCGATGTGAAAACCCTGTCCGAGCGTCCGGACAACCAGACCCTGCTGCAGCTGTATGCGCTGTTCAAGCAGGCGACTGACGGCGATGTTTCGGGCGAGCGCCCGGGCATGATGGACTTCATCAACCGCGCCAAGTACGACGCGTGGGAAAAGCTCAAGGGCATGTCGTCCGACGAGGCCAAGCAAGGCTACGTGGACGTGGTGAAGGGGCTCTTGGCGGCCTGATCCGCCTGCTCCGTACAAGAGCCGGCTGCGTCCCGACGTTTGTGCGCACCCAGCAAAAAACCCGGCCTAGGCCGGGTTTTGTCTTGTCTGGTGACTTGGCCGTCAGACGCCTTCTTTCAACTGGGCGAGGATCTGCGGATTCTCCAGCGTGGACACGTCCTGAACGATTTCCTCGCCGCGGGCCAGCGAGCGCAGCAGGCGACGCATGATCTTGCCCGAGCGGGTCTTGGGCAGGTTCTCACCGAAGCGGATGTCGTCCGGCTGCGCAATTTTTCCGATTTCGTGCGCCACCCAGCTCTTGAGCTCGGTGGCGACCTTCTTGGCCTCGTCGCCTTCCGGACGTGCCCCCTTGAGCACCACGAACGCCACGACAGCCTCGCCCTTGACATCGTGCGGCTTGCCTACCACAGCGGCTTCCGCCACCAGCGGGTTGGCCACCAGCGCCGATTCGATTTCCATCGTGCCCAGGCGATGACCGGAGACGTTCAGCACATCGTCGATCCGACCCATGATCCAGAAGTAGCCGTTCTCGTCACGGTTGGCCGAATCGCCCGCCAGATAGTACTGGCCGTTGAATTCCTCGGGGAAGTAAGTCTTCTTGAAGCGGTCCGGGTCACCCCAAATGGTACGGACCAGCGAGGGGAAGGGCTTTTTGATGACGAGGAAGCCGCCGCGACCCGGCTCCACCGGTGCGCCGGATTCGTCGACGATATCGGCCATGATGCCCGGCAGCGGCAGCGTGCACGAGCCCGGCTTAGTGGCTACCGCGCCCGGCATCGGTGCGATCATCACGGAACCGGTTTCGGTTTGCCACCAGGTGTCTACGATCGGGCAGCGTCCGCCACCCACCACCTCGTAGTACCACATCCAGGCTTCGGGGTTGATCGGCTCGCCCACGGTGCCCAGTAGCCGCAGACTGGAGAGGTCGAACTGCTTGGGTAGGTCTGCGCCCAACTTGATCAGCGAACGGATCGCCGTGGGAGCAGTGTAAAAAATGGTGACCTTGTGCTTCTCGATCATGCGCCAGAAGCGGGTGGCATCGGGATAGGTGGGTACGCCTTCGAAGATCACCTGGGTGGCACCATTGGCCAGTGGGCCGTAGCAGATGTAGCTGTGGCCGGTGATCCAGCCCACGTCGGCGGTGCACCAGTAGACGTCGTTGGGCTTGTAGTCGAACACCCAGCGGAAGCTGTTGGCCGCGCCAAGCAGGTAGCCGGCGGTGCTGTGCTGAATACCCTTGGGTTTGCCGGTAGAGCCCGAGGTGTAAAGGATGAAGAGCGGGTCTTCGGCATTCATCCATTCGGGTTCGCAGGTCTCGGCCTGACCTTCGATCAGCTTGTGCCACCATACGTCGCGGCCTTCGGTCCAGCTGGCGCCGCCGTTGGTGCGCTGATAGACGACCACGTGCGCTATGGTGTCGCAGCCTTCCATTGCCAGCGCTTCGTCCACCGTGGCCTTCAGCGGCACCACCTTGCCGCCGCGCAGGCCTTCGTTGGCGGTGATGACGGCCTTGGCGCCGGCATCCTGAATACGGTCACGCACAGCGCCGGCCGAGAAGCCACCGAACACCACCGAATGGATGGCGCCGATCCGGGCGCAGGCCTGCATGGCGACGACGGCTTCGATCACCATCGGCATGTAGATCACCACCCGGTCGCCCTTGCCGACGCCCAGGCTCTTGAGGCCATTGGCAAACTGGCAGACGCGGCGATGCAGCTCGGCATAGGTGACGCGGGTCACTTCCCCGTCGTCGGCTTCAAAAATAACGGCAATCTTGTTGCCGTCGGTGGCCAGATGGCGGTCCAGGCAGTTGTAGGAGACGTTGAGCACCCCATCGTCGAACCACTTGAAGAACGGCGCGTTGCTGTCGTCGAAGACGCGGGAGAACGGTTTCTTCCAGGTGATCAGTTCGCGCGCCAGATCGCCCCAGAAGGAGAGGTAGCGGTCATCCGCCTGCTCGCACAGAGCATTGTAGGCTTCCATGCCCGAGACGGTGGCCTTGCGGCGGAAGTCGTCGTTGGGCGGAAAGCTGCGGGTTTCCTTCAGGATCGATTCGAGGGTCGACATAAACATCTCCTTGATTATGCGGTATGCCAGCCGCACCCCGAAGGGTGCGGCCTGTTACGGATGAGACCTTAGTGCTTGGATGCGCCGGACGCCCCGATGCCGGTCATGGCACGGACGTACTGGGCATCGAACTTGGCTTTCTCTTCGTGAGCCTGGCGCGAATTGTCCAGCACCGAGAACAGCCAGGTGCTGATGAAGGCCAGAGTCATCGAGAAGATGGCTGGGTTCTTGTAGGGGAAGATGGCGGCTTCGTGCTTGAGCACGTCCACCCACACTGCCGGGCCGAGTACGATCAGGACCACAGCGGTGGCCAAGCCGATGAAGCCGCCCAGCACCGCACCACGGGTGGTCAGACCCTTCCAGAACATGGAGAGGAACAGCACCGGGAAGTTGGCCGAAGCAGCGATCGAGAAGGCCAGGCCCACCATGAAGGCCACGTTCTGGCTTTCGAAGGCAATGCCCAGGATGATCGCGACCACACCCAGCACCATGGTGGTGATCTTGGAGACACGGATCTCGTCGGCTTCGTTGGCATGGCCTTTCTTGATAACCGAAGCGTAGAGGTCGTGCGATACCGCCGAGGCGCCGGACAGAGCCAGGCCGGCAACCACGGCCAGGATGGTGGCAAAGGCTACGGCCGAAATGAAGCCGAGGAAGAGGTCGCCGCCCACCGCATTGGCAAGATGCACTGCAGCCATGTTGGCGCCGCCCAGCAGCTTGGCACCGATGTCGCCGCCTTCATGGAACATCGGGTTGGGGCCTACCAGGATGATGGCGCCGAAGCCGATGATGAAAGTCAGGATGTAGAAGTAGCCGATGAAGCCGGTGGCGTAAAACACGGACTTGCGTGCTTCCTTGGCGTCCGACACGGTGAAGAAGCGCATCAGGATGTGCGGTAGGCCTGCGGTACCGAACATCAGTGCAATGCCAAGCGAGATCGAGTCGATCGGGTCGGCCTTGCCCGGTGCCATGATGGCAGCACCCTTGCTGTGTGCGGCCACGGCCTTCTCGAACATGATCTCGGGGCTGAAGCCGGCGGAGGCCAGTACCATGATTGCCATGAAGGTGGCACCGGACAGCAGCATGATCGCCTTGATGATCTGTACCCAAGTCGTAGCCAGCATGCCACCGAACATCACGTACATCACCATCAGCACGCCCACCAGCAGTACGGCGGAGGTGTAGTTCATGCCGAAGAGCAGCTGGATCAGCTTGCCGGCGCCCACCATCTGCGCGATGAGGTAGATGGCCACCACCACCAGCGTGGAACTGGCGGCGAACATGCGCACCGGCGTCTGTTTCAGGCGGTAGGAGGCTACGTCGGCAAAAGTGTACTTGCCGAGGTTGCGCAGGCGTTCGGCCACCAGGAACAGGATGATGGGCCAGCCCACCAGAAACCCCATGGAGTAGATCAGGCCGTCGTAGCCCTTTTCGAACACCATGGCCGAGATGCCCAGAAAGGAAGCGGCGGACATGTAGTCGCCCGCGATCGCCAGCCCGTTCTGGAAGCCCGAGATGCCGCCGCCGGCTGCGTAGAAGTCGCTGGCCGACCGGGTGCGGCGGGCTGCCCAGTAGGTGATGCCGAGGGTGGCCGCCACGAAGATGAAGAACATGATGATGGCGTGCCAGTTCATCGGCTGGCGTTTCACTTCGCCGCTGATGGCATCGGCTGCCTGGGCCAGGGCCGGTGCCGCCAGAAGCGCAGTGGCGGCCAGTTTAGCGAAAGGCTGCTTCATTTGCGGGCCTCCTCGACGATCTGCTGGTTGAGCTGGTCGAATTCGGTGTTGGCCTTGCGGACGTAAATGCCGGTCAGCAGGAAAGCCGAAACGATGATGAAGATCCCGACCGGGATCCCGAGGGTCATCGTGGCCCCTTCGGCCACCGGCGTCCCGAGCGTGGCCGGCGAGAAGGCCAACAGCAGGATGAAGCCGTAGTAGATGACCAGCATTACGATGGTGAGCATCCAACCCAGGCTTGTCTTCTTCTGGACAAGCTCCCTGAACTTCGGGTTGGACTGTACCTTGATGAGTACGTCCTCGTTCATTGCATCCTCCTTTGTCATAGCGATCCATGCATCGCTGTGGTGAACATAAGGGAACGCCGCCGCACCACGCTAATCGCATTTTTTGATAAAGCAAATTTGCCAGACCGATGGTGCATCGCAAAAACCTTTTAAAATCATTGGAATAAAATGGTATTTTTACTCCAGAAAGCTGTTTCCCGCGTGGCGGACGCGGGGTGAATTTCCCGTTCTGGTTGTGAAAACCGCCGTGATGACAGGAAAATGTCCGTTCGGCTCAGGCCTTACATCGCATACGGAAGGGAACGATGGAAATCTACCAGCTGCGCACCTTTGTCACCGTTGCCCAGCAAGGACACCTGACGCAGGCTGCCGAACAGCTCCACCTGTCGCAGCCGGCGGTCACTGCCCAGATCAAGGCGCTTGAGGAAGAGGTGGGCATGCCGCTTTTCGAGCGCACCGCAGGCGGGGTGACGCTCACCCGGGCGGGTCAGGAACTCCTGCCCCAGGCGCAGGGCATCCTGGCGGGCGCACGAGACCTCATCAACCATGCCCGCGGGCTCAAGGGCCAGCTGTCGGGCAAGGCCCAGATCGGCGTGACGCTTACGCCCGACCTGCTACGCATTGGCCCCTGGGTGTCGGCGCTGACACAGCGCTATCCGCTTCTGGACTTGCGGCTGCACCACCGGGTCACCGGTGACGTGCTCAACCTTGTGCGCAAGAAGGAGCTGGACGGCGGCTTCTACCTGGGCAAGAACCCCTATGTGAACGTGAATACCGTGCTGCTGGCGCAGTTGCCTTTCCGCATCGCCCTGCCGACGGCCTGGGCAGGAAAGGTGGATTTCGGCCAACCCCGGGACCTGGGCAAGTTGCCTTGGGTGGGTATCTCGCAGTTTTCCAGCATTTCCAAGATCACCGCCGAACTGTGGCGCGAGCTTAACATCGCCCCCAAGAAAGTGGCCGAGTGCGACCATCTGGATGCCATTCGCGAACTGGTGATCGCTGGCGTTGGGCTGGCGCTGGTGCGCGAGGAAGAGGCGCTGGCACTGGAGGCCGCTGGGCGGGTGGTACTGGTGCCGGGACTCGTCAAGCTGGCCGAGCTGCAGTTCGTCCACCCCTCCGACCGGGGCGGTGACCCGATCCTGCAGGCGCTGCTGACCGAACTTGCCCACTGCTGGCAGATGTCCGTGCCACAGGGCTGAAGCCGTGGCAGCGCCCTTGTCTTTGCAGCATGAAAAAGGCTCCCCGTGGGGAGCCTTTTCTGTCCGACCCGCAGGGGGTGGTCAGGGCCAGAGCACCAGGCTGGTGAACGGCGGCAGGTAGGCCATGGCAGTGACCACCAGACCCACCAGGCAGGCGAGTGCGAGGGAGTGGAAGAACACATAGCGCAGAATGACGCCCTCCTTGCCGTAGTACTGGGTGGCGGTGGAGGCCACCACGATCGACTGGGCGTCAATCATTTTACCCATCACGCCGCCTGAAGAGTTGGCGGCCGCCATCAGCACTGGCGACAGGCCCAGCTGTTGGGCAGATGCCTTCTGCAGACCGCCAAACAGCACATTGGCGGCCGTGTCCGAGCCTGTCAGGGCCACGCCCAGCCAGCCCAGCAGGGTGCCGAAGAAGGGGTAGAGGACACCGGTGTGCGAGAACGCCAGGCCTAGGGTGATGTCCACGCCCGAGTAGCGGGTGAGGTAACCCAGCGCCAGCATGGCCACGATGGTCATCAGCGAGTAGCGCAGCGACCAGAAGGTCTCGCGGTACACGCGCATCATCTCGCCCGGACGATAACCCATGATCAGGCCCGAGATCAGCCCCGCCACCAGAATGCCGGTACCGGTGGTGGACAGGATGTTGAGCTTGTAGACCGCAGCTTCCAAGTGCGGCTCGGCCACAACCGGCGGCATCTTCTGCACCAGGTTGTGCAGCCCCGGCCACTGGATGTCGAGGGTGAAGATCGCGTCGAGCGCCTTTTTCATGGTGGGCGAGCCCCAGGCAAACACCATCACCGACAGCACCAGCCAGGGTAGCCACGCACGCACCACTTCGGCGGTGGAGTAGCCATGGCGGCTGCGCTTCTCGGTTGGGCCATTCGCATGCGCGGCTTCCACCTCCCGGCCGGCCATGGTGCCCGCGGTAGAGGCGTAGATTTCGGCCGGATGCCAAACCTTGAGGAACAGCACCAGGGCGGCGATGGAGCAGACCGAGGCGATCACGGCCACCAGTTCCGGTCCCATGGTGTTGGAGACGATCAGCTGCGGGATAGCGAAGGATACTCCGGCCACCAGCGCTGCCGGCCAGATGCGCAGAGTGTTGCGCCAGCCGCAAAAGGCGATCAGCAGCCAGAACGGCACAATGATGGCGAAGGGTGTCATCTGACGGCCCACCATGGATGAGATCTGCATCACATCCAGACCGGTGACCTTGGCCAGGGTGTTGATCGGCGTACCCAAGGCGCCATAGGCCACCGGGGCGGTATTGGCGATCAGCGACAGGCCGGACGCGGCCAGCGGCGAGAAGCCCAGGCCGATCAGCATCGCACCCGTTACCGCCACCGGAGTGCCGAAGCCGCCAGCGCCCTCGAAGAAGGCGCCAAAGCAGAAGGCGATCAGCAGCAGTTGCAGCCGGCGGTCGTTCGTGACGCCGGTGATGCTCTCGCGCAGCACGGCGAACTGCCCTTTGCGCTCGGTGAGCTGGTACAGGAAGATCACGTTGAGGATGATCCAGCCGATCGGCATCAGGCCGTTGGCCGCCCCCATCAGCGTGGCGCTCATCGCCATGTCTGCCGGCATGCCGAAGATGCCAATGGCAACGACGAGCGAGGCCACCAGGCCCATCAGGGCGGCGATATGGGCCTTGATGTGGAAGAGGCCCAGCGCACCCAGAAGCACGATGACGGGGATGGCGGCGCAGAGTGTGGAAAGCCAGGGATTGCCCAGCGGGTCGTAAACATGGGACCACATGATCGGTACGGTTCTCCTTTTGTTATTGGCCGGCAGGCGGGCCGTGCCGCGGCTGCCAACGAGCGCCCGGTCCTCTTCGGGGCCGGGAGCCGGCACTCTAGCCGGGTGTCACGCAGACGTCATTTGGGGCCTACCCTTGCGGGTAAACCCTTGACGGACGGAACGGACAAGGAGAAGTACGGTAGTGGAAGAGGCAGGGAAGGGGTTGGCCGAAGCGCCACCAGCTTCGGCCAACCCAGCGGCCTCAGCGCAGCGGATGCGGCGAGAGCCCGGTGGCATCCAGCCGCAGGTAGCCGCCGGCAGCACCGTGCCAGTCGGGCAGCACCCAGCGTCGGGCCGAGCGCTCGCCGTCGCGGTGCAGGTGTACCCCAGGGCGGTGGGTGTGGCCGTGGATCAGGGTGGGCCAGTCGTGCGCGGCCAGCAGCGCCTGCACCGCACTTTCGGTGACATCGGAAATGGCGCTCACGCCGTGCTCGCGCCGTGCCGTTTCGCTCTGCACCCTTGCCTGGCGTGCAAAGGCGTGCCGCTCGGCCAGCGGTCTGGCCAGCATCGCCGCCTGCCAGGCCGGGTTGCGGCTCTGGGCCCGGAAGGCCTGGTAGGCCAGGTCGTCGGTGCAGAGGGCGTCCCCGTGTGTCAGCAGGATGCGGTCGCCGCAGGCTTCGATCAGCGTCGGGTCCGGCAGCAGGCGGGCGCCGCTGCGCGCCTCGAAACCTGCCCCGAGGAGGAAGTCGCGGTTGCCATGCATCACATATAACGGGGTGTGACGGGCAAAGCGCGCCATGGCGCCCAGCATGGTGTCGAGAAAGGGCGATACATCGTCGTCGCCCACCCAGTACTCGAACAGGTCGCCCAGAATGTAGAGGGCCTCAATGCGGCCTTGCCAGTCGTCCAGCGTGCGGATGAACAGCGCGTTCAGCGCCGGTGTATCCTCGGCCAGGTGAAGGTCGGAAATGAAGTGAATGGCCATGCCTTGTGCCAAAAAAAGGCCGCACGCGGGCGGCCTGGGTTTGCTTGCCGGTTCGCTCAGACGATCTCGGCCTTCTCGATGACCACCGGCTCCACCGGGACATCCTGGTGCATGCCGTGACGGCCGGTCTTGACCGTCTTGATGCGGTCCACCACTTCCTGCCCCTCCACGACGCGGCCGAAGACGGCATAGCCCCAGCCTTGCGGGGTTTCCGACTGGAAGTTCAGGAAATCGTTGTCGGCCACGTTGATGAAGAATTGGGCGCTTGCCGAATGCGGGTCCATGGTGCGTGCCATCGCGAGGGTGTAGCGGTCGTTGCGCAGACCGTTGTTGGCCTCGTTCTCGATGGGGGCGTTGGTGTCTTTCTGCTGCATGTCGCGGTCGAAGCCGCCGCCTTGGATCATGAAGCCGTTGATCACACGATGGAAGATCGTGCCATCGTAGTGGCCGCTCTTCACGTAGTCCTCGAAGTTGGCCGCCGTCTTGGGGGCCTTTTCGTGATCCAGTTCGATCAGGATGTCGCCGAAGCTGGTGGTGAACTTGATCATGGAGTGTCCTTTCGGGTTATTGCTCGGATTTGACCACAGCCTTCTGGATCACGATCGGCTCGAAAGGGACATCGTCCATGCCGTTCATGCGTCCGGTGCGGATCTTGGCGATACGGTTGACCACGTCCATGCCGCGGGTGACGCGGCCGAACACGGCGTAGCCCCAGCCCTGCGGGGTGGGCGCCTTGTAATCGAGGAAGTCGTTGTCGGCCACATTGATGAAGAACTGGGCGGTGGCGGAGTTCGGGTCCATGGTCCGGGCCATGGCCACGGTGCCGACGGTGTTCTTCAGGCCGTTGTTGGCTTCGTTGGGGACGGGCGGGCGCGTGGGCTTCTGGTTGAGGCGGGTGTCAAAACCGCCGCCCTGGACCATGAAGCCGTCGATCACGCGGTGGAAGACGGTTCCGTTGTAGTGGCCGCTCTTCACGTAGGCCATGAAGTTGGCTACCGTCTTGGGTGCACGGGCGGCGTCCAGCGTCAGTTCGATGGCGCCCTTGTTGGTGGTCAGTTCCACCACGGGTGCGGCCTGTGCCGCCAGTGGCAGCAAGGCGAGGGCTAGCGTTGCAAGCAGAGGTTTCATCGGTGCCTCTTGGTTTAGAATCGGTGACTTCGCAACCCCGCATTCTAGCATCGCGCCGCCCAAATGCCTCCACCGCTCGTCATTACCGCACTCCTGCTCGTCTGCTCCAACGTGTTCATGACCTTCGCCTGGTATGCCCACCTGAAGGATATGGCAGCCCGGCCCTGGTACGTAGCGGCTCTCGTGAGCTGGGGAATCGCGCTCTTCGAATACCTGCTGCAGGTGCCGGCCAACCGCATCGGCTACACCACGCTGACGCTGCCGCAGCTGAAGATCATGCAGGAAGTGATCACGCTCACCGTGTTCATCCCCTTCAGCGTCTTTTACATGCAGCAGCCTTTCCGCTGGGACTATGTATGGGCCGCGTTGTGCATGGTGGGGGCGGTGTATTTCATGTTCCGCAGCTAGGGGCCCCCTTGCGCCGGCGCAAACCTTGGGGATTCAGGACTTGAGCATCCGACCGTGGCAGGGGTAGCCTGAATGGCCGCGTTTCCCCTTCCCTGGCTACCCGATGGTTTCCCTTGTATTTCGTCCCCGTCTTTTTTCCGTATTGCGCGGCTACGACCGCGCTCGGCTGCGCGCCGATGTCTTTGCCGGCCTGACGGTGGGCATCGTGGCGTTGCCGCTGGCGATGGCGTTTGCCATGGCCAGCGGTGTTACCCCGCAGGCTGGTCTCTTTACCGCGATCATCGCGGGTTTTCTCGCCGCCTTTTTTGGGGGCACGCGCACCTCGGTCACCGGCCCCACCGGGGCCTTTATCGTCGTCATCTATGGCATCGTGGCCAAGTACGGGGTGGCCAGCCTGCTGGTGTGTACCTTCATGGCCGGGGCGATGCTGGTGCTGATGGGGGTGCTGCGGCTGGGGCAGGTGATCCGCTTCTTTCCCATGCCGCTCATCACCGGGTTCACCAACGGTATCGCGGTGCTGATCTTTCTTACGCAACTGAAAGACTTCTTTGGTTTGCCGATCGCACAGATGCCCGCCGGCTTCTTCGCAGTGGTGAAGACGCTTTCGGCCAACCTCGGGCACTTCGATGGTCCCACCTTGGCCCTGTCCGCCTCGTCTCTGTTGCTCATCCTGCTGTGGCCGCGACGCATCAACAAGTACCTGCCGTCACCGTTTGCAGCATTGCTGCTGGCCACGCTGGCGGTGGCACTGTTCCAGCTGCCGGTAGCCACCATCGGTTCACGCTTCGGGGGCATTCCGCAGGGGCTGCCTGCGTTCGCACCGCTGTCGCTGGACTGGAACACGCTGTCGGATCTGATGGCACCCGCCTTCACCATCGCGCTGCTGGGGGCGATCGAATCGCTGCTGTGCGCGGTAGTGGCCGACAGCCTGACCGGCGACAAGCATGATGCCAACCAAGAGCTGATCGGCCAGGGCATCGCCAACCTGGTGGTGCCTTTTTTCGGCGGAATCCCGGCCACCGGTGCGCTCGCCCGCACTGCCACCAACATCGGCAACGGTGGGCAGACTCCGGTTTCCGGCATGGTGCATGCGCTGGCGCTGCTGCTGGTAATTCTGGTGGCCGCCCCCTTGGCGGCCTACATTCCGTTGGCGGTGCTGGCCGCGATCCTGATCTCGGTGGCGCTGAAGATGGGCGACTGGGACTGGCATAAGGCCAGGCAGTATCCGCGGCGCGATACCGCCATCCTGGTAGTGACCTTCGTGCTGACCGTGGCCTTCGACCTGACGGTGGCGGTAGAGGTGGGGCTACTGATGGCGGCGGTGTTCTTCATCCAGAGCATGGCCAGCCACACCGGTGTGCACCGGCTGGTGCCGGAGCACGCCGTGCTGTTCGAGCGGCATTCCATCGCCGGCAAGACCGTTCCACCGGGCTGTGCCGCTTTCCGGATCGAGGGGGCGCTGTTTTTCGGGGCCGCCGATGTAGTGGAGGACATCCTCAAGCAGGCCCCCGAGGCACACGTGATCATCCTGCAACTGCATCGGATGGTGCTGCTCGATACCACCGGACTGCTGGCGTTGTCTGCCCTCAATGCAAGGTTGGCCGAAAACGGGCGCACCTTGGTGCTGTGCGGGGCGGCCCCCGAAATGCAGGGCCTGATGGAAGGCTCGCGCCTGGCGGAGGAGGTGGGGGCGGACAACCTTCAGCCAGACCTTACCACCGCGCTCGAGCGTGCCCGGGCACTGCTGACGCCCGCAGCCTGAACGCAAAAAGGCCCGCCATTTGGCGGGCCTTGACCGGGATGATGTTCAGAACGTCAACACCTGCGTTTCGTGCGGTTCCAGCACCTTGCTGGCATTGCCCACCAGCAGCGGATCGGGCTGGCAGGCTACGCGTGGGTTCTTGTCCGGGTATGGCAGCTGATGCAGGAAATGCCGGATGCAGTTGATGCGCGCGCGCTTTTTGTCGTCGGACTTGATCACCGTCCAGGGCGCATCCGCAGTATCGGTGTGGAAGAACATCGACTGCTTGGCAGCGGTGTACTCGTCCCACTTGTCCAGAGACTGGATATCGATCGGCGAAAGCTTCCAGTGCTTGAGCGGGTCGTCACGGCGAGCGATGAAGCGACGCAGCTGCTCTTCACGGCTGACCGAGAACCAGAACTTGAATAGCCGGATGCCGCTGTTGACCAGCATGCGCTCCAGTTCTGGCGCCTGGCGCATGAACTCCAGGTATTCATTGGGGGTGCAGAAGCCCATCACGCGCTCGACGCCGGCGCGGTTGTACCAGGAACGGTCGAAGAACACGATCTCGCCAGCGGTAGGGAAGTGCTGGATATAGCGCTGGAAATACCACTGTCCGCGCTCCACCTCGGTTGGCTTCTCCAGTGCCACTACCCGGGCGCCACGCGGATTGAGGTGCTCCATGAAACGCTTGATGGTGCCGCCCTTGCCAGCGGCATCCCGTCCCTCGAACAGCACGATTACCCGCTGACCGGTTTCCTTGATCCAGTTCTGCACTTTCAGCAGCTCGATCTGCAGTTCGGCCTTCAGCCGCTCGTACTCCGGCCGCCGCATGCGCGTGCGATAGGGATAGCAGGCGGGCAGCGGGGCGGTGGTGCTATCCTCGGTGCTGCCACCGGGCGCCAGTGCCACCTCCAAGGCTACCGGGCCGGGCTGGGCCGCTTCGATCGCCTGCACCGATTCGTCGTGCGCCTTTGACGTCTCGGTCGGAGGCCGGCGACGACGGCTTCGGGCGGGGCGGGCGGAGGCTGCCGCTGCGGCAGGTGTATCCGGGGCCGCCTGCTCGCTGAAGGCGGCTGTTTCATCGGTGGGGGCGGGGATAAGGGGTTTCTCGTTCACAGGCGCTCTTCTCCTTTTCGTTGTGGTCCTGATTCCATCCTACTGCCGGCGCGGGCGCAGCGTCGATGCTCCGGCCGTCCGCATTTGCCGCATGTCAACAAACAGCCTATTAGGGAAGCAGATGCGCTGCCTGCTGCCGGAGCAAGGCACCGGCCTCCGGGGAGAGATGGGCCTGGACCCGCTCCACGAAATTGCGCAGCAGCGCCGGCTGGGGGCCGCTGCGCGTGGCCAGCGCCAGTGACACATGGGCTCCCTCGTCACGTAGGGGCAGGTAGCGCACTTCGCCGATGTGCACGCATTCGAGCGGGGCGGGCAGGATTGCCACCCCCAGTCCGGCGGCCACCAGACCGATCTGGGTCGTGGCTTCGCCTGCTTCCTGTACCACACGCGGGGCGTAGCCGGCTGCCTTGCACAGAGTGCGCACCCGACTGTTGAGGCCGGTACCCACCCCTGCCGGATACACGATGAAGGGCTCATCGGCCAACTCGGACAGTGCCACCTGCGCTTGTCCGGCGAGTGGGTGACGCGCGTTGATGACCAGCCGCAGCGGGTCACGGCGAATTTCGGTCAGCACCAGATCCTCGGGCGGTGCCAGCCCGTCGTAGCGGACGAAGCCGATGTCCAGCGTGCCCTCGCGCAGCGCCTCGAACTGTCGGGCGGTGAAAAGCTCGCGCAGTGTCAGCGTGACGCCCGGATAGGTCTGCCGGAAGTCCAGGAGTACCTCCGGTAGCAGGCTGGTGAACGGCAGCGACGAGGTGAACCCCACGCTCAGTTCGCCCGCCCGTCCCTCGCCGATGCGGCGTGTCTCCTCGCACGCCACCGCCAGCTCGCCCAGCAGCGCGCTTGTCCGCCTGCGGAAGTGTTCGCCGGCCGGGGTCAGGGCCACCCGCCGCCGGTTGCGCTCGAAGAGCTCGACGCCCAACTCCTCCTCCAGGGCGCGGATCTGCTGGCTCAGCGGCGGCTGTGCGATGTGCAGACGTTGCGCGGCCCGAGTAAAGTGAAGCTCCTCGGCTACCACGAGGAAATACCGCAGATGACGCAGGTCCATACCGGTTTCTTCTAAGATGTTTTACATATTAATAATACGCCAAATATATATTGGACCTTAGGTTGGGTGCGGCCGAAGATACAGGCCTGACTACTCTTTCCTATGGCTTCATGGCAACCGATCTGTCTTCCGCACTACCTGCGGCGCTTGGTGGGACCGACCCCGCGCCAGCCGGGCGTATCCGTGCCGGCACCCCGGCCTTCCTGCGTACCGCGCGCGCCATGTTCGTGGCGGGTTTTGCCACGTTCTCCATGCTGTACTGCATGCAGCCCCTGATGCCGCACCTGTCACACGAGTTCGGTCTCTCGGCTGGCGTGGCCAGTGGCGTGGTGTCCGTCGCTACCGGTGCGTTGGCGCTTACGCTGATTCCGGTGAGCGTGCTGGCCGACCGCTATGGCCGTACCGCCATCATGAACGCCTCCATCTTTCTGTCAGCACTGTTCACCCTGCTGGCGGCATGGACCGACAGCTTCGGCCAACTTCTGCTGTTGCGCACGCTGATGGGTGTTGCCGCTGCCGGGCTGCCTGCTGTGGCAATGGCCTATCTGGCAGAGGAGATGGAGCCCGCTTCCCTGGGTGGGGCGATCGGTCTTTACATCGCCGGCAATGCGCTGGGGGGCATGTGCGGGCGTTTCTTCATGGCGCTGATGACCGAATGGGTGTCGTGGCGGGTCGGTGTCGGACTCTTGGGGGCGCTGGGCCTGCTGGCCGCGCTGGAGTTCTGGCGCTGCCTGCCGCCTTCCCGGTTCTTTTCACCGGGAAGGCTGACGCCCGGGGCGGTGCTAGGGGCGCTGCGCGGCCATTTCTCGGACGCAGGCCTGCCC
Organism: Gulbenkiania mobilis; assembly: GCA_004346645.1. Classification (GTDB taxonomy): domain Bacteria; phylum Pseudomonadota; class Gammaproteobacteria; order Burkholderiales; family Chromobacteriaceae; genus Gulbenkiania; species Gulbenkiania mobilis. Next base: position 479,144 of record SMDA01000001.1, read on the forward strand.
TGGCTGTTTGCGGTGGCGTTTCTGCTGATGGGCGCCTTCGTCAGTCTGTACAACTATCTGGGCTACCGGCTGGCCCAGGCGCCCTACGGGCTATCGCCTGGGCAGATCGGGCTGGTGTTCCTGCTGTATGTGGTAGGAATGTGGAGTTCCACCTGGGGCGGTCGAATGGCCGACCGCTTCGGGCGGCGTACCGTACTGTGGCGCATGGTGCTGCTGACCGGGGCAGGCCTGCTGCTGACGCTGTTCGGCCCGCTCCCGCTGGTGATGGCCGGGGTGGGGCTCTTCACCTTTGGTTTCTTCGCTAGCCATGCCGTGGCCAGCAGCTGGGTCGGCCGGCGTGCCCTAAAGGCCCGGGGACTGGCGTCTGCCCTCTATCTGACGGCGTATTATCTCGGCTCCAGCCTGGTGGGTAGCGCCACCGGCCCGGTGTGGACCCACCATGGGTGGAGCGGCATGGTCGGCGTGCTGGGCGCTATCCTCGCCCTGAGCCTCGTGGCCGGCCTGAAGCTGCGCCGGCTGGCACCGCTGCCAAGCGGAGGTTAGCCGGGCGCGTCCGGTTGTCGGGGCTGCCATCGAGCCCGCGGCGCGCTTTTCAATAGCCCTGTGTGCGTGCCACTTTGCCCAGTGGCTCGCTGCCTTCTGCCAGGCGCCGCAGGTTGGCCGAAATCTGCTCTACGGCCTCCTGTCGCAGGGTGATGGCGGCCACGTGCGGGGTAATGGTTACCGCCGGATGTCGCCACAGCGGATGCGCCGGTGGCAGAGGCTCCTCGGGAAAAACGTCCAGCTGGGCCGCGCGCAGATGGCCGCTCTCCAGCAGCCCTTGCAGGGCATCCAGGTCCAGCAGGTCGCCACGACCGGCATTGATGACCATTGCGCCCGGCGGCAGCCGGGCAAGGCGGGTCGCATCCAGTAGGCCCCGCGTCTGAGGGGTGGAGGGCAGCACACAGACGAGTACGTCGCTTTCGTTCAGCACGGTGTCCAGCCCTGTGGGGCCATGATGACAGAGGATGCCCGGCAGGGTCTGGGCGCTGCGGCTCCAGCCCTGCACCCGGTATCCGTCGGCCGCGAGCGCACGCGCCACCTGGCCGCCAATCTCTCCCAGTCCCAGCACGCCCACCCGTACCGTAGCCGGCAGACGGGGCGGCAGCATCTTCCACACGCCAGCCGTCTGTTGGCGCCGGTATATATCCATGTGGCGCTGGTAGCCCAGTACGCCGTAGCGCACATACTCCACCATTTGCTGCGCCATGCCGCCGTCGAGCAGACGGTAGATCGGCACCTCTGCTGCCAGGTCGTCACGCTGCAGCAGCCTGTCCACGCCAGCTCCCAGGTTGAATACGCCCTTCAGCCGCGACATGCCGACAAACAGGCCCGGAGGTGGCCCCCAGGTAATGACGTATTCCACATCCTCGGGCCGGCTCAGGCCCTCTAGGTCGTTGAAGACATGCTGTGGTAGCGCGGTGCGGAAAAGGTCGAGGTAGGCAGCCACTTCGCGGGGTGCCGGGGTATGGATCAGGATCATGGATGCAGGGAGCAGGAAACGCCGGCAGGCGACCGGGGAGGATGGATAGAGGGTGTCAGGCGCTTTCGGGCGTCAGACGCTTCTTGAGGTAGATGCGCCGATGACCCGGCGGGCAGTCTTCCAGTTCGCCCATGTAGTCAAAGCCTAGCTTGCGGTAGAAGTCGGGCGCCTGAAAGTCGTAGGTGTAGAGGAACATACCGACGCAGCCCAACTGCCGTGCCTTGGCTTCCACCTCGGCCATCAGGCGACTGCCCAGCCCGTCATGTCGGGCCTCCGGGTGCAGCCACAGGTAGTCGACATACAGCCAGCCCATGCCGGCCTGGCCGAACAGGCCACCCATCACCCGCCCGCTGTCATCACGCGCATAAAGTTCGAAGGCTTCGTAGGCGTACGGCCCGACGTGTCCGGTGTTGTATAAGGTCAGGCCGTCACTGATGAGGGCGCGGGCTGCCGGGTCGGCGCCAAAAGCAAGGTGCAGCGGGCTCTGGGACATGAGACCTCCGTATGACAGAACCGTCAGTGTAGCGGTACCCGACGGGGGCCTGGCAAGGGCCTGCTGTGGCAAGAGGGCCGTGCATTGGCTCAAGTGCCGCAGAAAGTGCGGTAGCCCTCGGCTAGCTCGGGGACGGGTGGCAGCGCATACCGGTCCAGCCCCGGCCGGAAGGTATAGGGCGCCCGCACCACTTCCAGCAGCCGCAGCAGGGGCGCGAGGTCGTCATGGGCACTGGCCGCCAGGAGCGCTTCTTCCACCAGGTGGTTGCGGGGGATGTAGAGCGGGTTCGCGGCCCGCATCCGGGCGGCACTGTCTTGGACACTGCCGGGCTCTTCGGCCAACCGGGCACGCCAGCGGGGAAGCCAGGCGTTCAGCTGGGCCGCATCGGCGAACAGGGCGGTAAGGGGGGCTGCGTCACCCTCGGCCGCGTCTGCCAGATGCCGCCAGGCCAGGGTGTGGTCGGCGTGTGCGGCGGCCAGCAGCGCTACCCAATCGTCGGCTAGCCCTGCATCACCTTCGCGTTCGGCTGTCAGCCCCAGCTTGCGGGTGGCCTGCACCAGCCAATGCCTGCGGTAGCAGGCGGCAAAGCCCTGGATTACCTCGGTGGCGGCCGGTACCGCACTGGCCGGGTCGTCGGGGGCCATCAGCACCAGCAGGGCTTCGGCCAACCTTGCCAGGTTCCAGGGCGCGATCAGCGGCTGGTTGCCGTAGGCGTAGCGTCCTTCCCGGTCGATCGAGCTGAACACCGTGGCGGAGTCGTACGCATCCATGAAAGCGCAGGGACCGTAATCGATGGTCTCGCCGGAAAGGGTCATGTTGTCAGTGTTCATCACGCCGTGGATGAAGCCGGCGTGCATCCAGCGCGCGATCAGTGCCGCCTGCCGTTCGCAGGCCGCCTCCAGCAGTGCAAGGTAAGGGGTCTTGCTGCCGGCCAGCTCCGGGTAGTGACGGGCGATGGTGTAATCGGCCAGCGCCTGGAGTGTTTCGTGGTCGCCATGTGCCGCAAAGAACTGAAAAGTGCCAACGCGGATGTGGCTGGCTGCAACGCGCGTCAGTACCGCACCGGGCAGGGCACGTTCGCGCAGTATGCGCTCACCGGTCGCCACCACCGCCAGCGCGCGGGTGGTGGGAATGCCCAGTGCGTGCATCGCCTCGCCGATGACTAGCTCGCGCAGCATTGGCCCGACCGCGGCCTTGCCGTCGCCGCGTCGGGAGAAGGGGGTGCGCCCGCTCCCCTTGAAGGCCAGGTCGTAGCGGCGCCCCTGCGGGTCGAGTACTTCGCCCAGCAGCAGGGCACGGCCATCCCCCAAGGTCGGGGAGAAACCGCCGAACTGATGGCCGGCATACGCTTGAGCGACCGGCTCCGCGCCCTCGGGCAGCTCTGCTCCGGAGAAAAGCCGCGCCACCATGGCGTCGTCGGTATCGCCAAGTGTGATGCCCAGCTCTTCGGCCAAGGGGGCATTCCAGTAAAGCAGCGCCGGGGCGGGCGGCGTTTCGGGGGCGACAGCGATGCAGGCATCGGGCAGGTCGCGCTGGTAGCTGTGGTCGAATCGTATGCGGATCATGGCTTCACTCCAGCAAAAAGCCGTCCTGCTGGACGGCTTTGGCGTTCGGGTTCAGGCAGTACGCCCCTTGCTGCGTGGTTTGCCCCCGGCCCGGCCCGGTGCGGCTTTGGCGCCGGGCTTGGGGGTTTTGCCCTGCGTGAAGGAGGGCGCAGGCTTGGGGCCCCCCATCTTGGGCGCGCGCGCGGGCGGCGCATCCTGAAAGCGTTTGGTCGGGTGGTGGGCGGTACGCGCCGGGTTGAAGCGCCCCGGCGCAGCCAGGCCGGAACCGGGCGGCCGCGGCGGAATCAGCTGGTCGCGCCGGTTGCCGATCAGGTCGGTGCGCCCCATGTCCACCAAGGCATCGTGGATGATCTGCCAGTTCTCGGGGGCATGGTAGCGCAGCAGGGCCTTGTGCAGCTTGCGACGGTAGCCGTCGCGCACCACATCCACCTTTTCCGAGCTGCGTGACAGCTTCTTGAGCGGGTTGCGGCGGGTATGCCACATGGTGGTGGCCAGCGCCATCGGCGTCGGCGTGAAAGTCTGCACCTGATCGAGCCTGAAGTTGTTCTTTTTCAGCCACAGCGCCAGGTTGACCATGTCCTCGTCGCTGGTGCCCGGATGGGCAGCGATGAAGTACGGAATCAGATACTGCTCCTTGCCCGCCTGACGGCTGAAGCGCTCGAACAGCTCCTTGAACTTGTCATAAGCGCCCATGCCCGGCTTCATCATTTTGGACAGCGGGCCGTCCTCCGTGTGTTCCGGCGCAATCTTCAGGTAGCCGCCTACATGGTGTTGTACCAGTTCCTTGATGTATTCGGGCGAGCGTACCGCCAGGTCATAGCGCAGACCGGACTGGATGTTGATTTTCTTCACCCCCGGAATCGCGCGTGCCTTGCGATAGAGCTGGATCAGGTGGCTGTGGTCGGTGTTGAGGTTCTCGCAGATGTCCGGGTACACGCACGACAACTTGCGACAGGACGATTCGATCTTCTTGTCCTTGCAGTGCAGGCGGTACATGTTGGCGGTGGGGCCCCCCAGATCGGAGATGTGGCCGGTAAAGCCGGGTGTCTTGTCGCGGATTTCCTCGATCTCGCGCAGGATGGAGTCTTCCGAACGGCTCTGGATGATGCGACCCTCGTGCTCGGTGATCGAGCAGAAAGTACAGCCGCCAAAACAGCCGCGCATGATATTGATCGAGAACTTGATCATTTCCCATGCCGGAATGTGCGCGTCGCCATAACTCGGGTGCGGGTTGCGGGCGTAAGGCAGGCCGTAGACGAAATCCATCTCCTCGGTAGTGAGCGGAATCGGCGGCGGGTTGAGCCACACGTCGCGCTCGCCGTGCAGCTGGACCAGCGCCCGGGCGTTGCCGGGGTTGGACTCCAGGTGCAGCGTGCGGCTGGCGTGCGCGTACAGTACCGGGTCATGGGCCACCGCCTCGTAAGCCGGGATGCGGATCACGGTGCGCGCCCGCTGCGCGCGGCGTTCGGCCAACCTTTCCTCGCGCGAGACGATACGCACCGGCTGGGGCGCCGAAGGGTCCGCGGCCGCCTGGGCCTGGCTGGCCTGCTCGGGCAGGTCCTCGTAGGGGCTCAGGTGCGGATCGATACGGCCCGGCGTGTCCACCGTGGTGGAATCCATCTCGCTCCAGTCGTCCGAAGGCCGCCAACCGTGCGGTACCACGAAAGCCGTCCCACGCACGTCCCGGATCTGCGACAGTTTTTCGCCGGCCGCGACGCGGTGCGCGATCTCCACCAGTGCCCGCTCGGCGTTGCCGTACAGCAGAATGTCCGCCTTGGAGGTGGCGAGCACGGATGGGCGCACCTTCTCGCTCCAGTAGTCGTAATGGGCGATGCGGCGCAGCGAGGCCTCGATCGAGCCGATCATTACCCCCACGCCAGGGTAGGCCTCGCGACAGCGCTGCGCGTACACCGTCACCGCCCGGTCCGGCCGCTTGTTGGGCGCGGCATGCGGTGTGTAGGCATCATCCGAACGCGGCTTGCGGTCGGCGGTGTAGCGGTTGATCATCGAATCCATATTGCCGGCAGTCACGCCGAAGAACAGGTTGGGCCGGCCCAACTGGCGGAAGGGTTCGGCCGAATGCCAGTCCGGCTGGGCGATGATGCCCACGCGGAAGCCCTGCGCCTCGAGCAGCCGGCCGATCAGCGCCATGCCGAAACTGGGGTGGTCGATATAGCAATCGCCGGACACGATGATGATGTCGCAGCTGTCCCAGCCCAGCGCGTCCATTTCAGCGCGGGAAGTAGGCAGGAACGGGGCCGTGCCGAAGCGGTGCGCCCAGTATTTCCGGTACGAAAAGATCGGTTTGACGGCAGCGTGTGGGTGGTTCATGGCGGGTGGTGTTTTTCGGAAGACGCGCATTATGCCGCAAACAGGCGGCCGGGGCACGGGAAAACGCTTGTATTTCATCGCACTAGCGCATCGGCGCGCCAGACGGGGGCGGACAGGGCGTACTGCCGGGTGGCAAGGTGCCAAACGGTCAAATGCGTTACAATCGCGCCCATTGCAAACGTAACGCCTTACTTCAGAATAAAAGATGAGCACCGAAAACACGCCGGTTGCGAGCAACTTCATTCGCAACATCATCGACGAAGACCTGGCTTCCGGTAAGTACCGCAGCATCGTCACCCGTTTCCCGCCCGAACCCAACGGTTACCTGCATGTGGGCCACGTGAAGGCCATCTGCATCAACTTCGGCCTGGCCGAGGATTACCAAGGCTCGTGCAACCTGCGCATGGACGACACCAACCCTGAGAAGGAGTCGGACGAGTACGTGCAGGCCATCAAGGAAGGGGTGGCCTGGCTGGGATTCAAATGGAACGGGGAAGTTCGCTACGCCTCGGATTATTTTGACCGGCTGTACGACTATGCAGTCGAACTCATCCGTGCCGGCAAGGCCTACGTGGACGACCTCACCGCCGAGGAGATCCGCCAGTACCGCGGCACGCTGACCGAGCCGGGCCGCGAGAGCCCCTACCGCAGCCGCAGCCCGGAGGAGAACCTCGACCTCTTCACACGTATGCGCGACGGCGAGTTCCCGGACGGCAGCAAGACGCTGCGCCTGAAAATCGACATGGCGTCCGGCAACCTCAACCTGCGCGACCCCGTGATCTACCGCATTCGCCGCGCCCATCACCACCGCACCGGCGACAAGTGGTGCATTTATCCGATGTACGACTACACCCATTGCATCTCCGATGCGATCGAGGGCGTCACCCATTCGCTGTGCTCGCTGGAGTTCGAAGACCACCGTCCGCTGTACGACTGGGTGCTGGACAACATCAGCATCGAATGCCACCCGCGGCAGTACGAGTTCTCCCGCCTGGAGTTGCTGTATACCATCACCTCCAAGCGCAAGCTCAACCGTCTCGTGACTGAAGGCTACGTGTCCGGCTGGGACGATCCGCGCATGCCCACCGTGGCCGGCATGCGCCGCCGCGGCTACACCCCTTCTGGGCTGCGCCTGTTCGCGCAGCGCATCGGTGTTTCCAAGTCGGAGAACATCATCGACATGAGCGTGCTGGAAGGCGCTGTGCGCGAAGAGTTGGAGAGCGGCAGTCCACGCATCATGGCTGTACTCGATCCGATCCGCGTCACGCTCACCAACTTCGAGGCGGGCCTGACCGCCAGCCGCAGCGCGCCCTACCACCCGCATCATCCCGAATTCGGCGAGCGCGAAGTGCCGATCGCGCGCGAGATCTACATCGAGCGCGACGACTTCGCCGAAGTGCCGCCACCCAAGTGGCAGCGCCTCACCCCCGGTGGTGAGGTGCGCCTGCGCTACAGCTATGTGATCCGTTGTGACGAGGTGGTGAAGGACGCCAGCGGCAAGGTAGTGGAGCTCAAGTGCTCGATCGACCACGACACCCTCGGCAAGAACCCCGAAGGTCGCAAGGTGAAGGGCGTGATCCACTGGATCTCCGCCCAGCATGCGGTGGAGGCCGAAGTGCGTCTGTACGACCGCCTCTTTACCGAGCCGCGCCCCGACGCAGTGCGTGGCGAGGATGGCGAATATACCGATTTTGTGCGCTTCCTCAATCCGGGTTCGCTACAGGTAGTGACAGGCTACGTGGAGCCCGTGGCGCTGGAGCTGCCGCCGGAAGCACGCTACCAGTTCGAGCGCATCGGCTACTTCGTCACCGACCGACACGACCATCAGCCGGGCCGCAAGGTGGTGTTCAACCGCACCGTCGGGCTGAAGGATTCATTCGGCAAGTGAGGATGACCGGGGTTGGCCGAAGCTGCTTTGGCCAATCTCCTGCCGCAGCGCACTCGGGCGCCGGGCGTGGCAAACCCCCAAGGGAGAAAACAACATGAAACTGACCGCGAGGACCTTCGGCCTGTCGCTGGTGGCGGTGGCCGTTCTGGCCGGCTGCGCCCAGACTGGCCCCTACCAGCAGGACCGCACCTATCGTCTTACCATCCTGCACACCAACGATCACCACGGGCACTTCTGGAAGAACGCCGACGGTGAGTACGGTCTGGCGGCACGCAAGACACTGGTGGACCGCATTCGCGCCGAGGTCAAGGCCCAGGGCGGCTACACCCTGCTGCTGGACGGCGGGGACGTGAATACCGGCGTACCCGAGTCCGACCTCCTCGACGCCGAGCCCGACTTCAAGGGCATGAACAAACTGGGCTACGACGCGATGGCCGTGGGCAACCACGAGTTCGACAAGCCCCTCTCGGTACTGAAGAAGCAGGCGCGCTGGGCCGACTTCCCGCTGCTTTCGGCCAACGTCTACCAGGGCGGGCAGCGACTGTTCAAGCCCTACCAGATCTTCAATCTCGGCGGTATCAAGGTGGCGGTGATGGGCCTGACCACTGACGACACCTGGAAGCTCGTCAACCCCGACAACATCAAGGGCGTCGAATTCCGCAACCCCATCGAGGAAGCCTCGCGTCTGGTGCCCGAACTGCGTGCCCAGGCCGATGTCGTGATTGCAGCCACGCACATGGGGCACTACGAGGACGGCAGGCACGGCGTCAACGCTGCGGGCGACGTCGAGATGGCGCGTGCGGTGAAGGGCATCGACCTGATCGTGGGCGGGCACAGCCAGAACCCGGTGTGCATGAAGGCCGAGAACGTCACCGACAAGGAATACGTGCCCGGTGGGCCTTGCCGTCCGGACCGCCAGAACGGTGCCTGGATCGTGCAGGCACACGAATGGGGCAAGTACGTTGGTCGCGCAGATTTCGAGTTCCGCAACGGTCAGCTGCGTCTGGTGAAGTACGCGCTGATCCCGGTCAACCTGATGAAGTCGGTCAAGGCCCCGGACGGTAAGGTCGTCAAGACGGCCTACACCGAGCTCATCCCTGAGGATCAGCATATGCTGGCCTACCTGAAACCCTTCCAGGACAAAGGTCAGGAGAAGCTGGGTGTGGAAGTAGGCCGGACTGACGGCAAGCTGGAAGGCGACCGCGCAGTGGTGCGCAAGGAACCGACCAACCTGGGAGTGCTCTTGGCCACCGCGATGATGGAAAAGGCCAAGGCCGACGTGGCGGTGCTCAACTCCGGCGGTATTCGGGATTCGCTGCCGGCCGGCGTGGTCACCTACCGCGATGTGCTGAAGGTACAGCCCTTTGCCAGCACGCTGGTGTATGCCGACCTGAGCGGCAAGGAGCTGACTGACTATCTGGCTGCGGCTGCCCGCATGACCCCGGGGGCCGGTGCCTTCCCGCAATTTGCCGGTGTGCGTCTGCTGATCGAGAACGGCGAACTGAAGTCTGCCCGGATCAAGGGGCAGCCGATCGATCCGACACGTACCTATCGGCTGGCCACCAACAGCTTCGTCGCAGCTGGCGGGGACGGCTATCCCAAGCTGGCGGAGCTGCGCGGTTTCGTCAATACCGGCTTTGTCGATGCTGACATTCTCAAGGACTTCATCGCGGCTCGCTCGCCGCTGCGCACCGCGGACTTCCGTCCCGGCGACGCTGTGGTCCGCAAGTAAGCGCACCAAGCCCCGTACCGGGGCACCCTCCTTCGGCCAACCCGTGCGGGTTGGCCGAAACATTTCTGCCCCCGGTTTTTTCTGGTGGGCCACGGGGGGCTTGACCGCTTTGCTACAATACCAAGTGTTTTTCTTTTTCCACCCGAGGTGAACGCCGTCATGCTGACCCTGTACAACACGCTTACGCGCCAGAAAGAAGTATTCCAACCGATCGAACCCGGCAAGGTGCGGATGTACGTGTGTGGCATGACCGTTTACGACCTCTGCCACATCGGCCATGCGCGCATGCTGGCCGCCTTCGACGTCATCTACCGCTGGCTGCGCGAATCGGGGTACGACGTGACCTACGTGCGCAACATCACTGACATCGAGGACAAGATCATCAACCGCGCGCTCGAGCGTGGCATCACCCCCGAGCAGCTGGTGGAAGAAACCATCGCCGACATGCATCAGGATGCCGCCGCGCTGGGCCTGCTGCCGCCCACCCACGAGCCGCGCGCCACGCACCACGTCGAAGGCATGATTCGGTTGATCGAACAGCTGATCCAAAACGGCAAGGCCTATCCGGCGGCCAATGGCGACGTCTACTACGCTGTGCGCGAGTTCGAGGGCTACGGCAAGCTCTCCGGCCGCACGCTGGACAAGCTGCGGGCCGGCGAGCGCGTAGAGATCGACCCGAACAAGCGCGATCCGCTCGATTTCGTGCTGTGGAAGGCGGCGAAGCCGGGCGAACCCGCCTGGGACAGCCCTTGGGGGCCGGGCCGTCCCGGCTGGCACATCGAGTGCTCGGTGATGAGCTGCCACCATCTGGGCGAGCATTTCGACATCCATGGGGGTGGCGAGGACCTGCAGTTCCCTCACCATGAGAACGAAATTGCCCAGTCCGAGGGCGCGCACGGCCACAAGTACGTCAACTACTGGCTGCACAATGGCTTCATCAACGTGGATGGTGAGAAAATGTCCAAGAGCCTGGGCAACTTCTTCACCATCCGCGACGTGCTGCAACACTTCGACGGCGAGGTGATCCGCTTCTTCATCGTGCGCAGTCACTATCGCAGTCCGGTCAATTACACCGACACCATCCTGCAGGATGCCAAGCAAGGCCTTACCCGTCTGTACACGGCCCTGCGCGGCCTTGAGTTGCCGGCGTCTACCGGCATCGACTGGAACCAGCCGATGGCTGCCCGCTTCAAGGCCGCCATGGACGACGACTTCAACACTTCCGAAGCGGTAGCAGTACTGTTCGAGCTCGCAGGGGAAGTGAACAAGACGCATGACCTGCAGCAGGCACGGCTCCTGAAAGACCTGGCGGGCGTACTAGGGCTCCTGCAGCGTGATCCCGAAGACTTCCTCCAAGCCGGGGCAGGAGAGGGCGAGCTGTCGGCGCAGGCGATCGAGGCCCTGATTGCCGAACGCAAGGCAGCGCGGGCCAGCCGCAACTGGGCCGAATCCGACCGCATCCGTGATGCGCTGCTGGCTCAAGGCGTGGTGCTGGAGGATGGCCCGCAGGGTACTACTTGGCGCCGGGCGTGAACTGCAGGCCGCGCGTTGCGCGGCTTGTCAAGCCTTGTCAAAAGGCGGATAATCCATTGTTTCGCAAGCAGCACAGGCAAAACCCCTGTGCCCGTTACTCTAAGGAACCGTAAATGAAAACCGATATCCAGCCGGCTTACAAAGACGTGACCGTGGCCTGCTCCTGCGGCAACCAGTTCGTCACCAAGTCCACCATGGGCAAGGACAACTTCCACATTGAAGTGTGCTCCCAGTGCCATCCGTTCTACACCGGCAAGCAGAAGATCGTTGACACCGCCGGCCGCGTTGACAAGTTCAACCAGAAGTTCGGCGGCTTCTTCAAGCGCTGATCCGCGCGCGGACCGCAAGAACACCCAAAGGCAGCTTTCGCTGCCTTTTTTGTTGCCCAGCAGTTAAGCTTGCCCTGTTTTCCCCGTTTGCCCCGGTTTCATGCTGACCTACTCCCCACACTCCGACCACCATCTTCCCAAGCCCACCGAGAAGCCGTGGCTGCTGCTACTGCTGTGTTTCATCTGGCTGTGGCCGGGCATCTTCGGCCACGACCCGTGGAAGCCGGACGAGCCCTACGTGCTGGCCGTGGTGGAAACCATGCTCGACACCGGCAACTGGGTGGTGCCGATGATCGGCGACACCCCTTATCTGGAGGCGCCCCCGCTCTATTACTGGGTGGCGGCTACCTTCGGCTACTGGCTGGCCCCGGACTGGCTGTCACTGCCGGACGCGGCCCGACTGGCCACCCCCTTTTTCATGGCACTGGGACTCACCTTTGCCGGTGGGGCCGGACGCGAGCTGGTCGGGCGGCGTCACGGACGCAGCGTAGTAATGATCCTGATCGGCTGCGTGGGGCTGATCGCCACCGGGCACCAGCTCAACACCGCAGTAGCCGCCTTCGCAGGCTTCGCCGCCGCCTTCTATGCCCTTGCGCTCACCCTGCGTGCGCCGGGCTTGGCCGGCGCATTGCTGGCGCTGGCAACGGTGGCGCTGTTCCTCTCCTCCAGCCTGCTGGAGGTCGCCTTGGTGTGGATGGTCGCCCTGGTGCTGCCCGCCTTCCGCGCCTGGCGCAGCAACCGCTACCTGATTACTTTGGGCATCGCGCTCGGCCTCTCGATCCCTGTGTCGCTTTTCTGGCCCTGGATGCTGGGAAGGGCGGCGCCAGCAGTACTGACAGAATGGTGGCAGGTACGCGCGCTGGGGCCGATCAACGGCTTCGGACGCATCGGTCTTTTCCATGACTTTGGCTACTACGGCCTTGTGTCGCTGTGGTACACCTGGCCTGCTTGGCCGTTGGCCGCTTGGACGCTGTACCGCAACCGGCGCTTGCAGCGTCCCCTGCTGCAGCTGCCGCTAATGTTCTTTGCCGTGGTGATCGTGCTGCTCACGCTGTCCGACCGGCAGAGCTCGGAATATGCCCTGCCACTGCTCCTGCCGCTGGCGGTGCTGGGCGCGGTGGAGCTGGATACCCTGCGCCGAGGGGCGGCGTCCTTCCTCAACTGGTTCGGCCTGATGGCTTTTGGCCTGTTCGGTCTTCTGATCTGGGCGGGCTGGGCGGCGATGAACTTTGGCTGGCCCGAGCGGCTGGCACGCCGCGCCGCCTACTTTAGCCCGTATTACCAGCCGGAGGTGTCGCTGCTTGCCGCTGGCTGCGCGCTGGTGGCAACCGCCGCCTGGGTGTGGGCGGTAACACGTCGTCACCTGCGTGGCCGGCAGGCAGTGACCAACTGGGCAGCTGGGATGACGCTTTGCTGGGGCTTGGCGTTAACGTTATGGCTGCCCTGGCTGGACGCCGCAAAGAGCTACCGGCCGGTGGTGGAGCGGATGATGGCTGTGCTGCCGCGCGAGGCGGAGTGCGTGGCCACCGAGAGCAACAACCAAATTGCCCGCATCAGCTGGGCCTATTACGGCGACCTGGTGCTGCGTCCCTTTGCGCGCGAAGAGGCGGTGCCTTGTGATTTCCGGCTCGTGGTGCGCAACCGCGCCCAGGGCTTGGCCGAACCCGGCTGGACCCTGCTCTGGGAGGGTGCCCGCCCGCGAGAGAAGAACGAGCTGTTCGGGCTCTTGCAGCGCACATCAGGCTGACGGCCTCAAACGGAAGAAGCCACCCTACGGGGTGGCTTCTTTCATGGTCCCTCGACGCTGTTAGTGCTGAAGCTGCGGCAGGTTTTCGAACAGCTTGAGTGCTTCGGGGTTGGCGAGCGCCGAGAGATTATTGACCGGCTCGCCGTGGATGACGTTTTTGACCGCCAGCTCGACGATCTTGCCGCTCAGCGTGCGCGGTATGTCGGCGACCTGGATGACGCGCGCCGGCATGTGCCGTGGGCTAGCACCCTGACGGATGCGGTCGCGAATGCGCTGTGTCAAGCCCTCGTCCAAGCGGTAGCCTTCGCGTAGCCGTACGAATAGCACCACCCGCTCGTCGTCCTGCCAGCGCTGTCCAATGGCCAGGCTTTCCAGTACTTCCTCGAATGCCTCCACCTGCCGGTAGATTTCCGCCGTACCGATGCGCACGCCTCCCGGATTGAGCACCGCATCGGAGCGCCCATAGATGATGACACCGTTGTGGGCGGTGATCTCCGCATAGTCTCCATGACACCAGATGCCGTCGAAGCGGCTGAAGTAGGCACTGCGGTATTTCTCGCCCTGCGGGTCGTTCCAGAATCCGACCGGCATACTGGGGAAGGGGCGGGTGCAGACCAGCTCTCCCTTCTTTCCCACAACGGGTTGCCCGTGCTCGTCGCGGATCTCCACCGCCATCCCCAGGCCGCGACATTGCAGCTCGCCCCGGTACACCGGTAGGGTGGGGCAGCCCAGTGCGAAGCACGACACGATGTCGGTGCCTCCGGAAATCGACGCCAGGTTGAGATCGGCCTTGATCGCCCGGTACACCCACTCAAAACTCTCAGGCGCCAGCGGCGAGCCGGTGGAGAAGAGGGCGCGTAGCTCGGTCAGCGACCAGTGCCGTATGGGTTCCAGCTCCAGCTTGCGCAGCCCGTCGATGTACTTGGCCGAAGTGCCGAAGTGGGTGCAGCGGTAAGCTTGAGCATAGTCCCAGAGGATGCGGCCGCCGGCCGCGAAGGGCGAGCCGTCGTACAGCAGTAGGGTGGCACCCGTGCCCAGGCCGGAGGCCAGCCAGTTCCACATCATCCAGCCGCAGGTGGTGAAGTAGAACAGGCGGTCGCCGGCGTGTATGTCGCCGTGCAGTTGGTGCTCTTTGAGATGCTGCAGCAGTGTGCCACCGTGCCCGTGCACGATGCACTTGGGTTTGCCAGTGGTGCCGCTTGAGTACAGGATGAAGAGAGGGTGATTGAAGGGCACACGTGCGAACGTGAGCGGTCCGGCAAGATAGGGCGCGGTGAAGGCTTCCAGGCTGACGGCCTTGGGCACGGCAGCGGCAAAGGCCGATGCATTGTCCAGATAAGGCACTACCACCACCTTGCGTACCGAAGCCAGCCCTTCGGCCAAGCGTACGACCTTATCCCGGATTTCCACCGGCTTGCCGTTGTACCAGTAGCCATCGGGGCAGAATAGCACCACCGGTTCGGTCTGGCCGAAGCGGTCCAGCGCCCCGTCCACCCCGAAGTCGGGTGAGCAGCTGGTCCAGATGGCGCCGAGGCTGGCGGCCGCCAGCATGGCCGCGATGGTTTCGGGCATGTTGGGCATGAAGCCCGCCACCCGGTCGCCCTGCTGCACGCCGGCGCCCGCCAGAGCCTGCTGCAGTTGTGATACCAGCGCGCTGAGCGCCTGCCACCGCATCTCGCGCTTGACCTTGTCTTCACCCCAGAAGGCAATGGCCAGACCGTCGTCATGGCGGCGGAGCATGTTCTCGGCATAGTTGAGCGCAGCGTCCGGAAAGAAGCGCGCCCGCAACATGTCTTCGGGATCGGACAGCAGCGTCTGCCCCTTGTTGCCGATGACGCCGGTGTAATCCCATACCAGCGACCAGAAACGGTCGGGCCGCTCGCAGCTGGCCTGCCACAGGCTGTGATAATCGGGAAGCGCCTGGTCGAAAGCTGTTTCGGCCAAGCGCGTGAAGGCGGTGAGATGGGCAGCCGCCAGTCGATGGGCGTCCGGCTGCCAGAGTGGGGCGTCTTGCATGGGTCTCCTCCCGGTCTTGCGCAGGGCAAGCCGCTGATGTCATTGTGAAAAGGCAGTCCGTCAGGCGGGGCGGCCCAGCGCATGGGCCACCCGCGAGGCCGGTGCCCGGCCCAGCGCATCGGCAATGAACCAGGCCGTTGCCACCAGGCGGGAGAGATCAATACCGGTCTCCACGCCCAGCCCGTGAAGCAGGTAGGCTACGTCCTCGGTGGCCACGTTGCCGGAAGCGCCCTGCGCATAGGGACAACCGCCCAGTCCGGCCACCGAAGCATCGAAGGTGCGCACGCCTGCGGCATAGGCCGCATGGATGTTGGCCACGGCCATGCCGTAGGTATCGTGGAAATGTCCGGCCAGCCGCTCTACCGGCACTGTCCGCATCACTGCTTCCAGCATCGCCTGCACTTGTCGCGGGGTACCGACGCCGATGGTGTCACCCAGCGACACCTCATAGCAGCCCATGGCGTGAAGCTCCGCGGCCACCTCGGCTACCTTGCGCGGGGCGACCTCGCCTTCATAAGGACAGCCCACCACGCAGGACACATAGCCCCGCACGCGTATACCAGCCTGTTGCGCCCGGTGCATCACCGATTCGAAGCGCTTCAGGCTCTCCGAGATGGTGGCGTTGATGTTCTTCTGGCTGAAGGCTTCGCTGGCGGCGCCGAACACGGCGATCTCGCGCACCCCGGCTTCCAGCGCAGCGTCCAGCCCCCGGTCGTTGGGCACCAGCACCGGGTAGTGCACCGGCCCACCGAGGTCCAGCGTGGCCAGCAGTGCGGCCGTGTCCGCCATCTGGGGCACCCACTTGGGCGAGACGAAGGCCCCGGCCTCAATGGTGGACAGGCCGCTTTCGGCTAACCTCTGCACCAACTCCACTTTGGTGGCGAGCGGAATCACGCCCTTTTCGTTCTGCAGTCCGTCGCGCGGACCCACTTCGACGATTCTTGCCTTGTCCATGCGATGTTCCTGGTCAGCGCGGGATGACCGGCTGGTAGATGTCGATCTGTCGGTCAGGCCGGCCTGGCAGGCAGCGGCCGTCATAACGCTCGAAGACCTCGCGCGGCGCGGCCTGCCACGCCGACGCGGGCAGCCAGTCGCGGTAGATTGCCTGCCATGTGTCGACGATGCCTGCCCGGAAGTCGGCGTCGGTGGCAGCGGGAGGTGTGGTGAAGACGGCGTAGGTGGCCGGCGCCAAGATGTAACGCTCTGCGCCCTCGGGCAGTGGGTGGCCTTCAGGCCACTCCATACCCACCAGATAGTCGAAGCTGCCGGTATAGGGGTCGAAACGGCAGACCACGCCGTACTCCGGAGCGGTCTGCGTGCCGAGCGCTGCCAGCAGCGCGGCCCGATGGTGCTGGCTGTAGTGCTGCCAGAAGGCCGGGATGTCGCGCAGGTTGGCCGAACCGGCCAGCCCGGTGTGTATGGAAAACCCGGCCAGCGTCATGCCGGGGTGTTCGGTAATCTGCGGAGTCATCGTCTGTATCGTCCTCTGTGCCGGGGGCGTCCTCGTCCTCAATCCGCCTCGAAGTCCACGAGTTCGTCGCCATCGCTCACCTGTTCGCCGGGCGCAAAGTAGAGGGCCTTCACCACACCGTCGGCCGGCGCGGCGATGGTGTGCTCCATCTTCATCGCTTCCAGAATCAGCAAGGGCGCGCCACGTGCCACCCGCTGACCGGGCTCGGCCATCAGCGCCACCACCCGGCCGGGCATCGGGGCGCGCAGATGGGCTTCGCCATGGCTGCCGGCCTCGCTGAAAGCATACGGATCCACATGCTCCACCAGCCATCGCTCGCCTTCAGCGAACAGCACCCGCTGTGATCCATGCCGTACCCAGGCGGCATTGCGGCGGTGGCCATCGATCACCGCCGTCAGCCGGGTACCTTCGAGCCGGGCCGTGGCCTGCAGGGTCTGGCCATCCACCTCCAGGGTCAGCGCACCCGGGGTACCGCACAGGACCACCGTATGAGAGTGCTCTCCCTGACGGAAGAGGAAGCGCCGCCTTGCAGGGCCGTTGAGCCGCCAGCCTGCCAAAGACGCGGCGGCTTCCGGGGTATCCGGACCGCTCGCAAGCGCTTCGGCCAAGGCAAACAGTGCCAGTTCTTCGGCACCGGGCGCAACGGGTGGTGGCAGCAGGCTGTCCTGGTGACGTGCGATCAGGCCAGTGTCCACATTGCCGCTGGCGAAGTCCGCATTGGCGACGATGCGACGCAGGAAGCGCAGGTTGGTGGTGACGCCCACTACCTCATAGGCGGCGAGCGCAGCATCCATCTGTTGCAAGGCGGCCTCGCGTGTCTCGCCCCATACGATCAGCTTGGCAATCATCGGGTCGTAGAAGGGGCTGATGCTGTCGCCCTGCAGCACCCCGGTGTCCACCCGTACCTGGTCGGACTCCGCCGGAGGCCGCAAATGCAACAGCGTACCGGTGGCCGGAAGGAAGCCTTTGTCCGGGTCTTCTGCATAGATACGCGCTTCGATGCTGTGCCCGTGGATGGCCAACTGCTGCTGGGTCAGCGGCAGTGGCTGGCCGGCCGCCACTTTGAGCTGCCAGGCGACCAGGTCCTGCCCGGTGATCATCTCGGTAACGGGGTGCTCCACCTGCAGCCGGGTATTCATCTCCATGAAGTAGAAGCGGCCGCTGTCCACATCCATGATGAACTCGACGGTGCCGGCTCCGACGTAGCCCACCGCGCGTGCGGCGGCCACGGCGGCCTCGCCCATGGCGCGGCGGGTTTCGGCTGGCAGGTGCGGGGCAGGGGCCTCCTCCAGCACCTTCTGATGGCGGCGCTGCACCGAGCAGTCGCGTTCAAACAGGTAGACGCAGTCTCCATACTGATCGGCGAAAACCTGGATTTCCACATGGCGCGGTCGGGTGAGGTATTTCTCGATCAGGACCTTGTCGTCACCGAAGCTGGCGCGGGCCTCGCGTTGGCAACTGGCTAGCGCTGCTTCGAAATCGGCACTTTTCCCGACGATGCGCATGCCTTTGCCGCCGCCGCCGGCGCTGGCCTTGATCAGCACCGGATAGCCGATGGCATCTGCCTGCGCCTGCAGGAAGTCCGGTGCCTGCTCGTCGCCGTGGTAGCCGGGCACCAGCGGGACGCGCGCCTTCTCCATCAAAGCCTTGGCAGCAGACTTGCTGCCCATGGCGGCAATGGCCGACGCAGGCGGGCCAACAAAGGCAATGCCCGCCGCCTCGCAGGCGGCGGCAAAGTCCTCGTTTTCCGACAGGAAGCCGTAGCCGGGATGGATGGCTTCGGCACCGCTGGCGTGAGCTACCTCCAGGATACGGTCTGCCCGTAGATAGGATTCGGCTGCCGGTGCGGGACCCAGGTGCCAGGCCTCGTCGGCCAGTTTCACGAAACGTGCATTGGCATCGGCGTCGGAATATACCGCCACGGTGCGCAGGCCCATCGCACGGGCGGTCTTGATGACGCGGCAGGCAATTTCGCCGCGGTTGGCCACCAACAGCGTGCGGAACATCGGCCGTGCACTCTGTGCGCTGGCCGGGGGTTCCGGGTTGGCCGAAGCCGCAGCGGAAGCAATCGGGGTCGGGTAGGCGTGCATCATCGGTTCTCCTGCCAGGCCGGGGGGCGTTTGTCAAAGAAGGCAGCCAGCCCCTCGCGCGCCTCGTCGCCGGCGCGAATGGCAGCGATGCGGCCGGCGGTATGCTCCAGCAACGCGTCGTCCCAAGGCGAGCCCTCGCGCAGTTCCGCCAGCAGTGCCTTGGCTTCGCGGAGCGCGCCGGGCGCGCCCTTGGCCAGCTCTTCGGCGATTTCTGCCACCCGCGAGTCCAGCAATTCTTCCGCCACCAGTTCGTGAACCAGCCCGATCTTGCGGGCAGTGGCAGCCGGAATGCGCTCGGCGGAGAGGAAGTAGCGCCGCGCCTGGCGGGGACCGATGGCATCGGCGACGTAAGGGCCGATGGTGGCCGGGATCAGGCCCAGCCGCACCTCGGTCAGGGCGAACTTGGCGGCATCGGTAGCGATGGCGATGTCGCACACCGCTGCGAGACCCGTACCGCCGGCCATCGCTGCGCCGTGGATGCGGGCGATTACCGGTTTGGCACTGCGGTAAATGGCTTTGAGCATGGTGGCCAGTTTTTGCGCGTCGGCCAGGTTTTCGGCTTCGCTGTAGCCGGCGGCGCGACGCATCCAGTCGAGATCCGCGCCGGCGCAGAAGCTCTTGCCGCGGCCGGCCAGCACGATGACGCGCACGGCTTCGTCGCGGTTGAGCTGGCACACCGCCTCGGTCAGCTCGGCGATCAGCGCTTCGTTCAGCGCGTTGTGCAGTTCCGGGCGGTTCAGCCAGATGGTGGCTACCTTGCCGGTATGTTCGATTTGCAGTGTGGTGTAGCTCATGCCTGCATCTCCAGGAAGTAGAGCACGTCTTCTGGCGAGACCGGATAGTGGGGGTGGTGGTGCCCCTCGCAGAAACCCAATTTGTTCAATAGCGCGGTTGAAGCCAGGTTGCGGCGATCGGCCGTGGCATAGCAGTGCGCGACGTGGCACTCGACGCGCAAACGCTCCAGCATCTGGCGGCAGGCCACGGTGGCGATGCCGCGGCGATGGAAGCGCGAGCCCAGTACGTAAGCGATGTCGGCTGCCGCATCCGGATAGACGGTGGCCTCGACGTAACCCGCAAGCTCACCATCCTCCAGCCTGACTGCCCAGTTCAGCCACTGCTGGCTGCCATCCGGCGAGCGTCGGGACTCCAGTCGTCGCAGGCGGTTGGTGAAAGCTTCGAGATTGTCCGGCGGTGGGCGGTCGATATAGGTATACAGTGCCGGGTCCGCCAGCAGCGGATAAAGCTCGACGGCGTGGTCGGCGGTTTGCGGCTCCAATGTTATGGCCGGGTCGAGTGTGCGCATCATCGACCTCACATCCGGAACACGCCGAAGCGTGTTTGTTCGACCGGCGCGGACAGCGCAGCTTCCAGCGCCAGGGCGAGTACGTCCCGGGTCTGCGCCGGGTCGATCACGCCGTCGTCCCACAGTCGGGCGCTGGCATAGTAGGGGTGACCCTGCTGCTCGTACTGGTCACGGATGGGGGCCTTGAAGGCCTCTTCCTCCTCCTTCGGCCAACCTTCGCCCAGCTGGTCGCGCTTGACCTGGGCAAGGACGCCGGCGGCCTGTTCGCCCCCCATCACCGAGATGCGGCTGTTGGGCCACATCCACAAAAAGCGCGGGCTGTAGGCGCGGCCGCACATGCCGTAGTTGCCCGCGCCGAAGCTGCCGCCGATCAGTACGGTGAACTTGGGCACGCTGGCGCAGGCCACGGCGGTGACCAGCTTGGCGCCGTCCTTGGCGATGCCGCCGTTTTCGTATTTCTTGCCCACCATGAAGCCGGTGATGTTCTGCAGGAAGATCAGCGGAATGCCACGCTGGCAGCACAGTTCGACAAAGTGGGCGCCCTTTAGCGCCGACTCGGAAAACAGGATACCGTTGTTGGCAATGATGCCGACGCGGTAGCCGTTGAGGCGGGCAAAGCCGGTGACCAGTGTGGTGCCATAGTTTTGCTTGAATTCGTCGAAGTCAGAGTCGTCCACCAGGCGGGCGATGATCTCGCGCACATCAAAGGGCTTCTTAGGGTCGGCGGGGATCACGCCGTAGAGCTCCTCCACCGGGTATCGGGGGGACGTGGGTGCGGCTCGGTCCAGACGGCCCTGCTTCTGCCAGTTCAGGTCGGCTACGATGCGCCGGGCAATGGCGAGCGCATGTGCATCGCTCTGAGCCAAGTGGTCGGCCACGCCACTGATGCGAGTGTGCACATCGCCCCCGCCCAGTTCTTCGGCCGACACCACTTCACCGGTAGCGGCCTTCACCAGCGGAGGGCCGCCCAGGAAAATGGTGCCCTGTTCCTTGACGATGACGGTCTCGTCGCTCATGGCCGGCACGTAGGCGCCACCGGCGGTGCAGCTGCCCATCACCACCGCAATCTGCGGAATGCCGGCGGCTGACAGGTTGGCTTGGTTGTAGAAGATACGACCGAAGTGCTCGCGGTCAGGGAACACCTCGTCCTGCAGCGGCAGGAAGGCGCCGCCCGAATCGACCAAATAGACGCAGGGCAGGCGGTTCTCGCGGGCGATCTCCTGCGCGCGCAAGTGCTTTTTCACCGTCATCGGGTAATAGGTGCCGCCCTTTACAGTGGCGTCGTTGGCGACCACCATGCAGTCGATGCCGCTGATGCGGCCGATGCCCGTGATGACGCCGGCGCCAGGCGCTTCATCGTTGTACATGCCGAAGGCGGCCAGTTGCGACAGCTCTAGGAACGGCGCGCCCGGGTCCAGCAGCAAGTCGATACGTTCGCGCGGCAAGAGTTTGCCGCGCGCGATGTGCTTTTCGCGGGCCTTATCACCGCCGCCCAGGGCGGCACGGGCCACTTTTTCCTTCAGGTCCGCCACCAGGGCGCGCATCTTTTCGGCATTGGCCTGGAAGTCGCTGTTCCGGGGCGAGAGGCGGGATTCGATCACGGGCATGATGGGTCCGGTCTCCGTGGGGGGTGCGGGCTGGGCGGCACATGGCCGCCCGCGGGGCTTAGCGGGTTTCCGCCATCAGTTCGCGGCCGATCAGCCAGCGGCGGATCTCGCTGGTTCCGGCTCCGATCTCGTACAGCTTGGCATCACGCAGCAGGCGGCCGGTGGGGTATTCGTTGATGTAGCCGTTACCGCCCAGGCACTGGATGGCGTCCAGCGCCATCTGGGTGGCGCCTTCGGCAGCGTACAGGATGGCGCCGGCGGCGTCCTTGCGCGTCTGGCGGCCTTGCTCGCCACGGTCCAGCGCCTGGCCTACGGCGTACACGTACGCACGGCTGGCGGACAGCTTCACATACATGTCGGCCAGCTTGCCCTGCATCAGCTGGAAGTCGCCGATGGGTTGGCCGAACTGCTTGCGATCAGAAAGATAAGGCACCACCACGTCCATGCAGGCCTGCATGATACCCAGCGGACCGGCCGCCAGTACCGCGCGTTCATAGTCCAGGCCGCTCATCAGCACCTTCACCCCTTCGCCTTCCCGGCCCAGCACGTTCTCGGCCGGTACCTCACAGTCGTCGAAGAAGATGGGGTAGGTGTTGGAGCCGCGCATCCCCAGCTTGTCCAGCTTGCTGCCCGCAGAGAAGCCCTTGAAGCCTTTCTCGATGATGAAAGCGGTGATGCCGCGCGGACCGGCATCCACGTCGGTCTTGGCGTACACCACCAGGGTGTCCGCATCGCCGCCATTGGTGATCCACATCTTGCTGCCGTTGAGCACGTATACGTCCCCGCGCCGTTCAGCGCGCAGCTTCATGCTGACCACGTCGGACCCTGCGTTGGGTTCGGACATCGCCAGCGCGCCCACATGTTCGCCCGACACCAGTTTGGGCAGGTATTTGCGCTTCTGTGCCTCGGTGCCGTTCTTGTGGATCTGGTTGACGCACAGGTTAGAGTGCGCACCGTATGACAGCCCGACCGAGGCGCTGGCGCGAGAGATCTCCTCCATCGCGATCATGTGGGCCAGGTAACCCATGTTGGCGCCGCCGTACTCTTCGGCTACGGTGATGCCCAGAAGCCCCAGTTCGCCGAACTTCTGCCACAGGTCGGCTGGAAAGAGGTTGTCACGGTCGATGTCGGCCGCACGCGGTGCAATCTCGGTCTCCGCAAAGTGACGGACAGTGTCGCGCAGCATTTCCAGCGTATCGCCCAAGTCAAAACGCAGGCTGGTGAACATGGTGTTTCTCCTCTGTAAGCAGGGTTATGGTTTTTATCTTGAATTACGCTTACGTTAACGTCAATAGCGTGTAACACTGCCCCGGCGGGCAGGACAGGGGCTATTCGGCGTGGACCGGTTTGTCGGTCATCTGGTCGATCACGGTCCGGCAATGCTGTTCCAGCATATCGATTTCTGAGAGTACCGCATCAATGTCCCGACGTTGTTCTTCCAGCTGCTGCTTTCGGTCGCTGAGGAGCTGCAGCAGCTTGAGCGACTGACTGGCTTCATCGCGCGCCAGTTCGTAAAGGTCGAGGATCTCGCGGATCTCCGATAAGGAAAGCCCGATGCGCTTGCCGCGCAGGATCAGCTTCAGCCGGGCGCGGTCACGCCGGTTGAAGATGCGCTGCCGTCCTTCGCGCTGAGGTTCGATAAGCCCCTGCTCCTCGTAGAAGCGGATAGTGCGCAGCGTGATGTCGAAATCGCTGGCCAGGTCGGAAATGGTGAAGGTGTCGCGTTCTTGCATGGGAAAGTTCCTGACGATTTCCGGCGATTGTAACGGTTCGGGTGCAGGCATGGTTGCGCAGTCTTGCGCTTACGTTTACGTAATAGTAACTTGAACCGAAAAACAATACATCCACGCATGAATGGAAATGGAGGAGTCGCACCTCATGAGCAGCAACAGCTACGTACACGGCGCCAGCAGCCAGCCACTCATCGGTCAGACCATCGGCCAGTTCTTTGACGACATCTGCCACCGGCACGCACAAAGGGAAGCGTTGGTGGTGCGAGGCCAGTCGGTGCGCTGGACGTATGCCGAGCTTCGCCGGCAAGTGGACAGCCTCGCCTGCGGGCTGATGGCATTAGGGCTCGAGGCAGGTGATCGCATCGGCATCTGGTCGCAGAACAATGTCGAATGGGTGTTAATGCAGTTTGCCACCGCCAAGGCCGGCCTGATCCTAGTCAACATCAACCCGGCTTACCGTCGTGCCGAACTGGAATATGCGCTCAACAAGGTGGCCTGCAAGGCGCTGGTGCTCTCGCCCAGCTTCAAGAGTAGTGACTACCTGGCCATGCTTGGCGATCTGGCGCCGGAACTTGCCAGTGCGGCTCCCGGCCAGCTCGCCGCGGCCCGCCTGCCGGCGTTGCGCTGGGTGATCCGCATGGGGCGGGAGACGAGCCCGGGCATGCTAAATTTCGATGATCTGCTGAACGCGCCGGGGCAAGAGGCGCTGGAGGCGCTTGCCCAGCGGGGCGAGACGCTGCAGTTCGACGAGCCGATCAACATCCAGTTCACTTCCGGCACTACCGGCAGCCCCAAGGGCGCCACACTTTCGCATCACAACATCCTGAACAACGGCTTCTTCGTCGGTGAGGCAATGCGGCTGACCGCCGAGGACCGCCTGTGCATTCCGGTGCCGCTGTATCACTGCTTCGGGATGGTGCTGGGCAACCTGGCGTGCGTTACCCATGGCGCCACGATGGTGTATCCCTCTGAGGCCTTCGACCCGCTGGCGGTGCTGGAAACGGTGGAGGCCGAACGCTGCACCGGACTGCACGGGGTGCCCACGATGTTTATTGCCGTGCTGGACCATCCCCGCTTCGACGAATTCGACCTCTCCAGCCTGCGCACCGGCATCATGGCCGGCAGCCCGTGCCCGATCGAGGTGATGAAGCGTGTGGTGGAGCGCATGCATATGGAGGAAGTGACGATCGCCTATGGTATGACCGAGACCAGCCCGGTCAGCTTCCAGAGCCATACCGATACGCCGGTCAGCAAGAAGGTGTCCACTGTGGGCCTGATCCACCCGCATGTGGAGGTGAAGATCGTGGACCCGGAAGGGCGTATTGTGCCGCGTGGACAAACAGGCGAACTCCTCACACGCGGCTACTCTGTGATGCTCGGTTACTGGGAAGACGAGGCACGCACCCGCGAGGCAATCGATGTGGCAGGCTGGATGCATACCGGGGACCTGGCCACACTGGACGAGTCCGGCTACTGCAACATCGTAGGCCGGGTGAAGGATATGGTGATCCGCGGCGGCGAGAACATCTATCCGCGCGAGATCGAGGAGTTCCTGTACCGACACCCCGATATCCAGGATGTACAGGTGATCGGTGTGCCTGACGAACGCTTCGGTGAGGAGCTGTGTGCCTGGATCCGGGTGCGCGAGGGGGCGTCGCTGGATGCGGACGGCGTGCGGGCCTTCTGCCAAGGACAGATCGCGCATTACAAGATTCCGCGCTACATCGAGTTCGTCAGCGATTTCCCGATGACCATCACCGGCAAGATTCAGAAGTTCGTCATGCGTCAGCAGATGAAGGAGAGGCTGGGGCTGGAGGAAAGCCGTACCGCCTGAGGCCGGTTTCGACCAGGCGCTGCAATGCCCCGGCCTGTGCCGGGGTTTTTCGCTACAATGCGCCACAGTGAATGATCCGAAGGAAACTCCCATGACTGCTGCCGCTTTTGACGATGCCGACCTCACCCGCCTGGAAACCCTGCTGACACCGCTCTCGCAGGCGGGCAGCACCATGCGCCCCGACGAGGTGCAGGGCTTTTTCGTGGCCCTCGCCAGCGGGCCCGACACCCTGGCACGGGAGGACTGGTTGTCCGAGGTGCTGGGCGATGCGCCGGCTTTCGAGAACGAGAGCGAGCGCGACGAGCTGGCCGCCTTGCTGCAGAAGCTGTACGACCATACCGCTGCCGAACTTGCGGCAGGCCGCATGCCGGAGATGATCCTCTACGCCGAGGAAGACAGCGAGTCCCCCGATTTTTGGCCTTGGTGCAATGCTTACCTGTACACCCTGGACGTGGTACCCACCGACTGGTTCGAAAAAGCCGATGATGAGGGCTTCGAGGATCTGCTGATGCCGTTGATGGCGCTAGGCGGCATGTTCGAGGAAGAGGACGGCAAGGTGCTGATGGAGTTCAGCGAGGACGAGCTGGAAGGATTCCGTGAGGAACTGCCGGAGGCGGTCCTGGCGGTCTATCAGTACTGGCGTGCCAAGATGCAGGCACCCAAAACGGTACGCCGTACCGCCGGCAAGGTTGGCCGAAACGATCCCTGTCCCTGCGGCAGTGGCAAGAAGTTCAAGGCCTGTTGCGGCGAGTGACCCGCTGGGTATTTGCAGGCACGAACCCGCCCGAAGGCGGGTTTTTCATTGTCTGCGGGCCGATGCTAGGGGTTGAAGTAGGCCTGTCGGGCCAGTTCCCGTCCGCTCATGTCACTGATGAGGATATCCACCCGTACCGTGCCGCCCGGCGCATAGCTCAGCAGCCCCAGCGGGGTGGGTACTCCCGTGGCGGGTGTCGGGACGATGCCGCTTTGCTGCGAACGGTTGCGATTCCCGGTTTTCTCCTGTTCCAGCGTGACCTGGTAGCGGATTGGAGTGGCGTCCTCTGCGACCCAGGCCGGGGAAAGCAGCCGCTGCCCCGCCTGATCCTTGGCGTTCAGTACGATCATGCCCTGTCCTTGAGCCGTGCCGGCGAAAAGCGCCAGCGCGCATGCCAGTTTCTTGCCTGTCTTCATGATGTAAACGGGGGAGCATGCTCCCCCGTTCCTCGCTTGGGCTAAAACTTAGTTCTGGGTGACGGTAGCCACGTTGCCGGCGCCGCCTGCCTGCGTCACCGTCGCGGTGTGGCCAAGGCCGCCCTGGGTGATGGTAGCCACGTTCAGGTTGCTGCCGGTGCCCGTGCCGGTCTGGTTGACCAAGGCATAGTGCAGGCTGCCGGTTTGGGTCACGTAGGCTTCGTTGAAGCGACCGCTCTGGTTGACATCGGTCACCATGGCCAGACCGTCCTGCAGCACCACAGCCTTACCGTAGGCGAGGTTGTTCTGGTTGATGCCGGCAAGGTTGGCCGAACCCTTCTGGGTAACAGTGGCTTCGCTGTCATAGGCCGCCTTCTGGGCAATGGTGGCCTTCTGGGCGTTGCCGTCCTGATCGATCAGCGCGGTGGTGTAGTCGCTGACGTTGGTCTGGCTGATCTGGGCATCATTCAGGTTGCCCTTCTGGTTGATGGTGGCCTGCGAGTTCCAAGAATCATCCTGGAGGATCTTGGCGGTCAGACCCACGCCCTTGCCTTGGTTGATGGTGGCCTGCGAGTTGAGGCTCACGTTCTGCACGATGTCGGCGCGGCTTTCATCGGCGTTCAGCTGCTGGATGGAAGCGGTCTGCAGGTTGCCCGTCTGGGTGATGGTGGCTTCCTTGAAGCCGTTGGTGGGCGAGAAGTCGTCCGCGTCATCCTGCTTGATGGCGGCCTTGTTCAGGTTGCCGGTCTGCAGCACTTGGGCCTCGGCGTTGTACGACCACTTCTGATCGATATCGGCGGTGTTGCCTTCGCCCTTCGAAACGATCTCGGCCCACATCTTGATGTTGTCGGTATCGGTCTGCTTGATGGAGGCTACGTTGTTCAGGCCGTCCTGCCGGATCGCGGCTTCGGCGTTACCGGCGTCCACTTTCTGGGTGATGGTGGCCTTGTTACCGTCCTGCTTCTGCTCTACGGCAGCTTTGGCTTTCGGCGCATCGTTCTGGTCGATGGTGGCCTGGTTGCGGTTACCAAGCTGGGTGCTGGTGGCGTTGGCCAAGGTGCTGCCCGTCTGGGTGATGACCACGTTGTTGGCATCGCCTTCCTGATAAGCGGTGGCAGCGCTGCCGGCTGCGTGGGCTGCGGTGGCGCCGAAGGCGAGCGATACGGCAAGAGCGATGGTGTTCAGGCGTTTCATATCATTCTCCAGGGACTGCGTTGAAGTTAGGGCAACCGATCAGGGCATCTGGGTAATGTTGACGACCTGATTGCTGCCTTGCTGCCAAACGGAGGCGATCCCCCCCGTTCCAAACTGGGTGATGTTCACAAGGTTGTTGGTACCGTTCTGTGAGACCAGCGCAAAGTTGAGCAGGCCCTGCTGCTGGATGTGTGCTTCGTTGCCCTGTCCCACCTGCAGGAGGCCGGCCACATTGCCGTGGCCGCTCTGGAGCACGGTGGCCAGATTGGCCTCGCCCGTTTGACTGACGGCCGCCGCGTTGCCCAGCGCGGCTGGGGCCGGGGCGGTATAGGCTGGGGGCTGCAGGCGCAGCTCTTTCAGCAGGGCCTCTTCGGCCGGACCTCCTGCCCAGGCGGTGGCAGCCATAAGCGTCAGCAACATCACGGCAACTTTCATTTGGCATCGTGCTCCCTGTGGTTGCCTGCACTATCGGCGACGCCCGGGGTTTTTCCTATCGCTGCAAAGCCTGAATTTGCAACAGCGCGTTTTCCCACCTATTACTGATTTTTCATTGGCTTACATTGCAGAAGCGGCTTTTTGAGCTAATCCGGTGAGGGGTACGTAGAACTACGGATAGACACTGTCATAAACGCTGACGATGATGGGCGCGCCTATAAGCAGGACTTATAAAAACACTTGAAAGAGCGGATTAATGCTTTTTTCGTAGACGGGAAACGGAACACAGGGAGAGAGGATTGATGGGCTATGCAAACCATGTAGGGAGAATGCAATGAAAAACGTTGTGTTTCTGGTGGACCACCCCTCCACGCAGGACGACCTCCTGACTTCGGTCATCGAAGCCAAGCTTGGTGTGCACTGCAGCATCCAGCCCCTGAGCCAGATGACCGCGGACCGTACCCTACGGGAAGCCGCCCTCTTGGTGATGGATGCTTCCGGCATCACCGGGGCTACGCTGCCGCAGAGAGTGGACCTCCTCAGCCTGCCGCAGGATGGACCGATGGTGGTTCTGGTGAACGTACCGGCCGAGGCACCGCTGGAACAACTGGCCCTGCGCAACAACGTACGCGGCATCTTTGTCGGTGCCTGCAGTCCCGACACCCTGATCAGAGGGATCGCACGCATGCTGGAAGGCGAGTACTGGCTGCCGCGCGAGGTGCTGCAAGCCTGCTTTGACAAGTACCGCAATCAGATGCTGACCCGGTGCGTGGACGAGGCGTTGCCAGCCCTGACGCGCAAGGAAGTGAAGACCCTGCGCCTGATCGCCCAGGGACTTTCCAACCAGGCTATTGCCGATCAGCTGTTTGTCAGCACCCACACCGTCAAAACCCATATCTACAACCTGTATCGCAAGCTCAACGTCAACAGCCGCTCGCAGGCGGTGCTGTGGGCGCTGCGCCACTTGGGAAGCGAGTTGGCAAAGCCCGAGGTCAAGCATGAACGGCACTAGTGCCGTCCTCGGGCTATGCCTGCTCACCGTGGCCCTGCAGCCTGTGCAGGCGGCGGAGGAGGCACTGGCCAGCCACTGGGTGACCGACCGCACGGTCTCGGCCATGGGCAAGGATTTCTTCCGTCGCTTCGAGGCCGGCTGGCAGGAGGAGGTGTTGCCGCGCGAAGTGGCGATTTCCGTGGTGGAACGTCCGTCGGCCCGCTGGGGCAACCTGGTGCAGGTGGAATACGGGCAGTACCTGCTTTATCGCGGCGTGCTCAGCCAGACACGCCGCTGGACGATCGAGAGCCTGGCCGAACAGGCCGTACCGGCCGCTGCGCAGCGGCTGACCGAACTGATCCTGCTGTCCCGGTACGAAACCGACCTGGGCAAGGACGAATTTTAGGAGAGGGCTTCATGAAAATGCTTGCAGCGGTACTGGGGTGCCTGGCGTGCAGTGCCGGCGCCACCGAACTCGTGTTCACACCGGTCAACCCCTCGTTCGGTGGCAGCCCGCTCAATGGCAGTTGGCTGCTCGGCAGCGCCCAAGCCCAGAACGACTACAAGGACCCATCCCTGCCTTCTTACGGCTCTCGCTCGTCCAGCCAGTCCTCGCTGGACCGTTTCAACGAACGCCTGCAGATGACCATCCTTGACCGGCTGGCCAGCAGCGTGTCGAGCAACATCATCGACACCAGTGGCAACTTCCATCCGGGCGAGATCGACACCGGTGCCTTCCACATTGTGGTGCAGGACATCGGCAACGGTATGGTGCGGGTAACCACTACCGACAAGTCCACCGGGGCCACCTCGGTGTTCGAAGTCAGCAACCGCCTGTAAAGGGAGAGCCCTTTGAAACGATTGCTCATGATGCTGCTTGCTGCCGGCCTCGTGTCCGGCTGCGCCACGCTGGACCCCAACAAGGGCAAGCCCGCTGCAGTGGGCGAGGACGCTCCGGTGCTGACCCCGATGTCCTCCACGCACAAGGATCTGCTTAACCTGCCGCCGGCCCGCGGCCCCATCGTGGCGGCGGTTTACAACTTCCGTGACCAGACAGGACAGTTCAAGCCCACCGCGGACAGTTCTTACTCCACCGCTGTGACGCAGGGCGCCACCTCAATGCTGATCAAGGCCATGCTTGACTCGGGCTGGTTCGTGCCGGTGGAGCGCGAAGGGCTGCAGAATCTGCTGACCGAGCGCAAGATCATCCGCTCTACCGAAGAAAAAGGGGTGGCCCCGGTGGAACTGCCCAACCTGATGGCAGCAGGCATCCTGCTCGAAGGCGGGATCATCGGCTACGAGACCAACGTGAAGACAGGCGGCGGTGGGGCGCGCTATCTGGGAATCGGGCTGTCCGACATGTACCGGACGGACCAGGTCACGATCAACCTGCGAGCGGTGGACATTCGCTCGGGCCGTATCCTCAGCAGCATCTCCACTACCAAGGCTATCCTCTCGTACAAGCTCAGCGGCGACGTCTACAAGTTCATCAAGTTCAAGAGCCTGCTGGAACTGGAGGCAGGCTATACCCGCAACGAGCCAGTGCAGCTGTGCGTGCAGGACGCGATCGAGGCCGGGCTGATCTACCTCATCACCAAGGGGATCAAGGACAACCATTGGACCTTGCGCAACAATGTCGACCTGCAGTCGCCAGTGCTGCAACGCTACCTGCAGGAGCTGGTAGCCCCCGCAGCCTGAGCACGGTCCGCTGCCGGCTCCATCACCATAAAACAAAAACGGCCCCGAGCGGGGCCGTTCTCACTGGAGCATAACCGTTACCTCAGAAGGCGAACTGCTCTTCCGGCAGAGCCATCAGCGGTTTGGCGCCAGTCTTGATGGTCGCCATCAGTGTGTGCACTTCCGGCAGAAGCTTGGCGAAATAGAAGCGGGCGGTGGTGATCTTTGCCTGGTAGAAGGCATCCTCACCCTGACCCAGCTTCTCGTAGGCCACCGCAGCCATGCGGGCCCACAGCCACGCATAGGTGACATGACCAATCAGGCGCAGGAAGTCGGTCGCAGCCGCGCCCACGTCGTCGCGGTTTTTCATGGCATTCATTGCCAGGCCCATGGTCAGTTCGCCGGCATCCTTCAGCAGTTGCGTCAGCGGGGCTACGAATTCCTTGAGGTTCTCGTTGCCTTCGTTGGCCTGGCAGAAGGCGAAGATCTGCGCGCTGAATTTGCGCAGTTTCTGGCCTTGGTCCATCAGCACCTTGCGGCCAATGAGGTCGAGTGCCTGAATGCCGTTGGTACCTTCGTAGATCTGCGAGATGCGGCAGTCGCGCACCAACTGCTCCATGCCCCATTCGCGGATGTAGCCGTGGCCGCCGAACACTTGCATGCCCAGGTTGGTGGCCAGATAGCCGTTGTCAGTCATGAACGCCTTGGCAACCGGGGTGAGCAGGGCTACCAGATCGGCCGCATCCTTGCGTGCCTCGGCATCCGGATGCTTTTCTTCGATGTCCAGCTGCAGCGCGAGCAGGGCAGTCAGGGCACGGCCGGCTTCGGTGTAGGCTTTCTGCGTCAGCAGCATGCGGCGTACGTCGGGGTGCACGATGATCGGGTCCGCCGGCTTGTCCGGCTGGGCCGGGCCGTTGGCGGCGCGCATCTGCAGGCGCTCGCGGGCGTAGGCGAGAGCGCCCTGATACGAGGCCTCGCCCAAGCCCAAGCCCTGCATGCCGCATCCCAGGCGGGCAGCATTCATCATGGTGAACATGCAAGCCAGCCCCTTGTTCGGCTCACCGATCAGGAAGCCCCGGGCGCCCTCGAAGTTGAGCACGGCGGTGGCGTTGGCCTTGATGCCCATCTTGTGTTCCAGGCTGCCGCAGAACACGCCGTTGCGGCTGCCGTCCTGCATGAACTTGGGCACGATAAACAGCGAGATGCCCTTCACATCCTTGGGGGCATCCGGCAGACGGGCGAGCACCAGATGGATGATGTTGTCCGACAGGTCGTGTTCGCCGGCCGAGATGAAAATCTTGGTGCCGGTGATGGCATAGCTGCCGTCCCCGTTCGGTTCTGCACGAGTCTTGAGCAGGCCAAGGTCAGTGCCACAGTGCGGCTCGGTCAGGCACATGGTACCGGTCCATTCGCCAGAAACCAGCTTGGGCAGGTAGGTGGCCTTCTGCTCGTCGGTGCCGTGCACGTGGATGGCGGAGTAGGCGCCATGTGACAGGCCAGGATACATCGACCAGGCAACGTTGGCCGAACACTGCATTTCCATCACCGGGAACGCCAGTGCCTTGGGCATGCCCTGGCCACCATACTCGGGGTTGCAGTCGAGGCCGGGGAAGCCCAGCTCGCAGTACTGTTTGTAGGCTTCACGGAAGCCGGCCGGCGTGGTCACACTGTGGGTGGTGGCCTCGAAGTGGCAGCCTTCTTCATCCGCCGTGCGGTTCAGCGGTGCGAGTTCGTTCTCGCAGAACTGGGCGGCTGCCTCGAGGTAGGAATTGAAGATGTCTTCGGTGGCTTCCTCATAACCCGGCAGTTGGGGAAGCACTTCCTGAACTTTGATCAGCTCGTTCAGGACAAAGTGAAAATCGCGCAGGGGGGCTTTGTAAGCGGGCATGCAGGGTCTCCTGGTTTGTTGCGCAGCCTGGCTGTGCCAGGTCGGTTTTCCCAATGGCCGGGTGGGGCGGCCTGTTTTTATTCAAACGCTTGTTTAAATTATTGCCGCCGATTTGGCAAGGGGCAAGGCAAAATTCCCGCTGACGGTTGTGCCGATGCCACAGCCATAAATGCCGTTGCGGCCGATAGGCCTTCTTAGGAGCCCAAACACGTGCGCCACCATTTGCGCCACCGCCTGCCATCGCCCTCACGCGTGCTGGACACGCCTGGCCTGCGCTGGCTTCGCCCTTGGCTGGATCACCCGGCTTTGTGGGGGCTACAGCGCCGCCGGGTGGCCATGGGGTTTGCGGTGGGAATGTTCTCAGGCCTGATGCCAGGGCCCACGCAGATGCTGACCGCGGGCGTGCTGGCCCTACTGTTGCGGGTCAACCTGCCGGTGGCCCTGCTGACCACGCTCTACACCAATCCCTTCACCTACCTGCCGCTCTACTATCTGGCCTATCGCTATGGTTGTCTGTTACTCGGGCAGGATACGGGCAGTACAATGTCGCTTTCCTCGCTGTCCCAGCCCGGCCACTGGCGGGTTCACGAGGTGCTCGCCTGGCTGGAAGGCCTGGGCTGGCCCCTGCTGGTAGGCGTGCTGGCCTTGGGGCTGACGCTGGCGCTGGCGGGCTATGCCTTGGTCGCGGTATCGTGGCGCTGCGCCGTGGGGCGCGCCTGGCGCAAGAGAAAGGAATCGCGTGGAGCTGACGGAACATACCCTGCAGAGTGAAACGGCCTATGCCGGGGGTTTTCTGCAGGTGAAGAAAGACACGGTGCGCCTACCAGATGGCAAGGAGGCCAACCGCGAGTACATCCGCCATCCCGGTGCCGTGGCCGTCCTGGCGCTGGACGATGCCGGCCATCTGGTGATGGTGCGGCAGTACCGTTACCCGGTGGGGCGTACCTTTGTGGAAATTCCCGCGGGCAAGATCGATGCGGGCGAGGCCCCGCATCTCACCGCACGCCGCGAGTTGCGCGAGGAAACCGGTTACCAGGCGGACGAGTGGCTGTTCCTTGGGACGGCCTATCCCTGCATTGGTTATTCGGACGAGTGCATCCACTATTATCTCGCGCGTGGCCTCACCCTCAGCGAGAGTACGCCCGACGAGGGCGAGTTCGTGGAAACGCTGTGCCTGCCGCTTGCCGAGGTGCGCACCCGTTCGCTCCGTGGGGAGGTCTGTGACAGCAAGACGCTGGTGGGGCTGTACTGGCTGGATGCATGGCAGAACGGGAGCCTGCTCGGTGAGCGGATTTGACCCCCGCAGCGACCGGCGCGTGGCCCGACGCATCCGCATGGGGTGCAAGGCTCGCATCCGGTCGCTGAACACCGGCGAAACGCACTACGGCGAGTGTACCGATCTGTCGGTGGATGGCATGGCGTTGCGCACTCTGTTCGTGCCCCAGTTCGGCGAGCGCCTGCATGTGCTGGTGCTGGTCCCCCCGGTGGGCGGATTACCGGGACGGCCGCTCGAGGCACGGGTAGAGGTACGCCGCTGCAACGAGATCGAGCGCGGTCGGCTGTACGAGATCGGCGTGCGCATCATCGAGCGCTTGGGCTGAGACCGTATCTCCTTTTTACTGCACCGCCCGGTGCAGTTTTTCTTTTCTTTCTGATCGTTTCCTTCCGGTTGCGCGGATGTGCCGGTCGATGACCGTGCGCCTCTGCAGTCTGGCCGTCTTTTGGACGCCGATGCCGGATGTTGTCGTTGTAATACCTCTGCCATCTTCTGGCATAGCGCTTGCATTGATGCTCTCGGCCGCAGAGCGCCGTCGGCGATAAGGCCATCAAGGCCGGTCGGCTGTGCTATATCGACTAAAAGAGAACCGAAATGAAGCATCAGCTCTAATTTTCAAGGGGAAGACGGAGGACCATGGGCACTCCGTCCCCCTCTTGTCACCTGCCAGGAGGGCTCAGCCATGCATCCGGACATCTTCAGCCACTACGCCGCCCGCTACGACCGTACCCGGGAAGAGGAATACTCGATCCAGGAATATCTGGAACTCTGCAAGCGCGACCGGATGGCCTATGCGTCCGCTGCCGAACGCATGCTGGCAGCCATCGGCGAGCCCGAACTGGTGGATACCCGCCACGATCCGCGCCTGTCACGCATTTTCAGCAACAAGGTCATCAAGGTCTATCCGGCCTTCCGCGACTTTTATGGCATGGAGGAGGTCATCGAACAGGTGGTGGCCTATTTCCGCCATGCGGCGCAGGGTCTGGAGGAGAAGAAGCAGATCCTCTATCTGCTGGGCCCGGTGGGTGGGGGCAAGTCGTCGATCGCCGAACAGCTCAAGTCGCTGATGGAACTGGTGCCGTTCTATGCGATCAAGGGCAGCCCGGTGAACGAGTCACCGCTGGGCCTGTTCAACCTGGAAGAGGACGGGCCGATCCTTGAGGAGGAATACGGGATTCCGCGCCGCTACCTCAAGGCCATCCCCAGTCCGTGGGCCGTCAAGCGGCTGCACGAGTACAACGGCGACATCGGCCAGTTCCGGGTGGTGAAGCGCTATCCCTCAGTGCTGCGCCAGATTGCCGTGGCCAAGACCGAGCCGGGGGACGAGAACAACCAGGACATCAGTTCGCTAGTGGGCAAGGTGGACATCCGCAAGCTGGAAAAGTATGCCCAGGACGACCCGGATGCCTACAGCTACTCGGGAGGCCTGTGCCTGGCCAATCAGGGTCTTCTGGAATTCGTGGAAATGTTCAAGGCGCCGATCAAGGTGCTGCATCCGCTCTTGACGGCCACCCAGGAAGGTAACTTCAAGGGCACCGAAGGCTTCGGAGCGATTCCCTTCGACGGTATCATTCTGGCCCACTCCAACGAATCCGAATGGAAGCAGTTCCGCAACAACAAGAACAACGAAGCTTTTCTCGACCGGATCTACATCGTCAAGGTGCCGTACTGCCTACGCGTGAGCGACGAGGTGAAGATCTACGAGAAGCTGATCCAGAACTCGTCGCTGGGACAGGCGCCATGCGCGCCGGGCACGCTGAGGATGATGGCACGCTTTGCCGTGCTGTCGCGGCTGAAGGAGCCCGAAAACTCCAGCCTGTACAGCAAGATGCAGGTTTACGACGGCGAGAACCTCAAAGACACCGACCCGAAGGCCAAGTCGCAGCAGGAATACCGCGATTATGCGGGGGTGGATGAAGGCATGAACGGCCTGTCCACCCGCTTTGCCTACAAGATCTTGTCTCGGGTGTTCAACTTCGACCACAGCGAGGTGGCCGCCAACCCCGTGCACCTGCTCTACGTGCTGGAGCAGCAAGTGGAGCGCGAACAGTTCCCGCCCGAAGTGGAACAAAAGTACCTTTCCTTCATCAAGGAATACCTCGCGCCGAAGTACGTGGAGTTCATCGGCAAGGAGATCCAGACCGCCTATCTGGAAAGCTACAGCGAATACGGGCAGAACATCTTCGACCGCTACGTCACCTTTGCCGATTACTGGATCCAAGACCAGGAATATCGTGATCCGGACACCGGCGAGATCTTCGACCGCATGTCGCTGAACGCCGAGCTCGAGAAAATCGAGAAGCCGGCCGGCATCTCCAACCCGAAAGACTTCCGCAACGAGATCGTCAACTTCGTGCTGCGCGCTCGGGCCAACAATGGCGGCAAGAACCCGGCCTGGACCAGCTACGAGAAGCTGCGCACTGTGATCGAGAAGAAGATGTTCTCCAACACCGAGGAGCTCTTGCCGGTGATCTCGTTCAATGCCAAGTCCAGCGCGGAGGACGCCCGCAAGCATGAGGACTTCGTCAACCGTATGGTGGAGAAGGGCTATACCCCCAAGCAGGTGCGGCTGCTGTGCGAGTGGTACCTGCGCGTGCGCAAGTCGTCCTGAGCCCTGCGGGGCAGGCAAGGTTGGCCGAAACCGCTTCGGCCAACCTTCGGCAGCACAACGCCGGATACAAGGGAGAATCGACATGGCCCACATCATCGACCGGCGCCTCAACGGCAAAAACAAGTCGGCGGTCAACCGCGACCGCTTCCTGCGGCGTTTCAAGGGGCAGATCAAGGAGGCGGTAGCTCGCGCCATCAAGGGGCGCAGCATCACCGACGTGGACAGCGGCGAGAAGGTGTCCATTCCGGTGAAGGATATTTCCGAGCCTGCCTTCCGGCATGGCAAGGGGGGCGTCTGGGAAGGCGTGCACCCGGGCAACGAGGAGTTCGTTAAAGGCGACCGCATTCCCAGGCCACAAGGGGGCGGCGGTGGGGGGAGCGGCAGTGGCAA
This sequence comes from Gulbenkiania mobilis, assembly GCA_004346645.1. Taxonomy (GTDB): domain Bacteria; phylum Pseudomonadota; class Gammaproteobacteria; order Burkholderiales; family Chromobacteriaceae; genus Gulbenkiania; species Gulbenkiania mobilis. The sequence goes on from SMDA01000001.1 coordinate 515,970, forward strand.
GGCCAGCAACGAGGGTGAGGGCGAGGACGACTTCGTGTTCCATCTCTCGCATGAGGAGTTCATGAATGTCTTCTTCGAGGATCTGGCGCTCCCTAACCTGATCAAGACCGAGCTGATGGGCATCGAAGAGATGAAACCGGTGCGTGCTGGCTACACCAATGACGGCACACCGGCCAACATCAGCATCGTGCGCTCGCTGCGCGGGGCGCTGGCGCGCCGGGTGGCCCTGTCGGCGCCCACGCTGGCGCAGCTGGTGGAGGCGGAGGAAGAGCTGGACGAGATGCTCGAATCGGGCGAAGAGAACACGCTTGACATCCGGCACCAGCGCGAACGTGTGCACGCCCTGCGCGAGAAGCTGTACAGCATTCCCTTCATCGATCCTTTCGATCTGCGTTACAACAATCGTGTAAAGCAGCCCAAGCCGACCAGTCAGGCGGTGATGTTCTGCCTGATGGACGTGTCAGGCTCGATGGATGAATCCAAGAAGGACATGGCCAAGCGCTTCTTCATCCTGCTGTACCTGTTTCTGCAGCGCAATTACGAGAAGATCGAACTGGTGTTCATCCGGCATCACACCAGTGCGGTGGAAGTGAACGAACACGACTTCTTCCACTCGCGCGAATCGGGTGGCACTGTGGTTTCCTCGGCGCTTAATCTGATGAAAGACATCATCGCCAAGCGGTATGCCCAGGGCGGGTGGAACATCTATGCCGCCCAGGCCTCTGATGGTGATAACTGGGACAGCGACTCGGCCAACTGCGGCAAGATCCTGGAAGAGTCGCTGCTGCCGCTGTGCCAGTACTACGCCTACATCGAGATCACCGAAGGAGAGCCGCAGAACCTGTGGTACGAATACCAGAAGCTGGGAGCGCGGCACCGGCACTTCGCGATGCAGCGCATCCGGCAGGCCGGCGACATTTACCCCGTGTTCCGCGAACTTTTCAGCAAGGAACGGCAGCAGGGAGGCAGCGCATGAAACCGATTTCCACCGGGTCCGAGTGGACCTTCGACCTCGTTGGTGCCTACGACCGGGCCATCCGTACCATTGCCGTAGACGAATACGGGCTGGACATCTATCCGATTCAGCTGGAAGTCATCACTGCCGAACAGATGATGGATGCCTACTCATCGGTGGGGATGCCGGTGAACTACCACCATTGGAGCTTCGGCAAGCACTTCGTCGCCACCGAAAAAGGGTATCGCCGCGGTCAGATGGGCCTGGCTTATGAAATCGTCATTAACTCCAATCCTTGCATCGCCTACCTGATGGAGGAGAACTCCATGACGATGCAGGCGCTGGTAATCGCGCACGCTGCCTATGGCCACAACAGCTTCTTCAAGGGCAACTATCTTTTCCGCAGCTGGACCGATGCGTCGGCCATCATTGACTACCTTGTGTTCGCCAAGGGCTACATCAGTCGCTGCGAGGAGCGGTACGGTATCGATGCCGTGGAGGAGTTGCTGGACTCCTGCCATGCGCTGATGAACTACGGGGTGGACCGCTACCAGCGTCCGCAGAAGCTGTCGTTGGCCGAAGAGCAGGCCCGACAGGAGGAGCGCGAACATTACCTGCAGATGCAGGTCAACGATCTGTGGCGCACTATTCCCAGGCGTGCCCAGGAGGATGCGGTGCGCGCGCAGGTGCGCTTTCCGGCCGAACCGCAGGAAAACCTGCTCTACTTTATCGAGAAGTCGGCTCCGCTACTGGAACCTTGGCAGCGCGAGGTAGTGCGCATCGTGCGCAAGATCGCCCAGTACTTCTATCCTCAGCGGCAGACGCAGGTGATGAATGAAGGCTGGGCCACCTTCTGGCACTACACCATCCTGAATCGCCTGTACGAGAAGGGATTGGTCACCGACGGGTTCATCATGGAGTTCCTGCAAAGCCACACCAATGTGGTCTACCAGCCACCCGTGACTGCCAAGTGGTACAACGGCATCAACCCCTACGCCCTGGGCTTTGCGATGTACCAGGACATCCGGCGCATCTGCGAAGCCCCCACCGACGAAGACCGGCAGTGGTTCCCGGACATGGCGGGAAAACCGTGGAAGGATACGCTGGACTTCGCAATGCGCAACTTCAAGGACGAGAGCTTTATCTCGCAGTTTCTCTCGCCCAAGCTGATCCGGGACTTCCACTTCTTCGCCATTCGCGACGATGATCGGCAGGACAGGCTGGAAGTGACGGCCATCCACGACGAGGAAGGCTACCGTGCTGTGCGGCAGACGTTGGCCGAGCAGTACAACCTTGGCTCGCGCGAACCTAATATTCAGGTGTGGTCGGTGAACGTGCGCGGCGACCGCAGCATGACCCTGCGGCACACAATGCATCAGCGCCGCCCGCTGGACAACGCCAGCGCCGAAGAGGTCCTCAAACATGTGGCCCGTCTGTGGGGCTTCGAGGTGCGCCTGGAAAGCGTGGATGATGAGGGGCGACTGGTACAGTCGTGGACGGTGAAGCCGGACCGCCAGGATGACTGGGCGGCCTGAATCAGCCGGGGTGGGGGAGGAAGGCGCGCAGTCCGGTGGAGGGGTCGTTCAGCTCGATCAGAGATACCCCGAAGGCGGCTTCAAGAAGTGGGCCCTGCATCACATCCGCCACCGTACCGAAGGCCACCAGCCGGCCGCCGGATAGTAGGGCCACGTCATCGGCATGGCGCAGCGCCAGATTGAGGTCGTGCACTGCGGCTACCGCCCCGAAGCCTTCGCGCCGGCACAGGCCCGCTACCAAAGCCAGTTGCTGCTCGGCAAAACCGATATCCTGCGCCGAGGTCGGTTCGTCCAGCAGCAGGAAGCGCTCGGGCGCATCACTTGCGTAGAGCTGGGCTAGTGCGCGCGCCAGCAGCGTCCTTTGATATTCGCCGCCTGAGAGCATTTCAGCGGGGCGCCCGGCCAGGGCTGCAACGCCCCCGTCGGACAGTGCACGTTCCACCACGGGTGCTGGCGCGCCGCTGTCACGCCAGTACCCGCCCATCTCCACCAGTTCGCGCACCGTGAAGCCTTCCGCCAAGGCGGGCTGCTGCTCGAGGCAGGCGCGTCGCTGCGCCAGCCAGCGTATTGGCGCGGTCGTCACGTCGGCGCCGGATAGTCGCACCGCTCCATGGCTTGGCCGAAGCCGACCGGAAAGCAGCCCCAGCAGTGTACTCTTGCCGGCCCCGTTGGCACCGAGTAGCACCAAGAGCCGTCCCGGATGGATGATCAGATCCACCGGATGCAGCAAGATACGTCCCTGCCGGCTAAGGCCTGCACGAGCCGCTTCAAGCATCGGTCTGCCTCCGGTCGCGTCGGGCCAGCAGCCACAGGAAGAACGGTGCCCCGGCCAGGCTGGTGATGGCCCCGACCGGAAGCTCTGCCGGAGCAAAGGCCGCGCGTGCTACCCAGTCGGCCAGCACCGTCAGCAAGGCGCCCATCAGTGGTGCCGTCAACAGCAGGCGTCTCAGTTCGCCGCCCACCAACTGGCGGGCCAGATGGGGCGCCATCAGACCCACGAAGCTCACGCTGCCGCACTGGGCCACCACCAGGCCCACCGCTACCGCCACCCAGATCATCAACCTACGCCCCAATCGGTCCACCGCAAAACCCAGATGGAAGGCGGAAGCCTCGCCCGTCTGCAAGGCATTGAGAAACCGCCAGAGGCCTCCGAGTGCAAAGCCGGTCAGCGGTACGGCCAGCGCCAGGGTGGCTGCTTCGGGCCAGCCCGCTCCGGCAAAGCTGCCCAGCAGCCAGAAGGTGACCGTGCGCAGGGCGCTGTCGGGCAGAGTGGTCATCAGCAGGATTAGCAGGCTGGTGAGTAGGGCGTTGACCGCCACACCCGCAAGGATCAGCCGGGCTCGGCTGCCCCTGCCGGCTAGGCGGCGAATGACACCGAGCGCAGCCAGCCCGCCCAAGAAGGCGCAGCCGGCCACCACTGGCAGTGCGCTGGCCACGCTGAGGGCGGCTGCAGCGGCCAGCGCCGCGCCAGCGCTGACGCCCACCAGGCCCGGTTCGGCCAGGGGATTGCGGAAGAAGGCCTGTACTGCCGTGCCTGCGAGGCCCAAGAGCGCCCCACTGGCGAGGGCAGCCATAAGACGAGGCAGTCGCAGTGCCCGCAGCACCTCCAGATCGGACGCCGTCCAAGGTTGGCCGAAAACCGGCCCCAGACCGTGCCAGAGCGATAGGCAGGAAACCAGCAGGACGCCAAGGGTCAGCAACGTGGTCAGCGGGAGAAGACGCATCATAAAAGGAAAGGGGCCTTGCGGCCCCTGGTCTCATCGCAAGCCAAGCACGTCCTGCATGTCGTACAGGCCATGTGGCCGGTCCTTGAGCCACTGGGCGGCCCGCAGGGCGCCGTTGGCAAAGGTGGCGCGGCTGGACGCCTTGTGGGTGATCTCCACCCGTTCGCCAAGGGTGGCGAAGAGCGCGGTATGGTCGCCCACGACGTCGCCCGCCCGGATGGTGGCAAAGCCGATGGTGCCTGGGTCGCGTTCGCCAGTGACGCCTTCGCGGCCATAGACTGCGCAGGACTTCAGATCACGCCCCAAGGCCGAGGCGATGACCTCGCCCATGCGCAGGGCCGTGCCCGACGGGGCGTCCACTTTGTGTCGGTGATGCGCTTCGATGATCTCGATGTCGTAGCCTTCCGAGAGCACCCGGGCCGCGATGTCCAGCAATTTGAAGGTCAGGTTTACGCCGACGGAGTAGTTGGCAGCAAACACGATCCCGATCCGTTCGGCGGCTGCCTCGATCGTGGCCTTGCCCGCATCGTCAAAGCCTGTAGTGCCGATGATCATGGCTACGCCATGGCGCACGCAGGCATCTAGGTGTGCCAGCGTGCCCTCCGGGCGCGTGAAGTCGATCAGCACGTCCGCTCCGGCGAGGGCAGCCTCTACGTCGCTGGAGAGGCGCACCCCGGTTTCACGGCCGGTGAAGAGACCGGCATCCAGCCCCAGACATTCGGCACCCGGCCGTTCCAGGGCCGCGTGCAGCACAGCGCCCGGTGTCGAGAGTACGGATTCGATGAGAGCGCGGCCCATGCGGCCGGACGCCCCTGCAATGACGATCTTCATGGCTGTGGTCGTTGAGAGTTACTGGGCGGGCACAGCGGCTGGTGCCGAAGCGTCCAGCGGCGGGGCGACCGGCTGTTCGGCCGGCAGGGGCTGGCCTTCGATGCGGGTGAGCACGTCGCCTTCGAAGAACACCGTGACGGTAGCGTCGCGGACTACCTTGCCGTCACGGATCAGACGGTATTTGTAGTCCCAGCGGTTGGCGTGGAACGGGTCGGTCAGCAGGGGAGTGCCGAGGACGAAACGGACCTGGGAGCGCGTCATGCCGGGCTTGAGCCGGGCGACCGCATCTTCGGTCACATAGTTGCCTTGCGGGATGTCGAGCCGGTGCGGTGTCAGCCAGTTCATCGGGTTGAGCGAACTGCAACCGGCCAACGCCAGGGAGGCGGCAATGATCAGGGCGCGCATGCTACTCCGGTAGGATCGTGAGAAGGTGGACCCAGATGATTAGGCAAAAGCCGGAAAAAGGCTATATCATCCGGTAAAACTCCCCGCCTTTATATCATGATGAGCAAAGCCAGTCACCTCAAAGATATCGGCCTGAAGGCCACCGGTCCGCGCTTGAAAATCCTCGATCTGTTCGAACAGAGCGACGATCGTCACATGTCGGCCGAAGACGTCTACCGCAAGCTGATGACCGAGCACACGGACATCGGGCTTGCCACCATCTACCGCGTGCTGACGCAGTTCGAGCAGGCCGGCATCCTGGTGCGTCACCATTTCGAATCCGGCAAGGCCGTGTACGAGCTCAACCAGGGTGGTCATCACGACCACATGGTATGTGTGAAGTGCGGCAACGTCACCGAATTCTTCGACCCTGAAATCGAGCGCCTGCAAGACCGCATCGCTGGCGAGCACGGCTTCCGCATCATGGACCACTCGCTCTACCTCTACGGCGAGTGCGCCGGCTGTGTGGCGGCCGATGAGAAAAAGGGACGCTGATTGGTGATTCCCTGGCTCGGTTCCGAGCTGGCTTTTCCTCCTGTAGAGACCGCCCTGACAGAGCCGGACGGTCTTCTCGCTGCGGGCGGCGATCTTTCTGCGCGACGCCTGCTCCTGGCCTACGCCCACGGCATCTTTCCCTGGTTCTCTCCCGGCGATCCGATCCTCTGGTGGTCGCCTTCGCCCCGCATGGTCATTGAGCCCGGCTGGCTGCGTGTGACGCGCTCGCTGGAGAAGACCCTACGCAACCGTGACTACGAGATCCGTATCGACTCGGCTTTTCGGGCGGTCATGAATGCTTGTGCCCAGACGCCCCGACCCGGGCAGGAGGGTACCTGGATCGTACCCGAGGTGATCGAGGCGTACTGCCGCTTGCATGCGCTGGGGCATGCCCACTCAGTGGAAACCTGGATGGATGGCCAGCTGGTGGGCGGGCTGTATGTGGTGTCACTGGGTACGATGGTGTACGGCGAATCGATGTTCAGCCGCGTCAGCGATGCCTCCAAGCTGGCCTTCGTGCATCTGGTACGACACTTGCAGACCCGGGGAGTCAGGATGATCGACTGCCAGATGTACACGCCGCATCTGGCCAGCCTGGGCGCCCGGTTGATTCCGCGCGCAGCCTTTCTCGACACGGTGGCCGTCGCCACGCGCGAAGTGCCGCCGCCGGACCTGTGGACTTACCAGTATTCCCATGACGCATCGTGATCTTAGCCAGAGCGTAGCCATCCACTTCTATGCTACCGCACCGTACCCGTGCAGTTACCTGCCTGCGCGTCATGCGCGGTCCCAGGTAGCCATCCCCACCGAGGCGATCGATACCGCCCTTTACAGCCAGCTGGTTCGGCTGGGCTTTCGCCGCAGCGGGCTGTACACCTACCGGCCCTACTGCGACAGCTGCCAAGCCTGCATTCCGGTGCGCATTCCAGTAGAGGCCTTCCGTCCCTCGCGAAGCCAGCGTCGTGCTTGGCAGCGTCATGCCGGGCTGACGGCGCACCTGCTGCCGCTGGTGTACCGGGAGGACCATTACCAGCTCTACAGCCGCTATCAGGGCACCCGCCACGCCGGGGGCAGCATGGCGGACGACGCGCCCGGGCAGTACGCCGAGTTCATCCTGAAGAGCGGTGTGGACAGTTTTCTGGTCGAGTTCCGGGAAGGTGAAACGCTGCGCATGGTCAGCCTGATCGATCGGCTGGATGACGGGCTGTCCGCTGTCTACACCTTTTACGACCCGGACGTGTCGGGGGCCAGTTATGGGGTCTACAACGTGCTGTGGCAGGTGGAATGGGCACTGGCGCACCAGCTTCGGTATGTGTACCTCGGCTACTGGGTCGCCGCGTGTCAGAAGATGGCCTATAAGGCTCATTACCGTCCGCTGGAGCGTTTGCGCGGCAGTCGCTGGGTGCGGCTGGAGGAGACCGACTAACAGCACCGGACAGGGGTGTGCGTACTCTTTACCGGGGACGAGGTAGCAGAAGGGCATGAAAAAAGCCGGCTTTGCAAGCCGGCTTTTTGAATGGTGGTGGAGATAAGCGGGATCGAACCGCTGACCTCTTGCATGCCATGCAAGCGCTCTCCCAGCTGAGCTATACCCCCACGGTCGCCGTCATTGACAGCGAGAGCGAATGTTAATCGCAGTCGCGTGGCGGGTCAAGCCCCTGCGAACACTTCCTCGACTGCGGCACGGTGCGCCGGCCGATAGAGCCGCACCACGCTGCCGATGATCAGCAGGGCAGGGGAGGCGACGGCCTCTTGTTCCAGGGTGGCGGCCAGGGTGGCCAGAGTAGCCAGTACCACGCGCTCGCGCGGAGTGGTTGCGTTCTCGACGGTCGCCACCGGGGTGTCGGGCGCCCGCCCGGCATCGATCAGGTCGGCGGCGATGCGAGGGGCTTCGTTCAGCCCCATATAGACCACCAATGTCTCTTCGGGCCCGGTATGTCGTGTCCACGCGAGCCGGTCTTCGCCCTGCCTGCGGTGACCGGTCACGAACAGGCACCCCTGGGCATGGTCCCGATGCGTCAGCGGAATGCCTGTCGAGGCCGCCGCGCCGGTAGCTGCCGTGATGCCGGGCACGACCTCGTAGTCGAATCCGGCTGCAACCACTTCTTCCATTTCCTCTCCGCCCCGCCCGAACAGGAAGGGGTCGCCGCCTTTGAGGCGCACCACACGCCTGCCAGCACGGGCGTGGGACACGATCAGTGCGTTGATGGCTTCCTGCGGCAGGGTGTGGCGGCTGGCGCGCTTGCCGACGCAGATGCGTTCGGTGCGTGCCGGAATCAGGGCCCGGATGGCGGGCGACACCAGATGATCGTACAGCACCACATCGGCCGTCTGCAGCCGTTGCAGGGCCCTGAGGGTGAGCAGTTCGGGGTCGCCCGGCCCGGCGCCTACCAGCGACACATGGCCACGAACAGGGTTGGCCGAAGCGGCCGGCAGAAGATGGCGGGAATCACAGGGTTCGTTCATGGCGCGCTCGCGGTTCGGATGATGTCGGCAGTGTAGGAAACCCGGCGTCCGGAAATCGTTGATTCGAATCAATGCTCCCGGAATGCGTGAATTCGTACATTGCGCACCGAGCACCGGCTCAACCGGTGGACGAAAAAGGAGGACGCGATGAGCGCCAGTTTTACCAAATCAACCGCACGCAACATCTTTTACGGCGGGGCGGTGTTTTTCTTCCTGCTGTTCCTGGCGTTGACGTTCGACACCACGCAGGCCCTGCCCAAGCGCGACAACCGCGCCAACCTGACCGAGCAGGTGGCGCGCGGCAAGAACATCTGGGAGACCCGCAACTGCATTGGCTGCCACACGCTTCTGGGCGAGGGTGCCTATTTCGCGCCGGAGCTGGGCAATGTTTACCAGCGCCGTGGACCGGAATTCATCAAGGCCTGGATCAAGGGCCAGCCCACGGGCGCGCCCGGGCGGCGGCAGATGCCGCAATTCCATCTGAACGACGGGGAGCTGGAGGATCTGGTGGCCTTCCTGAAGTATGCCTCCGAGATCGATACCAACCACTGGCCGCCGAACATCGAAGGCTGATGCCGGGCTCTGTCCCGACCCCGCCCGACCGACGTTACCGAGGAGACCCTCAATGACTACCGCAGCAACGGCCACGCTTGTCCCGCCCGGGGACGATGCTTCGGCCAACGTACAACTCAAATACCGCTCGCAGGCGGTGGCCAAGCCTTATTTCATCGCAGCCATCGGCCTGTTCGTCGGCCAGATCATTTTCGGCCTGGTGATGGGCCTGCAATACGTGATCGGTGACTTCCTGTTTCCGGAAATCCCCTTCAACGTGGCACGCATGGTGCACACCAATCTGCTGATCGTTTGGCTGCTGTTCGGCTTCATGGGCGCCGGCTATTACCTCATCCCCGAGGAGGCTGAGCGCGAGCTTCACAGCCCCAAGCTCGCGCTGGTGGCCTTCTGGGTATTCCTGATTGCAGGCGCCCTGACCATCGTCGGCTATCTGGCCGTGCCCTACGCCACGCTGGCGCGCCTTACTGGCAACGATATTCTGCCTACTATGGGCCGGGAGTTTCTGGAACAACCCACCATCACCAAGGTGGGCATCGTGGTGGTGGCGCTGACCTTCCTCTACAACCTGTCACTGACGGTGCTCAAGGGCCGCAAGACCACCATCAGCCTGGTAATGATGCTGGGCCTGTGGGGGCTGGCGATCTTCTTCCTGTTCTCTTTCTACAACCCCACCAACCTGGTGCTGGACAAGTACTACTGGTGGTGGGTAGTGCACCTGTGGGTGGAGGGCGTGTGGGAACTGATCATGGGCGCGATGCTGGCGTTCGTGCTGGTGAAGGTAACCGGTGTGGACCGCGAGGTGATCGAGAAGTGGCTGTATCTGATCATCGCCATGACGCTGATCACCGGCATCATCGGTACCGGCCACCACTATTTCTGGATCGGTACGCCGGCCTACTGGCAGGTATGGGGGTCGGTGTTCTCCGCGCTGGAGCCGGTTCCCTTCTTCATGATGACGATGTTCGCCTTCAACATGGTCAACCGTCGCCGCCGCGACCACCCGAACAAGGCCGCTGTGCTGTGGGCGCTGGGCACCGGGGTGATGGCTTTCCTGGGCGCGGGGGTGTGGGGCTTCCTGCATACCCTGGCACCGGTGAACTATCTCACCCATGGTACGCAGATCACTGCCAGCCACGGCCACATGGCCTTCTACGGTGCCTATGCGATGGTAGTCATCACCATGATCTCGTACGCCATGCCGCTGCTGCGCGGCCGTGAAGCCAACGGCAACCGGGCACAGGTGGTGGAAATGTGGTCGTTCTGGCTGATGACGGTGTCGATGGTGTTCATCACGCTGTTCCTCACCGCTGCCGGTATCCTGCAGGTATGGATGCAGCGTATGGGCGACTCGCCGCTGCCCTTCATGGTGGCCCAGGAGAAGATCGCCTTCTTCTACTGGCTGCGTGAAGCCGCAGGCGTGGTGTTCTTCATCGGTCTGGTGCTCTACATCGTCAGCTTCTTCGTAACCGGTAAGTCGCGCGCGCCGCGATGAGCCCGGCGTACCCCTTCGCCTGATGCGTGTGTTTGCGGCCCGGAAACGGGCCGCTTTTTACTGGAGGAACGAATGGCTTCCCCTGTTGAGGAAAAGCGGGTGCCCGGCGATCTGGCCATGTGGTGCTTCATTCTGGCCGAGCTGGCGGTGTTCGGTGTGTTCTTCCTGGCCTACGGCGTGGCACGGCGGCAGGCGCCGGCGCTGTTTGCTGCAGGGCAGGCACGGTTGCATCTGGCGCCCGCACTCTTCAATACGCTGCTGCTGATCGCTGGCAGTGCTACGGCTGCGGCGGCGGTACGGGCGTTTTCGGCCAACCGTCAGCGGGCCGGGCGCTGGCTGCTGGCCGCCACGCTGGGTTCGGGCTGCGTCTTCGTCGTCGTCAAGCTCGGAGAGTTCGCCGAGCGGCTGAAAGCAGGTATCACTCTTTCCACTGACACCTTCTGGATGTTCTACCTGTCGCTGACGTTCTTCCATTTTCTGCATGTCCTGCTGGGCATGGTGATCCTCGCTGCCGTCTGGTGGATGGCAGGTGACGGCCGTTACCGGCCTGGCAGCCTGGACGGCGTGGAGACCGCCGCGGCCTATTGGCACATGGTGGATCTGGTTTGGGTGGTGCTGTTTGCCCTGGTCTACGTGGCGCGCTAGCGCCCGGGATTTTCTTATCTGCCATCAAGGCACCCGACCCACGCGGAGCGGCATCCTGTGCGGCATGAAAACCGTTTCCGTTTACCGTGGAGTGGCCGCTGTCTGGCTGGGGCTGGCTGCCCTGACGCTGGGTCTTGCCGCCCTGTCCGGCACGGCCGTGCCACATCGCCTGCTTGCCGAGCTGGCCTTGGCCGGGGCGTGGCTCAAGGGCGGGGTGATTGCCGAGACCTTCATGGGTCTGAGTCAGGCCCCGCTCTGGCTGCGGCTGGTGGTGCAGGGCTGGCTCGCCACGGTGTGCGGTGCCCTGATCGCCAGTTTCAGCTGAGGGAAGCCCATGAATGCACCTGTCTCCGATATCGTCCGCCCGCTCGCGGACGTGCCCTTCTACCAGCCGGTTGCCGAAGAGTGCACGCTCTTTGAAGCGGCATGGCGCCAGCAGCTGCCGGTACTCATCAAAGGCCCGACGGGCTGCGGCAAGACCCGCTTCGTGGCCCACATGGCGGCCCGGTTGAGCCTGCCACTTTTCACCGTCTCCTGCCATGACGACCTGACTGCCGCCGATCTGGTGGGGCGCCACCTCATTGGTGCCGGGCAGACGGTCTGGTGCGACGGCCCACTGACCCGCGCAGTGCGTGAAGGCGGGATCTGCTATCTGGACGAGGTGGTCGAGGCGCGCAAGGACACCACGGTGGTGCTGCACCCGCTGACCGACGATCGTCGCATCCTGCCGATCGAGCGCACCGGCGAAGAGCTGGTGGCGCCGCCCGGCTTCATGCTGGTGGTGTCTTACAACCCCGGCTACCAGCATGTGCTCAAGACGCTCAAGCCCAGCACACGCCAGCGGTTCGTGGCGCTGAGCTTCGACTTCCCCGCACCCGAGGTGGAGCTGCCGGTGCTGATGAGCGAGACCGGTATCGACGCTGGCCGGGCGCGCCAGCTGGTGGTGCTGGCCGGACAGCTGCGCCGGCTGCAGGGCTACGATCTGGAAGAGTCGGTCAGCACCCGGTTGCTGGTGTATGCCGCCAAGCTCATGATGGCCGGGCTGCCGCCGGGCCTGGCCTGCCGCACGGCCATCGTGGAGCCGCTCTCCGACGATGTCGATACCGTCGCTGCCCTGCTGGCCGTGGTGGATACCCAGTTCGATCAGGGGTAGGCGCATGGAAGACATCGTCGGCGGCTGGTGGGACCGCCTGATCACTCGTGTTGCCTACCAGGGTCATCCCGAGGCCGCGGTGACGTTGGCCGAAGTGGAGCGGACAGCGCCAGTCTTCTTCCGCGCGATGGGCGGGGATGCGGCCTTGACGGTGCGCTCGGCGGTGGGCACCGAACACGGTGCGCGTCGCCGCTGGCTAGAACGCATTGCCGGAACGGGCGACCGGGTAGAGCTAGCCTGGCAGGATGCGCGTTCGCTCTACCTGCCTGACGTCATCGACCACTTCCCTGACCGGGCACTCAACCGTCAGCTGTATTTCTGGCTGATGGCGCTGGCGGCCGAAGCGCGAGCTGGCACCGACTGGCTTACCGCCAACCGGGAGGCCACGGCCCGCTGCCTGATGCAGATGCCAGGGCTGGCCGCGCTCTACCGGCGACTGGTGGCCGCCCATCTGAAGACACGCCCCGACCCTGCGCGCTTGCACGGTGCCGAGGCCGCGTGGGAGGAGGCCATCCGGGCTGCGCTGGCGTCGCCTAACGAGACGAGCGCGCTGCCGGCCGGCCAGGCCGCCTGCCAGCCGGTTCCGCTTTGGTTGCATCCCACGCCGCCCCTCTCTGGCCAGGCCGAGGCCGTACCGCGCCAGGATGGGGAGGCTGAGGCCGAGGAGGCGGCGCGCCGCGAAGCCCGCAAGCGCAGGCGTTATCGTGCCCAGCGGGTGGCCGAAGACACGCGCAAGAACGGGATGCTGATGGTGTTCCGGGCCGAAAGCCTGTTCACTTGGGACGAGTATGTGAAGGTCAACCGGCACAACGACGAGGACGAAGAGGACAATGCGGCAGCAGCCGACGACATGAACCGTCTGTCCGTGTCGGCCGATGCCACCACGCGCGCCAGCCGGCTGCGCTTCGACCTGGACCTGCCGGCCGCAGCCTATGATGACACTCCGCTGGGGCCGGGATTGCTGTTGCCCGAATGGCACTGGAAGCAGCGCCGGCTGGTAGAGGACCATGTGCGGCTGGTGCCGATGTTGCCACGCGATGCCCGGCCCGCCGGCCTGCCCGAGCGTCTGCGCGCCCCGGCCCGCCGCCTGCGGCGACAGTTCCAGGCGTTGGCGCCCGAGCGGACCCGGCGCCGTGGCGAGTCCAGCGGTCCTGACATCGACCTGGACCGGGTGGTGCGTTTCCTTGCCGAGTGCGGCAGTGGAGTGCGGGTGGGCGAACCGGGGCTGTATCAGTCCTGGCCCCCCGGAGAGCGCAGCCTGGCTTGTCTTCTGTTGGCCGATCTGTCGCTATCCACCGAAAGCTGGGTCGGCGATGCCGGGCAGGTGATCGACGTCATCCGCGACAGCCTGCTGCTGTTTGGCGAGGCCCTCTCGGCCACCGGAGACGCCTTCGGGGTATACGGCTTTTCATCCATCCGTCGCCAGGAAGTGCGCTTTCAGGTGCTCAAGGATTTCTCCGAGCGTTTCGACGATACTGTGCGCGGCCGCATGCTGGCGATCCGGCCCGGCTACTACACCCGCATGGGGGCGGCCATCCGGCAGGCAACCCGCGTGCTGGAGAGTCAGCCTGCCCACCGCCGGCTGCTGCTGATCGTCTCTGACGGCAAGCCCAATGACCTGGACCACTACGAGGGCCGCTACGGGGTGGAGGATACTCGCATGGCGGTGCGCGAGGCCCGGGCGGCGGGTCTGCTGCCTTTCTGCGTCACCGTTGACAGTGAGGCGGGCGAATACCTGCCCTACCTTTTCGGGCGCAACGGTTACACCGTGGTAACCAATGTGCGGCGCTTGCCACAGGTGCTGACCTCGCTCTACGCCACGCTCACCCGCTGACTTCCATGTTTCCTATCCTTGCGCCCGGTAGCGTGCCGGGCGTGTCCGCCTGGGCGTTTTGCCCTGTTTGTGGCCTCTTTTTCAGGCACTTTTCCGGCTTCGGAAAGCGTTGATTCGAATCAAGGAGGCCGCTATGCCGCCAGGATGATGATGCGTGCGTCACCCGCCATCCAACCATGGAGCATAAGCAATGAAGATGAACTCGCTTGCCAGGGGCGCCGTGCTGGCCGCACTGCCGCTTGCCGTGATGACAGCCTGGGCCGCACCGGTGGGCTCGAGCGGCAGCTCGCCCGAAGTGGCCTACCAGGCGGGAGGTTCGCCTCTATCCAAGGAGGAGATGCATCAGAACCTCAACCCCAAAGCGCCGCCGATGACCAAGGCCGAATTCGCACGCGGCAAGCAGATCTACTTCGAGCGCTGTGCCGGCTGTCACGGCGTGCTGCGCAAGGGCGCCACTGGCAAACCGCTGACGCCGGATATCACGCTGGAACGGGGAACCGAGTACCTCAAAACCTTCATCAAGTATGGCAGTCCGGCCGGCATGCCCAACTGGGGCACCTCCGGCGAGATGAGCGACAGCGACGTGGATCTGATGGCGCGCTACGTGCAGCAGGAGCCGCCCACTCCGCCGGAGTTCGGCCTGAAGGAAATGATGGCTACCTGGAAGGTGATCATCCCGCCGGAAAAACGGCCCACCCGCAAGATGAATGGCTACAACCTCGACAACATCTTCTCCACCACGCTGCGCGACACCGGCGAGGTGGCCCTGATCGACGGCGACACCAAGAAGATCATCAATGTGGTCAAGACGGGCTATGCGGTGCACATCTCGCGCATTTCCAAGTCGGGTCGCTACCTGTACGTGATCGGCCGTGATGGCAAGATCAACCTGATCGACCTGTGGCTGGATAAACCGGACAACGTGGCCGAGATCCGTACCGGGCTCGAGGCCCGCTCCGTGGAAACCTCCAAGTTCAAGGGCTACGAGGACAAGCTGGCGGTGGCCGGCTCCTACTGGCCGCCCCAGTTCGTGATCATGGAGGGGGACACCCTCAAGCCGCTGAAGATCGTGGCCACCCGCGGCATGACCGTGGACAACGAATACCATCCCGAGCCGCGTGTCGCTTCCATTGTGGCTTCGCATTTCAAGCCCGAGTTCGTGGTCAACGCCAAGGAAACCGGCAAGATCATGATGGTGGACTATTCGGACCTGAAGAACCTCAAGACCACCACCATCGACGCTGCCAAGTTCCTGCACGACGGCGGCTTCGACAGCACCGGGCGCTACTTCCTGGTGGCCGCCAACGCCTCCAACAAGGTGGCGGTGGTGGACACCAAGGAAAACAAGCTGGCGGCGCTGGTGGACGTGGGCAAGACGCCGCACCCCGGCCGCGGTGCCAACTTCGTCGATCCGCAGTTCGGCCCGGTGTGGGCCACCGGCCACCTGGGTGATGACAGCATCACGCTGATCGGCACCGACCCGCTGAAGCACAAGGCGCAGGCGTGGAAGGTCGTGCGCACGCTCAAGGGACAGGGCGGCGGCTCGCTCTTCATCAAGACCCATCCGAAATCGCACAACCTGTGGGTGGACACCGCACTCAATCCCGAGGCCGGCATCAGCCAGAGCATCGCGGTATACGACATTGCCCATCTGGACAAGGGCTTTGCCACGCTGCCGATCGGCGAATGGTCCGGGCTGGGCGAGGGTGCCAAGCGGGTGCTGCAGCCGGAGTACAACAAGACCGGCGATGAAGTGTGGTTCTCGGTCTGGAGCGCCAAGGACAAGCAGTCGGCCATCGTGGTGGTGGACGACAAGACCCGCAAGCTCAAGACGGTGATCAAGGATCCGCGTCTGATCACGCCCACCGGCAAGTTCAACGTCTTCAACACCCAGCACGACGTGTACTGATCGCCACCGCACCGCACCCGTCCGGGTGCGGTGCCCAACCAACGGGAGACCGACATGAAAGCGCTTCTCGCAATTCTCGCCACGCTGGCGGCCGCAGGGGTTTCGGCCAACGTGGCGGCAGCCACCCCCGCCGAGCTGGCCAAGCAGTACAACTGTCTGGCCTGCCACAGTGTGGACAAGAAGGTGGTGGGCCCGTCGTTCAAGGACGTGGCAGCCAAGTACAAGGGCCAGGCCGGCGCCGAGGACAAGCTGGTGGACAAGGTCAAGAAGGGCGGCTCGGGCAGCTTTGGCCCGGTGCCGATGTCCCCCAATCCGCAGGTACCCGATGCCGATGTACGCACGTTGGTGAAGTGGGTGCTGGCGCAATGAGTGCAGCGGCCCGGCGTGGCGGCTGCCATGTCCGGGCCGTGCAAGGAGAGCTGTGATGCTGTACCTGCTCGCGCGTTCAGTATGGGTGCGTTGTCTGGTCCTGACGGCCGCAAGCATCGTCTTTCTGACGATGGCGGTGGAGGCCGCCGCCGCGCCGGTACCGGAGGTGCGCCTGCGCCATCTGGTGCGGCAGGATTGCGGCTCCTGCCACGGGCTGACCTTTCGCGGCGGGCTGGGCAGCCCGCTGACGCCGGCCGCGCTGGTGGACAAGCCTGACGAGAGCCTGGTGGCCACCATTCTCGACGGCCGGCCGGGCACGGCCATGCCGCCGTGGCGGCCATTCCTCAGCCCGGATGAAGCGCTGGCGGTGGTGCGCTGGCTGCGTGAAGGAGCGCCCGAATGAAACTTGGTCATCCTTATTTTGCCCCCCTGCGCCTGCTGGCCAGTGCGGTATCCATGCTGGCGGTACTGCTGGCCGGTTGTGCCACCCCCTCGACCCTGCGCGGTACCGGCGATCTGGGGGTGGTGATCGAACGGGCCAGCGGTACGGTGCAGGTCGTCACCCAGCAGCCTCCACGTCTCCTCGCGCGGGTTGAAGGGCTGGGCGACCTGTCCCATGCCTCGGTGGTGTTCTCGCGCGACGCCCGCTATGCCTTCGTCTTTGGTCGCGACGGTGGGTTGAGCAAGGTGGACCTGCTGACCGGTCGGCTGGCCGGACGCGTGCTGCAGGCCGGCAACAGTATCGGCGGCGCGATTTCTTCTGACGGTCGCATCGTGGTCGCCCAAAATTATGAACCTGGCGGCGTGCGGCTTTTCGATGCCGAAACGCTGGCGCCGCTGGCGGACATTTCGACGCGCGACCCTGTCAGCGGTCTGGCCTCCAAGGTGGTGGGGCTGGCGGACCTGCCCGGCAACCGCTTTGCTTTCTCGCTGTTCGAGGCGGGCGAAATCTGGGTGGCGGATGCCACTGATCCGCGCCACCCGGTCGTGACGCGCTACGCCGGGGTTGGCCGAAACCCCTACGACGGGCTGGCCAGCAGCGATGGACGCTACTATCTGGCCGGACTCTACGGAGAGGATGGGCTGGCGCTTTTGGACACTTGGCACCCCGAGACCGGCGTACGCCGCATCCTGGACGGTTACGGTCACGGTGAGGAAAAGCTGCCCGTGTACAAGATGCCTCACCTGCGGGGCTGGGCCATGGCTGGAGAGTACGCTTTCCTGCCCGCGATCGGCCGACACGAGGTGCTGGTGGCGGACAGCCGTACCTGGCAGGAACGGACGCGCGTTCCGGTGTATGGCCAGCCGGTGTTTGCCATGGCCGAACCTTCCGGCCGTCGCGTCTGGGTGAACTTTGCTTTTCCCCACAATGACACCGTTCAGGTGATCGACGTGCCGACGATGCAGGTGGTGCGCACGCTCAAGCCGGGTCGCGGCATCCTGCACATGGAATTCACCGGGCGCGGCGACGCGGTGTGGCTGAGCAGCCGCGACGATGACCGGCTGGTGGTGGTGGACACACGCACCCTGGAGATGAGCACCGTCCTGCCCGCACGCAACCCTTCTGGTATCTTCTTCACTTGGCGCGCCGCGCGGATGGGGATGTAGCCATGCCCAACCTTCCTGTCGAAGCCGCCTGCCTGCCTCCGGTGGCCTTGGCCCTGATCGATGCCCATCAGCAGCGTTTGCCGCTGGTGTCGCGGCCCTTCGCGCTGCTGGGGCAGCGTCATGGCCTGACCGAGACCCAGACGCTCGACCTGCTGGGGCAGGCCCTGAGCGAGGGCGTGCTGTCGCGGGTGGGGGCCGTGTTCGCGCCCAATACCGTCGGGGCCAGCACCTTGGCGGCCCTGGCGGTGCCTCCCGATCAGCTGGAGGGCGTGGCGGCGTATGTGAGCAGCCTGCCACAGGTCAATCACAACTATGCGCGCGACCATGCTTTCAACCTGTGGTTTGTGGTGGCCGCCGATACCCCCCTGGCGGTCCGCGACGTGCTCGCCCGCATCCATCTATCCACCGGACTGAAGCCCTTGAACCTGCCGTTGGAGCGCGAATACCACATCGACCTGGGCTTTTCCTTTCTCGATGACCCCGATACCTCACGGCGCAGCCAGCCGCAGTCACCCGCAGCAGTGGCGCTGACCGAGGGACAGCGGCGGCTGGTGTCGGCGCTGGGCGAAGGCTTGGCCCTGGTGCCCAGGCCGTTTGCTGTGCTGGGCGAAACGTGCGGGCTGGGGGAAGGTGAGGTGCTCGACACGCTGGCGCGGTGGCTGGCCACCGGGGTGGTGCGCCGTCTGGGGTGCATCGTGCGGCACCGGGAACTGGGCTTTCGTGCCAACGCGATGTGCGTTTGGCAAATACCTGCCGACGCACTGGATCACTTCGGCCAACGTCTGGCTGCCGATCCGGCGGTGAACCTCTGCTATGCGCGTCCGGCCCGTCCGCCAGACTGGCCCTACACCCTGTTTGCCATGGTGCACGGGCGGGATCCGGCCCACCTCCACGCCACGGTGGAGACAGTGCGCCAGCGCTGCGGCCTCACCGGCATACCGCATGCCGTGCTGCTTTCCACCCATCGCTACACCCAGCGCGGTGCGCGTTACCACTGGAGCCCGGCATGAACGGCCTGAGCGATACCGAACGCTTGGTGGTGGACCACCTGCAGGAAGGGTTTCCGCTGGTGGCACGTCCTTTTGAGGCGGCCGGCCGCGCGTTGGGTCTGGATGAGGACAGGCTGATCACCACGTTACAGGCACTGCTGTCGCGCCGGGTGCTGACGCGTTTCGGCCCGCTGGTGCAGGTGGAGCGGCTGGGAGGGGCGTTCGTGCTGGCGGCCCTGTCGGTGCCAGAGCCGCGCTATGAGGCGGTGGCCGCGCAGGTCAACGCCCTGCCAGCGGTGGCGCACAACTACCGTCGTGAGCATGCACTCAACATGTGGTTCGTGCTGGCCACCGAGCAGCCTGAAGGCATCGGCGAAGCCATCGCCACGATCGAAAGGCATACCGCCCTACCGGTGTATGCCTTTCCCAAGGAGCGCGAGTACTTCGTCGGCATGCGCTTCACTGTGGGGGGAACAGCACCGGTCGGACAGGGCCGGCATCGCCCACTGGCACAGCCGTGCCCGCTGGAGACGGCAGACCGTGCACTGGTACGGGCCGTTCAGGCCGGGCTGCCCCTGGTGCCCGCCCCTTATGCCGAAGTGGCACGGCTCACCGGGCTGGAGGAGTCCGTCGTGCTGGCACGGCTTTCCCGGTTGCTCGATTCGGGGGTTTTTCGCCGTATCGGTGCGGTGCCCAACCACTACGCCATCGGGTATACCGCCAACGGTATGGCGGTGTTCGACGTGGAGGAGGGCGCCGTGGACCGCCTTGGCGAGGCGCTTGGGGCGATGCCGGCCGTCAGCCACTGTTACCGTCGGCCACGCCGGCTACCGCTGTGGCGTTACAACCTGTTTGCGATGCTGCACGGCGACAGCCGTGAGGCGGTTTGCGCAGAGGTGGCGCGCCTGCGTACAGGAATGGGTGAGGCGTGCCGAGACCATGCGGTGCTGTTCTCCAGCCGTATCCTCAAGAAGACCGGCCTGCGGATCTGACCTGACGCAAACCGCTTGCAGCTACCGCGACCGGACCGGATCGGGTTGATTCGGGTCAAGGAGGCCACCTACCCGGGGCGTTTCAAATGGGCCCGTCTTCCGAACAGGACTCTGCCATGCTGCGATTGACCCAGTATCTGCAACAGATCGTTTCCCCGATGCCGGGGCATCCGGCACGCAGACCCTCCGGCCCGGTGGTCATCTGGAACCTGGTGCGCCGCTGCAACCTGACATGCAAGCATTGCTACTCCATTTCCGCCGACAAGGACTTTCCGGGCGAACTCTCCACGGATGAAGTGTTCGCGGTGATGGACGATCTGAAGGCCTTCGGAGTGCCGGTGCTGATCCTGTCCGGTGGAGAGCCGCTGCTGCGCCCCGACATCTTCCGCATTGGCCTGCGCGCCAAGGCGCTGGGCTTCTACGTGGGGCTATCGAGCAACGGCACCCTGATCGAGCCTGCCAATGTCAACCGCATCGCCGAGGTGGGCTTCGACTACGTTGGGGTCAGCCTTGACGGCATCGGCGCCACTCATGATCGCTTTCGCCAGCTTGACGGCGCCTTTGATCGGGCGCTGGAAGGCATCCGCCTGTGCCGCGACGCCGGGCTGAAGGTGGGCGTACGCTACACCATGACCGAGGACAACGCGGCCGACCTGCCGGCTCTGTTGCAGCTGGTGGCGGACGAGGGGATCGACAAGTTCTATTTCTCGCACCTGAACTATGCCGGGCGTGGCAACAAGCATCGGGACACCGATGCCCGCCATGCCCGCACCCGCTGGGCGATGGACCTGCTGATCGAAGCCTGTCTGCTGCATCTGCGCGCCGGATGCCCCAAGGAGTTCGTCACCGGCAACAACGACGCCGATGGGGTCTACCTGCTGCAGTGGGCGGCTCGCCACCATCCGGAGGCGGTGCCCGTGCTGGCATCGAGGCTAGCGGATTGGGGCGGCAATGCCAGCGGCGTCAACGTGGCCAACATCGACAACCTCGGCAATGTGCACCCGGACACGATGTGGTGGAAGGTTACCTTGGGCAATGTCCGCGAGCGGCCCTTCTCCAGCATCTGGCAGGATCGGTCGCATCCGCTCATGGACGGCCTCAAGACCCGGCCGCGGCCGGTGACGGGCCGCTGCGGCGCTTGCCGGCATCTGGCAATCTGCAACGGCAATACCCGCGTGCGTGCCTGGGAGCTGACCGGGGACTTCTGGGCAGCAGACCCGGCATGCTACCTTACCGATGCCGAGATCGGCGTCGAGGCCGGCAGCCATGCGTTGCCGGCGCTGACTGCCTGGCAGCCGGTACGGCGCGTGCACACGGAGGATCGCGCATGAAGCCGCTGTTGGCCGCTGGCCTTCTGTTCATGGCTTTGTGCGCCCCGCCGGCGCTTTCGGCCAACCCGGCCACGCTGTACGACACCCACTGCCAGGCTTGCCACGGCCCCGGTCGCATGGGCGCAATGGCACCTGCGCTGTTGCCGCAGAGTCTGGAGCGCCTGCGTCCCGCGGAGGTGGAGTCCGTCATCCGCAACGGTCGGCCCGCGACCCAGATGGCCGGGTTTGCCGGCACACTATCGGATGAGGACATCCGCGCTCTGGCGGGCTACCTGGCCGTGCCTCCGTCCTCCCTGCCGGACTGGAGTGCGGCGGACATGGCCGCTTCCTACCGGCTGCTGGTCGACCCGGCCCGGCTGCCGCCGCGGCCTGTGCATTCGGCCAACCCGCAGAACCTGTTCGTGGTGGTCGAGGCGGGTGACCACCATGTCACTGTGCTCGATGGAGACCGCTTCCGCCCGGTCGCCCGATTTGCCAGCCACTTTGCGCTGCATGGCGGCCCCAAGTTCTCGCCCGACGGGCGCTTCGTGTACTTTGCCAGCCGCGACGGCTGGGTGACACAGTACGACCTATACAGCCTGCAGGTGGTGGCCGACGTGCGGGTGGGCCTTAACACCCGTAACTTGGCCGTCTCCTCCGACGGCCGCTGGGTGCTCGTCGGCAATACCCTGCCCGAAACGTTGGTGCTGCTGGACGCGAACGGCCTGCGACCCGTCAGGACGTTGCCGGTGCGCGACCGAGAAGGCCGCGTGTCCCGGGTGTCGGCGGTGTATGACGCCCCGCCGCGCAAGAGCTTCGTGGTGGCGCTCAAGGACGTGCCCGAACTGTGGGAAATCTCGTACGACCCAGCGGCAGAGCCGATCTATCCGGGGTATGTACACGACTACAAGATGGGTGAGGGCATTGCCGTCCCCGGCTACCTCAATCCGCGCGTGACCCCGCTGGAGCTGGTGCTGGACGACTTCTTCTTCGATCCCTCCTACCGGCATGTTATCGGCGCCTCGCGCGAGGGGCGCGCCCAAGTGATCAACCTCGACATCCGGCGCAAGGTGGCCGAGCTGTCGCTTTCGGGCATGCCCCATTTGGGCTCTGGCATCACCTTCGTGCGCGACGGCCGGCGCTACATGGCCACCCCCAACCTCAAGGGCGGTCTGCTGACGGTGGTGGACATGGAAAGCTGGCAGACGGTCAAGAATATTGTGCTGCCCGGAGCCGGGTTCTTCCTGCGCAGCCACGAGAACACCCCCTACGCCTGGGCGGACGCGATGATGAGCCCGCGCAAGGATACCCTCGCGCTCATCGACAAGCGCACCCTGGAGGTCGCCCGCACGCTGACGCTGCGTCCGGGCAAGACCAACGCCCATGTGGAGTTCACCCGGGATGGACGCTACGCGCTCGTTTCCATCATGGAAACGCCCGGAGAGCTGGTGGTGGTGGATGCCACAACCCTGCGTGAGGTGGCTGCGCTGCCGATGATGAAGCCCATCGGCAAGTACAACGTGTTCAACAAGGTGACACGGTCGGAGGGCACTAGCCACTGACCCCCTCCTTTCGGGGGAGGCTAGGCTGTGCCAACGACGCATGGGCGCCGATCGGGCGCACCGCTATGCTGGCTTCCCCCAGCGAGAGACCCTGCCATGACTCAGATCGACATACGCGCCTTTCTGCGACACCAGCCCCTGTTCCAGCAGCTGTCCGACGAACAGCTGGAAGGCCTCGTGCCCAGCACCCAGGAAGTCCGCGGCATCAAAGGACAGGTGGTCTTCCAGCGTGGAGATGTCTGCGACGGCATGTATCTGGTCGTTTACGGCCGGGTCAAGCTGGCCATCACCTCCAGCCAAGGGGCCGAGAAGGTGATCGAGATCATCAATCCGGGCCAGAGCTTTGCCGAGGCGGTGATGTTCCTCGGTCAGCGTTATCCGGTCATGGCGCAACTGCTTGAGGACAGCCTGCTACTGCATGTGGCGTCCGACTCCATCATCGCTGCCATCCACCGCGACCCGGTATTCGCCTGTCGTCTTTTGTCCGGGCTCAGTCAGCGACTGCATGGACTGGTGCGGGATGTGGAACGCTACTCGGTGGAGAATGCCATCCAGCGCGTCATCGGCTATCTCCTCCAGAACGACGAGGGGGGAGAGGAAGGCGTGGGACATGTGGTCAGCCTGCCCGTTAACAAGAACCTGATCGCCTCTCGGCTCAACCTGACGCCGGAAACCTTTTCACGGGTGCTGCACCAGCTGAGCGAGGCCGGGCTGATCTCGGTCAACGGACGGGAGATCATTCTCATCAACCCGCGCCTGCTAGCGGGCTACGGTGCCCAGAACGGTCGGTAGAATACCCCCCACGGGCATATAAACTGCTCGCTTTCTCCAGCCGGCCGCGCCTGGCGGGCGGCATCATCATTGATATGCAAAGGAGAAAGCCGATGTCCCATACTGAACACGCCGACTGTATCGAAGCCTGCAATGCCTGCGCCGACGCTTGTGACCACTGTGCCGATGCCTGTCTGGGGGAAGAGCACGTGGCGGCCATGGCCGAATGCATTCGGCTGGACCGAGACTGTGCCCGCATCTGCCGCCTGGCCAGCGCTTTCATGGCCTCCGGCAGTCGCTTTGCCACCGACCTTTGTCGCGTGTGCGCCCAGATCTGCGATGCCTGTGCTGACGAGTGCGGTCGCCACCAGCACGACCACTGCCAAGCCTGTGCCCGGGCCTGTCGTGTCTGCGCGGAAGCCTGCCGCCGCATGGCGGCCTGAGGTGTTCGGCCAACCCGTTGCCGGGCATTGAGGGAGCAATGAGGAAAGGGTGGCAATGCGCGCCCCAAAGCAGAAAACCCTGCCGGATGGCAGGGTCTTGTGTCTGGCGTCCCTACGGGGATTCGAACCCCGGTTACCGCCGTGAAAGGGCGATGTCCTAGGCCTCTAGACGATAGGGACAGGCCTGAGGCCTTGCGGCCAGGATAGGGTGGTGGAGATAAGCGGGATCGAACCGCTGACCTCTTGCATGCCATGCAAGCGCTCTCCCAGCTGAGCTATACCCCCACGATGAAAACTGGCGTCCCTACGGGGATTCGAACCCCGGTTACCGCCGTGAAAGGGCGATGTCCTAGGCCTCTAGACGATAGGGACAGTAAACGGGCTGGGTGCTGTCGGCCGTGAAGCCGGCAGCGGGATGTTTGGTGGAGCTAAGCGGGATCGAACCGCTGACCTCTTGCATGCCATGCAAGCGCTCTCCCAGCTGAGCTATAGCCCCGTGCTGCGTTCACAGTGCGGGGCATTATAGGCAGGGCCCGCTGACGTGTAAAGGGGGCCGCACGCAAATATTTCCGGCACGACGCTGGGGTATAATCCGCCTTCCGTCATATAGCGATCGACCCTCCATGTCCGTCGGCCATTACGAGAACTTTCCTGTGGGCTCCGTGCTGCTGCCTCGCGCCATCCGCCGGGCGGTGCATGCCATCTACCGCTTTGCCCGGACGGCGGACGATCTGGCCGACGAGGGCGATCTGGCACCGCAGGCGCGGCTGGATGCCTTGGCTGCCCTGGAGGCAGAGCTGGATATCCTGCGGGTGGGCGGTACGCCTGCCTCTGCCATGATGCGTGCTCTGGGTGAGGCAATCGCGGAGCATGGGCTACCGTACGAGCCCTTTTACGATCTGCTCTCGGCTTTCCGCCAGGATGTGCTCAAAGACCGCTACGAAACCTTTGCCGAGCTGGTGGATTACTGCCGGCGTTCGGCCAACCCCATCGGCCGTCTGATGTTGCACCTGTACGGCGAACGTGACAGCCGTGCGCTGGCGCTGTCCGACGGCATCTGCACCGCGCTGCAGCTGATCAATTTCCTGCAGGACGTGCAGGCAGACTGGCAGAAGGGGCGTATCTATCTGCCACAGGAGGATCTGGTGCGTTTTCGCGTGACCGAACGGCAGATTGCCGAGGGCGACACCGGCGGTCTCTGGACTGCGCTGATGCTCAAGGAAATTGGCCGGGCCCGTAACATGTTGCAGGCAGGCGCACCCCTGGGGTTACGCCTGCGGGGCCGCTTCGGCTTTGAGGTGCGCATGATCGTGGCCGGTGGCGAGCGCATTCTCAAAAAACTGCATGACAGCGGCGGCGACGTCTTCCGGCAGCGCCCCGTGCTGACCAAGTCCGACTGGGCCTATGTGGTCTGGCGCGCCCTGCGTGCGCGCTGACCGGCCCGCCATCCCCGAGGAGAGGCGTGTGACGCCCGAACAATATTGCCAGGACAAGGCCGCTGCGAGCGGCAGCAGCTTTTACTACAGCTTCCGTTTCCTGCCCGAGGACCAACGCCAGGCTATCACCGCGCTCTACGCATTCTGCCGTGAGGTGGACGACGTGGTGGACGAGTGCAGCGACGAAGGCGTGGCCCGCACCACACTCGCATGGTGGCGCACCGAAGTGGAACGGATGTATGCAGGCCGGCCCGAGCATCCGGTGGGCCGGGCCCTGGCTCCGTGGATTCGCACCTTCTCCCTGCCACGTGAAGAGATCGATGCGGTGCTCGACGGCATGGAGATGGACATCGCTTACGCGCGGTACGATGCTTTCGACGACCTGAAGGTGTACTGCCACCGTGTGGCCGGGGTGGTGGGGCAGCTCTCGGCCCGCATCTTCGGCTTCTCGGACCCGGGCACGCTTGCCTTTGCGCACGAGCTCGGATTGGCCTTCCAGCTCACCAACATCATCCGGGATGTGGGCGAGGACGCCCGTCGAGGCCGCATTTACCTGCCGATGCAGGAGCTTCAGCGCTTCGACGTTCCGGCCGCCGACATCCTGCACGTGCGTGAAAGCCAAGCCTTCCGCGAACTGATGCTGTTCCAGATCGAACGTGCCGGCCAGTACTACCGTTCCGCCTGGGAAAAACTGCCGCCCGCCGACCGCAAGGCACAGCGGCCTGGGCTGATGATGGCTGCGATCTATCGCGCCACCCTGGAGGAAATCCGCCGCGACGGCCCCGAGAAGGTGCTCAACCAGCGGCTTTCGCTCACGCCCATCCGCAAGCTGTGGCTGGCCTGGAAAACCTGGACCTTCGGTTACCGGCCGTGACCCGCCGCGTGGCCGTGATCGGCGCCGGCTGGGCCGGACTGGCCGCGGCAGTGACGCTGGCCGGCAAGGTTGACGTGACGGTGTTCGAAGCGGGTCGCCGTCCCGGAGGCCGTGCACGCGCCTTGGACGAGGGGGGGCTCGACAACGGCCAGCACATCCTCATCGGTGCCTACGAAGCCTGTCTGGAGCTGATGCGCCGAGTGGGTGCCAGCCCCGAGACGTTGCTGCGCCGGGTGCCGATGCAATGGCTGCGGGCAGGGGGGCTGGAGATGCGCTGCCCGCCTTGGCCGGCGCCGCTGCATTTGGCGGCGGGCCTTCTGGCCGCACGGGGCCTGAGCTGGCGGGAGAAGTGGCATCTGCTGCGTACGCTCGACCGCCTCAAGCGCCAGCAGTGGCGGGTGCCCGCCTCGCAGACGGTGATGGACTGGTTGCAAGCCACCGCCCAGCCGTCCCGGCTGGTGGCCGATTTCTGGCAGCCGCTGGTGCTGTCCGCGCTCAACACACCGCCCGCGCTCGCCTCCATGCAGATTTTGGCGCATGTGCTGCGCGACTCGCTCGGCGCTGATCGGGCCGCCAGTGACCTGCTGCTGCCTTCGGCCAACCTGTCCAGCCTGTTCCCCGCCCCCGCCTGGCAGTGGCTGGCGGGGCAGGGCGCCTCCTTGCGGGCAGCTCATCGGGTGCGTTCGCTGGTGCCCGCAAAAACGGGCGTTACCGTCGATGGCGAGTGCTTCGATGCCGCCATCGTCGCGGTGGCGCCTTACCATGCCCGTGGCCTGCTGCCGGAAAATCTCCTGCCGGCCCTTCATTCTTTCGACTATCAGCCGATATACACGGTGTACCTCCATTATCCCGGGCCGGTGCCCCTTCCGGCACCCATGTGCGGCGTGGCCGGTGGCGTGGCCGACTGGGTGTTCGACCGGGCGGCGCTGACCGGCGAGCCGGGGCTGGTGGCTGCAGTGATCAGTGCGCCGGCCAATGACCCCTTGGCCGAAGGACGCGAGGCGCTGGTAGCCCGTGTGGCGGATGAGGTCGCGCGGCTGGCCGGTCGGCCCCTTAAGCCACCCGCGCACAGCAGAATTGTGGTGGAAAAGCGGGCCACCTTTGCCGCCCGTCCAGGAATGTCGCGCCCCGGGCCGCGGTTGGACGTAAAATGGTTGTATGTGGCAGGGGACTGGACCGATACCGGCTACCCCGCCACGCTGGAAGGCGCGGTCCGGAGCGGAGTCGCCGCCGCGCATGCGTGTTTGCAGGACGGGAAACCCATATAACGATGAACAAACAAGATTTTGCCAGCGATTGCCTGGCCGGCCGCGTCATTCTGGTGACGGGCGCTTCCCAGGGTATCGGCCGCGAGGCGGCCCTTACCTTTGCCCGCCATGGCGCCACCGTGGTGCTGCTCGCCCGCAGCGTGAAGGGCCTGGAAAAGGTCTACGACGAGATCGTCGCCGCAGGGGGGGCCGAACCGGCTGCCATTCCGCTGGATCTGCTGAAGGCAACGGACGACGAATTCAACGCACTGGCCTTCCAGATCAAGCAGACATGCGACCGACTGGACGGCATCGTTCATGCCGCCTCGCATTTCTATGCGCTTTCGCCTTTGGCCAACCAGACGATCGACGAATGGATGAACCAGTACCGCGTCAACACCGTGGCACCGTTTGCGCTCACCCGGGCCTGCCTGCCACTGCTGCGCGAGTCGCCCGATGCCTCGGTTGTGTTCGTCGGAGAGACGCACGGACAGCATCCGGGCCCCTTCTGGGGCGGCTTTGGTGCGTCCAAGTCCGGCCTGGCCTACCTCTCGGTGGTGGCTGCCAGCGAGTGGGACGTATACCCCAACCTGCGCGTGAACCTGCTGGTGCCGGGCCCCGTCAACTCGCCCCAGCGCAACCGTACCCATCCGGGCGAAGCCAAGACCGAGCGTGGTGCCCTGTCCGACCTGATGCCGCACTTCCTTTACTGGATGAGCGATGCCAGCCGCGGGCAGAGCGGCCAGCGCATCGAACTTGACCTGCGCCCGGCGCTGACCTGACCGATCCGGAGCCTGCCGCGATGCGTGCCTACTTCCTCTTGCCCATGCTGGTCCTTCTAGCGGGTTGCAACTGGTTCAACAATGTGACCGGGCTGGCCAAGGAGTCGAACAAGGCCATCGGTGCAGCGTGCCGCCAGACCGGCCGCTCGCTGGAGGAGTGCTATCTGCGCAACCCGGAGGCCGACAAGGCCCAAGTGTACGCAGGCTGGCGCGAGATGCACGAGTACATGGTCAAGCAGAAGCTGGACACCATGCACCCGCCGCATGACGTGGCCGGGGCAGGGACCGACAGCTCTGCCCCTGCTGCCGAGCACAAGCCGGAGGCCAAGACCAGCCAGGCCGAGCCGGCTGAGCAGGAACAAAAGATGCTCACCAATGAGGAAGCCGACAAGGCCGCGCAGAACGATCCGCAGGTGGAAGCGGTGATGCGTGCACTGCGTCAGCGCCCCGAGGGCGCCAAGCCGCCCGGGGAAGCCGATCAGAAGCGATTGCTCAACATCATCAACGAACTGAACAGCAAGCCCGGCGCTTCCGGTTGAGGCTTGCCCCACCATTGCATGGCGAAAACCCGTACCGTCTACACCTGCAGCGAATGTGGTGGCCAGACCCCGAAATGGCAGGGCCAGTGCCCCCATTGCCAGGCTTGGAACACCCTCACTGAAACCCAAGTGGTGCCGGCCGCGGCCAGTCCGCGCTTTCAGGCGTGGGCTGCACAGGCCGTGCCGGTGCAGCGACTGGCCGATGTACAGGCGCAGGAACTGCCGCGCGACCCTTCGGGTATCGACGAACTTGACCGGGTGCTGGGCGGGGGCTTGGTGCGCGGGTCTGTGGTGCTGATCGGGGGCGACCCCGGCATCGGCAAGTCCACGCTGCTCTTGCAGGCCCTGTCCACCATGGGGCTGACGCAGTCGGTGCTCTATGTCTCCGGCGAGGAGTCGCCACAGCAGATCGCCCTACGGGCTTCCCGACTGGCGGTGGACACGCGTAGCGTGAAGCTGCTGGCTGAAATCCGACTGGAGACCATCCTCTCCACGTTACGGGATGAGGCGCCGGAAGTGGCTGTCATCGACTCGATCCAGACCCTCTATACCGAGCAGGTGACATCGGCACCGGGCTCGGTGTCGCAAGTGCGCGAGTGTGCTGCCCGGCTGACGCGGATGGCCAAGCAGACGGGCACCACCATCCTGCTGGTGGGCCATGTCACCAAGGAAGGCTCCTTGGCCGGGCCCCGCGTGCTGGAGCACATGGTGGACACCGTGCTGTATTTCGAAGGCGAGGCCCACTCCAGCTATCGCATGATCCGGGCGATCAAGAACCGCTTTGGGGCCGTCAACGAGCTAGGCGTCTTTGCCATGACCGATCGGGGCCTAAAAGGGGTGTCCAACCCGTCGGCGATTTTCCTTTCTTCCTATCGTGACGATGTGCCTGGCTCGTGCGTGCTGGTCACGCAGGAGGGCACGCGGCCGCTTCTGGTGGAGATCCAGGCCCTGGTAGACGACGCCCATGGCTTCCAGCCCAAACGGCTGACACTGGGCCTGGAGCAGAACCGCCTGGGGATGTTGCTGGCCGTGCTGCACCGTCATGCCGGCATTGCCTGCTTCGACAGCGATGTGTTCCTCAATGCGGTGGGTGGGGTGAAGATCACCGAGCCTGCGGCCGACCTTGCAGTGCTGCTGGCTATCGTTTCCTCGCTCAAGAACCGCGCACTGCCTGAGAAGATGGTGGTGTTCGGAGAAGTGGGCCTTGCAGGCGAGGTACGTCCCGTTACCCGCGGGCAGGAACGCTTGAAGGAAGCCTCCAAGCTGGGCTTCCAACGCGCAATCGTGCCCACTGCTAACCGCCCCCGGCAGGCGATCGAGGGCTTCGAGGTGATCACTGTCGACACCTTGGCCGAAGCCGTTGAGTATTGCCGTTCTGTCTGATACCCACGCCAGCCCCTGTATAGAAAGCACAACGCCCCGGTTTGCGGGGCGTTGTGCTTTCCGTGGCTCAAGGGCGGCGCGGTTTGCCGGGGCAGGCATGGCGACAGTTGCCGCATTGGGTACGTTCGGACAAGCCCACGCCCGTCAGCGACTGCTTGAGGGCGCACACCGAGCGGCGGCAGGCAATGAAACGGATATTTTCGCTGGAGGCCAGCTGGCGGAAATGCTTCATCACGTTGTGACCAAGGAAGTCGGTGAACAGGATGAGCAGGTCGGTGCCGGCGGGCAGACGGTCCGGCTTGCGCTGGTGGGCGCTGTTGCGTCCGCTGACATGGCGATGGATGGAAATGCCATATGCGTTGAGTACGTCGGGGATGTTGCCGAGGGTGTCGGCGCCTACCAGCATGGCGTTCACGTTTCAGGCTCCTTGCGTAGTGTTTAGTAAATGATAATTACTATCATTTATAAAAGCAATGTACCAGAAAGGGTTTTGCCAGGTTCATCCTTGGAGCTGTGGCATAAAAGCACGCCCTGCACGCAGGGCGTCTTCCGGAAAAGGCTTTTCGAAGGAGTGTGCTCAGCGCTCCGTCACCACCCGGACGCTGAGACGGGTCACCAGCTGGCTGCCGTTCGTGCTGCCGCCCACCAAAAAGCGCTGGTTGCCGTCGCGGTCGCGGACAATGCGGCCTACCTCCAGCCAGCTATTCAGCGGCCCCTCGATGCTGGTGGCCACCGAACTCATGTCCTGTTTGCCGGAGAGATCGAGCCGGACGTGGTTACCGGTCAGGCGGGGTGTGACGTACAGCCCGCTGACCAGACGCTCGGCCGGAGTGACGCCTCGGCTCACCCCACCATTGGGCTGTCTCGTGGACCAAGGCAGCCATACCTGCCGGCTCAGCGCGATGAAGGCACTGCGACCGTCGAGCACGGTCACCGTTTGCAATCCTTGTGTGCTGCTGTTCTCGCGGTCTGCCGAGACCGACCAGCCACCGTCGTTGCCGCTGCCGCCCCAGTCGATGGTGGCCTTGCCCCCGGCGCGGCCGGTATCCTCGCGCCATTCCACCCGCAGCTGGGCCGGTCGTACGTCCAGCGTGCGGGCCAGTGCCTGCAGCTGTGCGCTGCGTGCGGGCGGGGCATCGATGATGAGCGTCTGGTCCAGCGCACTGAGCGTTTCCCCCGGCTTCAGATGCGGGCGCAACGCGGCCGCCACCTCAGCGGCCGAGCGCCATTGCACACTGAGAGTATCCAGTGCCAGCACGTTGGCCGAAGCGAGCGTCAGGCTCAGCCACAGCAGCGGGGCGATGCGTTTCATTACCACTCCTTGCCCGAGCGCCAGATCGACCAGATCAGCCACAGGCTGTTGATGAAGGCCACCATGAAGCCGAAGAAGCCAAACAGCGGCAGGCCGAAGATCTTGGGGCCGGCGTCCACGGTGATCACGATCGACGAGCCGATGATCAGGCAGCCAGTGACGATCCCCATCGTCAGCCGGTTTGCGCTCTTGTCCAGCTGCCGGCCGAAGCTGTCCAGGCGCTTGAGGTCCAGGTTGATGCGGAACTTGCCATGGCGCACCTCCTTGGCAAAGCGCATCGCATCCCGTGGCAGGTCCGCCAGGAGGTTGACCGCTTCCATCAGCGTGTGGCGTCCGCGCTTGATCAGCTGCCGCGGATGGTAGCGGCGCATGATCAGGGAGCGCACGAAGGGTGTGATGTGCTCCACCAGCTGGAATTCCGGGTTGAGCTGGCGGCCCAGTCCCTCCAGGGTGATCAGTGCCTTGAACAGCATGGCCAGGTCGGCCGGCAGCACGATACCGTGATCGCGGATCAGCATCATGATGTCGTTGATCAGCACCGTGATGTCCAGGTTTTTCAACGGCACATGCTCATACTGGAACATCAGCTCGCCGATGTCATCGGCAAAGCGGCCCTGGTCCACCGGTGTGCTGCCCGTCCAGTCGATGAGTACGTCCATCATCTTTTCCTCGTCGCGGTCTGCCAGCGCCGCCAAGAGGTCCACGATGTCGTCACGCCGGCTGTGCGACAGACGTCCCACCATGCCGAAGTCGATGAAGGCAATGCACTCGTTGGACAGGAAGAATACGTTGCCGGGGTGCGGGTCGGCATGGAAGAAGCCGTTGATCAGGATCATCTGCAACACCGCATCGGCCCCGCGGTTGGCCAGCAGCACCGGATCCAGCCCGCTTTCGGCCAACCTGTCCAGCCGTGTGGCCGGCACTCCGTCCACGAAATCCTGCACGTTGATCGCCGCATTGGTGTAGTCCCAGTAGACCTTGGGGACAGTGACGTACGGATGTCCGGCAAAGTCGACGGCAAAACGTTCCATATTCCGCGCTTCGGTGGCCAGATTGAGTTCGCGCTTGAGCGAGCGCGAGAACTGGTTAACGATCTCGCACGGCTGATAGCGGCGCGCATCGGTAAACTCCATCTCGATCATCGTGGCCAAGTAGGCGAGGATGCGCAGGTCGGCGTCCACCTTCTCAAGGATGCCTGGACGGCGCAGCTTTACCGCCACCGGTGTGCCATCCTGCAGCCGCGCCCGGTGCACCTGAGCGATGGAGGCCGAGCCGATGGGTACCGGGTCGAACGCCGAGAAAGCCGTGGTGGCTGCCTCACCCAGCGCACTGCGCAACAGTGCAGGCACCTGGTCGGCCGGGACGGGGGGCACCTCGCTCTGGAGCTTTTCGAACTCGGCGATCCATTCCAGCGGAAACATGTCCACCCGGGTGGAGAGGATCTGGCCCAGCTTGATGAAGGTAGGGCCCAGTTCCTCGAAGGCCAGCCGCACCCGTACCGGGGTGGGAAGCCCGTGATCGGTCTCGGGAAACTGGCGTGTCAGCCACTCCCCGGCTTTTTCCACCACGCGCGGCAGATGCAGCCGCTGGGCGAATTCTCCCAGCCCATGGCGGAAGAGAATGGCGGTGATCTCCTTCAGCCGGGGCAGGTCGCGCATGGCGATGAGTGTTTCTCTGAGCATGGTTTTTCCGGTTTTTGCTGGCTTTACACTCCCAGCCTCGTCCGATAGAGTGCGGCCTTATGAAATTGCAACTCCGACTCCTGGCGCTGCTGCTGGCGGGCTTTATGGTATTTGCTTATGCGGCCCCCGAGAAAGCCCGGACGGACGCGCCTGCCGCTGCGATGTCCTCCGACGATCCGATTGCCCGCTTTGGCTCCCCCAGCGAGGAGGCCGTGGGCGACCTCCTGCTGCAAGCCATGAGCCTTCTGGGTGTGGCCTACCGTTTTGGCGGTACCTCGCCCGCCAACGGACTCGACTGCAGCGGCTTCATCCAGTATGTGTTCCAGAAATCGCTGCGTGTGAAGCTGCCCCGTACGGCGGCCGAGATGGCGCGTGTGGGCCGCCCGGTGGACCGCAGCGAACTGGCGCCTGGCGACCTGGTCTTCTTCAACACCCGGGGCTTTGCCTTCTCGCATGTAGGCCTCTACGCCGGCAACGGCAAGTTCATCCATTCTCCTCGCACCGGCAAGAATATTGAAGTCACCAGCATGAACGGCAGTTACTGGGTGTCGCGTTACAACGGTGCCCGCCGCGTCTCGCGTACCTCGGGCACAGTGGTGGACGATGCGCCCGAGCGCGTGACCAGCGAGAGCCCGGCACGAAAATTGCGGGAAAGAGCAGACTCATCCGTTCGCCCGGAGCCGGCCAGCTTGCAGGAAGGCCCACGCAAGAAGGCGCGCGCCGCCGAGCCGGTACAGCGCGTGGTCGAAGACAAGCCCGCCGTTAAATGCCGCAAGGGCCGCAAGTGCGAGACCGAGGCGACAGCCGCGAAGGAAAGATCCGGCAAGACGGCTTCTGCCAAATCCTCCCGCAAGAGTGAGGCCGACGCCGCCGACAGCCGCAAGGATTCCGGCAGCCGGAAGGAACGCGCGGCCAAGGCAGGCAGTCGCGAGAAGACGTCCGCCAGCCGCGATACCACCCGCGACAAGACAGCGGCGAAGAAACCCGCAGAGCACGGTAAGCGCCGCGGCAAGGATTGAGTCGGCACCGGCGCCATGCCCAAGCGTTGTCGATGCCCGCCCCGGCGGGCATCGGCGTTTCGGACGGCGACCGGTCACAACAACCATTACGGAAACCGTATCGATGCCCCTAGAACTACCGGTCTGGCATGATGCCGACGGCAATACCGTCGCATGCGTGGAAAAAATCAAGGTGATGCGTGAGAACCTCGAAGAACTGGCGCAGATGGCTCAGGACGCCTTTGAGGACGCGCTGCTGATGGGGTGCGACGAACGACAGGTGCGCGATGTCCTCGTGTCGATGATGCAGAACCTCAAGAATCCCTACTCTTCCTGAACAGGCGGTCTCGATGCAATGGCCTTTTGAAGCGATGATCGGGCTGCGCTACCTGCGTGCCCGGCGTCGCAACGGCTTCATCTCTTTCATTTCCCTCATTTCCATCGTCGGCATCGCGCTCGGGGTGGCCGCACTGATCATCGTGCTGTCGGTGATGAACGGCTTTCAGAAGGAAATCCGCGGCCGCATCCTTGGTGTGGCCTCGCATGTGGAAATCAGCGACTACAACGGCGCCTTGACCGACTGGCGTTCGGTGTCCGCGCTGGCACGCAAGCAGGAGCATGTGCTGGGTGCAGCCCCCTTCATCAACGCCCAGGGGCTGCTTTCGGTGGCCGGCAATGTGCGGGGCGCCATGGTGCGAGGTGTGGAGCCTGCGCTGGAAAACACCGTGGTGGATGTCGGTCGCAAGATGGTGGCCGGCCAGCTGACCAATTTACGTCCCGGCGGATTCGGCATTGTGCTGGGCGCCGAGCTGGCCCATCAGCTGGGGGTGCAGATGGGTGACAAGGTCACCCTGATCACGCCGCAGGGCAACGTGACGCCGGCCGGGATGATGCCGCGTCTCAAGCAGTTCACCGTGGTGGGCATTTTCAAGATCGACATGTTCGAGTATGACGCCTCGCTGGCCATGATGGATCTGCGCGATGCACAGGTATTGTTCCGCATGGGCAGCGCGGTCTCGGGCGTACGCCTGAAGCTGGACGACACCTCGGTGGCTCCGACGGTGAAGGGCCGGCTGCGGGCGGCTCTGCCGCAGAACACCGTGTCCGACTGGACAGACATGAACGCCAGCTACTTCCGGGCGGTGCAGATCGAGAAACGCATGATGACGATCATCTTGACGCTGATCGTGGCGGTAGCCGCCTTCAACCTCGTCTCCACGCTGGTGATGGTGGTGACTGACAAGCAGGCGGACATTGCCATCCTGCGCACGCTGGGTGCGGCGCCGATGAGCATCATGAAGATCTTCATCGTGCAGGGGGCGGTGGCCGGCATCACCGGCACCCTGGCCGGTGTGGTCGGCGGGGTGCTGGTGGCTTACAACATTGACGTGATCGTGCCGGTGATCGAACAGGTGATCGGCACCAAGCTCCTGGCCAGCGACGTCTACCTGATCGACTATCTGCCCTCAGAAGTGAACTGGAGCGACGTGAGCACCATCACCGTGATTTCCCTGTTGCTATCGCTGCTGGCTACGCTCTATCCGAGCTGGCAGGCAGCGCGCACCCAGCCTGCGGAGGCGCTGCGCTATGAGTGAGACGGTTCTGGAATGCACGGGTCTTGGCAAGGTGTACGACGAGGGCGGCCTCAATGTCCAAGTGCTGCAGGGCGTGGACCTGACGGTCGCCAAGGGCGAGCGCATTGCCATCGTGGGCAGCTCGGGTTCGGGCAAGAGCACCCTCCTGCACCTTTTGGGCGGGCTGGACGTGCCGACACACGGTAGCATCCGCGTGATGGGACAGGCGCTGGAAGGTATGGACGAGGCTGCGCGCGGCGTGCTGCGCAACCGGGCGCTGGGCTTCGTTTACCAGTTCCACCATCTGCTACCCGAGTTCACTGCGCTCGAGAACGTGATGATGCCGCTGTTGATCCGTCGCCTGCCGCGCAGCGAGGCAGAGCAGGCGGCCGTGGCATTGCTGGAGAAGGTGGGTCTGGGCAAACGCATGCAGCACAAGCCGGGCGAGCTGTCCGGCGGCGAGCGCCAGCGTGCGGCGATTGCCCGGGCACTGGTTACGCGGCCCGCATGCCTGCTGGCCGACGAGCCTACCGGCAATCTGGACAGCCACAATGCCCAGGCGGTCTTCGACCTGATGCTGGACCTGAACGACCAGCTGGGTACCAGCCTGGTGATCGTGACGCATGACATGGGCCTGGCCGCGCGCGCCGGGCGCATCGTAAGGTTGGCCGAAGGCCGGCTGGTGGCTGAATAAACA
This sequence comes from Gulbenkiania mobilis, assembly GCA_004346645.1. GTDB lineage: Bacteria > Pseudomonadota > Gammaproteobacteria > Burkholderiales > Chromobacteriaceae > Gulbenkiania > Gulbenkiania mobilis. The sequence goes on from SMDA01000001.1 coordinate 552,594, forward strand.
GGGTCTAGGGGGACGCATGTTCTACGAACACGGCTTTACCGTCGAGATGCTGTGGGAGGCCCTGCAAACCGTGGACGGGCTGATCGAGCTGGTCCTGGGGCTGGTTTGTGGCCTGGCTGGCTGGTGGACGGCGCGTCTGGTTTACAAACGGTGGTTCTTCGGCCACCCCGAGCGTTACGACCGCTTTCTGCCCTACATCGGCTTTCGCATCGTTTTCCCCGGTGTGGGGTTTCTTCTGAGCTTCGCGGTGCTGGTCGTCTGGGCGCTGCCCCTCGGACGCGCGGCGCTGGTGCTGCCTGCCATCACCGCCATGCTGTTCTGGCTGGCTGCGATCCGGCTGGTCACCGCCGTGATCCGTCAGGCGTTTCCGCACCATCGCTATGAGCGCAGCACCGAGCATTTTCTCGCCTCGCTGCTCTGGGTGGCGTTCATCAGCTGGGCCATTGGCTTTGACGACGTGGTGCTGGATTGGTTGGACGCCATCGCGCTGCCAGTGGGCAAGACCCGGCTGAGCCTGCTGACCATCCTCAACGGCCTGGTGTGGGTGTCCATCATCATGGTGGTGGCGCTGTGGGTGAGCCGGCTCTTCGAGTCGCGGTTGATGCGCCTCAAGCACCTCGACCTTAACCTCCGCATCGTTTTTTCCAAGCTGGCGCGCACGTTGTTCATCATCGTGGCGGTGCTGGTGGCCCTGCCCATTGTCGGTATCGATCTAACGGTACTGTCGGTCTTTGGCGGGGCGCTGGGTGTGGGGCTGGGGTTCGGCCTGCAGAAGATCGCCAGCAACTATGTGTCCGGCTTCATCATCCTGCTAGACCGCTCGATCCGCATTGGCGACCGGCTGATGATCGACACGCGGGTGGGCTACGTGGAGAAAATCACCGCCCGCCATACCGTACTCAAGCTCTTGGACGGCAGCGAGGCGCTGGTGCCCAACGAAGTACTGATCGGCAATACCGTGATCAACCAGTCCTACACCGACAAGCGCATCTCCACCAGCCTGGCGCTGCAGGTGGCCTACGGTACCGACCTCGACCTGGCCTTGCGCATCCTGGTGGAGACGGCGGACAGTCCACGCATCCAGCAGGACCCGCCGCCCACCGCATTTGTCACGGCCTTTGCCGACAGCGGCATCAACCTGGAGCTGTACATGTGGGTGCTGGACCCGGAGAACGGCTTCCTCGGCCTGAAGTCGGAGATCTACCGCCGCGTGTGGAAGGCTTTCGAGGCCCAGGGCATTGAGGTACCGTACCCGCGTCGCGACATTCATCTCTTCCAGGAGGGGCCTGCCCGGCCCGCCATACCGGATAGGGAGGCGTGAGATGGGGGGGCTTTATAGACTAGCGGTCATCGATGACGACGCAGCTGTGCGCCAGGCCCTGATCTGGTTGCTGGAAGGGCAGGGCTACGCGGTTGAGGGCTTCGAGAGTGGGGAAGTCTTCTTCGAGGCACCGGCCCAGGCTGTCTTCAACGCCCTGATCGTTGATTTACGGCTCTCAGGGATGACCGGACTGATGCTGCTCGAAAGGTTGGCCGAACGCCCCTACGTACCGCCAGCAATCATGCTGACGGCGCACGGCGATGTGCCGCACGCAGTGGCTGCCTTCAAGCGCGGAGTGCTCGACTTTCTTGAGAAGCCCTTCGATGACGACCGGCTGATCCAGTTGGTGGCCGAGGCAGTGGAGCGCGACCGTCAGGCGCGCGAGCGGCATGCGCACCGCGCCCGCATCCGGCAGGGGCTGGCTCTGCTGACCGAGCGCGAACGCGAGGTGATGCAGTGGATCCTGGCCGGCCGGCTTAACAAGCAGATCGCCGAGGAACTCTCCATCAGCATGAAGACGGTGGAGGTGCATCGCGCCCGGGTGTTCGAAAAGATGAACGTGAAATCGGCGGTGGAACTGGCCGGTCTGATGGCTGGTTGGCAGACAGACGACATGGCGGGCAAACCATGAATTACAAGCAGCCCCAGTCGGTTCTGGTTGTTGTCTACACCCCTGCATTGGATGTCCTGCTGATCGAGCGGGCCGACCGTCCTGGTTTCTGGCAGTCGGTAACCGGCAGCCGCGAAGGCACGGAGCCCTTGGCCGAAACCGCTGCGCGCGAACTGGGGGAGGAAACCGGCCTGGATGCGCACGCATACGGGCTGCAGGACTGGCAGCTCACCAACCGCTATGAGATTTACCCCCACTGGCGACACCGCTATGCGCCGGGCGTCACGCACAACGACGAGCATGTGTTCGGGGTGTGCGTGCCCGCTCCTATGCCCGTCACCCTGGCGCCCGCCGAGCATCTGAATTATGTCTGGCTGCCTTGGGATATCGCGGCGAACCGGGTCTTCTCCCCCTCCAATGCCGCAGCCCTGCGCAGCCTGCCTGCCCGCGCAGCGGACGCACCGGCCACGAGGCCTGCCGCAGCTACCTGATCAGCCGCCCGTACCACTCGGTGCCGCAGTGCGGCCTCGTCGGGCCCCACCTGAAAACACGCTGCCCGCTCGGAAGGGAGCGGGCAGGGCTGTGTACGGTCAGCCGGGCAAACGGCGCACGGCTGGAATTCAGGCCATCATGATCAGCAGCAGCTCTCCGGCAAACACCAGCGGGGCACCGACGGTGAAGATACGCTTGAAGATGCGCTTGGCGCATAGGCAGGCGTCGGGGTGGCTGGCCATCTCCAGCCGCTGGAGCTGGTATTCGGCACTTGCACACATCAACGCCACCACCAGGCCAGAGGTCAGTGCCACCAGCAGGCAGTACAGGCTGTCGGTCAGAAAACCGGTCTGTTGGGCAAAGCTCAGCATGGCCAACCCTCCCTCGAATACCCAGTGATTCATCGTGTGCACATTCCGGGCGGGGGTGTCGTGGTTATCGCCTACGGAGCCGCCCCTCCTTCGGCCAACCCTGTTCCCGCAAGGGGATGCAGAGTCGATGTGTCTGGCGCGTCGTGATCCTTGCCCGGTTGTGCCGTTCGCGGATTGGGACGCTTGCAAGGGGTAGAGCAAGCGCTGTGCCCGGCCGGCGATCATGGGGCGCTTGAAACGTGAAAAGCGAGCCTTACTTGATCTTTGTCTAGCGGGCCGGGCGGGTGTCTGCCCTGACTGCGTACGCTGCGGGCACACTAGATGCAGCAAGACGGAGAGCAGACGGGCCCGGCAGCGGTGGATGCATGACATTCCTTGCGGGCCCTTGGCAAAGCTTACCGACCCTATCCCACGCAAGCGGTTGATCTCTATGGATTCTCTCCACGTTGCCACCTACAACATCCACAAGGGGATGTCGCCCTTGAACCGCCACCTGCGGGTGGAGGACATGGCCTGTGCACTGGGCGAGATGGCGCCGGATCTGCTCTTTCTGCAGGAGGTGCAGGGGCATAACCTGCGTCGGGCCGCGCGGCACACCAACTGGCCTGAATCTGCCCAGCACGACTATCTGGCCAGTCGCCTGGGCTGCAATGCGGCTTACGGGCTCAATGCCGCCTACCAGCACGGCCATCACGGCAACGCCCTGCTGTCGCGCCACCCGATCGTTGCCACCAGCAACCTCGACATTTCGGTCAACCGTTTCGAAAGCCGCGGGGTGCTCCACTGCGAGATTCATCCGGATGGCTGGCCGCGCCCGGTGGTGGCGCTGTGCATCCACCTCAACCTCTTGGCCCATGACCGGCGCAAGCAGTACGCCGCCTTGGCGCGCTATCTGCGCAACCACGTGCCCGAGGATGCACCGCTGATCCTGGCTGGCGATTTCAACGACTGGCGCGGCGAGGCTACGCTTTCCTTTATGGACCACCTGGGGCTGTCGGAGGTGTTCCGTACGCTGTACGGACAGCATGCGCTCAGTTTCCCGGCGCGCATGCCGGTGCTGCCCCTGGACCGCATTTACACCCGCGGCCTCATGCCCGTGGAGGCGCGCATCCACCGCGGCATGCCGTGGGCCAGCCTGTCGGACCATCTGCCGCTTTCGGCGCAACTGATGCTCAAGACTTGAACGTGAACGGCGCAGGAAAAACAGAAGGCCGCTGATGCGGCCTTTGTCGTGGGAGGGAAGGGTGCAACGCCTAGAAGAGGTCGTTGCAGCGCTCGGCCAGAAACCGTGCGTCGTCGCGGTCATGCGCGCGCTGCCGCACTTTCTGCTGCCGGGCTTTCTCTTCTTCCTGCAGCTGTGGTTTGGCCACGGCATACAGGAAGCTTTCATGCTGGTCTCGCGCCTGTTTGCGTCTGACGTTCAGCGGAATGCGTGGACTCATCCGGTCACCTCGCTTAAGGGATGATGAACCTGCAAGGCAGAAGCCTGTATGGAAACGTGCGCCTCTTTGAAGATTTTGTCAAAGGTCAGCCGTCGGAATGGAGCACGACTGTTGTTGCGGACGCAAAACGGAGTGTAGAAAAAAGGTGTGACAGCCTGTTGAAACCCTTGGCATATCAAGGTCGCCGGCTGGAGTGAGGTTGCCCTTGTCATGGTGCAGGGCAGCGTCCGATTGAGCGCTTTTGTTCCGACCGTTATTATCGACAGGCAAACGAAAGCGAGGACAATCCGATGGACAAGCCTTACCCGATCATCGCGCGCAAAACGATCCCCATGCGCTGGGGCGACATGGACGCAGTCGGACACCTGAACAACACCTATTATTTTCGCTATCTAGAACAGATCCGTGTCGAGTGGCTGGACGAACTGGGACACGGCATCAATCCGGAAGGCATCGGTCCGGTCCTGGCCAGCACATCCTGCACCTTCCGCAAGGAGTTGACCTATCCGGCCACCATCGAGATCACCATCGAGCTTGAACGTCTGGGACGCAGCAGCCTGACGGTGCGTCACCACTTCTACCTGCAAGGAGACCGGGAGACGGTCTATGCCAGTGCCGATGCCACCCTCGTCTGGGTGGATTACAAGGCCGGCAAGTCGGTGGCCATCCCTGACGACATCCGGCAGGCGATCGATGCCGCGATTGCCCGTAACAACCAAGAGTAAAAAACCCAAGACCGAAAAAAAGCCCGCCATGATGGCGGGCTTTTTCATGCCTCGGTCGCTCCGGCGGGGCGGGGTGTCTTGCGGCGCACCAGGTTGCGCAGCAGGAAGCGGCTGGGGTGCAGCCCGTTGAGCAGGCTGCGTGGCAGGGGGGCAGGCTCGCCTTCCACACAGGCAGCGATCACTTCTCCCGAGAGCGGAGCGGTGATGAGCCCGCGTGAGCCATGGCCAGTGTTGACATAAAGGCCGGGCACCCAGGGGGCGGGCGTTGTCAGGTGTTCGGTTGCATCCCGGGCCAGCGGTGCATACACCCGATTGAAGGCGGCCGCGTCGGCCACCGGCCCTACCAGTGGCAGGTAGTCGGGGGTGGTGCAGCGAAAGGCCGCCCGGCCACCGAGCGCCTGCATAGCCTGACGGGGCCCGCCCAAGGCGTGGAACACCGACGGGGCCAGGGTGGAGAGCATGTCCAGGTTTTCCTGGTGTTCGAACAGGTTGACCGAAGCGTCCTCGGTATTGAACTTGAAGGTCGCTCCCATGCAGTGGGTGTTATACCGTACGGGCGAAATGTAGCTGTGACCGCACAGTACGGTCTTCAGGGCGCGGCTAGCCTCTGTGGCCGGGGTGACGGTGACTTGGCCGCGAATGCGCTTGAGCGGCAGATGCCTAGTAGAGTCGAACGCGGCGGCCTCGGCAGCGCTGGCCAGGACGACTACGGCGCCCATTGCGAGAGCTGCGCGCTCGCCCTGGGCCACCCAGAGACGCTCTTCCGGGTTCCAATCCAGCTCCAGCACCGCTTCGCCACAACGGCGAGTGATGCGTGGATGGGTGGCCAGCCGTTCCACCAGGCTGGGCGGGTTGACCCAGCCGCCCTCGGGGAAAAATAGCCCACCGGAAGGCATGGGCAGACCTGCCAGCGCGCTTGCGGTGATCTGGTCAACGGTGTGCAGTAGAGTGTCCGGCAGGCCGGCGGATGCCAGCTTCTGCTGACGGGCCGCTTCCTCTTCGTCGTAGGCGAGCTGGAGGACGCCACAGGGTGCCCAGGTGGCTTCGCTGGCAGGGTGGCGGGCCTGCAGGGTGCGCAAGGTATAGCCGTAGCCTGCCAGGATCAGCCGGGTCAGCGGTGGGAAATGGGCTGAAAGCTTGGCGTATAGCACCCCTTGCGGGTTGCCGGAGGCTTCCTGTGCCAGCTGCGGATGGCGTTCGACCAAGGTGACCCGCCATCCCCGTTCAGCCAGGCTGAAGGCAGTGGAAGCGCCGGCAATGCCGCCCCCGATAACGATGGCGCTGCGTTCCACCGGCGGCGTCGGGCAGGCATACCACGGTGCTTGCCAACCCTGCTGCGGCGGGCGCTCCAGTTCGCCGATGCTCATTTCGCGCTTGTGCCCGTGGCCGGGTACCTTGCGTACCGCGAAGCCGGCTTCGGCCAACCCCCGCCGTACCGCACCGGCACTGGTGAAGGTGGCGAAGGTGCCGTGCGGTGCGCAGAGACGTGCCACTTGAGCGAACAGAGCCGGTTGCCACATGTCCGGATTGCGCGCGGGGGCAAAGCCGTCGAGGAACCAGGCGTCCACTTGCGCATCCAGCTCGGGCAAGGTCTCGAGTACATCTCCCACCAGCAGGGTGAGCGTCACCCGGCCCTCCTCGAAGAGAAAACGGTGCCAGCCTGATGGCAGTGATCCGTACTGCGTGAGCAGTGCGTCCCGCTCGCGTTCCAGCTCCGGCCACAGGGCCAAGGCGCGCGCCATGTCCTCTCTACGGAGCGGGAACTTCTCGGTACTGACGAAGGACAGCCGGCTGTCGGCCGGGGCATGGGCGAGAAAACAGGCCCAGGCTGCCAAGAAATTCAGCCCGGTACCAAAACCGGTCTCCGCGATGGTGAAACGCGCGCCAGCGGGCAGGGCCGCGAAGCGTTCAGGCAGGCGGTTGCCTGCGAGGAACACATGCCGCGTTTCCTCCAGTCCGCTCTCACGGGAAAAATAGACGTCGCCGAAGGCCGGCGATACTGGCTGGCCATCCTGCCAGTCGAGGGATGCATGTGAAGTCATGAGGGCGATCCGCGCAGTCAGGAGGGTAGGGCCTCGGCGGCCGTGCGCAGCACAGCGGGCGCCAGGCTGGAAAGCGCCACCTTGGGCGAGTGCGCAAGACGGGGATAGTGGCGGCTCATCGAGCGGTGGTAGAGAGGGTCGTAATGCTGGACCAGCAACTCCTCCACCAGCGTACCGAACTGGCCTTGGCGAGCCAGGCTTTCCCACGCCGCCAACTGCTCGCGCGAATGCACCGTCTTCAGGAAACCCAGCTGTCGCACCAGCGCATCCGGGTCGTGCAGGTAGAAAGCGTAATCCTCCTGCAGGAAGCGCACCCTTTCGGCCAACGGCACCTCCACTAACAGGCACTCGCTGGAATGCATCGCCTCGAAGAGTGCGTCAGGCAAAGTGATAAATCCGATCTTCTTGCTTTCGGACTCCACGAAGACCGGACGCGCCGGGTCCAGCGCGCGCAGCCGGGTCAGCAATAGCGAATCGAACATTTTCTGCGTAGGCTGGGGCGTATCCGGCAGCCGACCCAGCACGGAGCCACGGTGGCAGGCCAGCCCTTCCAGATCAATGACCTGATGGCCTGCCTCAGCGAGCGCATGCAGGAAGCGGCTCTTGCCCGAACCGGTCGGTCCGCAGATCACACGGTAATGGAAACGGCCGGGCAGGGCCCCCAACTGCTCGAGCACCTCGCGGCGGTAGGATTTGTAGCCGCCTTCGAGTTGGTGCACCGGCCAGCCCACCTGCGCCATGACCAATGCCGTGGCCCCCGAGCGCTGCCCGCCGCGCCAGCAGTAGACCAGCGGCCGCCAGGACTTCGGCCGGTCGGCAAAGCGCGTCTCGAGGTGGTGGGCGATGTTGCGGGCCACCAATGCCGCGCCCACCTTGCGCGCCTCGAAAGGCGAGACCTGCTTGTAGAGCGTGCCGACATGGCGCCGCTCGGCGTCGGTGAGGACCGGACAGTTGATAGCGCCAGGAATGTGATCCTCGGCAAACTCCGACGGCGAGCGCACGTCGATGATCTCGTCAAAAGTGCCCAGCTGTGATACGTTCGCGACCTTGAAAAGCATAGGAAAACCGGGGGGAGCCATGGCTCGAGTCAGATTGACGCAATTGTCTCACGGCGGCGGCTGCGGCTGCAAAATCGCACCGGCCGTCCTGGAATCCATTCTGTCCGGTGCCCGCGAGAAGATGGTCTTTCCGGACCTGCTCGTCGGCAGCGAGACCAGCGACGATGCGGCCGTCTATCGGCTCAACGACCAGCAGGCGCTGGTGGCCACCACCGACTTCTTCATGCCGATCGTGGACGATGCGCGCGACTTCGGCCGCATCGCCGCCACCAATGCCATCTCGGACATTTACGCCATGGGGGGCAAGCCGATCATGGCGCTGGCCATTGTGGGCATGCCGGTCAATAGCCTGCCCTTGGAAGAGATCCGCGAGATACTGCAAGGTGGCGAATCCGTCTGCACCGAGGCTGGCATTCCGATCGCCGGCGGGCACTCCATCGATGCCCCAGAGCCCATCTACGGCCTGGTGGCCCTCGGGTTGGTGCATCCTGACCACATCAAGCGCAACTGCGATGCCCGGGCTGGTGATGTACTGGTACTGGGCAAGGGGCTGGGCGTGGGCGTGCTGGCGCAGGCCATGAAGAAGGGGCTGCTCGACGAGGCCGGCTATGCCGCACTGATTGCCTCCACCACCCAGCTCAACAGCGTTGGCAGCGTGCTGGCCCCGCTGCCGGAGGTGCATGCGCTGACCGATGTCACCGGTTTCGGGCTGTTGGGTCATCTGCTGGAAATCTGCCGTGGTTCTGGTCTCACCGCCCATCTCGACATGGAACGTGTTCCGGTGTTGCACGAAGCCCGACCCTATGCCGAGCAGGGGATCGGTCCGGGTGCCATCGATCGCAATCTGGCCAGTTTCGGCCACGCGGTGCATTTTGCCGACGCGGTGCCAGGCTGGCAGCGCCGCATCCTGGCCGATGCCCAGACAAGCGGCGGCCTCTTGGTGGCAGTGGCGCCCGAGGCGGCCGAGCAGGTGGTGAGCCTCTTCCGGGAAGCGGGCTTTGGCTATGCGGCCGCGATCGGCCGCCTGACCGAAGGCGAGCCCGTCATTCACGTGGGTTGAGTCCCATGTCTTCGGCGGCCGAGCCTGCTGTCATGCCCTGCCGTATCCCTGCGGCGCGACCGTTGGCCGAACTGGTCAGTCGGGCGCCGCAATGCGTGTTTCTACCGTCTGCCTGCCCCGAGGGCATCTTCCTTCCGCTTTATGCCTCGCGCGTGCCGGCCGGCTTCCCGTCCCCGGCCGACGACCATCTCGAAGCGCCCCTCAATCTCAACGACTATCTCGTCCGTCGTCCGGAAACCACCTTCTTCGTGCGTGTGGCCGGCGAATCGATGACCGGCGCCGGCATTCTGGATGGCGACCTTCTGGTGGTGGATCGCTTCCTCGAGCCGGCAGACCGCGACATCGTGATCGCCGTGGTGGCCTCAGAGCTCACGGTGAAGCGGCTCTGCCTCGAGTCCGGCCGCTACTGGCTGCGTCCGGAAAACCCCGCCTTTTCCGCCATCCCCGTCCATGCCGAGGCCGGCATCGAGATCTGGGGTGTTGTGACCGCTGTGGTGCGCCCATTGGAGCGTGGCCGCAAATCCCGCGTCCGGTAAATTTCTTGCGTTGCGTGCGCGGCCTCGGGTTATGCTATGCCCCAGAGGCCATTGGCCTCTAAAAATTAAAAGCGAGCGCCCAAAAGCGCGCAAACGCTTAAAAGAGTCCGACCACAACACGGACCCAAACGGACAAAGGAAGAGGTAACCCAGATGAAGACGGCAATGCGCATCGGCACCCGGCTGGTTCTGACGCAGATCGTTCTGATGACCGTGGTGGTGGCGGCTTTCGTCATCCCGCTGTACACGCTGACCGAAAGAATGATGCTGGAGCGCTCGCAGAACGTGCAGGCCCAACTTGTCGGTCAGTCGATCAACATGATCGGCGGCTTCGACGATGCCCTGAAGCTGGCCGCGCGCCAGTTCCACAAGGTGCTGCTGGGCGAGATGGACGGCAACTTCAGCCTGGATGCCACGCAGAAGATCGCTGTGGCCGGAACGCCCGCGCCAGTACTACACCTAGGCACCCAGCCGATGAACGGCCGCAACGACGAAGTGGACAGGTTTTCGGCCAAGTCCGGCAACGTGGCCACCCTGTTTGTGCGTGACGGCGACGATTTCATCTGCATTGCCACCTCCGTGCTCAAGGAAGACGGCAGTCGCGCGCTTGGCAGTAAACTCGACCGCAGCAACCCCGCCTACGCCCGCCTGATCGCCGGTGAGGATTACCTTGGCCGCGCAGAGCTCTTCGGGCGCGACTACATCACCCATTACAGCCCGATCCGCGACGTCTCCGGCAAGCTGGTCGGCGCAAGTTTCGTTGGACTCAACGCCACCGAGGGCATCGCCGGCCTGCTGATTCGTCTGGGCAAGGTCAAGATCGGCGAAAGCGGGCACATTGCGATCATCGACGTCAATAAAGACAGCAAGGCCTACGGCACCTACGTGCTCCATCCGAAGCTCAACGGCAAACCTTCCAGCCAGCGGGTGGACGTGGATGGCAATGCCTACCTGCAGCATGCCATCGAAGCGGTGGAAGGCCGCACCATCGTGCGCGAGCGTGACGATACCGGCGTGAAGGCCCATATGCTCGCCTACGCCACTTACAAGCCTTGGGGCTGGCTGATTGTCAGCGACGAGCTCAAGACCGAGATGGAGCGCGAGAACCACGTCATGCTCCAGTGGATCGTCGGTGGTTGCGTGCTGCTGGTGCTGGTGCTGGCCCTGGCGCTGTGGTGGTTCACCCGTGTCTTGGTCGCCCGGCCAGTCAGTCGGCTCGTGCGCGCGATGGGCGCCATCCGCGACAGTCGTGACCTGACGCTGCGGGTAGACATCCATCGGCGTGATGAGGTGGGCGAAGTGGCCGATGCGATGAACAGCCTGCTCGAGAGCTTCCAGCAGGCCCTCAACCGCACCAGCGGGCATGCCGTGGACCTGGACCATGCGGCACGCGAACTGGCGCAGAAGGCGGCCACGGCCGCGGAATGCTCCGGCGCGCAGCAGACCAGCGCACAGGACATGTCTACCCATGCGGCCGAGCTGTTGAGCGGCATGCAGGAAATCACTCGCGTCACGCAGGAAGCGAGCGCTGCAGCACGGGCTTCCAGCGATGCTGCCCACAGCGGCAGCCAGAGCCTGGTGGCTGCGGTGGACGAGGTCAACCGCATCTCTACCACCCTGGGCGCCGCCACCGACAGTCTGCGTACGCTGGAGAGCAGTGCCACCCAGATCACCAGCATCGTCAACGTGATCCACGACATTGCCGATCAAACCAACCTGCTTGCGCTCAACGCGGCGATCGAGGCCGCCCGGGCGGGAGAGATGGGCCGCGGGTTCGCGGTGGTGGCCGACGAGGTACGCAAGTTGGCCGAGCGCACCAGTGTCTCCACCCAGGAGATCGGCCACATGATCGGCCAGATGCAGAATGCTACCCAGATGGCGGTGCAGGCGATGCGCGAATCAGTGGCCAAGGCCGCCGAGGGGGCGGCGATCACTGCGGATGCCCGGCAGGCGATCGATTCCATCGTGGAAGATTCACGCCAGGCGCTGGAGGTGGTGGAGGCCATCAACCGGCAAATGGAATTGCAGCGCCGCATCGTCGAGGGCATGGCTGGCGAGGTGGAGAACGTGGCAAGGTTGGCCGAAACCAGCAACAACGCCGCCCAGACTTCCGCCGAGACGGCCCAGCACATGGCAGGTCTCGCAGACGCGTTGCGCGACGAGGTCGGCGTCTTTCGTACCTGATGCCTTTGCCGACGTCGTCCGTTTGTTTACCAGGCCCCGCATCGCGGGGCTTTTTACTGTGGAAGCGGCGCTTGGCCGACAATGCACAAACGGCTCTTGAAAAGAGTTATTCCTTACCCAAAATAGGGGAAAAGGCTTTTAATTCAGGAGAGTGTCATATATGCGCTTTGACAAACTGACGACCAAATTTCAACAGGCCTTGGGCGATGCCCAAAGCCTGGCCTTGAGCAGCGATAACCCTTACATCGAGCCACAGCACCTGCTCCTTGCCATGCTGGAAGACAGCGAATCCGGCGTGGGCGGGCTGATGGCCCGGGCGGGCATCAATGCTGCCGCTCTGAAGGCGGCCCTGCGCGGCGCGGTGGATCGCCTGCCGAAAGTGCAGGGTACCGGCGGCGAGATCACCGTCTCGCGCGAGCTGGGCAACTTGCTCAACCTGGCTGACAAGGCGGCCGGTAAGCGTGGCGACGAGTTCATCGCCAGCGAAATGTTCCTGCTGGCGCTGCTGGAGGACAAAGGTGAGACCGGCCGGCTCTTCAAACAGCATGGCGCGCAGGCAGCCGCACTGAGCGCTGCGATCGACGCGGTGCGGGGCGGACAGCCCGTCGGCAGCCAGGATGCCGAGAGTCAGCGTGAGGCCCTGAAGAAATACACTCTCGACCTGACCGAGCGTGCACGCTCCGGCAAGCTGGACCCGGTGATCGGCCGCGATGACGAGATCCGGCGCGCCATCCAGGTACTGCAGCGCCGCACCAAAAATAACCCTGTGCTGATCGGCGAGCCAGGTGTGGGCAAGACCGCCATCGTCGAAGGGCTGGCGCAGCGCATCGTCAACGGCGAGGTGCCGGAGAGCCTGAAGCACAAGAAGCTGCTGGTGCTCGACATGGCGGCACTGATTGCCGGTGCAAAGTTCCGCGGCGAGTTCGAGGAGCGTCTCAAAGCGGTGCTCAACGATCTGTCCAAGGACGAAGGCAACACCATTGTCTTCATCGACGAGATCCATACCCTGGTGGGGGCGGGCAAGGCCGAAGGCGCGATGGACGCTGGCAACATGCTTAAGCCGGCGCTGGCGCGTGGCGAGTTGCACTGCATCGGTGCCACCACCCTCGACGAATACCGCAAGTACATTGAGAAGGACGCCGCCCTGGAGCGCCGCTTCCAGAAGGTGCTGGTGGAGGAACCATCGGTGGAGGACACCATCGCCATCCTGCGCGGCCTGCAGGAGAAGTACGAGATCCATCATGGCGTGGACATCACCGACCCGGCGATTGTGGCCGCGGCCGAGCTGTCGCACCGGTACATCACCGATCGCTTTTTGCCCGACAAGGCCATCGACCTGATCGATGAAGCGGCAAGCCGCATCAAAATGGAGCTGGACTCCAAGCCCGAGGAAATGGACCGTCTGGACCGGCGCCTGATCCAGCTGAAGATCGAGCGCGAAGCGGTGAAAAAGGAAACCGACGAGGCCTCGCAAAAGCGTCTGCAGCTGATCGAAGAGGAAATTACCCGCCTGACCAAGGCCTACTCCGATCTGGAGGAGATCTGGAAGGCGGAAAAGGCCTCCGCCCAAGGGTCGCAGTCGATCAAGGAAGAGATCGACCGGCTGAAGGTGGAAATGGAGGAGCTCAAGCGCAAGGGCGACTGGCAGAAGCTGGCTGAGCTGCAGTACGGACGTCTGCCGCAGCTCGAGTCGCAGCTCAAGGCCGCCGAGGCTGCTGGTCCGGAGGAGAAAAAGCCGCACCGTCTGCTGCGCACCGAGGTGGGCTCCGAGGAGATTGCCGAAGTGGTGTCGCGTATGACCGGCATTCCGGTATCCAAGATGCTCGAAGGCGAACGCGACAAGCTGCTGCGCATGGAGGAGGTGCTGCACGCACGAGTGGTGGGGCAGGACGAGGCCGTCCGTGCCGTGTCCGATGCCATCCGTCGCTCCCGCTCGGGACTGGCCGACCCTAACCGCCCTTACGGCAGCTTCCTGTTCCTCGGACCCACCGGCGTGGGTAAGACCGAGCTGTGCAAGGCCCTGGCCAGTTTCCTGTTCGACAGTGAGGACCATCTGATCCGCATCGACATGTCGGAGTACATGGAGAAACACTCGGTGGCCCGACTGATCGGTGCCCCCCCGGGGTACGTGGGCTACGAGGAGGGCGGCTACCTGACCGAGCAGGTGCGCCGCAAGCCGTACAGTGTGATCCTGCTCGACGAAGTGGAGAAAGCACATCCGGACGTGTTCAACATCCTGTTGCAGGTGCTGGATGATGGCCGGTTGACAGACGGACAGGGCCGTACCGTGGACTTCAAAAACACCGTGGTGGTGATGACCTCGAACATCGGTAGCCAGCAGATCCAGACCATGGCCACCGACGACTACCAAGTGATCAAGCTGGCAGTCATGGCCGAGGTGAAGACCCATTTCCGCCCCGAGTTCGTCAACCGCATCGACGAGGTGGTGGTGTTCCACGGGCTGGGCGAGAAGCACATCCAGTCGATCGCTCGCATCCAGCTCAAGGGTTTGGAGCAGCGTCTGGCCAAGCTGGACCTCAGCCTGCAGGTGACCGACGATGCGCTGGCCGTGTTGTCCGAGGCCGGGTTTGATCCGGTCTACGGTGCCCGTCCGCTCAAGCGTGCCATCCAGAGCGAGATCGAGAATCCCTTGGCCAAGGCCATCCTGGCTGGTAAGTATCCACCCAAGTCCACCGTGTTGGTGGAAAGCCGTAACGGGCAGATCGTGTTCGACTAAGGCTTCTCACGTTCTGGAAAGGTTGGCCGAAACTTCGGCCAACCTTTTTTTATTTGCGCTTCCGCAGTGATTCGTCAAGCGTGCGACGTCCCCCCAATCTCAGTAGCATTACGCTTTAGAGTCCAAGGCTAATTTACCTGATTTCTCCGCCAGTAATTTGGCGTAGGCCGCTGGCGTCAAACCACCCAGGGCTTTCTTGGGTCT
>SMDA01000002.1 GCA_004346645.1 Gulbenkiania mobilis
ACGCCGGTGCAGGTGGTCTTGGTGGTGGCTTTCAGACCAACGATTTCGATTTCTTCGCCGACCTTGATGATGCCGCGCTCTACACGACCAGTCACTACGGTACCGCGACCCGAGATCGAGAACACGTCTTCGATCGGCAGCAGGAACGGCTTGTCGATAGCACGCTCCGGCGTCGGGATGTAGGAGTCCAGCGCATCAGCAAGACGGAAGATTGCCGGTTCGCCGATTTCGGACTGATCGCCTTCCAGGGCCTTCAGTGCCGAGCCTTTGATAATCGGCAGATCGTCGCCCGGGAAATCGTACGACGACAGCAGGTCGCGCACTTCCATTTCCACCAGCTCAAGCAGCTCTTCGTCATCAACCATGTCGCACTTGTTCAGGAACACGATGATGTACGGTACACCCACCTGGCGGGCCAGCAGGATGTGTTCGCGGGTCTGCGGCATCGGACCGTCAGCGGCCGAGCACACCAGAATGGCGCCGTCCATCTGGGCAGCACCGGTAATCATGTTCTTAACGTAGTCGGCGTGACCCGGGCAGTCTACGTGTGCGTAGTGGCGGGTCTCGGTTTCGTATTCTACGTGCGCGGTGTTAATCGTAATACCGCGGGCCTTTTCTTCCGGCGCGCTGTCGATCTGGTCGTAACCCTTGGCTTCGCCACCGAATTTCTTCGACAGAATCGTGGTGATCGCTGCGGTCAGCGTGGTCTTACCATGGTCAACGTGACCAATGGTGCCAACGTTTACGTGCGGTTTCGTCCGCTCGAACTTTTCCTTAGCCATGGCAATTTCCCTGAATTCGAAAACAAGGTTTGATCGATGGTGCCCATGGGCAGAATTGAACTGCCGACCTCTCCCTTACCAAGGGAGTGCTCTACCCCTGAGCTACATGGGCCCTTAACAGGCACTAAATCGCTTGGAGCGGGTGAAGGGAATCGAACCCTCGTCGTAAGCTTGGAAGGCTTCTGCTCTACCATTGAGCTACACCCGCCTGGAGCGGACGACTTGAGCTGCACGCCGCCAAGACGCTTTAAAGTATTCTGGTGGAGGGAGAAGGATTCGAACCTTCGAAGGCAGAGCCGTCAGATTTACAGTCTGATCCCTTTGACCGCTCGGGAATCCCTCCTGAAAGAGACCCGAATGTTATAGATGAGCCGCAGGACCGTCAACAGCTTTTTGCATTTTTTTTCATGTTTTTTGACCGGCGTTCGACGATTTAACAACAGAAAGCCCCGCTTCCACGGGGCTTTTCCTTCCGGCTCAACGGCTTAGCCTGCTTCATGCCTTGCCAGTGATGACCAAGTACTTCTGATGAAGCTCTTCCGGGGTTTCGGGGTGAGCCGGGTCGATCAGGATGCAGTCCACCGGACAGACCTGCTGGCATTGCGGTTCGTCGTAGTGCCCGACGCACTGCGTACAGAGGTTGGGGTCGATCTCGTAGATTTCCTCACCCTGGGCGATGGCGTTGTTCGGGCATTCGGGCTCACAGACGTCACAGTTGATGCATTCGTCGGTAATCAGCAAAGACATAGTAAATTCCTCAAGTATTTTTCAAGGATGGATTCTGTCACCGGGTGCGGCGCATCAGCAAGTCCGACCCGTTATATCGTTATGTGGGGCCGTTCGCGGCCGGTTCGAGGTCGAGCACGCCGTCCGTAAGGGCGCGCTGCCAGAGCCCGTAGTGCACGGCGCCAGCGCGATCCTGACGCAGACATACCCATTCGGGCCCCGGGTCTTCCTCCTGTCCGCTCTCTATATAGAGTGCCCCAGCCGGGGCAAGCCGCGCCTTGACGTGCGGCAGAACCTGGGCCAGCAGCTCCGAGCCGAACGGCGGATCAAGGAAAATGACGTCGAAAGTGTCACGACTGCGGGCGAGGAAACCGAGGGCATCGCCTTGGATGATCTCCACCGCAGTGGCGCCGAGCAGGACACCATTGGCACGCAGGCTTTCCGCTGTTACGCGGTTCTTTTCCACCATCAGTACGCGCCGCGCGTGGCGCGAGGCCGCTTCAAACCCCAGTGCTCCGCTACCGGCGAACAGGTCGAGGCAGGTGCGGCCCGTGAGGTCCTGCCCCAGCCAGTTGAAAAGGGTTTCACGGACGCGGTCGGAGGTTGGCCGAAGGCCGGCCGCTTCGGGGAAGGAGAGCAGACGCCGGCGGTACTGTCCGCCGATGATCCGCACCTTGTTGCGCTGGTTGCTCATGCAGGAAAGGGGCGTGCGTGCGACAAAGCGGGCAGTTTACATGGAACCGCCCGCCCTCGTCGCCGTTTTGCCTTGCAAAGCCATCAGGGTGTGGCGCCCACCACCACGGTGGCCATGCGGGAGGGGTCCACCCGGCGGCGCCACGCCTCACGCACGCTTTCCACCGTGACCTTCTCCACTTCACGCGGGTAGCGGTCCAGGAAGTCGAGCGGCAGCCGGTACCAGCCGATCACAGCCAGATAGCCCAGCAGTTTGGCGTTGCTGTCGAACCGCAGGGGGAAGCCGCCCACGATGTTGGCACGCGCCTGATCGAGTTCGGCCTGAGTAGGGCCTTGTTCGATGAAGGTGCGCAGCGTTTCCTGCATCACACCCAGGGCGCTTCTGGCCTGGTCCTTGCGCGTGGAAAAGCCGATGCTGAAGGGGCCGGCTTCCTGATACGGGACCAGTTCGCTCGATGCGCCATAGGTCAGCCCCCGCTTGTCGCGCAGTTCCTTCATGAGGCGGGCGTCGAACCCGCCCCCGCCGAGGATGTAGTTGCCCACCATCAGCGGGAAGTAGTCGGGATCATTGCGGGTAAAGAGGGGTAGCCCGGCGGCCACGTGCGCCTGACTGCCCGGATGGGGCAGGTAAACCGGCGCAGGGTTGGCCGAAGATAGCGGAACGGCCGGAACCGGCGGTAAAGGCGCGCCTCCTTTGGGCAGACCCGTCAGCAGAGTCGCGGCAAGCTGGCGCGCCGCCCCTTCGTTCAGGTCGCCGACGATCGAGATCACTGCCGATTGCGGCCGGTAGTGGCTACGCCAGAAGGCCAGCACGTCCGCACGCTGCAGTCGGGTAAGCGTGGTTACATCCACCGCGGCCTCCCGCCCGTAAGGATGCTGACCGTAGATCTGCCGCTCCAGTGCGCGGTCGGCGAGGTAGCTGGCGTCGGTTTCCTGCTGGCGCTGCCCTTCGATGGCGCGGCGTTTCTCCCGTTCGAACACCGCAGGCGGGAACACCGGCTGGCTGATCACAGCTCGCAGCACATCAAGCGCGGCATTGCGCTCGGGCGCACGGGACAGGGTCCGCAGCCGGATGCCAGCCGACTCCAGCCCGGCATCGGTGGAGAGCGACGCAGCCGCATCGGCCAGGCGCTCACGCAGACGTTCTTCGCTCAGGCTGCGCGTGCCGGCGTCCAGGAGGGCAGCCGTCATGGAGGCAAGGCCGGGCTTGTCGGCTGGGTCGCGCCGGCTGCCAGCATCGAAGGCGACATGGATGTCGAGGATGGGGTTGGCGTGGCTCTCGACGAAATAGACCCGTGCGCCATCGGGCTGCTGCCAGTGCCGGATCTCCACGGCACTGGCAACGGGCACCGCCATGACCGCCAAGAACAGCGCGACCAACCAGCCGCTTCGGCCAACCTGCGCGGTGGTACGCTTAGCGAACGCCATGACTGTCTCCTCCTTCCATCGGCATGGACTTGGGTGCCCCCTTGGGCAACGGTTGGGGCACCAGTGTCACCACGGTCAGGTCATCGTCCTTCAGCCCCCTGGCCACGGCCTGGACCTGCTGCGAGGTGACGGCCGTCAGACGCCGCACGAACTCCGGCTCGTCCCGCCAGGAAAAACCCAGCGATTCCACCGTGCCGATCTGCATGGCTTGTGCAAACATCGAGTCCTTCTCGTAAATCCGTGCCGCTTCGACCTGGCGACGCACCCGTTCGAGCTCGGCCGCGCTCACCCCTTCTCGGGCGATGCGATCCAGTTCGGCGCGGATGGCCTTTTCGAGGCGGGCCGGTGCCACGCCTTGTGCAGGCACTCCGATCACGGTGAACAGCGCTCCGGCCCGGGTGAGCATGTCGTAGCTGGCCGACACGCTGGTGGCGACCGCCTGCTCGCGTACCAGCCGCCGCGGCAGCCGCGAGGCATCCAGGCCATCCAGCAGTGAGGCGAGCATGGCGTAGGCGTAGGGCTCGGACTGGTCGATACGCTCCAGTCGGGGGGCTTTCCAGGCAAGCGCCAGGTACGGCAACTCGGAAGGAGCCTTCACACTCAGACGACGGATGCCGTTCTGGGGCGGCTCCGGCTGCGGCCGTCGCTCGGGCAGGGTACGTCCGGCCAGCCCTCCAAAGGCGGCACGGGCTTGGGCAAGCACCTCCTCCGCTTTTACGTCGCCCACCACCACCAAGGTGGCGTTGTTGGGCACATACCACTGGCGGTACCAGGCACGCAGGTCGTCAGGCTTCATGCTGTCCAGATCGCCCATCCAGCCGATCACGGGGGTACGGACCGGGCTGGCAATGAAGGCGCCGGCGTAGAGCGCTTCGTACAGGCGCCCGGTCGGCTGGTCGTCGGTGCGCCAGCGGCGCTCTTCCTTCACGACGTTCAGCTCGCTGTTGAACGCCTCATCCTTGAAGGCGAGGTTGGCCATCCGGTCGGATTCCAACTGGAGCGCCAGTGGCAGCCGGTCGGCAGCCAGCTGCTGGAAGTACACTGTGTGGTCGCGGCTGGTGAAGGCATTGTCCTTGCCGCCGGCGGCCGCGATCAGACGACTGAACTCGCCAGCGGGGACCTTCTGCGTACCCTTGAACATCATGTGTTCGAGCAGGTGCGACAAGCCGGTGCGGCCGTTGACTTCGTCCACACTGCCCACTCGGTACCAGAGCTGCGATACTGCCACCGGTGCACGGTGGTCTTCCTTCACGATCACTTTCATGCCGTTGTCGAGCACGGCTTCATACGGATTGGCCAGAACAGGCCGGGCCAGGCCCAGAAACAGGGCCACGGCAGATAGGGCCAAGCGATGCATGGCGTGTTCTCTCTTTCCCGATCGATTTTAGCGATACAATTTCAGCATTTTTACGCCATCCCCTTGACCGTGACAAAGCATGTTTAGTTTCTTCAAGAAGAAAACCCCCCCGCCCGCCCAGCCGGAAAAACAGCCGGAGCCCAGCCCCGAGACAGACGCAGCGGCCCCTGCCCCCACGCCGGCGCCCGAGGCCGCCCCCACAGTGACGGTCCCGACTGCGCCCTTGCCCAGGGCCGCGGACGAAGCGGACAAAACCAGCGGGGCCGGCCAGCTCAAGACCAGCGCCGTGGAGCCTTCCTCTCCTGCGCCTGCCGCACCGGAACCCGCCCGCCGCCCAAGCTGGACCGAGCGGCTGAAGGCCGGTCTCTCCAAGACCCGCGACAAGCTGGGCAAGTCGCTGGCAGGCCTTTTCGGTGG
This sequence comes from Gulbenkiania mobilis, assembly GCA_004346645.1. Lineage (GTDB taxonomy): Bacteria > Pseudomonadota > Gammaproteobacteria > Burkholderiales > Chromobacteriaceae > Gulbenkiania > Gulbenkiania mobilis. Next base: position 5,404 of record SMDA01000002.1, read on the forward strand.
AGGCAAGATCGATGAAGACCTCTACGAAGAGCTGGAAACCGTCTTGCTGACCGCTGACATGGGTGTGGACGCGACCACCCACCTGCTCAAGGATGTGCGCGAGCGGGTTTCTCTACGTGGTCTGAAGGACGCCAGCGAACTCAAAGGCGCCCTGAAGGATGCGCTGGCCGACCTGATCGAGCCGCTGGAGAAACCACTGCAGGTGGAAGCGAAGAAGCCCTTCGTCATCATGCTTGCCGGCGTGAACGGAGCAGGCAAGACCACCAGCATCGGCAAGCTGGCAAAGTATTACCAAAGCCAGGGCAAGAGCGTGCTGCTCGCTGCGGGGGACACTTTCCGCGCGGCCGCCCGCGAACAGCTGATGGCCTGGGGCGAGCGCAACAACGTCACCGTGATCGCCCAGCAGGGCGGCGATGCGGCAGCGGTATGCTTCGATGCCATCAAGGCCGCCGAGGCCCGCGGCATTGACATTGTCCTGGCCGATACCGCCGGCCGGCTGCCGACCCAACTGCATTTGATGGAAGAGATCCGCAAGGTCAAGCGCGTGATCCAGAAGGCACGACCGGATGCCCCGCACGAGGTGGTGCTGGTGCTGGATGCCAACATCGGTCAGAACGCGCTCAACCAGGTGAAGGCCTTTGACGAGGCTTTGGGCCTGACCGGCCTGATTCTTACCAAGCTCGACGGCACCGCCAAGGGCGGCGTGATCGCAGCCATTGCCAAGCAGCACCCGGTGCCGTTGCGCTTCATCGGCGTGGGCGAGAGCATCGACGACCTGCGCCCCTTCAGCGCCCGCGACTATGTGGATGCCCTGTTCGATTGATGGAACACATTGCCTGCACGGCCAAACGGCCCTGCGGTAAAAACGCATGAGGAACCGCCGATGATCCAGTTCGATCAGGTCACCAAGCGCTACCCGGGTGGGATCGACGCCCTTAAGAATCTGTCGTTCACCATCGAGAGCGGTGAAATGGCCTTCTTGGCCGGCCACTCCGGCGCCGGCAAGTCCACCCTGCTCAAGCTGATCGCCGGCATCGAGCGCGCCACCAGTGGACGGGTGATGGTCAACGGTCACAACCTTTCTCGCCTGCGGCGTAGCCAGTTGCCCTACGTGCGCCAGCACATCGGACTGGTCTTTCAAGACCACAAAATCCTGTTCGACCGCAACGTGTTCGACAACACCGTCCTGCCGCTGGACATCATCGGCTTTGACCGGCGTGAAGCCACCCGACGGGTGCGTGCGGCGCTGGACAAGGTGGGACTGGGTGGCAAGGAGAGAGTGATGCCCATCCGCCTGTCCGGAGGTGAACAGCAGCGCCTGTGCATCGCCCGGGCAGTGGTGCACCGTCCAAGCATCCTGTTGGCTGACGAGCCTTCGGCCAACCTGGACCGCGCCTACGCGCTCGACATCATGGAGCTGTTCAAATCCTTCCATCAGGTGGGCGTGACCGTTGTGATTTCGGCACACGACGAAACCCTGATGGAAGATTACGGACGCCGCATCATCCGCCTGCGAGAAGGACAGTTTGCCACATGAAGCACTTTCTTTTTCTGCATCTTCAGAGTGCCCGCCAGGCCCTGCACAAGATCCTGCGCCAGCCTTTCGGCAGCCTGCTGAACCTCCTGATGCTGTCGGTGGCCCTCGCCCTGCCGCTGTCGCTGTACGTGGGCATCAACAGCCTGCAGGGCTGGCTGGGCAAGCTCACCGCCAGCCCGCAAATCTCGCTTTTCATGGAGACGAGCGCCGAAGAGGCCGATATCGCCGCCGTGGACCGCACGCTACGCGGCCATCCCAGGGTGGCCCGCTACCACTTTGTGAGCAAGGCCCAGGCACTGGCGGATCTGGAAAAACGCAACGCTCTGACAGGGTTGGCCGAAGGCCTGGAAGGCAACCCCCTCCCCGATGCCTTCATCGTCGAGCCCCGCGATGCAGAGCCACAGGCACTTGAAATGCTGCAGAAGGAACTGTCTGGTCTGCCGATGGTGGAAAGCGCCCAGTTCGATGCCGACTGGGCAAAACGGCTCTACAGCCTGCTGGAGCTGGGACGCCACCTGACGTGGCTGCTGGCCGGTGTGCTAGGGGTGGCCCTGGTTCTGATCACCCATAACACTATCCGCATGCAGATTCTGGCCCGACGCGAGGAAATCGAGGTCTCCAAGCTGATCGGCGCCACCGACAGCTTCATCCGCCGCCCCTTCCTCTACCACGCGGTATGGCAGGCGGTGCTGGCCACTCTGATCGCCTGGGGCCTCACGGAATGGCTGGTAGCCATTGCCGGCCCTGCGGTCAGCCAGTTCGCCCAGCTTTATAATGAACATGTTGACCTGCATGGCCTGCGTCCCGCCGAACTTCTGGGGGTGATGGCTGTCTCTGCCCTCCTTGCCATGCTCGGCGCCCGCCTCGCGGCCGACCACCAGCTGCGCCAGATCGAGTCGTCCTGACCGGCTCAGCCATAAGGGTTTTCTGCTATCACGGCGATAGAGAAATACCATTGTCAGCGGAACTTGCGATTCTGGCACTCGTCCAATCCGAGTGCTAAAATTGCATTACCCATCAAGGAGGTAATCCGTTACATGACCGCCACTTTCGCATTGCCCGTTCCTTCCACCAGCGGCAGCCTGGAGCAGTACATCCAGACCGTGAACAGCATTCCGATGCTGACCGCCGAGGAAGAGAATGCGCTTGCCACCCGCTTCCGGGTCGAAAGCGACCTGGATGCTGCGCGCAAGCTGGTGCTGTCGCATCTGCGCGTTGTCGTATCGATTGCCCGTGGCTACTCCGGCTATGGACTGCCGCAGGCCGACCTCATCCAGGAAGGCAACATCGGCCTGATGAAGGCGGTGAAACGCTTTGAGCCCGGCCGCGGTGTGCGCCTGTTCTCGTTTGCCATTCACTGGATCAAGGCCGAGATCCATGAATTCATCCTGCGCAACTGGCGTCTGGTACGCATCGCCACCACCAAGCCGCAACGCAAGTTGTTCTTCAACCTGCGTAGCATGAAGCAGGGGTTCTCGGCGCTTACCGACAAGGAAGCGCGCCAGATTGCCGAAGAACTGGGCGTGAAGCCTGAGGAAGTGCACGAAATGGAAACCCGCATGACGGGCCATGACGTGGCACTCATGGCCGAAGAAGGCGACGACGAGAGCTTTGCCCCGATCGACTGGCTGGCCGACAGCGAGCATGAGCCGGTGCGCGAGATCGAGCGCAAGGCGTATGACCATCTTCAGAGCGAAGGGCTGGTGTCGGCGCTGGAGACCTTGGACGACCGTAGCCGCAAGATCATCGAAGCTCGTTGGCTGGCCGATGACGGTGGCCGTACCCTACACGATCTGGCAGCGGAATTCGGTGTCTCTGCCGAACGCATCCGTCAGATCGAGGCCAAGGCCCTGACCAAGATGAAGACAGCGCTGGTGGCCCAAGGCGAAGCCGTGGTGATCTAACAGGCATGGTGCCGATGAAACAAAAAGCCCCTCCGTGAGGGGCTTTTTTCATGGGTACCAGGGTCTAGCGATACTGCGCGGGCAGACGGTCATAGACCTCGCTGGCCACTACCCGAAGGCCTTCGTACGCGGGTTCGCTCTCGGGCAGGGCGTTGTAGTAGTCCCCGGCATACGTCGGAAACGAAGCCAGGCTCGTGCGCAAGGTGGCTTCGGCCAACCTGCCTTCCCCGGCCAGCGCTTCGAGCTGCGCCTTCTTGAGCATCACGTCCGGATAGGGCCGGAACGCTGCCAGCAGAGTAATCCAGTGACGCTTTTCCGAGAGGTGCTCACGCGTGGGGGGCAGGTAATTGTCGAGCGTGTTGAGCGCGTGAAAGGCAAACATCGGTTCGTCGCGTACGATCGCCTCCAGCCGGTTCACGCGAACGGCATCCCGCCCGGGGTTGCCAGTCGGTGTATACAAGTCGACCAGCTCCCAGTAGCGCGGCATGGTCATCACGGAGAGCACACCGACCAACAGCAGGGCGGCCCCTGTTGCCAGACTGCCGGCACGCGGCAGGCGCAGTACCCGGCCCGGCGCTAGCGTCAGCCAGATGACGCACACGGCCAGGAAATACAGGTACCACAGGGGGTACTCCAGCAGGCTATGGATGAAGCTGACGGACAGCGCCATCACCGGCAGCAGGGTTTCCACCGTGGCGGGCTGACGGAAGAACGGGATCAGCAACAGAAAAAAGCCCCCCACCGCCAAGAGGGTACCGGCCAGCCCGGTTTCGGCGAGCAGCTGCAGGATAAGGTTGTGACAATGCGTAAAGAGGCCGCTGTTGTAGCCGGCCGCGGCGAACGCCGGCAGTGTCTGCAGTCGTACGCTCTGTACGGCAAACTGCGACCAGCCGGCGCCGAACCAGGGCGCATCGCGGAACACCAGCCACGCCTTGTGCATCTCCCCCAGCCGACGCGAGCCCATGCCATCACTGTTGCTGGCCAGTCGCTCTATGCCGCTGGCACCGGTGACTTGCGAGGCCATCAGCCAAGACAGCAGCTGATTGAAGAGCGGCAGCAGCAGTTGGAACAGCAGCACACATCCGGCCACCGCAGTCACCACCCCCAGCATGCGCCGCACAGTGTAGGTGCGCGCCCGCCAGTACCATATTCCGGCAAGGGCCACCTCGGCCACCAGGTACAACAGTACCGTCCGCGAACCGGCCCAAGCCAGCATGGCAGACAGCCATAGCGTAAGCACGATCAGCCATTTGCGCGACATCTGACCGGTCACATGCAGGTAGACCCCACACAGCAGACCCCACATCAGGTAATGCGCATACTGGTTGCGCTGGCCGATATGCCCGAAGACGTTGGTGGTCGGATGACTGTGATCATAGAACAGCACCCCACCCATCACCTGCGCCAACCCGGTCAACTGGCAAAAGCCGATCAGGGACTGGACGATCGCGCCGGCCACCAACGCCCAGGCCAGCGCTGTCAGCACCCTGGAAGTACCGAAGTGCAGCTTGAGCTGAGCCGTCACTAACGCCAAGACGGCCAGCGCCACAAAGGCCAGTGCCGTGGCGGAATTGAGCCCGGGAAACACCAGCGGCACCAGCCACACCTGCGCCTGCCAGTAGGCAGCCAGCCCCAGCATCCACACAGCGGCAGCCGGTAACTGGCGCAGCCCCTGCCCCGCCAACAGCAGACATGCTCCTGCCAGCGCTGTCAGCCACACTACGTTGATCTCACCGAAGTACTGCGGCAGGGGGACATAGTGCACGCGTGACGCGAAGGGCACGATAGCGATCAGAGCCCAGGCGAACAGGGCCAAGCTGGGCAGGCATTGCAATACAGCGTTACGCGGCAGCATGGGAGCAGGATTGGGAGACAAAAGGGAGAAGGATAGCGCAGCCGCCCGCTACATGAAATGCGAGCAGGTGCGCCAACGGTCAGAACAGCAAGGTCCGGCTGACGGGCGCAGCCACAGTGTTGACTGCGGCCAGGGCGCCCTCACGCTGATACGTGGCAAGCGCCGTCTCAGACAGGCGTTGCAGGGGCACTAAGGCCGGATGCTTCTGGCTGTGCAGCATCCCGAAGATGAACGGCAGTGCATCGGGGTACGCGGCAATTGCCTGCACCACCAAGTCGCGAGCGCCCGCAGCATCGCCCTTGTACGCCCGCAGCATTGCCACCTTCAACAGCAGGTTGACATAAGGGCGGTATTTCAGGAGGGGCTCGAGTTTGGCAAGCTTGATATTCACATACTCGGCGCTGGGAACCAGATAATTGGCCAGCACCATGTCTGCATCGTAACGCCAGACAGGGTTCAGCCCGATGCGTTCCAGCTGGGCAATACGCTGCTCGTTCTCGGCCACCGAGGGCGCCGGAATGTTGTACGCCACCAGTTTCCAGAAGTTGGGCAGGCCGGTGGCCAGATAGACACCCATGGCCAGAACCAGGCTGCCTCCCAGCAGACGCCGTAGGGCCGGGCGGATCTCCAGCGTGATGGGCCGAAGCGGTGACAGGGCCAGCACCAAGCATAGTCCCAAGAGGAAAGGCAGGTACCACAACGGGTATTCAAACATCGAATGTCCCAGCGTCACCATGGCCATGCTGATCAGGAACAGGTTTTCCGGCGTCGTCTCGCCCTTGCGGAAATAAGGCAGCAGGCAGAGGAGCAGCCCCCCCACCACGATCAGGGTACCGACGATGCCTGTTTCGGCCAACAGCTGGAAGATCAGGTTATGGCTGTGGGTGAAGAGAGCGCTCTCGGGTACCTTGGGCAGGCCGCCGTAGGCTTCCAGCCAGACACTCTGTGCCGCATAGCCACCCCAGCCCACGCCAAACCAGGGATGCGTCTGGAACACCATCCACGCCTTAGTCCACTCCACTCGCCGCCGCGCACCAAAACCCGCATCCATCAATCGGTCCGCACCGCTGGACAGATGCAGGGGCAGACCAAGGGCGGACAGTCCCTGATTGATTTCCTGCATGAAAAACTGCGTGAAGGCGATGGCCATCACCGCCCAGGCCGCGGCCTTGCCGAACTGCTGCACGGTCGCATCCTGGCGTGCGCGCACTGCCCACAGCAAGGCCAGCAGGCCAAACCCCAGGCCGTAGGCGAGCACCAGACGCGAGCCCGACCACCCCATCACCAACGTCAGGAATGCGATCGCAGGAAGGAAAAGCACGGTGCGCAAGCGACCGTGTGCGTGCAGATAGCAGGCGGCGATCATTCCCCATCCCAGATAATGGGCGAACTGGTTACGCTGTCCAATGTTGCCCATGATGTTGCCTGTGGGGTTCATGGCGTCCACTACCAGCCAGCCCCGGGCCAAGGAAGCAAGCCCCAAGGCCTGCGCGACCCCTACCAAGGCCTGTCCTAAGGCACCGAAGACAAGCAGATGGGCTACCAGGGTTACAAGACGCTCTTTACCGTTGTCTGCCGCTTCCCGGAAAAAAACCTGACTTCCGATGGCGCCCGCACTCAGTACCAGAACAGCCTGTCCACTGAGAAAGTCGGATCTTCGGCCTGCAATGACAGCCACGACCATCAACAGGACCATCACCAAAGCTGCATACGGCAGTTGAGAACACTGACTTTCACGTGCGCCTTCTTGCCTTGGCATCAAAAGCAACACCATCAGTCCGGACACGGCCAGCATGTCCGTCAAGGCATCCGGGAGAGGGGAAAATCTCCATACATTGTTGAAGGCGATGATGAGGACGATGCCAAGCCCCACAGCCATCCCAAGTGATCTGTATTTTTCGTTGTTCATAAAAATAAAAAAGCGCCCTGATCGGGCGCTTAGCAGGTCTTAAATAGCATTAGCGGCAGTTACTCGGTACCCACTTAGCTTCAACAGCAGTGGTGCCAGAAGCGCTGCAATTCCAGGCAATGCTGCCACCCGAAGCGATACCAGTCAAAACCAACTGTTTCTTAGTTGCATCGACTACAGGTTTGTACTCAATAGTAATCGTTCCTTGGCTTGCACTCGTGCTGGTTGCCGTGACACTTTCTACGGCATTACCGGTAATAGATGTGGGTTCCGGCAATCCATAAGTACCGTTGCTGGCTGCGACACCACCCGATGCGTGGAAGGTGCCTTTCGTCGAGTAATACTCAGTCATGGCCGTTTTGGCAGCTGCCGCGAGCGTCAAGCCTTCGCTGACATGAGCGCGCTTGGTGTAGTCCTGATAAGCCGGAATGGCGATGGCGGCCAGAATACCAATAATGGCCACCACAATCATCAGCTCGATCAGGGTAAAGCCCTGCTGTACTTTTTTCATCATTGCGTCCTCGTTTTGTCTAAAAAACTATTCCCTGCAGTTAGTTGGCATCAACCGCCTTATTTCTGCAGAAGAACCCGTACACCGCCAGAAATAGCCCCCGCTAGCGACCTGAGGGATCAGCCAAGCTTCAGCCCCGCTGGCGACCTTCTCGTTAAGCAGCACTGCAATAAGCATTTCAGTGCCGGATGCCCGCACCTCCAGCGCATTCACCGAAGCACCGGCATAGCTTTCGGGCGCTGACAATCCTGCAGAGGCATTGCTTGCCGGCCAGAACCCTTTTGCAGCATGAAACTCTTCCACTGCATGCTTTGCTGCGCTGGCCAGGCCCAAGGCTTCAGTAAGATAGGCCCGGCGAGTGTAATCCTGATAAGCCGGAATCGCGATCGCCGCCAGAATACCAATAATCGCCACGACGATCATCAGTTCGATCAGGGTAAAACCTTGTTGCTGGTCGTGCATGGTGGCCTCTCGAAGTACGGCGTTGATCATGCACGGATCATGCCAGAACGGCAAACTGCTGTTTTTCATGCGTTTTCATGAGGCAGCCTCGTTACATACCTGTCGTCAGTGGTCCACACCTGACGATTTTTGTCAGGTACCTTATTTACGACATTGACAAGCAGGGGCGGTGACTGGAGACGTGCTAGCATGGCGGGCCTGTTGTCAGGAGCTTTCGTATGAGTAATGAGGCATGGCTTGAACGCAGCCGGGCAGCGGTATGGCACCCCTGCACGCAGATGAAGCGGCATGAAACCCTGCCGCTGATTCCGGTGGCCCGCGCCGAGGGGGTGTGGCTGGAGGACTTCGAGGGGCGTCGCTATCTCGATGCGGTCAGTTCTTGGTGGGTGAATTTGTTCGGGCACAACCATCCTCGCATGAAGGCTGCCTTGAAGGCCCAGCTGGACGAACTGGAACATGTCATCCTCGCGGGGTTCACCCATCGCCCGGTGGTGGAGCTTTCGGAACGGCTGGGCGCACTGACAGGATTGGGGCACGCCTTCTACGGCTCGGACGGTGCCAGCGCGGTGGAGATTGCGCTCAAGATGAGCTTTCACTTCTGGCAGAACCGTGGTGAGCCAGGAAAAACACGCTTCGTCAGCCTGGAGAACAGCTACCACGGTGAGACCGTGGGCGCCCTCGGCGTGACCGACGTCCCGCTGTTCTCGCGCACCTATGCGCCACTGCTGCAACCTGGCCTGCGTGCACCCTCGCCGGACGCCAGGTTGGCCGAAGCCGGCGAGACGGCAGCCGATGTTGCCACACGGGCCGCCCAGGGGCTGGAGGCACTGCTGGAAGCGCACGCCAGCGAGATCGCCGCCTTGATCGTGGAGCCACTGGTCCAGGGCGCAGCGGGCATGGCGATGTACGACCCCAGCTATCTTGCGACAGCCCGCCGCCTGTGCGACCGCTACCGTGTGCACCTGATCGCCGACGAGATTGCCGTGGGCTTCGGCCGCACGGGCAGCCTGTTTGCCTACCAGCAGGCGGACATCCTGCCTGACTTCGTCTGCCTCTCCAAAGGGCTGACCGGCGGTTACCTACCCCTCTCCTGCGTGCTGACCAGCGATATGGTTTATCAGGCCTTCTATGATGACGACGTCACCCGGGGGTTCTTGCATTCGCACAGCTACACCGGCAATGCGCTGGCGTGCCGCGCGGCGCTCGAGGTGCTGGATATCTTTGCGTCCGAAGATGTGCTTTCGGCCAACCAGGCACGTGCGGCCTGCTTCAGCCGGCTGCTGGAACCGGTGGCCCGCCATCCCTCTGTCCGACATTTCCGCCATTGCGGGATGATCTGGGCTTTTGACGTGGAAACGGATCGCCCCGACTTTGCCCAAGCCTTTTTCCAGGCGATGCTGGAGGAAGGCGTACTGCTGCGTCCGATTGGCCGTACGGTGTATTTTATGCCGCCCTACATCCTCGCCCCCGAGGAGATGCAGCACCTGGCCGCCGCCACACTGCGTACGCTGGACAGGCTGGGGCAGACCACGGCAACCGTCGACAGCGGCCCGGCGCTCCCGTAAGCTTGACGCTTACCCGGAATTCATAACGACATCGACAGTCCCCTTACGCAAACGGCAGCCGTGTGGATCCACTTGCCCTGACCCTCCCCCCGACCGACCAGGACCCGAGCCTGGCCATGACCGAGCCTGCGCAGTTGCAGGACTGGCTGTCCACGCTACCGTTCACGCGCCTGACCGACTGTGGTCGCCAGCTGGTCGAGGCCCTCAGCCAGCTTAACCGTGTACCCCTGGACTGCACCGTGCGCTACCGGCTGCTGCTGCAGTACCTGGCCACCATCGACCATTACTATCCGGCGCTGGAAGGCGAGATGCAGCAGGGAGATCCAACCACATCGATGCGTGCCCGGCAGGCCACCCGCCTGGGGCTGCAGCTCTTCGTGGCGCTGCACACCGGCTTCAAGCGTGCCCTGAGCGACCGGCTGGCCAAGCGGGGCTTTCTGGAGCGCGATCAGCCCAAGATCGACCTGGCCGCCTACACCCTGTTGACGGCGCGGCAGATCATCTACATCGCGGCCGGCCATTACGCCAGCGTGGGTGAAGGCTTCTGGCATGACTGCCATACCATCTACTGCACCGTGCGCGAGGCAGGCTGGGCTGACAGGCCCTCCATTGTGGAGGACACGCTTGAGGTGCTGTACCTGCAGATCCTGCTGATGGGCATCACCCCCAGCAAGGGACTGACGGAGGCTGAGTTCTACCCGGCGCAGCAGATCATCCTCCAATATGCCTCCAGTGCCTGCCTGATCCCGGTCGAAGAGCTGGCGGGACCCATGGCGGGCTTCTACGTCCACTGCAACCACGACACCCCCCCTCGCTGGCTTGGCGGCGAAGGCAGCCAGCAGGCCGACTGGCTGCTCGATGTCAGCAGGTTGGCCGAACACCTGCATGAACGGCAGATGCAGCTGGAGCAGATAAAGGGCAGTAGCCCGGCGAGCGGCCCGGTGGAAACCGAGCTGGCGCTGGTGCGGCGCCTGACCCATGAATGGCGCCACCCTCCCCGCCGGCGGCATACCCGTCTGCCCTTGGGGGAGCGGGTGGCAGCCATCTCGCAACTGATACCGATCTGGCAATACCTGCAGGCCCAGGCGGGGCGGCCACTGCCGGGCGTACCCTTCGTCAAGCCGGCCCAGATGGAGGTGGTCAACCAGAGCCCGCTCGGTTTCCTGCTGCGCGGTCACAGCCAAGGTTACAGCCTGCGCGTAGGCGAGCTGCTGTTGCTACACCCGCCGGCCAAGCCCACGGCCTGCACCCTGTGCGTGATCCGATGGGTGGCCCTGCCGGCGGACAGCGACCTGCTGGAATGCGGCGTGGAGGTGCTCGGCCGGCTTCCGGTGCCGGTGCTGGCCATGCCCACCATCACCCATCAGGCCGATACACTGCAGCCAGCACTCAAGCTGCCTGGCATCACCAAGCTGGGGCGGCCTCCGCTGCTGCTGCTGCCGGGACGGCTGTTCAGCCGGTTGCGCGAATTCCGCCTGCAGGAGGACGGGGACGAACGCTTGGTGCGCAGCACCCGCCTGGATCGGCAGACCCCGCACTACCAGCTGATGGAGTTCCAGGACAGCGCCCATTTCTGAGGGCGCCCGGCCGATAGGTTTGGGGTACACTCGCAGCTTTGACGTTCAAGGATGGTTCAAGATGCACTCGGTGATTCATGCCGCCCAGAGGCTGGTGATCAAGGTCGGCTCCAGCCTCGTCACTAATGACGGCAAGGGCCTGGACTTGGCCGCACTGGCGCGCTGGGCTGCGGAGATTGCCGAGCTCAAGCGCCGCGGCAAGGCCGTGGTGCTCGTCTCCTCCGGTGCGATCGCCGAAGGCTGCCAGCGCTTGGGCTGGGCACGGCGCCCCAAGGCGGTGCACGAGTTGCAAGCCGCTGCGGCCGTCGGCCAGATGGGGCTGTGCCAAGCCTACGAGAGTGCTTTTCGTGAGTATGGCCTGAAGACGGCGCAGGTACTTCTGACGCACGAGGACCTGGCGGACCGGACGCGTTATCTGAACGCACGCAGTACCCTGCACACCCTGCTGAACTTGAACGTGGTCCCGATCATCAACGAGAACGATACGGTGGTGACCAACGAGATCCGCTTCGGCGACAACGACACGCTCGGGGCCTTGGTGACGAACCTGATCGAGGCCGACGCCCTGGTGATCCTCACCGACCAGCAGGGCCTGTACACGGCAGACCCGCGCAAGCACCCTGAAGCGTGCTTGGTGCACGAAGCCCGCGCCGGTGATGTGGCCCTGGAGGACATGGCCGGGGGCGCAGGCTCCAGCGTCGGCACCGGCGGCATGATCACAAAGATCCTTGCGGCCAAGCGTGCCGCCCGCAGTGGCGCCGCCACGGTGATCGCCTGCGGCCGCGAACGCGAAGTATTGTCACGTCTGGCAGACGGCGAGGCCATTGGCACCCAGCTCGTACCACCTACCAGCCGCATGGCCGCTCGCAAGCAGTGGCTGGCCGACCACCTGCAGCTAGCCGGCAGGCTGACCCTGGATGCCGGCGCAGCCGAAGCCATCCGCGAACGCGGCACCAGCCTGCTGCCGATCGGCGTGATGGCGGTGGACGGTCACTTTCTGCGCGGCGACTGCGTGGCCTGCGTGGACCCCTCGGGACAGGAAGTGGCCCGGGGCTTGGTGAACTACAGCTCCGACGAAGCACGGCAGATCATGCGCAAGCCTACCCGCGACATCGAACCCACGCTGGGCTACCTGGTGGAGCCGGAGCTCATCCACCGGGACAATATGGTGGCCCAGCACTGAAGTTTCCCGGAGGCCTGCAGCAGACACCCAGGCTTCCGGACCGGCGCCCAGACGCCTTCAGCCCCTGTCCAGCCGGACGGGGGTTTTGATTTTATAAACAGCAGTGCCTTTTTTGACGAGGATCAAACTCTATGAAAAAGCTCGCTTTTTTAGCGCTTATGGCTCTGAATGCGGGCGCGGCCCAGGCTCAGGACGTTCTGCACATCTACAACTGGAACAACGCCCTGTCTGCCGATACCGCCAAACGTTTTGAACAGTATTGCAACTGCAAGCTGGTGCAGGACTACTACGGCGACAACGAGGAGATGCTGGCCAAGCTGGCGGCCGGCGCCAAAGGCTATGACATGGTGTTTCCGACCGCCTTCGCAGTCAGCACCTTGCTCAAGCAGGGACGGCTGGCGCCACTGAACAAGGCGCAGTTGCCCAACTGGAAGAACCTGAATCCCGGCTACCTGAAGCTAAACGACCCCTTCGACCCGGGCAACCGTTATGCGGCCCCCACCGTGGTCTCGCTGACGCTGATCGGCTACAACGAAACCCAGCTCAAGAAGGCAGGGGTACTGGATAAGGCAGACAGCTGGGCACTGATCTTCGATCCGGCCGTGCTGGCCAAGATCAAGGGCAAGGTGACGGTGCTGGACAGCCAGCGCGAGCTGATGGCGGCCGCCCTGCTCTATCTCGGACGTGACCCGAATACCACCCGCCCCGAAGACTGGCAGGCAGCGGCCGAGGTGATCCGCAAGGCCAAGCCTTACTGGGCCGCCTTCAACAACCAGAGCTACATCAAGGAACTGACGGTGGGCAACGTCTGGGTGGCCCACGGCTATTCCAACGACCTGTTCCAGGCACAGCAGGATGCGCGCAGCGCCAAACGGCCATTCACCCTTGCCTACCGGCCGCAGAAGGAGGGCAACATCCTGGCCGTGGATAACATGACCGTGCTCAAGGATGCCCCGCGCCCGGATCTGGCCCACAAGTTCATCAACTTCATGCTGGACGGTCGCAATGCCGCAGGCATCTCCAACCAGATCGGCGCCACCAACCCGGTACAGGCTGCGGAAGCCTTCTTCCAGCCGGAGATCCGCAAGAACCCGGTGATCATGCTCAACCCGTCCGCGGGCAGATATGTCCCGCTGAAGGACCTGGACGTAAAGAGCCGGCGCGAGCTCAACCGGCTGTGGACCGCGCTCAAGATCGGTAGCTAAGACAGCCCGCCCCAAACGAAAAAGGTTGCCTTACAGGCAACCTTTTTCGTGTACCGCCAGACGCAGCTTACTCTTCCGGCCGCTGGTGCTTAAGCTCGATCGCCCGCACGATAACGTAAGCGATCATCGCGCACAGGAAAAAGAGCAGCATCATCCAGGCAATGCTCTGCAGGCTTTCGATCAGCGTGCGATAGATCTCGAGTGTCCAGCGCATGCCGTTCAGCTCCAGTGCGGCCGATTCGCGTGTAGCGGTGATGTATTTCTCCAGCTCCCACAGGCGTACGCCGCCCGACACCCCCACCACCACGATTGCAAAGCGCAGGTAGCGCCGCCACGCATCGGCCAGGTCGGCCCCCACGATGCGCGCAAGAATCTTGTTGACGGCCGCATCGAAGAAGCGGGCGGTAACGAGCGAGGTAAGCAGTGCCACGGCAAACGTGGCGGCCATCAGTGCGAAAAACATGGTGTCCATCCTGAAAAGTGAAGAGCTGACCGGAATTGTACGCACCCGGCCGGCCGCACGTCACCCCGTTACCGGGGCCCACAGCCAGGCCGCGCCACGCACGCCCGAGCTGTCGCCATGCAGCGGCGGCACGATGCGGGTGAGCACGGTGTCGGAGAACACATGCGGGGCCATGTATTCCGGTAGGGTGCGATAGAGACGGGCCAGATTGGAGAGCCCGCCCCCAAGCACGATGACCTCGGGATCGAAGAGGTTTACCACTTGGGCAAGGGCGCGTCCCAAGCGGCGCTCGTAGGTTTCCAGAACCGCCATGGCGCACTGGGCATTGCCTTCGGCCAAGGTGGCGATCTCCGCTGGGGTAGCAGTCAGCCCGGTCTGCGCGGCGTACTGGGCCTGCAGGGCCGGCCCAGACAGGTAAGCCTCCACGCAGCCATGGCGGCCGCAGTAGCAGCCAGGCAGTGGCAGATCGGACGCCTCGGGCAGCGGCAGCGGCATGTGCCCCCACTCGCCAGCGATGTGGTTGGCTCCCTGCCACAGCCTACCCTCCAGCACCATCCCGCCGCCGACACCGGTGCCCAGGATGACGCCGAACACCGCGCGTGCATCCTTTCCGGCGCCATCGATGGCTTCGGAAAGGGTAAAGCAGTTGGCATCGTTGGCCAGTCGCACTGGCCGCTGTAGCAGCGCCTCGATATCCGCCTGGAAAGGCTGGCCATTCAGACAGGTGGAATTGCAGTTCTTCATGCGGCCGCCCGACTGTGAAGGCGCGCCGGGAGTGCCGATGCCTACTGTATAGTCACCACCGATCTCGGCCTCTGCGCCCCGCACGAGTGCGGCGATGGCATCCAAGGTACCCGCATAGTCACCCTGTGGGGTGGGAACGCGCTGGCGCAGGCGGACCTCACCATCGCCGGCGAGGGCGACCAGCTCGATCTTGGTGCCGCCTAGGTCTATGCCGATCCTGTACATGAAAGCCACGCTGAAGATGAAAGCCTGCATTTTGCCATGCGCCCGTCCGCCCCGCAGCGCACGCGCCCCGCTGTCCATGCGGAGGCTGCCATGAGCGCTTGTCCTGTACCTGCCTGCGGCCCCAGGCGCCTTGGCCGCGGGCACGCTGTACCGTATTCCTCTACGCGAACGCGAAGTCGTGGGATCGTAAGGAAACCCCACAACACCCTGAATGTGCACTGCCTCCCCCACGCGAACGCGTACTCACGACCCTGGACGGGGGTGGACCGCAGCCAACGCTGCATGGCCGGATACTGCGCTTTACGTGCGGAGCGGACGGTTTCGGCAAGGGGAATGAGGACCGCCCGGCCCACCAGAATTTCCTGATCCGCACGCGGGCTCTCTTCGTTGCGTGTGGCTATAACGTGGCTCTCTTCGGCCAACCCAGCGATGACCCCGCACTCGACCATGAGGTCCGCATCAGTCAGATCCATCTTGCCGACGTGGGAGGCGAGCTGACGCCGTGCGGTGCCTCGTCCGACACCGCGGTGGCGGGTGAGCAGCCGCCACCATAGCACTGCCGGCCCAGACAGGGGCCTTGCGCTAGCAGGTAGCTCACGGGCTGGTTTGGTGCTGACCTCCTCGTGGGTGCGTCCCAAGAAGTCAGCGGCCATGCCAACGCAAGTACTGGCAACGCTGCACTCTGTCGGTGCTGCCGGTCAAACACATCAACGCGCGCTGGCCGCTGTGCTCGCCGTACGCCTTGCCGGGTGAGCTATAACGCCTGTCCACCGCACCGATGCGGGAGTTAATGAGGATGGAGGGTGAGGGTATGTCACGGCGCCGCCCTGCGGAGACGTGCATCACCATGGGTTCACGGTCAGGAAAAGGCGAGGATCGGACCGACCACCGGGGGGATGGATGGCCCGGGCCCGCTAGGCGGCTTCAGGCATCTGCGTTGCGACGTCGGCAGACCAGCTGGCTGAAGCGGGCAAGCAGGTTGCCCGCCATGGGCGTGGGCCGGAGCGCATCGAGCAGCACGTCCGGGTCGCGGTTGGCGTTGCGTAGCCGCTCCGCCAGGGTTTCGATATAGCCAGCCATCGCGGCCTGATCGAACTCTGGGTGGAACTGCACCCCCCAGGCGCTACCGCAACGGTAGGCATGGTGCGGCTCGTAGGCATTGCCGGCCAGATGGACTGCCCCGGGCGGCAACCGCAGCACCGTCTGCCAGTGGATCACGTTGGCCTGCAGCACGGGCGGCAAGTCGTGGAACAGCGCGTCCTTGCCCGCAGCCGGCTTCAGCTGAATGTCCACCACGCCTACTTCAGGGCCGTCCGGATGGTAGCCCACCTCACCGCCCAGCGCGTAGGCGATCAGCTGGTGACCATAGCAGATACCCAGCAGTGGCACCTCGGCGGCCACGGCCTCCCGAATCCAGGCAGCGGTAGCCTCGCTCCACGGCAGATGGTCGGTAACCATGGCGGGCGAACCGGTGATGACGGCCCCGGCACAGTTCGCCACTGGCGGCAGAGGCTCGCCAGCGGCCACATGCACTTCCTGCCAAGCACGGTCGCAGTCGGCAAACTCGCGCCGCAGCCAGTCAGCGAACTGCCCCAGACGCGCCCCCACCGGCGCAGGCGGCTGCCCGGTACGGATGATCAGCATCGCATTCTTCATGTTCTGCCCCCTGTCGATGTGTCCGGACGCCCACGGCACCTGTCAGTGTGCTCAGTCGCGCACGGGCAGGCCGAAGTGTGTGTAGGCCAGCGAGGTGGCCATGCGGCCCCGTGGCGTGCGCTGCAGATAGCCCTGCTGGATCAGGAAGGGCTCGATGACGTCCTCAATGGTATCGGTGGATTCGCCGATGGCGGCGGCCACGTTGTCCAGTCCCACCGGCCCGCCGCCAAATTTCTCCAGTATGGCACCGAGCAATTTGCGGTCCATCACGTCGAGTCCGGCCGGATCCACATCTAGCATGGCCAGCGCCGCATCCGCCACGGCGGCGGTCACGGTCCCGTCCGCCTTTACTTCGGCATAATCGCGCACGCGGCGCAGCAGTCGGTTGGCGATGCGAGGCGTACCCCGTGAGCGGCGCGCCACCTCGAAGGCACCGTCTTCGGCCAAGGTGACGTTCAGCAGCCCCGCAGAACGGGTGACGATCCGTGTCAGCTCCTCGGCGGTATAGAACTCCAGCCGCGCCACGATCCCGAAGCGGTCGCGCAGCGGGTTGGTGAGCATGCCGGCGCGGGTGGTGGCCCCCACCAGCGTGAACGGCGGCAGATCGATCTTGACCGAGCGGGCGGCCGGCCCTTCGCCGATCATGATGTCGATCTGGTAATCCTCCAGCGCCGGGTAGAGAATTTCCTCCACCACCGGCGAGAGCCGGTGGATCTCGTCGATAAACAGCACATCGTGCGGCTCCAGGTTGGTCAGCAGTGCCGCCAGGTCGCCGGCCCGCTCCAGCACCGGCCCGCTGGTCTGACGCAGGTTCACACCCATCTCGCGCGCTACAATGTGTGCAAGCGTGGTCTTGCCCAGACCCGGCGGCCCAAACAGCAGCACGTGGTCCAGCGCCTCGCCGCGCTTCTTGGCCGCTTCGATGAAGATTTCCAACTGTTCACGGGCCTTCTTCTGGCCCACGTACTCGTCGAGTGCCTTGGGCCGCAAGGCCCGCTCCAGGGCCTCCTCCTGCGCGGACAGGCTCTGCTGGGTGACCAAACGGCGCTCTGGGGCGCCGCCGGTAAGGTTGTCGGTCTGGATCATGGAAAGTGGCTCGCGTGCAATGGGGGAATGTTACCACTGGTATACTGCACACAGCCGTCCGGGTGCCGGACGGCTGACGTCTTCGGGGCGGGGTGCAACTCCCCACCGGCGGTATGGTCGCAAGACCGAGCCCGCGAGCGCCCCTGCCCTGCGGCAGGGGGTCAGCAGATCTGGTGAGAGGCCAGGGCCGACGGTAACAGTCCGGATGAAAGAAGACGACGCCTTACCCGGACCGCTCGCGCTCCGGGCTTTGTGTCGTATGCGCGCTTGCGCAGCGGGTGGCTCTGTGCCGTCCGTCTCACGCCTGCGGGACGTGTTTCTCGATCTCAACTTGAGGACCGTTTCCATGACCCTATCCACCGACCTTACCACCCAGCGCATCGAACAGGCCCTGTCCGCCCTGCGCCGGGGGCTACCCGTCATCGTCTCCGACGATGCCGACCGCGAGAATGAAGCCAACCTGATCCTGGTGGCGGAAATGCTGACCGCGCCCGAAATGGCACGCATGATCCGGGATGGCAGCGGCATCGTCTGCCTGTGCATCACGCAGGAACACGCCGAACGGTTGGCGCTGCCGCCGATGGCCGCACACAACGGCAGCCGCTACGGCACTCAGTTCACTGTGGCCATCGAGGCAGCCGAGGGCGTGACCACCGGAGTCTCGGCCGCCGACCGGGTGACCACTATCCGCGCGGCCATGGCAGTGGATGCCAGGCCCCAGGATCTGGTGCGTCCGGGCCATGTTTATCCCATCGTGGCCCGCCCCGGCAGGCTGCGCGAGCGCCGAGGCCATACCGAAGCGGCCGTGGAGCTGGCCCGCCTGGCCGGATTTCGCCCTGCCGGCGTGCTGTGCGAGCTGATGAACCCTGACGGTACGATGATGCGCGGCCCACAGTTGACGGCCTATGCCCTGCAGCAGGGCCTGCCCCAGCTCACCGTGGCCGAGCTTGCCGCCTGGCTGGAGCAGGGGCGCGCCGCGGCAGCCTGACGGGCCGCTAGCGGGCGGTGCGGCGGCCCGCCTCCGACGGCTTGAGCCGGATGGAGACACCGCCGCGCCCCTGGCTGGCCTTATCCACCTCGAACCAGCCGCACTTGACCGCCAGTTCCGAGAGCTTGGTGAAGCCGTAGTTGCGGGCATCAAACTCGGGCATCCACTGGCCGATCAGGCTGCCCACGCCACCCAGATCGGCCCAGCCCTCGTCGTCGCTCATGCTCTCGATTGCCTTTTTGAACTGAGCCCGCAGCTTGCGGTCCAGGGGGCGCAGCACCCGGGCCACCGGCTCGGCGACGCCCGCTCGCTCGCTGCTCGGACCGCTCCGGGTTTCCTCGGTGGACTTCACTTCCTCGTCCAGCCCCAGCACCTCTACATAGACGAACTTGCTGCAGGCATTGACGAAGGCGGCCGGTGTCTTTTCCTCCCCGAAGCCCCATACCTCCAGCCCGTCCTCGCGCAGGCGCGTCGCCAACCGGGAGAAATCGCTGTCACTCGAGATCAGGCAGAAGCTGTGGTAGCGCCCGGAGTGCAGCATGTCCATCGCATCGATCACCAGTGCGATGTCCGAAGCATTCTTGCCCTTGGTGTTGGGAAACTGCTGGATGGGGTGGATGGCAAACCGGGCGCACAGATCGCGCCAGGCCTTCTCGTGCCGGCTGAAGTCGCCGTAGACCCGCTTGAGCGCCAGCACGCCCAGCTTGCCCGCTTCCTCCAGCACATCTTCGATCCAGCCCGGTGAAACATTATCCGCATCGATGAGTACGGCCACATTGGACATGTCCTGTCCTCCTGCAGGGGCGAGGCTGTCGCCCGGTGGTTGAGCACGCCGGCGTCCGTCGCCGTGCAGGGGCGGACGCCAACGGGATGAAGGTATCAGCCTTTCATCAGGTTCTTGAGCGCCAGTCGCACGCCATCGCTGACCGAGACCTCGACCGGCAGGGTTTTGGTGGCCGCTGCGGCTTCCTTCTCGTTGTACCCCAGCGCCAGCAGCGCGTTGACGATATCGTTCTTCTCGTCCGCCGTGGTGACAAAGGGCAAACCGCCCGGCGAGCCCGCCAGCCCCGAGGGCGAGAGCTTACCGCGCAGCTCCAGCACCAGCCGCTCGGCGGTCTTCTTGCCGATGCCGGGCACGCTGGAAAGCCGCTTGACGTCCTCCTGCGCCACCGCCACCGCCAGCTCGTCCGCGGTCATGCCCGACAGGATCGCCAGAGCGATCTTGGCACCGACCCCGGTGATGCGGATCAGCTGGCGGAAGGTTTCCCGCTCTTCGCGGCTGCCAAAGCCGTAAAGCAGATGGGCGTCCTCACGGATTACCAGATGGGTGTAGAGCGTGGTCTTCTGGCCCAGTGCGGGCAGCTGGTAGAAGGTGGTCATCGTCACGTCGACGTCATAGCCGACACCGTTGACATCCACCGTGATCTGGGGCGGCAGCTTTTCGAGCAGCGTGCCGGTCAGTCGTCCGATCATGCAGGAAGTTCCTTGGAATGGGCGGGCTCAGCGTCGGGTTAGCAGCGCCAAGGCCGCCAGAAGCGGATAGAGGTTGGCCGCGAGGATGGACCAGTGAATCGCCGGACGCAAGCCTGCCGTGGGTCCGACGAGCACCGGACGCAGCCGCCACGCATTGCAAGTAGCCACGGCAAGCAGGCTGCACAGCCAGAGAGGCAGCCCGGCCAGACCCGCCAGCAGCAGCGCGCCGGCGTTGAGCAACACGAAGACGGTTGCAGCAGCCTTGCCGGACAGGCGCACACCCCAGTGGTGCTTGCCCGCCAGCGCATCGGCCGGGCGGTCGGCCAGCTGATTGACGAACAGCAGCGCGCAGGCCAAGAGCCCATAGGCACCCGCTGCCGGCCAGAGCGGGCCCGGCAGCCGGGGCAGGAACAGGCTGCAGGCCCCTAGGGGCACCAGGCCGAAGGCTAGACACAGGGCCACCTCCCCCAGACCACGACTATTCAGCCGCAAGGGGGGTGCCGAGTAGCCCCAGGCGAGCATCACCCCCACCAGCCCGATCACTCCGCACATCCAGCCGGACAGCCAGGTCAGCAGTAGTCCTCCGGCAAGCACGGCCGCGAACAGCACCCAGGCCAGCGCCTGCATCTCGCATCGCGAGAGCACGCCGTTCTGAATGAAGCGGCTGCCCCCGGTATAAGGGTAAAGACGCGTGACATTGGCGGCATCGGTACCATTGGCATCGTCCGCCACGTCGTTGATGACATTGGCCGCCGCATGGCACAGCAGCGCCAGCAGCGTCGCCAGTGCCGCCTTCGGCCAACCGTCCCGCAGGGCGGGGCCGGCAGCGGCAAGCCCCATCATCACGCCCCCCAGTGAAAGGGAGAGAAAAGCCGGTCGGGTGGCAAAGAACCAGCGCTGGGCGCGATGCGCGTATCGGGCAGGGTGCGGTTCGACGGGCACAGGGCGGGCAGACAGCATGGCGGGCTCCTCGGCAGGCATTACCCCGTGAGCATAACCCGACCCCCATTACCGTGGCCAACCATCCGTTTTCAGTCAGAGGCGCCAGCCGCCATGCGCCCCCACTACCCCGGCCAGCACTGCCGCCAGCGACAGACCCAGCAGCGCCCAGTGCAGCCAGGCCACCCTTTGCATCGTACCCGCCGGATCGCGGCCTGCCCGCATCTTCAGCCATCGGTGCACCAGCAGCGGTTCCAGTACGAAAAGCATCAGGAAGAACGGCAGCCACGCTACCAGCATCAGGTGCAGCCAGCCGGTATCGCGCAACCGTGCCCAGCCGTCGGTGACATGCAGCATCCACACAGCGCTGGCCAGTGTCAGCAGCACCCAGAAACGGGCTTGCGCGCCGAAGCGGTGCTCGACGGTTTCAAACATGCCGTACTGGGCTTCAGGGGGAAAACGCCGGCGCAAGGCGGGAATCAGCACGGTGGTGACGAACCCCACGCCACCGATCCACATCACCACCGCAAGCACGTGCAGGGCACGGGCGATCGCATACTCGTTCCACATTGCAGGCTCCTGTATCTGGAGAGGTTGGCCGAAGCGTGGCACAGACACAGGCGGATCGCCTTGCCCGAAAACAGGTTTTCCGGGTCGGCCCTAGACCAGGCGACCGCCCTTGACGCGCAGGCCGGAGCGCGCCAGCTGGCCGATCGCACCACCGCTGTGGTTGGCGTGGGCCAGCGCCACTGCCAGCGCGTCGGCCGCGTCGGCCTGCGGCGTGCCCGAGAGGTTGAGCATGGTCACCACCATGAACTGCACCTGCTCCTTGGGCGCTTTGCCTTGGCCGACGACAGACTGCTTCACCTGCAGCGCGGTGTATTCGGCCACCGGCAGCCCCTTGAGTACCAGCGCGGTCATGCAGGCACCCCGCGCCTGGCCCAGCATCAGCGTGGCGGCCGGGTTGACGTTGACGAACACCTGCTCCAGCGCTGCCTCGGTGGGCTGGTAGGTGTCGATGACCTGATGGATGCCATCCACCAGCACCTTCACCCGTTCGGCCAGGCTGGCGCCCTGCGGAGTACGGATGGCGCCCGAGGCCACGTAATGACGCTGGCTGCCCACAATGTCAATCACCCCAAAGCCACAGATGCGGCTGCCCGGGTCGATGCCAAGGATGCGGCGCTTCACGTGCGGGCCCAGTGGCGGGCGATGGCGTCGGCTTCGGCCAGACGCTCCGGGGTGCCGACGTCGATCCACACGCCGCGGTGCGCTTCGCCACTCACTTGGCCACGCCGCATCGCGTCGCGCAGCAGCGGTGCCAGCCGGGCGGGCTGGCCGGCGGCCACGCCAGCGAACAGGGCCGGGTGATAGACGCCGATGCCGGCAAAGGTCAGGCCCTCGCCATCGGCCGGGTCGGCGGACAGCGTACCCGTGGGCAACAGGCCGAAGTCGCCACCTGGGTGATGTGGCGGGTTGGGCACCAGTACCAGATGCGCCAGGCGCGACTGGCCATCCAGCTGCGCTGCCGCCGTGGCCAGCCGCTCCAGGGCGAAGTCGCTGAACACGTCACCGTTGATGACGGCAAAGGGGCCCGTTCCCAGAAGCGGCAGCGCGGTGGCGATCCCACCGGCCGTCTCCAGCGCGGTGGACTCGGGCGAGTAGTGGATGCGCACGCCCCAAGC
Source organism: Gulbenkiania mobilis (assembly GCA_004346645.1). GTDB lineage: Bacteria > Pseudomonadota > Gammaproteobacteria > Burkholderiales > Chromobacteriaceae > Gulbenkiania > Gulbenkiania mobilis. Next base: position 28,371 of record SMDA01000002.1, read on the forward strand.
CGCGCCATCTCCCAAGGCGGCCTCGATGCGCGCCCCGAGCCAGGCGTGGTTGATCGCCAGGGTGCCGAAACCGGCCGCGGCCAGGCGCCGGATGTGCCAGACGATGAGCGCCTGCCCGGCCACTGGCAGCAGCGGCTTGGGCGTGGTGTCGGTCAGCGGCCGCATGCGCTCGCCGCGTCCGGCCGCGAGGATCATCGCGTGCATGGCGCGCCTCAGGCGAGCCGAGTGGCGGAGAAACTGCTGTCGATGGCTTCATCGGTGGCGTCCCGTCCCACCAGTTGCAGCAGCAGTTGGTAAAGCGGTGCCAGTTCGCCATAGCGCCGGGCCGCCTTCTTGAGGTAGCGCACGAACCGTGGGATCTCGCCGCGGTACTTGTCCTTGCCGTCACGGTGGTAGAGGCGGGCGAAGATGCCAGCCACCTTCAGGTGGCGCTGCACGCCCATCCATTCGAAGTCTTGCCAGAAGGCATCGATGTCCGGGTTGACCGGCAGGCCGGCGGCCCGTGCCTTCTCCCAGTAGCGAACAACCAGGTCCAGCACGAAGGCTTCTTCCCACTCGATGAAGGCATCGCGCAGCAGCGACACCAGGTCGTAAGTGACCGGGCCGTACACCGCGTCCTGGAAGTCCAGCACGCCGGGGCGACCCGGGGTGAGCATCAGGTTACGCACGATGAAATCGCGGTGCACGAACACCCGCGGCTGGGCCTCGATGCGTGGCAGCAGCACCGACAGCGTGGCGTCCCACAGCTGCCGCTGCGCGAAGGTGAAGGGCTTGCCCAGTTCCTTGCCGGCGAACCACTCCGGAAACAGGTTGAGTTCGCGCACCAGGAGGGCACGGTCGTACTCCGGCAGCACGCCAGGCCGACTGGCGCCCTGCAGCGTCACCAGAGTGTCGATGGCTTCGAGCAACAGCGTGCGGTGCACCTCGGGCCGCGGGTCATGCTCCAGGGCGGCGAGGAAGGTGACGCGCCCAAGGTCCTCAAGAAGCATGAAGCCCTGCTCGCGGTCGCGGGCGAGGATCTTGGGCACGTTGACCATGGCGAACACCTCGCGTACCGCAACGTACGGATCGGTGTTCATGTGCTCCGGCGGGGCATCCATGGCGATGCGGGTACTGCCATCCGGCAGCAGCACGCGGAAGTAGCGACGGAAGTCCGCATCCGCGGCGGCAAACTCGACGCGGAAGGGGGTATCTGGGAACTGGGTGGCCAGCCACATTTCAAGGGCCTGTTCTCGCGGCATGTCGGTTCAGTGCGGTGCTGATAGAATGGGGCAATTTTATACTGCCTCCCAGCCCGCGAGATATGGCTTTGTGCATGAAACCATTCCGTCTGTCCCCGCTCGCGCTGGCGCTCGCCTGCGCCTTTGCCCTGCCGGCCCGTGCAGACGACACGCCGCTCCCGCCCATCGAAACCCCTGCCGCCGCGCCCGGCCAGACCGTTCTTTCGGCCGATACGGTCGAAGGCCAGACCGATGTGGCGGTCAAGGCACGCGGCAATGTCGTCGTCACCCGTGACGACGAGCGCATCGAGGCAGACTGGCTCGACTACTACCAGGCGCGCAGCCAGGCACGCGCAGGCAAGCGCTTCGTCCTGACCGAACCCGGCGCCCGGGTGGAGGGCAGCGATCTGGACTATGCGCTGGACACGCGTACCGGCAATGCCGACGACCCATCCTTTTCGGCCAACCAGAACGGCCGCCAGATCCGCGGTGACGGCGACACCCTGGATTTCCGCGGGCCGAACCGCTATCGCCTCAACCGGGCGCGCGCCAACACCTGCGAACCGAACGACGACTCCTGGTACATCAAGGCCCGCACCATCGACCTGGACTACAACACCAACGTCGGCGTGGCGCGCAATGCCCGGCTGGAGTTCCAAGGCGTGCCCATCCTCTACACGCCGTGGATCGACTTCCCGCTCGACAACCGCCGCAAGTCGGGCTTTCTGGTGCCCACCTTCCGCACCGGCAGCGAAAGCGAGATCAGCCTTCCGTACTATTTCAACCTGGCACCCAACTATGACCTCACGCTGACGCCACGCATGAACTTCAAGCGCGGCGCGCGCCTCGGGGCCGAGTTCCGCTATCTGCGCCCTGACTACAGCGGGCTGATCTCCACCGACCAGACACCTGACGACCAGGTCCGTGGTGGCTCGCGCTTCGCCTGGCATGCCCAGCACACACAGACGCTGCCCTGGAACCTCAACTTCGGCTACAACCTCAACTACGTCTCCGACGACGACTACTTCCGCGACTTCGGTGACCGCGAGTCGGTGGCCTCCAACGTCAACCTGGTGCGTGAAGCCTGGTTCAACCATCACTACAGCTGGAACGGGGGCGGCATGAGTTCGCAGCTGAAGCTGCAGCGCTACCAGACGCTGCAGGATCCGGTGACGCCGGTGGACGAGCCCTACGCCCGGTTGCCGCAACTGACCACTAATGCCTTCCAGTACCTGCCGTACAACCTCAGCGCCAACTTTTACGGCGAGTTGACGCGCTTCGCGCATAGCAGCAAGCAGGAGGGCAGCCGTCTGGTGGCCTATCCCTCGGTCACCTGGAACTTCGACCGCAGCTGGGGTTTCGTGCGCCCTAAGTTCGGGGTGCACGCCACCTATTACGATCTGGAAGGCTTCGGCAGTCAGCCGGCCCGCACCACCAGCCGCACGCTGCCGATCTTCAGTACCGACAGCGGCCTGAACTTCGAACGCGACGTCACCTGGCGCGGCAACAGCTATGTACAGACGCTGCAGCCCCGGCTCTACTATGTGTACATCCCCACCGAGCGCCAGAACGACCTGCCGAACTTCGACACGTCGGAAAACGACTTCAGCTATGCCCAGCTCTTTACCGAAAACCGCTTCTCGGGCAACGACCGCATCAACGGGGCCAACCAGCTGACCGCGGCCCTGTCCTCGCGCCTCCTCGACACGGCGGACGGCCGCGAAGTGCTGCGCGTGACGGCCGGCAAGCGCTACTACTTCCGCAAAGACGACATCACCCTGGCAGGCACCGAGCAGGAACGCCGGACATCGGGCTCGGACTTCCTCTTCGGTGCCAGCGGCGAGCTGACACGCAAGTGGAGCTTCGACAGCGCCTATCAGTACAACGAGGAGCTGGGCAAGACCGAGCGTTACAACCTGCGCCTGCAGTACTCGCCCGCCCCGGGCAAGACCGCCAGCGTGCGCTACCGTTATGACCGCGACGAAGAGGTGGGCGGCTCGGGCCAGCGCGATACGCTGCGCCAGGTGGACTTGGCCTTCCAGTGGCCGCTGGCGCGCAAGTGGTACGCCGTCGGCCGCTACAACTACTCGCTGCGTGACAAGAAAGCGCTTGAGCAGCTGGCAGGCTTCGAGTACAACGACGGCTGCTGGGGCGTGCGTGTAGTGGGACAGCGGTACGTCACCGACCTGACGCACACCAAGAACGCCGTGTTCTTCCAGCTGGAACTCAAGGACCTGGGCGGCATCGGCAACAACCCGCTCGACGTGCTGCGTCTTTCGATTCCCGGCTACAGCCCGATCAACGAGACCCGTCAATGACCATGAAGAAATCCCTGCTTGCCCTGATTCTGGCTGCCGCGCTCGGCAGCGCCGTCGCGGCTGCGCCGGTACGCCCGGTGGACCGCATCGTGGCGGTCGTCAACAAGAGCGTCATCACCGAGCTTCAGCTCAAGCAGCGCATGGCGGAGGCTTCGGCCAACCTTGCCGCCCGCAAGATCTCCCCGCCCGAGCAGAGCGTGCTGGCGCGCCAGGTACTGGAGCAGATGATCACCGAGGAAGCGCAGGTGCAGTTCGCCCAGAACAACGGCGTAACCGTGGACCCGGCCGAGCTGGATCAGGCCATCGCACGCGTGGCCCAGCAGAACAAGATGGATATCCCGGCCCTGGAAGCCCAGCTGGCCAAGGAGGGCGTCAGCCTCGATCGCTTCCGCGAGGACCTGCGCCGCCAGATGCTGGTCGCCAAGCTGCGTGAGCGCGAGGTGGAAGCGCGCGTGACAGTCACCGACACCGAGATCGAGCAGGTGCTCAAGAGCAGCGGCACCGCGCATCGGGGGGAGTTCCGCATTTCTGCCATCTTGGTGAGCGTGCCGGAGCGGGCGGATGCCAAGCAGATCGAGACGCTGCAGCAGAAGGCTGGCCAGGCTCTGGCCGAACTGCGCAGCGGTCAGCCCTTTGCCAAGGTGGCTGCCAGCTACTCGGACGGCCCCAATGCTCTGCAGGGCGGTGACTTGGGGTGGCGGCCGGCCAACAGCCTGCCCACCGAGCTGGTGCAGATGCTGGACAAGCTCAAGCCAGGCGAGAACACCGGACTCATCCGCACTGCACAGGGGTTCTACATCTTCCGCATGGAAGAGAAGCGCGACCAGAGCGGCCCGGTGATGGCCGAACAGTACCATACCCGCCACATCCTGATCCGGGCCAACGAGGCCGTCTCCGATGCCGACGCCCGCGCACGCCTGGTACAGATCCGCGACCGCATTCAGCGTGGTGCCAGCTTTGCCGAGATGGCGCGGCTGTACTCCGAGGACGCCAGCAACACCAAGGGTGGCGACCTGGGCTGGGTAAACCTGGGCGACACCGTGCCCGACTTCGAGAAAGTGATGGTCAGCCTGCCCCAAGGCAGCGTGTCCGAGCCGGTGCGTAGCCCCTTCGGCTGGCACCTGATCCTGGTAGAAGGCAAGCGCACCCAGGATGTCTCCAGCGAACGTGAGCGTATGCTGGTGCGTCAGCAGATCCGCACCCGCAAGATCGATCAGGCCTACGCCGACTGGGTACGTCAGATCCGCGATGCGGCCTTTGTCGAAGACCGGCTCGAAGAGAAGTAAGCCTATGTCTGCCCGGCACGCCGGTGCCCGTCCCCTGCCCTACCGGCCCGATCCGCTGAGCGGCCTGGCCGCTGGTGCGGAGGCAGGCCAGCGCCGGGCGTGCCTGGCGATCACCCCAGGCGAACCGGCCGGCATCGGCCCCGACCTGGTGCTGCGACTGCCCGAAAGCGGCGTGGGCGCGCGTATGGTGCTGGTGGCCGATACCGGGCTGATCGAGGCACGCGCACGCACACTCGGCCTGAGCGTTACGCTCCTTCCCTTCCGTCCGGAAAACGACCCGCCGCCCGGCACGCTGGAAATCCTTCACTGCCCGCTATCCGGTCCTGTTCAGGCCGGCAGGACCGACCCGGTCAATGCCTCCTACGTCCTGAACACGCTGGACGCGGCGATCGACGGCTGCCTCAACCACACCTTCGATGCGATGGTAACCGCCCCGGTACATAAGGGCGTGATCAACGAGGGCGGCGTTCCCTTCACCGGGCACACCGAGTATCTGGCAGAACGCACCGGCACGCCAAGGGTGGTGATGATGCTGGCCGGGGCCGGGCTGCGCGTGGCGCTCGCCACCACCCACCTGCCACTGCGCGAGGTGGCCGATGCCCTCAGCCGTGAAGTGCTGCAGGAGGTGATCACCATCCTGCATCAGGATCTGGTATCCAAGTTCGGGCTGGAAGCGCCGCGCATTCTGGTGGCCGGCCTCAACCCGCATGCGGGCGAGGGCGGGCACATGGGACGCGAGGAGATCGAGGTCATCGAACCGGTGCTGGCCCTGCTGCGTACCCGCGGCCTCCAGCTAACCGGCCCGCTTCCGGCCGACACACTGTTCCAGCCGCATCACCTCGAGAAAGCCGACGCAGTACTGGCGATGTACCACGACCAGGGACTGCCGGTGCTCAAGTACGCCAGCTTTGGTGCGGGCATCAACATCACGCTGGGCCTGCCGATCATCCGCACCTCGGTGGACCATGGCACGGCGCTGGACCTCGCCGGGACTGGCCGTGCCGATCCGGGCAGCCTGTTCGAAGCTACCCGTCTGGCCGAAACCCTGGCCGCCAGCCGGCTCTAAGGGGCCGCTCGCTGCATCCCACGGCACCACTCGCTGCCGTCGTTTCCTGGATGTGCGCTGCGCCACGTCGCGCTAAAAACTCCTTCAAATCAAGACATCACCCCCTGACGGACACGGCATTTTTCGCGTCGCAACATTTCGCGTATATTGGGGAAAAAATTTCTTAATCCCGGCAGTTTCAGGACAAATGAGCACCCCCACCCCCACCCGCGTACGGGAAATCCCGTACAACTACACCTCGTATTCCGACCGCGAGATCGTCATCCGCCTGTTGGGCGCACCGATGTGGCAGCTGCTGGAGGAACTGCGCGGCGAGCGCAGGACAGGCCGCTCCGCACGCATGTTGTTCGAAGTGCTGGGCGATATCTGGGTCGTCGACCGCAACCCCTATCTGGTGGACGACCTGCTGGACAACCCAAAGCGCCTGAGTGCCCTGGCCAGCGCCCTCCACCACCGACTGACGGAAATCGAGAAGCGGCGCGAAGGCAACGATAAGGTGGGACGGATGATCGCCGCCGCGCGCGAGGCAGTGGACCGTTTCGAGGGCCAGTTCGCCCAGACGCGCGCGCTGCGTGCCGCGATCCTCAAGCGGCTGGGACGGATCACCCGCCGCGACAACATTCTCTTCGACGGCCTGGCCCGGGTGTCGCACGTCACCGATGCCACCGACTGGCGCGTGGAATATCCCTTCGTGGTGCTGTGTCCGGATACCGAGGCCGAGATCGCCCCACTGGTGAAGGGGTGCATCGAGCTGGGCCTGACAATCATCCCGCGTGGCGGCGGTACCGGCTACACCGGCGGTGCCGTGCCGCTGGACCGCATGAGCGCCGTCATCAACACCGAAAAACTCGACCAGCACCACGGTGTGGAATTCGTCGAACTGCCGGGGCTGGACGGTAAGCGCGCCACCATCCAGTGCGGCGCCGGCGTAGTCACTGCCCGCGTGGCGGAAGCCGCCGGTGCTGCCGGGCTGGTGTTTGCCGTGGACCCGACCTCGGCCGAAGCCTCCTGTATCGGCGGCAACATCGCGATGAACGCCGGCGGCAAGAAGGCCGTGCTGTGGGGCACCACGCTGGACAACCTGGCCAGCTGGAAGATGGTGGACCCGGATGGCAACTGGATGTTCGTGGAACGCATCGGCCACAACTACGGCAAAATCCATGATGTGGACAGTGCCACCTTCCGCGTCACGCGCCTGCAGGAGGACGGCATCACCGTCATCAGCACTGAAGACCTAGTCATCCCCGGTCCGGCCTTCCGCAAGGTAGGCCTTGGGAAGGATGTGACCGACAAGTTCCTCGCCGGCCTGCCCGGCGTGCAGAAAGAAGGCACTGACGGCATCATCACCAGCGCGCGCTTCGTACTGCACCGCATGCCGGCGCATATCCGCACCGTCTGTCTGGAGTTCTTCGGCACCGTGGCCGAAGCCACACCGGCGATTGTGGAGATCACCGACTACTTCAAGCCCGGCGGTGCCGGGCTGGCGGCTGGCGTGCAGCTGGCCGGCCTGGAGCACCTGGACTGGCGCTACGTGCGCGCGGTGGGCTACGCCACCAAAGCCAAGAGCAAGGGTCGGCCGAAGATGGTGCTGATCGCCGACATCGTGTCCGACGATGAAAACGCGGTGGCCGAAGCCGCCAGCCAAGTGGTGCGCTACGCCAATGCACGGCGTGGCGAAGGCTTCATCGCGGTGACGCCCGAGGCGCGCAAGAAGTTCTGGCTGGACCGCAGCCGTACCGCCGCCATCGCCCGCCACACCAACGCCTTCAAGATCAACGAAGACGTGGTGATTCCGCTGGACCGCCTGGGCGATTACAGCGACGGCATCGAACGCATCAACATCGAGCTGTCCATTGCCAGCAAGATCCGCCTACTGGACCAGCTCGCCGAATTCTTCCACGGCCGTCTGCCGGTGGATACCGAAGGCGGCAGCATTTCCGCCGACGAACTGATCGGCGACCGCCGCGAAACCGCGCTGGAACTGATTACTGCGGTGCGCACCCGCTGGCAGTGGATGTGGGACAATCTGGACAGTCCGCTGGCCGAGTACACCGCCCGCTGGCCCCAGGCCCCGCTGGAGGACGCTTCGGCCAACCTTGGGGCCAGCCTCTTCATCGCCATGCGCGATTTTCGCCTGCGCGTGAGCTGGAAGCGCGAGCTACTGGCCGACCTTGAGGCGCTGTTTGCCGGCAAGAGCGATGCGCCGGTGATGGAGGCGGTGCGCCGGCTGCAACAGAAGGTGCTGCGGGGCCGAGTGTTCGTGGCGCTGCACATGCACGCGGGCGACGGCAACGTGCACACCAACATCCCGGTCAACTCCGACGACTACGACATGCTGCAGGCCGCGCACCGTGCGGTGGAGCGCATCATGAAACTGGCACGCAGCCTGAACGGCGTCATCTCCGGCGAGCACGGCATCGGCATCACCAAGCTGGAGTTTCTCACCGAAGAAGAAATCCAGCCGTTCCGCGACTACAAGGCGCGCGTCGACCCCAACGGCCACTTCAACCGTGGCAAGCTGCTACCAGGCGCCGACCTCAGCATGGCCTACACGCCGTCGTTCTCGCTGCTGGGCGCCGAATCGCTGATCCTGGAGCAGTCCGACATCGGCCAGATTTCGGACATGGTGAAAGACTGCCTGCGTTGCGGCAAATGCAAACCGGTATGCTCCACCCACGTACCGCGTGCCAACCTGCTGTACAGCCCGCGCAACAAGATTCTGGGCGTGGGCCTGCTGACCGAAGCCTTCCTGTACGAGGAGCAGACCCGCCGCGGCGTCAGCCTCAAGCACTTTGAAGAGCTGTCCGATGTGGCCGACCACTGCACTGTATGCCACCGCTGCGTGAAGCCGTGTCCGGTGAAAATCGACTTCGGCGATGTGTCGGTCGCCATGCGCAACTTCCTGCGCAAGACCGGCAACAAGAAGTTCAATCCGGGCACCGCGCTGGGCATGGCCTTCCTCACCGCCAAGGACCCGGCCACCATCAAAGGCATCCGCACCGGACTGGTCGGCGGCGCCTACAAGCTGCAACGCTTGGGCAACACCATCGGCAAGAAACTGGGCCTGACCGGACGCCAGACGGCGCAACCGCCAGCCACCACCGGCAAGCCGGAGGTAAAGGCGCAGGTGATCCACTTCATCAACAAGCCGATGCCGGGCGGCCTGCCCAAAAAGACCGCGCGCGCGCTGCTGGACGTGGAAGACGCCAACGTGATTCCGGTGATCCGCAATCCGAAGGTCAGCGAAGACGCCGAAGCGGTGTTCTACTTCCCCGGTTGCGGTTCGGAGCGCCTGTTCAGCCAGGTGGGCCTCGCCACCCAGGCGATGTTGTGGCACGTGGGCACGCAGACCGTACTGCCGCCGGGCTACCTGTGCTGCGGCTACCCGCAGACCAGCGCCGGCTACAAGGACAAGGGCGACGAGATCACCACCGAGAACCGCGTGCTGTTCCACCGCATGGCCAACACGCTGAACTACCTCGACATCAAGACCGTGGTGGTCAGCTGCGGCACCTGCTACGACCAGCTGGCCAACTACCGCTTCGAAGACATCTTCCCTGGCTGCCGCATCATCGACATCCACGAATACCTGATGGAAAAGGGCCTGAAGCTGGAAGGGGTGCATGGTCAGAAGTACATGTACCACGACCCCTGCCACACACCGATGAAGGCCTACCAGCCGATCAAGGTGGTCAACGCCCTCATGGGCGAAGGCGTGGTGCAGAACGACCGTTGCTGTGGCGAATCCGGTACCTTTGCCGCCAGCCGCCCCGACATCGCCACCCAGGTCCGCTTCCGCAAGGAGGAGGAAATCACCAAGGACTTGGCCAAGGTCGGCGCCAGCGACAAGCCGGTAAAAATCCTTACTTCCTGTCCGTCCTGCCTGCAGGGCCTTGCGCGCTACAGTGACGACACCGGCACCCAGGCCGACTACATCGTGGTGGAGATGGCCAAGCACATCCTGGGCGACAACTGGATGAAGGATTACGTGGAAAAGGCACGCAACGGCGGTATCGAGCGCGTGCTGCTGTAAGCGTACAGCAGGCCACAGCCGCACCCGGCACCACGGTCTGCTTCGGCCAACCTGGCAGGACTGCCGCGAACGCTTCCCCTGCGCCGGCAACCTGCTAGGCTAACGGCCATTGTCCTCAGAGGAAGCCGTGATGCCTGAATCCGCACCCCGTACCGGCCTGCTTGCCGCCGCACTTGTCGCACTGGGGGTGACCCTGGCTGCCGGCCTCGCGGGCGGTGCCTACATCCTTGGACACCAGGCCCGCCAGGCCCTCGGCAAACAGTCCATCACCGTCAAGGGGCTGGCCGAGAAGCCGGTCACCGCAGACCAGGGTAGCTTCTCGTTCACGCTGAACGGAAGCGGCGCCACCATCGCCGATGCGCTGGCCAACCTGCGCAGCCAGCAGCCTGCGGTGCGCGACTTCATCCGTGTTCAGGGCTATAGCGGCCCGCAGATCGAAACCGGCAACGAAACCTTCGAGCCTGTGTTCCGCAAGGATGCCGAAGGCCGCCAGCTCGACGAGATCAGCCACTATCGCGCCCACCAGCCTTATCGGCTCACCAGCCGCAACGTGCGCCAGATCGCCACCACCGAAAAAGCCCTGCTCAACCTGCAGGCTGGCGGCCTGCAGCTGGAGGCACAGCCAGCACAGTATCTGGTGTCCGGGCTGGAATCGATCAAGATGTCACTGATCGGCGCGGCAACCCGCAACGCCCGTGCCCGCGCCGAAGAGTTCGCCAAGACCGGCGACACCCGGGTAGGCAGCATGGTTTCGGCCCAGCAGGGGGCGTTCTACATCCTGCCTGCCCAAGGTGAAAGCGATGCCGCCGACGACTACGGCGGTGCGTATGACAAGTCCACCATCGAGAAGAAGGCACGGGTGGTGGTAACCATTGTCTACACCATCGGCGACTGATCCTGCGCTCCGCTTGGCGGTACATCGGACCTTCATCCCAGAGCGCCCCATGCCCCGCGTGGCCCTTCTCGTCATCGACTTCCAGCACGGTCTGATCGTCGGCCCACCCGCCGCACATCAGGCCGACGCCACCTTGGCCATTCTCAATGCCGCCATCGGCACCGCCCGCGCCCAAGGGTGGCCGGTAATATTTGTACGACATGAGGATGCGGATGAGCTGCCGCGTGACAGCGCGAAGTGGGCGCTGCACAGCGGGCTGGACGCCCGTTCCGGCGACCTCTACATCGCCAAGACCGCCTGCGACAGCTTCCTAGACACCCCTCTGCAGGCCGAGCTCGCCGCAAGACAGGTGGACAGCCTCTGGATCGGGGGCTATGCCACCGAGTTCTGCATCGATACCAGCGTGCGCAGTGCGGCCGCGCGTGGCTACCGGGTGACGGTGCTGGAGGACGGGCACACCACACAGGACCGCCCGCACCTGTCTGCCGGGTCCATCCGCATGCATCACGCCTGGGTCTGGGCGCGCTTGAGTGCTCCCGGCCCGGTTACCGTTCAGCCCCTGCAGCGCTGCCTGGCAGCGCTGGCTTCTTCTGACGGCAAATAACCCCGGCTTCTAAAAACAGAGACAACGGTTTCTGCCGCCGTTGTCTGAACCGGTTATGATTCCGGTCAAGGTTTTGTGCCGTCCTTTTGAGGCATGATCCGGCCCGGACCGCCGTGACGGATTACATTTCGATATAATGAGAACGGCTTGCAGCGCCTGACAATCCGGCAGGCGCTTTCGATTTCATTCAGACTTAGGTTAACGACGCATGTCCTCCCCCAACGCCAACCTGACTGCCGAGCGCGTCCTCAGCGTGCACCACTGGAACGACACGCTGTTCAGCTTTACCTGCACGCGAGACGCCGGGCTCCGCTTCATCAACGGCCAGTTCGTTATGATCGGCCTGGAAGTGAACGGCAAGCCGCTGATGCGCGCCTATTCCATCGTCAGCGCCAACTACGAGGATAACCTCGAGTTCTACAGCATCAAGGTGCAGGACGGCCCCCTCACCTCACGCCTGCAGCACCTGCAGGTGGGCGACACCGTACTGGTGAGCAAGAAGCCGACGGGTACGCTGGTGCAGGACAACCTGCTGCCGGGCAAGAACCTCTACCTGCTTTCCACCGGCACTGGCCTTGCGCCTTTCATGTCCATCATCCGCGATCCGGACGTGTACGACCGCTACGACAAGATCATCCTGACGCACGGCGTGCGCTGGGTGAGCGAGCTGGGCTACCACGATTACATCACCAACGAACTGCCGCACAACGAGTTCTTTGGTGACGTCGTGCGCGAGAAGCTGATCTACTACCCCACGGTGACCCGCGAGCCCTTCCGCAACCAGGGCCGACTGACCGACCTCATCACCAGCGGCAAGCTGGCGGCGGACATCGGCCTTCCGCAGATGAACCCGGAAAACGACCGTGTTCTGATCTGCGGCAGCCCGTCCATGCTCTCCGACCTGTGCGAAATCCTCGACGGCATGGGCTTCCAGGAAAGCCCGCGCATGGGCGAGCCGGGGCATTACGCCATCGAGCGCGCCTTTGTGGAGAAATAAGCCTGCCACCAGGACGCATCGGGCCGGCCTCTGCCGGCCCGATGCGTTTTGCGCTACGCTGGCCGCTTTACTTCCATCCCCCCCTTGCATGTCACCTGAATTTCAACGCGCCGTTACCGCGCTGATCGCCGCCATCCCCCCCGGCAAGGTCCTGACCTACGGCCGCGTGGCCGAACTGGCAGGCTACCCGCGCCATGCCAGACATGTCGGGCGTCTCTTGGGTACCGCGCCACAGGGCGCCCTGCCTTGGCACCGGGTGGTGGGCGCGTGCGGACGCATCGCTCGGCCCGGCACCGAGAGCGCCGATTGGCAGCGCGCGCTGCTGGAGGCCGAAGGGGTGACTCTGCAAGCACGGGGCACGGTGGACCTAGCCCGTCACCTGTGGCACCCCGAGGCCGGGCAACAGGTTGGCCGAACCCCCGCGTCTGCCTAGAATGGCGGAGTTTCCTCCCTGAAGGTCCGCCTCATGCCCTGCGAACTATGCGCCCCCTCAGCTTTTCCCGAACTCTACCGTGACGATCGACTGACGGTAGTACTCGTCACGAGCGAGCCCGACTACCCAGGCTTCTGTCGTGTGATCTGGCACGATCACGTGCGCGAGATGACCGATCTATCCCCGTCCGACCGCGCCCACCTGATGGACTGGGTGTGGCGGGTGGAAGCGGCGCTGCGCACCGAACTCTCTCCGGATAAGATCAACCTCGCGAGTCTGGGCAACGTGGTACCCCACCTGCACTGGCATGTGATCGCACGCTTTGCCGGCGACGCCCATTTTCCGGCGCCGATCTGGGCGGCGCGCCAGCGCGACGGCCACGTGCCACCCACAGACGACCTGGTCCGGCGCCTGCGTCGCCACCTGACGGCCTGACTGGCGCGGGTTGCCGGGCAACGCCGTGCCCGCTAGGCTATAGGGAGGCATGCGTCTGCCCGTAAGCACCCTTTCCGGTGCCGCCTGCGGGCAGACTCATGGCAAGACGGTTCGCGCCCCGCGGGCGCCCAGAGGAAGGATTGCCATGCACACCCACCTTATCGATGCCCGGACCTTGGCCGAAACCCGCCAGCCGGACTGGGTCATCCTCGATTGTCGTTTCAAGCTCGACGACCCGGAATACGGCCTGCAAGCTTACGAGGCCGGCCGCATCCCCGGCGCGCATTACCTCAACCTGGATTACCACCTCTCCGGCACTTGCAATGGTCAGAACGGCCGTCACCCGCTGCCGGATGCCCAGCGCCTGGCGGTCGACCTGGGCGCCATGGGCATCGGTACCGACACGCAGGTGGTAGCCTACGATGACAGTGGCGGCATGTTTGCCGCCCGGGCGTGGTGGCTGCTGCGCTGGTTGGGCCATGCACCGGTGGCTGTCTTGGACGGCGGCTATGGGGCGTGGCTGGAGGCTGGCTATCCGGTCAGCACCGAGCGCGCACCCCGACGCAGCACCCGATTCAGCATCCGGGCACCCTTGGTGGATACTGTCCGTGCCGAGGACATCCTCGACGCGCTGGGCAGCACGCGCCTGACGGTGGTGGACGCCCGCAGCCCGGACCGCTTCCGCGGGGAAAACGAAACCCTGGACCCGGTGGGTGGCCATATTCCCGGTGCGCGCAACCGCTTCTTCCGGGACAACCTGGATGCGCAGGGACGCTTCAAGGCGCCTGAAGTACTGCGACAGGAATGGCTGGCGCTGCTGGGCGAGCGTAGCGATGCGAACGGAGTGGTACACCAGTGTGGCTCGGGCGTGACCGCGTGCGTCAACCAGTTAGCCCTGGAGCTGGCCGGCCTGCAGGGCAGCGTGCTTTACCCAGGCTCGTGGAGCGAATGGTGCGCGGACCCGGCGCGCCCTGTGGCTACTGGGGACGCATGAGGCCCGGGGGGAATGTACGTTAGAAAGGCAGGCCGATGGCCTGCCTTTTTGCATCCGCCTGCAGGATCAGTCAGGCCAATCCAGCACGGGTTCGAAGGTTTCGAAAGCAGGCCGTGCAAAGAGGAAGCCTTGGAAGAGCCGGATCCCCAGCCCACGCAGGAAGCCGAATTCTTCCACCGTTTCCACCCCTTCGGCCACCAGCTGGATGTTCAGTTCGTGCGCCAGGGTGACCAGATGACGGACGATGGATTGGCGCGGAGGATGCAGGTGCAGGTTGCGCACCAGCGCCATGTCCAGCTTGATGAAGTCGGGCTGGAAATCGGCTAGGAAGTTGAGCCCGGAATAGCCGGAGCCGAAGTCGTCGATGGCGGTGGCGAATCCGCGCCGCTGGTATTCGGCAATGATGCTCTTCAGGTGTGCCTGATCCGTAGCCTTTTCTGATTCGGCCACCTCGAAGATGATGTTTTCCACCGGAAAGCCGTGCTCGGCCGCGGCCTGGAGAGTAGCCCGGATACAGGTCGCCGCATTGTAGACCGCGTTGGGCATGAAGTTGATGCTGAGTTTCGCCGTCAGGCCAGCGCGGGCGGCCAGGGCCACCGCCTTGACGCGGCAGACCTGGTCGAAGCGGTAGCGGTTGTCGTCGTTGACCTGCGCCAGGATGTCGGCTGCCGGTTCACCGGCCAGGCCGCGCACCAGAGCCTCGTAGGCGAATACCTCGCGCCGCTCCACATCCACGATCGGCTGAAAGGCCATGGTGAACTCAAAACCCAATGGAGGCGCGGCCTCGCATTGGCGGCAGGCCGGTGCGGCGGCATTGATGGACGACAGGGTCATGGCGGCATCCGGGCTGGTAGACATTCAGAGTATATATCGCTGCACCAGACGCTGTCCGGCCGGCCAACTGCCATATCCCCACGCCGTGCTGATGTGCCCTGCCTCGCCGGCATCCTCCAGCTCGGCCCGCCACAGGCGCGCCAAGCCCTCGGCCTCTGCCCACGGACAGAAGGGGTCGTTACGGCTGGCCACCAGTGTGGCGGCAAACGGCAGGGGTATGGTAGCGGCGGTCTCGAATCCGGCAAAGGCCGGCAGGGGCGCCCCCTCCGGCAGCTCGCCAGCCGCGCGCACTGCGGCCTCGGCGATCGGCAGCGCCGGCGGCGCCACCAGCAGTGCTCCGCGGATGCGGGCGGCTGCGCGCAGGGACAGCCCTGCGGCCCACGCCACCACCGTGTGGCAGCCCAGGCTGTGGGCGGCCAGCACGATGCGGCCCGGCGTGTCGGCCACCGTTTCGGCCAACCTTGCCACCCAGAGTGTGCGTTCGGGGTACAGCCAGTCATCCTGCACCACGCGCCGCGACAGCGGATAACCCCGCTCCCACAGGCTCTGCCAGTGCCCGGGACCGGAGTCACCCCAGCCGGGTACCGTGATCAGGGTGGTGTCTTCGTCATCGTTGAACATGCTAGAGCTTCCAGTCGTAATCCACGATCAGCGGTGCATGGTCCGAGAACCGCACGTCCTTGTAAATCTGCCCCGAGCGGGCCGCTGCCGACAAGCCGGGCGTAGCCACGTGGTAGTCGATGCGCCATCCAACGTCCTTGGCATAGGCCTGCCCGCGGTTGCTCCACCAGGTATAGCCCGGCGCTTCGGGGTACAGCGTGCGCCACACATCCACCCAGCCCACCTGTTCAAACAGGTGTGTCATCCAGGCCCGCTCCTCGGGCAGGAAGCCGGAGTTCTTCAGGTTGCCCTTCCAGTTCTTCAGGTCGATCTCGCGGTGCGCGATGTTCCAGTCGCCGCAGATCACCACCTCGCGCCCACAACGGTACAGGCTTTCGAGGTGTGGCAAGAAGCGCTCCAGAAAGGCGAACTTCACGGTCTGGCGCTCCTCGCTGGACGAACCCGATGGCAGGTAGAGCGACACCACGCTCAGGTTGCCGAAATCCATCTGGAGGTACCGGCCCTCGCTGTCGAACTCCGGCACGCCCAGCCCCTCCACCACCCTGTCGGGCACATGGCGGGTGTAGATGCCCACACCGCTGTAACCCTTCTTCTGCGCACAGTGGAAATGCCCGTCCAGTAGGTGGCAGCGGCGGTGCCCGTCTTCCAGATCGCAGTGCTGGGCCTTCAGTTCCTGCACGCAGACGATGTCGGCATCCAGCGTGGGCAGCCATTCGAAGAAGCCCTTCTTGTGGGCCGAGCGCACCCCGTTGAGGTTGGCCGAAACGATTCGAAGCAAGACAGTCTCCCGTGATATGCTTGCCGGCGCGCCCGGCAAAGCCGGACGGACGACGTGTATGAGGAATGCGATGAGCGATTTTCGCCAGGATTTTATTCGTTTTGCCCTGGAGCGGCAGGTTTTGCGCTTCGGCGAGTTCACCACCAAGGCCGGCCGCCAGTCGCCGTACTTTTTCAATGCCGGCCTGTTCAACGATGGCGCCAGCACTCTTGCCCTGTCGCGTTTTTACGCCAGCGCCATCGAAGCGAGCGGCATCGGCTACGACATGCTGTTCGGGCCGGCGTACAAGGGCATCATCCTGGCAGCCGCCACCAGCATGGCCTTGGCCGAGCGCGGGCGCAACGTGCCCTTTGCCTACAACCGCAAGGAAGCCAAGGATCACGGAGAAGGCGGGGTACTGGTGGGCGCACCGCTGCAGGGCCGCGTGCTGATCATCGATGACGTCATCACCGCCGGCACCTCGGTGCGTGAATCCGTGCGCATGATCCGCGACGCAGGTGCCACCCCGGCAGGCGTGGCCATTGCGCTGGACCGCATGGAGCGCGGTACGGGTACGCTGTCTGCCGTACAGGAAGTGGAACAGGAATACGGGCTGCCCGTGGTCGCCATCGCTACCCTGAAGGACCTGATGGCCTTCCTCAGCGAAAGCCCGGCCCTTTCGGCCAACCTTGAAGCGGTACGCGCCTATCGTGCCCGCTATGGTGTGGAAAACTGATCATGAGACTGCATACCGGCCTGCTGCTTCTGGCACTGGCCGTCACTGCACAAGCCCAGCCGGGTCTCTACAAATGGATGGATGAAAGCGGGCGTGTGCAGTACAGCGACCACCCGCCCATCCAGCCCCCCCGCTCCGGCACCGCCGAGCTCAGCCACCAAGGTATGGTGCGGCAGCCCGCCGAGACCCCCGAGGCGCGCCAGGCGCGGGAGGCGGCCGCGGCCGCGCGCAAGGCCGAGGAAGAACGCCTCCGCCTGGAGGCGCGCCAGGACAAAGTCCTCCTGGAAAGCTACCGCACCGAGGCGGACTTGCGACGGGAGCGGGAACGCCAGATCGGCACCGTGCAGTCCGGCATCAACGCCCTGCAACTGCGACGCGAGGCCCTGGCGCGGCGGCTGGCTGACTACGAGCGCGACGCAGCCGGCTTTCGCCGCCAGAACAAGGCTGTTCCTCCCGCGCTGGACACCAACCGCCGTATTGCCGCCCAAGAGCAGCGCGACCTCGACCAACAGCTGATGCAGCGCCAGCAGGAAGCCGTGCAGCTGCGCAGCCGCATGGAAGCCGACCTGGCCCGCTATCGCCAGTTGCGCCCCCAGCCGTCCGTCAGCCCCTGACGACACGACCGCCCGGAACGGCCAGGTCCTCACAGCCTAGGCCAAGCCCCCGACGCGGACGCCGCCCCCTTACTGGGCAGACTCCTTCTGCTGCCACGCACGCTGCAATGCCGCCGTCGCCTGCTCCATGGCCGACTGCGCTGCCATCACCTCGGTGCCCGCAGCCGTTTCTTCCGCCTGCGCCCGCGCAAGTGCCGCTTGCGCATCCGCCAGCCGGCTTTCTGCCGTCTGACGCGCCCCCTGCGCCTGCGTTTGCCGGCTCTTGGCCTGCTGTAATCGGCTGCTGGCCGACTGATAGCCCATCTGCGCAGAAAGCAGGACCGAATCCACATCCTGCGCCACTGCCGTAGCCGCCAGCGCCCACAGGCCCAGCGCACCCACTTTCCAACCGTGCATACCGCCTCCAGAACGTTATATCCACCCATTATCGGCCCCAGCCGCGCGCTGCCTCAAGCACGATCGGCCGCAGCCATTCGCGCACGCCTTGGGCGATGACTCTCCGCACCCTATCTTCTCAAAGTGCGCGATGCCGGCCTGGAAAACAGACCCGTCTGGCGCGGCAGGCAGCCTTGTAAGGCGGGGCCTCTTGTACCGGCCCACGCCCCAGAACGCTGATAAAATAGCCCCAGGCGGCAGGCGTGTGCACCTCGCAGGCACGTCACAGCAGACCTACCGTACGGGAGGGGGAGAGCGGCATGCAGCCGTGGCCTTGCGCAGCGGAAAGACAAAAAGCCCGGTCGCGTGGACCGGGCTTTTTGCTTGAAACTTGGTGGGTCGTGCAAGATTCGAACTTGCGACCAACGGATTAAAAGTCCGCTGCTCTACCAGCTGAGCTAACGACCCTCAACCGCATTCGGTTGGGTCTCGTGGTGGGTCGTGCAAGATTCGAACTTGCGACCAACGGATTAAAAGTCCGCTGCTCTACCAGCTGAGCTAACGACCCTCGAGAGTCCGCAACTATACAGACGGGTCAGCAGGGCGTCAACTTTTTTTTCATGCGCCGGACTGAACCTCAGCCGGCGGCAGGCGTCTTAAGGACTTCCGACTCCAGCCACGCAAGATAGGCGGGCAGGCCGGCCACCACCGGCAGGGCAATGATTTCCGGCACATCGTACGGATGCAATGCCAAAAGCCGGGTTTCCAGCGCCGGATAGGCATCCTCTGTGGTCTTGATCAGCAGGGGCACTTCGGTGGCAGTTTCCACCTTGCCCTGCCATCGGTACACCGAGGCCACCGGCGACAGGCAGTTGACGCAGGCGGCCAGTTGCTCTTCGACAAGCTGGCGCGCTATGCGGCTGGCAACATCGGCGTCGGGCATGTTACAAACGACCATCAACCCTTTCATCGTTTCCTGACCTCATGCGTGGATTGCTGCTGTTTCTGCTGTTGTACCCGTTTCTGGAAATCGCCGGGCTGGTGATGCTGGCCGACCGCATCGGCGGCGGCCCGACGCTGCTATGGCTATTGTTCACCGGCGTGCTCGGTTTGGCCATGCTGCGCAACCAGCGTGTGGGAACACTGCTCACGCTGGGAGCGATGTTCCGCCAGGGCGAACGCGTGTCACTCTATTCGCTACTGTGGCCGGTGCGCTACCTCTTGGCCGGGCTGCTGTTCCTGATCCCGGGCGTGATCAGCGACGTGCTGGCGGTGCTGTTGCTGCTGCCCTTGGCCGGCCCCAAGCTGCGCCCCCCGGGGCCCGGCGGCCCCTCGGCGCCTGAGGGCGTGATCGAAGGAGAATACACCCGCGTGGACGACACACAGGACCCGAACCGCCGCCTGCACTAGCCCGCCAAGCGGGCCACCACCTCGTCAGCGGTAATAGGGGCATCCACGACCAGCAGCTTATTCCGACTACGCTCACCGGACACCAGGCAGACGCAGCGCCGGGGGACCCCCAGCGCTTCGGCCAACCACAGCACCAAGGCGGCGTTGGCCTTGCCGTCCACCGGCGGTGCCGCCAGACGGATCTTGAGTGCACCGTCGTGCTCTCCGGCCAGTTCGGTCTTGCGGGCGCCAGGCTGCACGTAGAGTGTGATGCGCAGGGTGCCGTCCTGTACGGCAAGCCAGGTTTTCATGCATGAACCCTGTAAAATGGGGCTTCATTTTAGGTAGCGCCTGCTACAGCAAACAAGGAGGCTTTTGTCATGGATATCGGAATCAACGAACAGGACCGCGCCGAGATCGCTCAAGGACTGTCGCGCCTGCTGGCCGACACCTACACCCTGTACCTGAAGACGCACAACTTCCACTGGAACGTGACCGGACCGATGTTCAACACGCTCCACCTGATGTTCGAGACCCAGTACAACGAGCTTTCGCTGGCAGTGGACCTGATTGCCGAGCGCATCCGTGCCCTGGGCCACTACGCACCCGGCAGCTACGCCGACTATGCGCGCCTGACCTCGATTCCCGAGGCGGAAGGCGTACCGCGCGCCGAAGACATGATCCGTCAGCTGGTCGAGGGTCATGAAACCCTGTGCCGCACGGCTCGCGGGCTGTTCGATGTGGCCGGCCGTGCCGAAGACGAGCCTACCGCCGACCTGCTGACGCAGCGTCTGCAGACGCACGAAAAGACGGCCTGGATGCTGCGTAGCCTGCTGGAAAAATAACCACTGCGGCTGGGCCTGCGGGCCCGGCCCTTTCTGCAGCCATGACCCGATCCCTTTTTTCCGAGCGCTCCGGATTGCTGTTTCCCGCCCTGCTCGCGTCACTACTGCTGCACGCCCTGCTGCTTATTCCGGCCGGGCCCCGCAAGCAGGAAGATTCGGGCGCAGCACCGTTCCGGGCGCGCCAGATCGACATCCGCCTGCAACCGCCTGACAAAGTGCATCCTCCTGCCACCGAACGTGTGGCGCCTGTATCGCGTGCCGGCAGCGGCAACACATCCCGCCCCGACCATCTGGCCAGCAGGCGCCTGCCTGCCCCCATCCCGGCGACGCCGCCCCCCCCGCCCCGACCTGAGGCCGCCCCGGTGCCGGAAACGCCCGCTCCGGCCGCCACGCCGCCCAAGGTGATGCGCGACCCGGCCCGACCGGACCGCAGGTTGGCCGAAGCGCCCACGCCAAAAGGCGCGCCCGTAACCGCCAGCACCCTGCTGGCCCAGGCGGCAACGCTGGCGCGCGAAGGCGGTACCGATATGCAGGACAACAGTCTGGAGAGCGGCCCCCGCACAGCGGTGTATGGCGTGTCGGCACGCGGTGCGGTCTGGGCGCAGTATGTGCAGGACTGGATCCTGAAGGTGGAGCGCATCGGCACCCTCAACTATCCTGAGGAAGCCCGCACCACACCCGGCGGGCCGGTACTGCGGGTGGTGGTCGGGCGCAACGGCAGCCTGCAGAAGGTGGCAGTGGTACGGACCTCCGGCAACCCGGCGGTGGACGAGGCCGCACGGCGCATCGTGCGCATGGCAGCCCCCTTCCCGCCCCTACCTGCCAGTGTGGCGGCCGAATACGGCGCGCTGGTGATCGAAAAACGCTGGATGTTCACCACGGACAGCCGGATGAGCGGACAATAGCCCTTTGCCCCTAGGAGCCACACCATGTACGAAGTCAACCGCAGCATCGCACTGATCCGCCCGCGTACTCCGTTCTTCGACTGGCTGCAGGCCCTGCCGGGCAACATCGCAGAGGGCCTGACGCTGGACGACCTGCGCAGTGACAGCAATGCCCTGTTGATCCCGCCCAACGACGACGCCGAAGATGCGCTCGCCTTTATCATGGAGCGGGCGGAATCGCTGTTCGCCGCCGAGCTGTCGGACTGGTGCGAGGATGATGCGCTCTGGCCCGACACACTGGATGCGGACACCTTCGCGGTCTGGTTCGATGTGGAAATCCACACCATCCTGACCGACCTGGTCGACGCGCCGCTTGAGCGCGAGCAGTTCGAGCCCTTCGACCTTCCCCAGGCGGACTGAACCGCCGACGACACATCCACACAGAGGAAAACATGGCACATACCACCAAGATCAAGGTCCGCGGCTATCACCTGGACCTGTACCAGCATGTCAATAACGCCCGCTATCTGGAGTTTCTGGAGGAGGCCCGCTGGACCTTCTTCGAGGAGCGTGGCGACCTGGGCTGGTTCCTGCAGTCCGGCCTGGCGCTGGTGGTGGTGAACATCAACATTGATTACCGCCGAGCCGCTACAATGGGCGATGAACTGGCGGTGGAAACCACCGTCAAATCAGTTGGTAACCGCAGTGCGGTGATCCACCAGTGCGTGAAACTGGCGGGCACCGACAAGGTGGTAGCCGAGGCGGACGTCACCTTCGTGGTGTACGACGCCAAGCAGGACAAGGCTGTTCAACTCGAAGGCCAACTCAAGACGTTGCTCGAAGACCTGATGGAAGGCTGAGCAGCCGGCAGTTCGGCCAACTTTTTGTAGACGGAAGAAGATGAAAAAAGGTCTGATTGCGCTGGCTGTGGTGCTGGTGGCGGGCTTTGCTGGCTATACGCTGCTTTCGGGTGGAAATGCCGCACCCGAGGTCACCTACACCTCGATCACCGGCAAAACCGCCTCCACCGCATCCCTGAAGGGCAAGGTGGTGCTGGTCAACTTCTGGGCCACCAGCTGCCCCGGGTGCATCCAGGAAATGCCCGAACTGAAGAAGACCCACGAGCGTTATGCACCCCGTGGCTTTGAGACGGTGGCAGTGGCCATGAGCTACGACCCGCCCAACTACGTGAAGACCTATGTAGACACGCACCAGCTGCCGTTCCACGTCACGCTGGATGCCCAAGGCAGCATTGCCAAGGCTTTCGGCGACGTGCAGCTGACGCCCACTTCGGTACTGATCGACAAGGAAGGCAACATCGTCAAGCGCTACGTCGGTGTACCGGACTTTGCCGAACTCAACGGTCTGATCGAGCAGAAGCTGAAGGCCTGAGCAGGCGTGCTTCGCAAACTTTCAGCCCCGCGCCCAGCGGGGCTTTTTGTAGTGCGGTGCTGCCGGGCTACACCTCACATACCTACACGGCCACCAATATCAAGAACAGTGGCGAATGGACCTGCTGGAGCAACAGTGGCTATTCGTGCGCGATACATGGCGACGGTTCGGTCTGTTCCGGCAATAACGGCTGCTCGTGCTGGTGGTATGCGAAAGGCAGCGGCGGGAATTGCTATGTGGCGACGAGTATGACGTGTACCCGTACCGGCCCGTGAATCCACCCTGACACGGCTTGCTTTGAGTAGTGGAACCAGCCTAAAGCAAAGCAAGCCGTGCACTTGCGCTGCTCAAAGCCAAAAGTGCATGATGAATTCATCAACAAAACTTCACTAGGAGACGAGCTATGACTACCCCGACCGCCGTACTGAATGCCGATGGCAGCATCGACTACGCTGAGTTTGCCCCAGAGGGTCAACTGATCCAAACCCATGTCACTTCAACTATGGTGAAGTCGCTGGAGTCGATGATCGCGGGCTGGGTCACAACCAATATGAACCAGCCCGCGCTCACGCCGGATATGGTCATCATCGCCAACCTGGCGGTAGCGGACGGCCTGATCACCTCCACGCAACTGGCGAATTGGGCGACCAGCCAAAACATCATCGTCAAGGACATCTTCACCGGCAATGGCACTCCGACACCGACCACCCCGACCACCAGCCAGTCTTTCGTGTCGGCCATGAACGACCCGGCGCTGACTACAGCGGCAAACGCCCCGACTGCGACACAGGCACAGACCACCGCGACGTTGAACCAACTGCAAAGCGCCAGCCCGACCGTGCCAGGGCCAACCCCGATTCCCGGTCACGACGTACAGGCCGATCAGGTGCAGGGCGCCTACATCGCGTTTTACGGTCGTCCAGCGGATGTGGCAGGCCAAAGCTACTGGATGGATCAACTGCAAAAAAGCGGTGGCAATCTGGATGCGATCATCAACTCCTTTGGCAACTCGGCGGAATCGAAAGCGCTGTACGGGGCGTCCTCGGTCGATCAGCAAGTCAGCAACGTCTACCACCAGCTTTTTAACCGTGCGGCGGATACGGGGGGGCTGAACTATTGGGTTGACCAGATCAATACCGGCAAAGTCTCGCTGGCGGGAGCAGCAATGGCGATCTTCAATGGCTCGGTTGGCTCAGACAAAGCGCAGATCAACAACAAGATGGTTGTTGCCAGTGCCTTCACCGACTCTCTAGCTCACAACAGTTTGGCTAACTCGCTATACACAGGGGAAACCGCTGCCGCTAACGCTCGCAGCTACCTGTTCGCGACCAACACGGACACTACCTTGGCGGGCAAGCTGGCCGGAATTTCCGACGCGGTGGCTCTGCACATCCAAAGTGGCATCGACGCCGATCTGGCGGGGGTGGGCATCACCCTTACTGGCATGATCACGACCCACGTATGAAGCGGATGACTGCTGCGTTGGCGGTGGGGGTGCTGGTCGTGTCTTGCGGCGCGTGGGCCAGCTCATGACCGCTGCCGGCATACCGGGCAGTCCGGGTCGCGGGGTACGCGGGTTTCACTGAAGTGGCCAGACCACGCGGCATAGCGCCAGAAACGCCCGGCACTGCCGCGCTCGCCCACCAGCCACTTGACCGCCTCGACCGCCTGCAGACTGCCTAGCACACCCACCAGCGGAGCCAGCACACCGAAGGTCGCGCAGGGCCCGTCACCTTCATCGCCCTCATCGGGAAACAGGCACTGGTAGCAAGGGGAGGCTGGATTGGCCGGATCGAAGACCGCAAGCTGCCCTTCGGTGCGCACAGCAGCCCCCGACACCAGCGGCACCCCGGCAGCAAAGCACGCCCGGTTCACGGCGTGGCGGGTGGCAAAATTGTCCGAGCAGTCCAGCACCAGCGTCTGCGCCGCCACCAGCGTCGTCAGACGGGCTGCCTGCAGGCGTTCGTCCAGCGCCACCACCTGGCACATATCGTTCAGCGCCCGGGCGCGTTCGGCCGCCGCCTCCGCCTTGTTTCGGCCAAGGTCGGCCTGGGCAAAGGCGATCTGGCGCTGCAGATTGGACAGGGCCACCGTGTCGGCATCGGCCACCGTCAGCGTGCCGATGCCGGCGGCCGCGAGATAGAGCACTACCGGCGAACCCAGACCTCCCGCTCCCACCACCAGCACGCGGCTGGCAGCCAGGGCGGCCTGACCGGTCAGGTCGATCTGGGGTAGTAGGAGATGACGGCTGTAACGCAGCAGCGCAGCGTCGGAGAGTTCGCTCATGGAAGGCAGCGGGGCAGACCGGCCACCCAAGGCGGCCGGCGGGGTCATTCTTCTGCAGTACGGCGGATGAACTTGATGTCCAGCTGCTTGAGCTTGCGGTAAAGGTGGGTGCGCTCGAGGCCCACCTTCTGGGCGACGCGGCTCATGTTGCCGTTCTCGAGGGCGATGTGATACTCGAAGTAGCGACGCTCCAGTTGCTCGCGCAGCTCGCGCAGTGGCAGGTTGAAGTCGAAGCCGGTCTCCTCCACCGGCTTTTCGTGCCGAAACTGGGCGAGCACCTTGTTGACCTCGCCCGCGTCGATCTCGTCGCTTTCGGCCGTCAGCGCCAGGCTCTTGATGATGCTGCGCAACTGCTCGAGATTACCCGGCCAGTCGTACTGGCGCAGCGCATTGAGCGCGGATGTGGTCAGCCGGCGCCCCGGCACCTGCTTGGATTCCACCAGCTCGGTCAGGATCTGCTCCGCAACAAAGATGATGTCTTCGGCGTGCTCTCGCAGCGGGGGGATCGGGACGATGACGCTGGAGAGCGCGGTCAGCAGCCGGTTGTCGCACTCCGGGTCCACCAGCAGCTCTTGCAGCGGACGACTACAGGAGCACACCAGCCGCACGTTGAAGCGGTCGAGCTTGGAGAGCATGAACAACAGGCCCTGCTGCACGCGCCGGCCATACTGGCCGATCTCGGGCAGGAACAGTACCCCATTGTTGGCCTTCTGCAGCAGCTCCAGCGGCGCATCGGCCAGCTGCTCTGGCTTGCCCAGCGTCACCCAGGGAGTGTTGCCTTGGTGAAAGAAGCGTGCCACCAGTTCGAAGCCCGAGCCGGGCTCGCCCGTCAGCAGCACCGGCGAGCGCACCTTGGAGACACGCTCCAGCTGGCGTTTCAGTTCCTGGATGGGTTCGCTCTTGCCGAGCTTGTCCAAGTTGAGCGAGGTATTGGCCTGCATGTCACCGTATTTCAGGGCACGCTGGACGGTGGAGAGCAGCTTCTGCAGCGCGATCGGCTTTTCCAAGAAATCGAACGCACCGATGCGGGTGGCTTCCACGGCGGTGTCAATGCTGGCGTGGCCGGACATCATGACCACCGGCATGTTCAGTTGGCCGGACTTGGCCCATTCCTTGAGCAGCGTGACGCCATCGCAGTCCGGCATCCAGATGTCGAGCAACACCAGGGCCGGCCGCGTCTGGTTTCTCAACTGACGGGCGACTTCGGCGTTTTCGGCCAACGCGATGGTGTAGCCCTCGTCCTGCAGGATCTCGGACAACAGTTCGCGGATGCCGATTTCGTCGTCGACAATCAAAATATCGCTGCTTCGCATTAGGCCTCCAGCAATGGCAGGGTGAGAAGAATGCGCGCACCGTGCGGTTCGGCATTGACCAGGGTGACCTGGCCGTGGTGCTCATCCACGATCTTCTTGACGACGGCGAGCCCCAGCCCGGTTCCCTTCGTCTTGCTCGTTACATACGGTTCGAAGGCTCGCGGCAGGATGTCGGCACCGAAGCCGGGGCCATTGTCCTCCACGCAGATTACCGCGCTTCTTCCTTCTTTTCGGCTGCTAATTTGAATGATCGGGATGCCAGCGTCAAGGACCGCATCCTGCGCATTCTGAAGGAGATTGTGTACAACCTGCCGCAGCAGCGCCGCATCCCCCATGATTTCCAGCGGGGTTTCCGACAGGCTGACGCGGATGGCCGGCTGGGCCTCGTAGAGCGTCATCACTTCGCGCAGCAGTGCGTTCAGCTCCAGCGGATTGAGCTGGGTGCGCGGCGCGCGTGCGTATTCTCGGAAAGCATCTACCATGCCCTTGAGCGCTGTGACCTGTTTGACGATGGTGTCGGTGGAACGGCGCAGCATGTCGGCGTCCGCCGGTTCGAGCTTGTCCGAGAGCTTCATCGCCAGCCGCTCGGCGGACAGCTGAATGGGCGTCAGCGGGTTGCGGATCTCGTGCGCCAGACGCTTGGCCACTTCCCCCCAGGCGGCATCGCGCTGGGCGCGTGCCAGTTCGGTGATGTCGTCGAACACCACCACATGCCCGCTGCCATAGCTCTCGGGCAGGGACGAACCGCGCACCAGCAGCGCGCGTTCGCCTTGGGGCGCCTCGAAGCCGAGCTGTTTCTGCCAGTCGTGGCTGCCAGGCTTTCGGCTTTCGGAAAGGATGAGGTCGATCAGCGGCGAGAGGGCCGGCACGCGGGTGGCCCAGGCCGGCATGACACTGGGGGCGAGCTCGCTGAAGTCCACCGCCAGAATGCGCGCAGCACTGGTATTGGCCGCACGCAGCTTCCAGTCGCTGTCGAAGGCCATCACACCGGCGGAGAGGTTGGTGAGAATACTCTCCAGGTACAGCTTGCCCGCTTCCAGTTGGCTGCGGTTTTCCTCGGCCAGGTGCCGCGCGTCGTCCAACTGCTGCGTCATACGG
This sequence comes from Gulbenkiania mobilis, assembly GCA_004346645.1. Taxonomy (GTDB): domain Bacteria; phylum Pseudomonadota; class Gammaproteobacteria; order Burkholderiales; family Chromobacteriaceae; genus Gulbenkiania; species Gulbenkiania mobilis. The sequence continues at coordinate 55,796 of SMDA01000002.1, forward strand.
TTGAACATCGTGGTGAGGATGCCCAGCTCGTCGCGGCGGTAGACCGGGTGGCGCCGCGAGTAGTCGCCTTGCGCCACCGCGCGCGTGCCTGCGGCCAGTTCGGCCAAGGGGGCCGACAGCCGCTCGGACAGGAAGAGTCCGAAAGCCAGCGCGGCGGTCAGGGCCAGCAGACAGGCCAGGGCAAGCGTGAGGGTGTAGAAGGTGGTCAGCCCGCTGCGCGCCAGCAGCAACTGGCGATAGTCGGCGCGCGCCTGCTCGATCAGCTCGGCATCGCGGGCAATGGTTTCCGGGGCGGCCTGCTGCACTTGGAGGATGCGCGCTTCATTGCTGGCGGTGCGGTAGGCGAGCAGCACCTTCAGGTAGAGATGCTGGTCAGGGCCGTTCTCGATGCTCTGCACCGGTTGGCGTGGCCGCAGGGTGCGTACCGCATCACGCCCCGGCGGCATCGGCAGGCGATCCAGGGCTACCCCGGCAAAGCCCACCAGCTGCCCGCTACGGGTGAACACGGCGATTTCCGACAGCCCCAGCTGCTCGCGCAATCGCTCCAGCCGCGAGGGGAGCAGCACATCGGAAGTGGCATCGATGTCGTCCAGCACCACCCGGCTCTTTCGGCCAACGTCTTCCAGCACGTAGCCCAAGGCATTTCGGCCCAGATCGAGCCCGCGGTCGAGCGCGGCCTCTACGCTGACGTTGAACCAACTTTCGATGCTGCGGGTGAGGAACTGGGCGGAGACGGTGAACACTAGCGCACCCGGCACCAGCGCCACCACGGCAAACATCACCACCAGGCGCTGGGCCAGCTTGGCACCGAACACGCGACTCTTCACACGCTGGCGCAGCTTGAGGATCTGCCGGGCTACCACCCCTGCCAGCGCGGCAAACAGCAGGGCATTGAGCCCGAACACCCACCAGTAGTACTCGGCCAGCTTGGAAGTGTTGCCGGTGGCCAGTGCCAGCAGGTACAGGAGAATGGCCGACAGCGTCGCCAGGGCGATGGCGGCGTAGCGCATCAGCTCGGCTCCCGCCGGATGCCGAGGCCGACCCACCCGGAGGAGAGGGACCAGTCCGAGGCCCCGAGCGCATTGAGCTGGAAGGGCTTGGGCAGCTCGGCGATGTCCAGCTGCAGCCGTACCTTGCCGGCCACCTCGTCTGGGCCCAGCCCGGCGAGCTGACCGGGCTCGAGCACGCGCCAGCCGCGGATAGCCCCGACCATGGCCAGCGCTTCGGCCAAGGTGCCGTAGTAACTGGAAAGGCCGCCGATCGTCACACGATAGCGGTTGGTCAGTGTCTGATAGGCAATCTTGTAGGCAATGGCAGCGTGCGGGTCGAACAGGTCGCGCAGATTGAGGTAGTAGGCGGCCATGCGGGGGCGGGTCAACTCGAACTCCAGCCGGAAGGTGAGCGTGACGCCCTGTGCCAGGGCTTCGGTCAGCGAAGGCGGCAGCTTGATGCCAAAGCGGGTGTCCACGGCCAGCTGCCCGTTAACGAGCTCCGCTTCGGCCATGCGCGAGGCAATGGTGTCGGCCTGCGCAGGCAAGGCCAGGCAGGCCATCAGTACGGCCAGAACGCTAAGCCTTTGCCAGCAGCGCGTAATAAAAGCCGTCATGTCGGGGGCCAGGAAGCAGTTGCTCGTCGCCTTCACAGGTGGCATCGGCATGGCGGGACAGGAAGCTGTCCAGCTGCCGCCGGTTTTCTTCGGGAAAAATCGAGCAGGTAGCGTAAAGCATTTTGCCACCGGACGCGAGCAGCCCCCAAAGCGCGTCCACCATCGCGGCCTGCTGTCGGGCCAGCAGGGCGAAGTCTTCCGGTCGGCGCAACCACTTGATGTCGGGGTGACGCCGCACCACGCCCGAGGCCGAGCACGGCACGTCGGCGAGAATACGGTCGTAGGGACGGCCGTCCCAGAAGCTGTCGGGCCTGGCGGCATCGGCCGCCACGGTCAGCGCCGACAGCCCCAGCCGGTTCAGGTTCTCGCGCACCCGCTCCAGACGGGCCGCGTCGATGTCGAGCGCGGTCAGCTCAATGTCAGCCAGCTCCAGCATGTGGCCAGTCTTGCCGCCCGGGGCCGCGCAGGCATCCAGAACGCGCTGGCCGTCGGCAAGTTGCAGGCGGTGGGCCGCCTGTTGCGCCCCCCAGTCCTGCACCGACACCAGCCCGTCGGCAAACCCCGGCAACTCTTTTACCGGCACAGGGCGCGCGAGCATCAGCGCCTGCCCGTCCAGCACAGTGCACTCCAGCCCAGCCTGAGCCAAGCGAGCGGCATAATCCGCAGCCGCCTCGTGCCGGTGATTGACGCGCAGGGTCATCGGCGGATGGGTATTACCAGCGGCCAGCACGGTCTGCCAATCCTGCGGATAGGCCACCCTGAGGCGATCTACCCACCACTGCGGGTGATTCCAGCGCGCTAAAGGATCGTTGTGGGCGGCTTCGGCCAACGTTTCCTTCTGTCGCAGTGCATTGCGCAGCACACCGTTGACCAGCCCCTTGAAGCGCCCCCCGGCATGGTGCGCTGCGGCGTTCACCGTTTCGTTGACCACGGCATAGGCAGCCGCGCGTGTATGCACCAACTGGTACAGGGCCACGAGCAGCAGGCGTTCTACTGCAGGCTCGGGCAGGGCGCGCGGCACCAGGTGACGCAGCATCCAGAGAAGTTCGGAGCGGTAGCGCAGAACACCGTAGGCGATGTCCTGCAGGGCGCCTCGACTACCGGCATGCTCGGTGGCCAGGCGCTGCTGGGCGTCGGCGAGGGCATCGGTCAGGGTGCGACCGTCTTCCACCGCCGCCAGAATGTCGGCGGCGTGTTGCTGAATAGAACTCATGCAGCTTCCAAAAAAAACCAGCCACCGCCGCATGGGCAGTGGCCTCGGTAGGGCAGCCGGCGGGCGGCTGCCCGGACAAGGACGCCAGGCGTCCGGATCAGGTATTTCAGAGACGCCCTTGCGCCAGGGCCTCCAGACGCGCGATGCGTTCCTCGGTATGGGGATGGGTGCGGAACAGGCCACTTATCCCTCCCCCGGACAGCGGGTTGATGATCATCATCTGTGCGGTTTCGGGGTGGGCTTCGGCCGCCTGCAGCGGCAGCCCTTGGGCATAGTACTCGATCTTGCCCAGGGCCGACGCCAGGGCCAGGGGGTCGCCGGACAGCTCGGCACCACCACGGTCGGCCTCGAATTCGCGCGCGCGCGAGATTGCCATCTGGATCAGGCTGGCCGCAAGCGGCGCCAGAATGGCCACCAGCAGACCGGCAAGCGGGTTGACCGGACGGCCCTCCTCGTCCCGACCGCCAAAGAACATCGCGAAGTTGGCCAGGGCCGAGATGCCGCCGGCCAGCGTGGCCGAGATGGTAGAGATCAGCGTATCGCGATGACGGACGTGTGCCAGCTCATGTGCCATCACGCCTCGCAGCTCGCGGTAGTCGAGCAGGCGCATGATGCCGGTAGTGGCCGCCACGGCGGCGTGGGCCGGATCACGGCCGGTTGCAAAAGCGTTGGGCTGGTCCTCGTGGATGACATACACGCGCGGCATCGGCATGCCGCCGCGAGCGGCCAGCTCGGCCACCATGTTGTAGAGTTCGGGGGCGGTGGAGGCGTCTACCTCCTGTGCGTTGTACATGCGCAACACCATCTTGTCCGAATTCCAGTAGGCCCAGACGTTCATCGCCCCGCCCAACAACAAGGCCAGCAACATGCCGGTCTTGCCGCCCAGCATGGCGCCCACCACACCGAACAATGCCACGATGGCCGCCATCAGCACGGCCGTCTTCATCCCGTTCAATCCCATTGTCTTACCATCCTGTCCAGATTGTTGTTGTCTCATCCGCCGCCAGCATCAAACCGGGCGCCCTCCAGCCCCGGTCGGCCTGCAACGAACTCGCGCGCGGCCAGCCGCCTGCCCCCGGGGGCCTGCAGGCAGGTGATACGCACCGCGCCCACGCCACATGCCACCACCATGCCCTCGGTATCCGCCCGCAACACCCGGCCCGGCTCGCCGTCCCCCTCACAGGACACCGCATGCCACAGCTTGAGCGTCTCGCCTCCCAAGGTGGCATGCGCACCCGGCGCCGGGTTGTAGGCCCGGATGGCGCGCGCCACAACGCTGGCAGGCTGCAGCCAGTCGACGCGGGCTTCCTCCTTGACCAGCTTGGTGGCATAGGTCACCCCCTCGTCTGGCTGTTTGACAGGAGTCAGGCTCTGCAGGTTCGCCAGCGCCTCGACGATAGCGGCCGCACCCGCTTCGGCCAAGCGGTCGTGCAGGCTGGCGGCTGTTTCCTCCGGATCAATCCGAAGCGGCCGGACCAGCAGCATGTCGCCCGTGTCGAGACCCGCATCCATCTGCATGATGGTGATGCCGGTCTGCGCATCGCCCGCCAGCAGCGCACGCTGGATGGGCGCCGCGCCGCGCCAGCGCGGCAGCAGCGAGGCGTGGATGTTAAGGCAGCCGCGTGCCGGAATGTCCAGTACGGCCTGCGGCAGGATGAGCCCATAGGCAGCCACCACCATCACTTCCGCGCCCACATCACGCACCAGCGCCTGGGCTTCCGGGGTTTTCAGGGTGAGCGGCTGCGCCACCGGCAGCCCATGCTCCAGTGCCAGTGTCTTGACCGGGCTCATCTTGAGCTTCATGCCGCGCCCGGCAGGACGGTCCGGCTGGGTCAGCACCAGCGCAATCTCGTGGCCGGCCTCGATCAGGGCGGCCAGTGCCGCGGCGGCAAACTCCGGCGTACCGGCAAAGATCAGTTTCATGCGCGCTTTCCGGGTGGTCAGAGGTTGCGTTTCTGGCGTTTCTTCAGCTTGGTGCGGATGCGTTCTTGCTTGAGCGAGGACAGGTATTCGACGAACACCTTACCGTCCAGATGGTCGATCTCGTGCTGAATGCAGATCGCCAGCAGGCCGTCGGCCTCCAGTTCGAAAGCTTCGCCGTTGCGGCCGATGGCGCGCACGCGCACGCGCTCGGCACGGGTAACCTTGTCGTAGATGCCGGGCACCGACAGGCAGCCTTCCTCATACACCGTCTCTCCGTCTCTCTCGAGGATTTCCGGATTGACGAAGGCCATCGGCGCACTGCGATCGTCGCTGATGTCGATCACTACCACCCGCTCGTGCACATTTACTTGCGTCGCCGCAAGGCCGATTCCGTTGGCTTCGTACATGGTCTCGACCATGTCGTCGATCAGGGTGCGGATGCGCTCATCCACGGTGGCAACGGGGGCGGCCACGGTATGCAGCCGTTCGTCTGGGTAATGCAAAATGGTTAACAGCGCCATTTTTCCTCATGCTCCACGTTGTCGCCGACGGGCTGGGGCGTTGATAATAGCCAGCCGGAGAACAGTTATGCCGTTCGGGTGCAGGCGCACCCGTCAAATTTTGAATATTGGGGCACTTTTCATGCGTAAAAGCATTATATCGCTTGCGCTGGCCTTGGGCCTCGCATTCCCCGTGCTGGCCGACACGCTGACCCTGCGGCCTGACGCACCGGCGCGCTATGTCGTGGTGCGCGGCGACACCCTGTGGGGCATTTCCGGGCGTTACCTCAAGAGTCCCTGGCGCTGGCCGGAGCTGTGGCGCATGAACCGCGACGAGGTCCGCAACCCACACCTCATCTACCCGGGCGAAGTGCTGGTGCTCAGTTGGGTGAACGGCCGGCCGCAGCTGTCGCTCGAAGGCGGGCAGCGCGTGGTCAAGCTCTCGCCACGCATCCGCATCGAGGATGCGGACAGCGCAGTGCCCAGCATCCCGGCCAAGGTCATCGAACCCTTCATCAAGCGGCCGCTGGTGGTCAGCGAAGCGGAGTTCGCGCGCTCGCCACGCATCATTGCCGGCCCGGACGACCGCGTCATCCTCAGCCAAGGCGACAGGCTGTATGCCCAGGGCCTGGACGAGGGTGGAATATGGCAGGCTTACCGCATGAACAAGCCGCTGACCGACCCGGATACCAAGGAAGTGCTGGGCTACGAGGTGGTGTACGGCGGTGACGTGCGCCTGGAGAAGGAGGGTGAAGTGCAGACGCTGCGCGTGGAACGCGTGGCCGAGGAGATCGCCGTGGGCGACCGTCTCGTGAAGGCTCCGCGGGCCCTGTTCGTGCACTACGCACCCCATCCGGTGGACGAGAGCGTACGCGGCAAGATCATTTCCACCTACAACGGGGTATCGGGGGCGGCACAGTATTACAACGTGGTGATCAACCGGGGCGCCCAGCAGGGTGTAGAGGTGGGTCATGTGTTCGGCGTCTTCAAGCGCGGCCCTGATGTCGAGGTGACCGGCAGCGACGGTAAGAAGAAAAAGGTCAGCCTGCCCACCGAGCAGGGCGGCAAGCTCTTCATCTACCGGGTGTTCGACAAGGTGGCCTACGGCCTGGTGATGGAAAGCCAGGTTCCGCTGAACGTGGGCGACGAAGTGGCCGCCCCGGTGGACGAATGACACTGCCGGTAGAATGGCTGCGGGCGGCGCTCACGCCCGGCATCGGTCCGGCCGGCTTCCTCAAGCTGATCCAGGCCTTCGGGGACATCGCCGCCGCCGTGTCGGCCAGCCCCTACCAGCTGGAGCCGCTGATCGGGCCCGCAGCCGCGCGGGCTCTGAAGGAAAAAGTCTCTGAACCTGATGTGGAAGCGGCCTTGGCATGGGCCAGCCAGCCCGGGTGCAGCCTGTTGACGCTGCTGGACGCGGATTACCCGGCCCAGTTGGCCGAAGCGGGCGCGGCCCCGCCGCTGCTGTTTGCACGTGGGCGGCGTGAGCTCCTTTCCCGACCGATGCTGGCCATGGTGGGCAGCCGCAACGCTACACCGCAGGGGCTAGGCATCGCCCGCGATTTTTCTGCCGGGCTTGCCGAGTCCGGGTACACCATCGTCAGCGGGCTGGCCAGCGGCATCGACACCGCGGCGCACGAGGGCGCCCTGGGCAGCGCGGCCTCAACCGTGGCCGTCATCGGCACGGGCATCGACCGGGTTTACCCTTCGGCCAACCGTGCCTTGGCCCATCGGCTGGCCGAAGAAGGGCTGCTGCTGTCCGAGTTTCCACTGGGCATGCAGCCCCTGGCGGAGAACTTTCCGCGCCGCAATCGCATCATTGCCGGGCTGGCCCGTGGCTGTCTGGTGGTGGAAGCAAACGTCAAGTCCGGATCGCTGATTACTGCCCGCCTTGCCGCCGAGGCGGGGCGGGAGGTGCTGGCCATTCCTGGCTCCATCCACAACGCCCAGGCGCGCGGCTGCCACCGCCTGATCAAAGAAGGCGCCAAGCTGGTGGAGACGGTAGAGGATGTGCTGGAAGAAGTCGGGCGGCTCGGTCCGACGCGGCTGCGCCGGCGGACACCGCCCTCTGCCGCCGTTCCGCCCACAGCGGTTGCGATGCCCGAACTGCCCGATGGGCTGTCCGATACCGCACAGCGGCTGCTTGAAAGCATGGGCTACGACCCGATCTTGGCCGATACGCTGGCAGACCGACTCGGGTTGACGGCCGGGGACGTTTACGCGATGCTTCTCGAGCTGGAACTGGCGGGCCTGATCGCCGGTTTGCCCGGACAGCGCTTCCAGCGTCTGCGCTGACAGCATCCCGCCCTGCGCCAGTACCTGCCCCACCCCTTTTCCTGAGCAAGTGACACCCGATGTTTGAAGTACTGGCTTACGTTTTCGAAGTGTTCAACGACCCGGACGCCTGCGCGGACCGGGATGCCTTGGCGCGCCAGCTGACTGCGGCCGGCTTCGAGGACGAAGAAATCGATGACGCCCTCAACTGGCTGGATGCGCTCGACAACGATGCGCAGGGTGCGTATGCGCGCATCGACGAGGCGCACGGCATGCGCATCTATGCGGAGCGCGAGCAGGAGCGCCTGCCCACCGAGGTACGCGGTCTGCTGCAGTTTCTGGAGGACCACGAAGCCCTCAGTCCGGCGCAGCGCGAGATCGTCGTGGATCGTCTTCTGGCCCTCTCCAGCGACGAGATCAACCTGCCTTCGGCCAAGCTGGTGGCCCTGATGGTGCTGTGGACGCAGAAGACCGAACTGCCACTCCTGGTGGGCGAGGCCCTGATGGATGCCGTGCATGGCGAACCGACCATGCAATGACTTGTCACAAGCGGCGAAGGGCGCTTACCATCGCGCCCTTCCTTCTGTGAAACGGGCCGTCCGGTCCGACAAGAGCGCCCATTGCGCTCTTGTTTCATTTTTCGAATACAGACTGTGTCGGCCCGGCGGAACCGGGCCGGGAAATAGCGAAGAGACATGCCTTCGAGCCTCCTGATCGTAGAGTCGCCCTCTAAGGCGAAGACCCTGAAGAAATACCTGGGGCCGGACTTCGAAGTCCTCGCCTCCTACGGCCACGTGCGCGATCTGGTGCCGAAGAACGGCGCGGTAGACCCGGAGAAGGGGTTTGCCATGAAATACCAGCTGATCCCCAAGAACGCCAAGCATGTGGATGCGATCGCCAAGGCGGTGGACGAGGCCGAGAATATCTATCTGGCCACTGACCCGGACCGCGAAGGCGAGGCCATCTCCTGGCACTTGGTACAGATCCTGGAAGGCAAGAAGCTACTCAAGGGTAAGCGCGCCCAGCGGGTGGTGTTCCACGAGATCACCAAGAACGCCGTGCTCGACGCCATCGCCCATCCGCGCCAGATCGCCCAGGATATGGTGGACGCCCAGCAGGCACGCCGTGCTCTGGACTATCTGGTGGGCTTCAATCTCTCGCCTCTGCTGTGGAAGAAGATTCGCCGCGGGCTTTCTGCCGGACGGGTGCAGAGCCCAGCGCTACGCCTGATCTGCGAGCGCGAGAACGAGATCCGCGCCTTCACCCAGCAGGAGTATTGGTCCATCCATCTGGACAGCCACAAGGGACGCACCCGCTTCACGGCCCGGCTAACCACTCTGGCAGGACGCAAGCTCGAGCAGTTCGACCTGCCCACCGAGGCCGAGCAGGCAGCCGTACTGGCCCGCCTGGCCAACGCCCCGGCCGTGGTGGGCGCGATCGAGAAGAAAAAGAAAACCCGCAGCCCTGCGGCCCCCTTCACCACCTCCACCCTGCAACAGGAGGCAGTGCGCAAGCTGGGCATGACCACCGACCGCACGATGCGCACCGCCCAACAGCTGTATGAAGGCGTGGACGTCGGCCAAGGTACCGTCGGCCTGATCACCTACATGCGTACCGACTCGGTGGCACTGGCCAACGAGGCCGTGGGGGAGATCCGCGACTACATCGGCCAAAAGTTCGACGCGGACTTCCTGCCCAAGAATCCGGTAGCGTTCAAGAACAAGTCGAAGAACGCGCAGGAGGCGCACGAGGCCATTCGGCCAACCTCCATCCTGCGCACACCCGAATCGGTCAAGCCCTTCCTGACCGCCGAACAGTTCAAGCTCTACGACATGATCTGGAAGCGCACACTGGCCTGCCAGATGGCTCCGGCCAAGTTCGACACCACCAGCGTGGACATCACCGTGGGCGAAGGTGTGTTCCGCGCCACCGGCCAAGTACTGGTGTTTGCCGGCTTTCTCGCGGTGTACGAAGAGGACGTGGACGACGCAGAGGACGAGGACAACGCCAAGCTGCCGGCCCTGGAGGAAGGCGAATCGCTACCGGTGGACAAGCTCTACGGCGAGCAGCACTTCACCCAGCCGCCACCTCGCTTCTCCGAAGCCAGCCTGGTGAAGGCCCTTGAAGAGTACGGCATCGGCCGTCCTTCCACCTACGCCAGCATTATCTCCACGCTGAAGGACCGCGAATACGTCACGCTGGACAAAAAACGCTTCGTGCCCACCGACACCGGAGAGATCGTCAACAAGTTCCTGACCGAACATTTTGCCCAGTACGTGGACTACAACTTCACCGCCAAACTGGAGAACCAGCTGGATGAGATCGCCAGCGGTGAGCGCCAGTGGGTGCCGGTGATGGACACCTTCTGGAAGGGCTTCAAGAAGCAGGTCACCGAGAAGGAAGGCATCTCCCGTGCCGAAGTCACCACCGAGAGTCTGGATGAGGCCTGCCCCAAGTGCGGCAAGCCCCTGTCGATCAAGTTCGGCAAACGCGGACGCTTCATCGCGTGTACCGGCTACCCCGACTGCGACTACACCCGCAATATTGGCGAGACAGCCGAACAGGCAGCCGAGGAGGCCGAAGCCCCCACGGTGATCGAGGGCCGTGTCTGCCCGGACTGCGGTGGAGAGCTGCACATCAAGAAAGGGCGCTACGGCAAGTTCATCGGCTGCGCCAACTACCCCAAGTGCAAGCACATTGAGCCCTTGGAGAAGCCCAAGGATACGGGTGTGGTGTGCCCCGAATGCAAGACGGGCCACCTGATCGAGCGCAAGAGCCGTTACGGCAAGCTCTTTTACAGCTGCAACACCTACCCCAAGTGCAAATACGCGACCTGGAACCCGCCGATCGCCGAGTCGTGCCCGAAATGCGGCTGGCCGATCCTGACGCTCAAGACCACCAAGCGTCGTGGTACGGAAAAGGTCTGTCCGCAGAAGGAATGCGGCTACAGCGAGGTGATTGCACCACCGGGCACCGAATTGCCGGCGACCGACGCCTGACCCCGGCGCGCTCGCCGGGAGGCTTACCGGAGAGCCTGGTCCACATGCCCTTGGCAATATGGATCAGGCTCTCTGCTTTCAGGCTGCTTGCGCGAAAACAAGGCAGGCCGCTCCCGTCCGCTACCTATAATCCCTGCATGCTCCGGACTGTCTGCCGGGCGCACAGCCACACCTGCCTTGCCTTGGCATTCCGCTTGCCGGCAAGGCTATCGTTGACGCGGAGCGTACCTTCCGCGCCGGTCTTTGGCGTACTCGGGATCTGCACATGAAAACCGACAGCGGCTTCTTCTTCACCGGCGCCACCGTGCTGGCGGGGATGTTCTTTCTTTTCGAAGCATGGGCCATGCTGCCCTTCGCGCTGCTGGCCAGCCTGATCGGGCTGGTGCTAGCCGACCGCGAGCAACTGGCGGGGCTGGATGCCGAGGCGGCCGCCATGTTCCTTGCGCACAATGAGCGTCCCCTGCTCTCACCCGATGCCTTCAGCGGACGCGAGCTGGTCGGCTACCGGTCGGGTTGTCCGGTATACCGCTACCTCCACCGCGGGCAGCAGTGCTGGACCCTGCTGGGCCCTGAAGGCGAAGTAAAAACGGACGGGCACTGCATCCGCGTCTTTCCCGGGCTGATTTACCGGCGCAGCGACAGCTAGGCCCAGATCACCAGTACCGACCACATCACTGCCAGGTTCAGCAAGCCCAGGAGCTGTGCGGCACTGCCCATGTCCTTGGCTCGCTTGGCGAGCGGATGGCGCGCCAGCGAAGTATGATCCACCGCAGCCTCGATCGCGGAGTTGAGCAGCTCGATCACCAGGGTGACCAGTGAACTGGCGATCAGGAGCGCCCGCACCACCGGGGTCAGCGGCATCAGGCAAGCCAACGGCACCAGCACCAGCGCCAAGAGCACCAGCTGGCGAAAGGCGTCTTCGTGACTCCAGGCGGCCCGCAGCCCCGCGAGCGAGTAACCGAAAGCATTGATCAGGCGCCGCAGGCCGGTCTTGCCCTTGTAGGGGCTTTCGGCAGAAGAAATATCAGTCATGAACCGGGTCCGGCTTAAGTCAGAAGATGAATGCGTGAAGGCTTCGCCTGCCAGGCAAGACGGCGTGCCATCGCGGGCGACACCCACACCTCGCCTTGGCCGTCAACAAGGAGCACCGCCTCGATCCCGAAGCGTCGGGCATAGGACATGGCCGAGGCCACCCCACCCAGGTAGATCGGCTTGGTAGCGGCATCCGACCGGGCACCGGCATCGGCGGAGGGCGGCACGATCACGGTGGTGCTCTGCAGCCTGCAGTTGGCCGAACCGTCTCGCGGATCGATCAGATGGCAGTACCGCCGGCCACCGGCCGCCAGGAAGTAGCGCTGGTAATCACCCGAGGTGCCGATCGCCTCACCGTCGTCGAGTGTCACCGTCGCCATGGCACCCGCCGCACGCGGATGCTGCAGCCCCACCCGCCAAGGGGTACCGTCCGGATGGCGGCCAAGCGCCAGGATGTTGCCGCCGATATTGAGCAGCGCAGACCTTAACCCAGCCTTAACCCAGCGCGCGCGCACCGCATCCAGCGCCCAGCCTTTGGCCACACCGCCCAGATCCAACTGGACGGCAGGGTTACGGCTGGCAACACGATTGTCGGAGAAGGTTAGGTCGGCCAGCCGTGGCTGCTGCCGTGCCAAGACCCTGACAGTATCAGCGGATGGGGGGGCGCTGGCGTAGTGGTCGCCATGAAAGCCCCAGCGGGCCACCAAGGCACCGATGGCAGGACTGAACAGCCCGTCGGCGCGGGTTTCATACTCCTGTGCCTGGCGCAGCAGCCCAGCCAGATCCGGCGCCACTGGGGCGCTGCGGCCGGCGGCAAAGGCCCGGTTGAGCCCCGCCACCTCGCTGTCCGGCTGCCAGGCATGCCAACGCTGATGCAGGCTGTCCAAGAGCGCCAAGGCGTCGGCCGCAGCACTGCGTGCAGCGGGTTCAGGGGTGCCGGCAATCGTCAGTTCGACGCGGGTGCCGAAAACATAGCTCTCCTGCCGATAGGGGGCCGGCTCTGAGCAGCCGGCCAGCCCTGCCGCCAGCACAGCTACCGTCAAGGTTGGCCGAAGACGTCTCAGCGTGCACACGCCTCCTCCAGTGCCGCGATGAACAGCCCGGCCACATCGATGCCGGTCTGGTCCATGATCTCGCGGAAGCAGGTCGGACTGGTAATGTTGATTTCGGTGAGATAGTTGCCGATGACGTCCGCGCCGGCGAAGAGCACGCCGCGCTTCTTCAGCTCCGGGCCAATCGTTTCGGCAATCTCGCGGTCGCGGGCGGTGAGCGGTCGCGCCTCGCCCCGCCCCCCGGCTGCGAGGTTGCCGCGCGTCTCGCCCGCCAGCGGCACGCGCGCCAGGCAATGGTCCACCGGCTTGCCGCCGATGATCAGGATACGCTTGTCGCCCTCGCGAATCTCGGGGATGTAGCGCTGCGCCATGACCGTGCGTGTGCCGTGCAGGGTGATGGTTTCGATGATGACCGACAGGTTGGGGTCGTCCGGCTTGACGCGGAAGATGCTGTCGCCGCCCATACTGTCCAGCGGCTTGAGGATCACGTCCTGATGCTGGCGCACAAAAGCCCGCAGCCGGGCGGATTCGCCGGTGACGAGCGTGGGCGCGGTCAGCTCGGGGAAATTGAGGATGGCGAGCTTCTCATTGAAGTCCCGCATCACCTGCCCGCTGTTGAACACATGCGCGCCTTGGCTCTCGGCCAGGGTCAGCAGCTGGGTGGCGTAGAGGTACTCCAGGTCGAAGGGCGGGTCCTTGCGCATCAGCACTGCGTCAAAGGCAAACAGCGGATGCTGCTCGGCGTCGGCCAGCCGGAACCAGGCGTCCTTGTTGCCCGTGAGCGTCACCAACCGGGTATCAGCCAGTACCCGCCCGCTCTCTACCGATAGATGGCGTGCCTGACATACGCTGATGGCGTGGCCGCGGGCAGCCGCTGCCTCCATCATCGCAAAGGTGGTGTCCTTGTAGATCTTGAACTGTTCCAGCGGATCGGCGATGAACAGGATGCGCATGGGGCTCTCCAAGTTAGCCGCCAGCCCGCACGGCGGGCAGACGGATCAGGGTCGGGGCAGGCACCGCCCCTGCCGGGCAAGGCGCTGCCAGCGGGATCGGGCAGACTCAGTCACGCTCCGGATCGGTGGCTTCCAGCTCCAGTGCGGCGGCCAGAAGCGCCAGCCGGGCGATGACGCCGTAGGCATAGAAGCGGTTGGGCGGGCAGTCTGGCGTTGCATTGCGGTCCGGCAGACAGGCGGTCTCAAACGACAGCGGCAAGAACTGCATGCCTGGTGCGTTGAGGTTCTCGTCCACCCCGCGGCCGGTATGTACCCGGTAAAAACCACCGATGACGAAGCGGTCCATCATGTACACCACCGGCTCGGCCACCGCGTCCTCGATGCTCTCGAAGGTATACACCCCCTCCTGCACGATCACCTCGGAGACCTCCAGCCCTTCCTTCACCACGGCCATCTTGTTGCGTGCCTTGCGGTTCAGGCCGCGCACGTCGTCCGGGTGCTTCACCGTCATCACGCCCATGCCATAAGTGCCGGCATCAGCCTTGACGATCACGAACGGCTCCTGATCGATGCCATATTCGCGGTACTTGGCAGCGATTTTCGCCAGCATGGTCTCTACCGTTTCGGCCAAGGTGTCCTCGCCCTGACGCGCGTGGAAATCCAGGCCGGTGCAATGGGCGAAGTACGGATTGATCAGCCAGGGGTCGATCGAGATCAGGCGGGCGAACTCGTCCGCCACCCGATCGTAAGCGGCAAAGTGGTTAGTCTTGCGACGTACGGCCCAGCCTGCATGCAACGGCGGCAGCAGATGCTGTTCCAGCCCCTTGAGCAGTTCGGGCAGGCCGGAGGAGAGGTCGTTGTTGAGCAGCACGACACAGGGGTTGAAACCGTCGGCCAGCGTCAGACGGTTGCCATGACGCACGATCGGCTCCACCGTCACCAGCGCACCGTTGGCAGCCACCAGCTCGGTGGGCGCGGTGATCTGGGGGTTCAGCGTGCCCAGGCGCACCTTCAGCCCGGCCTGCTCGAAGATATGTACCAGGGTAGCCACATTCTGCAGGTAGAAGGTGTTGCGTGTGTGGTTCTCGGGGATCAGCAGCAGGCTGCGGGCTTCGGGGCAAACCTTTTCGACAGCGCTCTGGGCTGCCTGAACGGCCAGCGGGGTGAAGTCCGGGTTGAGGTTGTTGAAACCGCCGGGAAAGAGGTTCATGTCCACCGGCGCAAGCTTGAAACCACTGTTGCGCAGGTCTACCGACCCGTAGAACGGCACGGCATGTGCGTTCCACTGGCTGCGGAACCAGTGCTCGATCTGCGGCTGGGCCGCGAGGATGCGGCTTTCCAGTTCCAATAGCGGTCCGGTCAGGGCGGTGGTCAGGTGCGGTACGGCCATGGATATTCCTTCCAGCGTCTGGCTGTGAATGCGGGTTCTGCGGTGTAATTTTTGGATGGTGGGGCTTGCACCGCGCTTATTCAAGCCCGCGCAGATGACAAAGGCCGCCCCTGGAGGCGGCCGGGATGCACAGGGGATGACACTCAGAGCGGCCAAGGTTCCCCATAGGCGTGTTCGTAGAGCTCGGCCAGCCCTTCCGGGTCGATGTGGTGGTTCTGCGGCCCTTGGCTTGCCACCTTCACCGCGCCCATCACGTTGGCGATGCGGCCGGTTTCCTTCCAGCCCAGCCTGTGGCGTAAACCGTACAGCAGGCCGGCGCGGAAGGCATCGCCGCAGCCCATCGGGTCCACAGGCGGCCGTCCGGTGTCGGCCCGGGGTATCAGGTGCACGCTGTCCCCGGCGTAGATCTCGGCGCCCTGCGCCCCTCGGGTGACGACCAGCGCCTCCACACGGTAACGCAACACCTCCACCGGCAGACCGGCCCGCTCCTTCATCAGCTCGCTCTCGTAGTCGTTGAGCGTGACATAACTGGCCAGGTCTACCAGTTCATGCAGTTCCTCACGACTGAACAGCGGCAGTTCCTGGCCGGGGTCGAAGATGAAGGGCGTGCCGCGCTCGGCCAGTTCTCTGCAGTGCTGCAGGCAGGCAGCATGGCCCGAAGGGGCGACGATGGCCACTTGGACATCCTCTTCCAGCACGTCCATGTGGTTGAGCACCGCGTCGTCCATCGAGCCCGGATGGAAAGCCATCAACTGGTTGCCGTCCCGGTCGGCGATACCAAAGCACTGCGAGGTGAACTTTCCCCGCACAGTGCGGACGAACCGGTCGTCCACGCCCACCCGGCGCAGATGCATGCGGTAGGGTTCGAAATCCTCTCCCACCGCTGCCATCACGATCGGGCGCTCGCCCAGCAACGCCAGATTGTAGGCAATGTTGCCCCCGCAGCCGCCAAATTCACGGCGCATGCTGGGCACCTTGAAGGTCGTGGAGATCTTGTGCAGCTGGTCGGGCAGAATATGGTTGTCGAATCGGTCTTCGAAGCTGAACAGGGTATCGTAGGCGATCGACCCGCAGACGAGGATGGACATGCGCACTTCACCGAAAATCAATCGGCCAGTTTATCATGGCCGGGCCCGGTGAACCGAACCCATCCTCGTCCCGTAGCCAAAACGCTGCATTTTGAACCACAAATCGCGGGCATTTCCGCATGATGACGACATGATCAAGACCTGCCTGAGTCTCCTGACCGCCGCGCTTCTCTCCTCTGCCGCCTTGGCGGGGCCACTGGATACGGCCCGCTTCACCGACCTCTCCGGCCGGTCCGCTTCGCTGGCGCCCTACCGGGGCAAGGTGACAGTGGTGAACTTCTGGGCCACGTGGTGCACCCCCTGCCGGGAGGAGATGCCGATGATGCAGAGCCTGCGTGACCGCTTCGCCGGCCGTGGCCTGGAAGTGGTGGGCATCGCGCTGGACAACCCGGCCGAGGTGAAGACCTTCCTGCGGCTGTTTCACATCCGTTATCCGGTACTGATGGGCGACGCCGACACCTTGGAGACGATGAAGGCCCTGGGCAATCCCGCTGGGGGCCTGCCGTACACGCTGATTCTCGACCGTAGCGGCAAGCCGGTGGGCAAGCTACTGGGCAAGTTGTCGGAAAAGACGCTGACGCAGGCGGTGGAACCGCTGCTGTAAGCGCTGCCAATACAAAGGCCTGCTTCGGCCAACCTTGCAAGGTTGGCCGAAGCAGGCCGCAGGACTGTCAGGCTGCTGTCAGAGGGCCGCGGCGAGCCGTGCACCCTGGTCGATAGCGCGCTTGGCATCCAGCTCCGCGGCAACGTCCGCGCCACCGATCAGGTGCACCGGAATGCCGCGCACTTCCAGCGGTGCCTGCAGGGCCCTGAGCGGCTCCTGCCCGGCACAGATCACCACATTGTCCACCGGCAGCACCTGCTGCTCCCCCTTGAAGATGATATGCAGGCCAGCGTCGTCGATACGTTCGTACTGCACCCCGCCGAGCATTTCCACGCCCTTCATCTTCAGGCTGGCGCGATGGATCCAACCGGTGGTCTTGCCCAGCGTTTCGCCCGGTTTGGCCGGCTTGCGCTGCAGCAGCCACACCTTGCGCGGGCTGGGGTGCGGCTGTGGCCCGGTGGGCGCCAGCCCCCCGGGGGCGGCAACCGTACTGTCCACCCCCCATTCGCGCAGGAAGGCCTCGGTGTCCAGAGAAGGGGGAACGCCCTCGTGGGTGAGGAACTCTGCGGTGTCGAAACCGATACCGCCGGCACCGATGATGGCCACGCTGCGACCGACCGGTTTGCCATGCTTGAGTACGTCCAGGTAGCTCAGCACTTTCGGGTGGTCAATACCCGGTATCGGCGGCACGCGCGGCACAATACCGGTGGCGAGCACCACTTCGTCAAACCCAGTCAGATCGTCGGCCTCTACCCGCCGCCCGAGCTGTACCGACACGCCGGTTACCTCCAGGCGCCGCCGGAAATAACGCAGCGTCTCGTGAAACTCTTCCTTGCCCGGCACCTTCTTGGCAATGTTGAACTGGCCACCGATTTCGTCGGCCGCGTCGAACAGCGTAACAACATGGCCGCGCTCTGCCGCCAGCGTGGCAAAGGCCAGCCCGGCAGGCCCCGCACCGACCACAGCCAGTTTCTTGGGCACGGCCGCGGGGGCGAAGTTGAGTTCAGTCTCCCGACAGGCGCGTGGGTTTACCAAGCAGCTGGTGAGCTTGCCCTGGAAAATGTGGTCCAGGCAGGCCTGGTTGCAGGCGATGCAGGTGTTGATCTCGTCGGCCCGGCCTTCGGCGGCCTTGTTGACGAAATCGGGGTCAGCAAGAAAAGGCCGTGCCATCGACACCATGTCGGCACAGCCTTCAGCGAGGACCGTTTCGGCCACGGCCGGGTCGTTGATGCGGTTGGTGGTGACGAGGGGAATGCCGACCTTGCCCATCAGCTTGCGGGTAACCCAGGCGAACCCGGCGCGCGGCACCATGGTGGCGATGGTGGGGATGCGTGACTCATGCCAGCCGATGCCGGTATTGATGATGGTGGCACCGGCCTTTTCCACCTCCTGCGCCAGATGCACTACCTCGTCCCACGTACTGCCGTCGTTGACCAGGTCCAGCATGGACAGGCGGTAAATGATGATGAATGCCGGCCCCACCGCCGCCCGTACCGCGCGCAGCACTTCCAGCGGGAAGCGAATACGGTTTTCGAAGCTGCCGCCCCAGTCGTCAGTGCGCTTGTTGGTGTGGCGGGCGATGAACTGGTTGATGAGGTAGCCCTCCGAGCCCATCACTTCCACACCGTCGTAACCGGCCTCCTGGGCTAGCCGGGCACAGCGGGCAAAATCTTCGATGGTGCGGCGGATATCGTCCTCGGACATCTCGCGCGGCCGGTAGAAGTTGATGGGGGCGCAGATCGGCGAGGCGGACACCAGCTTTTCCTGAAAGCTGTAGCGCCCAGTGTGCAGGATCTGCATGGCGATCTTGCCGCCAGCCGCATGGACGGCGTCGGTCACGATGCGGTGGTGCGGCACCTCCGAGGCATCGGCCAGCATCGACGCGCCTTCGGCCACGCGCCCCTCTTCGTTGGGCCCCACGCCCCCGGTCACGATCAGGCCCACGCCGCCGGCCGCACGCTCGGCATAAAAAGCTGCCATCTTCTCGAAGCCGTCCGGGGCTTCCTCGAGCCCGGTATGCATCGAGCCCATCAGGACTCGGTTTTTCAGCGTGGTAAAGCCCAAGTCGAGCGGGGCGAGCAGGTGCGGATACGCGGTCATGATAGGTCCTCGTGTTGGCCGGCGTGTCGTGACGTCGGCATGCTTTGGTATCTGCCGACGATACTTACTGATAAGTAAGCTGTCAACGCATGCCCGGTTTCGGCCAACCCCGTCAGGGCGCCCAGCGCACTTCCGCAGCAGGCACCGCCCCGAGCACGCGCGCCACCGGCAGGTCGCAACCCCGCTGCGCTGCCTGCCAGACGGCACGCTTGTCGGCCCCATCCAGGCTCAGCACCACCCAGCCGGAGCGGCGCAGGGCAGCCAACGTTTGGGTGAGGCGACGGTGCGCTGCAGCGGGCGGCTCGATAACGGTGAAGGCTGGGCCCTGCCCGGACAGTGCGGCCTCAAGACCGGCCGCGCCCGGAAACAGCGAGGCGGTATGGCCGTCCTCGCCCATGCCCAGCACGGTCACATCGGCCGGGATAAAGCTGGCACCGGCCTCGGCCAGGGAGCGCCCGACCGAGTGCCCGTCATACAGTGGCCTAAAACCGGCCGCGGCAGCCGGCCCTTGCAGCAGGGCCCGACGCACCAAGGCAGCATTGCTGTCCGGGTGATCCGCAGGCACGCAACGCTCGTCCACCAGGCCGACCGTGACGCGCCCCCAGTCGAGGGGCTGCCGCGACAGGGCACGCAACCAGCCGGCGGGCGAGCGCCCGCCGGAAACGTCCAGCCGCGCCTGCCCCGTCCGGCGCAGGGCTTCGGCCAACCTTGCTGCCACATCGACGGCCAAGGCACAGTCCCGGCTGGCGCGGTCCGGGTAGTCGTGAAAAGGCAGCATGGTCAGCACTCCTCCTGCCAGGTCACACCCTCCTGTGACAGCAGCGCGCTGGCCGCCGCAGGCCCCCAACTGCCGGCCACATAGGGGCGGGGCCGCGCATCGGTAGCCTCCCAAGCGGCCAATACCGGCTCCACCCAGCGCCACGCCTGTTCCAGTTCGTCACGACGCATGAACAGCGACAGCCGGCCGCGTACCACGTCCAGCAGCAGCCGCTCGTAGGCATCGGCACGGCGCATGCGGAACATCTCGTAGAAATCCAGGTTCAGATAGGCCGGCTGCAGGCGCATCGCGTCGCCCGGCTCCTTCGCATGCAGGTAAAGCCGAATGCTTTCCTCAGGCTGCAGGTGAATGACCAGCCGGTTGGCACGCGGACAAACCGCCGGGATGGCGAACAGGGGGTGAGGCACATCGCGGAAGTTGATGACGATCTGTGCCGTGCGCGCAGCCAGGCGCTTGCCGGTGCGCAGGAAGAAGGGAACGCCCGCCCAGCGCCAGTTGCCGATCTCTGCCCGGAGGGCCACGAAGGTTTCGGTGCGGCTTCCGTCCGGCACTGCCTCCTCGTCGGTATAGGCACACACCGCCTCACCATCAATGGCACCGGCGTGGTACTGGCCACGCACGGTGTGCCGGGCCACCTCCTCCGCGGAGGCAAACGGCCGCAGCGACTGCAGCACCTTGAGCTTCTCGTCGCGGATGGCATCCGCGTCCAGGCTGGCCGGCGGCTCCATCGCCACGATGCAGAGCAGTTGCAGCAGATGGTTCTGCACCATGTCGCGCAGCGCACCCGTGCGGTCGTAGAAAGCGCCCCGCCCTTCCACACCCAGCGTTTCGGCAATGGTGATCTCCACATGGTGGATCCATTCGCGGCGCCACAGGGGCTCGAAGAGCACGTTGGCAAAGCGGATCGCCATCAGGTTCTGCACCGACTCCTTACCCAGGTAGTGGTCGATGCGGTAGAGCTGGTCTTCCCCGAAGTGCTCGCCCACCGCAGCGTTGATCGCGCGTGAGGAAGCCAGATCACGGCCCAACGGCTTCTCCAGCACTACCCGCACATTACGTCCGTTGAGTCCGGCCGCAGCCAGACCGGCGCAGATGTCGGCAAACTGGTCGGGAGGCGTGGCAAGGTAGCAGACGGTGACTCGCGCCTCCGGAGACAGGCGCCCGGCGAGGCGAGCATAGCCGGCAGTATCGCCCGCCGGCAGGCGCAAGTAACTCAGGCGCTGGCAGAAAGCCTCCAGCACGTGCGCATCCGGACAGGAAGGGGCATGCGCCCTGAGTGCCTCGGCCACTTGGGCCAGGTAGCGCTTGCGGCTGAGTGCGCGTCGGCCTACCGCAAGGATGCGGGCATCGTGCGGCAGCACACCTGCCGCGTGCGCAGCCAGCAGCGCCGGCAGCAGCTTGCGTGCAGCCAAGTCGCCGGTTCCCCCGAAAAGCACCATGTCGAAGGCAGGAAGCGGTTCGGCCGAGAGGTCGGGCAAGGCAAGGGACGGGTTCATGCTTCATCCTAGCATCCGACCTGCCCGGCCGGCAGTTGCAGGGCACGCGGGCTGCCACTACGCTCAGGAAAAGCCTTATGGAGAAGCCTGCCATGTCTCTGCATCCGGTGGTGGCTGCCGTCACCGAACGCATCATTGCCCGCAGCCGTCCGACCCGCACCGCCTACCTGGCGCGCATCGCCGCGGCGGCCCGGGCCGGCCGCGTCCACCGTGCCGATCTATCCTGCACCAACCTTGCGCACGGTTTTGCCGGCATGCCCGCTTCGGCCAAGCTGCGCCTGAGGGCAGAGGAGGCGCCCAACCTGGCGATCGTCTCCGCTTACAATGACATGCTGTCGGCCCACCAGCCTCTGAGCGCTTTTCCGGCCTGGATCAAGGACGAGGCCGAGCGAGCGGGCGCCACGGCGCAGTTTGCCGGCGGCGTGCCCGCCATGTGCGACGGCATCACGCAGGGGCAGCCCGGCATGGAACTCTCGCTGTTCTCGCGCGACGTGATCGCGCTTTCCACCGCGGTGGCGCTGTCGCACAACATGTTCGATGCGGCACTCTACCTCGGCGTGTGTGACAAGATCGTCCCCGGGCTGCTGATCGGCGCGCTGGCGTTCGGGCATCTGCCGGCGGTTTTCGTCCCTGCCGGCCCCATGCCGTCGGGCCTGCCGAATGCGGAAAAAGCCCGCATCCGCGAAGCTTACACGGCGGGAAGGGTGGACCGTGCCACCCTGCTGGAGAGTGAGGCCGCCAGCTACCACGCCCCGGGCACCTGCACCTTCTACGGCACGGCCAACTCCAACCAGATGCTGATGGAGGCGATGGGGCTGCACCTGCCGGGCAGCGCGTTCGTCCTGCCGGGTACGCCGCTACGGGAGGCTCTGGTGCGTGCCGCCGCGCGCACCGCGCTGGGCCTGACGCGCCCCGAAGCCTTCCTGCCGGTGGGGCAGCTGGTGGACGAAAAGACGCTCGTCAATGCCATCGTCACCCTGCTGGCAACCGGTGGCTCAACCAATCACACCCTGCATCTGGTGGCGATCGCCCGCGTCGCCGGCATCCGCATCGATTGGACCGACTTTGACGAGCTTTCCCGCGTGGTACCCCTTCTGGCGCGGGTTTATCCAAACGGTGAAGCCGACGTCAATGCCTTTCATGCGGCAGGGGGGGCGGGCTTCGTGCTGCGCGAACTCCTGGCTGCGGGCCGCCTGCATGATGCGGTACAGACGGTTTCCGGACCGGGACTCGGGCGACATCTGGGCACGCCGGCACTCGCGCCCGACGGGCGGCTGACGTGGGAGCCGCTACCAGCCGAAAGCCGCGACGAGACAGTGCTGCGTCCGGCCCACCGGCCCTTCTCACCTGAGGGAGGACTGCGTCTTCTCACCGGCAACCTTGGCCGGGCGGTGATCAAGACGTCGGCCGTGGACCCCGCCCACTGGCAGGTTTCGGCTCCGGCACGCGTGTTTGCCAGTCAGGAAGCCCTGATTGCCGCCTACCGGGCGGGGGCGCTCAACACCGACTTTGTCGCCGTACTCCCTTTTCAAGGGCCTCGCGCCAACGGCATGCCCGAATTGCACAAGCTCACGCCCACCCTGTCGCTGCTCCAGCGGCAGGGCCACCGGGTAGCATTGGTCACCGATGGCCGTATGTCCGGCGCATCCGGCAAGGTGCCGGCAGCCCTCCATCTCACCCCAGAGGCCGCCGAGGGCGGACCGCTCGCCCGTATCCGCGACGGTGACCCGATCCGGATCGATGCCCACGCCGGCCGGCTGGAGGTGGAGGTGACGGCGGACGCGTGGGCGCAGCGCACGCCCGCTTCGGCCAACCTTGCCGCGTCAGCCCAAGGGCTGGGACGCGAACTCTTCGCCGGACTGCGCAGCCTGGCCGGCCCCGCCGAAGAAGGTGCCAGTACTTTTCTTCTGCCGGACTGGGTCTCCTCCTCGGCCCCCGGCCAATGACACAATGACACACTGCCCCGCGTAACGGGGCCCAGCCTAGGAAATGCAATGGATGCTTTGACACTGATGCGAAAGGGACCGGTGATTCCGGTGATCGTGGTCAACGATGCCGCCGTGGCGGTGGATCTGGCGCATGCGCTGGTTGCTGGCGGCATGACCGTGCTCGAGGTGACGCTGCGCACCAAGGCGGCGCTCGCCGCCATGCGCCGCATGCGGGACGAGCTGCCCGAGGTCATCGTGGGGGCGGGCACGTTGCGCACCCGACCCCAGATGGAGGCGGCGCTGGATGCCGGAGCACAGTTCTGCGTCAGCCCCGGCCTGACGCCGGAACTCGCCTCGGCCGCGCGTAGCGCTGGCGTACCTTTCATCCCCGGTGTGGCCACGCCCTCCGAAGCCATGCATGCGCAGGACGAAGGCTTTCTGGTGCAGAAGCTGTTCCCGGCGGAGGCTGTGGGGGGCGTGCGTCTGCTGCAGGCCCTGGCCGGTCCCTTGCCCGACCTGCGCTTCTGCCCCACGGGCGGCATTCACGCCGGCAATGCCGCCGAGTACCTGGCCCAGCCCAACGTAATGGCGGTGGGCGGATCGTGGCTGACGCCGGACGATGCGATCGGTACCCGCGACTGGGCACGCATCACGCGCCTGGCTGCCGAGGCTGCAGCCCTCGCACACGGCTGAGGCGCAAAAAAATCTCCTCAACATGTTGGATTGTCCTACACTCGAATCAGCCACTTGGCTTTCAAGAAAAACGACATCTCGACGGAGGGGATCATCATGGATGCAGCACATCTCTTCGAACGCGCGTCCGGCCGCCTGCCCAGCGTGCCGAAAGTGGTACAGGAACTGATCTCCAGCTTCCAGGACACGGCCGTCAGCATCGACAGCATCATCGACAAGGTAGCGCAGGACCAGGTGCTGAGCGCACGCGTGCTGCGTCTGGCCAACACCGCGCGTTTCGGCGGACTGGGCAGGGAGGGCTCTCTGGACGAGGCGGTGGTGCTGCTCGGCTTTGACAACCTGCGCATGCTGGTGATTGCCTCGGGCATCACCGACGCGGCAGTACGCATGCCCCACTTCGACATGCCCGCCTTCTGGCAGCACAGCCTGGGTCGGGCCAATGCCGCCAAGGGTCTGGCCCGCCTGGCCGGGCTGGACCCCAGCTGGGCTATACCTGCGGCCTTCTGGCACAGATCGGGGAACTGGTGCTGCATGCCGCGCTGCCGGTGGAGGCCAGCCATGTGGACCGTCTGGTGGCCGGGGGCAGCGACCGTCTGAGCGTGGAGCGCCTCACCCTGGGGATCGACCTGACCGAGGTGGGGGCGGAGCTGGCCCGGCGATGGAACTTCCCGCCGCTGCTGCAGGAAGCCATCCGCCACCAGCATGACCCGCTGGAGGCTGGAGAAGCCACGCCCTACGCGGCGCTGATCAGCCTGGCCTCGTTCCTTGTGGCGGGTTTCGGCGTGGAGATGAGCGAGTCGGAGATGCTGGAAACCCTGCCACAGGCAGTGGTGCAGCGTCTGGGGCTGGACCCGGCAAGGTTGGCCGAAGCGATGCCGGCGCTGCGCGCAGCGTGCACGGTGCAGCACGAACTTGTCTGACTGGCCTTTGACATAACGCCCGGACCAGCCGGGCGTTATGCATATTACGGGACGAAGCGGCCGCGTCAGCCGACTGCGGTCTCGCTGAGTGCTGGAGGCGCCTCCAGCCGTCCCAGATAGCGCAGTTCGATCTCCTGCATCAGTTCATCGATGCGCACCACCTGCAGCCGGATGCGCTCGCCAGCCGTCAGTTCCGGCAGCCCGCCCACGCGCAGGCGCAGGGGCAGGCCATCGATACGGACCAGATCTTCCTTGATGAAGGTGGCGGTCGGCTCGGTCACTCCCTCTTGGGTGAACCAGCGCAGGCACCAGAAGTGTTCCATCCGGTCCTGAAAACCCAGATAGGCACTGTAGGCGGCGTCGAAATCCCGCAGGATGGCGAACAGCATCGCGTTGCCTTCCTCGAACTCCGGCTTTTCGCCGCGAATCATTGCCAGCAGCTGACGCTGGTTGACGAAATCGGTGGCGCGGCGCAGCGGCGAGG
Source organism: Gulbenkiania mobilis (assembly GCA_004346645.1). GTDB lineage: Bacteria > Pseudomonadota > Gammaproteobacteria > Burkholderiales > Chromobacteriaceae > Gulbenkiania > Gulbenkiania mobilis. The sequence continues at coordinate 80,829 of SMDA01000002.1, forward strand.
TCGCCCAGGCATACTGCGCAACACCCAACCCGATGTGCGGCTCGGGCTTGGTGGTCATGCGCACCTTGCCCATGCTTTGCGCGCGGTACATCGCGGGAATGCCTGCTTCGGCCAACATGCGGCCCCACTCGCTGTTTGCCAGGATCATCAGTTCGGAGACGAGCTTGTCCATCGGCGCACCGCGGCGGCGCGGGGTGATCAGCACCCGTCCGTCCTCAATGGCAAAGCTGTAGTCCATCTGCACCGGGCGGGTCGGGTCGTGCTTGCCGCGGCGCTTCTCCAGTGCCACCGCGAAATTCCACAGCCAGGTCAGCGCATCCTTGAAAGGATAGTCGGGTCCGCCATCGGCGGCGGCCAACGTTTCCTCGTTGAATACCTGTTCCAGCTGATCGTGACGCAGGTTGGCGGCGATCCGCACGCGCTCGATGCGGTTCTCGAAGCCCACGGGCTCGAAATCGGGAGTGACCTCGACGTAGAGGCTGACTGCGGGACAGGCAGCCCCTTCCTGCAGGGTGAACACCTCCACCACCGAGTCGGGCAGCATGGTGATCTTGTCACCGGGGAAGTACACGGTGGAGAGCCGGTTGAACACCAGCTTCTCCACCTCCGAGCCCGGCGCGATGCCCAGAGTGGGCGCGGCGATGTGGATGCCCACCCGCCGGTTGCCATTGGGCAGCGTCACCAGCGACAGCGCGTCGTCGATCTCGGTGGTGGCGGCATCGTCGATGGAGAAGGCTTCCACCTCGGCCAGCGGCAGGTCAGCGGGCGCGTTCACCGGCGGCAGCGGGCCAAAGCCAGCCCCTTTCGGAAAGTGCTCCATCAGGAACCCGGCCAGCAGGTACTCTGGCACGGAGGGAATGCCGCCCACCCGGGCGGCCATGCGCAGTGGCGGCAGGTTCAGGGAGCGGCAGGCCGCATCGAAAGCCTTGTACTCCAGCGTGTTCTTGTCCGGACGGAACAGGAGCGTCATCAGGTGCGGGCGCAGGGCATCCGGCAATTGCCCCGCCTCCAGCTCGACAACCCAGGCATCGATTTGCGCCTGCTCGCGCTTTTTCTTCTCGATACCGGCCAAAGCCGCCTTCAGGGCCTCTTCCGGTGCACGCTTGAAGCGGCCGCGTCCCTTCTTGTAAAAGTACATCGGCGCGCCCATCAGCTTCATCAGCAGCGCCGCCGACTCGATGGCGGTTGGGAGATGGCCGAAATACTCGGCCCCCAGCGTCTGGTAGTCGAAGTCGTCGTCGGGGGCACAGGCCCAGAGGAAATCCAGATCAAGCTCTCCGGCCAGCGCTTCGGCAGCCGGCAGGAATGCGCCAAGATCGGAGGAGAACTCCAGCAGCACATTGGCGGCCTTGATCTTGGCGCGCTTGCCGTGCTGGGTGTCCACTTGCAGGCTCGCATCATTGCGGGCAACGATGCTGCCTACCTTGAAGCTGCCGCTTTCTTCATAAAAAACATTCATCAACGTCACAACTTGGCGCGGAAAACGGACAGTATAACGCAAGACCCGGCCCCGCTTGCGGCGGGCGGCCGGGTCTGGCAGAAGGCGGAGGGGCGGTTAGCGAGCCGGCGCGGCAGACTCGCCCCGGTCGGCGCGGAAGACGCGCACGTTATGCTCCTCGAGAAGATTGGCCAGCGGTTCGGGCGGCTGTTCGTCGGTGAAGATGGCGTGAAAGTCGCTGATGTGCCCCATGCGCACCAGCGCGTTGCGACCGAACTTGCTGTGGTCGGCGGCAAGATAGCGGTGGCGGGCATTGGCCATCATGGCCTGGGCCACGCGTACCTCGCGGTAGTCGAAGTCGAGCAGGGAGCCGTCGGTCTCGATGCCAGACACGCCAAGGATGGCGTAATCCACCTTGAACTGGTTGATGAAGTCCAGCGTCGCCACCCCGGTAATGCCCCCGTCGGAGGCACGCACCACGCCGGAGGTGATCATCACGTTAAAATCCGGGTTGGCCGACATGATGGAGGCCACATGGATGTTGTTGGTGATGACACGCAGGCCCTTGTGGGTATTGGCCAAGGCTTGGGCCACCGCCTCGATGGTGGTACCGATGCTCATGAACAGGGAGGCATGATCGGGGATACTGTCGGCGATCATGTCTGCGATATGGGCTTTTTCGTTCTGCAATTTTCCTTTGCGCGCGAAGTAGTCTTCGTTTTCCACGCTGTTGCCGAGAGCCGCACCGCCGTGGTATCGCCGCAGCAAGTTGGCTTCGCACAACTGGTTGATGTCGCGGCGGATGGTTTGCGGGGTGACATCGAGCAGCCTTGCCAGCTCCTCGATCGGCATGAAGCCGTTTTCGCGGACCAGCTGCAGGATCTTGTCGTGACGGGGTGAGCGGCTCATGGCAGTTCGCAAACGAAAAATCACCGTTAATTAATTAACATACTCCGGCCCCGGCGGCAAATGCAGCCGCCCGCCGAAGCATGCGATGGAGGGCTTTGCACCACCATGACCCGAACGCTTCTTGCCATCGATCAAGGCACCACCAGTACCCGTGCCATCGTCTTCGACACCACCGGACAGGTCGTGGCCCGTGCACAGCGCGAGCTGCCGCAGATCTTTCCTGCCGCCGGCTGGGTGGAACACGACCCGGAGCGGATCTGGAGCGATACGCTGGCGGTCTGCCGCACCGCCCTGGCCGAATCGCCAGAGCGACCGCTGGCCATCGGCATCACCAACCAGCGCGAGACCACCGTGCTGTGGGACCGTGCCACCGGCAAGCCGGTGTATCACGCCATCGTCTGGCAGGACCGTCGTACCGCAGGCCTGTGCGAGGCGCTCGCCGCTGCCGGACACGGCGACACCGTGACAGCGCGAACCGGCCTGGTGCTCGACCCTTACTTTTCCGCCACCAAGATCCGCTGGCTGCTGGACACGCTGCCGGGGCTGCGCCAGCGCGCCGAGGCGGGCGAGATCGCCTTTGGCACCTTGGACAGCTTTCTGCTGTGGCGGCTGACCGAAGGGCGGGTACACGCCACCGATGCCACCAACGCCGCGCGCACCATGCTGTTCAACATCCACTCCCAGTGCTGGGACGATACACTGCTGACGCTGTTCGACATTCCGCGAGCCCTGCTCCCGGAGGTGTACGACAATGCCCACCCTTTTGGCACGACCACTCTCTTCGGCCCACCCCTGCCGATTACCGGCATGGCCGGCGACCAGCAGGCCGCCACCGTCGGTCAAGCATGCTTTCGGCCCGGCCGGGTTAAGTCCACCTACGGCACTGGCTGCTTCATGGTGCAGAACACCGGCGACACCGTGGTGGCCTCGCGGCACCGGCTGCTGTCCACCGTCTGCTACCGCCTGGAGGGCCAGCCGACGTATGCCGTGGAAGGCAGCATTTTCATTGCCGGTGCGGCGGTGCAATGGCTGCGCGATGCCATCCGCCTCATCGGCCATGCCGGCGAGACCGAGGCACTGGCACGCGGCATCGACCACACCGGCGGCGTATATCTGGTGCCGGCATTCACCGGGCTGGGGGCGCCTTACTGGGACCCGCTGGCCCGAGGGGCCATCATCGGTTTGACCCGCGACTCGGGCATCGCGCACATCGTGCGCGCGGCCTTGGAGTCGGTGTGCTACCAGACGCGCGACTTGATGGAAGCGATGCGTGCCGACGGCACCGAAGCGCCGGATGCCCTGCGGGTGGACGGCGGAATGGTGGCCAACGACTGGCTGATGCAATTCTTGGCTGACATGCTGGCGGTGCCGGTTGAGCGCCCCCGGGTGATCGAGACCACTGCCCTTGGGGCTGCGGGGCTTGCCGGGCTGGGCGCTGGTGTGTTCGACTCGCTCGACGCTCTGGAAACCCTCTGGCAGCGGGCTGCCGCGTTCTCGCCCTCACTGCCCGACAACCGGCGCAATGCGCTCTATCACGGCTGGCGCGATGCGGTGAACCGCACCCTCAGCCGCAACTGACACCTTCATCCGATAACAGGAACACGCCGATGGCCCTGCACTACCACCTGATTCCGGTAACCCCTTTCGCGCAGAACTGCACCGTGCTGTGGTGTGACGCCACACGCGAGGCGGCGCTGGTGGACCCGGGCGGCGACACCGACCGCCTTGCCGATTACCTCGACCAGCAGGGGCTGACACTGGCGCGCATCCTGCTGACCCACGGGCACATCGATCACGCAGGCGGCGCGGCAGCCCTCGCCTCGGCCCGCAAGGTGAAGATCGAAGGCCCGCAGGAAAGCGAGCGATTCTGGCTGGATCAGTTGCCTGACCAGGGTCGGCTGTTCGGTTTCCCGCCCAGCGCTCCGCTGACCCCGGACCGCTGGTTGGCCGAAGGGGATACGGTGGGGGTGGGGGCCGAAACGCTGTCCGTGCTGCACTGTCCGGGCCACACGCCGGGCCATGTGGTGTTCCATCACGCGCCGTCGGCGCTGCTGATCGCGGGGGACGTGCTGTTCCAGGGGTCGATCGGGCGCACCGACTTTCCGATGGGTAACCACGCGCAGCTGATCGATGCCATCCGCCGCAAGCTCTTCGTGCTGCCGGACGAAACCACGGTGGTTCCGGGCCATGGACCGCTCACCACCATCGGTGCCGAGAAGCGCCACAACCCCTTTGTGGCTGACGCCCGTTACCGCTGACGCAGCCGGCTGTTCAGCCAGGCCAGCAGATCGGCCAATACTTCGTGGCGGTTGGTTTCGTTGTGCATTTCGTGCCGCCCGCCCCGGTAGACGCGCACGGTGACATCGCTCACACCGTGGCTGCGGTAGCGGCGGGCCAGCTGGCCCAGCCCGAAGCGGCCCAGGCTGACCGGGTCACGGCTGCCCGCCACCAGATACACCGGGATGCGCGGCAAGGGCAGCGGGCGCCGCTCCAGCCGCTCCAGTTCGATGATTCCGCCGAACAGGTCAGCCCAGAGGCCGGCTGAAGGCGGCGCACCGCACAGCGGATCCGCCTGATAGGCCGCCACCGCCGCACGGTCGCGCGACAGCCAGTCCAGCGGCGTGTGCGCCGGCCAGAACCCGAGGTTGAAACTGCCGAAGACAAGGCGGGTAAGAAAGACGCTGGGCTGCTGCGGGCCGGACCAGCGGCCGCACAGCCTGGAGAGGGCGCGCAGGGCATGCGCGAGCGGTGCCTGGCGGTAGCCCGTGGCAGACAGCACCAGCGCCGCCAGCTGCCGTCCGTACTGCACGAAGCATTGACGTGCCACGAAGCTGCCCATGCTGTGCCCGAAAAGCACCACGGGGCGCTCGGGCACCTGACGCTCGGCCAGGGCGCAAACCGCGGCCAGATCGTCCACCAGCTTCTGCCAACCGCCCTCGGCCGCCAACCACCCCGGCACAGCCGCGCCGGTGCCGTGTCCGCGATGGTCATAGGCATAGACAGTGTAACCGGCGTGGGCCAAGGCCTCGGCCATGGGGGCGTAGCGGGCGCCATGCTCGGAGAGGCCATGGCTGATCACCACCACCGCTCTGGGTTCGCCTACAGCGGGCCAGGCACGGCCCTGGATGTGGTGGCCGTCGTCGCGCTGCAGCGTCCAAGTCTGCATGGGGGTTCCTGTCAGAATTTTTCCGGGCGCAAAACGCCCACCTCGGAAACGTACACGATCATTCCGTAATGCGGCAGATAACGCGACCGGCAGCGCTCGGCAATCGCCCCAGCCACCGCCTCGTCGCAAACCACGTCGATGCGGATGTTGGCGTCAAAGCTCCAGGCGCCGCCCTGCACGCCGTGGGTGCCGCCGCCCCGGGCATCACACACGGTGTAACCGTGGGCGCCCAGGCGACGGATGTCCTCGACGAGCTGGCCCTCCAGTACAGACTCGGTGACGATGGTGAGCAGCTTCTTGCTGTGGAAGGTCATCGGCTTGGCCTCATGCGGTCAGCGTGCGGGCAAGCCATGCATACAGCGGGATGCCCACGAGCAGGTTGAAGGGAAAGGTGACACCCAGGCTTGCCGCCAAGGAGACGGCGGGGTTGGCCTCAGGCACTGCGATGCGCATGGCAGCAGGTGCGGCAATGTACGAGGAGGAGGCACACAGCGTGGCCAGCAGCATCACACCGCCGGTGGACAGGCCCATCCCCTGCCCGGTCAGCGCGCCCACCACCGCGAACACCGGCGGGGTCAGCAGGGCAAAGAGGGCGACGAACACGCCCTGCGCGCGCAGCCCGGCCAGCTTGCCGGCCGTGACCAAGCCCATTTCCAGCAGGAACAGCGACAACACCGGCTTGAAAAGGTCCACATATAACGGTGACAGGCTCTTCATGCCCTCGGGCCCGGCCAGATAGCCGATCAGCAGTCCGCCCAGCAACAGCACCATGCTCTTGCCAAGAAGCACCTCGTGCGCCAGGCGGCCCCAGGCGACCTGGCCCTGCGCGCCCAGCCGGGCCAACACCACGCCCACGATCAGGGCCGGCATTTCCATCACGGCGAGGAAGACGGTGAGCTGCGGTTCGTAGGAGATGCCCTGGCGGGTCAGGTAACTGCTGGCCACGGCGAAAGTCACCACGCTGACCGAGCCGTAATGAGCGGCTGTGGCGGCAGCGTCCGGCCGTGCCAGCCGCAAGCGCAGTACACCGAAGGCCACCAGCGCCAGAAGCGCCGACAGTCCGATGACCAGCAGGGCCTGCCACAGGACGGTGGCACTGCCCAGCTTGGCCAGGGCTACACCGCCCTTGAGGCCGATGGCGATCAACAGGAAGACGGAAAGGGTTTCGTAAAGAGCGGGGGGAAGCTTCAGATCGGAGCGGGCCAGCGCAGCAGCCAGGCCCAGCAGGAAAAAGAGCACGACCGGATCCAGCGTCATGTTCACCTCATGCCAAGTTCGGGAGACTCCATGTTACCCGAAGCAGGCGCGACAAAAACCCCAATTTTTCAAAGGGTTTGAGCAGCCTGCCACCTCATGCCAGAAGCTGGGCCGGGTCGAAGTCGGGGTTTACCCGGGCAGTGAGGACATGGTCGCGCCAGGCACCGTTGAGGAAGAGGTACGCCGGGGCGCGACCTTCCACGACAAAGCCGAGGCGCTTGAGAAGGCCCCCGCTGCGGTCGTTGTGCGGCTGGTAGTTGGCCATCAGGCGATGCAGCCGCAGCGGGCCGAAAGCCAGCGCGACCACGGCTTCCAAAGCCTCGCGCATGTAGCCTTTCCCCTCCAGCGTGGCGTCGATGCTATAGCTCAGATGCGCCGCCTGCAGCGGCCCGCGAACAATATTGGACAGCTGCACCACACCGGCCACCACGCCCGGCTGCTCCGGCCGCACCAGCACGTACGCCGCCCCTCGGCCGTCGCTCCAGTCGCGCATGCGCTGCCGGCAACGCATGGTCCAGTTCAGCTCGGTGTAGTACATGTCGCCGCTGACCGGGTCCCAAGGAGAAAGATGGTCGCGGTTGCGCAGGTGGTAATCCAGAAGCGCACGGGCCCAGCCGAGCGAAACGGGAACCAGCTGCAGGCGCGGGGTTGTCAGCACAGGCTGGGCAAGGGTCATGGCGGCCACGGACACAAGAAGGTGGGGAACCGGGCCACAGCCCCCTGCCCGGCTTGGGCAGGGTTGGCCGAAGCGGCCCGCAGGTGGCGGTCAGGCCTGTGCGGTCAGGCGTTCCAGCGCCTCACGGTACTTGGCCGCGGTCTTCTCGCGCACGTCCAGGGGCACGGCCGGGGCGGGCGGCTGCTTGTTCCAGCCGGAGGCCTCCAGCCAATCGCGCACGAACTGCTTGTCGAACGATGGCGGATTGGTGCCTTCGGCGTAACTGTCTGCCGGCCAGAAGCGGCTGGAGTCGGGCGTCAGGGCTTCATCCATCAGGGTCAGCGTCCCGGCCTCGTCCAAGCCAAACTCGAACTTGGTGTCGCAGATGATGATGCCGCGTCTGGCAGCGAACTCGGCTGCGGTCTTGTAAAGGCGGATGGCAGTGTCGCGTACCTGGGCAGCCAGTTCACGACCGACGATGGCCTCGCACTGGGCAAAGGTGATGTTCTCGTCGTGGTCGCCCACGGCTGCTTTGGTAGAGGGCGTGAAGATCGGCTCGGGCAGCTTGCTGGCTTCCTTCAGTCCGGCCGGTAGCGCGATGCCGCACACGGTTCCGGATTTCTGGTACTCCTTCCATCCGGAGCCGGCCAGGTAGCCACGCACCACCGCCTCGATCATCACCGGCTTCAGACGCTTGGCTACCACCGCACGGCCTTCGACCAAGGGCAGTTCGTCGGCGGCCACCACCGCTTCCACCTTATCGCCGGTGAGGTGATTGGGGACCACATCCTTCAGCGTGTCGAACCAGAAGTTGGAAATGGCAGTGAGTATCTGGCCCTTGCCGGGGATGGGGTCGTCCAGGATCACGTCGAACGCCGACAGGCGGTCCGTGGCAACCATCAGCATGCGCTTGTCGTCGATCTCGTACAGATCGCGCACCTTGCCCGAGTAGATCTTCTTCAGGCTTTTCAGGGTGGTAGGGGTACCGGTCATGACACGTCTCTCATCAAATTGATCGTCTTGATCCTGGCGCGGCATCACTCTTGCGGCCGCGCTTCAGTCAAACCATTGCCTGCCTTCGTAAGGCCGTTTCCGGGCAGCGACCAGACAGCTCTGCAGCGAAGCTGTTGCAGCTTGAAGATAGCCGTCGGCGTTACGGAAGCCGAGCGACGCCGCTTCGCTGCAATTGCTCTGGCAGGCGGCGCTGCCCGCACACACTCTGCCGGCCGCTCGACATCCCACGACAGGCCGCGCCAGACGCCGCCCAGATCAGGCACCTGACACACAGGCCGCATCTTCCGGATCTTTGGCATGACGCCGGAGAAGGCGGTGCAGAAACGTCAGGCATGCTCAAGATCCGCCGCGGCCTGAGTAAAGTGGCTCTGGCCGACAACACTTACAGACTACAGGGTGTCCTTGAGCGCCTCAGCCTGCTCTAGGGCGTCGTCTACCTTGGCCGAAAGCACGGTGAAGTGCCCCATCTTGCGGCCAGGACGCGCCTGCGCCTTGCCATAAAGATGCAGGTGGGCATTGGGGGCCTCCATCAGTACCGACCAGTTCGGCTCGGCACCGTCTTCCTTCCACACGTCCCCCAGCAGGTTGACCATGACCACCGGGCTCAACAGATCGGTGCGGCCCGGCAACAGGCCGCACATCGCTCGCACCTGCTGCTGGAACTGGTCGGTGAGGCAGGCATCCAGCGTGTAGTGGCCGGAGTTGTGCGGACGCGGTGCCATTTCGTTGACCACAAGGCTGCCGTCCTCCAGCACGAAGAACTCCACCGCCAGCACCCCCACGTAGTCGAGTGCGTCGGCCAAGCGCGTCGCCATCAGCTGGGCCAGTGCCGCCAGTGGTGGGTCCACCCGGGCCGGCACGATGGACACATCCAGGATGCCGTGGGCATGGTGGTTTTCCGCTACCGGAAACACTGCCATCTGCGCATGGCTCACTCGGGTGACGATGGCCGAAATCTCGGTCTTGAGGTCAAGTCGCTTCTCTAGCACGCAGGCCGCCTTGCCCATGGCGGCGAAGGCCGCGCGCGCTTCTTCCACCGTGGCCACCCGGGCCTGGCCCTTGCCGTCGTAGCCCAGCCGCGCCGTCTTGAGCACGCCTGGCAGGCAAGCCGACAGATCAGCGTCCAGGTCGCCTTCGGTGCGGATCACCTGGTAAGGGGCGGTCGGCAGCCCGGCTTGGTTGATCCATGCCTTCTCGGCGATGCGGTCCTGTGCAATCGCCACGCAGTCAGCCGAAGGTGACACCGGCACCCGGTCGCCCAGCCAGCGCATGGCCTCGGCATCGACATTTTCGAACTCGGTGGTGACGGCCGCGCAGGTGGACGCCAGCGTCTGGAGCGCCACCGGATCGTTGTACGGCGCGGCCAGATGCACATCGGCATACGCCGCGGCAGGCGCTTGCGGGTCCGGGTCGAGCACTGTCACCCGGTAGCCCATGGTCTTGGCCGCCACGGTGAACATGCGGCCGAGCTGACCGCCCCCCAAGATACCGAGCATGGCCGGCGGCAGGATGGCAGCCATCACTCCACCTCCGGCAGGGTCATCGCCAGCACGGTCTCTTCCTGTCGGCTGCGGAAGGCCTTGAGCGCTTCGGCCAAGGTCGGGCTGGTATTGCCCAGCATCGCCACGGCAAAGAGCGCGGCATTGGCGGCACCGGCCTCACCAATGGCAAAGGTAGCCACCGGCACGCCCTTGGGCATCTGCACAATGGAAAGCAGCGAGTCCTCGCCACGCAGGTAACGCGACGGCACCGGCACGCCCAGAACGGGCACATGCGTCTTGGCGGCGAGCATGCCCGGCAGGTGGGCTGCGCCCCCCGCCCCGGCGATGATGGCCTTCAGCCCGCGCGACTCGGCGGTGGCGGCATATTCGAACAGCAGGTCCGGCGTGCGGTGGGCGGAGACGACACGGGTTTCGAACGCGACACCGAAGTCTTTCAGAACGCGTGCAGCATTCTGCATGACTTCCCAGTCGCTGTTGCTACCCATCACGATGCCGACTTCGATCATGGCGTAAGGCTCGCAAAGGAAGGGAAAACGGCGATTTTACCCGAAGCGCCGGTTGCCCCATAACCGTTTTATATCTTGATCTGAAAAGACTTTCCCGATACGGACACCCAAAAGGCGACAGGCCGGCAAAAGCCGGCCTGTCAGCGGTGCTGCGAGAAGAACTTACGATCACAGACGCGGCAACAGTTCCCGCGCCTTCTGGGCAGCCGCACTCGTCGGGTACTGTTTGATCAGCTTGCGCAGGGTGGCCTTGGCTTGGTCGTTCTGGCCGAGGTCGCGCTGGCAGTTGGCCACGTTGCGCAGGGCATCCGGTGCCTTGGCATGATCCGGATGCTGCTCCGCAAAGCGGCGGTGGATATCGATCGCCGCATCGTACTGGCGCAGCGCGGTATGCGCCACACCTAGCCAGTACTGCGCCTCGATGCCCTGTTGGGTAGCAGGATACTGGGCGCTGATCCGACGCAGCAGGTCGATGGCAGCCGGAAACTCGCGATTGCGCAGCATACCCAGCGCCCGGTCGTAGTCCTGCGCGGCCGGGGTGAGCACCGGCACGGCCGGGGGCGTGGTCGCCGCTGGCCCTGACGGGGCGGCGGGCGCGGCCGGGTCGGCCGAAGTGGCGCTGCCGCCGCCCTCGAGCCGGGTCAGCCGGCCGTCCAGATCGTTGTAAAGGTCGTTCTGGCGCTTCTGGGTGGTGGCCAAGGCGTATTGCTGGGTTTCCAGCTCGCCGCGCAGGCGGGTGACCTCCGCCTTCATCGCCTCCACCTGCCCCACCATCTCGAGGAGCTTTTCATTGGCGAGCTTGGCCTCGACCTCGCTCAGACGTGTGGACGCCTGCCGGTTGACGAGGTCCAGCTGGCGCCGGGTTTCTTCAAGATCGCTGGTGCTGGCACAGCCGGCCAGCAGCGCCACAAGCAGGGTGCAGGGAACGAGCCTTTTCATCGGAATGTCCGGTCGGTTCCGCCGGGCACTCGGCCCGGCACAAGATACGGTTTACTCGCCGTCGTAAGCGATGTCGGCACGACGGTTCTGGGCGTGGTCGGCCTCGGTGTTGCCGGTGGCACGCGGTTTTTCCTTGCCGAAGCTGACGGCCTCGAGTTGGGACTCCGGAACGCCCAGTACCTGCATGGCGCGCTTCACGCTCTCTGCACGGCGCTGCCCCAGACCCAGGTTGTACTCGCGGCTGCCGCGCACGTCGGTATTGCCCTGGATGGTCACCTTGCGCTGGCTGTTCGACTTCAGGTACGCCGAATGGTTGTTGACCACGGTCTGGCCGTCGCCCTTGACCACGCTGGAGTCGAAGTCGAAGAACACGCTGCGCTGGGACAGCGGGCTGTTCGGGTCACGCAGCGGGTCCACGGTGTTCTGGCCGGCGGTGCCCGGGGTGACGGTGGAAGCCTGGCCGTCCATGCCGGTGGAGCCGGTCACGGGCGCCGGAGCCTGCTTGCTGGCGCAGGCGGCAAGCAGCGTGACGGTAGCGGTGCTGACGAGTACGTGTTTCCAGTTCATTCTGGGGTCTCCTTGGGTTGAACGACGAAGGGGTTACGGCTGGTTGAAGGGACCCCAGGCCGGGTCCTGCACATCGCCGTTGATCACGGCAAGACGGACACGGCTGGAGCCATCGGGATTGGCGGCATAGAGGACGCTGCGCCCCCCCTCGTCGCTGGCATACAGCACCATGCGACCGTTAGGGGCGAAGCTGGGGCGCTCGTTGTAGGCGGCATCGGAAATCGTGCGGCTGTCGCTGCTGCCGAAGTCCTGCACGATCACGCGGAAGCGTCCGCCCTCGCGTCGCACGTAGGTGAAGCTGCGACCGTCGGGCGAGACCTTGGGCGAGACGTTGTAGCTGCCTTCCCATGTCAGGCGCCGCGCTTCACCGCCGCCAGCAGGCGCACTGTAGATCTGAGGCGTGCCGCTACGGTCGGAGACGAACAGCAGGGTATTGCCATCCGGCGTCCAGGTCGGTTCGGTGTCGATGGCGTCGCTGCGCGTCACCCTGCGGGCCTGTCCGCCAGCGGCGTCGATCACATACACTTGCGAGTTGCCGCTGGTGGTGAGCACCACGGCCAGGCGGGTGCCGTCCGGGCTCCAGGCGGGTGCCGAATTGCTGCCCTTGAAGTTGGCCACAGCGCGGCGCTGGCCGGTGGCCAAGTCCTGCACCCAGACCACCGGCTTGCGGCTTTCAAACGACACATAGGCCAGACGGCGGCCGTCCGGCGACCAGGACGGCGAGATGATCGGTTCGCGCGAGCGCAGGATGGTCTGCGGACGGGCACCATCCACATCGGACACCTGCAGCAGGTACTCGCGGCCGGACTTCAGCACGTAGGCGATACGTGTGTTGAAGAGGCCGCGGTGGCCGGTAAGCGCCTGATAGATCATGTCGGCGATGGTGTGTGCCACGTCACGCGTCTGTGCCACCGGCACGGTGAAGGTGCCACCCGTGAGCTGCTTGCGCTGGGCAGTGTCGAACAGGCGGAAGCTGATGCGTACCTGTCCGTTACCCGCATCCTCCACTCGGCCCAGCGCCAGTGACTGCGCACCGGCTGCCTGCCAGGCGGGTAGTGGCGGTGAAGCGGGGTCGGCCGGCGCCATGGGCACTGCGGATGGGCTGATCTGACGGAAGAAGCCGGTCATGTCCAGGTCGCTGCGCACGATGGGGGTCAGGTTGCCACCCACGCGGCTGGCCTCGTCCTGAAAGGCGGCCACGGCAATCGGGTGACGGTTGGTGCCGCCACCGACGATCTCGATCGTCATTTCGGCCCGCGCAGCCGGCAGCATGCAGAGCGCGGCGAGCGCCCAAGCCAATGTCAGCAACAGTCTGAAGGGTTTCATGCTTTTCCTCGAAAACAGGCGATGCCTCTGGGCTTACTTCGGCCGGAACACCAGCCGGAAACGTCGGTACTCAGCGGGGTCTGCTCCGGACGGCAGCGGCGGGAATGTCCGCGCCTCTCGGATGGCCTGCTGCACGGCCTGATCGTAGCCCGCATGACCACTGGACTTGATCAGCCGGATGGTGCGTACCTCCAGCGTAGGCAGGATGGTGACCTCCACTTCCGCGCTGGGGTTGCCCTCCATGTCTGGCGGAATCTGGATCAGCGGCCGGATGCGGGCGACCACCTTGCTGCTGTAACCGCTGTCATCCACTCCCTTGCCGCTGGGGCTGCCCCCCATCACACCGTTGGCCGAACCGGGCTGGTCACTGCGGCCGTTGGGCTTGCGGCTGGTATTGTTGCTCCCAAGATCGGCCAGCAGTTCGTCGGCGTCGGCGTTGTAGCGCGGGGCCGTCTGCTTGCCCCGGTTGGCCGGCGTGTCGACCTGCTTGGTGGCGGGCTTCCGCTCCCCGGGGGCCGGCTTGGGTTCGGGCTTGCTATCCGTCTTGGGCGGAACCTTGGCCGGCACAGGCTTCGGCTCGGGCGTGGGTTCGGGCCTGGGCGCTGGCCGCAGCTTGGGTGCGGGCGCCTTGGCCATCGCCACCGGGGCAGAGGCGCTGCTGCGTGCGGGGGGCGTCCGCTCGCCAAGCTGAATGTCGGCCTTAGGGGGCGCGGCCACTTCAGGCGCGGGCGCTTTTGGCCGGACAGGGACCGTTTGCGGCACCACAGTTTCATCGACCGGTGGAGGTGGCGCACTCGTCCAGAGCTCCAGCGCCATGGGCACCGGCTTCTCGAACTCGGGCTCATGAAAAGCGCTCAGCGCCAACCCCGCGATGACCACCGCGTGCAACAGCAGGGAAATCAGCCAGGATACCAGGCCCGGCCCGACAGGCTGCCTGGTCATTACGGCTGCTTCACCGTCAGGGCCACCTTGTTGATGCCGGCCATGTGCAGCGCATCCGCCACGCGGACCACATCGGCGTACTTGAGGTCGCGGTGGGCAGAAATCACCACCGGCGCGTCGTCGGTGCGCACCGTGCGCAGCGTTTCGGCCAAGGTGTCCACGGATTCCACCGGACGGGACGTCTCACCGACACGTACGGTCATGGCGCCGCTGGCGTCGATGGCCACTTCCACCGGCTTCTGGGCCAGTGCCGGGGCTTTGGACACCGAGGGCACTTCGATCACCCCGGGGGTGAACATGGGAGCGGTCACCATGAAGATGACCAGCAGCACCAGCATCACGTCGATGTAAGGGACGACGTTCATCTGGTTCATCTGGCGGCGTGGGCGACGGTTCAGCATGCGAATGGGCCAAAGGACAACGGGGCGATCATATCATCCCCCCGCCGGCCGGGTTGAGCACAGCCGGTGAGACGCCGGCTGTGCGATAAAAGTTTCTGAGGATGGGCCATCTTAACGCCGGATGGCAAGGGTCAATCCGTCCCCGACCGGCAGCACGCACAGGTGGATGCGGTTGTCTTCCCTCAGTCGGGCGTTGAAGGCATGTATCAGGTGCACGCCTGGCGGATCGTCCGCCTGCGGCTGCATGACACGGCCGGAGAGGAAGATGTTGTCAATCGCGATCACACCACCGGGCCGTACCAGTTGGAGGCAGGCTTCGTAATAATCGGGATAGCCGGGCTTGTCAGCGTCGATGAAGGCCAGATCAAAACTGCCTGCCTGCCCCTCGGCCAGCAAGGTCTCCAAGGTAAGCTTGGCCGGCTGCAGATGAAGGCTGATGCGGTCGGCCACGCCGGCTTCCTGCCAGTACTGCCGGGCGATATCAGTGAAGGCCTCGCTGACGTCACAGGCCACTACCTCTCCTTCGGGCGGCATGGCCAGCGCCACCGCCAGGGTGCTGTAGCCGGTAAACACGCCGATCTCCAGATAGCGACGCACCCCGGTCAGGCGCGTCAGCCAGCCCATGAACTGCCCCTGCTCGGGCGCGATCTGCATCTTGGCCAGACGGTGCCCGGCGGTATGGGAGCGCAAGCGCGCCATCACCGGCGGCTCGGTCAGGCCGATGGCAAGCAGATAGTCGTGCAGGGCTGCATCCAGCGGCAGTGAGCGGTGGGTCATGCGTTTCCTCGTTCCTGAAAGCAAAAACGCCCGCGAGGGGCGTTTCTTCGGGCGCCGACTGCGCGGCGGACACCTCACTCCGGCTGGTAGGCGTAGCCTTTCTGCGGCAGACGCGACTCTTTCCAGCGGCGCAGATCCTCCAGATTCAGCTTGCGGTCCCACCAGGTCAGACGCAGTTCGCGGCGCTCCTGTTCCACCTCCGGGTGCTTCTCGAGGAAGTCTTTCATGAAGGCGGTGAATTCGGACTGGTACATGGTCGGTCCTCCTGTTCGAAGCGCAAGATTTTACGCAAAAAACGACAGCCCGCCTACCCGGTCTTGCCCCCCGTGGCGCGCATGGCATAATCGGCCGGAGCTTTTGCTCCAGAAAAACAACAGACATCGGACGACAGGCCCCGCCACATCCATCGATAAAAACGGAGAAACACCATGTCTGAACGCGTGCTGCCGGATGAGGCAGCAGCCTGGCTCAGAAGCCCCCCCGTACGTGATGTCGAGATGATCTTTCCCGACATGACCGGCGTACCACGCGGCAAAACGCTGCCGGCTGCCGCCTTCCTCGCAGGCCAGCGGCTGGCGATTGCGCGTGCCGTGGCCATCCAGTCCTACACGGGCGACTTCCCCGACTATCGCTTTTACGGCGAGCACGACCCGGACGTCACGCTGGAACCCGACCTTTCCACGCTGCGGCCGGTGCCATGGGCCAAGACGCCGCGGGCGCTGGTATTGTGCGACTGCGTGGACCACGACGGCGGCTACTCTCCGATCGCACCGCGCTCTGCCCTGCGGCGCGTGCTAGAGGGCTATGCCCGACTGGGTCTGCAGCCAGTGGTGGCACCGGAGCTGGAGTTCTACCTGTTCCGGCCTTCGGCCAACCCCGATGCACCTTTCCAGCCGCCCGAGCTGCGTGGCGGCAGGGTGGAGACCGGCCAGGAGGCCTTCGCACTAGGTGCCCTCAACGAGCTGGAAGACTTCTTCGACGATCTGTACCGTGCCTGCGAGGTGCTGGGCATTGGCACCGACACCTATGTGCACGAGATGGGTGTGAGCCAGTTCGAGATCAACCTCAAGCACGGCGAGGCGCTGGCACTGGCCGACCAGACCTTTCTCTTCAAGTATGTACTGAAGGAAACCGCGCTACGTCACGGCCTGACGGCAGTATGCATGGCCAAGCCGCTGGCCGGCGCACCCGGCAGCTCAATGCATCTGCACCAGAGCGTGGTGGATGCCAACGGCCAGAATGTCTTCAGCGACGCTGACGGCACACCGACCGCCCTCTTCCATCATTACATCGGCGGGCTTCAGACACACCTGGGCGCGCTGATGCCGCTCTTCTGTCCCAACCCCAATTCCTACCGGCGCTTCACCAAGGGCCTGGCCGCCCCCGTGAACCTTTCCTGGGGGGTGGATAACCGGTCGGTGGGCCTGCGCATCCCGGTGGCCCCGCCCGCTGCGCGACGGGTGGAGAACCGCCTGCCGGGCTGCGACGCCAACCCCTACCTGGCATTGGCCGCCAGTCTCGGAGCGGGACTGCTGGGCATCCAGGACCAAACCGCGCCCTCCGAGCCGGTGCAAGGCAATGTGTTTCGCGAGGAGAGCCCCTGCGACATGCTGCCCTGCTCGATGGAGGCGGCACTGGAGGCAATGCAGGGGTCGCACGCCCCCACCCGGCTATTCGGCGAAGCGTTCACCGCCGCGCTGCTGGCCCTGCGCGAGCTGGAGCTGGGATGCTTCCGCGAGGAGATCACCCCGTGGGAGCGGCGCTACCTGCGCAATACTGCCTGATCCGCGGTGAGTACCAAAAGGAAAGCCACCCGAGAGGGTGGCTTTCCCGTTGCAGGTGCCCCGGGCGGACTCAGCCGCCTGCAGGACCCTTGCGCTGCGCCTGCAAGCGCGCTGCGACCTGCTCGATGGCCGCTTCGCGACCCAGGCCAGGATGACGGAACTGCTCGGCCTGAATCCACTGCTCGGCCAGCGCACGGTCTCCTCGGCTGGCGCGCAGCAGGCGGCCATAGGCCTCGCCGGTGGAGTGGTCCATGATGCCGATGGGCCGAGTTTGGGTCTGGGCCAGGGTGGGGCGGACATCCTGGCGGCCGGCAGCACGCTGCCCCGGGGGCTGCCGGCGTCCCGCGATCATGCGGCCTGCCACCACCGCCAGCACTACTCCGATTCCGACCCCCGCGATCAATGCCCACATCTTTAGCTGTCGTCCTTTCCGCAAGCCGGTCGGCTAGATTCTTCTGTCATAAAACAAAGCCGCCTATTCTACGGAAATTACGGCTCGCCGTCAGTTGCCCTAGGTCAAGGGAGGCGGGTGTCACGGCTTTTCGCATCGCGGCAGGGGTGTATGCTGATTGGGCAGATCAATACCGGAAGAGGCAAGGAGGCAAGCATGTTCAGGCATATCGTGGCGGCGGTGGACGACCATCAGGGCAATGTCCAGGCCCTGCGCCAGGCCGGACGGCTGGCGGCGGCTGTCGATGCACGGCTGACGCTGTGTCATGTGGTGGACCTGCAGGCGCTGGCCAACCGGACCGTCGGCACCAGCGACAATCATCAGTTGCATGAGGCGGGCCGGCAGGCGGCCCAGGCGTTACTGGAGGCCGCCGAGAAAGTGGCACTCAACGAGGGGTGCCACCGTATCCATCTGCATGCAGGCGAAACCTGGGAAGGCAAGGGCGCGCTGGCGCATGCTTTTGTGCAGTTTGCCGAACGCGAACGCGCGGACTTGGTGGTGCTGGGCACCCATGGTCGTACCGGGCTGCGCCACCTGCTGATGGGCAGTTTTGCCGAAGCCGTGCTGCGCGAGGCCCCCTGCCCGGTGATGGTGATCCGGGGTGATCAGGAAGAAGCGGACAGCGCCATGGCCGACCGGCCGCCCTTACTCTGAGTACGCCAGGCGACGTGCGAAGATGAAGAACTCCCGGTTGCCGTCGCCACCGGTGATGGGGCTGTCGAACCAGTCGAGCACCTCGTAACCCAGCTCGACCACCGCATCGCGGATCTTCCTCTCCACCAGCGGGTAGTGGCGGGCATCCTTCACCAGCCCGCCACGGCCCAAGCCTTCCCGGCCCACTTCGAACTGTGGCTTGACAAGCGAGAGCAGCCATCCACCCGGCCGCACCAGTGGCAGGGCCGACGGCAGCACCAGCGTCAGCGAGATGAACGATACATCACAGACCATAAGGTCGAAGGGTTGCCCACCGTTGGCCGAAAGCAGCGCCGCATGATCAAGGGCACGGGCATTGACGCCCTCGAAAGCGGTCACCCGCGCGTCTTCGGCCAACCTCTGGGCGAGCTGGCCATGTCCCACGTCCACCCCCACCACGCGGTCCACGCCTGCCTGCAGCAGGCAGTCGGTGAAGCCGCCAGTGGACTGCCCTACATCCAGCACGCACAGGCCGGTCACATCCAGCCCCGCACGTGCCAGCGCGCCCTCCATCTTGAGACCGCCACGCGACACGAAACGGTCCGAGGGGTCGGGGCGGACCACCAGCACAGCATCGGGCGGGAGCTTCAGGCTGGGCTTGGCCACCGGCTCGGCCCGGCCGCCCTCCACACGGCTGACCCGGCCGGCAGCTATCAGGTTCTGCGCGGCGGTGCGCGAAGCGGCCAGTCCCTGCTCGACAAGGAGAAGATCGACACGGATCATGGAAGGTATCCTGGATAAAACGGGAAGGAAGGGTGGCGAGCGGCCGGGGCCTTGTCAAGCACCGCTACCGCCACGTGCGTCCCGCCCTCTTCCCTTCGATGAATGACTGCGCAGGAGACCGCAATGGAAGAACGTACCCTCACCCTGCATGAAGTACGCGTGCTGGGCGTACTGATCGAGAAGCAGGCACTGACCCCCGACACCTACCCGATGACGCTCAACGCGCTCGTGGCTGGCTGCAACCAGCTGACCAATCGCGAACCCGTGCTGCAACTGTCCGAAACGGACGTCATCACCGCGCTGGACGGCCTGATGGCACAGAAGCTGGTGGGCGAGCGGCAGCCCGGAGGCAGCCGCGTAGCCAAGTACGAGCATCGCCTGCCCTATGTGTGGAATATCGACGGGGCCCGGCTGGCCGCGCTGGCGGTGCTGATGCTGCGTGGCCCGCAGACAGCGGCCGAAATCCGCGCCAAGGCAGGACGCCTCTATGGCTTCAGCGGCATCGAGGAAGTGGAAACGGCGCTTACCGCGCTGGCCGACAAGTATCCGCCTCTGGTGGAACGGATGGCGCGGCAGCCTGGCGAGCGGGGTGCCCGCTGGACGCACCTGCTGTGCGGGCCGGGCGGCTGCTTTGCCGAGTATCAGCCGCAAGAGGCGATCGAAGTGGGATTGCCGGGCCGGGTGGCCGCGCTGGAGGCGGAGGTCGCCGCGCTGAAGACGCGGCTGGCCGCCCTGGAAGCCTTTCTGGAGCAGGAAGGCTGATGCAGGGTGCCCGCTTGGGGCACCCTAGGGTTCAACGGTCGACTTCGAACACCGCGTAGGTTTTACGGGCCGGCTCCAGCACCTCCCAGATGCCCTCGAAGCCGGCCGGGATCACGAAGTGGTCGCCGGCAGCCAGCTCCACGCTGCGGCCCGCGGTGTCCGTCAGGCGCACCCGTCCTTCGAGCAGGGTGCAGAACTCGTGCTCGGTGTACTTCACCCGCCACGCGCCCACCCCGCCCGACCAGAGTCCGGCATGGAACTGCCCGGTTTCGTCGCTGTAAAAGTTGTTCATCGACTGCTGGCAGCCACCGGAAATGCGTCGCTCGGCCGGGGCGCAGAAGGTGTCGCTGGTCTGGGCAACGCTGCGGCCGAAAAGCACGATGTCCTGGGCGGTTTTCATTCTGGTTTCTCCTCTGTATGCGCCCGTCGGGCCCGCCTGGGGCCGCCGGGCATCCCCACACTCTTGCACACCGCCCGCTGCCTTTCAAGCGCCCCCGCCCGGGCGCTAGCCGCTCAGTCCATCAACTGCCGGTAGAGGTACACCAGCACCCGTGCCAGCTCTTCGGCCAGCTCGGCTTGGCCAGCGTTGCCGGTATGGCCGCCGGCCTCGCTTTCGTAGAGCAGGGCCGCCTGTCCCAGCGCCTCCAGCCGGGCGACCATCTTTCGTGCATGCGCCGGATGGACACGGTCGTCGCGCCGGCTGGTCGTGAAGAGTGCCCGCGGATAGCGCATGTTGGCCGAAAGCCCGTGGTAGGGCGAGTAGGCGGCCAGGGCGGCACGATCGGCCGGGTCGGAGGGGTCACCGTACTCGTCGATCCAGCTGGCACCGGCCAGAAGCTCGGTATAGCGCAGCATGTCCAGGAGCGGCACCTCACACACCACAGCGTTGAACAGATCGGGGCGACGCACCATGGCCGCGCCCACGAGCAGCCCGCCGTTGCTGCCGCCCTCAATGCCCAGACGGCGTGGCGAAGTGATGCCACGCGCGATCAAGTCCTCGGCCACGGCGATGAAGTCGTCGAAGCTCACCGGTCGGGCCGCACCCTGGGCCGCCTGATGCCAGGCCGGACCGAATTCGCCGCCACCACGGATGTTGGCCACCACGAACACGCCGCCCTTCTCCAGCCACTGAGGGCCGAAGTTGTCGAGGTAATAAGGCAGCATCGACACTTCGAAGCCACCGTAGCCGTACAGCAGGGTCGGGGCCTGTCCGTCGAAGGCCAGCGTGCGCGGGCGTACGACGAAGTAGGGAATCGCCGTGCCGTCGGGCGCGCTGGCGCTGTACTGCTCGGCCACGAAGGGCGTGGGGTCAAAGGCGGCAGGCTGCCGCCGCAGGCACTCTGCAGCGCCCCCTTGGGCAAGATCCAGGCGGTACAGCCCGGCTGGAGTGAGAAAGTCGCTGTAACTGTAGTAGAGCACGTCGCTCTGCCACGGCTGATCCACGAACTCCAGCACGCCGTCGACCGGGGCCTCGACCGGCACCGGCTGCCAGCGCCCATCGTCAAAGCGGAATACCTGCAACCGCGTCTTGACGTTTTCCAGCACGGTAACCGCCAGACGCGTCAGCGAGGCTTCCACCGCCTCCACCGAACGTCGGCTGCCGGGCGCCACCAGGCTATGTGCCTTCCCCAGCACGCCGGTCTGCTGGTCGAGCGGCACCGCAAGGAGGCTCCCTGCCGGCCAGTGCTGGTCTTGCTGTATCCAGTCTTCGGCCAGCTTCACGATCAGGGTGCCGTGACTCCAGGCCTCGATGTCAGCCTTGGGTGGCAGGGCCAGCGGCAGCAGGCTGCCTTCGGCAGTGACCAGCATGCTGCGCTTGGCATAGAAGCTGTCGGAGACTTCCAGCATGTCCAGCGGCTCGCCGCCGGTGTCGAGGAAGCGCCAAGCCGCCACCATCATCGCCTTGCGGTCGGCGGCGAACAGACGACGGGCCCCGGCCCACGCCTGCCCGCGCTCAAGCAGCCACACTTCACGCGGGTAGCCCGCCCGGGTGAGGGCCGCCCCCTCCCAGCCCGGACAGACAAACACGCTGTCCGCGTCCCGCCACGCTACCTGGCTCTTGCCCAGCGGGAAGGCAAAGCCGCCTTCGACGAAGCGGCCGGTCTCAAGGTCGTACTCGCGGGTGACGCTGGCATCCGTTCCACCCGGGGTGAAACTGACGAGCGCCCGCGAGGGCGCCAGGGTGTAATGCGACACGCCATCCAGATACCAATCCTCGCCCTCGGCCGCAGCGAGGGCATCGACATCCAGCACCGTCTGCCAGGCTTGGCTGGCTGTACGGTAGGCGTCCAGTGGCATGCGCCGGTAGATGCCACGCGGATGGGTCTCGTCCTGGTGGAAGTTGTACAGCCAACCGTCATGTTCGGAAAAATAGGGGATCTGGCGGGTGTCGCGCAGGTTGGCGAGGATGGCCTCGGCCAGCGGCGCAAAGCGCGGGTCGGCATCCAGCGTAGCGCGGGTAGCGGCGTTGCGGGCAGCCACCCAGTCCAGCGCTTCGGGGCTGTCCAGCGCTTCCAGCCAGAGATGGGGGTCGTTGTGTTCGGGGTGCATGGCAAGGTTGGCCGAAAGGGGAAACGGCGGCGAGGTTAGCACGCCCGCGCATGCTTCGGCCAACCCGCGTCTTAGTGCAGGGTGCGCCAGAAGAAGACCGCACTCAGCACCAGGCCCAGAGCGACCACCACCGCCCGCAACAGCCGCAGAGGCAGGCGCTGCGCTAACCGGGCACCGTAGACGCCGCCGCTGACCGCTCCGGCAAGCATGACGAGGCCGCTGGGCCAGTGGACAAGTCCGGCTACGACGAAGGCAATCACCGCCACGCCGGCGATCAGCACCGACATCAGGTTCTTCAGTGCGTTGAGGCTGGCCAGCGGGCCAGGCAGCGCCAGCGCGAACAGGGCCAGCATCATGATTCCCATACCGCCACCGAAAAAGCCGCCGTACACCGCCGCGACAAACTGCGCCGTCCACACGCAGGGTGCCGGCCAAGGTCGCGCGGTCTGTTTGGTCCCGGTCAGCCGTGGCAGTTGGGGCCCAGCCCAGAACAGTACGGTAGCCAGCAGGATGAGCCAGGGCACCAAGCCGGCGAACACCGCATTCGACACCACTGTGACCAGTAGCCCGCCGGCCAGTCCGCCCAAGGCGCTGGCCCACATCAGTCCGGCACGCTGCGGCTGCTGCCGCAATGTCTGGCGGCCGGCCCAGCTCGCCGCCACATAGCCGGGCCATTGCGACACCGCACTGGTGGCGTTGGCAACCGTAGGCGGCAAGCCGGCGGCCACCAGTGCCGGAAACGTCAACAGCGTTCCGCCTCCGGCCACGGCATTGAGCACACCGGCCACACCCCCCACACCGAAGAGCAATGCGGCGGTGGCCGGCGACACGCTACTGCGCCCCCGCCAGGTAGGCCGCCACGGCCGCGACCACGCGGTCCACCTCGGCGCGGCCGACCTGCCAGTGGGTGACGAAGCGCATCATGCCATTCTCGGGCGGGTTGGCCAGGATGCCGGCGTCGGCAAGGCTGGCCATCAGCGCGGTGGTGTAGACATGCCCGCTGAAGCGGAACCACACCATGTTGATTTGCACGTCGTCCAGCTGCACCTCGATGCCTGGCAGCTGGGCCAGCTGTTCGGCCAGGTAGCGCGCGTTGCCATGGTCTTCGGCCAAGCGACGCGTCATTTCATTGAGGGCTACCAGACCGGGGGCCGCCAGCACACCGGCCTGACGCAGCCCGCCGCCCAACAGCTTGCGGTGCCGCCGTGCCCGGGCGATGAAATCCGCCGGGCCGGCCAGGATGGAGCCGACCGGCGCTGCCAGCCCTTTGGAGAGGCAGAACATCACGGTATCGGCGTAACGGGTGATCTCGCGCACGTCGCAGCCCAGTGCAGTGGCGGCGTTGAACACGCGTGCTCCATCCAGATGCACCGGTACCTTGTGGCGCCGATCCACCTGGCACACCGCCTGCATCGCCTCCAGCGGAATCACCCGACCATTGGAGTGGGCGTTTTCCAGGCAGATGAGCCCGGTGCGAGGCCAGTGGATGTCCTCGCCCACACGGATGCGCTGCTCGATGGCTGCGGCGTCCAGCACGCCCTTGCGGCTTTCCACGGTGCGCAGCTGCACCCCGGCGATCACTGCCGCCGCGCCGGCCTCGTGCCAGACGATGTGACAATCGTCGCCCAGGATGACTTCGTCGCCGCGGTTGCAGTGCGTGTAGAGGGCCAGCTGGTTGCCGAAGGTACCGGAAGGCACGAACAACGCCGCCTCCTTGTCCAGCCGCACGGCCGCCTGCCGTTCCAGTTCGACCACGGTGGGGTCGTCGCCGTAGACGTCGTCGCCCACGGTAGCGGTGAACATGGCTTCGCGCATGGCGGGTGTGGGCTGGGTGACGGTGTCGCTGCGTACATCGATGGTATGCATGGAAGGCTCCGCATAAAGGATAGACCTGGAACGCCGGCGGCGGCCACGAGGGCCGCCGCGAACAGGTCGGACTGCGATTCGGTCGCTCAGACCGATTGTGCCAGCATCCAAGCGGACCGGGGCAACAGCAGTGTCGGCGTTACTGCCGGTAGGCCACCCTCAGGTGCGCCACCTGCTGCTGCGCGCGCTGCAGCGCGCCGGCCCCAAGGGAGATGTCGGCGCCGCACCGGCAACGGAGGGTGTGGTCGGGCTGCAGGCTGCGCAGGTGCTGGCGGGTCTCGCTGCCGCAATTGCCGCAGGCGATGACCACGGTGGCATTGCAGTGCTTGTCGAGGTCCAGATCAAATCTCGGCTGTTTCATCGGTCGCTCCCGTTAACGATAAAGCCGGCCCCAGCGGAACCGTTGGGTTCATGGGGCCTTCTCCCACCATAGCCGACCCCCGGGAAGTTGCCAGCGTGACAGCCGCCTGCGGACGGCTGGTTGGGCCGGGCTGCTTGCAGTATGCTTCGCGCTTCTGGAAAGGACGGATTCTTCATGCACACAGCCGATCTTGCCCGCCGTTTCGGCGGCATTGCCCGCCTCTACGGCCAGCCTGCGCTCGACCGTTTCATGACCGCGCATGTCTGTGTGGTGGGAGTGGGCGGCGTGGGATCGTGGGCGGTGGAGGCTCTGGCCCGCAGCGGCATCGGCGCGCTGACGCTGATCGACCTGGACAATGTGGCGGAATCCAACACTAACCGGCAACTGCCGGCGCTGGACCCCTGCTACGGCATGGCCAAGGTCACCGCGCTGGCCGAACGGGTGCGTGCCATCCATCCGCTGTGCCGGGTCACCGAGGTGGAGGATTTCGTCACTGAGGACAACCTCGACCAGCTCTTCGGCCAACCTTTCGACTTCGTCATCGACGCCATCGACAGTCTGAAGATCAAGACCCGCATGGCAGCCCGCTTCGTGGCTACCCGCCAGCCCTTCATCGTCAGCGGCGGTGCCGGCGGCCAGATGGATCCGACACGCATCCGCGTGGCCGACCTGTCCGAGGTCACCTACGACCCCCTGCTCTCCAAGCTGCGCTACAACCTGCGCCGCCACCACGGTTTCGAACGCACGCCCGGACGAAAGATGCGGGTGCCGTGCGTCTACTCCACCGAACAGCTCGTCTATCCGGAGCGGGCCGCGTGCGACCTGGACGATCACGGACCGCAGGGGCTGTCCTGCGCCGGGTTCGGCGCCAGCATGCCGGTAACTGCCAGCTTCGGCCTGATCGCGGTCGCCGAAGCGCTGCGCACACTGGCCAAGCCCGTCCGTTCTCAGAAATCGTAACGGCCCTGCTGCCGGTAACGCTGCAGTATCTGGCGCACGGTGCCATCGCGCACCATGCCACTGAAGGCCCGGTCGAAAGCGTCCCGGTCGGTCACGCGGTAGAACCCTACATGGCGCGGCAGCGGCGGAAAGAGGTCGAACACCCTCAGCGGCTGGGCGACCTCATCCGGCAGCTTTTCCTGTGCCCGCAGCGCCCGGAAGATGTTGATATCCAAGAGCACAACGTCCACGCGCCCACGGTAGAGCAGTCGCAGCTGGGTGGCCTGATCGGCGTACTCGGTATACTGCGGCAGCTGGCGCGCCAGCCCCTCGAACTCTCTGCCCAGAAGTCGGCTGGCATTCTGGAACGCGGCCACACGGTAGCGTGCCAAGTCCGGCAGACCACGCAGTGTGATGTCCTGCCGGGCGAGCGTGATCGCCTTGTTGACGTACTGCACCACCGGCTGCGAGTAGAACAGCGCACTGTCTGCCTGAGGCCCCAGCGAGGTCATCGCATCAATGCGCCCCACGGCCAAGTCGGCCAGCGCACGGGCAGGCGGCATCGGCAGCAGCCGTGGCTCCATGCCCGCCCGGCGCAGGGCGGTCTCCACCAGTTCCACTTCCAGCCCGCCCTTGGCCTCCGCTTCCACGTAAGGGGGTTTGGCCAACCCCACCGCCACGGTCAGCGGGGCGGCCAGCGCTGTGTGCACCGGGAGCAGGGCCAGCAGTACGGCTCGCAGCAGGCGGAGCATCTTTCTCACAGGGCCTCCGTACGGAAAAAATGCCCTGCGGGGTGGCAGGGCGTTACGGGTGACAAACTCAGGCGCGGATGCACGCGGCGCGTGTCCGGTCCGTGATAGGCCGCAGTTTGGGCACCTCCCCGCCGCAGGCCTCGATCGCCAGCGGGCACCGGGTGCGGAACACGCAGCCGGAAGGCGGGTTGATCGGACTAGGCAGATCGCCCTGCAGGATCTGGATTTCCTTCTGGCGCTCCAGCGCCGGGTCGGGAATCGGAATGGCGGACAGCAACGCGCGGGTGTACGGATGCGTAGGCATCTCGTACAGCGCCTGCTTTTCGGCCAACTCCATCTCTCGGCCCAGATACATCACCAGCACACGGTCGGAGATGTGCTTCACCACTGCCAGGTCGTGGGCAATGAAGATCAGCGCCAGGCCCATCTCACGCTGCAGCTCCTTAAGCAGGTTGATGATCTGCGCCTGGATCGACACATCCAGCGCCGATACCGGCTCGTCGCAGATGATCAGCTTCGGCTCCAGGATCAAGGCGCGGGCGATGCCGATGCGCTGGCACTGGCCACCGGAAAACTCGTGCGGATAGCGGTTGATCATCTGCTCGCGCAGGCCCACCTTGGCCATCATGCTGCGCACGCGCTTCATCACATCGGCTTCGGACAGCTCCGGTCGATGCACGCGTAGCGGTTCGCCGATGATCTGGGCGATGGTCATGCGCGGGTTCAGCGATGCCAGCGGGTCCTGGAAAATCATCTGAATGTCGCGCCGCACGGCGTGCCAGTCCTTCTCCGTGCCCTGGCGCAGGTCCTTGCCCATCCATACGATTTCACCATCGGTGGCCGGGATCAGGTTAAGGATGGCCCGCGACAGGGTGGACTTGCCACAGCCGGACTCGCCCACCACCCCCAGCGTTTCGCCCGGGTAGAGGTCGAAGCTGACGCCATCCACCGCCTTCAGCGTTTTCTTGGGCGCCCACGGCCAAGCCTTGTCACCGGCCGAAACCTGGAAATGCACCTTCATGTTGCGGACCGACAGCAACGGTTCGCGCTTCTTGATCTCAGCCATGCACCACCTCCTCGCTCAGCTGGGCCAGCTGCTCGGCCGGCCGGTGGCAGGCCCGCAGAACGGTACTGCCTGCCGTGGACGGCACCAGCGGCGGCAATTCGTTGACACACTGCTCCGATGCAAAGCTGCACCGCTCGGAGAACGGACAGCCCTTGGGCAGGTTGGCCATGTTGGGCGGGTTGCCCGGGATGCTCATCAGCTCGCCACCTTCATGATCCAGACGCGGCAGGGCGCCCAGAAGGCCAATGGTGTAGGGATGGCTGGGGTGATAGAAGATGTCGTTGGCCGAACCGTACTCCATCACGCGCCCGCCATACATCACCATCACGTTTTCGCACAAGCCAGCAACCACGCCCAGGTCGTGGGTGATCATGATGATGGCAGTGCCGAAGTCACGCTGCAGGTCCTTCAGCAGGCTGAGGATCTGGGCCTGTACCGTCACGTCCAGCGCGGTGGTCGGCTCGTCGGCGATCAGTACCTCCGGCTCGCACAGAAGCGCCATGGCAATCATCACGCGCTGGCGCATGCCACCGGAGAACTCGTGCGGATACATGTCGATGCGCCGCGCCGCTTCCGGGATACGTACCGCCTCCAGAAGTTCAATGGCACGCTTCTTG
Source organism: Gulbenkiania mobilis (assembly GCA_004346645.1). Classification (GTDB taxonomy): domain Bacteria; phylum Pseudomonadota; class Gammaproteobacteria; order Burkholderiales; family Chromobacteriaceae; genus Gulbenkiania; species Gulbenkiania mobilis. Next base: position 108,792 of record SMDA01000002.1, read on the forward strand.
GCGGCCTTGCGTGTCATGTTCTTGTGCAGTTCCAGCACTTCCGTCATCTGGCGCTCGACCGTCAGGTACGGATTGAGCGAGGTCATCGGGTCCTGGAAAATCATCGACACGCGGTCACCGCGGATCCGGTTCATCTCGCGCGGCGACATGGTCAGGAGGTTCTTGCCCTTGTAGAGCGCCTCGCCGGTGGTACGGCCGTTCTTGGCCAGCAACCCCATCATCGCCAGCACGCTCTGACTTTTACCCGAACCCGACTCCCCGACGATACCCAGCGTCTGGCCACGGTCCAGCTCGAAGTTCACACCGTTCACGGCGTAGACGAAACCGTCGTGCGTCTGAAATTGCACGCCCAGGTCGTTCACTTTCAAAAGGCTCATGGTCTCTCTCTCATCGGTCCTTCGGATCGAGCGCGTCGCGCATGCCGTCACCGATGTAGTTGGCGCAGTAAAGGGTGACCGACAGCAGGCCGGCGGGGAACAGCAGGATCCACGGCGTGGTTTCCATCACGCCGGTACCGTCCTCGATCAGCACGCCCCAGCTCGTCATCGGCTCCTGAACCCCCAGTCCGAGGAAGGACAGCACCGACTCGGTCAGAATCACGCCGGGCACGGTGACCGTGGTGTAGATCACCACGATGCCCAGCAGGTTGGGCACCACATGCCGGAAGATCAGTTTTGGGGTGGACACGCCGATGGCACGGGCTGCTTCCACATACTCCTTGGACTTGATCGACAGTGTCTGACCTCGTACGACCCGCGCCATGTCCATCCACGAGAACACGGTGATCGTCAGCACCACCAAGTAGAACTCGCGGCCCAGCAGCGTCACCATCAGGATGGCGATCAGCAGGTAGGGCACGGCATACATCATGTCCACCAGGCGCATCATGAAGGCATCCACCTTGCCGCCGATGAAGCCGGCCGTGGCCCCCCAGACAATGCCGATCGTGACCGAGGCGATCGTGGCGAGCAGCCCCACCATCAGCGAGATGCGGCCGCCGATCAGGCAGCGCACCAGCAGGTCACGGCCCAGCTCGTCGGTACCGAAGAAGTGCATGTTGAGCGTGGTGGGCGGCATGCTCATCGCCTCCCAGTCGGTATCCTCATACGAGTGCGGCAGGACCATCGGCCCGAAGATACAGGCCAGCGTGATCAGGGTAAGGATGATCATGCTGGCAACCGCCGCCTTGTTGCGGAAGAAGCGGCGACGCGCATCCACCCAGGGGCTGCGGCCTTCCACCGGCGCATTGTTGAGCGCGTTATCCAGCGTGCCGGCAAGGGCGCTCTGTTTGGAACGGAAAAGCATCGGTCGGCCCCCGGTCAGTAACGGATCTTGGGATCGAGCAGGGCATAAGCCAGATCGACCAGAAGGTTGAGAAGGACGGCCACGACCGTCACCAGCACCACCAGGCCCAGCACCAGCGTGTAGTCGCGGTTGGAGGCGCCGTTGACGATCAGCTTGCCAAGACCGGGCAGCGAGAACACCGACTCGGTCACCACTGCGGAGGTGATCGAAGAAATGGCCAGCGGCCCGATCACCGACACCACCGGCAGCAGCGCCGGCTTGAGCGCATGGCGCACCACGATGGTGCGCAGCGGCAGCCCCTTGGCACGGGCAGTGCGGATGAAGTTGCTGTTGAGCACCTCGATCAGGCTGCCACGCATCACGCGTCCGATGGTGGACACATTGATGAAGGTGAGCAGGGCCATCGGCAGGATCATGTAGCGCACGTCAAAGCCGTCCCAGCCGCCAGCCGGCATCCAGCCCAGCCAGATGGCGAACACCAAGATCAGCACCGGGCCGATCACGAAGGACGGGAAGGCGCTGCCAACGTTGCCCAGCAGCATCACGAAGTAATCCACGATGCTGTTCTGACGCAGTGCGGCCACGGTACCCAGCAGCACGCCGATCAGCACCGAGATCAGCAGCGAACCGCCACCAATGGTGAGCGAGACGGGCAGGGCCTTGGCCACCAGATCGTTCACGCTCCAGTCCGCATAGCGGAAGGATGCGCCCAAGTCGCCCTGCAGCAGGCTCTTGAGGTAATACAGGTATTGCTGCCACAGGGGCAGGTCGAGGTGATACTTCGCCTGCAGGTTGGCCATCACGGCAGCGGACACCTTGCGTTCGCCGTCGAACGGACCGCCCGGCGTGGCGTGCAGCATCAGATAGCACACGGTGATGACGAGCAGCAGCGTCGGAATCGTCATCAGGACGCGTCGGAAAGTATAGGACCACATGGGTGAGAGAACTCCATCCGTGACAGTCTCGTCTCCTTAACCGGGCTAGCCTTGTGGGCAGGCCGTGAAAGAGAAGGACCGGGCGGGACACGTCCGGTCCGTCAAGACTTCGGTAGCGCTTCAGGGCAGAGCCCGGAAGTTCGTGAGAACCCCGGGCTCAGTGCGAATCCGGCAGCGGGCAGCTGCCGGAACCTGGTGTGCAGGCTTAGTGCTTGATGATGTACAGGTCCTTGCTGCGATAGCGGTCCATCGGGTTCTTCAGCGAGTAGCCCCCAACGTACGACTTCACCAGACGCGGCACGGTGTACTGCAGCAGCGGCAGCATCGGATAGTCTTCCATCACCAGCTTGGCTGCCTGGGTCAGCAGCTGCTTGCGCTTGGCCGCATCCTGCGAGGCATTACCCTGCTTGATCAACTCCTCTGCCTTCGGGTTGCAGTTGAAGTTGTCGTTCTGGTCGGACTTGCACTGTACCAGCGTGAGGAAGGTGGTTGCGTCGTTGTAGTCAGCCACCCAGCCGTTACGGGCGATCTGGAAGTCACCGTCATGACGCTTCTTCAGCAGCACCTTGAATTCCATGTTCTCGAGCTGAGTATCCAGGCCGAGCTTGGTCTTCCACTCGGAAGCGGCGAAGATCGCCATCTTCTTGTGGTATTCGCTGGTGTTGTAGGTGAACTTGATCTTGGTGCCCGGCTTCACGCCAGCAGCGGCGAGCAGCTTCCTGGCTTCCTCGACACGTTTGGCCATCGGCCAGCTGGCCCAGTCGTAGGTGGTCACATCGGCGCCACTGGTGCCGCGCACGATCACGCCATAGGCAGGAACCTGACCGTCGGCGGTGATCTTCTTGGCCAGGATGTCACGGTCGATGACCATCGACAGCGCCTTGCGCACACGCACGTCCTTCAGCAGCGGATCCTTGTTGTTGAAGCTGTAGTAGCGCAGGCCCAGCATCGGCGCATTGCGGATGTCTTTCGGGAACTCGGCCTTGTACTTGTCGTAGGTGCCGGGGGGCAGCTGGTAGACCCAGTCGTTCTCACCCGACTGGAACAGCTTCACATCGGCATAGCCGTCTTCAACCGGCAGATAGGTGACGCGGGTCAGCTGGACGTTCTTGGCATCCCAATACTGTGGGTTCTTTTCCAGGACCACCTTGCTGTTGACCTGCCAGTCCTTGAGAACGAAGGCGCCGTTGCTCACCATCTTGCCCGGCTTGGTCCAGTCCTTGCCGTACTTCTCGACAGCGGCCTTGGGCACCGGGCCCAGGTTCAGGTTGGAGACAACGTCCGGCAGGAAGGCGACCGGATACGGAGTCTTCACTTCCAGGGTGTACTTGTCGAGGGCCTTGATACCCAGCTCGGCCGGCTTCTTCTTGCCTTCGGCCACTTCCAGGCCGTTCAGGACGAACGTGCCGTAGGTACTGGCGTACGGCGAAGCAGTCTTCGGATCGAGGAAACGCTGCCAGCCGTAGACGAAATCATCGGCGGTCACCGGGGTGCCATCCGACCACTTGGCATTCTTGCGCAGGTTGAAGACCCAGGTCGTCGGATCTTTCTGCTTCCAGGTTTCGGCCACGCCCGGCACGACCTTGCCGTCGGCATCGGTCGCGGTCAGACCTTCGAAGAGGTCACGGGTCAGGTTGTTGGCCCCTACGGACTCGGCGATGGCCGGATCCAGGGTTTCGGTTTCGGAACCGTTGTTACGAACCAGCTCCTGTTTGGGGCTGAGTTGAACGCCAGCGGGTACCTTGGCGGCGAGGGCAGCACCCGAAACGCCAGCCAAAGCCAGTGCAACCGATGCAGCAACCATACGAAGCGCGGTCTTGTGCGTCATTCGCCTACTCTCCTGTTTTGTAGTGTGAGCCCCGGATTCACGGGTTTGGGTGAATTGTCTCCACTCGATTGTCTACCGGAGTGGGGCGGCCAATTATGCGCCCGCTTTTTCGGCCACTTCAACCCCTGCCAGAAGAATGTGACAAAGGTTTGACGCAGGTCGTAGCGTTTCATCTACTTTGCTGATTCAGGAAAGCATTTTCCACTGCGGAATACGCGCATGGCACTACAAGCAGCGTCAGCAGCGTGGAAGACACCATGCCGCCGATCACGGCCACGGCCAGAGGGCCGTTGGTTTCGGCCCCGGCACCGAAGCCCAGTGCAGCCGGCAGCATCGCCAGCACCACGGTAAGCGACGTCATGAGCACCGGGCGCAGACGCACGGGGCAGCTTGCACCGAGTGCTTCGTCCACCCGCATCCCCTGGGCGCGATACTGGTTGGTGACGTCGACCAGCAGGATGGCGTTTTTGGCCACCAGCCCGATCAGCAGTACCAGGCCGATGACCGAATAGACGTTGAGGGTCTGTCCGGCCAGCCACAGCGCGGCCAGCCCGCCCACCAGCGCCAGCGGTTCGGCCAGCATGATCACGGCCGGCTGCACGAAGGAATTGAACTGTGCGGCCAGGATCAGATAGAGCATTAGCGAGGCGAGCCCGAACACTAGCAGCAGTTCGCCACCGGTGCGTGTCAGCTCGCGCGCCTCGCCGGTGAACTCGACCCGATAGCCGGGCGGCAGGGTGTCGCTGGCCACCGTGCGCACCGTGTCGATGGCTTCGGCCAAGGGCAGTTCCGGCGAGGCCGAGAGCCCCACCGAATACATCAGTGCCATGCGCTCGATCTGGTTGGACCCCAGCACCGGGCGGATATCGGCCACGCTCGACAGGGGCACCGGCACATCGCCGGCACCCTTGAGGTAGATGGCCGACAGGTCTTCCGGACGGGTCAGCGCGGTATCCGTGGCCTTGAGCCGGATGGAGTAGCGCTCCCCATCGCCGTCGGAGAAGTTGCCCACGTCGCTGCCGGCAGTCAGCAGATTGATGGCATCGAGCACGTCGCGCGTGGAGAAGCCGGCACGGGCGGCCGCCTCGCGGCGCACCTGCACCGAAAGCTTGGGCAACTGGCTTTCGCTGTCGGTGTCCGGGCGGCCCAGCCCCGGAACTTCGGCCAACCGCTCGCTCAGGGCGGCGGCGCCCTGCCGGGCCTTTTCCAGGTCGGGCCCGACGATGGCGAACTTCAGCTTGCCGCCGCGACTTTCGCCCACGCGCGGATAGGGGTTGGCCATGATGCGCGCACCCGCCACGCCCGCCAGCGGTCGCCGCAGGGCATCGATGATTTCGGCCTGGCTGCGGTGGCGCTCGCTGCGCGGCTTGAGGCGCACCATCATGTTGGTCTGGTTGGCCGAAGTGCCGGTGAAGCCGCCGACAATCGACAGCACGTTCTCCACCTCAGGCACCCGCCGCAACAGTGCCTCGACCTGGCGGGTGCGGCTATCCGTGTAGGCGACGCTGGACCCCACCGGGGTGCGTACCGACACCATGAAGCGGCTCTCGTCTTCCTGTGGGTAGAACTCGGCCTTCAGCACCAGTCCGATCGCCGCACCGGCCATTACCAGCAGTAGCGACACCCCCAGCACCGCGGCGCGGCGGGCCAGCGCCCAAGCCAAGAGGCGGCGGTAGCCGGATTCCAGTCGCTCGAACTGTCGCTCGAACCAGCGGTAAAGCGGGCCGTGACCAGTCGCTGCCTTGAGGAAGCGCGAGCACAGCATCGGTGTAAGCGTCACAGACACCACCAGCGACACCAGCACGCCCACCGACACCACCACAGCAAAGGTGTTGAACAGCCGTCCAACGGTACTGGTGAGGAAGATCACCGGCAGGAAGATCGCCACCAGCGACAGCGTGGCCGCCACCACGGCGAACACCACCTCGCTGGCGCCCCGGATGGCCGCCGGCTCGGGTGCCTCGCCGGCCTCCTCGCGGCGGTGAATCGCCTCCAGCACCACGATGGCGTCGTCCACCACCACGCCGATCAGCAGCAGCAGGGCCAGCAGGGTGATGGTGTTGAAGGTGTAGCCCATGAAGTACATCAGAGCCACGGCGCCCAGCAGGGATACCGGAATGGCCAGCGAGATGATCAGTGTCGCGCGCCAGTTGCGCAGGAACAGCCACACCACCAGTGCGGCCAGTAGCGTGCCCTCCACAAGATGGTCCTTCAGGGCCGCCACCATCTCGTTGATGAAGTCGGCGGTGTTGGAGGCCACGGTCAGCGACAGCCCGGACGGCAAGGCCGGACGGACCTGCGTATCCAGCCTGCGCAACACTTCGGCGGCAATCGCCACCGTATTGGTGTTGGGGATGCGAACGATGCCGATGCTGATCGTGGGCTTGCCGTCCAGCCGTGCGTAACTGCGCACATCACCCTCGCCGTCGATCACCTGCGCCACATCCGACAGGCGCACCGGCGCCTCGCCCCGCCAACCGATGACCAGGCCCTCCAGCGCGCGCACCGAGTGGAACTCCTGATCCAGGTCCACCAGATATTCGCGCGGCCCGGCGGTGAGATAGCCACCCGCTTCCTGACGATGCTCGCGGGCAAAGGCGTTCTTGATATCCTGCGCCGTCAGCCGGTAGGCGGCCAGTCGCACAGGATCCACCTCGACGCGGATCACGCGCTCGCCCCGGCCTCGCACCTGCACTTCACCGACGCCGTCGATCGTCTCCAGCTGCTTGCGAATCACGCTATCGGCGTAGCGGTACAGCTCCCGCTCCGTGCGGTCGCCGGTAAGAGTGAGGTACATGATGGCCGAGGCATTGGCATCGGTCTTGGTAATGACCGGTGCGTCGGCCTCGTCGGGCAGACGCCGCCGCGCACGCTCCATCTTGGCCTGCACCTCGTTGAAGGCCACGTCGATGTCCTTGTCGAGGGCAAAGGTGATGCGCACCGTTGAGCGACCGATCGACGAGGTGGACTCGAGAATGTCGATGCCCGGGACGCTGTTGACCGCGGCTTCGATGACCTGGGTGACGCTCTGGTCGATCACGTCGGGCGAGGCACCAGTCAGCGTGGTGGTGATGGACAGGGTAGGCTGCTCGATGGCCGGATAGCGGTCCACCCCGATGCGCTGGTAGGCCACCACGCCAAGCAGCACCACCACCGCGGACAATACGAACGCCAGCACATGCCGACGTACGAACAGGGCAATCAGGTTCACGCCCGGGCCTCCTGCGGCGCCGACGCGCCTTTCCGGCCGGGCTTGCCGCCCGGCGGTGCTACAAGACGGATGCGGCTGGAAGGCGAGAGGAAGCCGGCACCATCCACCACTACACGTTCGCCTGCCTTCAGGCCGGCCAATATCTCCACGTAGCCGTCGCTTTCCAGGCCGGTGGACACTTTGCGTTCCTCAACCCGCTCCCCCCGCGCCAAGTACACCACGCGCCCGGCCGGGCGCTCGACCACTGCCAGGGCAGGGATGGCCAGACCGGTGCGTTCGGCCAACCTCACCTCGGCCGGTAGTGTGGTCCCCGCCAAGGCGAACCCCGCCGGCAGGGACGCATAGGCAATACGGGCACGGCTGGCCGTATCCAGCGTGGCGCGCACCTCTTCCAAGCGGGTGCGCACCTGCGCTCCGTCCTCGCCGAGCACCACCGTCATCCCCGGTGCCAGACGGTCGGCCGCGCTACCGCCCACGGCGATGCGGGCGCGTCGTGCGCCGGCGCCCTGCAGGCGGAACAGCACCCGCCCGGTGCTAACCACGTCACCCGGCTGGACCTCACGCGTCTCGATTACCCCGGACACCGGTGCCACCACGGTTGCCCGGGCCGTATCGCGGCGGCGGCTGGCAGCGGTGGCCTGTGCCGCAGCCAATTGTTTCTCCAGCGCGGCCTGCTGCGCGCGCGAGGTGGTCACGGCAGCCTCCGACACGAAACCCTGCGCCCGCAGGGCCTCGTCACGCCGGGTCTTGGCCGTCTGGTCGGCCAGCAGCGCAACGAGGCGTGCCACCTCCGCCTCGGCAGCCACGCGCGTGTCGGACAGGGTGGCGGCATCCAGCCGGGCCAGCACCTGCCCGGCACGTACCGACTGTCCGGCCTGGACCTCAACACTCAGCACCCGCCCCCCTACCTCGGCAGCGACCTGCGGCGTGTCACGTGCCTCGATCTCCGCATACGCCCGCACCGTCTGCGCCAGCGGTCGCTCGGCGGCAGGGGCCACCGTCACGGTAACCGGCGGCGGCCCTTTCTTGCGCCCACCGCCTTTGTCCGTGCCGTTCTCGCCGGCCGGTTTGCCAGAACAGGCAGTCAGTACCATTACAAGCGCGCAGAGGGTGAAGAGACGCATGGCGGTCCGCAAAGAGTGGAAGTGGAAAGGGAAGGCGGGCATCTTAGCCCGGGGCCCATGACAAGCGTGAGAGGGGTTCACAGTCGTTAACCATTTTCCAGCGAAAACGCCCGGGTAAACCCGGGCGCTTGCTGGCGGAGCACGGCCGTCAGTCGGCCAGCTTCCAGCGTAGGGTTTCTCCCGCCCGCAGTGGAACCAGCACGGTATCGCCGTACGGCAGGCTAGCCGGCACCGGCCAGCTCTCCCGCACCAGCGTCACGGTCTCGCTGTTGCGCGGCAGACCGTAGAAGTCCGGTCCGTGGAAGCTGGCAAACGCTTCCAGCCGGTCCAGGGCGTCTGCCTCCTCGAACGCTTCGGCGTACAGTTCGAGGGCTGCGTGGGCAGTGTACATGCCGGCGCAGCCACAGGCCGCCTCTTTGGCGCCCTGCGCGTGCGGTGCGCTGTCAGTGCCGAGGAAGAAACGGGGCGAGCCGGACGTGGCGGCCTTCAGCAGCGCCTGGCGGTGCTGCTCGCGCTTGAGTACCGGCAGACAGTAGTGATGCGGACGGATGCCACCGGTGAAGAGCGCATTGCGGTTCATCAGCAGATGGTGCGCGGTGATAGTGGCCGCAACGTTGGCCGAAGCCTGCGCCACATACTCGGCCGCCTCGCGTGTGGTGATGTGCTCGAACACCACGCGCAGTTGCGGCAGGCGACGCACGAGGGGCTCGAATACACGCTCGATGAACACCGCTTCCCGGTCGAACACATCGACGTCCGGGTCGGTCACTTCGCCGTGCACCAGCAGCGGCAGCCCCGACTCGGCCATCGCCTCCAGCGCGGGCATCGCCTTGTCGATCGCGGTAACGCCCGCGTCGGAGTTGGTGGTGGCACCGGCCGGATAGAGCTTCACCCCATGGATGAAGCCGCTGGCGCGTGCACGACGGATCTCTTCGGCCGACGTATTGTCGGTGAGGTACAGCGTCATCAGCGGCTCGAAGCGGCTGCCCGCAGGCCGCGCGGCCAGGATGCGCGCTCGGTAGGCTGCGGCAGCCTCCACCGTGGTGACGGGCGGTCTAAGGTTGGGCATCACGATGGCGCGGCCCATCTGGCGGCAGGTATCGGGCAGGACAGCGGCCATGGCTGCGTCGTCGCGCAGGTGCAGGTGCCAGTCGTCGGGACGGGTAAGGGTCAGATGCACGGGGTTCTCTCGCAGGGCAGGAAGTGTTACAGCATAACATTGACCAGCGCTTACTTGCGCTTGAGCACCATGCGGAACTTGCCGTCGGGCGTGGTTTCCGATGTCAGCAATGCATTACCGGTCTGACGGCAAAACGCCTCGAAATCCTTGGGTGCCCCCGGGTCGGTGGCCAGCACCTCCAGCACCTGGCCGCTCTCGAGTTCGGCCAGGGCCTTCTTGGCGCGCAAAATGGGCAAGGGGCAGTTCAGCCCGGAAAGGTCGATGGAACGGTCTATCTGCATGGCACTCTCCGCCGCGGCAATCTTGCCGCCACAATCGGTTACAATGGATTTGGCCATTTTAAGGCCGACCCGCGCACCGCGCCCAACTTTCCCATTACCGGACTGCCCCCATCGCATGTGTGTCATCGCCCTCGCCTACAAGACGCCCGCCCTCGGGCCGCTGGTGCTCGTGGCCAACCGCGACGAGACCTATGCGCGGGCAACGGCTCCGCTCGACCGCTGGCCGACCGGAACGGAAACCCTTGGCGGGCGCGACGATGTCTCGGGCGGCAGCTGGCTCCTGGTGGATGCGCGGGGCCGGTTCGCCGCCGTTACCAACATCCGCGACGGCCGTCCCGTGCAGGCCGCACGCTCGCGCGGGGAACTGGTGGTGCGCTTCGTCACCGGCGACGCGTCCGCCCTGGACTTCGCGCGCACGCTGGCGGCCGAGCACGACCAGTATGCGCCCTTCAACCTGCTCTTCGGCCAAGTGGACGACCTCTTTCACTTCCATAGCCGCACACAACGTCTGACCCGGCTGACGCCCGGTGTGCACACCTTGTCCAATGCCACGCTGGATACGCCCTGGTTCAAGTCGGAGCGCTTGGCCGCGCACCTGCGGAACGCGCGCCGGCCTCCTGGCGAGCGGGATGCCTATGACTGGCTGGCGGACCCGACACCGGCCGCGCCAGAGCAGTTGCCCAACACCGGCGTCGGCCTGGCTCTGGAGAAAATGCTGTCCCCGGTCTTCATCCGGGGGCGAGACTACGGTACCCGCGCCTCGATGCTGCTGACCGTCAGCACACGTGGCGACATCCTTTTCTGCGAGCGCAGCTATGGGCTGGCCGGTCGCCCCACCGGGGACCGACGCTTTTCGCTGCGGCCCGCCCCTGTACCAAGGAGAATCCCTTGAAGAAGTTCCTGCTGGCCGTGATGGCCGTACTGGCCACGGCCCCCGCATTTGCCGCCAAGAAGCACGACAACAGTCCCAAGTATTGGGTGGAAGATGACGACCAGAAGGTCTGGACGGAAGAAAGCTACACCCTGCCTGGCTATCCCAGCACTGCCCTGTGGCGCCCGGTAGCCGTGGGCGGCAGCTACACCAACAAGCTGTTCGTGGATGAGACCACGCTGGGCGTGGGCAGTGACGCCGCCTTGCGCATGATTACACGTGTGGTCAGCCCCAGCGGTGTGGAAAACCTGGCGGTCGAGGGCCTGAACTGCAAGCTGAAGACCTACCGCACCTATGCCTTTGGCGATGCCGCGGGCAAGAAATGGATGGCCTCCTTCAATGAAGACTGGCGCGCCATCGCCTACGACGACAAGGTGCGACGCGCCCTGTTCGCTGCCTTCTGCGATGAGTACATGCCCCCCAGCGGCCGCGAGCAGGCCGTCAAGCTGCTGCGCGGTGCGAACTGACACCGTGCACTGACCGTGACCTGCCAGGTGGCCCTGTGTGCCGGGTTGCCTGGCCCTTCAGGATGAACTGCATGTCGTCTTCCACGACCGGCGCGCTGGAAGTGCTCGGCGCCGCCGCAGCCTTCGGCGCAATGGCCGTCTTTGCCCGGTGGGCCTACGCCGATGGGGTCTCGCCGGCCACCCTGCTCTTCCTGCGCTTCCTGCTGGCGGCGCTGGTGCTGGTGCCATGGGTGGTGGTGGCACGACTCGCCTGGCCGCGCGGACGCGCCCTGCTAGCACTGTTCCTGATGGGTGCGTTGGGATATGCGGGCATGTCGGCCTGCTACTTCAACGCGCTCAACCACGCCTCGGCCGGCACGGTGGCGCTGCTGCTGTACCTGTTCCCCGCCATTGTCCTCCTACTTTCGGCAGTGCTGTTCAAGGAACGACTGACCGGGCGCCGCCTGCTCACGCTGGCCTTGGCCTTGGCAGGGCTGGCCATCACCGTGGGTACCGACCTGTCGGCCCGACCGCTGGGTCTGCTTCTAGGCGTGGGTTCGGCCCTGATCTATGCGCTCTACATCTTGGCAGGCAGCCGCTTCGCGCAGGGAACGCACCCCCTGGCGGCCAGTGCGGTGGTGATTGCATCGGCCGCAGCCTGCAATGGGCTGCAACTCTTGATGGGCGCGGGGTTTCAGGGACCAGAAAGCTTGAAGGGCTGGGCTGCCAGTCTGGCGATGGCGTTGCTGTGTACTGTGGTTGCCATCACCCTGTTCCTGAAGGGACTGGAGAAGGTGGGCGCCACCCGGGCTTCGCTGATCTCCACTGCCGAGCCGGTGGTCACCATCGTGCTGGCCTGGATCCTGCTCGGGGAGCATCTTTCCGGCCTGCAGCTGGCAGGCGGAGTATTGATCCTGGTTGCCGTAGCACTCAGCAGCGGCGAAAAGTCCACAACCGAGGGACCGGTAAAGGCGGCCTGACCATAGATTGACCCATAGCCATGCCCAAGGTTGGCCGAAGGACTCAGCCTACCCCGGCCAGTCGCTGCACAAAGGCGATCAACCCCACCAGCACGATCACCCCCAGCGAATAGCGCAGCGCGGTACGCGCCCGTGCCAGATACACGGTATTACGGGTCAGCACATAGCTGAGCGCGGCCCAGCCGAGCATCAGGATCATGCCGATCACCCACAGCCGCAGCAGCCAGAGCATGGGCGGCCTCAGGCGGCCTCGGGCAAGCGATGGAAGCTGGACGGGGCGTCCAAGGGGTCCTTGAAGCTCACGTATTCCCAAGCGGAAGGGGTGGCCAGCAGCTGGCGCAACAGCCTGTTGTTGAGCGCATGGCCCGACTTGCAGCCGGAAAACGCGGCAATCAACGGGTGACCAATGATGTAGAGGTCGCCGATCGCATCGAGGATCTTGTGCCGCACGAACTCGTCCGGGAAGCGCAGGCCCTCCGGATTGAGGACGAATTCGTCATCGATCACGATGGCGTTGTTGAGGTTGCCCCCGCGGCCAAGGCCGTGGTTACGCATGTACTCCACTTCGTGCATGAAGCCGAAGGTACGGGCGCGGCTGATCTCATCGATATACGAATGCGAGGCGAAGTCGATTTCCACCGTCTGCGGCGCCCGGTTGAATGCCGGATGGTTGAATTCGATGGCAAGCTTCACCTTGAAGCCCTCGTGCGGCTCCAGCACCACCCACTTGTCCCCCTCTTCCACGCGCACGGTTTCCTTCACGCGGATAAAGCGCTTGTAGGCGTCCTGCTCGACGATACCGCCACTTTCCAAAAGATAGATGAACGGCGCGGAAGACCCATCCATGATGGGTATTTCCGCTGCCGTCACCTCGACGATGAGGTTATCGATGCCCAGTCCGGCAAACGCCGACATGAGGTGCTCGATCGTGCCGATACGCACGCCGGTGTCGGTCACCAGCGTGGAGGAGAGGCGCGTATCGTTCACGAGCGAGGGCTCCGCCCTGACCTCGGGCGAGCCCGGCAGGTCGGTCCGACGAAAGACGATGCCGCTGTCCGGGGGCGCGGGCAGCAGGGTGAGTTTGACCCGCTCCCCGGAATGCAAGCCGACCCCGGTCGCACTGATCGCTTTCTTGAGCGTGCGCTGCAAAATCATGTGGCGTTCACCTTGTGGATGGCCTAGGCAGCCAATCTTATCATAACCTCCATGCAGCTTTTATTGATTGACGAAAAGGATTAAATAGTCCAAATCAATCAGCCTGCTTGCGCAGGAAAGCCGGGATGTCGAAGGAATCACTCACCTCCGGGTTGGAGAAATCGGTTGAGGCCGGAGTGCGACGGCGGCCCTGACGCATGATGGCCGGCGTATCCAGATCGTCATAGTTGATGACTTCCATCGGACGGTCGTCGGTGCCGGTCTTGACGATCTTGATGTACTCCGGACGCTCCTCGCGCTGGGCCTTCTTCTGGCCCAGGCCGGTGGCGATCAGGGTGATGCGGATCGTATCCTCCGGCATATCAGCCACCTCGGCGGTACCAAACTTGATCTGTGCGTCCTCGTCGGCGTACTGACGCACGATACCCATGATCTCACGGTACTCACTCATCTTCAGGCAGCCCGGCGCGGTAGAGATGTTCACCAGTACGCCACGCGCTCCTTCAAGGGTGATGTTGTCCAGGAGCGGGCTGGCCACGGCCTGCTCGGCCGCCACACGCGCACGGTCGATGCCCGAGGCGAAGGCCGAGCCCATCATGGCCAGACCCATTTCGCCCATGACGGTACGCACGTCGGCAAAGTCGACGTTGATCAGGCCCGGGCAGGTGATCACTTCGGCGATCCCGGCCACGGCGCCCTTGAGCACGTCGTCCGCTGCACGGAAGGCTTCACGCATGGTGACGTCCTCACCCAGCACCTCCATCAGCTTCTCGTTAGGGATGACGATCAGCGAATCCACATGTTTCTTGAGGTCGTCGATGCCCGACTGCGCCACCTTCATGCGCTTGCCCTCATGCTCGAAGGGACGGGTGACCACGCCCACGGTGAGGATGCCCAGCTCCTTGGCCACTTCGGCCACGACCGGCGCGGCTCCCGTGCCCGTGCCGCCCCCCATGCCTGCGGTCACGAACACCATGTTGGCGCCACGCAGCATCTCGGCGATACGCTCCCGATCCTCCAGGGCGGCATTGCGGCCCACCTCGGGGTTGGCACCGGCACCCAGACCCTTGGTCAGGTTGTTGCCCAACTGCAGCTTCTGCGCCGCCTTGTTGCGCTTGAGTGCCTGAGCATCGGTGTTGGCGCAGATGAACTCGACGCCGTGCACATGCCCTTCGATCATGTTGTCGATCGCGTTGCAGCCACCGCCGCCAACGCCGATCACCTTGATGACGGCTTCCTGAGCCGTCTCCTGCATTACCTCGAACACCATGCCGCTCATTTTCCTCTCCTCAACAAGATGAGCATTCAAAACCCTGTCCGGCCGCCTGCACTGACCGGACAAAAATGTTGTGCCGGCCTTAAAAGTTGCCGGCGAACCAAGCTTTCATGCGTGCGAACATGTGGCCGACGCCGGCACTGTCCGTACGCGGTCCCGCCGGGGTATGGATCTGGTCCTTGCCGTACAGCAGCAGCCCCACCCCGGTGGAAAAACGCGGTGTCTTGACCACTTCGGCCAAGCCACCCACATATTTGGGCACGCCCACCCGCACCGGCATGTGGAAGACCTCTTCGGCCAACTCCACCATGCCCGGCATCAGGCTGGCCCCGCCGGTGAGAACGATGCCGGACGACAGCATGTCCTCGAAACCGGAGCGACGCAGCTCCTGCTGCACCAGCTGGAACAGCTCCTCGACCCGCGGCTCCACCACTTCGGCCAGGGTGGCACGCGACATCTGGCGCGGACCCCGCTCACCGACGCCGGGCACTTCGATCATCTGGGCCGGGTCAGCCATGCTCACCAGCGCCACGGCGTGCTGGATCTTGATGTCTTCCGCTTCCTTGGTCGGAGTGCGCAGCGCCATCGCGATGTCGTTGGTGATCTGATCACCGGCGATCGGGATGACGGCGGTATGGCGGATGGCGCCGTTGGCGTATACCGCGATGTCCGTGGTGCCGCCCCCGATGTCGATCAGGCACACACCCAGATCCTTCTCGTCCTCGGACAGCACTGCAATGGCCGAGGCCATCGGCTGCAGCACCAGATCGGAAACCTCCAGGCCACAGCGTCGCACGCACTTGGTCACATTCTGTGCCGCCGACACGGCCCCGGTGACGATGTGCACCTTGGCTTCCAGCCTTACCCCGCTCATGCCCATCGGCTCGCGCACACCTTCCTGACCATCGATGCTGTATTCCTGGGTCAGGATGTGCAGCACCTGGTGATCCGGCGGGATCGTGACCGCACGCGCGGTCTCGATCACGCGATCGATGTCCATCTGGGTGACCTCGCGATCCTTGATCGCCACCATGCCGTGCGAATTCACGCTCTTGATGTGGCTGCCGGCGATGCCGGTAAAGACTTCGTGGATCTTGCAGTCGGCCATCAGCTCGGCCTCTTCCAGCGCGCGCTGGATGGCCTGCACCGTCGACTCGATATTGACCACCATGCCCCGTTTCAGGCCACGCGACGGTGCATGACCCATCCCGATGATGTTGAGCTGCCCGTCATCCAGCACTTCCGCCACGATCGCAACGATCTTGGACGTGCCGATATCCAGGCCCACCAACATGTTCTTGCTTTCCTTCGGTTTGCTCACCTGTCGCTCCAGCTCTCGATTACTTTTTGTGCGCGGGCGGCGCCTTGTAGTCCGGCATCCGCACCGCAAATCCGTTGGGGTAACGCATGTCCACCGCCTCGATCCGGTAGGGCAGCGAGGTCAGCGTCGTCTTCCAGTTGTCCACGAAGCGCGCGGTACGAAGATCCACCTCTCCACGCCCCAGCTCCAGCATCACGCCGTTGTCCAGCGCCACCCGCCATGCACGACGGTCCGACAGAAACAGCCGGCTGGGCGCCAGCCCGACATCGGCCAGCGTGCTTCTCAGGCGACCGAGCATGGCCACCATGTCCTTCTCGCTTCCCGCCGGCCCCACCAGCACCGGCAGGGTCTGGTCGGTGGCGGCATCGAACAGCTCGCCATGGGTGTTGACCAGGCCGTCCTCTCCCCAGCGCGCCAGTGCCTTGTGTTCGTCGACCGCTATTTCCAGCGTGTCCGGCCAGCGACGGCGTACTTGTGCGTCCCGCACCCACGGCAACTTGCCGAAGGCTGCCCGCGTCTTGTCGATGTCGAGCGTGAAAAAGGTGCCCGTCAGCTCGTGTTCGGCGATGAAGCGCAGCTGTTCGGCGGTCACCCGCTTCATCTCGCCCTGGATCAGGATGCGTTTGACCGGGAACACCGGCGCATGCGTCACCCAGAACCCGGCGGCGTACAGCACCATGCCCAGCGATGCCAGCAGCAGCAGGTTCGCCAGCCCACGCAGCAGACGGTGGTTATCCCACATGGGCCGCTGCCAGAACCTTCAGGCACAGGTCTTCGTAGCTCAGTCCCTCCACCCGGGCAGCCATCGGCACCAGACTGTGGCTGGTCATGCCCGGGTTGGTGTTGGCTTCCAGCAGGTAGATACCCCCTGCCTCGTCCATCAGGAAGTCGATTCGAGCCCAGCCGCGGCAACCGAGCACACGGAACGCCTGCAGTGCCAGGTTTCGTGCCCGAGCCTCCAAGTCATCCGGTAAGCCGGACGGACAGCGGTACACGGTATCGTCGCGGAAATACTTGGCCTCATAGTCGTAGTACTCGGTGGCCGGTTCGATCTTGATCGTGGGGTACGCCCGGTCATCGATCACCGCACAGGTATACTCGCCGCCGCCGATGAACTGTTCCGCGATCACGATGCTGTCGTAGCGGCGCGCCTCCTCATAGGCGGCGCGCAGCATCCCCGGCGCCTTCACCTTGGTCACTCCGATGCTCGACCCCTCAGTCGAGGGCTTGACGAAGATCGGCAAACCCAGCCGGGCCTCCACCGCTTCAAAATCGGTGTCGTCCGTCAAGAGCTCAAAGGCCGGGATCGGCAGCCCCGCTCCTTTCCAGAGCAGCTTGGTACGCCATTTGTCCATGCTGATGGCCGAGGCCATCACCCCGCAGCCGGTGTACGGCAGCCCCATGGTCTCCAGCGCCCCCTGCAGGGTGCCATCCTCGCCGAACGGGCCGTGCAGGATGTTGAACACCCGCTCGAACCCCTCCTCACGCAAAGCCGACAGCGGCTTTTCCGAAGGGTCGAAGGGGTGAGCGTCCACCCCCCGGCTGCGTAGCGCACCCAGCACGCCGCTACCGCTCATCAGCGAGACCTCGCGCTCGGCGGAGCGCCCGCCCATCAACACTGCCACCTTGCCAAACTGCTGCATCTTCTTTCCTTGCCGGCCCGGCTCGTGACGCGGGCCCATGGTTGTTCTTACGCCTGGCTGGCGATGCGGCCGGGTACGGCCCCGATCGAGCCGGCACCCATGGTGACCACCACGTCGCCTGCACGCGCGGTGGAAAGAATCGTCTCCTGCAGGTCGCCGATCGCCTCGACGAACACCGGCTCCACCTTCCCGGCCACCCGCACTGCGCGCGCCAGGGCACGTCCGTCGGCGGCGACGATGGGGGTTTCACCAGCGGCGTACACCTCGGTCAGGAGCAGCGCGTCGGAAGAGGAAAGCACCTTGACGAAGTCCTCGAACAGGTCACGCGTGCGGGTATAGCGGTGTGGCTGGAAGGCCAGCACCAGCCGCCGCTCCGGAAAGGCACCCCGCACGGCCGCGAGCGTGGCAGCCATTTCCACCGGGTGATGGCCATAATCGTCCACCAGGGTGAAGTGCCCCCCATCCCGGGCAGGGATTTCTCCGTAGCGCTGGAAGCGGCGGCCCACGCCGGCAAACTCCGCCAACCCCTTCTGGATGGCCTCGATGCTCGCACCACACTCCAACCCGATGGCGATGGCAGACAGCGCATTGAGCACGTTGTGTCGCCCCGGCAGGTTGAGCACCACCGCGAAACGCTGCTGTGTACCGTTACGCACGACCACGTCAAAGTGCATCTGGCCGCCCACGGCACGCACATTCTCCGCATACACGTCGGCCGAAGCGTCGAGGCCGTAGGTGGTAACGGGCTTGGTGATACGCGGCCGAATCTCGCGGACGTTTGGATCATCGACGCAGAGCACCGCCCGGCCATAGAACGGCAGGCGGTGCAGGAAATCCACAAACGCCTGCTTGAGCTTGTCGAAGCTGTGGTCGTAGGTGTCCATGTGGTCGGCGTCGATGTTGGTCACCACGGCCATCACCGGCGCCAGGTAGAGGAAGGAAGCATCCGACTCGTCGGCTTCCGCCACCAGGTAATCGCCCGACCCCAGCCGCGCGTTGGTGCCGGCCGCAGTCAGTTTGCCGCCGATGACGAAGGTGGGGTCCAGGCCGGCCGCGGCCAGCACCGAGGCTGTCAGGCTGGTGGTGGTGGTTTTGCCATGGGTGCCCGCGATCGCGATCCCCTGCTTGAAACGCATTAGTTCGGCCAGCATCATCGCCCGCGGAATGACCGGGATCTGACGCGCCCGGGCAGCCTGAACCTCCGGGTTATCCGCCTTCACCGCCGTGGATGTCACCACCACGTCAGCCCCGTCGATATAGGTGGCATCGTGCCCGAAGAACACGCGAGCGCCCGCTGCGGCCAGACGCTGGGTGGCGCTGCCGTCGGCCACGTCCGAGCCGGACACGGTATAGCCGAGGTTGAGCAGCACCTCTGCGATGCCGCACATGCCGACACCACCGATGCCGACGAAATGGATGTGTTTGACCCTGTGTTTCATGTTGTTCTCGTAGCTCGGATACCTGTCCGGGCGATTTATCGTTCGTTCGTCAGTGCCTCGCACACGTCCGCCACGCGGACGGCTGCATCGGCGATGCCCAGCTTGCGGGCGGCCACGGCCATTTCCAGACAGCGCGCCCGCGTCAGGGTGCGCAGCGTTTCGGCCAACCCTTCGGCGCTCAGCGTACCCTGCGGCACCAGTTCCGCCGCACCGGCCGCGGCAAGATAGCGCGCATTGCCGGTCTGATGGTCATCCACCGCATGCGGATAGGGCACCAGCAGGCTGCCCACGCCGGCAGCGGCAAGCTCCGCCACCGTCAACGCACCGGCCCGGCAGATCACCAGATCGGCACTGGCATACGCATCGGCCATGTCGTCGATGAAGGCACGGCAGTCGGCCGCGACACCCGCTGCGGCATAGTTGGCCTGCAGCGCTTCGATCTGCTTGGCGCCAGCCTGATGCGTCACCAGCGGGCGGGTGCTCTCGGGCAGTCGGGCCAGCGCCTGCGGCACGAGATCGTTGAACACCTTGGCGCCCAGGCTGCCGCCCACCACCAGCAACCGCAACGGCCCGCTACGCCCGGCAAAACGCGTCTCCGGCGTCGGCAGCGCAGCGATTTCGCTGCGCACCGGGTTGCCCACCAGGCCATCCGTCTGGTCGAATGCGCCGGGAAAGGCATACAGTGTCCGGCTGGCGATGCGTGACAGCAGGCGATTGGTCAGGCCGGCCACGGAGTTCTGTTCGTGCACTACCAGCGGCAACCCCAGGCAGCGGCTCATCACGCCGCCGGGAAAGCCGGTGTAACCGCCAAAGCCGATGGCCAGATCGGGGCGGTGGCGCCGGATGATGGACCCGCTGCGCATCAGGGCCGTCGCCACGCGGAAAGGCATGGCCAGCTTGCGCCGCAACCCGTTGCCCCGCACACCGGCGATCCGCACTGTCTCGATCGGCAGCCCATGCTGGGGGACCAGCTTGGTTTCCATGCCGCCTTCCGCCCCCAGCCAGAACACCTTCCAGCCGCGCCGGGTCAGCTCACGGGCCACGGCCAGCCCCGGGAAGATGTGCCCCCCGGTCCCGCCTGCCATGATCATCGCCGTCTTCGTTGCCATGCTTCTCTCGTCCTGCAGCCTCGGGCTGCCTGTTCTTCGCGTCCGGGCGATCGTGCCCGGTCCGTCGCAGGTACTGCTATACCTTGTAACCGCGCATGATGCGTCGGTTTTCCCAATCCACCCGAAGCAGCAGCGCTACCGCGGCCAGATTCATCACCATGGCCGATCCCCCGAACGACATCAGGGGCAGCGTCAGCCCCTTGGTCGGCAGCAGGCCCATGTTCACACCGATATTGAAGAACACCTGGATGCCCAGCCAGATGCCCACGCCCTGCGCCAGCAGCGAGGGGTAATACCGTTCCAGCTTGCGGGCCTCCATGCCGATGTGGAACGCACGGCGCACCAGCCAGGCATACAGGCCCACAATCAGGCAGATCCCCGCAAAGCCAAACTCCTCGGCGATCACCGCCATGATGAAGTCGGTATGCGCCTCGGGCAGATAGAACAGCTTCTCCACACTGGCGCCGAGCCCAACACCGAACCATTCGCCCCGCCCGAAGGCGATCAGCGAGTGACTGAGCTGGTAGCCCTTGCCGTAGGGGTCGTCCCACGGGTCCATGAAGCCCAGCACCCGCTTGAGCCGGTACGGTGACAGTACGATCAGCAGCACTACCGCGGTCACGGCCATTACCGCCAGCCCGCTGAAGATGCGCAGGTTGATGCCACCCAGGAACAGGATGCCCATCGCGATGGTCATCACCACCATCAGCGCACCAAAGTCCGGCTCGCGCAGCAGCAGAAAGGCTACCGCCACCATCGCCATGAACATCGGCGCGAAGCCTTCCTTCAGGCTGTGCAGCTTGTGGCTTTTGCGCACGGTGTAGTCCGCGGCATAGATCACGGTGGCGAACTTCATGATCTCCGAGGGCTGGAGATTGAAAACCACCAGCGAGATCCAGCGCCGTGAGCCATTGACTACCTTGCCGATCCCGGGAATGAGCACCAGGATCAGCAGCACCAGGCCGATCAGGAACACCCTGCCTGCATTCTTCTGCCAGAAAGCGGTGGGAAACTGGAAGACCCCGTAGGCCACGCCCAGCCCCACGGCCATGAACAGCACATGGCGCATCAGGTAGAAGTATCGGTTGTGCGTGCCCGCATCCGCTTCGGCATAAGCGATCGAGGCCGAATACACCATGACCAGGCTGATCGACAACAGCAGCGCGATCGCCCAGGCCAGCGCTTCATCGAGCGCGGTGATTGGGCTGTAGCGGCGGGCGCTGTTGACCATCATGGTGCGGTCTCCGCTTCCAGGCTGCGCACGGTGTCGATAAATACCTGGGCGCGATGGGCATAGTTGCGGAACATGTCCAGGCTGGCGCACGCCGGTGATAGCAGCACCACGTCTCCGGCTTCGGCCAACCCTGCGGCCTGCCGGGTGGCGTCCTCCAGGGTGGCGCACTCTACCAGAGGCACGCCGCTGTCAGCGAGCGCGGCCTTGATCTGCGGGGCATCCCGGCCGATCAGCACCACGGCCCGGGCGATGCGTGCACAGGCCGGCGCCAGCGGCGAAAAGTCCTGCCCCTTGCCGTCGCCTCCGGCGATCAGCACCACCGGGCGGGTCATGCCGTTGAGCGCCGCCTCGGTCGCGCCGACATTGGTGCCCTTGGAGTCGTCAATGAAAGTGACCCCTGCCACATCTGCCACGAACTCCACGCGATGCGGCAACCCCCGGAAGGTAGACAGTGCCGCCAGCAGCACCGGGCGCGACAGACCGATGGCCTCGGTCAGTGCCAGGGCCGACAGGGCGTTGGCCGCATTGTGCAGGCCCTGCAGCTGCAGCGCCCCGGCCTCAAGCAGGCGCTCGCCGCTGGCGGTGGCCAGCCAGTGGCAGCCGTCCTCCTCAAGGAGGGTGTAATCGGCGGTGCGGTCCTTCAACGAGAACCAGCGTACGGGGCGGCCGGCGCGTACCATCGCCCGGCAGAAGGCATCGTCCCGGTTAAGCACCTGCACGCCCTCGCCGCTGAAGATGGCAGTCTTGGCATGCGCGTAGTCCAGGAGGTCGTTGTAGCGGTCCAGATGGTCTTCGGAGATGTTGAGCACCGCTGCGGCATCGGCCGCAAGGCTGCGGGTGGTTTCCAGCTGGAAGCTCGACAGTTCGAGGACCCAAACATCTGGCTGGCGGCTACCGGCCCGCTCCAGCAGCACATCGAGCACCGGCAGACCGATGTTGCCGGCCACCACGGTGTCCAGCCCGGCGGACTGGCACAAATGCCCTACCAGGCTGGTGACGGTGGTCTTGCCGTTGGAACCGGTGATCGCGATCACGCGGGCGCCACTGCCGCGCGTAGCCCGCGCCCAGAGTTCGACATCCCCCACCACCTCGCCGCCGCGCTGGCGGTAGGCGGCAATGGACGGTGTCGAAAGCGGCACCCCCGGGCTGATCACCAGCATGTCCGCATCGCTGAAGGTGCTGTCGGCAAACACCCCGGCACGCAGTGCCACGCCCGGCAGCGCTTCGGCCAACCTGTCGGCATTGGGCGGGGTAGTGCGGCTGTCGGCCACCGTCACGCGCGCGCCCTGCGCCAGCAGCCAGCGCGCGGCCGAAAGCCCGGTGTCTCCGAGCCCGACGACGATGATGTGGCGTTCGGCAAGGTTCATCTCGGCCTCAGCGCAGCTTGATGGTGGAGAGGCCGGCAAGCACCAGCATCATGGTGATGATCCAGAAGCGCACAACCACCTGCGTCTCTTTCCAGCCCTTCAGTTCGTAGTGGTGGTGCAGCGGGGCCATGCGGAACACTCGCTTGCCGGTCAGCTTGAACGAGCCGACCTGGATCATGACCGACAGGGCCTCCACCACGAACAGCCCGCCCATGATGAACAGTACAATTTCCTGGCGCACGATGACGGCTACCGTTCCCAGCGCCGCGCCCAGGGCCAGTGCGCCGACATCACCCATGAACACCTGCGCCGGATAGGCGTTGAACCACAGGAATCCCAGGCAGGCCCCGCAGATGGCGGCGCAGAACACCACTACTTCATGCGCCCCCGGGATGAACGGCAGGCCGAGGTACTTGGAAAATACCGCGTGGCCGGCCACATAGGCGAAGATCGACAGGCCGGCTGCCACCAGCACCACCGGCAGGGCCGCCAGCCCATCCAGCCCGTCGGTGAGGTTAACCGCATTGGAAGTGCCCACGATCACGAAATACGTCAGCACGCAGAAACCGACCGCGCCTAGCGGATAGGCGATGTTTTTCACGAAAGGCACGATGAACTCGGTGGAGGCGGGCAGCCGGGCGGTCAGGATCAGGAAGAGCGCCGCGCCAATGGCAATGGAGGACTGCCATACGATCTTGAAGCGGGCCGAGACACCGTTCGGGTCCTTGTAAACCACCTTGCGCCAGTCATCGTAGAAGCCGAGCGCGCCGGTACCGAACAGGACGGCCAGCAGCAGCCAGACGTACGGGTTGGCCAGATCCGCCCACAGGAGGGTGGTCAGGCCGATGGACAGCAGGATGAGCGAGCCGCCCATCGTCGGGGTGCCAGCCTTGATGAGGTGCGTCTGCGGGCCGTCGTTGCGAACGGCCTGCCCCACCTTCAGTTCGGTCAGCTTGCGGATGACCCACGGCCCCATCAGCAGTGAGATGGTCAGCGCTGTCAGCGTGGCCATCACCGCGCGCAGGGTGACGTAGTTGAAAACATTAAAGGCCCGGACGTATTCGCCAAGCCAACCAGCCAGCCAGAGCAGCACTTGTTCAAACTCCCACTTTGTTTTCTTGTTCTGCTGCGAGCAGATGGTCCACCACCCGCTCCATGCGCATGAAGCGCGACCCTTTTACCAGTACGGTCGCACCGGCAGGCAGATGCGCATCAAGATGGGCATTCAACGCCTCGATGCTGTCGAAATGCAGGGCGCCCTCGCCAAAGGCCGCCACGGCCTCGGCACTCAGCGTACCCAGAGCGAGCAGGACGTCGACATGCTGCTCGCGCGCAAACACACCTACTTCTGCATGCAGGGCCGGCGCGGTTTCGCCCAGTTCGCCGATGTCGCCCATCACGAACCAGCGCGGCGGCATGGCGCGGCCGAGCACGGCCAGACCGGCCTTCATCGAATCGGGGTTGGCGTTGTAGCTGTCGTCGATCACCGTCACACCCCGCTGCGTGCTGCGACGCTGCAAGCGCCCCTTGGCGCCGCCGAAGACACCGAGCCCGGAGGCTACGGCCCGCAGGGGCACCCCCAGCCCGCTGGCCACGGCTGCGGCGGCCAGGGCATTGCGCACGTTGTGTTCGCCCGGAGAGGGCAGATGCACGTCGCACTCCCCTTCGGGGGTGACGAGCAGGAAACGGCTGGAATCCTCCATCAGCACCACGTCGCGCGCGGTCACGTCGCCGCTGCCCAGGCCGAAGGTGAGGATGCGGTGGCTGCCGGCAGCCTCGCGGAAGAGCCCGGCATGAGGGTCGTCGGCATTGACGATGGCCACTCCATCGTCAGGCAGCCCTTCGAAGATCTCCGCCTTGGCGCGGGCAATCGCTTCCACGCCGGAAAACTGCCCCAGATGGGCGCGCATGGCGTTGTTGACCAGCGCTACCTGCGGCCGCGCCAGACGCGAAAGATAGCGGATCTCGCCGCTGTGGTTCATGCCCATTTCCAGCACGGCATAACGATGTGCCGGCTGCAGCTTCAGCAGCGTCAACGGCAGGCCGATGTCGTTGTTGAGATTGCCGGCGGTGGCCAGCACGCCCTCGTTGCCGGCGTGAGCGCAGAGGATGGCGGCCAGCATCTCCTTGACGGTGGTCTTGCCGTTGGAGCCGGTCACCCCTACGCGCACCACCGACAGCGTATCCGCCCAGCCCGCAGCCAGCCGGCCCAGCGCCAGGCGGGTGTCGCCCACCTCCACGTACGCGCCGTGAGCAACCGCTGCGCCTTCACGCACCACCACACCTGCCGCCCCGCGGGCCAGCACGTCGGCCACGAATTCGTGGGCGTCAAAGCGCTCGCCTGCGAGCGCGACGAACAGGTCACCCGGCTCCACCGCACGGCTGTCGGTCACGATCCGCACGACCTCGGCATCGGTGCCGACCAGTTTGCCACCCGTCCAGCGGGCCACATCGGAAAGGCGCATCATCAATGGCGCTCCCACTCGGTGAGAGCCTGTTCGGCCACACGGAAATCGGAGAACGGACGCTTCACACCCGCCACATCCTGGTACTCCTCGTGCCCTTTGCCGGCAATGAGGACGATGTCGCCGGACCGGGCATCGCGGATCGCCCAGTGGATGGCCCGGGCGCGGTCCACTTCGATATGCCCGGTACGCTGCATGCCGGCGCGCACCTGCTCGATGATGGCCAGGGGATCTTCGGTGCGCGGGTTGTCGCTGGTAACCACGGCCACATCCGCGATGCGCGCCGCGATCGCCCCCATCATCGGTCGTTTGCCCGGGTCGCGGTCGCCGCCGCAACCGAACACACAATAGAGCCGGCTATCGGCCGCACGGATTTCCGCCAGGGTGGACAGGGCTTTTTCCAGCGCATCCGGGGTGTGTGCATAATCCACCACCACCAGCGGCTCGTTGGCGCCACCGATGCGCTGCATCCGTCCGCGTGCAGGCTGGATCTGACCCAGTACCCGGGCAGCTTCGGCCAGCGGTACGCCATTGGCGCACAGCGTCGCCAGGCAGGCCATCAGGTTGGCGGCGTTAAAGCGCCCCAGCAGGGCACTGCGCAAGCTGATCGTACCCCACGGCGTGGTGACTTCCAGTTGCAGGCCGTCCAGGTTGGCCGAAAGGCTGAGCGGGCGCACGTCGCCCTGCTCCAGGCCGTAGGTGATCACTTGGGTGCGGCTGCGGTCGATCCGAGCGGCCAGTTCACGGCCAAAAGTATCATCGGCGTTGACGACTGCATGCTTCAGCCCTTCCCAATGGAAGAGCTTTTCCTTGGCCGCTCCGTAGGACTCCATCGAGCCGTGGTAATCCAAATGATCTCGGGTCAGATTAGTGAACACGGCGGTGGCAAAGCTCACACCGTTCACGCGACCTTGGTCCAGGCCGTGGCTCGAGACCTCCATCGTGACCGCACGCGCGCCTTGGCGACGGTATTCGGCCAGCTTCTGCTGCACCGTGACGGGGTCGGGCGTGGTGTGGGTGGTTTCGGTCAGGGCACCGTAGAAGCCGTTGCCCACCGTACCGATCAACGCTGCCTTCTGGCCCAGCAGCGAGAAGGCCTGCGCCAGCCAGTGCGAGATGGAAGTCTTGCCGTTGGTGCCGGTGATGCCGATTACCGCCATGTCCCGGCTGGGATAGCCGTACAGGTGGGCAGCCACGAGGCCGGCCCGCTGTGAAAGATCAGGCACTGGCAGATGCGGCACTGCCCACTCTTCTTTCCAGGCAAAGCCGTCGGCCGGGTCCCACAGCACGGCGGCCGCGCCCTTGGCCAGAGCCTCGGCGATGTAGTTTCGCCCATCGGCATATTCACCGCGGCAGGCCAGGAAAATGTCGCCCGGCAGCACCCGACGGCTGTCGGACTCCACGCGCTTGAAGTTCGCGCCAAAAGCGTCAAGCGCCGCCATGTCCCAGGGCGGCAGCGACGTCAACAGGCTTTTCATGTTTCTTCCCGTACTTCCGGCATGTCACTTACCGGTAGCAATGTATTGTTAGAAGGTGCATCGGGTTCCACCCCGAGAATCCGCAGGCTGCCAGCCATGATGTTGGCGAAGGCCGGGCCGGCCACGGTACCGCCGTAATAGCTGCCACCCGTGGGTTCGTCCACCATCACCGCCACGATCAGGCGGGGGCGGGTGGCCGGTGCCAGACCCACGAACAGGCCCACGTGCTTGTTGGCGGCATAACTGCCATTGACCAGCTTGCGTGCGGTGCCCGACTTGCCGGCCACGTTAAAGCCAAGCACTTGGGCACGCGTGGCCGTACCACCAGCCTGGGTCACGGTCATCATCATTTCGCGCATCTGGCGCGCTGTTTCCGGCCGGATCAGCTGCTTGCCCGGCATGGCACCGTTGAGGCGGGTAAACGACACCGGCAGCAACTGGCCATCGTCCGTGAAAATGGTGTAAGCCCGTGCCAGCTGCAGCAGGCTCACCGACACGCCATAACCGAAGGACATGGTGGCCTGTTCGATCGGGCGCCAGCTTTTCCAGTTGCGCAGCCGGCCGCTGGCCTCGCCCGGAAAACCGGACTGTGGGCCGCGGCCGAAGCCGACCGCATCGTAGAACTGCCACATCGTTTCCGGCGGGAACATCAGCGCCATCTTGGAAGCCCCGACGTTGCTGGACTTCTGGATGATGGTGGTCACGTCCATGCTGGGCTGCGAGTGGGTATCGCGCACGGTGGCCGGACCGATCATGTAAGGCCGGGTGTCCATCCAAGTATGCGGTGTCACCTTGCGCGCCTCGATCGCCATCGCCACCGGGAAGGGCTTCATCGTCGACCCCGGCTCGAACTGGTCGATTACCGCGCGGTTGCGCCGGCGCTCCAAGTCGAGTTCCTTGCGGTTATTGGGGTTGTAGGAGGGCACGTTGGCCATGGCCAGCACCTCGCCGCTGCGCCCGTCGAGCACGATCACGCTGCCGGCCTTGGCCTTGTTTTCCTCCACGGCCGCCTTCAGCTCGCGGTAGGCGAGATACTGGATACGGTGATCGATCGAGAGGGTGAGGGTCTGCCCGTTCTTGGGGCTCTCGATGGCGGCCACATCCTCGATGATGTGACCACGGCGGTCCTTCAGCACCACGCGACGGCCGTTCTTGCCAGCCAGCATCTTCTCGCGTGCCAGTTCCACGCCTTCCTGGCCCTTGCCGTCGACACCGGTAAAGCCGATCAGGTGGGCCGTGACCTCGCCAGCGGGATAGAAGCGGCGGTACTCCTGCTGCTTGGCGATGCCGGGAATACCCAGGCCCACCACTCGCTCGGCCAGCTCGGGGCTGATCTGGCGCTTGAGATAGACAAATTCGCGCTTGCGGTCCGACAGCTTGGCCGCGATGTCCGCAGGAGACATTTCCAGGAGGCGCGCCAGCTCGCGCAGTTTGGCCGGAGGCACCGGCTCCATGTCCGCGGGGCTCGCCCAGATGGTCTGCACCGGCGAGCTCAGGGCCAGAGGCTCGCCGTTCCGATCGGTGATCACCCCCCGGTTCGCCTCCAGCACCAGGGCACGCCGGAAGCGGGCCTCACCTTGGTTGAGCAGGAAGTCCTGCTGCACCACCTGCAGGTACACCGCCCGACCGATCAGGGCCAGGAACAGCACGCCCAGCACCAGCAGAACGCATTTGACCCGGCCGGGCGTCATGCGCAGGGCCGGGCTTGCAGGCGGAGTCCGCTGGTTGAGGGAATAGGCGCGCATCAGGTGCCTCCCTTGGGTGTCACTACCTGGATCTGCACCGGATCGGGCACATGCATGCCCAAGCGGGCCGTGGCCGACCGCTCGATCACCGCGTGCGCGCCCCAGGTACTCTGTTCGAGCAGCAGCTGGCCATACTCCACCTCCAGCTGGTGCGCGGACTTCTGCTCGCGCTCCAGGTCACCGTACAGCTTGCGCGCCACGTGCTGGGACGTCACCACGGCCCAGGCACAGCCGATGGCGATAATCAGCAGGATGGCGTTCAGCCGATGCATCATGACTGGGTCTCCGGCCACGGGGCGGCGGTCCGCTCTGCCACGCGCATGATCGCACTGCGGGCGCGGGGGTTGGCCGAAACCTCCTCTGTGCTGGCGCGCACCGCCTTGCCCACCAGGCTGAGCGGAGGCTGCGCCAAGTCGCTTGCCCGTACCATCACCCATGCCGGGAGCGTGTCGGTGGTGGAGGCATCACGCAGGAAATGCTTCACCAGCCGATCCTCCAGCGAGTGAAAGCTGATCACTGCCAGGCGGCCCCCTTCGGCCAAGCATCGGGCGGCTGCGGGCAGCACATTCTTCAACTCTTCCAGCTCACGGTTGATGAAGATCCGGATGGCTTGGAAGGTCCGCGTCGCGGGGTCCTGGCCCGGTTCGCGAGTACGGACGTTTTGCCCAACGAGGACGGCGAGCTCGCGCGTGGTCTCGACGGGCTTGATGCAGCGCTGCGCAACAATGGCTGCTGCAATCTTGCGAGCAAACCGCTCTTCACCATAAGTCTTGATCACCTCTGCTATGTCGGCCTCTTCGGCCGACGCCAGCCATTCGGCGGCCGTCTGGCCGCGGCTGGTGTCCATGCGCATGTCGAGCGGCGCATCGAACCGGAAACTGAACCCCCGCCGACCGTCATCGATCTGCGGGGACGAAATACCAAGATCCATCAGGATGCCGTCCACCTGCCGGATGCCGCGGCCGCTCAGGGCTTCGGCCAACGTTTCGAAACCGGCGTGTACGATGGAGAAGCGTGGATCGGCCAGGGCCAGCGTTTCAGCAACGGCCACGGCCTCCGGATCCTTGTCGAAGGCCACCAGCCGTCCCTGCGGCCCAAGCCTTTCCAGAATGAGGCGGCTGTGCCCGCCCCGGCCAAAGGTACAGTCCACGTACAGACCGTCGGGCCGGATGGCAAGCGCCTCGACCGCCTCGTGCAGCAGCACGGTGCGGTGCTCGAATGAAACCTGCGTCACAACGTGAAATCTCCGAGATGGGCGGCAAGTTCGGCCGGATCAAGCGCCAGCGCCTCGTCGGTCTGAGCTTCCCAATCAGCGGCATTCCACAGCTCGAAACGGTTACCCATCCCCACCAAGGCCAGATCGCGCCCCAGCCGGACCTTGTCGCGCAGGCCGGCCGGCAGCAGAATGCGCCCGGCTCCATCCATTTCCAGTGTCTCGGCATAACCCATCACCAGACGCTGGTATTTCTTCAGTACGGGGTTGCCGGCAGGCAGGGCGAGCAGTCGCTCGAGTACGGGTTTCCAGTGCTGTTCGGGGTAAATGAGCAGATGGTCGAAGGACTCCAAAGTCACCACCACGCGCGGGCCAAGTGTCGATAGCAATACCTCGCGCTGCCGGGCCGGAATGACCAGGCGCCCCTTGCTATCGAGCGACAGACTGCTGACACCGCCAAACATGATGAACGCCCAAGATGGCCCTGTAGACACGAGGCTTACGCCCCACTTTTACCCACTTTTCCCCACTTCCCGCCACTATATGAAAGAAGCCCGGGGCGGTCAACACGGCTCAGAAGGCGTTTCACCTTTTGCGACAAAGACTTAAGTGCATAAGCATCTGCTCAAAAACGATTAAAATCAGTTACTTAAAAGCCGCACTAAAAGTCACCTGTGAATTCGGACGAAACGGGCTCTTCCACAGGGCGACGCCGCTGGAACCAAAAGCGTCGCCCGCTCGTGGCGGGAAAAAGACAGGCGGGCCGACCCGTGAGGATCGGCCCGCCCGGAGGGAGGGGGCAGCGCCCGTCAGCCGGCGAGCTTGTTGCGCAGGATTTCCTGCACCTGGGCCGGGTTGGCCTTACCCTTGGAAGCTTTCATCACCTGGCCTGCCAGCGCATTGAGCGCCTTTTCCTTGCCGGCACGGAATTCCTCCACTGCCTTGGGGTTGGCGGCAATGGCTTCTTCCACCATTTTCTCGATGGCCCCGGTGTCGGACACCTGCTTGAGGCCGTCGCGTTCGATGATGGCGTCGGCGGAGAGATCGCTCTCCCACAGCGCGTCGAACACCTGCTTGGCCAGCTTGCTGGACAGGGTGTTGTCGGCGATGCGGACGATGAGGCCGGTGAGCCGCTCGGCACTGATCGGGCACTCGGCGATATCCTTGCCCTCACGGTTGAGGCGGGCGGCAATCTCACCGTTGACCCAGTTGGCGGCGAGTTTGCCCTGACCGCTGGCGCTGGCGACCGCTTCGAAGAACATGGCAGTAGCGCGGCTGGTGGTCAGCAGGGCGGCGTCATACGCCGACACGCCGAACAGCGCGACAAAACGGTTTTTCATCGCGTCCGGCAGCTCGGGCATCGCCGCGCGAACAGCCTCGATCTGCGCCTCGCTGATGTGCACCGGCAAAAGATCCGGGTCGGGGAAATAGCGGTAGTCGTGCGCGTCTTCCTTGCTGCGCATCATGCGGGTTTCGCCGGTATCCGGATCGAACAGCACAGTGGCCTGCTGGATACGCCCACCATCCTCCAGCGTGTCGATCTGCCACTGAATCTCGTATTTGATGGCCTGCTCAAGGAAACGGAAGGAGTTGAGGTTCTTGATTTCGCGTCGGGTGCCGAACTCGGCCTGGCCGAAGGGACGTACCGAGACGTTGGCATCCACACGGAAGCTGCCTTCCTGCATGTTGCCATCGCAGATGCCCAGCCAGGTCACCAGCGTGTGCAGCGCACGGGCGTAGGCGACGGCCTCCTCCGGCGAACGCATGTCCGGCTCGGACACCACCTCCAGAAGGGGCGTACCAGCACGGTTGAGGTCGATGCCAGTCATGCCGTGGAAGTCTTCGTGCAGGGATTTTCCGGCATCCTCTTCCATGTGGGCGCGCGTCACGCGGATGACTTTCTCAGCCTCGCCGACCTGGATGGCCAGCCTGCCGTGCTCGACGATCGGCTGCTCCATCTGGCTGATCTGATAGCCCTTGGGGAGATCGGGATAGAAGTAGTTCTTTCGCGCAAACACGTTTTTGCGGTTGATGGTGGCGTCCAGCGCCAACCCCAGGCGGATGGCCTTTTCCACCACTGCCCGGTTCATTACCGGCAGCACACCCGGAAAGGCCAGCTCCACGGCGGACGCCTGTGTATTGGGCTCGGCGCCGAACGCCGTGCTGGCCCCGGAAAAGATCTTGGAAACGGTGTTGAGCTGCACATGCACTTCAAGACCGATGACGACTTCCCATTTCATGGTGGAGAAATCCTTATGCTTGCGGATCGGGGTTGGCCGAAGCCTTCGGCCAACCCTGGTGTGATGCGACTGCAGCCTTGGGCTGCCCTTACAGCACCGGACGGCGCGCGTGCCAGTCGGTGGCCAGCTGGAACTGGTGGGCCACATTCAGCATTTTGGCTTCGCTAAAGTAGTTGCCCACGATCTGCAGACCTACCGGACGACCGTTACCCGCAAAGCCAGCCGGCACGCTCATGCCCGGCAGCCCAGCCAGGTTGATCGATAGCGTGTAGATGTCGGACAAGTACATCTGTACCGGGTCATCCGCCAGCTGACCGATGTCGAAGGCGGCGGTGGGGGCCACCGGCCCCAAGATGACGTCGCAGCGCTCGAACGCCTTACGGAAGTCGTCGGCGATCAGGCGGCGGATCTTCTGCGCCTTCAGGTAATAGGCATCGTAATAACCATGGCTGAGCACATAGGTGCCTACCAGAATGCGGCGCTTCACCTCGTCGCCGAAGCCCTCGGCCCGGGTACGCTCGTACATGTCCACCAGATCGCTGTACTCGGCCGCACGGTGGCCATAGCGCACACCGTCGTAGCGACTGAGGTTGGAGCTGGCCTCGGCCGGTGCGATGACGTAGTAAGCCGGGATGGAAAGACGGGTGTTGGGCAGCGAGACCTCTACTACTTCGGCACCTAGCTGTCGCAACGTATCGATGGCCGACTGCACGACCTGGGCCACGTCTTCGGACAAGCCCTCGGCAAAATATTCCCGTGGCAGCCCCACCTTCAGCCCGGTCAACGGTTGCTCCAGCGACCGGGTGTAGTCCTCGGGCGCGCGCTCGAGGCTGGTGGAGTCGCGGCTGTCGAAGCCGGCAATCACGTTCAGCAGCAGCGCGCAGTCCTCCGCGGTCTGGGCCATCGGCCCGCCCTGATCGAGCGAACTGGCAAACGCCACCATGCCATAGCGGCTGACGGTGCCGTAGGTAGGCTTGATGCCGGTGACGCCGCAATGGCTGGCCGGCTGGCGGATCGAGCCACCGGTATCCGTCCCCAGCGCGGCCGGAGCCAGCCGTGCGGCCACTGCCACCGCCGAACCACCGGACGAGCCGCCCGGAATGGCATTGAAGTCCCAGGGGTTCTTGACCGGACCGTAGTAGCTGTTCTCGTTAGACGAGCCCATCGCGAACTCGTCCATATTGGTGCGACCCAGCGTCACCATGCCCGCGGCACGGCAGCGCTCCACCACATGGGCGCTGTAGGGCGCGACAAAGTTGTCGAGCATCCTCGAACCACAGCTGGTCTTCCAGCCTTCCTGGCAGAAAATGTCCTTGTAGGCGAGCGGTACGCCGGTGAGCGGGCCGGCCTCGCCGGCCGCACGCGCAGCATCGGCCGCACGCGCCTCCTCCAGCGTCTTCTCGCCGTCGATGGTGATGAAGGCATTGAGCGCCGGGTTCAGCGCCTTAATGCGGTCCAGATACTGGGTGGCAAGCTCCACGCTCGTGACCTCACCCGAAGTGAGGTGGCGCGACAGCTCCTTGAGAGTGGCATTGATCATGTAGGGTGACTTCCGCAAGAACGGCACCTGCCGACAGGCAAGCGCCCGGAAAGGGTTGGCCGAAGAGGCACGCGTCGGGAACCAATCCAGACCGGCCCCCTCAGTGTCATTCGATGACCTTCGGCACCAGGAACAGGCCCTTCTCCACCTGCGGGGCCACCGACTGGAAGGCCTCGCGGCGGTTGGGCTCGGTCACGGCATCCTCGCGCAGTCGCAGGAACACGTCCTGCGGATGCGCCATGGGCTCAATGCCGTCGGTATTCACTGCCTGCATTTCCTCGATCAGTCCGAAAATGCCGTTGAGTTTTTCACTGGTGGCCGCGATTTCGTCTTCGGTGACCGCGATGCGGGCCAGCCGGGCGATGCGTGCCACATCCTGATGCGTCAGGGACATGAACACCTCGTCAAAACCGTTAATTTTTCAAGTTTTATAGGGTATCATAGGCCGTTTGATTCACCCAAGATCGACAATGCGCAACGCTTGCCGGCGCCGTCCCTTTCGGCGGGCGTCCGGCAGCGGGTGATGACCCGATATTCCCGGGGCCGGGACGCCAGCCCACCCCGCGCAACCGAACCCAGGATCGCCAATGTTTCGTTCGCTCACCGGTTACTTTTCCAACGATCTCGCCATCGACCTCGGCACCGCCAACACCCTGATCTATATGCGTGGCAAGGGCATCGTCCTTGACGAGCCTTCCGTGGTGGCCATTCATCACGACTCCCCCACCAACAAAAAGTCCATCCTGGCGGTGGGCATCGAGGCCAAGAAGATGTTGGGCCGCACCCCGGGAAGCATTCAGGCCATCCGTCCGATGAAGGATGGTGTGATCGCCGACTTCACCGTCACCGAACAGATGCTCAAGCAGTTCATCAAGAAGGTTTCGCCCAGCCGCTTCTTCACCGCCAGCCCCAGCATCGTGATCTGCGTCCCCTGCGGGTCCACCCAGGTGGAACGCCGCGCGATCAAGGATTCGGCCCTCGCTGCCGGCGCGCGGCGCGTGGAGCTGATCGAGGAACCGATGGCGGCCGCCATCGGCGCCGGCCTGCCGGTCGAAGAGCCCACCGGCTCGATGGTAGTGGACATCGGCGGCGGCACCACCGAAGTGGGCGTAATCTCGCTGGGCGGGGTGGTGTACTCCAATTCGGTAAGGGTGGGAGGCGACAAGTTCGACGAAGCCATCATCAACTACATCCGTCGCAACTACGGCATGCTGATCGGCGAAACCACTGCAGAGGAAATCAAGAAGACCATCGGCTCCGCCTTCCCGGGCGCCGAGGTCCGCGAAATGGAAGTGAAGGGCCGCAACCTGGCCGAGGGCATTCCGCGCTCGTTTACCGTTTCGTCGAACGAGATTCTGGAAGCGCTGACCGAGCCGCTGAACCAGATCGTGTCCGCTGTGAAGATCGCCCTGGAGCAAACCCCGCCGGAACTGGGTGCCGACATTGCTGACAAGGGCATGGTGCTGACCGGAGGCGGTGCACTGCTCAAGGACATCGACCGTCTGCTGGCCGAAGAGACCGGCCTGCCGGTGTTCGTGGCCGAAGGCCCGCTCACCTGCGTGGTCCGAGGCTCGGGCAAGGCCCTCGACAAGCTGGGCAAGATCGGCACGATCTTCACCAACGTTCCCTAACCCGCCTGCCGTACCGCCGTGCCGCAAGGCGCGGCGGCCTGCCTGATGGATTTCGCCAACTCGCCCAGCTTCTTCCGGCACGGCCCGCGCCCTGGCGCGCGCGCCGCACTCTGCGCCTTCCTGTCGCTGGCCCTGCTCATCGGCGATAGCCGCTTCGGCCTGATGGAGCGCACACGGGAAGGCTTGTCGGTGGTGCTCTATCCGCTGCAATGGGCCGTCAACCTGCCGGTGTCCGCAGCCCGCCACGCCAGCGATTTCTTTACCACCCAGACCACGCTCAAACTCGAGAACGATGCCCTGCGCACCCGGGAGCTGGCCATGGCCAGCCAGTTGGCCAGGCTGAGGACGCTGGAGCGCGAGCACGCCGAGCTGCGCAGCCTCAATGCCCTGCGCGACCGCATGCCCGGCGCGGGTCAGATGGCAGAAGTGCTCTACACCGGGCGCGACCCCTTCTCCTACAAGCTCATCATCGACAAGGGCCAGGACGCCACTGTGCGCGCGGGGCAACCAGTAGTGGACGGGGACGGACTGCTGGGACAGGTGACGCGCACCCAGCCGCTGACGGCCGAGGTAACGCTGATCACCGACAAAAGCCTGATGGTACCGGTGATGATCGAGCGCACCGGGGTGCGGGCGATTCTCTACGGCTATGGAGGGGGGGTGGACCTGCGCTTCCTACCCGCGCACGCCGACGTGAACACCGGCGACATACTGGTCACTTCCGGCATCGACGGTGTCTACCCGGCGGGGCTGCGAGTGGCCCGTGTGGTCCACGTGGAGCGCAACACGGGCTCGGCCTTTGCCCGCCTGACGGTGCTGCCGCTGGCCGGGGTACAGAAAAGTCGCTTTGTGCTGGTGATGCAGACACGTAGTGACATGCCGGCACGCCCGGCGGCCTCCGCGCCTGCGGCCGAAGCGGCCGGGCGAGGCCACAGGAGGAAATGATGGCCCTGGATCGCCCGCATGAGCTGCTCAAGCCGGTCAAGCGCCGCTTCATCGCGCTCACCTTCTTCTTGGGGCTGTTGGTGGAGTTGATTCCGCTTCCGGCCGGCTCCACCCGCTGGCTACCGGACCTGATCGGGCTGGTACTGCTTTACTGGGTCATCAACCAGCCGCGACGGGTGGGCGTCGGCACCGCCTTCTTCGTTGGCCTGATCGCTGACGTGGCCACGGCCGGCCTCTTCGGTCAGCACGCCCTGGCCTATAGCCTGACCGCTTATTTCGCTCTCAAGCGCCAGCGCCAGTTGGTGATGTTCACGTTGGGGCAGCAGGCGCTGGCTGTCGGCGGGCTGCTGTTTGCCAACCAGCTGATCATGATGCTGGCCCGACTGCTGACCGGTTCGGCCTTCATTGGGTTCAGCTACTTCTTGCCTCCGGTGATCGGCATCCTGCTCTGGCCGCTTCTGACCAAGCTGCTGCTGCTGCCCTACCGGCAGCACACCGCCTGACCGCCCATGCGCCCCAGCCGTCTCAAGAACGCCCAGGCCGAAGAAAGCCAGCTGCAGTTGCGGTTGCTGGTGGTCTACGCCTTCATCCTGCTGATGTTTGCCCTGCTGGTGGCGCGCTTCGTGTGGCTGCAGGTGCTGCAGCACGACCATTTCTCCACCCTGGCCCAGAACAACCGCATCTCGCTGGTACCGATCCAGCCCAGCCGTGGCCTGATCTACGATCGCAACGGGGTGGTGCTGGCCCAGAACTATTCGTCGTACACGCTGGAAGTGGTGCCCAGCAAGACCGCCGACCTGGAGGCCACGGTACACGCCTTGGGCGAGCTGGTAGAGATCACGCCGCGTGATATGCGCCGCTTCCGCAAGATGCTGGCGGAAAGCAAGGATTTCGAGGCGGTTCCCCTCAAACTGAAGCTTACTGACGAAGAAGCCGCACGCTTGGCGGCCAACGTTTGGCGCTTCCCCGGGGTGGAAGTGAACGCGCAGCTTTTCCGTGACTACCCCTACCGCGAGCTCACCAGCCACGTGCTGGGCTACATCGGCCGCATCAACCCCAAGGACAAGGAAAGGTTGGCCGAAGAGGAAAAGACGGCCAACTACCGCGGGGCCACACACATCGGCAAGACCGGCCTGGAGAAAATCTACGAGGACGTGCTGCACGGACAGGCAGGCTTCGAGGAAATCGAGACCGACTCCGCCGGTCGCGCCATCCGCAGCGTGCGCAGCACTCCGCCTGTGAGCGGGCACAACCTCAAGCTGGCGCTGGATATCCGGCTGCAGGAACTGGCGGACAAGCTCTTCGGCCAACGTCGTGGCGCCGTGGTAGCCATCGACCCCCAAACTGGCGGTGTGCTGGCCTTCCTGTCCAAGCCCGGCTTCGATCCCAACCTCTTCATCGACGGCATCGATCCGCAGACCTGGAACACGCTCAACACCGACTGGCAGAAGCCGATGGTGAACCGCGCACTGCGCGGCGTGTATCCGCCGGGCTCGACCTTCAAGCCCTTCATGGCCATGGCAGCCCTGCAGTCGGGTGCGCTGACCCCCGGCCAGATCCTGCCGGCTCCCGGCTACTTTACACTGCCCGGCTCCAACCACCAGTTCCGGGACAGCGTGCCCAGCGGCCACGGTGCGATCAACCTGAGCAAAGCGATCGCCGTTTCCAGCGATACCTTCTTCTATCGGGTGGCGTGGGATATGGGCATCGACCGCATCCATCCGTTGGTCAGCCAGTTCGGACTGGGCAGCCTGACGGGCATCGACCTCGACGGCGAGGCACGCGGCGTCCTGCCGTCCAAGGAATGGAAGGCCAAGCGCTTTGCCAAGAGCCGGGAGGAGGTACGCCGCTGGTATCCGGCGGACGTGGTCAGCGTCGGCATCGGTCAGGGCTTCAACGCCTACACGCCGCTGCAGATGGCCAACGCCACCGCCATCCTTGCCAACGATGGCGTGGTCTACAAGCCGCACCTGGTGAAGGAAGTGGTCGACACCAAGACCGGGCAGATCCGGCGTGTGGAACCCAACCCGCTGCGGACCCTGCCGTTCAAGAAAAGCTACTACGGCGTGGTGAAAGAAGGCATGGCCGCCGTAATGCGCCCCGGCGGCACCGCGTGGCGCCTGGGCGTAGGCCTCAAATATGCCATGGCCGGCAAGACCGGTACCGCACAGGTGGTGCAGATTCGCCAGGGGGCCAAGTACAACGCCGCTGCCCTGGCCGAACAGTACCGCGACCATTCTTGGTTTATTGCCTTCGCCCCGGTGGAAAAACCACAGATCGCCCTGGCGGTGATCGTCGAAAATGCGGGGTTCGGGGCCGCCGCCGCCGCACCGATCGCGCGCGCCCTGTGCGACTTCTACCTAACCGGTGTGGTGCCGCCCGAACTGAAGGGTCAGCTCAAGACCTTGCCGCCCGAACCGGCCGAACAGGACAAGAAGGACACTGCCTCCCATGCAAGCCTCGCTGGTTAAGCGCCTCTGGTACCTCATCAAGGAACCGCTCGACGGCTGGTTGATGCTGCTGCTGGGCCTGATCTTCGTGCTCAGCCTGTTCGTGCTCTACTCCGCCTCAGACCAGACCTTCCAGAAGATCGACAACAAGCTCGTCTACACCGTACTTTCACTGGTGGTGATGTGGCTGGTAGCCTCCACGCGCCCGCACACGCTGATGAACTTCGCTCCCCCGATCTATGCGCTGGGGCTGCTGTTATTACTGGCGGTGCACTTTGCCGGGGTGACCGTCAACGGCTCCACCCGCTGGCTGGAGCTGGGAGTGACGCGTATCCAGCCTTCGGAGATCATGAAGATCGCCCTGCCGATGATGCTGGCCTGGTTCTTCCAGCGCTTCGAGCTATCGCTGCGCTGGTGGCATTATCTGATTGCCTGTGCCCTGATCGCCGCGCCGGGCCTTCTGGTGCTCAAGCAGCCCGATCTGGGCACGGCCACCCTGATCATGGCGGCCGGCTTCTTCGTGCTCTTCTTTGCCGGGCTATCGTGGAAGGTGATTCTGGCGGGTTTGGTGGCTTTTGCCGCCAGCCTGCCGATCGTGTGGAACATGCTGCACGACTACCAGCGCAAGCGTGTGCTGACACTGATCGACCCGATGCAGGATCCGCTCGGGGATGGCTACCACATCATCCAGTCGATGATCGCCATCGGGTCGGGGGGCCCCTGGGGCAAGGGCTGGCTGAACGGCACCCAGACGCATCTGGACTACATCCCGGAGCGCACCACCGACTTCATCTTTGCCGTGTACTCGGAAGAGTTCGGGCTTGTCGGCAACATCGTGCTCGTGCTGCTCTACCTCCTGATCATCAGCCGTGGGCTGGTCATCACAGCGCGTGCGCCCACGCTCTACGGACGGCTGATGGCTGGGGCGCTTACCCTGTCCTTCTTTGTCTACGCCTTCGTCAACATGGGCATGGTGGCAGGCATCCTGCCAGTGGTGGGCGTGCCGCTGCCGTTTGTTTCCTACGGGGGCACCGCCACGGTCACCCTGTTCATCGGCATGGGCATGCTGATGAGCATCGCCCACCAGCGCCGTTGAGTGCGCCATCCCGGTTGCCTTACCTCACGCCCCCGCCTACCATAGAGTCAGAGCTCTAACCCGGCGACGATCGGGAAACGCGCGAGGAGAGAGGGATGGGCATGAACGTGGAGTGGCTGCTGCTGGCACTGGCGCCGGTGTTCCT
Organism: Gulbenkiania mobilis; assembly: GCA_004346645.1. GTDB lineage: Bacteria > Pseudomonadota > Gammaproteobacteria > Burkholderiales > Chromobacteriaceae > Gulbenkiania > Gulbenkiania mobilis. The sequence continues at coordinate 148,505 of SMDA01000002.1, forward strand.
GCTGTGTGTCGCTTGGGAAGCGTGGTGGTGCCAACGGCGGGGGCTTGCCTATTACGATTTACGCGACACCCTGTGCAATGCGGCACTGGCGCTACTGCATCAAGGCGCGGATAAGCTGGCCTGGGTGTTCGTGCTGCCGGTGTACGCCTGGGTGTATCAACACCATCGCCTGCTGGAGCTCGCGCCTGGCTGGGCCAGCTTCCTGCTGCTGTTCCTGGCACAGGATTTTCTCTACTACTGGTTTCACCGTGCCAGCCATCGTGTGCGCTGGTTGTGGGCGGCACACAGCGTGCACCACAGCTCGACCCGGATGAACTTTTCCACCGCTTTCCGCCAGAGCCTGATGTATCCGGTGGCCGGCATGTGGCTGTTCTGGCTGCCGCTTGCCTGGCTCGGGTTTCCGCCGCAGCAGGTGGTGGGGGTGGTGCTACTCAATCTGGCCTTCCAGTTTTTTGTACACACGCAGACTGTGCCGCGGCTGGGCTGGCTGGAAAAGGTGTTCAACACACCTTCCATCCATCGCGCCCACCATGCCTGCAATCCCTGCTACATCGACCGCAACTACGCCGGCGTGCTGGTGATCTGGGACCGACTGTTCGGTACCTACGTCGATGAGTGCGACAGTGAGCCCTGCCGCTATGGCACCGTGACGCCGGTGAACAGCCACAATCCCCTCATCGTCACCTTTCACGCCTGGCGCGCCTTGCTGCACGACCTGATACGGGCACGCCGCCTGGGCGAAGTCGTGCAGGTACTGTTCGGCCCTCCGGAGGCCACGGAACGGCGGCCCCCTGCCCCGGTGCGCGACCGCCCATGAAAAACCCCCGCGTAGCGGGGGCATCATCAACAGGGTTGGCCGAAGCCTCAGAGCGTGCCGTAGGAATGCAATCCTGAGAGGAACATGTTCACGCCCAGGAAGGCGAAGCTGGTTACGAACAACCCGCCCACGGCCCACCATGCCAGCGGCGCACCGCGCCAGCCCTTCACCAGACGGATGTGCAGCCAGGCTGCGTAGTTGAGCCAGACGATCAACGCCCAAGTTTCCTTCGGGTCCCAGCTCCAGTATCCGCCCCAGGCATCCGCCGCCCACATCGCCCCAAGGATGGTGGCAATGGTAAAGAACAGGAAGCCCACGGCAATCGCCTTGTACATCACCTCGTCCAGCACCTCGGCCGGCGGCAGGCGGCTGGCCAGCCAGCCGCGCATTACCATCAGCTCGGCCACGCCCAGCATGGCCGCAATCGCGAATGCCCCATAACCGATGAAGTTGGCCGGCACGTGGATCTTCATCCACCACGACTGCAGCGCCGGAATCAGCGGCTGAATCTCGTGAGCCTGGCGATCGAAGGTGTACCAGAGGATGAAGCCGACCGCAGCCGACACCACCAGCAGCACAAAGGCCCCCATCTGGCGCGCGGCAAAACGGGCTTCGTAGTAAAGATACATCAACGCCGTGATCAGACAGAACAGCACGAACACTTCATACAGGTTGGAGACAGGGATGTGCCCGATGTCCGGGCCGATCAGGTAGCTCTCATACCAGCGCGTGAACATACCCGCCAGACCCGCCACGGAGGCACTCCAGGTCAATCCGGCCGCGATACGCCCCAACAGCTCGGAGCGCTGCAGCAGTGCCATCCAGTAAAGCAGGGTGGCTAGGAAGAACAGCGTGCACATCCACATGATCGACGACTGGCTGGAGAGCAGGTACTTCAGCCCGAAGGCCGTCTGTGCACGCCCCAGGTCGCCCTGATAGAGGCCAATGGCCGCCAAAGCCACCAGACCGGACAGCGGGAAGTACCAGCGCCAGGCTTTCCAGAACCATCCCAGCCCGATCAGGCCGATCGCGCTGCCGGCCAGAATGCCGGCCTCGTACCCATCCAAGTAACTGCCGTAACGATAGAAGGTAAAGACTGCCGCCGACAGCACCAGCAGGGCATACAGCCAGTCAGTCAGCCGCAACTGCCGGTAGAAGGGCGGCTTGGGATCGAAAGTAGTAGAAGCCAGTTCCATCATGCACCTCGTACGAGCTGTTGCAGCGCTTTGGCATGCCGGGCAAAGTCCGCGTCCAGATCCCGGTTGTGCCGGTTGGACGTCAGAGCCAGGCGGGTTTCTCCGTTGCGCACCCGGATCCAGATGCGCACTTCACGGATATAGAACATCAGGATGATGCCGATCACCAGCATCAGCGACCCGAGATAGACGAGCGTCTTGCCCGGTGAGCGCGTCAGCTGCAAGCCGGAGGCCTGCACCTGTTGGAAGCCTTCCAGCTGCAGGAAGAGCGGCGCCCGATAATCGTTGAGCGCGCTGGTAGCTACCAGACCATCCAGCAGGAAACGGTAGGTGGCCTTGTCGCTGGGTGGAGGGGGAAGGCCAGCACGGGCATTGGCCACGGCCATCACATCCGGCACCGTGCCCTGAAGGATCTTCACATAGGTCTGTGCCACTTCCGCGCGCTTCTCCTTAGGCACCCGCTCGTCCAGAAACTTCTCCAGTGCGACAAATCCGCCCTGGGCAAACCGCGCCAGAATCCATTTCACGCTGTTCTCGAACTCGCCCTGCATCTGGGCGCTGATCGCGTTGCCAGCACGCGCGCGCGCGCCGGTGCGACGGGCGATCTCGTCGTAGAGCGACGGGTCCAGCAGGGCGGAGCGCAGGCGCATGAAGGTGGCCAACGACTGGTCTGCATCCAGCGGCAGGCGCAGATACTGGAACGGCTCGGACACCTGGCTGCGCATGCCTGCAACCAAGTAGCTGGCCCCCTCCTCTTGGAAGGGCGCCATGTAATGCTGGAACTCGGTCGCTTGGCCTTGGGCATCACGCAGCTTGAAAGTAATGCTGGGGCCGAGGTTCTTCAGGTTCTTTTCCTGCTTCACTTCGCGGGCGTCGTGCATCCGCTCGGCCAGGCTGCGGCTCGCGGACTGGGGCTTGCCCCCCATCTCCTCGATGTTGAACACCCGTAGCTCGCCGAACTCCAGAGCATAGCTCTGGCCATTGACACGCAGGGGCTGGGTGGCCAGCGAAGTACCCTCCAGCTTGACCGGTTGCGCCTGCGGAGCCGCCAGATTCCAGGCTTTGAACTCCAGAGGCGAGCCACCATCACCGAAGCTTGCCTGATAGATGGCCACGCCGTCGACGACAAGCGGATGGTTCACCTTGACGGTCGCGGCCGTCTCCTTGCCGGTGGCCTTGTCGGTCACCACGATGTCGCTGGCAAACAGCTTGGGCATGCCGTTGCTGTAGTAATCGACGTGAAACTTTTTGAGCGTGACGATGAAGGGCAGTTCCTGAACCAGATAGCCCTTGCCGCTGTTGAGGAACACCACGTCGGCGCTGCGCGACTCGCCGATGGTCACATTACCCCGGAAGGACAGGTTCCCGCTGCCCAATCGGCTGTGGGCGGGAATCTGCGACTGCGGCAGATCGCGAGTCTCGGGCACCACCGTGCCGAACAGCTCGCCCAGCTTCAGCGGCAGGTTGCCATCCATGAGCCCGCCGATGCAGATCACCACCAGCGCGATGTGGGCAAAGAAGTAACCCAGCTTGTTGGCCGCGCCCTTCTTGCCAGCCAGAACCCAGCCATCCTCCCGCTCGCCTGGCCGCAGACGGAAGCCCTGAGCGGTCAGATAGCGTCCTGCTGCCTCGCGGTCGACCTCGCCCGCCACAAGCGTGGAATGTTTCATCAGCTCCAGCGAGGTATCCGAAGCCTTCTCGCGAAAACTCTTCATCTCCCGCAGGAAGCCCGGGCCGTTGCGCACGATGCACAGCGAGGTGGAGACCACCAGAAAGGCCAAGATGGTGAGGAACCAGCCCGAGTGGTAGACGTCGTACAGCCCCAGCCATTCGAAGGCTGTGAACCAGAACTGGCCGAACTCGAAGGCATAGTTGGGATAGGGTTCGTTCTGCTTGAGGACGGTGCCGATCACCGAAGCGATGGCAATGATGGTCAGAAGCCCGATGGCAAAGCGCATCGAACTGAGCAGTTCGTAGACCTTGTAGGCCAGCCCAGGCTGGCGGCGTGATGGAGTCATGTTTCTTCAGAACGAAAAAGGGAAGCCCGCCGGGGGGCCTCCCTTTTGAACGCAGGCGGGCACAAAAGTTGCGCTCAGCGCAGGCCCGAGATGTATTCCGCCACAGCCTTCATTTCGGCATCGCTCATGCGCGACGCGATCTCGGCCATGGTCTGGTTCTTGCGCTCGGTCCCGGCCTTGAAGTCGTTCAGTTGCTTGAGCACGTAGGCAGCATGCTGGCTGCCCAGGCGCGGGAACTGTACGGGGATGCCCTTGCCGGCCGGACCGTGGCAGGCCATACAGGCCGGCACACGGGTGAGCGGGTTGCCACTGCGGTAAATCTGGCGACCGAGATCCATCTGGGACTTGTCGGATGCCTCGCGCGGCTTCACGCTCTGGCTGCCGAAGTAGGCAGCCACGTTGCGCATGTCGTCCTCGGACAACGGAGCGGCCATGCCCATCATGATCGGGTTCTTGCGCACCCCAGCCTTGAATGCCTGCAGCTGCGCATAGAGGTACGCAGGATGCTGGCCGGCCAGCGTCGGGTTGGCCGAAGCCACGCTGTTGCCGTCCGCTCCGTGACAGGCCGCACATACCTGCTCGGCAATCTGTTTGCCCTTGGCCACATCGGCGGTCTTGCCGGCCGGTGTTGCAGCCAGCGCACTGCCGGCCAGGACAGCCGCAGCCAGCGCCAACAGCCTCTTACCTTTCATGATCGCTCCTTGAGAGAGATTGCGTAAATATCTGTAAAAGTGGCAATTTCAAACCTGTTATTCTATACCAGTTGCCTTCGACCTTACCACTATGTCTATTTTTCAGAACGCGCGCTTTTATACCACCGTCAATCATCTCAAGGACTTGCCCCCCACCCGGGCGGAAATCGCCTTCGTGGGCCGCTCCAATGCCGGCAAGTCGAGCGCGATCAACACCTTGTGCAACCGGACCCGTCTGGCGTTCGTCTCCAAGACGCCCGGTCGTACCCAGCATATCAACTTTTTCGAACTCGGCGATGCCTGCTTTCTGGTTGACCTGCCCGGTTATGGCTACGCAGAGGTGCCCGAGGCGATCCGCACCCATTGGGTGGAACTGCTCGGACGCTACCTGCAGACACGCCAGAGCCTGATCGGACTGTTGCTGATCATGGATATCCGTCATCCGCTGCGGGAGCTGGACTGGAAGATGGTGGAATTCTTCGGCGCGACCGGCCGACCGCTGCACATCCTGCTCTCCAAAGCCGACAAGCTATCGCGGCAGGAGCAGATGAAGACGCTGGCAGCCGTAAAGCGCGAACTGTCGGCCTATCCGTCGGTATCGGTGCAACTCTTCTCCAGCCTGAAAAAGCAGGGAACGGAAGAGGTGGAAAAAGTAGTGGGGCACTGGCTGGCCACGCTGAACCTGCCGGAAAACCAGGCCGAAGATGGAGAAAGCCTAGCGGGCACACAGCCAGACGGAACTTTGCCGGACAGCGACTGACCTAACCTTCAGGTGTATTCACCTCCCGCTACCTCCCTGAGCGGGTGCCTTGTTCGAAGGCCTTTTGCCCCCCGGTCACTACCGTATCCGCCGGGGGCTTTTTCTTTTCCACAAAGCCAGGACGGGGCAGCAGAAAAAAAGCGATGCCTCAGGCATCGCTTTTTCTGTAGCGGGGAAGCGAGGCTTACATTGCCACCGTTTCCACCGCGAGGGATTTGGCCACGGTGCGCATGGCGTCATCGGAGGGGAAGGGCCCCAGGCGGACGGCATAGGCCCCGTCACGGTTGACGATACCGAGCTTGTCGTCATAGGTATCATCCAGGCGCTCAACCAGCTTGCGCACATGCGCTTCTGCATTGGAGAGCTTGGCGAACACACCCAGCTGCAGGTAGCGCGACGCCTTCTGCAGCGGGCGCGCTTCCACCGTCTTCAACAGCGATTCGGCAGCGGGCTTGGCCACCATCAGGTCACGACCCTCATCCGGCTGTACCTGTTCCACCTTCACCGGGGCGCTGCCCTGGCTGATGAAACCCAGCTTGTAGGCGGCCGCGTACGACAGATCCATGATGCGGCTCTTGTGGAACGGGCCGCGGTCGTTGATGCGCACGATGACCGACTTGCCATTCCGGAGGTTGGTCACCCGGGCGTAGCTCGGGATCGGCAGGGTGGGGTGTGCGGCGGTCATGGCGAACATGTCATAGCGTTCACCCGACGAGGTCTTGCGACCGTGGAACTGCTTGCCATACCACGAGGCCTTGCCCTTGACCTCGTAGTCCTTGACGTCGGTGACAGGGCGATACCGCTCGCCCAAGGCCGAATACGGCAGGTTGGCCGAACGGATCAGCGCCTCCTGCTGCGGAACGGCATCCGGGACCAGATCCAGATTTACCGGAATGTGGTCGGCCGGACCGTCGTTCTGGAAATACGCGCCGCTGCGTGCGGCGGTCTTCTTGGACTGGTTGCTTGCGCTAGCGGTCTTGAACGTACTGCTACACGCCACCAGCGTGAGACTGACAAACATCAACCACAGCCATCGGAAAAAAGTCTGCATTGAACTTCCCTTATGCTGTTGGCCAACCTCGTGAACTGTCAGCTCCCCCCATCGAACCCGTTCTGTCTCCAGGCTTCGAAGACGGTCACGGCCACGGCGTTGGAGAGATTCATGCTCCGCGAGTGAGGCCGCATCGGCAGCCTGACGCGCTGCCCGGTTGGCAGGCTTTCCAGCACTGCGTCGGGCAGACCCCGAGACTCGGGGCCGAACAGGAATACATCACCTGGGCGAAAGCCAATCCGGTCATGCCTTACCGAACCCTTGGTCGTGGCAGCAAAGATGCGTCTGCCAGCCAGGGCCTGCAGGCAGGCTTCCCAATCTTCATGCACGACCAGCGGCGCGTACTCGTGGTAGTCGAGTCCGGCACGGCGCAGCTTGGCGTCGTCCAGCGGGAAGCCCAGCGGCTTGACCAGATGCAGTTCACAGCCGGTGTTGGCACATAAACGAATCACATTGCCCGTGTTGGGCGGAATTTCCGGCTGAAAAAGAACAACTGTGAACATCGTTGGCGGAGGGGATTGTTTCAATTAATCAAAAATTTGGTCAAGTAAACGGCGTTCATGCGCGGGCGAGCACCCATGCCTCGACCCGTCTTGCACCCTGTTTTTTGACCGCTTCGGCCAAGGCTGAGAGGGTAGCACCCGTCGTGGCGACATCGTCCACCAGCAGCACGTCAAGCCCGTCCAGACGGCGTTTTACGCCAAATGCATCCTTCACATTTCGGTAACGTTCGGCACGTTCGAGCTGTGCCTGGAAGGGAGTGTTGCGTTTTCGCCAACAGATGTTGGCCGAAAACCGGATCTGCATTGTACCAGCGAGCGCCCGAGCCAGCTCTTCACTCTGGTTGAACCCACGCTCGGCAAGTCGTTCTTTTGACAATGGAACAGGGAATATCCAGTCGATTTTAAAGCCTTTTTCGCAGACTGGGGGCACGATCAGGCGGCTCAACACCCCTGCCAGCTCCAGCCGTTTTCCGTATTTAAAAGCATGGATGAGTCCGGAAAGGGGGTAGCCAAACTGCCATGAAACGTGTAGGGCATCGAAGGACGGCGGATGGCGCTGACAATGGCCGCACACCCCCGGAGCGGGCATGGGTTGCGCGCAGTGCCGACAACGGTTCTGTGGGTGACGCGGAAGCATATCTAGACAGGCCGGACAGAGTCCGCCGGGGGCGGGTGATGACTTGCAGAGCACACAAATTTGCTCAAAAAAAGAGCACTTGTCAACAACAATGCCAGCAATATTTGACAGCAAAAACCCCTTCACGGCACGATGCCTCCGACTCTTTATATAGATGTGTATTGCACAGCCCTTTTCCCTGTCAGGAGCCATCATGCAATCGTCCCCAATGGTTTTCCAGTCCCCAGCCACCTTCCATCCGGAGAGTGGTCTGTGGAGTGCCGAAGAGGTTGAGCAGCTTCTGTCGCTGCCCTTCATGGAGCTGGTATACCGTGCCGCCGAAATCCATCGACAGTTCTTCGATCCGAGCAAGGTGCAGCTCTCGACGCTAGTGTCCATCAAGACCGGAGGCTGCCCCGAGGACTGCGGCTACTGTCCGCAGTCGGTGCATCACGACACGCCGGTGGAAAACCAACCGATGATGACGGTGGAAGAAGTGATAGCTGCTGCACGGGCAGCCAAGGCCAACGGCGCCGGGCGATTCTGCATGGGTGCGGCCTGGCGGGGGCCGAAGGATGCCGATCTTGAGGCCACGCTGGCCATGGTTCGCGAAGTGAAGGCGCTGGGGCTGGAAACCTGTGCCACTTTCGGCCTGCTGCGGGACGGCCAAGCGGAAAAGCTGAAGGCGGCTGGCCTCGATTATTACAACCACAACCTGGACACCGCGCCCGAGAAGTACGCCGACATCATCCAGACCCGCGAGTACGAGGACCGGCTGGACACGTTGGGCAAGGTGCGCAGTGCGGGCCTGTCCGTGTGCTGCGGAGGGATCGTGGGCATGAACGAGACCCGCACCGACCGCGCCGGGTTGATCGCCCAGCTGGCCAACCTCGACCCACAGCCGGAATCCGTACCGATCAACAGTTTGGTGAAGGTCAGCGGCACACCGCTCGAAGGGGCAGAGCCGCTGGACTGGACCGAGTTTGTGCGTACCGTGGCGGTGGCCCGCCTGACGATGCCACGCAGCTTCATCCGCCTGTCGGCGGGCCGACGCGAAATGCCGGAGGCGATGCAGGCGCTGTGCTTTCTGGCAGGCGCCAACTCCATCTTCTATGGCGACAAGCTGCTGACCACCGGCAACCCCGAAGTGGACGCTGACCGCACACTCATGGCAAAACTCGACCTCTCGCCGTTCTGAGCCTGCGTCGGAGCGGTCCTTCGGCCAACCTGCGAAAGATGTCGCATGACCCCTTCCGAACTCGGCAGCCGCCTGACGGCGCTGGAACAGGCAGGGCGCCTCAGACGGCGCCCCCTGCTTGACGGGCCACAGCAACCCGCCTGCCAGCTGGACGGTGCGCCCACACTGGCGTTTGCCAGCAACGACTACCTGGGCCTAGCGGCACACCCGCGGCTGGCTGCGTCGATCGAGGCGGGTTTGGCACGCTACGGCAGCGGCGCGGGCGCCTCGCACTTGGTGGCGGGCCACAGCCGCGCCCACGCAGAGGCGGAAGCCGCCTTTGCCGACTATGCCGGGCACGAAGCTGCGCTGCTGTTCGGTTCCGGATACAGCGCCAACCTGGCCGTGATCACCAGCTTGGCCGGGCGCGGTGATGCGGTGTTCGGGGACCGGCTCAACCATGCCTCACTCAACGACGCGGCACGCTTGTCACGGGCCACCTTCCGCCGCTTTCGCCACAACGACCCGGACCATCTGGAATACCTGCTGAAGAACACCCCGGCCGCCAGCCGGCTGATCGCAGTGGATGCCATCTACAGCATGGACGGCGACGAAGCCCCGCTCGAGGCACTGCTAGCGTTGGCCGAGCGCCACGATGCCTGGCTGTATGTGGACGATGCGCACGGCTTCGGAATACGGGGCGGGGGACGAGGCAGCCTGGCAGGCGCAGGGCTGGAAAGTCCGCGCCTGATCCATCTGGCCACGCTGGGCAAGGCCGCCGGCCTCTACGGGGCCTGCGTTGGCGGTAGCCGGCTGCTGGTGGACTGGCTGGTCAACACCGCACGGACCTACATCTACACCACTGCCCAGCCCCCTGCTCTGGCCCATGCGGTACCGGAAAGCCTGGCCCTGATCGCTGACGCGGACGACCGCCGGCAGCAGTTGGCCGGCCACATCGATCACCTGCAACAGCGGCTGCATTCATTAGGAATGCAACTAATTCCTTCGCGCAGTCCGATACAAGCGCTTATCATTGGGGCCAACACACAGGCGCTGGCATGCGCGGAGCGGCTGAGGGCCCAAGGCATCCGGGTACCGGCCATCCGTCCACCCACCGTACCGGAGGGTACAGCGCGACTGAGGATCTCGCTGTCTGCAGCACACCGGCCGGAAGACATAGAAAGGTTGGCCGAAGCGCTGCACCAGAGCCTGTTGTGAACGGGGCGCACACACAGGCCGACGCAGCGGCCAACAACGACTATGATAAATCCATGAACAGCCCGGCCGAACACATCCATTCGCTCGAACATGCCGCACGCCAGGCGGCAGAAGTGCTGCTGGCTGAAAGCGGACTGGCCAGCGTGGCCGTCTGGGCCCGGCTGGGCAGCCTCTGGCAGCGGCTACATGCCAGCGGCCCTCAGACCGACCTGCCCCTGCCCGAGTCACTGGAAAGTGGTGTGGCGGTTGCAACCGGCTTCGGGGCACTGCCGCTCGTGGCAGGCAGCACCCGTCTGGGCTGGCTGGTGTGGGAAGGCGAGGCGCCGGCCTGCCTGTCGCAGGTGGCGGCGCTCTTCTGCGGCCACCTCGAAGCCGCACGGCTGTACGCCGAGCAGACGCTCAACCGGCTCACCCACGACACCCTGCTGGACATCAATCGCCTGGCAGGGGAGTGCGCGGCGCTGGAACCCTTCCTGGCCCAGCTGCACCAGCTGATGGCACGCATGCTGGATGCGCCGCACTTTCACATGGCGCTCTACGACGAGGACAGCGGCCAGGTCCGCTATCCCATCTACATCGATGCAACCGGTCAGGAGACCCCGGCGGCCGAACCCTATGCCGTCCAGCCCCCGGGATCCCCCACCGTCTACCTGATGCGTCAAGGCGACATGCTGGTGCTGGGCGCGGCTCAGCTGCGCAGCCTGGCCAAGGAGCAGGGCATGGTTCTGCCCGGGCACGTGCCGGCGCACTGGATGGGTGTGCCACTGTATGCGGCCTCCGGTGCCGTCATCGGCGCGGCGGTCACCAGCCGTGACGGCCGGCAGCCCTTCACCCAGCGCGAGCAGGCACGCTTTCTGTTCATTGCCCGCCACATCGGCTTCGCGCTGGATCGTGTGCTCTACCGCCATCAGGTGGAGCGCCAGGTGTGGCAGCGAACGGCCGAGCTCGAAGGCGTTAATGCCCGCCTGCGTGCCGAGGTAGCCGAGCGCAAGCGCGCCGAGCAGTTCCAGAACGTGCTTTACCGGGTGGCCGAGCTCTCCAACACCAGCCTGTCGCTGGAGGCCTTCCTGGCTGGGGTGCACCGCCTGCTCTCCGAGCTGGTGGATGCGCGCAACTGTGTCGTAGCGCTCTACGACAGCGCGGCCAACCTCATCCACTTTCCCTATTGCGCCGATGCCCAGGCACGCCTGCTCACGCCGCGCCCCCCCGGGCGCGGCCGCATCGAGCGCGTGCTGCACAGCGGGCGTGCCCTGCTGATCGAGCGCGGCAGCCACAACCCCTTGGCGCATGAAGAGGCCGACCCAGCCCCACACAGCTGGCTGGGAGTGCCGCTCTACTGTGGCAATGACCTTCTAGGCGTGCTGGCGGTGCAGAGCTATGACACCCGCACCGCCTACACCTACCGTGACCAGGAAGTGCTGGAATACGTGGCCAACAACATCGGTACCGCCTTGGCCCGGGTGCGGGCGCTGGAAGAACTGCAGGTGGCCTACAACGAGTTGGAGCAGCGGGTGCGCGACCGGACCAGCGAACTGGACGCTGCCAATGCCCAGCTGGAATTCGACAGCCAGCACGATCCGCTGACCCGCCTGCCAAACCGCACCTTCTTCGCCAAGACGCTGCGTGGCGCGTGGGATGCATTTCTGCACGCGCACGGTCCGCGCTTTGCGGTGCTGTTCATCGACCTGGACCGTTTCAAGCTGGTCAACGATACTCTGGGCCACCTGGCTGGTGATCACCTGCTGCACGAGGCAGGCAACCGCATCCGCCATTGCCTGCGGCATGGGGACTTCCTGGCCCGGTTGGGGGGTGACGAGTTTGCCGTACTGCTCTTCGATGTGGACAGCCTGGAAGGGTGCGAGCAGATTGCCCGCCGCATCGTGGCGGAATTCGACCGGCCGGTGATCCTCGCAGGGCGCGAGGTCTTCACCACCGCCAGCCTCGGGGTGGTGATCGCGGATCGCGAACACTACCGGGATGCCGAAGAGCTGCTGCGCGATGCCGACCACGCGATGTACCGTACCAAGCAGCAGGGCCGCCACGGCTACACGCTGTTCAACCACGAACTGCGCCTCGACCAGGCCGACCAGCTGGCATTGGAAACCGAGCTGCGTCGGGCTCTGGAAGAGGACGGACAGCTGGTGCCGTACTTCCAGCCTTTCGTTGACGCCTGCAGCGGCCGGCTGGTCGGCTTCGAGTCCCTGGTACGCTGGCGCCATCCCACGCGCGGTCTGCTCTGTCCGGCCCTGTTCCTGCCGATCGCGGAGGAGAGCGGCCTGATCACGCGGCTGGACCGCTACATGATCCGCGCCGCCAGCCGCCAGCTGGCGACGTGGCGCAGCGAAGGGCGGGTAGACGAGAACATCACCCTGCACATCAACCTGTCTTCGGCCAACTTCCACGACACAGGACTGGTGGAGTGGCTGGAAACGCTGATCGACGAGTACGCCCTCCCGCCGTCCATGCTGCATCTGGAGGTGACCGAAAGCGCGCTGATTGACGTGCCGGACACCGCCGCCACTGTCATGCAGCGCCTGCAGGCGCGGGGGGTGCGACTGGCGCTGGACGACTTTGGCACCGGATATTCGGCGCTCTCTTACCTGCATCGCTACCGCTTCGACGTGCTCAAGATCGACCAGTCCTTCGTGTTCGAGGTGGACCGCAAGGAGGAGTCGGCCGCGATCGTGCGGGCCATCCTCGCGCTCGCCGCCGCGCTGGGGCTGGACGTGGTCGCCGAAGGCGTGGAAACCGCCACGCAGGTGGCTCGGCTAACCAATATGGGATGCGCCAAGCTGCAGGGTTATTACTTCGGGCGGCCAGCGCCGGCCGACGAGATCGACTGGGCTAGGCTGGGCACGCCGGAGCGGATGGCCCATGCCTGACCTGGCCACCCGCTTCAACCGCTGGCGTTACTCGCTGTATGCGCCGTTCTACGATGGCCTGGCGCGGGTCTTCGCTCCGCAGCGCAGGCGTGCCCTGCAGCTGCTGGCGCCGCGTCCGGATGCACCGCTGCTGCTGGTGGGCGCCGGCACCGGCCTGGACTTGGAGTTCATCCCGCGTGCCTGCAAGGTACACGCGGTGGACATCAGCCCGGCCATGATCGACCGCCTGCGCGCACGGGCGCGTCGGCTGGGCCAGCCGGTCGAGGCCGAAGTGATGGACGTGCAGGCGCTGCGCTTTGCCGATAACGGGTTCGACACCGCCGCGCTGCATCTCATCCTGGCGGTCGTCCCCGATCCGGTAGCCTGCCTGCGGGAGGTGGAGCGGGTACTGCGGCCCGGAGGCCGCGCGATCGTGTTCGACAAGTTCCTGCAGAAAAACCGCCGTGCCGGGCTGCTGCGGGCTTCGGCCAACCTGGTAACCCGCCTCATCGCCACCGACATCAACCGGCGACTGCCCGACATCGTGGCGCAGACCGGCCTGCATCTGGTCCACGAGGAGGCCGCCGGGCTGAACGGCTTCTTCCGCATTGCGCTGCTGGAGAAACCAGCCGCGCGCGACAGGGCATGATGCTGCATACCGAAACGCTGGGGCGTGGCCCGGACGTCGTTTTCCTTCATGGCTGGGGCCTGCATGGTGGCGTGTTCAGCCGACTGGCCCGGTACCTGGCAGACAGCGGGCTGACCGTGCATCTGGTGGACCTGCCTGGCCACGGCCACACCCCCGCCGAAGCCACCTTCGATATCGCCCGGATCGCCGATCAGTTGGCGCTCGCCTTCCCTCTGCCTGTGCAGGTGGTGGGCTGGTCGCTGGGCGGGCTGGTGGCCCAGCACTGGGCCGCCCGCCATCCGGATACGGTGCGCAGCCTATCACTAGTAGCCACCAGCCCGCGCTTCGTGCGCAGCGCCGATTGGCCCCACGCCCAGCCGCGCGAGGCGATCGAAACCGTAGGTCATAACCTTGCTACCGACTTCGAGGGAACGCTGCGCCGCTTCCTGGCGTTGCAGACGCTGGGGGCCCCGCACGCCCGGCAGACGCTGGAGGCGATGCAGTCCCTGCTGTTTGCACACGGTCGACCGCAGGGCCTGATGCCAGCGCTGCAGGCCCTGCTGGAAGCGGATGCACGTGCCGTGGCCCCCGAGATCGCCTGTCCCACCGGGCTGTTCTTTGGGGCCAGGGACGCCATCACTCCCACCGGCGCAGCACGCTGGCTGGCGCACACGCTGCCCGATGCCCGGCTGCACCTGTTCGCTCAGGCCTCGCATGCCCCATTCCTTTCACACGAGTCCGACTTCATTGCCGCACTCGCCCCCCATCTGGACCTTTTTGCATGAGCCAAGACTTCTACACTGACAAGGCGCGTGTGCGCGCTTCCTTCGACCGGGCGGCACGCCGTTACGATTCCGCGGCCGTCCTGCAGCGCGAAGTATCCGATCGCATGGCCGAGCGGCTGGAAATGATCAAGACCACCCCGTTGTGCATCCTGGATGCGGGCAGCGGCACCGGCTATGGCGCGGCCGCCCTGCGCCAGCGCTACACGGACGCGCGGGTGGTGGAACTGGACCTGGCCCCGGGCATGCTACTGGCCTCGCGCAGCAAGCAGACTGAATCGGCCGGCTTCTTTGGACGTCTGCTGGGCCGCGTGTCGCCCTGGCAGGTGTGCGGCGACCTGGAGGCCCTGCCGCTGGCCGACGCTAGCGTGGACATGATCTGGTCCAACCTCGCCCTGCAGTGGGTGAACGAGCCGGACACGGTCTTTGCCGAGTTCCGGCGCGTGCTCAAGCCCGATGGCCTGCTGATGTTTTCCACGCTGGGTCCGGACACGCTGATGGAGCTCAATGCCGCGTTCGGTGGTCTGGACGCGGCCACCCATGTCAACCGCTTCATCGACATGCACGATCTGGGCGATGCGCTGGTACGGGCCGGCTTTGCCCTGCCGGTCATGGACATGGAGAAACTGGTGCTCACCTACGACACGGCACGCGCGGTGATGCAGGACCTGAAGGCGATCGGTGCACACAACGCCACCGCCGGGCGCAAGCGCGGCCTGATGGGCAAGCATGCCTGGCAACGGGTGGAGGCGGCGTATGAAACGTTCCGCCGCGATGGGAAACTTCCGGCCACCTACGAGGTCGTTTACGGACACGCCTGGCGCGGCCAACCGAAGAAGGCCGATCGCCTGCCCGATGGCAGCCAGGTGATCCAGTTCGAACGCAGCACGCCGCCACGCGCGGACTGATTTACCGGGGGCGGCCCCTTCGGCCAACCTTTGGACGGGCCGGGTGCGGTAGGACCCGGTTTTCCTTTTCCGACATTCAAAACACGATCCATGAAACGCTTAGCCGTACGCCTTGCACCTTGGGCCCTGGCCTTGGGGCTGGCTGCCTGTGCAACCCACTCGCCCACTCCGCCGTCCACCACCGTCCCCGCCGCCCCGACGACCGCTACCCTTCCTCCGCAGATGCCGCCACCAGCGCCCAAGCCGCTGCCCAAGCCGCGAGTGGCCCTCGCACTGGGCGGTGGCGCCGCCAAGGGCTTCGCCCATGTGGGGGTGATCAAGGTGCTGGAGGAGAACGGCATCTATCCGGACATCGTCACCGGCACCAGCGCCGGCAGCGTGGTGGGCAGCCTTTACGCCTCGGGCTACAGTGGCCTGGCGCTGCAGAAGAAGGCCACCCAGCTGGACGAAACCGACCTGACCGACCTGGTCATTTCTTCGCGCGGGTTTATCAAGGGGGAGCGGTTGGCCGGCTTCATCAACCGTGAGGTGGGCAACCGTCCCATCGAAAAACTGAAAAAGCCGTTCGGCGCGGTGGCCACCGAACTGGACACTGGCCGCAAGGTGGTGTTCCGCAGCGGCAACACCGGACAGGCGGTGCGTGCATCGGCCAGCATCCCCAACGTGTTCCAGCCGGTGCTGATCGGACGGCGCCAGTATGTGGACGGCGGCCTGGTCAGCCCGGTGCCGGTGTCGGCGGCACGTGAGATGGGCGCGGACTTCGTGATTGCGGTGGACATCAGCGCGCGGCCGCGGGCGGGTGCCGCCACCGGCTTCCTCACCATCCTCGACCAGAGCCTCAACATCATGAACGTGTCTGCACTGGTACAGGAACTGCGCCAGGCCGATGTAACCATCCGGCCACAGGTGCAGAACATCGGCTCCGCCGCATTCGAGGCCCGCAGCCAGGCCATCCGTGAAGGCGAGAAAGCCGCACGCCAAGCGGTACCGATCATCCAGAAGCTGCTGCAGGCACGGGCGCAGTCGATGGCGCAGGCCGCAGCAAAGTGATGGCATAATCGGCGCCAGCGGCGTTCATGCGCGCCGGTTCAGAGGAGGCTTCATGATCACGCTGTACGGCAGCCCGATTTCCCCGTTCTACAACAAGGTCAAGATCGCGCTGATCGAGAAGGGCGTGAACTACGAAGAGGTGCTGGCGCCCCCCTCGCAGGAGGAGCCCTTTCTCGCCAAGAGCCCGATGGGGAAGATTCCCTATGTGGAGGTGAATGGCCATCCGATTGCGGAGTCGACGGTGATCCTGGAATGGCTGGAAGATGCCTACCCCACGGCCAGTCTGCTGCCGCCCACCCCCAACGGCCGGGCCCGGGCGCGCGAGCTGGCCACGCTCCTGGACCAGTACGCCTTTGGCAGCTGCAAACCGCTGATCGACCACCTGCTGTTCCAGGCACCCCTGTCCGAGGACAGCCGTGGTGCAGCGCTGGCCGGCATCGAGCGGGCACTGGCCGCGATGGTACGCCGCCGTGCCAGTGAATCCACCTGGCTGGCCGGCGACTGCTTCGGCTATGCGGACATCTCCGCCGCAGCCATTCTACCGGCGCTCTCCTTTGCCTCGCGCCGCCTCGGCAGCCAGGATCTGGTGGCTCAGCTGCCGGGGCTGCCCGCCTACCTCGACCAGCTGCGGCAGCGCCCGAGCGTGGCGCGCGCCTGGGCGGACCGCGATGCCCAACTGGCGACGCTGCTCGCCGGTCACAACGGCTGACGCTAGAGGGTGTCGAACAGTGGCAGCTGCCTCGGCAGCTGGCCCTCTTCGGCCAACCTGACCCCTACGCCCAAGAGCCGTACCGGTTGCGCCTGCCGGGCATAACCCGCTTCCAGCAGGCAGGCCAGCCTGGCCAGCTCCACGCCCTGCGCCGACTGCTCCACCGTGGTCTGCGTGAAATCGGCAAACTTGAGCTTGACCACCAGCCCCCGCACTGCCGGCTCCCCGGCCCGCACCAGCCGCGCCCGCAGTCGGTCGATCAGGGGCGGCAACTCGGCCAGACAGTGCTCAAGATCGGGCAGGTCCGTCGGATAGGTTTCTTCCACGCTCACCGACTTGCGTACTCGGGAGGGGTTCACCGGCCGGTCATCCTCTCCCCGCGCCAGCGCATGCAGCCGCTCGCCGTAGCGTCCGAACTCCCGCACCAAGTCGGCCAGTGACCAGCGTGCCAGATCGGCGCAGGTGAGGATGCCCAGACTGTTGAGCTTGCGCGTGGTAACCGGCCCTACCCCATGGATGCGGCCCACCGGCAGGGCCGCCACGAAGGCGGCCACGTCACACGGGCGAATCACCAGCTGGCCGTCAGGTTTGTTCCAGTCGCTCGCTACCTTGGCCAGAAACTTGTTGGGGGCAATGCCGGCAGAGGCGGTGATGCCCACCTCCTCCCGGATGCGGCGGCGGATCTCCTCCGCCATCAGCGTGGCGCTGCCGCCCAGATGGGGTTGTCCACTTACGTCCAGATACGCCTCGTCCAGCGACAAGGGCTCGATCAGATCGGTGTAGTCGCGGTAAATCCCCGTCACCTGCGCGCTGGCTTCGCGGTAGCGAGCCATGTCGCCCGGCACGATCAGCAGCTGCGGACAACGCTTGAGCGCTTGTGCCGAAGACATGGCCGAACGCACCCCATAGCGGCGGGCAATGTAATTGCAGGTGGCGATGACTCCGCGTGCATCGGGGCGGCCACCCACGGCCAGCGGTATGCTGCGCCAGGCGGGGTTATCGCGCATTTCCACTGCGGCATAGAAGCAGTCGCAGTCGACGTGGATGATTTTCCTGGTCACAACGGCAGGCCGGGCAAGGAAAGGTCAGACCGGGCGGTCGCTGTGCCCCAGCTGCCGTTCCGGGGCCACGCGGTCGCGGATGCGCTGCTTGATCAGCTTGAGGTCGGGGAAGCCGCCGTCGTCGTGGCGGTCCCACAGGACTTCACCGTCCAGCTCGATGCGGAAGACGCCGCCCGTCCCGGGTGCGAGCGCCACTTCGGCCAGATCCTTCTCGAAGGTGACAAGGAGCTCTTGTGCCATCCAGCCGGCGCGCAGCAACCAGCGGCAACCGGTGCAGTAGCGGATCAGGACGCGTGGGGAAGAAGGTGCGATAGGCATGGGAAAGGATCGCTAAGGGTTCGGCCAAGGATACCGAAACCCGCTGCGGGAAAGAAGCCGCCGGCCCCCGTCTGGCATACTGTTTTGTGTGTGGGCGGCGTACCACCCCTCCTCCATCGTTTTCTCCAGGTGTAGCTTGGCGCTTCGTACGGTGGGGGCCGGCGACCAGGCAACGCTTCCTTACAGACTTCCCTGTGGCACCAGTGTCGTCGAGGCTGACGTCTTGGTAAAGCAATCACTCTACACCGCGCCCGTTGCTGCGGCGCACGATGTCACATCGATGCAACGCTGCCGTTGACAGTGGGGCCGCCTTGGCGCTGGCTACGGTGGGCATGAACCGTCAGGTAGTGGGTCATGGTGGAGACGTCGAGCGGACGGCTCAAGAGGTAGCCCTGAACATAGTGGCAGCCGGCTTCCGCCAGGAAGGCCAGCTGGGCCTCGTTCTCCACGCCTTCGCCGGTTACTTCCGCCCCCAGCGCATGGCTCATGGTGATGATCATGCGGGCAATGCTGGCGTCGTGCGGATTGGTGGGCACTTGGTCGAGGAACTGCTTGTCGATCTTGATCTTGCTGACCGGGAAACGACGCAGGTAACTAAACGAGGCATACCCCGTGCCGAAGTCGTCGATCGCCATGCGTACCCCCAACGTCTTGAGCAGGGCCAGGTTGGTCTCGATCTGCGGCGACTGGCGCAGTGCCAGCGTTTCGGTCACCTCCAGTTCCAGCGCCGACGGCGGCAGGCCGGTGCTGTCGAGCACCGACTCCACCAGGCTGGCGAAATGCATATCCTCCAGCTGCAGCAAGGAGACGTTCACCGAGATCATGAAGTCCGGGCGAAGCTGGCGCCGCCACAGAGCTGCCTGGTGGCACGCCTCGCGCAGCACCCATTCGCCGATGGGCACGATCAGGCCGCTGTCCTCGGCAAGCGGAATGAATTCGGAAGGCGGAATGGTGCCCTGCTGGGGATGCTGCCAGCGCAGCAGCGCTTCGGCGCCGCGCACCGCGGCGGTCTGGGCATGGACATACGGCTGGTAGGCCAGGTAGAGGCCGTGGCCACTGATGGCTTGGCGCAGGTCGTTGAGCAGTTGGTGGCGCCGCGACCATTGCAGGCTCATCTCCTCGCGGAAGCGCACCCACACCCCGCCCTGCTGCTCGCGCGCGGTGTGCAGGGCGAGCTCGGCATGTTCCAACAGCCGCAGGGGAGCCTCGCTGTCGGAGGGGTAGAGTGCGCAGCCGGCATTGACCCGCGGCGACAGCAGCCCGTTGCCCTGCTCAATCGGCAGGTTCAGCTCGTCCACCACCCGGTTCACCCGATGGAGAATGGCGTCCTCGTCGTCTCCGAGCACGACCAGGCAGAAGCGATTGTCGGCAAGACGGGCCACCAGTTCACCCCGCTCGGCCAGGGACTCCAGCCGCTCGCACAGCCCCATGATCATGCGGTCCCCGCGTTCACGGCCGTATAGGTCGTTGATGTTGGCCATCCCTTCAAGGGCACAGATCAGGCAGCCGAACGGCTTTTCGGTATCCCCCTGGGTGGTCAGTTCTTCCAGCTCCATCAGGAGACGGGTGCGGTTGGGCAGGCCGGTCACCCGATCATAGTAGTGGTGCCGGTAGAGCTCGCCCTCGGCCTCCACGCGTGCACCGGACTCCAGCACCAGTGCCACGACATCGGCGGTAGAGCAGACGAAGTTGATCTCGTCCGGGTACCAGGCGTCCCGCGGCAGGCGGGTTTCCACACAGATCAGGCCGCTATGCTGGCCCGCCAGCATCACCGAGGCATCCAGCAGGCTGTGCACCCCATGCTCGCGCAGATACGCGCGCAAGCTCAGCAGGCGCTCGTCGTTCTGGGCATCGACCGATGCGAGAAAGCGCTGCGTCTGCAGGATCTCCACGTAGGACAGGTGTTCGCTTTCGGCCAAGGTGGCCTGAGAGAAAGCACGACCGGCATCGTGGTCATACCCGGCCAGACACAGCAGGCGCTTGTTCTCCGGGTAATGACGCCAGACACTGACGCGCGAGGCCTGCAGGGTATCGGCCAGCATCTGCGCCAGAGCCTGCAGGTAGCCCTCCATCTGGGCCCCATCCTCACGGCGCTGGGCCACCAGCTGGCGCAAGGCCTGCCCCTGGGCCGCCAAACGGCGGAAGGTGGCCTGCTGGCGCTCGCGCAGACGGCTGGCCACGCGAACGATCAGCAGAGCCAGCGCCAGCATCGCCGCCCCCAGTACAGCTAGACGCGGTGCCAGAAACTGCATCAGGGCCGTGCCCGGCAGTGGCAGCGTCCAGTCCAGATAGCCGACGGTTTCGTTGTTGAGTCCACGCAGCACGGTGCGCTCCAGCCCAGGACGGCCGGGGCCGAAGCTGAGTTCCAGGCTGGTGAGCTGATGATCGCGCATCAGGTCGGACAGGATGTTGGGATCGATCTCACGGGCAAAGAGCAGGTAGCGGGCTTCGGCGGGCGCCGGCCGGTCGTCGGTCTCGGGAACGACTGGCAGGATGGCCAGCATCAGGATGCGCACCCGAGGTTGGCGGGTGATGGGGTCCACCGTGCGCTGGCGGATCAGCGTGGTCGGAAAACCGTCCTTGCCCATAGCATCGTACCGGCGTGCCATGCGGAACAGTGTCTGCCATTGCATCGGCGTGAGCCGCAGCAGCTCCTGCGGATATTCAACGATTGCGCCATCATGTACCGCGTACAGTCCCCGCCCTTCCGCGTCCACCACCAGCCCGAGCTGAATCTTGAGGTTACGCTGGATTGACCCGTTGAAATTCTCGCGCAACCAGCGGAAATCTGGAGCCGGCCCCAGCGTGGCGGCGTACATGTCGTTCCAGACGGCGTACTCCGCCGCCGAGGCGCTGAGAGTGTCCCGCAGGTGCAGCAGCCCATGGTCGAGCAGGCTGGCGGTCTGCTGGCGGAAGGCCTGGTTGCTCTGGTGGACGGCCTCGCGCACCACCACCCAGCTGCCGGCCAGGCCCAGCACGATGAGCAGCCCGGCCAGCACCAGCGGATGGCCGAAGGGACGGGCGAGGCGGGAGAGTGCGGCGGAAATCATCGGTTGAGCTTAGCCTGCATGCGGTTTTTTTTCCATTGTGTAGCAGTTTTCCCCACATACCCATCAGGCGCACTGTCATGAGCGTGTCATTTTCTGCTGACAGACTCTGCGCGGTTTGACCTGCCTGGAGAAGCCTAGATGACCAAACTGATTGCGGCCGCCGTGCTGGCCACCCTTGCCGTACCCGCCACATCGGCCTTGGCCGCCCAACCGGTGCGCCTGCCCACGCTCAAGGGCCAGGCTCCGCTGGTAATTGCCCATCGTGGTGCATCGGGCTACATGCCCGACCATACGCTGGAAGGCTACGCACGCGCCGCAGCGATGGGGGCCGATTACATCGAGCCGGACCTGGTGTCCACCAAGGATGGCGTGCTGATCGCCCGGCACGAGCCCAACCTGAAGGACACCACCGACGTGGCTCAGCATCCCGAGTTCGCCGACCGCAAGCGCACGGTGAAAGTGGATGGCCACGACGAGGAAGGCTGGTTTGCCAGCGACTTCACCTTGGCCGAAATCAAGACGCTGCGCGCTGTGCAACCACGCAGCGACCGCTCCAAGGAATTCGACGGACGTTTCCAGATCCCCACCTTCGAGGAAATCCTGCAGCTGCGCGAGAAACTGTCGCGTGACCTGGGCCGCCCCATCGGCGTTTATCCCGAGACCAAGCACCCCACCTGGCACCAGTCGCTCGGCTTGCCACTGGAGGCCAAGCTGGTGGCCCTCTTGGACAAGTATCGGCTGAACCGGCGTGATGCGCCGGTGATCATCCAGTCGTTCGAGACCGCCAACCTCAAGGCCCTGTCCAAGATGACGCCGGTGAAGAAGGTGTTTCTGCTGGATGCGGATGACGTGCGTCCGGACGGCACCATTGCCCCGGTACAGCCCTACGACTTTGTCGTCTCTGGCGATAAGCGCACCTTCAATGACATGGTGAAGCCGGAAGCGCTGAAGGAAATCCGTCGTTTTGCCGATGGCATCGGCCCCTGGAAGCCGTTTATTGTCTCCTACCAGGCGATGGTGGACCCCAAGACCGGCAAAGCCATGGATGTGAACGGCGACAGCGTCGTCGACCAGCGGGACATGACGCTGATGGAGCCCACCACACTGGTGCGCGATGCACATCGTGCCGGTCTGTTCGTTCATCCCTTCACCTTCCGCAACGAAGCCAAGCTGCTGGCCGCCAATTTCGGCGGGGACCCGGCCGAGGAATACCGTCTTTTCTTCCGGCTGGGGGTGGACGGGGTGTTCAGCGACTACACCGATACTGCCGTGGCCGCACGGGCTGCCGTGTTGCAGGGCCGCTAGGCAAAACAGCCGCCATTAAAAAGCCGCCCCGAGGGGCGGCTTTTGTTTTAGGCCAAGGTTTGGCGGGTTTCAGTGGCTGTGTGCGCCCACGGCGGGCGCATCGGCCTGGACGACTACGTCCACCGTCACCTCCCCGGCCTTCTCGAAACGCAGCGTCATCGGGAAGCGGTCGCCCACTTTCAGCGGCGCCGTCAGTCCCATCAGCATCACGTGCAGACTGCCCGGCATGAAGTTGACCTTCTGCCCGACGGGCACGGCGACGTCTGGCACCTGACGCATCCGCATCACGCCATTGTCGTTGATGTGGTTGTGCAGTTCGGCCCGCTGCGCGCGCGGTGTGCTGGCGGACAGCAGGCGATCGGGTTCGCTGCCAGGGTTGTCGACGCTGAAATAAGCGGCGCCGTTCTGGCTGGCGGCCGGCAGGGCACGGCTCCAAGGGTGGCCGATCTTGAGGGCGCCAACTGTGTATTCATGGGCCAGGGCGGGCAGGCTCAGCGCGAGGCCGGCCAGGATCAGCAGGGTTTTCTTCATGCGCAGGCTTTCCTGTGAGAAACGGGAGCGCCTAAGCTAACACAGGCCACCCGTTCTGCCGTGCGACATAGTGTCGCGCCGGCAGGCCCCGCTTGCCGCATACCGCTGTGCATCGCACAATCGTCCGGCCCCTTTGTCCTCTGTCCCATGAACGCCCCAGCCGAGTTTGCCCGTTTCTTCCACAACCACGACCTGCTGCCGCTGGAGTGTCTGCGTGCGCATTATGTGGCGCATCGCTTCGTCCCGCATTTTCATGAGGAATACGTGCTGTCGGTACTGACAGACGGCGTGGAGACCTACCACCACCGAGGCGGGTTGCGCCGTGCGGGGCCAGGCATGATTTCATTGATCCAACCCGGGGAGGTGCACACCGGGGAGGCGGGGGTGGAAGAAGGCTGGGCCTATCGCGTGTTCTATCCGCCGGCGGCGCTGCTGGCGGACATTGCCCAGATGCTGACCGGCCGCCCCGGCAGCGTGCCGGACTTTGGAGAAGTGCTAGTACACGATCCGCCCTTGGCGCACCAGCTGGCTCTGGCGCACCAGGCCCTGGAAAGCGAACCGGACCGTCTCCTGCGTGAAACCCGCCTCTACCAGGCGCTGACCGCACTGCTGCTGCGCTATGGCCGCTGCCGGGTGACCGATACCCCCGATGCCGGACATCGTCTCGACACCGCACGCGCGCTCCTGGCCGACAGGTTGGCCGAAAACCTGTCCCTGGCCGAGGTAGCGGCCGCCAGCGGTCTGTCGGTCTACCATTTCAGCCGGCAGTTCCGGGCACGCTTCGGTCTGCCACCAGTGGCTTGGCGCAACCAGCTGCGGATTGCCCGCAGCCGGGGGCTTCTGGCAGCGGGCAAGTCTCCTGCCGAGGTCGCCCTTCTCCTGGGCTTTGCCGACCAGGCCCACTTCAGCCGGGCCTTTCGGCAGGTAGTGGGCCTGCCTCCTGGCCTCTACCGAACAATGAACCGGCCGTAAGCGCAAGATCGTTCAAGACAACGCCGAGCGCTCGCGCTAGGCTGGCCCTTTATCCTGCCGACCACTGCCATGTCCTCTCTTTTCAATACCCGTGACTGTCTGGCGGGGGCGCGCGATACCCTTCCCATGCTGGTGGGTGCAGCCCCCTTCGGAGTGATCTTCGGCACACTGGCCGTCGGGGCCGGCTTGCCGCCCTGGGCCGCCCAGGCCATGTCACTGCTGGTGTATGCCGGCTCGTCGCAGTTCGTAGCGGTCAGCCTGGTGAGCGCGGGCACCGTCCTGCCCGTCATCTGGCTGACCACCTTCATCATCAACCTGCGCCACGCCCTCTACAGTGCCACTTTGCTGCCCACCGCACGTACTTGGCCTTTGCGCTGGCGGGCCGCGCTGGCGTTCTGGCTCACCGACGAAACCTTCGCCGTAGTCGAGCATCGCTTCCGTACGCGCGGTGAAGCCGGCGCCGCGGCCTATCAGCTTGGCTCGTCTCTAGCGATGTATCTCAACTGGCAATTTTTCACGCTGGTGGGCATCGTGCTGGGCAAGGCAGTACCGGGGCTGGCGGACTGGGGGCTGGATTTTGCGATGGTGGCCACCTTTACGGCCATCGTGGCGCCGCAACTGCGTCAGCGTCCGGCCCTGGCCGCTGCGGCCACCGCGGGTGTGCTGGCACTGCTGTGTCGTGGCTGGCCCTACAAGCTGGATCTGATCGTAGCTGTGACCGGCGGAATGAGCGCCGCCATGGCCGTTCGGTACGCTAGCCGGAGGAGCAGAACATGACGACCTTTTGGATGCTGGCCGGCATGGCCGTGCTGACCTTCCTGATCCGCGCAAGTTTTCTCGTGTTCGGACGCGGGCTGCGCTTTCCTGCCTGGCTACACGAAGCCTTACACTACGTACCGCCGGCCGTGCTGTCGGCACTGGTGGTACCGATGGCGCTGGCCCCCCGGGGCACGCTGGACATCGGATGGGACAATGCCTATCTCGCGGGCACGCTGGCGGCGGGCCTTGTGGCGCTGCGCAGTCGGCACACCCTACTGGCGATCGTGGCCGGTTTTGTGGTCTACGTCCTCTGGCGCCTCGTCCTCGCTGGCTAAAAGTGCATCCGGGAAGGGCCGGTGCTGCTTTTTGCCATACATGCTGCGGTCGGCGGCTGCCAGGAGTTCGTCGATCAGCAGCCCATCTTCCGGATAATAGGCCAGACCGATGCTGACGCCGATACGCACCGCCATTCCGTCAAACTCGTAAGGAGCCTCGATCAGGCCCTTCAGACGGGCAATCAGTTGGTCCACCTCGTACTGGTGGTCTACATCTTCCACCAGCACCACAAACTCGTCCCCCCCCAGCCGGGCCACGGTATCAGCTTCGCGCACCGCGCCCTCCAGCCGTGCGGCCAGAAGCTGCAGCACCCTGTCGCCGGCCGCATGGCCGTAAAGGTCGTTGACCGGCTTGAAGCGGTCCAGATCGAGAAACAGCACGGCCAGCCGCTGCTCGCTGCGCCGCAGCCGTGAGATGGCGTGCTGGAGCCGATCGTAGAACAAGTTTCGGTTGGGCAGGCCTGTCAGGCGATCATGATGGGCAAGATAGGTCAGCCAGTTCTCGCGGGCCCGGAGGGTATCCTGATGATGCCGGTAACGACGCCGCACGTACGCTACCAGAAAAAAGGCCGCCACCGCGCTGACGGTCATCCCCGCCCACTCGCTCGGGCCGATGGCCGACCAGCCCAGCTGCTGCACGAAGCGCAGCTCGACCGGCTGGGCATCGCCGCCCAGCGTGCGCTGCCATTCCAGTCGTGGAAAGAGCAGCTCTTCGACCAGCGAACCCTGGCTGCTGCCCCGCCGCAACAGTGGTACCGGCTGGTCGCCGCCGCTCTGGTGCGCTTGTAGCCTCACATCCACCTGCAGGCCGCGTGGCAGCGGCAGCAGCAGTTGGCCGAAGAAGTCCGCCCGTACCAGCATGCCGACCAGATGCCGCGCACGTACCGAAGGCCCCACCGCTTCCTCACGGGGGAAGGTGACGGCCCGCACCAGCAGGTAGGCGGGACCGCGCTGCGCACCCAGCGGAAAGGGCGGAGAGGCGGCCGGGCGGCCCGCCTGAACTGTGGTCAGCAGTGCATCCCGCCAGCGGCTGTTGAAACTCACGTCCACGCCCAGCAGCCGCAGCGCGCTGGCGGTAGGCGGTTCCACCAGCACGACGGGAAAGTAATCCGGCTTTTCCGGCAAGGGTTCGAAATAACGCTGGTGGTCCAGATCATAGCCACGCACGGCGAAGGTGGGGTCGTCACGCAGGCGCACGCCGGTCTCATAGGCCGCCAACTCGCCCTGACGGACACGGTCCAGGCGCAGCATGGCCTCGATATGCGGATGCCGGTAAAGCAGCTGGCGGATGAAGGTGCGCTCCTCACTCTGGGTAGCTTCGGAGTCCAGGGAGACGAAGGCGGCATAGTTTTCCAGTACCGCATCGTTGGTAAGGAGGCGCTGGGCCACCTGTTCGGCATAACGGTTGGCCCGGCTGGCAAAAGCCTCTTCAGCCAGATGAACCGCACGCGAGACGAAGGCGAGCGAAGCCGCGAGGCTGAGGACAGCCCACGCCACGATACAGCCCGCAATATGCCCGCGCTTGTTCATGAAAGAAGGGAAGAACCGTAGAAAGATGCCAGGGTGAAGGGGGGATTCTAGGACAATTGACAACCATTGAAAGGGCACGCACCCCGTTTAGGTATTTTTACTTACGAATGGATGACACGCAGCGGGACTTCAATCGAACGCGTGGCGGGCACCCTCAAACGCCTGTTTGACATGCGCCAGTTGACGCCGGCTGACGGGCAGGGGCTCATCCAGCCCCTCAAGCTGCACCAACCAGCCTTCGTCAGTGTTGTTGCCCGGGCGCAACAGACCCCGCAGGGCCTGCCGCATCACCAGGCAGTTGCGATGGATGCGCAGCGCCAGCGGCCCCAGACGAGCCTCCAGTACCACCAATGGTTCGTCCAGCAGGTACATGCCGGTCACCGCGTGCAGCTCGACGTACTTCTCGCTTGCGCGCAGGAACCGGGCGGCATCGTAAGGCACCAGCAACAGGCGGTTGCGTCCGCGCACCCGGAAAGCCCCGCCGCTGGGCTGCGGACGAGCCGGCACGCGCTCGAGCGCACGCACCAGCCGCTCGCGCCGGACCGGCTTGAGCAGATAGTCGACCGCGCCCAGCTCGAAAGCCTCCACCGCGTGCTGGTCGTGTGCAGTGACGAAAATAACGGAGGGCGGACGCGGCAGTGTCGCCATGTGTCGGCTGAAGGCGAGCCCGTCGGTACCAGGCATGCCGATGTCCACCAGCACGGCATCAGCCTCGTTCGTGGCCAGCCATGCCAAGGCGGATTCGGCGCTGGCGCACTCCCCCGCCACGCAGGCACCGCAGTCGCCCAGGAGCTGTCTCAGCCGAAGCCGCGCCAAGGGCTCGTCGTCCACCAGAAGGACGCGCAGCGCTACACCATCCACTGCGGCCGCCCGAATTTCTCGACCAGAAGCCGCCACGCCTGCAGCAGCTTCTGGAATTTGTTGTTGGTGGGCGCCTGCTCGCGCACCCGCACCAAGAGCTCTTGGGCGCGGCGCATGTGGCTTTCGTGCCAGCCGTTCTGGTGCACATAGGCCATGATGGCGTTGACCAGGTTGAGCATTACTTGCAGATTGGCGGGCATTTCTTCATGTGCCTTGAGGAAGCGGTCGATGGCGGCCTCCAGCTGGCCTGCCTGCGCCTCGCGCACCGCCCGGTTGTTGAGCTCCACCAGCGACTGCACGTTCTCGGCGATCAACTGGCGACCGTTCTCGCCACGCCCCACTTCGTCGAAGAGGTCGCCCATGCTGGAGAGCAGCGCCTCGTCGTCGTGGTGGTTGCGCACCAGATCGCGCATCACCCGGTCGCCACTGTCGCTGCGGCCCTGCTGGTAGCAAGTGCGCGCAAACTCCATCTGTGCCTCGGGCGGCAGGTCTTCGGCCAACCTGTCAAAGCCCTTCTCCGCCTCGGACAGCAACTGTGCGGCCCGCTGACGATTGCCGCTCTGCTGGGCAATCTGGCTGTCGACGACGGTGGCCATCCATTCGCCCGTCTCATTGTAGCGGTAGTCGCGCCGCAGGCTGGCAAGCGTGCGGGTGGCGCTACCGGTCTCGCCCCGTGCCAGCTGCACCCGTGCCAGCAGGGCATAGTGAATGGGGTGACGATGCCAGGTGTATTTGGCGATCTCCAGTGTCTCGCGGCTTGCCGACTCGGCTGTGTCCAGATCCTTGTTGAGCAGGGCCACCTCGGCCAGCTGCTTCTGCCTGCGCAATACCACCGGCGACAGCCGGGTGGCGGTCTGCAGCGTCTGCTGGGCCGCCTCGAGAGCATGATTGCTGCGGTACAGCTTGGCCAGCCAGTCGTAAGCTTCCATCACCCGGTCGTTCTCGGCCAGCACTTCCTCGAACAGCATGCGTGCTTCGTCATACTGCTTGAGGCCGGTCAGGGATTTGGCCAGGCCCATCTTCGCCCACGGCACCGTCTTGAGCCGCAGCACGCTCATGTAGAGCGTGCGGGCGGTGTCGTAATCGCCGATGCGTAGCGCCAGCGAGCCCTTGAGCTTCATGAAATCCAGAGCGAACTCGCCCTTCTCGGCGAT
This sequence comes from Gulbenkiania mobilis, assembly GCA_004346645.1. Classification (GTDB taxonomy): domain Bacteria; phylum Pseudomonadota; class Gammaproteobacteria; order Burkholderiales; family Chromobacteriaceae; genus Gulbenkiania; species Gulbenkiania mobilis. The sequence continues at coordinate 177,367 of SMDA01000002.1, forward strand.
CTTGCGGCTGCAGGTATCGATGGCGGCCAGATATTCGTGGCGCATGATCGCCTCGTCCACCGCGCGGAAGGCTTCGCGCCGGCGGATGGCACGCTCCAGCCGACCGGCCAGTACTTCGCCAGTGAAAGGCTTGAGCAGGTAGTCGTCCGGCCCCAGCTCCGCCGCCGAGATTACCCGCTGGGCGCGGCGCTCGCCGGTGACGATCATGAACACGCACGACTGCTTAATGAGGTTGCGCTCCTTCACCTCCTCGAAGAGGTAAAGGCCGTCGTAGCCGTTACCCAAATCGTAGTCGCACAGCACCACGTCGAATTCGAAGCGCGACATCTTGGCCAGGGCATCGGCCGCCTTGCTGGCGTACTCCACCTTTTCCGCGCCGAAGGAGGCCAGCGTCATCGCCAGCGCCCGCTGCATCTCCGGCACGCTGTCGATCACCAGGAACAGGCGCTTGGCAAACGGGTTCTGGTAATCGTTGCGCGGCTCGCGCGGGTCGCGCTGTCCCACCAGCGACTGCAGCGACGTGGATTCCGGGGGCAAGGCACTCATGTCCGACTCCGTTCGGGGCAGGGCTCAGTCTACCGTTTCGAGCTTGGCATAGCGCAGGTCCAGCCATTTGAGCCCGTGCTCGGCGAAGTTGATCTGCAGCCGCACTTCGCTGCCGCTGCCGTCCCCGGTCACGATCACGCCGGCGCCGAACTTGGGATGCACCACCTGCTGCCCCAACCGGAACCCGCCCAGGCTCGGAGCGTGACCCATCCCGGGGCTATCGGCCAACCAGGGCGCCTTCTCGCTGCCCGGCCGGCTCATCACCGGCTTGGAGCGTGCCGACAGGATGCGCAGCAGCTTGACGGGGATTTCGTCCACGAAGCGCGAGCGGATCGGGTAGCGAGACAGCCCGTGCAGCATGCGGCTCTGTGCGCAGGTCAGGTACAGCCGCTTGCGCGCCCGCGTGACCGCCACGTACATCAGTCGCCGCTCTTCCTGTAGGCCCTTGGTATCGTTCATGCTGTTCTCGTGCGGAAACAGCCCTTCCTCCAGCCCGGTAACGAACACCGCATCGAACTCCAGCCCCTTGGCGGCGTGCACCGTCATCAGCTGCAGTGCGTCCTCACCGGCCTCTGCCTGATGTTCGCCCGCTTCCAGGCTGGCTGCGGTGAGAAACTCCACCACCGCGTTATCGGCATCGTCCGGGAAGAAGCCGGCCGCGGCATTGACGAGTTCGTCCAGGTTCTCCAGCCGCTCCTCGCCTTCTTTGCGATCGGCCTCGTACATTGCCCGCAAGCCGGAGTCGTCCACGATCAGGCTGACCGTTTCGGCCAAGGTCAGGGTTTCCGCTCGCTGGCGCAGGCTTTCGATCAGGCGCACGAACTCGCCGAGCTTGGCGGCCGCACGGCCCCCTCCACCGGCGCAGGCGGCCTGCCACAGCGAGATACCCTGCTCACGGCTGGCCAGTTGCAGGTTTTCCACCGTACGCGCCCCGATACCGCGGGCCGGCACATTGATCACACGCAGCAGCGCATTGTCATCGTCGGGGTTGGCCGTAAGGCGCAGGTAGGCCAGGGCATGTTTCACTTCCTGGCGCTCGAAGAAGCGCAGCCCGCCATAGATGCGGTACGGCAGCCCGGCGCGCACCAGTTCGTGCTCCAGCACCCGGGACTGGGCATTGGAGCGATACAGTACGGCCATGTCCGCTAGGCTCCAGCCTTCGCGCGCCAGTGCCTTGACCTCGTCGACGATGAATACGGCCTCGTCGGTATCTGAGGGAGCATCGAACAGGCGGATCGGCTCGCCTTCCCCGGCGTCGGTCCAGAGGTTCTTGCCCAGCCGGCCATCGTTATGCTCGATCAGCGCATTGGCCGCGGCGAGGATGTTGCCCACCGAGCGATAGTTCTGCTCCAGCCGGATCGGCTCGCTCACGCCGAAGTCATTGAGCAGCGAACGCATGTTGCCGACTTCGGCGCCACGGAAGGCGTAGATGCTCTGATCGTCGTCCCCGACGGCGAAGATGGCCGCCTCGCTGCCAGCCAGCAGCTTCAGCCAAGCGTACTGCAGGCGGTTGGTGTCCTGGAATTCGTCCACCAGGATGTGCCTAAAACGGCTCTGGTAGTGCTCGCGCAGCGCGGCGTTGCGCGACAGGAGTTCGTAGCTGCGCAGTAGGAGTTCGGCAAAGTCCACCACACCCTCGCGGTTGCACTGCGCGTCATAGGCGGCGTAGAGCTCGATCAGCTTCTTGGTGTAGGGGTCGTGCGCCGACAACACGGCTGCCCGGTTACCGTTTTCCTTGTTGCCGTTGATGAAGCCCTGCACGGCCTTGGGCGGAAACTTCTCGTCGGAGACATCCAGGCTTTTGAGCAGGCGCTTGATGGCGGCCAGCTGGTCGGCGGAATCGAGGATCTGAAAGGTGGAAGGGAGCCCGGCATCGCGCCAATGCGCACGCAGGAAGCGGTTGCACAGACCGTGGAAGGTGCCGATCCACATGCCCCGCAGGTTGTAGGGCACCATTGCCGAGAGGCGGGTGTGCATCTCGCGCGCCGCCTTGTTGGTGAAGGTGACGGCCAGAATGCCGGCCGGGCTGACCTGTCCGGTGCCCAGCAGCCAGGCGATGCGCGTGGTCAGCACGCGCGTCTTGCCGCTGCCGGCACCCGCCAGGACCAGCGCGCTCTTGGCGGGCCAGGTGACGGCGGACAGCTGCGGCGGGTTGAGTCCGGCAAGCAGGTCGGTGCTCATGGAGTCGGGTGTCTTTCAAACGTCGAAACCCCGATTCTACACCAGCCCGGGCTGCCTCAACGGCGCACGCCCGAGGGCGTGGCCGCGCTCAGTGGCTATGGAAGAAGGCGTGGTGTCCGGCGGCGTCGGTCTTAGGGGTGCGTGTGTCGCGGCTGCGAATGCGGTCCCACACCTTTTCGTGGAAGTAGTAGGCCACAGTGTTGACCAAGGGCTCTACCAGTGCCAGCAGGCTGGAGATGCCGATGCTGCCGGTCAGCAGGTAGGCCACAGTGAAGGCGACGGTGAAATGGCAGGCGGCAAAGGTAAGGGTCTTGAGCATGGCAGCCTCCAGAGGCTTGGGTGTATCGGTTAGAGAGATGATAGTCATTCTCGTTTAATAGTAAAAATTGAACATTTCTACCTTGCCGATAGCCCGATTCCACTCCACATGGCAGCCAGCGCCCACAGGCCCTCCCCTGCTTGTACACCGAACAGCTGCGTATCGCAGGGATGCGCTCTTCAAGGGGCGCAATCCGGCAAGCCGACACGAGCGCGCGGGGAAACCCGACACACGGCCGGGCGCCCCCCGTCTTGCCTGGCGGTTCCAATCAGGACTTGACGCCCAGCTCGCGCAGGCGCTCGTCCAGATAGCTGCCGGCGGTGTAACGCTCCGACAGCACTACGTCGTCACGCGGGTGCAGGAACAGGGGCAGCGACACACGGCTCTTGCGCGCCGCCGCACCGGTGGGGTTCACCACCCGATGCTGCGTGGAGGGGTAATAGCCGCGCGAGGCTTCGGCCAACATGTCGCCGATATTGATCACCAGCGTCCCGAAGTCACAGGGCACATCGCACCAGGCCCCGGTTTTGTCCTGCACCTGCAGCCCCGGCTCGTTGGCCGCAGGGAGAAGGGTCAGTAGGTTGATGTCGCCATGGGGCGCGGCACGCAGCGCGCCCGGCGGCTCGGTGCCGGTCAGGGGCGGATAGCGCAGCACGCGCAGCAGGGTCTTGTCGCTGCCCTCGATCATGCGCGAGAGGGGCTGGCTGTAATGCTGGGCGATCTCGGCCGGGGTGTGGGCCTCTACCCATGCCAGCAGTTCGGCCGCCAGGGTGTTGGCCTCGCGGTAGTACTGCATGGCATCCGCCTTCAGCGCAGGCGGAATCCGTCCCCAGGGGTAGAGGTGGTAGTACTCCTTGATATCTTTCTGGCTGAACCCCTTGGCAGTTTCGGAGATGGCCGTGGAGAACCAGCCATCCTGCTTCTCGGGAGAGAAGGCGTAGTCGTGCTTCTCGGCGCTATCGAAAAACTTCAGCCACTCGGCGTAGATCCGCTCCACCAGTGCCTGCTGGATGGGATGCTGGGTCAGCACGCCAAAGCCGGTTTCGTGCAGCGAGCGGGCAAAGCGCTCCGGCGCGTCGGGCGCGCGGTAGTCAACAACCTGTACTTGCATGGAAAGTCTCGTGGTGGGCAGTGGGGCGGGCATTCTACCCAAGCCCAGGCCCGGCCCCAAGCGGCCGGGCCTGGGCTTGAGCGGTCAGACGCGCTGGTCCATGCTGAGGGCAGGCGTGCCTTCGCAGTGGCGCGCCACCACCCTTGCAGGCACGCCTGCCACCGTAGTGTGCGGGGGGACATCCTCCAGCACTACGCTGCCGGCACCCACCTTGGCGCATTCACCAATGCGGATGTTGCCGAGGATGGCCGCGCCAGCGCCGATCAGCACCCCATCGCCTACCTTCGGGTGGCGGTCGCCGTGTTCCTTGCCGGTACCGCCTAGCGTGACGCCCTGGAGCAGCGAGACGTTGTTGCCGATGACCGCGGTCTCGCCCACCACCACGCCAGTACCGTGGTCCAGCATCACGCCGGTGCCGATCCGGGCGGCCGGGTGGATGTCGGCGCCGGTGACCTCGGAAATGCGGTTCTGCAGGAACAGGGCCAGGGTGCGACGGCCCTCCTTCCACAGCCAGTGGGTGATGCGCTGGCTCTGGATGGCGTGAAAACCCTTGAAGTACAGCAGGGGGGTGGCGTAACTGTCGCAGGCCGGATCGCGCTCGAAGCAGGCGCGGATGTCGGCACGCATGCTGCCGCCAACGCTGGGATCGGAGGCCAGTGCCTCGCGGAAGAGCTCCATCAGCGCCCGCGCGTCCATCACCGGGCTGGCCAGCTTGCTGGAGAGGTGGAACGCCAGCACGTCTTCCAGCGTGGCATGGCGCAGCACCGTCATATGCAGGAAGCTCGCCAGGAGCGGCTCGTCACGCGCGGCCGATTCGGCTTCCTGAAGGATGGCGAGCCACAGGGCATCGCCGCTTGCATCGTTCATTCCCTTACCTTCTTGCTGCGAAAACGCCGGCCGCAGCCGGCAGCACTTCGGCCAACCCCGCAGGGTTGGCCGAAAGACGCGGTCAGAGCAGCACCACGTCGAACTGTTCCTGGGTGTAGGTGGCCTCCACCGACAGCGAGATCGGCTTGCCGATGAAGTCCACCAGCATGGCCAGGCTTTGCGACTCCTCGTCGAGGAACATGTCGATCACCGGCTGAGCCGCCAGGATGCGGAAGCCCTTGGCGTCGAACTGCCTCGCCTCGCGCACGATCTCGCGCTGGATCTCGTAGCATACCGTCTGGGCTGTCTTGATCTCACCGCGGCTCTGGCAGGTGGGGCAACCTTCACACAGCACGTGAGCCAGGCTCTCGCGGGTGCGCTTACGGGTGATCTCTACCAGGCCCAGACTGGTGAAGCCATTCAGGGTCACCCGGGTGCGGTCACGGGCCAGCGACTTGGCCAGCTCGTGCAGCACCGCCTCGCGGTGCTCCTCGCTGTCCATGTCGATGAAGTCCACGATGATGATGCCGCCCAGATTGCGCAGCCGCAGCTGGCGGGCGATGGCATGGGTGGCTTCCAGGTTGGTCTTGAAGATCGTTTCTTCGAAGTTGCGGTTGCCCACGAAGCCACCGGTGTTGACGTCGATCGTGGTCATCGCCTCGGTCTGGTCGATGATCAGGTAGCCGCCGAACTTGAGGTTGACGCGCCGCGCCAGCGCCTTGTCGATCTCTGCCTCGATGCCGTGCATCTCGAAGAGCGGCCGCTCACCGCTGTAGCGCTCGATCTTGGGCACCGCCTGGCTGACGTACTGCTCGGCAAACTCCAGCATCTTGCCGTAGTTCTCGGTGGAGTCGACGATCACCCGCTCGGTGGAGTCGCTCACCATGTCCCGCAGCACACGCAGGCTGAGCGGCAAGTCCTGGTAGAGCAGCGTCTGCGCCGGGCTGAGGCGGCTGCGGTTGCTGATGTCGGACCACAGCTTGGAAAGGTACTCGATGTCCGCCAGCAGTTCGGCATCGCTTGCGGTCTCGGCGCTGGTACGGATGATGTAGCCGCGGGGCGCCCCTTCGGGCAGCAGACGCTCCAGGCGCGCCTTCAGGCTGAGCCGGTCGTCTTCGTTCTCGATCTTCTGCGAGATGCCGATGTGCTCTTCCTGCGGCAGATGCACCAGGAAGCGCCCGGCCAGCGAAATCTGGGTGGAGAGCCGCGCGCCCTTGGTGCCGATCGGGTCCTTGATCACCTGCACCAGCACTGTCTGGCCCTCGAACAGCATGCGCTCGATGCGCTGCTGCTCGGCGGGATGCTGGCGCTGCTCCAGCACATCCGCGATGTGCAGGAAGGCGGCACGTTCGAGGCCGATCTCGATGAAGGCGCTCTGCATGCCCGGCAGCACGCGCTTGACCTGGCCCAGATAGATGTTGCCCACGATGCCGCGGCTGGCCGCCCGCTCGATGTGCAACTCCTGGACGATGGCGTCCTCCACCACCGCCACGCGCGTTTCCTGGGGCGTGATGTTGACGAGAATCTGCTCCTTGGGCCGCGGCAGGTCGCGCGGCAGGGCAATCGGTTGGTGCAGCATCATCGTGTCGCCCTTTCAGGGGAAGCGGTAGCCGAATTCGGAGAGGAGCGCGGCGGTTTCGAACAGCGGCAACCCCATCACACCGGTGAAGCTGCCATTAATGCGTTCGACGAACACACCGGCACGGCCCTGAATGCCATAGGCACCGGCCTTGTCGAAAGGCTCGCCGGTATCGAGGTAGCGCTCGATGTCGGTATCGCTCAGAACACGGAAGCTCACATCGGTCACCGAGGTGCGCAGGGCCTGGCGCTCACCTTCGCGCACTGCCACGCTGGTGACGACCTGATGCGTACGTCCGGAAAAGGCACGCAGCATGCGGCGCGCGTCATCGGCATCGGCCGGCTTGCCGTAAATGCAGCCATCGAGCACCACCGTGGTATCGGCAGACAGCAGCGGGCGCGAGGGCAGACCACAGCGGCTCACCACCGCCCAGCCGGCTTCGGCCTTCTGGCGGGCTAACCGCTCGGTATAGGCCACGGCTTCCTCACCGGGCAGCACCGATTCATCGATGTCGGCATGGATGCGCTCGAGGTGCAGCCCCAGCTGTTCGAGCAGTTCGCGCCGGCGCGGGCTGCCGGACGCAAGATAGAGACGGGTATCGTTGGGATTCATGGCGGATGCGTGCGTTTCTTTCGGATCACCCGCTAGGTTACCAGAGCGCCCGCCCGGGCACACTTGCGCCCGCCCGGGCAAGGGGTGCTACTGTGCCGTCCAGCCTCCGTCGATGGGCAGGGCCACGCCGGTCAGGTTATGCGCCCAGTCCCCACACAACATCGCCACCGCTTCGGCGATCTCCTCAGGTCGGCTCATCCTGCCGGAGGGCTGCTTTTCCAGCACCAGGCTGCGCATGCCCTCGTCGCGGCTGCCACTGATCCGCTCGGCCCGGGCGGCGATCTGCGGCTCGATCAGTGCGGTTTCCACCCAGCCCGGACAGAGGGCGTTGACGGTAACGCCGGACTCGGCCATCTCCAGGGCTGCCACCTTGGTCAGGCCCACCAGACCGAACTTGCTCGCCACATAGGGCGCCTTGTGCACCGAGGCCACCAGACCGTGCACTGACGCGATGTTGACCACCCGACCCCAGCCCTGTTGCGCCATCCCGGGCAGCAGCGCCTGCATCAGCAGGAAGGCGGCACTGAGGTTCACTGCCAGCACGGCTTGCCACACCTCGGGCGGCATGCCGGTGACGGGGGCCGTGTGCTGCATGCCGGCGTTGTTGACGAGCACATCCACCCCACCCTGCCAGTCGAGCACGGCTTCGGCCAACCCTGTGACCGCCTGAGGCTCACGCAGGTCGCCCTCGAAGAAGTGCACCGCGCTGGCGCCGGCCGCACGGACACGCGCCAGCGCTTCGGCCTGTTGTGCCGGGCTGGCCAGCCCGTGCAGTCCGATAGCCCAGCCGTTGGCGGCCAGACGGCAGGCAATGGCAAGTCCGATCCCCTGCGCGGATCCGGTGATGAATGCAGTGCGCGTCATGCTGTGTCTCCCGTGAGCGAAGCGGCCGGGCCGCAGGATGGTTGCCCACCATTGAGCCCAAAGCCCCTGCCGACGGCAAGCACGCGCGGCATGAAAAAAGCCGGCCCAAGGCCGGCTTTTCGCGGGAAGTGCCCTGTCAGGCCAAACGGCCGTGGCACTGCTTGTACTTCTGGCCGCTGCCGCAGGGGCAAGGGTCGTTGCGTCCCACCCGCAGACCCTGCGCCGCAAGCGCTTGCGGACTGAACGGATTGTCGTCGCCTTCGGCCAATGCGTCCTGCGGCAACGCATGCTGCATGGCCATGTCGGCGGGCGCGTGCGGCTCCACCGCGTCCACATCCTCCTGGCCGCGCACCTGCACCGTCATCAGCACGCCCACCACGCTGCGCTTCACTCGCTCCAGCATGTCGGCGAAGAGTTCGAAGGCCTCGCGCTTGTACTCCTGCTTGGGGTTCTTCTGGGCATAGCCGCGCAGGTGGATGCCCTGACGCAGGTGGTCCATCGAGGCCAGGTGCTCGCGCCAATGATTGTCCAGCATCTGCAGTACCAGGCTGCGCTCGAAGTGGCGCATCACTTCCTCGCCCGCCATCGCCACCTTCTCCGCGTAGGCGGCTTCGGCCTGCTCCATGATACGGGCGCGCAGGTCGGGGATGTCCAGGTTCGGCTCGGCCTTCAGCCACTCTGCCACGGGGGCGCTGATCTGGTACTCCGCCTCCAGCGCCTTCTCCAGACCGGGCAGGTCCCACTGCTCTTCCAGCGAATCTGGCGGCATGAAGCGGTCCACCATGTCGGTGATCACGCCTTCGCGCATGTTGGCCACGATGTCCGAAACATCGTCGGACTCCAGGATCTCATTGCGCTGCTGGTAGATAACCTTGCGCTGGTCGTTGGCAACGTCGTCGTACTCCAGCAGCTGCTTGCGGATGTCGAAGTTACGGCCTTCCACCTTGCGCTGGGCGTTCTCGATCGAACGGGTCACCCACGGGTGCTCGATAGCCTCGCCTTCCGGCATCTTCAGGCGGTCCATGATGGCGGCCACACGATCCGAGGCGAAGATGCGCAGTAGCGGATCTTCCAGGCTGAGGTAGAAGCGGCTGGAGCCGGGGTCGCCCTGACGGCCCGAACGGCCGCGCAACTGGTTGTCGATACGGCGTGATTCGTGGCGCTCGGTGCCGATGATGTGCAGGCCGCCGGCAGCCAGCACCTGCTCGTGCAGTTCGGACCATTCGCTGCGCAGGGCAGCGATGCGGGTGGCCTTCTCCTCCGGGCTGAGCTGTTCGTCGGCCTCGATGGCCTTGATCGCCGGGTCGGGGTTACCGCCCAGTACGATATCGGTGCCGCGGCCGGCCATATTGGTAGCCACGGTGATGACGCCCGGTCGGCCCGCCTGGGTGATGATCTCGGCCTCGCGCGCATGCTCCTTGGCGTTGAGCACGTTGTGCGGGATGCGGGCAGCATTGAGCAGGTTGGAGATCAACTCCGAGTTCTCGATGCTGGTGGTGCCCACCAGGGCCGGCTGGCCGCGCTCCACGCAGTCCTTGATGTCGGCCAGAATCGCGTCGTACTTCTCCTTGGCGGTACGGTAGACCTTGTCCTGGGCGTCCTTGCGGATCATCGGACGGTTGGTGGGGATCACCACCGTCTCCAGGCCGTAGATCTGCTGGAATTCGTAGGCTTCGGTGTCGGCAGTACCGGTCATGCCCGACAGTTTGCGGTACAGGCGGAAGTAGTTCTGGAAGGTGATCGACGCCAGGGTCTGGTTTTCGCGGTTGACCTGCACGCCTTCCTTGGCCTCGACGGCCTGATGCAGCCCTTCGCTCCAGCGGCGCCCCGGCATCAGTCGGCCGGTGAACTCGTCCACGATCACGACCTCCCCGTCCTGCACCACATAGTGCTGGTCGCGATGATAGAGGGCATGGGCACGTAGCGCGGCCATCAGGTGATGCATCAGCGTGATGTTGGTGGCGGAGTAGAGGCTGTCGCCCTCGGCCAACAAGCCCATCTCGGCGAGGATGGTCTCCGCGCGCTCGTGGCCCTGTTCGGACAGCATCACGCTGTGGGCCTTCTCGTCCACCCAGTAGTCGCCTTCGCCTTCCTCGGTTTCCTGGCGCTTGAGCAGCGGCGGGACTGCATTCATGCGACGGTAGAGTTCGACGTTGTCTTCCGCAGGGCCGGAGATGATGAGCGGGGTGCGTGCCTCGTCGATGAGGATGGAGTCCACCTCGTCCACCACCGCGAAGGCCAGCTCGCGCTGCACTTTTTCTGCCAGCGAGAACACCATGTTGTCGCGCAGGTAGTCGAAGCCGAACTCGTTGTTGGTGCCGTAGGTAATGTCGGCGGCGTAGGCGTCCTGCTTGGCGTCATGCGGCATCTGAGACAGGTTCACGCCCACCGACAGACCGAGGAAATTGTAGAGGCGTCCCATCAGGCTGGCATCGCGGCTGGCCAGGTAGTCGTTGACGGTCACCACATGCACACCCTTGCCGGTCAGGGCATTGAGGTAGACCGGGAGCGTGGCCACCAGCGTCTTGCCCTCGCCGGTACGCATTTCGGCAATCTTGCCGTCATTGAGCACCATGCCGCCGATCAGCTGCACATCGAAGTGGCGCATGCCCATCACCCGGCGGCTGGCCTCGCGGCAGACGGCAAACGCCTCCGGCAGCAGGCCTTCGAGCGTCTCCCCCTGCGCCAGGCGCTGCTTGAATTCCGGGGTCTTGGCGGCCAGCGCCTCGTCCGACAGGGCCTTGAGACCTTCTTCCAGCGCGTTGATCCGCAGTACGGTCTGACGATACTGTTTCAGGAGCCGGTCGTTGCGGCTGCCAAACACTTTCTTGAGAAGCGTAGAAATCATCTAAAAGGGTCCTGAGGCCAGCAACCGGCCCGAAAAATGGGGAAAAGTGTAGCACAACCATCCCGTCCGGTATGGGGGCGAACATGCGCCGCATCAAGCCTTGGTGAAGAAGGCCGGCCCGGCCTCCGGTTCCGGAGCAGGCCTTTCGGCCAACCTTGCGCCGGGTTTTTGGCTACAATCGGGGCACGCGCCACCATTTCCGTCCGTACCCGCCATGAGCAGCCAGACCTTCCAGGACTTCCTCCGCCGAGACAGCCGCCTTGCCCAACTGGGTGCCGAGGCACGGCAGCGTCTGGCGCTCGACCGCGCCTTCCGCAAGCTGCTGCCCGAGCCGCTGCAGGCGTGTTGCCAGGCGGCCGGCATTAACCAGGGCGAGCTGGTGGTGTTCGCGCATACCGGCATCGCCGCCGCCCGGCTGCGCATGCTGGGCCCCAGCCTTCTCCCCGCCCTGTCCGCCGCGGGCCATGCGGCCGATCGTCTGCGCATCCGTGTTTCCCTGCAGCCGGTGCGCCGTAGCCGCCCCAAGGGCATCGGTTTCACGCCCGGCGCCCTGGACTGCATTGCTGCCAGCGTCGCCAGTGTGCCGCACCCGGACGTGCGGGCGGCGTTGGAGAACCTGGTGGCACGCCATCGCCGCTAGCCGCCTCTAAACGCGCCTGTCTTCTCTGCGGTTGACCCGGATCGGGTTGCGAATACTTCTGATTGACATTTGTCAAGCAAGCGCGAAAAAGCCATCCCATTTTCATAAAACTGCCACACAATCCCGGTCTTTCATAAAAGAAGATGTAACGGGGTGTGTATGCGTGACTGGACAGTGGGCCGCAAGCTGGCCTGGGCCTTTGGCGGCATCGTGCTGCTCGTGATCGTACAGACGGCGGTGCAATACTTGGCCATGACGGCGATTCATAGCAATCTGACCTCCATCAGCGAGGACAACACCTTCCTCGTCGAGAAGGCCACCCAGCTCAACCAGAACCTGCAGAAACAGCGCACCCTGTACCGCGACGTGGTGATGTACCCCGATGCGGCCAGCAAGCAGAAGGCCGTGGCCGGCATGGCCAAGGCCCGTACGGAATACGATGCGCTTCTGGCGGAGATCCAGGCCCACTTCGGCACCTTCCGCCCCAGCGAGCGCGAGAAGCTGCTGATGGATACGCTGATCGTCCAGCGCAAGCTGAGCGAGCCGCCGGTGGACAAGATGATGGCGCAGGGTCTGGCCGGTGATCAGGCCGGTGCCATCCAGACGATGGAGAAGGAGTTGATCCCGGCAGTAAAGCCTTGGCGTGAAGCGATCGAGGCTTTGGTGGCCGAGGAGCAGAAGGAAACACGCGTGGCGCTGGCCGAGATCGATGCCGCCTACGAGCGCAGCATGCTGGTGCTGTGGGGGGCCTCGGCGGTGGTGCTGGTTCTGGCGGTGCTGTCCGGGCTGCTGATTGCCCGTAGTATTCGCCGCCCACTGGCCACCGCGGTACAGGCGGTGAGTACGGTGGCGGCGGGCGACCTGACGGTAGAAGTGCCCGAAGGCGGCGCCGACGAGGCTGGCGCCGTACTCAATGCGATGCGCACCATGACGGCGCGACTGGCCGAGGGCGTCTCCGGCGTGCACCGTCACTCGGGCGAAGTGACCGCGCTCACCGAAACGCTGGCGCAAGCGGCCCAGCAGACACTGGTTTCGTCGCAGAGCCAGTCACAGGTGGCGGCCGCATCCGCAGGGGCGATCGAGGAACTCACCCACAGCATCGGTGCGATTGCCGAGGCGGCCAGCCATCTGAAGGGCGAGGCGGAAGCGGCGTTGTCGGCCACCCGGGAAGGCACGGGCCGGCTGGATACGCTAGTGGCCGAGGTCAACCGTGTGGAGGGCATCGTACGCACTATTGCCAGCGCGGTACATGCCTTCCTCGAGAAGAGCCGCGAGATCAACACCATGACACGCGAGGTGCGCGACATCGCTGACCAGACCAACCTCTTGGCCCTGAATGCCGCCATCGAGGCCGCACGTGCCGGCGAGCAGGGCCGCGGCTTTGCGGTGGTGGCCGACGAGGTGCGCAAGCTGGCGGAGAAATCGGCCAGTTCGGCGGGCGAGATCGACCAGGTGACCACTTCGCTGGATACACAGTCGCATGCGCTGGAACGGGCGATCGAGGACAGCCTGGCGGCCCTGTCCACTAGCCGGCAGTCAGTACAGCAGGTGGCCGACGGACTGCATGCCAGCGAGGAGGCCGTCGCACGCTCCAGCCGCAGCGCGGACGATATTGCCAGTTCGGTGGCCGAGCAGCGCACCGCCAGCCTGGATCTGGCCCGGCATGTGGAGGTGGTGGCGAGTGCCGCCGAGGAAAACTGCAACGTGATGCAGGACATGCACCATCGGCTGCAGCAGATGGTGAGCTTGGCCGAAGCCCTGCAGTCCAGCGTGCGCTTCTTCCGCATCCGCGCCTGACGCAGAGGGCGTGAGTCGAAGATGGGTACGCCATGGGTACCCAGCAAAGGAAAAGGTTGGCCGAAACTTCGGCCAACCTTTTTCATGCCTGCGCCTGGGTGGCTTACAGCCCGACCTGCCTGCGCCCGGCAATCAGGGCGTGAGACAGTTTCTCGAAGCGCCACATCAGCAGGAGGCCCGCGCTCACCAGACCGGTGGTCAGCCCCACCCACACGCCCAGTGCTCCCAGCGGACCGTGCGACAGCACCCAGGCGAGCGGAAAACCCACTCCCCAGCATCCCAGCCCATACACCACCATCGAAAAGCGCGCATCCTTCACCGCCCGCAGGGCGGCCCCGAGAATGCTCTGCCAGGCATCAATGACGAACAGCAGCGCCGCCACCGGTGCCAGCGTCAGTGCCACCGCCCTGGCCGCCTCGGCGCCCGGCCGCCCCGCGGGCAGGAAGGCCGACAGCAGTGTTTCCGGCATAAGCAGCAGCACGCTGGCGGTCACACCCGTCCAGACCAGGGCCAGCAACTGGCCGGTGAGAGCGGCCCCGCGCGCCCGACGCGGTTCACCCGCGCCGATCGCCTGTCCCACACGCATGGAGATCGCGTGCATCAGCCCCATCGGCACAATGAAGCTGGCGATCACCAGTTGCATCATGCTCTGGTGCGCCGCCAGCTGTGCCGCCCCCAGCGCGCCCATCAGGTAAGCCGAAGCACTGAACAGGCCGCTTTCCATGCCCAGCGTACCGGCGGTGGGCAACCCCAGCCGCAGTACCGGCCCGATCATCGCCAGGTCGCGGCGCCGGATGCGTCCGAACACCGGGTAACGGGCAAAGCCACGGTGGTGGCGCACCACCCACGCGAAGGCCATGCCCATGTAGAAGTAGGTAATCGCCGACGACAGCGCGATGCCATAGACCCCAAGGCCGCGCCAGCTCCCCAGACCCTGCGATAGCAGCCAGCCAAGCACGGCAGACAGCGCCAGCGCGCTGAAGGTGATGAAGGGCACCGGCCCCGGGCGGTTGATGCCCGATGCAAAACTGCGCAGCGTAAGAAACAGCAGGCCGAAGGGCAGCCCCCAGACGAGCACCCGCAGGAAGCCGGCCGCCACCCGTGCCATTTCGGGCGCCTGCCCCAGCATCAGCATCCAAGGCTCGGCGTGCCACAGCAGCACGCCGGCCAGGAGGCTCAGCCCGGCGCCCAGCACCAGTCCGGCGCGTACCGCGGCCACCAGGCGGCGGCGTTTGCCGGCCCCATACGCCAGGGCCACCAGCGTGCCCGAGGCCGAGAGCACCCCGAACGCGAGCACGTACACCAGAAAGTACGTCGAAAGCGCTAGCGCGCCGCCCGCCAAGGCTGCGGGCCCCAGTTGGCCCATCAGCAATGAATCGACGAACAGAATGCCGCTTTGCGCCAGCTGGGACAGAATCAGTGGCCAGGCCAAGCGCCAGAGGCTGGGCACCTCGTGCATGAAGGCAGCGCATCGCGCGGCAAGATAGCCGGCAGCACGGTAAGGAGAGAGAAAGCGAAGAGCGGCAAGCATAAAGAACGATTCCTTAAAGGAAATAATGGCTTATGGCTTGCCAGCATAGCGGGCGCAAGCGAGCGTGACAAAGCAGTTATACTCATGCCATCCATGAGGAAAACGCATGACTGCCCCAACAATGCGCCTGCCCCCGCTCAATGCCCTGCGTGTGTTTCTGGCCGCCGCTCAGGCACGCTCTTTCACCCAGGCCGCGCAGGAGATCCATCTCACGCAAGGGGCCGTCAGCCGGCAGATCCAGACGCTGGAGGCCTTCTACCGCACGCCACTCTTCGTGCGGGAGCAGCGCGGCCTGACGCTGACGGCTGCGGGGGAAGCCCTGTTGCCCGCAGTGCAGCAGGCCTTCGGGTTGATCCGCGAGGCGAGCGAGGCGCTGGCCCGGCGTGAGAGCGACATCCGTGTGCGTGTTGCCCCGACACCGGCCATGCGCTGGCTGCTGCCCAACCTGCCGGACTTCCAGACGCGTCATCCGGAATACACCCTGCACCTGATCACCCAGCTGATGCATGACACCCCTTTCAATGCAGCGGAGTACGATCTGGCGATCGTCGGTCTGACCGAACCCTCGATGCCCGGCCTGATCTCCGAATGCCTGTCGCGCGAGCAGCTGGTGCCGGTATGCGCGCCCGGCCTGCTGGAGCGTGGCCCACCGCTCGTCACCCCCGACGACCTGCGGAACTACGTGCTGTTGCACCCTTGGCGGGAACAGGACTCCTGGGGGGCGTGGCTGCGGCTGGCCGGTGCCCGCCGGGTGGACGGCAAGAGCGGCATCACCTTCGACACGCTGGAATTCGCCCTGCATGCGGCGGCGCGCGGCATGGGGGTGACGCTGGCCCAACTGTCGATGATCCACGAGGACGTTGCCAGCGGCCGGCTGGTGATTCCCTTTGACACCGTGCTGGAAACCGAATGGGGCTATTACCTCGTCTACCCGGCCCACCTGGTTGAATCGCCGAAGGTAAAAGCCTTTCGCAACTGGCTGGTGGCCCTCCTGCCCGGCATGCGCTGAGACACGCTTCGGCCAACCCTGCATGAAAAAGGCCGCCCGCGGGCGGCCTGGCGATGCAGACGCATCCGGATCAGAAGCTGGCGCGCACGCCAACACGGACGGTGCGGCCAAAGCCGGATACCTGGCTGTTGCGCACGGCGCTAGCCGTCGAGTTGAGGTATTGCCGGTTGAACAGGTTGTCCACGCCCACGTCCAGTGTAGTGGTCTTGTCGAGTGGGTAGGCCAGCGAGGTGTTCACCAGGAAGGACGAGTCGATGTCGTACACCACCTGCTGACCCGTCTTGTTGACGGTACCGTCCCAGCGGTGACGGCCCTGCAGGTACACCCCCTCCAGATACCAGCGGGCGCCGTTGCCGAAGCGATAGTCGCTGTAGAGCGTGGTGCGCAACGGCGACGGAATGCGGTTATTGGGCAGGTAGGCTTCCAGCACGCCGTCGCCGTTGTAGTCCCGCTTGCCTTCGGTGTAGCCAAGGTTGCCGCCCAGCGTCCAGTATTCTTGCACCGCGTACGAAGCGGTCAGGTCCAGCCCGCGGATCTCTTCCTTCTGTTGCGAAAGCCGGTTGGTGACCACGTCATAGTTGGTGCCCTTGTCGGAGCGGCTCAGGTAGGCACTGGTGTTGAACTGCCAGCGGTCCCACACGCCGCGTAGGCCCAGCTCGTAGTTGTCCACCACCACCGCCTCCACGCCGAGGTTGGCATAGCTGATGGCCGGCAACTGGGCATTGGGGTTGGTGGTGAGATAGCGCTTGTCGTTGCCGGCCCGGCGTGTGAAGCCCCCCACATCCGGCAGTGAATACCCTTGGGAGAACCCGCCGTAGAGATTGAGGTTGTCGGTGAGATCGTACACCGCGCCCAGATTGAATACCGTGGCGTCGTAGCTGTAGCTGCCACCCTTCACGTCGACGGCCGGCAGGTACAGGTTGGCACCGGAGCCGTTCTTGCCCGAGTAGAGCGTGCTGCGGGTGAAAGCCCCGATGTCCAGGTCGATGTTCTCGTAGCGGGCACCGCCGCGCAGCTTCAGCCGCTCGGTGACCGGCAGGTCCAGCTGCGCGAAGAGCGCCCAGGTGGTCTGCTTCATCGGCGCCGATGTATTCACCCCATCGTAATAGGTCTGCGCGGTACGGTCCTGTCCGCCTTCCAGCCCCCAAGTCAGCGAGGGGGCGCGTGGTGCCTGCCCCAGCGGGGTGTTCACCGTCACCGCGAACTCCGCCTGCTCCGAGTTGACCACGGTCTGGCTATTGGGTGAGACCGGACTGGCCGGGTTGCCGGAGTAATACACCGACGGGTTCACTGACAACAGCGGCGAATAAGCAAAGCGCTTCTCGATGTTCTTGTAGCTGGCCCGGGCATCCAGGCGGCCGAGGAAGAAGCCGGCATCGGTATAACGCAGCGTGGCGAAGGCCGAGTTCTCGTACACGCTCTGGCCGGTGTAGGGGGAGCGGTAATCCACCGCCACCGGCTGACGACTGTAGTCGGTGAAGTAATCCGGCTTCTGGTCCAGGCGCACCGCATCCAGTGACAGCTCCAGACGGCGGTCGGCATCCAGGTTGCGGCCAAGCTTCAGGCCGGCCACATAGCGTTCGAGGTTGTCGCTGCCGCCCTGCCCGGCAATCGCATCCGAAGGCAGCTGCGTGCCGTGGGCGTCGAACACATCACGCGTGCCCTGGTAGGCCAGCGAGGCTACATAGTCGAATTGCCCGGTGTTACCCGAAGCCCGCACCGACACGTCCGGCGACAGCGAGTCACCCACGTTCTCGGTGAACGCGGTCATGCCCAGATTGACATCCACCTTGAAGATGCCGGGCGCGGCCTTGCGGGTAATGAAGTTGACCACGCCTCCGGTGGCACCACTGCCCCAGACGCCGCTGGCCCCGTTGACCACCTCCACCCGCTCGACGTTGTTCAGGTCGATCAGCGACAGGATGCGCGATACCTGGCGCAGCGGCGTGCTGCGCGGCACGCCATCCACCAGAATCTGCAGCTCGCGGCCCCGCATCGTCATCGAAGTGGAGGACATGGTCTGGGTGGTACCCTGCAGGCCGGGCACATGCCGCTGCAGCAACCGGGCGGCGTCATTGCTGGAAGCCAGCTGCGCCTCCACCTCCTGCCGCCGGATCACGCGCACCGTCTGCGGGATGGAACCGGCCGACTCATTGGCCCGGGTGGCGGTGACCACCACGGTATCGAGGGTAGCTGTGGGGCGGGTCGCCGCAGCGGCCTGATCAGCATTGGCGTGGGGGGCATAGACCAGCGCAACGGCCAGCGCCAAGAGCGAAGGAGCGTATGTTTTCATGGTTGGCAGGATATTAACGTAAATGAGAAGCGATATTATTATCAATATTGCCTACCGACAACAACCATGATTACGGCATCGCGGCCTCCCGGGACGGGCGAATCACGCGTCCCAACATCCCCGCCAGCAGCAGCGCGCCCAACACCGCCAGCCACAGCGGCGCATCGGGGTGACGATCGAACAGCCAGCCACCGAGCGCGGCACTGACGGTGTAGCCCACAGTATGTGCGGTGGCCAGCGCGGCACTGACCCGGCCGGGGTTGCCGGCCCCTGTTACCTCCACCGCGCGGTGTGTGTAGGTGGGCACCACCAGTGCCAAGACCGCTGCCAAGCTGGCCAGACCCAGCCACGCCGACCAGCCACTGCCGGTCAGCGGCATCAGCGCCAAGGCCGGCACCAGCCCCCAGGCGGCCCGCACAGCCTGCCGCTCGGCTCGGGCCAGACGAGGCAAGAGCAGCAGCTGGACGGCCAGCGACCCCGCACCGGCCAGCCCCATCATGCCGCCCAGGCGGGCCGCCGCCACCTCCGGGCTCCAGTGCAGACGCGCGACCAGCCAGCTCGCCGTCACGTACTGCACCAGGCCCAGCGTGCATTGGCTGACAAAGGCCACCAGCCAGTAGGGCGCCAATCCACGCCAGACCGGCCATGGCCGCACCGTCGCGACCGTCGGCATGGTACGGGCTTCGGCCAACCCACCCAGCGCGGCCAACACCGGCAGCGCGGCCAGCGCCACCAGCCACAGCGGCCCCAGCGGACTGACCCACAGGGTGGCTGCCGCCAGCAGAGGACCGACCAGCCTGCCGAAGGTCAGCCCCGCCGACAGGCGCGACAGGCCCGGCAACCGTTTGTCAGCAGGCCAGCCAGCAACCAGCCAGCCCTGCGTTGCGGTCACCAGTCCGGATACCGTCAGCCCGTACACCACGCGGCTGAGCAGCAGGCCCACGCCCACCGCGTCACCGCTCAGCCGCCCAGCCCGACACGCCAGCACCAGTCCCAGCAGAAAAACGTGGCTCACCAAAAAACCGGTCAGCGCCACCATCAGCACCGGCTTTCGGCCGATACGGTCCCCGACCAGCGCCCACAGCGGAGTACCCACCAGAAACAGTGCACTGCCGAGCGCGAAGGCCCCGTTGATGCGGGCGAGGCTCAGCCCGGTCGCAGCCATCAGCAAGGGCTGGAAGGTGAACAGCGCGGCCTGGCCCAGGCCCATCACCGCACAGGCGGCCACCAGCGTCAGCAACAGCCGCGGCGAAGAAAACGGCAACACCATGATGCCTCATCACTCCAGTAGAGCGTGGATTGTAGGCTGACCACGCCCAGCGCAAACGAGAATTGCTATCAAATAAAAACCACCCACCCCATAAAGCCCCACCGCGATGACGTCTGCCGAGCGCAGCCCTTCATTTCCCTGTCGCCCCCGGGCGAACGGATGGCGATCACCGCCTTTCTCAACCCCCTGCTGCGCGCATGGCCGGGCTGGCAACCGCAACGAGGCACTGGTACAGGTAGGGTATCCGCCCGACGCTGCCGCACCAGCGGCTGGACTTTTGCCAATCCCACCAGCCCTTCTTCCTTCCGGGCCTGGTGGGTGGCCCATCAGCGCTTCTACCGCTTCATCAATACGGAGGCCCCGCAGGTGCAACGGCGTGAGTTCGCTGACTGCCCGCGCTGGACGGCGGCCCCACTGCCCAACCTCGCGGTCGGCCGCGATATCCGTGAAGTCCGCCACAACGGCCGCTACGTTGTGCTGCCCATGGCAGAGGGCGACAGGGCGGCCCACAATCTGGTGGTGGTCACCGGGGCCGTGCTGCAGCCACCGGACTGGGCCACGCCCTGGCTGGGTGAGGGCTGTGGGCATGCCCGCCGCTACTGACCAGCCCACTATCGCTGGAAGGCAAGCAGGTAGCGGTGGTGGGCGGCGCCCAGAGCGGGGACCGAGCCTGCTTGAGTTGATGACCGGTCAGCACAGCGAAGCAGGAGCTCTGGCCTTGGCCAACCGTCGCCAGACGTTGGAGCCACAGGAGGAAAGCCACTGCACCCACGAATACTTCACGCAGGCCTACGTGGCCGCCTTCCACGCCCCCCCAAGACGCGCAAGACGCCGATCGTGGAACGGCCGCAGCTGGCGAGCGACGGCCTCTCTACCGACACGCTGGCCGCCCTGACGCAGGCGCTCAACATGCGCGGCCCCCTCACTCCGGGCGCCACCCGTCCGGGCATCCTGTCGTACCGCGAGGTCCGCCGCTTCACGCAGCAGGGCGGAAGGGTCCTGTTGATGATGAACAACAACCTGGAGGACGGCAGAGAGCCTCTGGAGGGTACGGAGTGCGCTTCGCCACCGGCTACCGCTACGCCCTGCCGCCGTGCCTGGCGCCGATCACACAACAACTAGCGTGCCGTGAAGCTGGCCGACCGGTGGTGACGGCCGACTTTTCGCCACGCTGGAAGGCCCCAGCCAAACAGCGCATCGACCTCCAGAATGCCGGCCGGCTGAGCCACAGCATTGCCGACCCGCCGCTGTCGCTGGCGGCGTGGCGTAGCGCGGTCGTCGTCAACAGCCTGATGGGCTGACACCACTCCAACGACTACGACGCCCCGCACGCCGTGAGCTGGCCTCGTCGCAGCGGTACCGTCCAGGACACGGCCCGGGCCGCATGACACGCTATTATAGATAATTATTCTCATTACCATTAAAATATGCAGGGTGTTCATTCCACCCTACCGGGCCGCTACGTCGGCCCGGACCGCTGCCATGTCTGCCTCTTCTCCTCCGCTGCTTGCCGCCGACGCGATCGCCGTGCGGCTGGGCGGCCAGACCATTTTCGATGCGCTTTCCGTCCAATTCGATGCCGGCCGCGTCTATGCCCTGTGCGGGCCGAACGGCTGCGGCAAAAGCACGCTGCTGCGCACGCTGGCCGGCCTGATCGCTCCAGCCAGCGGACAGGTCCGCCTTGAGGGCCAGGACCTCGCGCGTATGCGCCCCCGCGACCGTGCCCGTCGGCTGGCGATGCTGGCACAGAGCCACCTGACGCCAACGGGCCTGACGGTACGCGAGCTGGTGGCCTGCGGCCGGTTTGCGCATGCCGGCCCGGGCCACCGGCTACGGGCCGCCGACACCACCGCCATTGACCATGCCTTGGCCCTGACCGGGCTGGAGGCCCTGGCCGGACGTGATGTAGCCACGCTCTCGGGCGGGCAGCGGCAGCGTGCCTGGCTGGCGATGGCCCTGGCTCAGGAAGGCACGCTGCTGCTTCTGGACGAACCCACTACCTATCTGGATGTGCACCACCAGATCGATGTGCTGGAAACAGTGCGGCGCCTCAACCGGGAACACGGGCTGACCGTGGTGTGGGTGCTGCACGACCTCAACCAGGCCGCCGCCTTCAGCGACGAACTGCTGCTGATGAAGTCGGGGCACCTGGTGGCGCGTGGCACACCCGATGCGCTGATGCAGCCGGCGCTGATGCGCGAAGTGTTCGAGGTAGAGATGTGGCGCCTGCCCGGCAGCACACCGCCGGTATGCCTGCCGCGCTACGTGTCGGCCCCGCTGCCCCACGACCAGCGGGTGCAGGCATGCTGAACCACGCCCTGCCCCGACGGCTGCCGGACATCGGCGGCAGCGGCTGGCTGCTGCTGGCGCTGGCCGTTGCGCTCGGACTGGCTTCGGCCAGCCTCTTTTCCGGGCTGCCGGCCAGCCCGGCCGTACACGGGGAAGTCCTCACCACGCTGCGGCTGCCGCGGCTGGCCGCCACCCTGATCGCAGGCGCTGCACTGGGTCTGGCCGGGGCACTGCTGCAGGCGATGACCCGCAACCGGCTGGCCGCGCCCTCGGTGCTGGGGGTGACCAGCGGCGCGCAGATCGGGCTGCTACTCAGCCTGTTGCTGCCCGCCGCACTGCGGCCGGCCAGCATTGTGCCGGTGTTTGCGGGCGGCCTGCTGGCCGCGCTGCTCACCTTTGCCGTGGCCGGCGGCTGGCGCGCCAGCCCGCTCCGACTGATCCTGGCCGGGACAGCCACCACCTTGCTGCTCTCTGCCCTCACCGCGCTACTGCTGATCATCAATGAACAGCATATCGCCGGGCTGGCGCTGTGGGGGGCGGGTTCGCTGTTCCAGAACGGCTGGGACGGCGTAGTGCGGGTACTGCCTTGGGCAGTGCTCGCAGGCTGGGTAGCCCTGCGGCAGGCCCGCGCGCTGACGGTGCTGGCACTGGGAGACGAAGCGGCCGCGAGCTTGGGGCTGAGGGTGGACGCACTCCGACGACGCACCCTGGCCGTGGCCACCCTACTGTCGGCCGTAGCCGTAACCCTGGCAGGCCCGGTGGCCTTCATCGGTCTGATCGCCCCCAATCTGGTGCGCCTGGCCGGTGGTGCCCATCCGGGGCGCTTGCTTCCCGGCTCGGCCGTGGCAGGCGCGCTGCTGATGCTACTGGCTGACGTCTTGGTGCGGCAGACGACGCCGCTCACGGGCGGACTGCCGCTGTCGGTGGCTACCGCGTTGATCGGCACCCCCCTGCTGCTGTGGCTGATTCGTGGCCAGCCCCGCCTGTCGCCGCCCACGCCCGATGCCCCGGTGGCAGCAGTGCGACACCGGCGCTGGCCGCTGTGGCCGCTGGCCTTGGCAGTGCCGCTCGTTATTTATGCCGGCGTCACTCAGGGCAGTCTGCCGCTGCCCGCGGGCGCTTGGACGGACTGGTGGCAGGGCGCGTCCGGTACCGGCGCCTTTCTGGTGGAACTGCGGCTGCCCCGGGTGCTGGCCGCGCTCTCGGCCGGCGCCCTGCTGGCGCTGTCCGGGCTGCTGCTGCAGCAGGTGGTGCGCAATCCGCTGGCTGGACCCGAGATGATGGGCGTGACGCAAGGCGCGGGGCTGGCCGCGCTGTCGGTGGCCCTCGTCTGGCCTGCGGCCCCTGCAGCAGCCGGCTGGCTGGCGAGCTTTGCCGGCGCCAGCGCGGTGTTGGCCGCGGTGCTGTGGCTCAACCGCCGCAGCGATTACGAACCGGTCAAGCTCGCCCTCAGCGGCATTGCCTTTGCCGGCCTCTTGGCGGCGCTGGCCACCCTGGTGGTGGTCGCCGCCAAGGTCCAGGCAGCACAGGCGCTGGTGTGGCTGGCCGGCAGCAGCTACGGTCGGGGCCGGGCGCTGCTGCCGGCCCTGCTGCCTTGGCTGCTACTGGGCCTGCCTGCGCTTTGGCTGACGCGCCTTCTCGGGCTTTTGATGCTGGGGGACGAGCAGGCCGCAGCCATTGGAGTGCCGGTGGCGCGACTGCGAGTGGGGGCCTTGGCGCTCTCAGCGCTGGCAGCGGCGGTGGCGGTGGCGGCGGTGGGGCCGGTCGGATTCGTGGGGCTGGCGGCACCGCATCTGGCCACGCTGCTGGTCGGGCCACGTCCCGGCGCCCGCCTGGCGGCCACGCTGCTGTGCGGAGGGGTGCTGTGCGGGCTGGCGGACGTGCTGGGACGCACGCTGCTGGCCCCGCTGGAAATCCCGCTCGGGCTGATGACCGCCGCTCTCGGGGCCCCTTACCTGCTGTGCCTGCTGGCGTACCAAGGGCGGAGCCGGGCATGAGCACGCTTCACGACTGCCTGCAGGGCACACTGGCCCCCTATCGGGAGAGCGTGGTGGCTGGCCACACGCCGGAGGCACTGCCGCTGGCGGCGCTGATTTCTGGAGCAAGGTTGGCCGAAGCCCTGGCCGGGACCGCCGCGCGCTACCCAGGCGCCCCGGCGCGGGCCCAAGTGTCGCAGTGGATCAAGGCCGTCTTCCGTCTGCTCATTCCGCCAGTGCTGGCCGGGGCGGTACTCGGACGACTGGCCCTGCCGCTGGAGCCGGCACGTATCGGACTGCGCCCGGGCCCCGACGGCCTGCCGGTGGTACTGGAGCTGGATCATCTGGGGGTGCCGCTGGAGGCCGGGCAGCCCGTCGCGGCCGCCTGCACGCCGCTTACCGAGCAGGTGCTGGCACCGCTGATCGCCACCGTGGCCACGCATGGCCGTATCAGCCCACGCGTGCTGTGGAACAGCGCCGGCAACCTGATGGAGTTCGTACTGGCCCACCTGACCGCGGCGGGCCATGCCGAAGCAGCTGCCTGCCAGGCAGTGCTGCTGGAGCCCAAGAAACGGCCCGACGGTTCGGCCAACCTCTTGTGGCAGCCGGTGCGCTACGTCCCTTCGTTCCTGCCGCCCATCCCCTCGCCGGTGCGCCTGCGGCGGCTGTGCTGCCTGCGTTACGAACTGCCGGGCGAGGTGTGCTGTGCCACATGCCCGCTGCTGCCCAACAAACCCGAATCCGAACTTTATGCCCTTCTGGAACACTGGCATGCCCAACCCTGACCGCCGCCGGCTTCTGGCCGCCGCCGGCGCCCTGCTGATCGCTCCGCTCGCCGCCCACGCCGCACCGCCACCACTACGGGTGGTGGCCCTGGAATACAACTTGGTAGAGATGCTGTTGGCACTGGGCCTGACGCCCGTGGGAGTCGCCGACCTCAAGGGCTACCGACGCTGGGTGGGGTTGGGCCAGCAGACGCTGTCCGGCTGCGTCTCGGTGGGCACGCGCCAACAGCCCTCACTGGAGGCAATCGCCGCACTGCGCCCCGACCTGATCCTTGGGGTGGACTTCCGGCACCAGCCGCTACTGCCGCTACTGCCGCTACTGTCGCGGCTGGCGCCGACGCGGCTGCAAGCCAGCGACCGTACCGGCAACGGGCTGGCGCTGATGCGGCAGGATTTTCGCCAGCTGGCGGTCTGGACCGGACGCAGCCAGGCCGCCGAGTCCGAGCTCGCGCGGCTGGACGACTGCCTGTCGCGCCTGCGCGGTCAGTTGGGCCCGTCTGCCAAGCAGCGCATGGGCGTACTGCAGGGACTGGGCGGCAGCCCGCAGTTCTGGGCGTTTGCCGGCAACAGTCTTGCCGGCGGTGTGGTGGACGCGCTGGGCTGGCAGAATGCCTGGCCAGCCCGTGACGCCCGCCAGGGCATCGTCACGCTGACAGTGGAAGACCTGCTGGACAGCACGGCCAGCCTTACCGCCGTCACCGACCCGCGTGCCGACTTCACCCGTGGCGCCCTGTGGCAGCGCGTGCCCGCCGTGGCCGAAGCCCGGCTGCGCCGCCTGCCGGCCGACACCTGGCTGTTCGGCGGGCCCTGGTCGGCCCGAAGGTTGGCCGAACGGCTGGCCACGGCCTGGGCGCCAGCGGCGCACGCCATTTGCTCCGGGGCGGTATCACCCTGACGAGACACGCCCATGCGCCACCTGCCGGTTCTCCTTTCCTGCTGCCTTGCCTTGGCTGCCTGTGGTGACACCGCTCGCCTGAACCTTGCCGACAGCACCGGCCCGGTGCCACGGCTGCCCCCCGCCGGTACGCACCCTGCTGCCCACGGTGGCGATCGCCCCGGCGCGTGGCTGGCAGGAAGGCCAGGCCCCGCTGGCCGCCCCGGGCACCCGCGTCCAGCGCTTTGCCTCCGGGCTGGACCATCCGCGCTGGCTGTACGTACTACCCAACGGCGACGTACTGGTGGCCGAGACCAATGCCCCGCCACGTCCGGCGGACAGTGCCGGCCTGAAAGGCTGGGCGATGAAGAAGGTGATGCAACGGGCGGGCGCCGCCACGCCCAGCGCCAACCGCATCACCCTGCTGCGCGACACCGACGGCGACGGTGAGGCCGACGTGCGCACCACCTTCCTTGAGAGCCTGCATTCTCCCTTTGGCATGGCGTTGGTGGGCAATGCGCTGTACGTGGCCAACACCGACGCGCTGATGCGCTACACCTATACACCGGGCGCCACCCGCCTGGCCGGCCCGGGCACGCGAGTGACTGACCTGCCCGCAGGCCCGCGCAACCACCACTGGACCAAGAACCTCATCGCCCACCCCGATGGCCAGCGGCTGTACGTGACCGTAGGCTCCAACAGCAATGCCGCCGAACATGGCCTGGAAGAAGAAACCGGCCGTGCCGCGATCTGGGAAGTGGAAGCGGCCACCGGGCGCAAGCGGTTGTTTGCCACCGGTCTGCGCAACCCCAACGGCATGGCTTGGCAGCCGGACACCGGCCGGCTGTGGACGGTGGTGAACGAACGCGACGAGCTGGGCAGCGACTTGGTGCCTGACTACCTCACCGAAGTGCACGATGGCGCCTTTTACGGCTGGCCGTTCAGCTACTTCGGCCAACATCTGGACCCGCGCGTCGCCCCGCAGCGGCCGGATCTGGTCGCCCGCGCCCGTGTGCCCGACTACGCACTGGGCACGCATGTCGCCCCCTTGGGGCTGGCCTATAGCCAGCGCAACGCCCTCCCCACTCTCTTTCATGACGGTACCTTCATCGGCGAGCACGGCTCATGGAACCGTCGCCCGCCCAGCGGCTACAAAGTGGTGTTCGTGCCTTTCCGCGACGGCCGCCCCGCCGGCCCGCCTATCGACGTGCTGAGCGGATTCACCGGCCCGGACGGCCAGGCCTTCGGCCGCCCGGTGGGCGTGGCCTTCGATGCCGACGGGCATCTTCTGGTAGCGGATGACGTGGGCAATACCGTGTGGCGGGTGCAGGGCACCGGTGCACGCTAGCCGGGCACAAAGCCTGCCTGCCCAGCGGGGGACCCCCAACAACCCTCTTCTGAAAGGAGTGCCCCGTGAGCCAGAACGACGGCAAACCCCACAACCCGCAGGCCGACCACACCGCCGACAGACAACGCGCCATCCAGCGCGAGCAGGATGCCCACGATGCCGGCCAGGACAGCGGCGAAGCCAACAGCGGCGCCATGCAGGCCGGCGCACGCACCCAGCCGGCCGACATGCCGGCCCAGCACATCGAGAAACCTGGCCACGAGAATGAGCTGGCGCTGCGCCCGCGCTTCGAGGCCCCCGACTACAAGGGCAGCGGTAAGCTGGAGGGCAAGTCCACGCTGATCACCGGCGGCGACTCCGGCATCGGCCGGGCCGTGGCAGTGCTCTACGGCCGCGAAGGGGCCGACGTGGCCATTGTCTATCTCAACGAGCACGAGGATGCGGAAGAAACCCGCCGCTGCATCGAGGCCGAAGGCTGCCGTTGTCTGCTGATTCCCGGCGACGTGAAAGATCCCGCCTTCTGCCGCGAGGCGGTGGCGCGCACGGTGGAAGCCTTCGGCGGGCTGGACGTCCTCGTTAACAACGCCGCCTTCCAGGAGCACGCCGAAACGCTGGAAGACATCACCGACGAGCGCTTCGACGAAACGCTGCGCACCAACGTCTACGGCTACTTCCAGATGACCCGCGCCGCACTGCCCCATCTCAAGGAGGGCGCCGCCATCGTCAATACCGGCTCGGTCACCGGCCTGCAAGGCAGCCCCAAGCTATTGGACTACTCCACCACCAAAGGGGCTATCCACGCCTTCACCAAAGCGCTGGCGCAGAACCTGGTCTCCCGCGGTATCCGCGTCAACGCCGTCGCCCCCGGCCCGGTGTGGACCCCGCTGAACCCGGCCGACTCGCCGGCAGACAAGGTGGCCGAATTCGGCAAGAGTACCGACATGAAGCGCGCCGCCCAGCCGGAAGAACTCTCGCCCGCGTATGTGTTCCTGGCTTCGCCCGTCTGCTCCAGCTACATCACCGGCATCGTCCTGCCGGTTACCGGCAGCGTGGGCGCCATCTAGTGCCCCCGCGCGCATGAAAAGGGCGGCCGCTGGGCCGCCCTGTCTATCTGCGTTGCTCAGACCGCAGTCACCTCGATCTCCACCTCCACATTGCCCTTCACCGCGTTGGAGTAGGGGCACAGGTCATGGCCGGCGGCCACCACGCGCTCTGCATCCTCCTGCGACAGGCCTTCCACCTTTACCTCCAGCCGCACCGTCAGCCCGAAGCCACCGCCATCGGTGGTACCGATCCCCACCGACGCACGCACCTCCACCGACCGCGGCCGCAGCTTGAGCTGCTGACCCATGTATTCGCAGGCTCCGCCAAAGCAGGCCGCATAGCCCGCTGCAAACAGGTCCTCCGGTGTGGTGGCACCCGCCTTGCCCGGCCCACCCATCGCCTTGGGCACCGAAAGGTCCACGCTCACCAGCCCGTCGTCGGACTGCGTGTGCCCATTGCGCCCGCCGGTGGCTGTGGCGTGCGCAGTGTAGAGAACTTTTACCGCCATTGTTCTGCTCCTGAGTAGGTTGCTGTCATATGCCAGCCCGAACGGGGCCGTACCGGCGACGCACAGCCGGTACCAAAGCCGAAGCAAATACGGCGCCTTGGAGAGGGAGATTAGGGATGGAGACTGTGCTCTTCTCCGAGAGATCCCGCATTGGGGAGGTTTCAGGCGGCGCGGTAGCAACATTGAGCTTGCTGATTGAGGAGCAATCTTCCTACCGGCTCAAAAGTGTCTAGAGAAGCCGGGGCGATTCAATGGACCTTCTGCCGGAAGATGCAATACCGCAACTCGAAGCCTTCCTGAAGGACAAGAGCTACGTCTTCGACAAGATCAAAGAGCAGAATAGACAGCGGCACTTCTTCAACCAGCCGGCCGTACTGCTGGCTTACTTCCTAGTGGAGAGGATGCCTGCTCAAACCGAGGAAAGCTGGCCAATCGAATCGGATGACTTAGCAAAAGTGTTCAGCGATTTAGGCAAGAGATACGGTGGCTGAGTATATGCTGATTCCGTATCTAGAGCGCCGTCCCATTCAACAAGATCCCGAAGCCCCACAAAAAAGGCCACCTCGCGGCAGCCTTCTCTGTTACATCTAAAAAACTGGGGAAAAATCTAAACTCCAACGGGATCCTACAGCCTCACACATCAATATTTCGTGCAATCAGCGCGTTGCTTTCAATGAAGGCGCGGCGCGGTTCGACGTTGTCGCCCATCAGGGTGGTGAACACATCGTCGGCACCCATGGCGTCCTCGATCTTCACCTTCAGCAGGCGGCGCACGGTGGGGTCCATGGTAGTTTCCCACAGCTGCTCGGGGTTCATCTCGCCCAGCCCCTTGTAACGCTGGATATTCATGCCTTTCTTGGCTTCGGCCAACAGCCAGTCCAGCGCGTCGCCAAACTCGGCCACCGGGCGGGCAGTTTCGCCACGGCGCACCTGGGCACCCGGGTGCAGCAGGCCGCGCAGTAGGTCGCTGGTCTTCAGCAGCTCGGCATAGTCGCCGGACTCGAAGAAAGTCTGGTCCAGGTAGGTGACCATGAAGTTGCCGTGCAGCTTGCGCACGATCTTGATCAGCTGGCTGTCGTTCTTCTCGTCGTGCACCAGGCTCAGCGCAATCTGCTCGGGGGGCACCAAGGGCAGCAGGGCCTGCAGGGCGGAGGCAGCAGCAGCGGGGGTGTCCAGCGCCAGGCGCGGCAGCTTGAGCAGCGCCTGCAGTACCAGCGTATCGATGACGCGGCTCTCGCGCTCGATGACGGACCGGGCCACCAGATACTGGCGAGCGATGTTGGCGAGAGCATCGCCCGAAAGCACGGTCTGGCCGTCGCCGGTGTCCAGTTCGGACTTGTCCAGCGCCAGCTGCAGCAGGTACTGGTTCAGCTCGTTGTCGTCCTTGAGGTAGCGCTCCTGCTTGCCGTGCTTGGCCTTGTACAGCGGCGGCTGGGCAATGTAAATGTGGCCGCGCTCCACCAGTTCGGGCATCTGACGGTAGAAAAAGGTGAGCAGCAGGGTGCGAATGTGGGCGCCGTCCACGTCGGCATCGGTCATGATAATGATACGGTGGTAGCGCAGCTTGTCCGGGTTGTACTCTTCCTTGCCGATGCCGCAGCCCATGGCGGTAATCAGGGTGGCGATCTCCTGGCTGGCCAGCAGCTTGTCGAAGCGGGCTTTTTCCACGTTGAGGATCTTGCCCTTCAGCGGCAGGATGGCCTGGAACTTACGGTCGCGGCCCTGCTTGGCCGAACCGCCGGCGGAGTCCCCCTCCACCAGGTAGAGTTCGGACATGGCCGGGTCCTTCTCCTGGCAGTCGGCGAGTTTGCCCGGCAGGCCCATGCCATCCATGATGCCCTTGCGGCGGGTGATCTCGCGGGCCTTGCGGGCGGCCTCGCGGGCGCGGGCGGCGTCCACGATCTTGCCGGTGATGATCTTGGCCTCGTTGGGGTGCTCCAGCAGGAAGTTGCGCAGCGATTCGCCTACCACTTCGTTGATGACCGGCCCAATCTCGCTGGAAACCAGCTTGTCCTTGGTCTGGCTGGAGAACTTGGGGTCGGGCAGTTTCACCGACAGCACGCAGGTCAGGCCTTCGCGCATGTCGTCGCCAGTGGTGTCCACCTTGGCCTTCTTGGCCGCGTCGCTTTCCTCGATGTAACCATTGAGGGTGCGCGTCATCACCTGACGCAGCGCGGTGAGGTGGGTACCGCCATCACGCTGCGGGATGTTGTTGGTGAAGCACTGAACCGACTCCTGGTAGGAGTCGTTCCACTGCATGGCTACTTCCACCGTCATGCCGTCGCGCTCGCCCACAGCGTGGAAGACCTTGCTGTGCAGCGGGGTCTTGTTGCGGTTCATGTACTCGACGAAACCGGCCACACCACCCGAGAAGGCAAAGTTCTCCTCTTTGCCGTTGCGCTTGTCGATCAGGGTGATGGCCACGCCCTGATTGAGGAAGGACAGCTCGCGGATGCGTTTGGCCAGGATGTCGAAGTGGTATTCGATGGTGCCGAAGGTTTCAGTGCTGGCGAAGAAGGTGACCTCGGTACCGCGGTGGGTGCTGTGGCCGGTTACGGCCAGCGGCGCCACGGGCTCGCCGCGGCGGAACTCCATCTCGTGCACCTTGCCGTCGCGCCAGATCTTCAGCTTCAGCCAGTCGGACAGGGCGTTCACCACCGAGACGCCCACACCATGCAGGCCGCCGGAAATCTTGTAGCTGTTGGAGTCGAACTTGCCGCCTGCGTGCAGCACCGTCATGATCACTTCGGCGGCAGAGCGGCCCTCTTCCGGATGGATGTCGGTGGGAATGCCGCGGCCGTTGTCCTCCACCGAAACGGAGTTGTCCGGGTTGATGGTGACCTTGATGGTGTCGGCATGGCCGGCCAGGGCTTCATCGATGGCATTGTCGAGCACCTCGAACACCATGTGGTGCAGGCCGGTCCCGTCCTGTGTGTCGCCGATGTACATGCCCGGGCGCTTGCGTACCGCGTCCAGACCCTTGAGGACCTTGATGCTCTCCGCGCCGTATTCCTGTTCGCTCATAAAACGCAACTCTTTCGTATGACGGTATCACCGGGGCCGTCGGCCCCCGCGGGCGCTTCGGCCAACCCTGCAGGGTTGGCCGAAGGCCGGATCAGATGCGCATCGGCATCACGATGTATTTGAAGTTGGGGTTGTCCGGAATGGTGACCAGCGCGCTGCGCGTGGCATCGCCGAAGGCCAGTTGCAGCGTGTCCAGTGGCAGGTTGGTCAGCACATCAAGCAGGTAGTTGATGTTGAAGCCGATCTCCAGCGTGCCGCCATCGTAGGCGATCTCCAGCTCTTCCTCGGCCTCTTCCTGTTCGCTGTTGGTGCACAGGATGGACAGCGAGCCGGGCTTGAGCACCAGCCGCACTCCGCGGAACTTCTCGTTAGCCAGGATGGCCGCGCGCTGCAGCGCCTGCAGGAAGGGCGCACGCTCGATCAGGAAAATCTTTTCGTTGTCCAGCGGGATCACACGGTTGTAGTCGGGGAACTTGCCGTCTACCACCTTGCTGATGATGACGGTGGCGCCCAGACTGAAGCGCACCTGGCTGCCCAGCAGGTCAATGGTGATGGGCTCGTCGCTATCCTGCAGCAGCTTGTACAACTCCAGCACCGTCTTGCGCGGCAGGATCACTTCGCTCTTGGGCAGCGCGGTTTCCACCTCGGCGGCGGCAAAAGCCAGCCGGTGGCCGTCGGTAGCCACCAGGCGGATCGCTTGGCCGTCGGTCTGCAGCAGCAGGCCG
This sequence comes from Gulbenkiania mobilis, assembly GCA_004346645.1. Taxonomy (GTDB): domain Bacteria; phylum Pseudomonadota; class Gammaproteobacteria; order Burkholderiales; family Chromobacteriaceae; genus Gulbenkiania; species Gulbenkiania mobilis. The sequence continues at coordinate 209,407 of SMDA01000002.1, forward strand.
TTGAGGTAGTAGCGGATGTCCTGTACCGCCATGGCGTACTGCACCTTGGCGATCAGCTGGCGCAGTTCGCGCTGCGGCAGGCTGAAGCTCGCCTCGGCTGCCTGGTTGGCCGTCAGGTGCGGAAAGTCATCGGCCGGCAGCGTCTGCAGGTTGAAGCGGCTCTTGCCTGCCTTTAGCGTCAGGCGGCCGTCCTGCTGCTCCAGCGTTACCATGGTCTTGTCGGGGATGGCGCGCAGGATGTCCTGCAGCTTCTTGGCCGATGTGGTCAGGCGGAAGTTCTCGCCAGCCAGCGCTTCCGGGCTGGCCGTGTTGATCTGGATCTCCAGGTCGGTCGCCAGGAAGCTGACCTCGCCGCCCTTTTTCTCGACGAGCACGTTGGAAAGAATCGGCAGCGTATGGCGGCGTTCCACGATCCCGGTCACCGCGAGAAGCGGCTTGAGGAGGGCATCGCGTTCGGCTTGCAGGATCAGCATGCAAAAAACTCCCGTTGAATAACGATGGTATCGGTCAGATGCGGCATTCAGTTGCGCAGCATGGAAAGCAGCGTTTCGTAATCATGCGCCATGTCGGTGTCGTTGGTGCGCATTTCGGCAATAGTCTTGCAGGCGTGCAGGACGGTGGTGTGGTCCCGGCCGCCGAAGGCGTCGCCGATGTTGGGCAGCGACAGCTGGGTCAGCTCCTTGGCCAGCGCCATCGCCACCTGGCGTGGGCGGGCGATGTCGCGACTGCGTTTCTTGCTATGCATGTCCGACAGCTTGATCTTGTAGTACTCGGCCACCGTCTTCTGGATGGCATCTACCGTCACCTGACGGTTGCCGGCAGCCAAGATGTCCTTCAGGGCCTCCTTCACCAGCTCCATCGAGATGCTTTGGTTGGTGAAGCGCGCATACGCCACCACCCGCTTGAGCGCACCCTCCAGTTCGCGCACGTTGGAGCGCACGTTCTGGGCAATGAAGAAGGCTACCGCATTGTCCAGCTTGATACTGTCTGCCTCGGCTTTCTTCATCAGGATCGCCACGCGCATCTCCAGCTCCGGCGGCTGGATCTCCACCGTCAGACCCCAGGAGAAGCGCGAAATCAGGCGCTCTTCCATGCCTTCGATCTGCTTGGGATAGGTGTCGCAAGTCATGATGACCTGCTTGCCGCCCTCGATCAGCGCGTTAAAGGCGTAGAAAAATTCTTCCTGCGTGCGGTTCTTGCCGGCAAAGAACTGGATGTCGTCGATCAGAAGCAGATCCAGGCTGTGATAGTAACGCTTGAACTCGTCAAAGGCCTTGTGCTGGTAGGCACGCATGATGTCGGCCACGTAGCGCTCGGCATGAATGTAGCGGATGCGCGCGGCCGGGTTCTTCTGGTACACATGGTTACCGATGGCCTGGATCAGGTGGGTCTTGCCGAGGCCCACGCCCCCATACACGAACAGCGGGTTGTACGCCGGGTCCCCCGGGTTCTCGGCAATCTGCAGCGCCGCAGCACGCGCTAGCTGGTTGCCCTTGCCGGTCACCAGCGTCTCGAAGGTGAAGCCGGGGTTGAGACGGGTGCTTTCGTGGCCGGCGCCGATCGCCTTTACGGCAGCCTGCTTGGCTTGGCTGAGCGCATCGTTGTGCACCGTCTGTGCCGTTTCGGGAGGGGCCATGCGTGGCGCGGGCCGGCTGGCGGGGGCTGCGGGCGCGCCGCTGGCCGAGCCGATGCGCAGCTCCACTGGCATCTGGCCCACCAGTTCGGCCGCCAGCTCCTCGATGCGCCCGAGGAAGCGCTCCTTGATGAACTGCATGATGAAGCGGTTGGGCGCGTACAGCAGCACGCCCTCGTCGGCCAGCTCGGCGGACAGGGGCTTGATCCAGGTATTGAACTGCTGTGCGGACAGTTCGGCTTCCAGGCGGGCAAGGCAGGCCGGCCAGAATTGGTCCAGTTCGGTCATCAAGATACGTGTAAGTAGTGTGCCAGCCGCCGGAAAGGACGGCTTCGCGTGCCGCAGGCGGCAAGGCCGGGCAGATCGGAGGCCGGGGCGGCAGAAGGCAAGCGCAGCCCGGCAGGCCGGTCATTTCTTGCGCAGCGTCTGCCGAGCGTTAAACTGTGACATTCTAAAGCTTTTTCCCAAAGTTATCCACAGCCCGGAGAAAAATTAGCGGTTGACAACCTTTCGGGTTTCTTGTCAAATCGCGTGTTTATTTTGCCCGTCTAGTATAGGACCACAGATCATGAAGCGTACTTACCAGCCTTCCGTTACGCGCCGCAAGCGCACCCACGGTTTCCTCGTTCGCATGAAGACCCGCGGCGGCCGCTCCGTCATCCGCGCCCGTCGTGCCAAGGGCCGCAAGCGTCTGGCTGTGTAAGCATTGGCCTTCCGCTTCCGCCGTTCGTACCGGCTCCTAAAAACGGATGAGTTCTCATCCGTTTTTAGTTTGCGCCAGGCACGCAGCAATGCGTTCTTCCAGGTGTACATGCGCCCCAACCCGCTGGGACATCCCCGCCTGGGCCTGGTGGTGGGCAAGAAGACGGCCAAGCGGGCCAACCGCCGAAACTACATCAAGCGCACGGTACGGGAGTGGTTCCGGCTCAACCAGCATGCGCTGGGCAGCGCCGACTACGTGGTTCGCGCCCGCCTGTCCTTCACCCGCGACACCCGCGCGGACGCTGTCACGGCATTGTCCGCACTCTTTGCTAAACTAGCCCGATGTCGCGCCTCTTCATCCTCCTGATCCGCTTCTACCAGCTGGCCATCAGCCCGTGGATCGCGCCACGCTGCCGCTACCAGCCCACCTGCTCGAGCTATGCCCTCGAAGCGGTGAGCCGTCACGGTGCGTGCAAGGGAGGCTGGCTGGCGCTCCGACGCATCGCGCGCTGCCACCCATGGGGCGGCAGTGGGTACGACCCGGTCCCATGAACTTTCCGGTAAAGACGAGATGGATTCCAAACGACTGATTATCTTCATCGTGCTGTCGATGGGCATCCTGCTGCTGTGGCAGGAGTACTTCGCGCCCAAGGCACCGCCCAAGCCGGTTGCCGCCCAGACGGCCACGACCGATGTGCCTGCCGCTGCGGCGCCCGCTGCTGCGCAGCCGGCGGACACGGCCCAGCTGGCCCGCGGCCAGCGCGTGGTGGTGACCACCGACGTGCTGCGCGCCGAGATCGACACCCAGGGCGGGGACCTGCGTCAGCTGTCCCTGCTCAAGCATGATGCGGCCGAAGACCCGAACAAGCCCTTCGACCTGCTGACCGACAAGGGTGGCCGCACCTACATCGCCCAGACCGGCCTGGTGTCTGCGGCCAACCCGCAGCTGCCAACGCACAAGACCGTGTTTTCTGCGGAACGGACCGCCTACAGCCTGACGGGCGACAAAGTGGAAGTGCGCCTGACCGCGCCGGAAGCTGGCGGCGTGAAGGTGGCGAAGGTGTACACCTTCCGCAAGGGCGGCTACGACATTGCGGTGCGCTACGAAGTGACCAACCTCGGCACGCAGCCCCTGACTGCCAGCGCCTACTACCGCCTGCTGCGTGACGGCAAGGCGCCAGAAGGCGAAGGCCGTTTCGCCCATACCTTCACCGGCCCGGCCGTATTCACATCCGAGCACAAGTTCCAGAAGGTATCGTTCGAGGACCTGGACAAGAACAAGGCCGACTACGCCCGCAGCGCAGGCGATGGCTGGGTGGGGATGGTGCAGCACTACTTCCTGAGCGCCTGGATCCTCAAGCCCAAGGATGGCAGCAGCGTCTGCAGCAGTGCCACCGCCTGCCGCTTCGAGCTCAAGCCCACCAGCGGCCTCTATTCGGCCGCCGCGATGGTAGACCTGAAGCCGATCGCACCGGGCCAGACCGGTACCCTGACCGTACCGCTGTACGCCGGCCCGCAGGAGTACGACGTCATCACCCGCGTGGCCGATGGCCTGGAATACTCCAAAGACTACGGTTGGGTGCATATCTTCGCCTCGCCGCTGTTCTGGCTGCTGACCAAGTTGCACGCCATCGTGCAGAACTGGGGTTGGGCCATCATCCTGCTGACGCTGATCGTGAAGGGCGTGTTCTACCCCCTCACCGCTGCGTCCTACCGCTCCATGGCCAAGATGAAGGCGCTATCGCCGCGCCTGGAGCGCCTGAAGGAGCAGTACGGCGACGACCGCATGAAGTTCCAGCAGGCCGTGATGGAGATGTACAAGACGGAAAAGATCAACCCCCTGGGCGGCTGCCTGCCCATCCTGATCCAGATTCCGGTGTTCATCGGCCTGTACTGGGCACTGCTGGCGTCGGTGGAACTGCGCCAGGCGCCGTGGGTGCTGTGGATCCACGACCTGTCACGCCCGGACCCGTACTATGTGCTGCCGGCCCTGATGGCGATCTCCATGTTCGTGCAGACCTTCCTCAACCCGCCGCCGACCGACCCGATGCAGGCGAAGATGATGAAGATCATGCCGATCGCCTTCTCGGTGATGTTCTTCTTCTTCCCGGCCGGTCTGGTGCTGTACTGGGTGGTGAACAACATCCTGTCGATCTCGCAGCAGTGGTACATCAACCGCCAGATCGAACAGGCCAAGAAGGTCGTTCTGCCGTCCTAAGTCCTGCTTCGGCCAACCTTCCAAGCCCGACCCCGCGGTCGGGCTTTTTGCTGACTGCGCGCCCGGCGGAGGTTTCTGCGATACTGCCGCTCGCATGACGCGCCCGAGGACCCTGACCATGAGCCTTGCCTATACTCCCGTTCCCATCTGCGCCATAGCCACCGCCCCTGGTCGTGGCGGCGTAGGCGTCATCCGCATTTCCGGCCCCGGCCTGCTGCCGATGGCCCAGGCGCTGACCGGCGGCAAGACGCCGCGTCCGCGTCATGCGCTCTTCACCGATTTCCTGGCGGCCGACGGCAGCCCGATCGACAACGGTCTGCTGCTGTACTTTCCCGCACCCCACTCCTTCACCGGCGAAGATGTGGTGGAACTGCAGGGACATGGCGGGCCGGTGGTGATGAAGATGCTGCTGGCGCGGTGTGTGGAGCTGGGCGCCCGCCTGGCCGAGCCGGGCGAGTTCACCAAACGCGCCTTCCTCAACGACAAGCTCGATCTTGCCCAGGCCGAGAGCGTGGCCGACCTGATCGATGCGGCCAGCGAAACCGCCGCGCGCGGGGCGCTCAAGTCGCTCAAGGGTGCCTTCTCCGGCGAGATCCACCATCTGGTGGACGACCTCATCACCCTGCGTATGCTGGTGGAGGCCACACTGGATTTCCCCGAGGAAGACATCGACTTTCTGGAAAAAGCCGACGCGGTGGGTCAACTGCACGCCCTGCAGGCACAGCTGCGCCGGGTGCAGGCCACGGCCCGCCAGGGCGCCATCCTGCGCGAGGGGATGACGGTGGTGCTGGTGGGCGAGCCCAACGTGGGCAAGTCGAGCCTGATGAACGCCTTGGCGGGCGACGAGGTGGCCATCGTCACCGACATCGCCGGCACCACCCGCGACACCGTGCGCGAAGAAATCGTGGTCGAGGGCGTACCGATGCACATCATCGACACGGCCGGGCTGCGCGACACCGACGACGTGGTGGAACGCATCGGCATAGAGCGCACTTGGCAGGCGGTGGAAAAAGCGGATGCTGTGCTAGTGCTGGTCGACAGTCGCACCACGCCGGGCGCGGCAGTGGAGGCGATCCTGGCCCGCCTGCCCGCCAGGCTGCCGCGGGTGTTCGTGTTCAACAAGATCGACCTTTCGGGGCAGAGCCCAGGGTTGGCCGAAGGCCCGGGCGGCGCGCGCGCGGTGCGCCTGTCGGCACGCACCCAAGCCGGCGTGAGCGAACTGAAGGCCCAACTGCTGGAGCTGATCGGCTACACCGGCGCCGACGAAGGCGTTTACCTGGCGCGCGAACGCCATCTGGACGCGATCCGCCGTGCGGGCCAGCATCTGGAGACCGCCGCTGGCGTCTGGCAGCAGGTAGAGCTGTTCGCCGAAGAGCTGCGTCTGGCGCAGAACGCCCTGTCCGAAATCACCGGCAGCTTCACCCCGGACGATCTCCTCGGCGTCATTTTCAGCCGGTTTTGTATCGGCAAGTGAACGCCTCCCTCAGCGCAGCGCCCCGCCCAGCGGGGTGTTTTCCGTTCGGGGCTGCCTGGTTCGCGGCCCGGCTCAGGCAGGTCCTTACAGCCACGTATTGCCCCCCTTGGCACGCATCTGCCCTCCACCCTAGCGGACCTAGTCTCTGCACCCCGCAAGAGCGGGCTCCCAGGCCCGCTTTCTGTCAAAAAGTCCGGTTCGGCCTGGCACCCGCTATCTCTGACACCCGTTTCACGGCAGCGCCCGCTTTCTGCAGCAGGCTTGATCTAACCGGCTTGTACCGCACCCCCTTTACGCACTACTCTCGGCAGCATCACGCTCCCAAAGTGCCCCGCATGAACGGACCAGACCTTTCTACCCGCCCGGCGCTTTCCCGGGCCTGCCTTGAGGCACGCGCCTTCCAGCCCATCATCGATGCGCTGACCGCACATGTGGCGCTGCTGGATGGCGATGCCACCATCGTCGGCGTCAACGCGGCCTGGATGCGCTATGCCGACGCCAACCAGGGCCATCAGGCCGACTACGGCATCGGGCTCAACTATCTTGCTCTGCTGGAGGGGATACAGGGGTGTGTGCCGGGCGATGCCAAGAGTGAGGAAGACACCCTGATTGCCCGTCAGGTGGCGCAGGGCCTGCGCGAGGTGCTGAGCGGACGGCGTGAGAAGTTCCAGCTGGAGTACCCCTGCCCCTCCCCCACCGAATCACGCTGGTTCTTGGTGACAATCACACCGTTTCCCCATCCGGGTCAGCTGCGCGTGGTGGTGGCCCACGAGGATCTCACCGCACTTAAGCAGGCTCAGGAAACTACCTTGCGGCAGACCGCGCAGCTGGCCGGCGCTTTCAGTTCCACGGTGGATGCCATCGCCTTGTTCGTGGAAAAACGCGACCCCTACACTGCCGGCCACCAGCATCAGGTGGCGGTCCTGTGCGAGCGCATCGCGCGCCGGATGGGCCTGGATGCGGCGCGTCGCCACGGTCTGGTGCTGGGCGCCAAGATTCACGACATCGGCAAGATCGCCATTCCTGCGGACATCCTGGGCAAACCGGGCAGGCTGAGCCCGCCCGAACTCGAGATTATCCGCTCGCATCCGGAAACCGGGTACGACATCCTGCGCGGCATCGACTTCCCCTGGCCGATTGCAGACATGGTTTACCAGCACCATGAACGGCTGGACGGCTCGGGCTACCCGCAAGGATTGCAGGGCGATGCTATCTGTCTTGAGGCACGCATCATTGCCGTGGCCGATGTCTACGACGCCATCACCTCACACCGTCCCTACCGGCCGGCACGCCCGATGGAGACTGGGCTGTGCGAACTGATGGACGGACGGGGGCGGCTGTACGACAGGGAGGTGGTGGATGCTTTCATTGCGGTGATGCAGACACCGGAAAAGGCCCAACAGTTGTGAATGCCTAAAGAGTGAATCCGTATTCAATTTAATGCTTAAAGAATAAATCGCTGCCTATAATGGGCGCTTTGATATAGCCCTGTACGACTCATGGTCTTTATGCGCCCCCTGCGACAGGGCGTGCTGCTGGGCATGCTGGTGCTGCCTGCCCTTGCCGCCCCGGCCGGATCCGAGCGGCCCTTGCGCCTGGCCTTCAGCCCTTATGCCCCCTGGAAAGTGCTCGGTCCCACCGGCCTGCCGGCCGGGCCATATGTGGAGATCATCCGGGCACTCGCAAAGCGGATGGGTCTGCTGCTGACTTTCCGTGACTGCCCGCTGCAGCGTTGCCTGCTTGAGGCGGAGCGCGGGGATGTGGACCTAGTGATCGGCGTGCGGGGCACCCCGGAGCGCCGGGCCTATCTGCACTTTCTCGAACCGGCATTTGCACCCGCCTCTCCCATCCGCTTCTATCAGCGTCTCGAAGACCGCCGCGTGCTGCGCAGTCTGACCGACCTGAACGGTCTCTCGGTGGGCTGGACGGAGGGCGTGCAGTTTCCACCTCCGCTGCACCAACATGCCGGACTGATACGCGATCTTTCTCCCACCACGGCCAGCAGCTTCCGCAAGCTGCTGATGGCCCGGGTGGATGTGGTCCCCACCACCGAAGGCCGTGGCCGTGCCCTACTGCGTCAGGCAGAGTTTGCCGGACGGATCAGGCTTGCACCGCTAGTGGTATGGCCCGAGGAGGACCGCAAGATCGGCTTGGCCCGGCAGTCTCCGTACTACTCGTTGCGGCCGCGCTTCGAACAGGCCATCGCCGCCATGGTGGCTGACGGCACGATGCGGCACCTGTTGGCCGAAGGGCCCGAAAGCCGATCCGCCTCCGAACCGGCTACAGGCACAGCAAGCGGTCAGGCCGGTCGGTGCACAGCATGTCCACCCCCCAAGCCAGCAGTTGACGCGCCTCCAGCACGTCATTAACCGTCCATGCCATTACCCTGAGCCCGGCTGCATGCGCTGCCTCCACGCGTGAAGGCGTAAGCTGCAGCCGGTGAACATGCAGGGCCACCGCGCCCAGGGCCAGGGCGGCCGCCTGCCAGTCGTCACGCCAGCGCTCCAGCAGCAAGGCGCGTGGCAGGTGGGGCACCGCATCGCGCGCAGCCGCCAACGCCTCCTCCGAAAACGAGGACAGCAGCGGCGCAGGCAGATGGCCCTGCCACGCCGCAGCGGCCGCCTGGGCCACGGTGGCCCCGCTCTCTGCCGCCCGGCCGGCGCAGGGCTTGATTTCTAGGTTTACCGCCAGCGCAGTGCTACGCGCCGCCGCAGCCAGCTCGTCCAGTAGAGGGATTGGCTCGGTGGCGAACGCTGGATGATGACGGCTACCGGCATCCAGCCGGCGCAGCTCCGACAGGGTGAGATGCGCCACCGGACCGCTGCTGCCGCAGATGCGCTCCAGATCGTCGTCATGAAACAGCAGTGGCACGTTGTCGGCGCTGAGCTTGACGTCGCACTCCACCGCGCGGGCGCCCAGCCTGTGTGCCAGCATCAGGCCGGCCAAAGTGTTCTCCGGCGCCAGTGCCCCGCCCAGCCGATGAACGAACACCACTGGATAAGGCCATGCTTCCATATTTCCCCCTGCCTGCGCTCCGGGAGGTGCCCTGGAGCTTGGCGTATCATGCTGCTTTTGCCCGACGGCGTGCGGGCACCCTATCGTAAACCCTGCTTTACAAAGCGTCCGGCGAAACTTAATGTCCGGAAGCCTTGTGCGGCGCAGCAACCTGAAAGAATCACCCCTAATGGAATGGCTGTTTTTGTGCAGTATGGCTTTTTGTGCCGGCATGATCGACTCGGCCGTAGGAGGTGGCGGGCTGATCCAGCTCCCCGCGCTCTTCAACGCGCTGCCGCAAGCGCATCCTGCCCCGCTTCTGGGCACGAACAAGCTGGCCTCGGTTTTCGGCACCGCCAGTGCCACCCGTAGCTTCATGCGCAGGGTGCAGCTGCCGTGGGCGCTGGTGCTGCCGGCGACGGTGGCAGCCTTCTTTCTGTCTTTTGCCGGCGCCACCGCGGCCAGCCATATCCCCAAGGAAGTGATGAAGCCGGTGGTACTGGTGCTGCTGATTGCGATGGCGGTCTACACACTGATGAAAAAGGACTTGGGCAAACTGCACAAGCCGGCGGTGATCGGCCCGCGCGAGCGGCTCACCGCAGTATTGGTGGGTGGCAGCATCGGCTTTTACGACGGTGTGTTCGGACCGGGTACCGGGAGCTTCCTGATCTTTCTGTTCGTGCGCTGCTTTGCCTTCGACTTCCTGCATGCCTCGGCTTCGGCCAAGGTGGTGAACCTGGCCACCAACCTGGCGGCCCTGTCGTTTTTCGTGCCGTCGGGCAATGTGATGTACCTGGTGGCGCTGCCGATGGCCGCCTGCAATGTGGCCGGCTCGCTGGTGGGTGCGCGTATCGCGATTCACGGCGGGGCCGGCTTGGTACGTGTGCTGTTTCTGATCTTGGTCACCGCTCTGATAGGCAAATTTGCCTACGATCTATTGCTCTGAGCCCGCCTTCCCGCCGGGGTGGGTCAGAGAAAATTGGATAATGTCGCAAATCTGTAAAAGTGTTGCGCAAAATCAAAATAAATGATTTAAATAAGATTCAAACGCCCGTTCGAATTTGCAACCGCACGGGCGTTTCAAATTTTGATACCGGTTTCTCGTTACACACATCCCGAAAGGAAGACCATGCAAATCGCTGTTGCCGCCGAACGGCTGGCTGGTGAAACCCGCGTGGCCGCCACACCGGAAACGGTGAAGAAACTCGTCGCCATGGGTCACGCCGTGGTGGTAGAGGCCGGTGCGGGGCGTCATGCCGCCGTACCGGACGCGGCCTTTGTGGAAGCAGGCGCAACCTTGGCCGAAGGACGGGCTGCCACCCTGTCTCAGGGCGACATCGTCCTGACGGTGCGCCCGCCCGAAGTCGAGGCCGTGGCTGAGATGAAGGACGGCGCCGTCCTCATCGGCATGCTGGCCCCCTACCAGAACGCCACCTTTCCGACGCTGGCGGCCAAACGGATCTCCGCCTTTGCCATGGAGCTTCTGCCGCGCACCACGCGCGCGCAGAGCATGGACGTGCTCTCCAGCCAGAACAACATCGCAGGCTACAAGGCGGTGCTGTTGGCCACCCAGTACTACCCCCGCTTCATGCCGATGCTGATGACGGCGGCGGGCACGGTGAAGCCCGCTCGTGTGCTGATCATGGGCGTTGGGGTAGCCGGGCTGCAGGCGATCGCCACGGCCAAGCGCCTGGGCGCTGTGGTGGAGGCAACCGACGTGCGCCCTTCCACCAAGGAACAGGTGGAGTCGCTGGGCGCCAAGTTCATCGAAGTCCCGATGACCGACGAGGAAAAGGCGGCCAACGACGGCGTTTATGCCAAGGAGATGTCGGAAGACTACAAGCGCCGTCAGGCGGAGTTGGTAGCCAAGCACGCCCGGCAGGCCGACATTATCATCACCACTGCACTGATCCCGGGCCGCAAGGCGCCGCTCCTGATCGCCAGCGAGGTAGTGGAGGCAATGAAGCCCGGCTCGGTAATCGTGGACCTGGCCGCTGAGGCCGGCGGCAACTGCGCGCTGACCCGTTGCGGCGAGGTATTCACCACCTCCAACGGCGTCACCATCGTGGGCCAGCCCAACCTGCCGGGTCTGGTGGCAGCGGATGCCTCCAGCCTCTACGCCCGCAACCTGCTGACCTTCCTCTCGCTGATGCTGGGCAAGGAGGGCTTCACGCTCAATCTGGAAGACGACCTGCTCGCGGCCACCCTGGTGACCCACGACGGACAGGTCCGTTTCGGCCAACCTGCCGCCTGACCGGCTTGCTACAGGACATTCATCATGGTTGATCCCTTCATCACCAGCTTCACCATCTTCGTGCTGGCCGTCTTCGTCGGTTACCACGTGGTGTGGAACGTCACCCCTGCCCTGCACACGCCGCTGATGGCCGTCACCAACGCCATCTCGGGCATCATCATCGTCGGCGCCATGCTGCAGGTCGTGGACATCAATGGCGAGTCGATCACGCTCACCTCCGTACTGGGCGCCATCGGTATCTTCCTCGCCAGCATCAACATCTTCGGCGGCTTTCTGGTCACCCAGCGCATGCTCGACATGTTCAAGAAGAAGAAACGGTAAGGAGCCCGAACGATGGAAAACCTCTCCGCTCTACTGTATCTTGCTGCGGCCGTGCTGTTCATCCTCTCTCTGAAGGGGCTGTCCAGTCCGGTCACCGCCCTGCGCGGCAATCTGTACGGCGTGCTGGGCATGGTGATCGCCGTGGCCACCACCTTCATGCTGATGGACAAGCCCGTATTGCTGCTGATCATCGCTGCCATTGCGGCCGGCGGCGCCATCGGTGCCTGGAAGGCCAAGACCGTCGAGATGACCGGCATGCCCGAACTGGTGGCCGCCATGCACTCGCTGGTGGGCCTCTCCGCGGTGCTGATCGCAGTGGCCGCCATCTTTCACACCGGGGTGGAACACACTCCGGTGCAGAAGGTGGAGCTCTTTATCGGTGCCTTCATCGGGGCCATCACCTTCACTGCTTCGGTCGTCGCCTACGGCAAGCTATCGGGCAAGTTCGGCGCCAAGGCAGTGAACTTCAGCGGCCAACATCTGCTGAACCTGGTGCTGGCACTGAGCATGGTCGGCTTCGGCGCAGCCTACTTCGTCAGCGATAGCCACGCGGCGTTCCTGATGATGCTGGCCATCGCGCTGGTGCTGGGCGTGACACTGATCATCCCGATCGGGGGGGCCGACATGCCGGTGGTGGTGTCGATGCTCAACAGCTACTCCGGCTGGGCGGCGGCGGGCATCGGCTTCACGCTGAACAACCCGGTGCTGATCATTGCCGGCGCCTGCGTGGGCTCGTCCGGCGCCATCCTGTCCTACATCATGTGCAAGGCGATGAACCGTTCCATCGTCAGCGTGCTGCTGGGTGGCTTCGGTGCCGAGGCCGCTTCGGGTGGTAGCACCGCTTCCGGCCCCAAGAACTACAAGTCCGGTTCGGCTGATGACGCCGCGTTCCTGATGAGCAATGCCGATAGCGTGATCATCGTGCCCGGCTACGGTCTGGCGGTTTCGCGCGCCCAGCACGCGCTGCAGGAGTTCGCCCAACTGCTGACCGAGCAGGGCGTCACCGTGCGCTACGCCATCCACCCCGTGGCAGGCCGCATGCCCGGCCACATGAACGTATTGTTGGCCGAAGCCGAGGTCCCCTACGAACAGGTGCTGGAAATGGAGGAGATCAACTCCGACTTCTCCAACACCGACGTGGTGCTGGTCATTGGTGCCAACGACGTGGTGAACCCGGCGGCGCAAAAGGACAAGCAGAGCCCCATCTATGGGATGCCGATCCTGGAGGCCCACAAGGCCCGTACCGTCATCGTGGTCAAGCGCTCGATGAATGCGGGTTATGCGGGACTGGACAACGAGCTCTTCTACATGGACAAAACGATGATGGTATTCGGCGACGCCAAGGAGGTGATAGAAGACCTTGTCAAAGCGGTAAGTCACTGATTTTTATAATCCATTTTTCATTATTTTATGAAACCCGGCCAAAGTGCCGGGTTTTTTAATGCATATGTACTTTTTGATGAACTTTCGTCGGACCTGCCAAAAAAAACAGTTCTCATCACGAGCAGCCCTACTTCGGTAGTGGTTATTGATGAGTCCGCTTCTTAACCTCAGGTCTGATGAAGGAGAAGTCATGTCGTACGAAACGAGCATTCACGAGCTCTACGTAGCGTTTTATGGCCGCCCGGCCGACCCCGCCGGGTTGGATTACTGGGTAGGACGCCTGGAAGAAAACAATGGCGACCTGAACACCGTCATCGATGCTTTTGCCACCTCTCCCGAAGCCGAAGCCCGCTACGAAGGCAAGACCCCCGAAGAAGTTCTCAGCCTCGTTTATCAAGGTATCCTTGGACGCGAACCGGATGCAGAAGGTCTCGCTTACTACACTGGTGAGCTGGCTTCCGGCCGCCTGACCCTAGGACAACTCGCCGCAGCCGTAATTAGCGGGGCTCAGGGCGACCAGGACACCCAGACCGTAGAGCACAAAGTTGCCGCAGCCGTGGCCTTCCATGAAGCACTGGCCGCCAATCCCGACTTGGCTGCCCAATACAAGAGCGCAGCCGATATTCAGGCGGCCCAGCAATTCCTGGCAGGCGTCACCCATGAAACCAGCCTCGAAGACATTGCCCGTGCGGTCAATGACGCTGTCGAGACCGTAACCAACAACGATGACACTGATGCAGATGCCGATGCTGACGCCGATGCTGACGCCGATGCCGATGCCGATGCCGATGCCGATGCCGATGCCGATGCCGATGCCGATGCCGATGCCGATGCCGATGCGGATGCTGACGCCGATGCGGATGCTGACGCCGACGCGGATGCTGACGCCGACGCGGATGCTGACGCCGACGCGGATGCCGATGCTGACGCCGATGCCGATGCGGATGCTGACGCCGATGCTGACGCCGATGCTGACGCCGATGCTGACGCGGATGCGGATGCTGACGCCGATGCCGATGCTGACGCCGATGCTGACGCCGATGCTGACGCCGATGCTGACGCCGATGCTGACGCCGATGCGGACGCCGATGCGGATGCCGATGCCGATGCGGATGCCGATGCCGATGCCGATGCTGACGCCGATGCTGACGCCGATGCCGATGCTGACGCCGATGCCGATGCTGACGCCGATGCGGATGCTGACGCCGATGCGGATGCGGATGCTGACGCCGATGCGGATGCTGACGCCGATGCCGATGCTGACGCCGATGCGGATGCTGACGCCGATGCTGACGCTGGTGTAGACACCGATGGCGACGGCGATATTGACGTGGCTGCCGGTCAGTCCTTGTCGGGTGTGGATGGCCAAGTCGACAAGTTCGACTTCAGCGGCCTGACCTCCGGCCAAGGGGCGAACATCACCAAACTGGACGCTGGCGACCAGTTGATCTTCGGCCAAGGCCTGCAGTTCGGTAGCCCGGCCAGCGATAGCACCCTGGACATTACGGTGAATTACAACAGCACGACCAACATCAGCACTGTGGTGTTCGAGCTGAATCCGGAAGGCAGCGAAGTGGCCACCGTTGCAATCACTGGGGTGGACCTGAGCCAGGCTGTCTTCAATGACGGCACCTTCACCATCTCCTCGGGTGGTATCGAGTAAGGCAGGCGCTCTGGCAGGTGCAGGCATGGCGCTTGCACCGCTTCCAGGCCCTACCTGAGCAGAAGCCGCCTCCCTCGGGAGGCGGTTTTCTTGCCCGCCGGCCGCCAACGTTGGCCGAAGCGGGTGCAGGGTTTCCCATCAGCCTGTACGAAAGGACTCTGTTGATGTCTTTTTCCGATCAGCTGGCACGGCTGCGGCCGATTGCCCAGCAACATGCCACTTCGCTGCCCACCCCTTATCCCCGGTATGTGCTGTTCTTCTCGGTTACCGACGGCCAGGACCGTGCCCAAGTGGTGCACGCTCGTGCCGCCAGCTTCGAGGCCGCATGGCAGGAGGGCGTGGAGGCGATACGCAAAGTGCTGCGCAAGCACAAGCTTTCGGGCGACTGGCTGCGGGTGGACTGGGTGGAGGCGGCAGAAACGCTCCCATGGGAGGTATTGCACAGCCGCCTGGCCGCCACCAAGCGCAACTATTTCCGCCATGGGCTGGCCCTGTCCGCGGACTTCACCTTGGCTTTTCTGGAACAGGAACTGAACGCCAACGCGATGCTGTATGCGGGCAGCGATGTGGCGCAGGCACGCATCAACCCCAAGAACTTCAACGTCTACGCCGCTAGCCGCTTCGGTGTGGAGATCGACTTCGACCATCCGGGCGAGAACCCGGTGGTCTTCACCACCGGCGCCGCCTACTGCGAGCGGACGGGTCCGGCTTACCGACTGGCTTCCAGCGGGCTGGAGGCAGGGCGACGGCTGACCGGACGACTGGCCGAGAAGGATGTGCTCGCATTGGTAAATACCGGCGGCAGCTTTCTGGCACGGCAGGTGAAAAGAAGCGGCGAATTCGTCTACGGTTATTTCCCCTGCTTCAACCGCGAGATTCCCACCTACAACGCCCTGCGCCACGCCAGCAGCACCTATGCGCTGATCGAGGCGTGGGAAGCCACCGGCGACAGGAGCCTCCGCCCCGCCATTGAGCGGGCACTGGGCTACCTGACGCGCGAGCTCATCCGCCGTACGCATGCGCCTGACGGCACCGAACTGGCTTTCCTGGTAGAAAAGAACGATGAAATCAAGCTCGGAGGCAATGCGGTTTCGTTGCTGGCGCTGGTCAAGTACTGCGAAGTGAGCGGCGACAAGACCCATCTGCCGCTGCTGGAAAGCCTGGCCCAAGGCATTGCCTTCATGCAGGAGCCCAAGAGCGGCCGCCTGAACCATGTGCTGCACTTTCCCGACCTGTCGGTCAAGGAAGACTTCCGCATCATCTACTACGATGGCGAGGCTGCCTTCGGCCTGATGCGACTGTACGGGCTGACCCGGGATGCACGCTGGCTGAGCGTGGTGGAAAAGGCCTTCGACTATTTCATCGCCCGCAAGCACTGGACCGCCCACGACCACTGGCTGAGCTACTGCGTCAACGAATTGACGCGTTACTGTGATGACGAGAAGTACTACCGCTTTGGCTTGCAGAACGTCAGCGGTTATCTGGACTTCGTGCTGGAGCGCGAAACCACCTTCCCTACCCTGCTGGAACTGATGATGGCGGCCCAGCAGATGCTGGAGCGGCTGCAACAGCAGCCGGACAAGCGCCATCTTCTGGCGCTGATCGACCTCGACAAGTTTTACCACGCCCTGGAACACCGCGCCCATTACCTTCAAAACGGCTATTTCTGGCCGGAAATGGCGATGTTCTTCAAGAAGCCGGCACGTATTGTGGGCAGCTTCTTCATCCGTCATCACGCCTTCCGGGTCCGGATCGACGACGTGGAACACTACCTTTCGGGCCTGGTGGCGTATCTGCGCTACTGCCGCGCAGGGCGTCCGGTAGTGGAGGCACCTGCAGTCGCGGCGCCCGCCCTGGCCGCCACGTGGCAAGGCGGGGACAACTGGAATGCCGAGCGGGTGACACAGGCCACCGGCGGCCAGTGGCTAAGCCCTCCCCCCTCCGACTGGAGCGCCACTGGCCTGTGTGTGTGGGCACCCGCCATGCAGCCGGGCAACATGGTGCTCACCAAGCGCCCCGGTGGATCACGTGGCGTGCTGGTGGACACTGCGCGCCGCATGCAGCCGCCCCCGGCGGCACTGATCACCGACGAGCCGCAGCTGATCCCCCCCGAAGCCGGGCCGACACTGGTGGTGGCCGATGCCGCCCAGGCGATCATCGACCTTGGCCGTTATGCGCGCAGCCAGATGAAGGGCACGCTGATCGGCGTGACGGGCAGCAGTGGCAAGACCACCACCGTGGCCATGCTCACGCACATCCTGGAAGCCTGGGGAGAGGTCGGACAGACCCGACACAACGCCAACCTCCCGCACGGTATCGCCTGGAACCTGGCCTCGATGCCATGGGGCGCACCCTACACCGTAATGGAAATGGCCATCGGACGCATGGCGGAAAACACCCAGCTGGTGCGTCCCAACATGGCGGTATTCACCAATATCGCGCCGGCGCATCTGGAATATCACGGCACGACGGCGGAGGTGGCCCGCAAGAAGAGCGCCATCTTCGACGGCATGCAAGCGGGCGAACCGGCCATCCTTAACCGCGACATGCTGGAGTGGCCGATCGTCCACGATGCCGCATTGCGCAACCGGCTTCAGGTGGTGCCGTACGGACGCCACCCGGAGAGCCGCTTCCGCCTGCTGGACTACAGCCCGACCGATGGCGTGGTCCAGGCCGACCTTGCGGGGCAGACGCTGCGTTACCGCGTGGGCGCCCCGGGCGAGCACATGGCACTCAACAGCCTGGCCGTACTCGCGGCGGTGACAATGCAAGGGCTGGACCTGGCCCCGGCGCTTGAGCGGCTCGAAACCTTTGCCCCGCTGCCTGGCCGTGGCGCCCGGGTGGCACGGGTATTCGACGGCAAGCCGGTGGAAGTGCTCGACGAGGCCTACAACGCCAACCCCGCATCAATGGAAGCCGCGCTGCGGCTGCTGGCAGCGCAGGCGCCGCACGGCGGACGTCGCCTGCTGGTACTGGGCGACATGCTGGAGCTGGGGCCCGATGCGCCGCAGTACCATGCCGCGCTGGCCCCGGCAGTACAGGCCGCCAGAGCGGACCGCATCTATCTGTGCGGGCCGATGATGCAGCATCTGGCACAGGCACTGGAGGACGCCGGCGTGAAGGCTTGGTGGTTTCCGGAGGTG
The DNA here is from genome assembly GCA_004346645.1 of Gulbenkiania mobilis. Lineage (GTDB taxonomy): Bacteria > Pseudomonadota > Gammaproteobacteria > Burkholderiales > Chromobacteriaceae > Gulbenkiania > Gulbenkiania mobilis. The sequence goes on from SMDA01000002.1 coordinate 227,192, forward strand.
GAAGCCCTGCAGGCAGCGCTGTTCGACCACTTGGCCGCGCACGACTTCCTGTTGATCAAGAGCTCGGCCGGCACCCGGCTGAGCGAGATCGTGGAAGCCTTGCAAAGCCAGACCCCGCTGGAGACCGCCTGACATGGGCAGCCCTTCCGTCACCCGCCTGTGCCGATGCCTGCGCGCGTTCGGCCAACCTTTCCGGCGTCTTTCGCTGTTGCTGTTGTCCAGTTTGGTGCTGCCTCTGGCAGACGCTGGGGCCGAGGAGCGTTTTGCGGTGGAATCACTGGTCGACGGGGCACCGGCGGAACGCCGGTCCTGCAGTAACGAAGCAGGCACCGTATGGGTAGAACATGCGCTGGGCAGCGAATGCATCCGCTATTTCCCCAGCCAGCATGTGGATCGCGCCCGCATTGCAGTCATCGAGTTCCACGGAGACCGTCTGGTAGGCAAAAAGCCGGTAGCCTACCGCGACAACAGCCAGGCGGCGCAGCTGAAGCTGGCCCAGCAGGAAGCCGACGCCGCCGGCGTGCCCTGGATCCGGGTGGGCCGCCCAGGGGTGTACGGCTCTTCCGGTGACCACCGCCAGCGTCGTCAGGAAAAGGAGTTCCGCACTCTGGATGCCGCCGTGACCGCCATTCGACGGCGTCACCAGATCGAGCAACTGGTGCTGGTGGGACACAGTGGCGGCGCCACCGCCGTGGCCGCGCTGCTGACAATGGGGCGCACCGACGTGCGCTGCGCCGTGATGGCCTCGGGCGCTTTCTACCTTCTGGAGCGCGCCGCAGACATCCGGGCCCGTCATGCACCGGCGGCCCGTGCAGTGGCCCCTTCACTGTTGCGTGACACCACTGGACTGCGGCATCCCTACGACCCGGCCCAGCACATAGAGGGCATCGCGCCGGACCGGGACCGGGTGCTGATCTTTGTTGGCGACCCCCAGGACACGGTGGCCCCCTATGCCCTGCAGCGGCGTTTTGCCTCCGCACTGATGCAGGCCGGTCACGCGGTGCTGATCAAACCGGTGGAGGCCCGCGGCAGCGCACATCACGATACCGGTCTGCCCGCCCGGGCGCTGGCGGGCCGCTGCGCGAAGGAGGCGTTCGCCAAACTGCGTTACTGATCCGTACACCCTGTACAGACGGCTGGCCTTGAAGACAGGCTTCATGCTGTTTGCAGAACCTGTAGGCCTACGGTTACCGTCATTGACCTGCATCAAGACGGTAATGCGACTGGAATATTAGTCTGGGCGCCGTTTCCCTGCGGGGTGTTTACGGGTAGCACGCCATGTCTATCGTTCTGTACGACGACGGCAACCACAAATGCGTCGCCTTCACCGAGCTGGTGCAAGGCGAGGGCATCCAGGCCAACCAGTTCGCCATCATCCATGACGGCGACGGCATGCTGCTCGATCCGGGCGGCAACCTCACCTACAAGCATCTGCTGGCCGAGATGGCAGACTTCTTCCTGCCCTCCCGCACCCGCTACATCTTCGCATCGCACCAAGATCCGGACATCGTCGCTTCGGCCAACGGCTGGCTCCTCATCACCGATGCACAGATCGTCATTGCGCGCGAGTGGGTACGCTTCATCCCGCACTTCTGCATCAAGGGCGCCACCGAAGGGCGGCTGATCCCCATTCCACCGCGCGGCATGACGCTGCCATTGGGGGGCTGCCAGCTGCACATCATCCCGGCACACTACCTCCATACCGTGGGCAACTTCCAGATCTACGACCCGATCAGCAAGATCCTGTTCTCGGGAGACGTGGGGGCCTCGCTGATGGATGGCGCAGAAGCGGGCAAGCCGGTGACCGACTTCGACCGTCATCTGGTGGAAAGCCACATGGCTGCCTTCCACCAGCGGTACATGTGCTGCAACAAGGCCGCCCGAATGTGGGTGCGCATGGTGCGCCAGCTGGACGTGGAATGGATCGTGCCGCAGCACGGCGGCTCCTACCGCGGCAAGGAGATGATCAACCGCTTCCTCGACTGGTTCGAGACGCTCGAGTGCGGCACCGACCTGCTGACCGAGGCCGATTTTCCGGCCGTCTAATTCATGAGCGCTCTGGATACCCTCGCCGAGCTGACCGCCAGCGTACCGCCCCTCACCGGTGGGGTAGCAGTCCTGGCACTGCTGGGTGCGCTGTGGTGGAGCCGCCGGCGCCACGCGGCACAAGCAGACAGACTGGTGCCGCCCCTGCGTACGGCACCGGTGGTGCCGGCCCCAGAGCCCGAGCAGCCTGACCCCCTGTCAGAGCTCATCCCTGCCCTGCCGGAGCGGGCACCGCATGCCGGTCAGTCCGAACCGACCCCTTTCATGGACGAGCCCCTCCCCGCAGGCGAGGCCGAAGTGGCCCTGCCAAGCGTGGCCATCGGTGTCAGCGAAGCCGATCTCCTGACCGAGGCGGAAGTCTTCCTGCAGTTTGGCTACACCGACCGGGCTGCCGACACCCTGCGCCGCTATGTGGATCAGACGTCCGGGGCTACGCACGAACTGACCCGGCTGCTTGGCCTCTATCTGGAGCTGGAGCGCATCGACGACTACGGCGAGATACTGGAACGCTTGGCCGACCTGGACATCATGACGCCGTCCAGCCTGGAAGAGGCGGTGCTCGCCGGACTGCAGCGCGCCCCCAGCACCCTCGCCCTGAGGGTGTTTGCCGAAGAGCGGCTGGGCTGGGATGTGGACACCGTTGCCTGCCGGCTGGGACATCCGCTCACTGTGGAACCGACCCCGTCAGTACCAAGCGCTCCGGTAGACACCGGCCCGCTGGCCGCGGCGCCGCGGCCACTCGAAGGCAGCCTGGTGCTGGTGGAAGGGGACATGCCGCTGGCCCCGCCCAGCGCCGAGGAGCGCCGTGCGCTGCTGGGGCTGGCCCAGCGGCCGCGTACTGCCCGGCTCTTGGCTGCGGCAGGTGCCACCCGGGAAGCAGTACATGCCTACCGGCAGGCCTTGCCCGCTGCACAGCGCCCGCTCTCCCTGCTGATCGACCTCCTGCATCTGCATTATCGGCATCGCGACCTGCCGGCCTATGCCAAGGACGCATGGCATAGCTTTACCCTGCTGGGGCAGTACGGCCACCCGCTGCGCGAGCGTTTGCTGCGGATGGGCTTCGCCCTCGGCACCCACCCGGTGCTCGAAGGGTTGGCCGAAGCCGACAGTCCGGCCGCTCTGGAGCATCTGGGCAGGGTACATGGCTATGTAGCCGTTCCAGCGCCCGCACCGATGGGCACACCGCTAGTCGCGGTGGAAGGCCCGGCCCCCTCTGCCGTCGAGGCAGGGCAGGATCCGCTGGAGGAGGCCGAGAGCTATCTTGCGTTTGGCCAGACCGATCTTGCGCTGGCCGAACTGGAGCAGGCGGTGGCCGCCAACCCCGAAGATGCCCGCTGCTATCCGCTGCTGCTGGATCTTTACGAACGCCTAGAGGCCAGCGAACAGCTTCACCGGCTGGTGGACGAGCTGCGCCGGCGCCACCTGCGCCCCCCACGCGAGGCGGCACAGCGCATCAGCCAGCTGCGCCAGCGCTGGCGCATGGACGACGACAGCACCCTGATGATGGAAGAGGAGGGGAACGATGCCGGCTGAAGCCGTCACAGTCCTGACCTGCGGCATGGACGCGCGCAAGCTCGCCGTGTTCCGCATGGCGTTTCGCATGCATACCCTGCAACGCTACCAGCTGCACGAGGACGTGCCGGACTCCCCTGCCATGGCAATCGTGGATGTGGACAGTGCCGCCGGCTGGGGCGCTTGGCACGACTTCCGCGGCAGTCATCCGGACCTGCCGGCCCTGGTGGTCAGCGCCTTCCCGCAGCCAGATGCCCCGGTACCGGTGCTGGGCAAACCGGTGCGCATCGAAGCCCTGTTCCCGCTGATGCGCAGCATCCTGGCGGACCCCCAGCCGGACCGCATGCCGGCCCCGGCGGTCCGCATGGTACCGGCGCCAGTGGTACAGCCGGCCCTGGCCGACACTGCCACCACCCTGGACAGCAAAGTGGCTGTGCTGGAGCGCACAGCCGATCCGACCGATCTGCCCGCCCCGGCACAGCCTGCCGCGGAGGAGGTGGAAGCCCCTGCCCCTGCGGTCGCGCCCCGTCCCGCCCCAACGGCCATCAACTGGCAGGCGGTACAGCGCTTCGACCCCAACCATACCCTGTATGGTCTCTTGGTCAGCGTACTGACCAATGGCCAGCCAGTGCTCTTCGGCTGTGAGGGCCGCATGCTGGGATGGTACCTCCCGGCGGAGGACAAGGTCGCGCTCTACCTGCCGCTGCTGCAGCTACAGCGCCTGGCCGACAGCCGCTTGCGCACTTTCAGCGAGCCCCTGATCGACAGCAACAGCCTGCCCACCCCGGTAGTGGTGCTCGGCATGCAGGCGTTGATGTGGCAGATGGCGATCTGGTCCTGCCGTGGCCGCCTTCTGGCCGGCATCCGGCTCGATACGCCGCTGCGACTGCGACACTGGCCCAACCTGACGCGGCTGGCGCCCCTGCCGCATGCGGTGCGCATTGCCGCCTTCTGGTCACGCACGCCCGCCAACCTTAAGGTGACGGCCACACTGCTCGGCCTGCCCGTGGGCGCCCTGCTGGACTTTGTGGCTGCCACACATGCGCTGGGGCTTCTGGAGCAGGTACGGCCCGAGGACAGGGAAACCATGCCGCTGCGCCCGCCGGTGGGACCGGCTCCTGCTGCGCCCCTGCCAGAGGAAGCCGCACCGAGCCCGGCACGTCCCGCGATGGCTCCAGAAAAGAAAAGCCTGCTTTCGCGGCTTTTGCACAAGATCCGCTCTCTTTGAGGCCGCCCAACCATGCGTGCTTACGACAACAAGATTCTCTTTACCGGCCCGGTCGGTGCGGGCAAAACCTCGGCGATCGCCAGCATCAGCGACATCGAGCCGGTCACGACCGACGCCACGGCTTCGGACATGACCGTCAACCGCAAGGGCCACACCACGGTGGCGCTGGATTACGGCGTGCTGATGCTGGACCCGACGACCAAGGTGCACCTGTACGGCACCCCTGGCCAGCAGCGCTTCGACTTCATGTGGGACATCCTGAGCCAAGGCGGCATCGGCCTGATCCTGCTGCTGGACAATACCCGCCCCCATCCGCTCAAGGATTTGCAGTTCTTCGTGGAGGCCTTCTCGAAGCTGCTGGAACGTGCACCGCTGGTGGTGGGCATCACCAAGACCGATATCGCGCCCACTCCTACACCCGCGCAGTACGCCACTATCCTGGAAACCCTGGGCATGCGCCCGCCGGTGTTCGAGGTGGATGCGCGGCGCCGCGAGGACATTCAGTCACTGGTGTGCGCGCTGTTGTATTCCATTGATCCCGGGCTTGAGGGCTGACGATGTCGCAGACGCTCAGACTGCATGCCGACCTGTACGCAGAAGCCACCCCTGCTGGCACCTACTACGCGGTGTCTGGCCCGCAGACCGGTGCGGACCGGACCCTGCTGCTGCACATCCTGCAACAGGGCCCAATCCTGCCATTGAACGAAGAGCGGCTTCTGGCATGGTCGGGGCTGGATTCCATCGAGGAAGCCCTGTCGGTGCTCTACCGTCTCCAGCGGTTGGACTTCGTGCTCGGGCGGCGAGAAGGCCGACCCGTGCCCGCCGGCAACCTGGAGAGCCGGCTGCCTGAGCTGCTGGCCACCCTCTCAAGCGAGGGTCGGGCACTGCTGGCCGACGACAACGGACTCTATTACGCCACCTCCGGCTTCATGCACGAGACGGCGGAAGAAATCGCAGCCTTGGCGGGCGACACGATGGCGATGTCGCGCCGACATGCACGACTGCTCAACAATCACCTGGGTCTGCAGACCGCCGCGTGGGCGCTGACGGACCCGGCCGGACAGGCCGAACTCGGCTTTTATCCCCTCTACATTGGCCGCCAGGCGTTCGTACTGGTGATTGGCGGCCTGCCCAAGCTGCAAGGTCAGGCGTTCGTCGACATGGTCGAAGCGCTCTGCCGGCGTTACGCCTGACCGCCCTTACCGGAGAAACCCATGCGTGAACAACTGCTCAAATCGATCCTCAGCGACCTTAACGGGGCTTCGGCCGACATCGAGGCATCGGCCATCATCTCTTCCGACGGTCTGACGATGGCAGCGCTGCTGCCGCAGGACGTGGACGAAGACCGGGTCGGCGCAATGGCCGCTGCCATGCTATCTCTGGGCGAACGGACGGCGCGCGAGCTGTCGCGTGGCGAGCTGGAACAGGTAATGGTGAAGGGCGACAACGGTTACATCCTGATGAGCCACGCTGGCAAGGACGCGGTGCTGACGGTGATTGCACGCAAGGATGCCAAACTGGGCCTGATCTTCCTGGATGCCAAGCGCGCCGCCAAGAGCGTGGCCGAAATCCTCTGATCGCGGCAAGGAGCGCCTGCCCCAATGGGTTGCGGAACCCTTGGCAGGGTCGACGGTCTTTATATCAGCATAGACTGATAGAAGGAGCGTAGCCATGAAACCCTGGAAACTTGTCTTCCCGGCCTGCCTGATCGCCTTGCCGGTGCTGGCGGCTCCGGCTGCCAGCCAGTGGGAGCTGGTATCGCCCAAGGTGTCCGGGCGGGTTCCCACCCTCACGATAGAGGGAGGCCGCATCAGCGGCTTTGCCGGATGCAACCGCTATTTCGGTAGCGTCGGCCCCAACGGTCCGCACCCGATCGGCAGCACACGCATGATGTGTCCGCCCGATCGCATGCAGATCGAGAAGGACTTCCTGACGGTGCTGTCCGGTGCGCGCTTCGAACCGGACCCGGCCACCGAGGAGCTGGTGCTGGAAGCCGAAGGCAAACGCTATGTGTTCCGGCGGACGGCGGCCCCCTCTGCCAAGCCCCCCGCTTCGGCCAACCTTGTCGGTGCCGGCTATTTGTACGTATCGGAGCACCCAGGCAAATGCGACGATGGCACCCGCTGCCTGCGCGTGCGCACCGCACCGGGCCAACCGTGGCAGGTGCTGCCGGGCGGCATCCAGGGCTTCACCCCGGAAGCCGGCGTTCGTTACTACCTGAAGCTCAAGCCCGCCATGCCCGGTCAGGGGCCAGTGTTGGAGCGGGTGGTGATGACCGAAAAGGCCGAACGCACCGTCACGCCGGTGCCGTCGCCGTGAGTCCGGCGAAGGTCTGGAAAAACCGCCCGTTCAGGGCGGTTTTTCTTTGCATGCGAGGTGTCAGCCCGCCTCGAACCCCATCAGCACATTCACCGCGTTAATGCCGATGTCCTCCACCGCGTAGCCCCCCTCCATCACGAACAGCGTGGGGCGCCCCAGGCGGGCGATGCGGCGGCCGATTTCCAGATAGTCGGCATTCCTGAGCCGGAACTGCGAGATCGGGTCATGCTCGAAGGTATCCACCCCCAGGGAGATCACCAGTACGTCGGGCCCGTAGGCTGCAATGCGGGCGCAGGCATTATCCAGCGCGGCCGCATAGTCGGGCCAGGCTGTGCCGTGCGGCAGGGGGTAGTTGTGGTTGTAGCCCTCCCCTTCGCCCGCGCCCGTTTCGTCGGCGAACCCCAGGAAATAGGGATACTCCACGTCCGGGTCGCCGTGCAGAGACAGAAACTGCACGTCACGCCGGTGATAGAAGATGCTCTGGGTACCGTTGCCGTGGTGGTAATCCACATCGAGGATGGACACGCGGCCGGCGCCGTCATCAAGGAACGCTTGGGCGGCGATGGCAGCATTGTTGAGGTAGCAGTAGCCGCCCATATATTCGGCCGCGGCATGATGGCCGGGCGGGCGACACAGCGCAAAGGCGGCCCGCGCTCCCCCCGTGACAGCAGCCTGTCCGGTCAGGGCAACGTTGGCCGAATCGGTGATCGCCTGCCAAGTACCGGCGGTGATCGGCACGCCCGCGTCGAAGGAGAAGAACCCCAGCCGACCGTCGATGTCGCGCGGAACGCGATCCAGCCGCAGGTCGCGCACCGGCCACACCAGCGGCAAGGCATCGTAGTCGCGTCCGGAGGCGGTCCAGTCCTGCCAGGCGTGTTCGAGAAAATGCACATAGCGCTCGGTATGCACGCGCGTCAGCGGGTGGCGTCCGAAATCGCGCGGGGGCACGATGTCGCCCAGGCCCACCTCGCGCACCCGGCCCAGCACCATATCGGCGCGGCGCGGCATTTCGAAGCAGGGTTTGAGCGTGCCGTCGATCAGTTCGGCCTTGCCGTGGTGCAGGCGGTGGGTATCGCTGTAAATCGTAAGCATGCAGGGCTCCTCCGGCCGTGACGCGTAGTCACGGCCGCTCCAAAGGGGAGGGGGGAAGGCTTTACTTCTTCAGGTTGGTCCAGACGCGGTCACGCAGTTGCGTAGCCTTTTGCGAACACACCTTGTTGGGGACGAAACGCTTGCGCAACTCGGCCGGTGGGTTGATCGCCGGGTCGGCGCGCAAGTCGGCCTTGAAGAACTGGTCCGAGCCTTTGATGGCGTTGTTGTAGCCGGTGAAGTTGGAGGCCTCGGCGATGTTGCGCGGCTCCATCATCCAGTTGATGAACTTGAGCGCGTTGTCGCGGTTCTTGGCACCGCGCGGCACCACGAAGTTGTCGTTCCAGAACGGAATGCCCTCCCGCGGATACACGAACACCGCCGACTTGAGCTTCTCCCGGGTACGGTAGGCCGCACCGTTCCATTGCTGGTGCATGATGACCTCGCGCGCCTGCATGCGCTCGATGGTGCCGTCGGAGTTGTACATGGCCAGCATCGGCTTCTGCCGCAGCAACAGGTCCTGCACCTGCCGCGCCACTTTCGGGTCCTCCGAGCACGGGTCCACCTTCAGGTAGATGGAGGCAGCGTTGTAGAGCTCGTTGGCGTCGTTGAGGGCCACCACCTTGCCCTTGAGCGCGGCAGGCGGCTCGAAGAAGCTCTTCCAGCTCTCGTCCAGCTTGCCGCCAGGCACGCGACTGGAATCATAGGTAAAGCCGGTCACGCCCCACATGTAGGGTGCGGAATACTCGCGACGCGGGTCGAAGGCGGGCTTGTCCAGAGGCGCCATCACCCGGCTGAAGTTGGACAGCTTGCCGGCATCGATGCGCTCGAGCAGCTTCTCGTCAATCATGATCTTGACCATATAGTCGGAGGGCACCACCACGTCATAGCCGGTGGCGCCGGCCTTGAGCTTGGCCAAGAGCGACTCGTTGGATTCGTAGACGTCCAGATTCACCTTGATGCCGGTTTCCTTCTCAAACCGCTTGAGCAGCGGCTGCGGGATGTAATCCGACCAGTTGTAGAGATTGACCTCGCCGGCGGCGTGCGCGCAGAACGGGGCCAGAAGCGCCGCCGAGAGCACAAGGCGGGGCAGCAGGGCTGCGGTTTTCATGGTTCTCTCCTTTGTAGCGGTTTACGACGGGCGGCGGCCCACCCGGTAGGACAGGACGACAAAAGCGATGGACACCATCAGCAGCAGCGCCGAAATGGCGTTGACCTCCGGGGTGATGCCCATCCGGATCAGGCCGAAGATATAGACTGGCAGCGTGGTGGCCCCGGCGCCGGCCACGAAGAAAGTGATGACGAAGTCGTCCAGCGAGACGATGAACGCCAGCATTGCGCCCGAGACAACGCCAGGCAGGATCAGCGGCAGCGTTACGCGGCGAAAGGCCTGCCAGCGGCTGGCGTAGAGATCGGCGGCGGCTTCGGCCAACCTTGGGTCAAGCCCTTCGAGCCGGGCACGGATGGGCAGATAGGCAAATGGCAGGCAGAACACGATGTGCGCGATCAGCACCGTAGTCAGCCCCAGTTCCAGCCCCAGCGCCAGGAAGAACAGCAGCGAGGCCACGGCGGTGACGATCTCGGGCACCAAGAGCGGCAGGCCCAGCATCGCATTCATCACCCCCTTGCCGCGGAACGGACCCGAAGCCATGGCCAGCGCCGCCAGCGTAGCGAAGAAGGTGGACACCACGGTCGCGCCGGTCGCCACGACAAGCGAGTTGCGCGTGGCCCGCAGGATGTTGTCGTTCTCCAGCACCCGCAGGTACCAGTCGAACGAGAAACCGGTCCACAGCGTCGCGACCTTGTTGGCGTTGAAAGACAGCACCACCAGGATGACGATCGGCAGGTAAAGGTAGACGAAGGCCAGCCAGGCGGTGGGCGCAACGCCGTGAAAGCGCCATAGTCGGTTTTCGATAGAGGGCATGCTCATTCTCCCGGAGCCTGCCGGAACCGGCGGGTGTAAACGATCATGGCCAGCAGCACCAGTGCCAGCAGTGTGAAGGACAGTGCGGCGCCGAAGGGCCAGTTGCGTGCGGTGCCGAACTGGTTCTGGATCAGGTTGCCGATCATCAGGCTCTTGCCGCCCCCAAGGAGCTCGGGGATGTAGTACGAGCCGAGCGCAGGAATGAATACAAGCAGGCAGCCTGCGGCAATGCCGGGCAAGGCCATCGGCAACACCACCCGGCGCAGCGCCGTCCAGCGGTTGGCGCCGAGGTCGAACGCTGCCTCCACCAGACGCCAGTCCATCTTTTCCAGACTGGTGTAGATCGGCAGCACCATGAAGGGCAGGAAGGAATACACGAAGCCGATGGCCACGGCCGTGGGGGTGTAGAGCACGTCGAGCGCGCCGCTGCCCAGCCCCAAGGCCCCCAGGCCGCTGTCGATCAGGCCGCCGTTGCGCAAGAGCAGCATCCAGGCATAGGTGCGCACCAGCAGGTTGGTCCAGAAAGGGATCGAGATCAGCAGGATCAGCCGCTGCCGTGTGCGCTCGTCCTGCAGCGCGATGTAGAGCGCGGTGGGAAAGCCCAACACCAGCGTGGCCAGCGTAGCGAAGCCGGCCAGGAGGAAGGAACGCAGGAAGATCTCCATATAGGCGGTGTTAAGGATCAGGCTGTCGTCCAGATCGCGCTCGTACCAGAACTGCACGTAAGCATCGAGCGACAGGGCGTGCCAGCGCACGCCGCCATAGGTATCCGGCTCCAGCACCGACATCCAGCCCATCAGGCCCATCGGAATAACCATGAACACGAACAAGGTCAGGCCGGTGGGGGCCAAAAGCAGCGCGCGGCGCAATACGGTACGCGGATCACGCATGGCCGGCCTCCCCGGTCAGCAGCTGGAAGGCACCGGGCTCGGCCGCGATGCGCACCCGGTCGCCCGTAACCGCCCGTTCCCGGGCACCCAGGCGGTTGGTGTGGCGCACCCGGCAGTTCTGGCCATCCGCCAGCGTCACCAGATAAAGCGTGTCCGCACCCCGGTACACCACCTCAGACACGACGCCGGTCAGCCCGCCGTCCTCCGACAGGCGCAGCCGCTCTGGCCGCGCCGCCAGTGCCACCGGTCCCTGTGCTGTCGTCCCGAGCGCGCCTTCGGCCAACCGTCCGGCCGCCCCGAACTCCAGTGCGCTGCCCCGCGCCTCAGCGGTGAGGAAGGAAGTTTCGCCGATGAAGTCGGCCACGAAACGGTTTACCGGTCGGTCGTAGATCTCTTCCGGCGAGCCCACCTGCTGCAGCTTCCCCCCTCCCATCACCGCAATGCGGTCGGACATCGTCAGCGCCTCTTCCTGGTCGTGGGTGACGAACACGAAGGTGATGCCCGTTTCACGCTGCAGGCGCTTGAGCTCCACCTGCATGTCCTTGCGCAGTTTGAGGTCCAGCGCCGACAGCGACTCATCCAGGAGCAGCACTTTGGGATGGGGCGCCAAGGCGCGCGCCAGCGCCACACGCTGCTGCTGGCCACCAGAGAGCTGGTGCGGACGGCGGCGGGCATAGTCGGACAGCTTCACCAGCGCCAGCATCCGTGTCACCGCTTCGCGGACGGCGGCACGGTCACGGCCCAACATTTCCAGGCCGAAGGCCACGTTTTCCTCCACCGTCAGGTGGGGAAACAGCGCGTAGCTCTGGAACACGGTGTTGACCGGCCGCTGGAAGGGCAGCCTGCCAGTCAGCGAGACGCCATCAAGGCGGATATCGCCGGAGGTGGGCTCCTCGAAGCCGGCGATCATGCGCAGCAGTGTGGTCTTACCGCAGCCGGAAGGGCCCAGCAGGGTGAAGAATTCGTTGGTACGGATGTTCAGCGACACGGTGTCGAGCGCGAGCGTGGCCTCGCTGCCGTGGCCGAAACGCTTGCTTACCTGGTCGATCTCGATCGAATACGCATGGCCGTTCATGGCGGCACTCCTCGGGAAGTGGGGGTCGGACAGGACGGGCTGTGCGGGCTCAGGGCTGCCGCGTGCTGCCGTCCAGCGTCAGGAGCGGGGCATACAGCGCCGGCCGCCGGTCGCGAAATACGCCCCAGGCTGCACGCGCGGCAGCCAGGCGTGTCAGGTCGTAGTGCGCGGTCAGGATCGCATCGCCGCTGCGTCCGGCAGTGGCGATCACCTCGCCCAGCCCGTCGGTGAGGAAGGAGCAGCCGTAGTAGGTCTGCGCAAAATCGCGCCCGGCCTCGCGGCCCCAGCGGTTGGCGGCGATCACCGGCATCAGGTTGGCCGCTGCGTGGCCCTGCATGGTGCGGCGCCAGTGGGCACTGGAGTCGAGCGTCGGGTCCTGTGGCTCCGAGCCGATGGCGGTGGGGTAGAGGAGCAACTCGGCCCCGAGAAGCGCCATGCTGCGGGCGCACTCCGGAAACCACTGGTCCCAACAGATGCCCACGCCAATGCGACCATGGCGGGTGGGCCAGACACGGAAACCGGTGTCGCCCGGGGCAAAGTAGAACTTCTCGGAATACCCGGGGCCATCCGGAATGTGGCTCTTGCGGTAGTGGCCGAGCACGCTGCCGTCGGCGTCCAGCATCACCACGGTGTTGAAACGCACCGGTCCGGCGGCCTCGAACACGCTCAGCGGCAATACCACGCCCAACTCACGCGCCAGCGGGGCAAAGTGGGCAACGGCAGGATGAGCGGCCACGGGTTCGGCCAAGGCGTGAAAGGCGGCATCCTGCTCGGTGCAGAAATATCGCCACTCGAACAGTTCGGGCAGCAGCACGACTTGTGCGCCTTCGGACGCAGCCTGGCGGATCAGCGCCTCGGCATGTGCCCAGTTTGCCCGGCGGTCGTGCGCATGCACGGCCATCTGGATGGCCGCTACGGTGACCTGGGTCATCGTCTTCTCCTTTTGCAGACAGTTTTCTGTTGTGGTGGGTCTGTCTTGCTTTTTTCTTTTCTTCATTCTGCCAAGCCCGGGCCGGGCTGGAAGATAAATAGCGGCCAACTAAGGGATCAATCCGGCCATAACGGCCTTAGGGTGGGGACGGCGTCAGCGGCGAATGTCGCTGGGCCGGCGACCGGTCCAGCGCTGGAAGGCATGCCGGAAGCTCGCGGGCTCGGCAAAACCCAGGCGCTCGGCGATGGCACTGACCGGCAGGGCGGTGTGGCGCAGAAAGTGCTGGGCCTCCTCGCAACGCACCTGATCGATGACGGCCTGGAAGGAGGTGCCAAGCGCGGCGAAGCGGCGTCTGAGCGTGCGTTCGGAGACATGCAGGGCAGCCGCCAGTTGGGGCGCCTGGGCATAGCGTGCCGGGTCGGTGCGTACCAGGCGCAAGGCACGCGCAACAAAGCCGGACCCTTGGCTGGCGGCCCATTCGCCCTCCAGGCGCTCGCAGTGCTCCAAGGCCATGTGGTAGCTCACCGGGTCGGCGAGGGGCTGGGGCCGGTCAAGCCACTCGGCCGGAAAGATCAAGGCATTCTCGCTGGCCTCGAAGGTACCTGCCTGGCCGAAAATGTCCGCATACAGGGCATGATGCGCCGGCGCGCGAAAAGCCAGCGTCACAGCGCTGGGTACCAGCGGCAGGCCGGTACAGTCGCGTGCGATGGTCCACATCGACGACAGGCACATCTCGGCGTTGAGGGCGTGCAGGTCGGCGCGGTAATGGTAGCCGTCGGCCACGAGACGCGCGGTGTCGCCCTTTTCTTCCACCCGCAGTCGGAAGTAGCTGCCCAAAAGCAGCGGAAAGCGGATGGCCGAAGCCAAGGCCTGACGCAGGGTGGGCGACACCAAGAGCGTGTACCCCAGAAGACCGTAGCTGGAAATGTGCAGACTTTGCCCGAGGCGCAGGCCGAAGGTGTCATCACCCAGCAGCCGCCGCGCGTTGGCAAACACCACCAACTCTTGCGCGTGGGTGACCAGCCGGGCGGGTTCGGTCAGGCAGGCCGGGGTGATGCCACTGCCAGCCAGCAGGGCCTCGGGGGCAATGCCGTGCCGGCCCAGTAGGCTGACCGTGGTGGCAACGGTATGCAGCGACGTGGCTGCGGTGGCGGCGTCGGACGCACGGTCCGGACTCAGGACGATCGGGGCAGCGGACAACGGCATGTACGGCTCCGGCGGCAGGCGGTACATTCATCGTGCATGCTTCGGCCCGCCGGCTGCAAGCGCGCGCGGCACAGGTCGGGGGTGGTGTACGCAGGATGCAACGCCCTGCCGGGCTCCATGCAAACAGCCGGGCAAGCCCGGCTGTTTGCATGGAGTAGGGGGTTCGATCTCAGGCCTGCATCAGCGCCTCGATATCCTCGGCGGTCTTGGGAATCGGCTCGCCCAGAACGCGATGGCCATCTTCGGTCACCAGCACGTTGTCCTCGATGCGGATACCCCCGAAGTCCCGATACTGCTGGAAGGTCTCGTAGTCGATGTAGTCGACGAACCGCCCTTCGCCCTGCCAGGCCTCGATGAGCGTGGGAATGAAGTAAATGCCGGGCTCGACGGTCAGCACCATGCCGGCCTTCAGGGCCTTACCCAGGCGCAGGTAACCCAGACCGAACAGCGGACTGCGCGTCACGCTGTCGTCGTAGCCGACCAGATCCTCCCCCAGGCCCTCCATGTCGTGCACATCCATGCCGATCTGGTGGCCAAGCCCGTGCGGGAAGGCGATTGCGTAGGCGCCGGACTCGACGATGGCGTCGGTGTCCCCGTGAAAGAAGCCCATGGGCTTCATCGCCTCCACCATCACCCGTGCCGCCAGCTTGTGCACGTCCAGATAGCGCACCCCTGGACGGATGGCCTCGATCGCTGCCAGCTGCATCGCCAGCACGGTGTCGTACAGCGCACGCTGCTCCACGCTGAAGCGCCCGCCGACGGGGATGGTGCGTGTGATGTCACTGGCGTAGCCGCCGGCACTGGTCACGCCGGTATCGTTAACCACCAGGTCGCCCAGCTGCATCACCTGGTCATGGCCGTGGTTGTGCAGCACCTCGCCCCGGCGCGAGAAGATGGACGGATAGGCCAGCTGCAGGTCGCGGCGACGCATGATGCCTTCCATGATCCCTACCACTTCGTACTCCACCACGCCGGCATGCGCCGACTTCATCGCGGCGATATGCATCTCCCGGGTGACCGCCAGCGCGTCCTCCATCTCGGCGATCTCTTCCTCGCCCTTGATCTCGCGTAGCGCCACCACCGCGCGCGTGAGCGCGGCCGAGCTACCCTGGCGCACCGCCTCGGGCGAGCAGCCGAGCAGCCGTGCCAGTTCCAGCACCGTCTCGCCGCGATACGGCGCCAGGTAGTGCACCGCACGGCCGCTGCGCCCGGCTTCGGCCAACCTGTCGGCCAGCGTGGCATAGTCGGCGGTGGAGCGGATGCCTACCCGCTCGCCACGCTCGGCCAGCGTGGGCTGGGGGCCAGTCCAGACGATGTCATCCACCGAGGGATCGGTGCCGAACAGCACGGCCTCGCCAGCCTCGGTATCGATCAGGCCCGCCAGTCCCGGTTCGTTCAGGCCGAAAAAATAGCGGAAGCTGGCATCCTGCACGAAGGGATAAGGGTTGTGCGGGTAGTTCATCGGCGCGTCCGTCTGCCCCAGAAAGAGCAGCAGGCCCTTGGGGGCGGTGGAGAGCAGGCGCTGGCGGCGGGCAACGTAACATTCGGAGCGGAACATGGGCTTGTCCTTGAAGCGAAGCGGCGTGCTGCCGCTTGCGCTGCGCACGCCGGAAATACGGAATTGACGGTCCCACTTTACACGCCGGCCGTCCCCCTCGCCACCCCGCACACCGGCCGGAGCATGCATCGGTACCCAGCCGGGCGGGACAGGGCGGCTCATAGACGGCACGGGCAGCCTCAGCTGCGACGCCTCTCCAGCAGCCAGCCGGTGACGCCGCCAGCCAGGACCGCCCACAAGGGCGCCCCCAGCCCGGCGATGCTGACACCGGACGCGGCCACCACGAAGGTGAGCAAGGCCGCTTCGCGGTGGCTTTCATCGCGCAGTGCGGCAGCCAATGCGCCGGCCAGGGTGTTGAACAGGGCCAAACCGGCAGCAGTCACCACCAGCGCCTTGGGCAGTTGCAGCACCATACCGGCCAGCGCACCGCCGGCCACGCCCAGCAGGATGTAGAGCACGCCGCACACCAGTCCGGCCACATAGCGACGCGATGGGTCGGGATGCGCCTCCGGTCCGGTGCAGATGGCGGCGATGATGGCCGCCAGCGTCACCCCGTGACCGCCGAACGGCGCGCTGAGGATCGAGGCCACACCCAGCGTGGTGACGGGCGAACGGGCCGGCACGTCGTAGCCGGAGGCCTTGAGCACTGCCATGCCAGGCAGAAACTGACTGGTGAGCGCCAGCACCGCCAGCGGCAGGCCCAGATTGACGAAAACCGCCCACGACCAGGCGGGCGTGGTCCAGCTGGGCCCGCTACTGCCCTGCCAGACGCCAGGGGCGGCAAACTGCCCGCCAAGGCCGGCAATGACCAACCCCAAGGCAATGGCGGCCAGCAGGGCAAAGCGTGGAAACCAGCGCCGGCCGACAAAGAACAGCGCCGTCATCGGCCCCACCAGCAGGGCCTGCTGATGGGCTGCGGCAGCCACATCGGCCACGAAGTGAAACAGGATGCCGCCCAGCAAGGCAGCAGCCAGCGGCGCTGGAAAGCGTTGCATCAGTCGGTCAAACGCGCCGCTGACGCCCACCAGCGTCACGATGAGGCCGGCGGCCAGATACGCCCCCACCGCCTCTCCATAGGGCACGCCCGGCAGGGCGGTAAGCAAGAGTGCCGCGCCCGGCGTGCTCCAGGCAGTGATAATCGGCATTTTCCAGCGCCAGCTCAGCCAGAAGCCGGCAACGCCGGAAGCCACCGACACTGCCCAGATCCACGAACCGAGCTGGACAGCACTGAGGCCGGCCGACTGCGCCGCGTGGACGATGATGAGAAAGGGGCCGGAATATCCCACCAGCAGCGCCAGAACGGCGGCCAGTCCAGCCGAGGGCGAGAAGTGCGACCAGCGGAACGCCGGGGGCGCCGGCAGGCGGGCTGCCGCTTGGCGCTGGGAAAAATCGGGCATGAGCGGACTCCAGTGAAGACATAGGGCTCCAGCCTAGCCTTCAGCCGGCACGGTGGCGTGCCACACGGCGGAAAACAGCCCTTGGCCGAAGCGATCTGTTATATATAACAGGATGGAGGACCTGCCCCGCTACCTTGCCATCGCCGGCCAGCTGGAGTCGCGGCTGGACAGCGGCGAACTTGCGCCCGGCAGCCGGTTGCCGTCGGTGCGGCAGCTGGCTGCCGAACACGGTGTGAATACCCTCACCGCACTGGCCGCCTATCGTTACCTAGAAGAACGGCAACGCGTGGTGGCGCGCCCGCGTGCCGGCTTTTTCGCCGCCCTGCCCGGTGCCGTGGCAAGCGGGCAGGCCGAGCGCCCCATGCCTTCGGTGGCCACGCTGGTGGATGTGGAAAGCCGCATGAGCAACCTGATCCGCCTGTCGGCCGCACCGATCCGGCAGCAGCTGCATATGGCGGAGGCCCACGACAGTCTGTATCCGGCGCAGGAACTGGCGCGCCGCATGCAGCAGGTGCTGACACGACAGCCGGAACTGATCGGTGCCCACCTGCCCATGGCGCGGCAGGCCCTGCTGCATCGACAGATCAGTCAGCTGGCAGCCGGGTGGCAGCTGGATATTCCGCACGACCGCATCCTTTTCACGGGCGGTATCACCGAGGCCATCAGCCTGTCGCTGCGTCTGCTCACCCGGCCAGGCGACACGGTCGCGGTGGAGACGCCGGTCTACTTCGGTCTATTGCAGACCCTGCAAATGCTGGGGCTCAAGGCGCTGGAGGTTCCCTGCACCCCCGACGCCGGCCTGTCGCTGGAGGCACTGGAGTTTGCCCTGCGTCACGGCGCCCCGGTGAAGTGCCTGGTCACCGTCACCAACTTCCAGAACCCTACCGGCGCCCTGATGCCCGAGGACAACAAGAAGCGACTGCTGCAACTGGCGCGCCGCCACGGGCTGCCCATCATCGAGGATGATGTGTTCGGCGAGCTGCACTTCAGCGGCAGCCACCCGCCGCCGCTGAAGGCCTGGGACCGGGACGGCGACGTGATCTACTGTTCTTCGTTCACCAAGAGCTTCGCACCGGCTTTCCGGCTTGGCTGGCTTTCCGGCGGGCGTCACCACGCCGAGCTGGCCCGGCTGCGGGAAAGCAGCAGCCTGGTCAGCCCGGCACTGCTGCTGGGTGTGCTGTCGGACGTGCTGGGCAGTGGCGACTACACCCGCATCAGCCAACGCATCCGCCAGCAGCTGGCACGTCAGTGCGACCAACTGGCCGATGCGGTGCTGGCCGCGTTTCCGCGCGGGACACGACTACGCCGGCCGCTGGGGGGGCTGCTCTTGTGGGTGGAAGGCCCGGACGGGCTGGACAGTCATCGGCTGCTGCAGGCAGCGCTGCCCCACTCCATCAGCTTCGCGCCCGGACTGCTGTTTTCTGCCGAGCCACGCTTCGGGCACTGCCTGCGGCTGAACTTCGGCCAACCTTGGTCGTCTACCTTGGCCGAAGATGTGGCCACGCTGGGGGCTCTGGCCCGGGCGCAACTGCAGGGGCAGTGAAGCAGCCGGAAACGGAAGGGACGATGGAAAGAATCGACTGTGTGGTGATCGGTGCCGGGGTCGTGGGCTTGGCCGTCGCCCGGGTGCTGGCGCTGGCGGGGCGCGAGGTAGTGGTCTTGGAAGCGGAGACCGGCTTTGGCCGACATACGTCCAGCCGCAGTAGCGAGGTGATCCACGCCGGCATTTACTATCCCTCCGGCAGCCTAAAGGCTCGGCTGTGCGTGGCCGGTCGCCAGCGGCTTTACCGTTACTGCGAGAGGCGCGGCATCCCGCACCGCCGCATCGGCAAACTGCTCCTGGCGGTGCGCAGCGAGGACAAGGACCGCCTGAGGGCGCTGGCCGAACAGGGCCGGATCAACGGGGTGGAGGAGTTGGCGTGGCTGGACAAGGCCGCGCTGGCCGAGCGTGAACCGGCGCTCGAAGCGGTAGCCGCCTTATGGTCGCCCTGCACCGGTATCGTGGACAGCCATGCCCTGATGCTGGCCCTGTTGGCCGATGCCGAAGCCCAGGGCGCACGCCTCGCGGTGGACTCGGCCGTCAGCGGTGGCGCCGCCACCTCGGAGGGCATCGTGCTGCAGGTCAATGGGGGCTACGAAGTGTTGGCGCGGACGGTAGTCAACGCCGCCGGCCTTCGGGCCCATGCGGTGGCAGCCAGCCTGGGAGGGGTGGCGCCCGAATCCATTCCGGCGGTGCGCTACGCCCGGGGCAACTACTTTTCCCTCGGCATCCCTTGCCCCTTCTCGCACCTCATCTATCCGGTGCCCGAACCCGGTGGCCTGGGTACGCACCTGACGCTGGATGTGTCCGGACAGGCCCGCTTCGGACCGGACGTGGAGTGGGTGGAAGGCATCGACTACAGTGTCGATGCGGGTCGCGCCAAGCACTTTTACCACAGCGTGCGCCGCTGGTGGCCGGGGCTGCCGGAGGGTGCACTCGCCCCGGCCTACAGCGGCATCCGGCCCAAGCTGGGCGGGCTGGGCCAGAAGGAGGCCGACTTTGTGGTGCACGACGTACGCCAGCACCGCGTGCCCGGCCTGGTCAACTTGTACGGCATCGAATCGCCCGGGCTCACTGCAGCCCTGGCACTGGCAGAAACCGTGGCCGGCGGCTGCCTGCTGTGAGCCGACCGGGGCTTATTTGCCGGTGGTGATCTGGTCGAACACACCGCCGTCGGCAAAATGCCGCTTCTGCGCGTTGCGCCAGTCACCAAACACTTCCTTCAGCGTGAAGAGCTTCACTTTCGGGAACTGCGCCGCGTACTTGGCCGCCACCTGTGGGTTGCGCGGACGGTAGTAGTTCTGCGCAGCGATCTCCTGGGCCTGCGGGGTGTAGAGGAAGTTGAGGTAGGCTTCGGCCACCTTGCGCGAGCCCTTCTTGTCCACCACCTTGTCCACCACCGTCACCGGCGGTTCAGCGAGGATGGAGACCGAGGGCGTCACGATGTCGAACTTGTCCGGCCCCAGCTCCTTCACCGCCAGCACCGCTTCGTTTTCCCACGCCAGCAGCACATCGCCCAGGCCGCGCTGTGCGAAGGTCAGCGTTGCGCCGCGTGCTCCGGTATCCAGTACCGGCACATGTTTGTAGAGCTCGGAGACGAATGCGCGCGCCTTGGCCTCGCTACCGCCCGGCTGCTTGAGGGCATAGCCCCAGGCCGCCAGATAGTTCCAGCGTGCGCCGCCGGAAGTTTTGGGATTGGGGGTAATCACCTGTACGCCCGGACGGATAAGGTCGTTCCAGTCGTGGATCTGCTTCGGGTTGCCCTTCTTCACCAGGAACACGATGGTGGAGGTGTAGGGGGCGCTGTTGTTCGGCAGGCGCTGCTGCCAGGTCTTGGGCAGCAGGCCCTGGTCGGCCAGCACGTCGATGTCGTAAGCGAGCGCCAGCGTGGCTACGTCTGCTTCCAGGCCGTGCTGGATGGACAGCGACTGCTTACCCGAACCGCCGTGCGACTGCCGGATGCTGACTGCTTCGCCCGTCTTCTTCTGCCACGCGTCCGCGAACGCCTTGTTGATGTCCTGATACAGTTCGCGCGTGGGATCGTAGGAGACGTTGAGTAGTTCGGCCGCCTGGACAGGGCCGGTCAGGCCGGCAATGAAGGCCAGCGACAGTGCGGCCAGCTTGAAGGTACGGGTCATGGACATCTCCGGTAGGCAGTAAGCGATGTCTGCATCAAACCACGGGGCCTTTATTTCCGGAAATGATTAATTGCGATTTTTTAATTCAAATCCTTCATAAAGCATATTCTTTAAGAGAATTTTGTTTTCTACCTTCATTCTTTTGAATTATAAGTCAGCCCCTCTATAGTGGCAGCATATCCTAGGGAGAGTGCCATGCCGCCGTTCAACCAAGCATACGACTACATTATCCAGCCCGGCTGGAAGGATTCCGGCCCAGACCACTGGCAAACCCACTGGCAGCAGGCCCTGGGCGCTCTGCGAGTGCAAAACGACAACTGGACCGAACCGGTGCTGGAGGCCTGGCTCGACGGGCTGGACGAAGCGCTGGACGCGGCCCGCCGGCCGGCAATCGTGATCGCGCACAGTCTGGGCTGCATCACCGTGGCCCACCATGCCCGGCGTTTCCACAACCGCATCGCCGGCGCCCTGCTCGTGGCGCCCGCCGACGTGGAGCGGCCTTTCGTGCCCCAAGCGTTGATGGGCTTTGCCCCGGTGCCACGCCAGCCGCTGCCCTTTCCCGCCCGGGTGGTGGCCAGCACCAGCGACCCCTACTGCAAGCCACACCGCGCAGCGCGTATGGCAGGGTACTGGGGTGCATCGCTGGTCTGGCTGCCGCAAGCCGGGCACATCAACGTCGACAGCGGACACAGGACCTGGGAAGCAGGCTGGCAGGAGCTGTCGGCCCTGTTACAGGCCGTGGCGCACGCAGCGGCCGCCTAGGGTCGCTTCGGCCAACCCTTCGGGCAATAAAAAAGCGCCGGCAAAGCCGGCGCTGCGTGGCAAGGCGGAGCGGGCTTACAGGTTCTTGATCTTTTCCAGCTCGGCCGGCTTGTATTTCTTCTCGGTGGACTTGGTCAGGTCGGTCATCAGCGAAGCCTGTACATCGCGGGCGGACTGGACGGCCCACAGCATGTTGCCGTTGCTCCACTGGTTGGCGAAGCTGACGGCGGCCTCGGGACTCTGTGCATACAGCCCCTTGAGCATGGTGGAGACCGCCTGCTGCTGCGCAAGGAAGCCGCCCTCGACCTTCTGCTGCCAGCCCTGCAGAACGGGGCCGTATTTTGCCGGATTGGTCTGGGCCAGTGTGGCGTTGGCCCGGAAGGCCCAGTAGGCCGACTGGGTGTCGAAGCTCGCGGTGCCGGTGCGCAGCACGGTGGGTACATCCTTCATCGCCCCTTCATAGAGCGGTACCAGCACGGCCCCGGCGGGGCTGCCGAAGGATTGCCAAGTCAGCGCGGCCAGCTCCTTGGGCATGTCGCTGCGCAACTGGATCACGTGCGTCTCGATCGTGCGGTCCACGCCCATGGGACGCTCGGCGTCCTTCAGCTTGGCCAGTTCGGTGCCCTTGAAGTCGGCACGCAGCACACGGGCCACGTCAGCCACGGTGATTTTCTTCTCCGGCTTCATCACCAGCGGATACTGGTCCTGACGGACCTTCTGTACCGTACCCGGGTTGAGCAGGTGTTGCCCCATCCACTCGCGGTCGATGTTGTACCGGTCGCCCGTTACGCCGAAGGCCTTGGCAAAGTTGAAGCGGTGCACGTCCACCTTGTCCAGCAGCTTGTGGGTGGTAACGAACTCAGCCAGACCCGGGCTGGCGATCACGTTGGCCGAATCGGTCAGGTCGATGCCCTGCAGGCGCAGGCCGTTGGCAATCATCAGGTAACCGTCCTGCGGCACACGGTAGGCCAGCCAGTGGTGGCCAGAGCCGATTTCCAGGTACCAGGCTTCATTCGGGTCGGCCAGCAGGATGCCGTTGCCTTCGCCGGCGCCGTGCTCGGTCACGTAGCGGCCCAACAGTTCGGCCGCCTCACGGGCGGTCTTGGCCTGCGGCAGGATCAGCGACGGAATGGCGGCCTCGATCACGCCCTCATCCACCAGCGGGTCGGCCTTTTTGGCACGCTCGTTGACTTCCGCACTGTTGGTGGCAGAAATGGCCACGTTGAACTCGTTGACGCCGCGTTCCTCGTACAGGCCGTCACCGCCGGCGGTGTCGCCGTTCCAGTCCATCAGCCCGGTATAGCGGTAGAGTGTGGCCGGAGCCGGTACCTTCAGGCCGTTCTTGAACGCGAGCATTTCTCCTTTGTCGGCCTCGCGGCGGGGGTGCACCACCATCCGCTTGTTCCAGTTGTTGATGTAGTAGTCCTCGTTGCGGGCGATGATGATCGACCCGTCGGCCGAGGCACCCTTGCCGACGATCAGCGAAGAGCAGGCATCGACCGCGCCGAAGGCGGACACGAGGGCCAGTGACAAGAGCGACAGTTGCAGCGAGCGAGACATGATGCACTCCAGAATGTGAGCATTGGTGACACATCATGCTAGCCCCCTCTGCCGGTAAAGCAGAAACCTTTCCCCGCCGGCGCTTGACACACATCAAAATTTAATTGTTTTTGAATGTTCTTATAGTGAAGCCGACAAACGGCAGGGCACACCGCCCACCGCCCGGGCAGGCGGCTTCCGGCAGCCTGGTGTGGGGGCGCAGATAAAGAAGGGCAAGCCTTGGCGCCTGCCCTTCCACTTTCGAGATCCCAACACGGCCTAGGCGGCGCGGCGCCTTACAGCGAGGGCAGCAGCCCCGGCAGGCAGAAGCGGTTGTACGTCGCGCGTTGGATGAGCGCGGCCGCCTTCTCGATGTCGGGCGCGAAGTAGCGGTCCCTGTCGTAGAAGGGCACCTCGGCGCGCAACAGGGCCTTGGCTTCCTCCAAGGGCTCAGCGGCCCGATGCGGCGTGCGGAAGTCCACCCCCTGGCAGGCGGCCAGAAGCTCCACCGCCAGGATACCGGCGGTATTGTCGGCCATGGTGCGCAGCCGGCGGCCGGCGTAGGTGGCCATCGAGACATGATCTTCCTGGTTGGCCGAAGTGGGCAGGCTGTCGACCGAGGCCGGGTGGGCCAGCGACTTGTTTTCCGAGGCCAACGCCGCCGACGTCACCTGCGCGATCATGAAACCGGAGTTCACCCCACCGTTGTTGACCAGAAAGGGCGGCAGCTTGGAAAGGTTGCTGTCGATCAGCAGCGCCATGCGTCGCTCGGACAGCGCACCGATCTCGGCAATGGCCAGTGCCAGGTTGTCGGCGGCGAAGGCCACCGGCTCGGCGTGGAAGTTGCCGCCAGAGAGGATGTCGTTGTCGTCGGCAAACACCAGTGGGTTGTCGGACACGGCATTGGCCTCCACCAGCAGTACCTCGGCGGCCTGACGGATCTGTGTCAGGCAGGCGCCCATCACCTGCGGCTGGCAGCGCAGGCTGTAGGGGTCCTGCACCTTGCCGCAGTCGGCATGGGATTCGGCAATCTCGCTCTTCTCGTCGAGCAGGGCGCGGTACAGCCGGGCGGCGTCCATCTGGCCCAGATGCCCACGCACCGCGTGGATGCGCTCGTCAAAGGGCCGGCGGCTGCCTTGTGCCGCTTCCACCGACAGGGCCCCCGCGACCGAGGCGGCGATATACAGGTCCTCCGCGGCAAACAGTCCCTCCAGGGCAAAGGCGGTGGATGCCTGGGTACCGTTGAGCAGCGCCAACCCTTCCTTGGGGGCCAGCGTCAGCGGGGCCAGCCCGGCACTGCGCATGGCCACGTCGCCCGGCACGCGCACGCCGTCGATCAGAGCCTCACCCTCGCCGATCAGCACCGCGCTCATGTGGGCCAAGGGTGCCAGGTCGCCCGAGGCGCCTACCGACCCCTTCTGTGGGATGACCGGATAGATGCCCTTGTTGAAGAGCGTAATCATCGCCTCGATCACGTCGCGGCGAATGCCGGAAAACCCGCGCGCGAGCGAGTTGATCTTGAGCGCCAGCGTCAGGCGTACCGTAGAGACGGCCATCGGTTCGCCGATGCCCGCAGCATGGGAGAGCACGATGGAGCGCTGCAGCAGCTCGAGTTCCTCATTGGCGATCTTGGTATTGGCCAGCAGGCCGAACCCGGTGTTGATGCCATAGACAGTGCGGCCTTCGGCCAACACCTGGGCCACGGTGGCGGCCGAAGCATCGATGGCGGCATGCGCCGAAGCGTCCAGCGCCAGTGTCAGCGAAGGCTCGCGCGCGATGCGGCGCAGGTCGGCCAGCGTCAGCCGGCCGGGAATCAGGGTCAGTTGCATGAACATGTCTTTCTTGAGTGATGCGGGGCCCGTCAGGCGAGCCAGCCCTGCTTGAGCGCCAGCTGCCCCAAGGCAGCTGCCAAGAGCAGGCACAGTACGGTGCGCTGGAACCAGATCACCACCAACTGCCGCACGGACAGCGGGATACGGGTAGCCAGCACGCAGGGAATCGAAGCGGAGAAGAACAGCACGCTGCCGACCGACACCACCGCCGCTACATAGCGGACCAGCGGGTCGGCGCCCTTGAGCAGAATGGCTGGCAGAAACATTTCGGCCAACCCGGCAGCCAGGGCCTTGCTGGCCGCCATCGGCTCGGCCAAGCCGCCCAGCCAGGCGAACGGTACCAAAAGCAGGCCCAGGACGTCGAACACCGGCGTGAAGCGGGCCAGCACCAGGCCGATCAGCCCCACCGACAGGATCGAAGGGACCACTGCCCCAGCCATGGCTACGCCGTCGCGTAAATTCTCGGCCAGCACTTGCGGCAGCGGCCGCGCCTGGCGAGCCTGCGCGCAGCCCGCAGACAGTGCGGTCTGCCAGCGGCCCTGGCCTGGCGGCAACGTGTCATCCACCCCGCCGGCGTTGTCCATCCTGGCGATCGGTGGCAGCCAGGCCGTGATGGCGGTAACGGCAAAGGTGATCAGCAGCGTGGACCAGAAGTAGAAATTCCACACCCCCATCAGGCCCAGCGTCTTGGCTACGATCACCATGAAGGCGGCCGATACGGTGGAGAATCCGGTGGCGATGATCGCCGCCTCGCGCACGGTGTACTTGCCTTCGAGGAACACGCGGTTGGTGATCAGCAGACCCACCGAATAACTGCCGACAAAGGAGGCCACGGCATCAATGGCGGAATGGCCGGGCGTGCGCCAGACCGGACGCATCACCGGCTGCATCAGCACACCGACCAGCTCCAGCAGGCCGAAGCCGACCAGAAAGGCCAGCGCCAGCGCCCCCAACGGAACAATCAGTCCCACTGTCAGGGCCAGCTTGTCGAACAGGAAGGGCAGCATGTCCTTCTCGTGCAGCACCGCCGGGCCCGCGCCGGTGAGGTACATCACCGCCAGCGCCAGGCCGGCCAGCTTGAGCAGGGCGAACACGCGGCTGACGCGGCTTTCCTTCCAGCGTCCGTCAAACCAGGGGCTGAGGGCGCCGTAGGCGATCAGCAGCATCACCAGCGTCACAGCCAGCGGCCGCTGGCTGCCCGCCAGGTAGCTTGCCGCATGGTCCAGCAGGATGGTGGACTTGCCGCCCAGTTCAAACGGCACAAAGAACAGCACGATTCCGGCGAGGCTGTAAGCTGCCAGGCGGAACAGCGCGCGGCCGCGGCCGACAGGCAGCGGCAAGGCTTGGCTTGTGTGCATCGGTGTCTCCTTTGTAGTGGAAACCGGCGCGGCCGATTGTTGTTATGGCGCCGCGCCGGGCAAGCTTCATTTCAGCATCGGTAGATCCAGCCCCTGTTCCCGTGCGCACTGCTGCGCGATCTCGTAACCGGCGTCGGCATGGCGCATCACGCCGGTGCCCGGATCGTTGCGCAGCACGCGACCCAGGCGCCGAGCGGCATCGTCGGTGCCGTCGCACACGATCACCACACCCGAGTGCTGGGAGAAGCCCATGCCCACGCCGCCGCCATGATGCAGCGACACCCAGGTGGCGCCGCCGGCGGTGTTCAGCAGCGCGTTCAGAAGCGGCCAGTCGGAGACCGCATCCGAGCCGTCCTTCATGGATTCGGTCTCGCGGTTGGGGCTGGCCACCGAGCCGGAGTCCAGATGGTCGCGACCGATGACGATCGGGGCCTTGAGTTCGCCGTTCTTCACCATCTCGTTGAAGGCCAGGCCCAGACGGGCGCGATCCTTCAGCCCCACCCAGCAGATGCGTGCCGGCAGCCCCTGGAAGCTGATGCGCTCGCGCGCCATGTCCAGCCAGTTGTGCAGGTGCGGATCGTCCGGGATCAGTTCCTTCACCTTCTGGTCGGTCTTGTAGATATCTTCCGGATCGCCGGACAGCGCCACCCAGCGGAAGGGACCGATGCCCTCGCAGAACAACGGGCGCACATAGGCGGGCACGAAGCCGGGGAAGTCGAAAGCGTTCGCCACGCCCTCTTCCAGCGCCATCTGGCGAATGTTGTTGCCGTAGTCCAGCGTGGCCGCGCCGCGCTCCTGCAGCGTCAGCATGGCGCGCACCTGCATGGCCATGGATTTCTTGGCAGCGGCGGTGATTTCTGCGGCGGCGGTCTTTTGCTTGGCGCGCCATTCTTCCACCGTCCAGCCCTGCGGCAGGTAGCCGTGCACCGGATCGTGAGCGGAAGTCTGGTCCGTCACTACATCCGGGGTGATGCCGCGGTTTACCAGTTCGGTAAACACATCAGCGGCATTGCCCAGCAAGCCCACCGATACGGCCTTGCCGCTTTGCTTGGCGTCTTCGATGATGGCCAGCGCCTCGTCCAGCGTCTTGGCCTTGCGGTCCACATACCGGGTTTTCAGGCGGAAATCGATGCGGGTTTCGTCGCATTCGACGGCAATCATGGAAAAACCGGCCATGGTGGCGGCCAGCGGCTGCGCACCGCCCATGCCGCCGAGCCCGCCGGTGAGGATCCAGCGGCCTTGCGGTTTGCCGTCGAAATGCTGGTTGGCCACGGCAAAGAAGGTCTCATAGGTGCCCTGCACGATGCCTTGGCTGCCAATGTAGATCCAGCTGCCGGCGGTCATCTGGCCGTACATCATCAGCCCTTTTTTATCCAGCTCGTTGAAGTGCTCCCAGTTGGCCCAGTGCGGCACCAGATTGGAGTTGGCCAGCAGCACGCGCGGCGCATCGGCATGGGTCTTGAACACGCCCACCGGCTTGCCGGACTGGATCAACAGCGTTTCGTCGTCTTCCAGACGCTTGAGCACGTCGAGGATGGTGTCGAAACATTCCCAGTTGCGGGCCGCGCGACCGATGCCGCCGTACACCACCAGGCTTTGCGGGTGCTCGGCCACTTCCGGGTCGAGGTTGTTCTGGAGCATGCGGTAGGCGGCTTCGGTCAGCCAGCTCTTGCAGGCCCTGTCGGTGCCGCGGGGGGCACGGATGACACGTGAGGTGTCCAGACGCGAATCATTCATCGGTTTCTCCTCTTCTCCTTCCGGCCAGGCCGGGTTCAGCGTTTCAGATGTCGGGTGATGCACCACGCCAGCCGGGCAGCCGCCTTGGCGCCGTGGCTGTCCTGGTCGAAGCGGGGGTTGAACTCCACGAGGTCG
The DNA here is from genome assembly GCA_004346645.1 of Gulbenkiania mobilis. Lineage (GTDB taxonomy): Bacteria > Pseudomonadota > Gammaproteobacteria > Burkholderiales > Chromobacteriaceae > Gulbenkiania > Gulbenkiania mobilis. Next base: position 255,408 of record SMDA01000002.1, read on the forward strand.
GCGGCGGCCAGTTTGCCGCTGGCGGCCAGATCGGCCACAAGGGTTTCGACAACCGCCAGCTCTACACCGAAGCCGGCAGGGGCGGAGACAGCCGGCATCTGCGCGGCCGGCAGCACGTCCAGGTCGATGGTCAGGTAGACCCGGTCCACGCTGGCAACGAAGTCGGCCAGGAAGCTGCAGGTTTCGGCCAAGCGCCAAGGCACCATCTCGGTGTCCAGGCGCCAGCGCACGTCCAGAGCGCGGGCCCGGTCGAACAGCGCCTGGGTATTGGAAGGTTCGGCCACCCCCAAGCAGGCGTAGCGAAAGGGCTGGCTGCGGACGGCGCAGTCGTCGGCAATTTGCGCGAAGGGCGTACCCGAGGTGGGTACCGCTGCAGCACGCAGGTCGAAGTGGGCATCGAAATTGACGATGCCGATCACGCTCTCGGGACAGGCTCGGGCCAGGCCGCTGTAGGTGCCATAGGCAGTCTCATGCCCTCCGCCCAGCACGAGTGGAAAATGCCCCGCGGTCACCAGCTGCTGTACGGCTTCGGCCAACCTTTGCTGCGCGGCGGCCAAGTCACCGTCGGTACAGGCCACATCGCCGGCGTCCGCCAGTGGGGCGGTCGGATGCCAGGCAAGGCCGGCCAGCGCGCGGCGCAGTACAGCCGGCCCTTCGGCCGCACCGATGCGGCCTTGGTTACGCGCCACGCCTTCGTCGCAGGCAAAACCGAGCAGAGCGATGCCTGGTAGAGTACCGTCGTCCAGCGGGCGGACCACTTGGTGCCAGCGGCGCGCCCGGTCGCCTTCACCGGTGTCGACGCGGCCATTCCATAGCTGCATGTCGGGGGACAGATCCATGAGAGGTCTCCGTTGGGAAGGTCAGGCGAGTGGACGGTCGGGCCGACCGCGGAACACCCGCTGCGCCACCAGCGGCGTGCCCAGGCTGTAGACGATCTCGGCCGGATGGTCGATGTCCCACAGCACGAAGTCGGCCACACAGCCTTCGGCCAAGCGGCCGTGACTGTCGCCCCGCCCGAGTGCCTGGGCAGCATGGCGGGTGACGCCGGTCAGCGCCTCTTCGGGGGTGAGACCGAACAGCACGCACCCTTGGTTGAGGATGAGGCGGATCGAGGCAAAGGGGCTGGTGCCAGGGTTAAGGTCGGTGGAAAGCGCCATGGGTACGCCTGCCGCGCGCAGCGCTTCCACCGGCGGCTTGCGCGTTTCGCGCAGGAAGTAATACGCGCCCGGCAGCAGCACCGCCACGGTGCCAGCGGCCTTGAGCGCAGCCACACCGTCGTCATCCAGATATTCGACATGGTCTGCCGAAAGCCCGCCAAAGCGTGCCACCAGCGCCGCGCCCTGCAGGTTCGAGAGCTGCTCCACGTGGCCTTTCACCTTCAGCCCGTGCGCCACCGCGGCCTCGAACACCCGGCGCGTCTCCTCTAGCGAAAAGCCCACGCTTTCGCAGAACACGTCCACCGCTTCGGCCAACCCCGCCTCGGCCACCTGCGGCAGGATGGTGCCGCAGACATGTTCGACATAGTCCTCACTGCGGCCGGCAAACTCCGGCGGCACCGCATGGGCCGCCAGGAGCGTGGGCACCACCTCCACCGGCAGCCGCTCTCCCAGCTGACGCGCCACCTGTAGCTGGCGCAGCTCGTCCGCCAGGGTCAGCCCGTAGCCCGACTTGATCTCGACCGTGGTCACGCCTTCGCCCATCAGGGCCTCCAGGCGCGGCTGGCTGGCCGCCAAGAGATCGGCCTGCGTCAGCGCACGGGTGGCGCGCACCGTGGAGACGATCCCGCCTCCTTCCGCCGCGATGTCCTGATAGGGCACACCCTTGAGCCGCTTCTCCCATTCGGTCGCCCGGCTGCCGCCATAGACCAGATGGGTGTGGCAGTCGATGAACCCGGGCGTGATCCACCGGCCCCCGGCATCCACCACCTCCATGCCCGCCCGGTCGAGGGTTTCCAGGGGCACGATGCGCCCGATGTGTCCCTCCTCTACCACCAGTGCCCGGCCTTCCAGCGCACCATAGGCGGCCTCTACAGTGGGATCGAAGGTGGCCAGACGCGCATTGATCCAGACGCGGGTAGAGGACATAACAGCTCCTTGGGTTATTTGTATATACAAATTAATCAGCCGTTAGAACAGAGTCAAGCCCTGAAAACATCACGCACAGCCGGTCACACCACATTTGTATAGACAAATAAAAAGGGCGCCCATCGGGCGCCCTGCAGGCAGCAAGCAAACGTGGTCGGGCCGTTAGGCTTTCACACGGGTCTGCGAACGGAGCTTGTAACGGCTGCCCGGATGGATCAGCCGGGCAAAGCTCACCAGGTTCTTGTACGACCAGGTTCGGCGCAGCACCAGAATGCACGGCTCGCCGGCGTCGATGGCCAGCAGCCGCTGCTCGGCCGCATTGGGCAAAACCGCCTCTACCGTGTGCTCGATGTCGGTAAGTGGGCATGCCTCCACCAGATAGCCGTTGGGCGTGGTGCGGGTGAAATCCTGCTCCAGATAGCCCGGGGCCCACTCCGGGTTCACGTAGCGCTCCTCCAGCTGGATCGGCACCCCATCCTCGCGGTGTACGATCAGCGAATGGAACACCCGGCTGCCTACCCGCACGCCCAGGCGCAGGGCCACCTCCTCGGTGGCGACCGCCGGCGACAGGTCGTGTACATCGGCTGAATGGGTGTGACCGCGGGCCGCGATCTCCAGCGCGATGTTGTTGATGTCCAGAAGCGGGGACTCTGCCTTGCGTTCGGCCACATAGGTGCCGTCCCCGGCAAAGCGCAGCAGGATGCCGGCCTCGGCCAGATCGCGGATCGCCTTGTTCACCGTCATGCGCGACACACCGAACTGGCGGGCCAGCTCCAGCTCCGGCGGGATCTTGTTACCCGGCAGGAACTGGCGGTCGCGAATGCCCAGCAGGATGTAGTCCTTGATGCGTTGGTAACGGGGCTGCCGGATCGCCGGCGCCTCCATGAGTGCAATGTCGTCCATGGGGGTATTGTAGCCTTTCCTAATAAACGGTCGAGCATTGCGTGCACCGCTGGCTTGCGGCAGGTCAAGAATCCTGCGCCCGACCGCCTCGGGCACGGCTGGCACGTCAAGCCGGTATAATGATGCCCAAGCCGCACCAGGCGGTATTTCAAGCAAGCGGACATTCACTGCCCATGGCTCTACACCCCGACCGTATCAACCGTTTCCTGCCTGCCACCTTCTCCAACGGTACCACCGTCCGGCGCTTTGCGAAGCACTGCCCGCGCTGCCGCAACTTGGTGGGCGCCGAAGACATGCACGGCGTGGCCGGACTGGTGCAGGACCGGCTCTTCCTCGCCGCCCGGGCCCGGTGCCCAGCCTGCAGCCACGGGTTCGCGATCACCTGTGCCATCACCAACGACAAGCGGGTACACCGGGTATTGTTTCCCAACGCCCTGTTCGCCCTGTGGCTGCGGCTGGCGCTGCGCAACATGCCGCCGCGCAGCGCCCCCGAGTGGATACCGCCGGAGCCACCCGTGCCGCCGGCCAACCACTTGGCGGACAGTGCAGACATCCAGCGCTCCGACGAAGTGATCGGCCGTCTCGACGGCCGGCCCATCCATGCCTGGATCGAGCATCAGGGCACTCGCTACCGCTTCGAACGCACGTTGCCACCAGGCAGCCTGCCGCGCCTGGGCGAGAGTGAGGTGCTGTTCGACAACCGCTTGGTCTACCGTCAGGGCAGCGCATGACGGGCGGGCGGCTGGGTCAGCTGAAGGTGGCGCTTGTCTGCGACTGGCTGGAGAGCTACGCCGGTGCAGAGCGGGTGATTGAGGCCATGCTGGCGGTGTTCCCCCAGGCTGATGTACACGCGGTGGTGGACTTCGTACCGTCGGGCGAACGCGGCTTTCTGGGCGGACGCCCTGTCATCACCAGCTTCATCCAGCGCCTGCCAGGAGCGCGTCGCCATTTCCGGCACTACCTGCCCCTCATGCCGCTGGCTGTGGAGCAATTCGATCTCTCCGGTTACGATCTCGTTCTGTCCAGCAGCCACGCTGTGGCAAAGGGCGCGCTGGTTGGCCCCGACCAGCTACATGTGAGCTACGTACACTCGCCGCTGCGCTATGCGTGGGACATGCAGGCGGAGTACCTGCGCGACGCGGGCCTCGCGCATGGCCCCAAGGGTGCGTTGGTGCGCTGGCTGCTGCACCGGCTGCGCAACTGGGATGCGCGTTCGGCCAACGGAGTGGACGTGCTGGTGGCCAACTCCCGCTTCATCGCACGGCGCATCGAGAAGTGCTACCGGCGCGAGTCGGTGGTGATCCACCCGCCGGTGGACGTGGCCGGCCTGCAACCGGGAACCCGGCGCGAGGATTTCTATCTCACTGTATCGCGGCTGGTGCCCTACAAGCGCATCGACCGGATCGTAGAGGCCTTCCGTCAGCTGCCCGACCGGAAACTGGTGGTGATCGGCAACGGCCCCGAGCTGGAGCGGCTGCGGGCGATCGCCCCCGCCAACGTGAGCCTGCCGGGTTTTCAGCCGGATACGGTCGTGCGCGATCATCTGCAACGCGCCCGGGCCTTCGTGTTCGCCGCTCTGGAGGACTTCGGCATCGCCCCGGTAGAGGCGCAGGCCTGCGGCACTCCGGTCATCGCCTATGGGCGCGGTGGCGCCAGTGAGAGCGTGTGTGGGTTGGACAATCCGGCGCCCACCGGAGTGTTCTTCGATGCGCAGACACCGGAGGCGATCGCTGGGGCGGTGCGCTTGTTCGAACGGGAGGCGGGGCGTATCCTCCCCGGGCACTGCCGTTCCAATGCCATGCGTTTTTCGCAGGCGGCATTTGCAGAACAGTTTGGCCACACCGTTGAAGACGCGTGGCGTGCTTTCGCGTCCAGGCGGTCTGCCTGCTGATTATCAAGGTTGCTTCATGTCCATGCCCGAGGGCACACCCAGTCTCACTCAGATCAATGATGCCGTCCGCTACCTGACGGCAGGGTGCTGTCCGCCTGTATCCAGCAGACGGCTGGCGGCCGCCACCCTGTTCGGGGCGGACCTACTGGCTTGGACCACTGCCTTTTGCCTGGGCCTGCTGGCCCTGTCACTGCATCCCCACTTTTCCGAGCTCGACATGGAACGCTGGTGGCAAGCCATCGGGTTGAGGCAGATGGTGGGGTTCGGCGGATTTGCCCTCGTGGGCTGCATCCTCTTCTGGCGTAGCGGGCATTACCACGAACGCCAGCCCTTCTGGGCCGAGACCGGCGAAGTGATGCGTACCACCAGCATCCTTGCCCTCCTTTACGGCGTCTTCGTCCTGGTGATGAACCTGCCCCTGTCGCGCACGGTCTGGCTGGCCGGCTTTCTCAGTGTGCTGGCACTCGTTCCGCTAATGCGCATGGCGGCCCGGGCCGCACTCTGTGCCCGAGGGCACTGGGCGATTCCGGCGGTCGTCATTGGCACCGGGCCGGCGGCCCGCAGTTGCCAGCGTGCGCTGGATGGGGAAACGCAGCTGGGGTATCGGGTGCATGCCTTCATCGAATCCGATTTGGCCGCGCCCGGACATTCTCCCGTCCCTGGCGTGCCCTTGCTGCATTGGCCGCACGACAGCGTGGAAACGCTTGCCGGACTGCTACGGGGCTACCACATCATTTATGCCTTGGAGCCCGAGTCCGTTCCGGCCCACCCCGGCTGGTTGGAAACCCTCTCCCAGCAGTTCCTCAACTTGCACGTCGTGCCCCCCGTTTCGGAGCTACCTCTGGTATCCATGCGGCCACAGGTGTTCTTCAGTCATGATGTACTGATGCTGCGGGCACGCAACAATCTGCTGGACGCACAGGCCCAGCGTTTCAAGCGGCTGTTTGACATCGTTTCCAGCGTGCTGCTCCTCGCCCTCGCCCTGCCGCTGCTGCTGGTCATCGCCCTACTGATCCGTCTGGAAGGGGGCCCGGCCCTCTTCGGCCAACCCAGGATCGGTCGCGAGGGGCAGCTGTTCACTTGCCTGAAGTTCCGCACCATGCGCGTGGATGCCGAGGCTGCTCTGGAGCGGTTGCTCGCCACAGATGCCCAGGCTGCCGCGGAATGGGAGGCCTACCGCAAACTGCGCAACGATCCGCGCATTACGCGTGTCGGTGCCTTCCTGCGCAAGACCAGCCTGGATGAACTGCCGCAGCTTTTCAACGTGCTCCTGGGGGAGATGAGCCTGGTCGGCCCTCGGCCGCGCCTGCCGGATGAGCCGGCCTGCTTCTATTACAAGGCGGTGCGCCCCGGACTCACCGGCCTGTGGCAGGTCAGCGGCCGCAACCTGCTCTCGTACGAAGACCGCATCTCGCTCGACGTCTGGTATGTGCGCAACTGGAACCTGTGGTACGACATCGCCATTCTGTTCAAAACCGTCAAGGTGGTGCTGTTCCGGGAAGGTGCGTACTAGCCTTGCCACGCATCCGCCTGCCCATGCGCAATCGCCTGCCCGTGCTGATCGCCCGCTTTGCTCCGCCGCTTGCCTGGCTTGGGGAAACCGACAAGCTCAAGCATCTGGCAGCCACCCTCCTCCTCGTTCCGCTGCTGGGCCTGTTCCTGCCGCTGTGGGCGGCCTGGCTGGCCACGCAGGCCATCGGCCTGGGCAAGGAACTCCTGGACCTCTTCTATTACCGCTCAGGTTTCTGCTGGTGGGACATGCTCGCCAACGTCATCGGCAGTATCGCCGGGCTGGCCCTGGCACTGAGCCTCACCCTTACCTGAGCACGCCATGCCTCATCTGACGCTGGAATACACCGATACCCTGCCTAGGCCGGTCATGCTGACCGCGCTGGACGTCGCCCATGCCACCCTGATGGAGAGTGGTGTCTTCGAGGAAGGGGATATCAAGAGCCGGCTGCACCCGCTGGCGCACTACCGCCGGGGGCGGGAGGCGCCGGCCACCGTCCTGTTCGTGCACGTACGGCTGGCGCTCCTGGCGGGGCGTCCGCCAGCCTTGCGCCAGCGGTTGGCCGAAAGCCTGCTGGAGGCGCTGAAGGCAGGTGTGCCCTGGCCCGGACAGCAGCCGGTGGAGCTGTGCGTGGAAACCTGCGAGATCGACCGCGACAGTTACGCCAAGTCCGTCATCAGCACCGACGCGGGCTAACCGCCGGCCGCCTGCCACGCCTGTCGGTAGACGGCCACCGTGTCCTCCACGCAGCGCGCCCAGGTAAATTCGGCCGCACGGGCCGGGCCGCGCTGCCGTGCCTCGGTCCGCCAGGCCTCGTCCCCCATCAGCCGCTCCAGACCTGCGCGCAGCGCATCCTGCGAGAGGGTGTCCACCACCAGGGCGGCCTCGCCCACCACTTCGGGCAGCGAAGAGCGGCTGCCCACCAGCGTCGGCACGCCACAGGCCAACGCCTCCAGTGCCGGCAGGCCGAAGCCCTCGTACACCGAGGGAAAGGCAAAGCCGCTGGCGCCGGCATAGAGGTGCGGCAGATCGGCCTCAGGCACATACCCCAGGCGCAGCACCCGCCCACGCTGTTCCAGCCGCTCCAGACGCGACAGGAAGGCCGCCTCGCCCCAGCCGCGCGCACCGGCCAGCACCAAGGGGTGCTGCTGCTGCCAGGCGGCGGGCAGGCTTTCATACGCTTCGATCAGGCCCTGCAGGTTCTTGCGCGGCTCCAGCGTCCCCACCACCAGCAAGTAACGCAGGTCGGCCAGTCCGTAACGGGCCAACACCGGTGCTAGCGTGGCAGCCTCCGCAGGGCGGTAACGCGGGTCTACCCCGTTGTAGGTCACGGATACCCGCTCGGGGGCCACCCCCAGCACCTTGATGATCTCCTGGCGCACGAAATGCGACACCGTGATGATGTGTTCCGCCCGCTCCACCGAAGCTGGTAGCTCGCGGTTGAAGTAGTCCACCCGGTCTGCCGGATGGAATTGCGGGAAATGCAGGTGCGACAGATCGTGGATGGTGATCACGGAAGGCCCGCGGTACGGGCCAAGAATGTAGTTGGGCTCGTGAAAGAGATAGTCCTCTCCCAGCGCTCGCAAGGAAGACGCGGCCCGAAGGTCACGCAAGGCATGATAGGCCCGCCTGGCCAGCGGCTTGAATGGCACCCAGTCGCGCCAGCGGCGCCCGAGCGAAGGCGCGGCCTGCGCCGGATCGGGCAGCCCCACCTTGCGGTGGCCGGCAAAGAACGCCAGTTCGTCCAAGGCTGGGTGCTGCTCTAGGCCGCGGGCAAGCTGGTAGGCATAACGCCCCACCCCGGTCAGAGGGGGCTGGATCGACTGAACGCTGTAGAGAATTCGCATGCGCGCATTCTAGCGCGCCCCCGCGCGCGACGCAGGTCAGCGGGGCCGGTCAGGCAAAGTTGCCGGCGTTGAACCCGACCAGCTGCAGATTATTGATGTCCGCCATCGTGGCCACCAGCTCCACCTCGTCTGCCGTCACATGGGTAACATCCGCCTGGTTGGTGACAAACCAGACCGACGCATCGCCGGTCAGGTCGGCAGTGATCACCACCGCCTTGCGGCTGGCCGTGGGTTCGGCAAACACCGCCCCGTCGAAGAGCGCTGCCACATCGGCCGGCCCGGCAAAGGTACCCGCCACCACCAGGATTTGTCCGTTGGTCCAAGTGATCGGCTTGGCAGGCATGACCGATGCATCGACTGTGGCCACGCTGCTCTTCTGAGGACTGTTGAGGAAGGCGGTGAAGTCCAGCACGTCCTTACCGGCACCCAGCTCGAAGCCCAGGATGCGGTCGACCCCGTTGTCTGCCGCACTCTTGGCGAACACGATGCGGTCCACGCCTTCTGCGGCGTGGAGGATGTCATCGCCGCCGCCTGCCTGCAACCGACCACCACCGGGCGCGGCATGAATGACCTCGGAGACAGCATTGTCTCCCACCACCGACACACTGGCGGCCACCAGCTGCCGCAGGTCCACGGTGCTGACTTTGGGCCAGCTCCCGCTTTCGGGCAAGACTGTTTTGCCTCCCACCGTCAGCACATCGTTCTGAAGGTCCAGCCGGAAGGTGGCCGTAGTGGAGAGAGCTGGCGCGAAAATATCATTACTGATCTTGACTGGAGGAAGATCGATGAACGACAGCGCGATGCCGCTGGCGGTGGCGCCCACCACGTCGGCGGCCTTCAGGCCGCTGAAGTCCTTGTCGGTGAACGACAGGCTGATGTTCTTGGTACTGTTGATCGACGCATGAGCCTTGGCCACTCCGTCCAAGAACAGCTCTGCGGTATGGGCGCCGGTCTTCACCAAGCGGGCCGTCAGGCCTGCCGGAGCCCCCGTCACCTTGCCCAAGGCCGCGCCGATGGCCCCGGCGAACTCACCACCAGTTAGCATAAGCGTGAGGCTGCCATCCACCGTGCCATCGTTGAGTGGGCTTTCGGTCAGCAGCTTGCCACTGAGCGTCAGGGAAGGCCCGCTGCCTCCGGTACTCATGATCTTTGCCAGCGCTGCCTCGAAACCTGTCGGCAGAGCGGCCAGCTCATCGGCCGTGGGCGTGGTGCCCTGCTGCACACCCCAGACGGTGGAGAGCTTGAGCTTGAGGTCGGCATTGGCACGGTTTTCCGGCGACTGGGCAAAGCTGTCCAGCACATAGCTGCGGCTCTCGCCTTCGGCCAAGCGCCCCTTCCAGTACATCAGTCCGGGCGTGTCCGGACTGCGCCCGAGTACATTCTGGTAGAGCGCGGTGAGGAAGGTGGTGTCATCCGGTCGGCTGCCATACAGCGAGGCAAACTCATCGGAACCGAGAAACTGCTTGGCGATCTGTCCGGTATCGGCACCCTGGCGACGCACGTTCACCCAGAAGGCCAGCCCTTCCGGATCCGGAAGCCGGCCGAATGCGGCCGTATACAGCCGCGCCACCGGCAGCGTGTAGGCGCCGAAAACGGCGCTGGCCACCAGGTCGCTGGCCACCTGCGCCGTAGTCAGGAAACCACTATCGAGTTTGCCTACATACTGCTGCAGGCTAGCGGACTCGGGGCTGCGACCCAAGAGGCCCTTGTAGAGGGCGGTGACGGCTTTCTCGGATTGTGCGCTCACGGTGGCTTCCTTTCATGCGGGCTGATCCATGCGCAAATTATCAGAACTTCCACAGGCATGCGACAGCTTTCCAGGGACGGACAAGGCCCATGTTATGCTGTCGGGCTGTCTTTATCCGGTGGGTTCCGTATGCAGTCTGCAAACCTTCCACACCAGCCCCGCCTGGATCAGATCCGCTTCCTGGCAGCCGGGCTGGTGTTTGTGTTCCACGTTTTCCACTTCTATTACCTGCACTGGCAGCCCGCCAGCGATCGGCCCTGGCTTGGGCTGATCAGTGAAGGCCACACCGGCGTCGGACTGTTTTTCACCCTTTCGGGCTTCCTGTTCATGCTGATCGCACTGCACAACCCGGCGATCGACTACCGACAGTTCGTGCGTAACCGCTTCCTGCGGATCTTCCCGCTGTTCCTCACGGTGTTCGTGCTGTCCATCTCCATCGGGCGTGACACCTTTCGCGCGTCGGACATCCTGTACGTTTTCTTTTCCAACCTGGGGCAGGCGCCCACCTCCAACAGCTTCATCACCGGGGCGGCGTGGACCATTTCGCTGGAATTCACCTTCTATCTCGTATTCCCCTTCTTGGGCCGGTTTGCCTTGGAGCGGGGGCCGGGCTACCTGGCACGGCTGCTGTTGCTGATGCTGCTTTTCAAGCTGGGCGCCTACGGTATCAGCGAACGCAGCACCCACATGTTCTACTCCACGCTGGTCGGCCGTTTCGACCAGTTCCTCATTGGCATGCTGGCGGCCCTGCTGTACCAGCGCCACCGCGAATGGCTAGGCCGGCATGGCCACCTGTTGCTGGGCATCGCGGTGTGCCTGGTCGTGCTCAACAGCGGCCTGCAGGCACGCTATGCCAGCTACTTCCTGCCACAACCGAAGCAGCTTTTCTGGGTGACCTGGTCCATGCAGGAGGCGGCAGGCTGGGCATTCTTCATCATCGCCTGGACTTCGGCCAACCTGCGCCTGCCCGCCTGGCTGGAGCGGCTGCTGCAGCGTGGCGGGGAGATCAGCTTCTCCTTCTACCTGCTGCATGGCCTGGTCATCTATCTGGCCTACCAGACGCTGGGGCCGCTGGTACTGACCGGCCGGGTGCTGGTGGATGGTACGGTCACAGCCATAGTGCTCTATGGCGTGACCTGGCTGGTGGCCAGCCTGAGCTATGAAACCATCGAACGGCCTTTTCTCGGCCTACGCAAGCGCTATGGCCGCAGCAGCGAGCCCTCGCCTGCCACAGTGCGCTGAACCGGAGCAGCCCAGGCCGCAAGAAGCCAGCGCCCCATGAATACAGCCCCGACTGCCTGAGGCGGACGGGGCTGTGCTTTTCGAACTGCAAGCGGTCTGGTCAGCTGATCCAGAAGCCATCGTAGGCAGGCAGCTTGGCGTACAGACTGTCGAAGTGGGCCCCCATCTCCTGCAAGCCCTGCTGGTATTCCTGATAGGTCAAGGGGCCCGCGTATTTCAGGGCCACACTGTCTTCCGACAGATACTCGAAAGCCTTCTGGGCCACGTCCATGCTGACCTTCCAGTCATGGTAGACCGGGTTGGCAAAATCCACCTTCATCGTGCCATCTTGGTTGATGGTCAGCGTCATCAGGCCCTTGATGGTTTCCTGGTTGCCGGACACCACGATGTACTTCTGCAGCAGGTCGTCCAGGCTTTGCGGACTGGTCAGGTGCAGCCCCTTCTCCCACTTGATGGCGGCCTCCCCGAGCGTGACATACAGCCCGTACGCCGGGTCCACCTTGGGCGTGAGCATGTCCTGGTACTGCTTGACCAGACTGCTCAGCTGGCTGGCGTCATAGCTGGCCAGATGCTGGTTGACGTGGGTATTGATCAGCGTGGCATCCTGATTCGTGGCGCCATCTGCCACGTTCAACATGATGCTACCCAGCGTCATCTTGCCGCTTTGCAGCTGGCCCAGGTAATACTTAAGGCCGCCGTCGTCCGCATGCCGTCCGAAGAGCTGCTGGTAGATCTTGTCGATGCGTGTGGCATTGTCCAGCCCGCCATACAGCTGCTGGGCCTCGGCGGAGTTGGCAAAGGCATCGATCATGCCGCTCAGGTTGCCCTTTTCCTGGTCCAGTCGGGCGCTCCAGTACGCCAGCCCGCCGATATCGGACGGGCGGCCGTAATAGGCCAGGTAGGCCTTTTCGATCACTGCATAGTATTGTTCTGCGCTCATCGCACGCATCCTTCCGTAGTCATGAACAATCAAAGTATTTCATGATCATGGCATTAAACCAGGGCGCCGCTCAAGTTTAGGGCGCACTGCCCGTGCCACGGAGAGGGGGGCCTGGTACGCCATAAGGCACCGGCGGCACGACTGTGCTGCCTAGTGCTTCTGGCCGGAATAGCAGTCTTTCCTGCACACAAGGCGCATGTAGGCCGAGCATCGTACCGGAGGACAAGCTAGCGTCTTCCCCTCCGCTCTGGCACCAAGGCAAGGTTAGCCTGCAGTGGAGTCCGCTTCGCGCACGGCGGCCACAAGGGCCTGGCTGTAAGCATTGCGCGCCGTCTGCAAGGCCGCTACCTGGGCCTGCAGACGGGCCAGCTCCTGATCCACGAACTGGATGCTGGCCACCTGCGCACGCGCTTCGGCGGGAAGGGCCTCCACGTCATAGGTGTGGTTGTCGATGGTGACGGTTGTCACGGCGGCCTCCGGAGAAAAGGGAACGGGGACAACAAGATTGGGCTGCTGCAGGGCGGCCACCTGCTGGGCCGCGCGGGCCGCCCAGGCTTCGGCCTTGGGAAGGATCTGTCCGCGCAGGGCCTCCATCTTCGCCTTGAGCAGCACCGGGTCGTACAACACCGGCCGCCAGGTACGGTCGAAGTCCAGCAGATGCAGGATGGCGTCCAGGTAGCGCCCGGCATTGAGCAGCCGGGTAACGTGGCTGGAGAAATGCTCCACCTCCCAGCAGGCCACGGCAACGGGCGGCGTGTCGGCGTCCGCAGGTGGCACCGGCGTCAGCCCCAGGAACACCCGTAGGGCAGATACGAAATCCTGCCCAAACCAACGGCCATACGGCACCCACTTGTTGGGGCGCGGATCGGCCTCGAACAGCAGGTAGCGGCCGCTGCTTTCCTCCTGCATCAGGGCGACGTTGGCAAAGCCGTGCAGGCCGGTGGTCTGGCCCAGCTGCACAAGGATGGCCCCGATCTCAGGCGGATTGGGGAAATAGCGCCGCTTGCTGGAAGGTCCGTGGTTGTCTTCCAGTATCTCCGCGCAAACGTACTGCAGCAGGTGCCCCTCTTTGAAGAGCGCCTCCACATCCACATGGCGGCCGGCAACAAAACGCTGCGCCAGCAGGGGTTGGCCGAAGCCATGGCTGGCCGCAAAGGCCCGACAGGCGCCCTCGTCGCGTATCACCCACACGCCCTGCCCGCCATTGGAATAATTCTCCTTGAATACCAAGGGCAGTCCCAGCGTAACAGCCGCCGCCAGCGCCTCGTCAGCATTCTCCACCCGGCAGGCAGGCGGACAGGGGATGGCATGTGCCCGGCAGTGTTCGGCCAACCCCAGCTTGTTGAGGATGGGAAGCGCCTCGGGCCGGTGCAGCGGCAGCAGTGGCCACAGCGGCATCAGCCGCCGGCGGTAGATAGCCCACAGAATCGGGTCGTCCCCGATCACGATGGTACGGTAAGTACCCCCTGCCACCAGCGTCTCCAGCGTCTCCAGCAGGCTTTCCAGTGTGAGGCCGGCATCCAGCCAGCGGTCGTAAAAGCCATTACGGATGGCCCAGTTGCCCGCCGGACACAGCACATCCACCCGGCAACCCGCCTCACGGAAGAGCCAGGGCAGCTCGGTCAGCGTGCTCCAGTCGTGCGTAACCAGCAGAACCCGCGGCATGACGGTCTGCTGGTCAGGGGGCAGGGGAAGCGTAGGCATCAGGCACTCCATGTTCTTGCATCAGGGGTGGCCAGCCCGGGCGACAGCGAGGGGTAGCGCCTGTGCGACCGCGCCGCCCTCTTGGAGAGTTCCATCCACATGCGCCGCGCTATCCGGCCAGGCGGACAATGAAGTCGCGGTCTATCAGCGCGTCCAGCGCCTCGCGGACCTCCGGCTGCAGGAAGACGAACGCGGCCTTCAGCTCGCCACTGCTCTGCGCCCAATCATCCTTGTAGCGATACGTGCCAGAGCCGAAACAGCACACCCCCGGTCTGCGAAGGTCTGTTCAATGAGCCGGTAAAGCAGGATCTTTCCGGGAGAATAACGGGCGTAGGCTGGGTCGTAGTGCGTCAGGTAAAAAAAGCGTCGCCCTTTGTGCCAGAAGCTCAGGCCGCTGGCGATGATGGCACCGTTGAAGCGCAGCGTCGATACCTGGGCCGTTCCGCATGTGGCGAGCGCCCGGACCAGCCCGACGACGAGCGTCTTCCACTCCGGCTGGGCACGATAGGCAAACTGCGCCCCGAAGCGTTCGACAGTAGCCGTGCACAGCCTTTGCACAATCTCCACGGCCTCAGGGCCAGGCTCGCACAGGGTAAAGTGCAGGGTCCCCTCCCTATTCAGACGCCTTTCACCATAACGCGCATCGGGAATAGTGGCGCCGGGCCGGCTGCTGCAGTAGAGCGCATAGTCCAGCCCCCGGGTCTCGATCTCGCGCAGGTTGTCCGGGTAACGGAAGGTTTTCAGCGTGCCGCTGCCGCGCAAGTCTTCATTCAGGGCATTGTAAAGCGGCGAAGTTTCGTGCAGCGGCCAGAAGCAGACGAGATCAGCCCCGGCTGCGGGCAGGGCCGTGTTGAACAAGGCCTGCATCGCGGGGCGAAGACAGCGTGGAGCGATGGGTGGCTCGATATACGAGCCCAGGCTTGCGCCCATGGGCTGCACAGCCCGATAGGCGTGGGTTGCTGTGTGCAGGTTGACCCGCTCCCAGGCAAACACAGCCACCAGCTTTCGGGTGTCCGGATCCCGTATCGTCACCACGAACCAACCCTTGGGCTGGATGGCGCGGGTGTACTGCCACACGAAATCCCTGCTGGCGAAGAAGCCGGTGGATTGCGGCACGACGGCACTCAACGCCTGCCACGCTGCCTGCAGCGCCTGCAACGCCGGGTCGGACTGGATGATCTCGGTCAGCATGGGCGGGCTACCCCGGCAGGACACGCCCCCATTTTCTCCAGGCCTTCCCCTCTGCCGACCTGGCCCGGGGCGGGAGGCCAGCGCACCCACACCCCCCGGCACGAAGGCCCAGCCCGCTTGTCCGGCCTGCTGTCAGAGGCCCACAGTACTGCGCTCACAACAGGCCATTCCGGGCTTTCCTGCCGGCACGGGCAGGACAGGGGTGCGCCCTTGGAAGAGGGAGACACATCACGCTGTCTGGGTCTTGCGCGGGGCGCGGGGTTTTTTGGGCGCCTGGGCAGGGGTATCGCCCCCGTTTACCGCATCGGCCAGCGCATGGCCGCAGGCGCTGCGGGCAGCCTGGGCAATGGCCCGCTGCTGCGGCAGGCGGGCAAGCTTGGCGCCCACCCTCAGGATGCTGCGGGCCTGCGCCTCTTCGGGCCGTTTGGCCGTGGTATAGCGGCTACCGTTTAGGGTGATGTATTCCGGCAGGGTCATGCTGTTTTGCTTTCAGCTACGGGGCAAGGCAAGGGCCAGACGGGATAGGCACTCGCCTAGGCCAGCACCCAGGCATCGCCCGCCAGCGGCTGCCACAGCGGCAGCCCGTCTGCCGCCGGGGCGACGGTGCCCACCAGCACCACCGCCACTGTCGAGGGGGCCAACGGTACAGGCACCGTCTCTTCGGCCAACGTAGAAGCCTCCAGCTGCGACAGCAGCTCGACAAGGTTGTGTTCGGACATCGGCATACAGCCACCTTGATGGAAAAGTAGGGGGGGTTTTTCGGAGGAAACTGGTTTACCAACGTCCTCGGAAAAAACCCCCGGCTCGGAAGAGCCGAGGGTTGAGGGTTTCACCGCAAGCCCCTACCCGAGGGCGGGGGCTTGTCTCCGGGGGAGATTAGCCGGCGAAGGTACCGTAAGCGGTGGTGAAGTCGTGCAGACCCGCAATCTTGATGGCCAGGTCACCGTTGTCCAGGTGGCCAGCCAAGGTTGCGCCATTGCTGTGCAGATCCTGAACCAGGTAAGTGTCGCCATTGAACTGGAATTGCTTGATAGCGCCGTCGACCGTGGAGTTCGCACCCGAAGCCTGAATTGCCTTGATGAAGGCAGCCTCCAGCGACAGACCCGTCACGTCGACCTTAGCAGCGGCAGTCAAGGCGTTGGCAGCAGTGCCGTCGAATTTATGGGTACCAAAGGTCAGGGTATCGACCACCGAGTTCTTCAGCGCAGTCGCCGTTTCCTTAACCGTATCGAAGCCGACCACGGTATCCAGCTTGCCGTAGGTGGAGTTCACGGTGATGTCATCCGCGCCGGCGCCCAGTTTGATGGTTTCGGCCACAGCAGCGTTGCCAACAAACTTCAGGCCACCGTAGATGTCGCCAGCCTTGTTGGCGCCCGCGTCAACGGTGTAAGCACCGCCAAGGCCGGAAGCGTCGATAGTCGCCAGCTTACCGCCGCCGGTCACATCGGCAGTGCCGGCGCCGGAGATGGTCAGCGAGGTGGTTTGCGCGGCATCAGTAGCAACAAACGTCAGCGCAGCCTTGTTGTCGCCGGTCACCTTGCCGGTGGCATCAAAGTCTTGCGAGGCGGTCAGGGTCACGGTCGCGGCCTTGAAGTCACCCTTCAGGGTGGTGGTAGCCACTTGGTCCGCGTCACTGAAGTTCTTGGCCGGGGCCACGTTCAGGGCAACCGAAGCGCCGGCGGCGGTGATGGTGCCATCACCGGTGGCCTTGATGGTCAGCGCGTCGCCGTAGACGGTCTTGGTCGGGTCAGCATCATTAACATAGCCCTTGGAAGCGGCAGCCAGGTCGGCAGCGGTCACCAGCGATTGGGCAGCGGCAACTTCAGTCACCTTATCGCCAGCGTTGCCGGCGAAGCTCAGGGTCGAGAACTGGGCCAGCTTGGAAGCATCAACGTCCGCCTTGGTAGCACCAGTGAAGGCGATGCCTTCAACGTTCGACACGGCCGACGAAATCAGCGCATAGTCTTCCGCCACCAGCGCCTTGCCTGCCAGCTTCAGGGTGTCGGTGCCGGCGCCGCCGTCAATCTTGTCGGTCAGGGCCAGGCCACGGGTGCCGAGGTCAATCACATCGTTGCCGTCGCCAGCGTTAACGGTGAACACACCGGTGCTGGTCGCAGTAACGGTCACGGTGTCGTCACCGGCGCCAGCGGTCACGGTGGTCGCGCCATCGCCGGAGGTGTTGACGGTGATTTTGTCGGTGCCCGCGCCAGCGTCCACCACCGCGTTCACGGCGGTGGCCTTATCGGTGACGGTTTTGATGGTCACGGTGTCGTTACCCGCGCCGGTTTTCAGCGAAGCGACAACACTACCCGCGTCAGAGATACCCAGGCTGCCAGCCGAAGCCGAAGCGTCGATAGCGGTCACCTTGGTCAGACCCGCAGCTTCAACAGTGGCAGCGCTGCTCAGCTTAAGATTCAGTGCAGTTGCAGTGCTGTTGTTCAGCGTCACGGTACCAGCAGTGGTAGCGTTATCAGCCTTGACCGAACCGGACACGTTCAGGGTCTTCAGGTCAGCACCAGTAACGGTAATGCTGGTAGCCTTGTTGCTGTTGTTCAGCGCGACATTGGCGGTGGCAATACCTGCATCGAAGGTGAGATCACCGGCATTACCAGCATCGTTCTGGAAACCGACGGTCTGAGTGGTCAGGCCAGTGATGGCCTTGTCCGAACCAACTTCCCAGATTTCCTTGGAGCCTTGGAACAGAGTGGCATCAACGTCGTTCTTCAGGTTGCCTGCGGCAGTAATGAACACACGCTCGATGTTCTTGATTTCGATGCCAGCAGCCAGTTCAGTGTTCGCACCATTAACGATAAGCTGCAGCGTGTCGTTACCATCCTTACCGTCCAGGATATCGCTGGTATTCAGGGTTGCGTCGGTACCTGCAACTACCTTGAATACGTCATTGCCAGCGGTACCATTCACTTGCTCACCAACAGCCGTAGTGAGCGTAAAGGTTTCGCCGGTCAGCGCGCCGTTCAGGCTGGAAACAGTCGAGGCAACGTTGCCGGTGGCAGCGGTCACCGAAGCGGTATCGGCGGTAACGGTAGCCAGGAAATCGCGGGCGATGCCAGCAGCGGCTTCGCCGTTGTAGGCAACGATGGACTGGGCGCTGTCGTCCACCGCGTCGGTGAAGGCCTTGGCTACGACCAGCTTGTTGGCTACGACAGTGGCGTCGGCGCCTTTGGCCCCAGCGATAACAGCCTGTGCCAGGCCAGCCAGCGTGATGCGGCCAGCTTGGATTTCCTGGGCGTACCAGGTCAGGCCACCGGTTTCAGCCGGGCGGCCCAGAATGTTCTGGTACACGTTGTTGATCTGAGCAGCCAGGCCCAGATCCCCATAGATGGCCTTGGCTTCATCAGAGTTGCCGAAGGCATTCACAACGGCGTCGATCTTGCCGCCGGCTTTTTCGATCTCGTTGGACCAGTATTGCAGGCCCAGCGGGTCGGCCGGACGGCCATAGTAAGCGATGTACAGTTTCTGTACGGCATCGTAGTAAGCAGCAGCGGCCATGTATGGCTCCTTCAATAAAACGGTTTGATTGATCAACCAATGCTGTGGGAATACCCCTTCAGCCCAGTGAATTATAGGCGGGGGTGCATAAAACCTACGTGACAGCTGTCACATGCTTATGCGTTTTTATTGCCAGGCCGATAGACCAAGCGCATGGCTGGGCCTGCCCGGTGTACTCCATCACTCCAGCGGCAGGCGCAGCAAACGGCAGGCCCGAAAAAAGGTGGGGGGAAGAATGCGCCCTAAAACCAGGCGTGCTGCCACTCCAGACGTACCTCGGTACGGCCAAGATCGTAGAGGTCCAGCGTGGAAGCCAGGCGGTAGCGGTTGAGGCTGAGCGCCCAGCGCTGGCGGTCCTGCGGCTGCCAGGCCAGGGAAAGGCTACTGCTGCGGGTGCGATCGGTGCGGTAGAAATTACCGAATTCGGTACGATTGAAAGGTGCCTGCTGGCGCTCGTATTCCGCCTGCACGCTGCCCGCCAGTGTCCAGGCCGGCAACAGGCGGTAGTCGGCCTCTAGCAGCAGATCGTACCGCTGGCGGTTGCCGCCGGGGCGGTCGTGGCGGGCGGTGTCCCGGGTATAGCCGGCCTCGCTGCGCACCTGCCAGCGCTGGGTAGCCCAGCCCAGGCCGGCCACGTAGCGCTGGCTGCTGCTATCGTAGGGCCTGCTTTCGGGGAACTGGCGGCCGGCAGCCTCCCAGCGTAGCCACTGCGAGAACGGGCCGGGTTGTCGGGTAAGCTGCACGCTGGAGAGCACGGTACGCTGTACGGCCATGCCGCCCAGTCGGCCTTCCACCCCATACAGCGCCGCCTGCACCTGCCACTGTGGGGCCAGCGGGTACAGGTAATCGGCGCCCGCCACCAGCCAGCCCTGGCGGTAGTCATTCTGCGTGGCCCAGCGACGCGCCCTCAGCCCTACGGCCAGCCCCAGCCGCCCCCCGGCCAGGGCCCGCTCGCTGCGTAGGTCCAGCGCCACTTCGGCAAAGGGGTCTGCCTGCGCCTGCAAGGCCGGGTCCACCTCCAGCGCAATGTCCGCCGGCAGGGTGACAATGCTGGAAGCCAACCCCTGGTTGGCATTGCTGTTGTAGCCCATGGCCAGGGTGGTGATTAGCTGCGGCTGCCACGGCGAGCGCAGAGCGCGAATGCGGGCGCGGTACGCGCGCACCACGCGGCTGACGCGGGCAGGCCGGGCAGATTCTGGCAGCGCCTCCAGCCGCTGAAAGAGCGCCTCGGCATCGTCGTACTCGCCCCGGTCAAAACAGGTGATGGCCATGTCCAGCAAGGCGCCGGCGTGCCCGGGGTTGAGTGCCACGGTGCGCTCGAACATCTCCAGCGCGCTGGCCAGGTCGCCCTGCTGGTAGGCCAGCACACCAATCCGGTAGCTGAGCTCCACATTGTAGGGGTCGGCCGCCAGTGCGTTTTCCAGGCGGGCCCGCTCGTCATCTGCCCCGGGTCCAGCCGCTACGGTCTGCGGCAGGAGGACACCCGTTAGTCCGGCCAGCAGGCACAGGGTTTTCAGCTGCATTGGCGGGCCCCCACCAGGCTGGCGCGCGAGCGACCACGCAATTCAAAGCACCCCAAAGGGTAGATGGCGCCGGTACGCAGGCGGCGACAGGTGTCTTCTCCCAGCAGCAGAGGCTGGTCCAGCACGCGCGTCAGCGACTCCAGCCGAGCGGCCACGTTGACGGTATCGCCCACGGCGCTGTAGGCGCGCCGCTGACTGGACCCGAGGTTGCCCACGGCTGCCTCCCCGCTGTTGACGCCGATTCCAAGGCGTATGGCAGGCAGGCCAACCTGACGCAGGGCGTGGTTGATGGCGGGCAGGTCGGCCAGCATGGTCTCGGCACAGGCCACGGCACGGTCGGCGTGGTCCGCCTGCGGCAGGGGGGCGCCCCAGAAGGCCATCAGCGCATCGCCGATGTACTTGTCCAGGGTACCCTCGTGGCGGTGCACCAGCCTGCCCAGGTGGCTCATCACAATGTTGAGCAGCTGGGCCACCTGTTCCGGTGCCAGTTGCTCGGCCAGTCGGGTGAAGCCGACGATATCGGCGAACAGCACGGTGATGTCGCAGCGACGGGCATCATCCAGGGTGCGTGGGTCGGCACCGGAGCGTACCAGCTCGTCCAGCACCCGACGCGGCAGATAGGCGCTGAACTGGCGGAACAGCAGGCGCTGGGCACGCTGCGCCTTGAGGCCTTGCCACGCGGACTGCAAAGGCCATTGCAGCAGCACGCAGAAAAGCGGCGGCAACAGGGGCAGGTCCAGCCCCTGCCGCCAGCACGTGGCATTAACCGCCACCCAGACAAGCCCGCCCGTCAGCGCAAGTGTCAGGCCCAGCCAAGGATGACGCTGTACCGCCAGCCATAGACAGCCCCATGCCAGCAGGAAGACGTACAGTCCCGTCAGCGCCACACCCCAGCCGGGACGCTGCATCCAGGTGCCGGACAGCATGGCCTGGGCCTGCACCGCATGTACCATGACCCCCGGTAGGCGGGATTTTCCGGGCACAGTGACTAGATCGCCCAGGCCGGCTGCGGACGAGCCTACTACGACCAAACTATTGTGCAGGGCAGGCAAGGGGAGGCGGGCATCCAGTACCGCAGCGGCAGGGATGACAGGTGGCCATTCCACCGGCCACGGCAGCCGTATGCTGCCATCAGCCTGCAGCGGCAGATGAATGCCGAGCACCGGGTTTTCCAGCCCACCTCCGGAGCCAGCCTTCCACACCGTGGCGTCGGGCAGCCGGGCAGCCGCACCCAGCAACGCCATGCTCAGGGCGGGGTAGCAGCGGTCGCGATAGCGCACCAGGGGCCATGCACGGCGCAGGTGCCCGTCGGCGTCGATAGCAGGGGTAATGTGTCCGGCACGCACGCCGGGGCCAAGGGTGGCTCCGGGGGCAATGACGCCCTGTGCCTGTGGGACCGGCAGCCCGGCAGGGCATGCCTGCCCGCCGGCCACCTGTCCAAGCGTGCGTGGGGCGTTACTTTGGGAGAGGTCGAAGGTCTGTGCCAACACCACCGGAGCGGTGCGGGCAAGATGGCCCAATGCGGCATCGGCAGCCGGGTTACCCGAGGCTTCCGGATAGAGGATATCCAGTGCCACCGCAGCGGCGCCCTGTTCTTCCAGCAACCGGCGCACCAGCGCAACCATGCGCTCCCTGGGCCAGGGCCAGTAGCCGTAACGGGACAGCGTGGTCTCGTCCAGGTCGACCACCGCAACCGGCAGGCCCGCCACCCGCTCACGGGGAAATACCTGCCAGCGGGTATCCTCCACTGCCGCGAGAAAGGGCGCGTTCCAGAGCGAAAAAGCGCCGGAAAGCAGCAGGTACATGGTTGCCAGCAGCAGAGCGGCACAGGGAAGAAACGGGTGGGTCTTTTTCAAAGCCGGCAGCCATTTTTAACTGCCGGCATTGTCGCATGTAATGACATCGGGCTCAAAGCGGCCACCTTGACCATCTTGAGCCCGAAAAAGAAAAGCCGGCTCTGTGAAACGGATTTTCAGCGCGTCGATTCAGGGGCTGCGTTTCCACTGCGTGGCCCCAACCACTTTGAGACCCCCCTCATTGATCGCGTGACTGAAGATGTATCCTGCCTGACGGCCATCGCCGGACAGCGCTCCGCGTACACGCATGTTGCCTTGATAATACTGGTTGGCATTGAGCCTGCCATCCTGGCTGACGCCACCACCGGTGGCCTTGAGGTCTACTGGACTGGACAGCGCCTCGGAAGTCACGGTGAGGGAGGTGTGGAACTCGCGCTTGCCGAAGTCCACTGTGAGGCGTGCATTGGATACCTCTGCGGCGGCCACGCGGCTCTCGCCCATGCGTACTTCCGCGTCGGCGGCGGCCAGCTTGAAATCGAAGCTGCCGCGCTCGGGCAGAGCCAGAGGCTGCCGGGTACGCACCAAAGTATAGCGCCCTGCCGGATCGTTATAGATCGGCTCGTAAGTGGCATCAGACCCGGCACCCGCCTGACCGGCCCAGCGCCCCCAGTCCAGTCTTGCCAGCGACTGTGGGACCGGACCGGGTGCGGGCGAAGAGGTGTCCGAAGGCAACAGGTCCTGCTTGCCAGCCATGACATCCACCAGTTGCAGGTCGCTCAACGGTAGCGGCATCGCCTTGGCGACATGGGCCGTTTCGGTCGGCTGACTGGCCTTTTCTTCCGGCAGAGGCGGCGCCACGCTTTCGGGGCTGAGGCTGTGGCTGGCATCGTGCAGGATCACGGGGCGGCCGTCCTGCAGCCGCAGGCGCAGGATCTGGTCGCTGATGCCCGCGTAGAGGTTGGCGACGGACTGACCGGCGCACGGTCCGGCGGCCTCTGCGCGGCAGGTGTCGGTGAAAGGAGAAACCGCCACGCCTCCTTGCTGGACGCTGACCCGGGTCTCGGAACGGTCGGTGTAGACGCTAAAGTCGGTGCCCCGAATGCCGATGGCAGCAACCGGAGTGTTGAGTCGGAAGTTGCCCTTGGCCGCCTGACCGCCCTTGCCGGTCACACTGCGCATGACTCCCTGCTCCAGCCGGAAGCGAATGCTGGAGCTGGCAGGCTGGGCAGCCTCATAGCGATACTGCTCGATGAACAGGCGGGAGGCAGGCCGTACACTCAGGAAACCCTGGTCCACGGTACGCACGTGCACATGCCCGTTGGAGCCCGTCTGCAGCAGGTCTCCGGCATACACCTTATCGCCGGTATGCAGGGGGCGGACCGTTTGCCCTTGTCTGACGGTGACGTCCCCCAAAGCAAACACGACTTCGCCTGCGTGATCGGCTGCGCAGGCCGCCCCGGCCAGCAAGCAGGAAAGCATTATCCATTTGCCTTGCATACCGTTTCCTTTAAACGCTTCCCATTTGGGAAAACGGAGTTATCTACACTTATCTACACTTAGATGGTGTAGGCAATACAGAATTCTAGTCGTGCTTTAGGACAAACGGGTGCCAGAACTTGACGGAAAATGT
Source organism: Gulbenkiania mobilis (assembly GCA_004346645.1). Taxonomy (GTDB): domain Bacteria; phylum Pseudomonadota; class Gammaproteobacteria; order Burkholderiales; family Chromobacteriaceae; genus Gulbenkiania; species Gulbenkiania mobilis. The sequence continues at coordinate 278,926 of SMDA01000002.1, forward strand.
TACAGCCGTCACATTTCTCCCATGATCCAGGCCCATCTTCTCCATCAGATTTCCCTCTTTGCCCCCCTTTCTCCGGAAACCTTGGAGTGGCTGGGGCAGCACACTGCGCTGCACGAATATGGCAAGCAGGAGCAAGTCATCGGAAAGAACGAGCCCTCCACAGAGCTGCTGTTCCTGATAAAAGGCCGCCTTCTGGTGATGGATGTTGCCCAGGACGGCCAGGAGGTGGGACTGCATATCATCCAACCCGGAGATTACTTTGGAGAGCTATCGGCAATTGACGGCCTGCCTCGTGCAGCGTCAGTACGGGCCATGGAACCCTCAGTGGTGGGCAAGCTTTCGCGCGAATGCTTCCAGCAGCTGATGAGCATGGCGCCGTCGGTCACCCGGGCGATGCTGGACCGGTTTGCACTGGTGATCCGTGCCAACAACAAGCGGCGGGTGATCCTTTCCATCAACAATGTGCAGCGCCGGGTGGCAGCTTTGCTGCTGAGCTACTCCACGCCGGAAGCGGGCGGGCGCAAGGCGTTGGTGATCCGGCAGCTGCCAACCCAGCACGAGCTGGCGGCGATGGCCAACACCAGCCGGGAGTCGGTGTCGCGGGTACTGCGCAGCCTGATGGAGCAGGGGCTCATCGTGCGCGAGGGGCGGGCACTGGTAATCCCCGACCCTTCAGCAATGGACCGGCTGATCCAGAATGCGCAGCGCGGTGCGGAGGACAGTGGGAAATAGGCGCAGCAGGGGCTCATCGTGCGCGAGGGGCGGGCGCTGCTAATCCCCGACCCTTCAGCAATGGATCGGCTGATCCAGACTCCGGAACTGGCCGCCACCCAATAAGCGCCCTTCCCCATGAAAAACGCTCCCTTCCGGGAGCGTTTTTCATGGGCCTGCGCACCGCCTACTGCAGGGCCGGCTGGTCAGAGAAGCTGACGGGCGTAGGCATCGGCCACGGCGGGCCAGTCTACCGTTTCCTCGATGCGGCGGCGGGCTGCCTCCACCAGACGCTGGCGCTCGGCCAGCGGCAGACGGGCAGCAGCCATCAGGGCAGGTGCCAGGCGGTCGGGTTCGGCCAACAGCAAGTGCTCCGGGGCGGTCAGCACCGCGCCGCGGGCCCCGAAAGGCGTGCTGACGATCACCAGCCCGGCGGCGGCATAGTCAAGGATCTTGAGGTTGGTGCCGGAACCGCTCAGCATGGGGTTGAAGCCGATATCGGCAGTGGCCAGCCAGCGCTGTTTCTCGCGCTCGGACACCAGGCCCAGCGGGTGCACGTTGGCCGAAGCCGCCTGAAGGCAGGCGGCCTGGCAGACGCTACCCATGATGAGGAAGTCCAGGTCGGGGCACGTGTGCGCGACCGCGATCAGCGTTTCCAGTGCCTCCACGTTGGGCTGATGCAGGCTGCCCATGAACAGCACCAGCGTCCGACCCGCCAGGCCGAGACGCGCCTTGGCGGTCTCGCGTTCTTCTGGCGGGGTGAACGTCACCTCGGAGACATCCACCCCGTTGGGTATTACGCCGATGCGCGCGCGCGGTACGTCATACACCTCGGCCAGGCGGTCAGCGTCGGCCTCGCTGCAGGCAAACACCTGTGGCGCCTCGCGCGCGCAGGCGCCCTCCACGTCTGCCAGACCCTGCAACCAGGGCGTGTCCGGCGGGTACAGGGCTGCCTTGAGGTCGTATTCCATATTGTGCGATTCGTACACGATCGGCCCGGGCCATACCTTGCGCAGCGCCGCCCAAGCGTAAGGATGCGAGGCCACGACCACATCGGCCCCTTCACAAGCCTCCCGGAGGGCCCGCAGGTAATTGGGCGCCAACGCCGGAAACAGCGCGAGCGACAGGTCGCCGCTGGAGACGCCGAGCGCGCCTTCCAACGCCCGGTCTGCCTCCGCCAGCGACAGGGCCCGTGGCACCCGTACTTCGCTCAGGCCGGGCGCCAGAGCCAGGCGCCGGGCGGGCTGGCCGGGCTCGGTCAGGTTGACCATTACCACGTCGGCCTGACGCGCAAGGCCCTTGTAGAGGTGGTAGAGCCGCAGCTGCCCGCCGCTTTGCGGAGGATAAATGGTAAAGGTATTGGCCACCACCACCTTCTTGCGCCGTACGGGCGGCGTGAGCAGCGTCCGGGCGGTGGCGGCCCAGTCGATGTGGGCCACCGAGCCCGGCGCCGCTGCTCCCATCGCCAAGGTGCGGGTGCGATCTTCACACAGCCGGCGGATGGCTTCGGCCAACGTGTCTTCATCGGGCGCGACGATCTCGCCATTAAGCCCGGGCTGCACCAGTTCGTTTACCCCCCCTGCATCCGACACCGTCAGCACCGCCTTGCCGCTCTGCATCGCCTCCAGCGTGATGAGCCCGTAATCCTCGCGATCGGGGATGAAGGGCACAAACAGCGCCCGACGATATTCGTCCACCAGTTGCTCCTCGGTGATGCGCCCAAGGAAGCTGACGTGCGGATTGCCCTCGGCCAGGCGCTGCAGGCGCTGCGCCTCCGGTCCGCTACCGGCAATACGCAGCGGCACGTCCACGCCGGCCTTGAGATAGGCCCGCAAGAGCAGCTCCACCCGCTTTGGGCCATCGAGCCGGCTGGCGGTGAAGATCGCCTCGTAGGCACTGGCAGGCTGGGTGGCAAGACTGGTGGGATGGTGGAGCACCTCCACCTGCACGCCGGGCGGGAAGTGGTCGGCGCGGCCGGCCACGGTATGCGAAATGGCCATGTAACGGCGGATAGCACCGGGGGCGAGCGCGATGCGATCCAGCTGATGTACCACTGCGCGCAGCAGCGGCCCCGGCAGGTCAAAGCCGTGATCGTCCGGATGGGCCGTAAACCAGCTTTCCAGCGCCCCGAACAGGTCGGGCAGCAGGCTACGGTCGGGGTCGGGGCGGGTGATCAGACTGCGCAGCGCCTGAGGCAGCCGGGTATCGGCAGGCAGTGCCGTGGGCAGATGCGCCGGATAGGTGTCGTACAGCCCGCGCAGCTTGTGCTGTACATACACCACATGGTTGGGATGGCTGAGCATCCACGCCGGGTATTTGGTGGTGATGACCTGATCGAAGTGGCTGACGTCCAGTTCGGCAAAGCGCCGGTAGCTGGCCAGGATCTCGCGCGCGTTGCGCTCCGGACTGGGCAGCTTGATCAGCTCAGCCTCGATGCCCGGCTCGCGGTTGAAGGCGGACACCAGGCCCCACCACAGGTTTTCGGCGCCACCGATGACGAAGGGCACCGGGCTGGGCGCAACAATCGCAAGTTTCATCGCGCGCTCCTCAAGACAAGAGACGGGCGACAACCGGCCCCCAGCCGATGCCGAGGCTGTCGTAGCGGGCACGGCCGGCACGCCCCATGGCCGCGGTACGGCCGGCGTCGGCATGGAGCCGGTCCAGCGCTTCGGCCAACGCCTCGGGCTGCGGGTCGACGACGCATCCGGTTTCGCCGTCGAGCACGAACTCCAGCGGCCCGCCCGAATCGGTGCAGGTGACCACCGGCTTGGAGGACAGCATTGCCTCGAGGGTGATGTAGCCGTAGTCCTCATCGAACGGGCCGAAGAACACGGCCGTGGCATGGGCATAGAAGGCATGCTTCTCCGCCTCGCTGACGCGGCCGAGGAAGCGCACCCGGTGCCCCACGCCCAAGCGTTCGGCCAAGGCCTTGCAGGCAGACAGCTGCCCGCCTTCACCGGCCAGCAGGATGCCCAGCGGCGAACGCATGTGTCGGGCGGCCTCGATCAGCAGCGACTGGCGCTTGAGCGTCTCAAAACGGCTGGGGTAGAAGATGTACGGCTCGGCCGGTGCACAGTGGAAACGCTCCGCGCCGGCAGGGGGATGATAGAGCGGCTCGGCCTCCAGGCCGTTGAACTGACTGAGCCGCGCCGCCACCCGTTGCGAGTTGGCGAAGCGTTTCTTCACCGCACCGAGCGCCTGATTGTCAAACGCGGTGATGCGGGCACGCAGCGCAGCCAGCGTCGGATCGGCGCGCGCTTCATCGTAGAGTTCGTACACTGCCCGGTGCTGGTGCATCACCCATGCCACATGGTTGGGGTGGCGCAGGGCAAACTCCGGAAACTGCAGGCTGATCAAGGTGTCGATGTGCTGGCCGTTGGGGGCTGACAGGTCGGTGGCCGCGCAAAAGTCCATCAGCCGTTCGATGTCGGCCTCCGGCTGGAAGACGAAGGGCAGGCGCAGCAGTTCGGCCTCGTGCCCGTGGCGCCGCAGCGCCTCGACCAGGCCGAGGATGTGGTAGTCCGCACCGCCGTGCAGGAAGGGCGTGATGTTGGCCGCCACCAGCACCCTCATGCCGCATGCTCCGGCACATAGCCGATCAGCGCGTAGTCCTGCGGCCCGCACAGGTGGCCATTGACGCGCTCGGTCAGCGGATCATCGCCCGGGACCTTGGCCGATTCGGGATAGGGATTGTAGCGCTCGACCTCGACCCGTTCGAAGCCGTGATAGCGCGCGAGGAAGCTGACACTGGTGGGCGTGACGGGATTGCGATGGCTAAAGTCGTGATAGAAGGTATGGCTGCCCACCAGCACGTTCTCCGGATTGGGGGTCTCGAAAAGTATCATCCCGCCGGGCACCAGCACCCGCCGCGCCTCCTCGAACAGGCCGTAGAGCGTCTCGAAGGGCACGTGCTCGATGATGTGAAAGCCCGTCACCGCACCCAGGCTGGCATCAGGCAGGCGGCGCAGGCACGCCAGCGCGTCGCCCACCTCAGCCTCCAGCCCCTGTTCGCGGCAGGCGGCCACCATCACTGGGTTCATGTCCACGCCGCGCACGGTCCAGCCCTGCTCCTGGAGCAGAAGCAGCCATTCGCCGCGTCCGCAGCCAATGTCCAGTACCGGAGCCTGGAGACCGGCGGCGCGCAGCGCGGCAAAGCGCGGCAGGTAAACCGACTGCTTGGCCCGGATCTCCTCTAGCGAGCCGCGGTTGGCATCCTCGAAGGCCCGGTAATAGAGATCGATCTTGTCGTGGGCATGGCGCTGGGCCAGCTGCTGCACATCCGGCTCGGCGGCATTGTGGGCCAGGCGGTCGAGCAACGTGTCCAGCCGCTGGAACTGTCCGCGCTGCTCGGCACGCAACCGGGCGATCTCGTCCCGGGCCGCCGCCAGCGCCTGCCGGGTTTCCAGGTACTGCGCCTTCAGGTCGAACAGCACGGCCAACCGTGCTTCGGTACCGGCAAGGCGGGCTTCGGCCTGACGGCTGGCAGCGGCCTGACGGCGCATCAGGCTTCGCACCGCTGCAAGCCGCCGCCCCTGCCAGCGCTCCAGCGCACGCAGGACCCGGCCCATGCCCACGCGGATTCCACGTCGCTCCAGAAGACGTGCCAGACCGTACAGACCCATGGGCAGCGCCAGGCCGTCTACCTGCACCGCCCGGCGCCGCCCCTCCGCCGACAGCCGCAGCGCGGAAAGCACCGCCAGTTTGCCGCTGTGCCCGAGCACCGCACGGTAGTTGTCCAACCCGGCCGGATCGGCCTCGCGTCCCAGCAGCACCCGGTAGGCGTTGTGGAGGAAGGTGTCGCCCTCCTCCAGCAGCAGCAGATCGAGCGCGACGGTCTCGCCCTCCTCGACGGTGAGCGGATTGTCCTCACTGGCCAAGTGCGGCAGGGCCACGCTGGCCACGACAGGGCTGCTGGCCGCTTCGGGCTGACGCGCAGCTTCCTCGCGCACGCGGCGGATGATGTCGTCGAGGGAAGGCGTGGTTTGGGCCATGGGGACTCCTTCTTTCTGCATCATGAAGCCAGCGGCGCGGCCTGCAGGACGGATACCGTCACCGGCAGGCCGGCCACGCCGCTGAAGAGGGGGGAGGCGCCCTGGGCCACCTCGAAGGTGAGGGCCTGGTCCCACCAGTCGTAGTTGTCCTCGAGATGGTTGTAGGCGCGGTGCAGCGCCAGCGTGATGCTGAAGCTCGTCAGTCCCAGCGGGCAGCCGGGCAGGTCGAACACCACGTCGAAGACGGTGCCCGCTTCCAGCGGCAGGGGCTGTCCTAGGTGATAGGTGTTGGTGCCGAAGATCTCGTTGCCCAGACGGTCGCGCAGCAGGAAGCCCAGCGTTAGGTCGGGTAGCGGTGTGTCCACGCGGCAGCGCACCACGAGGCGTGCGTCCTCTCCGTGACGCAGGATGCGGGTGGACTGCCCATCCGCAGCAAGCAGGTCGGCCGAAACGATGCGCGCCTTGCCGCTGCCCGAACGGGTGGCACGGCTGTCCTGACTGATGTGCGCGGCATGGGCTTCGGCAGCGTCCTCGTCCAAGGCGATCAGCGCGTTGTAGTAGTCCAGCACCCGGTCGGGTGCATCGTCCATCACCACCGCGCCCTTTTCCAGCAGGATGGCGCGATGACAGAGCGACTTCACCGCCAGGGGGTCGTGCGACACGAACAGCAGTGTGACGCCTTGGCTCTTGAACTCGCGGATACGGCGGAAGCACTTGTGCTGGAAGTAGGCATCGCCCACCGCCAAGGCCTCGTCCACGATCAGGATGTCGGGCCGCACGGCGGTGGCCACGCTGAAGGCCAGTCGCACCTGCATGCCGCTGGAGTAGGTGCGCACCGGCTGATCGATGGCATCGCCGATTTCGGCAAAATCGGTGATTGCCGGCATCAGATCATCCACGGCCTCGCGGCCCAGCCCCATTAGCTGGCCTGCCATGTAGACATTCTGCCGGCCCGTGAACTCGCCATGAAAGCCCATGCCCAGTTCCAGCAGGGCCGCCACTCGACCCTCCAGGGCGATACGGCCTTCTGTGGGCGCGAGCGTGCCGGTCAGCATCTTCAGCAGTGTGCTCTTGCCGGCGCCGTTTCGGCCAACGATGCCGACGGTTTCACCGGCCTCGATGGCAAAGTCCAGATGGCGCAGCACCCAGCGCGCTTCATGGCGCGGCCGGGCGGGGTTCAGCCACTCCTTGAGCCGCGCCAGCGGCGAAGGGTAGCGCTTGAAGGCCTTGCCCAGGTTCTCTACAGCGATGCGGCCCATCAGATTTCATCCATCAGGTCGGCGTACAGGCGCCGGTACGCCACGGCCGCCAGCACGGTCAGCAGCAGCGCCCAGGCCACCGGATACCACAGGCTGCCCAGGCGCACCGTATCGCCGGTCACATGCAGCATCTGGCTGGTGTCCATCAGCGCATAGACCGGATTCCACGCCAGTAGCGCGCGCGCACGCTCCGGCAGGATGCTGGAGGGGTAGACGATGGGGGTGGCCCAGAACACCAGTTGCAAGGCCACGCCCGTCATCTGGCCAATATCGCGGAAGAAGACGTTGAGCACGGCCAGGAACAGGCCGGTGGCCGTGGCCAGCCACAGCAGCACCAGCAGCACCGTTGGGTAGGCCAGCGGAATCAGCACGTGATACTGGCCCAGCGCCAGCAAAAACAGGGTGAAGAGCCCGTAGATCACCGCAAAGTTGAAGAGCGCTACCCCCACCGTAACCAGAGGCAGGGTCAGCCGCGGAAAGCTCGCCTTCTTGATCAGGTTGGCGTGCTCGATGAAGGTGTTCTGCAGGCGCTGCACCACCTCGGCAAACAGCGTCCACTGCAAGAGACCGGCACACAGGTAGATGCTGTAGGCGTAATCCGACGGCACCCCGGGCAGTTTGGAGTGCATGATCTTGGAGAACACCAGCGTGTAGATGCCGATCATCACCAAAGGCGGGGCTACCAGCCAGAAAGTGCCCAGCAGCGAACCGCGGTAACGCAGGCGAATGTCGCGCAGGACGCTGCCGAGCACGAACCCGCGGTACTGCCACAGATGGCCAAGCTTACTGACGGCCATAGTTGTCCGCAAAACGCACGATGTCGTCCTCGCCGAGATACTCGCCGCTTTGCACCTCGATCATCACCAGCGGCAGCACGCCAGGGTTCTCCAGCCGGTGCTGGTGGCCGGCGGCGATGTAGGTGGACTCGTTCGGACGCAGCAGTGTTTCGGTCTCGCCGTTGACGATGCGGGCCATGCCGGACACCACGATCCAGTGCTCGCTGCGGTGGTGATGCATCTGTAGCGAGAGCGAGGCCCCCTGCTTGACCACGATGCGCTTGATCTTGTACTGCCGGCCTTCTTCCAGCACGGTGTACGTCCCCCACGGACGGTGCACCGTGGCGTGCAGCCTGTAGGCGTCGTGCTTGCGCGCCTTGAGCTCGGCGACCACGCTCTTGACCGCCTGCACCTTGTCCTTGCGTGCCACCAGCAGCGCATCGGGGGTGTCAACGATTACCAGATCTTCCACTCCTACAGCCGCCACCAGACGGTCCTCAGCCCGCACATAGCAGCCGTGACTGTCGACGTTAATCACCTCGCCCTCAAAGCGGTTGGCCGAAGCGTCCGGCTGGCCGAGCGCGGCCATGGCATCCCAGGCCCCGATGTCGCTCCAGCTGAAACGGGCCGGCACCACCGCCACGTTGGCCGCCTGCTCGAACAGCGCATAATCGATGGAAATATCCTCGCAGGCCTCGAAGTGGCACGCATCGATCTCAACAGCGCCCGAAAGCGCCTTGGCTTCGGGCGATGCCCGATGGCAGGCCTCGGCCTTCTCGAAAAGGGCCGGCTGCAGGGTGCGGAACGCTGAAAGGATGTGCCCGGCGGTGAAGCAGAACATGCCGCTGTTCCAGAAATAGCCACCCTCGGCCAGATAGCGGTCCGCCACCGCCTGCTCGGGCTTCTCGCGGAAAGCCTGCACGCGGTAGCCCTCCCCCAGCGCCTCGCCCTGCTGGATGTAGCCGTAGCCGGTATGCGCGTGCGTAGGCATCACGCCAAAGGTCACCAAGAAGCCGTTGCGCGCCAGCGCTTCTGCCTTGTTCACCGCCTCGCGGAAGGCTTCTTCCCCTTCGATCAGATGATCGGCCGGCAGTACCAGAAGGCAGGCATCGCTGCCCCAGGTGTCTTCGGCGGCCAGCGCGGCCAGCAGGATGGCCGGCGCGGTATTGCGACCGAAGGGCTCCAGCAGGTAGCGCGCATCCAGCTGCTGGGCAGCGAGGTCGTCACGGCTGCGGAAGTAGTATTCACGGTTGGTGACCACCATCAGCGTATCGGCCACCTTGCGCGCCCGCAGCGCCGTCTTCTGCAGCAGACTCTCCCCGTCGGGGAGCGTAATGAAGGGCTTGGGATGGCCTTCGCGCGACACGGGCCACAGGCGGGTACCGGCACCACCGGAAAGAATGACGGAAACGAGCATGAGGGTTCTGCCCTAGGCGGAAAAACAGGGGCCGATATTAGCATCAGCCTTCCTGCAGGGGCCATGCGCCGCAGCAAGCCCCCCTTTCAAGCAGGCTAGAAAAATGTGATATTCGTCACATTTAAACAACACTCATCGTCAGCACGGGCATCAAAAATGCCTACGTGGGCGGGGTAGTTCAACCCGCTGTGCTACGATGGCCTCCCCTAAATTCCGTGTAGTCGCAAGAGCCGTGTCTGTCGGAGAAGGCGGTTCTTCCGGCCCCATCAAAGGGACCTTCCCTGATGAAAAGTCTGTTGCAAAGCCGCTCGGAACTAGCAGAAACCCTGCAAATTTTCCGGCAAACCTTTTATCGTCTGGGCGCCTTCAGCGCCGTCATCAATGTCCTGATGCTGCTGCCCTCGTTGTACATGATGCAGGTCTACGACCGCGTACTGCACAGCCGCAATGCAACCACGCTCCTGATGCTGACGCTGCTGATCCTTGGACTGTATGGTCTGATGGCCCTTCTTGAGCTGGCGCGCTCCTCCACACTGATCCGTGTGGGCAACCGGCTGGACATGCTGCTGAACTTCCGCATCTTTACCGCCGCCTTCGAGCGCAACCTGCGACGCAGCGGGGGCAATGCCGCCCAGGCCCTGCACGATCTGACCAGCGTGCGCCAGTTCCTCACTGGCAACGGCCTGTTCGCCTTCTTCGATGCGCCCTGGGCACCGATCTACCTTGCGGTGTGCTTCATGTTCCACTGGGTACTGGGACTTTTCGTGCTGGCAGGGATCCTCCTTCTCGTCATCCTGACCTACGTCACGGAGAAACTCACCCGCCAGCCCTTGGCCGAAGCCAACCAGGCGGCCATTGCAGCCGGCAACTATGCCAACAACAACCTGCGCAATGCCGAGGTAATCGAGGCCATGGGCATGCTGCCGGCCCTGCGCGCCCGCTGGTTCCAATTCCAGGGCAAGGTGCTGTCCAAGCAGACCGAGGCCTCGGACAAGGCCGCGCGCATCAATGCGGTCACCAAGTTCGTGCGCCTTTCCATGCAGTCGCTGGTGCTGGGTGTGGGAGCGATGCTGGCGCTGGAAAATCAGATCACCCCGGGGATGATGATCGCCTGTTCCATCCTGATGGGCCGCGCCCTGCAGCCAGTGGAAATGGCCATCGGCACTTGGAAGCAGCTCATTAGTGCCCGCGCTGCCTATACCCGGTTGGAAGAACTCCTGAAAGATTTTCCAGAACGCGGCACCGGCATGAGCCTGCCACCACCGACGGGGGTCGTAACGGTCGAGAATGCGGTGGCGGTGCCCCCCGGCGCGCAGGCCCCCGTGCTCAAGGGACTGAGCTTTTCCTTCAACAATGGTGAAATCATCGGGGTGGTCGGTCCCAGCGCTTCGGGCAAATCCACGCTCGCGCGCCTGCTCGTGGGCATCTGGCCCACGCAGGCGGGCAAGATACGGCTGGATGGCGCCGACATCTTCCGCTGGAACAAGGACGAACTCGGCCCTTACATCGGCTACCTTCCGCAGGACATCGAGCTCTTCGAAGGCACGATTGCCGAGAACATCGCCCGCTTCGGGGAAGTGGATTCCGAAAAGGTGATCCAGGCGGCGCAGCGCGCCGGCGTGCACGAGATGATCCTGCGCTTTCCGCAGGGCTACGACACCCGCTTGGGTGACGGCGGCAACCTGCTGTCAGGCGGCCAGAAGCAGCGCATCGGTCTGGCGCGCGCCATGTACGGCGACCCCTCGCTGATCGTACTGGACGAACCCAACTCGAATCTGGATGACGTCGGGGAACAGGCCTTGGTGCGGGCCATCATCGATCTCAAGGCGCGAGGCAAGACCGTGGTCCTGATCACCCATCGCACCAGCATCATCAGTGCTGTGGACAAGCTGATGGTCCTGCGCGACGGGCTACTGCAGATGTATGGTCCGCGTGATCAGGTGCTGGCCGCACTGGCCCAAGCCAACCAGCAGGCAGCGCTGCAACAGCAGCAGGCCCAGCAGGCCCGCGCTGCAGCTTCTTCGACGGACGAGGCGTAACGGAACATGAACTGGCTCAATTTCAAGAAGAAGGCACACCAGGCAGAAACCATCGAAGGGCAGGCCCAGCGAACCGATGCACTGCCCCAGGCCCCGGTGGACACCGACGACAAGAGCATCAGCCGCTGGGGCATGCGGGTACTGCTGGTGGGTTTTGGCGGTTTCGTCCTATGGGCGGCACTGGCGCCGCTGGATGAGGGTGTCACCGCCAACGGCACGGTAATCGTGGCCTCCAATCGCCAGACCGTGCAGCACCTCACGGGCGGCATCGTCGACAGCATTCTGGTGGAAGAAGGCCAGCCGGTGAAAAAGGGCCAGCCGCTGGTCCGCCTCAACGACACCCAGGCGCGCGCCCAGCTGGGCATGACCCTGACGCAGTACATCAGCGCCAAGGCCGTCGAAGACCGGCTGATTTCCGAGCGGGACAACCGGCCGACCGTCACCTTTTCGCCCGACCTGGAAAAGCTGGCCGAGGACCCGCGCGTCCGGGAAGCCAAGGCCCTGCAGACCCAGCTCTTCAATACACGTCGTGCCGCGCTCCAGAGCGAGCTTGGCATCCTGCGCGAGAACCTGCAGGGCCTGAGCGCACAGCTGAGCGGCTACCAGGCGCTGCGGGAAAGCCGTCAGGCCCAGAGCCGCTGGATCACCGAGGAGCTCAAGGGCGTGCGCGATCTGGCACAGGAAGGTTACGTGCCCAAGAACCGGCTCTACCAGCTGGAGCGCAGTGCAGCCGAAGCCAACGGGGCACTGGCGGACACCATCGCCAACATCGGGCGTACCCAGAACGGCATCTCGGAAGTGAAGATGCGCCTGGTCGCTCGCCAGCAGGAATATCAGAAAGAGGTGGAGTCGCAACTGACGGACATTCAGAAAGAAGCGACAGCGCTGGCCGACAAGCTCAATGCTCTGCGCTATGAAACCAGCAACACCGTGATCCGCGCACCGATGGATGGATATGTGGTAGGGCTGAAAGTACACACGGTGGGCGGCGTGGTACAGGGTGGCCAGCCGCTGATGGACGTGGTCCCGCACAACGAACCCCTGATCATTGAGGCGATGGTGGACCCATCAATGAGCGCCAAGGTGAAACCGGGCATGCCGGTGGACATCACCTTCCCGGCCCTCAACCAGCACACCACGCCAGTCATCCCGGGTGAGGTGCAGACCTTCTCGGCCGACCGCCTGGTAGACCAGAAGACTGGAGCGCCTTATTTCCTCGCGCAGGTGAAGGTCACGTCTGAAGGCATGAAGCTGATCGGCAAACAGCAGATCCGCCCTGGCATGCCGGCCGCAGTGGTGATGAAAGCAGGGGAGAGAACCTTCCTCGAATACCTGCTCAAGCCGCTCAAGGACCGCATGGCGCTGTCGTTCAAGGAGGAATGAGGTGAACTTGCGGATGAAGTCTCTCATTACCGGCCTGTGCCTGGCATGGGCCCTGCCGGTGCACGCGCTCAGCCTGCTGGAAGGCTACCGCCTGGCCAAGACCCGCGACCCCGTCTACCGGGCCGCACAGGCCGAACGCGAGGCGGGCGAAGCCAATCGCGCCCTTGGCCGCGCACAGCTGCTACCGGTGATTGCTGCCAGCGGCTCGCGCATGGAGGTGGAGGGCGACCAGCGCTACCCCAGTACCAACCCCCTGACCCGCAAAACTACCACCGTGGTGCGTGAACTCGACTACGTCAGCAAGAACGGCACCATCCAGCTGCGCCAGCCCATCTTCAACCTGCAGCGCTGGGCCGAGTACCGCCAGGGGCAGCTACGGGCGGACTACAGCGAGGCGGTGTTCTCCAAAAAGGAAAAGGACCTGGCCGTCCGCTACCTGACGGCCTATCTGGACGTGCTCCTGGCACGGGAAACACTGGCGCTTGCAGAGGCCAAGGTCAGCGCGCTGAAGGAACAGCAGGCGCAGACCGACCGCCAGTTCGAGCTGGGGGATGGCACGCTCACCGACAAGAAGGAAGTGGAAGCCCGGCTGTCGCTGGCGCAGGCGCAGGTGCTGGAGGCACAGGACCAGTTCGGCATCGCCAGTCGCACGCTCGGCGCCATCATCGGCGAAGCCCCGTCGGGGCTGCATCAGCCGCGCGCCGAAAACCTGGCCCAACTGCGCACCCCGCCGGCCGAGACACTGCAGCGCTGGCTGGAACTGGCGGTGACCAACAGCCCCGACCTGCACGCCAGCCAGAAGAACGTGGAGCTGAGCAAGCAGGAGATCACCAAAGCGCGATCGGGGCATTTCCCCACCATCGACTTCATTGCCAGCCGCAGCCACGCCACTTCCGAATCGATCACCACCATCGACCAGCGCACACTCAGCAACTCGATCGGCTTCCAGGTCAACATCCCGATCTTTGCAGGGGGCTCGGTGTCGGCGCAGACCGACCAGGCCCGCGCGCGGCTGACCCAGGCACAGTTCGAGCTGGACAATGTGCGCAGCCAGATCGAACTTGAGGTGAACAAGCAGTACGCCGGCGTGGTCAACGGCATCGCCAAGACCGAAGCGCTGCTCAAGGCCGTGGCCTCGAGCGAGGAGGCCCTCAAGGCAAGCAGGATCGGCTTCAGGGCAGGGGTACGCACCACCACCGACATCCTCAATGCCGAGGAGCAACGCTTTACTGCCCGCCGGGAGCTGGCCCAGGCAAGCTACGGCATGCTGGCCAGCTGGATCCGCCTGCGGGCCACCAGCGGCACTCTACTGGAAGAAGACCTGGTGCGGCTGGACGACCTCTTCCGCCGCAGTTGAGGCAGAACCGCCCACCCGAAGCACAACAGCCCGCCCGCAGCGGGCTGTTTTTATGGAGGCCGGGAAAGTGGCGCACTCAGGCGCAGGGATAGAGTCCGGCCAGCAGGGCTGCGGCCGCCCGGGGATCCGCAGCCCCGAACACGCCGTCGACCACGGCCAGCAGGTCTGCCCCGGCGGCCACCACCGCAGCGGCGTTGTCCGGCCGGATGCCTCCGATCGCCACCCGCGGCACGCCCAGTTCGCGCGCGGCCGCAAACAGGGCGAGCGGCGCCCGAGGCGCCCCGGGTTTGGTCGTGGAAGGATGGACGGCACCGAAGGCCACGTAATCAGCCCCTGCACGGACCGCCTCGCGCGCCCGCTCCAGACTGTCGTAACAGGAGGCACCAACCACGGCAGCGCGGCCCAGCCGCTGTCTGGCTTCGGTCACGGCCGCATCGTCGCGTCCGACATGGACGCCATCGGCGCCGACCGCTTCGGCCAACCCCAGGTCATCGTTGACGATGAACAGCACCCCATGGCGTCGGCACAGGGTTTGCAAGACCTCTGCCTGTGTCCGCCGCAACAGGCCGTCAGCCAGTTTGCTGCGGTACTGCAGCACGCACGCTCCGCCGGCCAGCACGGCCTGTGTCTGCTGAAGCAGATGCTCGGTGTCGCTGGTTTCCGGGGTGATGGCGTACAGCCCACAAGGCGGCCGGTTCATTCGGGCTCCGCGCCGGCATCTTCTTCCGGATTTTCGGGCCCAGCCTCGTCCCGGCTCCAGAACAGCCGGTCGGGAATGAACTGCCCCATGCCGGGACGAAAGGCGTGGGCGAGCGTCTGGTAGGTATAGGCCTGGGCCTCGCGCACTGCCTCGCCGATTTCCACGCCCTGCGCCAGAAAGGCAGTAAGTGCGGACGCCAGCGTGCAACCGGAACCGTGGTAACTGCCGGGCAGGCGGGGCCAGCGGTCTTCGCGGATGCGGCCCTCGGGACCATAGAGCACGTTGACCACGTCAGCGCTGCCCTCGTGGGTACCGGTGATCAGCACGTAGGCCGGCCCCAGAGCCAGCAGCCGTCGGGCACACTCGTCCAGGTCGGGGTCGTCGTCCCCGTCCGGGTCGTTGACCGCCAACCGGCGCGCTTCCAGGCTGTTGGGCGTGAGCACGCTCACCTGCGGCAGCAACATGTCGCGCATGGCCGCCACCAGATCGTCATCGGCCATCGGGCTGCCACTGCCGCTGGCGAGCACCGGGTCGAGAACCAAGGGCACGTCGGGGTAGTCTGACACGAGCTCGGTGATGGCAGCGACGTTCTCGACGCTGCCGATCATGCCCACCTTGAAAGCCTCGACGGGCATGTCTTCGAGTACCATGCGAGCCTGGTCCACCACCCAGTCCGGCTCCATCACGAGGAAATCGTCGAGGGTGGCACTGTCCTGCACGGTGATGGCAGTGACTACCGGCAAGGGGTGGCAGCCCAAGCTGGCGAGGGTGAGCAGGTCGGCCGAAAGACCGGCGCCTCCGGAAGGGTCGTTACCGGCGAGGACCAGCACGGCCGGGTAGGGGCGTTCGTTCGTCAATGCTTTAACCTCGCTGTGGTCAGGATTTAAAATCTTCTCTTTCATTTTAACCGAGCAAAGGGTCAACGTATGCGTACCTGGATGTGCCTCATCTGCGGCTTCATTTACGACGAGGAGGCTGGCCGCCCCGAGGACGGCATTGCGCCGGGCACCAAGTGGGCGGACATCCCCCCGAACTGGACCTGCCCGGACTGCGATGCCCGCAAGGAAGACTTCGAAATGGTGGAAATCTGATTCCACCGCCCACAAGGAGAACCGAATGCAACGCCGCTGGAAAACCCTGATCCTGTCCCTCACCCTGCCGGCCGTGCTCGGCCTGGGGGCCTGTGCGGACGTCTCCACCACCCAGACCGGGGCAGTCGGAGTCAATCGCAAGCAGCGCATGCTGCTGTCCTCCGATCAGGTCGAGGAGATTTCGGCCAAGGCCTACCAGCAGGAAGAAACCAAGCTGCGCGGCGCCGGCAAGCTCAACACCGATCCGGCCCTGACGGCCCGGGTACGCCGCGTGAGCGACCGCCTGATCCGCCAAGCCACCGTGTTCCGTCCGGACGCTGCCCGCTGGAAGTGGGAAGTGAACGTGGCCAATGCGCCCAACGAACTGAACGCCTACGCGATGGCCGGCGGCAAGATCATGGTCTACAGCGGCCTGATGACCAAGCTCAACCTGAGCGACGACGAGCTCGCCGCTGTCATCGGCCACGAGATGGCCCATGCCCTGCGCGAGCATTCGCGCGAGAGCATGAGCCAGGAGTACGCACAGCAGATGGGCCTGTCGGTGGTGGGCGCGCTCGCGGGTCTCAATGAAAGCCAGCTCAACCTCGCCGCCATGGCCACCGATGTTGCCCTCTCCAAGCCGCACAGCCGCACCATGGAGAACGAAGCCGACACCATGGGCCTGGAACTGATGGCCCGTGCCGGCTACAACCCGCAGGCCGCCATCAGCGTCTGGAACAAGATGATGGCTCAAGGGCAGGGCGGCGGGATCGAGTTCCTGTCCACCCACCCCAGCGGCCCCAGTCGCATCGACAATCTGCGGCGCCACCTGCCGCAGGTGATGCCGCTCTACGAGGCAGCCCGCAAGCGCTAAGGCATTAGCCGGCGCACCGCTTCTCTGACGGGAAACAAGACGCCCCGGCTGCCCATCGCGCACAATGGCGTGCCGGTGGCGCCGGGGCGGTTCTTGCCGCCCGGCCCGGCCGGCCCCTTCCCTTTCGGAACGACTGCAATGGCATACCTCTATATCAAGGCTCTACACATCATCTTCGTGGTGTCGTGGTTTGCAGGTCTTTTCTACCTGCCCCGCATCTACGTCAACCTCGCCATGGCCAGTGAAGGCGCAGAGTACGACCGCCTGCTACTGATGTCGCGCAAGCTCTACCGCTTCGTGACGCCGATCATGCTGCTGGCGCTGGGCTTCGGCCTGTGGCTGTGGCTGGGCTACGGCATGACAGGCGGCTGGCTGCATGCCAAACTCGTGCTGGTGGCCGCGCTGGTGGTTTATCATTTCTGGTGCAGGCAGATCCTCCGCCGCTTTGAAACCCGCACCGAGCGCCACAGCCATGTGTGGTTCCGCTTCTTCAACGAATTCCCCGTCCTGGCCCTGTTCGCGGTGGTGATTCTGGTGGTGGTCAAACCCTTCTGAACAGGCTCACTGCAAGCGAGGTTGCATGGCTCTGGAAATCGAACGCCGCTTCTTGGTCAAGGGCGATGCCTGGCGCGCCCTGGCACCACCGAAGCTCTACAAGCAGGGCTATCTGTCGGTGGAAAAGGCGCGCACCGTCCGGGTGCGTATCGTGGAGACGTCGGCGTGGCTGACCCTGAAAGGCGCCATCAGCGACGTCAGCCGGCACGAATTCGAATACCCGATCCCGCTGGCAGATGCCCAGACCCTCCTGGATACGATGTGCCCGATGGTGGTGGAGAAGCACAGGCACCGTATCCAGTGCGGAGACCTCTGCTGGGAAGTGGACGAATTTTTCGGCGACAACGCCGGACTGATCCTGGCCGAGGTGGAACTGCCCGCGGAGGACACCCCCTTCGCCCGTCCCGACTGGCTGGGCGAGGAAGTCACCCACGACGGGCGCTTCACCAATGCCTACCTGTCGCAGCACCCCTACCGAAGCTGGGGCGCCTGAAGTCCTCGCCCGGCCGTTTTACCTAGCGTATCCGTGAAATTTAGAAAATCTTTACACAAGCTGAAAAAGCGGCTTTCATGCAGCGTATTCCGGGGATGAAGAATCCTCGTGCTGGGGGATTCCCACTGTGGCTCTTCGAATTCTGCTTCGACAACGGCCTACTGGGCAGACACCTCATCAACTGCGAGATCGTGGGGGGTGCCACCGCCACCGGGCTGGCCAATCCCCGTCCCACCAGCGGCGCACGCGCCCGGTTCGAGGGGGCAGTGCTGCGCTACCGGCGTTTCGATACCATCTTCCTGATGCTGGGCGAGGTGGACTGTTCGGTCACCTTCTGGCTGCTTGCCGCGCGAAGCGCGCAGGCTGCCACGGACTTCATTCCGCGAGCGGTGCAAAATATTGCCGGGATGGTGGAGTGGATCAGAAAACAGGTGCCGGGCAAGGCAATATTCTTGGTCGCAGCACCGCTGCCCTCTGTCACGGATGAACAGTCCGGTCAGCAGGAGCTGCCGCTGCGCCAGCGCATCGGGGCCAGCCTGGCACAACGCACCGCACTGGTTCACGCCTATAACCGGGCGCTGCATGCCCTAGCTCGGCAGCAGGGACTGGGGTGGATCGACACGATACCCGACCTCTTGGACCCGTCGACCGGGCTGCTCGACAGGCGTTTCTGCCATGAAGACAGGGTGGACCACCACCATTGCTTTGAAAAGACGGCGCCCGTATGGCGTAAGCATTTGCAACAGCATCTGCGCTGAGCGCCGGCAGGGTTGGCCGAAGCGCCCCGCACCTCCCGGCGGGCAGGCGCACCCGATACACAGCAACTGCGGCCCGTGAAGAGGCCGATAAGGAAGGAACAAGGATGTCCCGTAATCTCGAACTGTTCGAACGTGGCAAGCAGGTAATCCCCGGAGGAGTGAACTCTCCCGTCCGGGCCTTTGGCCAAGTCGGTGGCACGCCCCGCTTTGTGAAGCGCGCCGAGGGCGCCTTCTTCTGGGACGCTGACGACCGCCAGTACCTCGATTACGTGGGCAGCTGGGGCCCGGCCATCCTGGGCCATGCCCATCCCGATGTAGTGAAGGCTGTTCAAGAGGCGGCCACGGATGGCTTGTCCTTCGGCGCCCCCACCGAAGGCGAGGTTGAAATCGCCGAGGAAATCTGTCGGCTACTGCCGTCGGTGGAGCAGGTGCGGCTGGTGAGCTCCGGCACCGAAGCCACCATGAGTGCGATCCGTCTGGCACGCGGCTTCACCGGTCGGGACCTGATCGTGAAGTTTGAAGGCTGTTACCATGGCCACTCCGATAGCCTGCTGGTGAAGGCGGGCTCAGGCCTGCTCACCTTCGGCAACCCGTCCTCCGGCGGCGTGCCGGCCGACTGTACCCGGCACACGATGGTGCTGCAGTACAACGACGTGCAACAGCTGGCCGACACCTTCAAGGACCTGGGCGACAAGATCGCCTGTGTGATCCTGGAGCCGATCGCCGGCAACATGAACCTGATCCAGCCGTCCGCCGAGTTCGTGCAAGCGCTGCGCAGCCTGACCGAACAGCATGGCGCGGTGCTGATTTACGATGAAGTGATGACCGGTTTCCGGGTGGCGCTGGAGTGCGCCCAAGGTCTGCACGGCATCACGCCCGATCTGACCACGCTGGGCAAGGTGGTGGGCGGCGGCATGCCGCTGGCTGCCTTCGGCGGCCGGGCCGACATCATGGCGAAGATCGCGCCCTTGGGGAATGTCTATCAGGCAGGCACACTGTCGGGCAACCCGCTGTCGGTGGCGGCGGGC
Organism: Gulbenkiania mobilis; assembly: GCA_004346645.1. Lineage (GTDB taxonomy): Bacteria > Pseudomonadota > Gammaproteobacteria > Burkholderiales > Chromobacteriaceae > Gulbenkiania > Gulbenkiania mobilis. Next base: position 298,337 of record SMDA01000002.1, read on the forward strand.
TTGGCCACGCTGCGCCTGATCCAGCAGCCGGGCTTCCATGCCACACTGGGTGCCCGCACCGCCCGTCTGGCACAGGGCTTGGCCGAAACCGCACGGAAGGCCGGCGTGGTGCTCAGCAGCGACAGCGTGGGCGGCATGTTCGGCTTTTATTTCAGCGAACAGGTCCCCACCTCGTATGCCGAGGCCACCCGCTGCGACATCGAACGCTTCAAGCGCTTCTTCCATGCCATGCTGGAAGAAGGCATCTATCTTGCCCCGTCTGCCTACGAAGCCGGCTTCGTCTCGATCGCGCACGACGACGCGCTGATCGAGCGCACCCTGGAGGCGGCCGCGCGGGCCTTCGCCCGTATCGCCTGATGCCGGGCCGGGCAGCCGCCCGGCCCCGTCCGCACCATGCAAGGAGCGCCCGTCCGGCAAGGACGGCCTGACATGAAACCCGTTTCACGCCGCCGAAACCTGCAGGGGCTGATCCTGCTGATTGCCCTGACCGCCATGGTGCTCACGCTGATCAACAGCACCCTGGCGGCGCGGCATGTGCTGGCGGAAAGCCTGATCCGCAACACGCTGGAGGCCCACCGTGTGTACGCGGCCAAGGTGGCGAGCAACACCGAAGGCTACATGCGCGCCCTGCAGCAGACGCTGCAGGCGGAAAGCGAGACGGTGTTAGCCCACTTCGACGACCCGCCGGAGCTGCAGCGTCGGTTGGACCGGGTGTTTCGCGCCACCGACTCCTTCAATCAGGTGGTGGCATTCAGCAGCGAAGGCCGTCTTTTGGCTGCTGCGCCCGCCGAACCGCTGCGGGAGGGCAAGGTCTTCGAAAGCTACGGCATCCGTCTTAACCTCAGCCAGCGCCAGCCGCTGATCACCGAGCCCTACATGGGGGCCAACGGCAAGCTGATGATCTTCGTCGGCCAGCCGCTCTTCGACCGCAACGGCAGCTACCTGGGCTATTACGGCGGCTCGATCCTGCTGCACGAGCGCAACATCCTGTACAGCCAGCTGAAGGAACACGCCTATCGCGACGGCTCCTATCTCTTCGTCGTCGACCATCGCGGGCACCTTCTTTACCACCCCGAGGTCCGCCGGGTGGACGAGCGCGTGGACCAGAACCCGGTGGTGCAGCGGCTGCTGCGCGGCGAGACGGGGGCGGCCCAAGTCACCAACTCGCGGGGCGTGCACATGCTGACGGGCTACGCCCCCATCCCCAGCCTGGGTTGGGGCGTGGTGTCACAGCGCCCCCGGGATGCGGCCTTGGCCGAGCTGGACCTGCTCACCCTGAGCCAGCTGCGCCATGCCGCGCCGCTCCTGGTCGCCATTCTGCTGGCGGTGTGGTGGATGTCACGCCAAGTGGCGCGCCCGCTGACACGGTTGGCCGAAGAGGCGCGCCATCTGGACGCCGCCGAGGTGCCCGAACGCATTCGTCGCATTCCCGGATGGTATCTGGAGGCGCAGCAGCTCAAGCTGGCCCTGCTGGCGGGCGTGCAGGCGATGCATTCGCAGTTGCACCGCTTCCGGCGCGAATCCAACACCGACCCGCTGACGGGGCTGGGCAACCGGCGCGAGTTCGACGCGATGATCGCGCACTGGAAGGCCAACCCTCAGCGCGTGGCCGTGGTGGTACTCGACGTGGACCATTTCAAGAACGTCAACGACACCTATGGTCATGAAACCGGCGACCAGGTACTGGTGGAACTGGCCAGACTGATGCGGGAAACCGCTCGCGACAGCGATATCCTGTGCCGGATGGGCGGCGAGGAGTTCGTGCTGATCCTGCCGCACGCCGATGCCGGTGGGGCCTTTGCACTGGCGGAACGGCTGCGGCTCAAGGTCGAGGCCGCCAGGCGACCTGACCTGCCTGCGGTCACCATCTCGGTGGGGGTGGCGTGCTGCCAGACGGGCGAGGATGCGCCGCTCCTCCTTGGCTTGGCCGATGCCGCGCTCTACCAAGCCAAGGAACAGGGCCGCAACCGGGTGGTGATGGCACCACCGCCCCGACCGGAAGCCTGAACCGTCTCTGCCCACCGGTCCCCAAACCTCAGGCGTGGGGAAACCCGGGGTTCCAGGCCACTTCCCAGAGAAAGCCGTCGGTATCGCGAAAGTACCCGCTGCGTCCGCCCCAGAATACGTCCTGTGCCGGCTTGACGATCTCCCCGCCCCGCTCGGCCACCTCTGCCAAGAGCGTATCCACCGCCTGCGGTGTGGCCACATTGTGCGCCAGCGTGAAGCCGGGAAAGGCCGACGGCGAGCTGTCGGCTACGGTCACATCCTCGGCCAGACGCGCCCGTGGGTAGAGCGACAGCCAAGTTTTGCCCAGCTCGAAGAAGGCCACGCCGGCCCCCTCGGGCATCGGCACGCGCGGCAAGCACAGCACCTGTTCGTAGAACGCGACGGCCCGGTCCAGATCGCCAACGCCCAGCGTCACCATGCTCAATCGTGCTTCCATTGCTGTCTCCTCGGTTTCAGGTTGGCCGAAGCCGGTCTTCAGGCCGCGTAATCGCCCCACAGCGTCTGCATCGCAGCCACTGCGGCTAGCGCGGCTGTCTCGGTGCGCAGAATGCGCGGCCCCAGCTTGAGGGGCGTCCAGCCAGCCGCCAGCGAGGCGGCCTCCTCGGCCTGCGACAGCCCGCCTTCGGGGCCGGCCATCAGCCACAACCGGCGCGGGGCGCTAGCCAGATCTGCCAGTCGTCGCGAACCCAGCGGAGACAGCAGCAGGTGGGCATCGGCTGGGGGCAGCGTGCGCAACCAAGCCTCCAGCGTCAGGATAGGGCGTACTTCGGGAAGCGTGTTGCGGCCGCACTGCTCGCAGGCTGCCAGCACGATCTCCTGCCAGCGGGCCACGCGTTTTTCTGCCCGCTCCCCCGCAAGCCGCACCACCGAGCGCGCGGTCGCCAGCGGCTGGAAGACGGTCACACCCATCTCCACTCCCTTCTGCAGCGTGAACTCCATGCGCTCGCCGCTGGAGATCGCCTGCGCCAGGCCCAGCCACAGCGCCGATTCGCGTTCGACCGGCAGCAGCCGGGTGATCTGGCAGCTGGCGCTGCGCTTCTCCACCGTCAACAACCGTGCCTCGGCTTCGCCGCCCTGCCCGTTGAACAGCGTGATGGTATCGTCCGGGCGCAGGCGCAGCACGTGTACATGCCGCACCACGGTATCGGGCAGGGCGAGAGTTTGATCGGACGCAAGCGCGGCCTCTACGAAAAACCTGGGCATGATGTATTGAAAGTCACTAGGGATGGCGGTATTTTGCGTTGTTTGCCCCGGTTATACCAAGCGCCCGTCGGGGGCGAAAGGCGGGGCACGGCAGCAGTCAGCCAAGGAGAAGCGGATGCAGGTGGTCGACCAGGTGATTCGTGTCGTGCGCGAGGTGGCGCAGACCGAGGTCATGCCCCGCTTCCTGCGGGTGGGCAGCAACCGCAAGACCGATGGCACCCTGTTTACCGAGGCGGACCTCGCCTGCCAGGCCGCGCTTGCCCACCTGCTGCCGCAGGTGCTGCCCCATCCTGTACTGGGCGAGGAGATGACCGACGAGGCCCAGCACGCCCTCTGGATGGCGCACCGCGACGGTCTGTGGGTCGTAGACCCGATCGACGGTACCACCAACTTCGTCAACGGCCTGCCCTACTTTGCCATCTCGGTAGCGCTGATGGTGGACGGCAAAAGCGAGCTCGGGGTGATCTACAACCCCGTGGCCGACGAAATGTTCTATGCCCGCCGTGGCAAGGGTGCCTATATGAACGGCATTCCGCTGCCGCTCAAGAAAACCCCCAACTGTATGAGCGATGCGATCGCCGGCGTGGAAGTGAAATACCTGCGCTCGGGCAAACTGGCCAACCGTCTCAACACGGTGGCACCATGCGGCAGCCAGCGCAACATGGGGGCCTCCACCCTGGACTGGTGTTCGCTTGCTTCCGGTCGCTACGACGTCTACCTGCACGGCGGCCAGCGTCTCTGGGATTATGCTGCGGGCGCGGTTATCCTTGAGGAAGCAGGCGGCCGCATCGCCAGCCTGGAGTCCGACGACTACTGGTCCGACCCACCCTGGAAGCGCTCCGCCATCGCCGCCCTGCACCCGCCGCTGTTCGAACAATGGCTACGCTGGGTACGGGCCAACCAGTAAGCGGACAGCCCTTCGCCCGGACACGCGGGGAACCCCCACACGCCTAAGCCGGTCCTACCCGGCCTTCCCTTTCATCCCGGCCGGCTCCTGCCGGCCCCATCATAGGACAGGCCATTGAGTACTGCAGCGGCGGTTTGCCTGCCCGGTCGTGCCCGGACACCTCTCTTGCCTTGCATCGACGGAGTGCGGTCGTGAGCACCGCCTCGCCTGCGCTCGCCCGTCTGCGGGCTGGCACGCAGGCCAGCCATGCGGCGCTGGAGGCGGCTCTGCCCTTTGCGCAGGCCGGCTTTTCCGCACCGCACTACCTGCGTCATGTGGCCCGGGTGCACTGCTGGCTGCGCCCGCTGGAGGCCGTCCTGTGGCAGGCCGACTGGCCCGCTGCCCTTATGCTCGCGCCGCGACGGGACAAGGTCCGCTGGATCGAGGCCGACCTTATGGCAGGTGGCTGGACGGCAGCCGACCTCGCCACCCTGAAAGCAGTGGACTGGCTACCCGGCTCGCCCGGCCCGGCGGCACGCTTTGGTCTGGCCTACGTCGCCGAAGGCGCCACGCTGGGGGCCCGACACCTGTACCGGCGTCATGCCGCTGCCCTGACCCCCTTGCCGCTGCGCTGGTGGCAAGCGTATGGGGAAGCCACCGCGCCGCTGTGGAAGAACTTCCTGACCGTACTGGAGGATGCCCTCCCCACCGAAGCCGACCGGGCAGAGGCCACCCGCTGGGCCGCGGCCGCTTTCGATGCCTTCCGCCTCCATGTGGCCGCGCCGGCCGAAGGGCCCTGATGCAACAGAACACCTTTTTTCCGCCCGTCACCCTGCAGAACTGCGAGGACGAACCCATCCACCTGCCGGGCTCCATTCAGCCGCACGGTGCCCTGCTGGGCTTCGACGCTCAGGCACAGCTGCTGACACGGAGCGGGAATGCCGAGACGCTGCTCGGGCCACTACCCCCGCTGGGCGAAGGGTTGGCCGAAACGCACCTATCGCCCCAGGTGCGGGCCTTCATCGCCCGGCTGGCCGCCGGGGACGACACCGGCATGGAGACAGCCGAGCTGACGACTGGCGCCGTCTGCTACGACGTGGTGGCGCACTGGCATGAAGGCGTACTACTGGCCGAGTTCGAGGCGCGCCCGGCCGATGCGCCGCCACTGGCCCAGTTCGCCTTGCAGGCTCACCGCACCATCAGCCGCATCCAACGTCACCGCGAGCTGCAGGGGCTGCTGGAGGAGGCTGTGGAGGAAATCCGCCGCATGACCGGGTTCGACCGGGTGATGGCCTACCGCTTTCGCAGCGACGACTCGGGCGAAGTGGTGGCCGAGGCCCGGCGCGACGATCTGGTCAGCTATCGGGGACAGCGCTATCCGGCCTCGGACATTCCCGCCCAAGCAAGACGGCTGTACGTGGTAAACGCGATCCGCCTGATTGCAGATGTGGGTTACCGCCCGGTTCCCCTGGAGCCACAGCGGCATCCGGTCACGGGCGCGCCCTTCGACCTCAGTCACAGCGTGCTGCGCAGCGTGTCCCCCATCCATTGCGAATACTTGGGCAACATGGGGGTGGCGGCCTCGATGAGCATTTCGATCGTGATCGACGGCCGGCTGTGGGGACTGTTCGCCTGCCACCACATGACCCCGCGCGTCGTGGCGCACGCGGTGCGGATGGCCGCCCAGCTTTTGTCGCAGATGTGCGGTGTGGTGATCGAGCGCGTGGAGTCGGCCAACCGCCGCGCCCTGCAGGCTCAGGTGTCCGAACGGCGCACCGCGCTGGTGGAGGCCGCGATGCGTACGCCCGACCTGGTGCATGCGCTGACGCGCAATGCGCTGAACGTTCGCCATCTTGTGCCGTGCGACGCCGCGGCGGTGTTGCTCAAGGATGAAACAGTGGTGTTGTCCGATGCGCCGCTGGACGCCTTCGTGGGCGACATCGTGCGCCGCCTGGAGGACGAGACGGTAGGCGAGGTGTTCCATACCGACCACTGGACACCGACCGCGGGGGTGGACCCGCACGGATTTTTCGGCGTGCTGGCGATCCCCTTCAGCCGCGACGAGGGCGGCTGGGTGATCTGGCTGCGTCAGGAACAGGTGCAGTCGGTCAAATGGGGCGGCAAGCCGGAAAAGTCTCTCAGCTACGGTCCGTCCGGCGCCCGGCTGACGCCGCGTGGTTCGTTCGATGCCTGGACCGAAGTGGTGCGTGAAACCTCGCTGCCGTGGTTGGCCGAAGAAGTGGAGCAGGCCCGGGCCCTGCGCGGCGAGCTGGTGGAGCTGTGCCTGAGCCGGCTGGTGGAAACCGACCGCATGCGCCACCGATTCCTGGCAATGCTGGGACACGACCTGCGCGATCCGCTGCAGGCCATCAGCATGGCAGCAGGCATCCTGACCCGCTCCAGCCATGCAGCCTCGGCGCGGGTGGGCGGTCGCATCGGCAACGCCAGCCGGCGCATGGAGCGCCTGATCACCCAGCTACTGGACCTCAGCCGCTTGCAGGCCGGGCTGGGGCTGCCCTTGAACCGCAGCCCGCAGCCGTTGACGGCACTGACCGAGGAACTGCTGCAGGAGGTGCAGCTGGCGTATCCGCAACTGGCGCTGCATGCCGCCTTGGCTCCGGACCTTTCGGCACAGGTGGACCCGGACCGGTACGGCCAGATGCTGCTCAACCTCGTCAGTAATGCCCGCAGCCACAGCAAGCCAGGCATGCCGATCACGGTTAGCTTGGCCGAAGAAGACGGGCAAGCGGTGTTGGCCGTGGGCAACGCTTCGGCCCCGTTGCCCCCCGGCATCAACAGCCAGCTCTACAAGCCCTTCAAGTCTGGCGGGCCCAACGCCCGCAACAAGGGCGGCCTGGGCCTGGGGCTCTTCATTACCTATCACATGGCGGCCGCCCACAGCGGACACCTGGCGCTGGATTATCAGGACGGCCGGGTGGTGGCTACGCTGAGGCTACCCTTGCAACCTCCGGTCTGACCGGCCGGCCCGGCGCGGTGGTACTAGGCCGCGCCCGCGGCGCGCCGTCGGCCCAGCACCTGCATCACCCCCGCGCCCGAGTAGAGCAGCAGCGCCGACCAGATCAGAGCGAATCCCACTAGCCGCGCCACGTCGAAGGGTTCGTGGTACAACAGCACGCCCAGCATCAACTGCATGGTCGGGCCGATGTACTGGATCAGCCCCATGGTGGCCAACTTCAGGCGCCGAGCCCCGGCCGCAAACATCAGCAGCGGAATGGCGGTGACGATGCCGCCCCCGATCAGCAGACCATCGGTCAATGCCCCCTGGTGCCCGAAGGCACCCTGTCCCTGCACCGCAAACCACCCCAGCGCTGCCAGCGCCACCGGCAGCATGAGGAAGGTTTCCAGCGCCAGCCCCTCCAGCGACGCGAGGGGGGCCTTTTTGCGCAGCAGCCCGTAGATGCCAAAGCTGGCGGCCAGGCCCAGCGCCACCCAAGGCACCGCGCCCACGCGCACCGTCAGCCACATCACCCCCAACCCCGCCAGCAACACCGCCAGCGCCTGCGGTCGCGTCAGCCGTTCGCCGAGAAACAGCCGTCCCAGCAGCACGTTGACCAACGGGTTGATGAAGTAACCCAGGCTGGCCTCCACCACCCGGCCATCGTTCACCGCCCAGATGTAGATCAGCCAGTTGGCCGAAAGCATCAGCGAGGAGGCCATGAACAGCCCCACGCGGCGCGGGCTCTGCAGCGCAGGCCGCAGCCATGCCCAGTGCTGACGGACCAGCAGGATCAGCGCCACGAATACTGCGGACCAGACGATGCGGTGACACAGGATCTGCAGTGCCGACACGCTCGCCAGCGGCTTCCAGTAGAGGGGGAACAGGCCCCAGCAGAAATAGGCGCCCACGGCATAGAGGACGCCGCGCCCGGTTTCGGAAGTTGAGGAAGCGGAGGAGGAAGGGGAGGACATGAATGGTGTACCGGCCTTGGACCCGGATAAAACAGAAAGCCTAAAGGCTTGGCCGGCCGCGCTCAACCTGACACGGCGAAAAGACTGTTCGCCTGAGGGAACAGTAGCCTTTATCCCTGCGCCATGCTGCGCTGGCGAAAAAGCCTCAGCTCTTTGCCGGATGCAGGCAGTTATGCGTCAACCATTTTGACGTTGACGTTTACGTTAACTATAGTTTCCGGATGCTGCCCGTACCGTCTACAACAAAAGAACAAGCCCGGCTCACAAGGCCCTCTGCGGCGGCAGTCGCCACAAGCGAACACATACAGATGGAGGAGAAACCATGTCGATCCGTCACGTCGATCTGGAAGACAAGTACACCGCCCCCACCGGCGAAGTCTTCATGACCGGCATACAGGCGCTGGTGCGCCTGCCGATGCTGCAGCAGGACCGCGACCGGGCCGCCGGCCTGAACACCGCCGGTTACGTCACCGGTTACCGCGGCTCACCCCTAGGCAACGTGGACCAGGCCATGCAGAAGGCGGGCCCGTACCTCAAGGACCACAACGTGGTCTTCCACCCGGGCCTGAACGAGGACCTGGCAGCCACCGCTGTTTGGGGCACGCAGCAGGTCAACCTGTTTGAAGGTGCCAAGGTGGACGGGGTCTACGCGCTCTGGTACGGCAAGGGACCGGGCGTGGACCGCTCCGGCGACGTACTCAAGCACGGCAACGCTGCCGGCAGCAGCCGTCATGGCGGCGTGCTGATCGTGGCTGGGGACGACCATGCGGCCAAGTCGTCCACCTTCCCCCACCAGTCCGACCACATCCTGGCTGCCAGCATGATTCCGGTGCTCAACCCGTCCGGCGTGCAGGAGGTGATCGACTACGGCCTGCACGGCTGGGCGATGAGTCGCTATTCGGGCTGCTGGGTGTCGATCAAGGCAATTTCCGACACTATTGAAAGCTCTGCCATCGTTGACATCAGCCCCGAGCGGCTGGAATGCCGCATTCCGGCAGACTTTCCCATTCCCGAGGACGGGCTGAACATCCGCTGGCCCGACCCGCCGCTGGCGCAGGAAAAACGTTTGCTGCACCATCGCCTGTATGCGGCGCTGGCGTATGCGCGCGAGAACCGTCTCAACCGCCTCGTGCTGGATTCGCCCAATGCCCGGCTGGGCATCATTACCACTGGCAAGAGCTATCTGGACGTGATGCAAGCGCTGGACGATCTGGGCATCGACGAAGCGCTGGCGGCCGACATCGGCCTGCGCATTTTCAAAGTGGGCATGGTGTGGCCGCTGGAGCCCGAGGGCGTGCGCCACTTTGCCGAGGGGCTGGACGAGATTCTGGTGGTGGAGGAGAAGCGCCAGATCATCGAATACCAGCTCAAAGAACAGCTCTACAACTGGCGCGATGACGTGCGCCCGCGGGTGGTGGGCAAATTCGCCGAGAAGGGCGAATGGGCGCTTCCCCACGGCGACTGGTTGCTGCCGGCGGCGGGCGAGCTGACACCGGCGATGATCGCCCGTGCTATTGCCAGTCGCCTGGCCCTGGTGTTCGATAGCCCGGTGATCCACGACCGCCTGAAGTTCTACGATGACAAGGAAGCCCAACTCGTGCGGCCGCGTGAGGCGCTGCCGCGCGTGCCCCATTACTGTTCGGGCTGTCCGCACAACACCTCGACCAAGGTGCCCGACGGCAGCCGTGCCATCGCCGGTATCGGCTGTCACTACATGGCCAACTGGATCGAGGCCGACAGTACCAAAACCTTCAGCCAGATGGGGGGCGAAGGCGTGCCGTGGATCGGCCAAGCCCCCTTCACCGAAACGCGCCATGTGTTCGCCAATCTGGGGGACGGAACCTACTTCCACTCGGGACTGATGGCGATCCGCGCAGCCGTGGCTGCCCGCGTCAACATCACCTACAAGATTCTCTACAACGATGCGGTGGCGATGACTGGTGGCCAGAACGTGGACGGTTACCTGGACGTACCGATGATGACCCGGCAACTCGCGGCCGAAGGGGTGAAGCGCATCGTCATCACCAGCGACGACCCGGACAAGTACCAGAACGCGCAAGGCTTGGCCGAAGGAGTGCAGGTGTTCCATCGGCGCGAGCTCGACCGTCTGCAGCGCGAACTGCGCGAGACCGAAGGCACCACCATCCTGATCCACGACCAGACCTGCGCGGCCGAGAAGCGGCGGCGGCGCAAGCGTGGCACCTTCCCCGACCCTAACAAGCGCGTCTTCATCAACGAGCGGGTGTGCGAAGGCTGCGGCGACTGCAGTGCCAAGTCTGGCTGTCTGTCGGTGCTGCCGGTGGAGACCCCGCTGGGACGCAAGCGCCGGATCGACCAGTCCTCGTGCAACAAGGACTACTCGTGCGTGGAAGGCTTCTGCCCGAGCTTCGTCACCGTCGAGGGCGGCACGCTCAAGAAGCCGGCGGGCGCTTCGGCCAACCTCGATAGCCTGCCGCCCCTGCCGGCCCCGGCCCTGCCATCGTCGGCCAGCCCCTACGGCATCATGGTGACCGGCGTAGGCGGCACAGGCGTGGTGACCATCGGTCAGGTACTTGGCATGGCCGCGTATCTGGACGGCAAGGGCGTAACGGTGCTGGACATGGCCGGCCTGGCCCAGAAGGGCGGCTCGGTGTGGTCACACGTGCGGATTGCCGATGACCGGCACGCATTGCATGCGGTGCGGATCGCGGCGGGCGACGCCAACCTGGTGCTTGGCTGCGACCTGGTGGTGACTGCGGCGGAGGAGGCGCTGGCCAAAATGCGTGAGGGCTTCAGCCACGCCGTGGTCAACAGCTACGAATCGCCGACCAGCGCCTTCCTGAAGAACCCGGATGTACGCTTTCCGGCCCGCTCCATGAAGGAGGCTGTGATCGAGGCGGTGGGCAGCGGCCACTACAACGAGGTAAATGCGACCCGCCTGGCCACCACCCTGATGGGTGATGCGCTCGCCACCAACATGTTCATGCTGGGCTTTGCGTGGCAGAAGGGGTTGGTGCCGGTATCGCTGGAAGCGATGATGGCCGCGATCGAACTCAATGGCGCTGCGGTGAAGTTCAACCAGGCAGCCTTCCTGTGGGGCCGACACGCCGCGCACGACCTGGCACGCGTGGAGGCGCTGGTTACGCCCAGTGCGGTGGTGCAGTTTGTCCCGCGCGAAACGCCGGATGCCCTGGCCCACCACCGCGCCACCCTGCTGACCGTTTACCAGAACGAGCGGTTGGCCGAACGCTACCGTAGCTTGGTGGCCCGGGTACGGACGGCAGAAGAGGCCGTCAAGCCCGGCAGTACCGCACTAACGCTGGCGGTGGCCCGCGCTTACTACCATGTGCTGGCGTACAAGGACGAGTACGAAGTGGCCCGCCTCTACACCGACGGCGAATTCCAGCGCGACCTCACTACCACTTTCGATGGGACGCCCCGGCTCACCTTCCATTTGGGGGCAAGCTGGATGACCGGCCATCAGGCGAAGAAAGTCAGCTTCGGACCGTGGATCTTCAAAGCGATGAAGGTGCTCACGCGGCTGCGCGTGCTGCGTGGCACGGCGTTCGACCCGTTTGCCTGGCAGGCCGACCGCAAGCTTGACCGCGCTTTGATCGGCGAGTTCGAAGGACTGCTGGAAGAACTGCTGGCCGGGCTGCAGGCCGACAAGCTGGGCACTGCCGTGGAAATGGTGAAGGTATACGAAGGCATGCGTGGTTTCGGCCACGTGAAGGCCCGCAATGTGGCCGCCGGCCGCCAGCGCCTGGAAGTATTGCGGCGAGGGGGTACCCCAACCGCCAGGGCCAGCGTCTCGGGCGTCGCCGCATGAGACAGGCCCGCAAGGTTCACCTTGCGGGCCTACTGCAATGTTGAGGGTGGTCTTGACACGCGGGCACAGGCCCGCGTTTTTTTCACCCTCGGCCAAGCGCTGCCTTCAGGAGAGCATCAGGCTCAGCCGGCGGGCTTCTTCGAGTGCGTCGTCCACCCCGGCGCATTCATCCTGCCATACCCAGACACCGTGCACCGCATCCAAGGTTTCCACCAGCCACACCCGTCCCCCGGTACCTAGCGCCACATGGCGTGCGCGGGCAGGCCGCCGGTAGTTGAACATCACGATGTCGCTGGTGGTGGAAGCAGGCGGCGTGTTGCGCGAAAGCAGCTTCATGACCGTTCTCCGGAAGGGGAAATTTTCCGGAGGAAGGAGCAAACAACATGCCAGCCCGGCTGGCCGCCTGCAGCGGGCCTGCCCCCGGCCTGCCGCACCACGGCAAGGCAGGCGTCGCCCGAAAAGCGGGCAGGCTGCACACGCATGACGCGCCGGCCAAAGAAAAAGCGCCGCGGATCCGCGGCGCTTTGCGTGTTGTGATGGCACTGTCGATCGCAGTGCTTCTGGTTCGTTTCTCCTACGAGCTCTTTTGTACGACTTAGCGCACTTCTGCAACGATATCCTTACTGAACACCTTTTCGCAATACTTGCATTTCATTTTGGTGTCAGTACCTTGCGGTCGCACGTAGAAGTGGCTTTCCACCGGCTCGGTATGCGAGATGCAGTTGGAGTTGGGGCAGGCAAAGATGCCCTCGATCGCCTCGGGCAGCTCCAGCTTGTGCTTTTTTACCACTTCGAAGTTGGAAATCAGGTTCACCGTCGCCTTGGGGGCGAACAGCGCCAACTCGTTCGCCTGTGCCGCCGTCAGCGCCACGTTCTCCACCTTGATGATGTCCTTGCTGCCCATGTGGCGGCTGGAGAGGTTGAGGCCGACGGTGACGCGCTCCCCGGTGTCGGCAAAGCGGAACAGTCGCAGGATCTTCAGTCCCTGGCCGGCGGGGATATGGTCGATGACGGTGCCTTCCTTCAGTGCTTCGACGGTACGGGTGTATTCCATTGCGTTTTCCTTTCAGTACGGGCCGGACAGGCGGCTCAGACAGTTTCGTTCAGGACCAGCGACAGGAGGGCCTGCCGGGCGAACACACCGTTCTTGGCCTGCTCGAAATAGTAGGCGTGGGGGGTGGCGTCCACCGCCACCTCGATCTCGTCCACCCGCGGGAGCGGATGCAGCACCTTCATGTTGGTACGGGCGTTCTTCAGCATTTCCGCCTTCAGGATGTACTGGCCCTGGATCTTCTTGAACTCGGCCTCATCGAAGCGTTCGCGCTGCACCCGGGTCATGTAGAGGATGTCCACCTGGGGGATCACATCATCGAGCGAATCGGCCAAGGTGTACTGGATGCCGCGTTCGTTCAGCTCCTCGCACAGGTAGTCGGGCATGGCCAGCTGCTCGGGCGAGACGAAGTAGAAGCGGGCGTTGAAGAGCGACAACGCCTGTACCAGTGAATGCACCGTGCGCCCGTACTTCAGATCGCCCACGAAAGCCACCGTCAGGTTTTCCAGGGTGCCCTGGGTCTCGCGCAGGGTGAAAAGGTCCAGCAGCGTCTGCGTGGGATGCTGGTTGGAGCCATCCCCGCCGTTGATGACGGGCACCGCGGAGAACTCGCTGGCCAGCCGCGCCGCACCCTCGCGCGGGTGGCGCATCACCACCGCGTCGGTGTAAGAGCCGATGATCTTGATGGAATCGGCCAGTGTTTCCCCCTTTTTGGCGCTGGTATTGCCACCATCGGCAAAGCCGATCACGCTACCGCCCAGCCGCTGTACCGCCGTCTCGAAGGACAAGCGGGTACGGGTGGAAGGCTCGAAGAAGCAGCTGCCGATGAGCCGGCCGGCCAGCAGATCATTGCGGGGCTGGCGCTTGAGCCGCGCTGCAGTGTCCACCACCAGCTCCAGTTCCTCGCGGCTGAAGTCGGCAATCGAGATGATGTGCTTCCGGTACAGGGGGTTCGCCATGGTCGGTTCCTTTTTTCTGTCTTCGGTTCGGCGGCAAAAAAAAAGCTCCTGAAAGAATCAGGAGCTTTTTTTGCAGAAACAATGCGGTCGGGGACGGAGCACCAGCGACGGCAACGGCACCGGGCGGCTGGCAATGCCATTACCGGTACAGCGTGCATGCAGGGTCTGGGCCATCTCGTCCTCCGAACAAAACCGCGGAATTCTAACGCCGTTGGCGCGTGGCGTTAAGGGTACTGTCGCACAAATGAAAAAAACTGGCGCACTGCACCGGCTTCTTTATAGACCCGATCCACCTGCCAGGCAGCCCCGGCAATGGCTACGTACAAATACCTAGGCCCCTCTTTTCTCCTGGCGACCGGGGCAGGGCTCGACTAAAAAAGACGAGTGGCACCCCCTGCTGGCACGTCAGGGGCAGGCCATTCATCAGCCTCCGCAGGCATTGCGGGCCCACCCTTCGGGGTGGGCCCTCTTTCTTTGTTCTGGCCCCGGGCGCGCGCCTTGCCTTACCCAAGCCGGATCCTTCATTAGCTGGAACGCGCCTCATGGACACCCCGCATCCACACTTTGAACGCCTGTATGCCGCCGGCAAAGCGCGCCGCAAGGCCTGCAGCCGTAGCTGCCAAGCCCGCTTCGATACCGACCGCCCTGACCGGGACGTGATCGCTATGCTGCGCCAGAGCTCAGAAGGCCGGGTGCCGGCGCTGATCCCGGTGCGTTACGGCCGCATGCAGGTCTCGCCTTCAGCCTTCTTCCGTGGACTGGCGCTGGTACAGGCTGCCGATCTGGCGGCGCACCCGCACAGCGGTATCACCGTGCAGGCATGTGGCGATGCCCACCTGCTCAACTATGGCTTCTTCGCCTCGCCGGAGCGCACGCTGCTGTTCGACCTGAACGACCTGGACGAAACGCATCCGGCCCCGTGGGAGTGGGACCTCAAGCGCTTGGCCGTAAGCCTGGCACTGGCCGCACGCGAGTGCAGCCTCAACGAGGACGCCGCGCGCGAAGCGGTGCGCAGGGCGGTGGCCAACTATCGCGCCCGGCAAGCGGAATTTGCACGGATGGGCCAGATGGCGTTGTGGTACAGCCGCATCAGCCATGAGGCACTGGTGCGCCTGGCGCCCACCCAGGCATTGCAAGACAGCCTGGAGCGTTTGGGGGAAAAAGCCCGCAACCGCACCCATGAGCGCCTGTTGCCCAAGCTGGCGGAAGACGAGGGCGGCAGCCTGCGGCTGAAGGACGACCCGCCGGTGCTGTTTCACGTGCACGAGGAAGGCACCCCGCTGCCCGACGATGATCAGTGGCTGGCTACCGGCAACTGGCACGCGCTGGTGGAACCGATGATGACCCGCTACTTGGCCACGCTGAAAGATGACCGGCGCATGCTGGTGGAGCGGTTCCGGCTGGTGGACATGGCGTTCAAGGTGGTTGGGGTCGGCAGTGTGGGCACCCGCTGCCTGGTGATCCTGCTGCAGGACGACTACGATCAGCCGCTGTTCCTGCAGCTGAAGGAAGCGCGCCGCTCGGTGCTGGAGCCGTACACCCAGCCATGCGTCCATGCGCACCAGGGGCGGCGCGTGGTGGCGGGCCAGCAACTGCTGCAGGCGGCCAGCGACCTGTTTCTGGGCTGGACCAGCGGCCCTGGCGAGCGGGAGTTTTACGTGCGACAGCTGCGCGACATGAAGGCTTCGGCCAACCTCGAGCAATTTGATGCCGAGGCACTGGCCAGTTACGGAGAGGCCTGTGCCTGGGCGCTGGCGCGTGCGCATGCCAAGGGCAGCGGGCGCGCGGCCGAGATCGCTGGCTATCTAGGGCAGGGCGAGCCTTTCGACGAGGCGCTGACGACATATGCGCTCGGCTACGCCGACCAGGTTGAAGCAGATTTTGCGGCCTTCCGTCAGGCGATCCGTGCCGGCACGCTACCGGCCGAAACGGTCGACTAAACGCTGGCGTCGGCAGGCAGGGTTGCGCCTTGGCAGGGAAGGGTGCCGGAGGCCGTCTGGTCAGCCAGCCAGGCCCGCTTGCGCGCCACGCTCCATTGCTTGATGGTGTATTCGGCCGCAGCGGCGGCCTGCCGGCTCTCGAAGGCCAGCACCAGACACAGCCGCTCGGGGGGATGGCTGCGCGTGAAGCGCGCGCCACGGCCGCTGGCGTGGGCGGCATAGCGGCGTGCCACATCGGTGGTGATGCCGGTGTAGAGCCTTCCGCCACGACACTCCAGTATGTAAAGATACCAAGGCTTCAACGCTCGGTCTTCCGTGGAGCCGCGGACCCTGCAGCCGTTTCCGCTTCATGCCCCGCCGCGCGCGGGGCCTCGTCTTCGGCCGGGGCGGGCGATCGGTCGCTGCCAGTGACCAGCCGGACAGCGCCCACGGTCACGTCCGCCGCAGTGCCCACCACCGCAGCCCCCACTTTCACCGCCGTCACCGTTGCCCCCACCGCAGCGCCAGCCACCGTCACCACGGTACACCCGCCCAGCGCAGCCAGCAGCGCCACCACAGCCCACCTTGCAACGTTCATTCGCTTGTTCGCCCGTTCAAAGCAGCAGTGTATCGCAGTCAGCCTGTTGAAAATGTGGATAACTCTGTTGATAACCATTGAGCATGCTGTGCGACAGCGGTGGATAGCTCTGGCATCGCTCCCATGCAAAAGGCCGTCCAGCGTGCTGGACGGCCCCACGGGGTGCCACTGTTGCGCTTACAGCCGGAAATTGCCTACCAGCTGCTCCAGGTTGGCCGAAAGCGCCCGCAGCTGCTCCACCTCGCGGCCCACACTGGCCACAACGCTACTGTTGGATTGTGCCATGGCGCTGATACGCTCCACGTTCTGGGCGATCTCGGCGCTGGCGCTCGACTGCTCGCGGGTAGAGGCGGCGATGTCCACAATACTGGCCACCAGCGCCTCACTGCGGTCCATTACCCCCTGCATCGCATTGTTGGCGTTCTCGGCGATCGTCACGCTGTTATCCACCAGCTCGCAGCTACGGTTTACGTCGCCCACCGCATCGCGTGTTTCAGCGCTAATGGCATGGACGATGCGGGTGATGTCCACCGTGGCTTCCGCCGTACGGGCGGCCAGATTGCGCACCTCGTCGGCCACCACCGCAAAGCCACGGCCCTGCTCGCCAGCCCGCGCCGCCTCGATCGCCGCATTGAGCGCCAAGAGGTTGGTCTGGTCGGCAATGTCCTTGATCACCCGTACGATGGAGGTCACCTCCTCGGAGCGGGCACCCAGCGCGTTCATGCGGTCGGTCAGCGCATGCATCGTGGCGGTGACCCGACGGATCTCCTCGGTCACATCCTTCACCGTGGCCACGCTGTCGCGCGTCAGGTTGCCGGTCTCGCGGGCGGCCTGCTCCGCCTCCCCGGCGGTATCGGCGATGTGGTGCACGCTGACGGTCACTTCCTCCACGCCGGCAGCGGTGGCGCTGGCGGCATCAGACTGAGCCGAAGAGGCAGACTCCACCTGCTGGGCCGACGCCGCCAGCTGGAGCGCCGACTGGCTGACCGCACGGCTCTGCTCGCGCACCTCGCCGAACATCTCGCGCAGGCTGGCCATGAAGCGATTAAATGCATCGGCGGTGCGGCCGATCTCGTCGCGGTTGTTGATGTCCACCCGCACTGTCAGGTCGCCCTTGCCGGTGGCCAGCTGCTCCATGGTGGCCGCCAGACGGTTGAGCGGGCGGGTGAGGGCCGACACCACCACCCCCACCAGCAGCAGGATCACCACCAGCCCGACCACGCCCACCACCACGGCCACATTGCGCTGGCGTGCGGCCTCGGCAGTGATGGCTGCGGTGGGGATACTGACGCCCATGGCCCAGAACTGGCCGGTGTCGCCGACCTTGATCGGCTGAAAGAAGTGGGTGAAGCCGCCTTCCTCGTAGCTGAACTTCTCACCTTTACGCACTTGGGCGAGATGAACGCCCAGCGGAGCCTGCGGATCGACAGGCTTGCCCACCAGACCGGTCTGGTTGCTGACCACGTACAGACCACCCTCGGACACCAGCGTCAGATAGCCAGTGTCGTACAGGCGCACCTGCGACAGTCGCTTCTGCATGTCGTCCAGCGACAGGTCGGCCGCCGCGATCCCGAGGAACTTGCCCGCCTCGTCGCGGATCGGCACCGCCAGCGAGCTCTCCAGCACCTTCTGGCCCTGCACTTCATAGAAGAAGGGTTCGGTGATGGTGTCACGGCCGCGCTGCTTAGGCACAACGTAGAAGTCGCCCCAGCCGGACTTTTCATAGGGCGGCTGGTAGGCTGCGGGGTTGTCGCGGTACTTCGGAAAATCCTTGATGTAGTCGCTGCCCACCATCACGTCCAGCTTGGCTTTGCCGTTGGCACGGGTGACATAGGGCATGTAGCGGCCGGTTGGGTCATGGCGCGGCCAGTCCAGCCGCCAAGCCGCATCGTTGCGGTCGAAGGCGTCCGGCTCCCACAGCATCCACACACCGATCGCGGCCGGGTTACCCTCCAAGAGGCGCATCAGCATCTGGTCGGTGGCGTCCCGCCCGGGGGCGGCCACCTTGCGCAGGCCAACCAGGGTATCGGCCATGTGATGTGGCAGCGCAAAGCCATTGGAGAGCTCGGCCTCGATGCCTGCAGCGTAGGAGGTGGCTTGATCGTTGGCGATCCGGTAACCCTGCTCCACCGCGCTGGAGTAACTCATGCGCGCCAGGATGACGATCATCACTGCAAAGCAGACCGCCACTGCCACACCCACCACCAGGATGATCCGATGGCTCAGCTTTCCCCATTTCCCTTGTCGTTTCATGTGCACGCCCTCCCGGCTTTTTACGTAGTTTTACGTAGTTTTATCGGCCAGAGAAGCGTTTTTTGTAGGACAGTTGTGTAACCGGGAAAGAATGTGTCGCTTTTGGTAGCAGACTCTGCCATTGTTGCCAAAACATTTAAAACAACAATATTATATATATACACATAACGTGGAGAGTGTCATGAAACGCAACATCGGTGCCTTGGACCGCGCTCTGCGCATCGTCGCCGGCCTTATCCTGCTTTCGCTTGTGTTCGTCGGTCCGCAAACTCCTTGGGGGTGGATCGGTCTGGTGCTACTGGCCACCGGGCTGATCGGCTGGTGCCCCCCCTACGCCCTGCTGGGTATCAACACCTGTTCCGCTAAGAAGAGCTGAGCACGCCTCAAGGTGACAAGGAGTGCGTAGAAGGTGGCCTGGATAAGCCAAGCCACCTTTTTCTATTAATTATTCTCCTTTGCGAATTAGAGGCAAGGCAACCTTAAGCCACGCCCTCGTTTCGGAACGTGGAGACTGCCCGCTTTGAGTGCATAATTATTTGCCGGCTCCAAACGCACGAGAGCCGAAAGCTCTTTGAGACAATAAGCAGTTTGAGCAGACAAGGTTCCCTCTTTTCAAGAGCGGGAATTTTCACTCGCGCTTTCCTTAGCCGCAGCGGAGCGCGCCTTAAATCTTGCAAAGATTCGGTAAAAATTGTGCAATGTGGCAGCAAGGGACTAAGCTGTTGTCTCCTTAATGGTGATGCATCATGGCTCAAAACCCCTTCTACGTTTACGCGCTGAAAGATCCCAGGCAAAAGCCCGCCAAACCGTTTTATATCGGCAAGGGGACAGGAAATCGTGCATGGGAGCACCAATCTATTATTGATGACTCCGAAAAGGGCAAACTCATCCAGGAGATCAAGAGCAGCGGTCACAGCATTATCCACACGATCCTCGCTGACGACCTCACAGAGCAGCAGGCGCTAAAAATCGAGGCTGAGCTGATAGCTGCCTTTGGTATCCGCTCCCAAGGGGGCTTACTTACCAATAAGGTACGTCCTAACCCAGACAACGTCAGCAACAAGATCAAGGCCAATATTCCAGACGGCTGCTATGAGAAGGCGCAGATGGGGTTGGAATTTTTAAAATCAGCCGTAATGGAGTTGGCTAAGGCCAACCCACAGGGCATCTCGAACTCCGATGCCGCCAAGTATCTTGGTCTTCAATCTGACTACGGTGGGGGATCAAAGGACTACTTAAGCTATAGTGTGATCGGTCTACTCATGAAAGAAGGGCGCTTGAAGCGGATACCTGGCCGCCGACATGTCGCTAGCGGCGAGTAGCCGAAAATGGCGAGGGTTGAGTTCCCCGTTTCCCAAGACAAAAAAACCTGAAGCATAGCTTCTAGGTAAAACGCCCCACTCGGCACGAGCAAGGTTGGCCGAAGCATCCGGCCCCAGCCCTCCGGGCATCCTTGCCGCAGAATTTGCCTTTGTACACAAGCCCCGGTGACAATCTGCGTCCGACAAGCGGACATGACGACACGCGGCCCCGGAAGGGGGCGGAAAAGAGGGCGGCCGCAGCCGGGGATTAGCGGGGCGGTACGTGCCCAGGCAGGCACACCCGGACCGCGAACCCTCCTTCGGGTGGGTCATCGAAGGCTAGCGTACCCCCATGCTGGCGTACGATCCGCGCCACGATCGCCAGCCCCAGTCCACTGCCCCCATCGGTGCCGCGGTGTGCGGTCAGGCGCTCGAAGGGCGACAGTGCGGCTTCACGGTGTTCTGGGGGAATGCCGAGGCCGCAGTCGATCACTGACAGGCATACGCCATCGACGCCGTCCTTTGCCAGACGCACGGTGAACGGTGCGCGGCCGTAGCGCCGCGCGTTGTCGATCAGGTTGGTCAAGAGCCGTTCCAATGCCAAGCCATCGGCCAGCCGCTCGTCTTCCACTTGGCGCTCGAGACGCACGTCCACCCCCTCGCGCACAAAACGACCCACTACGCTGGCGGCCACATCGCCCAAGGCCACCGGCTCCAGCCGGGCCCCCTCCTCGGCACGAGCGAAATCGATGAACTGCTGCACGATGCGCGACAGCTCGTCGATGTCGTCCAGCATGTCTGGCTTGTCTCCGCCGTCGGGCTGCAATGCCAGTGCCAGCTTCAGCCGGGTAAGTGGCGTGCGCAGGTCGTGGGACAGGCCCGCCAGCATCAGGCGGCGCTCGCGTGCGCTGTCGGTCAGGGCACGCGCCATGCGATTGAAGCGTTCTGTAAGCAACCGTACCTCGCGTGGGCCAGTGGCCGGCACAGGCTCGGGCACGCCCCCCGCTTCCAGCAATCGCGCGGCGTCCGACAGGCGGGTGAGCGGACGGGTGACCCGCCAGGCCAGACCGAAGGCGGCCAGCATGGCCAGCAGCGAAACCCCGGCGGCGGCCAGCATGGCGGGAGTGAAGTCCGGGGACAGAAAGCGCCCCATCGGCATGACCAGCCAGTAGCGCTCCCCCAGAAGCGGAACCTGCACCCACATTTCTTGCCGCTCGCCGGTGCGCAGCCAGCGTACGCTGACGGGTTCGCCCAGGTTGGCCGAAAGCCGCTCGGCCACCGCCTGGCCCAAGGGCGGCAGGCGCCGCGCGAACGCGGGGCCCTTTTCTGCACCACCGGGCAGCAGCTGCGGAAACCCCTCGCGGTTGTATACGCGCAGGAAGGCACGGCGTCCGGCGGGCCCCATGCCATCCAGGCTGCCCTCCAGATCGGCCAGCGTGTCGATCACCTGTGCGTAGAGCTGGTCTGCCAGCAGTGCATGCTTCTGGCGCACCGACAGCCAGAGTGTGAACACCTGCGTGGCCAGCACCGTCACCACGACCAGAAGCGCCAAGCGCAGGAACAGCGAGCCGGCGAACGCACGCATCAGGCCGCATCCCGTGGCAGACCGTCGGGGACGAACACGTAGCCGTAGCCCCATACCGTCTGGATGTAGCGCACGCCGGCCTCGCCGCTGTCCAGCGCGCGCCGCAGGCGCGAGATGTGCACGTCGATGCTGCGATCGAGCGATTCGCCCCCCCCTTTGCCGAGCGCCAGCTCCATCAACTGCTCGCGGGTGAGCGGACGGCGCGGATGGGTGGCCAGCACGGCCAGCACTGCGTATTCCGCGCTGGTCAGCGATACCGGGCGCCCCCCATGTGCCAGCTCGCGCCGCCCCAGATGCAGCACGAAGTCGCCGAAGGTGATCGCTTCATCCGCCTCGTGGCGCGCCACCAGCGCCGGAGTGGTGTGATGGCGCCGCAGTACCGCCTCGATGCGGGCGGTGAGCTCCCGAGGATTGAAGGGCTTGGGCAGGTAGTCGTCGGCCCCCATTTCCAGCCCCAGGATGCGGTCCACGTCCTCACCGCGCGCGGTCAGCATGATGATGGGCATGCTCTCGCCCTGGGCACGCAGCCGCCGCACTACGGCCAGCCCGTCCTCGCCCGGCATCATTACGTCCAGTACGATCAGGTCAGGCCGGTTGCGCGCGAGCTTGCGGTCCAGGTCGCGGGCGTCTGGCAGGGTCTCCACCGTCATGCCCTGCTGGGTGAGATAGCGCGCCAGCAGATCGCGCAGCTTTGCGTCATCGTCGATGACGAGAATCTTGTGAGCGTCCATGCCGGAAGATTAGCGCGCCCGGGCGCTGCGGTCAGCCCGGCTGTAAAGAAGTGTGAAGCTGGCAGCTTGCCGACACACCTCTTAACATTTGCCGGGCCGTGCTACAGCTTTGCGCAACACCTTCCTCCTACAGTGACAGCGTTCATCCCACTCACAGAGGATTTCACGATGAAAAAGCTTCTTGCCGCCACCTTGGCCGCTACGCTCGTTACCTCCACCTTGTCGGCGCTGGCAGCGCCCGCCCAGCCCGCCCAGCCCGGATCGCGCCATTTCCTGCAAGACGCCATCCGCTCAGGCGCGCTGACCGATGCCGAACTGCAAACGCTGGCTGCCGACCGCGATGCCTTGCGCGCTCGCGTGCAGACGCTGCGCAGCCAAACCCCTGGGCCGCTGAGCGAGGCCGACCGTCAGGCCTTGGCAGCCCAGCGGCAGGCCCTGCATGAAAAGATGCGCCAGCTGGCCCAAAACGACGTCCGCGGACCGGCCCGTACCGATATCCCCGCCGAATGGCAGTTTCAAGGCAAGGGCCGGCATCATGGGCCTGGCTTCGAACACCGTGCCCAAGCCAAACGGCTGAGCCCGGAGGACCGTGCACGGTTCCGGGAAAAGATGCAGGCCTTCCGCGCCGACGGTGTGATCGATGCCAGCGAGCGTGCCCAGCTGCGCAGCCTGCGCCAGAGCATGCACCCGGCGGCCACCCAGGCGGGCACCGTGCCCAACAGCCAAGTGCACCGCGACAAGTAAGCCCACCTGCGGGCGGCCAGCCACGTGGCACGCCGCCCTTTCAGCGGATAGAATGTTTGCATGGAATACCGTTTGCTGGCCGGCTTGTTGGCCATCGGTCTCGTTGTGATGGCACGGCCGGCGGCTGCGGCCCCGCCAGATTGCCCGCCCCCGCTGCAGGCTGCGCCCTGGCAGGCGGACGGACCGTTCCAGAACGATGGCGAGCAGACCGACAAGGCCCGGCGTCGGGCGCTGCGCGAGCTGCGACTGCGGGAGGCCATCCGTAATGGCGACCTGACCGAAGAGCAGGCCGAACACCTGCGCAAGCACCCGCGTGCGTGGATGCGGATGCGCGAGGGGCCGCCCGCCCCGCCGGACGAGGCCGACGGCCCACCCGGACAGAAAAAACGTTGCTACTGGCGCAACAAGCAGCGCCAGAGCCCATTTAACCCGGCCGACTGACGAACGGCCCAAGGCAAGGGGACAGCATGCGGCGCCTGTTTGCGCTCTGCATTACCGCACTCTTCCTGGCAGGCGGCCTGCCGGGTTCCCTTGCCTTGGCCGAATCCTCCTGTGCTCGCACCCAGGCGCCACAGCGCTGCGAGGCCGCCCGACTGGGGGCCACCGCCTGCACCGACCTGAACACCGGCGCCCGCCAGGCGTGCGTGGCCGAGTTCACGCCGCCATTGGTGTGCAAGCGCCAGCGCGACAGCCGCAGCTGTGAAGCCCTGGTGGCTGCCCATGCGGCATGTACCGGGCAGACCGGTGCCGGCCTGCGAGCCTGCATCCGCGCCCGCCTGCCCGCCGCGGACTGCAGTCGGCACGCCCGACCCGAACGCTGTCAGGGCATGGCCGAGGCAGAAGCCCAGTGCAGCCATACCTTCGGTGCTGCACGGCGGCAGTGCGTGCGACGGGCACTGTCGCGGCTGCTGCCAGATGACGTCACCCAACCCTGACCGGCCCTTACGGCACCAGAATGATCGACCCGGTAGTCGCGCGGGCCTCCAGATCCCGGTGGGCTTGAGCCACCTGCGCCAGTGGGTAGCGGGCCGAGGGGGCCACACTGATCGCGCCCGAGCGTACCTTCTCGAACAGCGCTCCGGCCGAAGCCAGCAGTTCGTCGCGCGTGGCGGTGTAGTCCGCCAGCCGGGGGCGGGTAAAGAACAGCGAGCCCTTCTGCGACAGCAGCAGCGGAGCGAAGGCAGGTACGGCGCCCGAGGCATTACCGAAGCTGACGAACATGCCACGCGGAGCCAGACAGTCAAGCGAGCGCTCGAAGGTGTCTTTGCCCACCGAGTCGTACACCACCGGCACACCGCGTCCACCCGTCAGGCGCCGGACGGCGGCCACCACATCGTCGCTGCGGTAGTTGAGGACGTGGTCGCATCCCAGACGGCGCACGATGTCTGCCTTGGCATCGGAGCCGACCGTGCCGATCACGTTGGCCCCCTCCGACTTGAGCCACTGCACCGCGATCTGGCCGACACCGCCAGCCGCGGCGTGCCACAGCACCGTCTGACCGGGCTGCACGGCAAAGGTGCGGCGTACCAAGTACTCCACCGTCATGCCCTGCAACATGATCGAAGCGGCGGTTTCATCATCGATCTCGTCCGGCAGTTTCACCAGCACCGAGGCCGGCATGATGCGGTGCGTGCTGTAGGCCCCGAGCGGCCCGCCCGCATAGGCCACACGGTCCCCCGCCCCCAGCCCGGTCACGCCATCACCCACCGCCTCGATCACACCGGCTGCTTCCTGGCCCAGGCCAGAGGGAAGCGCCAGCGGATAGAGGCCGCTGCGCTGGTAGGTATCGATGAAGTTGACGCCGATGGCAGTATGGCGGATGCGCACCTCGCCCGGGCCGGGCACACCGACCTCGACCGCCTCGCTGGCGAGCACTTCGGGCCCGCCGGTGCGGGCAAAACGGATGGCATAGGGCATGCAGGGTCTCCTTGCAGCAGACAGGGTTGGCCGAAACGGGGCACGGCCCCGGTGTGCCGGCAGTGTCGCGTCCGCGCTCTCCGTCGGCCAGGCCGCTCAGTGCGGCAGGCGGCGAGCCAGCTCCGGCAGGGGCAGCACTTCGGCAGCGGTGACATACACCAGCTCGCACGCGCCACGGCCACTGTCCTCCCGCGAGAGCGAACTGCGCCAGACGTAGTTCTTCTGTCCGCGCGCCTCCACCAGATAGCCTGTCAGGTGCACCCCATCGCCCTTGCCGGCCGACAGCAGCGTGCGCCGCACGGTAGGATCGGCCGGGATGAGATGCATGTTGGAGGCCGAGCGCACCACTTCGTCGCGCGGAATGGGCAGCGCGCTGGCCCGCCAGAAGAAAAAGCGGTCGCTCTGAGTGATCTCCAGTTTGCGCAGCACCGCGCTGTCGGACATCGCCCCCCAGCCGAGCGCCAGATCCAGTTGTGACAGTTCGGCTTCACGGTCCTGCTTGTACTCACGCCGCGACAGCACGCGTGCGCTGATGTCGAAGCGGGCCAGCGGGGTGAGCGTATAGCCATTCACCACTACCGGCGCCACGCCATCGGCCGGGGTTTGCAAGGGGGTGGCATCGATGCGGATGCCATCGGCCACACGGGCCTCGTAGTCGCCACAGGCGGACAGGCTGGCCACCAGGACAGCCAGCGCCGTCAGGCGGCAAAGTCGGAAAGGGAAGGCAGACATTCGGGCCAGCGGTTCAGGCGATGATCGTCGCCGTTGAAGAGGGTTTGTCGGGCACCGGCATAGTGACGGGCGGCCTCGCGCCAGTCGAGCGTCTCGTCCGCGGTGCCCAGCACCAGCCAGTAACGGCGCGGGTCGGGACGCGGCACAAAGCGATCGCGCAAGGCGTTCATATCGTCCATGTCCAGATGGTAATGCTCGCCGGTATAAGGATGCACCCGCTCGCCGGCCAGCTCGGCCAGGCGATCGAAGGGACGGACAGCGGGATTGATGAGCACGGCGCGCAAGTCGAAGCGCTCGGCGGCCCATGTGGCATAGAAGCCACCCAACGAACTGCCGATCAGCACACTGTCAGGGGGAAGCGGGGCACACAGCCCTTCGAGCAGGGCGAACGCTTCCGCCGGGTGCACCGGCAGCTGCGGACATTGCAGGCTGGCCCCCCGGCCGTCACGCGCCAAAAAGGCAGCGGCCTCCCGCGCCTTGGCCGAAGACGGGCCGGACTCGAAGCCGTGCAGATAAACGAACGTCCCCATATTCAGATCGGATGCCACTGATAGCTGCGCACCAGCGTGCGCAGGCGCCCGGCATCCTTAAGGCGACCAATGGCGCCGTTGAGCCGGTCCACCCCGTAGGCAGACTGCGGGGCCACTGCACACATCGTGGGCATGGTGGACACCATGACTGGATGCAGTTTGAACTGCCGGGCCTCGAAGGGGTAGGCACGTGCCCAGGCCGAGAACTCCAGCTCGGAGTATACCGCCACATCCACCAAGCCTTTCTGTACCGCCTTGACCAGCAAGTCCAGCCGGGCCTCGTCCTGACGGCGCGCGCCGCTGGCCCAGGCCTTTTCCAACGCGGGGTAGTGATAGCCGCGGATGGTACCCACGCGGCGGCCGCGTAGCTGGTCCAGCTCGGTGATGTCTGGACGGTTGCGCAACGACACCAGCCGTTCGATCTGCGGGAAGAGCTCGGCCGTCCACCCCAGGCGGCCGGCGTTGCCGTACCACGCCGGATTGGCATTGCAGACGATGTCTACCCGGCTGGCTTCCAGCGCGGGCTCGATGCGGTTACGCGACAGCACCACGTATTCGGCGCGGGTGCCAAGCTCGCCGGCCAGCGCCTCGCCCAAGTCGCGGATCAGCCCACCGGAAAGCACGCGCTCGGCGGTATCGGACAGCACCACCAGCGGCGGTCCGTCGGAATCGGAGACGCCGATCCGCAGAGGCGCCTCCGCCCGACACACCCCGACACCCAGCATCAGTGCCACCGCACCCAGCAGCACCTTATAGTAAGCAACCATAATCTTGTACCTTCTTCTTCTAAATGCGCGCCACCCCCGTGCGGGGTGCCGGTGGTAAGATCATGCAAGGGGGCCGCCGTGCGGCTCCGTTTTTTTGTCCGGCCCCATCATACCGACTAGAGACCTGCCCTTCGAGATGCATACTGCCCAGTCCTCTACCGTATACCAACAATTGTCCCGTCGCATCCTGATTCTTGATGGCGGCATGGGTACCATGATCCAGCGGCACCAGCTAACGGAGGCGGACTACCGCGGCACCCGTTTTGCCGAGTGGCCGTGCGACGTGAAGGGCAACAACGACCTCCTGGTGTTGACCAGGCCGGACGTCATCGGCGGCATTCACCAGGCCTACCTGGATGCCGGAGCCGACATCATCGAGACCAACACCTTCAACGCCACCTCGATCGCAATGGCCGACTACGCGATGGAGAGCCTGGTGTGGGAAATCAACCACGCTGCGGCACGCTTGGTGAAGACGCTGTGTGCGGCCCAGACCGCGCGGACGCCAGACCGGCCACGCTTCTGTGCCGGCGTGCTCGGCCCCACCAACCGTACCTGTAGCATCAGCCCGGACGTCAACGACCCGGGCTTTCGCAACATCACCTTCGACGCACTGGTGGAGAGCTACACCGAGGCGATCGACGGCTTGGTGACCGGCGGGGCCGACCTGCTCTTGGTGGAAACCATCTTCGACACGCTGAACGCCAAGGCAGCGGTGTTCGCCATCCACCGCTACTTCGACACCCGCCCCGACCGGCCCCGGCTGCCGATCATGATCTCCGGTACTATCACCGACCAGTCGGGGCGCACGCTCACCGGTCAGACCACCGAAGCCTTTTACAACAGCCTGGCACATGCCGACGCCCTGTCCTTCGGTCTCAACTGTGCCCTGGGGCCGGACCTGCTGCGACCGTATGTGGAGGAAATGGCGCGCATCTCGGCCACCTACGTTTCGGTGCACGCCAACGCCGGCCTGCCCAACGCCTTCGGCGGTTATGACCTCGAGCCCGAGACCATGGGCGAGCACGTGCGCGAATGGGCGCAGTCCGGGCTGATCAACATCGTGGGGGGCTGCTGCGGCACCACGCCGGACCACATTGCCGCCATTGCACGCGCGGTGGAAGGGCTGCCGCCGCGCGCGCTGCCGGCCATCGAGCCCAAGTGCCGGCTCTCCGGCCTGGAACCGTTCAACATCGGCGACAACGATCTGTTCGTGAACGTGGGCGAGCGTACCAACGTCACCGGCAGCCGGGCGTTTGCCAAGCTGATCCTCAACGGTGACTACGCTACCGCGCTGGATGTAGCGCGCCAGCAGGTGGAAAACGGCGCCCAGATCATCGACATCAACATGGACGAGGGCATGCTCGATGCCCAGGCCGCGATGGTGCGTTTTCTCAACCTGATCGCGGCCGAGCCGGATATCGCGCGCGTGCCGATCATGATCGACAGCTCCAAGTGGGAAGTGATCGAGGCCGGGCTGAAATGCATCCAGGGCAAGGGCATCGTCAACTCCATCTCCATGAAGGAAGGGGTCGACAAGTTCAAGGAACAGGCGCGCCTGCTGCGCCGCTACGGTGCGGCGGTAATCGTGATGGCCTTTGACGAGCAGGGCCAGGCCGACACCTATGCCCGCAAGGTGGAAATCTGCGAGAAGAGCTACCGCATCCTGGTGGACGAGGTGGGCTTCCCGCCGCAGGACATCATCTTCGACCCCAACATCTTTGCGGTCGCCACGGGCATCGAGGAACACGCCCGCTACGGCCTGGACTTCATTGAAGCTACCGGCTGGATCAAGCAACATCTGCCGCATGCCAAGATTTCCGGCGGCGTGTCCAACGTATCCTTCTCTTTCCGCGGCAACAACAAGGTGCGTGAGGCCATCCACGCAGTGTTCCTCTACCACGCCATCAAGCGTGGCATGACCATGGGCATCGTCAACGCAGGTGCACTCGAAGTCTACGACGAGGTGGACCCGGAACTGCGCGAGCGCATCGAAGACGTGGTGCTGATGCGCGCGCCCAAGGAGGGCGGCGATGCGACGGAACACCTGATTGCGTTGGCCGAACGCTTCAAGGGCGATGCAGTGGGCGAGAAAAAAGCCGAGGATCTCGCCTGGCGCACGCTGCCGGTGGAAAAGCGGCTGGAACACGCGCTTGTGAAAGGCATCACCACCTATATCGTGGAAGACACCGAGGAGGTGCGCCAGAAGAGCGAGCGGCCGATCCATGTGATCGAAGGCCCGCTGATGGACGGCATGAATGTGGTGGGCGACCTGTTCGGTGCCGGCAAGATGTTCCTGCCGCAGGTGGTGAAATCCGCGCGGGTAATGAAAGCTGCGGTGGCCCATCTGGAACCCTTCATCGAAGAAGAAAAGATTGCGCTGGGCCTGGCTGATGCGCCAGCCAAGGGCGTGATCATCATGGCCACGGTGAAGGGCGACGTGCACGACATTGGCAAGAACATCGTCGGCGTGGTACTTCGCTGCAACAACTACAAGGTGATCGACCTGGGCGTGATGGTGCCGTGCCAGACCATCCTCGACGCCGCGCGCGAACACAAGGCCGACATCATTGGCCTCTCTGGCCTGATTACCCCCAGCCTGGAAGAAATGAGCCATGTGGCCAAGGAAATGCAGCGCCAGGGCTTCGACATTCCTCTCTTGATCGGCGGCGCCACCACCTCCAAGGTGCACACGGCAGTGAAGATCGCCCCGCACTACGATGGCCCGGTGATCTACGTGCCCGATGCCAGCCGTGCGGTGGGGGTATGCTCCAACCTGCTGTCGGACACCCTGCGCGATGCATATGTAGCCGAGGTGGCGGGCGAGTACGAGCGCGCCCGAGAAGGACACGCCGGCAAGCAGAAGCGCCAGGGGCTGCCCCTGGCGGAAGCCCGGGCCAACCGCCTGCGGACCGACTGGCAGGCCTATGTCCCACCCGTGCCCCGCTGGCTCGGGGTACGCCGTTTCGAGCACTACCCGCTGGAGGAAATCGCGGGCTACATCGACTGGACGCCATTCTTCCAGAGCTGGGAGTTGGCCGGCCGCTACCCGGCCATCCTCCAGGATGAGGTCGTGGGCGAATCGGCTCGGGCGCTGTTCGACGATGCACAGGCCATGCTCCGCCAGATCATCGGCGAGCGGTGGCTGACGGCCAGCGCGGTGATCGGGCTCTTCCCCGCCAGCAGCGTGGGGGACGACGACATCGAGATCTACGCACCGGACGGCAGTGGGCCGCTGATGACCTGGGTGGGGCTGCGCCAGCAGCTGGCCAAGGCCGACGGCAAGCCGGACTGGGCCTTGGCGGACTTCATTGCCCCGCGCGAAAGTGGTGTGGCCGACTACATCGGCGCCTTTGCCGTCACCGCCGGGCTCGGCATTGAGCCACATGTGGCCCGCTTCGAGGCGGAAGGGGACGACTATTCGGCCATTCTGCTCAAGGCGCTGGCCGACCGGTTGGCCGAAGCCTTTGCCGAACTGATGCATGCGCGGGTACGACGCGAGTTCTGGGGCTATGCGGCTGACGAAGCCCTGGACAATGAGGCACTGATCGACGAGGCCTACCGCGGCATCCGCCCGGCACCGGGCTACCCAGCCTGCCCGGATCATACGGTCAAGCAGGCGCTGTTCGAGCTGCTGGACGCCCCCGGCATCGGCATGACCCTGACTGAGGGGTACGCGATGCTGCCGACGGCGGCAGTGTCCGGCTTCTACTTCAGCCACCCCGAAGCACGCTACTTTGGCGTCGGCAAGATCGAGCGGGATCAGGTGGAGAGCTACGCACAGCGTCGCGGGGTCAGCCTGCAGCAGGCCGAGCGCGATCTGGCGCCCAATCTCGGCTACACCCCCTGACTGCCGGCTTCGGCCAACCTTGGCCGGGCGCGGGGCTAGAGCGGAGCGATCACATTCTTACTGAAGCGCACCCGCTCTGGTCCCGGGTTGTGATACCGGTAAGGACGGTCGGTCGCCAAGGTGACTGTCTCGCCCGCCGACAGCGTGCGCTCGCCCCCCGCCAGCACCAGCAGCAGCGTCCCCTCCAGCACCAGCAGCATCTCGTGGCTACCGTCCGGATCGGGCGAGGCCTCGTAGCTGTCCCCGGCCGCCAGCTGCCACAGCCACAGTTCCACTTGCGTGCCCGCATGGGCGATATGCTCCATCAGCGTACCGTGGCTTTCCTCCTGCTGGCCCTGCCACAACCGTGCCGGACGGGGAACGGCACCGCCCGTCGCAAGCGGCTGCACCAACTCACCGAAACGCAGACCCAGCGCACGCGCCAGCCGATCGAGCGTGGAGAGACTGACATTGCTCTCGCCCGCCTCGATGGCCACCAGCATGCGCCGGCTGACCCCGGCCTGGCGGGCCAGCCCATCTTGGGACAGACCGGCCGCCAAACGCGCACGGCGCAGGTTGGCCGCCACGGTGGCGAGAACATCCGGAAGGGGGGTGGGCAGGGGCATGAGCAATATACTGCACAAAACGGGAGGGCAGCGGTATAGTGCGCTATCCCCCAGTCCTTTGCAATGCCATGCCCGCCACCAGCCAGCCCCCCGCCCGCCATCCCCTGCTGCCCGACGTCACACTGATCGGTGTCACCATGCTTTGGGGGGGCACTTTTCTCACTGTCCAGACCGCGCTCGAATGGGTGGGGCCGTTCGGCTTTGTTGCCCTGCGGTTCGGTACTGCCGGCCTGATTGCTTTGCTGCTTGCCGGGCGTCTCCTGGCGGGCCTTACCGCTCACGAACTGCGGGCGGGTGTACTGATCGGCAGCGTGCTCACCCTCAGTTACTGCCTGCAGACAGTGGGACTGGGCAGCATCACCAGCAGCAAATCGGCCTTCCTCACCGCGCTGTACGTGCCGCTGGTGCCGGTCTTCCAATGGGCGATGTTCCGCTGGCGCCCCCCCGTGGCGGCCTGGATCGGCATCGCCGTGGCGTTTGCCGGGCTGGTGCTCTTGGCCGACCCCAACGGACTGGACAGCGGCTTCGGCCAAGGCGAGTGGCTGACGTTGGCCGGGGCGGCAGCGATCGCGCTGGAGATCTGCCTCGTCAGCCGCTATGCCGCCGACTGCAATGCGCGCCGGGTGACAGTGGTGCAGCTTTTCACCGTGTCGTGCCTGGCGGCAGCCGGGGCAGTGGCCGCCGGCGAACCACTGCCGCAGGCGCATCCGATGCTGCTGGTCTGCGTACTGGGCATGGGTCTGGCCACGGCGGTGATCCAGGTAGCGATGAACTGGGCTCAGAAAACAGTACCTGCCACCCGCGCCACCATCATTTATGCGATGGAGCCTGTCTGGGCAGGGCTGGTGGGCTGGCTCGCAGGCGAGCGGCTGACGGTGTGGATGGTGACCGGGGCCGCTCTGATTGTGGTCAGCGTACTGATCAGTCAGCTGGGCAGGCGCAGTTGATGCAGCGCAAGGAAACGGTAGGCCGCCGGAGTAGGATGAAGCCATCGATGACGTTTTCATCCCACCCAAGGAGTTGCCGATGTTCCCCGAATACCGCGACCTGATTTCCCGCCTCAAGACGCAGGACCCGCATTTTGCCCGCCTCTTCAACGAGCACAATGATCTGGACCAGAAGATCAAGAACATGGAAGCGCACATCGAGCCTGGCTCGCCCGACGAGATCGAAACACTCAAGAAGACCAAGCTGCGCCTGAAGGACGAACTCTACGGCCTGCTAAAAGCCGCCGCCGCTGCCTGAGCCCGCCTCATCCTTTCTTCTGCATTCGGCCCGCCTCGGCGGGCTTTTTTGTGCATCCTCGGCACTGCCGCGCGCCATTGACCGCCCCAGCCGCTGCCCCGAGCATGAAGGAGCGCCCAGCCGCAAAAAGACGGTCGCGCCCCCATCCGAACGACAAAGGAGACCTTCATGCCCACCCGCCTACGCCTGGCCATGCTGGCTGCCAG
Source organism: Gulbenkiania mobilis (assembly GCA_004346645.1). Classification (GTDB taxonomy): domain Bacteria; phylum Pseudomonadota; class Gammaproteobacteria; order Burkholderiales; family Chromobacteriaceae; genus Gulbenkiania; species Gulbenkiania mobilis. The sequence goes on from SMDA01000002.1 coordinate 331,164, forward strand.
CCTCGGCCTTCTCTTCGCTGCCGCACCGTCCGCCGCTGATACCGTGCCAGGCACCACGGCCGCGGCCGCCATCCGCTACGACTACGAACAGGACATCTTCCACCCGGTGTACGCCCGCAACGGCATGGTGGCTACCGAACAGGCCTTGGCCACGCAGGTGGGGCTGGACATCCTGCGCCGGGGCGGCAATGCGGTGGACGCCGCCGTCGCCGTCGGCTTTGCACTGGCTGTGGTCCTGCCCAATGCCGGCAACATCGGCGGTGGCGGGTTCCTGATGCTGCACGACGCGCGAACCGGTCAGGACATTGCGCTGGACTTCCGCGAAATGGCCCCCGAACGGGCCGGGCGCGACATGTACCTGGATGCCGAGGGCAAGGTGGTAGAAGGGCGGTCGCTGTACACGCATCTGGCGGTCGGCGTACCCGGCACCGTGGCGGGCATGGAACACGCCCTGCGCCGCTGGGGCACGATGCGCCTGCGCGACGTGATCGCGCCGGCCATCCGCCTGGCCGAGCAGGGCTTCACTGTCAGCCCCACTCTGGCCAAGGTGCTGGAGGTGGAAAAGGACAACCTCGGCAAGTGGCCGGCGACGCGTGCGATCTTCTTCCGCGGCGAGCGGCCCCTGAAGGCGGGCGAGCGGCTGGTACAGAAAGACCTGGCCGGTTCGCTGCGGCTGATCGCCGTCCAAGGCGCCCGGGCCTTCTACGAAGGGCCGATCGCGGAGAAGATCGTGGCCGAGATGGCGGCGCACGGCGGGCTGATCACCGCTGCGGACCTGCGCGGCTACCGCGTGGCCGAGCGACAGCCAGTTGCGGGCAGCTATCGCGGCTACCGGGTGGTGTCGATGCCGCCGCCCAGCTCCGGCGGCACGCACATCGTGCAGATCCTCAACCTTCTGGAGCGCTACCCGCTGGCCCAGTACGGTGCCAACAGTGCCCGGTCGATCCATCTCATGGCCGAAGCCATGAAGCTGGCGTACGCCGACCGGGCGGAATACCTTGGGGACCCGGACTTTGTGAAGGTGCCGGTAGCCGGGCTGACCTCGCGGCGCTATGCCGACAGCCTGGCGGCCAGGATCGACCCGGAACGGGTGAGCCCGGCATCGGCCATCAAGCCCGGCCAGCCGCAGCCGTACGAGAGCGACCAGACCACGCATTACTCGATCGTCGACGGCAAAGGGAACGCGGTAGCGGTCACCTATACCCTCAACCTCAACTTCGGCAGTGGCATCGTCGCACGGGGCACCGGCATCCTGCTCAACGACCAGATGGACGACTTTTCGGCCAAGCCCGGCGTGGCGAACGCCTACGGCCTGATCGGCGGCGAGGCCAACGCCATCGCCCCGCGCAAGCGCCCGCTGTCATCAATGTCGCCGACGCTGGTACTCAAGGAAGGCAAGCCATGGCTGGTAACAGGCAGCCCTGGCGGCGCACGTATCATCACCACCACGCTGCAGACGATCGTCAATGCGATCGACTTCGGCATGAACCCGGCCGAAGCCGCTGCCACGCCCCGCATCCATCATCAGTGGCTACCCGATGAGCTGCGGGTAGAGAAGGGGCTGAGCCCGGACACGCTGGCCATCCTGCGCCAGCAGGGCTACAAGGTGTCGGTCAAGCCGACGATGGGGCGCACCCAGACGATCCAGGTGCGTGAGGATGGGCTGTACGGCTATTCCGACCCGCGCAATCCGGACGGGGCCACCGCCGGCTTCTGACCAGGCTGGCGTTTGCACGCATCGCCGCCCGCACGGGCGGTTTTGCTTGCGGACTCAGCGGGTGGCATTCCAGCGCAGGATCGCATCCTTGCGGTTGTCGGTCTGCGGGCCGATGGTGACGCAGGTGCCCTGATCGGGGTAGCGGCTGCACTGCACCCAGAAGCGGCGCGAACCGGTCTTGACCACCTGTGCAGGGGCGCCGCACTTGTTGCAAGGTTTGGGCTGAAGGGTGGGAGTGTCGGTCATGGGAGGTCACCGGAAGCGGAATCAGGCGCCCGATGATACGCCCAAAGCCGGGGCTGGGGCGGCGGGTCGCGGCCCTGCGCAAGACGCGGTAAGCTGTGGGCTCTGCTCATCCCCATCCTTCGGCCAACCCTGCATGCACGCCCCCGACTCCGCTCCGCTGTCCGACCCGCCTGTTTCCTTGCGTCATTTCCGCCCGTTCTGGTGGTTCTGGCTGACCCGGGTGCTGCTCACCAGCGGCTTTCAGGTAATGTCGGTGGCGATCGGCTGGCAGGTGTACGCGCTGACCGGCAGCGCCTTCGATCTGGGCATTGTCGGCCTGTTGCAGTTTGTGCCGCGTATCCTGCTGGTGCTGGTGGTGGGCACGGTGGCCGACCGCTTCCATCGCCAGCGCATCGTGGCGCTGAGCATGACGGTCCAGGCGGCCTCGGCAGCGCTTTTGGCGATGGGCGCGCTGCACTGGGGGTTCTCTACCACTCGCGAGCTGATCTTCGCCATTGCCGTGGTGATCGGCATCTGCCGTGCTTTCGACATGCCCACGATGCAGGCCCTCCTGCCGAGCGTGGTGCCGCCCACGCTGCTGGCGCCCGCCATCGCCGCAGCCGCTTCGGCCAACGAGGCGGCCACCATCCTTGCGCCGGCCGCCGGCGGTTTCCTGTACGCACTGGGAGCGGAGTTTACCTATGCCCTGGTGATGACCATGTTCCTCCTGGGCGCGGCGCTGGTGGTACGTGTGCCGGCCCGGCGCCATATTTCCAGCGGCAAGGCGATGACACTGGAGGCCCTGATGGCCGGCGTGCACTTCATCCGCAGCCGGCGCGACATTCTGGGGGCGATGTCGCTGGACCTCTTTGCAGTGCTGCTGGGTGGGGCCACGGCGCTCCTGCCGGTGTATGCCGGCGAGATCCTGCATACCGGCCCGTGGGGGCTGGGGCTTCTGCGCTCCGCACCGGCGGTGGGCGCGCTGGCGATGTCGGCATGGCTGATGCGGCACCCGATCCAGCATCGCGTGGGGCGCATCATGTTCATCGCTGTGGCCGTGTTCGGCCTGGCGACCATCGTCTTTGGCCTCTCGTCGTGGTTTCCGCTGTCGCTGGCGGCCTTGGTGGTACTGGGCGCCTCCGACATGATCAGCGTGGTGATCCGCAGCACCTTGGTGCAGCTGGAAACCCCGGACGAGATGCGCGGCCGCGTCAGTGCAGTCAACTCGCTTTTCATCGGCGCCTCCAACCAGCTAGGCGAGTTCGAGTCGGGCATGACCGCACACTGGCTGGGCACGGTGCCCGCTGTGGTGCTGGGCGGGGTGGGCACGCTGGCGGTGGCGGGCCTGTGGATGCGCTGGTTCCCCTCGCTGGCCCGGCGTGACCGGCTGATCCAGGATGACCCTCCGCTTCCCACGCGGGTAAACCGGCCACGGCCGGTATGACGTTTGCTCCTGTCTGGCAGGCGTGCGCTTTTCATGTGGAAAGGCAGCGCCAGCCAATAAGAACGAAGGAGCTAACATGCGGTTCAATGCAATCGGCCTGGGGCTGTGCCTGGCCCTGTCCGCGCTGCCGGCCCTGGCAGTGGATTCCCTGACGGTTTCGCTGGGTGCGCTCGATCATCCGCGCGGCGAGGGCAGCGTCAACGACGGGCGTATCAGCGCAGGCTGGGTGATCAACCAGTACGAAAGCGACAGCGGCCTCTACCAGACCCGGATGGAAGTAGGAGTAGGGTACAGCAACACCCAGGCCGACAAGGTGTGGAGCGTGACGGTGGCGCCGGTGGCCCACTACCGCTTCAAGACCAGCCGGCCCGACAGCGGCCCCTTCGTGGAAGCCAGCCTGGGCGGCGCATACCTCTCCAAGACCCGCTTCGCGGACGACCACGACCTCACCTCGCACGGGCACTTCGCCTCGCGTCTGGGCGTGGGCTATGCGTTCGGGGCCAGCGAGGTCAGCCTGAATGCGATGCACTTTTCCAATGCCGGCATCAAGAAGCCTAACCCGGGGGTGAACGTGATCGCGCTGCGCTTCACCCGCTTGCTGTAAGCCCGGTCATTTTTGCATCGCACTGTCCGGCATGGTGCCCGCGTGGTTCCCTGTCCGGACGGCATACCGGTCCTGGGTTCGGCGCACGCGCGCGCCGATAATGGGAAAAAGGGGCGGCCCGGTTCGGGCCGCTGCCGTGCGCCGAGCAGAGGAATCCCATGCCGCTTTACTGCCCCCGCGCCTTTCGTGCACCCGCCGCATCCGGCCCCACCTTGGCCGAAGCTTGGCCGTTTGCCACGCTGATCACCCCGATGGCCGATGACGAGCCCTGGATCTCGCACCTGCTGATGCTGCCCGACCCGGACGATGCCGGGGCCCTGCTGGGCCACCTGTCTGCCGCCAGCGGGCACTGCAGGGTGCTCTTCGGCCAACCGAGCGTGGCCATCTTCCATGGCCCGCACAGCTATGTTTCCCCGCGCTGGTACGTGAGCCCCGGCCCGCAGGTGCCTACCTGGAACTACACGGTGGCGCATGCGCACGGCCGGGCGGCGCCGCTGGACGACGAGGGCGCGCGGCAGGTGCTCGTGCAGCTGAGCCAGGTGCTGGAGCCGGCCGGAGGCTGGGCGCCTGACTTTGGTCTGGCGCCGGTGGCGGCCGAGCTTCCCGGCCTCGTTGCCTTTCGCTTTCACGTCAGCCGCTGGGACGTGAAGACCAAGCTCAGTCAGAACCGCACGCAGGAGGACCGCGCCGCAGTGGCGCGGCATCTGGCGCAGGGCGATGCCATGGCGCGGGCCGTAGCCGCTGCGATGGAGGACCCGCCTCCGTCCAGCGCGGCTAGCGCGGCGCCTGAAGCGTGAGGGTTTCGACCAGCACGCTGCGGCTACCATCGGCCAGCCACAGCTGACCGTCCTGCACTGTGGCGCTCAGTTGCATGCTGCGCTGGTTGAGCGTGACCAATTCGGCCAGGGTGGCCGGGGACACGCTGCGCACGGTCAGGTTGTCCAGCCGGCCGAGGCGTCCCTGGATCTGCGGCCACCACACCTCGGCGGCCCGGCCGCCGTAGCTGTAGAGCACGACCTGCTGGGCGCGGCTGCAGGCTTTCTTCAGCCGTCGCTCGTCCGGCTCGCCCAGCTCCACCCACAGCTCGATCTCGTCACTGTAGTTCTTCTGCCATAGCTCCGGCTCGTCGTCGGCACACAGCCCGCGCGTGAACGCGAGGGTGTCGCTGGCGTGCAGGACGAAGGCTGCCAGGCGCAGCATCAGACGCTCCACCGTCTCGGACGGATGTTGCGCCAAGGTCAGGCTGTGGCGCGCGTAATACCCGCGGTCGAGGTCGGAAACGTCGATATCGGCTTTGAAGATGGTCGCCTTGAGTGCCATGGTTGCGTCCGGACAAGAGAAGAAGGGGGCGAGTGTAGGCGCTTGGGCCCGGTGTGGCGAGGGATGTCGATATTACGCAACACGCCTAACGCCGGCCTGGAACGCGGCCCCCGGCAATCTCCCCGTAGCGTTTCCCTTCTCGGCGCAACAAGCCGCCCCAAGGAATCGCTTGGCGCGCCACATCCTGCCGAGCGCCGACGGCGGCAGGGCAGGGCCCGGGCCCGGGCCCAAACGGGCGGCGCGTACCAGCCCTTGCCGGTCTGCTTGCGGCATGTCAACAGACGACAAAGCAACCTGCTGCCAGACTGATCCGTGTGGACCGGCATCGCCCGGCCCATCCTGGCGCTCGCTTGCCAAACCGGCAAAGAGGAGTCTTAAACATGCGTACCCTTGCTCTGGCCGTTACCCTTGCGCTGGGCAGCCTGGCTGCCCACGCTGAAACCGTCTACACCGGCGACAAGATCGACGGTGTGCCCGTCATCCGCAAACTGGACATTTCCGACCTGCCGGCCGGTACGATGCAGCGCTTCATGTTTGAGGGCGCTTCCAATGGCATCGCGCAACACTGGTACGTACCAGTGATCGTGGCCAAAGGCGCGCAGCCGGGTCCGAAACTGGGCCTGCAGGCTTCGGTGCACGGAGATGAGCTGAACGGTACCCGCGTCATCCAGAAGGTGTTCGAATCGATCGATCCCAAAACCCTGAAGGGCACGGTGATCGGGGCCATTGGCGCCAACCCCTCGGGCATGCTGGCCAACAACCGCAACTGGCAGCTGATGAACGACGGTGGCGACATGGTTGACTTCAACCGCATCTGGCCCGGCAAGGAAAAGGGCAACACGCCCGAACAGCACGCATGGCGGCTGTGGAACCAGCTGTGGGGCGGCAATGTGGACATGTTCATCGATATGCACACCCAAAGCCGTGGCACCGAGTATCCGCTCTTCATCTACGCCGACTACCGCAACCCCAAGATCCGCGAGATTGCCGAGCTGATTCCGGCCGACCAGATCAAGGCCGACCCGGGTGAGAAAGGCTCGGTGGAAACCACCTTCGTCGAGAACAAGATCCCGGCGATCACGCTGGAGATCGGCAAGCCCAAGCTCTACCAGCCCGAACTGATCGAGCGCAGCCTGACTGGCGTGCGCAACGTCATGATCAAGAACGGCATGGTCGACGGCCGGCTGGGCAAAACCGCCCAGGACTACAAGGCCTTCGTCGGCAACGACATGACCTCGATCCGCGCCGAAGTCGGCGGCTTCTCGGAAGTGCTCGTGAAGGTAGGCGACATGGTGAAGAAAGGCCAGAAAGTGGCGGTGCAGCGCAACGCCTTCGGCGACGTGATCCGCGAGTACACCGCTTCGGCCGATGGCAAGGTGCTGGCCATCGGCAACGACCCGCTGCGCGAGGCACGCGGCCTTCTGGTACGCATCCTGATCCAGAACCCGGATCCGGCCTGCAAGCTGGGGTGCTGATCGGATAACAGACGTTAGCTGAAAGGGTTGGCCGAAGGCTTTTCGGCCAACCCTTGTTTCATAGCGGGCCGAAAGCCTGTACACTGCCGCCACTTGCGCCTGACCAATTCGGCGCCAGGTCTTCTTCCCGGGTGGCCGCCTGGCCCCCTTAGCGAAGTTTTCCGCCCTCTATCCACTCGTTCCGTCTGCCTGGATTGGTGTCGCACAACCTGCGATAGGCCGTCGCGGGAGTGCTCAATGTCTGAAATTACCTTTGCCGACCTCGGGTTGGCCGAACCCCTGCTGCGCGCGGTGACCGAAACCGGTTACACCCGCCCCACCCCCATCCAGGCCCAGGCCATCCCGCAGGTGCTGCAAGGCGGCGACCTCTTGGCCGCAGCCCAGACCGGCACCGGCAAGACCGCGGGTTTTACGCTGCCGCTGCTGCATCGCCTGGGGCCCAAGCCCACTCACCTGAAGGGGCGCCCGCGTGCCCTGGTGCTCACCCCGACACGCGAACTGGCGGCCCAGGTGGAAGAGTCCGTCCGCACCTACGGCAAGTACCTGCCGCATACCTCGATGGTGATGTTCGGTGGCGTGGGCATCAACCCGCAGATCGCCGCCCTGCGCAAGCCGGTGGACATCCTTGTAGCCACCCCGGGCCGCCTCCTGGACCATGCCGGCCAGAAGACCGTCGACCTCTCCGGTGTGGAGATCCTGGTACTGGACGAAGCAGACCGCATGCTGGACATGGGCTTCATCCACGACATCAAGAAGGTGCTGGCCCTGTTGCCGGCCAAGCGCCAGAACCTGCTGTTCTCGGCCACCTTCTCCGACGAGATCAAGGCTCTGGCCGACCGGCTGCTGGACGCACCCAAGCTGGTGGAAGTGGCCCGCCGCAACACCACCAACGAGCTGGTGGACCAGAAAATCCATCTGGTGGACCGCGACAAGAAAACCGAACTGCTCACCCACCTGATCGCTACCTACAACTGGCAGCAGGTGCTGGTGTTCACGCGCACCAAGCACGGCGCCAACCGCTTGGCCGAAAAGCTGGAAAAGAGCGGCATACCGGCCGCGGCCATTCATGGCAACAAAAGTCAGAACGCCCGCACCAAGGCCCTGGCCGACTTCAAGGCAGGCTCGCTGCAGGTGCTGGTCGCCACGGACATCGCAGCCCGCGGCCTGGACATCGACCAACTGCCGCATGTGGTCAACTTCGAGCTGCCCAACGTCCCCGAGGACTATGTGCACCGCATCGGCCGGACCGGCCGTGCCGGCTCGCCGGGCGAGGCAATCTCGCTGGTGTGCGTGGACGAGCTGGGCTTCCTGAAGGACATCGAAAAGCTGACGCGCCAGTCGATCCCGCGCTTCACCGAAGCGGGCTTCGAAGCGGACCTGAGCGTCAAGCCGGAGCCGATCCTGATGGGCGGCAATCGCGGCCGTGGCGCGCCCGGTGCAGGCCGGGGCCGCAGCGGCGGTGAAAAGCCCCGCAACGCCGAACCTGCCCGTACATCCAAGGCCGCCGCGCCGCGTCGCGAGGCCAAGCCACACGGGCACGACACACCGCGCAACGCACCGGCCCAGCCGGGCCGTCAGAAGCCGGCAACCGGCCGCGGCGGTCGCAGCACCGCCGGCAACCGCAACGAACCGCAGCGCGAGGTCAACGGCAACCGCATCGAGCCGCCACGGCCGGAGATCAACGGCAACCGCATCGAACCGCCGCGCCCGGAGATCAATGGCAACCGCGTCGAACCGGCCCGCCACGGCCAAGGCGATCGGCGCGGCACGCCCAACCGCAAGCCGGGTGCCCGCCAGGGCCGCCCCGCAGACGGCCAGCGCGCGGCGCTGTTCTCGCCGCCCAAGAAGCGTTGAGGTCGGGCAGGTGAGGCCGCGACTGTTCGGCGTCGACTTCACCAGCCGGCCCTCGCGCCGCAAGGCAATCGTCGTGGCCGAAGGGCGGCTGGAGGGCAACGTGCTCACAGTATCGTCCTGCCAGCGGCTGGAACATTTTCCCGCTTTCGAAGCCTTCCTGCAGACGCCCGGCCCCTGGCTGGGCGGTTTCGATTTTCCCTTCGGATTCTCCCGCGCCTTGGTGGAAGCCCAAGGTTGGCCGAACACCTGGCCAGCACTGATGGCCTCGCTGTCTGTCCTGCCGGCCGACACCGCCCGCGCGCAGCTCACCGAGCGCTTCCGCGCCTGGTGTGGCGCCCGCCCTGCCGGACAGAAGTTTGCCCATCGGGCCACCGATGGTCCCGCCGGCTCGTCCCCCTCCATGAAATGGGTGAATCCGCCCGTGGCCTGGATGCTGCTCGAAGGCGCTACCCGGCTGTGGCAGGCGGGTGTCACCGTGCCGGGCATGCATGTGGCCGACCCAGCACGCATCGCTCTGGAAGCCTATCCGGGCTATCTGGCGCGGCGCATCACCCGCGCTTCGTATAAAAGCGACGAAAAAGCCAAGCAGACGCCGGCGCGCACCGCGGTACGTGCCACCCTCCTGGCGGCGCTGGCACAGGGAGTGGACGACTATCCCCGGGTGAAGTGGGAGGACGGGCTCGAGGACGCTGCGCTGGCCGATGCCAGCGGCGACACGCTTGATGCTGCACTGTGTCTGGTGCAGGCGGCCTGGGCGGAGGTGCGGCGTACGGACGGCTTCGGACTGCCACCGTTCGACCCGCTGGAAGGGTGGACGGTGAGTGTGCCGCCGGCAGCCTGAGCGGTGCGCCTAGCGCCGGCTCCAGGGATCCAGTGCGGGCTGGGTACGCAGGCGCAGGCGGTCCAGGTAACGGTGCGCGATGATGTAGGGGCGGTTCTCGCGCGCCAGCTGCGTCAGGGCGCGCTGCAAGCGTTGCACCATGGTGAGGGGCATGTTGCGATTGCAGGCCAGGTAGAGCTGGGTGGTGCGCACCGTGATGCGCGGCTCCAGCGGTGCAGCGTCCGGCCGACGCGCCATCAGCGCTTCGGCCTGCAGCCGGCCGGTCAGCCACAGGTCCACCCGGCCGGCCTGCAGCTTGGTGAAGTTGTCCAGATCGTCCCGCGCATACTCCACGCGAAACCCCTTCTTGACGAGGTAGGCGGCTGCGGCCGATCCTTCGAAGCCGGCGATGCGATACGGCCGCGCGTCTTCCAGCGAACGGATGCGTGGGGCCAGCGCACGCGGCGCGTACAGCACCCACGGGTTGTCGTAGAGCGGTCCCACCCACTGGAACAGCGCCTCGCGCTCCGGGGTACGCGTGGTGGAAAGCAGACAGGCGTGCCGGTTATCCTGCGTCATCGTATAGGCGCGCAGCCAAGGGTAGAGCGACACCGAGCCCTTGAGACCGGCCAACGCCAGCATATCGCGCACCAGCTCGACGCTCAGCCCCTCGGGCTCACCGGTGCTGTTGAGCGTGTTGAAGGGCGGGTAGTCCATCGCCAGCAGGGTGAGGTCGGTCGCCCGCGCGCCCACCGGGGCCAGCATCAGCAACGGGACTGCGAGCAGGAGTGTGCAAAAATGCCGCATAACTGTGACCTTACTGGCTTTCCATTCCATTTAATTAAAATTTTGCGCTTGGCATGAAGCTATAATCAGCTGGTCGCTATTCTGCCACGGCCGGCCCCCACCGCTGCAGCTGCCTTGCAGGCGGCCCGCCGCCGGGCCACCCGCATGCCCATCCACCTGTCCTGTTCACCTTGTCTTTCGCGCTGGCTCGCTCGGCGCCTGCAGACGCTGGTCTATCTGCTGCTCTACTGCCTGGCGGGGGCGGTAGTGTACCGCTTCCTTGGCGTGGCCGATGCCTTTCCTGCAGCCATTTGGCTGCCTTCGGGCGTGGCGCTGGCCGCCTGCCTGTGGTTTGGCTCACGCATGTGGCTGGCGGTGTTCGCCGGCTCCCTGATCGTCAATTACGGGCTCTTCGACGCCCCGCTGGACAGCGCGCTCGGTCTGTCCGCATCCAACACGCTCGGCCCGGTGCTGGCCGCCGCGCTCTACCGTCACCAGCAAGCCGACAGGCTGCCTTTCTATCGCATTGTCGACACCGTGCGCTTCCTGGTACTGGGGGTGGGGGTGTCCAGCACGCTCAGCGCACTGGGAGGCGCTCTGCTCTTCGACCAGCTGCACCACACCACCGGCCAGGAGGGCTTCATGCCCTTCGTGCGCTGGTGGCTGTGCGATGCTGCGGGCGCACTGGTGCTGACCCCGATACTGCTGCTGTGCCTCTCGCGCGAGCAGGACCACTACCGGCGCCATCAGGCGGCCTTGCCGGAGAGCCTGACGGTGGCCTTGGGCACGCTCTGCGCGGCCGGGTGGATGTTCCTTTCGCTGCCGCAGGCGGGGCAGGCCTATCCCGCGCTGCCTGCCTTGCTGCTGCTGCCCCTGCTGTGGATGGTGGGGCGGGTACCGCTGCGGGCGGCGCATGGCCTCGCCCTGGGTGTGGCCACGCTGGCGCTGGCGGGCGCGGCATCCGGACGCGGCGTGTTCAGCCCTTGGGGCACGGCGCAGGCATTGGGCAATACCTCGATGACGCTGATGGCACAGTCAATCACGCTGCTGGTGATCGGTGCGCTGGTGGCCGAGCGCCGCATCAGCGAGGAGCGGCTGCGTCAGGCCAACCAGACGCTGGAGCGTAAGGTACGGGAACGCACCCAGCAGCTTCTGGACAGCGAGGCCCGCTTCCGCCTGATGGCAGACGCCGCGCCCTTCCCGCTGGTGATGAACACTCTCAGCGACGGCCGACTGCTCTACGCCAACCCCAAGGCCGAGGCCCTGTTCCGCAGCACGCTGGGGCAGACGCCGCTGAATGTGCTGGACTTCTACGTTTGCCAGGAAGAACGCAGCGCGGTAGTGGAAACATTGCTGCGCGCAGGCGCGATCGCCGACCGCGAGGTGCGACTAAGGGATAGCGACGGCCGCGCCTTCTGGGCACATGTTTCGTGCTCGTTGGTGCGCACCGAGCAGGCCGTGTATGTGATCTCTGGCATCAACGATGTGACCGAGCGCAAGGCCTTGGAGTACTCTCTTCAGACCGCCAACGAGGCGCTGCGGCGCCAGGTGAACGAGATCGAAAGCCTGCAGCACGGTCTGCGGGAACAGGCGGTGCGCGACCCGCTCACCGGGCTGTTCAACCGCCGCTATCTGGATGACACCCTACCGCGGGTATTGGCGCACATGCGGGCGCTGGACCGCCCGGTGGCCGTGCTGATGCTGGATGCGGACCACTTCAAGCGCATCAACGACACTTGGGGGCACAAGAGCGGCGATGCAGTGCTGGCCGCCATCGGCCGCTATCTGGCCCAACGCTTCCGCACCAGCGACATCGTCTGCCGTTACGGCGGGGAGGAGTTCCTGATCGTAATGCCCGACAGCGACCCCGTGGCCGCCGAAAACAAGGCCCGCACCCTGTGCCGCGAGCTGCGACGCCTGCCGATCGACACCGCCGGCCAGACACTGCACGTCACCCTGTCCATCGGTGTGGCCTTCGCGCCCACCCACGGAGAGGAGGCGGAGGCTGTGGTACAGGCCGCTGACCTGGCGCTATATGCGGCCAAGCGTGCCGGACGCGACTGCGTGGTGGTGGCCGGCACTGCCGCGTGCCAGCCTTCTGTCTGAGCCACTGCCCCGTCCTTTTGCCCCCCACGCGATCCGGGCCTGACATGGCTCCCAAAGCATCTGCGCCGGCCATTCGCCAGCCTTGCCGGAACCCGGCCGCAACCGGACCCTACAGATCCTCCACTGCCTGCGGGGGTTGGCCGAAAGGCCGGCCGGTAGCGGAGGCCGTGCTAACATCGCGCCATGGAACTTTACCGACTTTTGCACGAACAGGGCTTCGGCAGCCGCAAGGCGTGTCGCAAGCTGGTGGAATACGGGCTGGTGGAAATCGATGGGGTGGTGGCCGACGATTACCGGCAGCCGGTGGACCCGGCCGCCATCGGAGAGCTGGTGGTGGATGGCGAGCCCTGGACACTGCTGGAAGGCCCGCTGTACTTGATGCTCTACAAGCCGCCGGGTTACGAAACCTCGCACAAGCCGATGCACAACCCGAGCGTATTCAGCCTGTTGCCCTGGCAGTTCAGCGAACTGGGCATCACGGCCGTGGGACGGCTGGACGTGGACACCACCGGACTGCTGCTCTTGACCACCGACGGACAGTTCGTGCATGCGCTCACCTCGCCCAAGCGGCATGTGCCCAAGCACTATGAAGTGATCCTCAAGCACCCGGTGAGCGAGACCCTGGTGGCCCACCTGAAGAAGGGGGTGTACCTCAAGGACGACGACGAAAAGGTGGCAGCCGACGCGGTGGAGGTGCTGTCCGAGCACAGCATCCTGATGACGATCACGCAGGGCCGCTACCATCAGGTAAAGCGGATGATCGCCGCCGCAGGCAATCGGGTGGAAGCCCTGCACCGCCAAGGCATCGGCACGCTGGCGCTGGCGGAGCTCGACGAAGGCGAGTGGCGCCATCTCACCCCGGACGAGCTGGCTGCCTTCGGCTTTTTGCGCTAGGGCGCCTGCACGTGGCCAAAACGCTGTGCCACGGCCTCAAGGGTGCCGCCATTCTCCAGATTACGGTAGCCCAGCGTGCGCAGCATTTCCATGGCCCGGGCAGCGCGCTGACCACTGCGGCAGTAAAGCACGATAGGCGCGTCACGGTCAGGCAGCCGAGCCGCTGCTTCCGGCAGCGTGTCCAAGGGCAGCGAAAGCGCACCGGGCACGTGGCCGGCGGCAAATTCCTGCGGGGTACGCACGTCTACCAGGACCGGGTCGGCCAGCAGGGTGTGCGACAGGGCGCCGAGCATCATGGCCAGCGCCAGCTTCTTCAAGACCTGCATCTTCCCTCCTCAGGCGCGCTCCCGCGCCATACGCCGGTAGAGCGTGCTGCGGCTGATGCCCAGCGCCCGCGCGGCGGCCGTCATATTGCCTTGGTGCCGCGCCAGATGCGCCTCCAGTGCGCTGACCGAAGCCGGCATGACTAGCGGTTGCGCCGGCTCCGCGTCTTCCATTTCCTCACGCAGTGTGTCCGGCAGGTCGCGCGGCGCCAGCACCGTGCCGTCATCGTACAGCGCCAGCAGCGTGCGCAACAGGTTGTCCAGCTCACGCAGGTTGCCCGGCCAGGCATAGCGGCGGAACAGCGCCAGCAGGTCCGCCGACAGAACGATATTGCGCCGGTGCCCGCCGTGCGCCTGCCACAGCGCCAGCGCGATCGCGCCCACGTCGCCGCGCGCCCGCAGGGGCGGCAGCCGGAAGGGATGATGGCACAGGCGGTAGTACAGATCGGCGCGAAAGCTGCCTTCGGCCACCATGGCCTTCAGGTCGCGGTGGGTGGCACACACCAGGCGAATGTCCACCGGTTGTGGCGCCCCTCCGCCCAGCGGACACACCACCCGCTCCTGCAGCACCCTGAGCAGCCGCGCCTGCACCGCCAGCGGCATGTCGCCGATCTCGTCGAGAAACACCACGCCGCCGTGCGCCTCGCGCAGCCGCCCACGGCTACCCTGCCGCCGGGCCCCGGTGAAGGCGCCTTCCTCATAGCCGAAGAGTTCGGCCTCCACCAGGCCTTCCGGTAGGGCGGCACAGTTCACCGCCACGAAAGGCCGGGCGGCACGGCTGCTGGCGGCATGCAGGGCTTGGGCAAAGCGGTCCTTGCCCACGCCAGTCTCGCCCAGCACCAATACCGGAATGTCCGCTTCCAGCAGCCGCACCGCGCGTGCCAGCCACTGTGGCTCCAGGCCTGCCAGGGTGGCGGCGGCATCGCCCCGTGGGCCGGCAGGGTTGGCCGAAACCGGGCGTGGAGGCGTGGCGCGGGAAGAAGAGGGAAGGGACGCGGCCGGGGCTATCTGGGGCAACAGCCGTGCCGACAGCAGGCCGCCGGAGGTCGTCAGTCGGCCGGTGGCCTGTCCCGAGCGCGACAGCCAGTGCGACAGCGTCTCGCCGAACAGGTCAGCAAAGCGGCAGTGGCCGATGGCGGAGAAATCGCGCCCCAGCCAACCTAGCGCGCGCCGGTCGGCCGCGCACAGCCGCTCTTGGGCGTCGAAGGCGAGCCGGCCGGCGCGCGGCGTGGCCAGCTGGCTGGCGTCCGGATGCAGCGCCAGCGTCATCCAGCCTGCGCGGGCGACATCGAACAGGCGCTGCTCGATCAGACGCACCGCGGCATCTACCTGCTGCAGCCGCCCTGCGTGCACCCGGCGCGGCGGACCGGAGACATCGACCACCCCGACCGGTTGGCCGAAGGGGTCAAGGATCGGGCTGGCGGCGCAGGCCAGCGTGCGGTTGCGCTCCAGATAATGCTCGCCGCCGCGCACCAGCACCGGGTCGGCCAATGCCAGCGCCGTGCCGATGGCGTTGGTGCCGCGGATGGTTTCCCCCCAGGCCATGCCCGGTGTTAGCGCCAAACGCTCGGCCCGGTCGAGGAAGGCCGGATGGCCCAGCTCGTCGAGGATCAGGCCCTGGCCGTCTGCCACCACCACCACGAGTCCGTCGTCGACCACCTGCTCGAACAGCGTATCCACCTGCGGCCGCGCCAGCGACAGCCAGTCGGCACTGGCCTCTCGGCGCCTGGCAAGCTCGGTGGCTTCCAGCCGCTCTTCATTGCGGGTGCGGGCTTGCATTGGCAGGCCGAAGCTGCGGCAGCGGCGCCAGGACTGCAGGATGGACGGGGGCAGCAGCCCGTCGGGTAGCGAGGCAGTTTCGTAGAAGAGTCGGCGCGCTTCGGTCAGGTCGGGTACAGGGCGCATCGCTGGCCTTTCTTGCGACAGTGTCGCGTCACAGTGTCGCACGCCGCGACACGAACTGCCGGATTGTCGGACGTGTAGCGCGGCCTTTGAAGCCGCTTCAGGCCTGCGTGCTCGCTCGCCACATTGCGCAACGCACAAGTCATCTGCTCTAAATCTTTACAGTTGGCGCATGAGGGATTTTGCGCTGCATCACGCCATTTTCTTGGCACGGATCGTGCGCTATGGCATCGCCGCCACACCGGTGGCCACAACACAAGACGCACAAAGGAGATGACGCATGAGCACGCTCGTACCCGGCCAGATCGGCTACCCCTTGGAACTGAAGTCCCGCTACGCCAACTATATCGGTGGCAAGTGGGTACCCCCCGTCAACGGCCGCTACTTCGAAAATGTCACGCCGATCACCGGCAAGGTGCTGTGCGAGATCCCGCGCTCGGACGAGCAGGACGTGGAAATGGCGCTGGATGCCGCACACGCCGCCCGGCACGGCTGGGGCCACACGCCCGTGACCGAGCGCGCCATCCTGCTGAACCGCATCGCCGACCGCATGGAGCAGAACCTCGAGATGCTGGCCACGGTGGAAACCTGGGACAACGGCAAGCCGATCCGCGAAACCCGCGCCGCTGACATCCCGCTGGCCATCGACCACTTCCGCTACTTCGCTGCCTGCGTGCGTTCGCAGGAGGGCAGCCTCGGCGAGATTGACGCCAACACGGTGGCCTACCACTTCCACGAGCCCCTGGGGGTGGTGGGACAAATCATTCCGTGGAACTTCCCGATCCTGATGGCGGCGTGGAAGCTGGCCCCGGCGCTGGCGGCCGGCAACTGCGTGGTGCTCAAGCCGGCCGAACAGACCCCTCTTTCGATCTTGGTACTGGCCGAACTGGTGGGCGACCTGCTGCCACCGGGCGTGCTCAACATCGTCAACGGTTACGGCACCGAAGCCGGTAAGGCCCTGGCCACCTCTACCCGCATTGCCAAAATCGCCTTCACCGGCTCCACGCCGGTAGGCCGCCTGATCATGAACTACGCCAGCCAGAACCTGATCCCGGTGACGCTGGAGCTGGGCGGCAAGTCGCCCAACATCTTCTTCGAGGACGTGGCGGACAAGGACGATGCCTTCCTCGACAAGGCGATCGAGGGCTTCGTAATGTTTGCGCTCAACCAGGGCGAAGTGTGCACCTGCCCCAGCCGGGCCCTGATCCACGAATCCATCTACGACCGCTTCATGGAGAAGGCGCTGGCCCGGGTGGCGGCCATCCGCCAGGGCAACCCACTGGACCCGCAGACCATGCTCGGCGCCCAAGCTTCGATGGAGCAGATGGACAAGATTCAGAGCTACCTGGACATCGGCCGCCAGGAAGGCGCCGAGGTGCTCGCAGGTGGCGCACGCGCCCACCTGGGCGGTGACCTGGAGGAAGGCTACTACATCCAGCCCACCGTGTTCCGTGGCCACAACAAGATGCGCGTCTTCCAAGAAGAGATCTTCGGCCCGGTGGTATCGGTCACCACCTTCAAGGATCGCGACGAGGCACTGGCGATCGCCAACGACACACTGTTTGGCCTGGGGGCGGGGGTGTGGACACGCAACATCAACACTGCGTTCTACATGGGCCGGCACATTGAGGCGGGTCGGGTATGGACCAACTGCTATCACGCTTACCCAGCGCATGCCGCGTTCGGCGGCTACAAGCAGTCCGGCATTGGCCGCGAGACGCACAAGATGATGCTGGAGCACTACCAGCAGACCAAGAACCTGCTGGTGAGCTACGCGGAAGACAAGCTGGGCTTCTTCTAACCCCAACGCTGGCCGGCGGACCCGCCTGCGCAGCCGTTCATACGGGCCGTGGCACTTGAGGTGGGCGGAGGGATCCTTGCCAGCCGGGTCCACCGCCTGCGGCTGCGGTGGTCTTTCGGCCAAGGTTTCTTCCCTGCCGGGCGCAAGGGCGACGATACCTCCTCAGCCGCTCCATGCCGATGCGCCTTGGCACTTGTGCTGTCCGGCCCCGTGCGGGGGTCGGACAGTTTTTTTCCATGGCCGCGATATTGTCTTACACTCCAGCCATAACCAAAGGAAAGGCCCTGTGACCTTTCCTGCTGCAAGCCCCGGTACCGGTACTCATCCGTAGAGGTCACACCATGCCACTCTTCTCGAGGAAACCCTCGGGCGCGTCTGTGCCCGCCGACCGCGCCGCCGTCCCATCCGGCCAGCGTCCTCTGACCATCGTCTCCACCGACAGCCAGCACTACGACAGCGCCCTCTCGGGGGCGGCCAGCAGCCGGGTGAAACTGGTGCTGGGCTACATCAACCCTTCGGCCAACCTGGAGCAGGTGGGCCGCGCAGTAGCCCGCCACTTTCCTCACGCGCAGATGGTCCTGACCACCACCGCCGGCGAGCTGTGCAGCCTCCACGCATCCGACAACCTGTACCTGCCCTCAGCGACGTGCACGTGGCTGCGGTGGGGCTGGCCTGCGAGGACATCAAGGCCGGCGCTCCCCGGCTCAGCCATGCCGAGCGGATCGCCCGGCTGGAAGAGCACCTCGCACGCATCACCCTGCCGTTTCCGATGCGCCACGACGAAGGTTTCGTGCTGACGCTGGTGGACGGCCTCTCCAACAGCGAAAGCTACCTGATGGAGGCGCTGTACGAATCGGGACGCCTGCCCTACCTGTTCGTGGGTGGCTCCGCCGGCGGACCCCTGGACTTCTCGACGACCCGTCTCTACGACAGCCACGAGGTAAGGGATGGCCACGCGGTGTTTGCCTTCATCAAGCTGGCCCCCGCCTACCGTTACGGCGTCTTCAAGAGCCAGAACTTCGAAGAAACCGGCACCCACTTCACCATTGGTGTAGCCAGCACCGAGCTGCGCCGCGTGCATGCCGTGCTGGACCCGGCCACCGGCGAGCTGCGCGACGTGCTGGATGCGCTCGCCGCTCACTTCCGCTGCCGGCGTGAGGAGCTGGGAGCCCGGCTGCAGAGCCACAGCTTCGGTATCAAGATCTAGGGCGAGGTGTACGTACGCTCGGTATTGGCCATCAACCAGGAAGAGGGCTACCTGCAGTTCGCCTGCGACCTGGCCTTCGGCGAGCAGCTGCACCTGCTGCGCAGCGTTGACCTGGCAGAGCGCACCCGGCGCGACTTCAGCGCCTACCTGCAGGGCAAAGAGGCGCCGGTGGGCGGCATCCTCAACGACTGCATCCTGCGCCGCCTCAACAATGCCGGTGCGCTGGCACGCGCCAACGTGTACGGCGATGTCCCCACTGCCGGTTTCTCCACCTTCGGCGAACTTCTGGGCGTCAATATCAACCAGACCCTGACGGCGGTGTTTTTTCACCCTGCGGCCGAAGGCTTCCGCGACGACTTCGTGGACCGTTTCCCCGTGCATTACGCCAACTTCAAGAACTACTTCTTCCGCCGCGAACTCGAGCGGGCACGCATGACAGGACGGATGAAAAGCCGCGTGATCGAGGAGCTGGGCGGCTACAAGCAGTTTGCCGCGCAGCTGATGGACAGCCTGCCGCTGTTCCGCGACACCACCGGCACCCTGGTGGAAAGCCTGGGCCGGATCGGGGAAGAGATCAGCCGCTTCGAACGGGAGGTGAAGACGGGCGCCGCCACCGCAGGACAGGTGACCGAACGCATCGGTGCGCTGGAAAAGGACGCCCAGCAGATCGGGGAAGTGATGCAGATGATCAAGAAGATCGCCGAGCAGACCAACCTGCTGGCGCTGAACGCGGCCATCGAGGCGGCGCGGGCTGGCGAGGCCGGACGCGGATTTGCGGTGGTGGCCGACGAGGTGCGCAAGCTGGCCAACACGACCCAGTCCAACCTGGACGCCACCGGTGGGGCCGTGGACAACGTGATGAGCGGGGTGCGTACGGTGGGCGGCGACGTTCGCGGCATGGGCACGCAGGTATCCGGATTTGCCAGCGGGATGAACCGTGTGGTGGAAACGCTGCAGGCCCTGGCAGCCTCGTCGCAGGACAGCAAAGGCCGGATCGACGCCATGCTGGAGCAGACCGGGACGCTGTACGAGCGCATGCGCGCGGTGGACAAGGAGCTGGAAGCGATCCTGCAGCTGGAGCAGCAGTAACGCGGCGGGCCGTCCGGGAACGGCCCGCCGGACGGCACCGGTGCCTCAGGTCGCCGGCAGGGTCTGGCTGTACAGCGTGCGGTTGTCCACGTCCTTGAGCGCCACTGTCATCGCGCGCGTGCGCGGGTCGATGTCCACCTGGCCGAAGAACTGGTAACCCGCCAGCGGCGAGGCGTTCTGTGTATCCGGCGCCTTCTGGTACTTCACTTCGGGGCCGAAGGTGGCATCCAGCTTATTGGGGCCGAAGGACCCGGCGTTGAGCGGCCCGGACACGAACTCCCAGAAAGGATCGAAGTCGGTGAAGCGGGCCCGCGACGGGTGATAGTGGTGGGCGGCGGTGTAATGCACGTCGGCGGTCAGCCACACCACGTTGCGCACGCCAGCGCGCTTGATGCCGCGCAGCAGCTCGGCGATCTCCAGCTCCCGCCCCAGCGGCTTGCCCGGGTCGGCATTGGCGATCGCTTCCCAGCGGTCACGACCGGCGGCGTCCTTGCCGTCCGGCACCTGCAGGCCGATGGGCATGTCAGCGGCGATAACCTTCCAGGTGGCGCGCGAGCGGCGCAGCCCGTCCAAGAGCCAGGCCAGCTGCTGGCGCCCCAGGAAGGCCGTGGCGTCTCCGGCCTCGGCCTCGAGATTGGCCCCGTTGGGGCCGCGGTAGCTGCGCATGTCCACCACGAACACATCCAGCAGCGGCCCGTACGGAATGTGCCGGTACACCCGCTCGCTGTCGGCCTCGCCAAAGCTGCGCAGGGGGGCATAGTCGAGGAAGGCTCGGGTGGCGCGTGCCTGCAGCAGCGGAACGCGCTTTTCGGTGTAGCGTGCGTCGGCCGAAAGATCCTTGCTGCCGGACCAGTTATTGGTGACTTCGTGGTCGTCCCACTGCCAGATCTGCGGCACTTCCGCGGCAAAACGGCGCACGTTGGCATCCATCAGGTTGTACCGGTAGCGGCCGCGGTATTCGTCCAGCGTTTCGGCCACCTTCGCCACCTCCGGGGTGATGAGGTTCTTCCAGATCCGTCCCCCTTCCACCGTCTTCTGCGCTTCCATCGGGCCATCGGCATAGATGGTGTCGCCGCTGTGCAGGAAAAAGTCGGGCGACTGCTGGCGCATGGTCTCGTAGATGCGCATGCCGCCCCACTCGGGGTTGATGCCGTAGCCCTGCCCGGCGGTATCGCCCGACCAGACGAAGCGCACCGGGCGCAGGCTGTCGGCGGCAGTCTGGAACTGACCGGTCAGCGCCTCGGACAGGGTGCGGCCGGTGGAGGCATCCTCGTAGGCCACGCGCACGAAGATGCGCTGGCCGGCCGGCAGGCCGGTCAGGTCAACCCGGGTGATGAAGTCGTTGGCCTCGTGCGCCCACGGGCCGCGCAGGCGGCGAGGGCGGGCGAAGCGGTCGGTGGTGTCCCATTCGAGCACCATGCGGCTGGTACGGTCGGCGCGTGCCCAGACGAGGGCGCGATCGCGCAGCACATCACCGAACTGCAGGCCGGAAGGCAACTGGGGACGAACGTTGGCCGAAGCGATCACCGCCGGGGCCGCCGGCAGCAGCAGGCCGCCACCGAGCGCGAGCGACTGCTTGAGAAAAACACGACGTTGCATGACAAGCCTCTTGATGGGTGGGTGTAAAAGGCAAGGGCGTCATGCTAGAAGCGTGGGTTGACAGGGACATCACAACCAGATGGCCGTACGGTTGCGGTTTCATGAAGCCGCTAGGCGGCCGGGTCCGGCAAGAGCCGGTAGCCCACGCCGGTTTCGGTGAGCAGGTGGCGCGGACAAGCCGGGTCGCGCTCCAGCTTGTGACGCAGCTGCGCCATGTAAATGCGGAGATAGTGGTTGTGTTCCACCGCCGACGGGCCCCATACGCTGCGCAGCAGCTGACGATGGGTGAGTACCTTGCCCGCATGTCGCGCAAGCTCGGCCAGAAGGTCGTACTCCAGCGGGGTCAGGTGTACCGGTTGGCCGGCCCGGCTGACCGAGCGCGCCGCCAGATCAATGGCCAGCTCACCGGCGCGCACCACCGGACTGACGGCTTCGTCTCCAGGCTGGCGGTGCCGCAGCGCGACCCGGATACGCGCCATCAGCTCGGCCACGCCGAAAGGCTTGGTCAGGTAATCGTCGGCACCGGCGTCCAGCGCCGTCACCTTGTCGGGCTCCTGATGCCGGGCCGACAGCACGATCACCGGTACCGACGACCATTCGCGCAGCCGCTGGATGACGGTCAGCCCGTCAGCGTCGGGCAGGCCCAGGTCCAGCAGGACCAGCGCCGGTGTGTGCCGTGCCGCTTCGGCCAACCCTTCGGTGGCCGTGGTGGCCTCGAGCAGGGAGAAGCCTTCGGCGCTCAGCGTCACGCGCAGGAAGCGCCGGATCTGCAGTTCGTCTTCGATCAGGAGGATCACAGGTTTCATCAGGGCTCACCGAGAGGAAGGTTGGCCGAAGCGTCCAGCTCGGGCCGCGGACCGGGGTGGGGCAGGGTCAGTATGAATCGGGCCCCGCCCTCGGGCCGGTTTTCGGCGCGGATGTGCCCGCCATGGGCCTCGGCAATGGCGCGACAGATGGCCAGCCCCAGCCCCACACCGCCCTCGTTGCCTTCGGGCCGGGCCCGCTGGAATTTGTCGAACAGTCGCTCGGGGGTAGCGCTGCCCAACCCGGGGCCGTCGTCCTCCAGCACAAGATCGGTGTAGGCAGGGTAGAGGCGGGCCGAAAGGGTGAGGGTGCTACCGGCCGGGGTATATTTGAGCGCATTGTCCAGCAGATTGACCAGTACCCGCTCCAAGAGCCGGCTGTCGGCATACACCATCGGCAGGCCGGGCGGCAGTTCCACGTGGAACACATGCGCAGCGAGCCGAGAGGCAAGCGCGTGCCGCGCCGCACCGAATACCTCCTCCAGCGGCAGCCACTCCGGGGACAGCCGCACCGCACCGGCTTCCAGCCGCGCCATGTCCAGCACGCTGGTGATCAGCCGGGCCATGCGTTCGGCCTCGGTCTCGATGCCCGCCGCCAAGGCCGCGCGTGCATCGGGCGCAAGCTCGCGCGTGGCCAGCGTGGAAGCGGCCCCGATGATGCCGGCCAGGGGGGTGCGCAGATCGTGCGAGATCGACGTCAGCAGCGAGTTGCGCAGGCGTTCGCTCTCGCTGGCCAGCCGGGCCTGCTCCCCGGCCTCGGCAAGACGCACCCGCTCCAGCGCCAGGGCCAACTGCGTGGCGCAGGTGTCCAGCAGCCGGTGCTCCTCGGGCAGGGCCAGCGCTTCGCCGCTGTTGAGGCTTAGGGCCAGCACCCCCAGCCGCGCAGAAGGCGTGGCCAGCGGGACGAACAGTGCTCCACTGGACGGCAGGGTGGCGGTCCCCGTGCCAGCGCGCTCGCCGCGGTCGAATACCCATTGGGCCACGCCCAGGTCGGCGCCGTGCAGCGAGCCATGGCCGCTCGCTCCGGCGGGATAGACCAAGCGCCCGCTGGCATCCGGGAGTAGCACCACCGCCTGCGCCTGGAAGCTCTCGGCCAGTTCACGCACCGCCAGGCGGATCACGGCGTCCTCGCTGGGGGCCTGCGCCAAGGAGCGGACCAGACTATAGAGCAGCCCGGTCCGACGCTCGCGAAAGCCCGCCTCGCGCGCCTGGCGGCGCATGTTGCCGGTCAGGTGGCTGATGGTCAGCGCTACCGCAAGCATCACCGCAAAGGTGAACAGGTACTGCGTGTCGGAGACGGCGAAGGTGAGATGCGGCGGCACGAAGAAGAAGTCGAACGCCGCCACCGACAGCACCGAGGCCAGCGAGGCTGCGCCCGGCCCATAGCGGTAGGCCACACCCACCACCGCCAGGAGGTAGAGCATGATCAGGTTGATCGGCTCGGCCACGCCGCGCAACGGCCAGGCCAGCAGCGTCACCCCGGCCGGGATGGCGGCCGCCCAGCCCAGGCTGATGTGTCGCCGGCGGGTTTCGGCTTCCCGGCTTAGTCCCAGATAGTCGCGACTGGCCGCCAGGAGGGCCGTCAGTCCTGCCGGACCCCGCTCGCGCCGCGCCAGCAGGATGAGGTCGATGTCGTCCGCGCGTTCGGCCAACCTTTCGGCCAGCGTGCGCCCCGGCATCCAGCGTCGTGGTGCCTGCGCCAGCACCACCCGCCCGATGTTGTGGCTGCGCGCAAAGCCGGCCAGCTCGTCGGCGGGGTCGATCCCTGCCAGCGTGTGCACCACCGCGCCCAGGCTTTCCGCCAGCCGCAGGGCAGCGGCCAGCGCCTCGCGCCGGTGCGCGGTCCGGCGTGTCGACGGCGTCTCCACCGATACCACATGCCACGCGGCTTTCAGACGCTCGGCCAGCCGCTTGCCCGCCCGTACCAGGCGCTCGGCCTCGGCCACATCCAGCAAGGCCACCAGCACGCCCTCGTTCACCGCCCAGACATCACGAATGGCCGCGTGATCGCGGTAGTCGCGCATCTGCGCGTCCACCCGGTCGGCCGTGCGCCGCAAGGCCAGTTCGCGCAGGGCAATCAGGTTGCCTTTGCGGAAGAAATGCTGGCTGGCCCGGGCCGCCTGCTCTGGCAGGTAGACCTTGCCTGCAGACAGCCGCGCCAGCAGCTCGTCGACCGGCAGGTCGATCAGCTCTACGTCGTCGGCCTCGTCGAATACCCAGTCGGGCAGGGTCTCGGCCACCCGGATGCCGGTAATACCGCCGACCACATCGTTCAGGCTTTCCAGATGCTGCACGTTGAGCGTGGTGTAGACGTCGATGCCGGCGGCCAAGAGTTCATCCACATCCTGCCAGCGCTTCAGGTGCCGGCTGCCCGGTGCGTTGGCGTGTGCCAGTTCGTCGACCAGGATCAGCGCCGGATGACGCGCCAGTGCTGCGTCCAGGTCGAACTCCTGCAAGACGGTGCCCCGGTAGGGAATGCGTTTGACCGGCAGGCGGGGCAGTGTCGCGGCCAGAAGGGCCGTTTCGCTGCGGCCATGCGTTTCCACCACGCCCACCAGCACGTCCACCCCCGCCTGCAGACGGGCGCGGCCGGCCTCGAGCATCGCGCAGGTCTTGCCCACCCCGGCGGCTGCGCCAAAGAAGATCTTCAGCCGGCCCCGGCACGCACGTGCCGCCTCCGCCTGCACGCGGGCAAGGAGGGCATCGGGATCGGGGCGAAGGTCGGTCATGGCATGCGGGGCATCAGGAGCCGGCGGCGGCATCCAGCGCCAGGTTGAGCGCCAGTACGTTCACCACCGGGTCGCCCAGTATGCCCAACAATGGTCGTTCGGTGTGCATCTCGATCAGCGCCAGCACTCGCTGTGGCGCCAGGCCGCGTACACGCGCGACACGCAGGGCCTGCCAGCGCGCGGCAGCCGGCGAGAGGTGCGGGTCGAGCCCGCTGGCCGAGGCGGTAACCAGGTCGGCCGGTACGGGCGCGGTGTTGCCCGGGTCGGCGGCACGCAAGGCGCGAATGCGGGCAGCCACCGCTGCCTGCAGGTCGGGATGAGCCGGGCCCAAGTTGCTGCCTCCGGAACCAAGACCATTGTAGGGCTGGCCGGCAGTGGCCGACGGGCGGCCCCAGAAATGCCCGGGGTCGGTGAAGGACTGGCCGATGAGGCGGGAGCCGACAGCACGGCCGTTGACCGTTACCAGGCTGCCATTGGCGGCCTGCGGAAAGACCAGCTGTGCCAGGCCGGTCACCAGCAGCGGGTAGGCAAGACCGGTTACCAGCATCAGAACGGCAAAGAGCCGCAAGGCCTGGGCCGCGCTTTGGCGGCAGGTGCTCAGGAGAGGGGTCATCAGGTTGCTCCAGGTTGGTGCCCATGCAGCGCATGGGCACGGGGGTTCAGGCCACGCCCAGCGCCACCAGCGCCAGGTCGATCAGCTTGATGCCGGCAAACGGTGTCAGCAGGCCGCCCAGCCCGTACACCAGCAGGTTGCGCCGTAGCAGCTTCTCGGCAGTGTCCGGCCGATAGCGCACGCCACGCAGGGCCAAGGGAATCAGCGCCACGATGATCAGCGCATTGAAGATCACTGCCGACAGAATGGCGCTCTGCGGCGACGCCAGATGCATCAGGTTGAGCGCGCCCAGTTGCGGGTAGGTCGCCACGAAGGCGGCCGGCAGGATGGCAAAGTACTTGGCCACGTCGTTGGCGATCGAAAAGGTGGTGAGCGCTCCGCGCGTCATCAGCATTTCCTTGCCGATCGCCACGATCTCGATCAGCTTGGTGGGGTTGGAGTCCAGGTCCACCATGTTGCCGGCCTCTTTGGCCGCCTGGGTGCCCGAATTCATCGCCACCGCCACGTCGGCCTGCGCCAGGGCGGGGGCATCGTTGGTACCGTCGCCGGTCATGGCCACCAGCCGGCCTGCCGCCTGCTCGCGTCGGATCAGCGTCAGCTTGGCCTCGGGGGTGGCTTCGGCCAGGAAGTCGTCCACGCCCGCCTCGGCCGCGATGGCCGCGGCCGTCAGCCGGTTGTCGCCGGTGACCATCACCGTGCGGATGCCCATGCGTCGCAGTTCGGCAAAGCGCTCGCGGATGCCGCCCTTGACGATGTCCTTGAGTTCCACCACACCCAGCACCCGGGTGTTTTCCACCACCACCAGCGGGGTGGCGCCGCTGCGAGCCACCGCGTCCACCGCCGCGCTGACCGCCTCGGGGAAGGCACCGCCCTGCGCCTCGACGAAACGTCGCACCGCATCGGCCGCTCCCTTGCGGATGCGTTGTCCGCCCGTGTCCACCCCGCTCATCCGCGTCTGGGCCGAGAAGGGCACGAACTCGCCCTTGAGCTCGCCCACGGTGCGCTCGCGCAGGTTGAAGCGCTGCTTGGCCAGCACCACGATGCTGCGGCCTTCAGGCGTCTCGTCGGCAAGCGACGCCAGCTGCGCTGCGCTGGCCAGCGCGCCTTCCTCCACACCCGGCGCCGGCACGAAGCGCGTGGCCTGGCGGTTGCCGAGCGTGATGGTGCCCGTCTTGTCCAGCAGCAGCACATCCACGTCGCCGGCCGCCTCGATGGCGCGTCCGGAGGTGGCGATGACGTTGGCGCGCAACAGCCGGCCCATGCCGGCCACGCCGATGGCCGAAAGCAGCCCGCCGATGGTGGTCGGAATCAGGCATACCAGCAGCGCGACCAGAACCGTCAGCGATACCGGGCTGCCACCCGACGCAGTCGCGGCATACACCGAGAACGGATACAGCGTCACACACGCCAACAGGAATACGATGGTCAGGGCGACCAGAAATACCGTCAGCGCGATCTCGTTGGGGGTCTTCTTGCGGCTGGCGCCCTCGACCATGGCGATCATGCGGTCCAGGAAGGCTTCGCCCGGCTGGGTGGTGATGCGCACCACCAGCCAGTCCGACAACACGCGGGTGCCGCCGGTCACCGAGGAAAAGTCACCGCCCGACTCGCGGATCACCGGGGCGGACTCGCCGGTGATCGCCGACTCATCCACCGAGGCGATGCCGTCGATCACTTCGCCGTCGCCCGGCAGGGTGTCACCGGCCTCCACCAGGACCACATCGCCTTTCCTCAGGTCGGTGGAGGCCACCAGTTCCACGCCCGCATCGCGGCGCGGCGCCCGCAATTTCTTGGCGGCCACGTTCTTCTTGGCCGCCCGCAGCGAGGCGGCCTGGGCGCGGCTGCGGCCTTCGGCCAACGCTTCGGCAAAGTTGGCGAACAGCACCGTGAGCCACAGCGTCACCGCGACCAGGGCCACGAAGGCCGGCGGGGCATCGGCGTGCCCGGCCAGCGCCAGGCCCAGCAGTACGGTGGTGAACATGCTGCCCAGGTACACCACGAACATGACCGGGTTCTTCCACTGCGCCTGCGGCGCCAGGCGCAGCAGGCTGCCGGCCACGGCCGGGCGCAGCAGCCGCGCATCCAGCAGGCTGGCCCTGGCCATGCTGCGGCCGGTGGACGCGGAAGAAAGAGGGGATTG
Source organism: Gulbenkiania mobilis (assembly GCA_004346645.1). Lineage (GTDB taxonomy): Bacteria > Pseudomonadota > Gammaproteobacteria > Burkholderiales > Chromobacteriaceae > Gulbenkiania > Gulbenkiania mobilis. The sequence goes on from SMDA01000002.1 coordinate 358,615, forward strand.
AGGGGTTTGCTTGATATCCATGATCCGCGCCTGACTAGTGAATGCCGAACAGGGTGAGGTGTTCCGCGATGGGTCCGAGCGCCAGCGCCGGCAGATAGGTGAGGGCGCCGACGATCAGCACCGCACCCATCAACAGGCCCACGAAGAGCCCGGTATCGGTGCGCAGGGTGCCGCTGGTAACCGGCACGGCCTTCTTGGCGGCCAGGCTGCCCGCCAGGGCCAGCACCGGCACAATTACCAGGAAGCGGCCGAACCACATCGCCAGCCCCAGCAGCGTATTGTAGAAAGGTGTGTTGGCCGAAAGGCCCGCGAAGGCGCTGCCGTTGTTGTTGGCCGCGGACGAGAAGGCATACAGCACTTCGGAAAAACCGTGCGCCCCGGGGTTGGCAGGCCCGGCAAGTCCGGCCGGCAGCACCACCGACAGCGCCGTGCCCGCCAGTACCAGCAGGGGTGTCGCCAGCAGGGCCAGCATCGTCATGCGGATGTCGAAGCTCTGGATTTTTTTGCCGAGGTATTCGGGGGTGCGGCCGATCATCAGTCCGGCCACGAACACCGCCACCACTGCAAACAGCAGCATGCCGTAGAAGCCGGAGCCCACGCCGCCGAAGATCACCTCACCCAACTGCATCTGCAACAGGGTGACCAGACCGGCCAGCGGCATCAGCGAATCGTGCATCGCATTGACCGCACCGCACGAAGCGGCCGTGGTCACCACTGCGAACAGGCTGCTGCCGGCCAGGCCGAAGCGCAGCTCCTTGCCTTCCAGATTGCCGGCGTGCCCGTCCACGCCCAGTGCGGTCAACAGGGGGTTGGCCGAAGACTCTGCGGCGAAGAACACCGCCAGCATGATAAGGAACAGCAACGTCATCGCGGCCAGGAGGGTCCAACCCTGGCGCCGGTCGCCCACCAAGCGCCCGAAGGCGAAGCACAGCGCCGCCGGCACAAGGAAGATCGCCAGCATCTCCAGCAAGTTGGTCAGCGCGCTCGGGTTTTCGAAGGGATGTGCGGAGTTGGCATTGAAGAAGCCGCCGCCATTCGTACCCAGCAGCTTGATTGCTTCTTGGCTAGCCACCGGGCCGAGCGGCAGGGTCTGCGTGCTGCCGGGCGTGCCGTGGAGCGCCACCGTTACATGGGCGTCCAGGCTCTGCACCACGCCCAGCCCGGCCAGCGCCAGCGCCAGTAACAGGGACAGCGGCAGCAGTACCCCCAGCACCGCACGCAGCAGGTCCAGCCATACGTTGCCCAGCCCCGCTGCCGCGCGCAGTGCAAAGCCACGCATCAGCGCGATGGCTACAACGATGCCGGTGGCGGCCGACAGGAAGTTCTGCACCGTCAGCCCCAGCATCTGTACCCCGTGGCTCATGGTGCTCTCGCCTGCATAGCCCTGCCAGTTGGTATTGGTGACGAAACTGATGGCGGTGTTGAACGCCGAATCGGCACTGACTGCGCCAAACCCCTGGGGGTTGAAAGGCAGGCCGCCCTGCAACCGCTGCAGGCCATAGAGCACCAAGAGGCCGATCAGGTTGAAAAGCAGCACGCCCAGCGCGTAGACGGTCCAGCGCATGTCATCGCCGTTAAGGCGTAGCAGCCGCAGCAGCCCGGCCTCCAGCCGCGGCTGCCAGGCGTATGTGCCGGAAAACAGGCGCGCCATGTGTGCGCCCAGCGGCCAGGCCATCGCCCCCAGAAGGGCCAGGAACAGCAGGGTAAGAAGGAAAAGGTCCTGTGTCATTCAGAAGCGCTCCGGAAACAGCAGGGCATAGCCAAGGTAGCCCAGCAGCAGCAGGGCGAGCACGGCACCGCCCACAACGAGACTAGTCATGACGCTGCTCCCCCAGCGCCTGGCAGGCACCCAAGAAGCCGGTGACAAGGCCGGCGCAAAGCAGCATCAGCAGCATGAAAGGCACATCCATGAGGTTCACTCCCAGAGAAACCGAGGCTGTGAGTGTAGGAAGGCGGGCGTAAGGACGGTGTCAGGAAAGAAGAAGCCGGCGTAAGGATTGCGTAAAGACGCGTAAAGGCTGCTCAGGACACATCAGAATGCAAAACGGGCCGCTCAGGGCGGCCCGTTCGGGAGGAAGGAAAAGGAAACCTAGGCACCGCGCTCCAGCGCCAGCGCCAGACTGCGCTGATAGTGGTGCTCGGCCTCTTCGGGCTTGCCGATGGCCTCGTACAGCCGGGCCAGCGCCGCATGGGCCATGAGCGTGGGTTCCAGCGACAGGCTGGCTTCGAGATAGCTCTGGGCCTTGCCCCACAGGTGCTCCTCGGCGGCCAGACGGCCCAGGGCGAACAGCAGCAGATGATCACGCGGCCGGACCTGCAGCCAGGCCTCTGCCTCGCGCAAGAGGGCCAGGCGCTTCTCGCCGGAGACATGTTCGGCCAACCTTGCCAGCCCCAGCGCCAGTTCGGGCAGGGTGGTGTCGTCGCTCACCAGCGCCGCACCGATCAACTGCGCGGCCTGGTCAAAGTCGCCCAGGTCCTCAAGGCGCTCCACCGTTGGGCGCACCAGATCGGGGTTCTGACGCTCCACCTCGGGAATGCGACGCCACCAGTTGCGGATCGCCTCGCCGCTGGGCAGGCCTTCAAGCTGCTGGCAGTAGGCTGCCATACGGTAGCGACGGGCCTGCTCGGGTTCCAGCGCGTCGGCCTTGAGCAGCTTTTCGGTCAGCGCCAGCACCGCGTCCGGCTGTTTCTGCAGCATGCGTACCTTCAGCTCCAGCCGCAGGGCATTGGTGAGGTTGGGTGCCACTGCGCGCGCGCGCTCGATGGCGGCCAGCGCGCCCAGAAGGTCTTTGGCCTCCAGACGCAGCTCGGCATCCACCATATGACGGGCCAGCTGCAGCCGTTCGGGCACGGTATCCAGCCGGGCCAGGTAGGCATCGCGCTTGTCGAAGTTCTGCATCATGCCGGCGGATCGAGCGGCGATCAGCAGGGCCAGCGCGCGGTTTTCCGGGGCGTATTCATCATCAATGGCCCGGGCGGCCTCACGCTCGGCCTTCTGGAAGCGTCCCTCGAAGAAGGCAATCCCGGCCTCGCGCAGGGCATGGCGGGCGGCCTTGAGCTTCTTCTGACGCTGGAAGGCGCGCACCTCGGTAGGCATATTGGCGGCCACACCGATCAGCCGCAGGATGCCGTAGGCCACGGCAATCAGCACCAGAACGCCTACGATCATCAGGTTGAACGACACTTCCATCCGGTAAGGCGGGAAGAACAGGATGGCGTACCCGTTGTTCAGGGTGGACGCCAGGCCCAGCAGTACGGCCAGCGCGAAGAGGCCGGTAATCCACAGTACGAATCTCACCTTATTCTCCCGCCGTGCCCTGGGCCTCGCGCACCGCCTTCAGGCTGGCCGAAAGGTCGGGCAGGGTCACGTCCAGCGGCACGCCCTTAAGCTCGGACAGCAGTGCCAGCCACTGGCGCGTGGCCGGGGCATCGCGGTCGTAGTAGCGGCTGACATAGCGCTCTGCGGCATCGATGTCCGCGGCAAAGGTGCTGCCTTCACGCTGGATCAGCGCGATGCGTGCGTCCAACAGGCGCAGCTTCAGGTTCTCTCGCAGGAAGAAGGCCTGCTCTGGCGAGAGCAGCAGCGCCTCGGGCTTGTCCATCCGGCGGATGTGCACCAGCTCGCCCAAGCTGCGCGAGACGTCGCCGGCCAGCCGTTCCCACCAGGGAGCAGTGGCCGGCACTACCGTGGCGGGCTGGCGCGCCGGGTCGGCCAGACGGTGGTGATCCACCACCAGAGGCAGTCCGTCCACCGCCAGCATCAGGCGCTCGATCTTGACCGTCATGCCCACCACGTCGAAGTAGGGCACGGCCTTGAGGGTCTGGAGATCCTTGGCCACCGCCTTCTTCAGGCCGATCAGCTGGGGGCGGTCGAAGGTAGCCAGGCGCGAATCGATCATCTCCAGCGCGGACAGCGCTGCCGACACATTGCCGGCCAGCTGCAGCTGCTGGCTGGCGATCGCCAGCGAATGCTCGATCTCGGCCAGCAGCCAGTCGGTGCGGTTCTTGGTCAGCTCCTGATACATGCCGTTGAGCGTGGCGTACTGACCGGCCGACTCGTTGACCCGCGCTTCCAGCAGCGAAAGCTTGGCGTCGGTGGCACGTGCGGCGGCCAGTGCCTCCTGCGTGAGCACCCGCATTTCCTTGGAGGCGCCACCGGTTTCGGCAAGCCGCCGGGCCAGTTCGGTCTGCGTTGCGGTCAGGACCTGCCGGGTCTGATACCACTGCCAGCCGGAGACGCCGAGCGCACCAAGCGCCAGGAGGAGCGCGATACTGGCTGTCGCGGTGCGGGCGGCAGGACGGGTCGGGCTATCGGGATTGGTGTCGGTCATGGGTGGCGAAGGAACCATTCTTTGAGACCGGCGACAAGCGCCTTGTCGTCGGCCCGGGTTGTGACGACCTGGGTGGCACCCAGTCCGTGCAGTGCCTGTGCAATGCGCGGATGGGGCACACAGTACGTCAGACATTGTAACGTCGGCATCCGGGCGCTGCCACCGAGCCGGTACAGCGCCTGTGCCATCGGGCCGGAGGTGATCACGGCGGCGTCCAGCGCGCCACGTGCCGCCAGCGCATCGAAACGGGCCCAGTCGGGCGCGGCGTCCGCGCGGCGGTAGACCTCGGCAAAGCGCACGCAGGCACCACGGGCAGCGAGGGTTTGCCCCAGTTCCGGCCGGCCGCCATGGCCTCGCACAATGAGGACACGCTGGCCTGCCATCGCCTGCAGGGCCGGCAGGGCGGCCAGGGCAGCGCTGTCGTCCCCGCCTTCGGGGTAGAGCACGGTCTGCCCGCTGCGTTCGGCCAACCGCTGGCCGCTGGCGTGGCCGACCGTGGCCAGCCGAGGCAGGGGTGCAAGCTTGGCCGAAGCGAGCCGTGGCCAGGCCAGGTCGATGGCGGTGGGGCTGACGAACACCAGCCAGTCGGCTGACGCTGCCTCGGTGGCAAGCCGGGCCAGCGCGGCCTCGTCGGGCTGGATGTCGATCAGGGGGAAGGCCACGGGCACTGCGGCTTCCGCTTCAAGCAGCTGCATCAGTGCAGCGGCCTGTGCCACGGGCCGCGTCACGAGGATGTGCCGGCCCGCCAGGCTCATCGGCCGTCGGCCAGAACGGCCTCGATCAGTGGACCCGCGCCGGCGTCGAGCAGCTTGCGCGCCACGGTGCGCCCCAAGGCGTCGGCGTACTCGCGCGGCGCGCTGGCGGAGGCCGTCAGCATGGTGGAACCGTCCGGATGCGCGACAAAGCCGCCCAGCGTGAGCAGTTCGCCCGACAGCGTGGCAAAGCCCCCAAGCGGCACCTGGCAGCTGCCGCCCAGCTCGCGCGAGAGCGAGCGTTCGGCCAGTACGCAGTCACGGGTGTCGGCGTGGTCCAGCGGCGTCAGCAAGCCGATCAGGTCCTCGCGGTCGGCGCGGATCTCGATGCCCAGCGCGCCCTGTCCGGGTGCGGGCAGGCTTTCGGACGGGGCCAGCTCGGTGCGGATGCGGTCGTTCAGACCCAAACGCTTGAGGCCGGCCGCGGCCAGGATGATGGCGTCGAACTCGCCGGCGTCCAGCTTGGCCAGGCGGGTCAGCACGTTGCCGCGCAGCGGCTTGATCACCAGATGCGGGTAGCGCGCCCGCAGCTGCGACTCGCGTCGCAGACTGGAGGTGCCCACCACCGCCCCTTCGGGCAGGTCGGCCAGGCTGGCATAGCGGTTGGACACCAAGGCGTCGCGCGGGTCTTCGCGTTCGCAGATGGCAGCAATCGAAAAGCCTTCGGGCAGCACCATCGGCACGTCCTTGATGGAGTGCACCGCCAGGTCGGCGCGGCCTTCCATCAGGGCCACTTCGAGTTCCTTCACGAACAGCCCTTTGCCACCCACCTTGGAGAGCGTGCGGTCGAGGATCTGGTCGCCCTGCGTGGTCATGCCGAGGATGTCCACCTTCAGCGAGGGATACATGGCTTCCAGCCGGGCCTTGATGTGTTCGGCCTGCCACATGGCAAGCCGGCTTTCGCGGCTGGCGATGACGAGTTTTTCCATGGCGCGGAGATTTCCGGATAAGGCGTGTGGATATTGGGCGCATTCTAGCATGCGCGGCCACGCGGCCGCCTTGACGCACCGGGTTGACAGCCTTTCAGGCAAAGCCGGCCAGAAAGAGCGGCATGGACACCATCGCCGCCAGCGTGGACACGGTGACGAGGCTGGCCGCCAGCGTGCCATCGCCTCCCATGCGTACCGCCAGGATGTAGGTCGAGGTAGCCGTGGGCAGCAGCGCCATCACCAGCGCGGCCTGGCGGTAGACACCCGTCAGGCCGAAGACCGCCGCCAAGGCGAGCGCCACCGCCGGTACCAGCACCAGCTTGATCGCGGTCCAGTAGCACACCGGCCCCAGATGGGCACGTACCGCGGCAAAGCGCAGCCCGGCCCCCACGGTGATCAGCCCGAGCGGCAGCGCACTGTCGGCCAGATAGCCGGCCGCGTGAAATAGCCAGTCGGGCACGGAAAGTCCCGAAAGGTTGGCCGAAAGCCCCGCTACGATGCCCCAGATCAGCGGGTTGCGGGCCAGTTCGCCCCACAGCCGTCCACCGCCGGCCCGCGCCAGCTGCCACACTGCCAGCAGGTTGACCAGCGGAATCATCACCCCGGCCAGCAGCGCGATGGCAGCCAGCCCCGGCGGGCCGGACAGGGCGCCGATCACGGCAAAGCCGACGTAAGTGTTAAAGCGGTACGCTGCCTGCTGGCCTGCGGCAAACGAGGCCGACGACAGAGTGAAGAAATGGCGAGCCGCCAGCGCGGCCACGAAGCCTGCCAGGGTGAAGAGCACCCCGGTGAGCAGCATCGGCACGCTGGCTTGAAGGTCCAGTTGTGCCCGCGCGAGCGCGCGGAACAGCAAGGGCGGAAACAGCACGAAATAGATGAATTTCTCGGCATCGCTCCAGAACTGGCCGGAGAACAGGCCGCTGCGGCGCAGCGCATGGCCGAACAGGATCAGCAGGAAGTCGGGCAGCAATACCAGGGCGGGGTTCATGGCACTATCATGGCAGAGACCGCAAAGACCTCACAATTCAGGACGACGGAAGATGACCGAACACGACAAGGACCAGCCGCTGCGCGAGGATATCGCCCGGCTCGACCGCCTTCTGGGCGAAGTGATTGCCGAGCAGGAAGGCCCGGCGGTGGCAATGCGGCTAGCCAACCTGCGCCACGCGGACGGCACGCCAGATGCCCAGCCAGCGCTGACCGGCAGCGCACTGGTGCGGGCCTGTGGCCTCTACGCCCAGCTTTTCAACATCGCCGAAGACCTGCATCACACCCGCCGCCGTCGGGCACACCGCTTGGCCGGCTCGCGCCCGCAGGCGGGCAGCCTGGAGCGCGCCCTGTCCACGCTGCAGGATGCCGGCATCGATGAGGCCCAGTTGCTGACCACCTTGGCCGAAGCCACCATCCATCCGGTACTGACCGCGCATCCGACCGAAGTGCAACGTCAGAGTGTGCTGGACGGCCACCGTGCGGTGCGCAAGTTCCTGGCGCGGCTGCATGCCCCCGACCTGACGCCCGACGAGGAGGCGCAACTGGATGCCCGCCTCAAGCGGGTAATCCTGGCGCTATGGCAGACGGCCGAGATCCGTCATTTCAAGCTGTCGGTGCGGGACGAGATCGAGAACGGTGTGGCCTACCACCCGCTGACCTTCCTGCCGGCCCTGCCGGCGCTGTACGAAAAGCTGGCCGGCCTGATCGGCAGGCTGTGGGGACGCCAGCCGGCACTGCCCACCTTCCTGCGCATCGGCAGCTGGATCGGCGGCGACCGCGACGGCAACCCCAACGTCAACGCCGAAGTGCTGGCCTATGCGGTGCGCACCCAGGCCGAGGCCGCATTCGCGCACTACGGCTACGAGCTGGCCGGCCTGTACCGCGAATTGTCGCTGTCTTCGCGGCTGGTGTGCGTCAGCCCGGCAGTGGCTCGCCTGGCCGAAACCTCGCCCGACCGGGCCGAAAGCCGGCGCGAGGAGCCCTACCGCCAGGCGGTGGCCACCATCGAAAGCCGTCTGGCGGCGACGGCCGCGCGGCTGGGCGTAGACTTCAACAGCCGCTGGCCGGCGGGCGAACCCTACACCGACCGGGCAGCCTTCCGCGCCGACCTGACCGCGTTGCAGCTGTCGTTGATGCAGCATGGCAGCGGCATCCTGGCCGAGGGCCGGCTCAGCCGCCTGCTGCGCGCCCTGGACGTGTTCGGCTTCTCGCTGATGCCGCTGGACCTGCGCCAGCACGCCGACATCCATGCCGCAGTAGTGAGCGAGCTGTTTGCCCGCGCCGGCCTGGAGGAGTACGCCGCACTCGAGGAGGCCGCACGGGTGCGCGTGCTGTTGCGCGAACTCTCCACGCCGCGGCTGCTGTACTCCCCCTACCTGGCCTATAGCGAGCAGACGGAAAAGGAACTGGCGATCTTCCGCGAGGCGGCCCGCATCCAGCGCGACTATGGCGAGGACGCCATCGGCCAGAGCATCATTTCCAACTGTGCCGCCGCCAGCGACATCCTGGCGCTGGCGCTGCTGTGCAAGGAAGCGGGACTGGTGCGGCTGACAGACCACCAGCCGCAGGCCAGCCTGAACCTGGTACCCCTGTTCGAGACCATCCACGACTTGGAGGCGGGCAGCACCATCATGGAAACGCTGTTTGCCCTGCCTTGGTACCGCCAGCTCCTCGAAAGCCGGGGCCGGCTGCAGGAGGTGATGCTGGGTTATTCGGACAGCAACAAGGACGGTGGCTACCTGACCAGCCAGTGGGCACTCTACCAGGCCGAACGGCGGCTGGTGACGCTGTTCGAGCGGCACGGCATCCGGCTGCGACTGTTTCACGGCCGGGGCGGCTCGGTCGGCCGCGGTGGCGGCCCTTCGTACGACGCCATCCTGGCGCAGCCAGCCGGTTCGGTGGCCGGACGCATCCGCATCACCGAGCAGGGCGAGGTCATCGCCTCCAAGTATTCGGACCCGGACATCGGCGCCCGCAACCTGGAGGCGCTGGTGGCCGCCACGCTGGAGGCCACGCTCACCCACTGCCCCCGTTGCGAGACCGACGAGGGCGTATTTGCCGAACTGTCCGGCCACGCCTACACCGCGTACCGTGCCCTGGTGGACACCCCGGGCTTCATGCAGTACTTCCTGGAGGCCACCCCGATTACCGCAATCGCGCGGCTCAACATCGGCAGCCGCCCGGCCTCGCGCAAGACGCTGGCGTCGATCAAGGACCTGCGTGCCATTCCCTGGGTATTCTCGTGGGCACAGTCGCGGGTGATGCTGCCGGGTTGGTACGGCTTCGGGTCGGCGGTGGCCGCCTTCCTTGAACGCCACGGCGAGGCGGGACTCAGCCGCCTCAAGGCCTTGTACGACACATCCCCCTTCTTCCAAGTGGCGCTGTCCAACATGGAGCAGGTGATGGCCAAGGCAGACCTCGCCATTGCCCGCCGCTACGCCGACCTGGTGGACGACAGCCGGTTGGCCGAAACGCTGTTCGGCCGTATCGAGGACGAGTTCGAAAAGACCCGCAGCGCCTGGAGCGCCATCACCGGCCATGCACGCTTTCTGGAGGGCAACCCCACGCTGGCGCGCAGTCTGGCCACCCGGCTGCCTTATCTGGCGGCGCTCAACCTGCTGCAGATCGACCTGCTGCGCACCTTGGGCGAACACCCGGACGATGAGGAAACGCTCTACACCCTGCACCAGACGATCAACGGCATCGCAGCCGGCCTGCGCAACAGCGGCTAGCAGCCCCCCGCATCACCACGCCCCGGACCCTGCAGCCCGGGGCGTTTGTACATCCGGTATCAGGCGGGACGGTCATCCAGAGTGGGGGCACGCTGCATGATGCGGCGCACCCGCCAATCATCGTCCACCCTGTAGGACTGCGCCACCTTAGGACAGGGCCCCCCGGTCTGGTAGGCGAGCGGGATAGGGTGCTCGGCGTGGACGGGCACGGCGGTGCCTAGCAGCAGGGTCAGCAAAAGAGAGTGAAACAGGGTGCGAAGCATGGAGGTGTCTCGGGTGGAGGGGGATGGCCCATTTAAGAAGCAAACCCATCCACAGCGAAAACCAGAAAAACAGCAGAACAATCGCCCTCGGCCGGCTATGTACGGTCCGGAGAAAACGCCCCGCCCATAAAAACGGGGTGCGCAAGGCACCCCATCTTCCACCATCGTTCAGATCGGCCGACTTACTTGATCCACACCCCTTCGAAATTGACACGGCCATCGGCGCTGAGGGTGTAGCCGTGCACCGTCTTGCGCCAGGCGGCGTAGGCGTTGGGGTAGGCCAGCGGGATCAGTGGCAGCTCCTTCATCAGGATGCCCTGCGCCTGGCGGTAGAGCGCGGCACGGCGGTTGGGGTCACGCTCGGCCTTGGCGCGGGCAAAGAGGGCGTCGTAGTTCTTGTTGCACCAGCGCGAGAAGTTCACCTGGTCGATGCCCCCGCAGTTCATCATGCCGAGGAAGGAGGCCGGGTCGGTGGTGCCGCCGGTGCCGAGCACCATGGCCCCTTTGTAGCCGCCCGAACGCCCCATCTTGATGTATTCCCCCCAGCCGATGGTCTTGATATCGGTCTTCACGCCAATCTTGGCCCAGTCCGCCTGGATCATCTCTGCGGTCAACTTACCGTTGGGCTGGGTCAGGCGAGTGACGGGCATCGCCCACAGCTCCATGGAGAAGCCCTCCGCCAGGCCGGCTTCCGCCAGCTTCTTGCGGGCCAGCGCCACATCCTGGCTCACTGGCTTGAGCGTGGGGTCGAAGGCCCAGGCTGGTGGTGGCACCAGGCTGCTGGCGGGCCGCGCGGCATCGAGATAGACCTGGCTGAGGAGTCCCTTGCGGTCGATGGCCAGCGCCAGCGCTTCACGCACCCGCACGTCCTTGAGCTGCGGCACCTTCTCCAGATTGAGGTTGAGGTAGCCCACGGCCAGGGCAGGCGTGCTGCGCAGCACCACGTCACGGTTGGCCGAAAGGCTGGCCAGGTCGGTGGGCTTGGGCTGGATGATCAGCTGGCATTCGTTGCGCAGCAGCTTCTGCACCCGCACCGTGGCGTCCGGTGTGATGGCGAAAACCAGGTTGTCCAGCCGGGGCTTGCTGCGGAAATAGTCCGGGTTGGCAGCATAGCGAATGGCGCTGTCCTTCTGGTAGCTGCGGAAAACGAAGGGCCCGGTGCCCACGGGCTTCTGGTTCAGTTCGGCCGCGCGGTTCTCGGCAATCAGCTTCTGGGCGTACTCGGCGGAGTGTACCGACGCGAACGGCCAGGTCAGGTCGTTGAGGAAGCTGGTATCGGACTTCTTCAGCGTGATGCGCACCGTCATCGCATCCACCTTCTCGATCTTCTCGATGTTGCTGTCGAAGCTGGTCATGCCGATCTGCGGAAACACCGAAGGCAGGGCACCGCGCAGGGGATGCTTGGGGTCGATGAAGCGGCTGAAGGTAAATACCACATCGTCCGCATTGAGCGTACGGGTGGGCACAAAGTCGGCGGTATGGTGGAACTTCACGCCCGGACGCAGCTGGAAGGTGTAGTCGCGCGCATCGGGCGACACCGTCCAGCTCACTGCCAGGTCCGGTACCACGCGGTTGCCGCCGCGCTCGATGCGTACCAACCGATTGAACACCGTCTCCGCAGTAGCATCGTGTGTGTCAGCGCCGGCGTACAGCGCCGGATCAAAGCCTTCGGGCGCAGCCGCCGAGCAGTACACCAAGGTGGAGGCCGCCAGGGCAGGCAGTGACAGGACAGACAGCGCCAGGGCAAGTGTTGTTTTTCGTACCACAGTTTTGACCGTATGCATGCGGACACTTCCTTCAGAAAAAGGGATTACTGCGTCATTCTGCGTCGCGCGCCCGGGCTTGCCAACAGCGTGAAGCCTTGCCAGACAAGCGCCCGCTGGACACAGCACCCGTACGGCGCAGACGGCACCGAGGGGTCTGAATCGGCTCAAGCGACTGTTTTAACGGAAGAAAGTAAGGTTTTTTCGGCAGTCTGGTTGCCAGCGGTTCAGCCTTTCGTCTTAATAGCAACTGTTGACTCCGAACCGGTATGAAGCGCCATGCAATTCCAACTTGCCTATCAGCCCGAAGAAGACCGCCTGATGCTGCGCGTCGACGCCGAAGGCCACCGCCGTGGGTTCTGGCTAACCCGTCGCCTGACCAGTCTGCTGATTCCCATCCTGCGCCAGCGCCTGGAAAGCACCATCGGGCCGGCCGTCACCGACGAAGCGCGTCCTTGGATGATGGCGCTCAAGCAGGTGTCCACCCGCGAACGCTACGCGCCGACGCTGGAAGCGCCGATGCCGCTGGCGGAAGCACCGATCCTGGCGGTGACGGTGCGCCACGGACACGATGAGCAGGGACGCCACCTGCTGGGCTTCTTCGACAATCATGGCCGCGGCGAGGTCTACAGCCTGAGCGACGACCTGCTGCACCTGCTCACGCAAATGATCGATGATGCCCTGCCACAGACCGACTGGGCGCTGGAGCAGGCCTTTCCGCAGCATGCCATGGCCCGCTGGCTGGAAGCGGAGGGCACGCTACAGTAAGCGTGCTGCCGGCTGCATGAAAACAGGCCACCCACGGGTGGCCTGTCGTACGTACGGGGCGCAGCCTGCCCGGATCAGGGTGCCGGGTACTTCTCGGCGTTGCGCAAGAGCTTGGCCGCCACCGCCCGGTCCAGATCGATGCCAAGCACGCTGGCAAGCCGCACCAGATACATCAGCACGTCGGCGATCTCTTCCTCGCACGCCTGGCGCCGCGCCGGGTCTTTGGCCAACCCTGCCGCCTGATCATCGGTCAGCCATTGGAACACCTCGGCCAGTTCCCCCACCTCGCCCGTCAGCGCCAGCACCAGATTGCGCGGTGTGTGAAAGCGCGGCCAGTCGCGTGCCCGGGCGAAATCGTCCAGAGCGGACTCCAGCGCCCGCACGTCTACCAGACGGGTAGGCGTTTCACGTGAAACCTCATTCATGGCCTACTGCGCCAGCTCCAGAGTCACCGAACCGTCTCCATTTTCCTTGACCAGCCGGTATTCCGGATGCCGCGACAGGTGCGCCAGCGCCCCCGCTCCGGTGGCAAAGCGCAGGCTGATGCCCGGCACCGGCAGGATGCGCCAGTTGTTGTCGCGGCTGGGATTCACCCTTTTCTCGCTCGCCAGATAGCGCGCTAGTGCCTCGCGATTCTCGTCCGGGGCGTCCACCACGATCTCCTTGCCGCTCAGTCCGGGGAAATTGCCCCCGCCGGCGGCGCGGTAATTGTTGGTTACCACGAGGAAGCTGGCATTCTCGTCGATCGGCTGGCCGTTGTAGGTGAGGTTGACAATACGGTGGCTGTCGGGCGCGACCAGCTTGCCGTTAAGGTCGTAACGGGCCGGCTGGGTTACGTCCACCTGATAGTTCACGCCGTCGATGGTGTCAAAGTTGTAGGAGCGGAAGTCCGGATTGATCAGTGCCTGGGCCGCCGGCCCCTTGGGGTCGATGCGGTTGAACTGGCCGGCCGACATTTCCAGCCATTCACGCACCGTGCGTCCGCTCACCTTCACCACCTTCAGCGTATTCGGGTAGATGTAGAGGTCGGCCAAGTGTTTGATGGCCAGCGGACCGGGGGCGATGTCGGTGTAGTAACTCCAGCCTTGTCGCCCGCCCGCCTTGAACGGGGCCGCAGCCGACAGCAGCGGCAGGGTCTCGTACTCGGTACCGCGCACAGCGTTGCGGGCATACCAGAGCTGGGCCTGCGACACGATCTGCACCGAAGGGTCATCGGCCACTTGGGCAAAGTAGCTGTAGACCGGCGCGGCGGTTTCCGCCACCTGGGCCCGCACATAGGCGAGCGTGTCCTCATGGGTATGGCCCACCAGCGCCATCACCATCGGGTCGGTCGGAACGATGGCCTTCTTGGCCTTGCGGTCGTAGATCGGGCGCAGGCTGGCCTGACGGTCGGTGACCGCCCACTTGCCGTTCACCCGGTCCAGCGTCAGATCCACCAGACCCAGGTGGTCGCCCCAACGCCCCGGCATCACCGCCGGTACCCGGTTGATGGTGCCCCGGCCGACATCCACCTTGGGATAATCGGCAAACGCGGCCGACGGGAACTCGGCATGCGCGTGCCCGAACAACAGGGCGTCGATGCCAGGCACTTCGGCCAACCCTGCCACGGAGTTTTCGGCGAAGCGCGGCGTTTCACCTTTTTCGAAGCCCGAATGCGCCACAGCCACCACCAGATCGGCGCCTTTGCGACGCATTTCCGGTACGTAACGCCGGGCGGTCTCCACAATATCCAACGTGCGCACCCGTCCCTCGAGATTGGCCTTGTCCCACTGCATGATCTGCGGCGGCACAAAACCGATCACGCCGATGGTCAGCCGCTGCGGCTTACCGTCCTCATCCTTGAGGGTGCGCTTGAGCAGTACATACGGCGGGCGCAGTGGCTTGCCGGTGTTGGCTTGCACCACGTTGGCCGAAACCACGGGGAACGCAGCGCCCTTGAGCGAGCGCATCAGGAAAGGCAGACCGAAGTTGAACTCGTGATTGCCCAGATTGCCGGCGTCGTACGCCAGCGCATTCATCACCCGGTACGCCGGATGGGTCTCGCCGGCCTTCAGCGGCTTGATGCGCGCCACCAGATCACCCATCGGGCTGCCCTGCAGCAGGTCGCCGTTGTCGATCAGCACACTGTTGGGGGACTCGGCCCGGGCCGCCTTGATCAGACTGATGGTCTTGGCCAGGCCGAACTCGTCGGTGGTCTTGTCCTGGTAGTAGTCATAGTTCACCAGGTTCATATGGATGTCGGACGTTTCGAGCAACCGCAGCTTGACGGGCGCGGCAAGGACGTTGGCCGAAACGAGCGCCGCGACGAGCGTCAGCGGCAACAGCGGTGTCTGCATGGAAGTGGCCTCGTGAGGGAGGGGCAATGCTGGCCCCGGCGGAAGGCGAGTGTGCCTCAGCGGGGTCGGGCGCGGCAACGCATCGGGGCCGACCAAGGCGCCTGCCCGAACGGACAGGACGCCTCCGCACAACAGCACTACCCCTTCAGTAGGCCTTCAGCGCGCAGGGCCGCCTGCACGTAGGGCAGGGCACCCACTCGCGCCATGTATGCCCCCAGCACCGGGAAGCCCTCGAGCGGCATCTTCAGGTAGTTGCACCAGTTCAGGCAGGTGAAGAGATAGCCGTCGGCCACAGTGAAACGTTCGCCCATCAGGTAGGGCGCCTCCGCCAGCTGCTTTTCCAGGTAAGCGAAGCGCCCTTCCAGCCGTTCGCGGGCTGCGGTTTTTTGTGCTTCAGGCGTGCCCGGGTAGAAAAGCGGAGAAAACCCCTTGTGGATTTCAGTGGCAATGAAGTTCAGCCACTCCTGCAGGCGGTAGCGTGCCAGCGTGCCGGCCGGTGGGGCCAGTTCGCGCTCAGGGGCCTGATCGGCAATGTACTGCACGATGGCCGGGCCTTCGGTCAGCACTTGGCCTTCGGCAATCTCCAGCGCCGGTACATAGTCCTTGGGGTTGATGTCGGTCATCAGTGTCCCGTGCTCGGTGGTGTGCGGCTGGGCGCGCACATCCACCCGCACGGTGGTATAGGCCAGGCCAGCGGCTTCCAGCGCGATGTGCGGCGAGAGCGAGCAGGCGGCGGGGGAGTAGTAGAGCTTCATGGCATCTCCTGAGGGAAAGGCAGACGGCCCTGGAGCCGCCTGTGGGCAAAAGCCCCCTCATTGTGCCAGCACAGAAGGGGTAGCGCTTTGGGGGTGGCGGGCAGACGGGGCCGCACAGACCACAAAACGCCCAGGCGGCCAGCCACACACCGCAGAGGAGGCATCGGCCAGACCAGCCTCTTGAGTGCGGCGTTCAGTCCGACGTGCGACGGGAGAACAGCCTGGGCCGGGTGTCCTTCGCGGCCACGCGGGTCTCCGCCAGCATCTCCAGATACAAGGCCTCCACTTGCTGCCGGGCCCACGGCGTGCGCCGCAGGAAGACCAGGCTCGACTTGATGCTGGGATCGTGGCTGAAGCAGCGGATGGCAATGCGCTGGGCCAGGCCCGGCCAGCCATAGCGGGCAACCAGCTCGGTCAGCAGCTTTTCCAGGGTGATGCCGTGCAGCGGATTGTTCTGTTGTTTGGCGGTCATGACAGCTCTTTGAAGCGGATGGATGAAGCAGCGCACCTGCCCGCAGCAGGCTGGCGCATTTCCTTACCGTTGGTATGGGTTTTCATGGTCAAGCTTGATGGCGGTCAACATTCTGTCGTCATCGCCCCGATAGATTGGCCGTGGTTTAGACACAGTCTAATTCGGCGCCACGCGCCCGTCCTCTTTTGGAGTCTGCCATGAAAGCTGCCTTTCTGATTGCCTCGGCCGTTGCCACCCTGTTTGCAGGCGCGGCTGCGCTTGCCGCCAGCCAGGAACCCATCCAGCCGATCGCCCCCGCCAAGGTCCGTAACCCGGCCATGGTGGAGCTGGGCAAGAAAGCTGTTCTTCGAGCCGCGCCTGTCGCGCTCCGGCTTCATCTCGTGCAACTCCTGTCACAACCTGAGCATGGGCGGTTCTGACAACCTGAAGACCTCCATCGGTCACAACTGGCAGAAGGGGCCGATCAACTCGCCCACCGTGCTGAACGCGACGCTGAACATCGCCCAGTTCTGGGACGGCCGCGCCAAGGATCTCAAGGAACAGGCCGGCGGTCCGATCGCCAACCCGGGCGAGATGGCCTTCACCCACGAGCTGGCTGTAGACGTGCTCAAGTCGATCCCACAGTACACCAGCGAATTCCGCCAGGTTTTCCCCAACGGCAAGGTGGACATGGCCAACATCACGCAGGCCATCGCCGCCTTCGAAGAAACGCTGGTAACCCCCAATGCCCGCTTCGACAAGTGGCTCAAGGGCGACCGCAAGGCGCTGACTGCCCAGGAAGTGCGCGGTTACCAAACCTTCAAGAACGCCGGCTGTGTGGCCTGCCACAACGGCCCCGCCGTGGGAGGCAACTCGTTCCAGAAGTTTGGCATCGTCGAAGCCTACAAGACCGCCAGCACCGCCCAGGGACGGATGGCCGTCACCGGCAAGGATGCAGACCGCTTCAACTTCAAGGTGCCGACGCTGCGCAACGTCGAACTGACCTATCCGTACTTCCATGATGGCGAAGCCGCCACGCTGCATCAGGCGGTCGATACCATGGCCCGCCTGCAGTTGGGCCGCACCTTCAGCGACGGAGAGCTGAACGATGTGGTCGCTTTCCTCAAGACGCTGACCGGCGAACAGCCAAACTTCAAGCTGCCGATCCTGCCGCCGTCCTCGGACAGCACGCCGCGTCCGCATCCCTTCAACGACTGAGCATGAGGCGGCCCCGGCCATGCCGGGGCCGATATGGCTATGGCCCGATTTCCGACTGTGAGCGAACTGGAAGGCGTCCTCAAGGAAGCCGGCATCCCGGCCACCCTGCAGCGTCTGGCGGTAGCGCGGGTGCTGCTGACCGCACCGGTGCATCTTTCAGCCGACGAGGTGCTGACCCGGGTGCGCGCCTTTGCCCCCGACATCTCGCGCGCTACCGTCTACAACACGCTCAACCTGTTTTCCCGCTGTGGCCTGATCCGGGAAGTGGTGGTGGAGTCCGGACGCACGCTGTACGACTCCAGTACCCACCCGCACGCCCACTTCTACGACGTGGACACCGGCACGTTGAGCGATGCCCCCGACAGCCTGTTCGGCATGGTGGGACGCCCGCATTTGCCCCCTGGCCTGCAGCTGGAGCAGGTGGATGTCATCCTGCGGGTGCGCAGTGCCAAGGCCTCGCCCCCCGAAGGTTGAGCGTTCGGCCGGTTTCAGTCCCGCGTCAGCACCTGCATAAGTTCGATCTCGAATACCAGGTTGCTGTGCGGCTTGATGTACTCGCCCATCTGACGCTCGCCATAGGCCAGCGCAGCCGGTACCCACAGACGGCGCCGGCCGCCCTCGCGCATGCCGGCCAGGCCCACAATCCAGCCCTGAATCACTCGGTTCTTGCTCAGCACGCACTCGAAGGGCTTGCCCCGCTTCCATGAAGAATCGAACTCGGTGCCATCTTCCAGCCAGCCGGTGTAGTGCGCGGTGATCAGCGCGCCGCGCTCGGCCGCTTTGCCGCTGCCTTCCACCAGATCCTCGATCCGTACTTCATCCTGCATGGTGTGCTTCCTTGCATAAGGGAAAGGTGTGCATTCTAGCCTGCCAGCGCCGGCGCGGCCTGCGGCCTTCCCTCGGCTTCAGCCTGCCTTGTTTTCTATTACCCCGCAGAGGCTGAAACGGGCGTTTCACGTGGAACCGGGTGGAGGGAACCCATGCTCGTGCCCAGTCGCTTTTAGCGCTGGCAAAAGCGGAAGATGCAAGGAAGAGGCATAGACGTAGCAAAGGTTGCCCAAGGGCAGGGCGATACCACCGTGCGGCAGAATGATCGATGCCCAGCAAGGTCCTGACCGCCGCGGCAGACGCAAAAGCCAGGCGGCCTGCTCAGCCGCGGCCGATGCGGTCGCCAAAGTTGACGAGCACCACGCCTGCCACCACCAACAGCGCGCCCAGCAGTCGCCACAGGCCGATGTCACGCACCGGCACGCCAAACCAGCCGTAGCGGTCGAACAGCAGCGAACTGAGGATCTGTCCGGCAATGATCAGCGACAGCATGACAGCCACGCCCAGACGGGGTGCAAGGAAGGTGCTGCCGAACACGAACAGCGCGCCAAGAAAACCGCCCGCGAACATCCACCACTCCGCACGGGGCAGTTGGGCCAGGCTGGCCCACTTTTGCCCGGTGAGCATGCCCACGCCCACCAGTGCCAGACAGCCCACACTGAAGGACACCAACGCGGCCAGCACGGTGCTGCCACCGATCACCGCCTTGAGCTGGTTGTTGATGGCTGCCTGCAGCGGCACCACGGCGCCAATCACGAAGGCCAGGGGCAGAAAGAAAGCATTCATGGCAATTTCCGCAGAAGGTGGGGAGGGGGATGATCCCGCCAGCGCAGCAAGGACGCAAGGGGGCGCTACGGTAACGGTTGCGGCCACACAAGCAGGGCGCAAGCCTGCCATTTCAGCGGGAACACAAGCGATCTAGGCGGAGAACCATACACGATGCGTCCCGACGGCCGGCACCGGTGGTGACAGAATCGGACCCGGGGCCCACGGCCAACCGGGCTTGACGGAAACAGCACTAAAAGAAGGGAGGAAGGAGCGGCAGCCTGGACCGCCACGAGCGGCAGGAAAGCAAAGGTTGGCCGAAGCACCGGCTTCGGCCAACCTTCCGCCGTCAGCCATCCACAATGTGGTTGAAATTGACGTCCGCTTCAAAGACGCCGAGCAGGTGGCCGGCAGGGTCAAAGAGCGGTGTGGATACGGTAAAGCAGTAGTCGCCGGTGTCCACCGAGCGGTACAGGTCCGAAACCACCAGCTGCTGCTCGCGCACGGCATCCTGGAACCACCGACGATCGGCCCACTTGTTGCCGCGCCCTTCGGGCACCACGCGTGCGCCGGCCACATCCGAGGACACCTGCACGCCATGCGCATCGGTGATGCACAACATTTCCAGTTCGGGGTGGCGCGCGCCCAGCGCACTGAGCAGCCTATCCAGCGTGTCGGCGTCGAGGTGGTCCAGCTTCCAATCGCGTACAGCTTCCTCGATCATCTGCCGCACCCGCTTGTGGCCTTCAAAACGGAAGATGCCCACTGCGGTGAGCAGCGTGTCGCTGCGGTCACGCACCTGTCCGGCACTTTCGGCCAACGCATGCGCGTCTTCCAGCTGGCGCTGGGTGCTGGCCACCACTTCGCCGATCTGGGCGGCAATAGCCTCCACCTTCTCGCTCTGCTCGCCGCTGGCCGCAGCGATGGTGTGGACGTGCTCAATCAGCGTGGTGATGTCGCGCGAGGCCGCCTGGATCGATTCCCCGGCGGTCTGCGATACGCTAATACCCTTGTCCACCAGCTGGTTCATGCTTTCCATGGTGCTGCTGGAGGTGGCCACTTGCTGCTGAATGGTTTCCAGCAGGTGTTCGACATCTTGGGTGGCTTGCGTGGTCTGGTCCGCCAGCTTGCGCACCTCGTCGGCCACCACTGCAAAGCCCCGGCCCTGTTCGCCGGCGCGCGCCGCTTCGATCGCGGCATTCAGCGACAGCAGGCGGGTGCGGTCGGCGATGCTCTTGATCAGTTCCACCACCTTGCCGATCGAGGCCGAACTGTCCTCCAGCAGGGCCATCTGTTCGCTGAGCGCGCGGGTACTGTCGCCGATGGCCCGGATCTGCTGGCGGTTCTCCTCGTCGCTGGCATTGGCGCTGTGCACCGCGGCGGCCACCTGATTGGAGAAAGCCGAGGCTTCGGCAGCGCTACTGGCAATGGAGGCCACTGTCTGCGCCAGCGTATGGCTGGCCTGGCCGATGCCTTCCGCGTTCTGCCGCTGTGCCCGGGCATGGTCTTCCTGTACCTGGGCCAGCTCCGCCAAACGGGGTGCAACGCGCGACAGATGGATGGCGTTGCCGGCGATCTGCCCCATGGCGTCGTCAAAACGCTTGAAGAGACCATTAACGAGCCGGGCCATCCAGCCAAGGCTGCTGGAGGATTCGGGAAGCGCCACAGTGAGGTCCACGCCACGCTCGGTGGCATCGGACAGCGGTTGCAGCGCCTTGTTGAGACTGCGGGTAGACACGAACATGACCTTCTCCCAAAAGCTGACGGCAGCGTGCCCTGTCCGCCGGGAAGGCGACTGATTCACGGCAACACGGCCGGTATTCAGTTCATAAGCATACTTTAATGTTATGAAGGTTTTTTGATGTAGCGCAGGTGGGGACCAACTGGGACAGGGGAGATTATGAAGTTTGCCTCCGCCGGGCAGGCCCGTCTATCCGGCCCGTCATGCCCCTGCCGTTCTTGGGGACGACTTGGGACGCGAAGGGCGGGCCATCTCGCCGCCCGGCCAGCGGGGAGGGGACGACCCGCCCGGCGACCCAGTGGCGTCAGAAAGCGCAAAGCGCCGTGCCTCCGCTCTAGAGCCCACAGCGCTCCCGCAGCACTGCGGCGCTGGGCCCGAACCGTAACCGCCCTTACACGGCACCTGCCGAACAGGCCTACTTGCAGGCAGAGCACGGGTTTCGGCCAAGCTCGCGAGGGTTTACCTCGGCCGCTGCCGGAAGAAGGTGAGCGGTGCGGTCACCGGCACGTCGCTCGGTGGTGGCGACTTGAGAATGTGTTTCTTCATCCGTCCCATCACATGCATCTCGCAGGGCCGGCACTCGAACTTCAGCGTATAGGTTTCGCTGCCGGACCGCAGCGTCATCGGGTCGGCCCGTACCTGGCCCATCACCCCCTTCACGCCCTTGGCCTGCTTGGGGCAGAGGTTGAAGGAAAAACGCAGGCAATGCTTGGTGATCATCAGCGATACCTCGCCTTCTTCCTGATGCGCTTCGTATGCTGCATCGATCACCTCCACACCATGCTTGCGATAAAACTGCCAGGCCAAGGTGTTGTAGACGTTGGCCAGATAGCTAAGCGTCTTTTCCGGGTAGGGCACGGGCGGCTCCACCGCCGGCCTGCGGACCGGCCTTTGCCAGGCCTCAAGCCGTGCGCGCTCCAGCGCTTCCACCGCCTCGCGCCGCAGCGCATTGACCACCGACACCGGCACGAACAGCGGCTGCGTCCAGGCCAACGTGACCTCATGGGCAAAAAACAGGGTGTTGCCCAACTTGGCCAAGCTGTCGCGCACGGTCGTTTCGGCCTGCCGAACCTCCTTGGCGGGCTGTAACGCGAGCAGCGCCGTAGCGGTGGCACTGTGCCCATCCTCGTCCACCACCGTCAGCGTCAGGCCCTCCGCAGACTCGGCAAGCGTCATCCATACCCCTACCCGGCGCTCGGCGGACTTCTTCAGCAGGGCCAGCTCCCAGGCATGGTCCCGGTTGCGGCTGATGTCGGTGCCTGGCTTCAGACCGGCCAGCACGGACGCGTCGTTGGGCACCACGCGCCACACGGGCCGTCCGTCCGCACTCAGGCCTTGGCGCTGCACCGTATTGGCCTGCACGCCCACCGCCTCACGCTTGCGCATGAAGCTGAGCCCGTCTCCGTTGTGCATCGGCGCGTCAGTGGCGATCTCCAGCCAGCCTTCTCCCACGCGCTCGACCGTACCCAGCGGCACACCAACGAATTTCGGCGAATCGAAAGCGCCGATGTCGCCCTTGCGCCCGGTGGCAAAGTAGTCGGTGGCCCCACGGTGGAAGGTCTTGTCCGGGTCTGGCGTGAAGAAGATCTCGCTGGTGCCGCTGGAAGCACGCGCCAGCTCCGGCCGGCGTTCGAGGATCTCGTCCAGGAGCAGGCGGTAGTGGGCAGTGATGTTCTTGACGTAGCTGGCGTCCTTGTAGCGGCCCTCGATTTTCAGCGAGCGCACGCCGGCATCCAGCAGAGCCTCCAGATTGGTGCTCTGGTTGTTGTCCTTCATTGACAGCAGGTGCTTGTCGAACGCCACCACGCCGCCCTTCTCGTCGGTGAGCGTGTAGGGCAGGCGACAGGCTTGCGAACAGTCACCGCGGTTGGCGCTGCGCCCGGTTTCGGCATGGCTGATGTAGCACTGCCCGGAAAATGCCACACACAGCGCCCCGTGAATGAAGTATTCGAGGGTGGCATGTCCGTCCACCCGTTCGGCCACGCTGCGGATTTGGGGAATGGTCAGTTCGCGCGCAAGCACAATCTGCGAAAAGCCAGCGTCGGCCAGGAAGCGGGCCTTTTCCGGCGTGCGGATGTCGCACTGAGTTGAGGCATGCAGCTCGATGGGCGGCAGGTCCATCTCCAGCACCCCCATGTCCTGCACGATCAGGGCGTCCACCCCGGCATCGTAGAGCTGGCCGATCAGCATGCGGGCCGCTTCCAGTTCGGCATCGTGCAGGATGGTGTTGAGGGTGACGAACACACGGGCATGATAGCGGTGGGCAAACGTGGCCAGCGCCGCAATATCCTGCACGCTGTTGCAGGCGTTGTGGCGCGCCCCGAAGCTGGGCCCGCCGATGTAGACCGCGTCGGCCCCGTGCAGGATCGCTTCGCGCCCGATCTCGGCGGTCTTGGCAGGGGACAACAGTTCGATCTGGTGCGGCAGCAGACTCATCGGCTTCTTTCGGCAAGGGAGGTGGCAAGGGGCGGAAGTATAGCGGAATCAGTCACTTGCATGTAAGGCACCAGCAATGGCAGGCGCACCGCCCCCCCGGATGGCTGTGGGTGGAAGGGCACTGCCCTGCAGGCAACCGGGGCAGGCCAGCCGCTGTGGTCGGACTGACACCCACCCGCGCGCAGGCAGGCGGATGTGGTGTGCGGTCAGGCAAGGTTGGCCGAAGCAGGACGCTTCGGCCCTTCCTATCCGACCTACACTCGGGCGTACAGCTTGCTGCCCCCCTGGACGAACTCGATGGCCTTTTCCTGCATGCCGGTTTCCAGCGCGGCATCAGTGCTAATGCCCTTGCTGGCGGCGAACGCACGCACATCCTGGGTGATCTTCATGCTGCAGAAGTGCGGGCCGCACATGCTGCAGAAATGGGCCACCTTGGCGCTGTCCTTGGGCAGGGTTTCGTCGTGGAATTCGCGTGCCTTGTCCGGGTCCAGACCCAGGTTGAACTGGTCTTCCCAGCGGAACTCGAAGCGCGCCTTGGACAGCGCGTTGTCGCGGATCTGCGCGCCGGGGTGGCCTTTGGCCAGGTCGGCGGCGTGGGCGGCCAGCTTGTAGGTGATGATGCCTTCCTTCACGTCGTGCTTGTTGGGCAGACCCAGGTGTTCCTTCTGGGTGACGTAGCACAGCATGGCAGTGCCGTACCAGCCGATCTGTGCGGCGCCGATGGCACTGGTGATGTGGTCGTAGCCGGGGGCGATGTCGGTGGTGAGCGGGCCCAGCGTGTAGAACGGGGCTTCGTGGCACCATTCCAGCTCTTTATCCATATTCTCTTTGATCAGCTGCATCGGCACGTGGCCTGGGCCTTCGATCATCACTTGCACGTCGTGCTGCCAGGCAATCTGGGTCAGCTCGCCCAAGGTTTTGAGTTCGCCCAGCTGCGCCTCGTCGTTGGCGTCCCACACGCTGCCGGGACGCAAACCATCGCCCAGGCTGAAGGCCACGTCGTAGGCCTTCATGATGTCGCAGATCTCGGCAAAGTGGGTATAGAGGAAGTTTTCCTGGTGGTGCGCCAGACACCATTTGGCCATGATGGAGCCGCCGCGCGACACGATGCCGGTCATGCGGCCGGCGGTAAGCGGTACGTAGCGCAGCAGTACGCCGGCGTGGATGGTGAAGTAGTCCACGCCCTGCTCGGCCTGCTCGATCAGCGTGTCCTTGAAGATGTCCCAGCTCAGGTCTTCGGCCTTGCCGTTGACCTTCTCCAACGCTTGGTAGATGGGCACAGTGCCGATCGGTACCGGGCTGTTGCGCAGGATCCACTCGCGGGTTTCGTGGATGTTCTTGCCAGTGGACAGGTCCATGATGGTATCAGCCCCCCAGCGGATGCCCCAGGTCATTTTGTCCACTTCTTCGCTGATCGACGACGTTAACGCGCTGTTACCAATATTTCCGTTTACTTTCACCAAGAAGTTGCGACCGATGATCATCGGCTCGGATTCAGGATGATTGATGTTGCACGGCAGGATGGCGCGGCCGGCGGCGATTTCTTGGCGTACAAACTCGGGGGTGATCTTTTCGGGCAGCTGGGCGCCAAAGCTGTGGCCGGCGTGCTGGCGGGTCATCAGCTCCAGCAGGCGGCTGTTGCCGGTAGCCTTGAGCGATTCGACATACGCTTGGCGGTTCAGGTTTTCGCGGATGGCGACGAATTCCATCTCCGGTGTGATGATGCCGCGGCGGGCGTAGTGCATCTGTGTGACGTTGCAGCCGGGCTTGGCGCGGCGTGGCTGGCGGGTCAGGTTGAAGCGCAGGTCGGCCAGTTTTGGGTCGGCTGCGCGGGCGCGGCCGTAGTCGCTGGACAGGCCGGGCAGCAGCGCGGTGTCCCCCCGCTCGGCAATCCAGGCGGCGCGCAGCGCCGGCAAGCCGGAGCGGATGTCGATCTGCGCATGCGGGTCGGTGTAGGGGCCGCTGGTGTCATAGACGTAGATGGGCGGGTTGGTCTCGCCGCCGAACTGGGTCGGGGTGTCGGCCTGGCTGATTTCGCGCATCGGCACCCGAAGGTCGGGGCGGCTGCCAGTGACGTAGATCTTGCGGGCGTTGGGCAGAGGCTGGATGGCGGCGGAATCCACCGTCAGGGTCTGGTTCAGGCTGGTGCGGGTGCGCGCGTTCATCGTCGTATCCTCTCGATGAAACGGCGTAAGGGCGATGCGGCGGATGGCCACGCTGGCAGGTTGGCCGAAGGCCGGTTTGGCAGGCTCGCTTCCCTACGCCGGTGTTAACCGGATCAGGTTCGAAGGGTAACTCTCACCATTGACACGTCTGGCGTGGCAAAAAAGCTGATTATTCAGCTGCTTGCCCCGACAAAACGCCTCGCAGGACCCCTAGCGATGCTGTGAAGGTAGGGCAAATATGGGATAATCGCAAGTTATCGTCATGAAGCCCCACTGAGGTTGTCGATGGATTTCGAAAAAGCCCGTTTCAACATGGTTGAGCAACAGATCCGCCCGTGGGATGTGCTCGACGGCAAGATTCTCGACCTGCTGTTTCACGTGAAACGCGAGGACTTCGTCGCTGCGGACAAACGCACGCTGGCCTTTACCGATATGGAGCTGCCGCTGGAGAACGGCGCACTGATGCTCCAGCCCAAGGTAGAAGCGCGCCTGGTGCAGGAGTTGCAGCTCAAGCCCAGCGACCGTGTGCTGGAAGTGGGCACCGGCTCCGGCTATGTCACCGCACTGCTGGCCTCGCTGGCCAGCCACGTCTACAGCCTGGACATTGACGGTAGCCAGCTGGCCCGCGCCGCTGCCCGCCTCAAGCAGGCCGGCCTGCGCAATATCACGCTCACCGAAGGCAACGGTATCAACGGCCTGCCGCAGCAGGCACCGTTCGACGCCATCTTCGTGGGTGGCTCTCTGCCCTTGGTGCCCGAGACACTCAAACAACAGCTGGCGATCGGTGGCCGCATGGTTATCATCGTCGGGGACGAGCCGGTAATGCGTGCGCAGCTGATTGAGCGCCTGTCGGAAGACACCTACAGCGAACTGGTGATCTTCGACACATTGACCGCACGCCTGCAGGGCAGTGAAGCCATCGAGCCGGAACGGTTCGAGTTCTGATGATCCAGGAAATCACCCCCCAGGCGCTGGCACAGTGGCTGGCCGATCCAGAGCGGGAACAGCCGCTGCTGCTGGACGTGCGTGAAGGGTGGGAGCTGGAGCAGGCGTGCATCGAAGGCGTACGCCACCTGCCGATGAACATGGTGCCCCTGCAGCTGAATACGCTGCCGGATGACGTGCCCATCGTTACCATCTGTCATCACGGCGTGCGCAGCTATCATGTGGCGCTGTACCTGCAGCAGGCCGGCTTCGATACCCTGTACAGCCTGCAGGGCGGGGTAGAGGCTTGGGCCACTCAGGTGGACCCTTGCATGCGCCACTACTGAGGGCTTTCCGGCCGGACGACGCCACCCTCGGGGTGGCGTTTTCATTTGCCAGCCGGGCACCGTTATTGCCCTTGCCTTAGGCTGTTTCCTTGTAGCGAACCCCGAAATGAACCTGCACTATCTCGACGCGGCACTGGCCCGCGTGCATCCTGCCTGGGAGAACGTCCTCTCCGGCGCCAGCGTGGCCCCCGGCCTGCAGGCAATCGACAGCGCCCTGGCCCAGCTGAGCGACGCCGGCCACACGATTTTCCCCCCCCGTCCATTGATCTTCAACGCACTGAGCTTCACCGCCCCGGCCGACGTGCGGGTTGTTATCCTGGGCCAGGACCCGTATCACGGGACCGGCGAAGCAATGGGGCTGTCGTTCTCTGTACCTGAAGGCGTGCGCATCCCACCCAGCCTGCGCAACATTTACAAGGAATTGGCATCGGACCTCTGCAGCGGGCAGCCGGGCAGCGGCGACCTGAGCGGCTGGGCCAGGCAGGGCGTGCTGTTACTCAACAGCGTGCTGACGGTGGAGGAAGACAAGGCCGCCAGCCATGCCAGGCTGGGGTGGCAGACGGTGACCGATGCGCTGATCGACACCGTCAACCGGGACAGCCCCGGCTGCGTGTTCCTGCTGTGGGGGAACTATGCGCAGGGCAAGGCCGAACGCATCGACCGCGCGCGGCATCTGGTGCTGTGCGCTCCGCATCCCTCGCCCCTGTCGGCCCACCGCGGCTTTTTTGGCAGCCGCCCCTTCTCGCAGGCAAATGCCTGGCTGGCAGCGCGGCAGCGTGGCACCGTCAGTTGGTGCCACGCTGTGGGCATGAGCGACCTCTTCTGATGCCCAGCGACGCGACGGCGGCCGCCTGGGGGCGCTGTCGCCCTTCCCTCGGACCAGCGCATGCCCTAAGCTTAGGTTTCCTCAACACAATGTGCCGACCGTGGACATACTGATATTACTGCTTCTCATCCTTCTTAACGGCCTGTTTGCCATGTCTGAACTGGCCGTGGTTTCCTCGCGCAAGGTCCGCCTTCAGCAATGGGCCGACGATGGCCACAAGGGCGCCCAGGCCGCCTTGCAGCTGGCCGAAGAGCCCACCCGCTTTCTCTCCACCATCCAGATCGGCATCACCTCGATCAGTATCCTGTCCGGGGTATTCGGTGAAGCCGCCATCTCGGAAAAGCTGCGTAACTGGCTGGTGCAGTATCCTGCCCTGGCCGATTACAGCCATGTCCTCTCGGTGGTGATCATGGTCATCACTGTCACCACCCTGTCGCTGATCCTGGGCGAGCTTGTGCCCAAGCGACTGGCCATGCTCAACCCCGAACTGGTGGCCGCCACCATGGCCCGCCCGATGCGCCTGCTGTCGCGCATCAGCTCGCCACTGGTACGGGTGCTCAGCCTCATCACCGACTCCATTCTGCGCCTTCTGGGTGCCCGCAAGAGCAAGGAACCTTCGATCACCGAGGAAGAGATCCGCGTGCTGATGGAGCAGGGGGCGGACGAAGGCGTGTTTGACCGCGCCGAGCAGGAGCTGGTGGAAAACATCTTCCGCCTCGACGACCGCAAGGTGGCCTCGGTGATGACGCCACGCAAGGAAATCGTGGCGCTGGACATCGAGGACACCCTGGAAGAGAACCGCAGCCTGCTGCAGGAAAGCCCCTACTCACGCTTCCCGGTGTGCAAGGGCGATATGGAGCATGTGATGGGGATTCTGGACGCCAAGCGCATGCTGGACCGCATGCTGGCCGGTGAGCCGGTGGATTTCACTTCCAACCTCGAGGCACCGCTCTATGTGCCCGCCAATGTGTCGCTGATGCAGCTTCTCGAGCAGTTCAAGCTGTCCCGCACGCATCTGGCGCTGGTGGTCGACGAATATGGCGAGCTGGAAGGGCTGGTGACGATGAATGACGTACTCGAGGCGATCGTCGGCGACCTGCCTGCCAGCGGTGTGCCCTACGACGAAGAGATCGTCCGCCGCGACGACGGCAGCTGGCTGGTCGATGGCATGGTGACGCTCGACCGCTTCAAGGAGTACTTCGACCTGGAGACTCTGTTGCCCGGAGAGGAAACCGGCAACATCAACACGCTGGGCGGTATCATGATGTTCCAGCTGGGCCGGGTACCCGCCGTCACCGACCGCTTCGAGTGGTGTGGCTTTACCTTCGAGGTGATGGACATGGACAAGACCCGGGTCGACAAGATCATGGTCACACGGGACGACAACTGGGCGCCTCCCGCAGAAGAAGACGAAGGCTGATAGCCCTGCCTGCCACGCCGACGGTTTCGCCGTCGGCGTTTTTGTTGGGGCTTACGGGGCAGGGTTGGCCGAAGGTGGGAGGCAGCTACCTCACAGGTAACGCCCGCATACCGTGGTACGGCCTGTGCCGCTGGTTCGCCGCTGCGGATCGTCGTACACCGCCAGTTCGGCAAAACCTGCCTTGCGCATCATGCCGGCCGAGGCGGCATTTTCCTCATGGCGGTCGGCCACCACCCATAGACAGCCACGGTCGGCCAAGTGTGCGCAGGCGGAAGCGAGTAGCCGGGCCCCGATACCCTGACCTGCGTGATCGCGGTGTACGACGGCTTCGACGATGAAGGCCGCCTGCACGGCAGGCACCTCCACCGGCCGCAGGGCAGGGTAGGTATCCTCGCGGCGATGAATGACGGCACCCACCAACTGCGGCCCCGCTTCGGCCAACACCGCCCCCGCCTGACCCGCCACCAGCTGCATCAGCGTGGCTTCCACACCTTCTGGAGGTAGCCAGTTCCAAGGATTGGGCCCATGAATCAGGATCAGTTCGCGCAAGGCATCGGCATCGAAGGCAGTGGCAGGACGCAGGGTGATCATCGTGTTTCCCGGATAATGAAAAAGAGCCCGCGCACGGGCCCTTGGTACTTTACCGCAAAAGCCGAGATCAACCGCCGGATTTGACCCAGTTGTGTACCTTGGCTTCGAGCACGCTCATCGGCAATGCACCCGAACCGAGTACCTGATCGTGGAAGCGGCGAATGTCGAAGCGAGGCCCCAGCGCCTGCTGGCTTTCGGCACGCAGCCGGCTGATCGTCAGTTGCCCCACCTTGTACGACAGCGCCTGTCCGGGGATGGCGAGGTAGCGGCGTACTTCAGAGCGTACGTCGCCTTCACCCAGCGCGGAGTTGGCCAACATGTAGGCTTCGGCCTGTTCGATCGTCCAGCCTTGGGTGTGCAGTCCGGTATCCACCACCAGACGCATCGCGCGCAGCATTTCCTCGTTCAGCTTGCCGAAGTACTGCAACGGGTCTTTCTCCATCCCAAGCTCGCGACCGATGCTTTCCACGTAGACCGCCCAGCCTTCCTCGTAGGCGGTGTAGTCGCGGAACTTGCGGTATTCCGGCACACCCTTCTGCTCCTGCTTGATCGCGATCTGGAAGTGATGCCCCGGTGCGGCTTCGTGCATTGCCAGGGTTTCCAGGCTCCACTTGGGCAGCTGCTGGCCCGGCTTGGTGTTGACGAAGAACACTCCCGGGCGCTTGCCATCCGGCGTGCCGGGGTTGTAGTACGCCACGCCTGCCGTGTCTTCCGATTCCTTGGGCACGGCACGCACTTCATACGGTGCCTTCGGCATCAGCCCGAAGAACTTCGGCAGCACCGGATAGACGCGATCGCGGAAGGCAACATAGTCGGACACCTGCTGCTTGGGATCGGTCCAGAAGAACTTGGGATCGGTCTGCAGATACTTCCAGAACGCTTTCAGATCGCCCTTGAAGCCCACCTGCTGGCGCACAGTCTCCATCTCGCCCAAGATGCGAGCGACTTCCTGCTTGCCGATGTTGTGAATCTGCTGCGCAGGCAGGGTAGTGGTGGTGTTCAGGTCGGCCAGATACTGATACCAGGCTGCACCGTTGGGCAAGCCCTGCCATCCCAGCGTCTGCCTTGGCTGGTACTCGTTCTTCAGGAAGTCCGCCAGCTTGAGATACGCCGGATTGACCACTTCCTGAATCTTGGCCCGATAGGCTTTGGTCAGCCGTGCCTTGTCAGCAGCGCTGAAGTTCTTGGGGAAGTGCATCACCGGCTTCCAGAACTGGCTGTCCTCCAGCTTGGCTGGCACATAGTCGCGCAGCTGGCCCTCCAGGATCTTGGCCAGCGGGGCGGCCAACGTCACCCCTTCGCCCTGGCCCTGACGCATGCGTTGGACCGCCATGTCGGCCCAGCGGCCGAAGCCGTCCAGCTTCTTCAGGAAGTTGTCATAGTCGCGGACAGTGGCAAAAGGCTGGCCGTATTCGCCACTACCCTGTTCGGCGATAGTACTGGCCTTGCTGTAGAAGTGGTTGAGCGGCAGGTACCAGAACGGAAAGTCGAAGCCTTTCAGCGCCATCTGCCGATCGTAGAGGAACACGTCATAGGTGATCTGACCGTCGGCCGAAAGCTGGCTGCGATCCACCTTGCGGATGGCTTCCAGATAGCGGGTTTCCAGCGCCTTCTGGCGGAAGAGATAATCGTTGGAGAGATAATCACCGAAACGGTCGTTGTAGGTGTTCACCCCCATGTCAGGCGCGTTCAGCGGATTGAGCGCCAGGTTTTCCCGGAAGTAGCCATCCACCAGCTTGCGCAGGGCTTGATCGGCTTTGCCCGCCTGGGTGGCAGAGACGGGGGCGGTGGCGGATACAGCCGTTGCAGCCAGGCTGGACAGGGGGCTGACCAGACAAATACCTGCCAGAGCCAGCGTAATAATGCGCAATTTCATACTGCTCTCCTCGCGTACGATAATGCAAAGATGCTACGCCCGTGCCTGCCTTTTGTCTTTTGATCCTGGTTAAACAGTATCAGTGCAGTCTAATGCGCTGATACAAGAAAAAACCGACCTCGCGAAAGGCCGGTTCTGCATCGGGAAAAAAGGCTGCTCAGAGACTGTGGTAGGCGCGATACCAGTCCACGAAGGCTTGCATGCCTGCACGTAGGGGCGTGTCGGGTGAGAAGCCCACCGCTTCCCGCAACCGCCGTGTATCGGCATAGGTGATGGGTACGTCTCCCTCCTGCATCGGCAGGTATTCCTTCACCGCCTCGCGTCCACAGGCGGCTTCGGTGGCGGCAATGAACTCAGTCAGCGGCACCGGATTGTGGTTGCCGATGTTGTACACCGCAAACGGGGGCTGGCCGTCCGCAGGCCGTTCCATCACCCGCAGCACGCCTTCCACGATGTCATCGATGTAGGTGAAGTCGCGCTGCATGCGGCCGTGGTTGAAGACCTTGATCGGCCTTCCTTGCAGGATCGCTTCGGTAAACAGCCACGGTGCCATGTCCGGGCGGCCCCAGGGGCCATATACCGTAAAGAAACGCAGACCCGTCACAGGAAAGCGGTAGAGATGGGCATAGCTATGCGCCATCACTTCGTTGGCTTTCTTGGTAGCCGCATAGAAGCTGACCGGCGCATCCACACGGTCGTCTTCGGAGAAGGGCACCTTGGCATTCTGCCCGTAGACGCTGGAAGAACTAGCAAACACGAGATGACGCACCGGATGACGCCGGCAGGCCTCCAGTACATTGGTGTGCCCGACCAGGTTGCTCTGGGCATACACATGCGGATTCTCGATGCTGTAGCGCACCCCAGCCTGTGCCGCGAGATGCACCACGTAGTCTGGCCGCTCTGCCGCGAACAGCGCTTCCAGCGCCGTCCAGTCGGCAATGTCCAGATGGTGGAAGGCAAAACCCGGGCGCCCGGACAAGGTAGCCAATCGTGCGTGCTTCAAGGCCACCGCATAGTAGTCGTTGAGGTTGTCCACACCGAGTACGTTGATGTCGCCCCGGTCCAGAAGCCGCGCACACACCGCACGTCCGATGAAGCCGGCAGCGCCGGTTACCAGTACTTTCATGACTTGTTCCCAATCCGGTGAAGCTCGATCAGCTTCGCGTATTTCATGTAGCTGTTGAAGCAGCCAATGCTGATGTGGACAAGTCCGGGCAGTCCGTCCCGGAAACCCTGCCTGAAAAAGTAGAACTTGAGAAAACGCAGCAGGGGGCTGAGCACCAGCTTGGTGATGCCCACATGTTTTCCACGTCGGAACAGCATTTCGGCCTGCAGGCTGGTGTAACGGTTCTGCTTGGAGAGGTAAAGCGCCAAGTCCTCCCCAGACTCGTGCATCAGGTCGCCCGGCAGGGTGTGCACCTCGGCCTGGGTAAGGACAGTCTCGTGAACAATATCGTCCGACCAGCGTGCATGCGCCCGGTGGAACAGCCGCAGGCTGTAGTCCGGGTAGCCTTCCCCGTGCTTCAGAAAACGCCCCATGAACTTGTTGCTGCGTGCAAAACGGTAGGCAAACCCGGGTGGGTTTTCCAGCAACCTTTTGATTTCACAAGATAATTCTTCAGACAACCACTCATCGGCATCCAGGCAAAGTACCCAATCATGACAAGCGGCCTGCACTGCGAACTGCTTTTGCGGACCGAAACCCAGCCAGTCCTGGTGGATAACTTTGGCCTTATAGGCAGAAGCTATTGCCAATGTCGTATCAGTACTACCCGAATCCACTACCACGATTTCATCCACCCATGCGGCCTGGGCCAAGCATTTTTCCAGAGCTGGCGCCGCATTCTTGGTAATGACTACCAGGCTGACGGGTTCTCGCATCTTTTCTCTGTGTTCCTATTAAATACGGATGATACTGGTAGAAGACAGCCGCTACCTGTGGATAAGTGATTTTTCAATTTATAATTCAAATACTTATGGACTATATATAGATGTGCCCAACCCGGCTTGCCGGTAGAGAAGCAATTGTGGATAAGTTGGGCCGTCTTTCAAACTGCTCGTTTATCCACAGACTGAGGCGACGTTTGCCAGTTGGGTACGGGAAAACGCTTTTGGCCATTCAAACAGCGCATCCTCTTCTTTTCTTTGTTGCCCTTTTATAAAAGGATGAAACTGATGTAGTAACTGTCCACATGTGGATAAACCGAAAAAACATCAAGGCTGTCAACATCTTGCCCTGTTGATGGGCTTGGGATAGTTGCTACGCCTTGCCTAGGCACAGCTTGTGGATAAATCCAGCCCGGGTTTTCCACAGCCTCTTATCCACATTTGATGGCGGCCAATTCTACTTGGTTAACCACAGGGCCGCTCGTACAATGCGAGCCATGATGCAGCTCTTGATCGTGCGGACCTCGTCGATGGGGGACCTCATCCACACCTGGCCAGCCGTCACCGACCTTGCCGAACACTTCCCCAATGTCGAAATCTCCTGGTTGGCCGAAGAAGGCTTTGCCGATATCGCGCGCCTGCACCCCGCAGTCCGGCGCGTGATCCCGCTTGCCTGGCGCCGCTGGCGACGCAGCCTGCTTTCGCCCACCACCTGGCGCGAGATGCGGGCCCTGAAGGCCACGCTACAGGGAGGCCGCTGGGATTGGGTGATTGACAGCCAGGGCCTGCTCAAGAGCGCCCTGCCGGCACGCCTTGCCCAAGGTCCGCTGGTGGGCTACGACTTTGGCAGCATCCGCGAGCCGCTGGCCAGCCTGTTCTACGATCGTCGCCTGACGGTGCCGCGGACCCTGAACGCCATCGAGCGCAATCGTCGCCTGTTTGGGCAGGCGCTGGGTTACAACCCGGAGGGCGCCCCCCGGTTTGGCATCGGGGCAGGCGAACGACCACCCTGGCTCACCGAAGGGGGCTACGCAGTATTTCTGCATGCCACCAGCCGGCCTTCCAAGGAATGGCCGGAACAAGCCTGGATCGCACTGGGGAAAACCTTGGCCGAGACCGAAGGCTGGCCGGTGGTGCTGCCTTGGGGCAACGATACCGAGAAGGCCCGCGCAGAACGGCTGGCGCAGGCCATGCCTGCCGCCGTGGTGGCGCCCAGGCTCAGTCTGCCGGAGGCGGCCGGACTGATCGGGCATGCGGCGGCAGTGGTGGGGGTGGACACCGGGTTGACGCATCTGGCCAATGCGCTGGATGTACCGCTGGTGGCGCTCTACACCGATACCGACCCTGCCCGCACCGGAGTGGTGGAGACCGCCTGGGCCACCAACCTGGGCGGTATTGGGGCGTGTCCCACACCTGAAGCGGTGCTGGACGCCCTCCGCCGGGTGCGGCAGGCATGATTGCCCGGCGCCTCTATGGCGCAGTCTGGCCCCTGCTGTTGCCGCTGGTCAGGCGCTACCTGCGCAAGCGGGCCCGCAAGGCGCCGGCCTATCTGGAACACTGGGACGAACGCTTCGGCCAACCTTTTGCCGCCCGCCATCGCGGAGCGATCTGGATTCATGCGGTATCGGTAGGTGAGACGCGCGCTGCACTGCCTCTGGTGCGTGCCCTGCAGGCCCGCTGGCCGGGGGTGCCGCTGCTGATTACCCAGATGACCCCCACCGGTCGTGCCACCGCTGCCGAACTCTACCCCGATGCCGAGATTCGCTACCTTCCCTACGACACGCCTGCCGCTGTGGCGCGTTTTCTATCCGACCATGCTCCGCGTTTCGGGGTGCTGATGGAAACCGAACTGTGGCCCAACCTGATCGCGGCAGCGGCCTGCAGCGGGGTGCCACTGTTTCTGGCCAACGCGCGCTTGTCGGAGAAGTCGCTGGCGGGATACCGGCGCATCGGTGCGCTGATCCGTCCCGCCCTCGCACAGTTGACGGGCGTGGCTGCGCAAACCGCTGAGGACGCCCGGCGCCTGACCCAACTTGGGGCCCGCGAGGTGCACGTGTGCGGCAACACCAAGTTCGATTTCACGCCCCCCCTCGACAAACTGGCATTGGGAGAGGACTTCCGACAGCGGATCGGGCCGCGCCCGGTGCTGGTGTGTGCCAGCACACGCGAAGGCGAGGAAGCTTTGCTCTTCGCTGCCTGGAGCGCTGCGCGGGCACGGGTGGGCAGGGTCTTGCTGGTGGTGGTGCCGCGCCATCCGGAACGCTTTGACAGCGTGGCGGGCTTGGCCGAAGGCGCCGGCCTGGCGTGCGCGCGCCGCAGCGAAGAAGGCCCGGTGCCGCCCGATGCTGCAGTATGGCTGGGGGACAGCATGGGTGAGCTGTTCGGCTATTACGCGGCGGCCGATGTGGCCTTCGTGGGCGGCAGCCTGCTGCCTCTGGGGGGACAGAACCTGATCGAGCCGGCCAGCATCGGGCGGCCGGTGCTGTTCGGCCCCCACATGTTCAACTTTGCCGAAGCCAGCCGTCTTGCACTCGAGGCCGGCGCGGCACGGCAGGTGCCGGATGCCGGGGCGCTGGTGGACGAAGCGCTGGCCCTTCTGGCGGATGCACCCGCCAGGCAGGCGATGCACGACGCCGCCCTGGCGTTCACCGCGGCCCACCGGGGCGCCAGCGACCGCATCGTGGAACTGATCGCCGGCCGTCTTCTCCAAGCCTGACGGGCAATCGCCCGGTCCGACAAGGAGCCCGCCATGCCGGTCAATCACAAGAAACTGCTGCGCAGCAAGTGGACGGCCGTGGCCCCCACCAGCCGTGAGAAACACTTCATGGTGGTAAGGGTTACGCGCGATCAGGAGGATCCGCAGAAAGTGCTGACGGTGGATCTGGAGGCCGTGCTCACGCGCCGCCGCTGGACACTGCCGTGGCGCGATCTGGGCGATTCGGCCTCATGGCGCGCCGGCTGGCTCTAGGCTGCTAGAGAAAGCGCAGCGGGTCCACCTTCCACTTTTCCGGCGCTTCGTGGCGCACGATGCTGTCACCGCCGCCAAAACCCAGCGGCCGCGACAGGTCTACCACTTCGGGCGGGATGTGGCTGTTGCTGCGCAGACTGAAGAACACCTTCACCTTGGGCGCGATCAGGCTCTTCTCGTTCTGTTCCACCACCACGCCCAGCCGGCCGCTTTCCAGCCGTACCAGTGTTCCGACCGGATAGATGCCGGTGGCGCGCATGAAAGCCTGCACCAAGGCCGGGTTGAAGTGATGCCGCGACCATTCATACAGCTTGCGCAGCGCGTCGGTGGGCGCCATGCCCTGGTGATAGCAGCGGTCCGAGGTGAGGGCGTCGTACACGTCGACGATCGCGGCCATCTGGCCAAGTTCGGAAATCTGGTCGCCTTTCAGTCCGAGCGGATAGCCGCTGCCATCGTGCCGCTCATGGTGCTGCGCGGCCACCTCGATGGCCATGGCGGTGATGCCGGGGGTGGCCTCCAGGATACGGCGGCTTTCCACAACGTGGCATTTCATCACCGCGAACTCCTGCTCGGTCAGCCGGCCTGGCTTGTTGAGGATGGCATCGTCAATGCGCATCTTGCCGATATCGTGCAGCATGCCTCCCAGACCAGCGTGGAAGATGCGTTCGGCGCCCATCTGCCGGGCGTTGCAGAAGCTCACCATCAGGGCGCCCACGCTCACCGAGTGCAGAAAGGTGTAGTCGTCCTTGTCCTTGATGCGGCACAGCGACAGCAGTGCACCGGGGTTGGCCAGCAGCGAGCCGGTCATGCGCTCCACCACCGGCTCCACCTGAGCCACCTGCACTTGGCGCCCCAGCCGCACGTCGTTCATCACACTGTGCATGATGCGGCTGGCTTCGTGGTGCACTTGCCGCGCCCGCCCGATTTCCTCCCCGGCCTCGCGTCGGGCCGCTGCAGGCGGTGCTTCGGTCGCAAAGGCGCGGATCTCGCTGTCGAGCTGGCATTCAACCTCCTGGACGGTGGGCGCATGCACCAGATCCAATCCGCGGCTGGTATCAATGTAGATTTCGTAGATGCCGGCATCGGCAATGCGGCGGATGTCGCTTTCGTCTTCCAGCAGGAAGCGGTTGCGCAGAAAGGGATGACTCATCCAGTCGCAGTTGAGGTCGTGGATGTACATGCCGACCCTCAGGTCGGAAATCTCGATGCGCTTGATCATGCCTGGCTCCGGTCTGCGCCGGTGGAACAACACTGCAGAAATTCTAACGGCGCGGACCAGGTGCTGTCGCGGCCGTTTCGGCCAACCCTTGCGCTGGCGCAGGCAAAGCGGACGGGGCAGCCCGAAGGACTGCCCCGTTGCATGGCGCGCCTACCGTCGGCGCTCAGTCGCCCAGTTGGGCCAGCTGTTCGGCCTGGTGCTCGGCAATCAGCGCGTCGGTCAGTTCGGCCAGGTCACCGTCCATCACCTGATCGAGCTTGTAGAGGGTGAGGTTGATGCGGTGGTCGGTGATCCGGCCCTGAGGATAGTTGTAGGTACGGATGCGCTCCGAGCGGTCGCCTGAACCGATCAGGCTCTTGCGTTCGGCCGCTTCCTTCTGCTGCTTCTCGCGCAGTTGGATGTCGTAGATGCGGGCCGCCAGCACCTGCATGGCGCTGGCCTTGTTGGCATGCTGCGAGCGCCCGTCCTGGCACTCGGCTACGATGCCGGTGGGCAGGTGAGTGATGCGTACCGCGGAGTCGGTCTTGTTGATGTGCTGGCCACCGGCCCCGCTGGCGCGGAAGGTATCGATGCGCAGGTCGGCCGGGTTGAGCACCACCTCGGCGATCTCCTCCGCCTCGGGCATCACCGCCACCGTGCAGGCAGAGGTATGGATGCGTCCTTGGGTTTCGGTGGCGGGCACCCGCTGCACCCGGTGGCCACCCGATTCGAACTTGAGCCGTGAATACGCTCCCAGACCGATCAGGCGCACGATCACTTCCTTGTAGCCGCCCAGGTCGGATTCGCTGGCCGAAACGATCTCCACCTGCCAGCGGTTGCGCTCGGCATAGCGGGTGTACATGCGCAGCAGGTCGCCGGCGAACAGCGCGGCCTCGTCTCCGCCGGTACCGGCGCGGATTTCCAGGAAGATGTTCTTCTCGTCGTTGGGGTCCTTGGGTAACAGGAGCTTCTGCAGCGCGAGATCGAGCTCGGCCAGGCGCGTACGTCCGGCGTCGATCTCTGCCTGGGCGAACTCCTTCATGTCCGGATCGGCGAGCATCTCCTCGGCGGTAGCGAGGTCGTTCTCGCACTGGCGGTAGGCCGCGAAGGCCTCCACCACCGGGGTGAGTTCGGCGTGTTCGCGCGTCAGCTTGCGGAACAGATCCATGTCGCGCGTGGCGTTTTCCTGTGCCAAGAGCTGGGTGACTTCTTCAAGACGCTCGGTCAGCTGTCCGAGCCTGGCTGCGATCGAGGCTTTCATTCGGTTTCCGTAGTCAGGCGGTAAAGGCGTGCGACCGCTTCGGCCAAGCCCTCATGACCGCTGCCGCCGCGCCCGGACAGGGCCTCGGTGGGCGGATGCATCAGCTTGTTGGTCAACTGCACCGACAACTGCTCGAGCACCTTCTCCGGTGGCAGACCCCGCGCCAGCTGCTTGAGGGCCGCCTCTAGCGCCGCCTGGCGGGTGGCCTCGGCCTTGTCGCGCAGCGTGCGGATCAGTGGCGCGGCCTCGCGCTTCTTCAGCCATTCGGAAAACTCCGTCACCCGTGCCTGGATGATGGTCTCGGCTTCCTCGGCGGCCAGCTGCCGCGCTTCGCGCCCCACTTCCACGATGCCGGCGATGTCGTCCACCGTGTACAGGAAGACATCGTCCAGTCCGTCCACTTCGGCCTCGATGTCGCGCGGCACGGCCAGGTCCAGCATGAACATTGGCCGGTGGCGACGAGCCTTGATGGCGCGTTCCACCAGCCCCTTGCCGATGATGGGCAACTGGCTGGCAGTGGAACTGACCACCACGTCGAAACGTTGCAGCTGATCGGGCAGCTCCGACAGCGTGACGGCCTCGCCACCGAAACGTTCGGCCAACTTTTGCCCCCGCTCCAGCGTGCGGTTGGCAATCGTGATACAGGCGGGCTGGCGCGCGGCGAAGTGTGTGGCTACCAGTTCGATCATCTCGCCAGCGCCGATGAAGAGGACATTCAGCTCGCCGATGGTGGGGAAAATCTGTTCGGCCAGCTTGACCGCCGCAGCCGACATCGACACCGAGCTTGCGCCCACAGCAGTGCGGCTGCGCACTTCCTTGGCCACGGCAAAAGTCTTCTGGAACAGGCCGTTGAGCAGCGAGCCGAGGGTACCCACGCGTTCGGCGGTGCGCACCGCATCCTTGATCTGGCCCAGGATCTGGGTTTCACCCAGCACCATGGAGTCGAGGCCGGAGGCAACACGGAAAGCATGGCGGGCGGCCTCGGGGGCCTCCAGCCGGTAGAGGTAGGGAGCGATCTCTTCCGGCGCCAGCCCATGGAATGCCGACAGCCAGCGCGTGGGCGCGGCCGGGTCCGGGCTGGCACAGTAAAGCTCTGTGCGGTTGCAGGTCGAAACGATGGCGGCTTCCGTGGCGGCACGGGAGTTCACCAGGCTTTCCAGCGCTCCGGGCAGCGTTTCAGCCGGAAAAGCGAGCTTTTCGCGCACCGATAGCGGGGCTGTTTGGTGGTTGAGTCCGATGGCGACCAGGTGCATGGGCGGAGCGACCGCAAATCAAATGGGGTATTCTAGCCCAAACTGGTGCCGGGCGGGCGCGCCTCTCTGGCCGAGGCTGCCTGCCGCTTACCCGAGGAAGGATGCTATGACGCTGAATCTGGCCGACATCCGCAAGGATTACGCAAAGAAGGAACTCTCCCCCGACGACTGCCTGCCGGACCCGGTGGCGCAGTTCGAAGTCTGGCTCAATGAGGCGATCAGCGCCGCCGTGCCCGAGCCCACCGCGATGAACATCGCCACCGTCGATGCGCAGGGTCGGCCCAGTGCACGCATGGTGCTGCTCAAGGGCATCGAGGCGGGGTGCTTCGTGTTCTACACCAACTACGACAGCCGCAAGGGCAGCCAGCTTTCGGCCAACCCCTATGTCGCGCTCACCTTTTTCTGGCCCGAACTGGAGCGTCAGGTGCGCATCGAAGGACGGGTGCAGCGTGTCGATCCGGAGGTGTCCGACGCCTACTTTGCCAGCCGACCCTACGCCAGCCGCATCGGTGCCTGGGCCAGCGAGCAGAGCCGCGAGATCGACGGCAAGTCGGTACTGGTGAAACGTGCCGCGCTCTTCGGTGCCAAGTATCCGCTCAATGTGCCGCGACCGCCGCACTGGGGTGGGTTTGCCGTCACGCCGGAACGCGTGGAATTCTGGCAGGGCCGTCCCAGCCGGTTGCACGACCGGGTGGACTACCGTCTGACCGAAGCCGGCTGGCAGCGCAGCCGGCTTGCGCCCTGAACCTTACCGGTGGGCCAGCACCTGCGGGCCCACCGCCTCCACTGTGGCGCAGCCAGTCAGCGCCATCGCCATTTCCAGTTCCTCATGCAGCAACTTGAGCAGGTGGGCCACGCCCAAGGCGCCTGCGGTGGCCAGCGCATGGGCCTGTGGCCGGCCCACCATCACCGCATCCGCCCCCAGCGCCAGTGCCTTGAGCACATCCGTGCCCCGGCGGATGCCGCCATCCACCAGTACCGTCATCCGTGTCCCCACCGCCTCGGCGATGTCGGGCAGTAGACGGGCGGTGGCCGGGAGTGTGTCGAGCGAGCGTCCGCCGTGGTTGGATACCACCACACCCGCAAGCTGGCGGTTGGCCGCCTCGCGCGCATCGGTGACCGAGGTGATGCCTTTGAGTACGATCGGCAGGCGTGTCTGTGCTTGCAGCCATTCAATGTCGCGCCACGTGGGGGCCTGGGCCAT
Source organism: Gulbenkiania mobilis (assembly GCA_004346645.1). GTDB lineage: Bacteria > Pseudomonadota > Gammaproteobacteria > Burkholderiales > Chromobacteriaceae > Gulbenkiania > Gulbenkiania mobilis. Next base: position 399,593 of record SMDA01000002.1, read on the forward strand.
CAGGTGCTGGAACACTGGGCTTTCCCAGTCGGACAGGACGGGGGGCGCCGGAAGCGGATAAGGCTCCAGGTTGGCGGCCTGCACTGCGGGCGGCAGGCTGAAGCCGGCGCGGCGCTCCCGGTTGCGCACACCGTTGACCGGGACATCCACCGTCACCACCAGTACTTGGTAACCGGCCGCCTCGGCGCGACGCACCAGGTCGGCGGTTACGGCCCGGTCCGGCTGGAAGTAGAGCTGGAACCACAGGGGCCCCGTGGTGGCGGCGGCAATCGCCTCGAGCGGCACGCCGGAGAGTGTGCTGGCGACAAAGCCCGCACCCATGGCTCCGGCGGCGTAGGCGCTGGCGCGTTCGCCTTCCGGATGCAGCAGCGTCTGGTAGGCCACCGGCGCCAGCAGGATGGGGTGTGCCATGCTCTGACCGAAGAGCACGGTTCGCGTGTGGCCTTCCTTCAGGTCGGCCAGCACCCGGGTGTGCAGGGGCAGCTGCTGCCATGCAGCAGGGTTGGCCGAAAGCGTATGTTCATCGCCCACGCCACCACTGACATACGCCCAGGTGGCCTCGGTCATCCGTTCACGGGCATAGCGTTCGTAGTCGCAGGCGGCAACGAGGTCAGTGGGCAACTGGGCAAGCGGAGGCAGCGGCATGGCAATGTTGGAAGGATGGGAACGGACGCTACATTACACAATAATGCGAACCATTCGCAAATAAACGGAACCGTGTTTGACCTGCGTCAGCGTGACGCGCGGGGCGAACCGGTCAGGCGGCTTACTTGATGCCGAGGCGTTCCAGCCGGTAGCGCAGCGAGCGGAAGCTGATACCCAGCCGTTTGGCCGCCTGGGTGCGGTTGTAGCGGGTGGTGTCCAGCGCCTTGAGGAGAACTTCACGTTCCACCCGGTCCAGATAGTCCTGCAGGCTTTCGCCGCCGGCCAGGGCGGGAGGCGAGGGGACATCGTCCTCCACCGGCAGGAGCTGCAGTGCGTCCGGGCCGATCTCCGGGCCGGTGGCCAGCGCCACGGCGCGTTCGATGATGTTTTCCAGCTCGCGGAAGTTACCGGGGTAGTTGTATCCCAGCAGCAGCTGCAGCGCGGCCGGCGTCAGCCGTGGCCGGGGCCCTGACACCCCATAGCGCTCCAGCAGCATGTCGACGAAGCGCGGCAGATCCTCCCGCAGTTCGCGCAGTGGCGGCATCGTCAGGCTGATGACGTTCAGCCGGTAGTAAAGGTCCTGGCGGAACGCACCACCGCTCACCTGCGCGGCCAGGTCTTTGTGTGTTGCACACAGGATGCGCACGTCGGTGGCTTCCTCGCTGGTGGCGCCCAGCCGGCGCACTTTCTTTTCCTGCAGGGCACGCAATAGCTTCACCTGCATGGACAGCGGCAGGTCGGCCACTTCGTCGAGGAACAGCGTGCCGCCCGAAGCCTGCTGGAAAAATCCTTCCCGGTCGCGGTCGGCGCCGGTGAACGCGCCACGCCGCGTGCCGAAGAATTCGCTCTCCATCAGGCTGTCGGGGATCGCGCCACAGTTCACCGGCACGAACGGTCCAGCGGCGCGCGGACCGGAGGCGTGGATCAGCCGTGCGGCCTGTTCCTTGCCGGTGCCCGACTCGCCGCGGATGTACACCGGCGCCTGGGTACGCGCCACCCGTTCGATCAGCGCCCGTATCTCCAGCATCGCGGGCGACTCGCCGTACAGCCGGGCACCGCCTTCGGTGCGTGCTGGGCGCTCCACCCGCAGCACGCCCCCGACCAGTGCGCGCAGATGGGCCAGGCTGACCGGCTTCTGCAGGTAGTCGAAGGCACCGGCCTTCATGGCGGCCACCGCGTTTTCCGTGCTGCCGTGCGCGGTGATCACCGCCACCGGGATGTCCAGATTGCGCCGGGTGATGGCTTCTACCACGGCGAGGCCTTCCCCATCCGGCAGGCGCATGTCGGTCAGCGCCAGGTCGAAGGGGCCGGCTCCATCGAGCGCTGCGAGGGCCTCGGCCACACTACCGGCGGTGGTCACCACCAGCCCCATGCGGGTGAGTGTCAGGTCCAGCAGTTCGCGGATGTCAGCCTCGTCATCGACGACGAGTACGCGTTGGGAGGCCGTGCGTTTCATGGGGCGTACCGGCAGGTGAGTCGAAAATGGCCGCTGGGCGGCACGTAGTCCAGCCAGGCTTCGTTGGCTTCGGCCAACTCGCGGGCGATGTAGAGGCCAAGGCCTGTGCCCTGGCTGTCGGTGGTAAAGAAGGGTTCGAACAGGTGCAACTGGGCGTCCTCGCTCACGCCTGGCCCGTTATCGAGTACCGACAGGTGGGCACGGTCCGGTTCGGCCTCTACCCGCAGGCGGACGGCGCCGGTTTGCCGGCTGCCGTGCCGCCAAGCGTTGCGCAGCAGGTTGAAAAGGATCTGGGTGAGATGGCCGCGATCAAAGGCGACCGCCACCGGGGTGTCAGGCACTTCCACCACGATGGCCCCGGCAGCGTCCGGCTGTGCCACGCCGAATTCGTCGACAAGACCGGTCAGGAAAGGGGCAAGCGCGATGGCCTCGGGCCGCAGCCGGTCTCGCCGGTTAAGTGCCAGTACTTCCTCCACCAGCGTGTCGATGCGCAGGGCATTGTCGCGCACGATGCGCGTCAGCCGGGCGCTGCCGGCATCGTCGGCGGTTTCGGCCAAGAGCTCGCCTGCATGGCTGATCGCTGCCAAGGGGTTGCGGATTTCGTGAGCGATGTTGGCCGTCAGGCGGCCTAAGGCGGCCAGCTTTACGCGGCGCGCTTCCTTGGCCTGGTCCGCTTGGTCGCGCAGGAACAGCACTAGTCGCCGGTTGTTGTCCTGCACGATGGGGATGAGCTCACCCACCAGTTGCCGTCCGCGCACCAGGCGCTCGACGGCAAGGTTGGCCGAAGGGTCCGGGCTGCGCTGCCAGCGTTCCACCAGCGCCACCAGCTCCGGCCGACGCTGCCCGCGACCCAACTCGGGCAGGAAGTTGGCCGCCACATGGTTGAACTGGCAGACCTGTCCCTGGTCGTCCAGCACCAACACTGCTTCACGCAGTGTTTCCAGCACCAAGGCGTTGAGCCGGTTGAGTTGCACGATCTCGTTGCCCTGGCGCTGGGCCAGCGCTTCGGACTCGCGTGCCACCCGGCCCAACTGGTAGGTGACCACGCTGACCACGAAGCCCGCCAGGGCCAGCAAGCCGCTCTGAAAGAGTTCCGCCGGAGTGGCCAGGTCCCGCACCAGCTCGTAGCCGGTGTAGCCCAGCAGCGCCACCGTGGCCAGCGCCGCGTAGAACAGCGCGTGCCGGCCCGACGACAGCAGGCCACTGATGGCCAGGAAGGGCAGCAACAGCACGCCGTAGCCGCTGCGTACTCCACCGTTGAGGGCAATCAGCCCGGTCAGCATGCCCACATCGGTGGCCACGGCCAGCGTCAGCTGCAATGGCTGCGCCAGTCGGCTGCGGCCCAGTCCGAATGAAGCGGCGATCGCCACCAGATAGCCCGCCGCCCAACCGTAGAGCGCATTGCCGCCCGACACCAGCGGCTGGTTGTCTCCGCCACGCAGCAACGACATCGCTACCAGCACGCCCACGGTGGCGGCGCGGAAGGCGTTGTATACGTCTAGAGACGGGCTGCGGACGCGGCGGAGGGAGACCATCATTCAGGTTGACGGATGGCGTGCACTGTCAGCTTGCGGGGTAGGGGCTTGCCCTTCTTGCCGCGCTTGCCAAGATAGTCGTTCAGCGCCAGCTTTTCCTCCGCACTCTTGCCGCGTGGTGAGGTGGTGTCCAGCACAGCTTTCTCACCGCTGACCACGCCCACGGCAGACAGCGTTTCGCCGGTCTCAAGCGCCATCAGCAGCAGGCCACGCCCCTTGGCCATCTCCTTGAGCTCGGACAGCGGCCAGGCCACCACCTTCGCCGCGGAGCTGGCGGTGACCAGTCGCAGGCTGTCAGGGTTGGCCGAAGCGGGCACCGCGACCGGTGGCAGCAGCGTCTCGCCTTCGTCCAGTGCGAGGAAGGCCTTGCCGGCCTTCACCCGACCGGCCATATCACCGATGCGGGCGACAAAACCGTAACCGGCACTGCCCGCCACCACAAAGCGTGCGCTGTCCGGCCCGCTGAGCAGATGTAGCGGTTTGCCACCGTCCTGCAGGCCTATCAGGGAAGCGACCGGCACACCATCACCCCGCCCGGTGGGGACGTCGGCACTGTCCACGGTGTAGGCCCGGCCGTGGGTGTCGAGGACGATCACGGGCCACACGGTTCGTGTTTCCACCACGCTGGCCAGTGCGTCACCGTCCTTGAACGATAACGTAGCGGTGTCGATGTGGTGGCCCATGCGGGCGCGGATCCAGCCTTTCTGCGACAGGATGACGGTGATCGGCTCGTCGGCCACGGTCTGGGTCAGCACGGCACGTTCAGCCGGGCGAATCTCGGTGCGTCGCACGTCCCCGTATTTCTGCGCGTCTGCCTTCAGTTCGCGGATGATCAGGCGGCGCCGGGCGGCGGGGCTGTCGAGTGTGGCCTGCAGCTTCTCGCGCTCGTCGCGCAGCTCCGACAGCTCCTTCTCCAGCTTGAAGCCTTCCAGCCGCGCCAGCTGCCGCAGCCGGATCTCCAGGATGTCTTCGGCCTGAAGGTCAGTCAGGCCGAAAGCCTTCATCAGCTCTGGCTTGGGTTCGTCCGACTCGCGGATGACGCGGATCACCTCGTCGATGTGGATGAAGACGATCATCCGCCCTTCGAGGATGTGGATGCGGCGTCCCACCTGGCCCAATCGGTGCTCCAGCCGGCGGGTGACGGTGATATGGCGGAATTCCAGCCACTCCTGAAGGATGGCCTTCAGCCCCTTCTGCCCGGGTCGGCCGTCCAGACCGATCATCACCAGGTTCATCGGCACGTTGCTTTCGAGGCTGGTCTGCGCAAGCAGCACGTTCATGAACTCGTCCGGGTCCTGACGACTGGACTTCGGTTCGAACACCAGCCGTACCGGATGCTCGCCGTCCGATTCATCCCGCACCCGGTCGAGAATGGAAAGCATCAGGCTCTTGAGATTCTGCTGCTCGGTGCTGAGCGCCTTCTTGCCGGGGCGGACCTTGGGATTGGTGGCTTCCTCGATCTCTGCCAGCACCTTCTGTGCGCTGGCCCCCGGGGGCATTTCCGTCACAATCGCACGCCACTGTCCGCGGGCCAGCTTTTCCACCTCCCAGCGTGCCCGTACGCGGACCGAGCCGCGTCCGCCCTCGTAGGCCAGCCGGATATCCTCGGGTGGCGTGATGATCTGGCCGCCGCCCGGGAAGTCGGGTCCGGGCACGTGGGCCATCAGCTCGGCGGTGGTCAGTTCGGGGTTGTCCAAGAGAGCGATACATGCCGAGGCCACTTCACCGAGGTTGTGCGGCGGAATCTCGGTGGCCAGCCCCACGGCAATGCCCGAGGCACCGTTGAGCAGCACCATCGGCAAGCGTGCAGGCAGACGCTGCGGCTCCTGGAAAGCCCCGTCGTAGTTGGGCACGAAGTCCACCGTGCCCATGTCGATTTCCGACAGCAGCAACTCGGCAATCGGGGTGAGCCGGGCTTCGGTGTAGCGCATGGCCGCTGCACCGTCGCCGTCACGGCTGCCGAAGTTGCCCTGGCCGTCGATCAGCGGATAACGCAGGGTGAAATCCTGTGCCATACGCACCAGCGCCTCGTAGGCCGAGCTGTCGCCGTGCGGATGGTACTTGCCGAGAATCTCACCCACCACGCGCGCCGACTTCACCGGCTTGGCGCCCGCTGTCAGGCCCATGTCGCGCATCGCGTACAGGATGCGCCGCTGGACCGGCTTCTGGCCATCCGATACTTCCGGCAGGGCGCGGCCCTTGACCACGCTCATCGCGTATTCGAGATAGGCGCGCTCGGCGTACTGGTCGAGCGCAATCCACTCGCCATGCCCACCCTGCGGGTCGTTGCTTTCGTCGCTGAAAAGGTCTTCGCTGTTCATAAAGAGGGGGATTCGGTCCGCCGGAGGGCGTGACGTGTTATGTTCGTTCGATCACAGATGAGGGAATTCTACTATGGGGCAACCCCTTGCGTGGGCCTGCCACCCGTTCGACGGTTTTACCCCACAGGCCCTCTACGAAGTGCTGGCCCTGCGGGACCGGGTGTTCGTGGTGGAGCAGCAATCGATCTATGGCGACCTGGACGGCTTGGACCAGCAGGCCCTGCACCTGAGCGGCCGCAGCCCCGAAGGGCACTTGCTTGCCTATGCACGGCTTCTGCCGCCTGGCATCAAGCTGGACCGGGCCGTCGCTATCGGCCGCGTGGTGGTGGATGCTTCGGTGCGCGGCACCGGGCTGGGTCGGCTGCTAATGCAGCAGGCCCTGGAGGCGGCCGAGTCGGCCTGGCCAGGAGTGGAGATCGGCCTTTCGGCGCAGGTGAATGCCCGGAGCTTCTATGAGAGTTTCGGCTTCAGGAGGGTGTCCGAACCCTACGACGACGGCGGCATCCTCCACGAGGACATGCTGCGCTCCGCCGGCAGGGCCTGACCGGGGGCGCGGACCCCGTCGGGCTGCGTTCCTCAGCAGCGCTGGGGCAGCCCGTTGCCGAACACGTCGCGCCAGGCAGTGTAGCCACTGGCATACAGCACCGGGAACCACAGTAGCAGACCCAGCAGGAGTGGCAGCAGGGCCAGGAACAGCAACAGCGACAGCATCACGCTGTAGACGAGGATGGCCAGCCAGTTGGTCAGCCCGGCACGAAAGCTCACCCGTAGTGCCTGGAAGGCGTTCAGCCGCGCCAGTACCACTGCAGCGGGGGCAAACCAGTAGGCCAGGTTGACCACGAACACCACCACGGTGGCCCCGATCATTACCGGGATGAGGTCGCTCGCGGCTAGCGTGGCGGCATCCTCTGCCGCCAGGCGCTCCACCAAGCCGGGGGCGGCCAGCGTCAGCAGCAGTTCTAGGGCCACCAGTCCCAGCATCAGCAGCACACTGTAGAGCGCGCCAACCGCAGCCAAGGACAGGCCATGCTGGCGCAGCCCTGTCAGGAAGTCGGCGCGGCGCAAGGGCTCGCCACGCTCGGTCTTCTGGGCCGCCAGCACGAAGCTGCCGCCGAACACCGGTGCGAGCAGCATGCCGGCCATCCCCAGGGCCGGCACCATGCTCAACACCACCTGCAGGGCGATGTAGGCAAGCGCGAACATCGCCCAGGTGACCGGCTGCTCGCGGACCAGATAGAAGGCCTGTACGATCCAGCGCCAGCCGTGACGGGCGGGAACGTGCTGGTGAACGGGCAGGGGATCGGCAAAGGGTGCGGCCATGGGGGTGGAACCTCGCGGAGCGGACGATGGGCGAAAACTGCAGAGCGTTGGCCGAAAGCGTGCCCGGCGTCAAGGGGGCATGCCCCGGCTCGGTTGCCGGCGAGGGGCAAAATCGGCGATAATCGGCTGATTTTTCGAGGGTTGGGGCCGGTGCTCCAGCTCCCGCTTCCGGTTCTTCACAATCTGAGGTTTTCCCCGACATGGTCACCCGAACCGAGCTTGCCAACGCGATCCGTTTCCTGTCGATGGATGCGGTGGAAAAAGCCAAATCCGGCCACCCCGGCGCACCCATGGGCATGGCGGACATCGCCGAAGTGCTCTGGCGCGATCACCTGAAGCACAATCCGTCCAACCCCCGCTGGCCCAACCGCGACCGTTTCGTGCTCTCCAACGGCCATGGTTCGATGCTGCTCTACAGCCTCTTGCACCTCTCCGGCTACGACCTGACCATCGAGGACCTGAAAGCCTTTCGCCAGTGGCACTCGCGCACGCCGGGCCACCCCGAATACGGTTACGCGCCTGGCGTGGAGACCACCACCGGACCGCTGGGCCAGGGTATCACCAATGCTGTGGGGATGGCGCTGGCCGAGAAGATTCTGGCGGCCGAGTTCAACCGTGACGGCTACACCGTCGTCGACCATCGCACCTGGGTGTTTCTGGGTGATGGCTGCCTGATGGAGGGCATCAGCCACGAGGCGTGTTCGCTTGCGGGGACTTGGGGCCTCAACAAGCTGGTCGCATTCTACGACGACAATGGCATTTCCATCGACGGCGACGTGGAGGGCTGGTTCACCGACGACACCCCGGCCCGCTTCGAGGCCTATGGCTGGCAGGTGATCCGCAACGTCAACGGGCACGACCCGGTCGAGATCGCCACTGCCATCGAAACTGCGAAGAAAAGCACCGACCGACCCACACTGATCTGCTGCAAGACCGTCATTGGCCACGGTGCGCCCAACAAGCAGGGCGGACACGACGTGCATGGCGCACCGCTGGGCGCGCTCGAAATCGAGGCCGCTCGCGGCCATCTCAAGTGGCTGCACGAGCCGTTCGTGATCTCCGACGAGATCTACGCCGCCTGGGACTGCCGCCCGCGCGGTCTCAACGAGGAAAGCGCCTGGACTACGCTGTTCGGGGCCTATGCGCAAGCGTATCCGGAACTCGCTGCCGAGTTCACCCGCCGCATGCAGGGCGAGCTGCCCCCGCGCTGGGCCGAGCATGTGGCCGCCAAGATTGCCCAGGTCAACGAGAAGGCCGAGACCATTGCCACCCGCAAGGCCTCGCAGAACGCCATCGCTGCCTTTGCCGAGATCCTGCCCGAGCTGGTGGGCGGTTCGGCCGACCTGACACCGTCCAACCTCACCAACTGGCCCACTGCCAAACCTGTTTCACGTGAAACAGGGGGCAACTACATCCATTACGGTGTGCGTGAGTTTGGCATGGCCGCCATCATGAACGGCCTGGCACTGCATGGTGGCCTGAAGCCGTTCGGTGCCACTTTCCTGATGTTCAGCGAATACGCCCGCAACGCCCTGCGCATGGCCGCGCTGATGAAGATCAACCCGGTCTTCGTCTTCACCCATGACTCCATCGGCCTGGGCGAGGATGGCCCCACCCATCAGCCGATCGAACAGATCGCCACGCTGCGCATGATTCCGAACATGGCGGTATGGCGCCCCTGCGACACGGTGGAGTCTCTGGTGGCCTGGGCCGAGGCGCTTTCGGCCAAGGATCACCCCAGCTGCCTGATCTTCAGCCGCCAGAATCTGCCCTTTGTCACCCGTGATGCCGCCCAGCTGGAAGGCATCCGTAGGGGCGGCTACGTGCTGCGGGACGTGACCACGCCACAGGCCGTGCTGATCGCCACCGGTTCTGAAGTGGAGCTGGCTCTCAAAGCCCAGGAAGCCCTGGCCGCCGAAGGCGTTGCGGTGCGTGTGGTCTCCATGCCGGCCACCACCGTCTTCGACCGGCAGGATAAGGCCTATCAGGCCGAAGTGCTGCCCCTGGGCGTGCCGCGCCTGGCGATCGAAGCCGGCGTCACCGACTTCTGGCGCAAGTATGTCGGACTGGAAGGCGACGTGGTGGGCATCGACCACTTTGGCGAATCCGCCCCGGCACCGGTGCTGTTCCGCGAGTTTGGCTTTACCGTCGAAAACGTGGTCGCCCGCACCCGCGCGCTCCTCGCCTGAAACGAAGACCCGCCTCCGCGCGGGTCTTGCAACACCTTTACCTCGCATTCTGAAAGATCGCACCGGCAGCAGCCGGTGCCCTGCCTCACCGGGAGAAGAAGCACATGACCATTCGCGTCGCTATCAACGGCTACGGCCGTATCGGCCGTCAGGCCCTGCGTTCCATCTACGAATACAACCTGCGGGGCGACTTCGAGATCGTGGCCGTCAACGCCTCGGGCGACCTGGCCACCAACGCACACCTGACCAAGTTCGACACCGTGCACGGCCGTTTCGCTGCGGAAGTCAGTCACGATGACAAGAACCTGATCATCAACGGCGACGTGATCCCGTTCTTCTCCACCCGCAACCCGGCCGAACTGCCGTGGAAAGCGCTGAACGTTGACCTGGTACTGGAGTGTACCGGCGCGTTTACCAGCAAGGAGAAGTGCCAGGCCCATATCGATGCTGGCGCCAAGAAGGTGCTGATCTCCGCCCCGGGCGGTGACGATGTGGATGCCACGATCGTTTACGGCGTGAACCACGACACCCTGACCGCTGCCATGACCGTGGTCTCCAACGCTTCGTGCACCACCAACTGCCTGGCTCCGGTGGCCAAGGCACTCAACGACGCGCTGGGCATCAAGAAGGGCCTGATGACCACCATTCACGCCTTCACCAACGACCAGGTACTGACCGACGTACGCCACAAGGACCTGCGCCGCGCCCGCTCGGCCACCGAGAACATGATCCCCACCAAGACCGGCGCGGCCAAGGCTGTGGGTCTGGTGCTGCCCGAACTGAAGGGCAAACTTGACGGTTTCGCAGTGCGTGTGCCGACGATCAACGTCTCGCTGGTGGACCTCACCTTCGAAGCCGGTCGCGATACCACCGTCGACGAGGTCAACGCCATCGTCAAGGAAGCGGCCGAAGGCAAGATGAAGGGTATCCTGGGCTACAACACCCTGCCGCTGGTTTCTACCGACTTCAACCACAGCACCGAGGGCTCGGTCTTCGATGCCACCCTGACCAAGGTGTCCAACGGCAACATGGTCAAGGTCCTGGCGTGGTACGACAACGAGTGGGGTTTCTGCCAGCAGATGCTGCGTACCGCGCGCGCCATGTTCCAGGTGTGATCCGACGGGCCTGCTGTGCAGGCCCGCGCCAGGCGGGATCGGCCTAAGGCCGGCCCGTTTTCCGTTGTGTTCCGGGAAGATACGATGAGCGAAAAGCACTATTCGGAAGAAGGCTTCTGGGACAAACTCACCCGTTTCGCGCGGGTGGCCGGTCGTGAGGTGGTGGAAAAGGCCCTCTGGCTCTTCTACGCACTGCAGCAGCCCAGGCTCCCGGTATGGGCCCGCACCGTCATCATCGGTGCTCTCGGTTATTTCATCTTCCCGGCCGATGCCATCCCGGATGTGGTGCCGCTGGCCGGCTACAGCGATGACCTGGGTGCCCTGGCCGCTGCCGTGGGAATGGTGGCGATGTACATCGACGACAGCGTCAGGGCCCGAGCGGACGAGACGCTGCGCCGTTGGTTTGGAGAGTGATTCCGTGCAATTCAAGAAACTGGTTGAACAAGATCTGGCCGGAAAGCGCGTGCTGATCCGCGTGGACATGAACGTGCCGGTCAAGAACGGTGTGATCGGTGACGACACCCGCATCCGCGCCAGCCTGCCGTCCATCCTGCACTGCCTGAAGGCAGGTGCCAGCGTGATTCTCATGACGCACCTGGGCCGACCGACCGAAGGCGAACCCAAGCCCGAGGACAGCCTGGCCCCGGTGGCCGAGCGCCTGGCCCAGCTTCTGGCGCAGCCGGTGCGTGTGGTGGACGCCTGGCAGTCCGGGCTGTCGCTGGCAGCGGGTGATGTGGTGATGCTGGAGAATGTTCGCCTCAACAAGGGCGAAAAGAAAAACAGCGAGGAACTGGGCCGCGCCTATGCCGGCCTGTGCGACGTATTCGTGAACGATGCTTTCGGTACCGCCCACCGGGCCGAGGCCTCCACCCATGCGGTGGCTCGCTTCGCACCGGTGGCCTGCGCAGGCGTGTTGCTGGCTGCCGAGCTCGATGCACTGGGCAAGGCGCTGGAAGCACCCGCCCGCCCGCTGGTGGCCATCGTCGCCGGCTCCAAGGTCTCGACCAAGCTCACTATCCTCGAAAGCCTGGCCGACAAGGTCGACCAGCTGATCGTGGGCGGTGGCATTGCCAATACCTTCCTCTTGGCTGAAGGCCACGGCATCGGCAAGAGCCTGGCCGAGCCGGAACTGGTCGGGGAGGCCAAGAAGGTGATCGAGAAGATCCGCGCCCGCGGTGGGGACGTGCCCCTCCCCACCGATGTGGTGGTGGCACCCGAATTCTCGGAAAACGCCGAAGACACGCTCAAGCCGGTCGGCGCGGTGACGCGCGACGACATGATTCTGGACATCGGCCCGGAGTCCGCCCGTGCGCTTGCCGAGATCGTTGCCCAGGCCGGCACGGTGGTGTGGAACGGCCCGGTGGGGGTGTTCGAATTCGAGCAGTTCGCCAGCGGTACCCGCACCTTGGCCGAAGCGATTGCCCAGTCGCAAGCCTTCTCGATTGCCGGCGGGGGCGACACCTTATCGGCAATCGCCAAGTTCGGCGTCACCGAGAAGATCAGCTACATCTCGACCGGTGGCGGTGCCTTCCTGGAATTCCTGGAAGGCAAGGAGCTGCCGGCCGTGGCCATCCTGGCGGAGCGCGCAGCCGGCTGAGGCGCTGGCGCCTTCTGGCGCCTGCCCGGCCGCTGACATAGACTGGGGCCTTGTCCCCCTCAAGGAGGGTGCCGTGTCGCTCAATACCTGGCTTGTGTTCGTGGTGACGGTGTTTTTCGTTTCGGCCACCCCCGGCCCGAACATGCTGCTTGCCATGACGCACGGCATCCGCTTCGGGGTGCGCCGCACCTTGCCTACGATCGCTGGCCTGCTGACTGCCCTGGGCCTGATTATGGGTGGCTCGGCGGCTGGGCTCGGGGCTGTGCTGGCTGCCTCCGAACTGCTGTTCTCGGTGATCAAGTATGCCGGGGCGGCCTATCTGGTCTGGCTGGGCATCAAGACCTGGCGCGCGCCGCCCACACCCCTGTCCGGACCAGAGGACAGCGAGGCCGCCGTGGCTGAGGCAGGCACTGGCTGGCAGCGCTTCCGCACCGGTTTCTTGGTCGCCATGAGCAACCCGAAGGCCTTCGTGTTCTTCACTGCGCTCTTTCCGCAGTTCATGAACCCGCAGGCCCCGCAAATGCCGCAACTGCTGGTGCTGGCCGGCACCTTTTACGTCATCGAGTCCAGCTGGCAGTTTGCCTATGCCGCCGGTGGCGCCCGCCTGCGTGGCTGGCTGAACAGCCCGGTGCGGCTGCGACTGATGAACCGTTTTGCCGGCGGCTCGTTTACCGCCGCAGGCGTAGCGCTGACCACCGTCAGCCGCGCCTGACCCCCAACCCGTTCGTTATCATGCGTCGCCTGCGGGCGGCGCATTTCTTGTGACTGGAGAGTTAAGCATGGCACTCGTTTCGATGCGCCAACTGCTGGATCATGCCGCCGAATTCGGTTATGGCCTGCCGGCGTTCAACGTCAACAACCTGGAACAGATGCGCGCCATCATGGAAGCGGCCGACAAGGTCGATGCTCCGGTGATCGTGCAGGCTTCGGCCGGTGCCCGTAAATACGCCGGCGCCCCCTTCCTGCGCCACCTCATTCTGGCAGCGGTCGAGGAGTTTCCGCACATTCCGGTGGTGATGCACCAGGATCACGGTACCAGCCCGGACGTGTGCCAGCGCTCGATCCAGCTGGGCTTCTCCTCGGTGATGATGGATGGCTCGCTCAAGTCCGACGGCAAAACACCTGCCGACTACGACTACAACGTCGATGTCACCCGCACCGTGGTCAACTTTGCCCATGCCTGCGGCGTGTCCGTCGAGGGTGAGATCGGCTGCCTGGGCAGCTTGGAAACCGGCAAGGCTGGCGAGGAGGATGGCATCGGGGCCGAGGGCACGCTGGATCACAGCCAGCTGCTGACCGACCCGGAAGAAGCTGCCCGTTTCGTGAAGGATACCGGTGTAGATGCCTTGGCCATCGCCATCGGCACCAGCCACGGCGCCTACAAGTTCACCAAGCGTCCCACTGGCGATGTGCTGCGCATCGACCGTATCCGGGAAATCCATGCGCGCATTCCCAACACCCATCTGGTGATGCACGGCTCGTCGAGCGTGCCGCAGGAATGGTTGCAGATCATCAACGAATTCGGCGGTGACCTTGGCGAGACCTACGGTGTGCCGGTGGAAGAGATCGTCGAAGGCATCAAGCACGGCGTGCGCAAGGTGAATATCGATACCGACCTGCGCCTGGCCTCCACCGGAGCGGTGCGCCGCTTCCTGGCCCAGAACCCCAAGGAGTTTGACCCACGCAAATTCCTGAAGGTATCCACCGATGCGATGCGTGACATCTGCATTGCCCGCTATGAGGCCTTCGGCGCCGCCGGCATGGCCAGCAAGATCAAGCCGATCAACCTGGATACCATGGCCAACCGCTATGCCAAGGGCGAACTGGCGCAGATCGTGAAATAACAAGCCTCAGGGCCGCTTCGCTGCCTGGACGGGGCGCAAGGGTTGGGGTGTGAAAAAGCCGCCAGTAGGCGGCTTTTTGCGTCTTGGCATCCAGGCAGGTCTGTACCCGTCTTGGCGTGCCTTTCACGGGGCGCTTACACTCTGCCCATGAGCGAACTTCTTTCTCCCCTCGAATGGTTCTTTGTCGTCCTGCTGGCGGTGGTACCGCTGGCCGGGCTGGGTTTCCATCTGTGGATTATGTTTATCGGCCACGGCAAACGGGACCAGAACGACGAACAAGCCCCGTGAGCCCTTGACCCCTGCATACAGAGCCTCACCGTAGCCGTCGCTTCGGCCAACCCTGCGGACCGGGCCGTTTCAGCGCGTCGGGCAAAGGCCGTCCAGGATGCTGGTCTGCAGCGCATCGGGATGGACCGTAACCCGCAGGAGATCCTGCATGGCCGGATGAGGTGGCCTATGCACTGCCACGCCCGCTGCCCAGAGGGCCTGCTGCCGGGCAGCCGCAGTGGCGGCACTGTCGTAACGGATGGCGACGAAGTTGGTCCACGAAGGCAGTACCTGCAGGCCCCGGTCCGACAGGACCCGCTCCAGGGTCTGGCGCAATTGTACGGTGTTGCTCACCAGGCGTGCCGAATACGTCGGCTCGTCCAGCACGGCGGCCGCGGCCGCCTGTGCCACCGATGACACCGCAAACTGTGGGCGGATCTCATCGGCCTTGCCGATCCAGCCTGCCGGCGCCACGGCGTATCCCACGCGCAGGCCCGCCAAGGCGTAGGCCTTGGACAGCGTACGCAGGCGGAAGGCGCCTGGCAGTACACCGGCCAGCGGTCGGTCAGCTGTCTCTATGCAGAAGTCGCTGTACGCCTCGTCCAGCAGCAGCGTGCAGTCCTCGGGCAGCGCCTCGACCAGCGTACGGATAGCATCGCCCGAGGCGTTCCAGCCGGTGGGGTTGTCGGGGTTGGCCAGGTACACCAGGCGTGCCTGTCGGACTCGGGCGCGCTCGGCCAGACCCGCCAGGTCGGGGCGACGCAGTCCCTGTGCCTCGTGATACGGCACTTCCTCGATCCGGGTGCCGCAGCCCTCGGCAAAATAGCGGAAAGTAGGGTAGGTGCCGGCACTGGTGACAACGGTATCGCCCGGCGCACAGAAAAGTCGCAGCGCCAGCAGGATGAGGCTGTCGGCGCCCGTATCCACCAGCACTTCCTCCGGTGCCACGCCTGCCAGTGCCGCCAGGCGAGCCCGCAGCACCTGGGCGTAAGGGTCGGGGTAGGTGCGGGCCAGTTCGGCCAAGGCCGGGCCGAAGCGTGCTGCCAGCGGGCTGGTCGGTTCGGCGACGCTCTCGTTGGAGCCGATGCGGACCGTGACGGGACGCCCGATGGTCTGTTCCAGCCGGACCAGGCCGGGGAAGGGGTTGACGATGGTGTGGTCGGCCAAATGAGAAGCGAAGCGGGACATGGGGAGCACCAGGCAGCGGAAGGGACTTCCGATTCTAACCAAGCCTCGCACGCCGGACCCGACCTTGCGGCACTAAGGTTATGCCCGGCCGGCAAGCGGCCGGGGCCGCTCACTTCAGACCAGCTTCTTTTCCATCATCAGGTACGCGGCCCCGCCCAGAGCCGACAGCTCGAAGCCCTGGCTTTCGTAGAGCTGCCGGCCGACACGATTGTCGGGCCGGACCTCCAGCGTGACCTTGGCGCAGCCGCGTGCGCTGCCTTCGGCTTCCACCGCGGCAAGAAGGGCCCGGCCCACGCCGGTACCACGTGCCTGAGGCGTCACCGAGATGTCGTGCAGGTTCACCGTGGGTGCCGCGTAAAAGCTGGAAAAGCCGAGAACGCACAATGCCAGCCCCACCGGCTCGCCGTTGCGCTCGGCCAGCAGGGCGAAGGTGGCAGGATGCGCGGCGAACGCCTCCGCAAGGTGTGCCCGGGCATGCTCCGAAAGGCCGTCGCCACCGCCCATGGGATCGCGGGCGTAGGCATCGGTCAGGGCTACCAGATGGGCGCGGTCGGACTCGCTGGCGGGGTCGAGCCGTCGCACGACGAGCCCAAGGTTGGCCGAAGCGGGCAGGGCGGTCATCAGTGCGTCTCCAGGAGGGCGCGTTCGTTGGCCAGCAGTGCCTCCAGCGTTTCCCGGGCCCGCACCAGACGCGGTTGTCCGTCGATACCAATCAGCACTTCGGCCGCACGGGGGCGCGTGTTGTAGTTGCTGGCCATGGTGGAGCCGTAGGCTCCGGCCGACAGCACTGCCAGCAGATCGCCTTCCTTCACCGCCAGCGTGCGGTCCTTGCCGAGGAAATCACTCGATTCGCACACCGGGCCCACCACATCCACCTTCATCGGTGGCAGATGGGCATGGCGCACCACCGGTACGATCTGGTGATAAGCGGCGTAGAGAGACGGGCGCAACAGGTCGTTCATGGCCGCGTCCACGATGGCGAAGTTCTTGGCTTCGCCGAGCTTGAGATACTCCACCCGCGTCAGCAGTACGCCCGCATTGCCCACCAGTGAGCGGCCCGGTTCCATCACCAGCCGCAGGGGACGCCCGGCCAAGCGTTGTGCCACGGCATCGGCGTAGCCTTGCAGATCGGGTGGGGTTTCGTCGGTGTAGCGGATGCCCACGCCACCGCCGATGTCCAGGTGGCGCAGCACGATGCCAGCCTCGGCCAGCCGGTCCACCAGTGCCAGCAGCCGGTCCAGCGCATCGATCAGAGGGGTGACGTCGGTCAGTTGCGAGCCGATATGGCAATCGATGCCCACCACGTCCAGGTGCGGTAGGGCGGCGGCCTCGCGGTATACGTCGAAGGCGGTGTCGAAGGCGATGCCGAACTTGTTGTCCTTCAGGCCGGTGGAGATGTAAGGATGCGTCTGCGCGTCCACATCCGGGTTCACCCGCAGGCTGACCGGGGCGCGGCGTCCCATCTCGCCGGCTACCTGGTTGAGACGCACCAGCTCGTTGACCGATTCCACGTTGAAGCAGTGGATGCCCGCCTCCAGGCCCATACGCATCTCGTCCGCTGTCTTGCCCACCCCGGAGAACACCACCTTCGCCGCATCAGCCCCTGCGGCCAACACGCGGGCCAATTCGCCCCCTGAAACGATGTCGAAGCCGGCCCCCAGGCGCGCAAAATGCTGCAGGATCGACAGGTTGCCGTTGGCCTTGACTGCATAGCAGATCAGGGGGTCGAGCGAGGCAAAGGCGTCCCGGTAGGCCGTGTACGCCTCGGTAAGCACGCGCTCTGCGTAGACGTAGCACGGCGTGCCGAAGCGTTCGGCAATTGCGGTGAGCGCTTGTCCGCCGAACGTGAGGGTGTCGTTGTGGTAATCCAGCTGGCTCATGGCGTCGGCGCTTTCTGGCCGGCAGCCGAGGCGTTGGGGGTGGTGTCGGGGAGGTAGAGCGGGCCCTTGTAGCCACACCCGGCAAGAAGGGTGGCAAGCAGGGCGAAGAGGGCAAGGCGTCGCATGGTATGGTACCGAGTATGGCAAAATCCCCATACTAGCAAAGCCGGAAGCCAGCGCCCACCGGCTTGTCCCGCATTCCACCCGGCAGGAGCACCGATGACCGAAAGCGAATTTCTCGACCTTACCGACCGCATGCTCGAGACCATCCAGAACGCCATCGACGAGGCTGGTCTGGATGCCGACTACACCCTCAACGGCGGGGTGCTCGACATTGCCTTCGACAACGGCCAGCACATCGTCGTCAACCGGCACGGCCCCAACCAGGAAATGTGGCTGGCGGCCCGGAGCGGCGGTTTTCATTTTGCCCACGATGGCACGGCATGGCGCAACACCCGCGGCGGCAGCGATTTCTGGGAAACGCTGACCCTGCTGGTAGAGGAGGCCTCCGGCGAGGAGATTGCCTTCGAACGCTGAACGGCCGTCCGTCCCGCCTCAGGAAAGATTCTCAATGATGAAGCTCGCCAGTGTGCGTTCTGTGTGTTTCACGATCTGCATCGTCAGCATCGTGGTCGGCCTGTTGCTGGGCCTGGCCATGATCTGGGACGTGGTGCAGGATTCCGCGCTCGCGTGGAAAGCCTTCATGACCATCGGCCTGTTCTTCATTGCTTCCACCCTTACCCTGACCGTCGTCCACCAGCTCGGTGACGACGAGCGCTGACCGGAGGACGCCCGCGCTTGGATCCGATCCCGGCCGCCCTTGCAGGGGTGGCGCTGTCGGCTTTCGTCTCCGCCACCCTTCTGCCCGGAAACTCCGAAATCGCGCTGGGGGCCTTTGTGCATGCTTGGCCCGCCTGGATGTGGTCGGCCTGGCTCGTGGCCACGCTGGCCAACGGCGCTGGCAGCCTCGTCAGCTACGGTATGGGCCGCATGGTGCCCCCCCGCCCCCTGCCGGCACGCACCGCCCAGGCTTTCCGGCGTTTCGGCCCTTCGGTGTTGTTCCTGGCCTGGGTGCCCTTCATCGGCGACGCCTTGCCACTGGCGGCAGGGTGGCTGCGCCTGCCATGGCTCTCGTCTGCGGTGTGGATCCTGCTGGGCAAGGGTGTGCGCTATTTCGTGCTGATCCGGCTGGTGGAAGCGTGGCAATAATGCGGCCTTAAGCCTGCGTGGGGCGGATCATGCTTCGGCCAACCTTCTGGCGTCCGCCCGATTGGTAAAAACCCTTTGCCGGGGTTTACAATCCGCCAAAAACCCTGCTTCTTTATATGACCCAGCATATTCCCCGCAAACGGTTCGGCCAGAATTTCCTCCAGGACACGCGGGTGATCGAGGACATCGTGCGTGCGGTGCGTCCCGAGCGCGCCGACACCGTCATCGAGATCGGCCCGGGCCTCGGCGCCATCACCCGCCCCCTGCTGGACCGGCTCGACCACTTGCACGTGGTGGAAATCGACCGTGACATCATTGAGCGGCTGCGTTCGGAATTCCCGCCCGAGCGGCTCACCATCCATGCCGGCGACGCGCTCGCGTTCGATTTCGCCAGCGTGGGGCCGGGTCCGCTCAAGATCGTGGGCAACCTGCCCTATAACATCTCTACGCCCCTGCTTTTCCATCTGGCGGGCTTCGGCCAACGTGTCACCGACATGCACTTCATGCTCCAGAAGGAAGTAGTGGACCGCATGGTGGCGGCACCCTCCAGCGCGGATTACAGCCGGCTATCGGTGATGCTGCAGTATCGATTCGAGATGGAGGAGATTCTGGCCGTGCCGCCGGATGCCTTCTGGCCGCCGCCCAAGGTGGATTCGGCCGTGGTGCGGATGATCCCGCTGCCGGGCCGTGCTGGCGTGGCCGACGACGAGGCGAGGCTGGAGGACACCGTCAGCCGCGCCTTCGCCCAGCGGCGCAAGACGCTGCGCAACAACCTCAAGGGCTTGGCCGACGAGGCCGACTTTGCCGCGCTGGGCATCGACCCGGGTCTGCGGCCCGAGAACCTGCCCGTGGAGGACTATGTGCGCCTCTCCAACCACTTGGGCAAAAAACACGGTAAATCAGGGGCTTGATGGTGCACTGCGCCTTGCCTCCGGTGGCGAATGTTTGCACACTCCGTTTCTGGCCGGCCTTAGGGTCGGCATTGACCAGACGAACGCGGCGCACGAGCCGCCGCGCTGACCCAACCTGCGAGAGATCGGCATGATTCGTTTCATCAATGTGCATAAATGGTTCAAGGACCTGCACGTGCTCAACGGCATCGACCTGCAGGTAGCGCAGGGCGAGGTGGTGGTGGTCTGCGGCCCGTCCGGTTCGGGCAAGTCCACGCTGATCCGTACCGTGAACCAGCTCGAAAGCATCAACGAGGGCGAAATCTGGGTGGACGGCAAGAACGTCACCGACCCCAAGACCGACCTGAACGCGCTGCGCGCCGAGGTCGGCTTCGTGTTCCAGCATTTCAACCTGTACCCGCATCTGTCGGTGTTGGACAACATCACCCTCTCGCCGATGCGGGTGAAGAAAATGGAGCGGGTGGCCGCCGAGAAACGGGCCGAGGAGCTCCTTGAGCGCGTAGGGCTGGCGCACAAGAAGGACGCCTTCCCGGCGCAGCTCTCCGGCGGGCAGCAGCAGCGCGTGGCTATCGCCCGTGGTCTGGCGATGCAGCCGCAGGTGATGCTGTTCGACGAACCCACCTCGGCGCTCGACCCGGAAATGATCGGTGAAGTGCTCAAGGTGATGAAGGACCTGGCCGAAAGCGGGATGACCATGATGGTAGTCACGCACGAGATGGGCTTTGCCCGCGAGGTGGCCGACCGTGTGGTCTTCGTCGATCACGGGCGCATCCTCGAGGAAGCTCCGCCGGAAGAGTTCTTCATGCGGCCGCAGCACGAGCGTGCGCAGCAGTTCCTGCGCCAGCTGCTGACCCCGATGAACTGAGGCCCTGCAGGACCGATACCGAATAACAGGAAATACCGTAGCAAGCCGGCCGGTGCGTGCAGTGCCGGCCAACCAGCAAGACCCACAAGGAGAAACCCCCATGCGTTTTCACACTCGACTGATCGCCGCTGCAACACTCGGCGCACTGATCGCAGCTCCGGCCATGGCCGAGGAACTGACCGGCACCCTCAAGAAGATCAAGGATTCCGGCACCATCGTGCTGGGACACCGCGATGCGTCGATCCCGTTCTCGTACCTGGCTGGCAGCGAGGCGCCGATCGGCTATTCGCACGACCTGCAGCTGAAGGTGGTGGAGAAGCTCAAAAAAGACCTGAAGATGCCGAACCTGCAGGTGAAGTACAACCTGGTCACCTCGCAGACCCGCATCCCGCTGGTGCAGAACGGTACCGTCGATCTCGAGTGCGGTTCCACCACCAATAACCTGGAACGCCAGAAGCAGGTGGATTTCTCCGTGGGCATCTTCGAGATCGGCACGCGCCTGCTCACCGCCAAGACCTCGGGCATCAAGGACTTCCCGGACCTGAAGGGCAAGAATGTGGTGACCACCGCGGGCACCACTTCCGAGCGCCTGCTCAAGGCCATGAACGCCGAGAAGCAGATGGGCATGAATATCATCTCGGCCAAGGACCACGGCGAATCCTTCCTGATGCTGGAGTCCGGCCGCGCCGCTGCCTTCATGATGGACGATGCCCTGCTGTACGGTGAAATGGCCAAGGCCAAGAACCCGGCCAACTGGGTGGTGACTGGCAAGCCGCAATCGTTCGAGATCTACGGCTGCATGGTGCGCAAGGGGGATGCCCAGTTCAAGAAGGCGGTGGACGATGCCATCAAGGCGGTCTACAAGTCCGGCGAGATCAACAAGATCTACAACAAGTGGTTCATGAGCCCGGTTCCGCCCAAGGGGCTGAACCTGAACTTCCCGATGTCCGAGGAGTTCAAGCAGCTGGTGGCCAAGCCGACCGACAAGTCTGCCGAGCAGATGTAAGGCGCCGGACGGCCAGACACTTGGCCCGGTACGGTTAAGGCCGTGCCGGGCCATAGACTTTGCGTCAGGTCAAAAGCCGGTAGAGGGTTTTTGAGCGAAACTCGATCAGACTGTTGCACCGCCACCCTTGCCGGTGGCCAAGAGGAAGCGACGCACAAGGAGAAGCGTTCCCACAATAAACCCTGTTCCGCACCACGGACAAAAGGGCGGGGAACCCAGCCATTCCGAAGCAAGCGGCAGGACGCCAGCCGGCGCCCTGCATTGTGTTGTGCCTTGTTACGGAGTATGCCTTATGCGCTCACCCAAGCTCTGTCTGGCTGCCTGTCTGGCAGCCGCGATCGCCACGCCAGCAGGGGCTGCCGCCCCGACCGGCACGCTCAAGAAAATTGCCGACTCCGGAACGATCGTCATCGGTCACCGGGATTCCGCAATCCCCTTTGCCTATCTTGCCGACGGCAGCAAGCCGGCCGGTTATTCGATCGACCTTGCAGGCAAGGTGGTCGAGGCCGTACGCAAGGAACTGGGACGACCCAACATCGCCGTCCGTTACGCGCTGGTGACCGGCCAGACACGGATTCCGCTTCTGGTCAATGGCACCATCGACCTGGAGTGCGGCGCCACCACCAACAATGCCGAGCGCGCCCAGCAGGTGGACTTTTCGGTCGGGATCTTCTCGATCGGCACCCGCCTGATGACGCACAAGGCCTCCGGCATCCGCGACTTTGCCGACCTGAAGGGCAAGAACGTTGTGGTAGCGGCCGGCACCACATCCGAGCGCATCCTGCGCAAGATGAATGCCGACGCCAACATGGGGCTCAACATCGTGTCCGCCAAGGACAACGGTGAAGCCTTCCTGATGCTGGAGACCCAACGGGTGGCCGCCTTCATGTCGGACGATGCCATGCTGTACGGTGAACGCGCCAAGGCGCGGGTACCGACAGACTGGATCGTCACGGGCACTCCACAGTCGCGTGAGGTTTACGGTTGCATGGTGCGCAAGGGCGACACGGCCTTCAAGGCCGTGGTCGACAAGGCGCTGAAGGCCGTGTATGCCTCGGGTGAAATAGAACGCATCTACCAGAAGTGGTTCATGCAGCCGATTCCGCCCAAAGGGCTTAACATGAATTTCCCGATGTCGCCTGAATGGCGGGCGCTCATCCGGAAGCCGAACGATCAGCCGGCCGGGCGCTGAACGGCGAGTGAGCGGGTCAGAAGGGGGCGGCACTCGCCCCCTTTCATGTGGAGAGAGGAATGAATTACAACTGGGACTGGGGTGTTTTCTTCAAGTCCACCGGAGTGGGGCAGGAGATCTACCTGGACTGGTTCGTTTCCGGTCTGGGATGGACGATTGCCGTCGCCCTGGTAGCATGGATCATCGCACTCATCCTGGGTGCGGTGCTGGGCGTGATGCGGACGGTGCCCAACCGTCTGGTCGCTGGCATTGCCACCGCCTACGTCGAGCTGTTCCGTAACGTACCGCTGCTGGTGCAGCTGTTCATCTGGTACTTCCTGGTACCCGACTACCTGCCTGAAGGGCTGCAGACCTGGTTCAAGCAGGACCTGAGCCCGGCCACGTCCGCCTATGTGTCGGTGGTGGTATGCCTGGGGCTCTTTACCGCTGCCCGCGTCTGCGAGCAGGTGCGCACCGGCATTCAGGCGCTGCCGCGTGGCCAGGCGTATGCCGGCCTGGCGGTCGGTTTCAACCTGGTGCAGGTGTATCGTCACGTGCTGCTGCCGCAAGCTTTCCGCATCATCATCCCTCCGCTGACCAGCGAGTTCCTCAACGTCTTCAAGAACTCGTCGGTAGCCTCGCTGATTGGCCTGATGGAACTCTTGGCCCAGACCCGCCAGACGGCAGAGTTTTCGGCCAACATCTTCGAGGCCTTCACCTTGGCGACGCTGATCTATTTCGTGCTCAACATGAGCCTGATGGTGTTCATGGGCTGGGTTGAGCGCCGTGTACGGGTGCCCGGCCTGATGGTAGGAGGCAAGTGATGGACTTCAGTCAGATCGTTCCGGCCTTGCCTGCCCTGATGGAGGGCATGGTCGTCACCCTCAAGCTACTGGTGATGGCCGTCCTAGGCGGCGTGGTACTGGGCACCTTCATCGCCCTGGGCCGTCTGTCGAGCAACGCCTTCCTCTCGGGCCTGGCCAAGGCATACGTCAACTACTTCCGCTCCATCCCGCTGCTGCTGGTCATCATCTGGTTCTACTTGGCGGTGCCGATGCTGCTCAACTGGATCACCGGTGATTTTGTTCCGGTGGGCGCGTTCGCTTCGTGCCTGGTAGCCTTCATGATGTTCGAGGCGGCCTACTATGCCGAGATCGTGCGTGCCGGCATTCAGGCGATCTCGCGCGGCCAAGTCAATGCCGCCTACGCGCTGGGCATGACTTACGGTCAGGCCATGCGTCTGGTCATCCTGCCACAGGCCTTCCGCAAGATGCTGCCCCTGCTCCTGCAGCAGAGCATCATCCTGTTCCAGGACACCTCGCTGGTGTACGCCGTCGGCCTGATGGATTTTCTCAATAGCGCCCGCTCGCGCGGGGACATCCTCGGCCAGCCGCATGAGTTCCTGATTTTTGCCGGGGCCGTTTATTTCGTGATCAGTTACTGCGCTTCGTACATCGTGAAGCGCCTGCAGAAGAGGTTGGTGGTATGAGCGCAATGATTTCGATCCAGAACGTCAACAAGTGGTATGGCGACTTTCAGGTGCTGACCGATTGCAGCACGCAGGTGGCCAAGGGTGAAGTGGTGGTGGTGTGCGGCCCGTCGGGTTCGGGCAAGTCCACGTTGATCAAGTGCGTCAACGCGCTCGAGCCTTTCCAGAAAGGCGAGATCATCGTCGACGGCATCTCGGTGGGCGCCCCCAAGACCAACCTGCCCAAGTTGCGCGCGCGCGTGGGCATGGTTTTCCAGCACTTCGAGCTTTTTCCGCACCTGACCATCACCGACAATCTGACGATTGCCCAGACCAAGGTGCTTGGCCGCTCCAAGGAGGAAGCCATGGAGAAGGGCCTGATGTATCTGGACCGCGTCGGTCTGAAGGCGCATGCCCACAAGCACCCCGGTCAGCTTTCCGGCGGGCAGCAGCAGCGTGTGGCAATCGCCCGTGCCCTGGCCATGGACCCGGTGGCCATGCTGTTCGACGAACCGACCTCGGCGCTCGACCCGGAGATGATCAACGAGGTGCTGGACGTGATGACCGAACTGGCACAGGAAGGCATGACGATGATGTGCGTGACGCACGAGATGGGCTTTGCACGCCGTGTGGCGCATCGCGTCATCTTTATGGACAAGGGCCACATCGTAGAGGACTGCGACAAGGAATCCTTCTTTGGCAGCCCGCGCTCTGAGCGTGCCCAGCAGTTCCTGTCCAAGATCCTGCAGCATTGACCGCCACGCAGAACCTGCCTGGACAGGGTTCCACGTGAAACGCCGCCTCTCGGGGCGGCGTTTTTCATGGACTACGCTGCGGGGCCGGGTGGGAAGGCCACTTGGAAGAGCGTTCGGTAGCGCACGCCTTGCGGGCCGTTTTCCGACACCACCAGCGCCAGGTGATCCACCCTCAGGCATAGCCGGGACTCCAGGGCCTGGTACGGCTGTGGACGGCCTTGCCGCAGCAGGGTGATGTGCGGTCTATAGCGGCGCGCTTCGATGGCAAAGCCGGCGTCCGAAAGTGCCTGTTTCAACCCTTCGGCCAACCTTGCCAGCGCTGTGGGGCAGGGGCCGGCTACCAGGCCGATGCCGTTTTTCCACACCGAGGTGTGATCGAGCAGCCAGTCGTGCGCAGTGGCGGCTTCCGCCACCCGTTGCGCCAGCGTCTGCAGTACCGGCAGCCGCGTCGCCGCGATTTCCCCGAGAAAGGCCAGGGTCAGGTGCAGGTTGGCCGAAGCGCTGCCGCGTCCGCCCGCGTCCTGCAGCAAAGCCGGCTGCACCCACCGGGTGAGGGCTTTTCGCAGGGCAGCATCGGGCAAGACGGCGAAGAAAAGACGCATGGGTCTGCCTACAGGATGTCCAGATGGTCGATGCTGTCCAGCGCACCGGCCCCCTTGCCACTCTCACTGTAGAGCTTGATCTTGAGCCGGAGATCGTTTACCGAGTCCGCATTGCGCAGCGCGTCCTCGTAGCTGATCAGACCGTTCTCATAGAGGTCGAAGAGCGCTTGGTCGAAGGTTTGCATGCCGCCCTCGCGAGAACGGGCCATCACGTCCTTGAGCGAAGCCACCTCGCCCTTGAAGATCATGTCAGCCACCAGCGGGCTGTTGAGCAGAATCTCCACCGCCGCCACCCGGCCGCGCTCACCCTTGCGCGGAATGAGACGCTGCGAAATGATCGAGCGCATGTTGAGCGACAGATCCATCAGCACCTGCTGGTGCCGCTCCTCAGGGAAGAAGTTAAGGATGCGGTCCAGCGCTTGGTTGGCGTTGTTGGCATGCAGCGTGGCCAGGCACAGATGGCCGGTCTCGGCAAACTGTAGGGCGTAGCCCATCGTTTCCCGATCGCGGATCTCGCCCATCAGGATCACATCCGGCGCCTGCCGCAGGGTGTTCTTGAGTGCTACATCCCAGTCGTCGGTATCTACTCCCACCTCACGCTGCGTGACGATGCACTTCTTGTGCGGGTGTACGTACTCGATCGGGTCCTCAATGGTGATGATATGGTCCTGCGCGTGGCTGTTGCGCCAGTCCACCAGCGAAGCCAGCGAGGTGGACTTGCCCGAACCGGTCCCGCCCACGAAGATCACCAGACCGCGCTTGATCATGGCGATGTCTTTCAGCACCTCGGGCAGGCCCAGTCCGTCGATAGTGGGGATTTCGGTATTGATCCGGCGCAGCACCATCCCCGCCGCACCCTGTTGCATGAAAGCGCTGACACGGAAGCGGCCGATGCCCGGCGGGCTGATCGCGAAGTTGGCTTCGTTGTGGGACTCGAACTCCTCGGTCTGGCGATCGTTCATCACCGAGCGTACCAGTTCCTTGGTGTGCTGGGACGTCAGCGCCTGCGGAGCCACCGGAGTGATCTTGCCGTCGATCTTCATCGCCGGCGGGAAGTCGGCCGAGATGAAGATGTCCGACGCACTCTTGGCGATGGCATGCTTGAGCAGGTCGTGGATGAACTTTGACGCCTGGTCCTTCTCCATGGCGGGGCTCCTTCAGGCGGCAGGCCGGGCCTGCCGGTTCGGGGTGGGGATCTTAGAAAGCGTCCTTGCTGCTGGCCTTCTGCCGGGCTTCGATAGGCGAGACCACATTGCGGCGCACCAGCTCCTGCAGACACTGGTCCAGCGTCTGCATGCCATGTTGCTGGCCGGTCTGGATCATGCTGTTGATCTGGGCAATCTTGTTCTCGCGGATCAGGTTGCGCACCGCCGGTGTGCCGAGCATGATCTCGTGCGCTGCCACCCGGCCACTGCCGTCCTTGGTCTTGAGAAGCGTCTGGGAGATCACCGCCCGGATCGACTCGGACAGCATCGAGCGCACCATTTCCTTCTCGCCTGCAGGGAACACGTCGACGATCCGGTCGATCGTTTTGGCGGACGTGCTGGTGTGCAGCGTGCCGAAGACGAGGTGGCCGGTTTCCGCCGCGGTCATCGCCAGGCGGATCGTTTCCAGATCGCGCATTTCGCCGATCAGGATCACGTCCGGGTCTTCACGCAGCGCCGAACGCAGCGCATTGGCGAAGCTGTGTGTCTGCAGGCCGAGCTCGCGCTGGTTAATCAGGCACTTCTTGCTCTCGTGGACGAATTCGATCGGGTCTTCCACCGTCAGGATGTGCGCGTACTGGTTGTCGTTGATGTAGTCGATCATCGCTGCCAGCGTGGTGGACTTGCCCGAGCCCGTCGGACCCGTCACCAAGACCAGGCCACGGGGAAACTTGGCGATATCCTCGAAGATTTTGGGCGCGCCCAGTTGCTCCAGTGTCAGCACCTTGGACGGAATCACCCGGAACACCGCACCCATGCCACGGTTCTGCATGAAGGCGTTGACCCGGAAGCGCGCAATGCCGGGCAGTTCGAACGAGAAGTCGCATTCGAGCGTGTCCTCGAAGATCTTGCGCTGGTAGTCGTTCATGATGTCGTACACCATGTCGTGCACGTCATGGTGGGCCAGGGGCGGCAGGTTGATGCGCCGCACGTCCCCGTGCACGCGGATCATCGGCGGCAGGCCGGCCGACAGGTGCAGGTCGGAGGCCTTGTTCTTGACCGTGAAAGCCAAGAGCTCGGAAATTTCCATCTATAATCTCCCGTTGCATGGCCGTGCCGGCTCGTACGGCATGGGCCGTGAAGATTGTACGGGTCCGGGCGCCGCGATGATACGGCCTCCCCCGAAAAATGCGTGCTGCGCATGCCTTAGCGAAAGACATCCATGACCCAGATCGCCCAGCAGCTTGATGCGGTGCGCCAAGCCCTGCGCAAGGCCGAAGCCGCCGCGGGCCGGCCGGCCGGCAGCGTCGGCCTGGTGGCCGTCAGCAAGACCTTTCCGCCCGAAGCGCTGCGTGCCGCCTATGCTGCCGGACAGCGCGCTTTCGGCGAGAACTATGTGCAGGAGCTGGTGGACAAGACGGCCGCCTTGGCCGATCTGGACATCGAGTGGCACTTTATCGGTCCGCTGCAATCGAACAAGACCCGGCCGGTGGCCGAACGTGCCCACTGGGTACACAGTATCGACCGCCTCAAGATCGCCCAGCGCCTGTCCGACCAGCGTCCCGAGCATCTGCCCCCCCTGCAGGTATGCCTGCAGGTGAACGTGTCCGGCGAGGCCAGCAAGAGCGGCTGTGTGCCGGATGAAGTGCTGGCGCTGGCCCGGGGGGTAGCTCCGTTGCCCCGGCTTGAGTTGCGCGGCCTGATGTGCATCCCCGAACCCACCGAAGACGAGGCCCGGCTGGCCAGTCAGTTCGCCATACTCTCTGCCTTGGCCTGCACCCTGCGTGCAGCCGGGCTGGCGGTGGACACCCTATCGATGGGCATGTCGGCCGACATGACGCTGGCCGTGGCCGAGGGGGCTACGCTGGTGCGGGTGGGCAGTGCCATCTTCGGGGCCCGGCATTATCCGGGGCAATAAGTTTTTGCCGTGCGCCCGGCGTGCGGCACCAAAAGGAGAGGCAATGCAGATTACGTTCATCGGCGGAGGCAACATGGCCGCCGCCATCATTGGCGGGCTGGTCCGCGAGGGCGGACACCAGATCCGCGTCATCGAGCGTACCGAAGCCCGCTGCGCCCAGCTGCGCAGCGAGTACGGCGTGGAGGCGTCAACGGCCCAGCCCGAGGCCTTCGGCCCGGACGAGGTGGTGGTTCTGGCGGTCAAGCCGCAGCAGCTCAAAGAGGTGTGCGTGGAACTGGCGCCCCGTCTGCAGGGAGCGCTGACGGTGTCGATTGCGGCCGGCGTTCGGGTGGCGGCGCTGTCCCGCTGGCTGGGCAGCGAGCGTATCGTCCGGGTGATGCCCAACACACCGGCCATGGTAGGCAAGGGTATCTCCGGTGTATATGCCCCGCCCGGGGTGTCGGTGGCTGACGCCGCGTCCGCCGCTGACGTGATGCGGGCCGTAGGCGAGGTGGTGGCCTTGGCCGAAGAGGGTGGCATCGACGACATCACCTGCGTTTCCGGCAGCGGCCCGGCCTATGTCTTCTATTTCATGGAAGCGATGATCGCGGCTGCGAAGCAGGCCGGGTTCGACCCCATGACCGCACGCAAGCTGGTGGTGGGCACCTTCGAAGGCGCGGTGGCCTTGGCTGCCGCCACCGACACCGAGGTAGGCACCCTGCGCGCCAACGTCACCTCCAAGGGGGGTACCACCGAACGCGCCATTGCCCGCTTCGATGCCGAGGGCGTTCGGGAAGCCATTGTGGCCGGTGCGATGGACTGCCGGGACCGCTCGATGGAAATGGGTGAAACCCTGAGCCGCGACTGACCGAAGGAATCAACATGTTTGCCGAAACCCTGGGGTTCCTCGTTAAGACGCTGGCCGACCTGTTCGTGCTGACGCTTCTGCTACGGTTCTACCTGCAAGTGGCCCGGGCCCCGTTCAAACACCCGCTGTGCCAGTTCGTGATCGCGGTCACCAACTTTGCCGTGATACCGATGCGCCGCCTGGTGCCCGCCGCGCGCGGCTACGACATGGCTACGTTGACGCTGGCCTGGCTGGTTTCGCTGGTGGCCGATGCGCTCCTCTTGGCGCTCAACCCGCTGCCTTACAACTTCGTGGCGGTGGAAACCTGGCTGGCACTGGCATTGCTGGCGGTATTGGATGTCTTCCGCCAATCGCTCTATCTGCTGCTGGGCGCCGTCATCGTACAGGCGGTGATGAGCTGGGTGAACCCGTACAATCCGCTGGCGCCCATCCTCGACGTGCTGACCCGGCCCTTCCTGCGCCCGTTCCGCCGCTTCCAGGTGGGGCAGGTGGATCTGGCGCCGCTGGTGCTGTTCCTGATCGTGCAGGTGATCCTGATGCTGCCTGTGCGGATGCTGGAAGCGACTTTCTTGACCCAACTCAAGGTGTCGCTGTAACAAAGGTGTTTATGTTTCACGGTTTTGCCTGCCTGACCGGGCAGACAAATTTTGCCACTAGGAGAAACCTGATGAAAAAAACCCTGCTCGCCGCACTGCTGCTGGGCCTGGCCACCGCCCCGGCCATGGCCAACCTGCAACTGGCACAGAAGTACAACTGTACGACCTGTCACGCCGTGGACAAGAAACTGGTCGGCCCGGCCTACAAGGATGTTGCCAAGAAATATGCGGGTGACAAGGGCGCCGAAGCCAAGCTGGTGGCCAAGGTGAAAGCCGGTGGTTCGGGCAACTGGGGTGCCATCCCGATGCCGCCGAACCCGCAAGTGAGCGATGCCGACCTGCACACCTTGGTGAAGTGGGTCCTGTCGCTGAAGTAAGCACCGGATGGCAGTGAGACGGGGCGGCTTCTGGCCGCCCTTTTTTGCGGATGGGCATCGGGCTTGCTATCGTTCGTTACAGGTTTTTTGCAACCCGAACGGCAAGGATTTACGGGCCCTGCGCAATACAGTTGCGTAAAGGCGGGGCCGTCGGTAATCTTCTCCGCCTGTTGCCAACTCTATGCTGGAAGCACCCCATGGCCAAGCTGACCGAACAAGACATCATCAACTGGGAAGGCGACGACTACATGAGCGCCGACCACCTTGAATTCTTCAAGGAACGGTTGTTGCAAATGCAGCAAGAGTTGCTGAGTAATGCCGACGCCACCGCCAACCACCTGCAGGAGCAGGAGGCGACCCCGGACCCGGCCGACCGTGCCACCCTTGAAGAAGAATACGCACTGGAACTGCGTACGCGCGACCGTGAGCGCAAGCTTTTGCAGAAGATTCAGGCCTCCCTGCGCCAGATCGAGGACGGCAGCTACGGCTACTGCGAGGACACTGGCGAGCCGATCGGCCTTAAGCGTCTTCTCGCCCGCCCGACGGCCACCCTGTCGGTGGAAGCGCAGGAGCGCCGGGAACGGATGAAGCGCCAGTACGCAGACTGATCCGCATCCGCTTCCCACACCTGAGGACGCCCCGCTTGCGGGGCGTTCGCTTTTGGAGAAAACATTCAGGTTGCCGGCGGCTCTTCCCCCTTTTGTCCGAGTAATATAGCGTCTTCACTTCGCATGAATACGTGGGCAAGAGGGAGACATAATGAGAACAGGGCTATCGATCGTTGCACGGCTGTATCTGGGCTTTGTCCTGGTGCTACTGGTGGTGGCGGCCATGGTGATGTCCAGCTGGACCGCCCTGCGCGAGCAGAACGCCGCCAACGGGCAGAACATCCATTCCTACCAGGTAATCACCACCATCGATGGCATGCTGGAAGCCATCGTCAACATCGAGACCGGCCAGCGCGGCTTCCTGCTGCAAGGGCAGGATACCTATCTGGAGCCCTTCGAGAACGGTCAAAAGAACTTCCAGCTCTTTTCCGACCGCGCCCGTACGCTGACCGCAGACAACCCTACAGTGCAGGGCTACCTGCAACAGGTGGACAATGCCTACCGCGACTGGCTTGAAAACTCCATCAAGCAGTCGATCGCCGCCCGGCGTGCACTGCCAGCCGAAGCGGTGACGCTGCCGGCACTGCAGGAAATCATCAACCAGGGACATGGCAAGGCCAAGGTGGACGGCATGCGCGCCCTGTTCGCGAAGATCGTTTCAGAAGAGCAGCGTCTGCTGGAGGCGCGCCAGGCCGCGGCCGATGCCCAGCAGCAGCGTACGCAAATGGTACTTCTGGGGGGCGGCCTGCTGGCTGCGGTCCTGGGCCTGGTGATCGCCACCCTGCTGGGACGCAAGATCGCGGCGCGGCTGCACTATACCGTGCAGTTGGCCGAAGAAGTGGCCGCAGGCAACCTGCGCGTGCAGGTGGAGCGGGGGCAGGATGACGAGATCGGCGCGGTGCTGGGGGCGTTCGCCACCATGCAGCAGCGCCTGTCGTCGATGGTGCATGCCATCCAGCAGTCCGCAGGCGAGATCAGCCAAGCCTCGCATGAGATTACCCGCACCGCAGAGGACATCGTGCGTGCCAGCGACACCCAATCGCGGGCGGCCTCGTCGATGGCGGCCTCGGTGGAGGAAGTCACCGTCAGCATCACCCATGTGTCGGACAATGCCACCCAGGCGCAGCAGGTGTCGCAACACTCCGGCGAGCTGTCGCGTGAGAGCGGCGAGGTGATCGGCCATGCGGTTAGCGGCATTCTGCGGGTGGCCGAGGCGGTAAAGGGTGCCGCAGGCGAGATCGAGACGCTCAGCGCGCAGTCGCAGCGCATCTCCTCGGTGGTGGGGGTGATCCGCGACATCGCAGACCAGACCAACCTGCTGGCGCTCAATGCCGCCATTGAGGCTGCACGGGCCGGCGAGCAGGGCCGGGGCTTCGCGGTGGTGGCCGACGAGGTGCGCAAGCTGGCCGAGCGCACCGCCGCTTCCACGGCTGACATTGCTGGCATGATCACCCAGATCCAGACGCTCACCCGCTCGGTGGTGGAGCGCATGGGCAGCGAAGTGGCGTTGGTGAACGAGGACGTGGAGCAGGCCCACAAGGCGCAGCGCGCGGTGGACTCCATCCAGCAGAGTGCACTGGAGGTGGTGCGCATGGTGAACGACATCACCGTCGCCCTGCGTGAGCAGTCGGAAGCCAGCACGGTGATCGCCGCCAACGTCGAGCAGATCGCCAACATGGCCGAGGAGAACGCCTCCACGGTGGACGGCGCCCTCGCGGCCGCCAAGCGGCAGACCGAACTGGCGGGGCGCTTGCAGGAGGCGGTGTCGCAGTTCCGCGTCTGAGTGCTTCGGCCAACCCTGACCCTGCCAACGCCCTCCTGCGAGGGCGTTTTTGCTGCGCCACAGCAGGGCTTGTCGCATGCGCTTCAATGCGGTTAGTCTAGACCGGACGCCAAAACCGAAAACGACAGGACGATTCGCCATGCAGCGCCAGACCGACGACGTACGCATCCGGGAAATCAAAGAACTCTTGCCCCCGATTGCCCACCTCTACGAACTGCCGATCAACGAGGCCGCCTCCGAACTGATCTACAGCACCCGCCGCGACATCTCGGCCCTGTTGCATGGGGAAGACGACCGCCTGCTGGTGGTGGTGGGCCCCTGTTCGATTCACGATCCGGCGGCGGCGGAAGAGTATGCGCGGCGCCTGCTGGCCGAACGGCAGCGCCATGCCGGCGAACTGGTGGTGGTGATGCGTGTGTACTTTGAGAAGCCGCGCACTACGGTCGGCTGGAAGGGCCTGATCAACGATCCGCACCTGAACGAGAGCTACGACATCAATGCCGGGCTGCGTATGGCGCGGCGCCTGCTGCTGTCGCTCAATACGCTGGGCGTGCCGGCAGCCACCGAATTTCTGGACATGATCACGCCGCAGTACTTTGCCGACCTGATCTCGTGGGGCGCAATCGGCGCGCGCACTACCGAAAGCCAGGTGCATCGCGAGTTGGCCTCGGGCCTGTCCTGCCCGGTCGGGTTCAAGAACGGTACGGATGGCAACCTGAAGATTGCCGTGGACGCGATCCGCGCAGCCAGCCAGCCCCACCACTTCCTGTCGGTGACCAAGACCGGACATTCGGCGATCGTGGCCACGGGCGGCAACCCGGACTGTCACGTCATCCTGCGCGGCGGCAAGGAGCCCAACTACTCGGCCGAACACGTGAAGGCTGCTGCTGCCGAGCTGACCTCGGTGGGGCTGGCGCCCAAGGTGATGGTGGATTTCAGTCACGCCAACAGCCGCAAAGACTACCGACGCCAGATGGAGGTTACCACCGACGTGGCCGGCCAGATCGCGGGGGGCGATACTTCCATTTTCGGCGTGATGATCGAGAGCCACCTGGTCGAGGGCCGGCAGGATCTGAAGCCCGGTGCGGCACTGGCCTACGGCCAGAGCATCACCGACGCCTGCATCGGCTGGGATGCCACACTCGATGCCCTGGCTACCTTGGCCGAAGCGGTGAAGGCGCGACGCGCGCGCAGCGGTGCCGCCTGAAGCGAGTTACCCCGCTCCTGACACAACGCCCGGCCAGACCGGGCGTTGTGCATTCGGGCACGGCTCAGTCCCGTCCGTCGAGCAGGTTGCCCAGCGAGCCGAGCACCGAGCCCTGTTCGCTCGAACCGCCCCCTGCGCGCGGGCTGGCGGCCACGATGCGGTCGGCCAGCCGGGAGAGCGGCAGCGACTGCAGCCATACATGGCCCGGTCCGGTCAGTTTGGCGAAGAACAAGCCCTCTCCGCCGAAGAGCGCGCTCTTGAGCTTGCCCACGTATTCGATGTCGAAGTCCACCGTCGGCTGGTAAGCCACGACGCAGCCGGTGTCCACCCGCAGCACTTCGCCGGGCGCCAGCTGCCGGCTGGTGAGCGTGCCGCCCGCATGCAGGAAGGCGTAGCCGTCCCCTTCCAGCTTTTGCATGATAAAGCCCTCACCGCCGAACAGGCCGGTGCCGATCTTGCGTTGGAAGGCGATGCCGAGGCTGACGCCCTTGGCGGCCGCCAGAAAGCTGTCCTTCTGCGCGTACAGGGTGCCTCCCAGTTCCAGAAGGTGCACCGGCACGATCTTGCCAGGATAGGAGGCTGCAAAGGCTACGCGCCGCTTGCCGCGCGCCTGGTTGACGAAGACCGTGGTGAACAGCGACTCGCCGGTCACCAGCCGCTTGCCGGCGCCCAGCAACTTACCCATCAGCCCGCCGCCGCTGTTCGACCCATCCCCGAAGACCGTATCCATGCTGATGCCGTCTTCCATGTAGTACATCGCGCCGGCCTCGCCCACGGCTGCTTCGCCCGGGTCGAGTTCGACTTCCACATACTGCATGTCGTCGCCGAAGATTTCGTAATCGATGACATCCATTCCCATCGTGTTGCTCCTAGGTGTATCTGCCGGTTCAAGGTGATTGGTCGGAAGCCTGACGGGCGCGCTCATGGGCGGCCAAGGCCTCCGGGGTGTTGAGGTTGGGTAGTGGCGGGCTGACCGCCACACGGCAATGGCGCAGGCCCTCCAGCCACCCACGGATCGAACGGCCGCCGTTTTCAAGATAGCGGACCAGGCTGGCGTGCAGCCCAGGGCGCACGGCGAGGAAGGCAGGTTGCCAGCCCTGGGTGTCCTCGGCGCTGGCCACATCCCAGCCTTCGGACAGCGGCGCGAGCAACCGGGTGGCCAAGTCCGGCGGAAGGCTGACCGCATCGCAAGGTACCATCAGCAGAGGCCGACCCGCCGCCTCGGCCAAGCCCCGCTCCAGCCCGGCCAGCGGGCCGATCGCATCACGTCCTGCGTCACACAGTACCGGATGGCCCAAGGCCCGGTATGCCTCCAGCGTGCGGTTGGCCGAAATCAGGATGCCGGACGGGGGGTGCGACTGTGTGGACAGGGCCGCCAGCACATGCTGCACCAGCGGCCGGCCCTCCAGCATTACCCAGCCCTTGTCGACGCCGCCCATGCGCCGCCCCTCGCCGCCGGCAAGGATCAGCGCAGTGTATTCGGTCGTGGTCATGATGGGTCTCCCGGAAGCCGTGGGTTCACTTTGGTGGCCGGGCCGGCGTGGCGCCAGACGCATCCGGGCCTGTGTCCAGCGGCAGGGTGATGCAGGTGATGCGTTCGTCCGCACGCTCTTCGATCGTCAGACGGGCTTCGGCATCATAGAGCAGCGCCAGCCGTTCCCGCAGGTTGTCCAGCGCGATGCCCAGCCCCGGCCGTGGTGGGGTGCCGGGTGGGGGCAGGGGATTGCGCACTTCCAGCCGCAGCTGTCCCTTCAACGTCCCCAACGCGATGGTCAGCGGCCCCGGATGCGGTGTGGGTTCGACGCCATGATGGACCGCATTTTCCACCAGGGGCTGCAGCAGCAGGGGGGGCAGCCGGGCCGCTTCCGGGGCAGTGTCCTGCCATTGCACCTGCAGCCGCTCCCCCAGGCGTGCCTGTTCGATGTCCAGATACATCCGTGCCAGCGCCCGTTCTTCGGCCAAGGTGGACCAGCGCCGGGGCTCGGCCAGATGCGCGCGGAAGAGGTGGGCCAGGTTCTCCAGCACCCGTTCGGCCTCTTCGGGCTGGCTGCGCATCAGGGCGATGGCAGCATTGAGGCTGTTGAACAGGAAGTGCGGGCGGATGCGGGCATTGAGAGCGGTCAGCCGCGCCTCAGCCAGCACTGGTGACAGCACCCGCGCCCGCAGGGAAAAGTAATGGGCGATCAGACCGGACACGGCCGCCGCCAGCAGCGTGTGCCGGAGCGCGGTGCCGGCATTGTGCTGCAACAGCGGTGCAAGCAGGCCGGTGCTCGCGGCCGCCAATGCGGCCAGCGTGGCCGATGGCCAGCGGGCGCGGCTCCACCACGGCTGCAGGGCGGCCCCCAGTGCCAAGGTGGCGAAGGCGGCAGGGATGCTCCAGGCCGCCGTTTCGGCCAGGGTATCCACGGTGCCGGCCCCGTCCGTCCTCACCAGCAGCGAGGCCAGCACCAGTGCCGCCACGGCAAGCAGGATCTTCATCATCACCCCCAGGTTGCGCAGGTCGGGGGCAGGGGGCAGCAGGGCAGGTTTCATCGGCAGGACGCCCGGGCACTATACGAACGGCATCATACCAAGACTGCCGCCGGCCGGCGTGCCCCGCGCAGGCAAACCCCTACTGGCCGCCCGCAACGTGCGGTGGCATAGTTGGGACTTCCCCAACGCTTCAAGCAGGAACACTCGCCATGCAAGACCAACATGCCTGGTCCGGCCGCTTTTCCGAGCCGGTTTCGGAGCTCGTCAAGAAATATACCGCCTCAGTCGACTTCGACAAACGACTGGCCGAGTTCGACATCGAGGGCTCGCTGGCCCACGCCACCATGCTCAACAAGGCGGGCGTGCTCTCCGACGACGATGTGGCGGCCATCCGCCGAGGCATGGCAGAGGTGCTGGAGGATATCCGGTCTGGGCGCTTCGAATGGAGCGTGGACCTGGAAGACGTGCACATGAACGTCGAGCGCCGCCTCACCGACAAGATCGGCGACGCCGGCAAGCGCCTGCACACCGGCCGCAGCCGTAACGACCAGGTGGCCACCGACATCCGCCTGTGGTTGCGCGCGCAGATCGACGCCATCGTGACGCTGATTGCCGAGCTGCAAACCAGCCTGCTGGACCTGGCCGAGCAGCACGCTGACACCGTGATGCCAGGCTTCACCCACCTGCAGGTGGCACAGCCGGTCACCTTCGGCCACCACATGCTGGCCTACGTGGAAATGCTGGGCCGCGACGCCGAGCGCATGACCGACTGTCGCAAGCGCGTGAATCGCCTGCCGCTGGGCGCCGCCGCGCTGGCAGGCACCACCTTCCCCATCGACCGCTTCCACACCGCGCAGCTGCTGGGCTTTGACGACGTTTGCCACAACTCGCTGGACGCAGTGTCCGACCGGGACTTCGCCATCGAATTCACCGCCGCCGCCAGCCTGGTGATGGTGCATTTGAGCCGGCTGTCCGAAGAGCTGATCCTGTGGATGAGCCCGCGTGTCGGCTTCATCGACATCGCCGACCGCTTCTGCACCGGCAGCTCGATCATGCCGCAGAAGAAAAACCCGGACGTGCCGGAGCTGGTACGTGGCAAATCCGGCCGTGTGGTGGGGCACCTGATCGCGCTGGTCACCCTGATGAAGGCACAGCCGCTGGCCTACAACAAGGACAATCAGGAAGACAAAGAGCCGCTGTTCGATACCGCCGACACACTGATCGACACCCTGCGGATCTACGCCGACATGATGCGCGGTGTGACGGTAAAGCCCGAAGCGATGCGTGCCGCGGTGCTGCAGGGTTTCGCCACCGCCACCGACCTGGCCGACTACCTGGTGAAAAAGGG
This sequence comes from Gulbenkiania mobilis, assembly GCA_004346645.1. Classification (GTDB taxonomy): domain Bacteria; phylum Pseudomonadota; class Gammaproteobacteria; order Burkholderiales; family Chromobacteriaceae; genus Gulbenkiania; species Gulbenkiania mobilis. Next base: position 437,238 of record SMDA01000002.1, read on the forward strand.
TGTGCCCTTCCGCGACAGCCACGAAGTGGTGGCGCTGGCAGTACGTCATGCCGAAAGCCAGGGCGTGGATCTGGCCGATCTGGAACTGGAGACCCTGCGTCAGTTCAGTCCGCTGATCGACGAGGAGGTGTATGCCGTGCTGACACCGGAAGGCAGCCTGGCCCAGCGTGACCATGTGGGAGGCACCGCGCCCAGCCAAGTGCGTGCGCAGATTGCCCGCCACCGGGCTCGGTTGGCTGGCTGAGCCCCGTCCTTAAAGAAAAACCGGCGCGTGCGCCGGTTTTTTGTTGCCGCCAAGCGGGTGGAGCAGCTCAGCTGCGGATCTGCCCATCGCCCAGCACGATCCACTTCTGGCTGGTGAGACCCTCGAGTCCTACCGGGCCACGGGCATGGATCTTGTCGGTGGAGATGCCGATCTCGGCTCCCAGGCCATACTCGAAGCCGTCGGCGAAGCGGGTGCTGGCGTTGACCATTACGCTGGCCGAGTCCACCTCGCGCAGGAAGCGCCGCGTGCGGCCGTAGTCCTCGCTGACGATGGCGTCGGTGTGGTGGCTGCCGAACTGATTGATGTGCTCGATGGCTTCGTCCAGGTCCTTCACCACGCGGATGGCCAGGATGGGCGCCAGATACTCGGTGGCCCAGTCGTCCTCGGTGGCCGGCACCACCCGGTCCCCCAGGATGGCCCGGGTGCGTTCGCACCCCCGCAGTTCCACTCCTTTTTCCCAGTAGGCTTCGGCCAGGCGCGGCAGGATGAACTCGGCAAAAGCAGCATGCACCAGCAGAGTCTCCATGGTGTTGCAGGTGCCGTAGCGGTGGGTCTTGGCGTTGAGGGCGATATCGAAGGCCTTGTCCGGGTTGGCAGTGTCGTCGATGTAGACATGGCAGTTGCCGTCCAGATGCTTGATCACCGGCACGCGCGCCTCGCGGCTGATGCGCTCGATCAGGCCCTTGCCGCCGCGCGGCACCACCACGTCCACATGTTCGGTCAGGGTGATCAGCTCGCCCACGGCCGCCCGGTCGGTGGTTTCCACCACTTGGACGGCTTCGGCCGGCAAGCCTGCCGCGCGCAGCCCTTCCTGCACGCAGCGGGCGATCGCCTGATTGCTGTGGAAGGCCTCGGACCCGCCACGCAGGATGGTGGCGTTGCCCGACTTCAGGCACAAGCCGGCCGCATCCGCGGTCACGTTGGGGCGCGCCTCGTAGATGATACCGACCACGCCCAGCGGTACCCGCATCTTGCCCAGCTGGATGCCCGAGGGGCGGTAGCTGAATCCGTCCATCTCGCCCACCGGGTCCGGCAGGGCCGCGATCTGGCGTAGCCCGTCGGCCATGCCGCGCACGGTCTTTCCGGTCAGCGTCAGCCGGTCGATCAATGCTTCGGCCAACCCTGCCTTGCGGGCGGCGTTGAGGTCTTCCATGTTGGCCGCGATCAGGGCATCGCTGTCGCGCTCGATGGCATCTGCCATGGCCTGCAGGGCGGCATTCTTGCTGCGGGTGTCGGCCCGGGCCAGCACGCGGCTGGCCTTGCGTGCCTGGCGGCCCACCCGCTCCATATATTCCTTCACGTTCATGGCTGCATCCTGTGCAAAACGGCTGAATCGGTCGCACGAGGTTAACGCAATAGGCGCGCCGCCGGCCAGCGTATCGCGCCAGCCGATGCCGGAGCGGGCCACCCACGACCGGTGCCAAGCATTTGTTGCGACAGCTTTTTTGCAACGTGCGCGGCACTGGGCGCCATCCGGTGGGCCTGCATGGTTGACCCCATCTTCAACCCTCTCTAACTTTGTCCGACAAGCAGATGCTTGGTCATGCAAGAGCCCGTCAGGGCCGCCGGAGGAGACTTCATGAACGATACTGCCTATGCTGCCTTTCACCGCGCCTCCATTGAGGCCCCTGAGACCTTCTGGGGCCGGGAGGCCGCACGCATCGACTGGCATGTTCCCTATGAACGTGTACTGGCCTACGAGGCACCTCCGTTCCGCCAGTGGTTTGCCGGGGGTCACACCAACCTCTGCCACAACGCGGTGGACCGGCATTTGGCTAACCGTGCCGATCAGCCGGCGCTGGTGTATGTCTCCAGCGAGACCGGCGCCGAGCAGGTTTACAGCTACCGCATGCTGTATGAGGAGGTGGCGCGCTTTGCCGCCATCCTGCAGGCACAGGGGGTGAAGAAAGGCGACCGGGTGTTGATCTATATGCCGATGCTCCCGGAGGCGGTGTTTGCCATGCTGGCCACGGTGCGGCTTGGTGCAGTGCATTCGGTGGTGTTCGGTGGCTTTGCCTCCGCCAGCCTGGCCGCGCGCATCGAGGATGCTGCGCCAGTGGTAATGGTGACGGCCGATGCCGGCGTGCGCGGCAGCCGGGTCATCCCGTACAAGCCGCTGGTGGACGAGGCACTACGGCTGGCCGGGACACGGGCGCCCGCCCGGGTCATCGTGGTCAACCGTGGGTTGGCCGAAGCACCGATGATGAAGCCGGGACGGGATCTGGACTACGCCACCCTGCGCCAGGCCCACCTCGACGACCGGGCTGCCGTGGAGTGGGTAGAATCCTCGCATCCGAGTTACATCCTTTACACCTCCGGCACCACTGGCAAGCCCAAGGGAGTGGAGCGGGATACCGGCGGCTATGCGGTGGCTTTGGCCGCCAGTATGGAATACATCTATGGCGGGCGCCCCGGCGAATGCTTCTTCTCCACCTCCGATATCGGCTGGGTGGTGGGGCATTCCTACATCGTTTATGGACCGCTGATTGCCGGCATGAGCACGCTGGTGTACGAAGGGCTGCCCACCCGGCCGGACCCGGGCATTTGGTGGCAGCTGGTGGAACGATACCGGGTGACGGTGATGTTCTCCGCGCCCACTGCGGTGCGGGTACTCCGCAAGCAGGACCCGGACTGGCTGCACCGCCACGACCTTTCCAGCCTGCGTGCGCTCTTCCTCGCTGGCGAGCCGCTGGACGAACCCACGGCCCGCTGGATCGCCGATGAGCTGGGTGTACCGGTGATCGACAACTACTGGCAGACCGAGACCGGGTGGCCGATGCTGACCCTCTGTCGCGGGGTGGCCGACCTGCCGGTGAAGTACGGCAGCCCAGGTCTGCCGGTCTACGGTTACGATGTGCGGCTTTTCGACGAGCGCACTGGCGAGGAGGTGGGGCCAGGGCAGAAGGGCGTAATCGGCGTGCTACCGCCCCTGCCGCCCGGCTGCATGAGCACCGTATGGGGGCAGGACCAGCGCTTCCTCGATACCTATTTCAGCCTGTTCCCCGATCGGCTGGTGTACTCCAGCTTTGACTGGGGCATCCGCGACGAAGACGGCTACTTCACCATCCTGGGCCGTACCGACGACGTGATCAATGTAGCGGGGCACCGGCTGGGCACACGCGAGATCGAGGAGGCCGTCAGCAGCCACGGGGCGATTGCCGAGGTGGCGGTGGTCGGGGTGGCCGACACGCTCAAAGGCCAGGTGCCACAGGCCTTCGCCGTGGTTCGCGACGCCAGTGTACTGGCAGACCCGGCCAGCCGCGCCCGGCTGGAGGCCGAGGTCATGGCCCAGGTAGCGGCACAGCTGGGCGCGATTGCCAACCCGGCGCGGGTGTACTTTGTCAGCCAGCTGCCGAAGACCCGGTCGGGCAAGGTGCTGCGCCGCTCGATCCAGGCCTTGGCCGAAGGGCGGGATCCCGGTGACCTGACTACGCTGGACGACCCGGCCGGCCTTGACCAGATCCGTCAGGCGCTGTCGGACGTGGCCGCTTCCCAGCCTTAAGTCTGCACCGGAACCGGTCGTGCCCCAGGCTCAGCCGTGGCCGGCCAGCGAGCGGCGTAGCCGCTCCACCCCCCACCATACGCCGACCGCCACCACCGGAATGGCCACCCCCGTGGCCAGTTCCACGTTGAGGTGGAGGCCGGCCGCCTTGGCCGCCTTGAGCAGGTAGCCCAGCAGGCCCACCAGGTAATAGGTGAGCACCCCGACCGAGAGGCCTTCCACCGTTTCCTGCAGTCGTAGCTGCAGGCCGGCCCGCCGGTCCATGCTGGCCAGCAGGGCACGGTTCTGCTCCTCGTGCTGCACTTCCACCCGCGTGCGCAGCAGCAGGGTGGCGCGTTGTAGCCGGCCGGTCAGCCGGTCCTGCCGCTGCGCTACCGTGTCGCAGGTGGCCATGGCCGGCGCAAGCCGCCGCTCCATGAACTCGCGGAAGGGCTGCAGTCCGGGCAGCCGACTCTCACGCAGCTCGGTGATCCGCCGCTCCACCAGCTGGTAGTAGGCACGCGCCGCGGTAAAGCGGTATTGGCTTTCGGCCACCAGTGTCTCCACCTGCATCGCCAGCCGGGTCAGTTCGCCCAGCAGTGCACCATCGCTGCGTCCGCCTTCGCCTGCCATCTCGCCGGTGATACCGCGCAGCGCGGTGCCGAGGGTGTCCAGCTCGCCCATCTGCCGCTTGGCGATCGGCAGCGCCAGCAGGGCCAGCATGCGGTAGGTTTCCACCTCGAACAGCCGCTGCAGCATCCGCCCGGTCTGGTTAGGGCCCATGCCACGGTTGATGACCAGGTAGCGGGAGAAGCCTTCGGCCAACCTCGGGTCGGGGTGCAGCTTGAGATCGGTATAGGCCAGCGCCTGGCCTTCCCCGATCTCGGCGCCGATCAGTTCGTTGCCGGCAAACCAGCGACGGGCGATCTCTGCGGCCGGCGCCTCATCGTCCTGCCCGGCCAGCACGGCGGCATGCAGCGCGGTCAGCAGCGAGCCCGGCAGGCTGCCCAGCCAGTCGTCCGGGATGCGCGCCAGCGCCGGCATTTCGAACGGATCGGCGCTCGGGCCGGCCACAATGAAGGTATAGCGGGCGAATTCGGTGTGCAGCAGCCAGCGCACCTGTAGCCCGTCGTGCTCGGCACAGTAGAAGGCACAGCCGGCTTCCGGTGGGGGCAGGCCCAGTGCCGCGGCCAGCTGACAGAGGGCATCGAACTGGGCGCTGGCGCCGTTGCGGTCGAAGACCAGCGACAGCGAGGTGATGCGTGACGGAGTGGCGATGGCGGCATGGGGCCGGGCGTGTGCCTCGTCGATGAGGACGCGCCGGAGCGGATGGGATTGCAGGGGTTGCATGAAGGCTTTCTCGAAAACGGGTTCACCGATGGCGCCATCGGTCAAACCGCTCGCGGCAGTAAGCTTGGGTAATTATTGTGCGAGATTGCCTAAAAAGAATAAATGTATTTCTTAATATTATTTCTGGTCATATAGGGTTTTCCGTATAGTCGGCTCCATCGTATCTTCCACCGGAGTCATGCCATGAAGAAAACCCTTTCCTTCTCTGCAGTTGCCGTGGCGTTTGCACTGGCCGCTCCGGCTTGGGCGGATGTGTCGCTGCTGAACGTTTCCTACGACGTGATGCGCGATTTCTACAAGGACTACAACCCGGCTTTCCAGAAGGCTTACAAGGCGCGTACCGGCGAGACGGTCACCATTCAGCAGTCGCATGGCGGCTCCAGCAAGCAGGCGCTCTCGGTGGTGAACGGCCTGGAGGCTGACGTGATCACCATGAACCAGGCCTCGGACATCGATCTCCTGGCCGACAAGGGTCTGGTGCCGGCCAACTGGCAGACGCGTCTGGCCAACCGCAGTGCGCCGTTCACCTCGGTCACGGTGTTCATCGTACGCAAGGGTAACCCCAAGGGCGTGCGCGACTGGAACGACCTGGTGAAGCCGGGTGTGCAGGTGATCATTCCCAACCCCAAGACCACCGGCAACGGCCGCTACACCTATCTGGCCGCCTGGGGCTTTTCCAAGACACAGCCGGGCGGCAGCGATGCCCGTGCACGCGACTATGTGGCCCGCTTGTTCCGCAACGTGCCGGTGCTGGACGCCGGCGGGCGGGCCGCTACCACCACCTTCATGCAGCGCCAGATCGGTGATGTGCTGGTGACCTTCGAGAACGAGGCGGAAATGATCGCGCGCGAGTTTGGCCGTGGCAGCTTCGAGCTGGTGTACCCCAGCGCCACCGTGCTGGTGGAGCCGCCGGTCTCGGTGGTGGACAAGGTGGTCGACAAAAAGGGCTCGCGCAAGGTGGCCGAGGAGTACCTCAAGTACCTGTGGAGCCCGGAAGGCCAGACGATCGCAGCCCAGAACTACCTGCGCCCGCAGGACAAGGCGGTCGCGCAGAAATTCAACGGTCAGTTCCCACCTGTGAAGACGTTCACCGTCGAGGGGGTGTTCGGCTCGTGGCGCGCCGCGATGAAGACGCACTTCGCCGACGGTGGCGTCTTCGACCAGATCTACACCAAGAAATAACCGTTTCTCTCCGTTGCGCCGGTGCGGGCAGGGCCCGCAGCCGGCAAGGTTGGCCGAATGAATCTGATTTCCAAGCGACATAGCGTACTGCCCGGCTTTGGCCTTGCCTTCGGCGTCAGCCTATTCTGGCTGGGGCTGATCGTGCTGCTGCCGTTTGCCGCGCTGGTGTATACCGCGGGTGGCATGAGCTGGGCCGACTTCGTCGGCACCGTCACCGCCGAGCGGGTGGTGGCGTCGATCCGTCTCTCCTTCGGGGCCGCCGCGGCCGCCTCGGTGATCAATGCGGTGTTCGGCTTCCTGCTGGCCTGGGTGTTGGTACGCTATCCCTTCCCTGGCCGTCGCTTCGTGGACGCACTGGTAGACCTGCCCTTCGCGCTGCCCACCGCGGTGGCCGGCATCGCGCTGACCACGCTGTACGCGCCCAACGGCTGGATCGGCCGCTTCCTTGAGCCCTTGGGGCTGAAGGTGGCCTTCACGCCGCTGGGCATCGTGGTGGCGCTGGTATTCATCGGGCTGCCTTTCGTGGTGCGTACTGTCCAGCCGGTGCTGGAAGACATGGAGCAGGAGCTGGAGGAGGCGGCCACCTGCCTGGGCGCAGGCCGCTGGCAGATCTTCCGCCGCGTGCTGTTCCCCGCCGTGCTGCCGGCTCTGATCACCGGGGCCACCATGGCGTTTGCCCGGGCCACCGGCGAGTTCGGCTCGGTGATCTTCATCGCTGGCAATATTCCGCTGGTGTCGGAGATCGCCCCGCTGATCATCATTTCCAAGCTCGACCAGTACGACCAGGCCGGCGCTACCGCCGTGGCCGTAGTGATGCTGGCGATCTCCTTTCTCTTCCTGTTCGCGATCAACGCGCTGCAATGGTGGGCCGCCCGCCGCCACGGCGCAGGTCGCTGATCCCCGGCGCAAGGTATCCTCCATGTCTTCGGCCAACCCCGCTTCGCTGCGCACCACCACCGAATCGCGTCCGGTGCGCTATGCCCTGACCGCGCTTGCGCTCGCCTTCGTGGTGCTGTTTCTGGTTATTCCGCTGGTGTCGGTGTTCTGGGAAGCCTTCTCCAAGGGCTGGGGGCTCTACCGTGAGGCCCTCGTCGAGCCAGAGGCCCTGTCTGCCATCCGCCTGACGCTGCTGACCGCGCTGATCGCCGTCCCGTTCAACGTGGTGTTCGGTGTGGCGGCGGCCTGGGCCATCGCCCGCTTCGAGTTCCGCGGCAAAAGCCTGCTGACCACACTGATCGACCTGCCGTTCTCGGTGTCGCCGGTGGTAGCCGGCATGATGTACGTGCTGCTGTTCGGCATTAACACGCCGGTGGGGGCCTGGCTGGACGCAAACGGCTTCAAGGTGATCTTCGCGGTGCCCGGCATCGTGCTGGCCACGGTGTTCGTCACCTTCCCTTTCGTGGCCCGGGAGCTGATTCCGCTGATGCAGGCGCAGGGGGCGGACGAGGAACAGGCCGCGCTGGTGCTGGGCGCTTCCGGCTGGCAGACCTTTCGGCGTGTGACCCTACCCAACATCAAATGGGGGCTGTTGTACGGCGTGATCCTCACCAATGCCCGCGCCATGGGCGAATTCGGCGCGGTCAGCGTGGTCTCCGGGCACATCCGCGGGGAGACCAACACCATTCCGCTGCATGTAGAGATTCTTTACAACGAGTACAACTTCGTCGGGGCCTTTGCCAGCGCATCCATCCTCGCCCTGCTGGCACTGGTGACGCTCGCGGCCAAGACTTTCGTGGAGTGGCGCATGACGCGTCAGCATGCCGCGGCCCGTACCCGTACCGCCGAAGCCCGGGCCGCCGCCTGAACCCGGGGTCATTGCAAGGTTGGCCGAATGCCGGCCGGAAGGAATGAAATGAGTATCGAGATCCGCAACATCCAGAAGCGTTTCGGGGAGTTCACCGCCCTGGACAACGTCAGCCTCACGGTCGAGTCCGGCGAGCTGCTTGCCCTGCTGGGCCCCTCCGGCTGTGGCAAGACGACGCTGCTGCGCATCATCGCTGGGCTGGAGACGCCGGATGCGGGGCAGGTGCTGTTCGCCGGCAAGGATGCGACGCATACCCATGTCTCGGAGCGTCAGGTCGGTTTCGTCTTCCAGCACTACGCGCTCTTCCGGCACATGACGGTGTTCGACAATGTGGCCTTCGGCCTCACCGTGCGTCCGCGCAGCGTGCGCCCCGGCCGCGAGGAAGTGCGCGAGCGGGTGATGAGGCTTCTCAAGCTGGTGCAACTGGACTGGCTGGCCGATGCCTATCCCGCCCAGCTCTCGGGCGGGCAGCGGCAGCGCATTGCGCTGGCGCGCAGTCTTGCGGTGGAGCCCAAAGTGCTGCTGCTGGACGAGCCCTTCGGTGCATTGGACGCCAAGGTGCGTAAGGACCTGCGCCGCTGGCTGCGCAGCCTGCACAACGACATGCACATCACCAGCGTGTTCGTGACGCACGACCAGGAAGAGGCGCTGGAAGTGTCCGACCGGGTGGTGGTGATGGATCACGGCCACATTGAACAGGTGGGCACGCCCGACGAGATCTACGATCGGCCGGCCACCCCCTTTGTCACGCAGTTCCTCGGGGACGTCAACCTGTTCCACGGCCGGGTGGACCAGGGCCACTTCACCCTGGGCGACTTTGCCCAGCCGCTTGCCGAGGCCCCGGCCGCCGGCGGCCAAGCGGTGGCCTTTGTCCGTCCGCACGATCTGGAAATCAGCCGCGCCGCAGAAGGCGCGCTGGCCCACGGGGTGGTGGAGCACATCCACGCTGTAGGCCCGATCGTACGGGTGGAAGTGGCGGCCGAAAGCAGCGGCAAGCCTTTGGAGGCCGTTCTTACCCGGGAACGCTATCGGGAGCTCGCGCTAATGCTGGGCGACCGCGTGTATGTCCGCCCGACGCGGGTGTCCGTTTTCCCGGCGGGGGACGCACAGGACTACGTCATCTAGCGACGGTAGTCCCCTTCTTCTCCTGTGACCGGCCTGGGCGTTGCCCGGCCGGTCTTTTTCATGCCTTTCTCGTCCCATTGGCAGCAGGCTGGCCGCACCTCTTGCTGACGCGGTTCCCTGTGGTAAGCGTGGGCTGGCCAAGTCGGCCACTCAAGCCGCGGCGTTAAAGGGCTGCTGGTTGCGGCTGTCCGTGCTCCTTGCATGCGCTGGGACGAAGGACTGACCAACTCCGCCCTTGGTGGCCAGATAAATCCCCCCGCCCTCTCAGCGGGAATGATATGCTAAGTAGTTGTTTAAATTAGGGAAATTCTATCTTTTTGCTCAAAGACCAACCTTCTGGAAAGGCGGGCTACGGAGGGGGAGACGGCTTGGGAAGGGCTGCATGTTTCCAGCAAGGCACAGGTAGGTTCCCCCAAGGCTTCACGCTTAAACAGCTTATTTTTGGGCAGCTTCTTTGGGTGGCAGAGAAATTAAATCGATCCCAAGTGTTTTTGTGTGTAAAAACATTAAATACATAAATTATTTATTACACCCCATCCCTATTTTATAAGAAAGTGTTTTAAATCGGCACGATATTTCCCACATTTAAAACCAATTTCTTAATAATTTTTTAGGCATGGTCTGTCCCTTTACCCGCCCGGGCGTATCCATTCGAACCTGTGCCGCTTAACTGGCTGTCTTTTCCCCGCCCCCTTTACGGCCAAAGGGCTAGGTTGTATCCCCAGCCAAGCTGTGCCGAATGGATTTTCCCCCAAGCGCTCATGAAAAAGCCCCGCAGGGCGGGGCTTGGTTCGAGGCCGGGGCGACAGGGTGTCAGAGGGCCGGTTGGGTATGCTTTTCAGCCACCATGCGGCTGATCAGGTCGAGCAGCTGATCGCTGCGCTGCTCCACCTGTTTCATCAGGTCCACAATGCGCTGTTCGTCTAGGGTACCCGTCTGTTGCGAGGCGTCCAGGGCGGCGGCCACCACTTCCCCGAAGTCGCGCAGCGGACTGGCCAGTTGTCGGTAGGCGCCGGTGTTGCCGAAATGTTCGGCACCTTCGCCGGCGTGCCACTGTTCCAGTCCGGCCGCAATCCCGCCTTCTGGAGCCTGCCCTTCCTCAATCGCCTGGTAGGCGCGCTGCTTCTGCATGATATGCGCCACCTTCAGGAGTGACACTTGGGACTGGTCGCGCACGCGCTCGACGGCGCTGGTCACCTCGTCCGAGGTCTGTGCCAACCGCTCGAAGCGGCCACGGAAGGCTTCCACCGACACCTTCACGTCGTCGGCCACCGTGCCAGCTTCGCCCGCCTTGTCCTGCATGTCCGCAATACGGCTCGAGAGTGTGGACAGCACCGTCTGTACCCGGTTGGCGGTATCCTTGCTGCGTTCGGCCAACTTGCGCACCTCATCGGCCACCACCGCGAAGCCCCGGCCCTGCTCGCCGGCACGGGCTGCTTCGATGGCGGCATTGAGCGCCAGCAGGTTGGTCTGGTCGGCAATGGCCGAGATATCCTGCAGCGAGCTCTCGATACCGCCCCACTCCTTGCCGAGCGCGGTGGCGGCCAGGTTCATGCTGCTCACGCTTTCGGCGATGGTGTCGAGCGTGCCCGAGAGGCGGTTGGCGCTGTCCAGGCTTTCGCGCGCCCCGGCGGCATTCTCGCTGGTGACGCTGGAAACCTGCGTCATGGCCTGGCTGATCTGCGCCAGATCGGCCTGGTTATCGGCCAGATTCTGCCGCAGGTGCGGGGCGTTGAGCTGGTTGAGCTGCGAGGACAGACTGTTGCGGCGGACGAAGTGGTCGTTCTCCTCCATCGCCCGGATGGCGCGCTCGATGTTGGTGAGCGAGACCGCAAACACCCCCGGAAGCCCCTCGGCCAGCGGAAAGCGACGGTAGTCACCCTTGCTCACTCGGGCAAAGCAGGTATTGATTTCCTTGAAGTAGGTTTCCACGAGGTCGAGGAAGTCGTTCATCTCCCAGGCCACCTTGCCCACCTCGCCGAGGTTGGGCGTGCGCAGTGCCCGGTGGTGCAGTTCGCCCTGCCGGGCGCGACCCATTACGTCCTCCATCAGTGCCAGCACCTGGAAGGCGCGGCCCGCAGTCCGCCACACCAGCAGACTAAGCGCAAGGGTGACGACGATGCCCACCACCACGGTAATCCAGGCATAGCTGTCAGGCAGCAGGGGGTGGGCGATGCCGGCCAGAAGCACCAGTACGTTGAGCGCGGCCAGATAGATCAGCAGCTTGGTTTGCAGGAAGGGGGACTTGTGACGTGGCTGACTCATGCTCGTTCTCCCCGGCCTAGTGCGCCGGCGTTCAGCGAAAGGATGTAGCTGGTGTAGTCCTGCCCGGTCCGGGCCACTTCCTCCGTCAGCCAGGCGGCCGAGGCGTCGGGTGCGGCGGGTTTGCTGGTGCGGGCTTCGATGGCGCGCATTTCCGCGTACAGCCGGCTGGCTGCCTCGACCGCTTCGCGGCTTGGACGGCGCCGGACCGAGTAATAGCCCTGCAGCTGGCCCTTGCGGTCGTAGTCGGGGGTGATGTTGGCCAGCACCCAGTAGTAGTTGCCGTCGATGGTGTAGTTCTTCACCACCCCGAAGAACTCCTCACCAGCCTGCAGGGCTTTCCACATCATGCGGTACACGCCGCGCGGCATGTCGGGATGGCGGATGATGTTGTGCGGCTGTCCGAGCAGCTGGTGCTCGGCATAACCGGAGATGCGCATGAAGACCCGGTTGGCGTAAGTGATCAGCCCCTTGGGGTCGGCCTTGGTGATGATGAGCTCTCCCGGTTGCAGGGAGACCTCGGTGCTGTGGGCTGGGTTGGGGGGGGCCATGCGGCACTCCTGGGGCAAGCAATCTCCCGATTGCGATGCTGAGAGGATATATACGAAAAGCCCCGACGGTAAAGCGGGTTTCCTACATTTTTCCTGGCCTGGGGGGCAAGGGGGCGCGGCAGCGGCCGCGCGATTCCAATCAGACTTCGGACCACATCCGCAACAGGTTGTGGTAGCTGGCCGTCAGGCTGACCAGCGGTTCGGTTTCCCCCTGTTCCTGGCGCAGGCGGGTAATGGCCATGTCCATATCGAACAGCAGGCCGCGCTTGCCATCATCGCGGATCATGCTCTGCGTCCAGAAGAACGAGGCCAGGCGCGTTCCGCGCGTGACCGGCATCACCCGGTGCAGGCTGGTGGAGGGGTAGAGGATCATGTCGCCGGCGGGCAGCTTGGCTTCATGCAGGCCATACGTATCCTCGATGATCAGTTCGCCCCCCTCGTATTCGTCCGGGCTGGTGAAGAACAGGGTGCAGGAAACATCGGTACGCACCAGTGCGCCGGTGAACGGATCGGTGCGAATGGCATTGTCCACATGATTGCCGAAGGTCATGCCGCCTTCGTAGCGGTTGAACATCGGCGGAAAGATCTTGTTGGGCAGCGCGGCGGAAAAGAACAGCGCGTTGCGGCGCAGGGCCTGTTCGACCAGCGCCGACAGTTCGCGTGCCACCTCGCTGTGCTGCGGCAGTTGCAGGTTGCGTTTTACTTCGGCGGACTGGCTGCCTGCGGTCAGCCGACCGTCAGTCCAGTCGGCGTGTTCGAGCAGCATGCGCCCGTGGGCCAGTTCGTCGGCAGTCAGCACTTCGGGAATATGGAGAAGCATGGGGCCTCCGGTTCGGTGCGGCGCGGCCGGGTGGGGCGGTCGGTGCAGCGGGTCGGGTGAAAGACAAGCCTTCGGCCAACCCCGGAAGGTTGGCCGAAGGACCCGGCACGGGCCGGGCAGGGTGCATCAATACTTGTAGGATACGGTCAGCTGGGCTTCACGCGGGATGCCGGCTGCGGCGTGGCCGCCGTACTGGCTGTCGTAGAACTTCTTGTTGGCCAGGTTGTTCACGTTCAGCCGTACCGCATAGTTGCGCTCCTCGTAGGAGAGCATCGCATCCATGCGGACGTAGCCGGGCAAGTAGCGGGTCTTGGACTGGTCGCGGTCACCGTCGGCCGAGTAACGCTTGCCGGTGTAGTAGGCACCGAGCCCTGCCGTGATCTTGTCGGTCAGCTTGTAGGTCGTCCACAGGTTGGCCGTCTTCTTCGGCGTGTACTTGGGCACGGCGCCCGCATTCTTGCTCGACGGTGCGTTGTTGGCCCAGCCTTCGTCCACCTTCGGGTCCATCAGCGTGGCGCCGGCAAACACCTCCCAGCGCTCGGTCAGGCGGCCTGCAGCCTCCACCTCGATGCCGTCGGTGTGGCGCTTGCCGTAGAGGATGCTGATGTCCGGCGACAGCGCGTCGGTGTTGCGCTCGTAGTACTTCTCGGTGCGGAACAAGGCAGCGCGCAGTGTGGCCTCGCCATCGGCCAGGTCCCATTTGGCGCCGATCTCGTAGTGCTTGTTGCGCTCGGGCTTTTGCTGGTCGGCATTGGCGCCGCTTGAGGCATCGAACTGGTAGGCCTCGCCCGATGGGTTCATCAGGCTGCTGTAGCCGGCATAGTAAGACTGCATCGAGTCCGGCTGCCAGATCAGGCCGGCACGGTAGCTCAGGCCGCGGTCGCTGCGGTTGATGCTGCGGCTCAGGGCGCCGGTCTGGCTGTTGTAGGCGCGGTAGTCGCCGTCCAGCCAGTCCATGCGCACGCCGCCCATTGCCTTCCACTGCGGAGTCAGCTCCACCGTGTCGGTCACGTAAGCGGCCAGGTTGCGCGATACGAAATCGTTGGACGGCCGCGAGGTGTAGCCGCCGGTGTAGCGCACGCCGGAGGGGTTGCCCACGGTGGTGGTCAGGCCGCTGATGTTGGCGACCGCGAGGTTGAAGGCGCTCTGCGTTTCACGGGTGAACTCGGCGCCGGCCAGCAGATTGTGGCGCAGCGTGCCAGTGTCGAACTTGCCGTTGTAATCCACCAGCAGGCCCTGCGACTCATTGAGCGAGCCACGGCTCTTGCTGCTGTAGCGCAGGCCAGTGGCGTCGGTCACCGGCGTGCCGGCGGTGGCGTTGATCAGCTGCGGCTGCGCTACCTTCAGGGTGCGGTCGTAGCGGCCGATGCGCAGCTGGGCGCTGATCTCCTGATCTTCAGCCAGCTTGTGCGCTACCTTGGCCGTGGTGATGTCGGCGGTAATGTCCTCGCTATCCATGCCCTGCAGGCCGTAGAAGCGGTCTCGCGGCACGTCGATCGGACGTAGCGTATTCGGGTCGTACGGCACACCCAGCATCGGCCGGTTGTTCTCGGTCATGTGCATGTGCGACAGCGTTGCCGTGGTGGGCTCGCCCAGGCCAAACACCAGCGATGGAGCGATGCCGAAGCGCTTGGCCTCGCTGATGCCGTCCGGGCTGCCGTCGTTGGTGGCCATCAGGTTGAGGCGGAAGGCGGCGGTGTCACTGAACGGGCTGTTGATGTCCGCGGTCATGCGCTGAAAGTCATCGGTGCCCAGCGTCAGCGACAGGTCGCGTTTTTCGCCGGCAAACGGCGTCTTGCTCACCTGATTGACGACACCGCCGGTGCTGCCGCGACCGAACAGCATCGAGCTGGCCCCCTTGAGCACCTCTACGCGTTCGTCGTTGAAGGGGTCACGGTTGTACTGCGCCACATCCCGCTGACCGTCGCGGTAGGTGTCCTGGAAGGCGGCAAAGCCGCGCAGGTAGATCTGGTCGCCGGAACGTCCGCCCTCGCCTGCGGCGAAAGTGATGCCCGACACGTTCTTCAGCGCTTCCTTCAGAGTGGCATCCCCCTGGTCGGCGATCAGCTGGTGCGTGACCACGCTCACCGACTGCGGGATGTCCTTGAGCTTCTGCTTCATCTTGCCGATCTCGGTCACCTCGGCCTTGTACGAGCCGCGGGTGGGCTGCTCTGCAGTGACCTTTACCGTCTCCAGCGTCTTCACGTTTTCCGCCGGCTGTGTCTCTGCAGCGTGCACTACGGTGGGTGACAGGGCAACCGCCAGCATGCCGACCGCCACCTTGGCGGGCAGCTTCTTCTGGGATACGTTGGCCGAAGCCATCAAGCGAGTTTTCATGAGCCTCTTTCTTGGCGAATGGGGTTCAACGACATGGCCGAGGGCGGCCATTCCCCGTGTTTCTCGTGTTTGCGGGCAGCACGCGTCCCGGCCGGCCTCGCAGGAGAGCGGCCCGGGGGGTGCTGCCTGTTCGGGGATCAGAGGCCGGCGGCGGGCTGCCGCACGGCCCGGGTTCAGGGGGCCTCGGTGACGAAGCCGACGCGCGCCACGCCGTTTTCCTGGGCGGCGGCCAGCGTCTGTGCCACCACTTCGTAACGCACCCCCTTGTCGGCCCGCAGGTGCAGTTCCACCTCGGGATTGGTGCGGGCCGCTTCGGCAAAACGTGCCGGCAGCGCCTCGCGTGCGACCGGCTGCTGGTTCCAGAACAGCTGGCCCGCGGCATCGATCGACAGCTGGATCTGCTCCGGCTTCTCTTCGTTGGCCGAAGCAGTGGCCTGTGGCAGGTCCAGCTTCACCGCATGGGTCAGCAAGGGCGCAGTGACGATGAACACCACCAGCAGCACCAGCATCACGTCCACCAGCGGCGTAGTGTTGATCTCCGCCATCGGGGCGTCATGCCCCTTGTCGAAACTACCGAAGGCCATGAAGTTCTCCTGCCTGGGTCAAGAGCTGGGCGTGCAGGTCGTGGGCAAAGTGGTCCAGGTCCTGGGCCAGCACGCGGTTGGCACGGGTGAAGGCGTTGTAGGCCAGCACGGCCGGAATGGCCGCCGCAAGACCGGCGGCTGTGGCTACCAGCGCTTCACCGATCGGGCCGGAGACGGTGCCGATCGACACCTGACCCTGCACGCCGATGTTCACCAGCGCGTGGTAGATGCCCCAGACCGTACCGAACAGGCCGACGAAAGGCGCGGTGGAGCCCACCGAGGCCAGCAGCGTCATGCCGGACTCGAGCTTGCCACTTTCCTGTGCCAGGCCCTTGCGGATGGCCCGGGTGAGAAATTCGTTCAGGTCGCAGGCACGGCCCAGCGAGCGTTCGGCGTTGGCGTGGTAGTGGCGCAAGGCTGCCAGTCCGTCGCGCGCGAGGTTGGCCGCTGGCGCGACCGAGCCTTCCAGCGTCTTTTCGGCGGCAGCCCAGTCCGGCGCAGCCCATAGGCGGCTTTCGGCTTGGCGGTTATCGCGGCGCAGGCGCCACAGCTGTACCCCGCGCACGATGATCAGGTACCAAGTAGCAATCGACATCAGCACCAGAATGATGAATACCGTGGCGAGGACGGCATCCCCTTGTTGGAAAACGGACAGTAGGTTCATGGTCAGGAAGAGGAACGCAGTGAGAAATCGATCGGAACGTTGTAGGTATAGGGAATTGGCTCGTTGCCGCGCTTGGCCGGGATAAAGCGCCAGCGCTGCACGGTTTCGCGGGCGGAGCGGTCCAGCCGCGGGAAGCCGCTGCTGCGTACCACCGACACCGATTCGGCCCGGCCATCGGCCGTCACATGTACCGACAGCAGCACCTTGCCGCTCTCGCCGGCTTCCATCGACAGGGCCGGGTAGGGGGGGCGCGGATTGTCCAGGTAGCCTCCCGCATGCAGCGGCGGTGTGACCGGCAGCTCGCGCGCTTCGGCCTTGGGGCTGCCATTGCCCGCAGGCGTGGCTGCGGCCGCCGAGGGGCCATCGGCCGGCTGGGCCGCAGGGCTCGCCGGTGCGGTCGTGTCCGGCTGGGTGCTGGGCGCGGTTACCGAGCGCGGAGTGCGCTCCACCACCTGGCGGGGCGGCGTTGGCTTCGGAGCGGCCTTGGGCTGTACCACCGGCTTGGCGGGCGCTGCCTGCGGCACAGGCTTGGGCGGCGCCATCGGCAAGGGCGAGGGCAGCGACACCATCTCCATCGCCTGCGGCACCGGTGGGGTCACTGGCTGTTCGCGCATGGACGACAGCGCAAACAGCGCCGCCACATGCAGGCCGGTGACCGCTGCCAGGGTGATGGGGGGAAATGCAGATCTGTTCATGGTTGCGAATAATAATGCAAATAATTCCCATTTGAACAGTCATCCTTGGCCATCGGATCGCATAGTGTTGCAACCCGCCCTCGGCGTTCAGGGTTGGCCGAAGCCTCCCCGTCCCCTTCACCGGCTACTGCAACCGTAAGCGGCACGCCCGCCACCCTTCCCATGAGTGTGTCCGCGGCTTGCAAAAGCCGGCGTCCGCCTACATATCGGAAAAGCCCGCCGCCTTCGCTGCGGCCGCTCAATACTAGGACAAGACCCATGCAGCAATTTGACGGAACCACCATTGTGTCGGTACGCCGCGGCAACCGCGTTGCCTTGGGCGGGGACGGTCAGGTCACCTTGGGTAACGTGGTTATCAAGGCCACTGCCCGCAAGATCCGCCGCCTCTACCACGACCGGGTGCTGGCTGGCTTTGCCGGCGGCACCGCCGATGCCTTCACGCTGTTCGAGCGCTTCGAGGCCAAGCTGGAAAAGCACCAGGGACATCTGGTGCGCTCGGCCGTGGAGCTGGCCAAAGACTGGCGCACCGACCGCATGCTGCGCCGTTTGGAAGCCATGCTGATCGTGGCCGACCTCGAGAACACCCTCATCATCACCGGTAACGGCGACGTACTGGAGCCCGAGCAGGGGATCGCTGCCATCGGTTCCGGCGGTTCATTTGCGCAGGCCGCCGCGCGGGCCTTGGTGGAAAACACCGAGCTCGACCCGGCCGATGTGGTGAAGAAAGCGCTCACCATCGCCGGTGACATCTGCATCTACACCAACCAGAACCATCTGATCGAAAGCCTGGGCGAATAAGGCCCGGGCTCCCGGGGTTGGCCGAAGCGTCGCGGCCCCCCTTTTTCACGGAGTCGCCCGCATGTCGACCATGACCCCGCAGGAAATCGTCCACGAACTGGACAAGCACATCATCGGCCAGCACGCCGCCAAGCGTGCCGTGGCCATCGCGCTGCGCAACCGCTGGCGCCGCCAGCAGGTAGCCGAGCCGTTGCGGCACGAGATCACTCCAAAGAACATTCTGATGATCGGCCCCACCGGCGTTGGCAAGACCGAAATCGCGCGCCGCCTGGCGCGGCTGGCCAATGCACCCTTCATCAAGGTGGAAGCTACCAAGTTCACCGAGGTCGGCTACGTGGGCCGGGACGTGGACACCATCATCCGCGACCTGGTGGAAGTCGCCATCAAGGATCACCGCGAGACAGCCATCAAGCGCAACCGTCCGCGGGCTGAGGGCGCTGCCGAGGAGCGTATCCTCGACGTACTCCTGCCGCGTCCTCGCCAGCCTGCCGGCTTCTTCGGCGGCGAACCGGCTGTGGCCGAGAAGCCCGAGGACACAGCCACCCGTCAGAAATTCCGGCAGATGCTGCGTGAGGGCAAGCTGGACGACCGGGAGATCGAGATCGAGGTCGCCTTGCCGGTCAGCCAGATGAACATCATGGGCCCGCCGGGCATGGAAGACTTCACCAGTCAGCTGCAGTCAATGTTCCAAGGGCTGGGGGCGGGCAAGAAGAAAGCCGCCAAGATGAAAGTCGCCGAAGCCTTCCGGCAACTCATCGACGAGGAAGCTGCCAAGCTCGTCAACGAGGAGGACATCAAGCTCGAGGCCCTGCAGAACGTGGAGCAGAACGGCATCGTCTTCCTCGACGAGATCGACAAGGTCACCAGCCGCGGCGAAAGCCAGGGGGGTGCGGACGTTTCGCGTGCCGGAGTGCAGCGCGACCTGCTGCCGCTGGTGGAAGGCACCACCGTCAGCACCAAGTACGGCATGGTCAAGACTGACCACATCCTGTTCATCGCCTCGGGCGCCTTCCACCTCTCCAAGCCATCCGACCTCATCCCCGAACTTCAGGGACGGTTCCCGATCCGTGTGGAGCTCACCTCGCTGTCGGTGGACGACTTCAAGGCCATCCTTACCGGCACTGACGCCTGCCTGGCGCGCCAGTATGTGGCACTGCTGGAGACGGAAGGGGTTGAGCTGGTGTTCGAGGACAGCGGCATCCAGCGGCTGGCAGAGATTGCCTGGCAGGTCAACGAGAAGACCGAGAACATCGGCGCCCGCCGGCTCTATACGGTGATGGAAAAGCTGCTGGAGGCGCTTTCCTATGATGCACGCAGCGGCCGCTGCGTCGTCGACGCCGCCTATGTGGAGGCACGGCTGGAAGGCATTTCCACCCGCGAGGACCTCAGCCGCTACTTGCTGTAATCAGATCCTGTCCGACAAAAAGGCCCGAAAGGGCCTTTTTGTCATTTCTTTTCATGTTCCCGGCATTTTCAGCAGGGCTGAACGTTGGCCGAAACGTCGGAGAGCAGCCTTCGTGTCAGAGGCAGTATTAAAGGCTCTAGAAATAAATGTTTTATAAACAACAGCCTGCGTGTATGTTTTAACGGACCTGGCAGAATCTTTAAAGATTTTGCCGAATACTGCTTGACGCATAATTGAGAGGTGGGTATAGTTCGCTTCCTCTGCTGAGCGCAACGGCGCCGGCCTGATCTTTGACAGTTTAGAACAACCGATAGGTGTGAGTGGTTTGCGAGAGCAA
>SMDA01000003.1 GCA_004346645.1 Gulbenkiania mobilis
CTCGCAAACCACTCACACCTATCGGTTGTTCTAAACTGTCAAAGATCAGGCCGGCGCCGTTGCGCTCAGCAGAGGAAGCGAACTATACCCACCTCACCAAACACCGTCAACCCCCATTTGCAGAAAATATTGCCGATGCCCCGTACGGTGCGGGGCAAGCACGAGCAGACAAATGAAAAAGGGCCGGATGACCGGCCCTTTTATCTGCCTCGCAATATACGCCCTTCAGGACGCCCCGCCCTGACGCCCCCGAGGGCTCCTGCGACGCCGTGGCGCTGGCGAAGCGGCCGTCGACTGACCTTCTCCCTTCTGTTGGCGCAGCTTGCGTGGAGCTTGGGCGGCGGCCTCACCTTCTCCTTCGGGAGCGGTAGGCTTGCGAGAGGCGCTGCGCCGCGCTCTGGTGGGAGTGGTTTTTTCCTCCTCCGGCTGGACCAGGGCAAAGTCGATCTGTGCAGTATCCAGCTCGGCGCGCATGACGCGGATAACCACCCGGTCGCCCAGTTGGTAACGCATGCCACTCTTCTCGCCCACCATGAGCTGCAGTTCTTTCTGGTAGTGGAAGTAGTCCTTGCCGAGCTCGGAGATGTGCACCAATCCTTCGACATGGATGTCATCGAGCATGACGAACAGGCCGAAGCTGGTGACGGCGCTGATCTTGCCGGTGAACACTTCTCCAATCTTGTCCCGCATGTAGTAGGTCTTGAGCCAGGACTCCACATCCCGGCTGGCATCGTCCGCACGACGCTCGGTCATTGAGCAATGCTCGCCAAGCTTGGCCCATTTGCCGGGCTTGTAGACCTCGCCCCTGAGGATGGCCTTGATGGTGCGGTGGACGAGCAGATCGGGATAACGTCGGATGGGAGAGGTGAAGTGGGTATAGGCATCATATGCCAGACCGAAGTGCCCAAGATTGTCTGGGGTATAGACGGCTTGCTGCATCGACCTCAGGAGCATGGTCTGCATCATCTCGGCGTCGGGCCGCTGGCGGATGATTTCGGCCAACCTTGCATAGTCCTTGGCGGTAGGCTTGTCGTCGCCACCGAGGGTGAGGCCGGACAAGGCGAGGAACTTGCGCAGGTTGTCGAGCTTTTCGGGACTGGGCCCTTCGTGGACACGGTAGAGGCACTTGCGACCACTCTTGCCGATGAAATCGGCAGCGCAGACGTTGGCGGCCAGCATGCATTCCTCGATCAGCCGATGTGCTTCGTTGCGCACCACGGGCACGATGCGTTCGATCTTGCCGTCCTCATTGAACAGCATCTGTGTTTCGATAGTGTCGAAGTCGATGGCCCCGCGCTTCTCACGCTGCTCGAGCAGCTTGCGGAACAGGCTGTACAGCACTTGGATTTGCGGGAGAAGTGGATCGTCGGTGCCGTTCTGGATCCAATCCCACACCTTGGTATAGGTGAGACGGGCATGGGAGCGCATCACTGCAGGATAGAACTGGTACTTCTTGACCACGCCCTTGCTGTTGATCTGCATGTCGCAGACCATGCACAGCCGCTCGACGTCTGGATTGAGCGAGCAGATGCCGTTGGAGAGTGCCTCCGGCAGCATGGGAATGACACGCCGGGGGAAATAAACCGAAGTACCGCGCTCAAGGGCGGACTGATCCAGGGCATCGCCCGGCTGGACATAATGGCTGACGTCGGCGATGGCCACCACCAGACGGAAGCCTTTGCCGGCCTGTTCCGCATAGACGGCATCGTCGAAGTCGCGGGCGGTTTCGCCGTCGATGGTGACCAGTGGCAGGTCGCGCAAGTCCACCCGCCCCTTGATGTCCTCCTTGCGCACCTTCTTGGGCGTGGCCCGCGCCTGCTCCAGTGCAGCCTCGTCGAACTCGTGTGGCAGGGCGTGCTTGCGCAGCGCGATCTCGATCTCCATCCCGGGGTCGGCATAATTGCCCACCACTTCCACCACTCGGGCGATGGCTTGGCGATGGGCATCGGGATACTCGATGAACTCGAGCATCACCACCTGGCCATGCTCCGCATCATGGGTGGCACCCGGCTCGATCAGGATGTCCTGGCCGACGCGCTTGTCCTCAGGGACGGCATACCATACACCCCGCTCCAGGTAGATGCGTCCGACCAGACGGGTAAAGGCACGCTCGAGCACCTCCACCACCCTGCCCTCGCGCCGGCCGCGGCGGTCGGTGCCGGCCTGTTCCACCATTACCGTGTCGCCATGCATGACCTTGCGCATCTCCCGCTCGGGCAGAAAGAGGTCGCCCCCCCCATCTTCCGGCATGGCAAAGCCGTAGCCGTCGCGGTGCCCGGAGACACGGCACTTGATGAGGTCAAGCTTTTGCGCGGCACAGATGGCCCCCTTGCGGTTGATGACCACTTCGCCGCTGCGCGACATGGCCATCAGCCGACGATCGAAGAACTCGCGCTCGTCCGCTTCGATGGAAAGCATGGTGGCCAGCTCGTCCGGATACAGGGGCACGCCCTGCTCCTCCAGAAGGCTGAGGATGAATTCCCGACTCGGCAAAGGATGCGCGTACTTCTGCTGCTCACGCTCCAGAAACGGGTCTTGCAGCCGGAGGGGGAGTTTTTTCTGTTTTTTTACAGGATCGGCCATTGACAACCTCAAAAAGGTCCATATAATGCGCAGTTCATCGCAGCACTGCAGTGTCAGCAATGATACAGCATAAGCGATGCCCAGGTGGCGGAATTGGTAGACGCACTAGGTTCAGGTCCTAGCGGTGGCAACACTGTGGAAGTTCGAGTCTTCTCCTGGGCACCAGCCTTACGGTTGGCGCGCTTTGATGAATGCATGTCCGGTCTGCCCAGGTGGCGGAATTGGTAGACGCACTAGGTTCAGGTCCTAGCGGTGGCAACACTGTGGAAGTTCGAGTCTTCTCCTGGGCACCACGCGCTTCTTGCAAGCGAGTCGTGTCGGGGGCCGGAAAGCAGCAAGAGACAATTTAGTTAGCCCAGGTGGCGGAATTGGTAGACGCACTAGGTTCAGGTCCTAGCGGTGGCAACACTGTGGAAGTTCGAGTCTTCTCCTGGGCACCAGATTTAAGCCGTTGAGCATGCTCAACGGCTTTTTGCTTTTCCCTTTCAGCTTTGTTACGTATGCCTTGGCTGAATCTCGACGAATTCGACTTCCACCACACGCTGCCCGGCCTGCCGGGGCTGACGCTGGTGCTCTTCGGCCAACCGGGCTGTGGTGCCTGCCGGCTGTGGCATGCCCGCCTGCCGGCGCTCCATCCCCCTACCATCACTCATCTTGTGTACGTGGATGTGGCAGAAAGCCTGGCTCTGGCGCGCGAGTTCGAGATCTTCCACCTGCCCGCGCTCGCGCTGTATCGCAACGGCACTTTCCACCGCTGGATCAACGCGCCCCCGGAGGCCGGCAGCCTGGCCCAGGCAGTTCAGATGGCGCTAGCACTGCCCGCTGACGATGCTCCCTGAGCAGGTAACCAGTCCGGCGGCAGGGTGATCCAGCCCAGCCCGTCGGCTACCGACAGGCTCATGCTCAGCATCAGCACGGCCAGCAGCGCGTACAGCATCACCCCGGCAAACACCCGCAGTCGCGGCACACCGCTCACGCCGGAAAGGGCATTGACAAGCACTGCGATCGAGCCGAGGCCAAGTAGCAGACCGGCCGCTGCGGCCAAGTTGTCCGGCAGCCAAGACGTCAAGGGCTCCAGAAGCTGGAGCCCGCTGGCCGCCACCGCCAGCCCGAACAGCGACTGGCGCAGCTCGACACCAGCCAAGCGCAGCCATAGCCGGAGGAAGACCACCAGGCCCGCCATTTCCACCAGCGTAAACAGCATCAGAAAAGCGGTACGCCCGAGGAGATTGTTTCCAAGCTCGGGCGCATCGGCACTGGCGGCCACACCGAGCAGTGCCAATACGAGGATGGGTTGCCAGCCCGGGTACTGATACGCCTCCAGCGGGCGAACCCGCAAGCGGACCAGATCGATGGCGTCGTGCAGCAAAGGCAGCATGTCAGTCGAAGATAACGGTTTTGTTGTTGTATGACAGGATGCGGTCGTCCAAGTGCCAGCGCACCGCGCGCGACAGCACCACCTTTTCCAGATCGCGCCCCTTCTGGACCAGATCCTCCACATCGTCACGGTGCGAGATGCGCGTGACTTCCTGTTCGATGATCGGCCCTTCGTCGAGGTCTTCCGTCACGTAGTGGCTGGTGGCCCCGATCAGCTTCACACCGCGGGCAAACGCGCGGTGATAGGGCTTGGCGCCATCAAAGGCCGGCAGGAAGCTGTGATGAATATTGATGATCCGGTTCGGGTAACGTTCCACGAAAGTGTGTGACAGCACCTGCATGTAGCGTGCCAGCACGATGAGATCCACCTCGGCCTCCTCCATCAGGCGGAATTGCTCCGCCTCGGCCTGGGCCTTGTTGTCGCGGCTGACCGGGATGACATGGTAGGGAATGCCGTTGAATTCGGCGATGCGGCGGCAGTCCTCATGGTTGGAGATGATCAGCGGGATATCGCACTCCAGTTCACCGATGCGCCAGCGGTGCAGCAGATCCACCAGGCAGTGCTCGTAGCGGGAAACAAAGATCGCCATGCGCGGCTTGCGCGTGGAGAGGGAAACGCGCCAAGTCATGGCGTGCTCCTGCGCGATGGGCGCAAAGGCCGCGGCAAAGCTTTCCATCGGCAGCGTAAAGCCTTCCAGCGACCACTCGATACGCATCAGGAACAGGTTTTCCGAGCGGTCCTGATGCTGGTCGGCGTGCATGATGTTGGCGTTGTAGGTCATCAGGAAGTTGGCGATGGCCGCGACCAGACCCTTCTTGTCCGGGCAGGCGATCAGCAGCGTGGCCGAATGCGTATGGTGGCTCATTGTCCGTTCTCGTTCTTGTGGGCTTGTAATGAAAAACAAAACGCCACGGCACGGGCAAGGCCCGCGTCCGTGGCGCGATAGAAACGCGCTCAGGCGTTGAGGTTGGCCGAATCGAGCGTATTCTGCAACAGGGTGGCGACGGTCATCGGCCCCACGCCCCCCGGAACCGGCGTGATGAACGCGGCCCGCTCTCGCGCGGTCTCGAACTCGACGTCTCCGCAGATGCTGCCGTCGTCCAGGCGGTTGATGCCCACGTCGATCACCACCGCGCCCGGCTTGATCCAGGCGCCCTTGACGAAGCCCGGGATGCCCACTGCCGCCACGACGATGTCTGCCCCAGCCACCTCGGCGGCCAGGTCGGCCGTGGCACTGTGGCAGATGGTGACGGTGGCACGAGCCAGCAGCATCTCCAGCGCCTGAGGCCGACCCACAATATTGGAAGCCCCTACGATGACCGCCTTCTTGCTCTTGGGGTCGATGCCGTACTCTTCCAGCAGCGTCATCACGCCGCGCGGGGTGCACGGACGCAGCAGCGGCATCTTGATGGCCAGACGCCCCATATTGTAGGGATGAAAGCCATCCACGTCCTTTTTCGGATCGATGCGCTCGATGACGGCCTGCGGGTCGATCTGGCGCGGCAGCGGTAGCTGCACCAGAATGCCGTCGATGGCGGGATCGGCATTGAGGGTGTCGATGATACCGAGCAGGGCTTCCTGAGTGGTGCTGCCGGGCAGGTCGTAGGCCACCGAGCGGATACCCGCCTTCTCGCAGCTGCGCTTCTTGTTGCGCACGTAGATGGACGATGCCGGATCGTCGCCCACCAGCACCACGGCCAACGCCGGAGCACGCTTGCCAGCCGCCACGCGGGCGTCCACACCCTCGCGTACGCGGGCGATGAGTTTTTCCGCTACTGCCTTGCCATCTATGAGTTGGGCCGCCATGGTCGATCCTGAAAGCTGTTTGGAATATAAAGCGCGATTTTCGCATTTTTACCCGTCTGCTCTCAACGGAGTTGACAGAAAAAGGCCCGGTACGTATATTTGCGCCCTCTGTCGTCGGGGCGTAGCGCAGCCTGGTAGCGCACCTGATTTGGGATCAGGGGGTCGCGAGTTCGAATCCCGCCGCCCCGACCAGACACAGCTCGACACAGGCGTACGCGCCCGTAGCTCAACCGGATAGAGCACCGGCCTTCTAAGCCGGGGGTTACAGGTTCGAGTCCTGTCGGGCGCGCCAGTTTTCAGTGTGGTGGATGTAGCTCAGTTGGTAGAGTCCCGGATTGTGATTCCGGTTGTCGTGGGTTCGAGTCCCATCATCCACCCCACCCCAGTTTCAGTCGTACTCCGCTTTACGGCGGTGGATGTAGCTCAGTTGGTAGAGTCCCGGATTGTGATTCCGGTTGTCGTGGGTTCGAGTCCCATCATCCACCCCATATCTCTTCAAAAACCCGGCCAAGCCGGGTTTTTTGTATCCATTGTCCGGCGCCCTGCCCGGAGTTTCTCTTGTCTGGTGGTGTAACCTCCGTATAATCGAATACATTTGCATGTATCCGATTGCCAGACAGAAAACAAATCATGACAATCCTTCAGCCCATCAAGCGCCAGACCCTGACCAGTGCTGTTACGGAATCGCTGCGCCAGCGCATCCTGTCCGGTGAGTTCGCCGACGGCCAGCAACTGCGCCAGGAAGCCCTCTCCAACGAGTACGGTGTCAGCCGGGTGCCGGTGCGTGAAGCCCTGCGCCAGCTCGAGGCTGAAGGCCTGATCCAGATCATCGACCACAAAGGGGCGGTGGTGTCCAAGCTTTCGCTGGAGGATGTGCTGGAACTCTTGGAAATCCGCGCCATGCTGGAGAGCGAACTGTTGCGCGCTTCCATCCCCTGTCAGACCGATGCGGATCTGCAACTGGCTGCGGACACGCTGCAGGAATTCGACCAGGCCCTGAAAAGCAACGACGTGCGCCACTGGGGCGAGCTGAACTCGCGCTTCCATCTGGCGCTGTACCGCTCGGCACGTCGCCCTAATACGCTGGCCCTGATCGAACAGCTACACAACAAGACCGACCGTTACACGCGGATGCAGATCCTGTTTACCCGCACCATGGAGCGGGCCCACGAGGAACACACCAAGCTTCTGGAGTTGTGCCGCTCCGGAGCCAAGGATGAGGCCGCCGAGTTCATTCGCTTCCATATCCTCTCCGCAGGGCATGCGCTGGAAAGCTACCTGAAGGAGCAGGCGGCCCACTGAACCGCCCGCGCCTCTCCCCCTTTATTCGGCCAACCTTGCAAGGTTGGCCGAAATGCTGTTCAGCCCGCCCCTCGTCTAGCCGCAGCCTCCTGGTGCAGGCAGTCCGCCAGCGCCTGCGCCGCAGGCCCGCTGCGTCCGGGATCAGCCATCACCAGATGCAGTGCGGTGCGCCGCACTTGCCCCTGCGCCAACGGCAAGGGCACCAGACGCCCTTCCTCAAGCCTGGCCGCAATGGCATGCGCCGGTAGCCAGGCAAACGCCAGCCCGCTTTCCACTACCTCGACGGCCGTGTCCGCATGGCTAACTGTCCAGCGCTGCCGCGCTCCCAGCCAGCCTTCGTCCCGGGGCTGACGTGTGCCGGAGTCACGCACCACGACCTGAGTCCACGGCACGAGGTCGTCCGGCCTCAGTGTGCGGCCCAAGGCATGCAACGGATGGGCAGGCGCGGCACAGGCGAGGAAGCAGGCGTCGAGCAGCCATTCGCCCAGAAAGCCCGGGGGCACCCGGGTGGCCACGGCCAAGTCCACCTGGCCTTGGTAAAGCGCATCGTCTGCCCCCGACATCACTACCTCATGCATTTGTAGCCGGGTGGCCGGGCACTGTGCGGCAAAGTGGCGCAAGGCGGCCATCAGGCATGGCAGTGGAAACAGGCTATCCACTGCCAGCCGCACTTCCGCCTCCCAGCCGCTGCGTAGAGCGCCAGCACGCGCCTCCAGTTTCTGCAGGCTCTCCAGCAGCGGCGCCGCTTCAGCCAACAGCGCGCGTCCGGCATCGGTGAGCACCATGCGACGTCCCTGGGGTACCAAGAGGTCGATGCCCAGTTGCGCCTGCAGTCGGGTCACCGCATAGCTAACGGACGACTGGCTGCGGTGCAGCCGTGCCGCAGCCTGGGCATAACCACCCGCCTCGACGATGGTTTGCAGCACACGCCACTGCTCAAGTGAGGTTTTTGGAAAGACCGCCATTGTTCGGAAAAATGATTGAATACCCACGAATATTTGCGCTTTTTTATCGAATTATCAATCTCTATAGTGAAGGAGTACCGCCTGCCTAGTGGACAACGGTCAGGCCCCTCTTCTACTACGCCGCCCGGTCTTCGGCAGCCGGCCCATACGAAAGGAACCCTTATGACAGAAACCGTTTCCCGTACCGTAGAACGCATCGTCTTCGGCCAACCCACGTCCGACGGGGCGGGTGTCAAGCTGCTGCGAGTACTTACCCATGACTTGCAACGCCGGCTGGACCCTTTCCTGATGCTGGACGAGTTCCGCTCCGACAATCCGGGCGACTATATCGCCGGGTTTCCCGAACACCCGCATCGTGGCTTCGAAACCGTGACCTACATGCTGGATGGGCGCATGCGTCATCGGGACAGCGCCGGCAACGAAGGCCTGCTGGGGCCGGGTGGGCTGCAGTGGATGACGGCCGGAAGGGGGCTGATGCACTCGGAAATCCCTGAACAGGAAGACGGCCTGATGCATGGCTTCCAGCTCTGGGTCAACCTGCCAGCCCGGCGCAAGATGATCCCGCCGGCCTACCGAGACCTGCCTGCCGAGGCGATCCCCATCTACCAGCCGGCCGATGGGGTGGAAGTGAAGGCAATCGCGGGGGCCTACGATGGACTGAAGGGCGCGATCGAGCGACCCGATACCGAACCGGTCTATCTGGACATCCGGCTGGAGCCGTCGCGCGAACACTTCTTCCGTCTGCCAGAGACGCACAACGCCTTCGTGTATGTGTATGACGGAGCGGCGGACGTGGGCAGCCCGGCCCGGACGGTGACGGTGCGCCAGATGGCCATCCTCAGCAACACGGCAGGGGCCGGAGGCGTGTGCCTTGCTACCGGTGCCACACCGGTCAGGCTGCTGCTGATCGCCGGCCAACCGCTGAACGAGCCAATCGCCCAGTACGGCCCGTTTGTAATGAACAGCCGGGCCGAGCTGGAGCAGGCGTTCACCGACCTGCGCAGCGGCCGGTTCGGCCAAGAGACGGCCTGAGGCGGGAGAGGGGGAGACAGCGATGATCCGATTCGAAACCGAAGGCCGGCCCAGCAATATCGGCTTCCCCGTGCGCCGGTTGCTCCCGGGGCCCGGGCTGCGCAGCGTGGGTCCCTTCATCTTCCTGGACCACATGGGACCAGCCCGTTTCCAGGCCGGCACCACCGAAGGCGACGTCCGGCCGCACCCGCACATTGGCCTGTCTACCTTCACCTATCTCTTCGAAGGGGCGATGCAGCACCGGGACAGTCTGGGCACCGCGATGCGCATCGAGCCAGGTGCGGTCAACCTGATGACCGCCGGCCGGGGCATCGTGCACTCCGAGCGTTTTCCAGCCGACCTGCGAGCCCAGGGGGAAACGGTACAAGGCATCCAGATGTGGCTGGCGCTGCCCTGCAGCCTGGAAGAGTGTGCGCCCAGCTTCGAGCACACGCCCCGGCACGCCCTGCCTTGCTGGGTGGAAAACGGGGCACACACGCGTCTGCTGGCGGGCGAGGCTTGGGGAGCGCGTTCGCCGGTCACGACACATCTGGCCACGTTCTGCGCGGCGGTCGAACTGGAGCCGGGCGCCCAGATCAGCCTGCCTGTCTGGCCGGAACGGGCGGTCTATCTCCTTGACGGGACGGTGCATCTAGGGGCGGCCACCGCACACGGCCCCCGCCTTCTGGTACCAGAAACCACAGGGGAGGTCCGGCTGGTTGCGCACACTTTCGCACGGCTGATGCTGATTGGCGGCGAACCGCCGGATGGGCCGCGCTATCTGGACTGGAACTTCGTTTCCAGCCGCCGCGACCGGCTACAGGCAGCACGGGAGGCTTGGCAGGCCGGGCACTTTGCACCTATCCCGGGGGAAACCGAGTCCATCCCCCTGCCCGGCACGGACTGAGCCGGGCAGGCCAGCGGACTATAGTGGGCGGGCGCGGGCCTGTACCAGCCGGTCGCGCCCCGCCAGCAGGCCGCAAGCCAGCGCAGCGGCAGCGATGCCACCGAACAGGACGGCCACCGGGGTCCAGCTGTCGGCCAGATCGTGAATCAGGCCGACAGCCAGCGGCCCCAGCGAGGCGAGGGTGTAGCCCACGCCCTGCGCCATGCCCGAGAGGTGGGAGGCCACATGCGGGTCGGGGGTACGCAGTACCAGAAGGGCCAGCGCCAGGCTGAAGGTGCCGCCCTGCCCCAGCCCCAGCAGCACCGCCCACATCCACAGGCTGGCGGGCGGAGCGAACAGCATGCCCATCAACCCAGCCAAGGTCAGCATCACCATTACCGCGATCAACCCGCGCTGATCCCGGCTGCGTTGGGCCAATGCCGGGCCCGCCAGGGCAGTCAGCACCTGCACCATTACCGACAGCGACAGCATCAGCCCGGCGGCCAACGGGGCCAGCCCTCGGTCGATCAGCATGGGCGGCAGCCAGCCAAACACGATGTAGGCCAACGAGGACTGCAAGCCCATGTAACCTGTCACCTGCCAGGCCAGCGGGTCCCGCCACAAGCCGCTAACCGTCCACTGGCCATGATGGCTGATACTGCGCCCCCGCAGCTGGGGCCACCATACCGCCAGAGCCAAGAGCGCGGGCAAGGCCCAGAACGCCAGCGCCGGGTGCCAGTCCCCACCGAACAGCCGCCCGATCGGAATGGTGGCGCCCGCAGCCAGAGCGGCCCCCAGACACAGCGCCATGGTGTAGACACCGGTCATCAGGCTGGCCTGCCGGGGGAAGTCGCGCTTGACGATGCCTGGCAGCAGCACGCCGATGATACCGATGCTGGCCCCCGCCACAATGGAGCCACCGAACAGCCCCGGCAGTCCGAAGCGGGTGCGCAAGAACACGCCTAGCGCCAGGGTGATCAGGATCAGTGCGATGGCGCGTTCGGCACCGAAGCGTCTTGCCAGGGCAGGCGCGAGCGGACCGAACAACCCCAGGCACAGCACCGGAAGCGTGGTCAGCAGCCCGGCCAGCGTACCGCTCAGCCCGGTGGTAGCTTTGATCTGGTTAAGCATCGGAGAGACGCTGGAGAGCGCCGGACGCAGGTTCATGCCCACCAGCACCAGGCCGATCAGAAGCAGCCAGGGACTGGAGCTGGGGGGCGGGGTGTGCTGCACACCATCGTCGTCGATCTCGGCGTCGATCAGCACAGAGGAAGAAGTAGAGGTGACCGGGGGCATCAGCACTCCTTGGGCAAGGGGTCTTGGGTGGGCAACAGGCCGGACAGCGCCTCCAGCATCGGGGCGGTGATGGCCGCCGCGGCCCTGGCCGCTGCTTCCGGATCGCGGGCACGGATGGCTTCGACGATGGCGGCATGCGCCGCGTGGTCAGGTTCGGGCAGGCTGCAGTCCAACAGGCTGACGCGCAGACTGCGACGTACCGATTGCGAGAAGTATTGGTACAGCTCGGCCAGCGCCACATTGCCGCACGCGCGGGCAATGGAAAGATGGAAGGCGAGGTCCAGGTCGATGAAGGACTCCAGGAGGTCCTCATGGCTGCGTACCGGCATGCGGGCAGACAGCGCAGTTTCCATCGCGGCAAGATCTGCGTCGGAGCAACGTTCCGCGGCAAGGCGCGCGGTTGCTACCTCCAGCAGCGCCCGTGCTTCGAGGTGCTCACGCAGCGAGGCCCGGCTGATGGCCCGCATCGCCTCGGCCGGGCTGGTGAGTGCGCGGACATAGGTGCCGTCCCCTTGCCGTACTTCCAGAAGGCCGGCATAGAGCAGCACACGCACCGCCTCTCGGACAGTGTTGCGGCTGATGCCGAGTGTTTCGGCCAACGCAGGTTCGGTGGGAATACGGCTTCCCACAGGCCAAGTGCCCTCGGCGATGTGCTGGGCCATGGCGTTGACAGCCAGGTCCACCAGCGAGCGTTTCTGTTCGGCAGCCAGCATGGCGCCCTCCATTCATCCAATCATCGGATGAATGATAGCGCATTCTGTCCTGCGCCACGACTGAGCGGGGCACGCCTAGCCGGCTCCGGACCCGGACTCGGACAGCGCTCCAGGACGTTTTAAGTCGCTGCACCCGTTTGGCACCTGCCTGAAACTGGGACGCCACACCCGGCGGATAGGTCAGCCGGGCCCTGCCCTAGAATAGCCAGAGCGCAAAGCCTTAGAAGCGCACGGTGTTCACACGGATGCACAGGGGTTCGCGCGGCAGAGCCGGAAGCCGACTGTAGTCGAGCGCGAGATTCTGCGTCGTCACTTCATACTCCAGATGTTGCAGCAGCATCTGCATGGCCTGATGCATCAGCGCCACGGTAATGGCCTCACCGGGGCAGCGGTGGTTCCCTGCCGCTTCTGCCCCGCCTTGCGGAATGAAGTTGAACGGCGTGGGCGTCTGGGAAAGGAAGCGCTCGGGTAGAAAGGCCTCGGGGTCGGCCCAGCTACACGGGTCATGGTTGGTGCCGTACAGGTCCAGCATCACCCGGCGTCCTTCGCGGAAGAACTGACCCTGCCACAGAAAGTCGTGCCGCACCCGGGCGGCCACCGCCGGGAAGAAGGGGTACCAGCGCCGCACCTCCTGTATGAAGGCGTCGGCCAGCACGCTGTCGCCGGCTGCAAGGGGGGCGCGGTACTGCGGATGCAGGGCTAGTGCATGCACAAGGAGGACCAAGTAAACCGAAACAGCGACCGTAGGCCGCAGCAGGTTGAGCAACTCCACGGCGGCAATGCGCGGCGGCATCAGCGCGTCGTCGGCATCGCGGTGCCAAGCCACCGCCCAAGTGGCGCAGTCTTCCGGCAAGTCGGTACGTCCGGCGCGCGCGTCCTCGATCAGGTCGGCCAACCAAGTTTCCGCCTCTCCACGCGCCATGCGGGCGCGTACATGACCAAGGCCCGGGGCGGCTGCCTCATCGAAGAGCGCGCTCAGCTGACGGGTACGCTCGGGCCAGTCGCCTTCTGTTTGTGGCAGACCAGCCCAGCGGCACGCTGCCCGTGTCAGCAGCGTCCGCATGGCGTCGTAAAATACCAGTTCCTCCCCAAGTACCAGCCATTCGTCGGCGCATTCGCGCCAGGCATCGGCGGCATGCGCCAGCAGCCCTTGCAGCGCGTCGCCATGCGTCAGCCCCATGAACAGGGCCTTGCGCTGGCGATGCGCAGCATCGTCCAGCCCTTGTACGCCGCCCTTGCCGAACAGCGTGGCCCGTACCGGCTCGGGCGCGGCATCCTGCCGCTGGAAACGGTTGAGGTCATAGAACAGGGCGGCGGCCTCCGGACCGGAGAGGCAGAGCGTGCGCTTGAAGAGAAGACGGGTTTCGAACACGTCGCACGCCTCCGCCCGACAGCGCTCCCCGATGAAGCGGTACGGGTCGGAGAGAAAGGCAACCGTGTGATCGGACAGGAAGGGCTTGGATTGATCGGGCATGGCGGGGGATCCGTACGGTGGACAGGACATGCCGCCTGATCCAGCAACGCCCATACCTGCGTGACCGGCCTCGGCGCCGGGCAGGGTTGGCCGAAACTGACTAATGCATGCGCGCCGGCACAATCCGGCCGTGCTCGATGCGGCCGATGGTGGGCACGCTCAGCTCGATGGCTTCATGGTCCCCAGAGGTGAACGGCCGAAGGTAGGTGGTAATGGCGCCCTCCACAGGCTGGCGCAGGTTTTCCAGCGCCGCGACCACCGCAGTTGGGGCGGTACTGCCTGCCTGGCGGATGGCGGCGGCCAAGAGCAGCATTGCGTCGTATCCTTGGGCAGCCGACACCGGCGATGGGATGCGCCGGACGTGGTAGCGCCCGAGATAGGCCTGCACGAAGGCCTGTCCGCGTGGCGTGTGGGTGTCCTGCAGGAAAGACTGCACCATGCGCGCGCCTTCCGCATTGGGGCCCGCGTTGTCGATGAAGTTGGACATGGACAGCGTCCAGCTGCCGATCAGCGGCACCTTCCAGTCCAGTCGGTCGGCATCGTTGGCCACGGCAGCAAGCTCCGGGCCGATGGCATAGGTAAGGATGGCTTCGGCGCCCGTGCTACGGGCCGCGGCCAGCGCGCCGGTCATGTCGCGTTCGCCCAAGCTGAAACGGGCCTGGTAGACCGGACGCAGGCCCTGCTGCCTCAGCGCGCGCACTAGCCCTTCGGCCCCTTCGCGGCCGTAGTCGGTCGTGTCGGAAAAGATCGCCAGGCGACGGTAGCCTGCGGACAGGGCCTCGCGCACGATCAGCGGCGCTTGCAGGTCGTCGGCCGCCGCCACGCGAAACATGTAGTTGCGCGTACTGCCCGCATAGCGGCGGGTCAGTTCGGGCACGGTGGCCACCGCGATCATCACCGGCAGGCGCGCGGCCTGATACACCGGCTGCGAGGCCAGCGCTACCCCAGAATTGACCAGCCCCACCACGGCCACCACCCGTCCCAGCCGCACCAGTTCCTCTGCAGCCCGCACACCCTGCTGGGGCGAGCCGGCGTCATCCCGCTCCACCAGCTGCAGGGGGCGGCCGAGCAGCCCGCCGCTGGCATTGATTTCCTCGACGGCCAGCTGGATGCCATTGCGCATGCTGACGCCCATCGGCGAGGAGCCCCCGGTCAGGGCCGCCTGCACACCAATGCGGATGGGCACAGGGCCGGCCAGGGCTCCGCAAGCCACCAGCCACAACGCCACACGCAGCACACTACGTTTCAGTCGGCCCATAGGTCATCCATATTCGAGAATCCAAGGGTAACGGCAGCGCCAAGCTGCCTCAAGCCCTTTTGCAGGGCAGGGTTTCACCGGCTTACGGGCCGGGCCGGCTTACCGTACACTGCCCGGCACGGTGCGGTACCGGCCAAGGTTGGCCGAAGCCCTCTATCCTTTCGGACGCCCATGCGCACACCCCGATTCTACGACTTCCGCAAGCGCGGCAACTGGTACCGCCTGGTACCCAGCACCTCGATCGTGCTCTTCTTTCTGACCATGGCCATGATGCTGTGGACGCTCGATACCCGCGAAGGCGAGCAGCTGCGCACCAGCCTGGCGCGTGATGCGCTGTGGGCCGAGCAAACGCTGCAGCTGCGCATGGAGGACAACCTCAATCAAGTGACCGAACTGGCCCGTGGCGCGGGCCGTGGAGACCTCGACGAATCCGGCTTCCAGATCCAGGCCTCCCAGTTCCTGGCCAACACACCCGAGCTGATCGGCATTGTGCGCGCCGACACGGGCATGATTTTGCGCTGGATCGCGCCCTACGAAGCCGGCTTTCTCACCCCCGGCAGCGGGCTGTCCGGAGAGAGCGCCAGTGCCTTCGTCGAAGCGCGCATCCGGGAGCGCCCCATCTACAGCGCGCCCTACCAGGGTCCTGCGGGTGACTGGCGCTTCGAGCTGCAGGTACCGATCTTCCGTGACGGGCAGTTCGTTGGCAGCATGGTCGCCATTTTTAGCGCAGGCTCGCTGATCCGGCGCCTGCCGCCGGCGTGGTTTGCCGAGAAATACCAGCTCGAGCTGGTGGACAAGTCGGGCCGGGAACTGGCACGCAATGCCCAGAACCGGCTGCGCAACGAACTGTACGAAACGCTCGCGCTGCCCGGGACAGGGCTGTCCATCGTCGCGCGCCCGGTCAAGAGCGCCGTCACCCAGAGCCACCTGCTGCAAACCGGGCTGATCGGCGGGCTGACACTGCTGACGCTGCTGAGTCTGGTCAGTCTTAACCGCCACATCCACCGTCGCCAGGATGCCGAACGCGAGCGCGACCGGGTGTACCGGCTATCGCAGGAGCTGCTGGGCGTGGTCCGCCGCGACACCACCATCCTGCAGGTGAACCCGGCCTTCGGCCAGGCGCTGGGCTACCCGGGCGAGACATTGGTGGGCACGTCCTTTCTCAACTATCTCTATCCCGACGCACGCGAGACGGCGCGCGAAATCTTCGAACGGCTGTTCGAGGTGGACGGCGCAGACCGCTTCGAGGAAACCCGGGTGGTGACGCGTGGCGGTGAGGTGCGCTGGATTGTCTGGGCGCTTAGTCCGCTGCGCGACAGCGGCGTGGTGTATCTGGCCGGCCGCGACATCACCGCCGAAAAGCAGGCCGAAGAGGCACTCAAGCGCGAGTTCGCCTTCCGACAGGCCATGGAGGATTCGCTGGTGGTGGGCATCCGCGCCATCGACCTGACCGGGCGCATCACCTACGTCAACCCGGCTTTCTGCACCATTACCGGCTTTTCGGCTACGGAGCTGATCGGCATCCTCCCCCCCTATCCCTACTGGCGCGACGGCGAGGGCCAGGCCGAGAACCGCCGCAACATGGAGTTGGCCCTTTCCGGCGCGGCGCCACGCGAAGGCTTCGAGACGGTGCTATGTCGCAAGGACGGCACCGAGTTCCACGCCCACCTGCTGGTGTCGCCGCTGATCGATCCCGAGGGACGGCACGCCGGCTGGATGACCGCGTTGACCGACATCACCGACCGACAGGAGGCACGGCGCCGACTGGAGGCCTCACACGAGCGCTTCGTGACCGTCATCGAGGGGCTGGACGCAGCGGTGGCGGTGGTGGACCCGAGCAGCCACGAGCTGCTCTTCTGCAACCAGCGCTACCGACACTGGTTCGCGCTGCGGGACGATCCTGGCGGCAGCGGGTATTGTGATCTGGCACTGCTGCCATTACTGGAGCGGGGGCGCGATGACGACGAGATCGATGTCGAGCTGGAGCAGGCTGAAACCGGACGCTGGCTTTCCATCCGGCGGCGCCCGGTGCGCTGGGTGGATGGCCGGCAGGTCAGCATGGTGCTGCTGACCGACATCACCGAGGCCCACGAAAACGCAGCCCGCTACGAGGCCCAGCTGGAGAAGCTGCAAGCCACCAGCCGGCTGGTAACCATGGGCGAGATGGCCTCCACGCTGGCACACGAGCTCAACCAGCCGCTTTCCGCCATTGCCAATTACCAGGCCGGCTGCATCGAGCGTCTACGGCAGGGCCGCGCCACGCCCGAAAGCCTGTTGCCGGTGATGGAAAAGATCACGGCACAGGCCGAACGTGCAGGCAAGATCGTGCGCCGCGTGCGCGAGTTCGTGAAACAGAGCGAACCCAACCGCCAGCCCT
Organism: Gulbenkiania mobilis; assembly: GCA_004346645.1. GTDB lineage: Bacteria > Pseudomonadota > Gammaproteobacteria > Burkholderiales > Chromobacteriaceae > Gulbenkiania > Gulbenkiania mobilis. The sequence continues at coordinate 17,050 of SMDA01000003.1, forward strand.
GCCGGGTACCGGACATCGTGGAGGCCACGCTGGCCATTGCCGAGATCGAGGCGCGTCGCCTGGGCACGCAGGTGGAGGTGATGCTGGCCCCGGGCCTCAACCCGGTACTGGCCGACCCGATCCTGATTGAACAGGTGCTGATCAACCTGATGAAGAACGGGCTGGAGGCGATGCAGGACGTCCCCTTGGGCGAGCGGTACCTGACGGTACGCGCGCTTCAGACCAGTGCCCGGCGCATCGAGATCAGCATCGCCGACCGGGGACCGGGCGTGCCCGACGCACTCAAGCTGCGCCTGTTCGATGCCTTTTTCACCACCAAGCCCGAGGGGATGGGCATGGGGCTCAACATCTGTCGCACCATCATCGAGTTCCATCAGGGACAACTCTGGGTGGAAGACGGCCCCGACGGTGGTAGCATCTTCCGATTCACCCTGCCGGTGTACGAAGCATGAAAAACAATGAAGCTGCGATCATTCACATTGTCGATGACGACGAAGCCTTCCGCGATTCGCTCCTGTGGCTACTGGAAAGCCACGACTACCGGGTAGTAGGCCACGACAGCGCCGAAGCTTTCCTGGAAGGCTTCGGCTCCGACGGCACCGGCTGCCTGGTGCTGGACATCCGCATGCCCGGCATGAGCGGTCTGGAGCTCTTCGAGGAGCTGTGCGCCCGTGGCAGCGACTGGCCGGTGATCTTCATCACCGGCCACGGCGATGTGCCGATGGCGGTACAGGCGGTCAAGCGCGGCGCGCACGACTTCCTGGAAAAGCCTTTCAACCAGCAGTCGCTGCTGGATGCAGTGGAGAGCGCGCTCGCCGCCTCACGTAGTCGTCGCGCCAGCGAGGCGGCCCGGGTGGCGATCGAAGATCGTCTGGCATCGCTGACCAGCCGCGAGCGCGAAGTGTTGGACAAGGTGATCGAGGGCAAGATGAACAAGGTCATCGCCGACGAACTGGGCATCAGCATCAAGACGGTGGAAGCTCATCGCGGCAAGATGATGGACAAGATGGGGGCACGCTCGATCGCCGATCTGGTGCAGTCGGTGGTGACGTGCCGCCGACAGGGCGGAAGCTGAGCCCGGGGGGTTTCCCCATCAGGATATTTCCCAATAGGCACGGTATCCCAGGCGGCCTACCATGCTCACCGGCACATGACGCGAGCGATGTAAGTGTGCCGGAGGTGCGAGGTCCCCGGACGGTGGGTGAAACGGATGTTCCGCCCGGGCCCGGCCTGCGAGGGCGACGCAGCTCTCCCCTTTGTGTGTGTGCATTCCTCTGCTGAAAGCAGGATATTCAGCCTTCCCCCGTCTGGCGCGGCCAGACGGGGTTTTTTCATCCCACGCACCGGCCGGGCCGGACAGGCCATCGGGCGCGCGCACAAAGAAAAGCCCGGCTTGAGCCGGGCAGGAACGACACACAAGCTACTCAGGGAAAGGGTCAGCTGTACTCGAAGCGCGCACGCTTGACGTTGCACAGCAGTTCATAACCAATGGTGCCGGCATGCGCGGCCACTTCGTTCACGCCCACCGCATCGCCCCACAGCTCCACCTCGCTGCCGATACCGGCATGCGGCAGGTCGGTCAGGTCGATGGTGATCATGTCCATCGACACGCGGCCGATGATGCGGGTGCGTACCCCGTCCACCGCGACCGGGCTGCCGGTGGACGCCAGCCGCGGGTAACCGTCGGCATAGCCACAGGCGATCAGCCCGATCCGTGTCGGGCGCTCGGTCACGAAGGTGCCCCCGTAGCCGACCGGCTGGCCGGCCGGCAGCTCGCGCGTGCCAAAGACACGCGTGGTCAGGCGCATCACCGGTCGCAGCCCCGCAGCCGCGGGGTGGCTAGTGTCGAACGGCGTGGCACCGTACAGCATGATTCCGGGCCGCGCCCACTGCCGGTGGGCGCGCTCGTGCGCCATGATGGCTGCGGAATTGGCCACGCTCTCATCCCCGGGCAGCGCAGCGCAGACGCTGTCGAAGGTTTCGATCTGGGTACGGGTGGCGGAGTCGGCGGGTTCGTCGGCTCGGGCGAAGTGGGTCATCTTGACGATGCGCTCCACCTTGCCGCAGCCCATCAGGCGCTGGTGAGCGGCAGCGTAGTGCTCGGGGAAGAAGCCGGCGCGGTGCATGCCGGAGTCCATCTTCAGCCATACGGTCAGGCCCCTGGCCGAAGCGGGCAGCGCTTCGATCATGGCCAGCTGCTCTGCGCTCTGGACGACAGGCCAGAAGCCGTGTTGGCGCACAAGCGCCAGTTCTTCCGCCTCGAAGACCCCTTCCAGAAGTACGATGGGCTGATCAAGCCCGCCCTCGCGCAACTGGATGGCTTCCTCGATGGAGGCTACGGCAAAGCCGTCGGCCACATCGGCCAGCGCCCGGGCACAGCGTACAGCACCGTGCCCGTAAGCGTTGGCCTTGACCACGGCGAGCGCCCGCCCGCCGTGCTGGCTGCGTGCCAGAAGATAGTTGTGTTTGAGATTGTCCAGCCGGATGCTGGCGACCAAAGGACGCATTTTCTGCCTCAGACGTTGGCGGTGGCGGCCTGGGTGGCCGTTGCCACCAGAACTTGGCTGCCCTTGGCATACCGCTGGATCGACAGACCGTCCACACTGATTTCCGGCTTCGTGCCGGTAACGAGATCCGCCATAACCTTGCCAGAGCCGGCCGACATGGTCCAGCCGAGCGTTCCGTGGCCGGTGTTGAGCGACAGGTTGGCAAAGCGGGTGCCGCCGATGATCGGCGTGCCGTCCGGGGTCATCGGGCGCAGACCGGTCCAGAAGGTGGCCGCAGGGATGTCCCCACCGTTCGGGAACAGGTCGCTCACCACCATTTCCAGCGTTTCGCGCCGACGCGGATTGAGATCCAGGTTGTAACCGGACAGCTCGGCCATGCCGCCGACGCGGATGCGGTCGTCAAAGCGGGTGATGGCCACCTTGTAGGTCTCGTCGAGCACGGTCGACACCGGGGCGCCGGCCGGGTTGGTGATCGGCACCGTCAGCGAGTAACCCTTTACCGGGTAGACCGGGATGTCGATGTCCAGCGTCTTGACAAGATCGCGCGAGTAGCTGCCAAGCGCCACCACGTAGTGGTCGGCAGTATGCAGCACATCGCCCACGCGCACGCCGGTGATGCGTCGTCCATCCTGCTCCAGCGCGGAAACCTGCTGGCCGAAGAGGAAGTTCACGCCCTTGTCGCGGCACAGCTCGGCCAGGCGGGTGGTGAATAGCTGGCAGTCCCCGGTTTCGTCATTGGGCAATTGCAGGCCGCCGGTCAGCTTGTGCCGGGTGGCCGTCAGCGCCGGCTCCACACGGGCGCACCCTTCCGGATCCAGCACATTGAAGTCGACGCCGCACTCCTTGAGCACCTCGATATCCTTGCCCATGCCATCCAGCTGGGCCTGAGTGCGGAAGAGCTGCAGCGTACCGCCCTGCCGGCCTTCGTAGGCGATGCCGGTTTCGGCGCGCAGCTCGCGGATCTTGTCGCGGCTGTACTCGGCCAGACGCATCATGCGGCCCTTGTTGACGTTGTAGGCGGCATAGTTGCAGTTAGAGAGCATCTTCACCAGCCATTGCAGCTGGTACAAGGTGCCATCCGGGCGTACCGCCAGCGGGGCGTGGCGCTGGAACAGCCACTTGACCGCTTTCTGCGGAATGCCGGGCGCTGCCCACGGGGCGGAATACCCGGGGGAGATCTGGCCCGCGTTGCCGAAACTGGTTTCCAGTGCCACACCTTCCTGACGCTCGATCACGGTGACTTCGCAGCCGGCCTTGGCCAGATACCATGCAGTGGAAATCCCAACGACGCCGCCACCCAGTACGATCACTTTCATTGCCCGGAGACTCCTGATGCGCTTGTATGTTCAAGTAAATAAGCAGCCTTTCCGGCTGCTAGTGATTCCCGGTAGTATATTGACTAGATTGCAGTTTTTTTCTCTTATTTTGAGCATATGGTCAGGTCATTTAACTGGCTCACCCCCTTCTTGGCAGTGAAAAATGAAAAACAGCTCTTCCGGCGCGGTACGGGCTCTTGACAAGCTCGACCTCAAGATATTGCGTGCACTGCAACAGAACGCCCGCATCCCCATGACCGAGCTGGCCGAGAAGGTGGGACTCTCGACCACCCCCTGCACCGAACGGGTGCGGCGGCTGGAGCGCGACGGTGTCATCGAAGGCTATTACGCCAAGCTCAACCCACAAGCCCTGAATGCGTCACTGCTGGTGTTCGTGGAAATCAAGCTCTCGAGCAAGTCGGGAGATCTGTTCGATGCCTTCCGGCGCGAGGTGCAGAAGCTGCCGGAGGTGCTGGAGTGTCATCTGGTCTCCGGCGAGTTCGACTACCTGCTCAAGGCCCGCATCGCCGACATGTCGATGTACCGCAAGCTGCTGGGTGACATCCTGCTTAAGCTGCCGGCGGCCAACGAGTCGCGCAGCTATGTGGTAATGGAGGAAGTGAAGGAGACCCTGCGTCTGCCCTTGGGCGAGTGACTGCACCGCGATGGGGCAAGCTGCACCTTCATGGCGCCTGATGCGCGCTACGCGCTCTGTTAGCGGGCACGCACGGCCCCTTCCTGCTACGGCAACCGGCCCTGCGCACCCCGTTGGCGCACCCTTGCACCATCCTGCCCTCCGCTTGCACCGTCATGGCACTGCTTTTGCTTTTCCCGCGCGACACAAAACCATGACGGGACGAAACCATGCAGGCAAGCGAATCCATCAATGTACTTTTCCTGCTCCTCGGGGCGGTGATGATCCTGGCGATGCACGCCGGCTTCGCCTTCCTGGAACTGGGCACGGTACGCAAGAAGAACCAGGTGAATGCGCTGGTGAAGATCCTGACAGACTTCGCCGTGTCGGCGCTGGCCTACTTTTTCATCGGCTATACCGTCGCCTATGGTAGCGGCTTCTGGCAGGGCGCCAGCACGTTGGGCCAGCACCATGGCTATGAACTGGTGAAGTTCTTCTTCTTGCTGACCTTCGCTGCTGCGATCCCGGCAATCGTCTCGGGGGGTATTGCCGAGCGCGCGCGCTTTCATCCCCAGTCGGCGGCCACCTTCCTGATCGTGGGGGTGGTTTATCCGTTCTTCGAGGGCCTGGCGTGGAACGACCGCTTCGGCGTGCAGGACGCGCTGAAGACGGTCTTCGGCCAACCTTTCCATGATTTTGCGGGATCGGTGGTGGTCCATGCGGTCGGCGGCTGGATAGCGCTGGCAGCAGTGCTGCTTCTGGGGGCACGCCGGGGGCGCTATAACCGTGAGGGCCGGGTGTCCGCCCATCCGCCCTCCTCCATTCCGTTTCTGGCACTGGGGGCCTGGATCCTGATGGTGGGCTGGTTCGGCTTCAACGTGATGAGCGCCCAGCGCGTGGAAGGCATTTCCGGTCTGGTGGCGATCAACTCCCTGATGGCGATGGTCGGCGGTACCTTAAGCGCGATGTGGCTGGGCCGCAACGACCCGGGGTTCATCCACAATGGGCCGCTGGCGGGCCTGGTGGCCGTGTGCGCCGGATCGGATGTGATGCATCCGGTGGGCGCGCTGGCTGTGGGCGCAATCGCTGGCGTACTGTTCGTGGCACTGTTCACGCAGACGCAAAACCGTTGGAAGATCGATGACGTGCTCGGAGTGTGGCCCTTGCACGGACTGTGCGGTGCGTGGGGCGGGGTGGCAGCGGGCCTCTTCGGCCAACCCTGGCTGGGGGGTACGGGTGGCGTAAGTCTGGCGGCGCAGCTGATCGGCACAGCCGGTGGGATTGCGGTGGGATTCGGCGGGGGCTGGCTGGTGTACGGCGTGCTGAAAAAGCTGTTGGGGCTTCGCCTGAGCGAAGAAGAAGAATTCAATGGCGCGGACCTGTCGATCCACCGCATCACCGCTACGCCCGAGCGGGAAACCAACTGGTAGCGGCCCGCCCTGATCGTAGCAAGAAGCCCCGCCTGAGCGGGGTTTTTTGTTGAGAATTACTGGGGAATGTTGCTTGAAAGACTCATCAAAAAATTCTATCGTCCTGCTTCCTCCAAAAGAGCCAATCAAGGGCTAACATGGCGCCGTGGAGGCCGGCCTATGCCGCGCCAACCCAAAAAACCAGGGCCATCCAAAGAGCCTCGCATCCCACACCGATACCAACATCAACAAGGAACCCACCCATGTTTGGTCTGAAGAAAAAGCAGGCACAGGAAGCTGCCCAGGCGGCCGAAATCGCATGCCTCAAGACGGTGCTGGACCTGGTGGACAACCTGGTTCTGCTTGCCGACACCAGCCACGACAACAACGTCTTCTACATGAACCGAACGGCGCAGCAGTTGTTCGGTCGCATGCACGGCCAGCTGAGCGAGCGCTACGGCAGCCGCCAGGCCGGGGAGATCCTCGGCCACAGCATCCACCGCTTTCATCCCGACCCGGACCGCATCCGGCGCATCTTCGACGACCTCGCGCAGCGACGCATCACCGAGCACGCTGCCCTCATCCCCATGGGCAAGGTCGTCTTCCAGACACGGGCCTATCCGATCTGGGACAGCGAAGACCCATCACGTCTGGTGTGCTTTATGGCCTGCTGGCGTGATGTGACCGCCGATCAGGAGGCCCAGCGTCTAGCACAGGAAAACGCCCGGCAGCGCGTGCGGCTGGAGGCGGCGCTGGACTCGCTCAAGGGTACGCTGTCCGGCCTGTCGGATTCGATCTCCGGCGTGGCCAGCCAGACCGCCAGTGCGTCGGAGAGCGCGCAAAGCATGCAGGCCGAGAGCCGCACCAGCGCGGAGGTGATCGGACGCACCAGTCAGAGCATGAACGAAGTCTCGGACATGGTGCGCACCACGGCCGACGGGCTGACGCTGCTGGGTCGTCGCTCCGAGGAGATCGGCCGCATCGTGGGGGTGATCAAGGAGATTGCCGACCAGACCAACCTGCTGGCGCTCAATGCCGCCATCGAGGCCGCTCGCGCGGGCGAGACGGGCCGCGGCTTTGCGGTGGTAGCGGACGAGGTGCGCAAGCTGGCCGAGCGCACCACCCAGTCCACCAGCGAGATCGCAGGCACCATCCACACCATCCAGCAGGACGTGCGTCAGAATGTGGAAGTTATGAGCGAAGGCCGGCAGAAGGTAGAACAGGCCGAGGATGCGTTCCGCCAAGCCGAAACCAGCCTCAGCCGCATCGTGGGCGAAATCGGCAGTCTAAAGACAGCCGTGATGGACATCGCGGAAGCCGCCGAGCGCCAGTCGCATGCCACGCGTGATATCGTTGAAACCCTGCACACCATGACCCACGACACCAGCGCATGAGCCTCGAATCCGTCAAACGCTTCTTTGCCGAAAGACAGCTGGACATTCCTATCATCGAACTGGACGTCTCCACCGCCACCGTCGCACTGGCCGCCGAGGCCCACGGGGTGGAGCCGGGCCGGATCGCCAAGACGCTGGCCTTCCGCATCAGCGATGGCAGCGTGCTGCTGCTGGTGGCGCGCGGCGACGCCCGCATCGACAACCGCAAGTTCAAGGCCGCCTTCGGCAAGGGGCGGATGCTGCCTGCCGAAGAAGTGGAAACGCTGACTGGCCACCCGGTGGGCGGCGTATGTCCCTTCGGGCTGGCAACGCCGCTGCCGGTTTATCTGGATAGCTCGCTGCAAGCCTTCGACGAGGTGCTACCCGCTGCCGGGGCGGTGCACAGTGCGGTACGGCTGGCACCGGCACGGTTGGCCGAAATCGTGGCAGGGCAATGGGTGGACGTATGCCAAGAAACCGGCCCCGCCTAGCCGGCCCATATGCGCTGCTTGCCGACCGGCCCGCCCTTAAGGCGGGTTTTTCGTTTGCGGGCCTGCTTCTTGCCCCGGCCAGTGGAGAGCGCCGGTGCCGCGCACGATGGTGTTCGGCACCGGTCTGTTGCCAACTTCCGGCCCACCCCCGGCGGGCGGCCCCACCCAAGGAGCGACGATGCAGGATTCGATCATTACCGAATGGACGGACGAGAACGCCGGCGTGGTATACCGCGTCAGCGAGAAACTGGAAGACTTTCCCACCGATGTGCACCACGTCGAGGTCTACGATACGCCGGCCTTCGGCCGGGTGCTGCGCGTGAACGGCCACCTCCTCACCGCCGAGAACGACGAATGGATCTACCACGAAAACCTGGTACATCCGGCTGCGCTGTCGCATCCCGAGCCCAAGCGGGCCCTGGTGCTGGGCGGCGGCACGGGCGGATCGGCGCGCCAACTGCTGAAATACGATTCGATCGAACGGGTGCTGATCGGGGAGCTGGACGGCTTTCTGGTGGATACGGTGCGCCAGCATTTTGAGAAGATCCATCAGGGTGCGTTCGACGATGCCCGCCTGGAGATCAAGCTGGGCGACGCCAATGAGTGGATCAACAATATCGAGGAGCAATTCGACCTGATCGTGCTGGACCTCGTGGGGTATGCCGAGAAAGCCGAGGGCTTCTACAGCCGGGCCTTCTTCGAGCGCTGCCGGGCCCTACTGACCGACAACGGCGTGCTGGCTCTATCGCTGGGCTCTCCGCAACGGCACTCGGGGGCCTTCGTCGACCGCCACACTGCCTTGCAGGAAGTGTTCACTACCGTGGTGCCTTATCTGGTGCCGCTGTCGCTGCATGGCGGGCTGTGGGGGATGGCGATCGCACGACGCAACGATGCCTCGGGCAACCTGACCGCTGACGAAGTGGACAGCCGGTTGCGCAGTCGAGCAGTGGGCCAGCTGGAGTACTACAACGGCGCGGTGCACGCAGGCCAGCAGGCGTTGCCGAACTTCGTGGCTGCCCTGCTGGCTCCGCCTACCCGCAGTCGCTGAAGCCTACACCGGCCGCATCCGTCCGCCCTCAAGCCGGACCACCCGTCCGGCCATGCGGGCCGCTTCAGCCGGATCATGGGTTACCAAAAGGGCGGGGATGCCCGCGTCGGCCAGACGTTGGCGGAACTCGTCCTGCATCGCACTGCGCAGCTCGGCATCAAGTGCCGAGAAGGGTTCGTCCAGCAGCATCAGCCTCGGTCGGGTGACGAGGGCGCGGGCCAGCGCCACCCGCTGCTGCTCGCCGCCGGAGAGCGTCCATACACGACGGTGCTCCAGTCCGTGCAACCCCACCGTGGCCAGCATGGCTTGCGCTTCGGTGCGTGCCAGGCGCTTCGGCCAACCCTGTTCCACCAGTCCGAAGCAGACGTTTTCCTGCACGTCCAGATGCGGAAAAAGCGCGAAGTCCTGAAAGATCAGGGCAAAGCGGCGCTTTTCCGGCGGCTGGCGTGTCACATCCTCTCCGGCAAACAGCACCTGCCCGGCATCCAGAGGCTCTAGCCCCGCCACCATGCGCAACAGCGTGCTCTTGCCGCTGCCCGACGCCCCCAAGAGCGCCACGGTTTCACCGGCGTCCACCTTCAGCGATAGCCCGTCGGCAAGACACCGGGCCCCCATGCGCTTGTGCAGCGCGCGCAGTTCAAGCATGTTCCCCTCCCCGGGTGGCACGGGCCGGACGGTCGATCACAAGAAATGCTGCCAGCGCCAATACCATCAGCCCTGCGGCCAACACCATGGCGGCGTCCAGGTTGGCCGAACCCGGTCGCCCCAAGTGCTGGTAGATCAGTGTGGTGAGCGTGGTCCACTCCGGACGCGACAGGAACAGCGTCACGGCGAATTCGCCCACGGCCGTGGCAGCGGCAAAGGCCATTCCGCGGGCAAACCCCTCCCGCGCCAGGGGCCAACTCACGCGCCAGAAGGTGCGGGCCGGCGAAGCGCCCAGCGTACGGGCGGCCTCGGCCAGATGGGCGGGCACGGCATCGAAAGCAGACAGCAGGTTCTTGGTGACGAAAGGATAGGCAAGGAAGGCGTAGCTCGCGACCAGCAGGCCCAGGCTGGCGGTATACGCCGGATAGAGCAGCAACAGGCCGAAAGCCACGCAGACCGACGACACCACAAAGGGCAGGAAACCCAGCGCGCGCATCAGCAGCGAGCGGCGTGCAGCCAGCGCATGCGCCACCCCCAGCACCGCCACCGCCCCTAGGGCCATCAGCGTAAAGCGGGTGGTATTCCACAGCGCAGCGACGGTATCGGGCTCAAGCAGCACGACCCAGCCCGCACGGCCGGCAAGCAGTGCCCGGCCCAGCACAGCCAGAAGCGGAGCGCCACCACAGAAGAACAGCAGCCCCAAGGCAGCGGCCACCGCCAGCCTCGACCACAGCGAGGCCGCCCGCGTGCGCGCCACCGGCTCGAAACGCAGCGGTTGGGCCAAGCGCCGCTCGGCCAGCGCATAGGCCAGTGCCGTCAGCGCACTGATGGTCATGGTGGCATAGGCCAGCAGGGCGGCATCGGCCAGATTCAGCTCATACGCCACCAGGCTGTAGATTTCCACTTCCACCGTCGCGTAGCGCTGTCCGCCCAGCAGCAGGGCAATGCCGAAGCCGGAAAAGCAGTACAAAAAGACCAGGCACAGCGCCGGCAGGATCCACGGTCGGGCGGTGGGCAGCTCCACCCGCCAGAACGCGCGCCACGGCCCCGCGCCCAGGGTGCGTGCCGCCGCCAGCCGGCTCTGCGGCACTTGGGCAAAGCCATCGAGCGCGGCGCGCACCACCAAAGGCAGGTTATAGAACAGATTGCCGTACAGCAGCAGCCAGGGCGTGTCCTGAAGGTCGACGCCGGTCAGCCCATGCGGGCCCACCAGCGCCAGCACGCCGATACCGGCCACCAGTGGCGGCATGACGAACGGCAGCATCAGCAGCCGCAGCACCAGCGCCCGTCCGGGAAAGTCGAACCGGGCCAGCACCCAGGCGACAGGGAGGCCTGCCAGCAGCGCGGCCAGACAGCTGGCCGCCGCCTGCAGCACCGACCAGAGCAGCCGCCAGCGCAGGTAGTCATCGGCCCAGAGGTTGGCCGAAGGCTGTCCAGCGCCCTCTGCAAACAGGCGAAGCACGGGCCCCACCGCCATCAGGCCCAGAAAGGCCAGCGGCAGCAGGGCCAGTGCCGCCGGCGTCAGCCGTGTGCGCAGCATGCGGCCTTTACTTCAGCACCACGCGCGTCCAGCGCGCCACCCAGGCACGGCTCTTGGCCGCCAGCGTGCGCTCATCCGGAGTGTTGTCGAAGCCGGGCTTCTCGGCGTGGCGGAACACCGGGTCCGGGGTGACGCTCTCGCGCACCGGATACATCCACATCTGCGTGGGTAGGTCTTTCTGCACCGCCTCACTGCGCAGGAAATCCACAAACTTGCGCGCAGCCTCGCGCTCGGCCCCGCCCTTGACCAAGGCGACACCTTCCACCTGACGGAACACCCCGCCCGGCAGGAAAAGGTTGCCGGTGGGAGATTCGGCCGGCTTCTTCTTGTCGTAGAACACCTCTGCCGCCGGACTGGTGGCGTAGCTCACCACCAGCGGCCGGGCTCCACCGTTCTTGCTGAAGTCGGTGTAATAGGCTTCACTCCAGCCCTTGGCCACCTTCACGCCGTTGGCGCGCAGGGCGGACCAGAACTTCCAGGCCCCCTCCTCACCCAGGGCCTTGACGGTGGCAGCGAGAAAAGCCAGGCCGGGACTGGAAGTGGCGGGGTTCTCCACCACCAGCAAATCCTTGTACGCCGGACGGGTCAGATCGGTGAGGGTGCGCGGCAGCGGCAGCTTGCGGCTCTCGAACCAGGCCTTGTCGTAGTTGAGGGTAACGTAGCCGTAATCCACGCTGACCACGCCGCCGGGTAGCTGCTGACGGATGTCCCTGTCGATGGAGGGCGTGTAGGGTTCCACCACGCCGGCCTCCACCGCCCGGGCTACCAGGGCGTTGTCCAGTCCGAAGGCCACGTCGGCCACCGGCTGGGCCCGCGTGAGGATGAGCTTGTTGAGCATTTCACCGGCGTCACCGGCTTTGATGAACGATACCTTCACACCGTTCTGGCGTTCGAAGTCGGCGATCAGGCTCTTGGACACTGCAAACGAGCTATGGGTGATCACCCGCAATTCGGCGGACAGGGCGTTGAGGGAAAGGCCGGCAAGCGCCAGCGCCAGAAAGGTACGACAAGACAGTTTCATGGACATTCTCCGTGCAAAAAAGCCACGAAGAAAGCGGTAGGCGGCACCGGCTGGTGTCGCCCGTCACGCTCCCTCCGCTGGTATGACCCAGATCAGGTTCTTGGGGACTCTCTCAGCCGCAGACGCGGCACCCCCGGTGATCGAGAGGGCAGTATAAGGAAGCGCGACGGCCACGTGAAGCGGTATGCCGGCACCGGCATCGCTCAGGACAAAAAAAAGCCCGGAAGGCATGCCTTCCGGGCAAGGCTTATCAAAGAGAAGCCAGCAGTTGCAACGGGACAGACTCACTCGCACCACCCCGTCGGGGCGGTCGCGGCCCCTTATTCGCAAGGACTATGCCAGCTTGCATGCCTGAAAAACTGCTACCTGGCGGGGCCGCATGCCCCACCCCGGCCCATCACGCACTGGGGTGGCGCAGCCGCTGCCCTCCTCCGGTGCCGGACGCCACAGGAGCAGCCCTGAAAGCCGCCGGCTGCTGCGGTATCATGCAAGCATGAATGCGCCCAAGACCGACAAGCCTCCCCTCACCGAGCCGGCCCCCCTGCCCACTCCCGAGAACGAAACCTACCTCACCGGCATCGCCATGCCCTTGGGTGAAGCGGTGGTGCAGATGACGCTGGGCGGTCAGCCCGCCTACGGCATCCTGCAACGCAGCCGGGCCTTCACCGAACAGAGCGACTTTTTTCGCGTGCAGTTTCGCGGCTATGCCCGGCAGGCGGACGGGCGCTGGCTGCCGATGGAAGGGGATGATGCCCAACTGCACAACACCTACAACTGTGCCTGGGTGCGGCTGGACCATCCAAGTCGCACTGCGCTGTTCGGCCCCAAGGGGGGCATTCAGCTCACGCCGGCCTTTGCTGGCAGCGGGCTGGACACTTTCCTCTTTGCCCAAGTGATCCTGTGGGCCAAGGGTGTTCGGCCGGACTACAGCGTCAGCCCCGGGCTGGTGAGCATGCCCTCCACCACCACCGAGGACGAACGGCTGCAGCGCAACGCCTTCTATGCAAGCCAGGGCTTTCAGTTCGACTGGCAGGACAGCACCCAGAAGACCGCGCTCTACTTCAAGGAAAAAGTGGGCAAGCTCCTCGGCGTGTGGGACGCGCAGGCCATCCGCCCCTTCAACGGCGAGGACATGCTGCGCATGCTGGCCGAGCAGGATACCGACCGCTACGACCTGGAACTCAGGCTGCATCAGTTGCAGCATCGCCAGCAGTCGCTGCAGATGGCACTGCAGAAGGAGCGCACCACCGCGCAGATCCTCATGGGCGTGACAGTGGCAGCGCTACTGTTCGGCCTCTGGGCGGTGCTCTAGGCGGTGCCGGCCGCCAGCCCGTACTCGGCGCCCAGCCAAGCCTCGAGTTCGGCCAGGTTGTGGAGGAAGGCTTCGGCCAACCCGGGCAAGGTATCCGCCAGGCCCGCCTTGGCGGCCTTTTCCAGCGCTTCGGCCGCATCCCCGAGCGGAACTGCGCCCACCATCCGGCTGGCGCCCTTGATGCGATGGGCAAACCAGGCGGAGTTTTCCAGATTGCCCGCCTCCAGCGCAGCCTTCAGACCGGCCACGTCCTCGCTGTTGCTCTGCCAGTAGTCGCGCAGGATCTCGGCCTCCACGTCGCGGTCTCCACTGCTGTACACGGCCAGCGCCTCCCGATCGAGCGGCAGCGCCCGCACAGACAGGGGGGCTGTCTCAGACTCCACCGTCGTCCGGTTACCGGAGGCGGGCACGTTCAGCCAGCGGTCCAGCATGGCGGCCAGCGCTCCCAGCCCCAGAGGCTTGGTCAGGAAATCATCCATGCCTGCCGCCTGGCAGCGTTCGCGTTCCTCCAGCCCGGCATTGGCAGTGCAGGCAATGATCGGCCGGCGGGGCAGCTGGCCCACTACCTCGCGTTGGCGAATAGCGCGCGCCAGGGCATAGCCATCCATCTGCGGCATGTGGCAATCGGTCAGCAGCAGCGCATAGTCTCCGCCTTGCCAGCGCGTGAGCGCCTCGACACCGTCGCAGGCGGCCTCGGCGCGATAGCCGAGCTTCTCCAGCTGCTTGAGCGCGAGCTTGCGGTTGACCGGATTGTCCTCGGCCAGCAACACCACCCCGGCGTCGGCCCGGACATGGCTGGACACGGTGGCTCCTTCAGCGGAGCGCGCAGGCAGGATGGACATGTTGAGCACATCCAGCATCACCAGCAGCCGCGCCACTGTCCCCTGCCCCGGCTGGCTTTCCAGCAGGATTTCCCCGCCCATCAGCTCGGCCAGGCGCTTGCAGATCGCCAACCCCAGGCCAGTACCGCCGAAACGGCGCGAGGTGTCGGATTCGGCCTGGGTGAAGGGCTCCATGACGCGTGCCAGACTTTCGGCCGACATGCCAATGCCGGTATCGCAGACCTCGAACACCAACGCCTGCGGATTGGCCTGACCATTGGGTGTGGACACGCGCAGCTCCACGGTGCCTGCCGAAGTGAACTTGATCGCGTTGCTGACGAAGTTCTGCAGGATCTGCCGCAACCGTAGCCCGTCGGCCTGGACCACGGGGGCCACATCGGGGCTGACCCAGATGTGGAACCACACCCCCTTGGCCGTGGCGGTGTCGCGATAGAGCGCGCCCACCTGCTCCACCAGCTGGCGCACATCCACCGGCTCGGCGTGGATGTCCAGGCGGCCAGCCTCGATCTTGGAGAAGTCCAGGATGTCGTCGATCAGTCGCAGCAGCGTACGGGCGGACTCCTGGATGGTGTCCACCGTATCGCGCTGCTCCCCATCGAGCGGCGTCATCGCCAGGAGCTCCAGCATACCCAGCACTCCGTTCATCGGCGTGCGGATTTCATGGCTCATGGTGGCCAGAAACGCGCTCTTGGCCTTGTTGGCTTCGTCGGCCTGGTCGCGGGCCTCGCGCAGCGCCAGCTCGGCCTGCTTGCGTCCCGTGATGTCCATGCATGCCAGGATCAGCCCCTGTTCGGGCTGCCCGGGGAAGATCTCCTGCCCCTCGAACAGCACCCAGATCGGATCGCCACCCACCGTCAGACACGGGTGTTCGCACAGGATGCGCCGCCCCTCGGACTGGGTGGCCGCCAGCGCCGCCTCCATGGACTGCCAGGCCTCGCTGTCGGAAAACACATCCGCCAGCGGACGCGTCAGCAGGCCGCCCTCGGCCACCCCGAAGATGCGCTCGGCAGCCTGGTTGGCACGGGTGATGCCGCCGTCGGGCGCCAGGCGCAACAAGCCCACGGGGGAGGCGGAATACACCGCCTCCTCCTCCTGCAATACCGCGCGCAGGTGCTGTTCGCTGCGTTTACGCCGGTCCTCCTCCGCATAGAAGCCAAGAATGCTGGCGTAGACCCGGCACAGCGGTTCGATACCTTCAGCCTCAGGGCGGTACAGTCCGACCAGCGCCAGCGTGTGCACGTCGAACTCCACCGGAATGGTCACCCACCCCGGCAGGCGGCCAGCAGCTTCGGCCAACCAGGCAAGCGTGGCGTTGCCCTCCTGCCAGGCGGGGTCGTTCTCCAGCGCCGGAGGCAGCGTGCCGGCCTGGAGTTGAACCATGGCCGGGCCCCCGCGACGCAGCGACTGCACCGCCACCAGAAAGCCGGCTCGGCTGCCCGAAAACTTCAGGACGGAAGCGAGCAACTCGCGGAACACCCGCGAACGGGGCGCATTGCTGAAAAGCAGATTCCCGATGTGGGAGATGGCTGACAGCACGTCCAGGCTGTGTGACAGCGACAGCTCAGCCTTCTTGCGCTCGTTCTCGTCGCGTATCACCGCCAACACCAGCTGCTCGCCCGACATCAGTGTGATGGGGCTGGTGGTCACGCTTACGTGGAAGGTGTCGCCGCCAGCGCGCATCGCCAGCGCTTCGGCGAGGCGCTGCGGGGACTGCCACAGGGTGGCGGCACTGCTGCCCTGGGCACCGGTCAGCAGTCGGCTCGCGGGCAACCCTTCCAGGTCGCCCGGGGCATAGCCAAACATCCGGGCGGCACCGGGGTTGGCCAGATAGACCGCACCGGTGCCCGGACGGATGACGATCATGGCATCGTTGGCCGAATCGAGCAGGGTCTGCAGGAAGTACAGCGGCCGCAGCACCCGGCGCACCATGAAAGTGATCAGCAGCCCCAGCAAAGTCACCGCCAGGAGGGCGAACAGGCCGAGGCGGAACAGGTCCTGCTGGAAGTGACGGATGCGCACATCGGTCTGTGCCAGGGCCAGCGCGGAAGCGTCGCGGAACAGCTGGCGCACGTTGGCCGAAAGCGCCAGGTTGAGGGCGCGCGCCTCGCGGGCCGCCTGAAGGTCGGGCTCACCGCTGGCGCGCGAGGCCAGCGCGCGCAGCTGTGCCTCTGAGGCGCTGTGCAGATGAAAGGCCTGCATGCTGATGGTGGAGAGCCGGGCCTGCAGGGCGGGCACTTCGATATACCGTGCGGCCTCGCGCACCTGCTCCAGCATTAGCACGCCGCGCTCGCGCACTCCCTGCTGCCAGTACTCCTCACTGCTGTTGAGCGGCCGGCCAAACTCGGCGCGCACCTGCAGCGCGCTGCCTTCGGAACGCAGCGCCCGGCTGAGGATCCAGGTGTTGAGCTTGAAGTGCGCCAACCGGGTCAGCGCCGGATCGCCCATCGCGCCAAGGGGGTAGGTGCTTTCGGTTAGCAGCGTGTCGATGGCATCGAGGAAATGGGTGGTGGCCAGGGTGAAGCCGAAGCCGAGCCCCTCGCTCTGGCTGTAAGGGCGCTGTGCCAAGGCCCGGTCGCTGTCGGCGCGCAAGGTGCGCAGGTTGGCGTACAGGCGGCGCAGCTGCTCTACGGAGCGTTCATGGGCGAAGAGATGCAGGCCGGTGACCTGTACCAGACCCCTTGCGAGCTGGGCATCCACCTGACGGCGCTGCTCGGCCAGTTCGGCCAGCTCCGCGGCGGTCGGCGGACGCGGGCGGGAGAGCAGGATACGGGTGAGCGTGCTTTCCTGCCGGGCGTAGTCGGCCGTGTAGTACAGCAGGTCGCTGGCACGGTTGAGGGCCTCGAACTGCCGCGCCAGCCGGTATTCCTCCAGCGAGGCCCGCAGCAACAGCCCGAACAGCACCAGCACGATGGCGCTCAGACCGAGCACGATGCCGATGACGGTACGACCGATGGACAGCGTCTGGCTGGCGCCATCCCGGACACGGTTTGCCATGATGCGCCCCCCGTCCCCGCCTTGGCGGGGCTTACTGTGGTTCGTCGGCCACGTCTACGGATTGCACGCCGTAGTGCTCCCGAAAATCGCGCAGCGCCCGCAGCTGCGTGGCGGTCAGCCTGCTGCCGGCCGGCAGCAGCAGATGGCCGCTCTGGCTGATGAGATCGTGCGCCAGGAGGGCACCGGGCTTGATCTGGGCCAGCGGCAGCGCCTGCCAGGGCTGGCCGTCGAAGGCGGCCGCGCGGATGGCCTCTCCGTAGAAACGACGGTCATGTTCGGTACCGGTGGCCACACTGTAGTAATGGAAGGGGTCGATCTCGGGGCGAGGACGGCCCAGCGCGGTTTCGATCGCCTTTTCGACGTCGGCGGGCTTAGGCGGCTTGACGATGAAGCCGTCGGCGTGCAGTTGCGCGGCGATGAGCACATTCTGGCGTTCCGCATGCCCTGAAAGGAACACGAAAGGCAGATTCGGCGGGTTCATCGTCTTGCCGCAGCGCAGCTCTTTGAGGAGATCCAGACCGTTAAGGGGCTGCATCTCGATGTCACACAGCACAATGTCCACCGTCTTCACGTCCAGGGTGCGCAAGGCGGTGGAGCCGTCCACTGCCTGTAGCACACTGTCCGGGCGGAAGCCCATCGTCCGCAGCGCTTGGCCCAGCAGAGTCCGCACCAGCATCTGGTCGTCCACCACCAGCACGCGCAGCTCGGCAAAGTTCACCGTCATGATTCTCCCCCCTTTTTACCGAGTATACGCGCAGCACGGACATCGGAGGCAAGCCTGTCCGGGGCAGCCACGGCGCAAGATGGGGGCGTTGCAGGCAGGCTCAGGCCGCCACGTTGACGGAGCGGGCCACTGGCTGGTCGCCCGGGATGCACACGCCCGGCATCAGCTCAGGCAGGGCCGCCGCCCGGGCACACCGGGCGGTTAAATCCGGCATGGCGGCGAACAGCGCGTCGAAACTCTCGACAACGAAGTAGGTGTCCTGAAAGGCATCGATCCGGTAACGAGTGCGCAACACGCGGTCGGCATCGAAGGCTAAACGTAACGGCGCCGGGCTCTCCAGGCAGAACACCGACTCTGCGCGGCTGGAGACGATACCGGCACCGTAGATGCGCAGCCCCATCGGTGTCTGCATCAGGCCGAACTCGACGGTGTACCAGTAGAGGCGGGCCAGTTGGCCCAGCAGCCCCGCGGCACGGGCAACACGGCCGGCCTCTCCGTAGCCTTGCAGGAAGTCTGCAAATACCGGATCGGCCAAAAGGGGTACGTGGCCGAAAAGATCGTGAAAGACATCCGGCTCCTGCAGGTAATCGAGCTGCGACGGCTCACGCAGCCACCAGGTCACCGGAAAGCGGCGCTCGGCAAGATGGTCGAAGAACACGTCGTCCGGAATCAGCCCGGGCACCGCCACGATCTGCCAACCGGTCAATCGCTCCAGCGTCCGGTTAAGCGTGGCGAAATCCGGAACCCGGTCGTCCGGCACGTGCAGGCGCTCCAGCCCCTGCAGAAAGGCCTCGCATACCCGTCCCGGCAGCAGGGCGCACTGGCGTGCAAAGAGGGTGGCCCAGGTGGCATGGTCTTCCGGAGTGTAGCGCGACAGCGGCTGCGGCAGGGTGTAATCGGGCCCATGCGAGAGGCCGGCATTCTTGCGGGCCGTGATGTCGGGAGGGATAAAGGGGCTACGGTCGTTCATATCTGGGGCTCGGTAGGCAATCGCACCATTCTAGGAGCCCCTCGCTGCGGCAGGGCCGCAAACTTTGCGCGTAAAACCAGCTTGATGCATCATCACCGCACAAAAACTTAATTTATGCACAAAGTGAGCAAAATCTCTCTAGACCGTTACGACCGACTCATTCTGGAGGCGCTGCAGACGGACGCGCGCATGACGCACCAGAAGCTGAGCGAACGGGTGCCTCTCTCGGCGTCACAGATCGGCCGCCGCATCCAGCGCATGGAAGAGGCGGGACTGATCGAGGGTTATCGGGTGGTGCTGAAGCCGGAGCGGATCGGATTGGGCGTGATGGCCTTTGCCCACCTGACACTGGAGCGCCACAACGAGGAAACGCTGCGTGGGTTTGCCGACGCACTGGCCGCGCTGCCGGAGGTGCTGGACTGCTATGCCGCCGCCGGCGAAGCAGATTACCTGTTGCGCATCGTGGTGCCCGACCTGCCTTCGCTGTCGCGTTTCGTGATGAACCGTCTGATGAACGTGCCTTTGGTGCGCAGCGTGAAGTCCACTATCATCCTCAACGCGGTGAAGGAGTCGGGCACCCTGCCCTTGGACCATCTTCCGTAAATAAAGGGTTGGCCGAAGCCGCGGCGCTGGTCACTACCAGCACTGCGGCAGGCGACTTACCCAGCGCGCGCAGCCGGTGGGGTACGCTGGCATTGAAATAGACCGCATCGCCCGGCATCAGGCGCTCGCGCCGCTCTCCCCACTCCATCTCCACATCCCCCTCCAGAACATACAGAAACTCCTCCCCTGCATGTCCCGCCACTTGGGGTCCCGCTGCAAAGTCCGAGGCCAGATGCAGCACGAAAGGCTGCATCCGCGTCAGGCCAGCTGGTGTCGGCAGGATCTCCAGCCGGCGCCCGCCTTGCAGCCCAGCAGGCCGTTCTACCGACATCCGCGCGTGGTGGCGAATGACGGCAATGTCCGGGTTGGTGGCCGTCTCACCGAACAGGGCTTGCGTATCTACCCCCAGCGCTCGGGCGATCCGTAGCGCGGCGGCAATGGAGGGCGTGCACACGCCGCGTTCCAGCTTGGAAAGGTAACTTTTGGTGAGTCCGGTCACTTCGGCCAGGCCCTGCAGGCTGTAGCCTTGCTGCGTCCGGAGTAGCTTGATGCGGGGGATCACGTTCCGCTCCATTGTCCTTGCAGGCGAAAGGTGTAGGATATGACACATCGTGTCATAACGGGAGAGGCGATGTACAGACCGCACGCCCTACTTCGAGGAGACCGCATGAAAACCGTTACCGTAATCCGCCATGTGGCGTTCGAAGACTTGGGAACGCTGGCCGGGGTGTTTCACCAGCGCGGGCTGGCCTGTCGCACGCTCGAGGCTGGCATTGATCCGCTCACGCCGGAGGTGGTGGGCGACCCCGATCTACTGGTGGTCCTGGGCGGCCCGATCGGGGCCGGTGACGAGGACCAGTATCCCTTCCTGCGCGATACCTTGGCCCTGCTCCAGCACCGGCTGGCGGCCCAGCGGCCCACGCTCGGCCTCTGCCTTGGGGCGCAGTTGATGGCGCGCGCTCTGGGGGCCCGCGTGTACCGGGCGGCAGTCCCGGAAATCGGCTGGCAGGCCCTCACACCGACCCTGGCGGGTCAGGCCTCCCCGCTCGCGGCGCTGATCCGACCCGATCTGCCGGTGTTTCACTGGCACGGAGACACCTTCGACCTGCCGACCGGCGCTACCCTGCTCGCCGCCACGCCGGCCTGTCACCACCAGGCTTATACCTGGGGTGCAGCTGCGCTGGGCCTGCAATGCCACCCGGAGGTGCAGGCCACAGGGCTGGAGCGCTGGCTGATCGGCCATGCCGCGGAACTGGCTGCGGCCGGCATTGCGGTCACGGCGTTGCGAGAAGACAACCACCGTCTTGCGCCAGCGCTGGAAGTGGCATGCCGCACCGCATTCGACGGCTGGCTGGCATCGGTGGGGCTGTGATGGACAGCCTTTTCGGACAACTGGATACGCTGCTGGTAGGCCAGCCCCAGCCCTTCGGCCCCAATGGTGAAGTCAGCGCCATCGCCAAGCATGCCATGGCCGGGACACTGCTTTTGGAGCACCGCGGGCTATCGGGCGATGCGCAGGGTGACCGCCGCTACCATGGTGGCCCGGACAAGGCCGTGCACCATTACCCGGCTGAACATTACGCCCACTGGCGGCAAACGTGTCCGCAGGCCGACGGCGCAGTCTTCCGGCCTGGAGGCTTCGGCGAGAACTTCAGTACCTGCGGCCTGAACGAAACGGCGGTCCATTTCGGCGACATCGTGCGGGTGGGCACTGCCCTGCTGCAGGTCAGCCAGGCACGGCAGCCCTGCTGGAAGCTGAACATCCGCTTTGGCCAACCCGACATGGCCCGGCGCGTGCAGGATAGCGGACGCACCGGCTGGTATTACCGTGTTTTGGAACCGGGCCACCTCCGGGCAGGCGACCGCCTCACTCTGGTGGAACGCCCGTTTCCCGACTGGCCCTTGGCACGCCTGCTGGTGCTGCTTTATCGCACCCCGCTGGAACGGGCCGGGCTGGACGCGCTGGCACGGCTGCCAGGGCTTCCCGACACCTGGCTCGAACTGGTCCAGCGCCGGCTGGAGACGGGCCGCGTGGAAGACTGGACACGTCGGCTGGAAACGCCTGGCCAACAGTAGCCGCCACCTATCGCCGGCTCTTCGGCCAACCCGTACCACAGGAAACCGCCCCGGCGGGCCAAGTAGCCAAGCGCAGCAGCCCCCATCCCACATCCGCCTTAGCCTGCGACGTACGTGGCGTAGCGCAGAACCTTGGCTCTGGCCGAGCATGGTCACGGTGCGTGCCGGGGCAGCGGATCGGCCGCTCCGTGCCCCAGACAGACGCCAGCACGTCGGACGAAAAATGGCAGCTCCGAAATGAAAGCTGCCATCGTCCTAGCTAACAAAGTGCGGCGATGCCCGGTCGCATACCTTCACTGCCGGCCCAGCGCCGGCACCCGCTGCACTTCAGGGGGTGCCATAGGCGCGCGCTCTCCTGCCTGCAGGATCAGCCGCAGGCCCCGACATGGCCGCAGGCGGTGCAGAAGTCGCAGCCATCTTTCTTGATGAGGGCATGGTTTCCGCATTCGGGGCACGGTTTTCCGGCCAGCGGGCGCACCGTTTCCGTACTGACGGCCTCGAACAGGTCTGCCTGCTCGGGCACCATCACGCCCATCTCCTCTACCGGAACGCCCTCCTCGGTGAGAATGCCGAGCATCGCATAGCGGTGGATCAGCAGGCGCGCAACATAGGCTACGGTGGAAGGCCAGCTCTGCGACTTCTCGCTGCCGGGGATGCGGGCGAAGAAGTCGCCCTGTGGCTCGGCATAGCTTAGGAGCTTGCGCAGCTTCATGCCGATCCATGCCGGGTCGATCACGCGCATGTCCAGACTGAGCAGCTTGCACAGTCCATCCAGCTCGCGGGGGTAGGAGCCGGCCATCCATAGCGAGTACGGACGGCGCTGGCCGTTGGGTAGCACCAGTTCCTTGACGAACAGCACGAAGTCGTCGCCCGTCTGCGGATTGGCAATGTCCACCGACCAGCTCATGGTGCCATCCACCCCCGACTTGGGCTCCTTGCGCGCAAAGAGCGCGTCCATTACCGGCGAGGCCTCGTCCGGCTGCGGCGCCAGCGCACCCAGCTGCTCGACGCGGTAGCGCACCACCTGGCCCAGCACGGCGGAGGCGCTGGAGGCCACCACACTGCGCTCGCCGATCTCCACCCCGTACTGCTTGTCGCCAAAGGTCTGTGCCAGCGTATCGAGCTTGAGCGCAAGCCAGGCACGGTCGCGGCTGCGCATGTCCATCGACAGGGTCTTGGCCACGGCCCCCAGGCCACGCGGCTGCTCGTTACCGTTCACCCAGCACTCGAAGGGATGGGCATGGCCGTTCTCCACATGCCCTACAAACACCGCGAAGGCGCCGCTGGCATGTTCCACCATGTAGGTCCACGAAGGGTTGCCGTTCTTCATGCGCGGCCGGTGCGGCCATTTCAGGCTGGCAAGCGCCGGGCTGGGGGCGGAGTTGAGCGTGATGCGCCGGTCCGGATCGCTTTCCTGGCTGGCCGACAGATCCTGCGGTGCAGCCTTGGCCGGCTCCACCGACAGCACTGCGCCCAGCACGCTGTTGGGCCGATAGGTGGTGATGCCTTTCAGCCCTGCCCGCCAGGCTTCCAGATAGAGGGTTTCGAAATCATCGAAGGGATAGTCGGCCGGAACATTCACCGTCTTGGAGATGGCGGTGTCGATGAACGGCGCCACGGCCGCCACCATGCGCATGTGATCGAGCGCGCTCATTTCCAGCGCGCTGACAAAGTACTCGGGCAGCGCCTCGGTGTTGCCGCCTTGCATGCGGTACACCCTGTAGGCATGGTCTTCGACCAGATATTCCTGCTGGCTGCCGTCGGCCATCCGCTTCTTGCGCGTGTAGAACCAGCTGAACGGCGGCTCGATGCCATTGCTGGCGTTGTCGGCAAAAGCCAGCGAAATGGTTCCGGTGGGGGCAATAGACAGCAGGTGCGAGTTGCGGATGCCATGCTTGCGGATGCGTGCCTGCACCGCCTCCGGCAGGCGGCTGGCGCAATGCGGCTCGGCCAGGTAGCGTTCGGCGTCAAAGAGCGGGAACGGGCCTTTCTCGATGGCCAGATCCACCGACGCATCATAGGCGGCGTTGCGCATCGCTTCGGCCAACCTAGCGGCAAAGCGCCGTCCCTCCTCGCTGTCGTAGCGGATCTTCATCATGATCAGCGCATCACCCAGCCCGGTGAAACCCAGCCCAATGCGCCGCTTGCTGGCGGCCTCACGGGCCTGTTCGGGCAGCGGCCACACGGTCAGGTCCAGCACGTTGTCGAGCATTCGCACCGCGGTGCGCACCACCTTCTCGTAGGCCTTGAAGTCGAAGGTGGGTGCCTCTCCGAAGGGCTGGCGGACAAAGCGTGTCAGGTTCACCGAGCCCAGGTCGCAGCAGCCGTAATCCGGCAGCGGCTGCTCGCCGCAGGGGTTGGTGGACTCGATCACCTCGCAGTAGGAGAGATTGTTGTCGCGGTTGATCTTGGAGAGGAACAGCACGCCTGGCTCGGCATGGTCGTAGGTCGAGGCCATGATCTGTTGCCACAGATCGCGAGCCCGCACCGTGCGGTAGACCCATAGGCCATCGTCGCGCCGGTAGCTGTCCGGAAAGGCATCGCTGGAGGGCTCCACCGCATGGGTCAGTGCCCAGTCGCCGTCCCGTTCCACCGCCTCCATGAAGGCGTCGGACACGCCTACCGAAATGTTGAAGTTGCGCAGATCGCCCTGGTCCTTGGCGTGGATGAACTCCTCCACGTCCGGGTGACTGATGTCCAGCACGCCCATCTGTGCGCCCCGGCGGGCCCCGGCCGACTCGACCGTCTCGCAGCTGCGGTCGAACACCCGCATGTACGATACAGGCCCGGAAGCCCGGCTGTTGGTGCCCTTCACCCGCGCGCCCTTGGGCCGGATGCGGCTGAAGTTATACCCCACCCCGCCGCCACGGCGCATGGTTTCGGCCGCCTGCAGCAGGGCTTCATAGATGCCCACCTTGCCGTCGACCGCGTCGCTGACCGAATCCCCTACTGGCTGAACGAAGCAGTTGATCAGGGTGGCTTTCAGGTCGGTGCCGGCGGCCGAGTTGATGCGCCCGCCCGGGATAAAGCCATTCTCCAGTGCCTCGTAAAAGAGCGGCTCGAAGCGCACTGGGTCCTTCTCGGGCGCGGCCAGCGCGCGCGCCACCCGCATCCGTACCTCGGCGGTACTTTGCTCGCCGTTCTTGGCGTACTTCTCCAGCAACACCTCGCGCGAGATGTCCTGCTCGGCCATCACGCTCACGTTTTCCTTCTTCATCACCCCTCCCGAAGCCGGTTAACGACTCAATATATGCCCAGGAAAAGCGGGAATGACACTAAATATTGGCTATCGTTGCGTTGACCTCCATCAAGCCCTCCAACCGGCGCTGGCTAATGTCCCGCTTGCCGGGGATATGTCACCACCTCAAGGACACGCGCAAGTGCGGCATTGCCGCCACACCCCTCGCTCTTTCAGCGGGCTAGGCATGGGCTAGGTGCCGAGCAGGTTTGTCAGCCTGGACGACGGCCTCTACGATGGGAACGATGAAAATATTAAACACCGCTAGCTGCCGCTTCGGCCAACCCTCTTTTTCAGGAGACCCGATGTGACCCTCCCCTCCGGCCCGATGTGGCCCGACCGTGCGGCCCGCATGGTTGCCCGGCCCTCGCTTCACAGCCTGGACACCCGGCTGTCCTTCTTGGCCCTGGCCCACTGCCGGCCGGCCCTGTACGACCCGGCCCGCCGTCTGGCGAGCTCCGGTTCGCAACCCTGAACGATTGAGAGAGAGACCTTATGAGTGCCCCTGCCCAGACCATTACCCAGTGGCTCGACGAGCATCGCATCACCGAAGTCGAGTGCCTGATTCCCGACATGACCGGCCTTGCCCGCGGCAAGATCGTTCCCCGCCACAAGTACAACCCTGCCGAAGGCCTGCGCCTGCCCGAAGCCGTGCTGTCAATGACCGTCACGGGCGATTACCCCGAACAGAATTTCACCTCGGTAGCCGACCCGGACATGCGCCTTTTGCCGGATGCCTCCACACTGCGCCCCGTGCCATGGGCGCGCGAACCCACTGCCCAGATCATTCATGACTGCGTGCACTTCGACGGGCGCGAGGCAGACCTGGCCCCCCGCAACGTGCTCAAGCGTATCTTACGTCTGTACGAAGCCGAAGGTCTGACCGCCATCGTGGCCCCGGAAATGGAGTTCTACTTGGTGCAGGTGGAGCCGGACGAGGACATTCCGCTGCGGCCGCCCGTCGGACGCACCCGTCGCACCGAAGCCGGCATGCAGAGCTTCTCCATTGATGCTGTCAACGAATACGACGACATCTTCGACGTGATGTACGACTGGTGCGGGGCACAGGGGCTGCAGTTGGACACGCTCATCCATGAGATGGGCACCGCACAGATGGAGATCAACCTCGACCACGGCGACCCGTTGGCACTGGCCGACCAGGTGTTCCTGTTCAAGCGCACCGTGCGCGAAGTGGCCATCCGCAACGGTATGTACGCCACCTTCATGGCCAAACCGATGCAGGGGCAGCCCGGCAGTGCGATGCACATCCACCAGAGCGTAGTGGATAAGGCCAGCGGCCGGAACATCTTCAGCAATCCGGACGGCACGCCGTCCGAAGCCTTCCATCACTTCATCGGCGGACTGCAGGCCTACCTGCCAGCTGCCATGCCCTTCTTTGCCCCGTACGTAAACAGCTATCGCCGGCTGTCACGCTTCACGTCAGCACCGATCAACCTGAGTTGGGGCTTCGATAACCGCACCTGCGGCCTCAGGGTACCGCACTCCGGCCCGGAAGCGCGGCGGGTGGAGAACCGGCTGGCCGGAGTGGACGTCAACCCCTACCTGGCCATCGCGGCCAGCCTGGCGTGCGGCTATCTGGGGATGCGCCATGGCCTGCAGCCGAACGCGCCTTTGGCCGGCAGTGCCTACGAGCAGCCGCACCAGCTACCCCGCCATCTGGATGATGCGGTGGAACGGCTGCGTGCCTGCGCGCCGCTGACCGAGCTCTTCGGCCAGCATTTCATCGATACTTACAGCGCCATCAAGGAGGCCGAGTACCGTGAGTACTTCGACGTGATCAGCCCGTGGGAGCGCCGCTTTCTGCTGCTGCACGTCTGAGGCGGCCGGGGCCCATGCCGGCCCCGGCTGTGGCACACTGTCGCCCGCTTCACGGAGACACGACATGCAGCCTTCCTCCTGGGACATCTTCTGTGCCGTCATCGACAACTACGGCGACATCGGCGTCAGCTGGCGGCTGGCCCGTCAGTTGGCGCACGACCACGACCAGCGGGTACGGCTGTGGGTAGACGACCTGCAAAGCTTCGCGCACATCGCCCCGGGGCTGGATGCAGGCCGGGCCCGTCAGCGCTACCAGTCGGTGGAGGTCTGCCACTGGCCGGCCTCCGAATGGCCCATGGACACCCAGCCTGCCGATGTGGTGATCGAGGCCTTCGGCTGTCCGCTGCCCGACTCCTATCTGGCCGCCATGGCCGCCCGCTCCCGGCGGCCGGTCTGGTTCAACCTGGAGTACCTGTCGGCCGAGGACTGGGTGGAAGACTGCCACGACATGGCTTCGCCGCACCCGCAGCTGCCGCTGGTCAAGCACTTCTTTTTCCCCGGTTTCACCCGCCGCACCGGTGGCCTGCTCTGCGAGCGCACGCTGCTGGAGGAGCGGGCGGCCTGGCAAGCGGATGCCGCCGTCCAGATGGCATTCTGGCAGGGGTGTGGCGTACTACCCCAGCGCCAAGCCGGCGAACTGCGCATCAGCGTGTTCAGCTATGAAACCACCGCCTTCGACAGCTGGTTGCCCTTGCTGGCGGCAGCAGACCGCCCGGTACGCCTGCTGGTACCCCGTGGCAAGGCCCTGTCCGAAGTGGCACGCGTCTTCGGCCAACCCCTGCCCGAGCCTGGCACGTTCTGGACGCGGGGAAACCTGACCGTGCATACCCTGCCACTGACCGACCAGGCGGGCTACGACCGCCTGCTTTGGTCCTGCGACCTCAACCTGGTGCGTGGCGAGGACAGCTTCGTGCGGGCCCAGTGGGCAGCACGCCCCTTCCTGTGGCACATCTACCCGCAGGAAGAAGACGCGCATCTGGTCAAGCTGGAGGCTTTCCTCACCCGTTATGAGCGGGAGCTGCCCCAGGAGGCGGCACATGCCCTCACCGCAGCCATGCAGGCGTGGAACAACGGCGTCAGCATGGAAGGCGCGTGGCCGGCCCTGCTATCTGCCCTGCCGGTGCTTGCGGACCATGCAAGGCATTGGCCGCAAACGGTTCTTGCCCACGGTGATCTTGCTGCCAGGCTGGTGCAGTCCGCGCGAATCCGGCTACAATAGCGAGTTTTTCCGGAAAAGCCTTTTCCGATTCAATTCAAAGCATTGGGAATTTCACGTAAATGAAAACCGCACAGGAACTCCGCGCAGGTAACGTATTCATGGTCGGCAGCGAGCCGATGGTGGTGCAGAAGGCCGAATTCAGCAAATCCGGCCGCAACGCCTCCGTGGTCAAGATGAAGATGAAGAACTTGCTGACGGGCGCAGCTTCCGAAGCCGTGTATCGCGCCGACGACAAGTTCGACGTGATCGTGCTCGACCGCAAGGACTGCACCTATTCCTACTTCGCCGATCCGATGTACGTCTTCATGGACGCAGAGTTCAACCAGTACGAGGTGGAAGCCGAAAACATGGGCGATGCGATCAACTACATCGTCGATGGCATGGAAGACGTGTGCCAGGTCACCTTCTATGACGGCAAGGCCATCTCGGTCGAACTGCCGACCACCGTTGTACGCGAAGTGGAATACACCGAGCCGGCCGTACGCGGCGACACTTCGGGCAAGGTCCTCAAGCCGGCCCGTCTGGTGGGCACCACCTTCGAGATCCAGGTTCCGGCTTTCGTGGAGATCGGCGAGAAGATCGAGATCGACACCCGTACCAACGAATTCAAGAAGCGCGTCTGATCCCACTCGCTTCGACATCAGGGCAACCTACGGGTTGCCCTTTTTTGTCCGTGCACCGCAGCGGCAGCGCCCGCCTGCGGGCATGACGTTTGCCTGATGCCTTGCACACCCTGACCCACCAAGCGGCCCGACCTAGGGCTGACCGGTCCGTCCGGGTGTCCTGCGCCGTACCGGGATGGGCCCGGCATGGCACTACAAGACGGGGCACCAGCCCCGGAGGCATACGCAAAAGGAGACGCTCATGCTGCGTTGGGCTGCAATTTTCTTCATCATCGCCCTGGTTGCCGGGGCCATGGGCTTCGGTGGCATTGCCGGGGCAGCAGGCGGTATCGCCAAGATCCTGTTCTGGCTGTTCGTGATCGGCTTCCTGGTCACGCTGGTACTGGGTATCGCGGCCGGGCGCAAGATCACCGGACGCTAGCGTACCGCACGCGCGCAAAAGGCGACCCTTGGGTCGCCTTTTTGTTTGCAGGCCCAGTACGCTCAGGTTTCGGCAATGCCGCTAAGGTCGAAATCGTCCCGCAGGTGGGGCAGTTCCAGATAGGCGGTGGACTGCATTTCGGTCAGCCGACTGGCAGTACGGAAAAACTCGCTTGCCTGCACCCCTTCCGGATAGAGTGCCTCCGGCTCGGCAGCCGCAGAGGCCACCAGTTTGACGCGGTGGTCGTAGAACACGTCCACCAGCCAGGTGAAACGGCGGGCCTCGGACGCCTGCGCGGGGGCAAGCTGCGGGATATCCGAAATGAATACCGTGTGGTACTCGCGAGCGATCTCCAGATAATCCGCCTGACCGCGCGGCCCGCCGCAAATGGCCATGAAGTCGAACCAGATCACGCCGGGCGCATGCCGTAAGGCACGGATGCGCCGGCCGAACAGCGTGATCTCCGGCTTGAGTTCGGGCACGCCACCTCGCAGCCGGTCGAACATGGCCTGCATCCGCGCCGTGGCTTCGGAGCCGGACGGCACCTGGAACAGCGGTTCGCGCGTCAGTTCGCGCAGGCGGTAGTCGTGTCCGCCATCGACGTTGAGAACATCCATCTCTTTCTTCAGCATGTCGATCGCGGGCAGGAAGTTCATCCGCTGCAGGCCGTTGGGGTAGAGACCATCGGGGGGGTAGTTGGAGGTCATCACCATCACCACATCCCGTTCGAAGAGCGCCCC
This sequence comes from Gulbenkiania mobilis, assembly GCA_004346645.1. Classification (GTDB taxonomy): domain Bacteria; phylum Pseudomonadota; class Gammaproteobacteria; order Burkholderiales; family Chromobacteriaceae; genus Gulbenkiania; species Gulbenkiania mobilis. Next base: position 46,635 of record SMDA01000003.1, read on the forward strand.
CAACAGCCGCGACAGGATCATGGCATCCGCGATGTCGCTGACGTGAAACTCATCGAAGCACAGCAGCCGGGTGGCGCGAGCGATGCGGTCTGCCACGGTGAGCAGCGGGTCGGCCTCGCTCGAAAGGGTCTTGAGCTGGTTGTGCACCTCGGCCATGAAGTGATGAAAGTGCACGCGCCGCTTGCGCCGGTACGGCACACAACTGAAGAAGGCATCCATCAGGAAGCTCTTACCCCGGCCCACGCCACCCCAGAGATAGAGGCCGCGCGGGGCATCCGGACTGCGCAGGCTGCGACCGAGGAAGCGGTTACGCTTCTTCTTGAACTCCATCAGTTCGGCCCAGAGCGCATCCAGCCGTTCAATGGCGGCGGCCTGGGCAGTATCGTGGATGAAGCCTTCCTTCTGGCTGGCCTGCCGGTACCATTCGGCCGGGCGCAGCGGGGCGGTGCTGTCAGGGGAAAAAACGTGTTGGGACATGGGTGGGCAAGGCAGGTCGGTTGAGGGTTGGCCGAAGGCTTCGGCCAACCCGGAAGGTACTCAGGCAAACAGCCCCGTCGAGAGGTAACGGTCACCGCGGTCGCAGACAATGGAGACGATCACCGCATTCTCCAGCCGCGCATTGAGGCGCAGTGCCACGGCCAGGGCCCCGCCCGACGACGGTCCAGCCAGGATGCCTTCCTCGCGCGCCAGGCGGCGGGCGGTGTCTTCAGCCTCCTGCTGGGATACAAGCACCAGCTCGTCGATGCGCGAGTAGTCGCAGATTGCGGGCAAGTAGGCGTCTTCCCACTTGCGAATACCTGGGATTTGGCTGCCCGGTTCCGGTTGCACGCCCACAATCCGCACCGACGGATTCTGCGCCTTGAGATAGCGGCTGGTGCCCATGATGGTGCCCGTGGTGCCCATGCTGGACACAAAGTGGGTAACGGTGCCTGCGGTGCCGTGCCAGATTTCCGGACCGGTGGTTTCGTAGTGCGCTTGCGGGTTGTCGGGGTTGGAGAACTGGTCGAGGATGCGGCCCACGCCCGCGGCCTGCAAACGCCGCGCCTCGTCGATCGATCCCGGCATGGAGGCCGAGGCCGGCGTCAACACCACCTCTGCGCCGTAGGCACGCATCGTCTGCACCCGCTCGGCGCTGGAGTTCTCCGGCATCACCAGGATCAGCCGATACCCCATCATTGCCGCCGCCATGGCCAACGCGATGCCGGTATTGCCGCTGGTGGGCTCGATCAGGGTGTCACCGGGACGGATATCGCCGCGTGCCTCGGCCCTGCGGATCATCGACAGCGCCGGCCGGTCCTTCACGGAACCGGCCGGGTTGTTGCCCTCAAGCTTCACGAGTACCGTGTTGTTGCGATCGCCGGGCAGGCGCTTGAGCTTCACCAGGGGCGTGTTGCCGACGAAATCTTCCAGATGCTTGAAAACGGGCACGGTCATGCGGTCTCTCCAGTCAGTCCGCCATTATACGGCAAGTCACTGCCGGCTCGACCCTGCCGCCCAAAGGGGCTTGTACATGCAAAAGGGCGCCTTACGGCGCCCCGGATCGGTGTGATGACCGGGCCAGCTTACAGCCAGTCCTTCAGCGGGCGGGTCAGTGTAATGACGAACAGTTGGGTGGCTTCCCCATTGGGCGCGATACCGACGCGCACGCCATCGGCCGGCGCTCCCTTGGCGTCCAGCAGGCGCTTGCTACCGCTGTCCCACACATAGTCATCGGCATTGCCTTTGCCCCCTTCCACCCGGGTCGTCAGGCCAAAGTCGTTGTCATTGATGATGGCGATCTGGTTGGGCTCAATCACCGCAATTCCCTCAGCCTTCTCTGCCGTCCATCCCAGGGTGCGCAGGTCGATCGCCTGCGCACGTTTCACCGGGCTGATGCCGGCTTCAGCCAAGGTACCGAACTCCAGCGCCCGGCCATCTGCCAAGGTTTTGCCGCTCAGGTCGGTGGCCGCTGCCGTGTCGATCACCACGACATCGTTGTGCATCTTTTTGTCGGCATCCTTGCCCTGCTCGATCACCGCGAAACGGGTGTCGCTGAGGGCGGCGATGTCACCTAGCTTGAGGTCGCCCGCCTTGCGGAAGTGCTCGGGAACCGGATAGGCAAACTGTCGCGTGGCGCCGGTAGCCGGGTCGAACTCCACCAACCGCACGAACCGTGCGCTGTGCCGGGTCTTGCCGTCGATGTCGAGCGTGCTCTGCACCGCAGCCACCACCTTGCCGGAAGGCGTGACGGTGACGCCCTCGAAGCCGCGGTTGGGCTGACGATAGCGGAGGATGTCGGGCAAGCCCTTTCCGGGCGCCAGACGGCGCAGCACGTTGCCCGTCTGACTGTCGATTTCGGCGAGGAAGGGACCATACTCGTCCACCACCCACAGATGCCCCTGACGGTCGATGTCGATGCCCTCCGGGTCTAGGCCCAGCGGGTCGTAGGGCAGCGAGGCCATTGTTTCGGCCAACCCCACCTCGCCGGTCGCACCCGTACTGCCCGGTGCCAGCGGCCGACCGGTCACGGGTCGCCCGCCCTCGCGAATCGGCAGCACACGGGTCACCTCAGCCGACTGCGCCAAGTCCACCCGCAGCTGGGCAATGGCGGGGGTGAAGTCTGCCACCGGAAACAGCTTGGCCGGCATGCTGGCGCTGCCAGTCTTTACTGCTGGGGCATCCCCGTTGGGCCCACGATCGGTCACGCTCCAGAACTCCAACGCCGACGTCTTCTTGTCGTAGCCCTTGAAGCGCAGGCTGGAGCCCACCGCTAGCGGCAGGCCCTGCGGAAAGTCCGCCTTGGCGGTACCCGCATAGGGAACGAAGGGAGTGCGCACCTCATAGCGCTCTACGGCAGCGACATCGGGCACGGCGGGGGTGGACAGGCTGAAGGGCTCGGCACTGGCCAGCCCGGCAGCCATAAGCAGCAACGACGACAACACACGCGACATGATGGTCTTTCGTAATGACAGTCAGGACACGGCGACTCTATAACGGCTTCATGACAAAAAGATGAACGGGGCAGGCCGAAGCCTGCCCCGCAGCGGGAGATGCGCCCGACATCAGGCGCCGATCAGCCAGTCCACATAGCGGCCGACCCCCTCCTCCACCGTCAGCATCGGAGCATTGTAGCCTGCCTCGCGCAGCCGGCCGATGTCGGCTTGGGTAAAGCTCTGATACTTGCCCTTGAGCGCGTCCGGGAAGGGTACATACTCGAGCAGGCCCTGCTCCACCATCTCCGTCAGCGTCAGGGCCGGCTTGCCTTCGTGGCGCCGGCAGCTATTGACTACTGCCACGGCGACATCGTTGAACGGCTGGGCGCGGCCCGAACCCAGGTTGAAGATACCGCTCAGCTCGGGGTGGTCGTAAAAATGGAGGTTGACGTTGACCACATCCTCCACCGACACGAAATCCCGGCTTTGCATGCCGTTACCCCAGCCGTCCCAGCCACCAAAGAGCTTCACCTTTCCGGTGTCGCGGTATTGATGGAAGTTGTGGTAGGCCACCGAAGCCATGCGTCCCTTGTGCTGCTCGCGGGGTCCGTAGACGTTGAAGTAGCGGAAGCCTGCTACCTGGGCCGTCAGCCCCTGCTGCATGCGTTTGCGCAGAACCTGGTCGAACAGAAACTTGGAGTAGCCGTAGACGTTGAGCGGAGCCTCGAACTCACGCTGCTCGCGGAAAGTGCTACCGGCACCATACACCGCGGCGCTGGAGGCATAAAGAAAAGGGATTTCCTCGCCCTGGCAGAATTCGAACAGCTCCAGCGTGTACTGGTAGTTGTTCTCCATCATGTACTTGCCATCGTGGTTCATGGTGTCCGAGCAGGCACCCTGATGGAAGATGGCGGTGACTTCGCCGTCAAAATCGCCCGCGGCCACCATCTCCACGAAATCGTGCTTATCCAGATAATGGGCCACCTCGCAGTCCACGAGATTGCGGAACTTCTCCCCACGGGAGAGGTTGTCGACGGCGATGATGTCGGTGATGCCCCGGCCGTTTAGGGCCTTCACGAGGTTGGCGCCGATGAAGCCGGCGGCGCCGGTAACGACGATGGTCATGAATCGCGGTCCTTGATGTCGATGGTTCAGAACGAGGAGCCGGGCGTCTGCAGAAACGCCGCTTCCTCGTCGGTAGTGGGTCGGCCCAGCGCGGCGTTGCGATGCGGAAAGCGGCCGAAGCGCGCGATGATGTCGCGGTGGCGTCGCGCATAGTCGAGCGCGTTGTCGCCGCCGGGTGTGCCTGCCAGGGTCTCGAACAGAGCCACCGCGGTAGCCTGATCTTCGGCCGATTCGCTGTGCTCGAACGGCAGATAGAAGAACCAGCGCGCCACTGGCGGCAACTGCGCGTCCAGGCCGGCGGCCACCGCCGCCTGCGCCCAGTGACGGGCCAAGGGGTCCGTGGCAAAGGCCCGGGCCGTGCCACGATAGAGATTGCGTGGAAACTGGTCGGCTGCGATCAGCGCTGCGAGCATCTGCCGGGCATCTGAGGGGTCGGGCGCGAGCGCGCCGCTGGCCAGCGCATCCGGCAGGTCGGCAAAGCGTTCGCGGATCGTCGCGTCGAAGGCGTCATCCTTGGCAAACCACGCCGTACGCGGCCGAGCCAGGTCGGCTTCGGCCAACCCCTCGAACCAGAACTGCAGCACGGCTTCCGCCATGGCGGCAAAGGTCGGTTTCATCGGTCTCTTCCTCGGTGCCCGGGGCCGGTCGGTTATAGGCCGAATAGCTCGGCCTGGCTGCAGACCGCGGTCCCCAACTTGGCCACCACCACTCCGGCGGCGGCATTGGCCAGCGACATCGCCGTTTCCAGCGGCAGGCCTGCGGCCATGGCCAGCCCCAGCGTGCCGATCACGGTGTCCCCGGCGCCCGACACGTCGAACACCTCGCGCGCCTGGGTCGGTTCGTGGCGGCGCTGGCCGGGACGGTAGAGCGTCATCCCCTCCTCGCTGCGCGTCACCAGCAGCGCATCCAGCGCCAGCGTGCTGCGCAGCGCCTCGGCCTTGGCGCTCAGCGTATCCTCGTCGTGCCAGCTGCCCGCCACTTGTCGGAACTCGCTGCGGTTGGGGGTGAGCAGCGTGGCACCCGCATACCGCCGGTAATCGTCACCCTTGGGGTCGATAAGCACCGGTTTGCCGGCTTCACGGGCAATCTCGATCATCCGCGCCACATGCGTGAGCGCGCCTTTGCCGTAATCGGACAGGATGACCACGTCGTGGTCCGCCACCTGTCGGGCAAAGGCTTCCAGTTTGGTACTAAGGGCATCATGGCTGGGCGCATCCTCGAAATCCAGCCGGATGAGCTGTTGCTGCCGGGCTACCACGCGCAGCTTGATGGTGGTGGCGATGGCCGGATCCCGGCTAAAAGCGGTGGTGATGCCGTCGGCCTGCATCAGTCGTGTCAGCGCGCTGGCGGCCTCGTCATCCCCCACCACAGACAGGATGGTGGCCTGTCCACCCAGGCCGGCAATGTTGCGCGCCACGTTGGCAGCCCCGCCGGCACGTTCTTCCATGCGCTCGATCTTGGCCACCGGCACCGGTGCTTCGGGCGAAATGCGGTTCACGTCTCCGAACCAGTAACGGTCCAACATCACGTCGCCCGCCACCAGTACCCGGGCTTTGCCCAAGCTTTCGGCCAACCCTTCGGGGGTCAGGCCCAGTCGTTCCAGAAGGGCCATGGCTTACCGTCCGATCGCATGGTAGACAAATCCTAGCCCGCGCACCCAGGCCGGATCGTACATGTTGCGCCCGTCGAAGATCACCGGCGCCTTCAGCGCTGCACGCAGTGCCTCAAAGTCGGGCGCACGGAACATCTTCCACTCGGTGACGATCAACAGGGCATCGGCATCCTGCAGGGCCGACATCATGTCTTGGGCAAACGTCAGGCCCGCGGTGCCGTCCAGCACCCGGGCCGCCTCGTCCGCGGCCACCGGGTCGTAGGCGCTCACCGTCGCGCCACGGCTTACCAGCGCCCGCACCACTTCGCGGCTGGGCGCCTCGCGCATGTCGTCGGTGTTGGGCTTGAAGGCCAGCCCCCACAAGGCGAAGTGCCTGCCCGACAGATCTTCTCCATACTCGGCCACGATCTTGTCCACTAGGCGCAGCTTCTGCGCGTCGTTCGCGGCTTCCACAGCAGTCAGCACGCGCATCGCATGGCCATGCTCGCGACCGGTGGCGATCAGCGCCTTCACGTCCTTGGGAAAGCACGAGCCGCCATAGCCTGCACCGGGATAGAGGAAGTGGTAGCCAATGCGCGGATCGGACCCAATGCCTTGGCGCACCAGCTCGATGTCGGCACCTAGGGTTTCGGCTAGATTCGCCAGCTCGTTCATGAACGAAATACGGGTGGCCAACATCGCGTTGGCGGCATACTTGGTCAGCTCGGCCGAGCGCACATCCATAAACAGGATGCGCTCGTGGTTGCGCTGGAACGGGGCATACAGGCGGCGCATGCGCTCGATGGCCAGGTCGTCCTCGGCCCCTACCACGATGCGATCGGGCTTCATGAAGTCCTCGATCGCCGCCCCCTCTTTCAGGAACTCGGGGTTGGACACCACGCTGTAGCCGATGTCGACCCCCCGCTCGGCCAAGGTCTCGGCAATCGCCTGCCGCACCTTGTCGGCCGTGCCCACGGGAACTGTGGATTTGTCTACCACCACCTTGTATTCCTGCATGTGGCGGCCGATGTTGCGTGCGGCGGCCAGCACGTACTGCAGGTCGGCCGAACCGTCTTCGTCAGGCGGCGTGCCCACGGCGATGAACTGCACTTCTCCGAAGGCCACCGACTCAGCCACATCCGTGGTAAAGCTGAGGCGGCCTGCCGCCACGTTGCGCCGGACCATGTCCTCCAGGCCCGGCTCGTAGATGGGGATGCCCCCGGCGCGCAGCAGCGCGATCTTGGCCGGGTCTACATCCAGGCACATCACATGATTGCCCACTTCGGCAAGGCAGGTGCCGGTCACAAGGCCGACATAGCCCGAACCGATGACAGTAATTTTCATGATTGCGTACGACGGAAGAGTTGAATGTCCTGATTGATGGTCTGCAGCGTGGCCAGCGGATCCGGGGCGCGTGTGATCGGCCGCCCGATCACCAGATAGTCGGCACCGGCCTCCAGCGCGGCCACGGGTGTCATCACGCGGCGCTGGTCGTCAGCCACACTGTCCGCCAGGCGGATGCCAGGGGTCACCAGAGCAAAACCGCAGCCGAGCGCCTGCTTGAGCAGGCTGGCCTCACGGGCGGAGCAGACCACGCCATCCAGGCCGGACGACTGTGCCAGCCGGGCCAGGCGCAGCACCTGTGCCTCCGGAGTGTCGCTGATGCCGATGTCAGCCAAATCCTGTGCCTCCATGCTGGTGAGCACTGTCACCGCGATCAGGAGAGGCCGCTGGCTCAGGGGGGCCAGCGCCTCGCGCGCTGCCTCCATCATGCGGCGGCCGCCGGAGGCGTGTACGTTCACCATCCACACGCCGGCCTCGGCGGCCATCCGGCAGGCTTGGGCGACGGTGTTGGGGATGTCGTGAAATTTGAGATCGAGGAAGACCTGAAAGCCCCGGGACACCAGGGCCTCGACCAGACTGCGGCCCGAAGCGGTGAACAGCTCCTTGCCGACCTTGACCCGGCAGGCCGCAGGGTCCAGCCGGGCGGCGAAGGCGAGCGCGTCCTGCGCTTGGGCAAAATCGAGCGCCACGATGACGGGCGAAACCGGTGCAAGCTCGGCACCGGTGGCTACCAGAGGATTCATAAGTCTAGCGTGCAGTTCTTGGGTTATCAGTTCAGTTCAGAGCGATTGGGCGTGAAGCTTTCCCACTCGCCACAGGCGGGGCAGTGCCAGAAGAAGGCGCGCGAGCGGAAGTTGCAGCGCTTGCATCGATGTACCGTCAGGCGCTGGGCATGCTTCATCACCACGCCACGCGCCACTTCGGCATCCAGCCGGCTTTCCGGCGAAAGCTCCACCATCTGCGCTTCGATCAAGCGATAGACGCCAGCCAGGCTCGGACGGGCATGCACGGCTTCTCGCAGCACTTCCAGGGCCTTGGGTTCGCCCTCGTAGGTGGCCACTTTCTGGTACAGCAGGTCGGTCAGCTCCAGTTGCGGGAAGGTGCGCAGGTAGCCTCGCAGCAGCGCGATGCCTTCCATCGGCCGGCCCTGCTGCTCGTAGGCGTCGAAGAGTCGCTCCGCCGCCATGGAAAGGTATTCGAAATTTTGTTTCTCGATGCCCTGCCAGGCAGCGATGGCCGCCTCGACATTGCCCTCGGCCAGTTCCAGATCTCCCTGCAGCAGGCTTGCGCGTACGCACTTGCGGTTGGCCGAAAAGGCCTCGGCAAGGTAGGTCCGGGTCTGGGCATAGTTGGAGCGGTAAAGCTCGCCTTGGGCCAGCTCGCAGTAGAATTGCGCAACCTCATGATGGAAAGTGTGCACATCGCTGCGCAGGGCCCGCGCCACCGTGATCGCCTTTAGCCAGTCACGGTCCTGCTGATAGATGTCCAGCAGTTGCTGACGTGCAGCCAGCGCCATGTTGCCGTCCACCAGACGGGACAGGATTTCCTCCGCCCGGTCTACCAGGCCCGCCTTGGAAAAGTCCTGTGCCAGTTCGAAGCGCACGGCATCGCGCTGTGCTGCCGGCAGGTCCGGCCAGTCCAGCAGCGCCTGATGCAGGCGGATGGCGCGGTCGTTTTCGCCTCTGCGGCGGTACAGCTTTCCCAGCGTGAGCTGCAGGTCCACCGTGCCCGGCTGCTGCTGGGCCACTTCGGCCAAGGCCTGGGCAGCCTCGCCGGTACGATCCTCCACCAAGGCATCCAGTCCACGGAAAAAGCCGGCGGGTACGGCGCGCGCCTGTTTGAGTACGGTGCGCATGTCCACGCGCGCGGCAAACCACCCCAGCGCAAAGAAGGCCGGAAACAGCAACAGCCACCAGAGATCCAGTTCCAACAAACTTCCTTTTGTTCAGGCTCGCGCCGGGCGCACCCGGCAGATCAGGACAGGCTCAGCCGGCGATCGCGTCGCTAGGATCGACGATCGTCTGGCTTTGCGGACGGTTGCGCAACTCCTTCTTGAGTTGCGAAAGCTCGCGCCGCATGCGTAGGTAATAGGAAAACGTGGCCAGGAGACCCACGGCCACCCCGACGGCGAAGAACACCAGCAGGAAGACGATCAGCGGTGCACTCCACACATGACCGAAGAACAGCTTGAAGTCGACGCTGTGGCTGTTCTGCACCGTGACTGCAATCAGCAGCAGCAGCAGGGCCAGTTCGATGATCCGCAGCAGATAGCGCATGGTCCTCTCTCACGACGTGGTGGCAGAGACCGAAGTGTAAACGATTGATGAAGCCAACCCAAGCAGGGCGCCCGATTCCGCGCTTCAGCACGCCCGGCGACAAAAGAAAAAGCGCCGTCAGGGACGGCGCTTCGTGTCTTGACCGGCAGACGGTCGGTCAGGCTCAGCCTTCGTCACGCAGAGAGAGGGACAGGTCCACCCGCTCGCGCAACTCCTTGCCGGCCTTGAAGTGAGGCACATACTTCTCAGGAACCGAGACGCTGCTGCCCGACTTGGGGTTGCGGCCGACTCGCGGCGGCCGGTAGTTCAGGTCGAAGCTACCGAAGCCGCGAATTTCGATCCGCTGTCCCTTTGCCAGACTGCTGGCCATCGCATCCAGGATGGTCTTGACGGCCAGCTCAGCGTCCTTGTTGACCAACTGAGAATTGCGCTCGGCAAGTCGTTCTGCCAGCCTCGCAATCAGCTCAGACTTGGTCATGTCACGCGTTACTCGGCGTTATTGCCCGAAAGCTTGGCCTTCAGCAGGGCGCCGAGGTTGGTCGTGCCGGCGGTAACGTTTTCGGATTGCAGACCCTTGAGGGCGTGGCTTTCTTCCTGAACGTCCTTGGCCTTGATCGACAGGCTGATATTGCGGGACTTGCGATCCACGGCAATGATCATCGCCTCCACTTCGTCACCTTCCTTCAGGTGCGTGCGGATGTCTTCAACACGGTCACGCGACACTTCCGATGCACGCAGGTAGCCTTCAACGTCGGCTTCCAGCTGGATCACTGCACCCTTGGCGTCGATGGTCTTGACAGTGCCTTTCACCATCGAGCCTTTGTCGTGCATGGCTACGAAGTTGTTGAACGGATCACCTTCGAGCTGCTTGATGCCCAGGGAGATACGCTCTTTCTCGACGTCGATCGACAGAACGACGGCTTCAACCTCGTCACCCTTCTTGAACTTGCGTACGGCTTCTTCGCCGGCTTCGGTCCACGACAGGTCGGACAGGTGAACCAGACCATCGATGCCGCCGGGCAGACCCACGAACACGCCAAAGTCGGTGATCGACTTGATCGCGCCCTTGAGCTTGTCGCCTTTCTTGAAGTTTTCGGCAAACTCGTCCCACGGGTTGGCCATGCACTGCTTCATACCCAGGCTGATACGACGGCGGTCTTCGTCGATCTCGAGGATCATCACTTCGACTTCGTCGCCAACCTGCACCACCTTGGACGGGTGTACGTTCTTGTTGGTCCAGTCCATCTCGGACACGTGCACCAGGCCTTCGATACCCTGTTCGATCTCGACGAACGCACCGTAGTCGGTCAGGTTGGTCACCTTGCCGAACAGGCGGGTGCCCGACGGGTAACGACGCGACAGGCCCACCCACGGATCTTCGCCCAGCTGCTTCAGGCCCAGGGATACGCGGTTCTTCTCTTGGTCGAACTTGAGGACCTTGGCTTCCACCTCGTCGCCAACGGCCAGAACTTCGGACGGGTGCTTCACGCGGCGCCATGCCAGGTCGGTGATGTGCAGCAGGCCATCAATACCGCCCAGGTCAACGAACGCACCGTAGTCGGTGATGTTCTTGACGATGCCCTTGACCACGGCACCCTCTTTGAGGGTTTCGAGCAGAGCCTTGCGCTCTTCGCCCAGGGTCTCTTCCAGAACTGCACGGCGGGAAACGACCACGTTGTTGCGCTTGCGGTCGAGCTTGATCACCTTGAACTCGATCTGCTTGCCTTCGTACGGCGTGGTGTCCTTCACCGGACGCACGTCCACCAGGGAGCCCGGCAGGAAGGCGCGGATGCCGTTGACCATGACGGTCAGACCACCCTTGACCTTGCCGCTGATCAGGCCGGACAGGATCTTGCCGGTTTCCAGGGCTTCTTCCAGCTCCACCCAGGCGGCCAGGCGCTTGGCTTTCTCGCGGGACAGCTTGGTTTCGCCGAAACCGTTTTCCAGCGCGTCGATCGCGACGGTGACGAAGTCGCCAACGGCCACTTCCACTTCGCCCTGATCGTTCTTGAATTCGTCAACGCTGATCAGCGACTCCGACTTCAGGCCGGCGTTAACGGTTACAAAGTTGGAATCAACGGCAACGACTTCGGCCGTGATCACTTCGCCCACGCGCATGTCCTGACGGGTCAGGCTCTCTTCGAACAGCTGGGCAAAGTTTTCCATGGAGAGGGTAGTCATCAAGCTTACTCTCGGTGCAGGCCTTGCGGCTTGCGGGGTTGAGGTTGAAATTGGCCGACGGACACCCGCCGGCACCGGAAAATCATTGGCCGGAGACCTGTCGTGCCGCGAACCAGCCCAGCACCTGGTCGACCGCCTGGTCGATGGCAAGGGCTGTGGTATCGAGCAGCAGGGCATCCGGCTCTTGTCGCAACGGCGCCACCGGTCGGGCCGCGTCACGCGCGTCCCGCTCGACGATGTCGTGCAGAATCTGCGGGAGGTTAGCAGATTCTCCTTTTTCGATCAACTGCTTATGTCGCCTTTCAGCCCTGCACTCCGCGCTGGCGGTCAGATAGACCTTGAGCGTGGCATCGGGAAACACCACCGAGCCCATGTCGCGCCCGTCGGTCACCAGGCCAGGCAAACAGCGGAAGGCGCGTTGCCGCGCCAGCAGAGCTTCCCGGACGGCGGGCAGGGCCCCGACGCGCGAAGCGCCGATGCCGATCTCCTCGCTACGGATGATGTTGCCGGCCTCGATTCCGTCCAGCCGCATGCCGCCGCAGGAAAAGTCCACGGGTAAGGCGGCGGCCGCGGCGGCCAGGCCGGGCTCATCGCTCCAGTCAATCCCGCGCTGCTTGGCATGCAGGGCAAGCAGGCGGTAAAGCGACCCGGAGTCCAGGTAATGAAAGCCGAGTCGTTCGGCCACACGGGCGGCCACGGTACCCTTTCCGGACGCGGAGGGGCCGTCGATGGCGATGACGGGAGGGAGGGAGGCGGTCATGAATGCTGGGTTCCGAATAGCCGGACGCTGCCGGCGGACAAAGCGGCCATTTTAGCGCAGCTTGGAAATGTGTCGGTAAAAACCGCCGCTGCCGGGATTTGCGCACCGCTGCCGCCGGGCGGTAGAGTGCAGGACACAAGGCGGTGAGGCACCGCGATAACGAGACAGCCTGCAAGACGCAACGGAAACTCATGGAACACTTGTCGCTTTCCCCAATCGCCCGGGCCGCCGGTACGGTGGCACTGCCCGGCTCCAAAAGCATCTCCAACCGAACCCTGCTGCTGGCCGCCCTCTCCGGTGGTGTGACGCTGGTGCGTGACCTGCTGGATTCGGACGACATCCGCCACATGCTCAATGCCCTGGGCCTGCTGGGCGTGAAGGTGGAGCCCGCCGGTGGCAACGACTTTCGCGTCGAAGGCACGGGCGGTGCGTTTCCGGTCAAGAGCGCCGACCTCTTCCTTGGCAATGCCGGCACTGCCTTCAGGCCGCTGACGGCCGCCCTGGCGCTGATGCAGGGGCAGTACCGGCTCTCGGGGGTGCCACGTATGCACGAGCGTCCGATTGGTGATCTGGTAGACGCGCTGCGCGTGGCCGGAGCGGATATCGCCTATCTGGAGCACCCGGGCTTCCCCCCCCTGGCCATTGGCCCTGCCACGCTGGACACCGGGCGACCGATTCCGGTGAAGGGCAATGTGTCGAGCCAGTTCCTGACCGCCTTGCTGATGGCCCTGCCACTGACGGGTGAGACAGTCACCATTGAGGTGGAGGGGGAACTGATCTCCAAGCCTTACATTGAGATCACGCTCAACCTGATGGCGCGCTTCGGGGTGGAGGTGGAGCGCCATGGCTGGTCACGCTTCGTAGTGCCTGGTGGACAAGGCTATCTTTCGCCGGGCGAGATCACCGTGGAGGGCGATGCCTCCAGCGCCTCCTACTTCCTGGCCGCCGGAGCCATCAGCGGCGGGCCGGTGCGGGTCACGGGGGTTGGCCGAAGCAGTATCCAGGGGGACGTGCGCTTTACCGAAGTCCTACAGGCGATGGGGGCACAGGTGGAAATGGGCGACAACTGGATTGAGGTGCGCGGGCCGGCGTCGGGCCGCCTGCAGGCGCTGGATGCGGATCTCAACCATATTCCCGACGCGGCGATGACGATAGCTGTAACGGCGCTGGCCGCAGAAGGCACCACCGTGATCCGCAACGTAGAGAGCTGGCGGGTAAAGGAAACCGACCGGCTCGCCGCCATGGCCACCGAATTGCGCAAGCTCGGGGCCAGCGTGACCGAGGGGCGCGACAGCCTGACCATCATTCCGCCCGCCCGCCTGACGCCCGATGCCTGCATCGACACCTATGACGACCACCGTATGGCGATGTGTTTTTCGCTGGTGGCGCTGATGGGTGTTCCGGTAAGGATCAACGATCCGGGCTGTGTGGCAAAGACCTTCCCCGATTACTTCCGTGTGTTCGAAACGCTGCGCCAGCCGGCCTGAGACACATTACCCCGAGAAAAGCGCCCCAAAGGGCGCTTTTTCGTGCGCCACTCTTTCTTACCACCTATATATTGATAATTAAAAAGCAATAAAACACAATATATAGCGTTTTGAAACCGAAATTGCTCTCCATGTCCACCGTTTTTGCCGACCGCCGCCAGTTCATGCAACGCTTCGGGCTGGAGGTGCCACTCGAACCCAGCCATGCCCCTGCCGCACTCGCCCTGTGGGAAACCATGCTGCATGAGGAGTGGCAGGAGTTTCAGGAAGCCTTGGCGGCTTACCGGACGAGCCGTCCGGGCGCAGAGCGGGAGGTGGCGATGGCCGAGCTGACGGCGGAAGGAGTGGATCTGCTCAACGTGATCAGCAGCCTGTTGCTCTCCCAAGGTCTGCCGGTGGAAGAAATGTTCGCCGAGATCCATGCCGCCAACCTGCGCAAGCGGGTAAACGGCCAAGTGATACGCCGCCCTGATGGCAAGATACTGAAGCCGGAAGGGTGGCAAGCAGCCGACAAGCTGGGCGTGATACGGCGAGCACGGCAGATGCACGCGCCGGGTGACGCCACGCCGGCTAGCCCTGACGCATAAAGCGCTGGTTCCAAGCCACCCGTGCGGCTCGCGCGGTGTCGAAAGTTTCGGTCAGCCGTGCACTGTCGCCCGTGCTGACGGCCGCTTCAAGCTGCTCAAGCGTTGCGCGATAGGTGGCCAGTTCATCCAGAAGTGCCTCGCGGTTGGCCAGCGCGATGTCGCGCCACATCTCGGGATGGCTGCCGGCAATGCGGGTGAAATCGCGAAAGCCCGTGGCGGCGAAATCGAAACAGCGCGCGGCATTGGGCTTGCGGGCGATCATGTCCACGTAGGCGAAGGCGAGCAGGTGGGGCAGATGGCTGACCGCGGCGAAGATGGCGTCATGCTCGAGTGGGGCCAGCCGTTCGATGCGCGCACCGCATGCCTGCCAGAGTGCACCAACCGTATTGCAGGCGTCGGAGTCAGTTTCGGCCAACGGTGTCAGTACCACCTTGCGGTTCTCGTAGAGGCCGTACTGCGCGGCCGTAGCGCCGGAGAGATCCGACCCGGCAATTGGGTGAGCGGGCACGCAGCGCGCCAGATGGGGGGCCAGATGAGCGCGCATCAGGGCAACCACATCGCCCTTGGTGCTGCCGGCATCGGTGACGATGGCGTGCGGGGCCAGCGTGGTGGACAGCGCCTGCATTAGCGCCCCCATCTGCCCCACGGGCGTGGCCAGGAGCACCAGATCGGCACGGCCGGCCACAGCGGCGATGTCCTGGGCCACCTCATCCACCACGCCCAGTTCCAGCGCCCGGCGCAGGTTTTCCGGCGACCGTCCGACCCCGATCACGTGGCCCACCCGGCCGGCTCGCTTGAGTCCCAGCGCAAACGATCCGCCGATCAGCCCGACGCCGGCCACCACCAAGGTCCCGATGCTTTCCTGCACCCTTTTCCCCTTCGCTGCGAGAGTTCTTCATCCGTTGACTGGAAGGGCTATCATAACGCCATTTTGCACTGCCGCACCGCTGCGGCCCGAAAGGGTGAGCCATGCCCCTGACGCTGTATGTGTATTTCAAGCTCGACGAGACCGAGCCGGCCCTGATCGGCTCGCTGGCCGACCTGACGGTGGCCATGCAGGAAGATCTTGCGGGGTCCGCAACCTGCACGCGCCAGGCGCTGCTGCGGCGGCGCGACGATGCGCTGACCTGGATGGAAATATACGAAGGTATTGTCGATGCGGAGCAGTTCCGTAGCGTCTTGGCCGAAGCACGCAGCCGCTACGGCCTTGACCGGTTCGGCCTCATCCGGCATGAGGAATGGTTTCAGCCCCTCTAGCAGGCTGGCACGAGCGGGCACGGGTGGAGCCTGCCGTAACCTGCACCTGAACGCGCGTCCGGCAGCCTGTATACGTCTTAGCCCCGCTCCAAGGCCAGGCACGCTTGCAGCCGCCGCGTCAGCGCGCCCACAGGCCAGGCCCGCTCATCAAGCCTGGTCACCGGCCAGAGCCCTGCCAGGCTGTTGCCGATGAAGACCTCGTCCGCCTGCAGTAGGCATTCTCGACTGAGGCGGATCTCCCGCACCGACAGCCCGAGGGAGGCGGCCGCCTCCATTAGCCAGGCGCGCAGGGCGCCGGAAACGCCGCAGCGGTCCAGCACGGGCGTGATGAGGACGCCGGATCGAACCATGAACAGGTTGGTCATAGTACCTTCCACCACGCTGCCCTCGGTATCGCACATCAGTCCTTCGGCCACCCCCGGATCGCTCCACTCGCTGCGCGCCAGAACGTTTTCCAGACGGTTGAGATGCTTGATGCCCGCCAAGCGGGGCTGGATGGCGAGCGGGGTGAGGCACCACCGCACGCACACGCCCTCCTCCGCCCGCTCGGGCGGATAGCCCCCCCAGGGAGCAGCACTCACGATGCGAGTGGGATGCATCACCTCGGGCATCGCATAGCCGCGCGGCCCCTCACCACGGGTGAGCATCACCTTGACAACCGCCCTGGGCAAATCGGCGCACACCTGCCCGATCTCCTGCAGAAGCAGCGCCTCTTCCGGGCAGGGCAGTCTCAGCGCCAAGCAGTCTGCCGCAAGACGCTGCCAGTGCCAGCGCCACAACAGGGGATGCCCGGCCTTCACCTCCAGCGTCCGGTAAATCCCGTCGCCGTAGGCAAGCCCGCGGTCCTGAGCGGAAAGCAGCGTCCCAGGCTGGCCGTTGATCAGCATGTCAGTACTCCTTGGTGAGTCGAGCGTGTTGGATCACTAAAAAAGCACCCAAAGCCAGCCTACTCAGGTGCAGGCCGGTTTGCGCTGCGACGGCATCCTCCTCCTCTGCCGGGGAAGGCCGCCCCCGTTCGGCCAACCCTGTCAGGCGCCCGTCACCCCCAGGGCCCGCAACAGTCCTCGAGCCTTGTGCCGTGTTTCCTCAAGTTCGCGTTGTGGGTCGGAATCGGCCACAATCCCCCCGCCTGCCCGGAAACGCAGCTGCTGGCCCTGTTGCATAAAGGTGCGGATGAGGATGTTCAAGTCCATGGTTCCGTCGCGGTTGATGTAGCCTAGGCTGCCGGTATACGCACGTCGTGCCGAAGGTTCCAGTTCGCGGATGATCTGCATCGTCCTCACCTTGGGGCAGCCGGTGATCGTCCCCCCCGGAAACAGTGCCCGGACCACATCCACCGGGGCCACACCCGGCTGCAGGCGGCCACGCACGTTTGATTCGATGTGGTGGACATACGCATAGCTCGCCACCGCCATCAGCTCGTTGACCTCCACCGTGCCCGGCTGGCTGATCCGCCCCAGATCGTTGCGCTCCAGATCGATCAGCATCACATGCTCGGCCCGCTCCTTGAGGCTGCCGATCAACCGGGCCTTGAGGGCTGCATCCTCGGCCGCATCGCTCGAACGCGGATGGGTACCAGCGATCGGGCGCGTTTCCGCCCAGCCGTCCCGCACCCGTACCAGCCGCTCAGGCGAGGAGCTGACGATCTGGGCATGGCCAAAGTCCGCCAGTGCAGAGAAAGGTGCCGGATTAGCGCGGCGCAAGGCTGCAAACAGGTCGGCAGGCTGCACGTCTTCGGCCAAGGTAGCCTGCCAGCCGCGCGAAATGTTCACCTGAAACACATCCCCTTCGCGGATGTAGCGCTTGATGCGCACCACCGCGTCGGTGTATTGGGCCGGCGCATCTTCGTCCAAGCGCTCCAGCACCACCGGACGGGGCACCAGTGTAGGTGTGGACAAGAGCAATGCACGCAGTGACTGGGCCGCCGTGGTGGTCTCGGCCACAAGCCAGGCCTGCTGGCGCGCGCGGTCCACAAGAAAGGCCGCGGGCACACGCGCCAGTGCGGCCAGCGGAAAGCTGTCGGGCACCGCAGGCGCCACGGTCGGTTCGAATTCGCTGAGCAGATCGTAACCCAGATACACGAACCAGCCGCCGCCGAAAGGCAGTCCTTGCGGCGGCGGCTCCGGCTGCAGCGGCAGCGCACGCAGCGCGTCGATGAACCGTGCGCCCTCCCCGTCGTGGTAAAGCTGCAGGTCGCTGGCGGAAAACAGCATGTCCCAGCCCTGCTCTCCCGAGGACATCAGCAGAAAGGGCAGACGATCACGGTGGGCTGCATGCAGCGCCAGAAGGTCGGGTACGGTAGCCAGTTGTTCGGTGTGCATGCCGGTCCTGTAGCGAGGCGGCACCCGTGGGGTGCGCATAAAGAAAAACCGCCGCGAGTGTATCGCAGCGGTTCGGGGTGTCAACCAGCGACCAGGCCTGCCTGGCCAGTGGCCTCAGATGCGGCGAAAGACGAGCGTGCCGTTGGTGCCACCAAAGCCGAACGAGTTGGAGATGGCCACGTTGATGGGCATCTCGCGTGCGGTGTTCGGCACATAGTCGAGGTCGCAACCGCCTTCCACATCCTGCTCGAAGAGGTTGATGGTCGGCGGTGCCACTTGATTGTGCACGGCCAGTATGGAATACACCGCCTCCACACCACCCGCGCCCCCCAGCAGGTGGCCGGTCATCGACTTGGTGGAGCTGATGGCCAGCTTGGAGGCATGGGCGCCGAAAGCCATCTTCAGTGCCTCGGTCTCGTTCGCATCGCCCAGCGGCGTGGAGGTACCGTGCGCATTGACGTACTGCACCTCGTCCGGATTGATGCCAGCATCGCGCAGGGCATTTTTCACGCCGCGCGCCGGGCCATCCGCATTGGGCGCCGTGATGTGGTGTGCGTCAGAGCTCATACCAAAACCGATCAGCTCGGCATAGATACGCGCACCGCGCGCCTTGGCATGCTCGTAGTCTTCCAGCACCACCACGCCGGCACCTTCGCCCATGACGAAGCCGTCGCGTCCCTTGTCCCACGGACGGGAAGAGGTGGCAGGATCGTCATTGCGGGTGGAAAGCGCCTTCATGGCGGCAAAGCCACCGATGCCCAGGCGGGCGATCGCCCCCTCGGAACCACCGGCCACCATGATGTCAGCGTCTCCGTATTGGATCAGGCGTGCCGCATCACCAATGCAGTGCGCACCGGTCGTGCACGCCGAAACGATGCCGTACGACGGTCCCTGGTACCCCTTGAGGATGGTGACGTGGCCCGCGATCAGGTTGATCAGCGAGCCGGGGATGAAGAACGGGCCGATCTTGCGCGGACCACCGTTCTGCAGTTCGACGCCGGTCTCCTCGATCAGCGGCAGGCCACCGATGCCCGAGCCGATGTTGACGCCCACGCGGGTCTTGTCGAGCCCGGGAATGTCGTCCAGGCCGGCATCGGCCACAGCCTGCAGGGCCGCAGCGATGCCGTAATGGATGAACAGGTCCATCCGACGGGCATCCTTGGCCGAAATGTATTGCGTGATGTCGAAATCGCGCACTTCCCCGGCGATCTGGCAAGCCAGGTCGCTGGCGTCGAATCGGGTGATCGTGCCGATCCCGCTTTTGCCGGCCACGATGTTGGCCCAACCGGTTGCGACATCATTGCCGACCGGGGCGACATGCCCAAGGCCGGTTACAACAACTCTGCGTCTGGACACGCGGAAATCTCCGTGAGCAGCGGGAGGCAGCCTCCCGATGTTCTAGTGGGACGGGCGGGCCGCACCGTTGGCAACCCGGCCGGATGGCCGGGAAACGGCACGGGCCGGACCAAACGCCCGTTTAGAACCCTGTTCAGCAAAAAGACCTCTGCTGGCAGCCTACGCTAACCCGGCAGAGGTCCTGCTGTCCGAAAAAAACGGTATTACTTGTTCAGGTGGGCCGATACGTAGTCGATCGCTTGCTGAACGGTGGTGATCTTTTCGGCTTCCTCGTCCGGAATCTCGCACTCGAACTCTTCTTCCAGTGCCATCACCAGTTCAACGGTGTCGAGCGAGTCAGCGCCCAGATCGTCCACGAACGAAGACTCGTTCTTCACTTCGGCTTCGTTCACGCCCAGTTGCTCGGCAACGATCTTCTTGACGCGCTGTTCGATGTTTTCCATTTGTATTAACCCTTTACCTTTCTGTTTCGGGATAACAAAACCCCGGTATTCTACAAAAAATTTTTAGAGTGGCCTACCTAAATCCTGCACGTCCGTGTCAGGGCATCAACATGCCACCGTTGACGTGCAGGGTCTGGCCGGTGATGTAGGCTGCGCGATCCGATGCCAGGAAGCCCACTGCATCGGCAATGTCCTTCGCCTCGCCCAGACGGCCAAGTGCGATCTGTTGTACCAGCGCCTCACGCTGCGCCTCGGGCAACGCACGCGTCATGTCGGTATCGATGAAGCCGGGCGCCACGCAGTTCACCGTAATGTTACGGCTTCCCACCTCGCGGGCCATCGACTTGGTAAAACCCATGATACCTGCCTTTGCGGCGGCATAGTTGGCCTGCCCGGCGTTGCCCATGGCACCCACGACCGAGGCGATGTTGATAATGCGGCCCCAGCGGGCTTTCATCATGCCCCGCAGCACCGCCTTGCTGGCCTTGAACACCGACTTGAGATTGGTGTCCATGATGGCATCCCAGTCCTCATCCTTCATACGCATCAGCAGTCCATCACGGGTAATACCCGCATTGTTGACGAGGATGGCCACCGGGCCGAATGCCTTCTCCACCTCATCCACAAGCGCCTCAATGGCCCCCTCCTGGCCCACGTCCAGCACACGGCCGGCGCCACCTTGGGCAGCGAGACGGTCACCAATCGTGGCCGCACCGGCCTCGCTGGTGGCGGTACCGATGACAATGGCGCCCTCGGCTGCCAAGTGATCGGCAATTGCCGCGCCGATACCACGCGATGCACCGGTAACCAGTGCCACTTTGCCTTGCAAAGACATCGAATCCTGCTCCTGTTCATGCGGCTGGCCGCTTCTTTCGGCCAACCCTGTCATCCTGTGGCTTACACCAGTTCGGCGCGTGCCGCGTCCAGTGCGGCGGCATCGGTCAGGGCATGGCATTTGATCTCGCCGTCGATACGCTTGGCCAAGCCAGCCAGCACCTTGCCGGGGCCGCACTCCGCCATCAGGCGGATACCATCGGCCGACATCGCCTGAACGGTTTCTGTCCAGCGCACCGGACTGTAAAGCTGGCGTACCAGCGCGTCCCGGATGCGATCGGGTGTGTCGTAGGCGGCCACATCGGCATTGTGCAGCACCGGAATAGCCGGCTGCGCCAGCGCCACATCGACCAGCGCCGCTTCCAGGCGGGCTGCGGCCGGCTTCATCAGGGCACAGTGGGAGGGGACCGACACCGGCAAGGCCAACGCACGCTTGGCGCCACGCGCCTTGCAGGCTTCCATGGCACGCTCGACGGCAGCCTTGGTCCCGGCAATCACCACCTGACCCGGGGAGTTGAAGTTGACGGGCTCCACCACCTCGCCTTGGGCTGCTTCGGCACACGCAGCGCGGATGTCGTCATCCGCCAGGTTGAGAATGGCGGCCATGGCGCCCTCCCCAGCCGGAACGGCCTCCTGCATCGCCTGGGCGCGCAGGCGGACCAGACGCACCGCATCGGCAAAGTCCAGCACCCCGGCAGCGACTAGCGCGCTGTACTCGCCGAGGCTGTGGCCAGCCAACACGGACGGACGCGCGCCCCCCAACTCCAGCCAGGCACGCCATACGGCCACACCTGCGGTCAGCATCAGCGGCTGGGTATTCACGGTGGCATTGATGGCATCGGCGCTCTCAGCCGACAGCATGGCCCACAGGTCGTCACCCAGCACGGCAGACGCCTCGTCAAAGGTTTGCTTCACCGCGGTCAGCCCGGCAAAGCCATCCATCATTCCGAGACTCTGCGACCCCTGACCGGGAAAGACGAAAGCAAACGACATATTTCAGCCTCCTGTTAAAGCGGCACGAATGATGACGGGAAAGCGGCCGCTTGCAAAGCCCGACGCGCAAACGCGCGTTTGAGGCCGGCGGCTGCCCGGTCAGAAGACGAGTACGACAGCACCCCAAGCGAAGCCGCCACCGATACCCTCAAGCAGCAGTGTCTGCCCGCGACGGATACGCCCGTCCCGCACTGCGGCGTCCAAGGCCAGCGGGATGGAGGCGGCAGAGGTGTTGCCCTGCTCGGGCAGGGTAACGATCACCCGCTCCATCGGCAGTCCCAGGTGCTTGGCAGTCGATTCGATGATGCGCAGGTTGGCTTGGTGCGGCACGAGCCAGTCCACGCTGCTTTGCGCAATACCCGCTTCGGCCAAGGTTTTCTCGGCGATGTCGGCCAACGCCTTGACTGCGAACTTGAACACCGCCGGGCCATCCATATTGAGATAGGGCATACCCTGGATCTTGCCACCGGCGATCTGCGCGGGGGTGTTTAGGATGTCCTTGTAGCGCCCGTCCGCAGCGAGCTTGGCATGCAGGATGCCCGGCGTGTCGGAGGCGCCCAGCACCACCGCGCCAGCCCCATCGCCGAACAGCACGCAGGTGCGGCGGTCTTCCCAGTCCAGGATGCGGCTCATCAGCTCGGCGCCGACGACCAGGACCTTGCGTGCCATGCCGCCACGGATGTAGCAGTCGGCGGTAGTCAGGGCATACATGAAGCCGGCGCAGACGGCCTGCACATCGAAGGCTGGAATGCCAGGAAGCCCGAGCTTCTCCTGCAGCAGGCAGGCCGTGCTCGGGAACACCATGTCGGGCGTGGTGGTGGCGACGATGATCAGATCGATCTCGGAGGGCGCGATGCCGGCGTCGTCGATGGCTGCCCGGGCAGCCATGAGCGCAAGATCGCTGGTCTTTTCATGTTCGTGGGCGATGTGGCGGGCGCGGATACCGGTGCGCGAAACGATCCATTCGTCGCTGGTATCCACGCGCTCGGCCAGCATCGCATTCGTGAGCACGTTGGAAGGCAGGTAGCTGCCAGTGCCGAGAATGCGGGAGTAGACCATGACGTGTCAGTCCGGTGCTGCCTCGGATTGCCGGATAGTGTTTAGTTGGTGGGCAACCCGGTCGGCGATGTGGCCAATCACGTTGGCACGGGCTTCCTCGCAAGCCTGTTCCAGCGCGTAACGGAATCCCAGCGCGTCGGTTCCCCCGTGGCTCTTGACCACGATGCCACGCAACCCGAGCAGACTGGCGCCATTGTAGCGGCGGGTATCCACCCGCTTGCGGAAATGGTTAAGCACGGGCATGGCAGCCAGGGCACACAGCCTGGTCCACCAGGTGCGGGTGAATTCTTCGCGCAGGATGTCGGCAATCATGTGCGCCAGCCCCTCAGCCGATTTGAGCGCCACATTGCCGGTGAAGCCGTCGCAGACAACGACGTCTACGGTACCCTTGTAGACATCGTTGCCTTCGACGTTCCCATAGAAGTTCAGTTCGCTCTCGCGCAGAAGCTCGGCTGCCTGCTTGACGGTCTCGTTGCCCTTGATGTCTTCGGAGCCGATATTCAGCAGACCCACCGACGGATTGGGCTTCTGCGTGACGCTGGCCACCAGTTCGGCACCCATGATGCCGAACTGCAGCAGCTGTTCGGGGGTACAGTCCACGTTGGCGCCCAGGTCGAGCATGCAGGTGGTGCCCCGCAGCGAGGGCAGCATCTTGGCGATGGCAGGACGGTCGATGCCCGGCAGGGTCTTGAGCACGAAGCGGGCAGTGGCCATCAGCGCGCCGGTATTGCCAGCGGACACGGCGGCCTGCGCCTCGCCTGCCTTCACGAGGTTGATCGCCACGCGCATCGACGAGTCCTTCTTGTTCTTGAGAACAAGCTGGGGCGATTCGTCCATGCCGACAACTTCGGAGGCGTGGTGAATGTGGATGCGGTCGCGCACAGCCTGGACGTGGGGGTCCGACAGCTCTGCTTCAATGGCAGCGGTGTCGCCCACGAGGATCAGTCTGGCAGCGGGATGGTCTTGCAGGAATCGGACAGATGCTGGGACGGTGACCTTGAGGCCAACGTCACCGCCCATTGCATCGACCGCGACGGTGATAGTCATCAACGTGTACGGTAGTGGACCTACCTGTTGTTATGCAGGGGAGGAAGGATTATTCGCCTTTGGCCTTGACCACTTTGCGGCCGCGGTAGAAACCGTTCGGGCTGATGTGGTGACGCAGGTGAACCTCGCCGGTAGTCGGCTCTTTGGCAAGGGCCGGAGCGGTCAGGAAATCGTGTGCACGATGCATGCCGCGCTTGGAGGGGGATTTTTTGTTCTGTTGAACAGCCATGGTCGACTCCTAAGAAATTCAGCTAAAACTAAAAACGTTTACTCGGTCTTGCCGCTTTTCAGCTGGGCCAGCACCGCGAACGGGTTGGGCTTGTCTGCCTTTGCCCGGGCCAGCGCTGCGTTGTCACACGTTTCGTGACGCGGAGACAGCGGCAAACCCATGATGATTTCGTCTTCGATCAGCGCTTTCACGTCAAGCTCGGGCTCGGCCAGAATCGCATCAAGCGTTTCATCCGTTTCCGTGGCGGCTTCCAGGGCCTCGGCGCTGAAAAACAGCGTGACGACCGAGTCACCTTGAAGCAGCGGGGTCATCGGTTCGAGGCAACGCTGGCACGTCACGTTCACGGTGGTGTCGAGCACCAGCCTGAGCGAGGGACGACGCAGCCGGTCGACAAAGCCTTCGACCCGCCAAGACACGTTGCCCTGGCGGTTGGCCAGCACTTCGTGAACGCGCGGATCGAGCTCGGCGATGGCAAGCCGGCCTTCTCGGCACTGTCCGGCACGCGCATAGGCGACCGGATCGATCAAAATCGGGTTAGACATAAACCTCGCATGATATAATTCGCCGCTTCTCTTTGTCAAAAGAATCAGTCATTACCGTTATGCAGCTCGTGCTTGCCTCCACCTCGCGCTATCGGCGCGAAATCATCGAACGCCTCGGACTGCCGCTCACCGCCAGTGCGCCGGTCTGTGACGAGACCCCCCTGCCGGGCGAAAGCGCCTTGGAGACGGCCGTTCGCCTCGCGCGGACCAAGGCCATGTCGCTGGCGACGACCCATCCGGATGCGCTGATCATCGGGGGCGATCAGGTGGCCCTACTGGACGGACAGCAGATCGGCAAGCCGCACACCTTCGACAAAGGGGTGGAGATGCTACGCTGGATGAGCGGCCGCACGGTCGTGTTCCACTCGGCCCTCGCACTTTACAACAGCCACACCGGCCGGCTGCAGGAAGATGTGGGCCTCACCCGGGTCACGCTGCGCACCCTGAGCGACGCACAGATCCGCAGCTACCTGACGCGCGAGCCGGATGCGCTGCATTGCGCGGGCAGCGCCAAGAGCGAGATGCTGGGCGGCGCTCTGCTTGAGCGGGTAGAGTCCGATGACCCCAATTCGCTGATCGGCGTGCCACTGTTCCGCTTGGTGACGATGCTGCAGAACGAAGGTGTAGAGGTACTTTGATGCCCGGCACCCTGTTCCTGATCCCCGCCCCGCTGGGGGACGAGACCCGCCCGTGGTTACCGGAGCCGGAGCGTCAGCGCGTGACGCACATCACACATTTCGTGGTGGAAGCGGAAAAGACGGCCCGCCGCCACCTGAAGGCGCTGGGCGTGACTACGCCGATCCGCGAGCTGACGCTTCTGCCGCTGAACGAGCACACCCGGGCCACCGAAGTGACCGCGCTGCTCGCGCCCCTGCACGCGGGGCACGACGTGGGCCTGATCTCCGAGGCCGGGTGCCCGGCGGTCGCCGACCCGGGCGCCCAGCTCGTCGCCTTGGCGCACGAGCACGGCATCCGCGTGGTGCCGCTGATCGGCCCGTCGTCCATCCTGCTGGCCCTGATGGCGGCCGGGGCCAACGGCCAGCGCTTTGCCTTTCTAGGCTACCTGCCGGTGGACGCGGCCGAACGCAGCCGGGCCATCCGCGAACTGGAGGCGCGCTCTCGTTCGGCCAACGAAACCCAAGTATTCATCGAGACGCCCTACCGCAACCATGCCCTGCTGCAGCAGCTACGCGAGACGCTCGCGCCCGCCACGCGGCTGGCAGTGGCCGTTGACCTGACGCTACCGGAAGAGACCGTCATCAGCCGGCGTGTAGCCGACTGGCCGCAGTGCGCGCCGAACCTGCACAAGCGTCCGGCGATCTTCGTGGTGCACGCTGCCTAAGGTTGGCCGAAGCCCGGCCCCCGGCCGGGTGTGCTTGCTGGCGGGCGACCGGCAGCGCATGATGGCCGGCCCGGTCTGTTTACGAGTCTGTCATGTCCTTTTCGCCGCTGATCACGTCCCTTCTGGACACCGACCTCTACAAGTTCACCATGCTGCAGGTGGTGCTGCACCACTTTCCGGGTGCACACGGAGAATACGAGTTCCGTTGCCGCAACGTGCCCGAGCGGCCGCTGTCTGCTCTGCGTACCGAGGTGGAAGCCCAGCTGGATGCGCTGTGTACCCTGCGCTTCACCCAGGAAGAGCTGGCCTACCTGCGCAACCTGCGCTTCATCAAGAGCGACTTCGTCGACTATCTGGAGCTCTTCCACCTGCAGCGCCGCTTCATCGAGGTGAGCACCACGGGTGACATGCTGACCATCCGCATCAAGGGGCCGATGGTGCAGGCGATGTTCTTTGAGATCTTCGTGCTGGCTATCGTCAACGAGCTTTACTTCCAGCCGTGCGACACCGAGGAGCGCCGGGCGGAAGGACAACGCCGGCTGGACGGGAAGATCGCCCGGCTGGCAGCGTTCTGTGCCAGTGAGGAGGCGGCACGCTGCCGCTTTCCGCTGCTGATTGCCGATTTCGGCACCCGCCGCCGCTTCTCGCGTAACTGGCAGCGCCATGCGGTGGAACAGGTGCACGCGGCACTGCCGACAGTGTTCAGAGGCACCAGCAACGTCTATCTGGCCTGGCAACTGGGCATGACGCCGATTGGCACCATGGCGCACGAATTCCTGCAAGCCTTCCAGGCGCTCGGCGTGCGGCTGCGTGACTTCCAGAAAGCGGCGCTGGAGACCTGGGTGCAGGAATACCGGGGCGACCTGGGCATTGCCCTGACAGACGTGGTGGGCATGGCCGCTTTTCTGGCCGACTTCGACCTCTACTTTGCCAAGCTCTTTGATGGGTTGCGGCATGACAGCGGGGACCCGTACGCTTGGGGGGAGCAGGCCATCCGCCACTATCAGGCCCTGCGCATCGACCCGGCCAGCAAGATGCTGACCTTCAGCGACGGGTTGGACGTGGAGCGTATCCTGGCGCTGTACCGCCATTTCGACCCGCACATCCAGACCAGCTTCGGCATCGGCACCAACCTGACCAACGACATGGGCGTGTCGCCGCTGCAGATTGTACTCAAGCTCACTCACTGCAACGGGCAGCCGGTGGCCAAACTCTCCGACAGCCCGGGCAAGACGATGTGCACCGATGCTACCTTCCTGGCCTACCTGCGCCAGGTCTTCGGCATCGCCAGCTAGTACGGGCCCGACTTGCGAGGGTACAGCGCCTCGAGGAGTGCGGTGCGGGTGGCACCGTCCAGTCGCGCGCCCGCCAAGTCCACCGTTAGCGCCCCCAGCGCACGATAGGCCGCAGCTTCATCGCCTTGCAACACTTCCAGATGCCGGGAGACTGTCGACGCATCGCCCCGCACAATGGGCCCGGTCAGGGCCGCAGCCGTGCCCAAGGCGTCGGTATTGGCCAGTGTCTGCCGCATCAGCGTGCCGACCAGGGCTTCGGCCAACCCTGGCTGCACCCCGGCGCGCCCGGCGAGCGCAGTGGCCCAGTACCGCAGGGTGACCAGGAAGTTGGACGCCACCGACAGGGCCGCGTGATAGGCCGCCTTGCTGCCGGGCGCAAGCGCGAACGGCACCCCGCCCAAGTCACGGCAGAATCCCTCCAGCGTGGTGCAGGCCATCGCCTCGCCTTCCAGCGCGCACAGGGTACCGGCAAAGTGCGCGGAGGCCTGGACCGGGTCGGCGAAAGCATAAGCCGGATGCAGACTGGCAAGATGGGGAGTGCGACACTTCAGGGCACCCAGCACTGTCGCGTCCAGCGCGCCGCTCGCATGAAAGACCACTGTACCGGAAGCCACCCCCCCGGCTTCGGCCAACCGCGCCGCAACGTCGGCAATGGCTGTATCGGGCACCGCAAGAAGCAGCAGCGACACCGCAGGCAGCGCGGCCACGTCGGTCAGCGCCTGTCGGGCACTGCAGAAATCGGCGGCGGCCCGGGCATGGTCCGCATCACGGTTGACCACAGCCTCCACCTGCCAGCCTGCCACATGCGCCAGACGGCCGAAGGTCTGGCCGAGACGACCGCCCCCTACGATGGCCAGAGTGCTCATGCCCTGCTTCCTCCTTGCTGATCCGGGCTTGCCAGTATGCCTCGACTGCCGCTCAGCAAAAAGGCGCCCGAGGGCGCCTGACTGCTCTTGCGTATGGGTCAGGCCGCCAAGAGGGCTTGCTCGATGTCGGCCAGAATGTCGTCCACGTGCTCGATGCCGATGGACAGGCGCACCATTTCCGGACGCACACCAGCCTTGAGCTGCTCTTCGGGCGAAAGCTGGCGATGCGTGGTGGACGCCGGATGGCAAGCCAGCGACTTGGCATCCCCGATGTTGACGAGGCGGGTGACGAGCCCCAAGGCGTCGATGAAGCGGCCGCCGGCCTCAATGCCGCCCTTGATGCCGAAGGAAAGGATGCCCGATGCGCGGCCGCCCATGTAGCGATCCACCAATGGCTTGCTGGCATGCCCTTCGAGCGCGGCATACTCCACCCACTCCACCTTCGCGTGTCCGCTCAGATGACGCGCCACCTGCAGGGTGTTGTCGCAGATGCGGTCCATGCGCAATGCCAGCGTCTCGATGCCCTGCAGGATCTGGAAGGCGTTGAACGGCGAAATGGCGGCGCCCATGTTGCGTAGCGGCACCACGCGTGCCCGGCCGATGTAGGCCGCCGCCCCCAGTGCCTCCGTGTACACCACGCCGTGATAGGAAACGTCCGGTTCGTTCAGCCGGCGGAAGCGCTCCTTGTGCTCCGCCCAAGGGAACCGCCCCGAATCCACAAGGATGCCGCCGATGCTGGTGCCATGGCCACCCATGTATTTGGTAAGGCTGTGCACCACGATGTCGGCCCCGTGTTCGAAGGGACGGCAGAGGTAGGGCGAGGGCACGGTGTTGTCCACGATCAGTGGCAAACCGTGCCGGTGTGCCTCTTCGGCAAACGCGGCAAAATCCACCACATTGCCCAGCGGGTTGCCGATCGACTCGCAGAACACCGCCTTGGTACGGGCATCCACCAGCCGGGCGATGGCTGCCGGGTCCCGGTAGTCGACAAAGCGCACCTCGATGCCCAACTGAGGAAAGGTATGGGCGAACAGGTTGTAGGTCCCCCCGTACAGGGTACTGGTGGCAATGATATTGTCGCCGGCCTCGGCGATGGTCTGGATCGCATACGTGATGGCGGCCATGCCTGATGCCAACGCCAACGCTCCCACCCCGCCCTCCAATGCAGCGACCCGCTTTTCGAGCACGTCGGTGGTGGGGTTCATGATGCGGGTGTAGATGTTGCCCTGCACCTTCAGATCGAACAGGTCGGCCCCGTGCTGGGTGCTGTCGAAGGCGTAGCTGGTGGTCTGGTACAGCGGCACGGCCACGGCCTTGGTGGTCGGGTCGGGGCTATAGCCGCCATGCACGGCAAGGGTTTCCAGTCTCATCGTTCCGGCTCCGTAGGATTGGCGAACCCTTACCTTAGCGAATCGTCATTTTTCTGCCAAGAAATAAAATCTGCGCAGTTCATAACAAAAAGGCATGTAGGAAAACGGGCTGCACAGAAAAAACGGCCGCACAGGGCGGCCGGTGAGAGGGCACAGAGACGGACTCAGCGCACGCTGACGCGGGTGAAGTTCTGCCGGCCGAAGGGGCTGACGGTGTAACCGGTCACGTCCTTGCGGGTGATGGCAAAGGCGGTCGGATGCGCCAGCGGCAGCCAGAGCGCCTGATCGTGGATGAGCTTCTGGGCACTGTGATACAGGACGCTGCGCGCCTTGAAGTCGCTGCTCTTCTTGCCGTCGGCGATCAGCTTGTCAAGTTTGGGGTCGCAGAAGCGGGCGAAGTTGGTGCCCGACTGCACAGCGGCGCACGAGAACTGCGGGGTGAGGAAGTTGTCCGGGTCGCCGTTGTCGCCAGCCCAGCCCATGAACAGCATGTCGTGCTCTCCGGCCTTGCCACGCTTGATCAGCTCTCCCCATTCGATCACGGCCACCTTGGCGCGAATGCCCACCTTGGCCAGGTCGGCCTGCAGCAGTTCGGCCCCGGCCTTGGGGTTGGGGTTGAGCACGCTGCCGGTTGGCCGCACCCACAGCGTGGTATCGAAGCCGTTGGGATAGCCCGCCTGCGCCAGGAGCTTCTTCGCCTGCGCTACATCTAGCGCGTAGGGCTTGATCTCCTTGGCGTAACTCCAGGTGTTAGGCGGATACGGCAGGTTGGCGGCGGTGGCCGTGCCTTCGAACACCGTCTTGAGATAGGCTGACTTGTCGAAGGCAAGGTTGACTGCCTGGCGCACCTTGGCGCTGTCGAAGGGTTTCTTCTGGCTGTTCATCGCCACGAACGCGGTCATAAAGGCGGGCGTCTGCACTACGCGCAGGTTGGTGTCGCTGCGTGCGGCCTGCACGTCCAGCGGCTTGGGCGAGATGGCGATCTGGCACTCGCCTGCCTTCACTTTCTGCGCCCGCACCGCCGCATCCGGAGTGATGGCATACACCAGTGCGCTGACCTTGGGCTGGCCGCCCCAGTAGGCAGTATTGGGCGCATAGCGCACCACCGTGTCCTTCTGGAAGCTGCGGAAGACGAACGGGCCCGTCCCCACCGGTTTCTGGTTCAGCTCGGCCTGGCGGCCGCCAGCCTGCAGCTGCTGGGCATACTCGGCGGAGTAGATGGAGGCAAACCCCATCGTCAGCGTGGAAAGAAAGGTGGACTCCGGATAGTTGAGCTCGAAGCGCACCGTATTATCATCGACCTTCTTGACATCCTTGATCAGCTTGGTGAACTGCATCGACTGCGCATGCGGGTAACCGTTTGGCGCGGTCTTGTACCAGGGATGATCCGGTTTGAGCATGCGCTCAAAGGTAAACACGACGTCGTCGGCGTTGAGCCGGCGGCTGGGCTTGAAGTAGTCGGTGGTGTGGAAGACCACATTCGGACGCAGCCGGAAGGTGTAGCTCAGGCCGTCCGGAGCAACCTCCCAGCTGGCCGCCAAGGCCGGCACCACCTTGCGCGCGGTGGCGTCATAGTCGACCAGCCGGTCCATCAACACGTCGGCCGAAGCATTGGTGGTCACCAGGGAGTTGTACTGCACCACGTCGAAACCTTCGGGATTGGCATCGGTGCACACGGTAAGCGGCTTGGCCAGCACGACGGACGGTACCGCCAGAGCGAGCAGCGCAAGAGAGCGCAGGGTCATCGGGATCTCCTGAAAATGACGGGCCGGGCAAGGGGCCGGGCCGATGGCAGAAGCGTACGCAACCATGGCCCGAAACCCAACTAAGAAAACGTCATATCGATAGCACAACGCTGCGTCGCCTGCCATCCAGCGCGGCAGGAAGCGCCCTGCGCCCGACGCTGTCAGGCGCATTCAGCCCTTGGACGGATAAGGAATGCCCAGAGCGGCCCAGCCTTCAGGCCCCAGGCGGTTTACCGTTTCGATGTTGCGCTCGAAGATGGCGGCCGGATCGGGAAAGCTCGCCACGGCGCGGGCGATGCTCTGCTCGCGGATGAGATGCAGCGTAGGATACGGGGCGCGGTTGGTGAGGTTGCCCGGGTCATCTGGCGCGGTGTCGGCAAACTGGAAGTCCGGATGGAAGCTTGCCACCTGGATCTCGCCCTCCAGCCCCAGATCGGCCGGCGCCGCCTCGGCAAACTGAAGAAAATCGTTGAAGTCGAGAAAGGCCGGAAACAAGGTGGGATGAATCAGCAGCGTGGTGTCGGTGGTCTCCGGGTCGGTGGCCGACAGATGCTCAAGCTCTGCATCCAGCTCTTCCAGGAAGGCATCCACATGTGGGGCATGACTGACCACGATGCGGACCTGGTCCTTCACATACACCGACTTGGCGAAGGGACAGAGGTTAAGGCCGATGACGGCCTTTTCCAGCCACACGCGGGTGGCGGCAATGATGGTTTCGTCGTTCATGGGCGAAGGCGGAGTCTGAAAGCCCGTACGCTAGCACAGCCAGCTGTCACGGACACGAAAAACCCCGCCGGGCCTGCGCTCGGCGGGGTGGTCGTGACTACGGCAACGGGGCTTACAGGTAGCTGTCGGTGCTTGGGCAGCTGCAGATCAGGTTGCGGTCGCCATAGACATCGTCGATGCGGTTCACGCTCGGCCAGAACTTGTTCTCCAGCACGAAAGGCAGCGGGAAGAACGCTTCCTCACGGCTGTAGGGACGGTCCCACTCGCCGACGATGTCGGCCTTGCTATGCGGCGCGTTCACCAGCGGGTTGTTGTCCTTCGGCCAAGTGCCGTTCTGCACCTTGTCGATCTCCCGGCGGATGGAGGCCATCGCGTCGATGAAGCGGTCAAGCTCGGCCTTGGACTCGGACTCGGTCGGTTCGATCATCAGCGTGCCTGGCACCGGGAAGCTCATGGTCGGCGCGTGGAAGCCGTAGTCCATCAGGCGCTTGGCCACGTCCACCTCGGTGATGCCGCTGGCCGCCTTGAGCGGACGCAGGTCGATGATGCACTCGTGCGCCACACGGCCGTTGGCGCCGGTGTACAGCACCGGGTAGTGTTCGCCGAGGCGGCGTGCGATGTAGTTGGCGTTGAGCAGGGCGTTCTCGGTCGCCTGCTTCATACCCTCCGCACCCATCATGGCAATGTACATGTAGGAGATCGGCAGGATCGAGGCCGAGCCGAACGGCGCAGCCGATACGGCACTCTGCCCTGCCTGTGCGCCCGGCACCTCGGCCACCACGTGATTGGCCATGAAAGGCGCAAGATGAGCCTTCAGGCCGATCGGTCCCATGCCGGGCCCACCGCCGCCGTGCGGAATGCAGAAGGTCTTGTGCAGGTTCATGTGCGATACGTCGGCACCGATGTCGGCCGGACGCGTCACGCCCACCTGGGCATTGAGGTTGGCGCCGTCCATGTACACTTGGCCGCCATGCGCATGCACGATCTCGCAGATCTCGCGGATGCCGGCCTCGAACACACCGTGGGTCGACGGATAGGTGATCATCAGGGCGGCAAGGTTGGCCGAATGTTGTTCGGCGCGTGCCTTGAGGTCCGCGATGTCGACGTTGCCGTTTTCGTCGCACTTCACCACCACCACCTGCATGTTCATCATCTGGGCGGTGGCCGGGTTGGTGCCATGGGCCGACTGCGGGATCAGGCACACATTGCGGTGGCCTTCGCCCCGCGCTTCGTGATACCGGCTGATTGCCAGCAGGCCGGCGTATTCACCTTGCGCACCGGAGTTGGGCTGCATCGAGATCGCATCGAATCCGGTGATGGCCATCAGCTGCTGCTGCAGGCCCTCGATCAGCGCCAGATAGCCCTGAACCTGGTCGCGCGGGGCAAACGGATGCAGGTTGGCGAATTCCGGCCAAGTGATTGGGATCATCTCGCTGGTGGCGTTGAGCTTCATCGTGCAGCTGCCCAGGCTGATCATCGAGTGGTTCATCGCCAGGTCGCGGTTTTCCAGCTTCTTCAGGTAGCGCAGCATCTCGTGCTCGCTGTGATGGCTGTTGAAAACCGGGTGTGTGAGGATAGCGGACGTGCGCTTGAGACCGGCCGGGATGGCATCGGCTGCGGCAGCGTCGAGCGCGGAAAGATCCGCATCCTTGCCGGTGAAGAGCCCGATCAGTGCGGCAAGATCGTCCTCGGTGGCAGCCTCATGGAAAGACACACCCAGCACGTTGGCCGAAACCCGACGCAGGTTGTAACCGGCCTGCAGTGCGGCTTGGTATACCGCGTCGGCATTGGCCAGCTCCACCTGCACAGTATCGAAGAAGCGGTCGAACACCAGCGTACCGCCGGCAGCCTTCACGGCATGCGCGAAGATTGCGGCCAGACGGTGGATGCGGGCGGCAATGCGCTTGACGCCCTCCGGGCCATGGTACACCGCGTACATGCCGGCCATGTTGGCCAGCAGCACCTGGCTGGTACAGATGTTGGAGTTGGCCTTCTCGCGGCGGATATGCTGTTCACGGGTCTGCAGGGCCATGCGCAGGGCCGTCTTGCCCTTGGCGTCCACCGACACGCCGATGATGCGGCCCGGAGCGGAGCGCTTCATTTCGTCCCGGAAGGCAAAGTAGGCGGCGTGCGGCCCGCCGAACCCCATCGGCACACCGAAGCGCTGGGTGTTGCCCACCGCTACGTCGGCCCCCATCTCGCCCGGCGACTTGAGCGCCACCAGGGCCATGATGTCGGCTGCCACGATGGCCACCGCCCCTTGCGCCTTGGCCGAAGCGATCGGAGCGGTCAGGTCGATCAGGTCGCCGGCCTCGCCCGGATACTGGAACAGCACTCCGAAGTAGGCCGCATTGCCGGCCTCTTCCGGATGGCCCAGCACCAGCTCGAAGCCGAAGTACTTGGCACGAGTGCGCAGCACGTCCAGCGTCTGCGGCAGTACGCGGCTGTCGACAAAGAACTGGTTGCTCTTGGCCTTGGAGACGCGTCGGGCCATCGCCATCGCCTCGGCGGCAGCGGTCGCCTCGTCCAGCAGCGAGGCATTGGCGATTTCCAGACCGGTCAGGTCGATCACCATCTGCTGGTAGTTGAGCAGCGCTTCCAGGCGGCCCTGAGCGATCTCCGCCTGATACGGGGTATAAGCGGTATACCAGCCCGGGTTCTCCAGCACGTTGCGCAGGATGACGGTGGGCGTCAGCACCGGGTGATAGCCCAGACCGATGAACGACTTGTTGATCACGTTCCTGCCGGCCACCGCCTTGAGGGCGGCCAGGGCCGTGGCTTCGGACTGCGCGGGCGGCAGCTCCAGCGGACGTTTGAGCCGGATGTCGGCCGGCACGGTCTCGTCGATCAGCGCCTCCAGCGAGGCGGCACCGACGGTGGCCAGCATCTGCCCGCGTTCTTCGTCACTGGGACCGATGTGACGCGCAATGAATTCTTCGTGATTGAAAAGCTTGGAGAGGGTCATGCTCAGTTCCTTCGGTTCGGCCCTGCGAGCGGCCGCAACAAAAAGCCCTGCCGTCTCGCGACGACAGGGCCCGGGCACGCATCAGGCGCCGATTTCGCTGGCGTAGGCGGCGGCATCCATCAGGCCGTCCAGCGCGGCGGCGTCCGCCGGGCGCATGCGGAAGAACCAGCCGGCACCGTACGGGTCGCTGTTGGCCAGCTCCGGGCTGGCTTCCAGCTCGGCGTTCACTTCCAGGATCTCGCCGGCCACCGGACAGTACACATCGGAAGCGGCCTTCACCGACTCGACCACGCCGGCCTGTTCGTCGGCGGCAAGATGGGCACCCACCTTGGGCAGTTCTACGAAGACCACATCACCCAGGAGTTCCTGGGCATGGTCGGTGATGCCCACGGTGACGGTGCCGTCGGCTTCGGTGCGCAGCCACTCGTGGCTGGATACATATTTCAGTTCGGCGGGAATCTGGCTCATGAAAGTCTCCGGATTGGCTGGGGTTCAGAGGTTCGCGATTGCGGGGGCCGTACGGCCCGTTTATTCGAATACTTTTTTGCCGTTGCGCACGAACGGCATCTTGACGACGCGCACGTCGGTCAGCGTACCGCGCAGGTCTACCTGGGCGGTGGCGCCGGTGGCTGCCGGTACACGGGCGATGGCGATGGAATGCTTGAGCGTCGGCGAGAAGGTGCCGCTGGTAATGATGCCTTCACCCACGCCGTCGACCACCACCTTCTGACCCTCGCGCAGCACGCCACGCCCTTCCAGCACCAGGCCGACCTGCTTCATGGCCACCCCGGCAGCTTTCTGGGCTTCGAGCGCCTTGCGGCCCGTGAAGTCGCGCTCTTCGGGCGCCCAGGCGATCGTCCAGCCCATTCCGGCTTCCAGCGGCGACACGGTCTCGTCCATGTCGTGCCCATAGAGGTTCATGCCCGCTTCCAGTCGCAGGGTGTCACGGGCGCCGAGGCCGATGGGCGCTACGCCTCCCTCGCGAAGCGCACGGAAGAATGCAGGCGCCTCGTCAGCCGGCACCATGATCTCCAGCCCGTCCTCGCCGGTATAGCCGGTACGTGCGACGAACCAGCCACCGAAGGGCATGCCCTGGAAGACCTTGAGGCTGCGGATGGCTTCGGCCCAGTCCGGCTTGAGCGCACAGACCTTGTCGATGGCTTGGGGGCCTTGTACCGCCAGCATGGCCAGATCGCGGCGCACGGTGAGGGTGACGTCGAAACCGGCCTTGTGTTTTTCCATCCATGCCAGGTCTTTTTCAGTCGTGCCCGCGTTGACCACCATGCGATAGCCGCTGGCGGTGAGGTACACGATCAGGTCGTCTACCACGCCTCCGGTCTCGTTGAGCATGCCCGAATACAGGGCCTTACCCTCGAAGCCGAGCTTGGCCACGTCATTGGCGATCAGCTTCTGCAGCCAGGCACGGGCATCACCGCCAGTGATGTCGATCACCGTCATGTGCGACACGTCGAACACACCGGCATCAGTACGCACCAGCTCGTGCTCCTTGAGCTGGGAGCCGTAATGGATGGGCATTTCCCAGCCGGCGAAATCCACCATTTTGGCGCCGGCGGCGAGATGTTCTTCGAACAGGGGGGTACGTTTGGGGGCCGTCATGGGCGTCCTCGCAAGGGGGTGATGGTCCTATAGCTCACACCCCTCTGTCCGGCAACCTGAGATTTTCCGGCGCATGGCGCCGTTAGCCCCTTCGGTGGGCGCACCGGGCGCCGCTCTCCAGAGTTGGCGGGCGGCACGGATGGCCGACCCGATGATGCAGTCCTTTTGCCTGAGCGATTGCGGGTGCACTTGCGCCTTCGGCGGCGGCCCTAAGCCGCGCTCTCCTGCACGATGGGCGCATTATCGGGGCCAAGCCCGGGCACTGGCAAGGGAAGAAAATCTTCACGCAAAGAGAACGGACTGCCAAGGGTTGGCCGAAGTCGCCGCCCCGCGCTGGGGACATGGCGCGGCTGAAGCCGCCCCGTGTCACCCCTGCTCACATCGACAGGTTGCGGTCGGCCTCGTAGCGCTCCTTGAGCTGCCAGACATACACCGGCAGACCCGCCATCAGCAGCAGCAGCCCCCACATCACGATGTCCGCCCCGGCGCCGTAGATGGCCCAGAGCGCATACAGAAAGCCCGTGCCCGCAAACGCCAGCGGGGCGACGAAATCGCGCGGGCCGAAGTGTTCATGCCGCTGCAGCATCACCACCAGCAGGGCCATGGCACAGAAGGCGTAGGGCAAGAGCGTGGTGGCGGTTGCCAGGAGGATGACGAACTCGAAGATCTTCACGCCCCCCTCGCCGCCCGCATACTTCAGCCCCAGCAGTATCGTCACCAGCAGGCTGGAGAGCACCAGACCGAAGCTCGGCACGTTGTGCCGATTCATGTGTGCGAATTTCGCCGGGAAGAGGCGGTCAGCCGCTGCGGCCGCAGGCACATGCCCCTGCATCAGGCACCAGCCGTTGAGGGCGCCAAAGCAGGCCACCACTGCACCAAAGCCCACGGCATAGTAGGCCCAGTTACCCCAGATCAGGCGCGCGGCGTCGGCGAACGGTGCCTGCGACACCGCCAAGGCCGCGGCCGGCATCAGGCCCATCAGCGAAACGGTGGAAAGGATGTAGAGCACGGCAGCCAGGAGCGTACCCACCACCGTGGCGCGGGGAATGGTCCGTGTGGGATTGTCCACGTCCCCAGCCGGCACCGACGCCGACTCCAGCCCGAGGAAGGCCCACAGGGTCAGCGCCACCGTCGCCCCCAGCGAGGCACCGACCGGCTTGTTGTTGGGATTGAAGACGAGGTAGTCGGGGTTGAGGTAGAAGAAGCCGATGAAGGTAATCGCCGCCAGCGGCACCAGCTTGATCACCGTGGTGACCACCGCAACGGCGCCCGAACTTTGCACTCCCCGGGTGTTGATCCACGTCACCAGCCAGATCAGGCCAATGGCCACCGCGCCCGAAAGGTAGTTGTGATGGGCCAGCGCGGGGAAGAACACCTGTAAGTAGCTGGTGGCCGCTACGGCAAGCGCGGCGTTGCCGGCCCACAGGGCGATCCAGTAGCCCCATGCGATCCAGAAACCGGCGAAATCGCCAAACCCTTCGTGGATATAGGCGTACGGTCCACCGTTCTTGGGCAGCATCGCCGCCAGACGGGCAAACACCAGCGCAAGGCAGATGGCCCCGGCGGAGGTCAGGCCCCAGCCTACCAGCGACAGCATGCCGTAGGGGGCGAGCGACGCCGGCAGCAAAAACACGCCGGAGCCGATCATGTTGCCGACCACCAGGGCCGTGCACATCCAGAAGCCGAGCTTGCCGGCAGGTGCCGAAGCGGTTGTCATCTTGAATCTCCAGTAATACGCAAACTTGCACCGCATGGCACCACCTGTCACCACGACCGGGGCCTGCGCTGTCGGGCAGCCTCTGGCCGCTCGCACCTTGAAAGACGGCGCACTCTGCACCGGACAACAGGCCCGGTCAAGTGCCGCAACTACACCATCACCGGCCCTGCCGGCACGCGCTCAAGACACCAGTTGCTGCGCGCCCACTGCCACACCTCCTCCAGCGTGCCACACCCCTGCGGAGGCGGGTGGCCCAGCCGAGTCAGCGCCCCGACCAACTCTCGCGCAGCAGCTTCAGGCCGAATGGCGGGCGCCAGCGTCTGCTTGGAGAGCTTTTCGCCCGCCGCATTGACCATGACCGGCAGGTGGCAGTAGCCCGGATGCGGCAGCCCCAGGCATATCTGCAGCCAGCGCTGCCGAGGGGTGGAAACCAGCAGGTCCGCCCCCCGCACCACATCGGTGATGCCCTGTTCCCCGTCGTCCACCACCACGGCCAGCTGATAAGCCCAGAAGCCGTCGGCACGCTGCAGCACGAAATCGCCCACGTCCGTGCTCAGTGCCTGGGCATGATGGCCCTGCAGCCGGTCGTCGAAGCCAACGGGGTCTTCGGGCACTCGCACGCGCCATGCCGGCTGGGGCCGGTCGTTGCGGGGCCCGGAACGACAGAAGCCGGGATAGACCCAGCCGTCCACTCCACGCCGCGCTTTTGCGGCGATCTCGCGTCGGGTGCAGGTACACGGGTAGGCCAGCCCGGCCTGCCGCAAGGCGTCCAGCGCCGCGCGATAAAGCCCATGACGCCGGCTCTGGTATACGACCTCGCCATCCCACTCGAAGCCGAAGGCTTCCAGGGTGCGCAGGATGGCATCCGCCGCCCCCTGCACCTCGCGTGGCGGGTCCAGGTCTTCCATGCGCACCAGCCACTGTCCCCCGCGCACGCGGGCTTCCAGATAGCTGCCGACGGCGGTGGTCAGCGAACCCGCATGCAGCAGCCCGGTGGGGCTGGGAGCAAAGCGGCCGCGGTATTCGGGGTCAGGATGAGGGGGCATGGGCATGATGCGTGCCGAAGGGAGGAAGCGCCGGCAAACTTGCTAGAATGTCGAGTGTTTGTTTCAGTCAACCATTCAGAGGGGCCGCTAAAGATGGCGTACGTTGTAACCGATGCCTGCATCAAATGCAAATACACCGATTGCGTCGATGTCTGTCCGGTGGACTGCTTCCGCGAGGGGCCCAACTTTCTGGCCATCGATCCGGACGAGTGCATCGACTGTGCGCTGTGCGTGCCAGAGTGCCCGGTCGAGGCCATCTATGCGGAGGATGACGTGCCTGCCGGTCAGGAAGTGTTTGTGGCTCTCAATGCTGAGCTGTCGCGAACATGGCCCGCCATCACGCAGAAGAAGGCCCCCCTGCCCGACCACGCGCAGTGGGCGGCGGTGAAGGGGAAGCTGCCGCATCTGGAGCGCTAGCGCCCCACCGCTCGTTGAACAGCTCCACGCCGCCGTCCTCGGGCGCCTGCCGCAGCACGCGGTCGCGGTAGCGTGCCTCTTCGCGAACTACCGCCCGGCTGCCGGCCGGGCGCAGCCGGCGTACCATCACCTGTCCGCTGTCGGTGAAGAAATACACGCGGCGCGGCTCGGTCCCGCCCAAGTCTTCGGCCACCACCGCAATCCCCTCACGCTCCAGATAGGTGCGCACAAAGGCGATGTTCTGCTCGCCGACGTTGGTCTGCGTCAGGCCGTCGAGCACCGTGGCGCCACCGAACAGCTTGGCCTCGAGCCGCTGCCGTGAAGCACCCAGTTTCTGCAGCGCCCCGATCAGCAGCTCCATAGCCTGCACCCCATAGCGGGCGGGTAACTCGGTCAGTGTCTGCCGGCCGTCCCCAGCCGGTAACAGAAAGTGGTTCATGCCGGCCACGCCGCTGCGCGGGTCCCGCAGGCAAGCAGCCACGCACGAGCCCAGCACCGTCACAAACAGGCGTCCGTCCTGCGCCACCCGGTAAT
This sequence comes from Gulbenkiania mobilis, assembly GCA_004346645.1. Classification (GTDB taxonomy): domain Bacteria; phylum Pseudomonadota; class Gammaproteobacteria; order Burkholderiales; family Chromobacteriaceae; genus Gulbenkiania; species Gulbenkiania mobilis. Next base: position 86,619 of record SMDA01000003.1, read on the forward strand.
CGCCGGGCAAGAGCTTGAAGGCCTCGCGCCGGAATTGCCTGTCGTAGTAGCGCCCGCTGCCATCGTCCATCAGCGCGTCCTTCCCACCAGAAGGGTACGGATGCGCGGCGCGATCATCTCCAGCGGAAGCTCTTCGTCCACCGCGCCCAACACCACTGCCTCTCGCGGCATCCCGTACACCACCGATGTGGCTTCGTCCTGCGCCAGCGTGTACGCCCCTGCCTGGCGCAGATGCAACATGCCTTGCGCCCCGTCCTTGCCCATCCCGGTAAGCAGCACGGCAACGCAGCGCCGCCCCGCCTCGCGGGCAACCGCATCGAACAACACATCGACAGCCGGACGGTGCCGGTTGACCGGCGGCGTGGGCTGAAGCACAACGCACCAGCCCTGCAGCGTGGTACGCATTGCCATATGGGTGGCACCGCCCGGTGCAAGATAGGCCCAGCCGGGACGCAGGACCTCGCCGTCCTCGGCTTCCTTCACCTGCATTGGGCACAGACGGTCCAGACGCGCGGCAAAGGTGCGGGTGAAGAGCGCCGGCATGTGTTGAACGATGACGATGGGCGGGCCAACCGCCGGCAGTCCTTCCAGCACCTCCCGAATCGCCTCGGTGCCGCCGGTGGAGGCGCCGATGGCAATCAGCGACGGCGGCGGAAGCCGGCGGTGCGGCGGCGGTAGCGGCTGGCTGCCTGTCACCCGCGGTGCAGCTGGCCGCACGCGGGCACGCGCAGCGCCACGCAGCCGCTCGCGGATATCTTCGGCATAACCCTGCAGGCCATTGCGCAGGTCGAAAGCAGGCTTGGGCATCACGTCCACCGCCCCGAGCGACAGGGCTTCCAGCGCCACGCTGGACCCCTGGGCCGTCAGCGAGGAGATCATCACCACCGGGGTTGGCCGAAGCCGCATCAATCGCCGCAGGAATTCGATGCCATCCATGCGCGGCATCTCCACGTCCAGCGTGATCACGTCCGGATCGTGCTCGCGAATGCGCTCGCGTGCGATCAGCGGATCGGCAGCCGTGGCCACCACCTCCATGTCCCCGGCGGTATTGATGATTTCGGTGAGCACGCTGCGGATCAGGGCAGAGTCGTCCACCACCACTACACGGATTTTCCGGGCCGGTGCGGTATCCATCGCTCAGTCCGGAAGCCGGTAGGCCGTCTGGCCTGCCGCAACGAATGGGGTGCCCAGATGCTGGATGTTCTCGGAATGCCCCAGAAACAGCAGCCCGTCCGGCGCCAGACATTCGGCCAGCCGCAACAGCACGCTGCGCTGAGTGTCGGCGTCGAAATAGATCATCACGTTGCGGCAGAAGATGGCATCGAACGGTCCCAGCTTCGGCCAACGTTCGCTGCACAGGTTGAAGCGGAAGAAGCGCACCCTTTCGGCCAGAAACGGCTGGATACGCACGCAGCCTGCCTGGCGGCCCCGCCCTCGCAGGCAATAGGCCTTCTTCAAGGGGAGCGCAACGTTTTCAAGGCGGTCGGTGGGATAAATGGCGCGTGCCGCTTCCTGCAGGACCTGAGTGTCAATGTCCGAGCCCGCCACCTCGAAGCGGGCCGATGCGGCACCGTACACCTCGGCCAGCGTCATCGCCGCCGAATACGCCTCCTCACCGGTGGATGCGGCCGCGCTCCACACCCGGTAGGGTGCGTCCCGCCCGCGCCGCGCGCGTGCATGCTGGGCCAGCAGTTCGAAATGATGCCGTTCCCGGAAGAACGCCGTCAGGTTGGTGGTCAGGGCGTTGACGAACGCCTGCCATTCCGGACCGTCCGGCTCTGCATCCAGCAAGGCGAGGTAATCGGAAAAACGGCGCAGCCCCAGCGCCCGCAGCCGGCGCGCCAGCCTTGCGTACACCATCTGCCGCTTGGCTTCTCCGAGCGCGATGCCGGCGTGCCGGTGCATCAGGGTGCGCACCCGCTCGAAATCGGCGGTGGTGAACTCCAGCTCGCGCTGGCTGCCTTCCACCACCCTCAGCGTGGGTGCTACTTTCAGAAGGACTCCCATTCGCCCTCGTCATCGCGTGGGGGACGGGCCACCGCTGCAGGCAGCTGGGCTTCCCGCTGCGGATGGGCGCGCACTGCGGCCGGTGGCGACGCAGGCCCGCTGCGCGGGCTGCTGCGGCGGTCGAGGCGGAACAGGGCAACGGTCTCGGCCAGGAGACGGGCCTGTTCTTCCAAGGATTCGGCAGCGGCAGCGGCCTCTTCCACCAAAGCGGCATTTTTCTGCGTATTCTCGTCCATCTGGCTGACAGCCAGATTCACCTGCTCAATGCCAGCGCTCTGCTCCAGCGAAGCGGCCGTGACTCGCTCATGATGTCGGTGACGCGCCGAATCGAAGCAACGATCTCCTGCATCGTGCGTCCGGCCTCATCCACCAGCCGGCTGCCAGAGTCCACCTTGCCTACCGAGTCGCCGATCAGGGCCTTGATTTCCTTGGCGGCACCGGCCGAACGCTGCGCCAGGTTGCGCACCTCGCTGGCTACCACTGCAAAGCCACGCCCCTGCTCGCCGGCGCGCGCGGCCTCCACCGCCTGATGCTGACCACCTCATGTACGGCGGCGCCTGCTCGCCGGCGCGCGCGGCCTTCACCGCAGCGTTGAGTGCCAGGATGTTGGTTTGGAAGGCGATGCCGTCGATGACGCTGATGATATCCACGATCTTCTTGGCACTGTCGTTGATCTCGTTCATCGTGGTCACCACCTGGCCCACCACTTCCCCGCCGCGGCTGGCGATGTCCGACGCACCGATGGCCAGCTGGTTGGCCTGGCGTGCGTTGTCGGCGTTCTGACGCACGGTGCTGGTGATTTCCTCCATGCTGGAAGCCGTTTCCTGCAGGCTGGCCGCCTGCTGCTCGGTCCGGCTGGAGAGGTTGGTGTTGCCCGCGGCAATCTCGCGCGCGGCGGTGGAGATCGTCTCGGTAGACTCCTGAATGTTGCCCACGATCTCGCGCAGCTTCTCCACTGTGCTGTTGGTGTCGTTCTTCAGTTGGCCGAACATGCCTTGGTATTCGTTGTCGATGGTCCGGGTGAGATCTCCACGGGCCAGCGCCCCCAGCACCGTTGCCACATCCGAGAGTCCGCGGGCTGTCACGTCCAGCAGACGGTTGACCCCCTCGCCCAGCTGGCGGAAGAAACCTTCCTTGTCCTCCAGCCGGATGCGCACCGCCAGGTCCCCTTGGGCTGCGGCACTGACGATGTGCGCTACCTCGTCCTCCACGCGGACTTCGGCAATCCGGTCCTTCCATTCCATCACCGAGCCGATACGGGTGCCGCTGCGGTTGAAGACCGGGCTGGCGGTGAGCGCGAAGTGGCGGCCGCCGATTTGTGTCTCGAGCTGACGCGAAGCCTGCAGGTTATCCAGCATCCCCTGGTGGGCACTGCCCGGACGGGCCAGCACGTCGACGCTGGAGCCGATCAGGTTGCGCACATCAAGCTGCGGCAGGTCGCGGCGCAGCTCCGCCTCCGTGCGCGAGAGAAGCTCCTGCATGCTGCGGTTCAGGTACAGGATGCGCCGCTCGGTATCGGCGATCAGTACGTTGGTGTTCACATTATCCAAGGCATTGCGGATGCGGATGTTCTCGACCGCACGCCCGGCAGCCTGCTGCATACGCGCGAACAGGCTGGTCTGATCGCCGGGTTTGACCTTCAGTTCGGTCGTTACCTCGCCGGCGGCAAGCTCTTCCATCAACTGCACTGCCATGGCCGGCTCGCCGCCTAGCTCACGCATCAGGCTGCGACCGATCATCCAGCCGGCGAGCGCCCCCAGCAGCACGCACGCAACCAGCAGCCCCCAGAGCAGCTGGGTGGCCATGACGGCGCCCTCAACCGTACGGTCCGCAAGATTCTGCGCACTGTCCTCGGCCTTGGCGATGTAATCGGCCACCTGGGCCATGTAACGCAACTGGGTGTCGCGCAGGGGGCCGAGCAGGAAGGTGCGCGCCTCGTCAGTCTGGCCCGCCTCGTAAAGCGCCATGAACTGACGCATCTTGCCGCGGTAGTCGGCCTCGCTGGCCCGGATGGCCGAGAGTTGGCTGCGCTCATCCTCGCCAGCCGCCATGCCCTCCAGGGTCTTCATCGCACGGTCCACCTCGGCAAACGCCTTGTCGATGGTGGTGCGCTGCTCGGCATGCAGCTTGGGATCGGGCGAGATGAACAGCGTGCGCACCGCCCGGGCGGTGGTGTTGACCTGATCGATCACCTTGTTGGCACTGGCGGTCTGCGGCAGGCTGCGGTTGCTGATGCTCTCGATGCTTCCGCGCAGGGCGGCAATCTGCCAGACGGAGACGGCAATCGCGATCGCCATCAATACCAGGAGCAGCCCGAAGCCCAGAAGCAGGCGGTTCTTCACCTTCATCGTTGCCATGTGTGTGTTCCCCCTATCGTGCGCCGGCCCGGGCGACATCCACCAGAGCCATGTCGTCGCTGCTCAGCAGTTTTTCGATATCCATGATGATGATCATCCGCTCTGCGGCGGTGGCCAGGCCCCGGATATAGGCCGTATCGATGGCCGCGCCGAACTCCGGGGGCGGTTTGAGGCTGTCCTCGGAAAGCTCCAGTACGTCGGAGACGCCATCCACCACCATGCCGACCGTTCGGCCGAGGATGTTGAGCACGATCACCACGGTGAAGGCATCGTACTGGGCCTCACCCAAGCCGAAACGGATACGCATGTCCACAATGGGGACGATGCTGCCACGCAGGTTGATCACGCCCTTGATGAAGGCTGGCGCGCGGGCAATACGGGTGACGGAGTCGTAGCCACGGATCTCCTGCACCTTGAGGATGTCGATCCCGTACTCTTCTTCCCCCAGGGTGAACACCAGTACTTCACGACTGGTTGCGGCGGACGGGGCGGTTTCGGCCAAGGCCATGGATGGATATCCTTCAGGCTGCACCCACCATCGCCTCGCTTCCGGCCAGCGGGCTGACCTGCCGCTGGCTGCGCACGATGGTAGTGACGTCGAGAATGAGCGCCACCTGTCCGTTGCCCAGGATGGTGGCGCCCGACACCCCCTCCACCTTGCGGTAGTGGGTTTCCAGATTCTTGACCACGAACTGCTGCTGACCGATGAGGTCGTCCACCAGCAGGGCCATGCGGCAGTCGTCGGCCTCCACGATAATGAGGATGCCCCGCTCGGGATGCTGCCCTGCACCGGGCACGAGGAAGAGCTCGCCCAGGGCCACGATCGGCAGATATTCGCCCCGCACGTTCACCACCCGGCCACGCCCCGCCACGCGGTGTACCTGCCCCGCAGTGGGCTGCAGCGACTCCACCACGAATGACAGCGGCAGGATGTAGATCTCCTCGCCGATCCGCACCGACATGCCGTCCAGAATGGCCAGCGTCAACGGCAACTGGATCGCGATGGTGGTGCCAAAGTCGGGCAGGCTGTCGATGCTGACCTGTCCGCCCATGGCATGGATGTTGCGTCGGACCACGTCCATACCGACACCGCGTCCCGACACATCGGTAACGGTGCTGGCAGTGGAAAAGCCAGGTTCGAAGATCAGACCCCACACCTCGGTGTCACTGAGAGCACCAGACACGGCCATGCCGCGTTCGCGGGCCTTGGAGAGGATCCGCTCCCGGCTGAGCCCTGCCCCGTCATCGGTGACCTCGATCACGATCGATCCGCCCTGATGGAAGGCCCGCAGGGTCAGCCGTCCGACCGGCGACTTGCCCTTGGCCACCCGCGCGTCCGGCAGCTCCAAGCCATGGTCCAGGCTGTTGCGCACCAAGTGTGTGAGCGGATCGGCCAGCTTTTCGATGAAACCTTTGTCCAGTTCGGTGTTCTCGCCCACCATCTTCAGCTCTACCTGTTTGCCAAGCTTGCTGGCCAGATCGCGCACTACACGGGGAAAGCGGCTGAAGACAAAAGACACCGGCGTCATGCGGATCGACATCACCGCCTCTTGCAGCTCGCGCGAGTTGCGCTCGAGCAGGCTGATGCCATGCAGCAAGCGTTCGTGGCTGGCCGGGTCAAGCTGGCTGCCAGACTGTTGCAGCATGGATTGGGTGATCACTAGTTCGCCCACCAGGTTGAGCAGCAGGTCCACCTTGTCGGTACTGACGCGGATGGAGCTTTCGGCTGCGCTGGCGGCTGCACGCTCGTTTCGGGTGGGCGTAGCGGGGCGGGCGCTCTCCGCCGGCGGGGAGGCCTGCGGCGACGGTGCGCTGGGCGGCGCGGGCTCGCCTTCAGGGGCTTCATGCTTGGGCAGGGGGCGGAACAGTCCGAAACCGGGCTCTTCATAGGCCACCTCGCCGTTGGCCGAAGCGGACGCCACAGGCCCTTCCCCTTCCGGCTGAGCGCCTGCCGGCCCCTCCGAGGGCAGCGGTTCGAACAGGCCGAACCCGTCCTCTTCCACTGCAACGCCGGAGCCCGCTGGAGGCACGCTTTCCACAGTGGAAGAGGACAACGGCTGAAAGAGTCCGAACCCGTCCTCTTCCAGCAGGACTCCGTCCTCAGGGTTGGCCGAAACCATCCCGGCTGGGGGTAGCGGTGCAAAGAGACCGAAGCCCTCTTCCTCCACCAAGACGACCTCGTCTGTCTGCAGAGCGCCTTCCTCCCTGGCCGGCAAGACCGGCTCGAATAGCCCGAAATCCTCATCCTCTGCCGGGGCAGGCAGGGGGGTGACCATGAAGTGGGCAGGCGATAAGGTAAAAGCTATTCACTCCTGATGCTAGGATACAAGGTGTAACAGGCACTCATGGTATATCTGCTCTTGGTAGCAATGATGCACTCTTCGGCGCTTCTAAAACCAAAAATTTTTGGATAAAGCCAGGGGCTGATAAAGAACCCAGCTAAAAATACCCCAATCATCAGGGTGGCGACTATTTGCCAAGTCCCTGTATTTCTCCTTTGTTGGGATCTATTTTCTTTCGCAATCACATGAAGTGCTATTTCGTCTTGAGTGATTTTATCCAGATTCTCACGGCACTCAGATTCAGTAACATCCCCTTCTTCCAGTTGCTTCCATAACTTATCCTTGGCTTTTTTTATTTCCATCAGACGGATGCTACTGTTGTCAGTGCTAGGTGTTGTTTCCATACTTTCACACCTATTGCCCACTATACTAGATTGATGCTTTAGGTTTGAATCTCTTTCCGCGGCATGCCGTATTTCTAGGTGAGCAATTGCCAAAATCTCGAACTGATCAGAAATCAGTGCTCGCAGTCGTGCTTGCTGCATTATTGAAAGTGTAACTCCGTGATACTGCTTAAGCCTTGTCGTTAGAACTGAACAAAGTTCAATGCCGGAACGAAGAAATGCATCTTTTTTTGGCCACGAAGGCATCACTAATAAATAGTCGTGAAATGCTGATTCTGCTAGACCATTAGCAATGATCGCTTCAGAATAGTGTAACTTGGCATATATATTCTTGAATCCATCAAGACATAGCGATACTAGGTCTGTAGCAGAGTAGTTGTAAGCCTTGAAGCAAAGCCCACTGAGAAAGACGCCTAAATAAGTAAACTCTGGCCCCGAATTTTGCTCTTCATCGGGAGGCAGTTTGAGACTCTCAAGGAGATAACAGGCTGCGTGGGCACCAAGGCCGACGATAGATTCAGACTTTCTCATTGAAGTAATTTTAGGGTTAGAAATATTTAGAGTTTACTCCAAAATCTGTGGTGTATGCCAAATGGTTTTTGTCAAAAACAAGCGCCTCCCTGTGAGGCGCTTTGTCTTTGGCTGCGGACCACTTTATCCGCTCGGTTATTCGTCAGCCCTGCAAAACGCCCTGAAGCCGCATGGACACTGAGTTGGTGAGGTGATGTTGCGGGGTTGGAACTCCCGAAGATGAATCGGCTCGATGCGAATTTCTGGGAGTTTGGAGACGGATTTCGATGAGCACGCCGGACTTTTTCCGCGCCCGACTGGACCAGATGATCGACCTGCGCCACCCGCTGGCGGTGCTGGCCACACGCATGCCGTGGCAGCAGATCGAAGCGAGCGTGGCGCCGCTGCTGGCGCGCAAGGACCGGCGCGGGCGCAGCATCGAAGGTGCAGACCTGTTCGGCCCCACGCTGCAGGTGGTCGGCGCAGGCGTGAGCGCGGCAGGCCGCCCGCGCCTGGCGATCCGCTTGATGGTGTCGCTGCTGTACCTGAAGCATGCCTATGGCCTGAGCGACGAGGCCGTGGTCGAGCGCTGGGCCGAGAACGTGGTGTGGCAGTTCTTCAGCGGGCAGGAGTACTACGAGCCACGCCTGCCGTGCGATGCCACGCAGATCGGGCGCTTCAGGCGGGTGCTGGGCGAGGCCGGCGTGGAGGAGTTGCTGGCCAAGACGATCGAGGCGGCCGTGCAGATGCAGGCGGTGCGCAAGAGCGAACTGCAGCGTGTGATCGTGGACACCACGGTGCAGGAGAAGGCGGTGGCCTATCCCACCGACAGCCGGCTGCTGGAAGTGGCGCGGGCCAAGGTGGTGCAACTGGCGCAGCGCGCCGGGCTGCGGCTGAAGCAGACCTTCGAGCGCGAGGGCCGCAGCCTGCGCCGGCGTGCCGGCGGCTATGCGCACGCCAAGCAGTTCAAGCGGCTGCGCCGGGTGCTCAAGCGCCAGCGCACCGTGCTCGGGCGCGTGCTGCGCGACGTGCAACGCCGCCTGCTGGCAGCGCCGCAAGACGTGCGTGATCGCCTGCAGCCATGGCTGGAGCGTGCCGAACGCATCCGCTCGCAGCGCCCCAAGGACAAGCACAAGCTGTACGCGCTGCATGCGCCGCAGGTCGAGTGCATCGGCAAGGGCAAGGCCCGCCAGCCCTACGAGTTCGGCGTGAAGGTCAGCGTGGCCGTCACGGCCAAGCAGGGCTTGATGGTCGGTGCGCGCAGCCTGCCGGGCAACCCCTACGACGGCCACACGCTGGCCGAGCAACTGGAGCAGACCACCGTCTTGCTGCAGGAGCTGGGCGTCAGGCCGCACACGGCCATCGTCGACCTGGGCTACCGGGGGGCGGATGCCGACATTGGCGGGGTGACATTGATCCATCGCGGCAAGAGCCGCTCGCTCACGCGCAGCCAGCGGCGCTGGCTGAAGCGGCGTCAGGCGGTCGAGCCGGCCATCGGGCATGCCAGGCACGATCACGGCATGAAGCGCTGCTGGCTCAAGGGCGCTGAGGGTGACGCGCTGCATGCGGTGTTGTGCGCAGCCGGCTTCAACATCCGCTGGCTGCTGCGTGCCATCGCCCGGCGGGGCATTGCTCCAGCCTTTTTGCGCTCGCTTTGGCTGCTGTCAGCGCTCGCAGCGTCGGCGAGTCGACTCGCTACTCTTGCACGTCCGGCGCTTCTCGTCGGCGCCGCGAGACGAATTTTGCAGGGCCGACGACATCTCGTGCTGGCCGACGGTGCCGTCGCCATGGGCCAGGCTGGACACTAGCGCCAGTTGCTCCTCCGCTTCCGCCGTGAGCCCGGAAAAACTGTCCATCAGCGTCTGCACTGCCTCACCGACGAGACCGCGCACCCGCTCCACCTCCTCGGTGCTCAGGCTGATCTGTTGCAGAGCAAAGTCGGCATGGGGGAAGCAGCATCAGGAGCGGGAACGGAGGCCAAAGCCGGGCCCGGATGGCCGGCGTCGGAGGAACGGCTGGTCTGAGCGACGCCAAGGCTGAACGCGGCCCCAGTCACCGCAGCCAGGGCCAGTACCGCTGCGGCGGCCAGCCAACCGGCACTCAGGCCAGCCAGCGCCAGCAGCACCAGCAGCACGGCACCGACGACGGCGACAACGAGGATCCGCCTGCGCGGCGGTATGGGGGCACACTCCATGACCGGTTCCTTGTGGGAGGAAGGGGTGCAGAACGTCGGGTTGAAGGACGGGGGACGGCCGGAAGGCGGTTCGGACCGGCCGGAAGGCGGTTCGGACCGGCCGGAAGGCGGTTCGGACCGGCCGGAAGGCTTCAGTTAAGGCTACAGGCCACGGTCAGAACCATGCACAACAGGTCGTCGGCCAGATCATCCGTCGCAAGCGCCGACAAGGACGGTATAGCACGCAATATGCCATTGCCAGGGTTTTTATGAGACGCAGTCTCACTCCAGTAGCGGTCCATTCGTCCGGCATCCAGCCCGTCGCTGTGCAGCACCCATTCACTGGAGGGCAAAAGCGGTGCCTGCTGGATGGCATCGTCACAATGGCCGGGCTCGCCCAGGCCAAAGGCTGGACGCCGGGCCCCGTAGCGGGCCTGCCAGGCCCCATTGATGCGCACGACCACTTCGGGCATTCCGGCATTGACGAGGGCCAACTGCCGGGCCTGCCAGTCCACCCGCAGCACGGTGGCCGCGACGAAACGCTGATCCGCCATGCTGTCCCGCAAAAAACGGTCGAGCCCGGCCAGCTGTTCATTGTCGAGCCGGTTGGCCGAAAGATGCTGCAGCACCGCAAGCGCAAACAGCAGCGCATCCATCTCGGCTTCCAGGCCGTGTCCGATGGCATCCCCCAGCACCAGCAGGCTACCTTGGGCATCCTCCAGCACCAGAGCGATGTCTCCGCCTTGCCCTTCCAAGGGGGCCAGGGCAAGCTCCAGGCGCCCGCGACCTTGGCTCAGCGCCAGCGAGGCCTGCCCGCAGCCATGAGAAAACAGTCTGGGCGTTGCGGAAAAACCTACCGGTACTGCCCGCCCCTGGCGCCAGAGCCACACCACCAGCCGGGCGCGCAGGCCATCCAGAGAAGGAGCGCGGGAAAAGACGTCCACCCCGCGCGGTGGATCCCAGCAGTGCGGTGATGGCCCAAACCACCAGACAGGCGGGTTTCCGCTCTGCAACAGGCTCTCCGGTTGTGCGCCCTCAAGAATCACCAGTTCGGTGCGGGTATCGGGCGCCCCCTCGAAGCGCCAGTCGAGCCCTTGCAGCCAGGGATCGTCCTCAATGGCGTGACGCAATGCAGCACTGACGGCCGCCAGGATGGTCATGGAAACGACGGACTCAGCGGATGACGAACATCTTGTTGAAGCAGGCGATCTCGAGCACCTGCTTGACGGTATCGCGGCAGTTGATCAGCGCCAGCGTGCGCTTCTGGGCGGCAGCCCGCTCCTTCAGAAGCAGCAGCATCCCCAGCGCAGAGCTGTCCAGAAAAGGCACCTGCTCGAAATCGACCAAGATCTCCTCTACGCCCGGTTCGTCCAGCAGCGACTGTGAGGCCTGACGGAAATCCTTGTGCATGTTGAAGTCGAACGGGCCCACCAGCACCAGCCTGCCGACAGAACCTTCCAGTTTGATGACGGATTTCATGCTTTCTCCCTAGCTCCGGTGGGGCCTGCCGTCGCGGCAGGCAGACTGAGCACGAAGCGGGCGCCGCCCTCCGGCCGGTTCTCGCAGGATACGGTCCCGGCCAGTTCTTCTGCTACCTTCTTGACGATGGCAAGTCCCAGGCCAGTACCGCCGGAGCGGGTGGTGAAGAAGGGCTCGAACATCCGCGCCTTCACTTCGGCCGACAGGCCAGGTCCGGTGTCGGTGACCTCGAACATCACCTGCCCTCCCGTCTGCCGCACGCCCAGCCCCACCTGGCCGCCGGACGGCGTGAAGAACAGGGCATTCTCCAGCAGGTTCAGCAGTGCACCCGACAGGGCCTTGCGGTCGCCTGATACCGTTATGGCAGAGTCCACCCCTACTTGGCAATCGAGCGCGACATCGCGTGCCTGACACAGGGGCGCCATGATGGCACGCACTTCTTCGGCCAACCCTGCCGCATCCAGCCCTTCCAGTTCCGACACATGGCCCCGCACGAAGCTGAGCATGTTCTGGATCAGCCCCTCCAGCGCCTTCAGCCGCGCCAGACTCTTGTCGATAAAGCGGCTGCGTTCCGCCTCCGCCAGTCCCGGGTTGCGCAGATTGGCGGTGTAGAGCATTGCCGTGGCCAGCGGAGTACGCAGTTGGTGGGCCAGTGAGGCAGCCATGCTGCCCATGGCCGCTAGGCGTTGCTGGTTGGCCAGTTCGCCAGACAGCTGATGCAACCGGGTGACGTCGTGCATCAGTACAATGCGCCCCCCTTGCTCAGGCAGATCCTGGTACTGCAGCGAAACACGCCGCGCGGGGCCGTCCTCATCACCCGGGACCAAATAAGTGTCTGTCAGTTCGGTGGCTTCCAGCAGTGTTTCCACCTGTTGCCAGCACAGACCGAGGGTACTGCGCCCCAGCATTCGGGCCGCGGCGGGATTTTCGTGACGTACGCAGCCGACTGCATCCATTTCCACCACACCGGCCGGCAGCGCTGACAGCAGGCGCGAGAGCCGCTCGGCCAGCGCCGCGTTTTCTTCCATCTTGCTGCGCAGCTGGCTGTTTGCCGCCTCCAGCTGCGCGTTCAGCACGTGCACCTGTGCCTCCAGCTGGCTATAGGCATCGATCAGCTGGCCTGACACCGCGTTGAACTGCGCAAAGGCCGCCTCGAGCTGACGGGGGTCGTGCGGCACGGCCACTTTTTTCGTCATAATCAGGAAGTAATTTGTAAAAAGTAGTAGATCGGTATGATAATGACAGCGCCCCCTGCGAGTCACCGTAACAGGGCAGCAACACCGCCTTTCTCCCCGATCGGCGCATACCAATAACAGGTGTTTCAAGCACCTCACCATTACCAGCTGCTGCGGAGGTTTCTGTGTCAGAACTTCTCAAAAAAATTGATGCCCGCACCAAGCTTGCCGGCACCAACAAGCTTGAGATCCTGCTCTTCTCCCTCGGGGAGGACCAGCGTACGGGCCGCAAGGAAACCTTCGGGATCAACGTCTTCAAGGTGCGCGAGGTCATGCGCACCCCGGAGATCACCGCGGCGCCCGAAATGCCCTCCTCGGTGGAAGGCATGGTCAGCCTGCGCGGCACCTTGGTTCCAGTCATCGACCTGGCCAAATATGCCGGCATCGTCACCGCCCATAAGCCCGAGATCATGATCGTCACCGAATACAACGGTCACACCCAGGGCTTCCTCGTGGAGGCCGTGGATACGATCCTGCGCCTGGACTGGTCCGCGATGCGGGTGCCGCCGGAGATGATCACCAACCGCATGGCGGGCCTCGTCACTGCCGTCACCGAACTGGGGGGCGGTACGCTGGTAATGATGATGGACGTGGAAAAGGTGTTGGCCGAAACCGCCCTCAACGATGACTCCCACCACTTCATCAACATCGAGCCGATCACCGAAGAACGGATGATCTTCTTTGCCGACGACTCGGCCGTGGCGCGCAAGCAGATCGAGCGCACGCTGGAGGCCATGAACGTTAAGTACGCCTATGCCATGAACGGTATGCGCGCTTGGGAAGACCTGCAGAAGATGGCCATGCAGGCCGAACTGGCGGGCCGCAAGCTCAGCGATCTTCTCCACCTCGTGCTCACCGACGTGGAAATGCCGGAAATGGACGGCTACATGCTCACCAAGATGATCAAGAGCGATGCTCGCTTCGCCGGCATTCCTGTCCTGATGCACTCCTCTCTTTCCGGCGTCTCCAACCAGAAGCTTGGGGAATCGGTCGGCGTGGATTCGTATGTCTCGAAGTTCGAACCGCAGAAGCTGTCGATGAAGCTTCGCGAAATGCTCAAGCTGACCAAATAAAGGGGGCGCACCATGACCGCAACCGACGTCTCTCTGCTGGCAACGGTCGACGCCCGTACCAAGCTGGCGGGCTCGAACAAGATGGAAATTCTGCTGTTCTCCCTGGGGACGCGCGAAACCTTCGGCATCAACGTGTTCAAGGTGCGTGAAGTCTCCCAGACCCCTTTCATCACCCGGACGCCCAACATGCCGTTCGGTGTGGAGGGGGTGATCTCCCTGCGCGGCAACATCATCCCTGTGATCTCGCTCGCCAAGTTCATCGGGGCTGAACAGGCCGACCGCACTTACAGCACGATGATCGTCACCGAGTTCAACAAGAGCACCCAGGCTTTCCTGGTGGACTCGGTGGACCGCATCATCCGCGTAGACTGGGACAAGGTAAGGGCGCCGGAAAACATGATGGTCAACGGCGCCAACCAGAACCTGATCACCGCCATCACCGAACTGGAGGATGGCAAGCTCGTCTCCATTCTGGACGTCGAGCAGATCCTCGCCACCGTCATTGGCGAGGCTCGCGTGCCGGACATTCCCACCGCCCAGCTTGAAAGCGACCAGTACGTCTTCTTCGTGGATGACTCGGTGGTGGCCCGCAAGGAAATTACCAGCGTGCTCGAGAAGATGGGCGTGAAATTCCAGCAGGCCACCAACGGCCGCGAAGCCTGGGACCGCCTGCAGGCGCTGGCGCATCGCCACTTAGGCCCCGACGAGTCGCTGCACGACAACCTCAAGATGATTCTTGTGGATGCTGAGATGCCGGAAATGGACGGCTACGTGCTCACCCGTCTCATCAAGTCCGACCCACGCTTCAACGGCATCCCGGTGGTCATGCATTCGTCGCTGTCCTCCAACGCCAACCGCGCCATGGGTTCTAGTGTCGGGGTAGATGCATACGTGGCGAAATTCGATCCGATCGTCCTTGCGGAAACCATGATTCCATTCCTGCAGAGGTAGACGGTAGAATCCGCTGCACAGCAACTGAACCTTCAGGATAAACCTCGATGTCAGATAAAAACATTCGCTTCCTTGTCGTGGACGACTTTTCCACCATGCGACGCATCGTGCGGAACCTGCTCAAGGAACTCGGGTTTACCAACGTGGACGAGGCGGAAGACGGCCAGGTGGCCCTGCACAAGCTCAAGACCCAGAGTTTTGACTTCGTGGTTTCCGACTGGAACATGCCCAACATGACTGGGATCGAGTTGCTCAAGGCGCTGCGTGCAGATGCCCAGCTCAAGACGATGCCGTTCCTCATGATCACGGCCGAAGCCAAGCGTGAGAACATCATCGAAGCGGCCATGGCGGGGGCGAACGGCTATATCGTCAAGCCTTTCACGGCAGCCACGCTTGAAGAGAAGCTGAACAAGATTTTCCAGACGCTTAACAAGTAAGGCTGTCGCCCGCGCAGGCGCAGCAGCCTGCGGCCGCCTTCAGGAGGAATGATCGTGCCGGACCACGTTTTGGAAAGCGGAGATTCGCCCGAACTCGAAGCCCTGTTCGAGAGCATTGCCCGGCAGCAGACCGCCGACGCGCCTCCGGCTTCCGCCGATGCGTCAGCCACAGCGCCAGCCCAAGGCGGCATTGTTGACCCGCTAAACATGTATGCCCAGATCGGCCAGCTCACCCGCAAACTGCACGATGCCATGCGCGACGTCGGCTATGACAAGTCTCTCGAACGCGTGGCAGAGGCGATTCCGGATGCCAAGGACCGCCTCTCCTATATCGCTTCGCTGACTGAGAGTGCAGCCGAACGCGTGCTCAACGCCACCGACATCGCCAAGCCGATCCAAGACGATCTCGAGAGCGAGGCCCAGAAGCTTTCCGAGCGCTGGAACCGCCTGTTTGCAAACCAGCTGTCCGTGAGCGAGTTCAAAACCTTGGCCGAAGAGACGCGCAGCTATCTCAGCCGTGTACCGGACCGCACCCAAGCCACCAGTACACAGCTGCTGGAAATCGTCATGGCACAGGATTTCCAGGACCTGACCGGTCAGGTCATCAAGAAGATGATGGAAATGGTCAAGCTCCTTGAAACCGAGTTGGTCGCCTTCCTGATCGAGTTCTCGCCGCACGAGAAGAAGGCAGAACTGGATCCGGTGCTGCTCAACGGCCCCGTCATCAACCCGGAAGGCCGCAACGATGTAGTCACCAATCAGCAGCAGGTCGACGACCTGCTCGAAAGCCTGGGCTTCTGAGCGCGCTGGCCGCAGACGCTGCCCCCCACCCTGGAGTACGGATATGAGCAATTTTGGTGGAATGGAAGAGCTGCTTCAGGACTTCCTGATGGAGTCCACCGAGCTGTTGTCGGATGTAGACAACAAGCTGGTGGAACTGGAAAAACGGCCGGAAGACCGGGCATTGCTCAATGATATCTTCCGTGGTTTCCACACCATCAAGGGCGGCGCCGGCTTCCTAAACGTGACTCCGATGGTGCACCTGTGCCACCGGACGGAAAACCTGTTCGACAAGCTTCGCAACGGTGAGCTGAAGCTCAACCCAGAAGTGATGGACGTGATTCTCAATGCCACTGGCATTGTGCGTGACATGTTCGACACACTGGCACAAGGCCTGATGCCAGGGGATGCCGATGCCAAGGTTCTAGCCGACCTGGATGAAGTTCTGGCCGGACGCACACCGGGCAGAACTCCTGCGGCCCCCGCTACGCCGGCGCCGCCAGCGGCAGCGCCCGCCGCTCCAGCCCCGAGCACAGATGGGGGCCCGGACTGGCAGGCGCTGTACCAGGCCATCCAGCCGGGAAGCACAGCGCCGGCGACCCCTGTCAGTGCAGACCAGGCTCCGACACCGGCGCCTGAACCTGCCACGGCGGCCCAGGCCGTAGAGGTCATCCCCGCTGCGGCGCCGGTGCCCGTGGAGCGCCCCGCTTCCAAGCCGATGACCAACAAGGGAGGCTCGGGTGGGGGGCAGGAAAACACCATCCGCATCGACACACAGCGTCTGGACATGGTCCTCAACCTGTCGGGTGAGATCGGGCTGACCAAGAACCGTCTCACCACGCTGCGTACCGAAATCCTGCAAGGCAGCCACGACCCCAATACCCTGCGCTCGCTGGACGAGTCTATTAGCCAGCTGGATCTTTTGGTCAGTGATCTGCAGAACGCGGTGATGAAAACGCGTATGCAGCCGATCGGACGCCTGTTCCAGAAATATCCGCGCCTGGCACGTGACCTTGCGCGTCAGCTGGGCAAAGAAGTGGAACTGGTGCTGTCGGGAGAGGAAACCGAACTCGACAAGACGATGATCGAGGATCTCAACGATCCACTGGTACACCTCGTCCGAAACGCGGTCGACCACGGTATCGAAAGCCCGGAAGAACGCTTGGCTGCGGGCAAGAAGGCACAGTCCGTGGTCCAGCTAACCGCGGAGCAGGTGGGTGACCACATCCTCATCGAGATCACCGACGACGGTCGAGGCATGCATGCGGACAGCCTGCGTCGCAAGGCCATCGAAAAGGGCCTGATCGATGTAGAGACCGCCAATTCGCTGGATGAGAAGCAGTGTCTGCAGCTGATCTTTCTGCCGGGCTTCTCCACCAAGGACCAGATTTCCAGCGTCTCCGGGCGCGGCGTCGGCATGGATGTGGTGCGTACCAACATCCAGAAGCTCAACGGCCGCATCGACATCAACTCGGTGCCGGGCGAAGGCACGCGGATCAGTATATCGCTGCCGCTGACCCTGGCCATTCTGCCGGTACTGGTGGTGCGTGCCTGCAACCAGCCGTTCGCGGTACCGCTGGCCATGGTTCGTGAGATCATCACCATCGACAGCAATGCCATCCAGGAGGTATCGGGCAAGCCCACGATTGTGGTGCGGGACGAGATCCTGCCACTGCGCACCCTGGCCGGACTGCTCGGCTGGGCCCCGACGCAGAAGCCCTGCTTTGGCGTGCTGATGCAGTCGGCGGAAAAATCGTTCATCCTCGCGATCGACTCCTTCGTGGGCCGTGATGACGTGGTGATCAAGCCGCTGCAGAACATCCGTCCCAAGGGCGTGGCCGGTGCCACCCTCTCCGGCGACGGCTCGGTGGTACTTGTTCTCGACATGGAAGACCTGCTGTCGGCCAGTGACGCCAGCGGCAGCAACCAGATCGTGCGCACGTCCGAATTTGTAGCCAACTGATTACTGGGCTCCCCATGTCCTCCAGCGCCTTCATCGGCCGCCAGCCGGTTCTTAACCGCAACCAGCAGCTGATCGGTTACGAACTTCTTTTCCGGCCCAGCGGCGAGGCGCGGGAGGTGGGCCCACACGCAGAACTGCAGGCCGACACCGACGTTCTGGTCAACACGTTAAACAACATGGGAACCAGCTGGCTCGTCGGCGGCAAGCTGGCTTTCATCAACGTCGGCGAGACCATGCTGACGAGCGAGTTCCTAGAGCTTTTGCCTCCGCGCAGGGTGATTCTGGACATCGCGCCTACCGTAACGCCTTCGTCGGAACTGCTGTCTAGGGTGCGGCACCTGCGCTCGCTGGGGTTCGGAGTGGCCTTGGACGACTTCTCTTTTGAAGCACCCTCTGCTGCTTTCCTGGATCTGGCCAATTATGTGAAGCTGGATGTCCAGAACCATGACGGCAACCGTTTTCAGGTGATCGCGGCCCGCTTGCGCAGCTATCCGGTCATCCGTATTGCGGAGCGGGTGGAAACGCGCGAGCAGTTCCACCTCTGCCGCGAGTTGGGCATGGACGGCTTCCAGGGTTACTATTTCGCCAAGCCGGAAACTCTTTCCGCCCGGGTGATCCACCCCACCTTCTCCAATACGCTGGAACTGCTGAACCTGCTGCGTCTGGACGCTGACCTGCCGGAGATCGAGGCGATCCTCAAACGGGACGTTGCCCTCTCTTACAAGCTTCTGCGCTATGTGAACTCGGCAGCGGCCGGGCTCAACACCACCATCAGCTCGTTCTCGCACGCGGTAACGGTACTGGGCTACCAAAAGCTCTACCGATGGCTGACGCTGCTACTCGTAACGGCGTCCGAGGACGGACGTACGCCTCCTGCCCTGCAGAAGACGGTGATCACGCGGGGCCGGCAAATGGAGCTGATCGGCCGCAAGCTGGGCTTGCCGACCGAGTGCTGCGATAACCTTTTCATCGTGGGCATGTTCAGCCTGCTGGACGTGCTCTTCGAGATGCCGATGGATCGCCTTCTCGAACACCTGCACCTGCCGGAAGACATCAAGCAGGCGCTGGAGAACCACCAAGGGCGCTACGGCCCGTATCTCAAGCTGGTGGAGGCTTGCGAGGACGCCCGACTGGACAACATCGAGGCCTTGGCCCAAAGCGTGGGCATCAGCGCCGAAACCCTCAATCTGGCCCATATCGAGGCCTTGACCTGGGTAGAAGACCTGGGTCTGTAATTACCGGAGTGCCTGTACCGGATGAAACTTGTCGCACTCGACACCTCTACCGATTTCCTCTCGCTCGCCGTCACCGACGGCGAGCGCGTTTTTACGCATCATGAACGTGTGGGCCAGAAGCATGCCGAAACCGCATTGCCTGCATTGAGCAGACTGCTGGAAGAGGCAGGGCTCGCCCTCTCCAGTCTGGATGCGGTGGTATACGGCCAAGGTCCGGGCTCGTTCACCGGACTGCGCATTGGCTGCGGACTGGCCCAGGGCTTGGCTTTTTCGGCCAACCTTCCCCTCATCGGCATCCCGACGCTGGACGCAGTGGCGGCCCAGACAGGGGCGAGCGGGACCGTGCTCGTCGCCATGGATGCCCGTATGGGGCAGGTTTATGCAGCGGTATACCAGGATGGGCGCTGCCAAGGGGCGATCGGCCTCTTCTCACCCGAAGCGTTGCCCCTGCCAGAAGATGCCTTCACCTTGGCAGGCGACGCTTGGCAAGTCCACGAGGCGTTGCTGACTGGGCGCCTGACGGGCCGGCCCTTCAACCGGACGGATGTCCTGCGCCCTGAAGCAGCGGCTTACCTGAAGCTGGCCAGCAATGGCCATTACCCAAAGCGCCCCGCCCGCGAGGCCGAAGTGCTGTACGTCCGTGACAAGGTGGCGCTGACTGCAAGCGAGCAGCAGGCCCGTCGCACATGACCCGCCACCGTCTGGCCATATCTTCCGATCTCGCGGCCATTGCCGCCTTGGCCAAGGCGGGGACACCCTATCCTTGGAGTGAACACCAGTATCGCGGCTCACTTGAGGCTGGGCATGCTGTCTGGTTGGCCGAAGACGAGACCGGACTGCTGGCCGTTGCTGTCATTCTAAACGCGGCAGGTGAGGCCGAGTTGCTTGATATCGTGGTTTCCCCCGCCTGTCGCCGTGCAGGCTTGGCCACCTGCCTGCTGCAACAGGTGATCCAGCATCTCAAGCAGGCGGGCGCGACCCGGATGCTGCTGGAGGTACGTCAGAGCAACGCACCTGCCCAAGCGCTATATGCCCGCCTGGGCTTTCGTTCCTGTGGCGTGCGCAAGCAGTATTACCCTTCGGCCAACGGGCTTCGGGAAGACGCGATCCTCATGGAGAAGCAACTCGGATGAACCGCAAGGAATATGTGCTCAGTCAGTTCGGACTGGGCCCACGCTGGGTGCGACGTGGGCAGACATACCCTGCTGCCCTAGCGAGTGCAGCGGCGGAAAAAATGCCTGCCGTGCTGCCGTCCTCCGCAGAAATGACGCATACGGAGAGGCTTTCACCCGCGATGGATCCTGCGCAACCGGCCAGCAGTCAACTGCAGCAGGCTCTGTCGGCAGACAGGCCTGCGTATGCGTATGCCGAAAGGCAGGCGCAAGCACTCCCACTCGCCGAGTCCCCCTACCAAGCGGTTCAGCTATCCCCAGCCCAGCCGCCGGCAAGGGCCCTGCCTCCAATGGACTGGGCCACGCTGGGAGCCGAGGTCAAAGGCTGTACGCGATGCCGCCTGTGCGAGACGCGCACGCAGGCGGTATTCGGTCGCGGCAACCCCAAGGCCCGCTGGCTGGTGGTGGGTGAAGCACCCGGTGAGCAGGAAGACCGTCAAGGCCTGCCGTTCGTGGGCCGGGCAGGCCAACTGCTGAACAACATGCTCCGGGCTGCCGGGCTGGACAGCGACACCGATGTCTACATCGCCAACGTGATCAAGTGCCGACCGCCGGCCAATCGCAACCCTAGCCAGGACGAGATCGCCGCCTGCCAGCCCTACCTGCGCCAGCAGATCGACCATATCCAGCCCAGCCTGATCCTGGCGCTGGGACGCTTTGCCGCACAGACCCTTCTGGAAACGACCGAGTCGATCGGTCGGCTGCGCGGCAAGGTGCATCATTATGCTTCCACACCGCTCATCGTCAGCTATCACCCCGCCTATCTGCTGCGCACCCAGCCTGACAAGGCCAAGGCCTGGCAGGACCTCGTGTTCGCACGTCGCGAGATGGCACACCTGCAAGGGAAACCCTGAGCCCACACGCGCAGGTGTAATCAGGGGCAGGAAAAGGCCGCCACAGGGCAGCCTGAAATGAAAAAACCCTTCGCCGTGCACCAGCGAAGGGTTCTCTATTTCACACCACAGCAAGACTGCTTACTTGAGCTTGGTCTCTTTGTAGAGCACATGCTTACGGGCAACGGGATCAAATTTCTTGATCTCCATCTTTTCCGGCATGGTGCGCTTGTTCTTGGTGGTGGTATAGAAGTGGCCAGTGCCCGCAGTGGACTCGAGCTTGATCTTGTCGCGCATGATTTACCTCGCTAGATATCGCTGAAATCAGAGTTCGCCGCGGGCGCGCAGGTCGGCCAGCACGACATCGATACCCAGCTTGTCGATGGTACGCAGGGCGGCGTTGGAAACGCGCAGACGCACCCAGCGGTTTTCGCTTTCTACCCAGAACTTGCGGTACTGCAGGTTCGGCAGGAAACGACGTTTAGTCTTGTTATTGGCGTGGGAAACATTGTTCCCGGTCATCGGACGCTTGCCGGTGACTTTGCAAACACGCGCCATGGTTGAACACTCCCAAAACCGGTAAAAGCCGGCTTTATATCATGAAAACAGGCCTAGATTCAAGAGAAAAGCGTGCCCAGCCCCCTCGGGAAAGCACGCCGCACTGCCGTGCAGCATACCAGAGACGTAAGGCGCTGTCAGCGGGCCAATGAAAAATCTTTCTCTGGGAAATCATGTATTTGAAGGCTGGCTAACAACGACTCTTGCTGCGTGACGGTTCTGTTTTTTGCCGGTTTCGGGTTAAAATCCCGGATTCCGTTAGATGTGTGTTCCCATGACCAAGTTCATCTTCGTTACCGGCGGTGTGGTGTCCTCTCTGGGCAAAGGCATCGCCGCCGCGTCTATTGCGGCCATTCTCGAGTCGCGCGGGCTGAACGTCACCATGCTGAAGCTCGACCCGTACATCAACGTCGATCCGGGTACGATGAGCCCGTTCCAGCACGGTGAAGTCTTCGTGACCGAGGACGGCGCCGAAACCGACCTCGACCTCGGCCACTACGAGCGCTTCATCCACGCCAAGATGAAGAAAAGCAACAACTTCACCACCGGCCAGGTGTACGAGTCGGTCATCAGCAAGGAGCGGCGCGGGGACTACCTGGGCGGCACCGTACAGGTGATTCCGCACATCACCGATGAAATCAAGCTGAAGGTGCGCGAGGGCGCCGGCGAGGCCGACGTGGCCATCGTCGAGGTGGGCGGTACGGTGGGCGACATTGAGTCGCTGCCCTTCCTGGAAGCCATCCGCCAGATGCGCGCAAACCTCGGTCGCAAGAACACGCTGTATGTGCACCTTTCATACGTGCCTTTCATTGCTGCCGCCGGCGAGATCAAGACCAAGCCGACCCAGCACTCGGTGCGCGAGCTGCGTGAGATCGGCATCCAGCCTGACATCCTGCTGTGTCGCATGGACCGCGAGCTGCCCGAGGACGAAAAGCGCAAGATCGCCCTCTTCTGCAATGTGGAAGAGGAGGCGGTCATCGGCTGCTACGACGCCGACAGCATCTACAAAGTGCCGGCGATGCTGCACGCCCAAGGCATCGACAACATCATTTGCGAACAGCTGCAACTGGACCTGCCGCCGGCGGACCTGTCGGTGTGGAACCGCATCATCGATGCCATCGAGCATCCTGAGCACAGCGTCGACATCGCCATGGTGGGCAAGTACGTCGACTTGACCGAATCCTACAAGTCGCTGTCGGAGGCGCTGAAGCACGCCGGCGTGCACACCCGTACCCAGGTCAACATCCATTACGTGGACTCCGAGGAAGTGGAGCGCGACGGCTGCGCGGCCCTGAAAGACATGGACGCGATCCTGGTGCCGGGTGGCTTCGGCAAGCGCGGCGTAGAAGGCAAGATCAAGGCGGTGAAATTCGCCCGCGAGCACAACATTCCTTATCTCGGCATCTGCCTAGGGATGCAGATCGCACTGATCGAGTACGCACGCGACGTGGCCGGCATGCCCGGCGCCAACTCGACCGAATTCGACATCGACACCGAGTTCCCGGTGGTAGCGCTGATCGACGAGTGGGTGAACCATGACGGCAAGGTGGAAACGCGCGACGTGAACTCCAACCTGGGCGGCACGATGCGCCTGGGTGGACAACACTGCGATCTGGTCGAAGGCTCGCTGGCCGCGCGCATCTACGGCAATACCGATATCGTGGAGCGCCATCGCCACCGCTACGAAGTGAACAATTACTACGTTCCGAGGCTCGAAGCCGCCGGCCTGACGATCAGCGGCCGTTCGGCAGGGCACGAGAAACTGGTGGAAACCATCGAACTGCCGGACCATCGCTGGTTCTTTGCCTGCCAGTTCCATCCGGAATTCACCTCTACGCCGCGCGACGGGCATCCCCTCTTCATCGCCTACGTGAACGCCGCACTGGGCTACAAGGCCGATAAGGCCTAATGCCGAGCCCGGGGTTGGCCGAAGCCTGTTCGGCCAACCTTTCCCGACCTAGGAGGCAACACCATGCAATTGACCGGATTCGAAGTCGGCCTAGACAAGCCACTTTTCCTGATTGCCGGGCCCTGCGTCATCGAGAGCGAACAGCTGGCGATCGACACGGCAGGCCAGCTCAAGGAAATCACCCAGGCGCTGGGCATGCCCTTCATCTACAAGTCCAGCTTTGACAAGGCCAACCGCTCCTCGGGCAAGTCCTTCCGTGGCTTCGGGATGGAAAAGGGCTTGCGCATTCTGGACGAGGTACGCCGCCAGGTGGGGGTACCCATCCTGACCGACGTACACACCGAAGAGCAGGTGCCGCACGTGGCCGCAGTGGTGGACGTACTGCAGACCCCGGCTTTTCTGGCTCGTCAGACGGACTTCATCCGCGCTGTGGCGCAGTCCGGCAAGCCTGTCAACATCAAGAAGGGCCAGTTCATGGCACCGGGCGACATGAAGCATGTCCTCGACAAGGCCCGCGATGCTGCGCGTGAAGCCGGCCTGTCGGAAGACCGATTCATGGCGTGCGAGCGCGGGGCCTCCTTCGGTTACAACAACCTTGTCTCCGACATGCGCAGCCTGGCGATCATGCGCGAGACCGGCTGCCCGGTGGTATTCGACGCCACCCATTCGGTACAGTTGCCGGGCGGTCAGGGCACCAGCTCCGGCGGCCAGCGCGAATTCGTGCCGGTACTGGCGCGGGCCGCGGTCGCAGCGGGCATTGCCGGCCTGTTCATGGAGACCCACCCGGATCCCTGCAAGGCCCTCTCCGATGGCCCGAACGCCTGGCCACTGCCACGCATGCAGTCGCTGCTGGCCACACTGCAAGCACTGGATGCGGTGGTGAAGAGCGGCGAGTGGCCCGAGGCTTCGGCCTGACGCACCCTGTTTTGGCCAGCCGTCGCCACGACAGGTTGGCCGAATCCGTATACGGAAGACCAACTTTAAGCTATTGAAGGGGAATTACGCATGAGTTCGATCATCGACGTGGTCGCACGTGAAATCCTGGACTCCCGGGGCAATCCGACGGTGGAAGCCGACGTTCTGCTCGAGTCGGGCGTAATGGGCCGTGCAGCCGTGCCGAGCGGCGCCTCCACCGGTGCCAAGGAAGCGCTGGAACTTCGTGACGGCGACAAAGGCCGTTATCTGGGCAAGGGCGTGCTCAAGGCGGTAGAGAACATCAATACCGAGATCTGCGAAGCCATCGTCGGCCTCGACGCAGCCGACCAGACCTTCATCGACAAGACCCTGATCGAGCTGGACGGCACCGAAAACAAGGGCCGCCTGGGTGCCAACGCGATGCTGGCCGTTTCCATGGCCGTAGCCCGTGCTGCGGCGGAAGACGCCGGCCTGCCGCTTTACCGTTACCTCGGCGGTGCAGGACCGATGGCGCTGCCAGTGCCGATGATGAACGTGATCAACGGCGGTGCACACGCCAACAACACGCTCGACATCCAGGAATTCATGATCATGCCGGTCGGGGCCAAGACCTTCCGCGACGCGCTGCGTTGCGGGGCCGAGGTGTTCCACACGCTGAAAAAGATCTGCGACCAGAAAGGGTATGCCACCACCGTCGGCGACGAAGGCGGCTTTGCCCCCAATCTGGCCTCGCACGAAGACGCGATCAAGCTGATCCTGGAAGCGATCGACGCCGCCGGTTATGTGGCCGGGGAAGACGTGCTGCTCGCCCTCGACTGCGCTTCCAGCGAATTTTACCGCGACGGCAAGTACCACCTCACTGCCGAGGGCCTGTCGCTGACCTCCGAGCAGTTTGCCGACTACCTGGAAACGCTGGTGGAACGCTATCCAATCATCTCGATCGAGGACGGCATGGCCGAGCACGATTGGGACGGCTGGAAAGTGCTGACGGACCGACTGGGCACCCGTGTGCAACTGGTGGGGGACGATCTGTTCGTCACCAACCCGATGATCCTTGGCGAAGGCATCGAGAAGGGATTGGCCAACGCGCTGCTGGTAAAAGTCAACCAGATCGGCACCCTTTCCGAAACGCTCAAGGCCGTCGATCTGGCCAAGCGCTCGCGCTACACCAGCGTGATGAGCCACCGCTCGGGCGAGACCGAGGACAGCACCATCGCCGACTTGGCTGTGGCCACCAACTGCATGCAGATCAAGACCGGCTCGCTGTCGCGCTCCGACCGGATGGCCAAGTACAACCAGCTTCTGCGCATCGAGGAAGAACTGGGCGAAGCCGCCTGGTACCCGGGCCGTGCTGCCTTCTACCATCTGAAATAAACCATGCGCTGGCTGACCCTGGTACTGTTGATCGTGATTGCCGCACTGCAATGGCCGCTCTGGTTCGGCAAGGGCAGCTGGCTCAGGGTCTGGCAGCTTGACAAGCAACTGGAAGTCCAGCGGGCGGTCAACGAAACGTTGATTGCCCGCAACGCGGCGCTGGATGCGGAAGTGAGAGACTTGAAGACAGGTACCGACGCTATCGAGGAGCGCGCCCGCAGCGAACTGGGCATGATCCGTCAGGGCGAGGTATTCTTCCAGCTACTGCAACCGGCCCATAAGACCCCCCCACCGCACTGATACCGGCGTCGACCGGGCCCAAATGCGTAGTACCCTATAAAAAAAACACATGGCTTCGTACAAAAGCACCAAGGTCTGGTCGATGACAACCAAAAACCCGATCGACGTCGCCCGCGAAACCCTCAAACAGCTCAGTGCCCGCAAGCTTCTGCCCACACCGGAAAACTTCGAGCGCGTCTACAACGAGCTGACAGGCACCCCGGTCGAACGCGAGAACAAACTGGCGCTGCAGCTGATGCGTGCGCTGGAAACCCTGCCCACTGCCACCGTCACCGCCCGCGCTACCTTCTCGCGCCTGCGCCAGGTGATGGAAGAGGAACGATGGGAGCAGGTGCCACAGCTGGCAATCGAATTTATCCGCCACGCGGAGACACAGACGGCGCTCACCGAATCCTGGGGCACGCTGTTGGCCAACCTGATCCGGGCTTGGGAAATGCGCCAGCCGGACCTTACCCAGACCTACAAGCAAACGGCACTTGAGCGCGTACTGATCAATTACGGCGACCGACCGGAAGAGCTGAATCGCAAGCTGGCCGCACTGGTGGAAAACTGGCTGACGCCGAGCCGGGCACGAGTCGCCTCCGAGGACGGCGAGGCACCGCTGCCGGGTGTCACGCAAGACATCCCGGCCCCGCCATTGGGCAGCATGCAGGCCTGGCAGACATGGCAGCGCCTGCTCACTCTTTCGCTCAAGCACGGCCTTGAGCCACGGCTGGAGCTGTATCCCGATTTGGTGCAGGCTCTGGAAGCCCTGATTCGCGAAGTATCCGGCCTCAAGGACGAGGCTGCCCTCACCACCTTCCTTGCCCGCCTGCGCGCCTTCATGATCCGTCTGGAGCTGCAGACCCAGCAGGAAGAGCGGCTGGTGCACGGCCTGGTGGGCTTGCTGCACCTGCTGCTGGAGAACATTGCTGAAATCAACCGCTCGGACAGCTATCTGGTTGGGCAGGTGGCGTCGTTGCAGGAGGTGCTGGGGCAGCGCCCGCTGTCCATGCAGCACATCTACCAGCTGGAAACCACACTCAAGGAAGTCATCCGCAAGCAGGGCCAGCTCAAGAGCTCGCTGGATGAAGCCGCCAGCTCGTTGCGTGCGCTGCTGGACCGGTTCATCACCCGGCTGGCGGCAATGACCGACAGCACCGATGAGTTCCATACCAAGATCAACGGACACAGCGAGAAGCTGCGCAGCGCGCATGATATCGAGGAAGTGAAGGACATCATTTCCTCGCTGGTGGAGGATACCTCGGAGATGCAGGTGGACCTCAGCCGGTCGCGTGACGAGCTGATCACGGCGCGGGAGCAGGTGGAGGCGGCCGAGCACCGTATCCGCGAACTGGAAAGCGCCTTGGCAGCAGCCAGCGCCAAGGTGAAGGAAGACCAGCTGACCGGCGCCTACAACCGCCGTGGTCTGGCGGAGCACTTCCAGCGCGAAATCAGTCGTGCCGAGCGCAGCAACAACCCGTTAAGCGTAGCGCTTCTGGATGTGGACAACTTCAAGCAACTCAACGACCGCTACGGCCACCTGACCGGGGATGACGCCCTCAAGTACCTGGTGGACGTAATTCGCCACTTTGTACGGCCTTCGGATGTGGTGGCCCGTTTCGGGGGCGAGGAATTCGTGGTGCTGATGCCGGAAACGTCCATCGAAGAGGCGATGCAGACGGTGCAGCGCCTGCAGCGGGAGCTAACCAAGACCTTCTTCCTGGCCAACAACGACCGGCTGGTGATCACCTTCAGCGCGGGCGTGGCCTGCTGGCACCTGGGCGAGCAGGACGCGGACGTGATCGAACGGGCAGACCGGGCCATGTACCAGGCAAAGCTCAGCGGCAAGAATCGTGTGTTTTCGGCCGAGAACCTGGACCTCTAGGACACCATGCCTCTGGCAGACTGATCAGGGGCGCCCACCCAAAAGCCGGGCATCGCCCGGCTTTTCATTTTGGTGCGGCCGCAGGGTTGGCCGAAGCGGGCTGGCGCCCGCCACGGCTGGCTTCCACCCGCTGGCGCCGTACTTCCTTCGGATCTGCTTTCAGTGGACGGTAGAGCTCCACACGGTCTCCGGCCTGAAGCACGGTAGTCGGCGGAACCACCTTGCCGTAAATCCCCAGCTTGAGTGCAGGGATGTCGAGTTCCGGAAACAGCGCCGCCATGCCTGCGCGCGAAACAGCCTCGGCCACCGTGGTACCCAGAGGCACCTGCAGCGCTACCAGACGCTGCCGGTCCGGCAGGGCACAGGCCACTTCCACGCGAATGGTTTCAGTCATCGCCGTATACCCTGTCCGCTTCCTTGATGAAGGCGTCCACCAGCATCCCCGAGATGTGACCGAACACCGGACCGATGATTTTTTCCAGCAGACGGCTGGAGAATTCGTAGCGGAGGCGGAACTCGACCTTGCAGCCGAAGTCTCCCAACGGATGAAACCGCCAGTCGCCCTCCAGAAACTCGAAGGGACCTTCGACCAGCGCCATGTGGATGGCGTGCGGGAAATCGTTGGTGTTGCGGGTGGTGAAGTGCTGCTTGACCCGCAGGTAATCGATGTGGAGGCTGGCCACCAGCTGATTGCCCTCGCGGCTATGGACTTCGGTCTTTCCGTACCACGGCAAAAAACGCGGATAGTTTTCCACCGTATCCACGAGCTTGAACATTTCTTCCGGGGTGTGGGCGACCAGAACGGTCTTCTCGACAACCTGCATAGAGTCGCTTGGCTCAAAAGCGCTACGGTACACGAAGCGAGGCGGGGGCGACAAGGCCACAAGGGCGGCCGCGCCAAGCGGCTGAATTTCCGTGACTTTGGCGAACCCTCGGCTTCTGTTAAAATGATGGATTCTTCAAGGCATGTGCGCCCATGAGCATTATCCAGAACCGCAAGGCATTTCACGATTACTTCATCGAGGAAAAGCTCGAAGCCGGGCTTGTGCTCGAAGGCTGGGAGGTCAAGGCCATCCGTGCCGGTCGCGTACAGCTCAAGGAGAGCTACGTCGACTGGAAGAACGGCGCCTTCTGGCTGGTGGGCTGTCACATCACGCCCCTGAGTTCGGCTTCCACCCATGTGAAGGCCGACCCGGTCCGGGCGCGCAAGCTGCTGCTGTCGCAGGCCGAGATCAACCGCTTTATTGGTAAGGTCGAGCGCGCAGGCTACACGATGATGGCGCTCGACATGCACTTTCACAAAGGGCGCATCAAGCTGGAGGTGGGCCTCGCGCGCGGCAAGAAGCTGCACGACAAGCGCGAGACCGAAAAAGAGCGCGAATGGGCCCGCGAAAAGCAGCGCCTGATGCGCAACAAGGGGTGAACCCAATGCCCAAGAGCTTTGGCATGCCACTGCTGCTGATCGCCCTCGGCTCGGTATGGTTCCTCAAGAGCACGGCCCTGCTTCCCAATACCGCCACCCTGCTGGCGCTGCTGCTTGCCGGATGCGGCCTTCTGCTGCTGGTTCTGGAAGGAGTGAACAAATCCTCCATCGTCAGCAGCCCGCTGCTGATGTACACGGGCGCAGCCATCTGGGTGTACGACCACTACGGCGTGCGCTTCAGCCACGTGTTCTCGCTGGGCATGGTACTGGCCGGCCTGCTGATGCTGCTGGCCCACAACCGTCGTATTCCCGAGCGGCAGGCACCACGAGGCGGACGCAAGGGCCCGCCAGCCGAACACTGAACTGTCCGAGGCGGCCGCAGGGCCGCCTCGGTATTTTTACATCAAGATTTCATATCAGGTACTGAACCGGCTTCGGCCAACACTGGAAAGACAGGCATGGACAAGATCCTCATTCTCGACTTCGGCTCCCAAGTGACCCAGCTCATCGCACGCCGCGTGCGCGAAGCGCATGTGTACTGCGAGCTGCATCCCTACGACATGCCCATCGAGGACATCCGCGCCTTTGCACCCACCGGCATCATCCTCTCCGGCGGGCCGAATTCGGTCTACGAATCCGACTACCAGGCCAACCCTGCCCTGCTGACCTTGGGCGTGCCGGTGCTCGGCATCTGTTATGGCATGCAGTGGATGGCCCATGCCCTGGGTGGTCGTGTAGATGCGGGTCATGTGCGCGAGTTCGGTTACGCCGAGGTGCACACCGTGTCCAGCCGGCTTTTCAACGGGTTGGAAGACAAGACCCTGCCCAACGGCGAACATGTGCTCGAAGTGTGGATGAGCCATGGCGACAAGGTCAGCCAGTTACCGGCCGGCTTCACCGTAATCGGCAGCAACCCCTCGTGCCCGATTGCCGCCATGGCCGATGAACACCGCCATTTCTACGGTGTGCAGTTCCACCCGGAGGTTACCCACACCCGCAAGGGACGCGAGATGCTGCACCGCTTCGTGCTGGACATCTGCGGTGCCCAACCGTCGTGGACCATGCCCAACTACATCGACGAAGCCGTGCGCAAGATCCGCGAACAGGTGGGTGAGGAAGAAGTCATCCTTGGCCTTTCCGGCGGCGTGGACAGTTCGGTGGCGGCCGCACTGATCCACCGAGCCATCGGCGACCAGCTGACCTGCGTGTTCGTCGACCACGGTCTGCTGCGCCTGAATGAAGCCGAGATGGTGATGGAGATGTTTGCCCGCAACCTGGGGGTAAAAGTGGTGCATGTGGACGCTTCGGCCGATTTCATGCAGAAGCTGGCCGGCGAGACCGACCCGGAGAAGAAACGCAAGATCATCGGCGCCGAATTCGTTGAGGTGTTCCAGCGTGAGTCCGGCAAACTCACCAACGCCAAGTGGCTGGCACAGGGCACCATTTATCCGGATGTGATCGAATCGGCCGGCGCCAAGACCAAGAAGGCCCACACCATCAAGAGTCACCACAATGTGGGGGGCCTGCCCGAGGACATGAACCTCAAGCTGCTGGAGCCGCTGCGCGAGCTTTTCAAGGACGAAGTGCGCGAACTGGGTGTGGCCCTCGGCCTGCCGCACGACATGGTCTACCGGCATCCCTTCCCCGGCCCGGGCCTGGGAGTGCGCATTCTCGGCGAGGTCAAGCAGACGTACGCCGACCTGCTGCGCCAGGCTGACGCCATTTTCATCGAAGAGCTGCGCAACACCAAGGACGAACAGGGTGTGTCCTGGTATGACAAGACCAGCCAGGCCTTTGCCGTATTTTTGCCGGTGAAATCGGTCGGCGTGATGGGCGACGGCCGCACCTACGACTACGTGGTAGCCCTGCGCGCCGTGGTCACCAGCGACTTCATGACCGCCCACTGGGCCGAGCTGCCCTACAGCCTCTTGGGCCGCGCCTCCAACCGCATCATCAATGAGGTCAAGGGCATCAACCGCGTAGTTTACGATGTGAGCGGCAAACCGCCGGCAACCATCGAGTGGGAATGATTCCACGTTAGCCGCTGACATTCGGCAGCTATCGCAAAACCCAGCAGCCCCGCCATTTTGCGCGGGGTTTTCTTTTTTCTGCTTTCGGCGGCTATCGTTGGAAGCCGCAAATCTTTTCTGGTATGAACGGCGGTATTTTTTAATCACGCCAGTGATGCCCGATACCGTACCGTCACACAGTCCCCCATCGTGACGGTAAAAACCACGCAAAAACCCAATAACGGCGCGGGTTTCAAGCCTCCCTGCGAGATATCGGGCAATGACGGTAAAAACCCCGACTCAGGAGACGGTAGAGTGCTGACGGGAGTGATTCAACCTTAGTCGCCTGCATTCGGCAACCATCATGAAGCCCAGTAGCCCCAAGCTTTTGCGCGGGGCTTTTTCTTGTCTGCTTTCAGCCGCAAGGGGGAAGACGGAAATTTCTGACGGGATTCTTGGTGGTATGTTTCTGCCTGCCCCTATCCCATATTTAATATACCCTCAACGATCAACGCCCATTTTGACGGCAAAAATCGGCGGGAACCCAAGAGGGGCACGGCTTTTAGCAGACTAACCGTCAGCCCGGTCGATGACGGTAGCTTCTCCCCAAAACAAAATGACATGCTGACCGATACCAAGCTGAAGCAGCCAGCACACGCGGACAGGAGAACCGAGGTTGCCGACCCAGATGGTTTGCAAGGGGGCGCGGCACCACGCCCTTCAGCCCGGCCTACAGGCTGAACAGGCTCGGGAAACCCGGGCGAGTGCTCGTTAAGGCACGGCTCGGCTGACGTTGGCCGAAAAGTGACGCTCGCCCCTTGGTCGGGCTGGCAAAGGGGTGCGGGTATGGCAAATGCTGGAGGTAGGCCAGCCGCTCAGCCTGCGTTCGGCACGAAAGATATTCCGAAGTGGCTTTCGTGCGAGCTGCAAAAGTGGCGCCGGACCGGTGATTGTCTGTCCGGAGGAAGCACCTCTCCCAACCTCAAGAAAGGCTTCATCATGAAAAAGCTTCTCGCAGCCCTGTTTGCCGTAAGTTTCCTTGCTGGTTGCAGCATGTTCCACGCCAATGACATGCCGGCCGGCGCCAAGACGTCCAGCGGCGATACCAAATCGTATCCGACCGGTAACGACAAGCCGCAGTAAGGCGTACATCGCCCGGGGGCGCCGGATGGCCCCCCTTTTTTTATGGCTGCGGACGGTGTCAGAGGACAGTTCCGGATGGGAAGGCTGCGCTTATAATGGCGCCATGATGCCCACACCCCTGACCACTCCGCCGCTTCCGCCCGCTGCCATCGCCTGGCTGGCGGCCCTAGGGGTGGACAGCCAGGAAGAGTTGGCGCGTACTGGGGCCGTGCGTGCCTTTTTGCTGCTCAAGGCTGCTGGCCATACGGTTACCAGCCGACTGCTGTTTGCCTTGGAAGCGGCCGTGCGCGGCATTCATTGGCGGCACCTGACGGAGGTGGATCGTCAGGACCTGCTAAAGGCCCTGTCCACCAGCCCCCCGGTGCGTCTGCCTCCGGACCGTGAAGCGCGCATACGTTACATGGACCGTGCGCAGGCCTTGGCCGAAGAAGCCGCAGCCCAAGGCGAGGTGCCGGTGGGCGCGGTGGTGGTGCATAGAGGTCGCATCATCGGCGAGGGCTGCAACCGGCCGATTACCGATCACGACCCATCGGCGCATGCGGAAATGCTGGCCCTGCGTGCCGCGGCCGCCGCGCTCGGCAACTACCGCCTGGACGGCTGCGATCTGTACGTGACGCTGGAGCCGTGCCCGATGTGTGCCGGGGCCATCCTTCATGCACGCGTGGCCCGTGTAATCTTCGGGGCGCCCGACCCCAAGACAGGTGCGGCCGGCAGCGTGCTGGACCTTTTCGCGCAGCCCCGCCTGAACCACCATACTGCCGTATTCCGGGCACCGGAAGGCGAGGCCTGCAGCCAGCGGCTGAGTGCCTTCTTCCGAAGCCGACGCAAGGAACTCCCATGCTGATGAAGGTGCTTAGCCAAGGACTGGTCAGCCTGACCCTGCTGCTGGCCCCCGCGGTGCGCGCCGCCCTGCCCGTTCCTGGGGGGATGACGCCGGGCGCGGTCCAGTTTGTACTGGAGCAGCAGCTCGCGGCGCCGCTTGCGCCCACCGAACCCAACCGATTGCACTATGGTGCGCCGTGGTTGCGAGTGGGTGTGCGCACGCAGACCGCAGTACTGTTCGACGAATGGGGGCGGGAAACCCGCCGCTATGTGGTCTCCACCGCCCGCAACGGCGTGGGCGAGAAGGTCAACAGTTACCAGACGCCGCGTGGCTGGCACCAGATCTGCGAAAAGATCGGGGACGGCGTGGAGCCGGACACCATCATCTACCGGCGCCGTATCACCGAATGGAAGTACACACCCGAACTGCATGCCCAGTACCCGGACAAGGACTGGATCCTAACGCGCATCCTGTGGTTGTGCGGACAGGAGCCGGGCAGGAACCAGGGCGGCGACGTCGACAGTTACGACCGGGCGATCTACCTGCACGGCGCCGGCAGCCACGTCCCCTTCGGTACGCCCACCTCACGCGGCTGCGTGCGCATGCGTAACGATGACATCATCGAGCTGTACGAGCTGGCCCAGCTGGGCCTGGATGTCTACATCGACGAACAACAATGATCTCGCTGACCACCCCTGCCCTGCTGTTCCCGGCCATCTCGCTGCTGCTTTTGGCCTACACCAACCGCTACCTTGCACTGTCGAGCATCGTCCGGCAGCTGTACAACGACTATCAGTCCAACCCGGACGTGAAGATCGTGCGTCAGATCGGCAACCTGCGCCGGCGCATCCTGCTGATCAAGTGGATGCAGGGGCTGGGCATGGGCAGCCTGTTCTTGTGCGTGGTGGTGATGCTGCAGGTGTATGCAGGCTGGGAGCAGGCCGGACATTGGGTGTTCGGTGTCAGCCTGGTCATGATGATCGCCTCGCTCGGGCTGTCGCTGGTGGAACTGCGCATGTCCACCGATGCCCTCAACATTCTGCTTTCAGACCTGGAGGCGGAGTACGACCATACGGTTCAGGGCCGCTGACCGTGCCAACCACCCGGGCTCGCCTTGCCGAACGCCCACCGCTGTTCCAACTGATGATAGCGGCCGGAGCGATGCAGGACGGCAAGCCCTGCATCCAGTTGCTCCATTGCCCATTCTCCTTGCGGATGACGCGGTGAGAAGGTGACGTAGAGTGGATTCTCGATGGCCGTACCCACACGCTGGAAGCGCCCGCGGAACTCCAGGACATGGCTGCCCACCAGATGGTCCATCACCCGGCTGTACATCAGCACATAATCCAGCCGTCCCGCAGCCAGCTTGCGCAGATTTTGTAGGTCGGACAGGGCGTACTCTTTGCGGAAGGCAACGCTGCGCTCGACGGCGTCGCCATAGGTGTAGCCATTGGTCAGCCCGACGCGCTTGCCTTCGAGGCTGTTCACCGTGAGAGGGCGCCGCAGCGGCGCACCGGTCTGACGATAGATGCCGATGTCCGCTACGAACAGCGGCGTGTTGTGAAAGAGGTAGAAGCGGACGGTGGAGGCATCCTTGAGCGAGTTGAAACAACCGGCCATGTGGCCATAGCGTACCACCCGCATGCAGCGCGCGTAGGGCATGCTCTTGAGGGTGACGTCCACCCCCACGGCGCGGTAGGCCTCGCGCACCACGTCCACCACGAATCCTTCCGGCTGGCCGTTGCGCTCGGCGGCGTAAGGAAACCAATCGTCCTCCACCGCCAGGGTGAGGGTCTGCGCCGTCCGTGCCGGCGCGACGCCGTAAAACGCCCAGAGCAGCAGCAGAACCCACCTCTTCATCCAGCCCACCCTTCTAGGGCCCCGCTCGACCGGGGCGATCAGATTGCCGGCCGGGCAGACAGTGCCTTCGGCCAACGTACGGAAGATGCAGCAGGGATATTGGCATCCCCGGGGCCACCAAGGGAAGCGGATTGATGCAGGTGCCGGGCAGGCCCTCTCAGCGGGGAGCCGCCTGTTGCACGCCACCTCCACTGCGTGGCCGGGCAAATTCCGCACCAGCCGTTTATCTTCGGCATTGTGCGGCAAACAGACGACATCGCCACAACAGCCCCGGCCTTGGAGCGCCCCCACGACCGATGCCAGCCAGCGTGGCAAGCCTGCATCAGCCTTGCGGCCAGAGACAGCTTTGGGCTGTCGACGAAAGGCGTGCCCTACTGGGCGTAGGCGCGGCAGCCATTGCTGTGCATGGAGGCCTGCACGTCCCGCAGTCGCTGCAGGCCGTTGTCGATGGGAAGGTTGTTGTTGAGCCGGTAGGCAAGCGCATCACGCTGACCGCGCAACACCTCGCAGTCGGTGCGAGGCAGCGCGCGCTCACGCGGCAGCCGGTAGGTGGAGTCCCCGTCCACAATCACCACCGTCCGGTCTGGCAGAGGCCGTCGGTAGAGTTTCTCGGGCTCTGGGCGGGGTGGAGCCGGCACAATGGGCCGACGGGACTGCAGGGTGTAGCCGTCCGGACAGCGTGCAGCATCGCCGAACAGGATCTCCCCCGTACGGTCGTTGCGACAGCGCAGCACATCCGCCTGCGCCATGGATATTCCCAGACAGCACAGCAGGCCAACAGCGGCCCGCATGAGTACAACATGCATCTATCCCAACCTCCTGCAATGAAACCCGGCTAGCGGGCAGCCTCTGCCTCGCCCAGCTGCCGGGCCAGGTAACTGACGATGACCAGCTGCAGGAAATGGTAAACCATGATCGGGGCAATGATCAGCCCCAGCGCAGGGTGGGCGCCAAACATCACTTTGGCCATTGGCACGCCGGTAGCCAGCGACTTCTTGGAGCCGCAGAAGGTGCTGGCGATGGTGTCGCCCCGGTCGAAGCCCAGCCTGCGGCACAGCAAATTCATCAGTGCGTAGACCAGCACGAACAGCCCCACCGACACAGCGGCGATCAGCGCGATGGTAGACACACCATGCTGGGCCCACACGCCTTCGGCCACCGAATCGGAAAACGAGTTGAGGACGATGGCGAGAATGGTGGCGCGGTCCAGCCGCTTGGTCAGTGCAGCATTCTGCGTCAGCCAGCGGATCAAGAGCGGACGCAGCACCTGGCCGAGCACGATGGGCAGCAGTACCAGCAGCACCACCTTCAGGATCACCGGCCACAGGTCAAAGGCCGCGCCGTTGGCCTTGAGGTAGGCATTGACCCATAGCGGCGTGACGAACACCCCGATCAGGCTGGACAGGCTGGCATTGAAGATGGCACCGGGTACATTACCGCGTGCGATCGAGGTCATCGCCACCGAAGAGGACACAGTGGAAGGCAGCGCCGCCAGATAGAAGAAGCCTAGCGCCAGGGCCGGGGTGAGGTGCGCCCCGAACAGCGTCACCAGCAGCAGCCCGAGCAGGGGAAACAGCAGGAAAGTGGAGAGCTGCACCACCAGATGCAGGCGCCAGTTGAACAGCCCCTCGCGCAGCTTCTGTGGCGAGAGTGTCAGACCGTACAGCAGAAACACGAGCGCCACGCCGTAGTTGGTGAAGTATTCGATGCGCACCAGTCCGCCGGTGCGTCCAAGCGCCGGCCATGCCACCGCCAGCCCCACCGCGCCCACCAGCGCCAGCATGAAGCCGTCGAGTCCGAAACGTTTAAGCCAGTTCATTGCGTACCCAGTGCCGCAAACGGAAAGGCGGGTATTGTGCGCCGCACCGCGCAGGTGGGCAATTCTCTTGCGGTGAAAACAAAACCGGCGCCACAGGGCGCCGGTTGCAGGGGCTGGCCAAGGTTGGCCGAAGCGGGTCAGGCGTTGGCCAGGGCGATCTTGCCGATCTTGATACGCCACTCGGCGGGCCCGGTGTTGTGCACCGAGGTGCCTTCGCTGTCCACCGCCACGGTGACCGGCATATCCTTTACCTCGAACTCGTAGATGGCCTCCATGCCCAGATCTTCGAAGGCCGCCACACGAGCCGCCTTGATCGCCTTGGAAACCAGATACGCCGCGCCGCCCACGGCCATCAGGTACACCGCCTTGTTGTCGCGAATGGCCTCGATCGCGGCAGGACCGCGCTCGGCCTTGCCCACCATGCCCAAAAGGCCGGTCTCTTCCAGCATCTGACGGGTGAACTTGTCCATGCGGGTGGCGGTGGTGGGGCCGGCCGGGCCGACGACCTCCTCACGCACCGGGTCCACCGGACCGACGTAGTAGATAAAGCGGTTGGTAAAGTCCACCGGCAGCTTCTCGCCCTTGTTGAGCATGTCCACCATGCGCTTGTGTGCCGCATCGCGTCCGGTGAGCAGCTTGCCGTTGAGCAGCAGCACGTCGCCCGGCTTCCAACTCTGAACCTCTTCCCGGGTTACGGTATCCAGATCCACACGCTTGCCGTTGGAGCTGTCATAGGTGATTTCCGGCCAGTCGTCCAGGCTCGGGGTCTCCAGATGCGCCGGACCATTGCCATCGAGATGGAAGTGCACATGACGGGTGGCGGCACAGTTAGGGATCATCGCTACCGGCAGGCTGGCCGCATGGGTGGGGTAGTCCAGAATCTTCACGTCCAGCACGGTCGTCAGGCCGCCCAGGCCCTGCGCACCGATGCCCAGCGCATTGACCTTCTCGAACAGTTCCAGACGCAGCGATTCGACGCGGGTGAGCTCGGCGCCACTGGCGGCCTTGTCCTTCAGTTCGTGGATGTCCACATGGTCCATCAGGCTTTCCTTGGCCAGCAGCATTGCCTTCTCAGGCGTGCCGCCGATGCCGATGCCTAGGATGCCCGGCGGACACCAGCCTGCGCCCATGGTAGGCACCGTCTTCAGTACCCAGTCCACGATGCTGTCGGAAGGGTTGAGCATGGCCAGCTTCGACTTGTTCTCAGAACCGCCCCCCTTGGCCGCACAGATCACCTCGACGCCGTCGCCAGGCACAATCTCGTAGTGCACGACCGCTGGGGTGTTGTCGCGGGAGTTCTGACGCTTGCCAGCCGGGTCGAGCAGCACCGAGGCGCGCAGCTTGTTGTCCGGATGGTTGTAGGCGCGGCGCACCCCTTCATTCACCATGTCCTGCACGCTCAGGGCGGCTTCCCACTGCACGTTCATGCCCACCTTGAGGAAGACCACGGCGATGCCGGTATCCTGACAGATCGGGCGGCGCCCCTCGGCGCACATGCGGCTGTTGATGAGGATCTGCGCCATCGCGTCGCGTGCGGCCGGGCTTTCTTCTTTCAGATAAGCCTGGTACAGCGCCTGGATGTAGTCCTTGGGGTGGTAGTAGCTGATGTACTGGAAGGCATCGGCGATGCTCTGGATGAAGTCTTCCTGGCGGATGAGGGTCATACGCGGTCTCGCAACACGGGTTACAGGAATGTTCGGCAGGCATTGTGCTTGCCCTTGTGCCATTGTAACACTGTCCAACAGCCTGCCTGCGCGCCTTGCCGCCCGCAGGCTGCCACCGTTTGGGGAAACACATATGGAACATCGCGAAGAACGCGACACCTTCGGACCGATTGCGGTACCGGCCCGGCACCTGTGGGGCGC
Source organism: Gulbenkiania mobilis (assembly GCA_004346645.1). Classification (GTDB taxonomy): domain Bacteria; phylum Pseudomonadota; class Gammaproteobacteria; order Burkholderiales; family Chromobacteriaceae; genus Gulbenkiania; species Gulbenkiania mobilis. Next base: position 125,375 of record SMDA01000003.1, read on the forward strand.
ACAAACGCAGCGCTCACTGGAAAACTTCCGCATTTCCAGCGAAAAAATGCCGTCCGAGCTGATCGAGGCGTTGGCGCGGGTAAAACGCGCCGCGGCCCGGGTGAATGCCGATCTTGGGGTGCTGGATGAGGACAAGGCTGCGGCCATCATCGCTGCAGCCGACGAAGTGATCGACGGCCGCCATCCCGAGGAATTCCCGCTAGCGGTCTGGCAAACGGGCTCGGGCACGCAGACTAATATGAACGTCAACGAGGTGCTGGCCAACCGCGCCAGCGAGATCCTAGGCGGCGAGCGCGGTGAAGCCCGGCTGGTACACCCCAACGACGAGGTCAACCGGGGGCAGTCGTCCAACGATGTGTTCCCCACCGCGATGCATGTAGCGGCCGTCGCTGCCTTGGTACACCGGCTGCTGCCGGCGCTGTGCGAACTGCGCCAGACGCTGGCCAACAAGTCGGCGGCCTTCTCCGACATCGTCAAGATCGGGCGCACCCATCTACAGGACGCCACCCCGCTGACCCTGGGTCAGGAATTCTCGGGCTATGTGGCGCAGCTGGACCATGCACACCGGCATGTGGAAGCGGCGCTCGGGCACCTCTACGAGTTGGCGCTGGGCGGCACCGCGGTGGGCACCGGCCTGAACGCGCACCCCGAGTTTGCCGAACGTGTGGCGGCAAGGTTGGCCGAAGACACCGGGCTACCCTTCGTCACCGCACCGAACAAGTTTGAGGCGTTGGCCGCCCACGATGCCCTGGTGCACGCCCACGGGGCGCTCAAGACCTTGGCGTGCGCGCTGATGAAAATCGCCAACGACGTACGCTGGCTGGCCAGCGGCCCACGCTGCGGCATCGGCGAACTGATGCTGCCGGAGAACGAGCCGGGCAGCTCGATCATGCCCGGTAAGGTCAACCCGACGCAAAGCGAAGCGCTGACCATGCTGTGCTGCCAGGTGTTGGGCAACGATGTCGCCCTCAACATCGGGGGCGCGCACGGCAACTTCGAGCTGAACGTCTACAAGCCCCTGATCATCCACAACTTCCTGCAGAGCGTGCGCCTTCTGGCAGACGGCATGGCCAGCTTCAACGCGCACTGCGCCATCGGCATCGAAGCCAACCAGGTACGCATCGCCGAACTGGTGGAAGCCTCGCTGATGCTGGTGACGGCCCTCAATCCGCACATCGGCTACGACAAGGCAGCGCAGATCGCCAAGACTGCTCACCGCGAAGGCCTGACCTTGCGTGAGGCCGCGGTGGCCAGCGGCTTTGTCAGCGCCAAGGAGTTCGATACCTGGGTGCGGCCGGAGAAAATGGTAGGGCGCGGCTAAGCATTCTTCCCGACGTCCTTGCGGGCCTGGCAAGAGGCATCAGGTGGCGGGGGGAATCGAACCCCCGTCCTCGCCCGTACATAGCGGGGGGGGGCCACTGGGGTAGCTGGCTGACGCCAGCTACCGGGAGCCTGCTACCCGAGGCTGTCATACAGCGCCGTGGCTCACAGAAAGAGATCGAGCGCTGCTACTTTCATTCCCGACGCTATCCGAGGCCCACCGGCGCAGGGCTGGACCAGCCATTCCCATGTTCCCGCAAAAGACGTTTTCAAGGAAGATGGTTCGCCCGAAGCCTTGCTTTGGCAAGACACCCCGCCCAACCGTCTCGCAACAAGCACGGCCTGCCCTCCAGCAGGGCCATCACAGCGAAACCCCGTTGATCCCCCTGTAGCCCCCTACGGTAGGGTGCGCAGGCCCGGGCTTGCATTCTAGACGACCGGTCTATTAAACTCCCCCCATGACCCGACTTTCCCAGCAAGACACCCGCGCGCACATCCTCGACACCGGAGAGCGCCTGATCCACGGCTCCGGCTTCACTGCGCTGGGCCTGTCCGAGCTGCTGCGGGAAGCCGCCGTGCCCAAGGGTTCGTTCTACCACTACTTCCGCTCCAAGGAAGACTTCGGCGAAGCGTTGATTCGCCGCTATTTCGAACGCTACGGGCAGGCGGTGGCTACCTTGCTGGCACCGCAGGCCGGGGGCACCGGCCGCAGCCGGCTGATGAGCTACTTTGCCCGCTGGAGCGAGAACGCCTGTGAGGAAGACGGCCGCAGTCCCTGCCTGGCCGTAAAGCTTGCCGGCGAGGTGGCGGACCTGTCCGAGCCGATGCGTCTGGCGCTGGCTGAAGGGATGGACCGCGTGATCGCCCGCCTGGCCGAGGGACTGCGCGCGGCACAGGCCGAAGGTTCGCTCGCACCGGTGGCGGACGCGGACAGGTTGGCCGAAGCGTTGTACACCAACTGGCTGGGCATGGCCCTTCGGGTAAAAGTAACGCGTAACCCGGCGCTAATGGCAGGGCTGCTCGAGGACACCGCCAGCCGGCTGCCGCCCGGCACGCTGCCTGCTGGCTAAAGACAAGGCCGCTCCGGCGGCACGTATTGCTTGCCCCGCCCCTGAGGCGGGTTTTCATTAAGCCCGAATTAGACGACCGGTCTATTCAATCCGGACAACCTTCGCAAAAAAGGAGCACTCCATGGCGTATGACGCGCTTTTCACCCCGCTTGCCGTCGGCACCCTGACGCTACCCAACCGGGTGGTCATGGCCCCCCTGACCCGGCTGCGCAGCACCGAGCCGGGCGACGTGCCCACGGCACTGATGGCGCAGTACTACACGCAGCGCGCCAGCGCCGGCCTGATCATCAGCGAGGCCACGCATATCTCGCCGGTGGCCAAAGGCTATGCCGGTGCACCCGGCATCTACAGCGAAGAACAGGTTCAGGCCTGGCAGCCGGTAACGCAGTCCGTACACGACAAGGGCGGGCGGATCGCGCTGCAACTGTGGCATGTGGGCCGTGTGTCGCACACCGCCCTGCAGCCCGACGGTGCCGCGCCAGTGGCGCCTTCGGCCCTGGCCGCCGACACCCGTACCACTATCCGCGACGAGCAGGGCAACCTCAAGCGCGTGGACTGCTCCACCCCGCGCGCCCTGGAAACCGCCGAGATCGAAGACCTGATCGAAGACTTCCGCCGTGCCACCGATAATGCCCGCCGTGCCGGCTTCGATCTGGTGGAGGTGCACGCAGCCCACGGCTACCTCTTGCACCAGTTCCTCTCGCCCAACGCCAACCATCGTAGCGACCGCTACGGCGGCAGCATCGAGAACCGTGCCCGCATCGTGCTGGAAGTAGTGGATGCGGTCGTAGCCGAGTGGGACGCCGCCCACGTAGGCATCCGCATCTCGCCGCTGGGTACCTTCAACGGCCTGGACGATTCGGGGCAGGAAGAAATGGCCTACTACCTGGTGGAAGAGCTTGCCAAACGCAAGCTGGCCTACCTGCACATCTCCGAACCGGACTGGGCAGGCGGCCCGGCGTATAGCGACGCCTTCCGTCAGGCAATGCGCCAGCGCTTCCCGGGGCCGATCATCGGGGCCGGCGGCTACACTGGTGAAAAGGCCGAACGTCTGATCAAGGCCGGGCTCATCGATGCAGCTGCCTTCGGCCGACCTTACATCGCCAACCCCGACCTGGTGGAGCGCCTTCAGGCTGGCGCGGCCCTTAACACGCCCGAGCCGGAAACCTTCTACGGTGGGGGCGCCCAGGGCTACACCGACTACCCCACGCTGTAAGCCGTACAGGACTTGCGCCAGCGGCCGGCTCCGGATGCGTCCGAGCCGGCCGTTTTACCTGCTGATCTTCAGGCAACGCATTGCCTTGCCGCTCAGCAGCCCGTACAGTGGCACGCATACCGCAACAAGGCCGGCCCCGCTGCCGGCACCGGAACGCTGCCATGAAGTCCTCCTCTTCCTTCCGGCTGCGCGTACTCGCGGCCCTCTGCCTTCTGGCGGCCTCAACAGCTACGCCGGCGGCGCAGCTGTTGGCCCTGACCACCGAATTCGCCCCTTTCCAGACCCTGCGTGACGGCCAGCCCGAAGGCTTCGCGGTGGAGGTGGTGCGCGAGCTGGCCCGGCGCCAGGGCGACACCGTAGGCTTCCGCTTCCAGCCATGGGTGCGCAGCTATCAGCAGGCACTGCGCACGCCTGACGCCCTGCTCTTCTCGCTGGCACGCACGCCCGAGCGGGAAAAGCAGTTCGGCTGGGTAGGCGAACTGGTCCGCAACGACGTGGCGCTGTGGCGCCTAGCAGAGCGCGCCGATGTGCGTCCTACCGACCTAGCCAGCCTGGGCAGCTACCGCATCGGCGTGGTGGACAACGACTTCAAGACCAGCTTTCTCGTCAAGCAGGAGCTGAAGATCGGCGAGACGCTGCAAGTCGCCCCCAGCGACATCACCAACCTGCACAAGCTGATCGGCGGACGTGTCGAACTGATCGCCGTCACCAACAGCGATGCGCTGCGCCAGAACGCACGTTTGGCCGGCTATGCGCCGGAGCGGTTCGCCCGCGCCCTGCCCCTCCCTGCCCTGACGGTACCGCTCTATCTGGCCTTCACTCCCGGCAGCGACCCTAACCGGGTGCAGGCCTATGCGCGGACGATGCAGGCCCTGCAACAGGAAGGCGTGATCGATCGGTTGCGGCGACGCTACGACATCCAGTCCGCCAGCCGCTGACACGCAGCAGCCCGTGACCGTGCGCCACCGGCCAGAGTACAATGTCGGGTTTTCCGTTGCGGGTGAGACCGATCCTGCAGCGGGCCGCGGCCAGACGCCGCGGCATTTCCCCTCGACTGTATTTCGATGGATACCGCAATGAACCAACAAGACAAGGCCCTGGTGGTGCTTTCGGGCGGCCAGGACTCGACCACCTGCCTCTACTGGGCACTCGAGCGCTTCGGCGGCCCTTCCAACGTGGAGGCCGTCACCTTTGACTATGGCCAGCGCCACCGGGTGGAGCTGGAAGCGGCAGAGCACATTGCCCGCATGGCTGGCGTGCACCACACGGTGCTGCCGATCGACACCTTCGCGGCCATCGGCGGCAATGCCCTGACCGATGCCAGTATCACGCCCGAAACGGAGGGCCCGGCCGAGGGAGCGCTGCCCAATACCTTCGTGCCGGGGCGCAACCTGATCTTCCTCACCTTTGCCGCCGCGCTGGCCTATACCCGTGGCGCGCGCCATCTGGTAACGGGCGTGGCACAGACCGATTACTCGGGCTACCCCGACTGCAGGGAGAACACCCTCAAGGCCCTGGAACTGGCCCTACGCCTGGGCATGGACAGCCGGGTAGTGCTGCACGCGCCACTGATGTACCTGACCAAGGCCGAGACGGTGCATCTGGCACGCTCGGTCGGCGCGATGGAGGCACTGGCATACAGCCATACCTGCTACAACGGCACGGTACCGCCGTGCGGTCACTGTGCGTCGTGCGAACTGCGCGCCAAAGGATTTGCCGAGGCCGGCGAACCAGACCCGCTGGTGGTACGCTGCGCAGGACGGCCGCAATGACGCTCAGCACGCTCGCGACTGCCCGCTTCGAGGCCGCCCGCCGTCTGCCGGCTTCGCCCGACCCACGCAGCCAGGGTCTGCATGGCCATGGCTTCCGCGTATGCGCCAGCAGTCCCCAGCCAGGGTTGGCCGAAGCGCTGGCCGCCGCGGTGGCGCCGCTGGACTACACCGATCTCAACACCCGCTTTGCCCGGCCGGACGACCGTACCCTAGCCGAAGCACTGCTGCGGGCGCTGCCGCAGGGCAGCCGGGTGGCGCTCTTCGGCGCACCCGAACATGGGGTGGAACTGGACGCCACAGAGGCACTGGTCAGCTATCGCACCGAATTCGAGGCCGCGCACTGCCTGCCGCATGTACCGCCCGGTCACAAGTGTGGCCGCCTGCATGGTCATGGTTTTGGCATCCGTCTGGTGGCCGATGCCGACCGCCACGCTTCGGCCGACCTGGTCGCCGCCTGGGCGCCGCTCTTCCTGCAGCTGAACCACCGCTATCTGAACGACCTGCCCGGGCTGGACAACCCCACCAGCGAGGTGATGGCGCGCTGGCTACACGCCGCCCTGCTGCCGCGTCTGCCGGGTTTGCGCTGGGTGGAGGTGCACGAAACCCGCACCGCTGGCAGCCTGTTCGACGGTGAGCGCTTCCTCATCTGGAAAGAGCAACGCTTCGAGAGCGCCACGCCGCTGGACACCGAGGGCCGCTACACCGGGCACAGCTATCTTGTGCGGCTGATGCTGGCCGGCAGCCTGGACGAAACCATGGGGTGGCTGCTGGACTTCGGGGATGTGAAGGATCGCTTCAAACCGCTTTACCGACAGCTCGACCATAATCCACTCGACACTTTGCCGGGCCTCCGCAGCGGAAGCACGGGCGATGTCGCCGGATGGATCGCCGGCCGCCTGGCGCCGCAGTTGCCCGAGCTTGCACGCGTGGACCTGATGACCTCGGCCCGCGACGGCGTCAGTCTGTGCCTCGCGCACGGTCGGCCGTGGCCGCTCTTGTGAGGGACGCGGCCGTGTACACCGTCAAGGAAATTTTCTACACCCTGCAGGGAGAAGGCCGGCAGGCCGGACGTGCCGCCGTATTCTGCCGATTTGCTGGCTGCAATCTCTGGAGTGGCAAGGAGCGCCACCGGCACAAAGCCATCTGCCAGTTCTGTGATACCGACTTCGTGGGTACCGGGCCGGATGGAGGCAAGTTTGCCGAGGCGGATGCGCTGGCCGACCGCATCGCAGCCAGTTGGCCAGCGGGCAGCGGCGGCACGCCGTACGTGGTGTGCACCGGGGGCGAGCCATTGCTGCAGCTGGACGCACCGCTTCTGGCGGCACTGCATACCCGTGGCTTCGAAGTGGCGGTGGAGACCAACGGCACGGTGGCCGCGCCCGCGGGGCTGGACTGGATCTGCGTCAGCCCCAAGGCCGGGGCACCTCTGGTGCAGACGCGTGGCCACGAGCTGAAGCTGGTCTATCCCCAACCCACCCTGCTTCCAGAGGCGGTGACCGCACTCGACTTCGAGCACTTCTATCTCCAGCCGATGGACGGTCCGGATGGGGCCGCCAACACACGGGCAGCCATCGCTTACTGCATGGCACACCCGCAGTGGCGGCTGTCGGTGCAGACACACAAGGTGGTCAACATCCGCTGAGCCAGGGAACCGTACGGCGCCCCAGTGGCCTAAGCCTTTCTTCCCCATTAAACTCGTCCGGGTGTCCGGAGCGGCTGCGGCTGCACCGGTCGGGCGAAGAACCCGTGTAGCCGGCAGGGCCGGCGACACACCGACAGGAGAACCACCATGTCCGCATCCAAGAAACTGATCGCCACTGCTCTGGGCAGTGTCGTGGCCATGGGGCTGATCGCAGCGCCCGCCGGCGCCGCCGAAAAGGAAAAGTGCTACGGCATCGCCAAGGCTGGCAAGAATGACTGTGCCTCGGCCACCGGCGCCCACAGCTGCGCTGGTCAGGCCAAGGTCGATAACGACAACGGCGACTGGCGTTACGTGGCCAAGGGCAGCTGCGAGAAAATGGGCGGCAACGCGCAGGCACCCGCTCCCAAGAAGTGATCCCGAGGCCCCGCATTGCGGGGCCTTTTTCCTGAAAGCGCGGATGAACACCCTGCCTCTCACCTGCGGCATCGGCCTGCGAGCCCCACACTATCGCGAAGTGCTCTCGACCCGGCCGGCGACAGGCTGGCTGGAGGTGCACAGCGAGAATTTCTTCGAAGGCGGGCAGCCGGTGGCAATGCTGCAACGGCTAGCCGAGATCTACCCGCTCTCGCTGCACGGCGTGGGGCTGGGCCTAGGCTCGGCCGAGCGCCCCGACCCCCAGCATTTGGCGGCCTGGCGCCGGCTGGTGGAAGAGGTACGACCGGCGGCCGTGTCCGAGCACCTGGCCTTCAACCATGTGGGCGGGCGCTATGCCAACGACCTGCTGCCGCTGCCCTACACCCGGCACATGCTTGATCTGGTTTCGGCCAACGTGCGTGAGGCGCAGGACGCCATCGGCAGGCCGCTGATGCTGGAGAACCTGTCGAGCTACCTGGCCTTTCCCGACAGCGAGATGGACGAGGCCACCTTCCTGGCGGAGCTGGTGCAGCGTACCGGCTGTGGGCTGCTCCTGGACGTCAACAACCTCTATGTCAACCAGCAGAATCTTGGCACCGACGTCGAGGCGGCGCTCGCCACCCTACCCGCAGATGCCATCGGAGAAATCCACCTGGCAGGCTTCACCGAGCGCAACGGCCTCTTGGTGGACACCCATAGCCGCCCGGTGCACGCGCCAGTCTGGGCGCTCTACCGCAAGGTGTTGGCACGCATCGGGCCGCGCCCGACGCTGATCGAATGGGATCTGGACATTCCCCCGCTGGACACGCTACTGGCCGAGGCGGACAAGGCCAACCGTCTGCTGGACGAGGTGCGCGACCATGGCTGAGCCCAAGGACCCGGCCGCCCTGCAGGCCGACTTCCTGGCCGCCATCACCGCCGCTACGCCAGCGGCTGTGGACTTCTCCCCTGCCGCTTTGGCGGTATACCGCAACAACTACCGCGTGGGGCTGGAAGGGGCGCTGGCCCTGGCCTACCCGGTGGTGGCCGCCATCGTGGGAGCAGACTTCTTCCATGGACTGGCTCAGGCCTACATCGCCCGCACCCCGTCACACTCCGGCAACCTGCATCTGTACGGAGAAAGCTTCGGCGCCTTTCTCGACGGCTTCGGCCCGGCGGCCTCTCTGCCCTATCTGCCCGATACGGCACGCCTGGAGTGGTGCCTGCACCGCCTCTACTATCATGCCGATGTGCCGGTGCTGGATGCGGCAGCCCTTGGAGAGCGGGCAAACCGCCAGGGTGAGGCGCTGACGCTGCCGCTTTCGGCCAACGCGCGCTGCTTCGCCTCGTCCCATCCGGTAGGCACCATCTGGCTTGCACATCGGGCCGGCACGGAGGAGCAGGTGGACCTGGATGCGCCCGGCGAGCGCCTATTGCTTTACCGCACAGCCGGTGAGGTGGATCTGCGCCGACTCGATGCCGCCGGGGCAGCCTGGCTGAGCGCGCTGGCCGAAGGCGCCACCCTGGAGTCCGCCACCGATGCGGCCCTGGTCCACGACGCAGGGTTTGACCTGCAAGGCTGGCTGGCTTTCATGCTGACTGGCGGCCTCTTCGCCGCCTAGCAGGGCGCACCGTGGCATAATCCTGCTTTCCCACCTCTTACGCGAACCGAGTCAGACCCATGCAATACGCGCTTGTTCTGCAGGCCGACCGGCTGGAGCCGGGCGCCCTGGCCGAAGTCGCCCACATCCTCGATGCCCCCGCGCCCACCCTCAACGCCCCCGGCCTTGCCCGGTTCGAAAATGCCGATCCGGCGCAACGCGATAGGGTCGCTACCTTCTGCGAAGCGCGGAACTGGGATGCGGCCTTTGTGCCCGCGACCACCCGCTGGGAAGACCTGGGGCTGCTGGTGTCTGACATGGATTCGACGCTGATCACCATCGAATGTATTGACGAAATCGCCGCCATGCAGGGACTTAAGGCCCAGGTGGCCGCCATCACCGAACGCAGCATGCGTGGCGAGATCGACTTCACTGCCTCGCTCAAAGCGCGTGTGGCGCTGCTGGAAGGCTTGGAGGAGTCCGCCCTCGACACCGTCTATCGCGAGCGGCTGCAACTGACGCCGGGGGCGGAAACCCTGCTGGCGCATTGCCGGGCGTACGGCGTGAAGTTCATGCTGGTTTCGGGCGGATTCACCTTCTTCACCGAGCGCCTCAAGGCCGAGCTCGGGCTCGACTATGCATTTGCAAACGAGCTTGAAGTTGCCAACGGCCGGCTGACCGGCAGGGTGACGGGGGAGATCGTCGATGCCCGCGCCAAGCGCACCCTGCTCATGCAGGTGCGCGAGGCCCTGGGGCTGGCTGCCGCGCAGGTGATCGCGATGGGCGACGGCGCCAACGATCTGGAGATGCTGGCCGAAGCCGGTGTCGGCATCGCCTTCCATGCCAAGCCGGTAGTCTGCCGCCAGGCCGATGTGGCCATACGGCACGGCGGGCTTGATCGCGTGATCGGCCTGTTCGCATGACGCCCCTGACGGAGACAGCCATGCTCCCCCAACTGGAAACGGTTTCCTTCGACGGCGAACTGCCGCTGATGATCGGCCCGGCCGCCAACGGCCCCACGCCGCCCCGGCTGGTGCGCGAGACCCGGCTGGCGCTGCGGGTCCTGGCCGCTCCCACCGAGCTGCACGAGGACAGCGACCCGCTGCTGATCCGGCTGGAAGCCAAGATCGACCTGGCGCTGGAACTGACGCTCGTGGGCTACCACCGCGACGAGGCCCACCCGACGCCCTGCCGCGTTGGTCTGCACCAGCTGGCGTGGCTGGCCGACACCGTCTTCCAGCCCGGCGATACCCACCTCTTCACCTTGGCGCCGCATACCGAGTCAGCGCTCACGCTGCACCTGACCGGCCACATCGTTGCCTGTCAGCCAGCCGGCGAACGGTTTGCGGTCTTGGCCGATATCCGCCACGCCTTTGACGAACACACCCTGCTGATGTGGGAGAAATGGGTGTTCCGCCGACACCGACAGGCGATTCACCAGCGCTGAGCCACAAAAAACCGCGCCTCAAAGCGCGGTTTTTATTTGGGTCGAATACCGCCTAGGCACGTGCGCCCAGCCGCTCCAGAAGGCGGGCATGAATACCGCCGAAGCCACCGTTGCTCATCACAAGAACATGGTCGCCTGGCTGTGCCTCAGCCACGATGGCCTCCACCAGTGCGTCGAAGGCATCGAAGGTCTGGGCCCGCTCGCCCAGCGGCGCCAGCGCCTCGGCCGGACTCCAGCCCAGGCCGACGGCTGAGCAGAACACCCGGTCGGCATCCTGTAGCGAAGCTGCCAGGGCATCCTTCATCGTCCCCAGCTTCATGGTGTTGGAACGTGGCTCCAGTACGGCCAGAATGCGGTTTCGGCCAACCTTGGCCCGCAGGCCGGCCACGGTGGTGGCAATCGCCGTCGGATGATGGGCAAAGTCGTCATAGACCGTCACACCCCCCGCTTCACCACGCACCTCCATGCGGCGCTTGACGTTGGCAAACCGCGACAGCGCCTCGGCCGCCTGCTGCGGGGTCACCCCCGCATGGCGGGCCGCAGCGATGGCCGCCAGCGCATTGAGCCGGTTGTGTTCCCCCAAAAGGCCCCAGGCCACCCGGCCTACGGTCACGCCGGCGCACATCACGTCGAAGTGGCCGTTGGCGTCCGGCAGGCCCGCCGACCATCCTGTCTCCACGCCGAAGGCCTCGACTGGCGTCCAGCAGCCCCGTTCCAGAACGCGCGCAAGGCTGAGCTCGCGTCCGTTGACCACGATGCGCCCGGCCCCGGGCACCGTACGCACCAAGTGGTGAAACTGGGTCTCGATGGCGCCCAGGTCGGCAAAGATGTCTGCGTGGTCGAACTCCAAATTGTTCAGTACCGCGGTGCGCGGACGGTAGTGCACGAACTTGCTGCGCTTGTCGAAGAAGGCGGTGTCGTACTCGTCCGCCTCGATCACGAAGAACGGGCTCTCTCCGCCGGGCTCCTGCGCAGGCGCGCCCGGCAGCCGCGCCGAAACACCAAAATTCTCGGGAATGCCACCGATGAGGAAGCCCGGTGCAAGCCCTGCATCCTCAAGGATCCACGCCAGCATGCTGGAGGTGGTGGTCTTGCCGTGCGTACCAGCCACGGCAAGCACCCACCGCCCCTGCAGCACGTTTTCGGCCAGCCACTGCGGGCCCGACACATACGGCAGGCCGCGATCGAGGATCGCCTCCATCAGCGGAGTGCCTCGGCGCACCACGTTGCCGATGACGAACACGTCGGGAGCCAGCGCCAGCTGCTCGGTACCGAAGCCCTCGATCAGCTCGATGCCCAGCGCCTCCAGCTGCGTACTCATCGGAGGATAAACGTTGGCATCACAGCCGGTGACCTTGTGTCCGGCCTGACGGGCGATGGCGGCGATGCCCCCCATGAAGGTGCCGCAGATGCCCAGGATATGGATATGCATGATGGTGTGAAAGCGGAAGACGGCAAAACGGCAAGGATACCGCAAAGCGACCCGGCGCGCGGGCTTCACGCCCCTGCCAGATCGGCACGCACTCGCCAGAGCGCATGGCCGGAATCACGGTATTTCCGTTCGAAGGGGGTAAGGCAGGTCTGGGGGTGCCAGCGCTCAGGCCGTAGCGTCCGGCCGATCAGCAGCGACAGGGCCAACGCATGCTCCTCGGCGTAGAGCGCCCAGTTGGTGCGCAGCTCCATCATGCCACCCAGATGCGGCAAAAGCGGAAACACCGGATGGCCGTGCCAGCGGCGCTGCAGGTGCCGCGCCTTGGGCCAGGGGTTGGGATATAGCAGCCAGTGTTCGGCCAACCTTGTGCCGTCTTCCAGCATCAGCCGCCAGAAATCCACCAGATCCGCGCGCACGAGGATGCAGTTGTCGGGCAGGGGCTGCGGCTTGCCGCGGGCAAGGCGATCAAGTGACTGGTCCACCCCGATCACGAAGGCATCGGGGCGGGCAGCCGCCAGCTGCAGGGTGGATGCGCCCACACCGCAACCCGTGTCCAGCACCAGCGGCGCCCGCCCCTGCCAGGCCGCACGGGCCTCGCGCCAAGCGGCGATGTTGTGGTCGGCAAAGGGCTTGCGGAACGGGTGGGCACGATGCCGCGCCAGAAGCACAGGCAGGTGCTCGTGCGGACCGGTCTGATTGCTGGTGACAAAGCGTGAATTGGCGTGCATGGCAAGAAAACGGCGGCCACAGGGGCCGCCATTATGAACCGTTTGCTGCCTGGACGGCAGCGGGGAGTCAGAAGAAGACCAGCGTCAGCACCGCAAACAGCGGCAGCAGGATGGCGCCCGACCAAAGCAGGTAGCCGAAGAAACTGGGCATCTTCACCCGACGCTGCTCTGCAATCGCCTTCACCATGAAGTTGGGCGCGTTGCCGATGTAACTGAGTGCCCCCATGAACACCGCACCCATCGAGATGGCCAGCAGGGTCTGCGGCAGTTCCTTCATTAGCAGCTGTGCATCGCCGGCGGCCAGATTGAAGAACACGAGATAGGTCGGCGCGTTATCGAGGAAGGCCGACAACACCCCCGTCAGCCAGAAGTACATCGCGTTGGCGGGCATGCCGTCCTCGCCGGACACCAGCGCCACCAGAGGGGCCAGCGCACCGTCACTGCCGGCGCGCAGCACGGCAATGGCCGGCGCGATGGTGACGAAGATACCGGCAAACAGCTTGGCCACCTCCAGCAGCGGATCCCAGTTGAATTCGTTGCCGGCCCGGATCTGGCGCGGAGTGAGCACCAGCGACATCATGCCCAGCCCAACGAGCACCAGGTCGCGGACAAGATTCTGCAGCTCCAGCGGGGCCCCGAATACGTTGAACACGATGCCCGGGCGCCACAGCCCCGACACCAGCACAGTCGCGATCACACCCGCCAGCAGCAGGAAGTTGAACTTGCCCATCAGCTTGAGGGTGCGCGTATCGGGCGAAGGGTCGCGCGAGAGCACGCCTTCACGCCGGAAATAGTAGCTGTCCACCAGATAGAACACGAACAGCAGCACCAGCGAGGCCAGGAGAACCGGCAGGGCCATCGCCCGCACCGTCCAGCCGAAGTCCACGCCCTTGAGGAAGCCCAGAAACAGCGGTGGGTCGCCCAGCGGCGTGAGGCCGCCTCCGATGTTGGCGACAAGGAAGATGAAGAACACCACCACGTGCACATTGTGCTTGCGGTTGTCGTTGGCCTTGAGCAGCGGCCGAATCAGCAGCATGGCGGCCCCAGTGGTGCCCATCACTGAAGCGAGCGCCGTCCCGATCGCCAGCAGCCCGGTGTTCAAGGCGGGCGAGCCATGCATGTTGCCCCACACGAGGATGCCACCGGAGATGGTGTAGAGCGCGAACAGCAGTACGATGAAAGGGATGTACTCGGTCACCAAGGCATGGGAGACGACAGCGGCGGTCGTGCCCGCTCCGAAGGCGAACAGAAAGGGCAGGAGGAACAGCACTGTCCAGAATGCGGTGATCTTGCCGAAATGGCGATGCCAGATGCCGGGCGCCAGCATCGGAAACAGCGCGATCGACAGCAGGATGCCGGCAAACGGCAGGCTCCAGGCCAGGCTGAGGCTGGCGCCGTTCAGGTCGGCCGCAGAGGCCAGGCCCGGCGCCAGAAGGCCCAGCCCGGCCAGCGGTAGGTATCGCAACATGAGTTCACTCCCTGATGGTGATGTGTGGGGCGGGCCCGCCGGACCCGGCGCGGTGCTTGGAAATGCAAAGGGCGCTTTCCTGAGGAGAAAGCGCCCGGCGCATTCGGGGCCAGCAGTGTGCCGGACCGGTCAGCGGGTCCCTTTCTGGATGAATTCGATCTTGTAGCCGTCCGGGTCTTCGACGAAGGCGATCACGGTGGTGCCGTGTTTCATCGGGCCGGCCTCGCGTGTGACCTTGCCACCGCGTTCGCGCACCAGATCACAGGCCCGATAGGCATCTTCCACCTCAATGGCGATGTGGCCGTACCCGGTGCCCAGATCGTACGAGGTCGTGTCCCAGTTGTGGGTCAGTTCGATCACCGTGGTGTCGTCTTCGTCGCCGAAGCCGACAAAGGCCAGCGTGAAGCGACCGTCCGGATAATCCTGGCGGCGCAGCAGGCGCATGCCCAGAACGTCCTGATAGAATGCCAGAGAACGCTCAAGGTTCCCAACGCGTAGCATGGTGTGCAGTAATCGCATGTCTTTCTCCAGTTTGGGCCCGGGGCAGCGGGCCGTTCAGCCCAGCGCAAACAGCCGGTGGCCTTCGGTTTTCAGCCACTGGCGGGCGACGCGCCAGTCGGGGTACAGGGCGGCCACCTGCGCCCAGAAGGCGGCCGAATGGTTCATGTGCATCAGGTGGGCCAATTCGTGCGCCACCACGTAGTCGATGATTGCGGGCGGGGCTTGCAGCAGGCGCCAGTTGAGCCGGATGACGCCCTGGGCCGTACAGGAGCCCCAGCGGGTGCGGGCTGCGGAAAGATGGCAGGCGCTGGGGCTACGCAACAGTCCGGCGCCAAGCCGGGCCACGCGGCGTGGAAAGTCCAGCTGTGCCTCACGCTTCATCCATGCGGCAAGGGCTGTGCGCAAGGCCGCCTCGTCGCCCTCCGCCACACCCTGCACCTCCAGCGCGCCGTCGGTGTGTACCACCCGTACCCGGCGGCCTTCGGCACGGCGCCGCACCGGCACTGGCTCGCCCAGCAGGCACAGGCTGTAGGTTTCGGCCAACCTTTCGCGTTTGCGCTGCTGCTGGATGCGCCAGTGCTCGGCAATCCAGTCGCTACGGCGCCGGAGCACCGCTTCGAGCTCGCTCAGCGGCACCTGCGGATGGGCAATCACCTCGACCCGCTCGCTCCCCACCCGCAAGCCGATGGTCTGGCGCCGGCGACGGGTCAGCACCACCGGCACCGGCCCGTCAGGCAGCGGCAGTTCGAGCCAGGCGGGCACGCCTCTCCTCCGGATCGGCAAACGGGCCGACACCGCCGATCTCACGCTGACGCGCCTCGATCCATGCCTCGACCTGCTGCATCAGGCTGTCCGGCGTCGAGGTTTCGGTCGGCATGACTGCCGGACCGATGACCACCGTCACCTCGCCCGGATACTTCAGAAAGGCGTTGCGCGGCCAGAATTCACCGGCATTGTGCGCCACCGGCACCAGCGGGATGCCGAGTGTCTGCGCCATGCGCGCCGCACCCAGCTTGTAGCGGCCATGCTGGCCGGGACGCACCCGCGTCCCCTCGGGAAAGATGGTGATCCAGAAGCCGTGCGACAGCCGCTCGCGACCCTGCTCCTGAATGATGCGTGTAGCGCGGGCACCGTCAGCGCGGCTGATGGCGATCGAATTCATCAGTGCCAGCCCCCAGCCGAAGAAGGGAATCCACAGCAGTTCCTTCTTGGCGACATACACCTGCGACGGGAAGATCTCCTGCAGGGCCAGCGTCTCCCAGCCGGACTGGTGCTTGGAGCAGATCACGGACGGAGTAGCAGGAATGTTCTCGGCCCCCACCACGCGGTACTTCAGGCCGACGACATGCACCAGCATCCACAGCAGGAAGCGGGCCCAGGATTCTCCGAACACATGGCGCATGCGGCGCGGCAGCGGGGCGGTCAGGAACAGGGCAAGGAAGAACAGGGGGGTGACCAGCACCAGCACCAGCCAGTACACCAGATTGCGAAGGATCAGACTCATGGTTGCTCAGGCAGAGGCGCCGGCGATCAGGTGCTCGGCCGCCATGTAAAGATTGTCGAAGACCAGCGTACCCTCAGGCAGACCGCCCTGGGCGAGGGTTTTCTCGCCCTTTCCGGTCTTTACCAGAATGGGCCTGCCGCCCACGGCGGCCACCGCCTGCAGGTCGCGCAGGCTGTCGCCTACCATCGGAATACCCTGGGTGCGGATGTTGAAGCGGTCGGCGATATCCAGCACCATCCCGGGCGCCGGCTTGCGGCAATTGCACCGGTCGGCCGCAGTGTGCGGGCAGAACACCACCGCATCGATGCGCCCGCCGGCCTGGTTGACCAGGCGGTGCATCTTCTCGTGCATTGCGTTGAGCGCATGCATGTCGAAGAGCCCACGCCCCAGGCCGGACTGGTTGGTGGCCACCACCACGCGCCATCCGGCTTGCGTGAGGTTGGCGATGGCCTCGATGCTGCGCGGCAGCGGCACCCACTCCATGCTGCTCTTGACGAAGTCATCACGGTCTTCGTTGATGACACCATCACGGTCGAGAATCACTAGTTTCAAGGTCGTGTTCCGCGGGAAGGTTCGAAACCGGGCTGCCGCGTCCGCAAACAGCGGCTCGGCAGCCCGGCTGTGTGGATCACTCGGCCAGTAGGGAAATGTCGGCCACGCGGTTGAAGAGGTCGGACAGCCGGCCCAGCAGCGCCAGACGGTTGTCGCGCACGGCAGCATCCTCAGCCATGACCATCACGTCGTCAAAGAAAGCGTCCACCGGAGCCTTCAGCGTGGCCAGGGTGAACAGCGCCCCGGCAAAGTCGCGCTCGGCAAAGTGGGCCTCCACCGCCGGCGCAGTCTTTTCCACCGCAGCGAACAGAGCCTGTTCGGCCGGCTCGACCAGCAAGGCCGGGTTCACCTCGCCAGTCTCGGTGGCATTCTTGCGCAGGATGTTCTTCACCCGCTTGTTGGCAGCCGCCAGCGCGGTGGCTTCGGGTAGGGCCTTGAAGCCGGCCACCGCGGCCAGCACCGCGCGCACCTCGTCCAGACGCGACGGAGCCAAAGCCAGCACGGCCTCCACCTCGTCGGCCTTGTAGTCGGTTGCGAGGAAGTGCTTCAGACGTTCCAGTGCAAAGGCAAACACCTCGTCCGCAACGTTGGCCGAAAGCTTGCCTGCGGGGAAGGCGTCAGCCGTCTGTTGCAGCAGGGCCTTCAGGTCCAGCGGCGCCGCCAGCGCCATGCGCAGCACGCCGAGCGCTGCACGACGCAGGGCAAACGGATCCTTGTCACCGGTGGGGATGAGGCCGATGCCCCAGATACCCACCAGGGTCTCCAGCTTGTCAGCCAGCGCCACCGCGGTGGCCACTGGCCCTTCGGGCAGCGTATCGCCGGCAAAACGCGGATGGTAGTGACCTTCGATGGCGGCCGCCACCTCCTGCGGCTCGCCGTCGTGGCGGGCGTAATACATGCCCATGATGCCCTGCAGTTCCGGGAACTCGCCCACCATGTCAGTCACCAGGTCGGCCTTGGCCAGCCAGGCCGCGCGCTCCGCCAGCGCACGGTCGGCGCCCAACTGCTCGGCAATTACGCCGGCAATGATCTTGAGACGCTCCACCCGCTCGTACTGCGTACCGATCTTGTTGTGGTACACCACATCGCGCAGGCGCTCCAGGCGGGTTTCCAGCCGTACCTTCTGATCTTGCTCGAAGAAGAACTTGGCATCCGACAGGCGCGCGCGCAGCACGCGCTCGTTACCGTGAATGATATGCGAGGGATCGGCCGCTTCCAGGTTGGAAACGAGGAGGAAGCGGTTCATCAGCCGGCCCGAGCTGTCCAGCAGCGGGAAGTACTTCTGGTTCTGCTGCATCGTCAGGATCAAGCATTCCTGCGGCACCTTGAGGAAGTCGGCCTCGAAGCCGGCCTCCAGAACCACCGGCCATTCGACCAGCGCAGTCACCTCGTCGATCAGCGCATCGTCCGCGGCGATGGTGGCGCCGAGCGCTGCCGCCGCATCCTGCAGCCGCTTGGCGATCAGTTCGCGACGGGCTTCGAAGCTGGCTACCACGCGACCGGTCTCGAACAGCACGCGGGCGTAGCTGTCGGCATCGGCCACGGTCACGGGGCCCGAGGACAGGAAGCGGTGGCCCAGGGTGGTATTGCCGCTCGCAAGCCCCAGCACTTCGCCTTTCAGTACCTGGCTGCCGTGCAGCATCATCAGGCCATGCACGGGTCGTACGAACTGGTGCTCCAGGTCGCCCCAGCGCATCAGCTTGGGCGCCGGCAGCTTCTTGAGGGCCTCGGCCACGATGCCGGTCAGTTCGTCGGCCAGACGGGCTCCCGCCGCACGGTAACGGTGGAACAGGCTTTCAGCCTTGCCGTCCTGGCGACGCTCGAAACGGGCCACCTCACTGGGGGCGATGCCTCGGGCCTCCAGCTTTTTGAGTAGGGCCTGGGTCGGTGCACCGGCAGCATCCAGCGCCACGGACACCGGCATGATCTTTTCCACCACCTCGGCATCGTCCGCCTGAGCAGCCACGCCCTTCAGGCTGACGGCGAGACGGCGCGGCGAGGCGAAGACCTGCGGCACGGCCTCGTCGGCCACCAGCTTGCGCGCCTTCAGGTCGCGGGTAATGGATTCGGCGAAACTCGCCGCCAGACGAGGCAGCGCCTTGGGCGGCAGTTCCTCGGTGAGTAGTTCGATGAGCAGGGTAGCGGTCATGGTCATTTTTTCTTGCTGGGTGCGTTTCGGGCGAGCGTGCAGACGGTGCGCATCATGGCGTCGGCCACGGAGCCTTCATAAACCGGCTGCCACGTCCATTTGTAGCGTTGCAGCGGGAACATCTGCGAATACACAGGCTGGCCCGAACCGGAGAAATACGAGGCGGAGAGGAAGAGGTAACGGTAGCCCGTGCAGTCGGCGCGGCCTTCGGTGCGGCGGATGCGGTAGCGGATCTTGAGCGCCTCGTCCCGGCGCATCTCGGTGAAGCGCTCCTGATTGACAAACACCGTCCAGCCTTCGGCGTCACGGACGATGCTGTCGGCGTCCACCGCCAGCTCCAGCGCCGGCCCGGCCTGGTAGACACGCCAGTCGGCCGCCTGAACCGTGCCGGCGCCGAAAACCGCGAGGAAAAAGAGTGCCCGGGCCACGCGCTGCACCGTCTTAACTCCGGTCCTGGCACATCGGGAAGCCCAAGGCCTCGCGCGAATCGTAGTAGGCCTGTGCCACTTGTCGTGCCAAGGTACGGATACGCCCGATGTAGGCGGCACGCTCGGTCACAGAGATCGCGCCGCGCGCGTCCAGCAGGTTGAAGGTATGGGCTGCCTTGAGGATCATCTCGTAGCCTGGCAACGGCAGCCCCGTGTCCAGCAGGCGCTTGGCCTCCGCCTCGAACTGGTTGAATTGCCCGAAGAGGAAGGGCACGTTGCTGTGCTCGAAGTTGTAGGTGGACTGCTCCACCTCGTTCTGGTGGAACACGTCGCCATAGCTCACCTTCTGGCCGTTGGGATACACCGTCCAGGTAAGGTCGTAGACGTTCTCCACGCCCTGAAGGTACATCGCCAGCCGCTCGAGGCCGTAGGTGATCTCGCCCAGGACCGGCTTGCAGTCCAGGCCACCCACCTGCTGGAAGTAGGTGAACTGTGTCACTTCCATGCCGTTGAGCCAGACCTCCCAGCCCAGCCCCCAAGCGCCGAGGGTGGGATTCTCCCAGTCGTCTTCGACGAAGCGGATGTCATGCATCGTCGGATCAATGCCCAGCTCCTTGAGCGAGCCGAGGTAAAGGTCCTGAATGTTGGGCGGAGAGGGCTTGAGCACCACTTGATACTGGTAGTAGTGCTGCAGGCGGTTGGGGTTCTCGCCATAGCGACCATCCTTCGGGCGGCGCGAGGGCTGCACGTAGGCGGCATTCCACGGTTCCGGACCGATGGAGCGCAGGAAAGTGGCGGTATGGCTGGTGCCGGCGCCCATTTCCATGTCGTAAGGTTGCAGAAGGGCGCATCCCTGACGGTTCCAGTAGTTCTGGAGCGTCAGGATGATTTCCTGAAAAGTCAGCATAGCGGGGTCAATCGGAATGGAATCAGGCCGATTCTACCGATTCGTGCCCCCCGCGAAAAGCAAGCGCCCGCCGCAGCCACCCGGAGGGCAGCCCGACGGCGGGCGAGGCGTGCTTACTGCCAGTCCAGAATCACCTTGCCGCTCTGCCCGGACAGCATGGCTTCAAAGCCGGTGCGGAAGTCGTCCACCTTGTAGTGGTGGGTGATGATCGGAGTGATGTCGAGCCCGGACTGGATCAGGGCTACCATCTTGTACCAAGTCTCGAACATTTCCCGTCCGTAAATGCCCTTGATTTCCAGACCCTTGAAGATGACGTGGTTCCAGTCGATGCTGGTGTCCTTGGGCGGGATGCCCAGCAGTGCCACCTTGCCGCCGTGGTTCATCACGTCCAGCATCTGGCGGAACGCCTGGGGGTTGCCGGACATTTCCAGGCCGACATCGAAGCCTTCGCACATGTGCAGCTCGCCCATCACCTGTCGCAGATCCTCGCGCGCCACGTTCACCGCACGGCTGGCGCCCATCTTGCGAGCCAGCTCAAGGCGATAATCGTTCACATCGGTGATGACGATGTGCCGCGCGCCCACGTGCTTGGCAATGGCCACGGCCATGATGCCAATGGGGCCGGCGCCAGTGATCAGCACGTCCTCGCCTACCAGGTTGAAGCTCAGTGCGGTATGCACCGCATTGCCGAAGGGGTCGAAGATGGATGCCAGGTCGTCAGAGATGTCATCCGGAATCGGGAAGGCATTGAACGCGGGGATCACCAGATACTCGGCGAACGCACCGGGGCGGTTGACCCCCACACCAACCGTATTGCGGCACAGATGCCGCCGGCCGGCGCGGCAGTTGCGGCAGTAGCCACAGGTGATGTGGCCTTCGCCGGAGACGCGTTGGCCGATTCTGAACCCCTGCACTTCAGAGCCCATGCCGGCCACCACACCGACATATTCGTGGCCGACGTGCATGGGCACCGGGATGGTCTGCTGCGCCCAGTCGTCCCAGTTCCAGATGTGGATATCGGTACCGCAGATGGCGGTTTTGGTGATCTTGATGAGTAGGTCGTTGTGGCCGACTTCCGGGGTAGGCACGTCGGTCATGGTCAGGCCGGCGGCCCGTTCGAGTTTGGCAAGCGCCTTCATGCAGCTCTCCGCATAGACGGTAGAAGGTTGGCCGAAGCACGCTTCGGCCAACCCCAAATCAGGAAAAGAAGGGATCAGGCCGGCAGCACGCCCAGCATGCGCCCGACGCGGGTGAACGCGGCGATGACCGCATCCACGTCCTCGGCGGTGTGGCCCGCAGACATCTGGGTACGGATGCGGGCCTTGCCCTTGGGCACCACTGGATAAGAGAAGCCGATCACGTACACGCCTTCGGCCAGCAGGGCGGCCGCCATGTCTGCGGCCAGCCGCGCATCGCCCAGCATCACCGGAATGATTGGATGCTCGCCCGGCACCAGCGTGAAGCCGGCTGCCGTCATGCCCTCGCGGAAGCGGCGGGCGTTGTCGGCCAGCTGATGACGCAGGCGGGCGCCCTCTTCCGAGGCCAGGATCTCGAACACGCGCAGGCTGGCGGCCACAATGGCGGGGGCCAGCGAATTGGAGAACAGGTAGGGCCGCGAACGCTGGCGCAGCAGATCGATGATCGGCTTGTGCCCCGACACATAGCCGCCGGAAGCACCGCCCAGTGCCTTGCCGAGCGTGCCGGTGTAGATGTCCACCCGGTCGGACACGCCGCAGTGCTCCGGCGTGCCGGCACCCTGCGCGCCGATAAAGCCGACGGCGTGCGAGTCGTCCACCATTACCAGTGCATCGTAGCGTTCGGCCAAGTCGCAAATGCCCTTGAGGTCGGCGATGATGCCGTCCATGGAAAACACCCCGTCGGTCACGATCAGCTTGAAGCGCGCGCCGGCGGCCTCTGCAGCCTGAAGCTGGGCTTCCAGATCATGCATGTCGTTGTTGCGGTAACGGAAGCGCTTGGCCTTGCACAGGCGCACGCCATCGATGATCGAGGCATGGTTGAGCTCGTCGGAAATCACCGCATCCTCCTCGCCCAGCAGGGTTTCGAACACGCCGCCATTGGCGTCGAAGCAGCTCGAATAGAGAATGGTATCGTCGGTACCCAGGAAGCGCGAGATGGTGTCTTCCAGCGACTTGTGAATGGTCTGCGTGCCGCAGATGAAGCGCACTGACGCACAGCCGAAACCGTAGGCGTCCAGACCGGCCTTGGCCGCTTCGATCAGCCGGGCGTCATCGGCCAGACCGAGATAGTTGTTGGCGCAGAAGTTGAGCACGTTCTTGCCGTCGGCCAGCGCGACATGGGCGCGTTGGGGGGTGGCGATGACCCGCTCGGGCTTTTCGAAGCCGTCGGCACGGATCTGGGCCAGCGTGGCCTCCAGATGTGCAAGGTAGGTATGGTTCATGGGACGATTCCTGTGGTCAGCGTGTCCGCCTCGGCAGGACGCCGGGCGTCATTGTTTTGTCACCATTCTAGACCTGTGCCCGGTCATTGTTCAGGCACAGTTGGGCGCGATTTTCGGGGGGCGGGTGTGCCTGTCTTAAACCGGCACGGGCCCCTGTGCGACAATCGGGCTTTGCCCTCTCCTGCCGTGACCGTGTCCGCTCCACACTGCCGCCACTGCCGCCACTATTACATCACCCATAACAGCCGTTTCCCCTATGGCTGTCGGGCCATGGACTTCAAGAGCCGGCGCCTGCCGATGGACGACGTACGGTCCGCGACCGGCCAACACTGCCACACCTTTACGCCGCGTAACCCGGCAAGCAAGGGCGGGCGCTGAGGCACCTCTGTCGTGGACTGCCCCCCCTGTGGGCAAGCCGAGACCCAGGGCCAAACGGAAAGGCGGCCCTGAGGCCGCCTGGTGCGCGGTCAGCCAGGACTTCAGCGCCTGAGCAGCCGCGCCGCATCGAGGGCGAAGTAGGTCAGGATGCCGTCCGCTCCGGCACGCTTGAACGCGATCAGGCTCTCCATCATGCACTTCTCCTCGTTCAGCCAGCCGTTCTGGAAGGCCGCCTTCAGCATGGCGTACTCGCCCGAGACTTGATAGGCGTAAGTGGGCACGCGGAAGGTGTCTTTCACCCGCCGTATCACGTCCAGATACGGCATGCCGGGCTTGATCATCACCATGTCTGCGCCCTCCTCCAGGTCCATTGCCACTTCCTGGATAGCTTCCTCAAGGTTGGCCGGGTCCATCTGGTAGGTGTACTTGTCCGCCTTGCCAAGGTTGGCCGAAGACCCCACCGCGTCACGGAAGGGCCCGTAAAAGGCGGAAGCATACTTGGCGCTGTAGGCAAGGATCTTGGTATGGATGAACCCTTCCTCTTCCAGCGCCTCACGGATCGCACCGATGCGTCCGTCCATCATGTCTGACGGGCCGAACACGTCTGCACCGGCCTCGGCATGACAGAGGGCCTGCTTGACCAGTACCTCGGTGGTTTCGTCATTCAGCACGTAGCCCGACGCATCCAGAATGCCGTCCTGGCCGTGGATGGTGTACGGGTCCAATGCACCGTCGGTCATCACCCCCAGCTCCGGGAAACGCTCCTTCAGGGCACGCACGGTGCGGGGCACCAGCCCGTCCGGGTTGTAGGCCTCGGCGCCCGAGTTGTCCTTGCCGCTTTCGATCACCGGAAACAGCGACAGCATCGGAATGCCCAGCTTGACCGCCTCTTCGGCGGTATGGAGCAGCTTGTCCAGGCTTTGGCGCGTGACGCCCGGCATGGAGTTCACTGCCTGTTCACGGTTGTCACCTTCGAGCACGAAGACCGGATAGATCAGATCGTTGGTAGTCAGCACATTCTCGCGCATCAGGCGGCGCGAGAAGTCGTCGTGGCGCATGCGGCGCAGGCGGGTGGCAGGAAAGAAACGGTTGGCAAAAATCATTGCGGTCTCGCTTGTGGTTCGGCCCGCGCGCAGGCGGGCGGGTAGATTCAGCGTCGCTCGCTATCGTGGTGCGACGGAATGCGCGGTGCGGGGGGCAGGCCGTAGTCGTCCCCCTCTTCCTTATCGCTGTCATCGTTGGCGTAAGGTTGAGGCTTCACCCCGGGCGGCAGGTCGGGGGGCGGTTCGCGTCGTGACAGCCGGATCAGCGTGCCGATGGCGCCCACAGCGGGCGCCCCCATGATCAGCACCCAGAACCAGGTGGAGTGGACCAGATCCATGTGCACGCTTCCTTGAAAAAGGTCAAAAGCGGATCATACGCCCGCTTTGGCCAGGCCCGAAATAGACAACGCCCGGCGGGGCCGGGCGTTGTAGGGCAACAGATCGCGTATCAGCGCTGCTGCGGTGCCGGACGGCCGGCTGCTTCCGCACGCTCGGCCGCAAGGTTGTCTTCCGAGCGGTGCCCGGCCCAGTAGTCGGCGTTGCGGATGCCGAGCTTCTCAGGATGAAAGACCGGGTCCACCCCCTGGGCCTGCTGGGCCTCATAGTCGCGCAGGCAGGCCAGTGCCGGCTTTTGCAGCATCAGGATGGCCACGATGTTCAGCCAGGCCATCAGGCCAACGCCGATGTCGCCCAGCCCCCAGGCCAGCTCGGCCGTCTTCACCGTGCCGTACACCACCGATGCCATCAGTGCCAGCTTAAGCACGAAGGTCAGCCACGGGCGGTTCACCTTGCGGTTGATGTAGGCGATGTTGGTCTCGGCGATGTAGTAGTAGGCCACGATGGTGGTGAAGGCAAAGAAAAACAGTGCCACGGCCACGAAGATGGAACCGAAGCCCGGCATGATCGTCTCCATCGCGGTCTGGGTGTAGCCAGGGCCGGCCGCTACGCCGGCAATACCGGTGTAGAGTGCCTTACCGTCGGCCCCCTGCACGTTGTACTGGCCGGTGATGAGCAGCATGAAGGCCGTGGCCGAACACACGAACAGCGTGTCCACATAGACCGAGAAGGCCTGCACCAGGCCCTGCTTGGCCGGATGTGATACCGCAGCGGCCGAGGAAGCGTGCGGCCCGGTGCCCTGGCCAGCCTCATTGGAGTACACGCCCCGCTTCACGCCCCACTGGATCGCCAGGCCCAGGATTGCGCCGAAGCCCGCATCCATGCCGAAGGCGCTTTTGAAGATCAGCCCCAGCACCGAAGGCAGTTGGTGAATGTTGAGAGCGATGATGACGCAGGCCACGATGATGTAGCCCAGCGCCATGAACGGCACCACGATCTCGGCAAACGAAGCGATGCGCTTCACGCCCCCGAAGATGATGAAGCCCAGCAGAATCGCCAGCACAGCGGCCGTCACGGCCGGGGCTACGCCGAAGGCGTTCTCTAGGCCGGAGGCGATGGAATTGGCCTGCACGCCCGGCAGCAGTACGCCCGTGGCAAAGATGGTGGCGATCGCGAACACCCAGGCATACCACTTCATGCCCAGTCCCTTCTCGATGTAGAAGGCCGGGCCACCTCGGTACTGACCCTCCAGCTTTTCCTTGTACACCTGGCCGAGTGTCGACTCCACGAACGCAGAACTGGCCCCCAAGAAGGCCACCATCCACATCCAGAAGATGGCTCCGGGGCCGCCGAAGGTAATGGCGGTGGCCACACCGGCGATGTTACCGGTGCCCACCCGTCCGGCCAGCGTCATGGCCAGGGCCTGGAAGGAAGACACACCGTGCTCGTCGCTCTTGCCGTCGAACATCAGGCGGATCATTTCACGGAAATGGCGCACCTGCGCAAAGCGCGTGCGCAGCGAAAAATACAGGCCCACACCCAGGCACAGGTAGATCAGTGCCGGGCTCCAGATGATGCCGTTTACGGCATCCACCCACTGGTTCATCAGGTTTTCCTCTCTTTTCTCGTTTGTTAGGCCGGCGGACCCGTCAGGCAGCCCCTGCCGCTCTGCCTACCGGATACAGTGTCCTGTAGGCAAAGAGGCAGTAACCTTAACGTCATCTTCCCGCCATGCCAAGCATGACCTTGCAGTGCCAGCGCTGATGCTGCGCAAGAAAAACGGCAGCCAAAGCTGCCGTCACGAAAGGAAAACCAGAGGACTTTAGCCGAAGAAATCTTTCAGCTTGTCCATGAAGGACTTGGAACGCGGATTGTGACGGGCGGCATCGTTGCGCGTCACGGCGTCGAATTCGCGCAATAGCTCCTTCTGGCGTTCGTTCAGGTTGACCGGGGTTTCCACCACCACGTGACACATCAGGTCGCCATAGTCGTTGCCGCGCACGGCCTTCACCCCCTTGCCGCGCAGGCGGTATACCCGGCCGCTTTGGGTTTCTGGAGCAATCTTCACCTTGGCCACGCCGTCCAGCGTGGGAATCTCCACTTCGCCGCCCAGCGCGGCGGTGGCAAAACTGATCGGCATCTCGCAATGCAGGTCCATGCCATCGCGCTGGAACACCGGGTGCTGCTTGAGATGGGTGACCACATAGAGGTCCCCGGCCGGCCCACCGTTCTGACCCGGCTCGCCTTCACCTGCCAGACGGATGCGGTCACCTTCGTCCACCCCAGCCGGGATCTTCACGTTCAACGTCTTGTTGGACTTAATCTGACCTGCCCCATGGCATTTGTTGCACGGGTCGGTAATCTGCTTGCCGGTGCCGTGGCAGGTAGGGCAAGTCTGCTGAATCGAGAAGAAGCCCTGGCTCATCCGCACCTGACCGTGACCACCGCAGGTGGCGCAGGTCTTGGGCTGGGTGCCCGGCTTGGCGCCGGTGCCATGGCAGGTATCGCAGGCCTCGTGCGTGGGGATGCGGATCTGCTTCTCGCAGCCCCGTGCGGCTTCTTCCAGGGTGATCTCCATGTTGTAGCGCAGGTCTGCGCCACGGTACACGTTGGAGCGTCCACCCCGTCCACCTCCGCCAAAGATGTCGCTGAAGATGTCGCCAAAATCGAAACCGCCGAAGCCTGCTCCGCCGCCGCCCATGCCGGCCTGCGGGTCCACGCCGGCATGTCCGTACTGGTCGTAGGCCGCGCGCTTCTGGGCGTCGGAGAGAATCTCGTACGCCTCCTTCACTTCCTTGAACTTGCCCTCGGCTTCCTTGCTGTCCGGATTACGGTCCGGGTGG
The DNA here is from genome assembly GCA_004346645.1 of Gulbenkiania mobilis. Classification (GTDB taxonomy): domain Bacteria; phylum Pseudomonadota; class Gammaproteobacteria; order Burkholderiales; family Chromobacteriaceae; genus Gulbenkiania; species Gulbenkiania mobilis. Next base: position 152,524 of record SMDA01000003.1, read on the forward strand.
TACTTCATCGCAAGCTTGCGGTACGCCTTCTTGATGTCGTCTTCCGACGCATCGCGATTGACGCCGAGCACATCGTAAAAATCGCGTTTGGACATGATCGTTCCCATCGGGCCCGCTCGCAGGCGGACCATAATCGTTCTGGCTGGTGCGAATACGGCAGAAGGCACAGAGGCCAGCGAGGCAGCTGCCTGCTGTATCCCTGTGCCTCCCGACGTTCAGGACAAGACGCTTACTTCTTGTCCTTCACTTCCTCGAACTCGGCATCGACTACGTTGCCGTCGTCCTTGGCATTGGCACCGGCCTCGGCACCCGGCTGACCGGCTGCTGCCTCGCCGCCCTGGGCCGCATACATCTTTTCGGCCAGCTTGTGCGATGCGGTCATCAGCGCTTGGGTCTTGGCTTCGATCACTTCCTTGTCGTCGCCCTGCACCACTTCCTCGGCGTCCTTCAGGGCAGCCTCGATCGCGGACTTCTCGTCTGCCTCGATCTTGTCGCCAAAGTCGGCCAGCGATTTCTTGACGCTGTGGATCAAGCTTTCAGCCTGGTTGCGGGCCTGGACCAGCTCGTGCAGCTTTTTGTCTTCCTCGGCGTTGGCCTCGGCATCCTTCACCATGCGCTGGATTTCATCCTCGGACAGACCGCTGGATGCCTGAATGGTGATCTTGGCTTCCTTGCCGCTGGCCTTGTCACGCGCCGACACATGCAGGATGCCGTTGGCGTCGATGTCGAAGGTAACCTCGATCTGCGGCACTCCCCGCGGAGCCGGCGGAATGTCACCCAGATTGAACTGACCCAGCGACTTGTTGGCCGAAGCCTTCTCCCGCTCGCCCTGCAGCACGTGGATGGTCACGGCCGTCTGGTTGTCGTCGGCGGTAGAGAACACTTGCTGTGCCTTGGTCGGAATAGTGGTGTTCTTCGGGATGAGCTTGGTCATCACGCCGCCGAGCGTCTCGATCCCGAGCGACAGCGGGGTCACGTCCAGGAGCAACACGTCCTTGCGGTCCCCCGAGAGCACCGAACCCTGGATGGCGGCACCGACGGCCACGGCCTCATCCGGGTTCACGTCTTTACGCGGTTCCTTGCCGAAGAAGGCCTTCACAGCCTCCTGCACCTTGGGCATACGGGTCTGCCCCCCCACCAGGATCACGTCGTCGATGTCGGTCACCTTCAGGCCGGCATCTTTCAGGGCAACGCGGCACGGCTCGATGGAGCGCTCGATCAGTTCGTCCACCAGCGATTCGAACTTGGCACGGGTGATCTTCATCGCCAAGTGCTTCGGACCGGTGGCATCCATGGTGATGTACGGCAGATTCACCTCGGTCTGGGTCGCGGAGGACAGCTCAATCTTGGCCTTCTCGGCGGCTTCCTTCAGGCGCTGCAGGGCCATCACGTCGTTCTTGAGGTCAACGCCCTGCTCCTTCTTGAACTCGGTGACGATGTAGTCGATCAGTCTCTGGTCGAAGTCCTCGCCGCCAAGGAAGGTATCCCCGTTGGTCGAAAGCACCTCGAACTGGTGCTCGCCGTCCACATCGGCAATCTCGATGATCGAGATGTCGAAGGTGCCACCGCCCAGGTCATAGACCGCGATCTTGCGGTCGCCCTCCTGCTTGGCCAGGCCGAATGCCAGCGCGGCCGCGGTCGGCTCGTTGATGATGCGCTTGACTTCCAGACCGGCGATGCGGCCCGCATCCTTGGTGGCCTGACGCTGGCTGTCGTTAAAGTAGGCCGGCACGGTGATCACCGCTTCGGTGACTTCCTCGCCCAAGTAGTCCTCGGCAGCCTTCTTCATCTTGCGCAGCACTTCGGCGGAAATCTGCGGCGGTGCCAGCTCTTGGTCACGCACCTTCACCCAGGCATCACCGTTCTTGGCCTTGATGATCTCGAAGGGCATCAGGTCGATGTCCTTCTGTACTTCCTTATCCTCGAAACGGCGGCCGATCAGACGCTTGACCGCATAGAGGGTGTTCTTCGGGTTGGTGACGGCCTGACGCTTGGCAGGCGCGCCCACCAGAATCTCGCCATCCTCCATGTATGCAATGATCGACGGCGTAGTCCGTGCGCCTTCGGCGTTTTCCACTACCTTGGGGTTGCCGCCTTCTACCACGGCCACGCAGGAGTTGGTGGTGCCCAGGTCGATACCGATGATTTTGCCCATTCGTGTTCCTTTCCTGAATTCTGTGTCTGTCCCATTGGGGGAATCAGTCTTCGAAGCTTTAAGTATTGGCGGCCGCACTCATTTCAAGTGGCTTCGGCCAAGATTTCATGACTTCGGCTTGGACACCACGACCATGGCCGGACGCAGCACGCGATCGGCGATCAGGTAGCCCTTCTGCATTACCCGCACGATAGTGTTGGGTTCTAGGTCCGACGGCTCCATCGTCATGGCTTGATGCTGGTGCGGATCTAGCCGGTCACCGGCGGCCGGTGCGATCTCTCGGATCTGCACCTTCTCGAAGGCGGCAGCCAGTTGCTTAAGGGTGAGATCCACACCGAACTTCAGGTTGTCGAACTGGCCGCTTTGGTCAGCCAGCGCCATCTCTAGGCTGTCCTTCACCGGCAGCAGCTCCTGCGCCAGCTTGTTCACCGCGTACTTATGGGCCGCGGCCACCTCTTCCTGCGTACGTCGGCGCTGATTCTCAAGGTCCGCGCGGCTGCGCAGGAACTGCTCCTTCATGTCGGCCAGTTCGGCTTCCAGTGCGGCGATGCGGGCCTCGGGCGCCAGGGCCTCCTCAGGCGCGCCGGCGTCAGCGGCTTCCGCGGCCGCGTTCACGTCAGGGTTCAGATTCTGGTGTTCTTGATCTTGCATGGTGGTTCCCTTTGGCGGATTCGGCGATATGCGAAGTCCCGACCACAGGTAGGGGCTTTGGGAGCGATTTCAAGAGCAATGTTCAGATGTGCGGTTGCAATCATGCAAGGTTCGCAAATTCATCATCGCCGCTGGCGTTTTTTATTCGTTTGGCAACGGCCCTGTAAGCTTGCGAAAAAGCAAGTTTTTTTGTGTGTTGCACCGCACACAAGTCAAATTTTTTATGCTTAAATGCCCCTACACCCACCCCCGGCAAGCCCCGTCCGGGCTCCATCCGAGCCGTTCGGGCACGCCACAGGGACGGCGACGTCCACCCCGTCGCCAGACAAGAAAGACCCCGCTAAAGCAGGCGGTCGAGATCAAGGCAGAGCGCCGGTTTCCGGCACCGATAGAGAAACATATCGAGAAGGGTTACAGCATGACTACTCGCGAACAACGCATCGCTGCTATTCAGAAAGACTGGGACGAGAATCCGCGCTGGAAGGGCATCAAGCGCGGCTATACCGCGGCCGACGTGGAGCGCCTGCGCGGCTCGGTCCAGGTTGAATACACCCTCGCCCGTCGTGGTGCCGAAAAGCTGTGGAACCTCGTCAACAACGAGCCGTACATCAACTGTCTGGGCGCACTGACCGGCGGCCAGGCAATGCAGCAGGTGAAGGCCGGTATCAAGGCCATCTATCTGTCGGGCTGGCAGGTAGCCGCCGACAACAACGAATACTCGGCCATGTACCCGGACCAGTCGCTGTATCCGGTGGACTCGGTGCCGAAGGTGGTGGAGCGCATCAACAATGCCTTTACCCGCGCAGACGAAATCCAGCATTCCAAGGGCATCGAGCAGGGTGACGCTGGCTTCACCGACTACTTCGCCCCCATCGTGGCCGATGCCGAAGCCGGTTTCGGCGGCGTGCTGAACGCCTACGAGCTGATGAAGGCCATGATCCGCGCCGGTGCCTCGGGCGTGCACTTCGAAGACCAGCTCGCTTCCGTGAAGAAGTGTGGTCACATGGGCGGCAAGGTGCTGGTTCCGACGCAGGAAGCCGTACAGAAGCTGATCGCCGCACGCATGGCGGCCGACGTCTACGGCGTGCCGACCCTGGTGATCGCTCGTACCGATGCCGAAGCGGCCGACCTGCTAACCAGTGACTGCGACGAGCGTGACCGCCCCTTCCTCACCGGGGAGCGCACTGCCGAAGGCTTCTACAAGACCAAGAAAGGTCTGGAGCAGGCCATCAGCCGCGCTGTGGCTTATGCCGAATACGCCGACCTCGTTTGGTGCGAGACTGGCACGCCGGATCTGGAGTTTGCCAAGAAATTTGCAGAAGCCGTGCATGCCAAACACCCGGGCAAGCTGCTGGCCTACAACTGTTCGCCGTCCTTCAACTGGAAGAAGAACCTGGACGATGCCACCATCGCCAAGTTCCAGCGCGAACTGGGTGCAATGGGCTACAAGTACCAGTTCATCACCTTGGCCGGCATTCACAACATGTGGTACAACATGTTCGATCTGGCACAAGATTACGTGGCACGCGGCATGTCCGCCTACGTGGAGAAGGTGCAGGAGCCGGAATTCGCCGCCCGCGAGCGTGGCTACACCTTCGTGTCGCACCAGCAGGAAGTGGGTACGGGCTACTTTGACGACATCACCACGGTGATCCAGGGTGGCAAATCCTCGGTGACCGCATTGACCGGTTCCACCGAAGAAGAACAGTTCCATTAAGCCTTGCAATCAAACGGCAATTCGACCCTGCCGTCTGCATCTGGCCCCCGCCTCGGCGGGGGTTTTTCATTGTGGAGCCGTCCGTTTCGGCCAACCTTTGCCCCGCCGGCAAGCAGTCAGGCCCCTCTGCCGGCCTGGCTGGATAAATCTTGTCTACCACCATACAACCCTGAATAGCCCCCCCCAACTGCCTTGCAGATGGCACCGCTCCCGGGTTGGACTGTTCTGTCGACACTGGCGCGAGAAAGTGGGCGAAGGCGGGTATTCCTGAACGCACAGGCTGGCTTGGCTGCCGGGCGCCCTTCGCCTTCTTCGGCCCCGCTCCCTGCCGTAAATCTGGCCCCGGAGTATGTACCCGGGCAAGCTGCCGACACTAGAGCGCTGGAGAGCCCTACGAGGCGGGCACGGCGGGAGGTGCCAGCTAAAGAGACCCACAAAACGGCCTGCCTAGGGAGAGAGCCTGCTCGAGCCGTCGATACCTTCTGGCCGCGTGGCGATATCCCTGTGGGTCCCCAAGGGAGATAGGACAGCGGGCAACGCTTGCGACAGGCGGCGCGGGCAAGCCGCCCAGACATGAGGGACAGACAACGATCGCAAAAAAGCCGGGCATCGCCCGGCTTTTGAGGAAGGCTCAGGCCTTGTGCAGGTGTGAGCGCTTGCGCGAGTACCCGAAGTAAACGACCAGGCCGATCAGCAGCCATACGACGAAGCACAGCCAGGTCAGGGCGGAGAGCTGCGTCATCAGGAAGACGCAGAACACGATGGCCAGTGCCGGCACCACGGGTACCGCCGGACAATGAAACTTGCGCGGCAGGTCGGGCTCGCGCCGGCGCAGGATGATGATGGCTGCGGCGATCAGGCTGAAAGCGGCCAGCGTACCGATATTGACGAGCTCGGCCAGGGTGCCCAGCGGCACGAAACCGGCGATCAGGGCGATGAGTGTGCCAATGAGCCAGGTGGCCTTGTAGGGCGTACCATACTTGGGATGTACTTCGGAGAACAACTTGGGCAGGAGACCGTCACGCGACATGGCGAACAGGATACGGGTCTGGCCGTAGGTCATCACCAGTATCACCGTCAGCATGCCCAGGATAGCGCCCAGGTCCACAAAGCCCGCAAACCAGTCGAGCTTGGCTACCTGCAGGGCCAGCGAAACGGGATGGTCGATACCTTTGAAGTCCATGTACGGCACGATGCCGGTCATGATGGCCGAGACCACCACGTACAAGAGCGAGCAGATCGCCAGCGACCAGATTACGCCGCGAGGGATGTCCTTCTCGGGATTCTTGACCTCCTCGGCGGCGCAGGTCACGGCGTCGAACCCCAGGAAGCTGAAGAACACGATGGCCGCGCCATGAAAGACGCCGCTCATGCCGTACGGCAGTGCAGGGCTCCAGTTGACCGGCTTCACGTGCCATACCGCCACAGCGATGAACAGGACCACGACCGCCACTTTGATGAAAACGACGAAGTTGTTCACGCGCTTGGATTCGCGAATGCCGAAGGCCAGAAGCGTAGTGATGAGCAGGGCCACTACGAAAGCCGGGAGATTGAAGACGGTCTCCACGCCTGGACGCGCACCGGCCGCAGCCGTCAGCGCATCAGGCAGGTGCAGGCCGAAGCCTGCCAGTAGGCTCTGGAAATAGCCGGACCAGCCCACCGACACCGCCGAGGAGGCCAGCAGGTATTCCAGCATCAGGTCCCAGCCGATGATCCAGGCCACCAGCTCGCCCAGAGTGGCGTAGGCATAGGTGTAGGTGGAGCCGGAGATCGGCAACATCGCGGCAAATTCCGCATAGCAGAGTGCGGCAAAGCCGCAGGCCATGGCGCCGATGATGAAGGAAAGTACCAGCCCGGGGCCCGCCACCGTGGCACCGGTGCCGGTCAGAACGAAGATGCCGGTGCCGATGATGGCACCGATGCCGAGCATGGTCAGGTCGAATGCGCTCAGCTCCTTGCGCAGGCCGTGCGACATGCGGGCAAATTCCAACATGCCCTGCACGCTTTTCTTGCGTAGCAAACTCATTAGGTCCGTGTCCCTGTCTTGTCCCGGTCGAAAAGCCAATGCCCGCACAAGGCGGGCATCGCTTTGCGGTGGGAATGTTTTGTCGACTGTTCCAGCGTGCGCCGGGTTCGAGCCCTGGCTGCCGCAGAAGGCCGGCATGATACCTCAAGCGCTGCACTGCGTAACGCCCGTTCTCTTGAGGCAGATCAGTCAAAAAAGGATGCACGCCCCCAAAAAGCCTGCATGGCATGGGGCCTTCGGCCAACCCTGTCAATCCCAGTAACCTGGGCTGGCATACACCGCGCGCAAATGATCGATGAAGCGGCGTACCCGAACCGGCAGGAAGCGCCGCTGCGGCACCACCGCGTAGACGGGATAATCAGCAGCCGAATACGCATCCAGCACCGTCACCAGCCGGCCGTCGGAGAGATCGTCCTTTACCTCCCAAAGCGAACGCCACGCCAGCCCCAGCCCCTGCAGGGCCCAGTCGTGCAGGACCGCACCGTCATTGCACTCCAGCATGCCCGACACCTTGAGGTTGACGAGTTCCCCATCGACGCGGAAGGTCCAGCCGCGGCTCTGGCTTTCGCCCAGTGACAGGCAGGCATGATGCTGCAGATCCTCGAGAGAATGCGGAATACCATGCCGCGCCAGATAGGCCGGCGACGCCACCACCACCCGCCGGTTTTCCGCGAGACGCACCGCCACCAGCGAGGAATCGGCAAGATCGCTGATGCGGATGGCGCAGTCGATGCGGTCGCGTGCGAGGTCCACCAGCCGGTCCGACAAATCCAGGGTGATGCGGATGTCCGGATGCTGTTGCTGGAAGGCTGCCAGATGCGGGGCCACATGACGCCGCCCGAAGCCTGCGGGGGCAGAGAGTCGCAGATGACCGCGTGCCCGCCCGCTGCCCGAAGCGACCGCAGCCTCGGCCTCGGCCAGCTCGCTGAGAATGCGCTGGCTGTCCTCGAAGAAAGCGCTACCCTCCTGGGTCAACGTGACGCTGCGCGTGGTGCGGACTAGAAGGCGCGCGCCTAGGCGTTCTTCCAGCGCGTCCAGACGGCGGCCGATCACCGCCGGCACCACGCCCTCCTGCCGGGCCGCCGCCGAGAGGCTGCCCAGCGTCACCACGGCCACGAAGGTTTCCAGCTGCTTGAAGGCGTCCATTAGATACTTGAAAGTAAAAATTGATATGCGATTTTAGGCGTTTTTCATTAACTAAAACATACTTAAACTGCCTGCATCACACCTCAACACTGGAGAAACGCACCATGGCCCTCAAGCTTCCGCAAGGCGTGGAAATCCTCGCGCCGGTCAACCCCGAATTCGAAGCCATCCTCACCCATGACGCCCTCGCCTTCGTGGCCAGCCTGCACCGCGAGTTTGAAAACCGTCGCCGGGAGCGCATGGAGGCGCGCGTGGCGCGTCAGGCCGAACTGGATGCCGGCCGCCTGCCGGATTTCCTGCCCGAAACCGCTACCGTCCGCAGCGGTGACTGGAAGATTTCGCCCCTGCCCCAGGACTTGCTGGACCGCCGGGTGGAAATCACCGGCCCAGTGGATCGCAAGATGATGATCAACGCCCTAAACTCGGGCGCCAAGAGCTTCATGGCCGACTTCGAGGACTCCAACTGCCCGAGCTGGGAAAACCAGGTAGCCGGCCAGATCAACGTGCGCGACGCCTACCGCAAGACCATTAGCTTCGCCAGCCCGGAAGGCAAGCAGTACCGCCTCAACGACACCATCGCTACCCTGATCCTGCGCCCGCGTGGCTGGCACTTGATGGAAAAGCACATGAAGGTGGATGGCCAGATCGTTTCCGGCGCGCTGTTCGACTTCGGCCTGTCTTTCTTCCACAACATCCACTATCTGGTTGAGAACGGCAGTGCCACCTATTACTACCTGCCAAAGATGGAAAGCCATCTGGAAGCACGGCTGTGGAACGATGTGTTCGTGTTTGCGCAGAAGGCGCTGAACATCCCGCAGGGCACGATCAAGGCCACCGTACTGATCGAGACCATCCTGGCAGCCTTCGAGATGGACGAGATCCTGTACGAACTGCGCGAGCACAGCTCCGGCCTCAACGCTGGCCGCTGGGACTACATCTTCAGCTGCATCAAGAAGTTCAAGCAGAACCGCGATTTCTGCCTGGCCGACCGTGCCCGCATCACCATGACCGTCCCTTTCATGCGCGCTTACGCGCTGCTGCTGCTGAAGACTTGCCACAAGCGCAATGCCCCCGCCATTGGCGGTATGGCCGCGCTGATCCCGATCAAGAACGACCCGGCCGCCAATGAAAAGGCCCTGGGCGGTGTACGCGCCGACAAGGAGCGTGATGCTACTGACGGGTACGATGGCGGCTGGGTAGCACACCCGGGCTTGGTGCCGATCGCCAACGAGGCATTCACCGCGGTACTGGGCGACGCCCCCAACCAGATTGAAAAGCAGCGTGATGACGTGGTGGTCAGTGCTGCCGACCTGCTGAATTTCCAGCCCGAGGCCCCCATCACCGAAGCCGGCCTGCGCATGAACATCAATGTGGGCATCCAGTACCTGGGCGCGTGGATTTCCGGTAACGGCTGCGTCCCGATCCACAACCTGATGGAAGATGCCGCCACGGCGGAAATCTCGCGCTCGCAGATCTGGCAGTGGATCCGCTCGCCCAAGGGCGTGCTCGAAGACGGACGCAAGGTGACGGTAGAGCTGTTCCGCGCCCTGACAGCGGACGAGGTGACCAAGCTGCGTGCAGAGTACGGTAACCGCTGGACCAAGCAGTATGAAGATGCCTCGCGCATGTTCGACGAGTTGACCACGTCGGATGAGTTCGTGGAGTTCCTGACCCTGCCCGGCTACGACTACATCGACTGAGCGAAAATTTGCCAGCTTGCACCAAGGCGGCCCCGATTCGGGCCGCCTTTTATATTTTCAGCTGGAATAATTAGAATATTTTGTCTCCAAAATTTTTTTATTGGAATTTTATTGCTTAATTACGGAAGAAATTCTTTATCCAATGGAATAATATTGCGCAAACCACCCATTTGGCAGCATGCCGCCCTTTTTTCGTCCGAGGCTCAACGATGATCAAGCAGACTTCCCGTACCCTTCTGGCCGCAACGCTGGCCGCCCTTCTCACTCCCGCCCTCGCAGCCGACATGAAGTCCGTGGCGGTGACCGCCATCGTCGAGCATCCTGCGCTGGACGCGGTGCGCAAGGGGGTGGAGGACGAGCTGAAGAGCAGCGGCTTTGAACCGGGCAAACAGGTGAAGTACCAGTTCCAGAGCGCACAGGGCAATCCGGCCACCGCGGCGCAGATCGCCCGCAAGTTCGTGGGTGACGCACCCGATGCCATCGTGGCGATCGCAACGCCCAGCGCGCAGGCCGTCGTGGCCGCCACACGCAGCATCCCGGTGGTGTTCACCGCCGTGACCGACCCGGTGGCAGCCAAGCTCGTGCCCAGCTGGAAAGCCAGCGGCACCAACGTGACCGGTGTATCAGACCGGCTGCCCTTGGCACCCCAGATCGAGCTGATCCGGAAGGTGAAGCCTTCGGCCAAGCGCATCGGCATGATCTACAGCCCGGGTGAGATCAACTCGGTGACGGTAATGAAGGAAATGAAGACTGCCCTGACGCAACAGGGCATGACGCTGGTGGAGGCCCCCGCACCGCGTACCGTGGACGTGGCCCCGGCCGCCAAGAATCTGGTAGGCAAGGTGGACGCCATCTACACCAGCACTGACAACAACGTGGTCTCCACCTATGAATCGCTGGTGGCCGTAGCCAACCAGAACCGGATTCCGCTGGTGGCCGCCGACACCGACTCGGTCAAGCGCGGCGCCATCGCGGCCCTGGGCATGAACTATTACGACATGGGGCGCCAGGCCGGCCGGATCGTGGTCCGCATCCTCAAGGGCGAGAAGCCGGGCACGATCGCACCGCAGACGGGCGAAGCGCTGTCCCTGGTAGTCAACCCTGCCGCTGCCCAGAAGCAAGGCGTGCCGCTGTCGGCAGCGCTGCAGAAGGAAGCCAAGGAAACCATCAAGTAAACAGGTTGGCCGAACCTCGCGACATGGCCGGACTGCGGGTCCGGCCGCTTCATTTGAAAGACCGACATGACCCTGATCGCCTTCATGGGCGCGATGGAGATCGGGCTCATCTTTGCGCTGGTTGCGCTGGGCGTGCTGATTTCCTTCCGCATCCTGAACTTCCCCGACCTGACCGCAGACGGCAGCTTCCCGCTGGGCGGTGCGGTGGCCGCCACCCTCATCGCTGGCGGGCATGACCCTTGGCTGGCCTGCGCCGTGGCTGCCGCGGCCGGCGCCTGTGCCGGCTGGCTGACGGCCTGGCTGCATGTCCGGCTGGGCATCCTGCAGCTTTTGGCAAGCATTCTGGTGATGATTGCCCTCTACTCGATCAACCTGCGGATCATGGGCGCCCCGAACGTGCCCCTGATCGGCTCGCCCACGGTGTTCGCCCCGCTGATTGATGCGGATGGCGCTAATGCCTGGCTGATGCAGCCAGCACTGCTCGCCACGGTGGTGGTGGTGGCCAAGCTGGCACTGGATGCGTTCTTCGCCTCGCAGGCCGGGCTGTCGATGCGTGCCACCGGCGCCAATGCCCGCATGGCGCGAGCACAGGGCATCTCGACTGACCGGATGACCTTGCTGGGCATGGCTCTTTCCAACGCGCTGATTGCCGTTGCGGGTGCACTCTATGTACAAACCCAAGGCGGTGCCGACGTTTCGATGGGCATCGGCACCATCGTTGTAGGCCTGGCCGCCGTCATCATCGGCGAAACCCTCTTGCCCGCTGGCAGCCTGTGGCTGATCACGCTGGGCACGGTGCTGGGCGCACTGCTGTACCGTCTGCTGATCGCCCTGGCACTCAATGCCGACTTTCTGGGGCTGCAGGCGCAGGACCTCAACCTGGTCACCGCCCTACTGGTAGGCCTGGCACTGGTGCTGCCTCGCCTGAAACGTTCACTGCGTTCTGGCAAGAGGACCGCATCATGATCCGCGCAGACAACCTCTTCAAGACCTTCAACCGTGGCACGCCGCTGGAGAACCCGGTGCTGCGCGGATTGTCGCTCACGCTGGAGAACGGCCAGTTCGTCACCGTCATCGGCAGCAACGGTGCCGGCAAGTCGACCTTCCTCAACGCCATCAGCGGCGACATCACTCCCGACAGCGGCAGGCTGTTCATCGACGGTGCGGACGTGACCCGGCTCAATGCCTGGCAGCGCGCCGGCAGCGTCGCCCGAGTCTTCCAGGACCCGTTGGCGGGCACCTGCGAAGGCCTGACGATCGAGGAAAACCTGGCACTGGCCTTGCAGCGCGGCCAGCGGCGTGGCCTCGGGCGGGCAGTGCGCCCCTCCGACCGGGCTCTGTTCCGAGACCGGCTGGCCACGCTGAAGCTTGGGCTGGAAAACCGCCTGGGTGACCGCATGGGCCTGCTGTCCGGCGGACAGCGTCAGGCGGTGAGCCTGCTGATGGCTTCCCTGCAGCCGTCGAAGGTGCTGCTGCTGGATGAGCACACGGCCGCGCTGGACCCGAAAACCGCCAGTTTCGTCATGGCGCTGACCGACACCATCGTCCGCGAGAATGGCCTGACGGCGCTGATGGTCACCCATTCCATGCGCCAAGCGCTGGATCATGGCGACCGCACGGTTATGCTGCATCAGGGTCGGGTGGTACTGGACGTGGCCGGCGAGGAGCGGGCGCGCCTGGATGTACCGGACCTGCTGCACCTGTTCGAGCGCACACGCGGGGAGCAACTGGACGACGACGCCCTACTGCTGGGCTGACCGCCGATCAGGCAGGCCGCGTCTGGACGCGCGCGCTGGCTGCCGCGCGGTCGCTTGCCGCACAATAGCCACGTCGACCGTGTGGAACCGTCTACCCCTAGGCACGGTCCTATGCCTGGGCCCGCCTGCAGACGGCAGGCCCGTCCCACCAGAAAGGACAATAACCATGCATCTCCGGCTCCCCCTGCTTGCCCTCTCCACCGCCCTGGCGCTGACCTCCGCCGGCGCGCTGGCCGCTGACCCGATCGAACTGACCCTCTCAGCCAGTGCACAACGCGAAGTGGCCAACGACCAGATCAGTGCCACCCTTTATGTGCAGGAGCGGCAGGCCAGCCCGGCCCAGCTGGCCAACCGCCTCAACCAGCAACTGAAGGAAGGGTTGGCCGAAGCCCGCCAGTTCCCCGCGGTCACGGCCAGCAGCGGCAGCTACAGCACCTGGCCCGAATACGACAAGAACGGCCGCATCCAAGGATGGACCGGCCGTGCCGAGCTGATGCTCAAGAGCCGTGAGCTGACGCCCACCACCGAGCTGGTAGCGCGCCTGCAAAAGCGCATGCTGCTCGAGGGTGTACAGTTCAGCGTATCGGATGAAGCCCGCCGCGCCACCGAGAACCAGCTTCTGCCCGAAGCCATCGCGGCCCTGCAGGCCCAGGCGCAAACCACCGCGCGGGCAGTGGGGCGCAGCACGGTCAGCCTGAAATCGCTGGAGGTGGGCCAGAGTGCGCCCCCGATGGTGCGCCCGATGATGATGCAGGCCAAGGCGCGGATGGAGAGTGCTGCGGCCGATGTGGCCGCCCCTGAGTGGCAGCCGGGACGCAGCCTCATCCAGCTGCAGGTCAACGGCAAGGCCGAGCTGCGCTGATTGCCGACTACCCGGCCCCGGTGGCGGTGCGGTAAAGTAACGGCTGCATCCCCAACCCGGGCCGGAACCGTGTGGCCCTCCCGAGATCAAGACCAGCCATGAAACTGATCGCCTCCCTTACCAGCCCCTACGCCCGCAAGGTGCGCATCGTGCTGGCCGAAAAGAAGATCGACTGCCCGCTGGAAGAAGACATTCCCTGGAACGCCGACACCCACGTGCCCGACTACAATCCGCTGGGCAAGGTGCCCGTGCTGGTTCTGGATGATGGCAGCACGCTGTTCGACTCGCGCGTGATCGTCGAGTACCTGGACAACATCTCCCCGGTGTCCCGCCTTCTGCCGCAGGAAAACCGGCCACTCATTGCGACCCGCCGCTGGGAAGCACTGGCCGATGGCCTGTGTGACGCCGCTGTGGCCGTCTTCTTGGAACGCAAGCGCCCCGAAGGGAAGCAGGACCCGGACTGGATCGACCGCCAGTACACCAAGATCAACCGTGCGCTCGCAGCCATGTCCGGCGACTTGGGCGAACGCACCTGGTGCAACAACGACAGCTACAGCCTGGCTGACATCGCAGTGGGGTGCTGCCTGGGCTACCTGGATTTTCGCTTCCCCGACGTCGAATGGCGCACCAGCTATCCCAATCTCGAGGCTCTGTCCGAACGCTTGGCCGCCCGCCCAAGTTTTCTCGATACCCTTCCCCCTCGCTGAAGAAACAAGGCACAGCCCCCTCCCCGCCGGCGCAGGCCGGCTTTTTCTTGCCTGCGCACGCCCCTCACCAGGTACTAGCAGCCGCAAGAGCCCCATGCAGGCAGAACACGCCTCCCCTGAGCGCTGACCACGGAAAGTCGCACCCGGTAGCTGGCTGCTTCGCAGCCCGGAGCCCCGCCGGCGCAGCTTTGCAAGGCGGTACAGTCCGCCGTTACCCGGATGCCGGGAGCGGTCAGGGTATAGGTTCGCTTGGTGCCCGGAGCTTGGTCCACCTCGGGGACCCCCTGGGCCGGCAAGGGCTGCAGCCGGACCAAGCGCTGGTCGATGCGCATCAGGGCAGGCTGTCCCTGCAGCCACTGCAGCACGGCCTGGCCCCTCGCACCGGCCTGCGCCGGTACGTGAAAGCTGCATCCGCACCCAGACTGGAGGGTCGCTGGCGGCAGATAAAACACCCGCGGGCTCGCCCGCACCTGACAGGCGGCCAGCAGCCCCACCCCCATCCAACCCAGATAGAGCACCAGCCGCCCAAGCAGTGTGTGACGTCGTCGTGGCATAAGGAACCTCCCATCACAAGCCTTCCCGAAGCCACAAGCAAGCCCGGGGCCTGTCCGGAGCGAATACAAACGCTGGTATCATCGGCTTCTTTGCCCGGTTTCCCGCCATGATCGTCCGCTCTCATCACCACTGGCTGCACCTGCTCTTCACTTGGCGAGGCTCGGTACTGCAACGCCTGGGGTGGCGACTGCTGTGGGTACTGCTGGTGTCGGTGATCAGCGTCCTGTGCAGCCCTTGGTGGTTGGCCGAACATGCCGGCTCCGCGCTTGGCATTCCCCCCTTCACCCTGATGGGGGTAGCCCTTGCCATCTTTCTCGGCTTTCGCAACACCGCCAGCTACGACCGCTTTTGGGAAGCCCGGAAGCTCTGGGGCACGCTGGTGATCTTTTCCCGTTCCCTGGTACGGGAGGTGGCAAGTTTCGCCCCCAGTCCGGAGTACGCCGAAGCGCGCACGCGGATCGCACGCGGCGTAGCGGCTTTTTCCCTGGCTCTCAAGCACCAGCTGCGCGGCAGCGATGCTTCGGCCGACCTTGTGCAGCGTCTGCCGCCCGAGGCGATGGCCGGCATCGGCAGTGCACATTTCAAGCCTTCAGCGGTATTGCTGTTCCTCGGACACGAGGTGGCCGCACTCTGGCGTCAAGGAGCAATCACCGACCTGCAGCTACAATCGCTCAACCTCACACTCAATACCCTGTCGGAGGTGCTGGGCGGCTGCGAGCGCATTGCCAACACCCCGATTCCCTACACTTACCGGGTGCTGATCCACCGTACCGTCATGGGCTATTGCCTGTTGTTGCCGCTAGGCCTGGCCAGCAGCATCGGCTGGCTGACGCCGTTGATCGCCGGTTTCGTCGCCTATGCCTTTCTGGCGCTGGACGCGATTGCAGAGGAAATCGAGGAACCCTTCGGCGAAGAGCCCAACGACCTGGCGCTGGGTGCGATGTGCTATACGATCGAAGCCTCGGTATGCGAGCTGGTGGGGGTAGCCCCGTTGGCCGAAGCGCCGCGTCCGGTGGGCGACGTGCTGCTGTGAATGCAGACATGAAAAAAGCGGGCCCAAGGCCCGCTTTGTCGTGGTGCGGAGTGCTTCTCAGGCAGAGAGCTCCAGCATCAGCTTGTTGATCCGCTTCACGAAGGTGGCCGGGTCGTCCAGCTTACCGCCTTCGGCCAACAGCGCCTGATCGTACAGCACATGCGCCAGATCAGTGCGCCGGGCTTCATCCTGCTCTTCGGCCAGGCGTTTCACCAGCACATGCTCGGGGTTGATTTCCAGCGTGGGCTTCGTGCCCTCGGGCACCGGCTGCCCCGCCTGCTTGAGCAGACGCTCCAGATGCGCACTCATGTCGTGCTCGCCCACCACCAGGCAGGCCGGGCTGTCGGTCAGCCGGGCTGTGGCGCGCACGGCTTCCACCCGCTCACCCAGCGCCTTCTGCACCAATTCCACCACCGGTTTGGCGGCCTCTTCCACCTGCTTCTGCGCTGCCTTGTCGGCTTCGTCTTCCAGCGCTCCCAGATCGAGCGCGCCCTTGGCCACCGACTGCAGCTTCTTGCCGTCGAACTCGGTGAGCGAGCCTACCACCCATTCGTCCACACGATCGGTCAGCAGCAGTACTTCCACACCCTTTTTCTTGAACACTTCCAGATGCGGACTGTTGCGTGCGGCCGAGAGCGTGTCGGCGGTGATGTAATAGATTTTGTCCTGTCCATCCTTCATGCGGCCGATGTAGTCGCTCAGCGAGATCTCGGGCACATCGGACTCGGAGACGGTAGACACGAAGCGCAGCAGCTTGGCAATGCGTTCCTTGTTTGCGAAATCCTCGCCAACGCCTTCCTTCAGCACTTGGCCGAACTCCTGCCAGAAGTCGGCGTACTTGGTCTTGTCGTTCTCCGCCAGATCCTCCAGCAGACCCAGCACCTTCTTGACGCAGCCCGAACGGATGGCGTCGATGTCCTTCGACGCCTGCAGGATCTCGCGCGACACGTTCAGCGGCAGGTCGTTGCTGTCGATCACGCCACGCACAAAGCGTAGGTACTGTGGCATCAGCTTGTGGCTGTCCTCCATGATGAAGACGCGGCGCACATACAGCTTCACGCCCTGTTTGCGCTCGCGGTCCCACAGGTCGAACGGTGCGCGCGACGGGATGTACAGCAGCTCGGTGTACTCCTGGCGGCCTTCCACCCGGGCATGGCTCCAGGCCAGCGGGTCGGAAAAGTCGTGAGCGACGTGCTTGTAGAATTCCTTGTACTGCTCTTCGGTGATTTCGTTCTTGCTACGCGTCCACAGGGCAGAAGCTTCGTTGACGGCCTCGAACTCGTCGCTGACGATGACCTCGCCGTCCTCGCCGTAGCTGTTGCCCTTCTTCATCTCGATCGGGATCGAGATGTGGTCCGAGTAGGTGCGCACGATGCGCTTGAGCGTCCAATCGTTCAGCAGTTCGTCCTCGCCCTCCTTGAGGTGCAGGACGATCTCGGTACCCCGCTGGGCGCGCTCTACCGTCTCCAGCGTGTACTCACCTTCCCCCTTCGAGGTCCAGCGCACGCCCTGGCTGGCCGGCTGGCCGGCACGGCGTGTGGTCAGTGTCACGGTGTCCGCGACGATGAATGCGGAATAGAAGCCCACACCGAACTGGCCGATCAGGTTGGCGTCTTTCTTGGCATCGCCAGAAAGCTGCTCGAAGAAGGCTTTGGTGCCGGATTTGGCGATGGTGCCGATGTTGGCAATCACCTCGTCACGGCTCATGCCGATGCCGTTGTCGCAGAGAGTGATGGTGCGCGCGTCCTTGTCAAAGGTGATGCGGATGCGTAGTTCCGGATCGTCCTCGAACAGTTCCGGGTGGGCCAACCCTTCAAAGCGCAGCTTGTCGGCGGCATCGGAAGCATTGGAGATGAGTTCCCGAAGGAAGATCTCCTTGTTGGAGTACAAGGAGTGGATCATCAGGTGCAGAAGCTGTTTGACTTCGGTCTGAAAGCCCAGGGTTTCTTTCTGTACGCTCATGGTCGGGTCTGTTGTTTAGGGTTAACAGGAACGACGGCTGACATCGGGGCGGAAACGCTTTTTTCAACCCCTCTGTCATGATTCGAGTAAGCTGTCCTCCCCAAACGCCCCCTGACCGACTGCATGAACCCGTCCAGCTGCTACCGCCTGGCTGCCTGGCTGTTTATCCTTTGCCTGCTGTCTCCCGTGCACGCCTGGAGCCGCCCCTTCCGCATCTGCCTGGAAGACTGGCCTCCCCATGCCTTTGTGGCGGGCACCAGCGTCACCGGACCCAGCGTGGACATTTATCGCGAGGCACTGGCCAACTTGGGCATCCACACGGTGGAGTTTCTGCCGATTTCGTACAACCGCTGCTCGGAGGAGGTACGGCTGGGTACGATGGACATGAAGCTCTTCGTGCTGGCCAATGAGCTGCCGGACCTGCCGACCACCCGCGAACCCACCGAATACTGGCTCCTTGCGGCTATCGTGCACCGTGACGCCCCTTGGCAACGCTTCACCGGGCTGGAAACCTTCCGCAGCAGCCTGGTTGGTACCGTGGAAGGGTACGTGTATCCGGAGGCCCTTGCCCGTTTCATTGCTCCACGGGCGCGCATGACCTTCTCACCGGTGCAGGCTTACCGGCAGCTGGAAAACCGGCGGGTAGACGTGGTGTTCCTGGACCTGGTGGACTTCGAAACACGCAACCGCGCCCTCGGCCTGCCTTTGCGCGCACTACGCCCGCTGGTGAATGCGCAGCCCCTGTATGCTGCCTTGGCCCGGCCGCACGCAGCACTGGCGCCACGGCTCAGCCGGGTGCTGCGTGCGATGCGGCGCAGTGGCCGTTTCGACACCCTCTACCGTCAGCATACCGGTCAGGGCTTTGGCGAATGGCGTCAACAGGCGGAGCTGGCAGAAGGCAGCCGCTGACATCGCCCGTTAAAAACCCCGCCGAAGCGGGGTTTTTAACGAAGTTGCCTGTCCTCAGGCCGGTTGCCGCAGCGCAGGCGGCAAGGCGAAGGAGGTGGTTTCTTCCACACCGGGCAGCTCGGTCACCGTGGCACCGCCATAGTTGCGGATGGCCTCGATCACCGCTTGCACCAGGACCTCGGGGGCACTGGCGCCGGCCGTCACGCCGATCTGTCTGCGATCCTGCAGCCAGGCCGGGTCCAGTTGGCTGGCGTTGTCGATCATGTAGGCCTCAACGCCGCGCAGGGCCGCCACTTCGCGCAAGCGATTGGAATTGGAACTGTTGGGTGAGCCGACCACGATCACCAGGTCACAGGCTTCGGCCAAGGTCTTCACCGCATCCTGCCGGTTCTGTGTCGCGTAGCAGATGTCGTCCTTCTTGGGGCTGGCAATCTGCGGAAAGCGGCGGCGCAGCACGGCAATGATGTCTTGGGTCTCGTCCACCGACAGCGTGGTCTGGCTGACGTAAGCCAATGCCTCCGGGTTGCTCACCTGCAGGGCCTCGGCCTCCTCCACGTTCTGCACCAGATACATGCGGTCCGACACCTGGCCCATCGTGCCTTCGGTTTCGGGATGCCCGGCGTGGCCGATCATGATGATCTCCATGCCAGCCTTATGCATCCGCTTCACTTCCACATGCACCTTGGTCACCAGCGGACAGGTGGCGTCGAACACACGCAAGCCGCGCGACTCGGCCTCGTGGCGCACCGACTGGGGCACACCGTGGGCCGAGTAGATCAGCGTGGCGCCCGCAGGCACATCGTCCAGCTCTTCGATGAAGATGGCCCCCTTGTCACGCAGGTTGTCCACCACGAAACGGTTGTGCACCACTTCGTGCCGCACATAGATCGGGGCGCCGTAGCGTTCCAGCGCCCGCTCGACGATGGCGATGGCCCGGTCCACCCCGGCGCAGAAGCCACGGGGGTTGGCGAGCATGATGGTCTTGTTCATCGCATTCCTTGCGTTTTACATGAAACAGGGTTGGCCGAAGCACCCTTCGGCCAACCCTCTGCAGCCGCTCTGTTCAGGGCTTGCGGAAGCTATCGATCACCATCAGCACGGCACCGACACAGATGAAGCTATCTGCCAGGTTGAAGGCGGGATAGTACCAGTCGCGGTAGTAGAGCTGGATGAAATCGATCACATGGCCATGCACCAGCCGGTCGATGACGTTGCCCAGCGCCCCGCCCACGATGAAGGCGGCCGCCAGGTTCATCATCTCCGAGAAGCGCCCCTTCACCACGTTCCATGCCAGCCAGCTGGAGACACCGAAGGCCAGCAGGGTGAAGAAGTGCTTTTGCCAGCCCCCAGCCCCCGCGAGGAAGCTGAAGGCCGCCCCGGGATTGTAGAGCAGCGTGAAGTTGAAGAAGCCGGGCACGACAGGCCGGACCTCTCCAAACTGGTAATGGCCGTTGAAGTAGATCTTGCTCCACTGGTCGACCACGATGATCGCCACCGCCACTAGCAGCCACCTCAACCAACGCCCCTTCTCGGCCCGCCCTACCGGTGCCGAAGCCAGATCATGCATGCGTGCGTACCTCGCCTTGTCCGTCGATGTTGTCTACGCAACGACCGCAGATGGCGCCATGACCGGAATGGGTTCCAACATCGGCCGTATAGTGCCAGCAGCGATCGCACTTGGCATGCTCAGACGGGGTGACCGTGACGGAAGTTTCCGTGCCGGCCGCGAGCGTGGCGCGGGACACGATCAGCACGTACTTCAGGTCGTCCCCCAGGCTGGCCAGCAAGGGATACAGCGTGTTATCTGCCGTAATGTCCACTTCGGCCTGCAGCGAGGAGCCGATCTTCTTGTCGGTGCGAAGGGTCTCGATGTCCTTGTTCAGCTGGGCCCGGAAGGCGCGGATAGTGTTCCACTTTTCCAGCAGCGCCGACTCGGCCTCGGCCTCCACCATCGGGAACTCGTGCCAAGTATGGTAGAGGGTGGATTCCTCCTCGCTGCGTGTCAGCACTTCCCAGGCTTCCTCGGCAGTGAAGCACAGCACCGGCGCCACCAGGAGCAGCAGGCTGCGGGTGATGTGATAGAGCGCGGTCTGCGCGCTGCGACGTGCCGCACTGTTGGCCTTGGTGGTGTAGAGGCGATCCTTCAGCACGTCCAGGTAGAAGGCGCCCAGGTCTTCCGAGCAATAGTTCACCAGCTCTTGCATCACGTGATGGAAGGCATAGCGGCTGTAGAGCTCGCCCGCCACGCGCGTCTGCAGGCTCTTGGCCAGCAGCACCGCATAACGGTCCACCTCCAGCAGCGCCTCGAACGGCAACGCGTCGTCCAGCGGATCGAAATCCGACAGATTGGCCATCAGGAAGCACAGGGTGTTGCGCAGGCGGCGATAGCTCTCGGTTACCCGCTTGAGAATCTCGTCCGAGAAGGCCAGTTCGCCCGAATAGTCGGTCTGCGCCACCCACAGCCGCAGGATGTCGGCGCCCAGCGTGTCGTTGACCTTCTGTGGGGCAACGACGTTGCCGCGCGATTTGGACATCTTGCGGCCCTCGCCGTCCACCACGAAGCCGTGCGTGAGCAGCTGTTTGTAGGGCGCACGACCGCTGGTGGCGCAGCCGGTGAGCATCGAGCTCTGGAACCATCCTCGGTGCTGGTCGGAGCCTTCCAGATACAGGTCGGCCGGCCAGGCCAGCTCCGGGCGCTGCTTGAGCACTGCAAAATGCGTCGAGCCCGAGTCGAACCATACGTCCAGCGTATCCGTCAGCTTGCGGTACTCGGTGGCCTCCTCGCCCAGCAGTTCGGCCGGGTCCAGGCTGAACCAGGCTTCAATGCCCTGTTGCTCGATCCGCAGCGCCACTTCTTCGAGCAGCTGGGCCGACCGTGGGTGCAGTTCGCCGGATTCACGGTGTACGAAGAAGGTCATCGGCACACCCCAGTTGCGCTGGCGCGAGACGCACCAGTCAGGGCGGTTGCCAATCATGGCCTCAAGACGCGCCCGCCCCCACGCGGGGAAGAACTCGGTGGACTCCACGGCAAGGTTGGCCTTGGTGCGCAGCGTCTGGCCGTCGTTGCCGGCCTTGTCCATACCGATAAACCATTGTGCTGTGGCACGGAAAATGATCGGTGTCTTGTGGCGCCAGCAATGCGGATAGCTGTGCTTGAGCCGTACGTTGGCCAGAAGGGCTCCCCGTTCCTCCAGCACCTCGATGACCTTCGGGTTGGCTTCCCACACCGTCAGTCCGGCAAACAGGGGCGTGCTGGACTTGTAGCGGCCGTCGTCTGCCACCGGATTCTCCACCGGCAGCCCGTACTGCTGACCGATCTGGAAGTCCTCCAGACCATGCGCCGGCGCGGTGTGCACCAGGCCGGTACCGGCATCGGTGGTGACATGTCTACCGCAGATGATGGCCACGGTGCGGTCATAGAAAGGATGCTGCAGACGGATCAAATCCAGCGTCTCACCACTGGCTTCGCCCAGCACATGGGCGTTTTCCACGCCATAGCGGGCCAGAGCGCTTTCGGCCAGCTCTTTTACCAGAATCAGCTTGCCCTTTGGCGTGTCGATCAACTGGTAGGTGTGGTCGGGGCTCACGGAAACTGCCTGGTTGGCGGGCAACGTCCACGGTGTGGTGGTCCAGATCACCGCATAGCCATCGTCCACGCTGTCGGGTAGACCAAAGGCGGCAGCCAGGCGGTCGCCATCCAGCACCCTGAAGGCCACGTCGATGGCCGGGGAGTTCTTGTCCTCATACTCCACCTCGGCCTCGGCCAGTGCCGAGCCACACTCGATGCACCAGTGCACCGGCTTTTCCCCCTTGAAGAGGTAGCCGTTCTCGTAGATCTTGCCCAGCGTGCGCACGATGTCGGCTTCGGTCTTGAAGTCCATCGTCAGGTAGGGGTTGTCCCAGTCGCCCAGCACGCCCAGACGGATGAAGTCTTTTTTCTGGCGGGCAATCTGCTCATGGGCATACTCGCGGCAGAGCTCGCGGAACTTGGCAGCAGGAATGTTCTTCCCGTGCAGTTTTTCCACCATCAGTTCGATCGGCAGGCCGTGGCAGTCCCAGCCCGGCACGTAGGGCGCATCGAAGCCCGCCAGCGTCTTGGAGCGGACGATGATGTCCTTCAGTACCTTGTTCACCGCATGACCGGCATGAATGTCCCCGTTGGCGTACGGCGGACCGTCATGCAAGATGAACTTGGGCCTACCTGCCGCCAGTCGGCGCAGCTTCTCGTAGCGTTTCTGGTCTTGCCAGCGCTTGATCCAGCCCGGCTCGCGCCGGGCAAGGTCGCCACGCATCGGCAGCGGCGAATCCAGCAGGTTTACGGTCTTGCGATAGTCGATGGTCATGCGTTTTCTCGTTGCAAACTGGAGAGATAGGTTCGGGCTTGGTCCGCATCGCGCTCGATCTGCGCGACCAAGTCCGGAAGAGTCTCGTAGCGCGCTTCATCGCGCAGCTTTTTCAGGAAGCGCACCCGGATGCGCTGTCCGTAGAGAGAATGGCCGAAGTCGAAGAGATGGACCTCTAGCTTGTACTCCGGCGTGTCGCTCACCGTAGGGTTGAGCCCCAGGCTGGCCACGCCTCCCACCACCCCGAAAGGGGTGTCCACGCTGACGACAAACACGCCCGAAAGCGCCGGTCGACGGTGGGGAAGATGGACGTTTGCCGTGGGAAAGCCCAGCGTTCGGCCAAGCTTGCGGCCGTGCACTACACGCCCAGATATCTGATATGGCCGGCCAAGCAGCCGGGCAGCAGCCTCCAGATCACCGGCTTCCAGTCGCTCCCGAACCAGGGTGCTGGACGCTCGCTCCCCCTGCACCAGGACCGACGGCATCGCCTCGGTGACAAAGTCAGGACAACCAGCCAGTAATTCGAAATTGCCACTTCGGTCGGCGCCGAACTGGAAATCATCGCCAATCAGCAGGTAACGCGTCTGCAGGGCCTCCACTAACACGGTCCTGATGAAATCGCTGGCGGACATGCGGGAAAAGGCGTGGTTGAAACGGTAGACGAACACCCGGTCCACCAGCTTACGCTCATCAAGATAACCGAGCTTGTCGCGCAAGGTAGACAGCCGGGCAGGCGGCAGGCCCTTTGCAAAGAATTCGCGAGGGTGGGGTTCGAAGGTCAGGAGCGCGGAGGGCAGTCCGCGCGCGCGCGCTTCGTCCCGCAGGCGGGCGAGCATCTTCTGGTGCCCCAGGTGGACACCGTCGAAATTGCCTATGGTCAGCGCACAGCCAGACAGACCAAAGCGGTGCGGATTGCCGAAATATACCTGCATTGTCCGTCAGCGTTTCATGGAAACTTTCGATTCTAGCGGCAGGCGCGCGCCACCGTCCAGCCGCGGGTAGCTCGCGGAAAAACAAAAAGCCCTGCAAAAGCAGGGCTTTGAGCTTTCAGCCAGGGAGGACTTACTTGGCCGGCTGCTGGACAACCGATTCCTTGGAGGTATCGATGGTCACTTCGACGCGGCGATCGCCTTCCACGCAAGCCTTCAGGGCGGTGCGCTTCAGCTTCTGAGCCTGACATTGCTGGGTCAGTTGAGTCTCGGACTCGCCCTTGCCCACTGCAGTGACTTTCTCGGCCGGTACACCGTTGGCAACGAAGTAGTTGCGTACGGCGTTGGCACGACGCTCGGACAGCGCCTGGTTGTATTTCTCGGTGCCGAAGAAGTCGGTGTGGCCGGCCACTTCAACGCCACGCAGGTTGGCGTCGCCCTTCAGGCGTGCAACCAGCGGATCCAGTTCGTTCTTGGCATCGGCGCGCAGGGTGGCCTTGTCAAAGTCGAACAGAACCTTGGCGGACAGGGTAACTTTTTCTTTCACGGCCACCAGGACAGGCTTCGGAGCCTCGGCAACCGGGGCAACCGGAGCGCGGTCACCGCACTCGACCAGGCCATGCTGGGCCTTGTCGAAGGTACCGGTGCGCCAGCATTCGCCGTAGTTGTTGCGTACGACGTTGTCGGTAGCTTGGTCGGTCAGATAGCCAGGCTTAACGGCGTAAGCGCTGGCCGAAACCATCAGAGCAGCAGCCAGGGCACTCAGTTTCAGCATTTTAGTCATGTTATTCCCTCTTTTTTTCAGGGCAGGTCATCCGGAGAATGCCAGCCGAATCAAAATTTACTGCAAACGACAGGGGAGCTTCGTCTGTGTTATGCAGCTACCTCGAACTATAGGAATGCGATAAGCCAGTGTCAACACAGCAGGTACAGCAATCAGCGTGCGCGTTGCGTTTACGGTCCTCTTTGCGACGTCATGCGATTGCCGGGGACTTACCCTACCGTCATGCGCCTGTCTTGCTTCGACGACGGAACAGCGGCTCCGGTTCCCGCCATGTGGAATGGTACCGCTCGCTAAAGTCCTGCAGCCCCTGCATGTGCAGGGCAATTTCCTTGCCCGGCTTGAGCTCGAAGGCATCGAAGCCTACCTGCCACAGATAGTGCAGCACGTCCTTCCATACGTCGCCCACGGCGCGCATCTCCCCTGAGAACCCATAGCGTTCCCGCAGCAGGCGTCCGATGCTGTAGCCCCTGCCGTCGGTGAAAGAGGGAAAATCGACGGCAATGAGTGGCAATACGTCAAGGTCGGACACAAGCAGGCCCGGGTCTTCGTCCGGTGCCAGCCACACGGCCGTGCGGCCGGTGCGCTGGCGCCAGTCAGCGCTGCGCCAGGCGTTCAGAGGGACGATCACATCCGTGTCTGTTGGGACTTGGGGCAGTACACCTGCTTCGTCCGGTCGCACCAGCCGCCAGTTGTCCTCGACGATCGCCCCATCCTTAATGATGCTTCGCATACACACGCTCCTTGAAGGGGTCAAGACCAATGCGGCGGACGGTGTCGATGAAGGGCTCGCTGGCCTGCCGCTGTTCGAGGTACACCTGCATGATCTTTTCGAACACGTCAGGAATCTGCGCCTGGGCAAATGAAGGTCCGATTACCTTGCCGATGGCGGTGTGGTTGCCCTGGCTGCCGCCCAGCGTGATCTGGTACCACTCCTCGCCGTTCTTGTCGACGCCGAGGATGCCGATGTTGCCGATATGGTGGTGACCACAGGCATTCATGCAGCCGGACATGTTGCAGTCGATCTCCCCCAGGTCGTAAAGGTGGTCCAGGTTGTCGAAGCGCTCCTGAATCGCCTGGGCCACCGGGATGGACTTGGCGTTGGCCAGCGAGCAGAAGTCTCCGCCCGGACAGCAGATGATGTCGGTCAGCAGGCCGATGTTGGGGGTGGCGAAGCCTTGCTCGCGTGCCAACTGCCACACGGTGTAGAGGTCGTCCTCGCGCACGTCCGGGAGGATAAGGTTCTGCTCGTGTGCCACCCGCAGCTCGCCAAAGCCGAACCGGTCGGCCCAGTCGGCTGCATGCTCCATCTGTTCGGCGGTAATGTCGCCGGGCGGCACGCCCGTCTTCTTGAGCGACAGCACCACAGAACGGTAACCGGGATGACGGTGCAGGCGGGTGTTGCGCTCCACCCAGCGGGCAAAGACGCGGTCTTCGGCCAACCTTGCGGCCAAGGTTTCCGAGAAGGCCGGCAACGTCTCGTAAGGTGGATCGACGAAGAAGCTGGCGAAGTGGGCCACGTCCTCATCGCGCAGCGTGGAAGGGCCATCCTTGAGGTGCTGCCACTCGTCCTCGACCTTGGCGGCGAAGCCCTCGGCGGTCATGGCCTTGACCAGAATCTTGATCCGCGCTTTGTACTTGTTGTCACGTCGGCCGAAGCGGTTGTAGACGCGTAGTACCGCATCCAGATAGGTCAGCAGGTGGCGGGTAGGCAGGAAGGGGCGAATCACCTCGCCCACCATGGGAGTACGCCCCAGCCCCCCGCCCACAATGACCTTGAATCCGACCTCCCCACCTTCATCGCGTACCACGTGCAGGCCAATGTCGTGCACCCAGGTAGCGGCCCGGTCCTCGGTGCTGCCTGAGACGGCAATCTTGAACTTACGGGGCAGGAAAGCGAACTCGGGGTGCAGCGTGCTCCACTGGCGAATGATCTCGCAGTACGGCCGCGGGTCGATCAGCTCGTCGGCGGCCACGCCGGCAAAGGCATCGGTCGTGGTGTTACGCACGCAGTTGCCCGAGGTCTGGATGGCATGCATGTCCACCTCGGCAAGCTCATCCAGAATGTCGGGCACCTGCTCCAGCGCAGGCCAGTTGAACTGAATGTTCTGGCGAGTGGTGAAGTGCCCGTAGCCCCGGTCGTAGGTCCGTGCGATATGGGCCAGCTTGCGCAGCTGCCGGCTGGAGAGGTGGCCGTAGGGGATGGCGATGCGCAGCATCGGGGCGTGTCGCTGGATGTAGAGGCCGTTCATCAGCCGCAAGGGGCGGAATTCCTCCTCGCTCAGCTCGCCGGCAAGAAAGCGTCGGGTCTGGTCGCGGAACTGCTCAGCCCGCTCCTTCACGATGCGGCGGTCGATTTCGTCATAAAGGTACATGGCGGTCCTAGAGGCTAAAGACGGCAGAGAAGCTCAGGCCGCAGGGCGCTTGAGCGGGCTGGCCTGTACATGCAGGCCGCACTCCTTGGTATCCGGGTTCTCCCACCACCAGCGACCGGCCCGGACATCCTCGCCAACGGCGATTGCACGCGTACACGGGCTGCAGCCGATGGAAGGATAATGGCGGTCGTGCAGGGCGTTGTATGGCACCCCATGCCGTCGGATGTAGGCCCAGACATCCGTTTCGGTCCAGTCGATGAGGGGGTTGTACTTCATCAGTCCGTTGTCGGTATCGTAGGCCTCGGCCCCGAGATCCTGCCGGGTGGGCGACTGTTCACGGCGCAGTCCGGTCAGCCATGCGTCCTGTCCGGCCAGCGCACGTCGCAGCGGCTCGATTTTGCGCACCTGGCAGCAGGCCTTGCGCGCTTCCACACTCTGGTAGAAACCGTTGATGCCGTGTGTATTGACATAGGCTTCGGTCGCGGCAGTATCTGGGTAGTACACCCGCACCGGCAGCACTGGGTAGCGGCTGCCCACCTCCTGCATCAGGGCGTAGGTTTCGGCAGGCAGGCGCCCGGTGTCGAGGCTGAAGGTGGCAAACGGTAGCCCCAAGCGGGCCACGATGTCTGTCAGCACCATGTCCTCGGCGCCATAGCTGTTGGCCAGCACCACCCGCTGGTGACGCGCGGCGATCGCATGCAGCAGGGCTTCGGTGGCGGCGAGGCGGTCTTCCAGGCTCATGGGATAATCCGGTCGGGTTGAGGGAGGTTGCCCGATGGTAGCGGATGCCTTATAAACACAAAAGAATATTGTGTTAGTATTTAATTACTTCTGGTTTTAACAAAGCGGCAAGATCATGAAACTCCAGCAGCTGCGCTATCTCGTCGAAGTGGCCAAGCAGGGCCTGAACGTGTCCGAGGCTGCGGAAAAGCTCCACACCTCGCAACCGGGTATTTCCAAGCAGATACGCCTTCTGGAGGACGAACTGGGCATTCAGGTGTTCATTCGCAATGGCAAGCGGGTGGTGGCGGTGTCCGAGCCGGGCAAGGAAGTGCTCAGGATCGCCGAACGCATCCTGCGCGAGGCGCAAAATCTGAAACGCGTGGGGGAAGAGTTTTCGCGTGAGGCCGAAGGCGCCCTGACGGTGGCCACCACCCACACCCAAGCCCGCTATGCGCTGCCCCAGACGATCGCGGCTTTCGTGCAGAAGCACCCGAAGGTCAAGCTGTCCATCAAGCAGGGCAGCCCCACGCAGATCTGCGAGATGGTGGTGGCAGGCGAGGCGGACTTGGCCATCGCGACCGAAGGGATTGCGCTCTACAAGGACCTGGCCATGCTCCCTTGCTATGCGTGGAACCGGAGCGTGGTGGTGCCGGAAAACCACGCTCTACTGGCGCTGGAGCGGCCGATCACGCTGGAAGATATTGCCGCCTACCCGATTGTGACCTACGACTTTGCCTTTGCCGGACGCAGCAAGATCAACAAGGCCTTCGCCACCGCTGGGCTCAGTCCCAATGTGGTGCTGACCGCCATCGACACCGACGTGATCAAGACCTATGTCAGCCTGGGCCTTGGCATTGGCATCATCGCCACGATGGCATTCGAACCCGAACGCGACCGGGGGCTGTGCGCCCTCGATGCCGGCCACCTGTTCGAACCGTCTACCACCAAGATCGGTATCCGCAAGGATGCCTATCTGCGAGGGTTCGCCTATACCTTCATCGAGCTGTTCGCGCCCCACCTGCACCGTAAGGAGGTGGAGGCTGCGCTGCTGGCACACGCCCGCGAGGAAGCCTGAGGGTTCCGTCCCCAGCAGGGTTGGCCGAAGCCGCAAAGCAAAACGCCCCGGTTGCTTGCCGGGGCGTTTCTGCTGAAGGCGGTGCTCAGAGCGTCAGACCACCGGTCACTTCGATGGCTGCGCCGTTAATGTAGCTGGCCTCATCCGACGCGAGGAAGGCGTACACATTCGCGATTTCCTCGGGGCGGGCCATGCGCTTCATCGGCACCTTGTCTTCCATGGCCTGGATCACCTTCTCGGGCATGGCCTTCAGGATGGGGGTAGCCACAAAGCCCGGGCAGACCGCATTGGCGCGGATGCCCTTCTTGCCCAGCTCCTTGGCCCAGGTCTTCACGAAACCAATCACGCCGAACTTGGTAGCTGCGTAATTGGTCTGGCCAAAGTTGCCGTACACGCCCACCACGGACGAGGCATTGAGGATTACGCCACTGCCCTGCTCCACCATGGTGTCGACCACGGCACGGGCACAGTTGTAGACGCCTTTCAGGTTGATGTCGATCACCTTGTCGAACTGCTCCTCGGTCATCTTGGCGAGCTGTGCGTCCATCACGATGCCGGCGTTGTTCACCAGCACGTCGATACGGCCGTAACGGCTCTTCAGGTCACCGACCATGTCCGCAATCTGGCTCTTGTTGGTCACATCCACCTGATAACCCACGGCCTCGCCACCGGCGGCCTTGAGCGACTCGACGACTTCATTTACCGCATCGAGGTTCAGGTCGCACACAGCAACGATGGCGCCTTCCTTGACGAACTTCTCGGCGGTGGCCTTGCCGATCCCGCTGGCTGCACCAGTGATGATCGACACTTTCCCTTTCAATCGCATGGTTTTTCCTTCATTTCACGAGGGTTGCAGGCAACCCGACCCACGGGCCGGCTGTTTGTGCTCCACCAACGACCTCCAGGTGCAAGTGCCTGTTTTTTTATATTTTTTGGACAAACAAAAACGCGGAAGGTTTTGTGCGCCGCAATAGCTGCACCGCACAAAACCGGCGTTGCACTATAGCGCACTCCCTTCCGCGGGTAAAGCAAACGCTCTAGAGGCTTATTCGATGCCCTTGCTTGCCAGATAGTCCTCGTAGTTGCCTTGGTAGAGCTCATAGCCGCCCTTGCCGTCGAGTTCCAGCACCTGTGTGGCCAGACTGCTCACGAACTGCCGGTCGTGCGACACGAAGATCAGGGTGCCCTTGTATTTCTCCAGCGCCATGTTCAGCGCCTCGATGGATTCCATGTCCATGTGGTTGGTCGGCTCGTCCATGATGAGTACGTTGGGTTTTTGCAGCAGCAGCTTGCCGTACAGCATGCGCCCCTTCTCCCCACCGGATAGCACCCGCACGGGCTTGCCCACCTCGTCCCCGCCGAAGAGAAGACGGCCGAGCGTGCCGCGGATCACCTGTTCATCGTCGCCATCCTGCCCCCACTGGCGCATCCACTCGGTCAGCGTCATGTCGCTGTCAAACTCTTCCTCATGGTCTTGCGCGTAATAGCCGATCAAAGCCTTCTCGGCCCACTTGATGGTCCCGGCATCCGCTGTCAGGCCGTCGGCATACTTGGTTTCGAAGGCACCGGCCAGCAGGCGCACCAGCGAGGTCTTACCGGCGCCGTTGGGGCCGATGATCGCCAGACGCTGGCCGGCTTCTAGGATGAAGCCCAGATCGCGGAACAGTACCTTGCTGTCGTACCACTTACCCAACCCGTCCACCTCCACTGCTTGGCGGTGGAGCTTGTAGCGCTCGTCAGCCTCAAAGCGGATGAACGGACTCTGCCGGCTGGAGGGCTTCACCTCCACCATGTCGGCCTTGAGCTTGTCCACCTGCTTGAGACGGCTGGTGGCCTGACGGGCCTTGGACTTGTTGGCCGAAAAGCGGGCCACAAACTCCTGCAGCTCCTGGATGCGCTCCTTGGCCTTGGCGTTCGAGGCCAGCTGCCGCTCGCGCGCCTGGGTGGAGGCGATCATGTAATCATCGTAGTTGCCCGGGTAGATGCGGATGGTGTTGTAGTCCAGGTCCGCCATGTGGGTGCAGACCGAATTCAGGAAGTGCCGATCGTGCGAGATGATGATCATGGTGGAGTTGCGCTCGTTGAGCACGTTCTCCAGCCAGCGGATGGTGTTGATGTCGAGGTTGTTGGTCGGTTCGTCCAGAAGCAGGATGTCCGGGTTGGAGAACAGCGCCTGCGCCAGCAGCACGCGCAGCTTCCAGCCGGGTGCCACCTCGCTCATCGGGCCGAAGTGCTGCTCTACCGGGATGCCCACCCCCATCAAGAGTTCGCCGGCACGGGCTTCAGCGGTATAGCCGTCGTACTCGGCAAACTTGGCCTCCAGCTCGGCGGCATGCATGTAGTCGTCTTCGGTGGCCTCCGGATTGGCATAGATGGCATCGCGCTCGGTCATCGCCGCCCACATCTCGGTATGCCCCATCAGCACCACGTCGATCACGCGCTGGCTTTCGTAGGCAAACTGGTCCTGGCGTAGTTTGCCAAGGCGCAGGCCGTTCTCGATTGCCACCTCGCCCGACGTCGGCTCCAGATCGCCCCCAAGGATCTTCATGAAGGTGGACTTGCCCGAACCGTTGGCGCCGATCAGACCATAGCGGTTGCCTTCGCCGAATTTGACCGAAACCTTCTCGAAGAGGGGTTTCGCGCCAAACTGCATGGTAATGTTGTTGGTGGTAATCACGCGTGCAATCCTTAAAGCCGGTTACCGTAAGTATCGGAAAAACGTGGGATTCTAGCACGGAAAGCCAGGTTGGCCGAAGACCGCCCGGCCCGTTGCGTCGCAAGGTTACGCTCTTTTGCCGCTCTGGCGAATTCCGCTACAATCGGAGGCCTTTGACATTCCCTCTCTTCTGAATAGGCTTACTATGCTCACCGGTAGCTTGGTTGCCCTGATCACCCCGATGCACGGGGATGGCAGGGTGGATTTCGAAGCCTTGGCCCGCCTCGTGGAATTCCATATCGACAATGGCACCGATGGCATCGTTGCCGTCGGCACCACGGGTGAATCGGCCACGCTTGCAGTCGAGGAACACATCGCCGTTGTCGAGGCCGTCATCAAGCAGGCGGCCGGGCGCGTGCCGGTCGTGGCAGGTACGGGCGCAAACGCCACGGCCGAAGCCATCGAGTTGAGCCGTGCCGCCAAGCAGGCAGGAGCGGCAGCCGCCCTCTCCGTCGTGCCCTACTACAACAAGCCCACGCAGGAAGGGATGTACCAGCACTTCCGGGCCATCGCCGAAGCCGTCGAACTGCCGCTCATCCTTTACAATGTGCCGGGCCGTACGGTAGCGGATATGCAAAACGACACCGTGCTGCGCTTGGCCCAGATCGACAATATCGTCGGCCTGAAGGATGCCACCGGGGATATCGGCCGTGCGTGCGACCTGATCCGCCGCGCCCCGGCAGACTTCGCTCTCTACTCCGGCGACGACCCGACAGGCATGGCCTTCATGCTCTGCGGCGGTCACGGGGTGATCTCGGTCACCGCCAACGTGGCACCCAAGAGCATGAGCGCGCTGTGCAAGGCCGCCCGTGCTGGTGAGGCCGCAGCGGCCCGTGCCATCAACGACACACTGCAGGGCCTGCACAAGCACCTGTTTGCCGAACCGAACCCCATTCCGGCCAAGTGGGCCCTTGCCCGCATGGGCCTGATCGGGCAGGGCATCCGCCTGCCGCTGACCCCGTTGAACGACCAGTCCATTCCGGCGGTCGAAGCTGCAATGAAACAGGCTGGCGTCCTTTAAGCCAGCAGATGGAGACTGCATGAACTACCGTGTACCCTTTGCCATCCTGCTGACAGCCGGCGCCCTGACTGGCTGCAGCCTGATGGGCGGCAGCGCCGACAAGAAGCTGGATTACCGCTCCTTCGAACCCAAGACCGGCAACAACCTCGAAGTGCCGCCGGACCTGACCGCCCCGCAGATCCAGAATAAATACGCCATTCCCTCCACCGGTCCGGCCACAGCCAGTGCCCAAGCACAGGCGCAGACCGGACAGCCGGCTGTAGCCACGAGTGGCGGCGTGCTGGCCCCGGTGCAGGACGCCCATATTGAACGGGCGGGTAGCCAGCGCTGGCTGGTGGTGGACAACCGCAGCCCGGCAGAGCTGTGGCCGGTACTGAAAGCCTTCTGGCAGGACAGCGGCTTCGTCATCAAGACCGAAGAGCCCGATCTGGGCATTCTGGAAACCGACTGGGCCGAGAACCGGGCCAAGCTACCCAACGACATGCTGCGCAAGCTGCTGGAAACCACCGGCCTGGGCGGCATCTACTCGACCGCAGAACGCGACAAGTTCCGTATTCGGCTGGAAAAGGGCCAGAACGGTACCGAAGTTTATTTCACCCATCGCGGCATGGCGGAGGTTTATGTCGACGAGAAGAAGGACGAAACCCGCTGGCAACCGCGTCCGGCCGATCCCGAGCTGGAGGCCGAATTCCTCTCCCGCTTCATGGTGCGTCTGGGCCTGACGGAAGAAAAAGCCAAGGCCCAGGCAAAAGCCGCGGCCGCTCCCGCAGCAACCGCACCGGTAGCGGCACGCGCCCGCCTGACGGACGGCGCCTTGGAAGTCAGCGACAACTTCGACCGGGCTTGGCGACGTGTCGGGTTGGCCTTGGATCGGGTGGGTCTGGTCGTGACCGACCGGGACCGTTCTGCAGGCACCTATTACGTTAAGCCGGCCGAGAACGAGGCCACGGAAACGGGTAAGAAGCCGGGCGGTTTCTGGTCTGGGCTGGCGTTCTGGCGCAGCGACAAGAACGAGGCCGGCGTACCCAAGGGTCAGGACCTCCGCGTGCAGGTCAAGGAAACCGCACCGGGCACGAGCCGCGTAGTACTGACCGATGCGCAGGGCCGTCCCCTTCAGGATGGTTTCGGCCGCACGGCACTGTCTAGACTGCAGACCGAACTGCAATAAAGCCCGCATCAGCTGGAAACATAAAGCCCGTCCAAGGACGGGCTTTTTTACGCACACGGTAAAACCTTAGGGCTGGCTCGAGAAGTGGCAATCATCTTCTCACAGCGCCTGGCTCCTTCCGGAGGGCATAAAAAAACCGGCTCGCTCGAGCCGGTTTTTTGCGTAACCCTAAAAGGATTACTGAGCAGCGGAAGCAGCCGGAGCCGAAGCGTCAGCAGCAGCAGCCGAAGCGTCGGCAGCCGGAGCCGAAGCGTCGGTGGTAGCCTCAACAGCCGGAGCCGAAGCTTCAACGGCCGGAGCGGAAGCTTCTACCGGAGCTTCTTCTTTCTTGCCGCAAGCAGAAAGAGCAACGGCCAGCAGGGCAGCAACGAGGAGCGACTGTTTCATTTTTCTTTACCTTTAAAGATAAGTTGAACAAGACATCAGTAAATCGTTCTGCAAATAGCGAACGACTGAAAATTCATCAGTGGGCAAGATTGTAGCATGAAAAAAACGGCTGTGTAGGGCCGGCAACGCACAAAAACCGCACTGCAGCAAGCCGTGCTTTCCACGAGGCAACTATATTAGCCGAACAGTTGTTTCAACCATATGTAGTCAGATCAATCCAGCCGTTCTTAAGCCACCGTTACGAAAGCAGATGTCGCAATTAAGCAACATCTGATGCTTCATGCCAATATCCTGACAGATAACCCTCGTACAGCGTGTCCAGCATTTCTTCACTGACCGGCCCCGCAGCCAAGCGTCGCGCATTGGCAAACTGTTGCCATTGCACGACATCCTGCGAAGGGACGTTCAGCCGTTCACCATTACAGAACACGGCTTCACCAAGGTAGAGAATCTGACTCTTCGGATCGAGCACCAGTCCGGCCGTGTGCACTACGTCTTCAAATGTCGCCTCATCCATCGGATCGTCCGGGGCGTCGTAAAAGACATGCGCCTTGGGTTCGGTGAGGTAATGGCCGAGGAAGTCGCCAACCGTGTCGCGATCCCAGACGATGCGATCGAGCATGCTGGCCACCTGCTCCACCATTGGAGTCTCTATAGCAGCCGGCGTACCTGTCAGCGCGAGATCCGGGTCGCTGTAGCGCCCCTCCATGCAGATGCGATCCTGCAGATAGACGAGGAACTGCGTGGTGAGCTCTTGGGCAGTGGGCGCCCGGAATCCGATCGAATAGGTCATGCCTGGTTCGAGGGCCACCCCGTAATGCGCGTACTTGGGGGGCAGGTACAGCATGTCGCCTTCCTCCAAGATGTACTCTTCCTCCACCTGGAAGTCCTGCAGCACGCGAATGGGCTCGTTCTCCAGGAAGCGCTCGTCTTTCTGGGCCGATATTTGCCAGCGCTTGCGCCCGCCTACCTGCAGCAGAAATACGTCATAGGAGTCGAAATGCGGGCCTACAGTCCCGCCCGGTGGGGCATAACTGATCATCAGGTCGTCCAAGCGTGCGTACGGGACGAAGTTGAACCGCCACAACAGGGCATCAATGTGTGGCAGATGATGGTTGACGCTCTGCACCAAGAGCGTCCAGTCACTCTCTGGCAGGCGCCGGAAGCGGGAAGGACGGAAGGGCCCGCGCTCTAAATGCCAGTGGCCGCCGCGGTTCTCGATCAGCCGGGATTCCACATCATCACGCAGGGCCAGTTCGGCCAACCCTTCGAAACCGACAGGTGGGCCGACGTCGGTCACCGCCTTGCGAATGAGCAGCGGTTTCTTATGCCAATACTCTGTGAGGAACTGTTCGGGCGTCAGGCCGCCCAAGGGGGGTACGGAACTCATGTTGCTTTACTCGGTGAGCCGGGGAGGCAATGGTTTACAATAGAGGGACACGCAAGGGATCTCTCGCGTTCACGCTTGCGGGCGAAGGAATGTTTTCCACGCGGCTGCCAAGCCTTTCCATTTATCCAGCACGGACTATACGCATGCAAATCGCCAAAAACACCGTCGTTACGCTTCATTACGAAATGTTCGACGCGAACAACACTCTTCTGGACAAGACCGAGGAGCCGATCAGCTATCTGCATGGCGGATATGACGGCATTTTCCCGCTGGTCGAAGAAGCCCTGCAGGGCAAGGCTGTGGGGGACTCGGTCGATGTCACCATGCAGCCGGACGACGCCTTCGGTGACCCGGAAGAAGAACTGGTACGCGTCGAGCCGCTCGATGTATTCCCCTCCGATGTCGAGGTCGGCATGATGTTCGAAGCCGACGATCCGGAAACCGGCGAAGTGCTGCTGTTCCGCGTGACCGACATTGCGGACGGCAAGGCCGTTGTCGATGCAAACCACCCTCTGGCCGGGCAGACCATCCGTTTTGTAGCCAAGGTAGTCGAGGTTCGCCCCGCTTCCGAGGAAGAGCAGTCGCACGGCCACGCACACGGCGAGCACGGGCATCACCACTGATCCCCGCAAGCGCCTGAAGCCTCAATGCCCGCCTGTCACCTAGGCGGGCTTTTCATTGCCGGGGTACGATACACGCCCCAGCCGGTGGCCAAACCCAGCGTCAGAATCAGGCCGAAACGGACAAAGTCTGCCGCATGCGCAGTCTGCCACAGCCAGCTCAGGTGTACGCAGCCGGCCACGACCAGCACCAGCACCAGAAGGCCCAGCAGGCGTCGCCAGAGGTCGAAGCGCAGTGGCCATGCCTGTAGCGCGGCCCAGTGACCGATCCAGGCCCCGGCAGCCAGGCCGACGCACACATCCACCGGCCAGTGCACCCCGATGGCCAGGCGCGACCAGGCCACCGCCATCATCAGCAGGCACAAGCCCAGTCGTGCCCACAGTGGCAGGGTGAAGGCAGAGGCATACCACCCCGCCAGATAGCTGACAGCCATTGCATGGCCGGAAGGAAAAGAGGCGTTGCCGGGCAAACGATCGAGCAGCTGGACCAGCGGCCCCAGTACTAG
Source organism: Gulbenkiania mobilis (assembly GCA_004346645.1). Classification (GTDB taxonomy): domain Bacteria; phylum Pseudomonadota; class Gammaproteobacteria; order Burkholderiales; family Chromobacteriaceae; genus Gulbenkiania; species Gulbenkiania mobilis. The sequence goes on from SMDA01000003.1 coordinate 188,913, forward strand.
GGGCGGACGGGGTTCGGCCCACAGCGCCTTGAGCAGCACCGTCAGCAAGATCACCCCTGTGGAGCCGAATACCAGCGGCAACAGGCGCTCGCGATGGTGATAGGCGATCGGAAACAACAAGGCCACCACCGTGATCCAGTCGCCAAACAGGGTGAGCACGCGCCACAACCCGGCAGGCAGCCCCCGGCTGACGGTGTGGGCCCAAAGGAAGGCCTGGGTATTGAGTTCTGGCTGCCAAGTAAACAGCAGCGCCAGCGGCAGCATCAGCAAGGCCAGATGACGCGGACTCATGGACGTCTCCCCTGGGTGACACGCTCGTTACCGCCCAGGTCGGTTGTGGTAGTCACGTCGCAGAACCCGGCACTTTCGAACAGATGGCGTACCGCCCTGCCCTGGTCGTAGCCATGCTCAACCAGCAGCCAGCCGCCCGGCACCAACCAGTAGGGCGCTTCTTGGGCGACATGCCGCAGGCAGCTCAGCCCGTCATCACCGTCGGTCAGTGCCAGCTGAGGTTCGAACCGGACGTCGCCCTGTGCGAGGTGCGGGTCGCCGGCCGGGATGTAGGGCGGATTGGAAACGATGAGTTCGAAGCGTTCCGCCGAAGGCAGTGGCGTGAACCAGCTGCCCTGCAGGAAACGTACGTTGGCCGAAAGGGCCTCGGCGTTGCGGCGTGCTACCTCCAGCGCAGCCGGCGAGACATCCACCGCAGAAACCGCACAGTGCGGGGCCTCCAGTGCGAGAGTGATGGCCACGGCACCGCTGCCGGTACCGAGGTCCAGCACCCGGCAGCGGCCGAGTGTGGCCGCCCGCTCCAGCGCGGCTTCCACCAGGTGCTCGGTATCTGGACGCGGAATCAGCACCGCCGGACTGACTTGGAAAGGTCGGCCGAAAAACTCGCGCGCGCCCAAAAGATAGGCTACCGGCTCGCCTGCCAGACGGCGCCCGGCAAGATCGGCGAACGCCGCCTCCGTCTCGGGCAGCAGGGTCCGGTCGCCATGGGCAATCAAATCCACATGGCTGCAGCCACTGGCATGCATCAGCAGCAGCCGCGCCTCAAGGCGTGGCAACGGGAAAGCCTGAAGGGCCTGGGCAAGGGTGGTCATAGCAGGAACAGCGTAGCCAAGCCCAAAAAGATGAAGAACCCGCCGGAATCGGTACACGCGGTAATCATCACGCTGGAGCCGACCGCCGGATCGCGGCCAAAGCGCTCCATCGTCAGCGGAATGAACACGCCCATTGTGGCCGCCAGCATCAGGTTGAGCGTCATCGCCGCCATCATCACCAGGCCCAGCGCCATGCTGCTGTACAGCGCCCAGGCCAGCACGCCCAGCGCACTGCCCCAGACGATGCCATTGATGATGCTCACGCCCAGCTCCTTGCGCCACAGCCGCACCGCCTGGCCACGCTGCAATTGCCCCATCGCCAAGGCCCGCACGATCATCGTAATCGTCTGGTTGCCCGAGTTGCCTCCGATACCGGCTACGATGGGCATCAATGCCGCCAAGGCCACGATCTTCTGGATCGAACCTTCAAAGGCACCGATCACGCGCGACGCCACAAAAGCCGTGCCCAGGTTGACGGCCAACCAAGCCCAGCGGTTCCGCACCGAGTTGATCACCGGTGCGAACAGGTCCTCCTCTTCCTTCAGGCCGGCGAGGTTGAGGACGTCGGACTCTGACTCCTCACGGATCACATCCACCATCTCGTCCACCGTCAGGCGGCCGATCAGCTTGCCTTGGGTGTCCACTACCGGCGCGGTGATCAGGTCGTAGCGCTCGAAGGCCAGCGCGGCCTCTTCGGCGTCCTCTTCGGGATGGAAGGTCACCACATCGGTGGCCATCACCGCCCCTACCAGCGCCTCCGGGTCGGAGACCAGCAACTTGCGGATGGACAACACCCCTTTAAGGTGCTCGTCCTCATCCACAACGAAAATCTTGTCGGTATGGTCCGGCAGCTCGTCGAAGCGGCGCAGATAGCGCAAGACCACCTCGCAGGTGACATCGGCACGGATCTTGACCAGCTCGAAGTCCATCAGCGCGCCGACCTGCCCCTCTTCGTAGGACAAGGCGGACTGCAGTTGCTCCCGCTCCTCCTCGTCGAGCGAACCCATCACCTCGTACACCACCTGGCGCGGCAGGTCGGGTGCCAGGTCAGCCAGCTCGTCGGCATCCAGCTCGCCCACTGCAGCCACGAGCTCGTCCTTGTCCATCGACTCGATCAGCGACTCGCGAACGGCATCGGACACTTCGAGCAGAATGTCACCGTCGTGCTCGGCACGCACCAGGTCCCAGACCAGCATCCGGTCCTCGAGCGGCAGCGACTCCAGAATGTAAGCGATGTCGGCCGGATGCAGCTGGGCCAGCTTTTGCTGCAGCTCGGTGAGGTTCTGCTTGTGGACCAACGTCTCGACGAGGTCATGCCGTGGCATGTCCTGGCGATGGACGAGCTCCTCTACCAGGCGCTGGCGTTCAATCAGCCGCTGGACCTGGCTCAGGTTGTCTTGCAGACGATCGGTGGGTTGTTTCTTGTCGACAACCGTCATGCACGCCTCCTTCCGCCGCAAGGGCGAGAGCGCAGGGCGCACCACGGTTTGCTGCGGCGGGGTTTAACAGGTAAGGGGGTAACGCTTTTCTGTTACGGGGTAACTGGGTAAGTCCATACGTTAAAACCGCGCCTCGTACGCGGCAGCAACGAAAGAAAGGCGGGATTCTAGCATGGCAGGCCCAGCCGCGACCACCCGTAAGCGGGCGGTGCGGCAAGCCATTCAGGGCAGATCGGCATAGGGCAGGCGACGCAGGATGATACGCGTCTTGCGCGCCAGCCCGCGGGCATTGCGATGCTCGTCGTAATAGCGGGGATTGGGCACCATGGCGGCCAGCTTGGCAGCCTGTGGCGCCGAGAGGCGGGAAGCGGAAATGCCGTAATAGTGCCGTGCGGCAGCCTCGGCACCGAACACGCCGTTCCCCCACTCGATCACGTTGAGGTAGATCTCGAAGATGCGGCGTTTGTCCATCACCGCCTCCAGCATGACGGTGATGATCGCCTCCTCCAGCTTGCGCCAAGGCGTCTTGCGGCTGGAGAGAAACAGGTTCTTGGCCAGTTGCTGACTGATAGTGGAGCCGCCGGCCACGATGCGTCCCTGCTTCATGTTCTTTTCGAAGGCAGCTTCCATGCCATCCCAGTCGAACCCTTCGTGATCGACGAACTTGGCATCCTCTGCCGCAATCAGCGCCCGTTTCAGGTTGGGGGAAATGCGCTCGTAGGACACCCACTTGTGGCGCAGCTCGGCGTTGGGGTCGGTTTCCTGCAGGCGGGCCAGCTGCTCGGTCATGAAGGCGCTGGCCGAAGGATTGTTGGTACGCCAGTAAACGATATGGCCGAAGATCCACAGCTGGTACAGGATGAACAGCACCAGCAGTGCGGCCAGGACTTTCAGAAAGACACGCATCGGACACTCTTTGCCGCCGGACAGGGCGGCCCTGCAAACATCGGCCCGGATCATGCGCCACGGCCCGCCAGAAAGGCGGGCCGCGAAAAACCGGGGGTGAAAGAACCTTACGCGAGCACTTCGCGCAGCATGTTGGTGACCTTGCGCGTTTCCGGCTGACGGCCCCGCCAGATGCGGTAGGACTCGGCGGCCTGTTCCACCAGCATGCCCAGCCCGTCGGCCAGCATACCGGCATTCTCTGCCTGGGCGCGTTTGAGGAAAGGCGTCAGCCCCTTGCTGTAGACCATGTCGTAGGCCAGTGTACGGGCGGTGAAGATACCTGGCGGAATCGGCGGCAAATCGTTGTTCAGGCTAGTGGAGGTGGCGTTGATGACAAGATCGAAGTGCTTGTCGCGCAGGTCTTCATACCCGACAGCGCTCACGCTGCCGTGATCCGCAAAGTGGTGCGCCAGCGACTCGGCCTTGATCAGCGTCCGGTTGGCAATGGTGACCGAGGCCGGTTTCTCCGCCAGGATGGGACCGAGCACGCCCCGTACCGCGCCGCCCGCGCCAAGGATCAGCACCTGCTTGCCGACGATCGGCACATCGAGGTTGTCCACGATGTCGCGCACGATGCCAACGCCGTCGGTGTTGTCCCCCAGGATGCGCCCGTCCTCGGTGAAGGTCAGTGTGTTGACCGCCTCGGCAGCCCGGGCGCGATCCGTCAGTTCGGTGGACATGCGACAGGCATTGCCCTTGAACGGCAAGGTGACGTTGAGCCCCTTGCCCCCTTGGGCGATGAAGGCACGCACCACTTCCTCGAAGCGGCCGACCTCGGCGAACAGCTTCTCGTAACGGATGTCCTCGCCGTTGGCCTTGGCAAACTCGTTGTGGATGAAAGGCGACTGGCTATGGGAAACGGGGTTGCCGATGACGGCATAGCGGTCGGTCATGGAAGTTCAGTCCCTGGGTAAGTGTGATCGCTGCAGGCAGGCCCGGAAGGCTGCAAGCATTTTGGGCAACACTTTGCCCCGAAGCCGGCCAAACATCAACCGGGATCAACCCCGCAAGGTTGGCCGAAACCTTGGTCGGCCTGCTCAGCCCTGCGTCCAGGGCAGGCCCGAGGCCTTCCAACCATCCTGCCGGCCCCGGTGGCCCTCGGCGTCCTTCTGCCCCTCGAAGCCGTCCAGCACGTTGTACGCTTCCGTAAAGCCGAGCGAAGCGGCCACCCTGGCTGCCTCGTCAGAGCGTGCACCGGTGCGGCACAGAAACAGCACTACCCGCTCCCGGTCCACCTGCTGGGTCAGCTGCGTAGCGAAATGCGGATTGGGCTGCATACCAGGGAAAGTCTTGTATTCGATCCGCACGGCATCGGGCACCGTTCCCACAAACTGCCACTCGGCCGCGCTGCGCACATCGACCAAAGTGGCATGAGGCAATCCCTGCATCAGGGCAAACGCTTCCCGTGGCGTTACTGCGCCGGCATAGGGCAGGTCCTGGGCTTCGCGCCGCTGGCGGGCACGCTCGAGAATCTCGCTGATCTGGCTCATGAAGCCCTCCTCGTTCGGATGAAAGAATGCAGCATCATTATTGTTCAGGACCGACGGTGCCGCCAAACACCGAGCGCGCACCATTCTGGAGCACCACTGCTGTGTGCGCACCAAAACAGGGCAAGCCGGCAGGCTGGAAATGTTTTATCCTGCACCAACACTAGGCGATTTCGGCATTGGCGGGTTGGCACGGTTCATGCTTTTGGCTGCCCGTCACATGTTTTGCGATTCTTCCCGGCCCGCGCCGGGTGATTTCTAGGAGACCCTCATGGCGGTTGCTGACGTTTTGAAGCTGATCGAGGACAACGATGTCAAATTCGTTGACCTGCGTTTTACCGACACCCGCGGCAAGGAGCAGCACGTATCCATCCCCGCCCACATCGTCCTCGAGGACGGCGAAGGCTGGTTCGAGCGCGGCCACGCCTTTGACGGTTCCTCCATCGCCGGCTGGAAGGGCATCCAGGCGTCCGACATGCTGCTGATCGCCGACCCGGCCACCGCGCGCATCGACCCCTTCTTCGACGAGCCGACGGTATTCATGCACTGCGACGTGATCGACCCGGCCGACGGCAAGGGCTACGACCGCGATCCCCGCTCTATCGCCAAGCGTGCAGAAGCCTACCTCAAGGCATCGGGGCTCGGCGACACGGCCTACTTCGGACCGGAACCCGAGTTCTTCATCTTCGACAGCATCACTTGGGGCACCGACATGTCCGGCTGCTTCGTGAAGATCAAGGCCGAGGAAGCCGCCTGGGCTTCGGCGGAGGAGTTCGAGGGGGGCAACATGGGCCACCGTCCGGGCGTGAAGGGAGGTTACTTCCCGGTCCCGCCGGTGGATTCCTCGCAGGACATCCGCTCCGCCATGGTGCTGATCCTGGAAGAGCTGGGCGTACCGGTGGAAGTACACCACCACGAAGTGGCCACCGCCGGCCAGAACGAGATCGGTACCAAGTTCAGCACGCTGACCCAGCGCGCCGACTGGACGCAGATCCTGAAATACGTGGTACACAACGTGGCCCACAGCTACGGCAAGACCGCCACCTTCATGCCCAAGCCGATCGTGGGCGACAACGGTTCCGGCATGCACGTCCACCAGTCCATCTGGAAGGATGGCAAGAACCTGTTCGCCGGTGACGGCTATGCCGGCCTGTCCGACTTCGCGCTCTATTACATCGGCGGCATCATCAAGCATGCCAAGGCGCTGAACGCCATCACCAACCCGGGTACCAACTCGTACAAGCGTCTTGTACCGCATTACGAAGCACCCGTGAAGCTGGCCTACTCGGCCAAGAACCGGTCCGCCTCGATCCGCATTCCGCATGTGGCCAACCCGAAGGGCCGTCGCATCGAGGCGCGCTTCCCCGATCCGCTGGCCAACCCGTACCTGTGCTTCGCCGCACTGATGATGGCCGGCCTGGATGGCGTGCAGAACAAGATCCATCCGGGCGATGCCGCCGACAAAAACCTCTACGACCTGCCGCCGGAAGAGGATGCCAAGATCCCGACCGTGTGCGCCTCTCTGGAGGAAGCACTGGCTGCACTGGCTGCCGATCACGAGTTTCTGACCCGTGGCGGCGTGTTCAGCAAAGACTGGATCGATGCCTACATCGAACTGAAGATGCAGGAAGTGAACCTGCACCGCATGACCACCCATCCGGTGGAATTCGCGATGTACTACAGCCTGTAAGGCTTCGGCACAGCGTGTATCACGGCAGCCTGCGGGCTGCCGTTTTTATTGGGTGTCGGCCAACGCAGGCATACCCGGCAGCCGGACGTTGGCTTATCATGCACCCACCACTGCCTTCAAGCTGTTCAAGCCATGAAACTTCTCGCTGTCTGTCTGATGCTGGCGGCGGGCATTGCCCAGGCCGCCACCGTCTACCGGTATGTCGATGCCAACGGCAACGTCACCTTCACCAACGTACCGCTCAAGGGCGCCCAGCCGATGAAGCTGCCGGGTCTGTCGAGCTATTCGAACCGCAATGCGGAAGGCCAGGGCAGCAGTGCGCCCGCGCCCCAACCCGCCGCACCGGCCCCGCGTGTGCCCACGGCCTATCCGTCTGTGGATCCAAGCACGCAGCGCCAGCGCGATGGCAGCCGCCAGCAGATCCTGCAGCAGGAGCTCGCCAACGAACAAAAAGCTCTGGAAGCGGCCCAGAAGGCCTTGGCCGAAGGGCGAGCCACCCGCAACGGCGATGAAACCCGCAACTACCAGAAGTATCTGGACCGGGTACAACGTCTTCAGGATGCGGTCACCGACCGTCAGAAGAACGTCGAAGCCCTGCAACGCGAGCTGGGTCAAGCACAGGCCGCACCAAAATAGTGCAACATGGGTCTTTTCAGCCCTGCAAACCCCGCCGTGGCTCTGGCGTAGATATTGCTAAGAGCCCGCGGACAGTGCTTACGGACCAGGCCCATGACCGCATCTCACTATGCCGGACTCGAACTGCTGGACACGCCCGTGCTCATCGCCCGGGCGGATGGCCGCCTCGAATTCGTCAACCCCGCATGTGAAAACCTGCTCGCCCTCGGACGGCGAGAGCTGCTGCGTCACCGGCTGTTCGACCTCTTCCATGAAAGTGTGCCGCTGCGGCAGGCCCTGAAGACGGCCCTGAGCCATAACGCCAGTTTCATCGAGCACGATCTGGAACTGACAGTGGCGCATAGCGAACTGCAGCTGCATGTGGCGCTGTCGGTGACCCCGGTGGATGCCGAAGGCTCGCTTGCTCTGGTGGAGCTGCGTCCGCTCGACCAGCAGCTGAAGATCGCCAACGAGGAGCGACTTCTGTTGCAGCAGCAGGCCAACCGCGAACTGATCCGCAACCTGGCCCACGAGATCAAGAACCCCCTCGGCGGCATCCGCGGTGCGGCCCAGCTGCTCGAGCACGAGCTGGCCGAGCGGCCGGAGCTCAAGGAGTACACCGCGGTCATCAAGGAAGAAGCCTTGCGGCTGCAGTCGCTGGTTGACCGCCTGCTGGCGCCGCACAAGCGGCATGTGTCCAGCGAGGTGAACATTCACGAAGTGCTGGAGCGGGTGCGCAGCATCGTGCTGGCCGAGTATCCGAGTGGCCTGACGCTGCTGCGTGATTACGACACCAGTCTGCCCACGCTGATCGCCGACAAGGAGCAGCTGATCCAGGTGGTGCTCAACATTGTGCGCAACGCCATCCAAGCCATGAAGGGCCAGGGCGAGATCGTGCTGCGCAGCCGGGTGGCGCGCCAGGTCACATTGGCCCGCAAGCGCTACACACTGGCGCTCAAGCTGCAGATCGTCGACAACGGCCCCGGCATTCCGGAGGACATCCGCGACCATATCTTCTATCCACTGGTGACCGGCCGCGCCGAAGGCACGGGCTTGGGGCTGACCCTGGCGCAGGCCTTCGTTCACCAGCACGGCGGCACCATCGAGTTCGACTCACGCCCCGGCCACACCTGCTTCACCGTCTTGCTTCCCTTCGGCCACGACGCCTGAGCGCCGGCGACAATCACAAGGACATGCCCATGACGCAACCGGTCTGGATCATCGACGACGACAAAGCCATCCGCTGGGTGCTGGAAAAGGCCCTCACACGCAGCGGCATCCGCTTCGAGAGCTTTGCCAGCGCCGACGACGCGCTCAATGCCCTGTACGACCATACGCCACAGGCCATCATCAGCGACATCCGCATGCCGGGCACCGATGGTTTGCGCTTCCTCGCCCAAGTGAAGGCAGAGCATCCACAGCTACCGGTCATCATCATGACCGCACACTCCGACCTGGATTCTGCGGTGGCGGCTTTCCAGGGAGGGGCCTTCGAGTACCTGCCCAAACCCTTCGACGTCGACCACGCCTTGGCACTGATCGAGCGCGCGGTGGGCGAGCGGTCCCAGGCGGGAGAGTCGGGCGCGGGGCTGGAGAACATGCCCGCCCTGCTCGGCCAGGCGCCGGCGATGCAGGACGTGTTCCGTGCCATCGGCAGACTAAGCCAGTCGAGCGTCACCGTGCTGATCACCGGCGAGTCGGGTACGGGCAAGGAGCGTGTGGCCGAGGCACTGCACCGGCACTCGGTGCGGGCCGGCAAGCCGTTCATCGCCCTGAACACCGCCGCCATCCCCAAGGACCTGCTCGAATCCGAACTCTTCGGCCATGAAAAAGGGGCCTTTACGGGGGCGCTGGCCATGCGCCGCGGGCGATTCGAGGAGGCCGAAGGCGGAACGCTATTCCTCGACGAGATCGGCGACATGCCCACCGAACTGCAGACCCGTCTGCTGCGCGTGCTCTCCGACGGCCACTTCTACCGTGTAGGTGGGCATACGCCGATCAGGGCGAACGTGCGCGTCATTGCGGCCACTCACCAAAATCTGGAAGAGCGGGTCCGGCAGGGGCAGTTTCGGGAGGATCTCTACCATCGTCTGAACGTGATCCGCCTGCGCCTACCCCCGCTGCGCGAACGCAGCGAGGACATTCCGCTCCTTACCCGCCATTTTCTGGTACGCAGTGCCTCCACGCTGGGCGTGGAGCCGAAGCGGCTCACCGACAGTGCGATGGACTGCATCCGGCATTACCCCTTCCCGGGCAACGTACGCCAGTTGGAGAACCTTTGTCAGTGGATCACGGTGATGGCCCCGGGCCAGACGGTCGAAGCATCGGACCTGCCCCCCGAGGTACGCGACCCGATGGCGGGCAATAGCCTGGAAGCAGCGCCGGCCGTTCAGGGAGCTGTACCGACACCGCTAGTTGCTGCGGACTGGACACGGGGGTTGGCCGAAGAGGTCGCCCGGCGTCTGCGGGCGGGTGAGATCGGCATCATCGACGACCTGACACGACGCTTCGAAGAAACCTGCATCCGCAGTGGGCTGGCCCACACTGCCGGTCGCAAGGTGGAGGCCGCCCACCTGCTGGGCTGGGGGCGCAATACGTTGACGCGCAAGATCCACGAACTCGGGCTGGAGGCGGGGAGCGAAGGATGATGCTGCGTGAATGCACCCATCTCAAGGCCGAGGACATCGCTGCCTTGGCCAAGCTCCTGCAGGCCACGGTGGAGGCCGGCGCTTCGGTCGGTTTCCTCGCTCCGCTGGAGGAAGGCGAGGCGCGGGCCTACTGGCAGGCCGTGGGCTGCGCGCTGGGTGGCCCGGCGCTGCGCTGCTGGGTGGCCGAGATGAACGGCCAGCCGGTCGGCAGCGTGCAACTAGCCCCCTGTCTGCGTGCCAACGGTCGGCATCGCGCCGAGATCCAGAAGCTGATGGTCCACCCTGCCCACCGCAGGGCCGGCATTGCCGCCGGGCTGATGCAGGCAGCCGAAGACGCCGCGCATGCCCAGGGCTGCACCCTACTGGTGCTGGACACCGAGGCGGGCTCGCCTGCCGAGCGCTTCTACCGGCATCTAGGCTGGGAGGCGGTAGGGGACATTCCAGACTACGCCCTCACCCCTGACGGGCAATTGCTCACCACCCGCTACTTCTACAAGCGGCTCGGCCGGCGCTGAGACAAGCTTGCGCTGCCGCAAGCTTCCTGTGCGGCAGCGGAACCCGCGCTCCAGCCAGTCGTCTATCCTTCAGAACCCAATGTCATGAAGGATCGCCCATGGCCGCCCCCAGCGACTGGCACGCCCTAAGTGCCGCAGAGACCCTGGCCACTCTTGAAACGTCCACCGACGGACTGGACGATGCGGCGCTTTGCCAGCGGCGCGCACACCATGGCTCCAACACCCTGCCCCAGGCCCGCCCGCAGACCTTGCTGCAACGCTTTTTCCGCCAGTTCCACAACCTTCTGATCTACATCCTTCTTGCCGCGTCGGGCGTCACGGCCTGGCTGGGGGACATGCTGGACACAGGCGTGATCCTGGGCGTGGTGCTGATCAATGCCGTAATCGGTGCGCTGCAGGAAGGGCGGGCCGAAAGTGCACTGTCGGCCATCCGCACCCTCCTCGCGCCCCGCGCACTGGTACGGCGGGGCGGCCAGCGGCAAGAGGTGGAGGCCGCCTCACTCGTACCAGGCGACATCGTGCTGCTGCAAAGCGGCGACAAGGTGCCGGCCGACCTGCGGCTGGTGGAGGTGCGTGCGCTGCGGGTGGACGAATCCGCGCTGACCGGTGAGTCGGTGCCGGTGGAAAAGTCCGAGGCGCCCTGCCGGGCCGATACCCCGTTGGCCGAACGACACAACATGGCCTATGCCGGCACGGTCGTCAGCTATGGCCAGGCAGAGGGTGTGGTGGTGGCCACCGGTCGCGAAACCGAACTTGGCCGCATCACCACGCTTCTGGCCGGCGTGGAGAGCCGCGAGACCCCGCTTACCCGCCTGCTGGACCGCTTCGCCCGCTGGCTGACCGGTGTCATCCTGGCCGTCACCGTCCTCACCCTGCTGCTGGGTGTGTACTGGCGCGGCGAGAGCTGGGAAGCGATGTTCCTCGCCGGCGTGGGGCTGGCTGTGGCCGCAGTGCCGGAGGGGTTGCCAGCGATCGTCACCATTACCCTTGCCATTGGTGTGGAGCGCATGGCACGGCGGCGGGCGATCATGCGCAAGCTGCCGGCGGTGGAGACCCTCGGTGCGGTCAGCGTGATCTGCACCGACAAGACCGGCACGCTGACCCGCAACGAGATGATGGTGGCCGAGATCATGCTGGCCGACGCGGCCCTCGTGGCCGAAGGCAACGGCTATGCGCCTGAGGGTCGGTTGCTGCGAGAGGCCCAGCCGCTGGAGGCGGGCACGCTGCCCACGCTTGCGCCGCTGCTGCGGGCGGCCGCCCTGTGCAACGATGCCCGGCTTTATGTACGCGACGGCCAGTGGCAGGTGGAGGGCGACCCCACCGAGGGGGCTCTTCTCACACTGGCGCACAAGGCAGGTCTGCCGCCTGAAACATTGCTTGCCCGCCTGCCCCGGCTGGACACCCTCCCTTTCGAGTCGGAACGGCGCTTCATGGCCACGCTGCATCATGATCATCAGGGCCACCGCGTGGCCTACCTGAAGGGCGCGCCGGAGGTGATCCTGGCCCGGGCAGTCAGCGCGCTGTCGGGCCAAGGGCCGATACCGCTGGAGGTCGGCTTTTGGCAGGAACGGGTCAATGCCTTGGCGGCGCGGGGTCTGCGCGTGCTGGCGCTCGCAGCCGTTCCGGATGTGGTGGAGGCCGAGCTCGATGAGAGCCTGCTCGAAGGCGGGCTGACCCTGCTAGGCCTGGTGGGCCTGATCGATCCGCCGCGCGAGGAAGCGCGCGAAGCGGTGCGGGCATGCCAGTCTGCCGGAATCCGCGTCAAGATGATTACCGGCGACCATGCAGCCACGGCCGTGGCCATCGGTTCGGCACTGGGCATCGGTGACGGGCGCCGCGTACTGACCGGGGCCCAGCTGGAGGTGCTGGACGACACCACGTTGGCCGAAGCCATCCGCGACACCGACGTGTTTGCCCGCACCAGCCCCGAGCACAAGCTGCGGCTGGTGAAGGCGCTGCAGGCCGAGGGACGGGTGATTGCGATGACCGGTGACGGGGTGAACGATGCCCCCGCCCTCAAGCGTGCCGATGTGGGTGTGGCCATGGGAGCCAAGGGCACCGATGCCGCGCGCGAAGCCGCCGACATGGTGCTGACCGATGACAATTTCGCCTCGATCGTGCGGGCGGTGGAAGAAGGCCGGACCGTCTACGACAACCTGAAGAAGACCATCCTGTTCATCCTGCCCACCAATGCCGGTGAAGCGGCGATCATCGTCGCGGCCATCCTGGCGGGGGTACCCCTGCCGATCACCCCGCTGCAGATCCTGTGGATCAACATGGTCACCGCCGTCACGCTGGCGCTGGCGCTGGCCTTCGAGCCGCCCGAAGGTGATGTGATGCAGCGTCCGCCACGCCCACCTGAGGCGCGGCTGATGGACGGGCTGTTCGTGTGGCGGCTGGTATTCGTGGGCGCACTGATGGTGGCGCTACCGTTTGCGCTCTATCTCTGGGCCGAGGCAAACGGCAGCACGGTGGCCCAAGCCCGCACGCTGGCCGTCAATGCCATGGTCGCCACCGAGATCGGCTATCTCTTCAACAGCCGCGCCCTGCTGGCAGCCCCCTGGCCGCGGGGTGGGCGCCGGCCTAACCCGGCGGTGGCCTGGGCCGTGGGCGTGCTGCTGCTCTTGCAGGCCGCGCTGACCGGTCTGCCGATGATGCAGCGGCTGTTCGGCACGGCGCCGCTCTCGGCGGGCGAATGGCTGGCGGTGGCTGGATGCGGTGGGGTCACTTTTCTGCTGGTAGAAGCGGAGAAGGCCCTGCGCCGTCGGGCAGGACAGAAAGTGGCGCCAGCTCGGGCAAGGTAGCGAACGCCGTACCGCGCACGGTGTCGAGGAAGTCCTGCATATAAGCGAGCGGCGCGTCTTGCGTGCGACAGGCAGCGTACAGTTCGCTTGTCAGGGGCGGCTGGCCGATCGGGCGCGCCACCACATATCCGCGCTCAAGATAGGGCTTGACGGCCCAGAGCGGCAGGGCGGAGATGCCACGCCGGCTGGCCACCAGCTGGATGATGGCTACGGTCAGCTCCGAGGTACGCCGCGCCGGGCTCACCCCGGCCGGCCGCAGCACCTTGCGCACCAGGTCCAGCATGGCGTCCGGCACCGGGTAGGTGATCAGCGTTTCGTCGGCAAAGTCCTCCGCCTGCCACACTTTCCTTTCAGCAAGCGGGTGATCACGCGCTGCAATGCCTGCCATGCGATAGGCGAACAGCGGCTGATGGCATACCTCAGGCTGTGCCTCGGCTTCCGACACGATTGCCACATCGGCCCGCCCCGTCAGCAGCAGGCCCACCGGGTCGGCATGAAACCCCGAGACAATGTCCAGCTCCACCGCGGGCCAGTGGCTGCGGAAGGTGTCCATCGCCGGCATCAGCCAGTCGAAGCAGGTGTGGCACTCCACGGCAATCCGCAGTGAACCGGCCTCGCCTTCCCGCAGCCGGGCCAAGGCACGGTCCGCGTCCTCCACCGCGCGTAGCACCTCGCGCCCCAGCGTGAGCAGCCGCTCTCCGGCGGGACTGAAGCGCACGGGCTGACTCTTGCGTTCGAACAGGCTCAGTCCGTAATGCGCCTCCAGCTGGCGCAGTTGGTGAGACAGGGCGGACTGAGTGAGGAACAGGCGGTCGGCCGCAGCCGACACGCTGCCGGTTTCGGCCAAGGTCAGCAGGGTACGCAGGTGACGTAGCTCGAGCAGGCTGGGCTTCATGAATCACACTCATGCAAAATATAAAAATAATGCGTTTGATTCATTATGCCGCAACCCAGATGATGAAATCACTTCATTGAGACGAGGTGAACCATGACCACCATCCATCTGCTGGGCTTTGGGCGCATCGGTGCGCGGCGTGAGCTCAAGACATTGCTGGAAGACTACTGGCACGGCCGCATCGACGCCACGGCCCTTCACACCGGCAGCCGCCAACTACGGCAGCGTCACTGGCTGCTGCAGAAGGGCGCCGGAGTGGACATCAGCCCGGTCGGTGATTTCGCGCTCTACGACCATGTACTGGATGCCCAGATCCTGGTCGGTGCGCTACCGGAGCGTTTTGGGCTGAATGCAGCGCAGCTCGACAACGAAGGCTACTTCGCCCTGGCGCGTGGCACTGCGGAACAACCCGCGCTGGAAATGACCAAGTGGTTCGACACCAACTACCACTACCTGGTGCCGGAGTGGTCGGTCGATACCTGCTTTTCGGCCAACCCTGCGCCCTTGCTTGAAGCCCTGCAGGCCGCCCAGGGATTAGGCATGCGGGCCAAACCCGTGCTGGTGGGGCCGCTAACGCTGCTGTGGCTGGGCAAGGTGCGCGGCGCCCCCTTCGACCGGCTGTCGCTGCTGCCCGCCCTCGTCGAGACGTATGCAAGCCTGCTTCAGGCGCTGGCAGCGGCCGGGGCGGACTGGGTACAGATCGACGAGCCTATCCTGGCGCTGGATCTTCCCGGGGCATGGCTAGCGGCGCTGGACACCTGCTACCGGCGTCTGGCCCAGGCCCCGGTGCGGCTGCTGCTGGCCACCTACTTCGGCAGCGTAGCGTCCCATGCGGCGCGTCTGGCCGCGCTGCCGCTGGCCGGCCTGCACCTGGACCTGGTCCGGGCGCCGGAGCAGTTGGAGACCTTCCTCGAACACTGGCCGGCGGGGCGCGTACTGTCGGCGGGCGTGGTGGATGGCCGCAACGTCTGGCGTGCTGACCTCGAACACTGGCTCGACCGGCTGGAGCCCGTGTACGGTCAACTGGGCGAAACACTGTGGCTGGCACCGAGCTGCTCGCTGCTGCACTGCCCACTGGATGTGGCCCAGGAAACGCGGCTGTCGCAGGACGTGAAACTCTGGCTGGCGTTCTCTGTGCAGAAGCTCAACGAGCTCAAGACCCTCAAGCGCGGGCTGGAGCAAGGGCGTGATGCGGTGGCCAGCGAACTGGCCGGCAGCCGTTTTGCCCGGCAGCTGCGCAGCAGCAGCCCGCTGATCCACCGCCCGGAGGTGGCGGCCCGTCTGAAAGCGCTGCCCGCGGGCAGCGACCGGCGTGCCAGCTCCTACCCGGTGCGTGCCGCCCGTCAGGCCGCCTGGATGAAGCTGCCACTTCTGCCGACTACCACCATCGGCTCCTTTCCGCAAACCCCGGCCATCCGCAGCGCACGGGCCGCCTTCCGCAAGGGCGAGCTGGACCAGTCTGCCTACGAGCAGCGGATGCGGGCCGAGATCGAAACCGCCATCCGTCGTCAGGAAGCGCTGGGGCTGGACGTGCTGGTGCACGGTGAGGCCGAGCGCAACGACATGGTGGAATACTTCGGCGAGCAGCTCTCGGGGTTTGCCTTCACTGAGCACGGCTGGGTGCAGAGCTACGGCAGCCGTTGCGTGAAGCCGCCCATCCTCTACGGGGATGTGGCCCGCCCGGCACCGATGACCGTGGCGTGGTCGGTGTATGCGCAGAGCCTGACGTCGCGTCCGGTCAAGGGCATGCTGACCGGGCCAGTCACCCTGCTGCAGTGGAGCTTCGTGCGCGACGACCTGCCGCGCAGCCTGGTGTGCCGGCAGATCGCGCTGGCGCTGAACGATGAAGTGCTGGACCTGGAGAACGCCGGCATCCGCATCATCCAGATCGATGAGCCGGCGCTGCGCGAGGGGCTGCCCCTGTCGCGGGCGCTGTGGGCAGACTATCTGGACTGGGCGGGCCAAGCCTTCCGCCTCGCCTCGGCGGGTGTGGACGATGCCACGCAGATCCATACGCACATGTGCTATGCGGAGTTCGGAGACATCCTGCCAGCCATCGTGCACCTGGATGCAGACGTGATCACCATCGAAACCTCGCGGTCGGACATGGCGCTTCTGGACGACTTCGGCAGTTTTGCCTACCCGAATGCCATCGGACCTGGGGTATACGACATCCACAGCCCGCGCATCCCTCAGGAGGCGGAGATCACTCGTCTTCTGGAGCGCGCCTTGGAGACAGTGCCGGCAGCCCGTCTTTGGGTCAACCCGGACTGCGGTCTCAAGACACGCCAGTGGCCGGAAGTAGAAACCGCACTGGGCAACATGGTGCGGGTGGCCCACCGGCTGCGGGCAAGGTTGGCCGAAGGGCGCGGTCTGCCAGCCGGCCAGAACGTCTGCCCATAAAGGGCACGGGCCTGAAGAAAGCCCCGGTGCGGTGCAGAGGCCACACCGGGGCTAGTCGTTGGCGGTCAGCACGCCCGGCGTCATCATCACCTTCAGTCGTACCTGCTCAATGCCGTGGCGTGCCCGGTGCTGCAGCCACCAGACCGCGCCCTTCTTTACGCTCCACAGCTGCGGCTCGCCCGCCAGCAGGCGGGCTGCGGTGCGTCCGATGTAGGGCTGATGCCCTACCAGCACCACTGTACCCTCCCCCTCGGGCCAGCCGACGGCGGCCAGCACGCTGTCCACATCGGCATCGGGGTTCAGGGCGGGCAACACTTCATAGGATTTGGCGAGAAACGCGGCTGTCTGCTGAGAACGGATAGCCTCGGAGGCCAACAAGCGGTAGTCCCGCGGCAGACGCAGGCGCAGCCAGGCCGCCATGTGGCTGGCCTGCTGCTGGCCACGGCGCGTCAGGGCGCGCGCCAGGTCATCCGAACCTTCCTCGGCCTCCGCGTGGCGCCACAGAATCAGATCCATCTCTCCTCCCTCCGGTATCGCGTTGATTGGCCACAAGCATACCAAAAGGGCGTTTCGGCGCGGTTGCGGCGGCTTTAAGGATGGATGAAGCCAACCAGGAGCGGCACCACGACGGCGGTGAAGAGGCCGTTCAGACCCATGGCCAGCCCGGCAAAGGCACCGGCCGGCTCGGAGATCTGGAACACCCGCGCCATGCCGATGCCGTGCGCGGCAATGCCCGTGGAGACCCCCAGCACCGTCTCGTCGCTCAGTCTCAGCCAGCCGAACAGCGGCTTGACGATCACCGCACCGAAGATTCCAGAGAGGATAACGAACATCGCCGAAAGTTCGGGAATGCCCCCTATACCCTGCGAAACACCCATGGCGATCGGGGTGGTGACGGCCCGGGTGCACAGCGAGAGCAATACTTCATGGGGCAGGCCTGCCACCGCGCCGAACCCGACGGCGCTGACGATACCGGTCAGCCCGCCGATGCCGATAGAGAGCGCCAAGGGAAGCGCCGCCCGCTTCAGGCGGGCCAGATTGCTGTACAGAGGGACTGCCAGCGCTACCGTGGCCGGCCCCAGCAGCATCTGGATGAACTGCCCGCCGCGGATGTAGTGATCGAAGGTGGTACCGGTGGCCACCAGCCAGGCCAGCAGCAGCAGGCAGCCTACCAGTACCGGATTGGACAGCGGATGACCACGAAAATGACGGTTGATGGCGATGGCTGCACGATACGCCACCAGCGTGACGAAAATCGCCACCAGGGGCGAGGTACGGATGAACTCCAGCATGGCCCTATCCCCGTCTTTCGCTGCGCAGGCGCAGCGCCAGCCTGAGCACGGCGGCCGGCACCAGCAGGGTGACCAGCGTCGAGGCCACCAGCACGAAGGCGATCGCCAGCGCATGGCCGGTTAGGAGGTCGCGGTAGGCAAGCACTGCCGCGCCGGCCGGAATGAACAACAGCGACAGGTGCTTGAGGAAAGCCGGCACGTGGCTGGCCAGCACGGCCGGTGTCCCGCGCCGCCAGCACAGCGTAATGAAAAGGAAGAGCATGCCGAGCACCGCGCCGGGAATCGGCAGGCCACATGCACGGCTAACGAGTTCACCGGCGAGCTGGTAGCCCAGCAGCCAGATCAGCGATTCGATCATGATGGGTTCAGGCGTCCTGCAGGTCGTCGGACCAAAAGCGTCATCATAACCTTGCGGTGCAGCATCGCCCAGCGGGATAACCCGCCCCTGCCGCCCAGGCGGCGGCTAGGGGACAGCCTGCGTCGCGTTTTGGCATAATGCGCGCCATGATTGCCCACACCCCTTGGCACCCCAGCCCGCCGCGCCTTCCCCCTGCGTTGCTTGCCTGCCTGACCGCGCGCGGCTCGCTCACCGAGCACCTGATCGCCACCGGCCATCCCTTCGGCGTGACCGTGGTCATGCAGGGCATGGCCGAGGTGGCCGCCGACGAGGCGCAGTGGCTGGGCCTGCCGCCAGGCAGTCCGGCCTATGTACGTCATGTGCTGCTGACGCTGTCCGACACGCCAGTGGTGGCCGCGCGCAGTGTCACCCCCCCGGATGCCACTTTCTGGCGCGAGGTGCTCGAACGCGGGGGCCGGTCACTCGGCTTCACGCTGTTCGGAGAGCTGGACGACCTGGAGCGCAGCCCACTGGCTTACTGTCGGGCCGGGGACGACCACCCCCTGGTCCGGCTGGCGCGTGACGCCGCCGGCCTGCATACCCCTCTGCAGCACCTGCCGGCACGCCGCTCTCGCTTCCTGCGCGACGGCGCCCCGTTGATCGTGGCCGAGGCGTTCCTGCCCACGCTAGAAAGGTTTCTGCTGTCATGACCGCTACACTGCACACCCGACTGTACAACTACGCGCACCTGATGCGCCTGCATAAGCCCATCGGCACACTGCTGCTGCTATGGCCGACCTACTGGGCACTGTGGATTTCGGCCAACGGGCACCCGGAGTGGCGGGTTGTGCTGATCTTCACTTTGGGCACGTTCCTGATGCGTTCGGCAGGCTGCGTGATCAACGATTACGCCGACCGCCACTTCGACGCGCACGTGGAGCGTACCGCACAGCGGCCGTTCGCCCGCGGTGCGGTCACCGAGCGCGAGGCACTGCTCTTGGCCGCCGGTCTAGCGCTGGTGGCCTTCCTCCTCATCCTGCCGCTTAACGGGCTTACCCTTCTGATGAGCCTGCCGGCCCTTTTCCTGGCAGCCACCTATCCGTTCACCAAGCGCTTCTTTCCGGTGCCGCAGGCCTACCTCGGCATCGCCTTCGCGTTTGGCGCTCCCATGGCGTTTGCCGCGCAGACGGGTACAGTACCGGCGCTGGCATGGCTGATCCTGTGTGCCAGCGCATTCTGGACGGTGGCCTACGACACGGCTTACGCCATGGTCGACAAGCCGGACGACATCAAGATCGGCATCAAAACCTCTGCCCTCACCTTCGGTGACCACGATGTAAGCGCGGTCATGCTGTGCCATGCGGTGTTCATCGGGCTGATGGCCTGGCTGGGCGTGCTGACCGGGCGGGGCATCTTCTACGCGGCCGGACTACTAGCAGCAGTCGTGTTGATCGGTATGCAGTATTTCGACATCCGCGACCGTGACCGCGCGCGCTGCTTTAAGGCCTTTAACGACAACAACCGGGTGGGCGCGGTCATTTTTGCCGGTCTGGCCCTGGATTACCTGTTGTAATTTATAAACAAATATAAAAGAACTAATAACAGCAGGCATCGAAATTGCCCGTATCTCCCTACTGCTTGTCGAAGCGCTCCGCTTACGACGATCCGTCAACGCAACCATAGGGAATACATGATGAAAAAGTTGTCTGCTGCACTGATCGCGTCCGCTTTCGTGGCCACCAGCGCCTTCGCCGCAACGCCGTCCACCTCGGGTACCGGTAACACCGGCTCCGGCTCGCCCACTTGGTCGCAATCCGGCTCGGCCGCCGCAGGGGGCAAGGCCTCGGCTTCGGCTCCGTCCGCCGCAACCAAGAAGAATGGCGCCAACAACAACCGTGGAACCAAGAACACCAATACCACCCGCAGCAACAACCGTCCGGCGCAGGACTCCACCTACAACACCTACAACCAGGGCACGACCACCGGCCAACAGGGCAGCAGTATGGGTAACGGCAGCACCCTGGGCCAAGGTGGCGCTGGCACCTCGGGCGCTGGCAGCACCACTAGCGGTAGCGGTACTTCCGGCACCAACGGTACCTCTGGCAGCACCACCGGCTCGTCCTCGGGTATGGGTGCCAGCACCGCCGGCAGCGGCTCGGGCTCGGTCGGCCAGTAAGCCCGCCTTTCGCACCATAAAAAACGGACCCTCGGGTCCGTTTTTTATGGCTGCACACTTTTCACGCGTCGGGCCAAAAACCTGTCAACCGTCCTGCCCAAGGCTGCGTTATGGAGGGGACTGGTTGAACAAGACAACGCCAGTGTTACCGTTGCTTTCCATACTTCTGGATAAAAGGATTTGGCCATGAAAAAACTGCTTGCCGCCCTGATTGCTGGTACTTTCGCCACCGCCGCTTTTGCTGCCACCCCGGCTGCACCCGCTGCTCCGGCTGCCAAGGCTGAAGCCTCCCAACCGGCTGCGGCCAAAAAGGCTACCCACAAGAAGGCAGTTCACAAGAAAGCCGTGCACAAGAAAGCCCACAAGAAGGCCGCTTCCGCAGCACAGTAATCCCGAGCCGGTCTCGCTGAGCAAGAACGGGCGCCCCAAGCGCCCGTTGTTTTTGGCAAGGAGCCTTTCAGCTCACTGTGAAGCCCAGTTGGTAATGCCGGCCATCGACCTCCAGCGTCATCAGCCAGTCGGCGCGACCGGTGCTGCAGACCGGCAGCGTCACCCGTGCCCGCCAGACCTTGCCATCGGCCACGAACCGGTAGCGGTTGAACCCCATGTCCATGCCCTGCATGGAAAACTCGGCTGATGGTGCCTGCCCCCCCGCGCCTGTCAGCACGATCTCGAATGGCCGACCATTGGCAGGCGGCGTGACAAAATGCACACTGCCGCCACCGGGCAGCCTACAGCCACGGCCCAGGTCGTTGCAGGCAACGGTCTGCACCGGCACCCTGCTCGCCTGACGAAGATAGTGCACGATCAGGCCGATCTTCAGCCCCCCCAGGAGCATCAAGGCCACACCGATGGCCAGCCACTTCTTCTGTCGAGCGTTCATTGCCATGCTCCCCGCATCAGCGCCACACCGTGAGCGCCGGCAGCGCGGGCGGCCTCCAGATCGGTCTTAGTCAGTCCGCCCAAAGCGTAGACGGGCAGGCGCGCGCCGGCCGCCAGCCGGCATTCGAAACCATCCCAGCCGATCGGTACCGCTTCCGGATGGGTGGCTGTTTTCTTCACCGGGCCGAGCAATGCGTAATCCAGCTCCAGCTTTCCCGCCAACTCCAGCTCCTGCGCGTTGTGCACCGAGGCACCCACCCACGCAAACGCCGGCCGGGCAGTAAGTGCGCAAAGGCGGTGGGCGGGCAGATGCACTCCGTCCACCGGCCAGTCTTCTACCCACGCCGGATCAGCATTGACTACCACCTTTCCACCGCGGGCGTGAACGATGCCGGCCACCTGGGCGACGAAGTGCTCCAACCGTGTGCGATCCATTTGCGGTTCCCGCACCTGTACCCAAGGCAAGGCGGGGCCTTCGGCCAACCTTTGGAGCAGTGCGGTCTCCCCTATCAGGTGGGCACAGGTAATGGCAAACATTGATGGCAGCTCCATCGACTTGAGGATCGGCCCGTTGGCCGGCAGCATCGGCGCCACCGAAGGCGCGCCGGGCTGCTGCCAAGCGAAGGACTGGCCTTCCTGGGGCTGTGGCGTGCCTGCCCAGCGCCAGATACGGTAAAAGCGCAGCTCGACGGTGGCGTGCTCGTAATGATGCACCCGGGTCAGCCAGGGGGTGGCCGCCTCGACCCGGATGCCCATCTCCTCGTTGAACTCACGCACCAGCGCGGCAAAAGGGGTCTCGCCCGGCTCCACCTTGCCGCCGGGAAACTCCCAGTACCCTGCATAGGGCTTGCCTTCGGGGCGGCTGCCGAGCATGAAGCTGCCATCCGGGCGCATCAGCGCACCGGCCACGACCAGCAGACGAGAAGGATTCGGGGATAGGGAGGTCATATTGAAGTTCCGCAAGCGTCCGCCCGAGAGGCGGGCGCAAGCCGTCAGAAGGTTGGCCGAAGGTTCGGGGTCAGGCGTCGGGGCCATTGGTCGCGTCGCGCCCGGCCCAGTCGCAGGCAAACTGCCACGCCACACGGCCCGACCGGCTGCCGCGCATCAGGCTCCACTGCAAGGCGGCGCGCTCGGCGGCCTCGTCGCAGGGCAAACCGAAATGGGCTAGCCAGCGTGCCACGGCCGCCAGATACGCCTGCTGGTCGAAGGGGTAGAAAGACAGCCACAGGCCGAAGCGGTCCGACAACGACACCTTTTCCTCGATGGCCTCGCCGGGGTGGATTTCGCCATCGTGCTGTTGCACATCGCGGTTCTCGCTGACCTTCTCGGGCATCAGGTGACGCCGGTTGGAAGTGGCGTAGACCAGCAGGTTGCCGGCGCGCCGGGCCAGCCCGCCATCCAGTGTGGTCTTGAGTGCCTTGTAGGCGTCGTCGCCTTCCTCGAAGGAAAGATCGTCGGCAAAAAGAATGAAATGCTCCGGCCGCTCGGCCACGCGCGCCACGATCAACGGCAGGTCCACCAGATGGCTCTTGTCCACCTCGATCACGCGCAGGCCGTTGCTGGCAAAAGCAGCCAGCAGTGCCTTCACGAGCGAGGACTTGCCTGTGCCCCGCGCCCCTGTCAAGAGCACGTTGTTGGCGGGCCGCCCTGCCAGGAACTGGCGGGTATTGCGCACGATCTGCGCCTTTTGCCGGTCGATATGGGTCAGGTCATCCAGGGCCACGGTATGGGGCGCGTGGATGGCCTCCAGCCAGCCGGCCAGCCCTTGGCGACGCCAGTGAAAAGCCGGAGCCGTCCAGTCGGGTTCGGGCATCGCCGGGGGCAACAGCGGCTCCAGCCGGGCCAGCAGCGCTTCCGCGCGGGTGAGGAACTGTTCCAGTTTGTCCATGTAGGGGCCGTCGCTCAAGAAATCAGGGGTTTCTGCAGCACTTCCAGCGCCAGACCCGGTTGCAGCAGCCTGCCTGCACCCGCGTCCATCGGGAAAGGTAGCCGCTCGCCGGTGGGCTGGTAGCCGCGCCGTAGATAAAACGCGCGCAGTTCCGGTCGGGCCGAGATCACGCTCATCCGCGCTAGCGGCAATCCGTGCACGTCGCGCAGCCGTGCCTCCGCACAGGCCAGCATGGCCGAGCCCAGCCCGCCGTCCTGGCACGCCGGCTCTACCGCCAGCATGCCCACGTAGCCGTGATCAGGGCCGGGTTCCACATAAACGCAGGCAAGCAATACCCCGGCACGACCTCCCAGCCAGACCTCCCCCGGGCCGGCCACCAGCGCCGACAACTGGTCAAGATTGATGCGTTCCCCGCGCAGCAGGGCGGACTCGTGCGTCCAGCCGCCTTCCCCCTGCGCCGGCCGGTAGGCACGGTTGACCAGACGGAGCAGAGCCGGCAGATCGGCGAGGGTGGCCCGTCGCAGGTCCAGCATGCTCAGCCCCGCAGCGAGATCACCGGCCAGCCACGAGCTTCGGCGATCGCGCGCAGCGTCGGATCCGGGTCCACCGCTACCGGGTCGGTCACCCGCTCGAGCAGCGGCAGATCATTGCGCGAATCACTGTAGAAGAAGCTTTTCGGATAGCTGCCCAGCGTTTCGCCCCGTTCGGCCAACCACGCTTCCAGGCGCTGGATCTTGCCGTGCTGAAAGCTCGGGATGCCGGTGGGCCGGCCGGTGAAGCGTCCATCGGCCCCCTCCTCCAGCTCCACGGCGATCAGGTGTTCCACCCCCAGCTCCCGGGCGATGGGGCCGGTAATGAAGCGGTTGGTGGCGGTGATGATCATTACCACGTCACCGGCCGCCTGATGGGCAGCCAGCAGTTCGCGCGCCCGCGCCGGGATGATCGGACGGATGTGCTGTTCCAGATACTCGGCATGCAGTGCATCCAGCTCCGCGCGGGAAAAGCGCGCCAGCGGCGCGAGCTGGAAGGCCAGGAACTCCTGGATGTCGAGCGTGCCTGCCTGATACTGCGCATAGAAGTGATCGTTCTGTCGGGCGAAGTGCGCCTCGTCCAGCAGGCCGCGGCGGATCAGGAACCGGGGCCATTCGTGATCGGAGTCACCGGCCAGAAGCGTGTTGTCGAGGTCGAAAAGGGCAAGGTTGTGCGTGGGAGTCATCATTCGCTCGGAGCGGTTTGCAGGATGTTGCGCACCAGGGGCACGGTGATCGGCCGCCGCAGAGCCAGTGAATAGCGGTCCAGCATGTCGATCATGCCCGTCAGGCTGGCCAGGTCGCGGCGCCAGTGCGTCAGGAGATAGCGGAAGACATCGTCGGGAATAGACAGCTGCCGGTCCGCGGCATGGGCGCGCAGCGCCGCCAGCTTGTCGTCGTCCGAGAGCGGGTTCACCGCGAACACCAGCCCCCAGCCGATGCGGGTGCGCAGGTCGTCACGCACTTCAAGTGCAGCCGGAGGTCGGCGGCCCGCCATCAGCAACCGCCCCTCGCCGCCTTCCTTGAGCGAGTTGTAGATCGAGAACAGCGTGATCTGGTCATCGGGGGGCAGCTCGTCCACATGGTCCACCGCGATGAAGCTGGCCTCGCGGGCAAAGTCCGGCAAGGGTTCCACCCGCGCATCCAGATAGATCGAGGCGCGCCCCAGCGTTTCGGCGTGGGCGATCCACGCCTGCAGCAGATGGGTCTTGCCACTGCCCGGCGGCCCCCACAGATAGACGAAGCGCTCGTCGCCCGGATGGGTCAGCGCCGCGATGATCTCGCGGTTGCGCTCGGCGACGAAATTGTCGAACGCCGGCAGGGGCGTGGGGGAAAGGTCGAGTACGAGCTGGTCCAAGATACGGTGCGACGGTTCAGACGGACAGGTTGGCCGAAGAGAGGCAATGCCCCGATTTTACGACGATACGTCCCCACGGCAAAACCATGTACACGACCGGGCGGCCCCATCGGAGTACGCCGCCCCGAAACCGGGAAAATTCGGTTAAAATACAGGCGCTTTCGTGAACAGAAAGCTTGACGTGAAACTATCCCGGCCCCCGATGCGACCTCGGGCCACCCACAAGGCCGGCCATGGCGCCGCCCGCGCAGGCCGGAAACCAGCAGAAAGCGAGTCGAACTTGAACACCCCGTCCCTCAGTTACCGTGATGCCGGCGTCGACATCGATGCGGGCGACGCGCTCGTCGAAAACATCAAGCCGTTCGCCAAGCGCACCATGCGCCCGGAAGTTCTCGGCGGCCTCGGCGGTTTCGGCGCACTGGTGGAAATCTCCAAGAAATACAAAGAGCCGGTGCTCGTCTCGGGCACCGACGGTGTGGGCACCAAACTCAAGCTCGCCTTCGACTGGAACCGTCATGACACCGTAGGCATCGACCTGGTGGCCATGAGCGTGAACGACATCCTGGTACAGGGCGCCGAACCGCTGTTCTTTCTGGACTACTTTGCGTGCGGCAAGCTGGACGTTCCGCAGGCCACCCAGGTCATCAAGGGCATTGCCGAAGGCTGTGAGCAGGCCGGCTGTGCGCTGATCGGTGGCGAAACCGCCGAGATGCCTGGCATGTACCCGGTGGGCGAGTACGACCTGGCTGGCTTTGCCGTTGGCGTTGTCGAGAAAAGCAAGGTTATCACCGGCCGCGAGATCCGCCCCGGGGACGTCGTGCTGGGCCTGCGGTCCAACGGCGTGCACTCCAATGGTTACAGCCTGGTACGCAAGATCATCGAACGCGCCCAGCCGGACTTGGATGCGCCCTTCGATGGTGGCAAGACGTTGCGCGAGGCCATCATCGCCCCCACCCGCATCTACGTGAAGCCGCTGTTGGCGCTGATGGAGAAGCTGAACGTCAAGGGCATGGCGCACATCACCGGTGGCGGCATCACCGAGAACACCCCGCGCGTGCTGCCCGAAGACACCGTGGCCCAGATTGACGCCGCCAGCTGGGAGATGCCTCCGCTGTTCCAGTGGCTGCAGACCCAAGGCAACGTTGAGGCGCAGGAGATGTACCGCACCTTCAACTGCGGCATCGGCATGGTGGTGATCGTGGCGCCAGAGGACGCCGAAGCCGCGATGGCGCTGCTGACCGGAGAAGGGGAAACGGTTTACCGCATCGGACAGGTACGTGCCCGCGAAGGTGGCGAGCACCAGACGCAGGTCGGCTGACTCCCGCCCATCCCGCTTCCTGCGCCGCCGGCCGCTGCTGGCGGCGCTTGCTTTTGGCCCTTCAGGGCCGTATCCATCCTTGGCATCGCCATGAAAAACATCGTCATCCTGATTTCTGGCCGCGGCTCCAACATGCAGGCCATCGTGGAGGCCACCCCACCCGGCGCGCGGATTGCTGCAGTGATTTCGAACCGGCCGGACGCCGCCGGGCTGGCCTGGGCCGCCGCACGGGGCATTGCCACCGTGGCGCTGGACCACAAGGCCTATCCATCGCGCGAAGCCTTCGACGCGGCGTTGGCCGAAGCCGTGGACGGCTTCACGCCCGACTTGGTGGTACTGGCCGGCTTCATGCGCATTCTTACCGCCGGTTTCACGCGCCGCTACGAGGGCCGCATGCTCAACATTCATCCCTCGTTGCTGCCGGCCTTCACCGGATTGCACACCCATGCGCGCGCCATCGAAGCCGGCTGCAAGGTCGCCGGCTGTACCGTCCATTTCGTCACCGCCGAGCTGGACCACGGCCCGATCGTGGCTCAAGGTGTGGTGCCGGTCCACGATGCTGACACGCCGGACACCCTGGCGGCACGCGTGTTGCAGGTGGAGCATCAGCTGTATCCGGCTGCGGTGCGTTGGTTCGTGGAGGGCTCGCTCGTCATCGAAGACGGACGGGTCCGCCACCGCGGCGTGGCGGCATTGCCCGCAGCACTGGTCGTACCGACCGTCTAACCTGAAAACAGAAAGGAGTCGTCCATGCCTGCCCCCCGTACCCTGGCTGCTGCCCTGCTGGTCTCGGTGCTCGTGCACCTGGCCCTGCTGGGTGTGGGCTGGACGCGGGACAGCCATGCCGACGACGGCATCGGGGTACTGCGTCCGATTGTGGCACGGCTGATGCCGCAGGCCACCGAGCCGGAGCCGCCACCGCCGAGCATCGGCCCGTCGATCCAGACACCGGCCGGCCTGCCGGATGCACGCCCTGCGGACGCGCCCCCCGCCCGGTTGATGGGCCCCGCCCCTGCCAACCGCCCCGGCGAAAGCAGTGCCCCCGCGGCCGAAGCCGCTCCAGCGGACGCTTCGGCCAACCCTGCCCCTGAGGAAGCCACTACTGTCGCTGGCACGCCGGGCCAAGACCTGCAGCCCGTGGGAGAAACCCAGAAGCTGGCAGCGGCAGCCACGACACCAGCGCCGCCGGCTGCCCCAAAAGGCGGAGCGGAAGCGGCCGCCGGCGAGGTGGAGGCGCCGGCACGCTTTCCCAAACGCGCCACGCTCTACTATCAGGTGTTTTACAATGGCATGCGTGCCGGCACCGGGCGCGTCGAGTGGGAGAACACCGGCAACCGCTACCGGCTGGAAACCCGTTTGACGCCGGTGATCGGCCCCAATCTGCGCTACGTATCCGAAGGCAGCGTGACCAAGGCCGGGCTGCGACCGGACAGCTACACCGCCTGGCGCAACAGCGACCAGCGCGAGCACGCACGCTTCGACTGGAGCGCGCAGAAGCTGGAGTATGGCGACCGCGAAAGCCGTGAAGCCCCGCTGGCGGCGGGCGCTCAAGACATCCTGAGCGTGGCTTGGCAGCTGGCGTTGCGTGGGCTCGAAAGCGATGGTGTGCCGCTGCAGCTGACCACTGGCAAGAAGGTCTACCAATACCCGTTGACGCAGGCGGGACAGAACACCCTCAAGGCGCCGCGTGGCCCGATCCGCGCCATCGTGGTCCAGGCGCGCGGCAACGACGAGGAAACGGAATTCTGGCTGGCGCCCGAACTTTCCAACCTGCCGGTACGCATCCTGCGTACCGATAATGACAAAAAGCTGGAACAGCGGATCGACCGCATCGAAATCGATGGCAAGTCCATCTGGTAACCGGCATTTCAACCTGTGACTCAATGATCAATTCTGCACAATTCGCACATGTCGAGGCTGTCATCGGCCAGATGATCCGTTTCGACCGGCCCGCCGACGCCGTACTGTCGGCGTATTTCCGCGAACACAACAAGCTCGGCAGTGGTGATCGCCATCTGATCGCCGAAACTGCCTTTGCCGTGCTGCGCCGTCTGGAGTCGCTTCGTGCCCTGGTAGCGCCGCAGAAACCCAGCGCCCGGCGTCTGGCACTGGTGGCGCTGGTGCGCCTGCGGGGCGCCAACCTGCGCGAGCTGACGGCCATTACCAACGAGACCGAGCGCACCTGGCTGGGCGAGATCAAGGGTCGGACGCTGCCCGATACGCTGGAAGTGGCCGCAGAACTGCCGACCTGGGTCATCGAAAGGTTGGCCGAAACCGATCCGCAGGCGGTACTGGCCCTAGGGCGCGGCCTGATGGAACCGGCCCCGCTCGACCTGCGTGTCAACACGCTGAAGATGAAGCGCGACGAAGCCCTGCTTATCCTCAACCGCGAGGGCTTCATTGCCGAGGCCACGCCCTACTCTCCCTGGGGCATCCGCCTGCAGGGCAAGCCCGCTCTCAACCGGCACCGGCTGTTCACGGAAGGCGTGGTGGAAGTGCAAGACGAGGGCAGCCAGCTGCTCGGGCTGCTCACCGGCGCCCGCCGGGGCGAGATGGTGGTGGACTTCTGCGCCGGTGCTGGCGGCAAGACGCTCCTCCTGGGGGCGCAGATGCACTCCAGCGGTCGGCTATACGCCTTCGACGTGTCCGAGAAGCGTCTGGCCAACTTCAAGCCGCGCCTTGCACGCTCCGGCCTTTCCAACGTGCATCCGCAGCTGATCGCCCACGAGAACGACACCCGCATCAAGCGGCTGGCGGGCAAGGTGGACCGCGTGCTGGTGGACGCACCGTGCTCAGGGCTGGGCACTCTGCGCCGCAACCCCGACCTCAAGTACCGCCAGAGCCCGGAGAGCGTAGCCGAACTCAACACCAAGCAGGCCAGCATCCTCGCCGCGGCAGCCCGTCTGGTGAAGACCGGCGGACGCCTCGTCTATGCCACCTGCAGCCTGCTACCCCAGGAAAACGAGTCCATCGTGGAAGCCTTCCTGGCTGCGCACCCGGACTTTGCCATTGTGCCGGCCAACGAAGTGCTCGCCGAACAGAAAGTCGGGCTCGACACTGGGGCTATGCTGCAGCTCAAGCCCCATCTGCACAATACCGACGGATTCTTTGCCACCGTTCTGGTCAAACAGCCTGACACAAACTAAACTGCAAATATTAGACCATCCAAATATTTGCTATCGTGCCCACTGGACGCTCCAAGACGCGGCGGCGGCTCCGCCGTCAGTTCCGCTACCTGTACTGGTCCCTGACGGTCTGGCGCCGCTGGGGCCCGGTATGGGCGTCCGCCGTGCTCATCGGACTGGTGGCCTGCCTTTTTGCCGGCGGCAGCCGGCTGTCGCACGAGCTGTTTTTCGAGATCTATGACCACTCGCGCTACTGGCCGCTGCTGATTACCCCCTTTGGGCTCGGTCTGTCGGTCTGGCTGATGCACCGCTACTTCCCGGGTGCCGCAGGCGGGGGCATCCCGCAGGCCATCGTCACGCTGGAGCCCGCCGGCAGCGTACTGCGCGACCGCTTTCTGAGCCTGCGTGCCGCCTTGGGCAAGATGCTGCTCACGCTGCTTGGCATCTCCTCGGGCGCCACCTTCGGTTATGAAGGGCCGATTGTGCAGGTGGGGGCCGCGCTCAAGTATTCCCTAAGCCGGCGCACTTACCGCAACGAAGGCCAAGCCCGCAGTCTCATCCTCGCCGGAGGCGCGGCGGGCGTGGCCGCCGCCTTCAATACCCCGCTGGCAGGTATCGTGTTCGCCATCGAAGAGATGGGCCGCACCTTCGACCA
The DNA here is from genome assembly GCA_004346645.1 of Gulbenkiania mobilis. GTDB lineage: Bacteria > Pseudomonadota > Gammaproteobacteria > Burkholderiales > Chromobacteriaceae > Gulbenkiania > Gulbenkiania mobilis. The sequence continues at coordinate 219,017 of SMDA01000003.1, forward strand.
GCGAGCCAGCCGCACCATCCTCTTCTCGGTGATCCTCGCCGGTCTGACCGCCATTGCCGTCATGGGCAACGACACCTACTTCGGTCGGGCTTCGGCCGCCGAGCTCGAGCTGGGCGCCAGCTGGATTGCAGTTCCGCTGTGCGCGGTGCTCGGTGGCGTACTGGGCGGGCTGACCGCGACAGTGATGCTACGCCTGAGCGAACGTCTGCCCGGCCCGCTGCACGCCTGCCGGCTGCGCTTTCCGGTGCTGTTCGCGGCGGCCTGCGGGCTGGTGATCGCCCTCATCGGCATCGCCAGTGGCGGCACCACCTTTGGCACCGGCTATTTCCGTGCCAGCGACATTCTCGCCGGCCATCCGGAAGGGCTCGAAAACTATGGCCTGCTCAAGCTGGTGACAATGCTGCTCAGCTTCATCAGTGGCGCGCCGGGCGGCAGCTTCGCGCCGTCGCTGGCCGTGGGGGCGGGCCTTGGACTGAACATGGCCGAGCTGCTGCCCTTCCTGCCGGCCACGCCGGTCATCCTGCTGGGGATGGTGGCCTTCTTCGCCGGCATGACCCGCGCGCCGCTCACCGGCTTCGTGATCGTGATGGAAATGACCGACTCCTCCACCATGATCATTCCGCTGATGGCCACCGCCCTGATCGCTGCCAACCTGTCGCGCTTTCTCACGCGCCGTCCACTGTACGAAGGCCAGGCACGCCTCATCCTGCACCCGGCTGCGGCGAAGCCAACCGCGGCACCGGGCGCAAATTGACCACCGCACGGGCAGACGCGTAAAATACCCCATGTATTTACTCGGGTATTGCGGCATCTGCCCGGCCCGCCAACCAGGAAACTGCCATGGATATCCAGAACACCATCAAGCAAACCGTCACCGAGAACCCGGTCGTGCTGTTCATGAAGGGCTCGGCCCAGTTCCCGCAGTGCGGCTTCTCCGGCCGCGCCGTCCAGATCCTCAAGGCCTGTGGTGTAGACAAATTCGTCACCGTAGACGTACTGGCCGATCCGGAGATCCGTCAGGGCATCAAGGACTATTCCAGCTGGCCCACCATTCCTCAACTCTACGTCAACGGCGAATTCGTCGGTGGCTCGGACATCATGTACGAAATGTACCAGTCCGGTGAGCTGCAAACGCTGCTCAAGCCCGCCGGCAGCGACGCCTGACACCACACCCGCCGCAAGGCGGGTTTTCTTTTTCGGCCAACCCCTTCCTGCAGCGCAAGCGGCTGACATAGAATCTGGGCTGATTCTGCCACCGCTCATGCCTATGTCCGTCTTCCCGCCCACCTCCACCGCTAAGAGCGCGATGCCGCTCGACGAAATCTGGCAAGCCCTCGTCAACGACCAGCTGGTGCCCTTCTTTCAGCCGATCGTAAACCTGGCGGACCGCAAGGTACTGGGAGCAGAAGCCCTGGCCCGCTGGCATCATCCTGCCTTGGGCGTGCTCTCGCCGGTCACCTTCGTCCCGGTCATGGAAGAGCGCGGCATGATGCGTGAGCTGACCGAGCTGATCCTGGAAAAGTCGCTATACGCCTGCCGCGACTGGCTGGACAGCGGTTACGACCTGTTCGTTTCGATCAACCTTTCCGGCCTGTCGCTGGCCGACCAGCAGCTGCCCGCCTACATTGCCCAGAAGGCGCGCATCGCCGGCTTGCCGCCGGCCAACCTGATGGTGGAGCTGTCCGAGAACACCTTGCGCCAGCACTGGGACACCGCCGCCCCGCAACTGATGGCCCTGCGTGCCCAGGGGTTCGGCGTGGCGGTGGATGACTTCGGGGTAGGCTTCGGGTTGGAGCAGAAGATCGACAACCGCTGCTTCAGCGCGTTGAAAATGGACCGGGCCTTCGTACACGGAGCGGCCAGCAACAGCCACCTGCTCTCCATCCTGAGCGAGAGCGTGGCGTTGGGCGAGAAGCACGGGCTGACCACGGTGGCCATCGGCGTGGAGGATGCGGCGGACCTGGCGGTGCTGACGGAGATTCGCTGCACCGCCGTGCAGGGCTATATCTGCAGCCCACCCTTGCCGGCCCAAGGGTTAATCCCGTGGATTTCTGCATGGGAAAACGGCTAGAATACGCGCCCATACCGCGTGAACGAACGGCAAGGCCGTCCGTAACCCAGCCGGCAGCCCGTCTGCCGGTTTCGTTTATCCAGAATAAAAGCCGTTTTTGCGGACGTTACCGGCGCGAAAACGGCTTTCTCACAGGTAGGGAAACCATGAACATTACGGTTGTGCGCCACCCGCTGGTGCAGCACAAGCTCGGGCTGCTGCGCGAAGGCGACATCAGCACCATGAAATTCCGCCAGCTCACCCAAGAACTGGCCCGCCTCCTCGCCTACGAGGCCACCCGCGACTTCGAACTGGAAAAAACCACCATCCAGGGCTGGTGCGGCGAGATCGAGGTCGAACAGATCAAAGGCAAGAAGGTTACCGTCGTGCCCATCCTGCGCGCTGGCCTCGGCATGCTCGACGGCGTGCTCGATCTCGTGCCTTCGGCCAAGATCAGCGTCGTCGGCCTGTACCGCAACGAGGAGACGCTGGAGCCTGTGCCCTACTTCGACAAGTTCGTGGACAGTCTCGACGAGCGCATCGCCCTCATCATCGATCCGATGCTGGCAACCGGCGGCTCCATGGTGGCCACCATCGACCTGCTCAAGCGCAAAGGCTGCCGACAGATCAAGGCCGTGGTCATGGTTGCGGCCCCCGAAGGCGTAAAGATCGTCAACGAGGCCCATCCGGACGTGCAGATCTATGCCGCCTCGCTCGACAGCCATCTGAACGAGCAGGGCTACATCATTCCCGGCCTCGGTGACGCCGGGGACAAGATCTTCGGCACCAAACACAGCTGAGGACAGCGATCACAGCGAAAACGCCGCTTTTTCCTTCCGGGATCAGCGGCGTTTTTTTGAGAACGGGCGCCGCAGCGCCGCCAGAGCGAGCGCCCGCAACCGATTCCCAACCTTTCCACGAGGACCAACCGACATGTTCCAATCCGTCAAGCAGGCGGTTTCCGGGGCCCAGATCCTGTTCGTCGCCTTTGGCGCGCTGGTGCTGGTGCCCCTGCTGACCGGCCTCAACCCTGCCATGGCCCTGCTGGGCGCCGGTATCGGCACCCTGCTCTTCCAAGTATGCACCGGACGCCAGGTCCCCATCTTCCTGGGCTCCTCCTTCGCTTTCATCGGCCCGATCATTTACTCGATGCACACCTGGGGGCAGGCCGCCACCATGTTCGGCCTGTTCTGCGCCGGCTTCATGTACTTCGTGTTCGCAGCCATCGTGCGCTGGCGTGGCATGGCGCTCGTAAACCACCTGCTACCCCCGGTGGTGATCGGCCCTGTGATCATGATCATCGGCCTTTCCGTCGCCACTGCAGCCTCCGGCATGGCCATGGGCCTGGCGGGGGGCAAGCAGGTCATTCCCTACGAGACCTCGCTCATTCTCGCCGCCGTATCGCTGGCCACCACCATTGTGGTCTCCATCTTCGCTCGGGGCATGTTCCGTCTGGTGCCGATCCTGGCCGGCGTAACGGTGGGCTACATCGTGGCTGCCTTCATGGGCGTGGTGGACTTCGCCAAACTGGTCGATGCGCCCTGGTTCGCCGTCCCGGCGTTCCACACTCCGGAAGTGAACTGGGCCGCTGCGCTGTTCATGCTGCCAGTGGCCATCGCCCCCTCCATCGAGCACATTGGCGGCGTCATGGCCATCGGTGGCGTCACCGGAAAGGACTACACCAAGAGCCCAGGCCTGCACCGCACACTGGCGGGCGACGGCCTCGGGGTATGCGTGGCCGGCCTGATCGGCGGTCCGCCGGTCACCACCTATGCCGAGGTAACCGGTGCGGTGATGATCACACGCAACTTCAACCCGGTCACGATGACCTGGGCTGCGGTGTTCGCCATCTGCATGGCTTTCTTCGGCAAGTTCAACGCTTTGCTGCAATCGATCCCGATGCCGGTAATGGGCGGCATCATGGTGCTGCTGTTCGGCACCATCGCATCGATCGGCCTCAAGACACTGATCGAAGCCAAGGTGGACCTGATGGAGCCGCGCAATCTGGTCATCATCTCGGTGGTGCTCACCGCCGGTATCGGTGGCCTGACGCTGAAGCTGGGCGGGCTCGAACTTGCGGGGGTGGGGCTGTGCTCCATCCTGGCCATCGTGCTCAACCTGATCCTGCCCAAGCGCTCGGCCACCCACGACGGCATCCTGGAAGGCCAGGACGTCTGAGGCCTCCGTACTGTCTGGGAAAACCGGAGCCTGGCTCCGGTTTTTTATTGAAAATCAGTTGGTTAAAAACTCTACATGTCGCATAGACACACGCAGGCGTCCGTAAGCTGAACGACACCATGACAGACGGCAGGAATAATGTATGCAATTTTCTGGAGTCCCATCATGCAAACGATCGTTGCTGCCGTCCTGCTGTACTTCCTGGTCTTGCCGATGGTAGGTGGGGCTCTGGCATTCCTCTTGGGAGGCCTGCGTGCCCGCTTCTCTCAGGCCGGAAAAGCCTACGATGGCTACCACCCTCTGAATCCGTTCTATCGCCTGTCGCCGTATCACTTCGGACGGTCGGCCTAAGGCTCTACTCTTTCCTTTCTGACGTTGTGTTGTTGCACATGGTTATGCCCCGGTTCGCCGGGGCATTTTTTTGTGCTTGTGCCCCCCTTCAGCAGCTTGAGCCACCCACGCCAAGCCCAGACAGGCACCCAAGCCTTCCTTTTACCAGCCGTCGCCGTTTGCTGCCCAAAAGGCCTGAACAGGTGCAACCCCAAGGCTGGCCTGAAGCCGCCAAGACAACGATCCGGCGGCTGTCGCAGCTCTGGAGCCCCAGCGGCCCCTATTGCTTAGCGCAGAACCGAGAGCGCCTAGCTGCGTGGACGGGTGGCCGCATCCACCAGCACCATCAGATGCTGATAACTCAGACCGGAGTGCTCGCTCAGACCGATCTCGCAGGTGGCGCTGGTGGAATACCCACCGCTGCAGCCGGAGACCTGCTCGCGCAGCCCCGACAGGGCCGAGGCGTTGAGCTCGGGGTGGGTGAACCCCTTGTCACCGGCAAAACCGCAACAGGTGATGCCAGACGGGATGGTGACCTGACGGGCACAGCGGCGGGCCAGCGCATGGAAGTGCGCATCCAGCCCCCGCTTGCGCAGCGAGCACACCGCGTGCAGCGCCACGTGCTCCTCCACCGGTTCAAAGATGAGGTCGGAGGCAGCCACCGTTTCCACGAAGGTGGTGACATCCTGGATCTGCAAGCGAGGATCCCGCAGCCCGTCCAGAAGGGCGGCAGTACAGACGCCGTTGTCGACGATGACTGGCCAGCGCCCGTTCTCGCTAGCTTCGAGCAGCGCGGTCAGCACTTCGGCCTCTTTGCTGCGGGCAGCCTCGGCAGCGCCCTTGGACGAAAAAGGCGTGCCACAGCAAAGGTTGGCCAACCCTTGGGGGTAGAGGATGGCGTAACCGGCCTTGCCCAGCACCGAAGCCACCACCTCGTTGAGCGGACGCGCTGCTTCGACACCCCGTGCCGGGGCCAGGGTGCGTGTCAGGCAGGAAGGGAAATACACCACCTTGCGTGGACTGCCCACCCGGCCCGGCTGCAGGCTCAAGCGGCTGGCCGCTCGCGGAAAGGCGGGCGACCAGTGGGGGACACGGCGACCGGCAAGACTGCGCAGGCCGCGCATCATCGCACGCGTGGTCTGCGGCCCGGCCATGGTCTGGAAAGTGTCGAGCACCTTAAGCCCGGTCCGTGCAGCGGACGTGGCGCTGGCATAGTGCGAGGCCAGCCAGCCAGCAGCGCGCTTACCCGGCGCAGAGAGCGCCTCTTCCCGCAACAGGCGGGTGAGGCTGCCGGTATTGATGCCCACAGGACAGGCCGTCTCGCACAGGCCGCAGGTGGTGCAGGTCTCGTCCCCGGCATAGGCGTACAACCGTTCGAGTTCGGCCAGACGCCCGGGCGCTTGGCCACTGGTGCGCAGTGCGGCCATCTCTCGGTTGGCCACGATGCGCTGGCGCGGGGTCAGCGTCAGCCCACGGCTGGGGCACATCACCTCGCAGAAACCACACTCGATGCACTTGTCGATCAGGGGGTTGGCCGAAGGCATCGGCTTGAGCGCCTTCAGGTGCAGCAAGGCGTCGCGCGTCAGGATCACATCCGGGTTGAGGATGCCCTGGGGGTCGAACAGGGTCTTGATGTCCTGCATCAGCCGGTAGGCATCCGGCCCCCACTCCATCTCCACGAACGGGGCCATGTTGCGACCGGTACCGTGCTCCGCCTTGACGGCACCCTCGTACTCTACCGCCACCAGCCGACAGACGGCATCAATGAACGCTTCGTAGCGCGCCACTTCCTCGGGGCCGCTGAAATCCGGGGTGAAGACAAAGTGCAGGTTGCCTTCGAGCGCGTGGCCAAAAATGATCGCTTCGTGATAGCCGAAGGTCTGGAACAGGGCCTGTAGCTTGAGCGTACCTTCGGCGAGATGGGCGATCGGGAAAGCCACGTCTTCGATGATAACGGTGGTCTCGGCGGCGCGCATCGCGCCCACGCTGGGGAACATGCCCTTGCGGATGTTCCACAGTCGGGTGTACTCGGCCGGCACGTCGGTGAAGCGAACGGGTTCCAGCGTCTCGAACGGGGCGAGCAGCGCCGTGACGGCCGCAACGTTGGCCGAAAGGGATGTCGGGTCTTCAGCGCGGGTTTCGATCAGGATGGCAGCGGCCTCAGGCGGCAAGGTGCGCAGCGTGGCCGGGACCCCAGCCTTGTCCTCCACCGAACGCAGGCTGGCGCGATCGAGCAGTTCGGCGGCCGCCACACGGTCTTTGTGCAGCGCCAGCACCTGGATGGCATCGCAGGCGGCCTTGATGGTGGGGTAAAGCACCAATGCGCTGGCCTTGTGGGCATGCTCCGGCACGGTGTGATAGACGACCTCGGAGACAAAGGCCAGCGTGCCCTCGCTGCCCACGATCAGATGCGCCAGAATATCGATGGGGTCCTCAAAGTCCACCAGAGCGTTCAGGCTGTAGCCGGTGGTGTTCTTCATGCGGTACTTGCGCCGGATGCGGTCGGCCAGCAAGCGGTCGGCCAGTACACGGTGACGCAACGCCGACAGCGCTGACAAGAGGCCCGCATGGCTCTGCCGGAAGGCGGCCACACTCTGCGGCAGCCCGGTGTCCAGCAATGTGCCGTCCGCCAGCAGCACCCGCACCGAAGCCAGCGTCTGGTAGCTGTTCTGCGCGGTACCGCAGCACATTCCGCTGGAGTTGTTGTTGACGATGCCGCCGATCATGGCAGAGTTGATGGTGGCCGGGTCCGGCCCGATCTTGCGACCATAGGCTGCCAGCGCGGCATTGGCTTGAGCGCCGATCACGCCCGGCTGCAGACGGATGCGTGCGCCGTCATCAAGCACCTCCAGTGCCTTCCAGCCATGGCTGGCCACCACCAGGATGGAGTCGCTCACGGCCTGACCGGACAGCGAGGTGCCAGCGGCCCGGAAGGTGACGGGCAGATCGAGCGCGGCAGCCTCCGCCAGGATGGCCCGCACCTCGGCCTCGCTGCCTGCCTTGATGACCACCTTGGGCACCAGGCGGTAGCATGAGGCGTCGGTGCCGTAGGCCAGCGTGGACAAGGGGTCGGTATAGATGCGGCCGGCGTCGATGGCGCGAGCGATGCGGTCGACAAAGGTACGGTAGGAACCAGACAACATGAAATCCATCCTCAGGCGCCCCGAGGCGCAGGTCGGTTAGCGTGATCGGCCGAGTGTGCCACAAGTCGGCGCCCGGCCCAGCAAGGGTTTGCCCTAGCGGGGCCGATGGATGGCAAGGAGAACGTGATGCTGATGGACCGTGAACAGGCCACCTTGCTGGTGGTGGATATCCAGGAAAAGCTGCTGCCGGCGGTGGAGGATGCGGCCGGCCTGATGGCCCGAACCCGCTGGCTGCTGGGAGTGGCGCAGGCGACCGGGCTACCGGTGGTATTTTCCGAGCAGTATCCGCAGGGTCTGGGGCCGACCATGGCGGTGCTGCTGGAGGCGGCCCCTCATGCCACGGTGGTGGAGAAAAAACACTTTTCCTGCTTGGCGGCCGACTGTCTGCCGGAGATGCTGCTGGAGCGCGATCAGGTAATCGTCTGTGGCATGGAGGCCCATGTGTGCGTGCTGCAGACCGTGCTGGAACTGCTGGCTGTGGGCAAGGCAGTCTTCGTGGTCGAGGATGCCATCAGCAGTCGCCGCGGCAGTGACCGCTTGGCCGCCATCGCACGGATGCGGGCTGCGGGCGCCGTGATTGTCACCCGCGAGATGGTGCTCTTCGAGATGCTGCGCACTGCCGGTACGCCACAGTTCAAGCTGCTGTCACAGCAGTTCCTGCTCGGCGAACAACCTTGAAAAAGCCACAAAAGCGAACAGGTTGGCCGAAAGCACTTCGGCCAACCTGATTCGACGGATGGCGGCTGAGCCGCTCTCTTTGTCTCCCTTGCAGACCGGCGCGGATGGGGACGACCCCTTTCGCCCGTAGACGCGAAGCTATAAAAGCAAAACCCGTGCCAAGGCGCGGAAGAGCCTGCTGAAGCGGATGGGCTGGCCGCACCGCCCTACTTGGCAAGCACGGCAGCGATCAGAATGCACCAAACCGGTGCGCGTTTGCACCACGTCCTGTCCACGCAAAGCCACTAGCCGCTGGCAGCCGACACCAGTGCATGTGCCCGCTCGTGCGCCAGCAGCCACGCCTTGCGTGCCAGCCCGCCCCCATAGCCAGTAAGTGCCCCATTGCTGCCCACGATGCGATGGCAGGGCACGATGACCGCTACCCGATTAGCCCCGTTGGCCCGGGCCACGGCCCGTACCGCCTGCGGCCGCCCAAGCACCTCGGCCTGCTGGCTGTAGCTGGCCGTCTGACCGTAGGGCACCGCCAGCAGCGCCTGCCAGGCCGCTCGCTCGAAGTCGCTGCCAGGCGTGTCCAAGGCCACACTGAACTGCCGCCGTACGCCCGCGAAATACTCGCCCATCTCCTGCTCCGCCTGACGGGTATGAACATTTTCGCCGGCCAGGATACGCGCACCCAGCAGGCGCTGCAGGTCTCCCAGCTCGGTCTCCAGCATGCGCCGGTCCACGAACTCCAGCAGGCAGACGCCGCGCTCGCTGGCGCAGACGAACATCGGCCCCAACGGTGTAGTGAAGCGATGCATGAGGATCGGCTGGGGCTGTTCGCTTGGAGCACTGCCCGTGGCCTTCTTGCAGGCATAGCCGAAGCCGCTGAGCGAACCGTAGCCGCTGTCGAAGGCCGCCTCGGTGGCACTACGCCCATGCCTGAGGGCCTGCAGGGCGGTGTTGATGCGCACCATGCGCTGGAAGGCCTGGAAGGTCATGCCGTAGTGACGCACGAACCAGCGCCGCACCCCCTCGGGGCTGAGTCCCGCCTGCCGCAGCTGCGCGTCGCTCAGGCGGCCCTCCGGCTGACGGCGCAGCCAGTCCAGGGCCTGGCGTACCGGCTCTGGCGCGCCCTGTGCGTTTTCGGTGGGTCGGCAGATCTTGCATGGACGGAACCCCGCCGCCAGCGCCGACCTGAAGTCGGTGTAGAACTCCACATTCTCGCGCTTGGGCTTGCGTGCCCGGCAGGTAGCGATGCAGAACACCCCGGTGGTGCGCACACCAACAAAGAAGATGCCGGCATATTCCGGGGCCCGCTCCAGCAGCGCCCGGTAATAGCGATCCGCCAGTCGCGCTTCAGTCACCAGCATGCCGGAATACCCCCTCGAACGACTGCTGCTGTCGGATCCCACGCAAGAGCTCGAAGAGAGGCTGCTGCAGGGCGGTGAGTACGGAGTTGCCCATACTGATGCGCTTCACTCCCAACTGCGCCAGCCGGCCAAACGCTGGCAGCTGCGGCATGCACATCACGTTGAGCGGCAGGGGGACGGCCTCTGCGATGGCGGCGATCTCTGCCTCGTCTGTCACGCCCGGCACGAACAGGCCATCGGCCCCATGCTGCGCATACCGAAGCCCGCGTTGGATGGCATGGAGGCAGGCAGCAGGCATGGCCAACACATAGGGGTCGGTCCGCACGTTCAGGAACAGCCGGACCCCCGCAACCTTCAGCGCGGCACGGATCGCCCGCAGCCGCTGTGCAAAGCTTTCGGTTTCCATCAACGTGCGCTGCCCGTTGTGCACTACGCTGTCCTCAAGGTTGACACCAACCACCCCCAGCGCCGCTAGCCTGCTCAGCCAGGCCGCCACCGCCTCGGGCGATCCGCCATAGCCGGCCTCGATATCCACCGTCAGCGGCAAATGTGTGACCGCCCGCAGCCGAGCCACCCAATGCAGCAGCGTGTCCGGGTCCAGCCCTTCACCGTCTTCGCAGCCCAGCATGGCGGACATGGCAGCACTGGAGGTGGCCAGCGCCGTATACCCTGTCTCAGTGGCGGCCCTCGCACTGACGGCATCCCAGACATTAGCCAGCAATAGCGGTTGCGGCTGCCTGTGCATCGCGAAAAAGTCCATCCTGTACCCTGCCTCCTTGTTGTGGAGCCCCCAGCTTAGGAGCGGGCCAAGGCAGCTACAACCGAAAACCGGACAGGTATTTTTCAGGCGCAGCGCACCAGAGCGCTCAGGCAGGCGGGGACGCGTTCACCCCTGTGTCAGGCGAAGCGACCAGTTGGCCATCGACCAGGCGGATCTGCCGGTCACAGGTGTCGGCCAAACGCGGGTCGTGGGTAACGATGAGAAAGGTGACCCCGTCGCTCGCATTGATCTCACGCATCAGCGCAAAGGCTTCCTGGGCACTCTGCGTATCCAGGTTGCCGGTGGGTTCGTCCGCCAGCACCAGCCGTGGCCGGGCCATCAGTGCGCGGACGATGGCGACACGCTGTTGCTGGCCACCGGAGAGCTGTAAAGGCGATTTGTGTGCGTGCGCAGAAAGTCCCACCCGCTCCAGAAGCGCCAGGGCACGCTGCCGGTCCGCCCGGGTGACACGGCCATGGGCAGCGTGCACCGGCATCATCACGTTCTCAAGCGCACTGAAGGCCGCCAGGAGATGGTGAAACTGGAAAATGAAGCCCAGATAGCGACTGCGCAGCGCGGTCCGCAACGCATCGTCGCTACCGGCGGTGCTCTGCCCGGCAATTACCAACGTGCCCGAGGTCGGCGCCTCTAGCAGGCCCATGATGTTCAGCAGCGTGGACTTCCCGGAACCAGAGGGCCCGGTCAGAGCGGCAAACTCGCCTTCGGCCAAGGCAAGATCGATGCCGTGCAGTACCTCTACCCGAGGAGAGCGTCCGCCACCGTAAGCCTTGCGGATGCCTGAGAGGGTCATCACATCAGCCACGAATCGCCTCCACCGGGTCCAGCCGGGCTGCATTCAGGGCAGGCACCAGCGCAGCCAGCACTCCGACCAGCAGAGCCAGCAGCGAGGTGGTTGCCAGCAACGCGGGCGTGACTGAAATCGGGAACATCGGCTGGCCGCGGTCGTCCAGCACCAGCCGGGTAAAGAGGATGGCGATAGCGCTGCCGAGCGCGGAGCCGAACACCGAGCCCACCAGCCCTACCAGCCCGCCCTGGATGAGAAAGATGCGCAGGATGCGCCGGGCCGGAGTGCCCATCGCGCGCAGAATGCCGATCTCGCGTCGCTTTTGCACCACCGACACCACCATCACGCTGGCGATGCCAAGCGCCACGGCCAGCGACACAAAGGTCTTGATCATCAGGGTGGAGGCACTCTGGCTGCGCAGGGCCGTCACCAGCTGCGCGTTGGTCACCTGCCAGCTGTCGGCCATCAGCCCGGTGCGCGCGGCCAAGAGCGGCGCCATCCGTTCGGCTTGGAACAGATCGTTTACTTGCAGGTAGATTTCGGTGATGTCGAGCTGATACCCCAGCAAGGTCTGGGCGCTGCGCAGCGGCAGCAGCACCCAGCGGCGGTTGAGGTCCTTCAAGCCGAAATCCAGCACCGCACTGATGAGGTAGCTCTCGGTGCGCCCGGTGGCGCCCACCAGCCGCAGCCGGTCGCCTACGGAGAGGCCCAGTTCGCGCGCCAGTTCACTGCCCACCATCACCGCCCCGCTGGGCAGGCGCAGGCGTCCGGACAACAGCTTGTCATCCAGGCGCACCACCTTTAGGTAATCGGCCAGTTCCACACCCATCAGGGCGACAGACTTGCGCACCCCGCCCTTTTCGGCAAACCCCGGCCCGCTGGCCATGGCTGCGGCGCTGCGCACGCCTGGCACCGCTCGGGCCGCCGCCATCCTGCTTTGCCAGTTGTCGATGGTATTCTCACGCTGGGTGCGCTTTTCCACCTCGGCCATTACCACACCCGGTGCCTGCACTAGGCGACGGTTTTCATCTTCCTGTGGCTTGAGCACCACATGGGCTTGAGTTGAAAGCGTCTTGTCGATGATGTTGGCCTGCAAGCCGTTAACGAGCGCGGTGATGTAGACCACGACCGCCACACCGATGGTGACGCCCCCGAGAATCAGCAGCGTCTGAAAGCGCCCTTCGCGCAACAGGCGCAGGGCCACGGTCCACTCGAAAGGCATCAGTGCGCTCCCGGCAGCTGTGGCCGGACCCGCTGCCCGGCTTCAAGCGTGCCGGTGGTGGTCAGCACGGTATCGCCTTCGGCCAAGCCGGCCAGGATCTCGGCCTGCCCATCGGCAAGGCTGCCCAGACGCACCGGCCGCTTCTGCACGCGCCCGCCCTCTACGCGCCACACCCAGGGGGCTGTGGCCGGGTCGGCTACAGCCGAGGCAGGCACCACGATGGCAGATGCCCGCTGCGCCACCACCACCTCGGCGGAAACGGTCATGTCCTGTCGTAGGAAGGCCGGGGGCCGTTGAGGCAGGAGCCGTACTTCCAAAGTACCACGCTCACGGTCGATGCGCGGAGCCACCTCGCTGACGGCGGCGTCAAAAGGCTGATCGGGATAGGCATCGGCCAGTACCCGGGCGGCCTGGCCGACCCGTAGACTGCCCAGATGGCGTTCGTCCACATCCAGGCGGATTTCGGTCCGGCCTGCTGCCGCGAATGTGAGGATGGCCTTGCCGGCCGTGGCCAGGTCGCCCACCTCCACATCACGCGCCAGAAGCTGTCCGTCTGCAGGGGCCCGGATCGCCAGCTCGCCCAGCCGGGCTTCCACCGCCTTGAGCTGTGCCGCAGCCGCCTCGCGGCGCGTCTGGGCTAGCCGCAGCGTCTTTTGCTCACTGTCCAAGGCTGCACGGCTGATGAAACCGCGCTGAAACAGTGCCAGCTGCCGGGCATGTTGGCGTTGCGCTTCGGCCAAGGTGGCTTCGGCTTCGGCCAGACTGGCCGCCGTAGCCGCGCGGTCCGCGCGGCTGGCCTCGCTTTCCAGCCGCACCAGAATGGTCCCGGCCCGCACTTGGGCGCCTTCCGCCACGGGCGTCTCCACCACCCGCGCGGTCACCGTACTGCCTAGCGCGCTTTCCTGAGCGCTGCTCACCCGTCCCGTCGCCACCACGGTACGCGTCAGCGGTACCGCTTTCACGACCAGGGCGGACACCGCCGGCCCCATCCAGCCTCGCACGGCCAGCGCCCCGACGACCGCCAGCGCAGCCATCGCCACGCCCCCCAACAGCCACCGCTTTTTGCCGACCATGCTGCTCCCATCAATCCAGATCAAAACCGAATGCTGCTATTCTAGCGCGTGTCGCCTCCCACACCCCGATCTCTCATGCACGCTGACGATTTCAACACCATACTGGCCACGCTCCCGCCCACCGATCACCTCGAAGCGATCGTGCTTCTAGGGCCGGACGGCGAACCTGTGGCCCGTCTGGACAACCAGCCCGGTACGGCCGGCTCGGTACGCGTGTACCATGCCCTGGTGGAGGCGTTCGGCCACATTGATCGCAAAGCCGCACGCAAGGGCCTGGTGCTGTATGCGGAACACACCGAAGACGCACGGCGCAACCCCGGCCGTCATCCCAACATCGACCGGCTGCTGTCGATCGCCGAAGGCGCAGCGCCGGGTCTACGGGTACGGCTGGTGCTCAAGGGCTGAAGCTGCGAGGCCAGCAGCCGGCACCCGACGCCTTGGCGCAGGGTTGGCCAAAGCGCCTGCTACCGAGCTTTCGGGCTCGCCCCTTCACACCCGGCCATGAAAAAAGCCCGCACTCGGCGGGCTTTTTTGCAATCCGGCAAACCGGATCAGGCTTCGGGCGTTACCACGATCTTCACCGGAGTCACCACGTCATGGTGCAGGGCGATTTCCAGATCGTATTCGCCGATCATCTTCAGCGGGCCGTTCGGCAGGCGGATCTCGTGACGCTTCACCTCAACACCGCTGGCGGTAACCGCCTCGGCGATGTCGACGTTGGTCACCGAACCGAACAGACGACCGTCCACGCCGGCCTTCTGGGCGATGGTGATGACAGCGTTTTCCAGCTTGCCGGCACGCGCTTGGGCATCGGCCAGGATAGCAGCCTGCTTGGCTTCCAGCTCGGCGCGGCGGGCTTCGAATTCCTTCAGGTTGGATTCGGTAGCACGCTTGGCTTTGCCTTGCGGGATCAGGAAGTTACGTGCGTAGCCGTCTTTGACCTTGACTACGTCACCCAGTTGACCGAGGTTGGCCACTTTTTCGAGCAGAATGATTTGCATCTTGAGCGTTCCTTTCCCGGTATTAGTGCTGATCGGTGTACGGCAGGAAAGCCAGGAAGCGCGCACGCTTGATCGCGGTCGTCAGCTGACGCTGGTAACGGGCCTTGGTGCCGGTGATGCGAGCCGGGATGATTTTGCCGTTTTCGGCGATGAAGTCTTTCAGGAGGTCGACGGCTTTGTAGTCGATTTCCTTGATGTTTTCTGCCGTGAAGCGGCAGAACTTCTTGCGCTTGAAGAGTTGGCGAGCCATGTGTCTAACCTTTAACAAATTCAACGTGTTCGATATGCAGTACCAACCGCGCGTTGCGCAGGCTGCGCTGACAGACAAAGCCTTGTGCCTCGATCTGGCAGCCGCTCAGCCGGCCGGAAAGCTGCCGGGCTTTTTCCCCGGCGATGACGGCCTGAATTTCACAGGCCACATCTCTTTCGATGCCGGCTTCAGTCTGTCGGGACTGATGCCTGAGCCACACTTCCAGCACGGGAACCCCGGCTGGCGTGACCCGGAGCGCTTCCTCGCGCTCGACGGTGGCGGTCAGCAGAAGACGGTTCTGCAAGACTCCGGCCGGAATCAGGCAGCGCCGGTTTCAGCCGTTTCGGCAGCAGCCGGTTGCGGGTCCAGCAGGTTCTTGGCCTTCTCGTCCTTCATCATCGGGGACGGCTCGGTCACGGCACGGTCCATCTTGATGGTCAGGTGGCGCAGAACGGCGTCGTTGAACTTGAAGGCGTGCTCGATTTCGGCGAGGGTTTCTGCCTGGCATTCAACGTTCATCAGAACGTAGTGTGCCTTGTGCAGCTTCTGGATCGGGTAAGCCAGCTGGCGACGGCCCCAGTCTTCCAGGCGGTGGATCTTGCCTTCGGCGGCCAGAACCATGCCTTTGTAGCGCTCGATCATCGCCGGAACTTGTTCGCTCTGGTCCGGGTGGACGATGAACACGATTTCGTAATGCCGCATGTGAACTCCTTGTGGCTATAAAGCCTTCCGTCATGCGTGACACGGAAGGCAAGGTGGAAAACCGCCGGATTTTACAGGAAAACCCCGCGCAAGACAAGCTGCGCTCCCACTCAGCGGATCTTGCGTACGATGCCGATGAGCTCGGACACGGCGACGGAGCTGTCCCCTTCGCTGAGCGCGCGCGCCACGCAGCCTTTCATGTGGTTTTCGAGAAGCTGCAGCGCCACGGCATCCAGGGCCGACTTGACCGCCGCCACCTGGGTCAGCACGTCCACACAGTAGCGGTCGGCATCGATCATGCCCTGGATGCCGCGCACTTGGCCTTCGATACGCGCCAGGCGCTTGAGCAGGGCGGCCTTGTCCGGCTGGACGACGGTCTTTCCGGAAACGTCACCCTCTTCAAACGGGGCGGGCGACGCAGGCAAATCATCGGGACAGCAATGCATGATGGTCTTTCGGGATGCGGAAACGGCGCTCCGTCGCAGAGCGCGAAACAGGCGTGCTTCAGCCCAGTGTCTTCAGCGTGCGCTGGCGCCGGCTTTCGGACAGCACCATGCCGGCCGAGACAGAGACGTTAAGGCTCTCCACCGTACCGAACATGGGAATGGAGACCAGGACGTCGCAGTGCTCGCGGGTAAGGCGGCGCATGCCCTCGCCTTCGGAGCCCATGACCCAGGCCAATGGTCCGGAGGCCTCGAAATGGTACAGGTCAGTCTGCGCCTCCATGGCTGTCCCTGCGATCCACACGCCTGCATCCTTGAGGTCACGCAGGGTACGGGCGAGGTTGGTAACGGTGATGTAGGGCACCACTTCGGCGGCCCCACACGCGACTTTGGATACGGTGGCATTGAGCCCGGCGGAGCGGTCCTTGGGGGCGATGACGGCATGTACCCCCATGGCGTCGGCCACGCGCAGACACGCGCCCAGGTTGTGCGGATCGGTAACGCCATCCAGAATCAGCAGCAGGGGCGGCTCGTGGAGGTGCTCCAGCACGTCTTCCAGCACGACATGGTTACGGGAGGCGTCGATGACGGCAACCACGCCCTGATGACGCGCGCGACCGGTCATGCTGTCGAGGCGCTCCTTGTCCACCACGTGCAGCTTCAGGCCTTCCTCTGCGGCCTTGTCGATGACGGCCTGGGCGCGGGCATCGTGCCGACCGCCGGCAAGGTAGAGTTCGATCAGGCTCTTGGGGTTCTGCCACAGCCGCGCGTTGACGGCGTGAAACCCGTGGATCAGGCGTTTGTTGCTCAAGACACGTCCCTTTCAATGGTCTGCGCGCATTGTAGCGCCGCTGCCGGTGTGCGGGCCAATCAGCCATCCAGGGCGGCCTCCGGCCGCAGGCGGGCCCGCAGGTAATCGGCAAAGGCAGGCGCAGGCAGAGGGCGGCTGATGAGGTAGCCCTGCAGCATGGCGCAGCCCTTGAGCGTGAGAAAGCCCGCCTGGGCTTCGGTCTCTACGCCTTCGGCCACCACGGTGAACTTGAGCTTGCGCGCCATGGCGAGGATGGCCTCGGCGATGGCGGCGCTGTCCTCGTCGTCTGGCAGGCCATCGACGAACGAGCGATCGATCTTCAGCGTATCCAGCGGGAAGCGCTTGAGGTTGGAGAGCGAAGAGTAGCCAGTGCCGAAATCGTCGATGGACAGCTGCACACCCAGTGCCTTGAGCTCCTTGAGCAAACCCACGGCTTCCACCGGGTTCTGCATGATCATGCTTTCCGTCATTTCCAGCTCCAGCCGACTGGCCGGCAGCCGCGCCTCGGCAAGAGCCTGGGCCACGTTGCCGATGAGCGACTGTTGCTCGAACTGACGGGCCGAGAGGTTGACAGCTACCCGCGGGACGAACAGGCCCTGCCGCTCCCAGGCAGTCACCTGCCGGCAGGCCTCGCGCAGCACCCAGTGACCGATGGGGCGGATCAGACCCGTTTCCTCCGCCAGCGGGATGAAACGGCTGGGCGGGATCAGCCCGAGCTCGGGGTGACGCCAGCGCAACAGCACTTCCACCCCCTGCAGGCTACGGCTGACCGCATCTACCTGTGGCTGGTAATGCAGCTCGAACTCCTGATGCTCCAAGGCAAGGCGCAGGCCGTTCTCCAGCAGCAGCCTCTCGAAGGTCTGGGTGTTCATCTCGGCATCGAAGAACTGATAGGTATTTTTGCCGGCCTCCTTGGCGCGGTACATGGCTACGTCGGCATGCTTGAGGAGGGTGCGCGCGTCCACCCCGTCGTTGGGATAGAGGCTGATGCCGATGCTACCGGTGACGAAGACCTCGTGGTTTTCCAGCCGCAGTGGCTGGATCAGCACCGTCAACACGTCTTCGGCCAACCTTGCCAGATCGTCCTGGGCCTGGAAGGACGGCACCAGCAGCGTGAACTCGTCCCCGCCCAGCCGGGCCAGCTGGCCGCGCTCCCCCACGGCTGCCTGCAGCCGGCCGGCGATGATGCGCAACAGTTCATCACCGGCCTGATGGCCGAACGAGTCGTTGATCAGCTTGAAGCGGTCCAGATCGATGAACAGTAGCGCCATCGGTTCGGAGGTACCGGAGCGGGCGAGGATGGCAGACTCCAGCGCCGCCGTCAGGCTGGTGCGGTTGGGCAGGCGGGTCAGCGGGTCGTGGCTGGCGAGGAACTGCAGCCGCTCCTCGGCCTGCTTGCGCACGGTGATGTCGGAAAACACCCCGACGAAGTGGGTGGCCTGGCCTTCCGGGTCGCGCAGTGCCGAGATCGACAACTCTGCCGGGTACCAGTCGCCGCTCTTACGCCGGTCCAGCATCTCGCCCTGCCAGTAGCCCACAGAAAGCAGGCTCTCGCGCATGGAAGTGCCCGAGCCCGGATGACTGTCGCTGAACATGCGCGACACCCGCCCAACCGCCTCCTCCTCGCCATAGCCAGTGATGCGGGTGAAGGCAGGGTTGACCGCCTGGATGCACCCGCTGGCGTCGGTGATGACGATGCCAGCCGCCGATGTCTCGAACACCTTGGCCGAAAGCTTCTGGTTGGCATCCGCCGAAATGCGATCGGTGATGTCCACCACCACGCCGATGATGGCCGGCCGGCCCTGGTATTCGAACAGCCGGCTGTGCACCTCGATGTCCACCGCGCCGCCAGCCTTGTGTCGTGCACGTGTTTGGTAGTGCATGACAGCAATATTCTCGCTGTGGCGCCGCGCAATCTGCTTGCGGATGCGCTCCACCTCGCCGGGCACCAGCAGCAACGCTTCCAGCGACATGCCGGTCATCTCGCCCACGGCAAAGCCAGCGATGTCCGCCAGCTTGCTGTTGACGTAAACCATGCGCTCGTCCTGCAGGATATAGATGCCCACCAGCGATTGCTCCACCAGCGCACGGAACTTCTCCTCGGCCTCGTGCTTGGCGCGCTCTTCCTCCCGCACTTGTGTGATGTCGGTGTCGACACTGCCCACACCTGCCGGCCGGCCATGCGCATCGAACAGCGGAAACTTGCTAACCAGCAGGGTATAGGTCTTGCCGTTGAGCTCGAAGCTTTCCTCGAACTGACGCGCCTCCAGGCTGCGCAACACCATCTCGTCCTGGGCCTCGATCAAGCGGGCGTCGTCCGCCTGGAAGAACTCGCCGGCAGTACGCCCCACCAGTTGGTCGGGCAGGCGCCCCAAGAGGCGCGCATAGGCCCGGTTGACAAGCAGGAAGCGGCCGTCCAGCCCCTTGAGCGACATCATGTTGGGGCTGTTGTTGACCATGGATTCGATCCGCGCCTGAAACTCGCTCAGGGCACGCTGGTTGCGACCGAACCCCTCTACCAACACCGCCATGCACAGCCCGGCCACGGCAAAGGCGAGCCCCAGCACGGTGTCGGTGACGCCGCCGGACAAGAACGCCATGTCGGCGCTGGTGTTCAGCCAGTTGTACTGGCCGCCCAGCGAAACGAGCAGGTAGGCCAGCGCAGCCGTCAGCGCCGTGCCGTGGATGCCTCCGCGGAATGCACCGGCCAGGATCACGGGGAAAAACAGCGTCACCACTGGAAAAGGGGGCCGATCCACTAGCACCAGGATCAACCCCAGGCCGATCACCGCCAGCGAAAGCAGCGGTAGTTCCAGCCACAGGAAACGTTTGGGAGGCAGTTCGGCCAAGGACAGTGGCACAGCGAGCGTCAGCGCCAGGCCGAGCACACCCCAGCCGTGCACCAGCCAGCCCAGCAAGGTGGGCGCCGGACCAAAGGGCAGCATGCACAAGCCCAGCAGCAAGGGGATGGCGGGCGCAGGATAAAGGGCGAGTTTGGCCAGCAGGCGCAGCAGGGCGCGTGGATGCGCCGGTGGCGGCGCCTCGGGCCGCAGCCCGGCCATCTGAAGGCCCGCATGCAACCCGTACAGCGAACCGGCGAGCACCAGGACCCAGGCAGGATCGGCACGCAGGAGGAAGACGCCGCCAGCCGCCAGCGGCCACCACCACACACTGCGCAGCCCCCGCCGTTGCAACTGGAAGGCAAACAGGCCATGCGGCAGGAAACTTGCCAGCCATAGAGGGGAAAACGGCTCCGCCGGCCAGCAGAAGACCGACGCAAGGAAGGCGCCGGCCATCAGCGCGGACGCAATGAAACCCTGGATGTTCACGGTGGTGGTGGCCCCTAGCCGTTCGACCCGGCGATGCCGGTCAATGATTCTTATCGTTATGGGCGGGCTATTGCAGCCGGCCGTTCAGCCACCCCGGGGGAGCGGGGGGTTCGGGGTATAATACCCCGAGATCGACAAATGTTAACATCATGCTGGATATTCAAGCACTTGTTCCGGCCGCCGGGCAAAAAACCCGCCTCGGCCACATTCCCGACGGCCCCGATGCCGCCTTTTTTGCCGGCCTGGCGCAAGCGGGCCGGCTGGTGGTTATCCTGACGGCCGACGCACAGTCCGCACAGCGTTTGCGGGCGGAGATCCCCTTCTTCGCCCCGGCGCTGCGTGTGGCGCTGCTGCCCGACTGGGAAACCCTGCCCTACGACCACTTCTCGCCGCACGGCGAGCTTGTCAGCGAGCGGCTGGCGACCTTGTGGCAGATCCGTCAGGGCGAATGCGACGTGGTCATCGCCCCGGTTTCCACCGCCATGACACGGCTGCCACCGGTCAGCTACCTTCTCGGGCGCACCTTCTTCCTCAAGCAGAAGAGCCGTCTGGACGTGGAGCGGCTGCGCACCGACCTCGTCACCGCCGGCTACCAGCATGTGACCCAGGTGGTAGCGCCGGGCGAGTTCTCGATCCGTGGCGGCTTGATCGACCTCTTCCCGATGGGCTCGCCGATGCCTTACCGCATCGACCTGTTCGATGACGAGATCGACACCCTGCGCACCTTCGACCCGGACACGCAACGCACGCTGTACCCGGTGCCCGAGATCCGCCTGCTGCCGGCGCGGGAGTACCCGACCGACGAAACCGGCATCACCACCTTCCGCCAGAACTACCGCGAGCGCATCGAGGGCGACCCCTCCAAAAGCCGTATTTACCGCGACGTGTCGGCAGGGCTGTTTCCGGCGGGGATCGAATACTATCTGCCCCTGTTCTTCGACGAGACGGCCACCCTCTTCGACTATCTGGGTGAAGATTCGCTCATCGTACTGCACCGCGACGTGCCGGACGCTGCCGAGCGCTTCTGGAAAGATGCGGAAAGCCGCTATGGCATTGCCCGCACCGACCCCGACCGCCCCGCCCTGCCACCGACCGAACTGTTTCTACGACAGGATGGCCTGCTCGGAGCGGTAAAGCCTTGGCCGCGCATCGAGGTACCGGCCGACGCCGCACCGCAGCCGGGCTTCGCCGCCCTGCCCAGCCTGGCCGTGGAACGGCGCGCCGACAATCCGCTGCATCGCCTGACGGATTTTGCCGCCCGCTTCGAGGGCCGCATCCTGCTGGTAGCCGAAAGCTTGGGCCGACGCGAGACGATGCACCAGTTCCTGCTAGACCACGGTTTCCGCCCGCAACCGGTGGATGGCTGGGCCGACTTCCTCATGGGCAGCATGCGCCTGGCACTGACGGTAGCCCCGCTTTACAGCGGCTTTGCGCTGGAAACCCCGCTGCTGGCCGTGGTGACCGAATCCGAGCTCTACCAGCATGTGGCGCGCAGCCACAGCCGCCGGCGGGCTGCCCGGATCAGCTCGGATGCGATGCTGCGCGACCTGGCCGAGGTCAAGATAGGCGACCCGGTGGTGCACGAGCAGCATGGTATCGGTCGCTACATGGGGCTGGTGAGCATGGACCTGGGCGAAGGCGAAACCGAGCTGATGCAGCTGGAGTACGCCGAGGGCGCCAAGCTCTACGTGCCGGTATCGCAGCTGCACCTGATCTCACGGTATGCAGGAGGTGCGCTGGAGGATGCCCCGCTGCATCGCCTGGGCAGCCCGCAGTGGGAAAAAGCCAAGAAAAAGGCCGCCCAAAAGGCGCGCGACACCGCGGCGGAGCTTCTCAACCTCTATGCCCAGCGCGCCGCCCGCGAAGGCCATGCCTTCAGCTTGAGCCATCACGACTATGAAGCCTTTGCCACAGGCTTTGGCTTCGAGGAAACCCCCGATCAGGCCAGCGCCATCGAGGCAGTGATCGGCGACATGACCAGCGGAAAACCCATGGACCGGCTCGTCTGTGGCGATGTGGGCTTCGGCAAGACCGAGGTAGCGCTGCGGGCAGCCTTCGTAGCGGTGATGGGGGGCAAGCAGGTGGCGATGCTGGTGCCAACCACGCTTCTGGCCGAGCAGCATTTCCAGAACTTTGCCGACCGCTTTGCCGACTGGCCGATCCGGATCGCCGAGCTGTCACGCTTTCGCAGCACCAAGGAAACCCGTGCGGCGCTTCAGGGGTTGGCCGAAGGCACGGTGGACATCGTCATCGGCACCCACAAGCTGGTCCAGCCGGACATACAGTTCAAGAACCTGGGGCTGGTCATCATCGACGAGGAGCACCGCTTTGGCGTACGTCAGAAGGAGCAGCTCAAGCGGCTGCGGGCCAATGTGGACGTGCTGACGCTGACGGCCACGCCGATTCCTCGCACGCTGTCGATGGCGCTGGAAGGGCTGCGTGACTTCTCGGTGATCGCCACCGCCCCCAGCCGCCGGCTGTCGGTGAAGACCTTCGTCAGCCCGTTCTCCAACGGCGTCATCCGGGAAGCGGTGTTGCGCGAGCTTAAGCGCGGTGGGCAGGTGTTCTTCCTCCACAACGAGGTGGATACCATCGAGAACATGCGCGAGAAGCTGGCGGAGCTGATCCCGGAGGCGCGCATCGGTGTGGCCCACGGCCAGCTGCGCGAGCGAGAGCTGGAGCAGGTGATGCGCGACTTCCTGCAGCAGCGCTACAACGTGCTGCTGTGCTCCACCATCATCGAGACCGGCATTGACATACCCAATGCCAACACCATCCTCATCAACCGCGCGGACAAGTTCGGCATCGCTCAGCTGCATCAGCTGCGCGGTCGCGTGGGTCGCAGCCACCACCAGGCCTATGCCTATCTGCTCACCCCCGAAGGACTGAGCAAGGATGCACAGAAGCGGCTGGAGGCGATCCAGATGTCCGAAGAACTGGGCTCGGGCTTCTATCTGGCCATGCACGACCTGGAAATCCGTGGCGCTGGCGAAGTCCTGGGAGAAGGCCAGTCGGGCGAGATGCAGGAAGTGGGCTTCAGCCTGTTCACCGAGATGCTCAAGCAGGCGGTGCGCGACCTGAAGAAAGGGCGCGAACCCGACCTGGATGCGCCGCTGGGGGTGACAACCGAGATCAACCTGCACGCACCGGCGCTGCTGCCCGAAGGCTACTGCCCGGACGTGCACGAACGGCTGGTGCTTTACAAACGCCTGGCCACCTGCGAAACGGAAGCCGAGATCGATGGTCTGCACGAGGAGCTGATCGACCGCTTCGGACTGCCGCCGCAGGAGGTAAAGACGCTGATCGACAGCCATCGCTTGCGGCTTCTGGCCCGTGCGCTGGGCATCCAGAAGGTGGACGCCAGTGAGGTGGCGGTGCAGGTGCACTTCGCACCTAATCCGCCGATCGAGCCGGCCCGCATCATCCAGCTGATCCAGAGCCGACGCAATTACCGGCTGGCCGGACAGGACAGGCTGCGGGTGGAAGTGGCGATTGAGGATGTGGCCGTGCGCGTGGTGCGGGTGAAAGAACTGCTGCGCGAGCTGGGCGGCTGACCCCGCCTCAGGCCAGCGCAAAAAAACCGCCGGGCGTAAACCGGCGGTTTTTCCTTGCGGCACGGCCGGTGGACTAGCGCATGAAGCCGTAACGCAGCAAATCGCCCGCGGCCAGCCGGCTGCGGATGCGCGCAGGATCGGTTTCGCCGTTGAGGTTGGTGATCACCAGCCGGCCCGCGCCCTGCCCCAGGTCGTTGCGGAAGTCGTAGTACGCCCCCAGGATGGCCAGCCGGCCAGCCTCCACCTCCCCGGAAAACTTGAGGATGGCGCTTTCCACCTGGTTGTTGACGTTGAGCAGCACGCCATCGGTCACGTCGATGCCACGCGGAATGTCGATGGTGGCCAGTTCACGCTGGATGGCCGGCTCCAGGCGAGCGGTGTCGCCGGCAGCGGCCGTCACCGCGCCGCAGACCGAATGGCCGATGAAGAGCAGCAGCGGCGTGTGCAGGTGGCGCACGCCATACTCGACCGATCCTTCGGCGGTGGCCAGCTGGTTGCCGATGTTGCGCACGACAAAGAGGTCGTTGGTGGGGTCCGCATGAAAGCCGTTGGTCTGTACGCGGGAATCGGCGCAGGTCACCACTGTAGCACGCGGCGTCTGGCGCGGAACGAGGCGGCCGTAGTAGGCGGGGCCGCGCGTCTCGGTGATGCGCACGTTGGCCGAAAGCAGTGCTGACACCGCCGCCCGGACCTGGGCCAGCTCGCTGCCGTGAGCGGCATCGGCATGTGCACCGGCCTCATGCGTATGGCGGGATGCCACCGGACGCGCCGGACGCACCGGAGCCGGCCGCGGCTTGGCACGTGGCGGGATAGCGGTCGGTTTGAGCAGCACCGGCTCCCGCGGCGCAGGTGTCGGTGCCGAGGCCTGTGCGGGGGCGGCCGTGTGCGGCGCCACCGCAGCGGCAGGCGCGGCACTGGATTGAGCGTGAGAACGTTCGGCACCGCCGCTGGCAGGAACCGGGGCCGGGCGCACCTGCATCACGGTCGATGCTGCCTGGGTGGCCAGCGGGCTGGACGGATCGATGGGTCGGGCAAGCGGCGCCGCACCCGACGGGAGCGACAGCCCCGCGGCGAGAACGGCAGACAGCAGGGTACGGGCAAAGAGACGCATGGGGCTTCCTGTAATGCGCGAAGTTAGGCCGCCGTCTGCTGCGAGGCCACCGGCACCGGGGCGCCCGCGCTCTGACGCTGGCTGAGCATGACGCCACCGAACACCAGGAGGCAGGCCAGGCCCTGCACCCAGGTCAGCGTTTCGCCAAGGATGAACCACGCCAGAAGCACGGTGAAGACCGGAATCAGGTTGACGAAGGCGGCGGCGATGGCCACCCGTACACGGCTGATGGCCCAAGTGTTGAGCCCGTATGCGCCCAGCGTGATCACCGCACCAAGATACACCACCCACATCACCGGCCAGAAGGGAAATTCGGTAGGGAGCGTTACCCAAGGGGTGAGGAGTGCGCCGCCAAACCACAGCATGCCCATCAGCGTCTGCACTCCGGTCAGCACCAAGGGCGAGTAGCGGGGAGAGAGGCGCTTGATCGTCATCATGTAGCCGGATGCACACACCATGGCCAGGAATTCCAGAAAGTTGCCCAGCAACGGGTTGGGCGCGCTATCGCTGGTTTCACCGGCCATCGTCAGCATCACCACCCCGGAAAAGGACACCGCCATGCCAAGCCAGGTCATGCGCGTGGGCTTTTCCTTCAGGTAGGCCCAGGCCACCAGCGCCGCCAGTAGTGGCAGCGTGGCCGTGATCACCCCGGCCTGCGAAGCACTGGTGTAGAGCAGCGCGCGTGCCTCCAGCATGAAATAGAGGCAAGGTTCGGCAATGCCCATGGCCAGCAGCCACTTCCAGTCACCCTTTTCGTAGCGCCATTTTTCGCCCGGACGCAACACCAGCAGCGCGATGCACAGTGAGGCAATCACCATGCGTGCGAACAGCACCACGATGGGGTCGAAAACAGCAAAAACATACTTGAGCGCGATGAAGGAACTGGCCCACAGCAGCATGGCCGTGGTCAGCGCGAGATAAGGCAGCATGGGGCACCTGACAGGGATTGCGGGGCGGGCGTTCCGCCGCGGGAAGAGCCCAGATTGTCCCAGAGGGGGCCAGGCTTGTCGAATGCCCATCCGGCCACGAGGCCGCTTTCTGTAAAAGCATGTCTCAGCCAAAGAGGCTGACGGTACAGCCCTTGCCTGCACCGGTCTGCCCGGCCCAACGGGCCACCTTCTCGCGTGGTACGCGTACCGTTCCCAGACAGACAAGCCATGCATGGCCCATGCGCCGTACAGGCTTCCGCAGGCCCCGACTGTTCAATAAGAAGGGTCTTTCGATCGGATATACTCGGCTTCAAGCCTTGAAAACGCCTGAAAGCAACGGACTGTTCTGCGATGAAAACAACACCGCCCCCCTCCCCCGATGCCTTGCTGGCTTTTGACGCTTTGGCCCGCCAGGGCAGCTTCACCGCTGCGGCCGAAGCGCTGGGATGTGCCAAAAGCCGGGTCAGCCAATTGGTGAAGGAGCTGGAGCGCGACCTGGGAGCGGTGCTGGTGCTGCGCAACACCCGCCGGGTGGCCCTGACCGAGGCCGGCGTGCGTCTGGCGCAGCACGCAGCGCGACTGCGCGAACTACTGGAACGGGTGAAGCCGGACATCACGGACACCCAAGGCAGTGTGGAGGGCCCGCTGCGCATCGGCTCCACCTTCGCCTTTGCCCAGTATGTGCTTGCGCCGCTGCTCGCACAGCTGGGCGCGCAATACCCGGGACTGCGCATCGAGCTGATGGCCGAAAACCGTCTGCAAGACCCGGTGGAGTCCAGCCTGGATTTCTGCCTGCGCACCCGCAATGTGCACGACGACCGGCTGGTGGCCAAATCCCTTGGTTTTCTGTGTGAAGTGCCGGTAGCCACCCCGCTCTACCTGGAACAACAAGGTTGGCCGAAGACGCCAGAGGACCTGAGCATGCACCAGACGCTGCACAACAGCTTCTGCGATCACGGCCATGCCTGGCGGTTGGAAAAAGGCGGACAGATCGCGTCGGTGGACATCAAACCCACGCTGGTGGCGGACCAGTACGCCGTGCTGGCCGCAGCCATGCGCGCCCATCAGGGCATCGCCCTCTTGCCTCATTATGTAATGCGCCCTTGGCTACAACAGGGCGAGGTGGTGGAAGCCCTGCCCGGCTGGCATACCGCGAGCTGGCCGATCTTTCTTGTGTACCCCTACCGCCAGCCGATGCCTAGGAAATACCAGGTTTTTCTTGATTTTATCGTGCCACGGGTGCGGAGCTTGCTCGGCGCAGATGCGTAAACGCGACAGTATCTGTAAGCAGACACGACAGAAGATTTAAATCCAAATAGAATATATCGACTTGCTTAAAAAACAGATAAATACCTGGAAATAATGATCTCCACCACACGCACCGTGCTGTTCGGCCAACCTGCACCGGAACTGGAAGCCGCTTCCGCTCTGGCAGGACAGCTCACCCGCCATGACCAGCCGGTGGCCCTGGGCCCCGAGACGCATGTGGTCCTTCTCAACCCCCAGACCGCCGAAGCGCATCGCGCCTGGCTCTACCGGCTGCGTAGCGATGGCCGGGGCAGCCAGGTGCTGATCTTCAGCCTGTGGCCCGAGGCCGAGTTGGATGCCGACAGCCGCGAACTGCTCGATGGCAGCTGGCCAGGCGCTACCGCGGCAGCCGAAGCCGCAAGCCGCTGGGCCGGCCGGCAGACGTCCATGCAGCTGAGTCACCCGGACGAGGCCACGCAGCGCGTGCTGGGCTTCCTCTTTGCCCGCGACCGGCGGGCGCTCACGCCCGTGCCAGACTGGCAGGCGCCGCTGCTCTACCGCTATCCGGTGCTCGACACCGCAGCGGGGGCCGGCACGCCGGCGATGGAACTGATGCAGCGCCTGCGTCGCCGCAACCTGCTGGCCCCCAGTCGGCTGGTAGACCGGGTACGCACCTGCCCGGCCTGTCATCATGCGCATGTCTCCTACGTCGACCGTTGTCCGGTATGCCATGCGCTGGACATCGAGCAGACGCCGGCAATCCATTGTTTTACCTGTGGCTTCGTGGCCCCGCAGGAACGCTTCCGCCGTCAGGGCACGCTGGAATGCCCCAACTGCCAGACCAGACTGCGCCACATCGGTGCCGACTACGACCGCCCGATGGAGAACTACCACTGCAATGCCTGCAACGAGTTGTTCGTGGAGCCGGAGGTGGTGGCACGCTGTCTGGAGTGCAGCGAGACCCATACACCCGAGGACCTCGCCATCCAGCCCATCGAAGTGCTGGAGCTGACCGAGGAAGGACAGCTGCTGTGCCGCCACGGCCAGCTTCTGCAGACCCTGGTGCCGCTGTCCACCCTGGAGATCATCTCTCCGGATCTGTTCCGCTTCACCCTGCGTTGGACCGACCTTCTGGCGGCCCGCTACCCGCAGCAGGGCTACTCGCTTCTGGCGCTGTACTTCGCCAATGTGCCGCAGTTGATCGATGCTCATGGCTATGCGCGCACCAATGAGATCCTGGAAGGGTTGGCCGAACGGCTGCGTGAATACCTGCGCAGCACCGACCTCGTAACCCGCACCGACGACAACCTCTACTGGATGCTGTTCCCCAACACCGACCTGAACGGCATGGCCGCCCTGCGGCAGAAGCTGGAAACCCTGCTCACCGATCTTGCAGAAGGCACCGAGCCGCCGCTGGTGCTGCATCTGGCCAGCCATACCTCGCCGGCAGAGTCCCACGCCCCGACGGAGCCGGAGGTCCTGATGGAGGTGCTGGCCAGTGAGGTGACGGCTTGAGTCCCTTTGCCTTCTGGCAGGCCACCAACGAAGCCCTGCGGGGCATCGTGGACTACTGGCTTGCATCGCCGGCCGATGCAGCGGTGCTGTTCATCCCGATGCTGCTGTTTCTGGAGCTGCCTTACTATCTGCTCTTGGTGGCGGGGGTGGCGCGCCACCAGCTGCACCGGCTGATGCATCCCCCGCGGGACGTGCCCTTCTATCCCTCGGTCAGCTGCATCATCACCTGTTACAGCGAAGGAGAAGCGGTCAAGCAAACCCTGCGCACCCTGTGCGAACAGATCTATCCGGGCGAGATCGAACTGCTACCGGTGATCGACGGCGCACTGCGCAACCAGGCCACATACGACGCCATCCGTTCGTTCATCGCCACCGAAGGCCACCGCTATCCCAACCGGCGCATCCGCCCGGTGCCCAAGTGGCAGCGGGGCGGGCGCGTTTCCTCGCTCAATGCAGGGCTCTCGCTGGCGCGGGGCGAGATCGTGATGGCGCTGGATGCGGATACCTCGTTCGAGAACGACATAGTGGCGCAGACTAGCGCGCACTTTATCGATCCGCGGGTGTGTGCCGTGTCCGGCGCACTGGCGGTACGCAACGAACAGCATTCGCTCGTCACCCACCTGCAGGCGATCGAATACCGGCTGTCGCTGATGCTGGCCAAGGTGGGTCTGTCCGAGTTCAACCTGGTCAACAACGTTTCCGGCGCCTTCGGCGTTTTCCGGCGCAGCGTGCTGGAGACGGCCGGGGGCTGGAACACCGGATCGGCCGAGGACCTGGACATGACGCTGCGGCTCAAGCAGTACTTCCGACGCAACGGCTTGCGCATCGTGTTCGAACCTCGCGCCATGGGCTACACCGATGCGCCCGACACCTGGCAGGCTTTTTTCAAGCAGCGGCTGCGCTGGGACGGAGATCTGGCCTACATGTATCTGGAAAAGCACTGGAAAGCCTTCCAGCGCCGACTGGTGGGCGGTCGCAACCTGCTGATCCTGGTATGGGGCGGGCTGCTGTTCCAGATTGTCTCTCCGTTCGTGATCCTGTTTTACATGCTCTACCTGC
The DNA here is from genome assembly GCA_004346645.1 of Gulbenkiania mobilis. Lineage (GTDB taxonomy): Bacteria > Pseudomonadota > Gammaproteobacteria > Burkholderiales > Chromobacteriaceae > Gulbenkiania > Gulbenkiania mobilis. The sequence continues at coordinate 248,560 of SMDA01000003.1, forward strand.
TGTGGGCGCTGCCACTGCCGGTCTTCGTGGCTGTCAACTTGGTGATCACGCTGTTCTACCTGGCGATCGCCTTCGTGCTGTATTTGGTCTACCTCACCTGCATCTCCAGACAGCCCAGGCGTGACCTGCCCGACCTGCTGCTTTTGCCCGCCTTTTCGCTCTTCCTGCTGGTCAACCGGCTGTGGAGCGCGGTGGCCCTGGTCAACGAGATCTGGCGCAAGGGTCATGAGGAAACCAGCATGGCGCCCTGGTGGGTGCTGCAACGCAATGCAAAGAACAAAGATGACTAAGCCTCCCTTCCTACTTTTGATGCCCGCCCTCTTCAGCGGGCTCGCCAGCCCGGTGGCCTGCGCCTTGGGCCTGACCGAGCTGGAGCAGCGGCTGGCTGCACATGCGCCGTCCGTGGCCTTCCAGCAGCAGGAAACCCGCATCGCCCAAAGCCGGCTGACCCAGCGCCAGGCCGAGAGCGGCTGGCGGCTGTTCGGCTCGGTGAGCGGTGGGCGTACCCACGAGATCGCCACGGCAGACAGCACCCGCAGCTACAGCAACCACGGCTACACCGTAGGGGCCAGCTATCCACTGCTGGGCAGCCGCAGCCAGCAAAGGCTGCGTGAAGTCGAAGCACAGCAGGAAACCGTTGCGGCCGGGGCACGGGCTGCCTTGGCCCTGGACGACGCACGCACCCGGCTACGGCGGGCCTATGTGGCCCTGTGGCAGGCCCGTGAGCAGAAAAGGTTGGCCGAAGCCTTTCTTTCGGACGCCGTACAGGCGCGGCAGGTGCTTGGCGAACGGCAGAAAGCTGGTCTCGTGCTGCCCTCCGATGCCCAGACCGCCCAAAGCTGGTACACGTTGGCCGAAAACCGCCGGCAGGCGGCGCTGCGCAGCGAGCAGGTGCTGCTGGCGGAATTGTCGCTGCTGACCGGTTTGTCGCCCTCCGGGCTGGAGCCGCTGGAGCCGCCCCGCCTGGCCGCCGACCTGAAACGTCCCGCTAACAGCGAAACCACCGCCACCGCGCTGGCACGGCTGGGCCTGGAAGCGGAGCAGGCCCGGATACGTGCCCAGAAGGCTCCCGGCATCGAAGCGGCCCTGACTGTCAGCGTCAGCAACAGCCGGGAAAGCTGGGCCAGCGACCAGACCGGGCGTGCGGTCCAGGCCGGCATCAACTTCAGCCTGCCTTTCGAGCTCGGTCGCCTGCGCAGTGCAGTGGCGGAAGAAAGCGCCGCACGTCTCGAACAGGCCCGGCTGGGTTACGACCTTGCCCGCCAGCAGAGTACGCAGGGGCGCAGCGAGGCGGAGGCGGCCTATGTCAGCGCCCTGGCCGATACCGAGTATGCCCGCGAGCAGGAGGCCGCTGCCGCGCGCGCGGTGACCGAACGCCGCTTGCGCCGTGCGCTGATCGCAGGCGATGTGCAAGAGCAGCTGTACCGCGCCCGCTTCAACTACTATCAGGCAGCCCAGCAGCGGCTGGAACAGTGGGCACGCCTGCAGAATGCTGCGGTGGACCTGGCCCGCTTCGGCTATCCTCTGGTGCCCACACCGCTCCCGCTACCGGACCGGATGGCCAGCACGCTGCAGGAAGCCCCGGCCGCCGCGCCCTCCCTTGCAGCCCGCACACAGCCCGTCGCGCAGACGGCCGCGGGCCTCGCGGTGACAAGCGGAGCCTATCTCTGGAACAGCCACAGCACGCTGGCCGATCCGGACGCGGCCGTGATGGCTTGGCAGGCAGCCGGTATCAGCAGGATTCTGCTCGGTCTTGATGGCAGCCAGCTGGCCGAGGCCGAACTGCCTGTACGGCTGCAAGCCTTGCTGGACACCGCCCACGCCCGAGGCGTGAAGGTGTCACTGCTACTGGGCGATGCCGACTGGATGACGCTGCAGGAACGGCCCCGGCTGCTGGCCCTGATCCGCCAGCTGGCGCCGCTGCCCTTCGACGGGCTGAATCTTGATTTGGAGATTGAGCAGAGCAAGGGCTGGCCGGAAGAGCGCGCAGCCTTGCGGCAGGCGTGGCTGGACACCCTGCGCGCAGCCGCCGCCGTGTCCCCGTGGCCGCTGGCCGCCACCTTCCACCACCGTCACCTGGACAGCCCCGATCTGGCCGATGCGCTGCGCGCCGCAGGCGTGCAGGAAGCCTGCGTGATGATCTTCAGCAGCCGGCGCGCCACGGTGCTGGCGACCGAACGCAAGGCCTTCCAGTCGCTGGCGGGCCTGCCGTACAGCCTCGTCGTCAGTGCAGAGCCGGCACTGCCCGTAAGTGAAAGCTTTGCCACGCTGGGCCGACAGCAGATCGCCACCTTGGCCCAAGCCCTACTGCGCCAGCGGGGTGCGGCCGCCCCGGCACTCTATTTCCAGACGTGGCAGGATTACCAAGGACTCAAATAATGAAAATCCGTTTTACCCCTGTACGCGCCCAACCGGACGTCGATCGTGGCCTGCGCGTGCCCTATGCCCCCCCGCAGCGCCAGGCACACAAGATCCGCTGGTATATCATCCTGCTGCTGGTGGCAAGCCCGCTCCTGCTCTTGGCGTATAACCTCCTCGCCAGTTGGTGGCTCGTGGAGGCGCCGGGCTTCGTCGACCAGCCAGTCGTGGAGCTGACAGCCCCCCAGAACGCGGTGGTCGAGGCCATCCAGGCACAGCCGGAAAGCCGTGTAGCGACGGGCGCGCCGCTGCTGGTGCTGCGCGACCCGCAGCTGGACGCGCGACTGCAGGGCCTGGAACGCGAGTGGCTGGCGCAGCAGGCCGCCCTCCGCGCCAGCCACCAGTCTCGACCGGCGGTGGCGGCTTCTGCCCCTGATACCGGCTGGCTGGCGGACAACCTGCGCCGCTATGAACAGCTGTTTGCAGCCGGGGCCGCCACGCTGGCAGAAGTGAATGAGGCCCGTCAACGGCTGGCCCAGGCACGTGCCTCGGTACCTCCTGTCGCCCCCGCTGCGGTAGCGCTGGTGAACGAGGCCCCGTTGCGCGCGCTGGAGACCGAGCGTGCCAGGCTGCTGGCGGCACGCCAGAGCCTGACGATCACCGCCCCAGCCGCCGGAACGGTGGTGCGCGTTGTCACCCGCCCGGGACTTCAGGTACAGGCAGGCCAAGCGCTCCTGGCCATCCAGCCGGACTCGGCTCCACGCATCATGGCTCTGGTGGCCCCTCAGGACAGCCGGTATGCCCAACCCGGACAGCTCGCCATGGTGCGTTGGCCCAGCGGCGAGCGGGCCCGGGCACGCGTGCTCAGCCTGCCGCACGTGAGCCGCCCCATCCCGGACAGCGTGCGCCGGCTGGGTGAGGTGCGCGAAGGCATCGTGACCGAGCTGGCCTTGCTGGACCCGGTGCCCGCCCGACTGCGCGTCGACGGTCTGGCGCTGACGGTGCGATTTCCGCATGACTGGTCCCGCTGGTGGCCGTTCAGCCAGGACTGAGGTTCTCTACATGCCGCCCCACGGGGCGGTTTTTTTCGTCCACACACTGCAGCCAGACAGCCTCCTGCCGATACCACAGCCTCGCAGGGAACACGAGGTTGGCCGAAGGACACAAAAAAGCCGCCCCATGGGGCGGCTTGCGCAGCAGCGGTCGGAACGACCGGTTAGCTGTTGAGTTCCTTGGCCAGGTAGAGCCAGGTTTCCACCACGGTATCCGGGTTCAGCGAGATCGTCTCGATCCCCTCTTCCACCAGCCACTTGGCGAAATCCGGATGGTCCGACGGGCCTTGGCCGCAGATACCGACATACTTGTCGAGCTTGCGGCACGCCTGGATCGACATGTGCAGCATGGCCTTCACCGCCTCGTTGCGCTCGTCGAAGGTCGAGGCAATCGGGCCGCCGGAGTCGCGGTCCACGCCCAACGTCAGCTGGGTCATATCGTTGGAGCCGATCGAGAAGCCGTCGAAATGCTGCAGGAACTTCTCGGCCAGCACGGCGTTGGTCGGCAGTTCGCACATCATGATCAGGCGCAGGCCGTTCTCGCCCCGCTTCAGGCCATTGGCCGCCAGGATTTCCACTACCTTCTCGGCTTCGGCCAGGGTACGGACAAACGGGATCATCACTTCCACGTTGGTCAGGCCCATCACGTCCCGCACCTTCTTCATGGCGCGACACTCGAGCTCGAAGCAGTCACGGAAGCTGTCCGCCACGTAGCGGGCAGCACCGCGGAACCCGATCATCGGGTTCTCTTCGTGCGGCTCGTACAGCTGGCCGCCGATCAGGTTGGAGTACTCGTTGGACTTGAAGTCCGACATCCGCACGATGACTTTCTTCGGCCAGAAGGCTGCGGCCAGGGTGGCGATGCCTTCGGCCAACTTCTCAACGTAGAAGTCCACCGGGCTCGGGTAACCGGCGATGCGGTCGCTGATGGTTGCCTTCAGGTCGGCCGGCAGCTTGTCGAACTCGAGCAGCGCCTTCGGATGAATGCCGATCTGGCGGTTGATCACGAACTCCAGGCGGGCCAGGCCCACACCTTCGTTGGGCAACTGCGCGAAGTCGAACGCCAGCTCGGGGTTGCCCACGTTCATCATGATCTTCACCGGGCTCTTGGGCATTTTGTCCAGTTCGAGCTCGATGATCTCCACGTCCAGCAGGCCGTCGTAGATATTGCCGGTGTCGCCCTCGGCACACGAAACCGTCACCTGCATGCCGTCACGCAGCACGTCGGTGGCGTCGCCGCAGCCAACCACGGCCGGAATGCCCAGCTCACGCGCGATGATCGCGGCGTGGCAGGTGCGTCCGCCACGGTTGGTCACGATGGCGGCCGCACGCTTCATCACCGGCTCCCAGTCCGGATCGGTCATGTCCGTCACCAGCACGTCACCAGCCTTGACGCGGTCCATCTCGGAAGCGTCCTTGATCATGCGCACCACGCCCTGGCCGATCTTCTGGCCGATGGCGCGGCCTTCGGCCAGCACCTGGCTGCGGTTCTTCAGGCGATAGCGGCGCAGGGTGTCCTTGCGGGCTTCCTGCGACTTCACCGTTTCGGGACGGGCTTGCAGGATGTAGAGCTTGCCATCCTCACCGTCGCGGCCCCACTCGATGTCCATCGGACGACCGTAGTGCTTCTCGATGATCCGTGCGTACTGGGCCAGCTCCTCCACCTCAGCATCGGTGATCGAGAACTGCTTGCGGGCAGCCGCGTCCACGTCCACGGTGCGGACCGAACGACCGGCCTGCGAGGCGTCGGTGAACTCCATCTTGATCAGCTTGGAGCCCAGCGTCTTGCGCAGGATGGCGGGGCGGCCACCCTTGAGGGTCGGCTTGTGCACGTAGAACTCGTCCGGGTTCACAGCGCCTTGCACCACGGTCTCGCCCAGGCCGTAGGAGGCCGTCACGAACACAACGTCCTCGAAGCCGGACTCGGTGTCGATGGTGAACATCACGCCGGCAGCGCCCGTGTCGGAACGGACCATGCGCTGGATGCCGGCGGACAGGGCCACCACGTCATGCGCGAAGCCCTTGTGCACGCGGTAGGAAATGGCACGGTCGTTGTACAGCGACGCGAACACGTGCTTGATGGCGTCCTTGACGTTGTCCAGGCCGCGGATGTTGAGGAAGGTTTCCTGCTGACCGGCGAACGAGGCGTCCGGCAGGTCCTCTGCGGTAGCCGAGGAGCGTACGGCGACGGAGATATCCGGATTGCCGGCATCGGCCACCATCTTGTCCCAAGCGCTCTTGATCTCGTCCTCGAGCTTGGCAGGGAACGGCGTGTCGATGATCCACTGGCGAATCTCCTTGCCGACGCGCGCCAGTTCGGTCACGTCATCGATGTCGAGCTTCGACAGTGCTGCATTGATCCGGTCCGCAAGGCCGTTGTGCGCGAGAAAATCGCGGTAGGCATCGGCCGTGGTGGCGAAACCGCCGGGAACCCGCACACCCGAACCGGCAAGCTGGCTGATCATTTCACCCAGCGAGGCGTTCTTGCCGCCTACCCGTTCGACATCGGTCATGCGCAGGTTCTCGAACCAGATGACGTAGTTCTCTGCCATCACTTCATTTCCTGTGTTGGATTGGGACGATAGAAAACCCGCATTCTAGCCGAATCCCCCCTTGTTTGCGTAGCGCCTTTTGCGTTGCACAACAAGGAGTTTGCGCCATGCCGACCCGGAGCCCGGGGCTTTCCGGGCAGCGTGAAGCGGGGATTTCGCTTCATGCAGTTTTCACGCAAACGCAACAACCACGCCCCTTGGCGAGGTCTGCGGGAGGGATTTCCCCGCCGGTGCGCCCGCCCGGAACGGCTATAATGCGCCCAGGCTCTCCTACCGTATCTCGCCGACCAAAGGTGCATCCATGCCACACCGCCGTTCTGCCTTCTTCATCTCCGACCGCACCGGCATCACTGCCGAATCGCTGGGCAACACCCTGCTTACCCAGTTCGACGGACTGGAATTCAAGCGCGAAACCGTTCCCTTTGTGGATACCGTCGAAAAGGCGCGCGAAGTCGCCGACCGCATCTGCGAACGGGCCGACAGCGACCACCTGCGTCCGCTGGTGTTCACCAGCATCGTCAATCCCGAGGTGCGGCAGGCGCTGAAGGTGGACTGCGTGAAGATCGTGGACTTCTTCGAAACCTTCATCGGAGAACTGGAAGACGAGCTGGGCGTGAAGGCGACCGAGACCCTAGGCAAGGCCCATGGGATGAACAGCGAGGAAAAGTATGACTACCGCATCGAGGCAGTGAACTTTTCGCTCAACCATGATGACGGCGTCAAGCTGAAGGATCTGGACGAGGCCGATGTGATCCTGGTCGGAGTCTCCCGTTCCGGCAAGACCCCCACCTGCCTCTACCTTGCCCTGCAGTACGGCATCAAGGCCGCCAACTACCCTCTGACACCGGAAGATCTGGACAGCCCCAGCCTGCCCAAGATGCTGCAGCCTTATCGCAACAAGCTGTTCGGCCTGACGATCGACCCTTCCCGTCTGCACAACATCCGCACCGAGCGCCGTCCAGACTCCAAGTATGCCAGCATGGACAATTGCCGTTTCGAGGTGAACGAAGCGGAATCGATGTTCCGTCAGCATGGCGTGTCATTCATCAGCACCACGCACAAGTCGATCGAAGAGATCGCCAGTACCATCATCCACAAGGCCAACCTGACCCGCCGCTTCTGAGCCATGAAACGCGGAGCCCTCCTGGCTGACCTGGCCGCCAACTTCCTGCTGCCCTGGCTGGCGTACCGCTGGGCGGCCCCGCGCTGGGGCGAGGCTGGCGGCCTGATGGCCTCGGCGGTACCACCGCTGGTGTGGAGCCTGGGCGAGCTGATACGCCATCGGCGGGTGGACGCATTGAGCCTGCTCGTTCTCGGGGGCATTCTGCTCTCGGGCATCGCGCTGCTTCTGGGGGGAGACACGCGCATGCTGCTGCTGCGCGAATCGCTGGTCTCGGGCCTGGTCGGGCTGGCCTTCCTGCTGTCCACGCCTTTCGGCCAACCGCTGCTCTATCACCTGGCCCTGGCCACGGTGCGGCGCCAGTCGCCGGACGGCGGACAACGCTTTATGGCCCTGTGGCAGGCCCACCCGCTCTTCCGCACCCGCATCGGCCGGATGAACCTCGTCTGGGGTCTGGGCCTGGTGGCCGAGACGATGGTGCGAGCGATGCTGGCTTGGCGCTGGCCGCCCGAACGCTTTCTTCTGGTATCGCCTTGGATCAGCTACGGCTTTTACGGCAGCCTGGCGGGCTGGACCGTCTGGTACAGGGGCCGGCTGAAGGGGGCTCTGCCGCCAAGCGCACACCAGGCTTGACCCGGGCGTGATGCCGGGCGCAGACTGTATCCATGAATACGCGACCCGTAACCGCTTTTGCCTTTTTCTGGTGGTGGCGCCCCTAGCAGGCGGCCCCGCGGTGACGTACGTTTGAAAACCCGGAAGCTGCCGACAAGGCGGTGCCGGGTTTTTTGTTGATCTTCCCCTCCCCTTGCGGCAGCTCCGAAGCCAACCTTCCACGGACTTTGGAGACTGACATGCATCTGCCAGACGGCATCACTTCCAGCGACATTATCCTGACCGGCGACCGCACTACTGGCCCGCTGCACTTGGGGCACTATGTGGGTTCGCTGCGCAACCGCGTTCTGCTGCAGGAACACTGCACCCAGTTTCTGCTGCTGGCCGACGCCCAAGCGCTGACCGACAACATGGGCAACTATCTTAAGGTGCGCGACAACGTGTTGCAGGTGGCACTGGACTATCTGGCCGTCGGCATCGACCCGCAGAAAAGCACCATTTTCATCCAGAGCCTGGTGCCCGAGTTGTCGGAACTGGCCTCGTATTACCTCAACCTGGTGACTGTGGCCCGCCTGGAGCGCAACCCCACGATCAAGGACGAGATCAAGATGCGCGGGTACGAGCGGGACATCCCTGCGGGCTTTCTCACCTATCCGGCCGCCCAGGCCGCGGACATCACCGCCTTCAAGGCCACCATCGTGCCGGTGGGCGCGGACCAGATCCCGATGATCGAGCAGACCAACGAGATCGTGCGACGCTTCAATGCCAGCGTAGAGCGGCCAGTGCTGGTGGAGGCCCGTGCCGTGGTGCCCGAGGCTGGGGCACGGTTGCCCGGCATCGACGGCAAGGCCAAGATGTCCAAGTCGCTGGGCAATGCCCTACCGCTTTCGGCCAACCCCGACGAGATCCGCCAGGCTGTGAAGATGATGTACACCGATCCTCAGCATCTGCGGGTAGACGACCCGGGCCAAGTGGAAGGCAACGTGGTGTTCACCTATCTGGACGTGTTTGAGCCTGATGCCGACTTGGTGGAAGACCTGAAGGCGCGCTACCGCCGCGGCGGGCTGGGCGACAGCGTTATCAAGAAGCATCTGGAAGAGCGGCTGATCGCCCTGCTCGAACCTATCCGCAGACGGCGGGAGGAATACGCACGGGACCCGGCCGGCGTACTGGGCATGCTCAAGGCAGGCACGGCGCGGGCACGCGAAGTGGCGGCCGAGACCTTGGCCGAAGTCAAAGGCGCCATGGGGCTCAACTACTACTGAGCGCCGGAGCGATAAAGACGGGGTGCCCAAGGGCACCCCGTGTGTCGAACTGTGGCTTGCAGTCAGCCGGCTACCGCGGATTCGGCCACCCGGGCCGCGCTAGTATCCCGCGCAAGGATGTTCTCGGCCGTCTTGAGCGCAGCCCCGACGACTTGGTCCATATTGTAGTAGCGGTACTGTGCCAGCCGCCCAACAAAGGTGACGTCGGTGCAAGCGGCAGCGAGGGCTTCGTAGCGCTTGAAGAGGGCCTCGTTCTCCGGGCGGGGCACCGGATAGTACGGATCGCCCTCGGCCTGCGGATACTCCTTCACCAAGGAAGTGCCCGGATGAACCTGCCCGGTCAGATGCTTGAACTCGGTGATGCGGGTGTAGGCGTGATCGTTCGGATAGTTGATCGTGCCGGTTTCCTGGAACTGGTCGCAGGTCGGCAGGTGGCTGTGTTCGAAGCGCAGGCTGCGATAGGGCAGCTTGCCGAAGCGGTAATCGAAGAAGGCGTCGATCGGGCCGGTGTAGATCATGTGATCCCAGCGTTCGGTCTCCTTCACCGTATCAAGATCCACCCCCAGCCGTACCTCGATCAGCGGGCTGGAAAGCATTTTCTCGAACATGGCGGTATACCCTTCGGCCGGCATGAACTGGAAGCTGTCTCCGAAATAACGGTCGTCATCGTTGGTGCGGGTGGGAATACGTGCAGCCACACCCGCCGACAGTTCGGACAGGTCCAGCCCCCACTGCTTGCGGGTGTAGCCACGGAAAAACTTGTCGCACAGGTCGCGTCCGACGCTGTTGAGCACTACATCTTCACTGGTACGGACCGGATCGCGCGGTTCGCGTGCTTTCTCGAGGAAGGCTTCCACCTCGCCCTCCGACAGGTCCAGCCCGTAGAGCCGGTTGATCGTGGTACGGTTGATGGGAATCGGGTAGGCCTCGCCCTCCACGATCGCGCGCACACGGTGCTCGTAGAAGCGCCAGTGGGTGAACTGCGACAGATATTCAAAGATGCGCTTGGAGTTGGTGTGGAAAATGTGCGGGCCGTAAGGGTGGATCAGCACGCCATGCTCATCACGGCAATCGAAGGCATTGCCGCCGATGTGCGGGCGCTTGTCGATCACGAGCACCTTCTTGCCAGCACGGGCCAGCCTTTCGGCGCAGACGGCACCGGCAAAGCCGGCACCCACCACCAGAAAATCATAAGCCATGACATTTCCATGAAAAGTTTGAGAGGCGAGCCTTGTCAGGCAAATAGCGTTCCCGGGCTTTTTGCCCGAAAAACGGCGCAGGCTGCCACGGACAGGCAGTTTTTACGGACTGGCCTCAAGCGGTAAAGGGCAACGCAACCTTCAGCCCATCGTGGCCGGGCTCGATGCCGGGCGGACACAGCGCCTGCAATTCGGCAAAGGCGAGCTGATGCGTCATGTGGATCAGCACCGTGCGCCGTGCGCCGATGCGTCCGGCCCATTGGAAGGCCTGTTCAACGCCTAGGTGAGAAGGATAGGGGTCATGCTTCAGGCAGTCGAGAAACAGCACGTCCAGCCCCTGCAGGGCAGCAAGGCTGGCTTCGGGGATGTCGGACACATCGGTCAGCCAAGCCATATTGCCGATGCGCCAGCCCAGGCAGGGCCAGGTGCCGTGCCGGAGCGGGATCGGCATCAGGGCAACGCCAGCGTGCTCGAACGGGCCGTCTACCTCCTGGGGCATCAGCACCGGCTTATCCCATACCGGAGAGGGCGGCTGAAGCGCATAGCCAAAGCGGGTACGGATGTTATCCAGGGTGAAGGCATTGCCGTAGAGCGTGATGCTGCCCTTCTTCACGTAGCAGAAGGCACGCAGATCGTCGATGCCATTCAGATGGTCGGCATGCGGATGGGTGTAGAGCACGGCATCCACCCGGGTGATGCCCTCGCGCAGGGCCTGCTGGCGCAGGTCCGGACCGGTATCGATCAGAAAGCCGGTCGCCCCCACCCTGACATAAGCACTGGTGCGAGTGCGCCGGTTGCGGATGTCAGACGAGGTGCAGGTAGGGCAGTGGCAACCGATCGCGGGCGTGCCCGAACTGGAGCCGCAGCCAAGGATGGTGACTTCTAGCGTGCTCAATCCAGTCTCCAGGGTTGGCCGAAACCGGACCCGGGTCCGGCTCAGGCCGGGCGCGGAATCTTGGAAAACAGCCGGAAGAAATTGTCGGTGGTGGCCTCGGCCACCGCTTCAAAGGACAGCCCGCGCAGTTCGGCCACGTGTTCGGCCACATGGCGCACGAAGGCGGGTTCGTTCTGCTTGCCGCGATGCGGCACTGGTGCTAGGTAAGGCGAGTCGGTCTCCACCAGCAGCCGGTCCAGGGGCACCTTGCGCGCCACCTCCTTGAGGGCCTGCGCGCTCTTGAAGGTCACGATCCCGGAAAACGAGATGTGAAACCCTAAATCCAGCGCTGCCTGCGCCACTTCCCAGCTTTCAGTAAAGCAATGCATTACGCCGCACTCGGCCCCCTCTTCGCGCATCAGTCGCACGGTGTCGGCTGCGGAGTCGCGGGTATGGATCACCAGCGGCAGGCCGGTAGCACGTGCAGCGCGGATGTGGGTGGCGAACCGCTGGTGCTGCCAGTCCAGGTTACCCTTGCACCAGTGGTAGTCCAGCCCGGTCTCACCGATGCCCACCACCTTCGGATGGGCGGCGTGTGCTTCCAGTTCTGCCTGGGTATATTCCTCGGCCTCGGGGTCGTCAGGATGCACGCCTACCGTAGCCCAGAGGTTGTCGTGCGCTTCGGCCAACCCCAGCACTTGGGCAAAGGCGGGGCGGGAAACGCCGATAACCAGCGCATGGCTGACGCCGTTCCCGGCCATGTTGGCCAGCACCTCGGGCAGCCGGGCGGCCAGATCCGGAAAATTGAGATGGCAATGCGAGTCGACGAGCATGGTATGCGGACAGCCTTACATCGTGTGGGTGGGGCGGGTGGAATTGAGCACCCCGCCGAGCAGAACCTCTATCTTGTCGCGGGCCTGCTTGCCTGCCTCCCCTGCAGCAAACTCCACGCCTATGCCCTGCACGCGGCTGTTGTTGGCACTGCCCGGCGTAATCCACACCACCCGGGCTTGGACGGCGATCTTCTGGGTGTCGTCCATCAGCGTGAGCAGCAGGAACACCTCCTCTCCCAGCGTGTACTCGCGTGTGGTTGGGATGAAGATGCCGCCATTTTTCAGGAAAGGCATGTAGGCCGCGTAGAGCGCGCTGCGCTCCTTGATATGCAACGACAGCACACCAGGGCGGTTGGGGTCCTGCCGGGTTGGATCGGTACGGGCAGCAGTGTCCATGTCGGTTACCGGGTAGCGGCCGGTCGGGCCGGAATGAAGACGGAAAGGTAATCCATCAGCAGCGCCTCCACCTGCAGTTTGACGTTCAGGGGGTGCTGCCCGTAGGGCGCGATGCCGGTCAGCGCCGTCTGACAGCGCATCAGGGCATCCAGGTCGGCACGGCCGGCCAAGGCTTCCAGAGCCGCCCTGCGCTGGGGATGATAGCGGATGTGTCCGGCGAGCCTCAAACCGGCCAGATCCAGCAGCCACTTCTGCAGCCACTGCACCGGACGGGTGAGGGGCAGCTTGTGCTTTTCCACCAGTTCGGCCAACCGGTTAACGGTGTCGAAGCCCGGCGCAGCCAGCCCGTCGATGAATTCGCGGCGCACGCTGACCAAGGCCGGATCGTGCTCGAACAAGGGAACCTCACCGTGGTAGACATATTCCACCTGGGCATTCTCGATACCCTGCTCTGCCAGCCAGGCCAGCGCCGTCTCGCGATCAGGGCGAGACAGCTGGAACGGGCGGCACCGGCTCTTGATCGTGGGCAACAGCCGCTGCGGCGCATCGGCCAGGAGCAGGAACAGCACATCTGCAGGCGGCTCCTCCAAGATCTTCAGCAGGGCATTGGCCGCTGCCGGATTAAGGCTTTCGGCAGGCTCCACCAACACCACCCGGCCCCGGCCACGGTGAGCAGTCAGATGTGCAAAGTCGATCACCTCGCGTACCGCATCCACCTTGATCTGAGCCAGCTTGCGTCCAGTCTTGCCCCCCTCGCCTTCATCGTCCACCGGCGGGGCCAGAAGGCGAAAGTCGGGGTGGCTGCCCGCCTCGAACCAGTGGCAGGCCTCGCAGCGCCCGCAGGGGTGGTAGCCGGCTCCGGGGGCATCACACAGCAGAGACATCGCCAGATGCCGCGCGAACCGCCCCTTGCCAATGCCGTCGGGCCCGGTCAGCAACCAGGCATTGGGCAGGCGCTCCCGCTCGAGGTTGAGCCGGGCCCAGTCGTCGGTTTGCCAAGGGTAGAGCATCAGGCCTGCTCCACCAGACGCTGCAGTCTGGACGCAATGTCCGCCCGGATAGCGTCGAAGTCGCGGCCCGAGTCGATTACGGCAAAGCGTGGGGCGGTGGCACGGGCAAGGTAGGCGTCGCGCACCCTGGCATGAAACGCAGCCTGCTCGCGCTCGAAGCGGTCGAGCGTGCGGTGGGTGGCCATGCGCGCGGCTGCCACATCGGGGGCGACATCGAAAAGTAGTGTCAGATCGGGCTGCAGGCCCTGCTGCACCCATTGTTCCAGTACTGCGATCCGGCTGTCGGGCACGCCGCGCCCCCCCCCCTGATAGGCAAAGGTGGCGTCGGTGAAGCGGTCGGATACCACCCACTGGCCGGCAGCCAGGGCTGGCCGAATCACGCGATCCAGATGCTCTTGGCGGGCTGCAAACATCAGCAGGGTTTCGGTGTCGAGCGAGGCCTCGGTCTCGACCGACAGCAACAAGCCACGCAGCGCTTCACCCAGCGGTGTGCCGCCGGGCTCGCGGGTGAACACGGCCGAGATATCCCGGGCCTGCAGCCACTGGCGAATGAATTCAAGATGCGAACTTTTGCCCGCACCGTCGATGCCCTCGAGCGTGATGAAGCGTGCAGGATGCATCAGCGGCCTTTCTTGGTGATGAATTCACGCACGGCGGCGTTGTGCTCGTCCAGCGTTTCCGAGAACTGTGAACGGCCTTCACGGCTGGCCACGAAGTAGAGGGCGCGCGACTCGGCCGGGTGCGCCGCCGCGTCGAGCGAGGCCCGGCTGGGCAGTGCGATCGGGGTGGGCGGCAGCCCGGCACGGGTGTAGGTGTTGTAGGGGGTATCACGCCGTAGGTCGGCCTTGCTGATGTTGCCGCGGTAATTGGCTCCCATGCCGTAGATCACGGCCGGGTCGGTCTGCAGGCGCATGCCAATGCGCAGGCGATTGACGAATACTGAGGCCACCATGGTGCGATCCTCTGGGTGGGCGGTTTCCTTCTCAATCAGGCTGGCCATCGTCAGCAACTCATACGCCGAGTGGTAGGGCAGCTCGGCACGCCGACCTTCCCAGACGGACTGCAGATGCTGCTGCATGGTGCGATAGGCCCGCTGGTAAAGTTCCAGGTCGGTCGAGCCGGGGACGTAGTAGTAGGTGCTGGGAAAGAACAGGCCTTCGGCGCGGGTTTCGGTGGCGCCGATCTCCATCATGATGCGCTCCTCGCTCCAGCCGCGCGTGACATGCACCAGGTCCTTCTGGCGATCGACCACCTGACGGAACTGACGGAAGGTCCAGCCTTCAATGGCGGTCAGGCCGGCCTGATCCGGGCTGCCTTCGGCCAGGCGCTTGAGCAGCCCCCACATGGCCACCGGGCCGGAGAATTCGTAGAGCCCGGCCTTGACCTGTCGGTCGGTGCCCATGATGCGTGACAGCCCCACCATCACCCAGCGGTTGCGGATCACACCATCGCTCTCCAGCGTGCGTGCCACCTGCGAGAGGGTGCGGCTGGGTCCGACCGCGACGCTGTAGGGCGTGGTGGGCAGGGGCACGGGCACCACCACCACCCAGGCCAGCCAGATCAGCAATGCCGCCAGCAGGGCGGCCACCGTGCGTGCCAGAATTTTCTTCATCGTCTTCAGGTCGGGGCCGCGGCATCAGGCACAGCGCCCGTGATATGGGGGAATCGCGGAATGATAGCAGCCTGGCACAGCTTGCGGCTAACCGCTCGCTTCCGGTGTGGGCTGCAGACCGAACTGCTGCACGAGGAGGGGATGCGTGGCTGGAGCGAGGTTGACTTCCCCTTCCGGCAGCCGCAGCCGTAGCATGCCCCGTCCTTCGGCCAACCCCTGCCAGTCGTCTTCCTCCGCCGGCATGCCGTCGGGACGGCAGGCGGCAGCCACCAGCGGGGCAATGTCGGGGCCGTCCAGCAGGGCCAGCCGACCCTCCACCGAAAGATAGATCTCACCTTCCGGGGTTAGCCAGGCGGAGCCGGCCACGCCCTCGTGCAGGCCAGGATGCAGGCTGAACCCCCCGTCGCGGCGCCGTGCCAGGTAAGGGGCCTGGCCGAACGCCACGTAGACCCGTTGCGGACCGTTCTGCACGAAGGCGCGCCCCGCCGGGTCGATGTCGTAGTTGCGACTGAAGAACGCCTCCATGGCCGGGTTGCCCACGCGTGCGCCCTGCAGCAAGAAACGCCCGCGCCCGTCCAGGGCCAGCCAACCATACAGGTCGGGCACATTCGGCCACTTTTCCATGGCGGCCCGTACGATCTCGTCCATTGTCTGCTCCTTGAGGTCAAGCGTGCTACACGTTGCGCAGCACATCCAGCGGTGAGGCCCGCAGCAGGCGGCGCAGCATCGGCCAGCCGGCAGCGATCACGACGACCACTCCTGCCCCGGCCCCCAGCGGCAGCAGCCAGAGGTTGGCCGAAAGCGGCAGGTTGAAGAGCTGCTGACCGGCTACCGCTCCGATGGCCAGCGCACCCAACCCGGCCAGCAGCCCGGCCAAGGCTCCCACACCGGCCAGCTCGGCAAGCAGCGTGCGACGCAGCTGGGCACGGGTTGCACCCAGGGCGCGCATCAGCGCCAGATCGGAGAGGCGCTCGTCCCGCGTGGCCGCCAGCGCTGCCCATAGCACCAAGATGCCGGCGGCCAGCGCCAGTGCGAACATGGTTTCGATGGCACGGCTGAGCCGGTCCACTACTGCGCGCACTTCCTGCAGGATGGCGGTGACGTCGATCACCGTCAGATTGGGAAAGGCCGCCACCAGACCATCCCCGAAGCCGGAGGCCCGGGGAGGCAGGCGGAAGCTGGTGATCCAGCTGGCCGCCTCGCCCTCCAGCCAGCCGGCCGGGGCAATCACGAAGAAGTTGACACGGAAACTGTCCCAGGCCACCTCGCGCAGGCTGGTCACCTGGGCCCGGTAGAGCGTGCCGGCGATGTCGAAGCCAAGCGTGTCGCCCAAGCGGATGCCCAGTGTATCGGCCAGGCCCTTTTCCACCGAGAACTGCGGTACGCGGCTGCCGGCGGACCACCATGCTCCACGGCTGACGCGGTTGCCGGCAGGCAGGGTTGCGCGCCAAGAAAGGTTGAACTCGCGTTCGGCCAACCTGCGGGCCCGGTCGTCCGTATAGGCGGCAGGCCGCACCGTCTTGCCGTTGATGGCCACCAGCCGGGCGCGGATCATCGGCGAGAGGTCCGGCTCGGGCAGGCCGGCAGCGCGAAAATGCTGCCGCACGCCCTCACGCTGATCGGGCTGGATGTTGATCACGAAGGTGTTGGGGGCGTCGGCAGGCAGGCTCTTCTGCCATGCGGCGATCAGGTCGCTGCGCACCACCGTCAGCGTCAGCAGGGCCATCAGCCCCACCGAGAGCGCCACCGTCTGGATGATGGCAAGCCAGGGGCGACGCGCCAACCCGGCCAGCGCGAAGCGACCGCCCGGACCCGGGCGCAGCGGCAGGCGGCGCAGCACGCCCAGCACCCCGGCCGCCAGTGCGGCGACCCCGGCCAGGAAACCGAACAGCGCGCCCAAGAGCCAGCCGGCCAGCGTGACATCCCCTACCTGCCAGGCAGACAGGCCAAGCAGGGTGGCCAGCGCCAGCAGGGGCACCAATACCCCCTGCCGGGTGGGCACGAATTCGTTGCGCAACACCGCCACTGGTGGCACACGACGCAGTGCAGTCAGTGGTGGAAGGGCAAGACCGGCCAGCAGCAGTACCGCCGAGGCCGGCCCCATCAGCCACGGCAGCCAGCCGGCCGAGGGCAATCCGTCCCCAACCCAGGCTGCTGCCATTCGGGTCAGCGCCAGCTGCACCCCATAGCCCGCCACGGTGCCGAGCACACCTGCGACCCCTGCTACGGTTAGCAGGACCGTGGCAAACACCTGCCACACTTCCCGCCCGGTCAGACCCAGACAACGTAGCACCGCCACCGGCTGCCAGTGGCGGGCCAGATAACGCCGAACCGCCATGGCAACCGCCGCTGCGGACAGGGCCACCGTCAGCATCGCAGTCAGGCCCAGAAAGCGCCGTGCACGCTCCAGCGCGGTGCGCACCTCCGGCCGCGCCTCCTCCACGTCTTCCAAGCGTGCCGCGCGCGGCAACCGTGGCGCAAGCCAGGCACGATAGCCGGCCACCGCATCGGGCGATCCGGCCACCAGCAGCCGCCAGCGTACCCGGCTGCCGGTCTGTACCAAGCCCGTGGCAGCGAGGTCGGCCTGGTTGAACACCAAGCGCGGCACGAAGTTGTACAGATCCATCGCTCCGTCCGGCTCGCGTTGCAGGATGCCCGCCAGACGCAGCGTGCGACCGCCCACCTCCACCGTCTCGCCCACATGCACTCCCAGCCGACGCGCGAGCCGGTCGTCCATCCAGGCCGTACCCGGTGCAGGCGCCCAGCGACCGGCGTGAACCTGCCCCTGTCCATCCCGCACCTGCACCTCGCCCCGAAGGGGATAGCCTGCGCTGACGGCCTTGTAGCTGGCCAGCACGGCCTGTCCACGCGCAAACGCCATCGAAGGAAAGGTGGCGGTCTCGGCCAGGCGCAGCCCGCGGCGGCGCGCTTCGGCACGGAAAGCTTCGGAGGCCGGCATGTCGCCGTTAAGCACCAGGTCGGCAGCCAGCAGCTGGCTGGCCTGCTGGGTCAGGGCTCGTTCGATCCGGTCGGAAAAGAACGCCACACTCGTCATGGCGGCCACGGCCACTGCCAAGGCCAGGGTCAGCAGCGACAGCTCGCCCGACAGCCATTCGCGTCGCGCCAACCGCAGCGCAAAGGCCCAGCGCGCCAGCCGCCTCATGTCGCCGCTCCGGCCAGCATGCCGTCGGCGAGCCGGTACAGCGCATCGCAGCGGCCGGCCAGCGCGCTGTCGTGGGTGACCAGCACCAGCGCCGTTCCCGCCTCGCGGTTAAGACCGAACAGCAGATCGATCACCTGTCGGCCGGTGGCCGGGTCGAGATTGCCGGTGGGCTCGTCAGCGAACAGCAGGCCCGGCCCCGGGGCAAAAGCCCGCGCCAGGGCCACGCGCTGCTGCTCTCCGCCGGAAAGGTGACGCGGATAGTGGTCCAGCCGGTGTGCCAGCCCCACCCGTTCCAGCATGGCGGCCGCCGCATCGCGCGCCCCCCTGCGCCCGGCCAGCTCAAGCGGAAGCATCACGTTCTCCAGTGCGCTCAGATGCGGCATGAGCTGGAAATTCTGGAACACGAACCCCACCTTGTCCCGACGCAGGCGTGCACGGTCATCCTCCGAAAGCGATGCCAGGGGTTGGCCGAAGAGGGCTACCTGCCCTTGGCTGGCAGTGTCCAGTCCGGCCAGGATCGCCAGAAGCGTGGACTTGCCCGATCCCGATGCACCGACGATGGCGACACTTTCCCCTGTCCTGACCGTCAAACTGGCAGCGGACAGGATATGCAGTGTCTGGCCATGATAAATCACCTGCTTGGCCACACTTTCGGCCGACAGGACCGTTTCCGACTGGAGAGTTCGATTCATGCGTGCTTTGTTCAGGTTGCTTGTCTTGTGTGTGCTGGCCGCTCCGGCGTCGGCCGGTACGGTGCTCGTTTTCGGGGACAGTCTCTCCGCCGGCTACGGTCTGAGCCGTGGCCAGGGCTGGGTGGACCTGCTGGCCCGTGACCTTGCGCCCCGCCACCGCGTCGTCAATGCCAGCGTCTCCGGTGAGACCACCGCCGGCGGGCTGTCGCGACTCCCCCAAGTACTGACCCGTCACACCCCGGATGTGGTGGTACTGGAGCTGGGCGGCAACGATGGTCTGCGGGGGCTTCCGGTGGAGACAATGTACGCCAACCTGGAAAAGATGGTGGCGCTGTCGCGGGCCGCCGGCGCGAAGGTCCTGCTGGTCGGCATCGGTCTGCCCCCGAATTATGGCCAGCCTTACGTCGCCAAGTTCCGTGCCGCCTACGACGAGCTGGCGCGCAAGCATCGCCTGGCCTATGTGCCGCTACTGATCCAGGGGTTCGAGACCAACCTGGCGTACTTTCAGGCCGACAGTATCCATCCCACCGCCCAGGCCCAGCCCATCATGCTGAGGAACGTGCGCGCGCAGCTTCCCTTGCCAGTCCGCTGAGCCCCGGAGGCGGGCCGGCCTGTGCCCACCGAATCCATCATGATAGAGTCATGGGCCGATCCGCCACCGTCCGCTCATGACCGCCCTGCCTGCCGCGCTGCTCGCGCGCTTAATCCGTCCCTTCCGCCCCCTGCCGGCACCGGTACACATTCAGGTGTTCGCCACGTTGGTCAACAACATGGGCGGGATCGCCAAACTGTTCCTGCCGCTTTTCTTTCTTGAGCACTTTCAGCTCGGCTATGGCCGCATCGGCCTGCTGATGGGCCTGTACGGGGCGGGTTGCGTGGCGGGGGCCTATCTCGGTGGACAGCTGTCCGACCGCTTCGATGCCCGGCGCCTGTGCGCGCTCTTGCTGGCCGGCAGCGGGCTGAGCACTTTTATGCTGGCCCTGCCGTGGCAGGCCGGCGCCTACGCACCGCTGTTGCTGGTAGCCGGACTGTGCGATGGCGGGTTCCGCCCGGGCAACATGCGGCTGGTGCTGGAACCGTGCCCACCGGCCTTGCGATTGACGGCACAAGGTTACTACCGCGTAGCCTTCAACCTCGGTGTCTCGCTGGCCGGCCTCACCGGCGGCCTGCTCGCCAGCCTGGGCTATCACTGGGTCTTCGTAGCGCAGGGTTCGGCCAACCTTCTTGCCTGCGTCTGGCTGGTGTGGGCCTACCGCCGCTGGCCGGCTACGGCAGGCGCACGGGCTGGTGCGCCCTCCGCCTCCCCGGCGCTTGCCACTACCTCTCCCTGGCGGGACGGCCCCTTCCTGGTATTCCTCCTGGGCCAGCTGATCATCATGGCAGCTTTCGACCAGATCTACGGTACCTTCAGCCTGTTTCTCCGGGAACATTACCATGCGTCGCCGAGCCTGGTGGGGATGCTCTTTACCCTGAACGGCCTGATGGTGGTGGGCCTGCAGGTTGCGATTGCCCACCGTGTAGGCCGCTGGGGGCTGATCCGCAGTGCCCAGTTGGGTGTACTGCTAACGGGCGGCGCCTATGCTTTTCTCAACCTGGGACACGGTGCCTTCTTTGCCATGATTACCATGGTGGTGCTGACCGTGGGCGAGCTGTTGCTCTCGCCTACCTGGTCCGCGCTCGTCATGCAGCACAGCGAGGGGCGCCGCCGGGGCAGCTATCTCGGACTCTTCAATGCAGCCTGGTCCGGCCGCACACTGTATGCCCCGGCCTTGGGCACCTGGGTCTACGGTGCGCTGGGCCCCGCGCTGTTGTGGTGGAGCTGTGTCCTCCTGGCGCTGCTGACCATGGCGCTGCACGCTTACGCCCTGCCCCGCATGCGGTCAGCCGCTGCGCCCCAGCAATAAAAAAGCCCTGCCGAGGCAGGGCTTGATTCAATCCAGCGGGTATTACAGCTCGCCGGCATTCTGCGACAGGTAGTCGGCCACACCCTGCGGATCGGCCTTCATGCCTTTCTTGCCCTTGTTCCAGCCAGCGGGGCAAACCTCGCCGTTTTCTTCGAAGAACTGCAGCGCGTCCACCATGCGCAGGGCTTCGTCGATGTTGCGGCCCAGCGGCAGATCGTTCACTACCTGATGACGGACCTTGCCGTCGCGGTCGACGAGGAAGGTGCCACGGAAGGCCACACCGTCGGCGCTTTCAACATCGAAGGCCTGGGCGATTTCGTGCTTCACATCGGCTACCAGGGTGTAGCCTACCTGGCCGATGCCGCCCTTTTCCACCGGGGTGTTGCGCCAGGCATTGTGGGTGAACTGGCTGTCGATGGACACGCCGATCACTTCCACATTGCGCTTCTTGAACTCTTCCAGACGATGATCGAAGGCGATCAGTTCGGACGGGCACACGAAGGTGAAATCCAGCGGGTAGAAGAACACGACGGCGTACTTGCCGGCCGCGGCTTCCTTGAAGCTGAAGTTGTCAACGATCTGGCCGTCGCCCAGTACCGCAGAGAAATGCTTGTCGGTGGTATCGAAAAACGGAGCCTGTTTGCCAACGAGTACAGCCATGGAGTTCTCCTTTTGAGTGTTCAACAATTCCTGCCGGCACAATGCGGCATGGATGCCCGAAGTTTATAAATCATGGCAACGGCCTGCGCCAATTTAAATTCCATATTGCCGTGATTGGCATTGCCTATCGCGCAGAATTGCCGGCGGGTCCGGGTGCAGTGTGCGCCCGCTGTCAGAATTATCAAGCCTGCGCAGCCGCCATGAAAAACGGGCACCGAGGTGCCCGTCTGCAGCGCGCGCCGCCCTCCCCGATCAGGCCGAGGGCTGCTCTGCCTTTTGACGCAGGCGCAGGTTCAGCTCGCGCAGCTGCTTTTCGTCCACGGCGTTGGGCGCCTGGGTCAGCAGGCATTGGGCGCGCTGGGTCTTGGGGAAGGCGATCACGTCGCGGATCGACTCGGCACCGGCCATCAGCGTCACCAGACGGTCGAGACCAAACGCCAGACCACCGTGCGGCGGCGCGCCGAACTTCAGGTTGTCCAGAAGGAAGCCGAACTTGTTGGCCTGCTCTTCGGGGGTAATCTTCAGGGCAGCGAACACCTTTTCCTGAATGTCCGCACGGTGGATACGCACCGAGCCACCGCCGATTTCCCAGCCGTTGAGCACCATGTCGTAGGCACGCGCCAGGCAGGCGCCAGGGTCGGTCTCCATCAGATCCTCGTGCCCCGGCTTCGGGCTGGTGAACGGATGATGCACGGCAACCCACCGGTCATCGTCCTCGTCATGCTCGAACATCGGGAAATCCACCACCCACAGCGGACGCCATTCCTTCACGAAGTAGCCGTTTTCCAGCCCATGTTCGTGGCCGATGCGGATGCGCAGCGCACCGATGGATTCGTTCACGACCTTGGCCTTGTCGGCACCGAAGAAGATGATGTCACCGTTCTGGGCACCGGTGCGCTCGATGATCGCCTTCAGCCCGTCGGCAGACAGGAACTTGACGATCGGCGACTGCAGGCCTTCCTCGTTCGGCTTGGCTGCATCGTTGACCTTGATGTAGGCCAGACCCTTGGCGCCGTAGATACCCACGAACTGGGTGTAGTCGTCAATTTCCTTGCGGCTGAAGCTGGCGCCACCGGGCACCCGGAGGGCGACCACGCGGCCGCCGGCCATGTCCGCGGCACCGCGGAAGACCTTGAACGCCTCATTCTTCATCACGTCGGTCAGCTCGGTGAACTGAAGCGAGACGCGCAGGTCCGGCTTGTCCGAGCCGTAGTAGAACATGGCATCGGCGTAGGTCATGCGCGGGAAATCACCCAGCTCCACGTCCAGCACATCCTTGAAGATGTGGCGGGCCATGCCCTCGGTGATGTCCATGATCTCATCCTCGTTCAGGAACGAGGTTTCCAAGTCGATCTGGGTGAATTCCGGCTGACGGTCGGCACGCAGGTCCTCGTCGCGGAAACACTTGGTGATCTGGTAGTAGCGGTCGAAGCCGGCCACCATCAGCAGCTGCTTGAACAGCTGGGGCGACTGCGGCAGGGCGAAGAATTCGCCCGGATGTACCCGCGAGGGCACCAGATAGTCGCGCGCGCCTTCCGGGGTGGAGCGGGTGAGCATCGGCGTCTCGATGTCGATGAAGCCCTGCTTGTCGAGATAATTGCGCACACCCATGGCCACGCGGTAACGCAGGCGCAGGTTCTTCTGCATCACCGGACGGCGCAGGTCGATCACGCGGTTGGTGAGGCGCACGGTCTCGGAGAGGTTCTCATCATCGATCTGGAACGGCGGGGTGGCCGCGGTGTTAAGGATTTCGATGTCCTTGGCCAGGATTTCGATCTCGCCGGAGATCATCTTGGCGTTGGCGGTGCCTTCCGGGCGTGCACGCACGATGCCGGTCACGGACAGCACGTACTCGTTGCGGGCCGAATCCGCCGTCTTGAAGGCTTCGGGGGTATCCGGATCGATCACCACCTGCACGATGCCTTCACGGTCGCGCAGGTCGATGAAGATCACGCCGCCATGGTCGCGACGACGATGGGCCCAGCCTTTAACGGTGACGGTCTGGCCCAGGTATTTCTTGTCGATCAGTCCGCAGTAGTCGGTTCGCATTGCTGTCCTGGATTCAATGGGTATTTTGGAAAGGTGTGCGGGAGCTTAGCGCGCTTTGGGTGGCGGCGCCACGACCCCCATCGAGATCACATACTTGAGCGCTTCGTCGACGGACATGTCGAGTTCGCGCGTGTCGCGCCTGGGCACGATGATGAAATAGCCCGAGGTCGGGTTCGGCGTAGTGGGTACATAGACGCTCACCAGTTCGTCTTCGCCGATAGCGGCCGAGATCTGGCGCGAGGGCGTGCCGGTCTGGAAGGCCACCGTCCAGGCATCCTGATGCGGGAAGCGTACCAGGAGCGCCTGACGGAAGGCCTGGCCCGAATCCGACAGGAGCGTATCGCTGACCTGCTTGACGCTGTTGTAGATGGTCTTGACCACCGGGGTGCGCGACAGGATGGCGTGCCACAGCCGCACCAGACGTTGGCCGAAGACGTTGGCCGCAAGCATGCCCGTGCCCAGTAGGATGAGCACGGCCAGCACTACGCCCAGACCAGGCACGGTGAACCCGAACACCTGCTGGGGCTGCCACTCGCGCGGCAGCAGGTTGAGGGTCTGGTCCAGGGTGCCGACGATCAGGTTCAACACCCAGAAGGTGATCGCCAGCGGCAGCCAGATGAGCAGGCCGGTGACAAGATAGCCCTTGAGTGTCAGTTTGATATGTCTCATGTCAGGCGCAGCCGCACCCCGTACCACAGCTGTGTCCGCCAACGCTGCCCTCGCCGGACGTGGTGCTGCCGGACGTGGTGCTGCTGGCTGCGCTGCCCTTGAAGTCGGTGGCATACCAGCCCGAGCCCTTGAGCTGGAAGCCGGCAGCGGATACCTGTTTCTGGTATTCGGCGCTACCGCAGTCCGGACACTGGGTAACCGGTGCGTCTGTCATCTTCTGCAGGTGTTCCTTGCGGATGCCGCAAGCGTTGCAACGATATTCGTAGATAGGCATGGTCTTGATCCGTCCAGTGAATGTGCCGATGGCATACAGGGTACTTATGTTGCTACAGTGTGCACTGCAGCATACGCCCGGCGTTCACAAGATGCGGGCAGCGGCCGGCAGATCAAGTCCTGTCGCCCTTGCTGACCCGAAACGGGCGATTATAGCCCACGAAATCCGCAACGCTAAACAATCGTTCACACCCTGGCAACAGGGCCGTGGCAGTCTGGCCGGGCTTTCAGGCCTCATCAATGGAGAAAGGGAATACATGGAGAACAGCATCCGCAATCTTCTGGCCGGCAAGAGAGGGCTGGTCGTGGGTATCGCCAACGAGCACAGCATTGCCTATGGCTGCGCACGCGTGCTGCGCGAACTGGGCGCCGAGCTGGCGGTGACCTACCTCAACGAAAAGGCCGAGAAGTACGTGCGGCCACTGGCCGAGGGACTTGATGCCTCGCTGATCCTGCCCATGAACGTGGAAGCGCCCGGTCAGATGCAGGCCGTGTTCGACACACTGCGCGATACCTGGGGCACGCTGGACTTCGTCATCCACTCGATCGCCTACTGCCCGATGGACGATCTGCATGGGCGCGTGGTGGACTGCTCGGAAACGGGCTTTGCCCAGGCGATGCGCGTTTCCTGCTATTCCTTCATCGAGCTGGCGCACCATGCCGAGCCGCTGATGACCGAAGGGGGCGCCTTGGTGACGATGAGCTACCACGGTGCGGAAAAAGTGGTGGAAAACTACAACATCATGGGCCCGGTAAAGGCCGCCCTAGAGTCGGTGACGCGCTACATGGCGTACGAATTGGGTAGCAAGGGCATCCGGGTGCACGCGGTATCGCCGGGGCCGCTCAAGACGCGTGCCGCCAGCGGTATCGCGCATTTCGACCAACTGATCGACGCTGCCATCGCCCGTGCCCCCGAGCATCGGCTGGTGGACATCCGCGACGTCGGCATGGCTACTGCCTTCCTGGTGTCCGATGCGTCGCGCGCCATCACCGGTGAGGTGATCTATGTCGACGGCGGCTTCCATATCATGGCCTGAGGCTTCGGCCAACCAGCCCGGAGAACTGTAGATGATCCGCGACGAACACGCTTTTTATGACATCTATGCACAGGCGCGGGCCCTCGGCCCGCTGCCGATGGCCGTGGCCCACCCATGCAGCCGCGAGGCCCTGCTAGGGGCGGTGGAGGCCTCCCAGCACGGTATCGCCGTGCCTATCCTCGTCGGCCCGGGCAGCAAGATCGCCCGTCTGGCCGAGGAACTGGATGTGGACCTCACGCCATTCGAGGTCATCGACGTGCCCCACAGCCATGCGGCGGCGGAAACCGCTGTCGCCTTGGTGCGGGAAGGGCGGGCTGCCATGCTGATGAAGGGCAGTCTGCACACCGACGAGTTCATGACCGAAGTGCTGGCACGCAACACCGGCGTCCGAACCGAACGACGCATCAGCCATGTCTTCATCATGCGGGTAGAAAGCTACCCGCGTTACCTGTTCATCACCGATGCGGCGATCAACATCGACCCCGACCTCGCCACCAAGCGCGACATCTGCCAGAACGCGATCGACCTGACGCATGCCTTGGGCATCCCCCTGCCCAAGGTGGCGATCCTGGCAGCGGTGGAGACTGTCAGTCCTGCCATGCGCTCCACCATCGACGCAGCCGCGCTGTGCAAGATGGCCGACCGCGGGCAGATCACCGGTGCCGTCCTCGACGGCCCGCTCGCCTTCGACAATGCGATCTCGCATGCGGCCGCCAGCACCAAGGGCATCGCATCGCAGGTAGCGGGCGAGCCGGACATCCTGCTGGTGCCAGACCTGGAGTCGGGCAACATGCTGGCCAAACAGCTGACCTATCTGGCGGCGGCGGCCTCCGCCGGCGTGGTGATGGGCGCGCGCGTGCCTATCGTGCTGACCAGCCGAGCCGAGGACGCCGCCGGACGGCTGGCCTCGGCCTCGGTGGCCTGCCTGCTGGCACATCGCAAGCAGCCCCTGACCGGAGGTGCGCTGTGACGCCGGTACTGCTGGCAGTCAACGCCGGCTCGGCCACGCTCAAGTTTCGCACCTACAGCCGGGATGGCCGGCACCTTCGGCTGCACGGAGTCATCGACCGCTTCGGCAGCCCGCAGGCCAGCCTGAGGGTGACCGAAGCCGACGGTACGCTGCTGGCCGAGCGTGGTTTGCCCGCTGGCGACCGTGCAGCGGCGGTGGCTGCGATCCTTGAGCAGTTGCGGGCCCACGGCGAAGAGGTGACCGGCGTGGCGCACCGGGTGGTGCACGGCGGCGAGCTGTTTTCGGAACCGGTGCGCATCACCCCTGCAGTGCGTGAGGCGCTCGAGGGATTCGTTCCGCTGGCACCGTTGCACCAGCCGGTCAGCCTGGGCGTGATCGACGCCTTCGCGAACCTGGCGCCGCCGCTACCGCAGGCGGCCTGCTTCGACACGGCCTTCCATGCGCATCAGCCTCAAGTAGCCAGCCGCTTCGCGATTGCCCGCCACTGGCATGACCAAGGCGTACGACGCTACGGCTTCCACGGACTGTCCTACGGTTCGATCGCGCGCCAGCTGCCTGCCGTCGGGCTGGGGGACGCCCGTGTGGTGGTCTGCCATCTGGGCAGCGGTGCCAGTGCCTGTGCCTTGCGCCAAGGTGTCAGCATCGCCTCGAGCATGGGGTTTTCCGCACTGGATGGCCTGATGATGGGAACGCGCCCAGGCGCGCTGGACGCGGAAGTGGTGCTGTACTGGATGGAGCATGAAGGGATGAGCATCGACGAGGTGCGTCGCGAACTCTACAAGCACTCCGGCCTGCTGGGGGTGTCCGGCATTTCCGCGGACATGCGCGACCTGCTCGGATGCGACGTGCCGGCCGCGCTGGAGGCGGTGGACCTCTTCTGCTACCGTGCGGCCAAGGAGATTGCGGCGCTTGCAACCGCGATGGAAGGCCTGGACGCAGTGGTCTTCACCGCCGGGATCGGCGAACGCTCCCCTGAGGTGCGCGCCCGCATCCTGGCACGGCTGGCCTGGCTGGGCTTCACGGTGGAGCCTTCGGCCAACCTGGCCAACGCCCAGTGCATCAGCGCGGCGGACAGCCGTCGGTCTGCCTGGGTACTGCAGACCGACGAGGAAGGCGAGATGGCCCGCCTGGCTGCGCCGCTCCTGGCGCTCTAGGCAGGCCCGGTCCCGGCCGCAATGCGGGCCGGGACCGTTTTTACGGCGACATCCAGTCGTTGAGCATCAGGCCAATGCCGATACCGTGGTTTTTGTAGTTGTAGTCGATCAGGCTCTCGCCATAACCGTAGAAGTACTGCATGTAGCCGCGCAGCCGCCCGGCCACCGGGAAGGTCCAGTCCAGGCGCACCGCCCCTTTGCCGGTGGACGGGTTGTAGCGCAGCAGCGAGCCGACGGTATTGTTCTTGTCGAGCTTGTAGTCCACCAGCAGATCACCATAGCCCATATAGTCCATGATGTCCGGATTGTCGCTACTGTCACGCCGTTCCGGCAGTTTGGCCCACAGCCGGCCGGTCAACGTCAGGTTGCCCCGCTCTGCCCCCACAATGCCGTACACCCGGTTCCAGCTGCGCGAAAGCGGGTCAGACTGCCCGTTGGACTGGTGTACGATGCCGCCCCCCAGAAGACGTACATCCATCCCCAGCACCTTGGCATGCACTGGCAGCGTGGCCATCAGCTCCGGCTCGTAATTGGTCTCGCGGAACGGCGCCGACTGGTCGCGGTTGTAGAGCTGCCAGTGCGACTGCTGGGTGTATCCGAACCACAGGTCCACCGGCGAATCCAGCACATCGTTGAAGATCTTGGTCTTGAACGAGATCTGCATCTTGGCTTCGGTATTCTGGAGCGACTGGCCAAAGACTTCGATCGCGTCCTGCGTGGGCGTACCCGGCTGGGTATTGGGGCGGCGCTGGATCCACACCGGCAAGAAATACGTGGGCCGGTAGCCGCGCAGGACAAAAGTACCGAGCGCATCCTCACGGTCCAGGTCCCAGGCCTTGGCAAGCGGGGATTCTTCCTTGACCGGCAGCGGCTTGTCCGGAGCGGGCGGCGGTGCCCCCAGGGGAGCCAGCGCCACCACCCGGGTCGGAACGATCACTTCCGGGTGCTCCTCCGCCTTTGGGGCGGGGATCGCCTCCTCTGCGGCCTTGGCGGCTGCGTCAAAGCACCCCAGCCGTGCATCGGCCTTGGGTAGTCTGGCGCAACGCGCGAGGGCGTCCGCGGGTGTTTCAGCTACAGCCAGGCCGGTGGTACCGGCCAGTGCGATGGAGAAGATCAGCTTCTTGTAGTTCGGTTTGTTGTTGGTCGAGCCCATGTTTTCCTCGTGTTCCGGCAGCAAAGCGACCACATCTGCGCAAAAAACATGCCCGACAACCGCATGACAAAAGAAAAGGCCCCGCTTGTGCGGGGCCTTTCGAATTCTGGGTCGCGTCGTGATCAGGCAGCCATGCCCTTGATCTGAGCCGACAGACGGCTCTTGTGACGGGCGGCCTTGTTCTTGTGGAACACGCCTTTGTCGGCAATGCGGTCGATGACCTTGACCGATTGCTGGAATACGGACTGAGCGGCAGCCTTGTCGCCGGCTTCAACCGCTTTGGCTACTTTCTTCACAGCGGTACGGAAGGCGGTACGCAGGCTGGCGTTGTGCGCGCGCTGCTTGATTGCCTGGCGTGCACGCTTGCGAGCTTGTGCGCTATTGGCCATGAAACATTCTCCTGATGAGCGGATTCTAAAACCCGCGATTTTAAGGGCTAAGCCAAGGTTTTGCAACACGATTCGGCCCCGCGTAAACTAGCCGGCTCGCCGTTGGGAAACAAGGTTGCGCAGTCGATGAATCTTCTGAAGGCGCTGGCTACCGTCAGCAGCATGACTCTGGTGTCCCGGATCCTCGGGTTTGTCCGCGATGCGATCATCGCCCGGGTGTTCGGCGCCGGCTTTGCCACCGATGCATTCTTCGTGGCTTTCAAGCTGCCCAACCTGCTGCGGCGCATCTTTGCCGAAGGGGCCTTTTCACAGGCCTTCGTGCCGGTGCTGGCCGAATACAAGCAGACGCGCAACGAAGAGGAGACCCGCACCTTCATCGCCCATGTGGCTGGCGCGCTGACGCTGGTGCTGGCGGTGGTAACCGCGCTGGGCATGCTGGCCGCGCCGGTAGTGATCTGGATATCCGCCCCAGGGTTTGCCGACAGCCCGGACAAGTTTGCGCTGACGGTGACGTTGCTGCGCATCACCTTCCCGTACATCCTGTTCATCTCGCTGTCGTCGCTGGCAGGCAGCATCCTCAACACCTGGAACCGCTTCTCGGTGCCGGCTTTCGTTCCCACCCTGCTGAACGTGTCGTTCATCCTGTGCGCGGTGTTGCTCACGCCTTACATGAACCCGCCGGTGCTGGCCCTTGGGGTGGCGGTCTTTCTGGGGGGCGTGGCCCAGCTTTTCTATCAGCTGCCGTACCTGCGCAAGATCGGCATGCTGACCTGGCCGCGGCTGGCCTGGCGCGATGCGGCGGTCTGGCGCATCGTGCGCCAGATGGGGCCGGCCATCTTTGGCGTTTCCATCGCACAGGTCTCGCTGATCATCAACACCATCTTCGCCTCCTTTCTGGTTTCCGGCAGTGTGTCGTGGATGTATTACGCCGACCGTCTGATGGAATTTCCCACCGGCGTACTGGGCGTGGCGCTGGGCACCATCCTGCTGCCATCGCTCTCGCGCCATGCCGCGCGCGACACCGGCGAGGCCTTCTCTCAGCTTCTGGACTGGGGCATTCGGCTGTCGCTGCTCCTGGCACTGCCTTCGGCCGTGGGGCTGGCCGTGCTGTCCGGACCACTCGTGTCCACGCTCTTCATGTACGGACGCTTCTCGGCCCACGATGCGCTAATGACACAGCAGGCCCTGGTGGCCTACGCGGTGGGCCTCCTGGGGCTGATCCTGGTGAAGGTGCTGGCCCCCGGCTTCTATGCCCGGCAGAACATCAAGACGCCGGTAAAGGTGGCGCTACTGACTCTGGCGGCCACACAGCTGATGAACCTCGTCTTCATCGGCCCCCTCAAACATGCCGGGTTGTCGCTGTCGATCGGCCTGGCTTCGTGCCTGAACGCCGGGTTATTGCTGTACCTGTTGCGCCGCCACGGCCATTACACGCCGCAGCCTGGCTGGAAAGACTTCGGCCTGCGCCTCTTGGCGGCCACCGGCGCGATGGCGCTGGTGCTGTGGGGCGGCCTGCAGCTACCCATTGACTGGCACGCCCGCGCCTATGTGCGCGCCGCCTCGCTGACGGGTCTGGTCCTGGCAGGCGTGGCCGTGTATTTCGGCAGCCTGTTTGCCCTGGGCTTCCGCCTTCGCGACTTCGCACGACGCGAAGTGTGAACCTTCGGCCAACCCTGCCTCTCGACAAGGAGACCGCATGCATTCCCCCACTCCCGAACAGTCGCCGCTGGGTAAGAGCGTCCGCTACCAGGACACCTATGACCCTTCGCTGCTTTTTCCCATTCCGCGCCAGAGCAAGCGCGACGAGATCGGCGTGTCTGCCGAAGCCCTGCCCTTCGACGGCGTGGACCTGTGGACGGGCTTCGAGTTGTCGTGGCTGAACCCGCGCGGCAAGCCACAGGTGGCGATCGCCACCTTCCGCATCCCCGCCCACTCGCCGCGCCTGATCGAATCCAAGTCATTCAAGCTGTATCTCAACAGCTACAACCAGACACGCATCGACAGCCTGCAGGTGCTCCAGGCGCAGCTGGCGCTGGATCTGTCTTCCGCGGCTGGCGCGGCGGTTGAGGTGGCGCTCTTGCTGCCGCGCGATTTCCCCGCCCAGAGGCTGGCGGAGCTGCCGGGTGAATCCATCGATGATCTGGACATCGAGGTGGACAGCTATGCGCCCTGTCCCGAACGGCTGTCGGCCGACCCGAGGCACATCGTCACCGAAGTGCTCAGCTCCAACCTGCTCAAGTCCAACTGCCTCGTCACCGGCCAGCCGGACTGGGGAAGCGTGCAGATTGCCTACACCGGACCGCGCATCGACCGCGAGAGCCTGCTGCGCTACCTGATCGGCTTTCGCCAGCACAATGAATTCCACGAGCAATGCGTGGAGCGCATCTTCGTCGACCTGATGCGCACCTGCCAGCCCGAGCGGCTGACGGTATACGCCCGCTACACCCGACGCGGGGGATTGGATATCAACCCCTTGCGCACCAACGACCCTTCGGCCAACCTTCACCCCGACAACACCCGTACCGCGCGCCAGTAGGGCGGAAGGCATGCAGGCTGCTGCATGCCCCTGTGGGGGCTGCCCTCTTCCTTGCACGGAGACCGACATGCGTCTGATGCCATTCCTGCTGCTGGCCTCGCTGCTGGCCGGCTGCGCCACACTGGACGAAAACAGCTGTCGTACACGTGATGCCACCAGCCTGGGCCGTGACGATGGTCACCAAGGCTATGGCCTGTGGCGGCTAGACAAGCACATCGAAGCGTGCGGCCGCTACGGCATTACCCTGGACCGTCAGGCCTACCTTGCGGGCCGCGCCGAAGGTCTGCAGTCCTACTGCACCCCGGAAAATGGCCAGCGCGTAGGTGAACGGGGCGAGCGCTACGAAGGGGTATGTCCGGCCAATCTGGAGCCGGGCTTCCTGCGCCGCTACTGGCCGGCGTACTGGGAGTACCGTCAGGATTACCCTGAGGATTTCTGGCCGGGCGGGCGGATGGGTGTCGGCGTGGCCGAAGGCCCTCGCGGCCGCTTCGGCTTCGGGCTGGGCATCGGTTTCTGAGTTTGCCGGCTGCTTGAAAACCGGTGCCTACCGGTGCACCCTGTGTGGTAGACCAACAAGGAGAAACCATGCAGGAACGCTTTTATCTCGACCCGTATGCGACCGAGCTGGACACGTACGTTCAGCGCCACGACGCCCGCGGCCTCGTTCTGGCTGAGACCCTCTGTTATCCGCTGGGCGGTGGTCAGCCCGGCGATACGGGCGTGCTGACGTTCGACGATGGCCGGGTGCTGCGCATCAGCGATACCCGCCGTGACCGTGAAACACGCGAGATCCTCCATCTCGTCGAGGATGGCGGCCCCCTGCTCGCGGAAGGCACGCCGGTGCGCCTGACACTCGACTGGGACCGGCGCCACCGCCACATGCGCATCCACACCTGCCTGCATCTGCTTTCGGTGGTGATACGGGCCGGCGTGACCGGCGGCAACCTCAACGACCAGAGCGGACGACTGGACTTCGACCTGCCCGAAGGCATGGAACTGGAGCGCGAGGCGATCGAGACGGCGCTGAACCAACTGATCGCCGCCAACCATCCGGTAAACGTGCGCATGACCTCGGGCGCGGCCTTGCAGGCCCAGCCCGAGCTGATCAAGACGATGTCGGTCACGCCGCCGCTGCATCTGCCCGAGATCCGGCTGATCGAGGTGGACGGAGTCGACCTGCAGCCCTGTGGCGGCACGCATGTGGCCCGTACCGGCGAGATCGGCCGTGTGCTGGTGAAAAAGATCGAGAGCAAAGGGGCGCGCAACAAGCGCGTGGTGGTGGCCCTGGCCGACTGAACGGCCCCCTGCCGCAGACATCGAAAAGGGTTGGCCGAAGCCTTTGCTTCGGCCAACCCTTTTGACTGGAACCGGACGGACTCAGGGCGTACCCTGTGGTCCGCCCTCCTCGGGGCTTGGCGGCACCTTGAAAAGACGCAGCAGGCGTTGCCGCAGGCCGTCCATGTAGGTATAGACCACCGGCACCACCAGCAGCGTAAGCAGGGTGGAGGTGACCAGCCCCCCGATGATCGCATGCGCCATTGGTGCCCGCGTCTCGGAACCCTCGCCGGTGCCCAGTGCCAAGGGCAGCATGCCGAAGATCATGGCCAGGCTGGTCATCAGGATCGGCCGCAGCCGCACCCGGCCCGCCTCCACGATTGCCTCCTCGCGTGTCATGCCCTCTCGGCGCGCCTGGTTGATGAAGTCCACGAGAAGGATGCCGTTCTTGGCGGCCAGGCCCATCAGCATCACGATGCCGATCACCGAGAACATGTTGAGCGTGCTGCCCCACAGGAGCAGGGCCACGAACACCCCGACGAAGGCCAGGGGCAGCGCCATCATGATCGCCACCGGCAAGGTGAAGCTGCGGAACTGTGCGGCCAGGATCATGTAGATGAAAATTACCCCCATCGCCAGCGCCTGTAGCGCGTAGCCCAGCGACTCCTGCATGTCCTGACGTTCGCCTTCCTGCGCGATCGTCACCCCCGGCGGCAGGTCGAAGCCCTGCGTCAGGGTGTTGATGTCGGCAAACACCGCAGTGTTGTCGCGGCCGCTGATGTTGGCCGTCAGCGCGATCTCGCGCTGCATGTCCACCCGGTTGATCTGGCGCGGCGTCACTGTCTCTTCCATGCGGGTGACGGCTGACAGCGGCACCATGTAGGCCTCGCCGCTATCGCTGCGCTTGCCGGCCACCGTCATTACGTCCAGCAGCTCGCTCTGACGCATCTCGCGCGGCACACGCATCCGCACGTCGTAGTTTTCCCCGTCCGGCGCCTCCCAGGTAGTGACCACGTTGCCCGCCAGCAAGATGGAAAGGCTATCGCCCACGCGGGCCAAGTCCACCCCAAGCGACGAAGCCGCCTCGCGGTTGAGCACCACATTGAGCGCAGGGTCGGCATCGGCCAGGCTGGACTCCACATCGGTCACACCCGGAATCTTTTTCAGACGCTCGGTCAGCGCGCGCGCAGTGCGCTCCAGTTCGGCCACGTCGGTACCGCGCAGGCCGAGGTTCACCGGCTTGCCGCCGCCGCCCGCCTTGCCCAGCTCCTCGATCGACTGGATCTCAATGCCGGCCACCTTCTGCGCCGCCTTGCGCGCTTCGGCCATCAGCTGGAACAGACCACGCTCGCGGGTGTCCTTGCTGCCCACATCCACCACCAGCCGTGCCTCGGTCTTGCCGGCACCGAAGCTGCCCGCGCCCACCGAGATGCTGATGCGATGCACTTCCGGCATGGCGCGTCGCAGTTCGCCGTCCAGCTCCACCGACTTGGCGCGGGTGTAATCCAGCGAGGAGCCGGGTGCGGTCTTGATGCTGACCTGGAACGAGCCCTTGTCCTCACGCGGCAGGAATTCACCCCCTACCAGCGGCACCAGCGCGAAGCTGCCCACGGTGATGGCCAGCGCAACCAGCATGGTGGTCTTGCGGTGTCCCAGCACCCAGCGGATGGCCCCCACGTAGCGCTCGCCCAGCCGGTCCAGCGAGCGCTCGAACCAATCCAGGAAGCGCCCGAGCGGCCCGCGGTGCGCGTCACCGTGCCGGTGCGGGTCGTACCAGATCGAGGACAACATCGGATCGAGCGTGAAGCTGACGAACAATGAGATCAGCACCGCCACCGTTACCGTCAGGCCGAACTGGTGAAAGAACTTGCCGATGATGCCGCTCATGAACCCTACCGGCAGAAACACCGCCACGATGGTAAGGGTGGTAGCCAGCACTGCCAGGCCGATCTCCTGAGTGCCTTCCAGCGCGGCGTGGTAGTGGCTGCGGCCCATGTTGGCATGGCGCACGATGTTCTCGCGCACCACGATCGCATCGTCGATCAGCAGGCCGATCGACAGCGACAGGGCCATCAGGGTCATCAGGTTGAGGGTAAAGCCCAGCGCCTGTACCGCGAACAGTGTGCCGATCAGCGCCACCGGCAGTGTCAGCCCGGTAATGACCGTGCTGCGCCAGCTGCCGAGGAACAGAAACACGATCAGTACTGTCAGCACAGCACCCTCGATCAGCGTGGACTGCACTTCGGACAGCGAGTTGCGCACATCCTGCGACTTGTCGTAGGTGTAAACCACCTGCGTGCCAGCCGGCATCTGGCCTTTCAGGCTGTCGATGGCGCGCTTGACGCCGTCGGCTACCTGCACCACGTTGGAACCGCGGGCAGCCCGGATATCGATCCCTACCGCCGGCCTGCCGTCGATGAGCGAGATGCTGTTGCGCTCGGCCTCGGCATCGCGCACGTCCGCCACTTCTGCCAGCCGGATGGGCACGCCCTCACGCTCGGCCACGATCAGATTGGCGAAGTCTTCCGGCGTACGCAGCTTGCCGGCTACCCGTACTGCCAGTTCGTTCTGCGTGCTCTCCACCGTGCCGGCCGGGTAGTCGCGGTTGGCATTGCGCACCACGTCGGCCACCTCGGAAACGGACAGCCCAAGGCCTTCCATGCGCAGGGGGTCCATCTGGATGCGGATCTCGCGCTGCAGACCGCCGATCACTTGCGCCTCGCCCACGCCGCCTACCGTCTGCAGGCGCTTCTTCAGTACATTGTCCACCCAGGTGGTAAGGGTACGCTCGTCCACCGAGGGGGAGCTGAGCGTGATCGACAGCAGGGGCTGGTCGTTGGGATTGAACTGGGACACGGTGGGCGTGGAGATCTCGCGCCGGAAGCTGCCCTGCACCGAGCCGACGCGGTCGCGCACGTCTTGCACGGCGACGTTCGGGTCCACCGACAGCTCGAACTCGACGATCACCACCGAGCTGCCTTCAAAAGAATAGGAGCGGATGTGCTTGATGCCGTTGATAGTGTTGACGGCTTCCTCGATAGGCCGGCTGACTTCGCTCTCCACCACTGTCGGAGAGGCGCCGGTATACTGGGTGGAGATCACCGCTACCGGGAAGCGAATGTCCGGAAACTCCTCCACCGGCAGACGCGCCCAGGAAAAGAAGCCCAGTACCACCAGTGCGAGCATCAGCACGGTGGCGAAATACGGGTTGTGGATGCTGATGCGGGTGAGCCACATGGTGTGTTCCTCAGCCCGCGCTCGGCAAGCGCACGGCGTCGCCCGGCTTCATGCCGATCAGGTTGGCCGAAAGCACCACCTCGCCGGCATTCAGCCCCTTGACCGCCACGGTGCGGGTGGTGTCGGCCGTCAGCAGGATCTCCACCGGCCGTTTTTCCAAGCGGCCGTTGCGCACCACCATCACCCACGGACTCTTGTCGGCCTCGCGCACCGCCGCTTGGGGCAGGCTGACGGCCTCCGGCAGCTCGCGCAGCACGATGTCCCCCTGCACGAACTGCCCGGCTTTCAGGCGCGCGTCCCGGTTGTCCACGCGCACATAGGCGGTGAAGCTGCGAGTGCCCGGCGCTGCGACCGGATTGAGGCGGGTTACCCGCCCCTGGAACACCGTGGAGCCACCCTCAACCTTGAAGCGCGCCGTCTGACCGACGTTCACGCTGGCGGCCCGCTGCGCCGGCAGCGTGGCTTCCACCTCGAGCACCGACAGGTCGGCCACGGCAAACAGCACCGTGTTGCGGGCGGCCACGTCCCCTACATTGATCTTCTTCTGGTACACCACGCCGTCGAGCGGGGCCTTCACCACGGCCTCGGCCAGATCCTGGCGGGCGCGAGCCAGCTCCGCGGCCTGAGCGCGGACCTCGCCCTCGCTGACGGCGTAATCGCTCTGCAGCTCTTCAAAGGCCAAGCGCGAGATAAAGCCGCGCTCTACCAGCTCCCGCTGACGCTGCAGCTTCTGCTGGGACAGGCGCAGGCGTGCCCGGTTGTTGGCCAGTTGCGCTTCCTGCTGGATCACGCTCTGACGCAGCGTCTCGCTGTCGATGACCGCGAGCACTTCGCCCCGGCGCACCGTCTGTCCCTCGCGAACCGATACCGACTGCACCGTTCCCTCCGCACGGGCCGCCACCTGGCTGCTCTTCTCGGGGTTGAGCGTGCCGGTGAACGGCACCGCTTCCGAAACCGTCCCCACCTTGGCGGTGACGATATCCAGCGCCGCAAGCATACGCACCGGCGGCGCAGCGGGCTTGGCGGTCTCGGCTTCTTCCGCCTTCTGGCCACGGTTGCAGCCGGCCAGGGCCAGCATGGCCAGGCAGGCAAGGATTGCTGTGGTTTGTCTCATGGTGTCAGCCTTATCGTCCGGCGCTGGCGGCCGGGTCCATCCCCTTGGGCAGCAGCAGCCACAGGCGGCCCTGCTGTTTCATGCGTCCTGCGTACATGCCGGCTTCAGTGCCGAAGCCCCAGAAAAAGTCGGCCCGCACCGCGCCCTTGATGGCACCGCCGGTGTCCTGTGCATGCACCAGCCGGCGCAGCGGCGTACTGCTCAAGGGCCAGGTGGTTTCCAGGAACACCGGCGCCCCCAGCGGGATATAGCGGGGGTCCACTGCAATGCTGTAGCCGTCGGTCAGGGGCACACCCAGCGAGCCGATCGGGCCACCCTCGGCGTGTCCCAGCACCCGGAAGAACACATAGCTCGGGTTGCTGTTGAACAACGCCTGACGCCGGTCCGGATGCGCCCGCACCCACGCCTGGATGCCCTGCATCGATGCGTCGGCCAGGGTCATCTCACCGCTGTCTACCAGGGTCTTGCCAATGGACTGGTAGCCGTAGCCGTTCTGGTCGGCATAGCCCACGCGCAGCAGCGTGCCGTCCTCCAACTGGATGCGGCCGGAGCCTTGCACCTGAAGGAAAAACAGCTCGGTCGGGTCTTCCACCCATGCCAATACCGGCGCGCTGCTCACGCCCCTGCCCTGCTCGATCTCGGCCCGTGTGTAGTACGGCACGAAGCGGTCGCCTTCCAGACGACCCTTCAGGCGCGTGGTCTTGCCGTCGGTAACGAAGTCGGCCAGCCGCACCCGGTACTGACCTGATGCCGGTTGCGTGGCGCCCGGCACGCTCGCCAGCCGGTTGGCACCGACCACGCGCACAATGCCCTCACCCCGCTGCCGCTCTGCCGGGCCCGGCTCGAAGGTGTAGAGGTCGGAGGGCACCCCGTATACCGGCCACGGGGTGCGCTCGGTGCGTACGCGGCTGCCGTTGAGCAAGGGCTCGTAGTAGCCGGTGATCAGCCCCTGCACGCGGCTGCCATCCGAAACGGACCAGGCATTGAAATACTGTTCGAAGTAACGGCGCACGCCCGCCGGTTGCTGCACGTCGACGTTGGCCGAAGCCAGGCAGGCCGCCTGCCAGGCCCCCCAGTCTTTGGGCTTCCTGGCCAGTGCGCGGCAGCTGTGCTGCAGGGCCTGGAGCGAGGCCGCGTGGGATTCAGCCGTCCAGCCGGGCAGGCTGTCGACCGGAACCGGGGTATAGCGCGCGCCGGTGGTGGACGGCCCCGGCACCGTGGGGGCGGGGGGCAGCGTGGAACAGGCCCCCAGCCAGAGCAGCAGAGGCAGGCAAAGCAGTAGTTTGATGTTCATCGATGGTGGCATGCGATCGGTAACGGCGTCGTTCGGCCAGGGCTGCCGGCCCGGCCGCCCTCTACGGGAGCAATTCCGGGACCTGGCAACCCCTGCGGGAGTCAGCGATTCTCGCCCTATCGCACCGGCATCGCAAGGCAGCCGGGCGGCGCCCCAGCCGCGCCCGGTGCGAGACACGACCATTCATGTCGCCCTTTGCTAGCGACAGCCCCGGCACCCACACGTAATATGACAAAGCTGTTAAAAACCAGCAGGATTTTATAAAGGCTCCGCGCCAAGGCGCGCTGTCCCCTTCATCCCTCTGCAAGGAACACAACGATGCAATTTGCCCGTACCCTTCTGGCCGCCTCCCTGGCCGCGTGCTTTGTATCGGGCGCAGCGCTGGCTGCGCCGGAGCTGCCGCTTTCCAGCTACGACAAGACCAGCAGTCTTACGGCCACCAGCAATGCCTGGATCGAGGTCGACCGCGCCGCCTTCGAGCACAACATCCGCACACTGCAGGCCACCGTGGGCGACAAGACCAAGATCTGCGCCATCATGAAGGCGGACGCCTATGGCCACGGCATCGGCCTGCTGGTGCCCTCCGTGATCGCCACGGGCGTGCCCTGCATCGGCGTGGCCAGCAACGAAGAAGCACGCATTGTGCGCGAGAAAGGCTTCACCGGCCGTCTGATGCGGGTGCGCACCCCGACGCTGGGCGAACTGGAAGGCGCGCTGCCGTACAACATGGAAGAGCTGGTGGGCAACCTGGACTTTGCTCGGCAGGCGGGCGAGATCGCCCGTCGCCACGGCAAGACGCTGTCGGTGCATCTGGGCCTCAACTCCGCCGGCATGAGCCGCAACGGACTGGAGCTTTCCACCGAGCAGGGGCGCCGTGAGGCACTGGCGCTGGTGCGCTTGCCCGGCCTTAACCTAGTAGGGCTGATGACACACTTCCCCGTGGAGGACAAGGACGACGTCCGCCGAGGCCTGGCAGTGTTCAACAAGGAAACCGACTGGCTGATCAAGACCGCCCGCCTGGATCGCAACAAGCTGACGCTGCACTGCGCCAACTCGTTCGCCACGCTGGAGGTACCGGAAGCCCGGCTGGATATGGTACGTCCCGGTGGCGCGCTCTATGGCGACACCGTACCCAGCTAC
Organism: Gulbenkiania mobilis; assembly: GCA_004346645.1. Classification (GTDB taxonomy): domain Bacteria; phylum Pseudomonadota; class Gammaproteobacteria; order Burkholderiales; family Chromobacteriaceae; genus Gulbenkiania; species Gulbenkiania mobilis. The sequence continues at coordinate 288,152 of SMDA01000003.1, forward strand.
ACCGAGTACAAGCGCGTGATGGCCTTCAAATCGCGCGTGGCGTCGGTCAACCGCTACCCGGCCGGCAACACCGTGGGCTATGACCGCACCTTCACGCTCAAGCGTGACTCGGTGCTGGCCAACATCCCCATGGGCTACTCCGACGGCTACCGCCGTGTGTTCACCAACAAAGGCTTCGTGCTGATCAATGGCCAGCGCGCTCCGGTGGTGGGCAAAGTGTCCATGAATACCACGATGGTGGACGTGACCGACATCCCGGGCGTAAAGCCCGGCGCGGAAGTGGTGCTGTTCGGCAAGCAGGGCAAGGCCGAGATCACCCAGGCAGAGGTGGAGGACATCAACGGTGCCCTGCTGGCCGACCTCTACACCGTCTGGGGCAACTCCAATCCCAAGGTGCTGAAGCCGGAATGAGCCAACGCTGACGCAACAGGAAACGGCCCATACGGGCCGTTTTTCATGAGGATACGGGGCCGATCGCGGGCGGCGCTTCGGCCAACCTTTGTGGCAACAGCCAACGCCGGGCCAGCCGGCTGCCCGGCACCTCCACATGCCGCCACACCCAGGCTCCCACCACCAGCGACATCCCCGTGGCGAGCAGCAGGTAGACGGGCCCGTGCGTGGCTTGGGTCCCTGCCAAGCGGCCCACCGCCAGACCCAGGAAATGCTGGGCGAGCGGGTGCGCCAGATACAGCGCGTAGGAGATTTCCCCCAGCCACAGCAGCGCCCTGGGCGTGGGCAGACGCTGGGTCTTGCTGGACTGCGCCAGCCCGATGAACACCAGCGCCAAGGGACCGCCCCACTGGGTGGGCCCATGCGTGGAACACACATCCGCCACCGCCAGCGCCACCAGCGCCGCCAGAGGCAGCAGCACCAACAGCGCCGCTCCACGAGGGGTGGGCGGCCCGGGCAGGTGGAAGTAGAGCCAGGCGGCCACCATGCCGAAGAGGAAATCCCAAACCATCGGGTTGATGGCAAGGTTGGCATACGCCCATTGCCCGATCACCGCTTGGTCGAACACGCCCCAATCGAAATGGCCAAGTGCCATGGGTACCGCCAGCAAGGTCAACCCGAACCAGGCCGCCATGCCGAGCCAGCGCCACCGTCCCAGCAGCAAGGCCGCCGCAAACACCAAGTAGAAGTACATCTCGAAGGTCAGCGTCCAGCCCACCGGCAGTGCCATGCTGAAGTACAGCGGGTTGTAGGGGTCGACCGGGACGAAAAGCAGCGTCTTGAGCAGGGCCTCGCGCCCTGCCGGCTCCACCAGCCCGTGCACCCCCTGCAAGGTCAGGAAGGTCAGCACCGTCAGCACCGCATAGGCCGGCCAGATGCGCACGATGCGCTTGAGCAGGAACACGCGGGCATCCGCCACACCACCCGGCAGCGTTCGCGTGGTGTAGACCATCAGGAAACCGCTAAGGATGAAGAACAGGTCTACCCCCATCGCCCCGTGGTACAGCACCTCCTGCACAGCCTCTGCCCAGGGCGAGCCCGTGAGCGCCCCCCGGGCATGCACCAACACCACCAGAAATGCCGCCAGCCCGCGCAGAGCCTGCAACCATTCGAGCGCAGGCCGGTCGACCAGCCTGCTGGAAAGCGTATCTTGCACCCGCGTCTGTCCGCTTCGGCCAACCTCGGTCAGCCGTTAAAGGAAATGGAAAAAGGACTTGCAGCGCTGGCTGCAAGTCCTTGATGCCTGGTGGGCCCTGCGGGGCTCGAACCCGCGACCAAAGGATTATGAGGGGTAGTGAGACCCCTGTTTTTGGTCCTTTGGGCCTACCGAACAGGAAAGTATACCGTCTACCCTTGCTCGCGTATACCACAGCAAAGTCTAAGTATGGTGGTGCCGTACGAGGGTGAAACAACCTTCTTGATCTAACGGAGAAGTGATGGCAAAAACCGCCCCCATTCGCTGCGAAAACCCGCCGAAAACCCCGGCCCGGGACCGGACGTTTGACGGTCCGCTTGAGCCTCCTTTGTCGGTGGAGCATAGGGCTCGCCCGGCAAGGCGAGCATGGAGCGTTTCCAGTCCGCCCAGTCACCGACGACTTGGTGCAGGTGTGGTTTGCCTTCAGCGGCGGCCGTCAGCCCTTCGGCACGCAGCAGCGCTGCGCAGAAGGAAGGTTGATTCGCGCTGCGGCTGACAAAGGCCGGGATCAAGGCCTTGGCTGGGAACGGCTGGGTGTGATCGGCCGGCATACAGGCTTCGATCCCGTCGAAGCGGGCGATCTCGTTGCTGAAATAGCCGCCGCTGTCGTTAGCGGTGATGCTCACGTACAACTGCTGGCGGTCCGTATCGGTCAGGATCAGGTAGCTGATTGCGCCGCCATTTCGACCGAGCTTTTGTGCTTCGGCGGATTTGAGTTTCAGGTACTGCGTGGTTTCGGTGGTCATGGTTGTCTCCGGGTAGGGAATACGGTTCAGAAAAGCAAAACGCCGATGCCCAGAGCAGGGCATCGGCGTGATAGGGGAAGTACAGCTGGCGGTGAGTCCGCCTTGGGGTAAAGCGAGCTATTTGCGGCGCGAATCGTCATCGAGCAGTTGCTTGACGACAGCGTTTGCCGCGGCAATAACGATGGCCTCTACTACCGGTGCGATGAGTAAAGCTGGAAGCATGATGGGCTCCTGATTCAGGGGTGACAAAAGGGAATGGCAGCGGTTGCCGTCAGAGCAATCCGCGTTCGGCGAACGACACGGGTGTGGCCGTGCCAGCAACGATGAAATGATCCAGGACGCGTACATCGACCAAGGCAAGCGCGCTTTTGAGCGAACGCGTCAGCGCCTCATCGGCAGAACTCGGTTCAGGAACGCCGGACGGGTGGTTGTGGGCGAATACGACAGCAGCAGCATTTCGCTCCAGCGCCAGCTTGACGACTTCACGCGGATAGACCGACGTTTGCGTCAGCGTGCCGCGGAACATCTCGACGCAATCGATCAGGCGGTTCTGGGCATCCAGCAGCAGGACCATGAAAACCTCATGGGGCAGACCGCCGGCAATTAGGCGCAGATAATCACGGATGGTGGCTGGATCGCTCAGACAGTCGCCCAAGCGCATGGTCTCGGCGAGCGCCCGCGCCATCAACTCCTTACAGGCTTCCAGCGTGCGCTCAGGACCATAACCGGCATGAACTTCGTTGAGCAGAGTGCGGCCGGCGTGGAGTGCGAAGACGTCGATCAAGGATCGACCGGCGAGGCGCTGGGCGGCCTCTTCACCGAGCAGCAACGCAAGCAAAGCGGACGTCGACATCGTCCGGATAGGGGGAGGGGAAAGCATGGGATTCTCCTGGTCAGAAATGGAAAACCCCGGGCACCTTGCGGCGACAGGGGTCAGGAGAATGAAATCTGGTTGAGCACGCAGGCTCTTACGCATTGCAGCCTTGAGCGCTTTTCGAGCCGAGCGTATTCTTTGCGGAACGCTTGGGCTGTGCCGGCTTGTCGGTACTGATTGTGGCAAGGTGATTCACCAGCGGTTTGGACAATTCCGTCTACGCCGATGTGAAGTAGGGATGGATACCCTGGGCGCCTCCAGTCCGCTCTTCATTTTTCAAATCTTTGAAAGATGGAGGTCACCATGATGTCGAATCAACAAGAACGTGCAGAGAAGGCTTTGGAACAGCGCGCGCGCCGTAAGGTAAAGAGCGTTGGCTTTTCAGCGATCAAGTCTCGCAAGGGTATTGGCAGTATCGCCAATCTCGGCGGGTTCATGATCGTTGATAGCTTCCTGAACACGGTCGAAGCAGGACATTGCTTTGATCTCAGCGCTGAGGATGGGATTGCCTACTGTGCGGTTGAGTGATTGATGTCGAGAAAATCCCGGGGGGCAACTCCCGGGATTTTTCATGAGTGAAATGCGCACCCCACCTCTAACCATTGGCAGCGTCTCGGCTATTGCTGACTATCGTGCGCGTGGTGATCGAACGGCGGCTCTACACGAAATTCGGGACAAGCCTCCCTCTGTCAGGTTGTGTCGAGACTTGCTTACCTGCGAAAATGATGGCAGTAGTCCCCGCTCTTCGAAAGGCGATCTAGCAGGGTTTTTTCGACGTAAACAGCCATCCGACGGCGTGTTTCTCCTTCATTCTGCGGCAGACGAGCCGGCGCGAAGGGGGCGCCGGCAGGGGTTAAAACAGAAGATGCTTCAAATCACAAAAAACATAGACGCAGAGGACGCGAGGGCCTGCATGACCCAGAGACGAGGGCCGAATGATACGAAGGACACGAAGGCGGTTCTGCTGGACGCCAAGAGGGGCGCTCCGGAGGACGTCCTCGACGAGAGAGCGGCCATGTGGAGAGGCGACTCCGAGGCATTTCTTTCGGGACTGCCCGAGGTGCCGCTCTTCGATCTCGTAGTCACCTCCCCACCCTACAACATCGGCAAGTCCTACGAGACCAAGGACGACCTATCACGCTACCTCGAATGGCAGGAGCGAATCATCGACCTGATCATTCCTCGTCTGAAGACGACGGGATCGATCTGCTGGCAGGTAGGCAACTTCGTAGACAACGGACAGATATCGCCGCTCGACATAGAGTTCGCACCGATTTTCAAGAAGCATCGCCTGCAACTTCGCAATCGCATCATCTGGCACTTCGGGCATGGGCTGCACAGCCGTCGCCGGTTCTCGGGACGATACGAGACGGTCATGTGGTACACGAAGAGCGACGACTACTTCTTCGACCTCGACCCCGTCCGTGTTCCCTCGAAATACCCCGGCAAGCGGCACTTCAAGGGCCCGAAGAAGGGCCAGGTCTCCGGTAATCCTCTGGGAAAGAATCCCGAGGACGTGTGGAACATTCCGAACGTGAAGAGCAACCACGTCGAGAAGACCGAGCATCCCTGCCAGTTCCCCGTGGGCCTCATCGAGCGCCTCGTTCTCTCGATGAGTCGCGAGGGCGACTTGGTGTTCGACCCATTTGCTGGCGTCGCATCGGCCGGCGTGGCCTCGCTTCTGCACGGACGGCGCTTCTGGGGATGCGAGCTCGACGAGGGATTCGCCGCTACTGGATTCGAGCGACTGCGTCAGACCGACGAAGGCTCTGTTCGCTTCCGTCCGCACGATCAGCCGCTTTACGACCACACCCGCAGCAGTCTCTCCAAGCCCGTAGTCGACGAATAAGGACTTTTCCGGCGAAAATTGGCCTAAATGACATTGGCTAGGCGTTCCATGCATTCGTCCTAGTCCAGTGTCGTTGCCCACGAATATTCGGAAGCCGAGCACGAGGAAAACCATTGAAGTTCACATCCTTCTCCCACCAAAGCGCCGACACGCTTCTGCCGGCTAAGGAACGTCAAGAAATCGAGGACGCGATCTCCGCCTGCAACGTCATCGTCAAGAAGGGCTCGGCGGCGAAGATACGAAAGGAGCTCGTTCGGTTGCTCGGTAACGCGGGATGGTCCGGTGAGGTGCAGGTCGAGCCGCCATCGAAGATAACCATCGCCTCGAAAAAGAACGCGGTCGGGCTCTGTATCCAGACGGGAGGAAACATGTCGCGCATGTATGCGGACCTCCTGAAGCTTCAGAAACTCTACATGGAGAACTCGATCAAGGCGGCGGCCTTCATCCTCCCGGCAGCGCCGGCAGCAAGAGTTCTCGGACTGAACATAGCCAACGCGGACCGCCTGATAGCCGAGCTCCACATATTCCAGAAGGTTATCCACATGCCCATAGCCGTCTTCGCATTCGAATAGGAGTCCCAATGTCCGTCGCGTCCGTCATTCCCCCTCCGCCCAAGCAGTCCTTCCTCGGATGGCCGCTGATCGATCGGCGCGAGGAGTTCAAGAAGCTCCTCGCTCAGCCTCACGCCGAAACGCATCGAATCGAGAACTTCAAGGGAGGGACCGTATCCCTGCCCATCCTGCGCGTGCCCATCAATCTCCCAAAATACCGCATCGCCAACGGAAGAACGGCATCGGCTCAGCAGGAGTTCGCCGCACTCCACAGCTATCAACCGGACTTCTTCGACAACGGAGATCCGGAACTGGAAGACATCCAGCAGTCCCAGCACCAAATCCTCCAAAGCATGGTCAAGGATGAAGGCCTCCTTCGCAAGTTCGAGGTGTCGGCCAACAAGCAGGTCGAGCCTCTGCTTCTGGACGAGAACGGATTCGTGCTCAACGGAAACCGTCGTCTGTGCTGCTGGCGACTGCTGTATCAAAACGACACAAAGGAATACGGGCATTTCAGCCACGTGGACGTCGTTGTCCTGCCTCACTGCGACGAACAGGAGCTCGACAGGCTGGAGGCTAGGCTGCAAATCGAGAAGGACATTCGTAGCGACTACACATGGGACGCCGAGGCGGCCATGATGCTTCAGAAACAGAAGCTTCACGGGTTCAGCACCGCTCAACTGTGCCAACTCTACGGAAAGAAGAAGAGCGAAATCGAGGACCTGCTCGCGATGCGGAACCTCGCTGCCGAATACTTGGAGACACGCGGCAAGGCGAACACTTGGAGCGAGGTCAGCGGCGACAAGTATGCCTTCCAGGAACTTCTGAAAGCCCTGAGTGCGACGGACTCCGCCAGCGACAGGGAAATAATCAAGCACGCCGCGTTCTCCCTGATCGACGACTCAGGCGGCGCGGGCGAGCGTCTCTACGCGGTCATTCCGAAGGTGAAGGTGCATTTGGAGGCCGTCAAGACGGGCCTCGCCGAAGCCTTCCCCCTCCCCGCCCCGGAAGTAGACGAGGCCGCCGAGATGGCCTTCGGCAGTGGGAAACCTGAGAAAAGCGCGGTCACCGCACCGCCACCGGCCATCGCTTTGGTGGCGGAGATGCGCAAGGACGAGGAGTCGCTGAAGAAGGCGCGCGACGTTGTGATTGAGGTGATTCGCTCTCAGGACGAACAAGGCAAAGAGCGCGAGGCCGCCGACTTCCTAGCCAAGACGCTGAAGAAGGCCAATACGCTCATCCAGAACGCCGTCGGGCACGGACTCAGACCCGAGACCTCCATCGCGGGCGTGAAGGCCCAACTGGAACAGATCCGCTCTGGGGTCGAGGCGATCGAAACCTGGCTGTCCGAAAAGGAAGGGTGAGAGCGTGCTGGTCTTCGACTATCGAGAGCGCGACCGCAGGGCCGTCGTCTACTGGGACGAGGCTGACGCGAAATCGGCCTGGGTCGGAATAGCCAAGGACATGCTTATCTCGTCCACCAAGGAGTCCAGCGCGGAGGGCGCGACCGCCGTGAGCGTTCCGTGGTGGAGCTTTCTGGCGCTGCGCCCGGAGATTCTTGACCTAATCAAGGGATTCAGACTCAAGAGCAACGAGCACTTCCAAATCACCGAGGCGGCGACCGCCCATCTCGGCGCCGCGCATCAGCGAGCCATCGGATACGATCAGGCGACCAATGCCGTTCGTCTCTCGGACGAGGAACTCGCGGAAAAACTGAAAGCCGCCGGGTTCGTCAGAAATCTCACGCCGCAGCAGACTCGAAACGTGAAGCTCCTCGGCGCGCTGCCGGCAGGAGCCACCTTCTCCGTTCCTGGGGCGGGCAAGACGACCGAGGCGCTGGCGACTTTTGCCTGTCGAGCTCAGCCGGAGGACCGCCTGCTGGTCATCGCGCCGAAGAACGCCTTCGCCGCCTGGGACGAACAGTTGGATTCGTGTCTGCCCGGCATGGGAGCGTTCGTGCGCCTGAGAAAGGGCGACAAGATTCCCGGTCAGTTGCGAGCGGACCCGCGCTTCATGATTATTGGCTATCAGCAACTCGCCAGAGTGAGGGAGGCGATATCCGAGCATCTCGCAGGGCGTCGCGTCCACGTATTCCTCGACGAGAGCCACCGGATCAAGGGCAGGAACAACATCTCCACCGACGCCGTTCTCGGCTTCTCCCATCTGCCCGTCAGCAAGCTGGTCATGTCCGGCACGCCGATGCCTCAGGCTCCGTCCGATCTGCTTCCTCAGTTCAACTTCCTCTTTCCGGAAATCAAGGCTGCGGAAGAGAACGTCATCGACTTGGTCAAGCCGATCTATGTGCGGACGAACAAGACCGAGCTCGGCTTGCCGCCGGTAACCAGGCTTCGAAAGACGCTGACAATGGACCCGCTTCAGGCTCGTCTATACGAACTCATGAAGAGCGAGGTGGCACGAGAGGCCGCCAATGCCCTGAGCCAGACGGGCAAGCAGCGTTTCAGGCATCTCGGTCGCTCCGTTGCCAGAATCCTTCAGTTCGTGTCCAACACGGCCCTGCTGGCCGAGGAGATAACCTTCGCGCACTCGAAGGAGCTAGCGCAAGCAATCTCCGAAGGACGCGGCCCGAAGTTGAGATACGTCATGAAGCGCGCTCGTTCCTTGGCGCGAGAAGGCAAGAAGGTGCTGATCTGGTCGTCGTTCGTGAAGAACGTCGAATTTCTGGCCGAGAAACTTCAGGACTTGGGGGCCGTTTTCATCCACGGCGGCGTGGATGCCGGGGACGAGGATGACGACGAGACGCGCGAGGGGAAGATTCGTCTCTTCCACGACGATCCGGGAGTCATGGTGATGGTCGCCAACCCCGCCGCCGCAGGGGAAGGCATAAGTCTCCATACGGTCTGCCACCACGCCATCTATCTCGATCGAAACTTCAACGCCGCGCAGTATCTTCAGTCCGAGGATCGCATCCATCGACTTGGCCTCTCGCAAAATCAGCAGACCACCATCGAAATCGTCGAATGCGCGGGCACTGTGGACGAGACGGTCCGCCAGAGGCTGGAGTTCAAGGTCGCTCAGATGGCGGACGCCTTGAACGACTCGGGCCTGAAAATCGCCCCGGTGCCTATGGACCCCGACGAGGAGGACGAGGACTTTGGCGGGACCGGGCTCGACGAAGGGGATGTCAGAGCTCTTCTAGCCTCTCTCGGAGGCGGAATATGAGACCCATGTCCCCGAGTGTGGCTTTCGGCTGCATAGAACTGCTCTCTGTGGTGGAAAGCTACCCTCTGCTTCCCGGCGGAGTCCACTCGCTGTCCTTGGGAGCCGTTCCGTCGCAGGACATACTGGACGCTGCGCTGGACATTCGCTGGCTGTCGGTGGGTACTGACGGCTTCCTCAAGCCTACTCCGCGAGGCGAGCGAGCCCTAGCCGCCCCAAGCAGTCGCGCCAAGCTGCGTGTTCTGGTGCTGGACCACATCGACGCGCGAGATCCTCCTTGGCTTCAATTGGCCTCCTCGGGGCGCCGCGAGGTGCTGATGCACGCTCCAAAGGAGCTAAGACAAATATTCGTCGAAGCGGGGCTCGCCTATGACGGGGACGCGGAGACCGTGGCCTTCTGGGATGCCTTGGCGAGCCGGGCACGTGGCATCAGAGACGAAGCACTGACGGAAATCGGAAGGACCGGCGAGCGCCTGACTCTGGAATACGAGAAGCGCAGAACGGGCGCCGACCCGAAATGGGTCGCCTTGGACAGCAACTCGGACGGTTACGACGTCCTTTCGAGGCTCGACATGGGTGACTCCCGCAGGCTGGTGATCGAGGTGAAGACGAGCACTCAGGGACTGGCCGGATATTTTTACGTTTCGCGCAACGAATGGGAGGTGGCCGAAGATGCCTTATTCCACGCCTTTCATCTTTGGGACGTTTCGAGCGACACGCCGCGTCTCGCCGTTTTGGACCCCGGCGAGGTGAGAGAGCACGCTCCAACGGACGGAGGCATGGGGTTGTGGCAGTCAGTGCGCATACCGTTCGCCGCCTTCGGCGACGCTTTCAGGACGGTCGCTCTGACCTGAGGCAAGGGAGGCTTGGTTTCTTGTTTTTTTCAAGCGGTCGCCGGGTAGCGCTAAGAGAGTGCTACTTGTCCGCTTTGGCCGAATTGCCGTCCTCGGTGTGAGCGAACTGTTTCCATTTGTCAGGCAAAAAGACAAAAGCCCCAACCGTTTCCGGTTGGGGCTCTGACTTTGGTGGGCCCGCAGGGACTTGAACCCTGGACCAAAGGATTCGGGTTTGTGTGACTTTCGCCACTCCCTGGACTATGCCTTCACCGTAGCTTTCGCCTTAGGTGGGTGCCGTCTAGTCTCTACACCTTCAACGATGTTTTCGCATCGAAGCTTGGCTCGGCGTTGCCGTATGCGTTACCGCACTTAGGGTTCGCCGAATTTGACACCATCCCATACGCAGTTTCCAAACGTATGGCACAACTTAACGCTATGAGTCCTCTGCTCTGACCGACTGAGCTACAGGCCCGAAACTACAACGCCGAAAAGCCCTGAACTGGCGACCTTCCGGTTTGCCGTTCTCTGGACCAGACATGCACCAGACAACGGTTTTACTGCTGGTTCAGGTGGGGGTGAAACCACCTGAACCGTTTGAAACTAAAGCAAAACTTCTTATGCGCTTCCCTGATGCAGAAGAATTATGAGTCCTCTGCTCTAACCGACTGAGCTAAAGGCCCGATGGGCGCGCATTATAGCAAATAAAGCGGCTTACTGATTGCCCGGTTCGTTGTCCAGGAAGCTGCGCAGGCGTTCCGAGCGGGTCGGATGACGCAGCTTGCGCAGGGCCTTGGCCTCGATCTGGCGGATCCGCTCGCGGGTCACGTCGAACTGCTTGCCCACCTCTTCCAGCGTGTGGTCGGTGTTCATGTCGATGCCGAAGCGCATCCGCAGCACTTTGGCTTCGCGCGGCGTCAGCGTATCCAGCACCTCCTTGGTCGCGTCCTTGAGGCTGGAATACATTGCGGCCTCGGAAGGGGCCATGGTGACCGAATCCTCGATGAAGTCGCCAAGATGCGAGTCGTCGTCGTCCCCGATCGGCGTTTCCATGGAGATCGGCTCCTTGGAGATCTTCATGATCTTGCGGATCTTCTCCTCGGGCATCTCCATCTTCTCGGCCAGTTCTGCCGGGTCCGGCTCGCGGCCAGTCTCCTGCAGGATCTGCCGGCTGATCCGGTTCATCTTGTTGATCGTTTCGATCATGTGCACCGGAATGCGGATGGTGCGCGCCTGATCGGCAATCGAACGGGTGATGGCCTGACGGATCCACCAAGTGGCATAGGTGGAGAACTTGTAGCCGCGACGGTATTCGAACTTGTCCACTGCCTTCATCAGGCCGATGTTGCCTTCCTGGATCAGATCGAGGAACTGCAGGCCGCGGTTGGTGTACTTCTTGGCAATCGAGATCACCAGGCGCAGGTTGGCCTCGATCATTTCCTTCTTGGCACGGCGCGCCTTGGATTCGCCCGTCGACATCTGACGGTTGATTTCCTTGAGCGCCTTGATCGGCAGCATCGTGCGCTCCTGCAACGCGGCAAGCTTGCTCTGCTTTTCGATGATCGCATACTGAAAGCGCTGCAGCGCTTCGGACCATGGCTTGCCGGAGTCGATTTCGCCCTCCACCCACTCCAGATTGGTCTCGTTGCCCGGAAAAGTCTGGATGAAATGCTCCCGACCCATCCGCACCCGCGACACACAGATGTCCTGAATGTCACGCTCGTAGCTGCGGATCTCGTTCACACTGCTGCGAAGCGAATCGCACAGGCTTTCGATCTGGCGGGTGGAGAAGCGGATCTTCATGAACTCTTCGGTGATCGCTTCTTGCAGGGCCAGGTAGTTCTCGCCCTTGTGGCCTTCCTTCTTGAGGGCCTTGATCATCTTCTCGAAGAGTGCGCGCACCCGCGTGAAGTGCTCGGCCGCCTGGCGCTTGAGCTCCTCCAGGTTGGCACTGTTGACGGCGCTCGGATCGGCCTCTTCGCCTTCTTCCTCGTCCTCCAGCAGGGCGTCCTCGCCCTCCTCGGCCGGCTCGGCAAAGGGCACCTCTTCCTCGGCGGCTTCGGCCTCGGGGTCGATGAAGCCGTCCACCACCTCATCGATGCGAAGTTCTTCCTTTTCCACGCGCTCGTACAGCGCCAGCACCTCGGCGATCGTGCCTGGGCAGGCCGAGATCGCCTGGATCATGTACTTGAGGCCGTCCTCAATGCGCTTGGCGATTTCGATCTCGCCTTCGCGGGTAAGGAGTTCCACCGAGCCCATCTCACGCATATACATACGCACCGGGTCGGTGGTGCGGCCGAATTCGGAATCTACCGAAGACAGGGCTGCTTCGGCTTCCTCCACCGCATCCTCGTCGGCCACAGCCGGCGTCGCATCGGACATCAGCAGCGTTTCGGCGTCAGGCGCTTCGTCGTAGACCTGTATGCCGAGACCCTGGATCATCGTGACGATGTTCTCGATCTGCTCGGCGTCGGAGACGTCTTCGGGCAGGTGGTCATTAATCTCGGCGTAGGTGAGATAACCCCGCTCTTTGCCCAGCGCGATGAGCTGGCGCAGCCGCTTACGCTGCTCTTCCAGGCTCATCGGCGCTTGGGAATTGTCCTGCACATCCTTTTGATTTTCGGGAGAGGCCGCCATTTCGCTTCCTGCTGTAAATTAAAGCCGAAAAAACAGTTAAGTATATCACAAAAGGCCGTTCTTTGCCGGCCGATCAGCCACCATCGCGGCTGAGCAGTGCCAGCAACAAGCGCCTTTCTTCCGGAGTCAGCGCGGAGAGCCCTTCGTGTCGCTCCTTACGCTTGAGTTCCTCCAGTTGCGCCGTGCGCAACAGGTCCAGAAGTTTGCGGTTGCCTTCGCTAAACTGTTGTCGTGCTTCGTCTGTGGGTGAATTGAATTCTTCCGGGTCCTGCATTGCATTCTGCAGCACGGTGGCCACGAGGCCTTCGTACGGTGTGCCCCGCAGGCTTTCGACCAGCTGCGCCGGTGTAGGGGGGGTCTCACTTTCACGCGCCTTTTCGGCCAACGTGGCCAGACAGGCCATGTCGTCCGTCAGCGGCGCACTTTCGGGCAGATTGACATCGACGGCCCACTGCGGGTTCATCAGCAGCCAGCGCAGCTGGCGCTTGGCGATGGGAGTCACGGCCAGTCGCTCCGAATGCTCCGGCAGCCGGTAGCTGCGTCGGCCGGAACGCTGCGGTCGTGGCGCGCCCATCATCTGGTCCAACTCGTCCACTTCCACACCGACGATCTCGGCCAGACGCTTGCGCAGCATGAACCCCAGCGCTGGCGCCTGAACCTGGGCCAGCAAAGGGGCCGCCATGCGCACCAGATCAGCCTTGCCCTCCGCCGCCTCGATATCGACCCGGCTAACCAGCTCGCGGACGAAGTAGCTCGAGAGCGGCAGGGCCTCGTCGTCCAAACTGCGCTCGAAGGCTTCCGGGCCCAACGCCCTGACAAAACTGTCAGGATCATGTTCTGAGGGCAAAAACAGGAAATACAAGGCCTTGCCGTCGGCTAGCTGCGGCAGGCTGTTTTCCAAGGCCCGCCAGGCGGCCTTGCGCCCGGCAGCGTCCCCGTCGAAGCAGAAGTAGATGGCATCCGCGTGACGCATCAGCTTGCGCACATGCTCGCCGGTGGTGGCGGTCCCCAGCGTAGCCACGGCATAGCCCACGCCATACTGCGCGAGGGCCACCACGTCCATGTAGCCTTCCACCACCAGCACGCGGTTGCGCTCACGGATCGCCTGTCGCGCTTCGTACAGGCCGTACAACTCGCGCCCCTTCTCGAAGAGCGGGGTTTCCGGCGAGTTGAGATATTTGGGTTCGCCCTTACCCAGCACGCGCCCACCAAATGCGATCACAGCGCCGCGCTGATTGCGGATGGGAAACATCACACGGCCACGGAAGCGATCGTAGCGACGCTTTTCCTCGTTCTCGATCACCAGCCCGGCTTCCACCAGCCGGTCATCCAGATAATTCGGAAAGATGGTCTGCAGGCCCTGCCAGTCGTCGGGGGCATAGCCCAGGCCAAAACGGGCAGCAACTTCGCCCGTCAGGCCCCGACCCTTGAGATAAGCCACCGCCTCCGGGGCCTGCTTGAGCATCTGCTTGTAATGGCGGGCGGCCTGCTCCATCAGGTCTTCGAGTGAGGTCTGACGTTCGCGCGCCTGCCGACTGGCCTGAGGGTTGGCCGAACGCACTTCCGGCACCGGCAAACCAATCCCCTCCGCCAGCAGGCGCACCGCATCGACAAAGCCCAGCCCCTGGTATTCCATCACGAACCCGATGGCCGAACCGTGTGCGCCACAGCCAAAGCAATGGTAGAACTGCTTGGTGGGGCTGACGGTGAAGGACGGTGACTTTTCCTTGTGGAAGGGACAGCAGGCCAGGTAGTTCTGGCCTGCCTTCTTCAGCGGCACGTACCGGTCCACCACGTCGACGATGTCGACACGGGAGAGGAGCTGGTCGACGAAATCCTGGGGAATCATCGTCTACCGTCACAGGCGAGGAAAGCGGCAAAAAGGGAAATCGTCAGCCTGCCAGTTTCGCTTTGATACGGCCCGAAACCTGGCCCATGTCGGCGCGCCCGGCCAGACGGGGCTTGAGCCAGGCCATGACCTTGCCCATGTCCTGCATGGAAGCGGCACCGGTGGCGCCTACCGCCTCGGCAATCAAGGTATCCACCTCGACTTCGCTCAGCGGCTGCGGCATGTAGGCGGAGAGCACTGCCATCTCGCTTTTTTCCCGGTCAGCCAGATCCTGACGCCCGGCAGCCTCATACTGGCTGACCGAATCACGCCGTTGCTTGAGCATCTTCTCGATCACGGCCACCACGGCACCGTCGTCCAGTTCGGTCTGTTCGTCCACTTCCTTTTGCTTGATGGCTGCGATCAGGAGCCGGATGGCAGCCAGCCGGTCGGTCTCGCGGGCCTTCATGGCGGTTTTCATGTCTTCCTGGATACGGGTCTTGAGCGTCATGGCAATCCGATCGTGTCATGGGAAACGGGAGCGTACAAAAGGCAAGACCGCAGGGCGGGCCTGCGGTCTTAAGCGTCCAGACTGACCGTTGAAGGTATCAGTACAGCTTGGGCGGCAGCATCTGGCTGCGGATGCGCTTGTAGTGGCGCTTTACGGCAGCGGCGTGCTTGCGCTTGCGCTCTGCGGTCGGCTTCTCGTAGAACTCGCGGGCGCGCAGTTCGGTCAGCAGGCCGGTCTTTTCAACGGCGCGCTTGAAACGGCGCATGGCCACTTCAAACGGTTCATTCTCTTTAACGCGAATGTTCGGCATTACGTGGAGGTCCTTAACTTATGAAGCGAGGCGCTTGTAAAAACCTGCATTCTAGCAACCTTATCGGGTTTGTAAAACCCTGCGAGCAGGTTTCTCGCCCAGCTGTGCGCTTTATGCATCATGCCTTTAGCGGCGTCAGCAGGCCCTCGCCGGGCGAACTGGGCGTTCCGCTGTAGAAACGGCGGGGCATGCGTCCGGCCAGGAAGGCAGCGCGGCCGGCCTCCACCGCATACTTCATCGCGTGAGCCATCAGCACCGGCCGCTGGGCCTTGGCGATGGCGGTGTTCATCAGCACGCCGTCACAGCCCATTTCCATGGCTATTGCCGCGTCGGAAGCCGTTCCGACGCCGGCGTCCACCAGCACGGGCACCTTGGCTTGCTCGATGATCAGCCTGAGGTTCCAAGGATTAAGGATGCCCATGCCCGAACCGATCAGACTGGCCAGTGGCATGATGGCGCAGCAGCCGATGGCCTCCAGTTCGCGTGCCGCAATCGGGTCGTCGGCACAATACACCATGACGTCGAAGCCTTCCTTCACCAGCACCTCTGCGGCCTTGAAGGTCTCCCGCATGTTGGGGAACAGTGTCTCCGCATCCCCCAACACCTCCAGCTTCACCAGGCGATGGTCGTCAAGCAGCTCACGGGCCAGGCGCAAGGTACGGACGGCCTCGTCGGCAGTGTAGCAACCAGCGGTATTGGGCAGCAGCGTGTAGCGGTTGGGCGGCAGGGCATCAAGCAGACTGGGGATGGAGGGGTCCTGTCCCAGATTGACGCGGCGCACGGCGACGGTGACGATTTCAGCCCCCGATGCTTCGAGCGCTTCGGCGGTTTCGGCAAAGTCCCGGTATTTCCCTGTCCCCACCAGCAGACGGGAGCGATAGGCGCGACCGGCAATCATCAATGCATCGTCCTGCAGGGCATGCGTCATTCTCAGCCTCCTCCGACAGCCACAACGATTTCGATACGATCACCCTCAGCCAGGGCAGTTTCGGCGTGGCGGCTGCGCGGCACGATCATGCCATTCCGCTCCACGGCCACCCGGCGTCCGGCCAGACCCAGCGCCTCCACCATCGCAGCCACGCTGCAGCCCTGCGGAAAGGTTCGTGGCGCGCCGTTGAGCAGGATTTCCAGGCTATTCATACCTCCCTCACTTGCGTTCGGCGGTGAGCACGACTCCGACCAGCCTGATTTGTGCCAGCACCTGCTCTAGATGCGACAGGCTTTCCACCTGCAGGCGGAAGTCGATATGGATGAAGCCGTCGCCCACATGCGTGTCCTGCGTGTCTACGCGCTCAATGTTGGCCGAAGCTTCGGAAATGGCCGAGGCGATGTCTGCCAGGGCACCGCGCTCGCTACGCGCCAGAACGCTGATGCGCACGCCGAACATGCGGTCACGCTGTGCCTCCCAGGACACATCCAGCAGCTTGTCCGGGTCCACCCGTTTGAGGTTGGCGCATTCGCCACGGTGGATGACCAAGCCCTGTCCCTTGGTAAGAACGCCGACGATACGGTCGCCAGGGATTGGATGGCAGCATGGCGACAGTTGCACCGCCCCCCCCTCATTGCCACGGATGGTGACCGGGCCCAGGCGCACTTCCTCACCCAACCGCTCGCCAGCCAGCTCAACCAGGCGCCGCGCCACAACGATGGGCAGCAGCTTGCCGGCGCCAATGTCCGCCAGCACGTCGACGAAGCTGCCTGCCTTCTCGCCCTGCTCCGCCAGGTATTCGGCGCGCAACTCGTCCGTCAGACCCAGCGGCGTGGTGACCAGTGCGCTCAGCGCCTGCTTGAGCAGACGCTCCCCCAACTGTACTGCCTCTTCCTGGCGCAAGCTCTTGAGGTAGCTGCGGATGCACGAACGTGCGCGGCCGCTCTGCACGAAACTTAGCCAGGATGGGTTGGGCTTGGCCTGCGTGGAGGTGATGATCTCGACCGTATCGCCGTTGCGCAGCACGGTACGCAGCGGCACCAGCGTGTGGTTGACACGGGCTGCGATGCAGCGGTGCCCCACGTCGGTGTGCACCGCATAGGCAAAGTCCACCGTAGTGGAGCCCTGCGGCAGCACCATGATCTTGCCCTTGGGGGTGAAGACGTAGACCTCGTCAGGAAAGAGGTCGATCTTGATGTGTTCCAGGAATTCGACCGCATCGTCGCTCTCCGCCTGAATGTCCAGGATGCTCTGCAGCCACTGGTGGGTGCGCTGCTGGGCCGCGTCGATGCTGGCATCGCCACTTTTGTACATCCAGTGGGAGGCCACGCCAGCCTCCGCCACGCTATTCATCTCCCGGGTTCGGATCTGCATTTCCACCGGGGTCCCGTAGGGGCCGAACAGGGTGGTGTGCAGGCTCTGGTAGCCATTACCCTTGGGAATGGCGATGTAA
This sequence comes from Gulbenkiania mobilis, assembly GCA_004346645.1. Classification (GTDB taxonomy): domain Bacteria; phylum Pseudomonadota; class Gammaproteobacteria; order Burkholderiales; family Chromobacteriaceae; genus Gulbenkiania; species Gulbenkiania mobilis. Next base: position 305,494 of record SMDA01000003.1, read on the forward strand.
TCCTTGAACTTCCCCGGAATGGGTTTGTAGAGGCTGTGCAGCGCCCCCAGCGCCAGATAGCAGCTGGGGATGTCGTTCACGATGATGCGAAAGCCGTAGATATCCAGCACTTCCGAGAACGACAGCTGCTTTTCCTGCATCTTCTTGTAGATGCTGTAGAGGTTCTTTTCGCGCCCCTTGATGGTGGCCTCGATGTTGGACTCCACCAGCTTCTGACCGACAGCCTGCAGGATCTTGTTGACCACCTCCCGCCGGTTGCCGCGTGCCGCACGCACCGCCTTGGAGAGTACGCTGTAGCGATGGGGGTGCAGGTGCTTGAAGGCCAGATCCTGCAATTCGCGATAGACCTTGTTCAGGCCGATGCGGTTAGCGATCGGCGCGTAGATCTCCAAGGTCTCTCGGGCAATGCGCTGGCGCTTGTCCTCGCGCATCGCATCCAGCGTGCGCATGTTGTGCAGGCGGTCAGCCAGCTTGACGATGATGACACGGATGTCGCGCGCCATCGCCAGCACCATCTTGCGGAAGTTCTCGGCCTGCGCTGTTTCCTTGGTCTGGTATTCCAGACGCTCGAGCTTGGAAAGGCCGTCGACCAGGTCCGCGATGGTGCGACCAAAGCGGTCCACCAGTGTGGGCTTGGACACGCCCGTGTCCTCAAGCACATCGTGCAAAAGGGCAGCGGCCAGCCCCTGTGCATCCAGGCGCCATTCGGCCAGCATGGATGCCACAGCCAGCGGATGAGTGATGTAAGGTTCGCCACTCTTGCGGGTCTGGCCCTCATGGGCTTCGCGGCTCAGCTCGAAGGCCTGCCGCAGGAGCTGTACATCTTCGGGACGCAGGTAGGCCGATGCCGCCTCATAGAAGGACCGCGCATCGGCCTCGACCTGGGCCGCGTAGTCGGGCGACGTAGCCTGTTCGGTAGTCATCCGCGTCCTCGGGCTCCTGGCTTACGCCTTGCCGCGGTTGAGCACTTCCTTGCCCACATGGCCTGCGGCGATCTCGCGCAGTGCCACTACGGTGGGCTTGTTGCGGCCCGTCTCGACAAAGGTGGTGGCGCCGGAAGCCACCTGGCGGGCGCGGTAGGCCGCCGCCAGCGTCAGGTCGAAGCGGTTCTGGATACGGTCGAGGCAGTCGTCAACGGTGATGCGAGCCATACGGTTCTCCCAGCTGTAGCAGAGGTTCAAAAACTATATCGGATTTCAGGAGGCGGACCAATCGGAGCGGGCAGTGCCCATGTGCGCCAGACGTTCGGCCAACCGGGCACGCTGCACGTCGCAGCGCAGGCGCTGCGCGCGGATGATGCTAATCAGGTCCAGCTTGGCGCGATCAAAGTTGTCGTTGACCACGAGGTAATCGTACTCGGCCACCTTGTCGATCTCCGAACGCGCAGCCGCCAGACGGCGTGCGATCACTTCTTCGGCATCGGTGCCACGGCCGCGCAGGCGACGCTCCAGCTCCTCGATCGAAGGCGGCATGATGAAGATGCCTACCGCCTGCGGGAACAGCTCACGCACCTGGCGTGCACCTTGCCAGTCGATTTCGAGCAGAATGTCGCGCCCTTCGGCCAAGCGCGAGCGGATCCAGGCGGCGCTGGTTCCGTAGTAGTTGCCGTAGACCTCGGCATGCTCGAGAAAATCGCCCCGGGCAATCATCAACTCGAAGGTGGCCCGGTCAACAAAATGGTAGTTGCGTCCGTCCACTTCCCCGACGCGCGGGGCACGGGTGGTATACGAGACAGACAGCTCCACCAGGGGTTCGGCAGCCAGCAGGGCCGCGACCAGTGAAGTCTTGCCGGCCCCGGAGGGGGCAACCACGATGTAGACGTTGCCTGCGGGCTGATTCATGGTCCGCATCCTACCTGTATCCGAAGTGTAATTTTTCAGAATACCACAAAAGAGCAGGTGGTCGAATCGGCAAATTATCTTCAAATCAAGATTTAGGTGTATGCGGAGGGCGGTGGGTAGAATGGCGCGTTTTTCTCACCCCAACCCCATAAAAAGCAGTCTCGAGGGAGCTTCGCAATGCAGTTACTGGAAAGCCTGTTCAAGATCCGTGAACACGGCACATCGGTCAAGACCGAGGTGATTGCCGGTTTCACCACGTTCCTGACGATGGCCTACATCGTCCTGGTCAACCCGCTGATCCTGCAGGACACCGGGATGGACCTCAATGCCGTGTTCGTTGCCACCTGTCTTGCGGCAGCGCTTGGCACCGCCATCATGGGTCTTGTGGCCAACTATCCGATCGCGCTGGCGCCGGGCATGGGCCTGAACGCCTACTTCACCTTCACCGTGGTTAAAGGCATGGGTGTGCCCTGGCAGGCGGCGCTGGGCGCGGTATTCATCTCGGGCCTGGTGTTTCTTGCCGTCAGCCTGTTCAAGGTGCGCGAAGCCATCGTGAATGCGATTCCGCAGTCACTGAAGTTCGCTATCTCCGCCGGTGTCGGCCTCTTCCTGGCGCTGATCGCCCTGAAGAATGCCGGCGTGGTGGTAGACCACCCGGCCACGCTGGTCACCCTGGGCAACCTGCACGACCCGAAGGTGCTGCTGGCCATCCTGGGCTTCTTCATCATCGTGGCGCTGGAATACCGTCGTGTGCACGGTTCGATCATCATCGGCATCCTGACCGTAACCGCCCTATCGATCGTGATGGGCCTGTCGAAGTTCGAGGGCATCTTCGCGCCGGTGCCGAGCATGGCACCGACCTTCATGCAGATGGACGTGGCCGCCGCGCTCAATGCCGGTCTAGTGGGCGTGATCTTCGTGTTCTTCTTCGTGGATCTCTTCGACACCACGGGCACGCTGGTCGGTGTATCGCATCGCGCAGGCCTTTTGGACAAGGACGGCAAACTGCCGCGCCTGAAGCGCGCGCTGTTGGCTGACTCGGTAGCCATCACCGCCGGTGCCGTGATGGGAACCTCGTCCACCACCGCCTACATCGAGTCTGCTGCCGGGACCGCCGTGGGTGGCCGCACCGGCCTGACCGCTGTAGTGGTGGCCCTGCTCTTCCTGGCGTGCCTGTGGCTGTCGCCGCTGGCCAAGACCGTGCCCGCCTACGCCACGGCGCCGGCCCTGTGCTACGTCGCGGTACTTATGGCACGTGGCCTGGCTGAAATCGAGTGGAACGACCTGACAGAGTCGGCCCCAGCGGTGATGACCGCGGTAGCCATGCCGTTCACCTTCTCCATCGCGGACGGCATTGCCTTCGGTTTCATCAGCTATGCCATCATCAAGCTGCTGGCCGGCCGCTTCTCCGACCTGAAGCCGGCCGTGATCGTGATTGCCGCACTGTGGATCGTAAAGCTGGCGCTGTTTGCCTGAGCTGTGGCAGCAAGGCTCGGCCTTGCCGAAAAAGGGGTGCCCGAGGGCGCCCTTTTTTCATGCCCCGCGCGCACCAGCCGTTTTGGTCGTAAAATGCGCCCATGGAAAACCTCAGCAATCTCGATTACGCCAGCTATCTCAAGGGCTGGATACGTACCGTGCCCAACTGGCCCCAGCAGGGGGTGATGTTCCGTGACATCACGCCACTACTGCAGAACCCCAAAACCTTCCGCATGCTGATCGACATCTTTGTCCACCGTTACATGGGCGAGAATATCGATGTGATCGCCGGTCTGGATGCGCGCGGCTTCATCATCGGCTCGGTACTGGCCTACGAGCTCAACGTGGGCTTCGTGCCCATCCGCAAGAAAGGCAAGCTACCGTTCACCACCGTCGCCGAGGAGTACGAACTCGAGTATGGCAATGCCACGGTCGAGATGCATACTGACGCCTGCAAGCCGGGAGACCGGGTGGTGTTGATCGACGACCTGGTTGCCACCGGTGGAACGATGATGGCGGGCTACAAGCTGCTGAAGAAGCTGGGCGCGGAAGTGGTGGAGGCGGCAGCGATCATTGAGCTGCCGGAACTCGGCGGGGGAGATCTGGTGCGGGATACCCAGTTGCCGCTCTTCACCGTGTGCTCCTACGACGGCCACTGACCGCGAAGGAGCAGGACACGGCGACAGCGGGCCTTCGGGTCCGCTTTTTCATGGTTGGCCGAAAGCCTGAGGGCGCAAGAAAAAGGGCCGCCTCGCGGCGGCCCTTTGAAGAACGGTGGCAAGGCCCCCGTCAGCCATAACGGCTCAGTACCATTCGATCCCAGGCTTCTCGGTGGAAACGATGGTGCCGGCTTCGCCCTTCACGATCTTCTCGATGTCTTCCAGGGCACCGATCACGGCACGCTTGCCGGTCAGACGGGCGAACTCGCAGGCAGCTTCCACCTTCGGGCCCATGGAGCCGGCGGCAAAGCCGAGCTTTTCCATCTCGTCCGGATGGGCCTGCTTGATGGCGCGGGCATTGGGCGTGCCCCAGTCCACGAACACGGTGGACACGTCGGTGGCGATCACGAAGTAATCAGCCCCCACTTCGCGGGCCAGCAGGGACGAGGCCAGATCCTTGTCGATCACGGCTTCCACACCTACCAGGCGCTTGCCGCTCTCGTCGTACATGGTAGGAATACCGCCACCGCCGGCTGCGATCACGACCACGCCTTTTTCGATCAGCCACTTGATCGGGCGCATTTCGAAGATGCGCTTCGGTTTCGGGCTCGGCACTACACGGCGGTAGTAGTCACCATCGGCTTTCACCGTCCAGCCCTTCTCGGCCGCCAGTTTCTCAGCCTCTTCCTTGGAGTAGACCGGGCCGACGAACTTGGTCGGGTTCTTGAAGGCAGGGTCGTTAGCGTCCACTTCGGTCTGGGTGAGGATGGTGGCCATGGGCACTTCGAACGGCAGTTCGTTACCCATTTCCTGCTCAATCATGTAGCCGATCATGCCTTCGGTCTGCGCACCCAGCACGTCCAGCGGATACGGCGTTACCTTGGCATCGACGTGACGGGAATAAGCGTCATTCTGCAGGCCCAGCAGGCCTACTTGCGGACCGTTACCATGGCACATCACCAGGTTGTGGCCCAGACGGGTCACGGCGGCCAGCTGACGGGCAGCGATCTTCACGTTATTGCGCTGGTTTTCGGCGGTCATGGGCTCGCCACGACGTTGGAGGGCGTTGCCACCCAGGGCTACGACGACTCGCATGATGTCTTCCTCTCTTGATGGGGGCCGTTGCTTCGGCCAACCCGGGGATATTCGTAATTGAAAAGCCCGGCCGCGCTGCCTGTGAGGACGCGTTCGGCCGGGCTGGCGCAGGGCCGGCAATCCGGCCCGCTGCGCTTAGTCGGCCAGTGTGGCGACGAGGATAGCCTTGATGGTGTGCATCCGGTTTTCAGCCTGCTCGAAGGCAATGTTGGCTTCGCTCTCGAACACGTCTTCGGTCACTTCGATGCCATTGGCCAGTTCCGGATACTGTGCGGAGATATCCTTGCCCACTTTGGTTTCGCTGTTGTGGAAGGCCGGCAGGCAGTGCATGAACTTCACGCACGGGTTGCCCGAAGCTTTCATCGTTTCGGCGTTTACCTGGAACGGCATCAGCAGTTTGATGCGCTCGGCCCACACTTCGGCCGGCTCACCCATCGACACCCATACGTCGGTGTGGATGAAGTCGGTGCCCTTGACGGCTTCGCGGGCATCTTCGGTCAGGGTGATGCGTGCGCCGGTGGTTTCGGCGATACGGCGGCACTCTGCCACCAGTTCATCGGTCGGCCACAGGTGTTTCGGTGCGCCGATGCGTACGTCCATGCCCAGCTTGGAGCCGATTACCAGCAGCGAGTTGCCCATGTTGTTGCGGGCGTCACCAAGGTAGGTGTAGCTGATCTGGGACAGCGGCTTGTCGCTGTTCTCCATCATGGTCAGTACGTCGGCCAGCATCTGGGTCGGGTGGAATTCGTCGGTCAGGCCGTTGTAGACCGGTACGCCAGCGTACTTGGCCAGTTCGTTCTCGACCATGTCTTGGTCAAAGCCACGGTATTCGATCGCGTCGTACATGCGACCCAGCACGCGGGCGGTGTCTTTCATCGATTCCTTGTGACCGATCTGCGAGCCGGACGGGCCGAGGTAGGTCACGTTGGCGCCTTGGTCATAGCACGCCACTTCGAAGGCGCAGCGGGTACGGGTCGAGGTTTTTTCAAAGATCAGGGCAACGTTCTTGCCTTTGAGGTGCTGCTGTTCGGTGCCTGCGTATTTGGCGCGCTTCAGGTCGCGGGCCAGGTCCAGGAGATAGCGGATTTCGCGCGGGGTGAAGTCCAGCATCTTGAGGAAGTTACGGTTGCGCAGGTTGAAAGCCATGATGTGTGCTCCTAGATTGAGGTCCGGTCTACCGCGGAAGGAGGATGTGTGGGTCCGTCCGGCAGCAGGGCCGCGATAAGTTTCGTAATCGGTTGATCGGTTTTCTTGCTTCGGCCAACCCTTGGGTTGGCCGAAGCCGGTTTCACATTAGAGTTTCACTTCGTCACGGATGACCGGGCAGGTCATGCAGTGACCACCGCCACGACCACGGCCCAGTTCGGAGGCCGGAATCTCGATCACTTCCACGCCGTGCTCGCGCATCAGGCGGTTGGTGTAGGTGTTGCGGTCGTAAGCCACTACCACGCGACGATCCAGAGCCACCACGTTGTTGCCGTCGTCCCACTGTTCGCGTTCGCGTTGGTAAGCATCGCCACCGGTCTGGATCACGCGGATTTCCGGCAGGTTCAGTGCTTCGCGGACGATATCCACCAGGTGGCGGCCTTCGTGACGCTCGAAGCGCACTTCGCCCGGACGGTCAGTGGCATACATGCTGGTGCACACGATGTCGTCCACCACATCCGGGAAGACCGACAGCAGGTCGATGTCCAGGAAGCTGAAGACGGTGTCCAGATGCATGGCGGCACGCGACTTCGGCATCTGGCAGGCGATGACGCGGGTAGCACCACCTTCCTTGCCCAGCACGTTCTTGGCAACCTGCACCACGGCCTGCGGGCTGGTACGTTCGCCCATGCCGATCAGGACCACGCCGTTGCCGATCGGCATCACGTCGCCGCCTTCCAGGGTGGCCGGGCCATGGTTCTGCTCGGAGCCGCCCCACCATACGTTCACCTTGCCGGCAAAGTACGGGTGGAACTTGTAAACGGTTTCAAGGATCAGGGTTTCGGCGCGGCGGGCGGGCCAGTACATCGGGTTCAGGGTGACACCTTCATAGATCCAGCAGCTCGGGTCACGCTGGAACAGGCTGTTCGGTACCGGGGGCAGCACGAATTCCGAGCGGTCCAGGTAGCCACCGAAGAGGCCTTTCGGGTCGAACGGCAGTTCGAACTTGGCAATACCGCCGATCAGGTGTTCGGCCAGTTGGGCCGAGGGCATTTCTTCCAGCCAGCTGCGCAGGTCGCTCAGCATGCCGATACCGACGTTGTCAGCCTTGACTTTCTGGTCCAGAACCCAGGCACGTGCGGCCTTGTCGTCCATGGTTTGGGCCAGCGCGTCATGCAGTTCGATCACTTCGATACCGCGGCCACGCATCTGCTCCACGAAGTAGGCATGGTCTTTCTGTGCACGTTCCACCCAGATGACGTCGTCGAACAGCAGGCCGTCGCAGTTGGCCGGGGTCAGGCGCTTGTGGGCCAGACCGGGGCGGCATACCAGAACACTGCGCAGTTTGCCGCACTCAGAATGAACGCCGAATTTGGACATGATCAGACTCCTTGATAAGTGATTTCTTGGTGGGGGCACCCTGCGGCACCCCCGCTTTAGTTGTTTTTCTGGATCAGAGGCTCAGAGCCCCGGTAGCAAGCTGCCAGGCAGCGATGGCACCCAGTACGACCACTACAGCAGCCAGAGCGGCCTCGATACCCTTGAACATCTTCTCGCCGCGTTCCTTGCGGGCCCACAGGTAGAACAGCACGCCCGGGGCATACAGCACCATCGACAGGTAGAGGTATTTCGGACCGGCTGCGTAGATCAGCCAGGCACCGTATACGGTAGCCACTACCGCAACGATCAGGTCGCGAGCCTTGCTTTCACCTTGGGCGTAGCCCTCACCACGCTGGGCCACCAGCAGGGCGTAACCGGCACACAGCAGGTACGGGATAAGAATCATCGACGTAGCCAGCGACAGCAGTGCGAGGTAACCGGCCGAGCTGAACAGGGTGATGATCAGGAAGAGCTGGATCAGACCGTTGGTCAGCCACAGCGCGAAGGTCGGAGCGCCGTTTTCGTTCGTTTTGCCAAAGATCGCAGGCATGGTGCCGTCTTTGCCGGCCAGATACGGAACCTCGGCAGCCAGCAGGGTCCAGGCGAGCAGTGCACCGCCTACCGAGATCACCAGACCGATGTTCATCAGCTTGGCGCCCCACGGACCAACAGCCTTTTCAAGTACATATGCGGTGGACGGGTTCTTCAGTGCAGCCAGTTCGGGTTGGGTCATCACACCCAGCGACAGGACCGACACGGCGACCAGCAGAGCAATCGTCAGCAGGAAGCCCAGTACGGTAGCCTTGCCCACTTCCTGCATGCTCGAGGCACGGCTGGAGAAGACCGAAGCACCTTCAATACCGATAAACACCCACACCGTTACCAGCATCGTGCTCTTCACTTGATCGATCACCGAGCCCAGGTTGGCCGAACCCCAGAAGTCGAGGTTGAAGGTGTCGATGTTGAACGCGAACACGATCAGCACGATGAAGAGGGCCAGCGGCACCAGCTTGGCCACTGTCGTTACCGTGTTGATGAATGCCGCACCATGCACCCCGCGCAGCACCAGGAAATGCAGTGCCCAGAGTAGGACCGAGGCGCAGATGATGGCCACTGGCGTATTGCCTTCCCCGAAGGCCGGGACAAATAGGCTAAGCGCCGAGAACATCACCACGAAGTAAGAAACGTTGCCGATCCAGGCAGAGATCCAGTAACCCCAGGCCGAGTTGAAGCCCATGTACTGGCCGAAGCCCGCCCGTGCATACCCATATACCCCACCTTCCACCTCCGGCTTCCGGTTGGCCAGCATCTGGAAGACGAAGGCCAGCATCAGCATGCCGACGAAGGTGATGGCCCAGCCGATCAGGATTGCGCCGGCTCCCGCCCCGGCTGCCATGTTTTGCGGCAGGGAAAAGATGCCGCCCCCGATCATCGAGCCGACTACGAGTGCGGTAAGTGCCCCTAGTTTGAGTTTGGGAGCGCCACCACCTTGAACCTCGGTTTCTGTGGACATTTCAGTTCTCCATTCAGTAATTGAACTTGGATTCTTTCTTAATATTATTGAATTCTTATTTGTTGATGTAATGATATGAGACTCTACCGGGCCTGACCAGCAAGGAAACGGGCTTACTTGATACAGATCAAACGGGCCGGAGCAGGGTCAGCTTTGCGGGTCTGTTTAAGATATAGACGCTTCTGACGCTACTACCTAATTGCATATAACTATTTCCCTGCCGAGGCTTTTAGCTACTTCTAAGCAAGGCCCGTTCCCGATGTTGCGAATTGTTCGCAACGTGCGCTACGGCATGCCGGATGCGGCTCTATGATCTTTACATGCGTCCCGACGAGCCCGGATGGGCAAACCGTACAGCAATGCCGGCTGTAAAAAGCGCCCGTGAAGCAAATTAGACGCCATGTTTTGCCAAGCGTGGACAAGCCTGCAACCGGCCCCCGCACTGCCATTTTCTGACAGCGCCAATGTTGGCCTCCTGCCACTGCGCTGCTATGACCCAAAACAAAAGCCGCCCTGTTTTCAGGACGGCTTTTGGCGTGCAAAGAAAAAAAGTGGATACGGCCCACCACCGTACCCACTCAACACACACATCAAGAGGAAATCACATGAAAGGAAGCCGGTCAGGCTGGTCCGTTCACTTTTTCGGAGCGTCGTGTGTCTTCTTGATGAAGAGACCCACACAGACACTCACGACCAGGGAGGCCACGACGATGGTGATCAGGCTCAGCACGCCCACATCGTCCGACAGCAGTTGTTTCCAGAGTTCCATTTTCCAACTCCTCTATAGCGCGGGTCTGCCGCTGCAAGTCATTTGTCTTGCAGCATCATAGCCTTACACAGAGGAGGGATATTGACGCAAATCAACATTGAGTTCGTTGTCATATCACTGGCTTAAAGCAGAACGGCCTTCGCAAGGAAGGCCGTTCTGTCGGGCAAGGCTGCCGATATCACTTCGTGGGTGCGCCCACATCCTTGGAAAGGAAGAAAGCGTCGGAGAAGAATTCGGTCTCCGGCAGTCCGCGCTCGCGGGTGAAAGCGCTGTGGGCCGCTTCCACCATCACCGGAGCACCACAGGCATACACCTGATAGCCCGACAGGTCGGCGAAATCCTCCAGCACTGCCTGATGGACAAAACCGGTCCGTCCGGTCCAAACGTCCTCGGGCAAGGCTTCGGACAGCACCGGCACGAAGGTGATGTTGGGATGGCTGGCCTGCCAACCCTCGGCCATCTCCGCCATGTAGAGATCGGCGCGGGTGCGCGCGCCCCAATAGATGATTAGCTGGCGGTCGATTCCCTGATGGATGGCATGCTCGATGATGCCCTTCACCGGTGCGAAGCCCGTGCCGCTGGCCACGAAGATGGCGGGCTTGTCAGAGTCTTCACGCAGGAAGAAGGCGCCCATCGGGCCCTTGAAGCGCAGGATCTCGCGCTCCTTCATCTGGTTGAACACGTAGTCGGAGAAGCTGCCGCCGGGCTGATGGCGGATGTGCAGTTCGAGATAAGCATCGTCATGCGGAGCGTTGGCAATGGAGAAGCTGCGCTTTTTGCCGTCCTTCATCAGGATGTCGATGTACTGCCCAGCCAGGAACTGCAGCCGCTCCGATACCGGCAGCTTAAGGCGCAGGATGGCGACGTCGTGTACCTTGTCGATCTTCTCCACACGACACGGAAGCGTCTTGATCTGGATGTCCCCGATGCCGGATACCTCACGCACTTCGATCGTAACGTCTCCTTGCGGGCGGGCACAGCAGAACAGTGCCAGGCCTTCGGCACGCTCCTGTGCGGTGAGCGTGCGTTCCTGATAGCCGTCCAAGGCCACCTCTCCTTCCAGCACCTTGCCCTTGCACGCCCCGCAGGCACCATCTCGGCAGCCGTAGGGCAGACCCACGCCCTGACGCAGCGCGGCTTCCAGAATGGTTTCGTGTGCTTCGACGCTGAACGCGTGCCCGCTCGGGAGCACCTTCACCTGTGACGTCATCTCGTTTGTTACCCTCAAAGCTCGCTAGAATGCGGTGCATGCGTACTTTACTGCTGATTGGCCCGGGCGATGTGGCCCGCCGTGCCCTGCCCCAGCTCCTGCTCCAATGGCAGGTGGTGGCCCTGTGCCGCCGTCCCGAAACCGCCGAAGCCGTCAGAGCTGCAGGCGCCGAAGCCGTGGAAGGGGATCTGGACAGCCCCGAAACGCTGGCGCCGCTTGCAGGGTTGGCCGAAGCCGTTCTCTATACTGCGCCACCGCCCGCGTTCGGCACTACCGATCCCAGGCTACGCAAGTGCTTGTCCGCATTGACAAAAGGCAAAAGGATACCACAGCACTGGGTATATATCAGCACTACCGGGGTGTACGGCGATGCTGGCGGGGCGTGGGTGGACGAGAACACGCCCGTGAGACCGCACAGTGCTCGCGCCCAGAGACGGGTGGATGCCGAGATGGCGCTGGCCACGCTCTACAGGGACACCGGCTCCGCAGTCACCGTGTTGCGTGCGCCGGGCATCTACGCCGAAGACAGGCTACCGCTGGAACGCCTGACCAACGGCACCCCGCTCTTCCTGGCTGAGGAGGACAGCTGGAGCAACCACATCCATGCCGACGACCTGGCTTTGAGCTGCAGCGTGGCGCTGGCACAGACACGAGCGGGCTTCGAACTGTTCAATGCCTGCGACAGCGCGCCGCTGAAGATGGGGGAGTGGTTCGACAAGCTCGCGGATGCCACAGGGCTGGCGCGCGCTCCGCGTCTGCCACGCCAGACGGTGCAGGCGCAGGTTTCACCCATGCTCTGGTCCTTCTTGGCGGAGTCGCGGCGGGTTTCCAACCAGCGACTGCGGGACGTGCTGGGGGTGCAGTTGCGCTACCCCACCGTGGACGACTTTCTGAACCACCATTTCCCATCGGGCGGACACAGCGCTGGCTAGCCCGCGAGGGGGTTGGGCTCGTCACCTTAGGCAAGTTTATGTAACATCGCGGTTTTTTCTTTTCTTCCCCGCCGAACATGGACAACCCCGCCTTCCAACGCTCGATCCGCAGCTTCGTGCTGCGCCAGGGCCATCTTTCTGCCGGCCAGCAACGGGCCATCGATCAAGGCATGCCGCGCTTCGGCATCGAGTATGCCCCTGCCCGGCTGGACCTGAACGCTGCCTTCGGCCGGACGGCCCCCAAGATCCTGGAAATCGGGTTCGGCATGGGCGGCGCCACTGCCGAGATTGCAGCGGCCAACCCGGACGTGGACTATCTGGGCATCGAAGTGCATTCACCAGGTGTGGGTAACCTCTTGAAGCTGATCGATGAGAAGCAGCTGACCAACCTGCGCATCATCCGTCACGATGCAGTGGAGGTGCTGGATATGATGCTGGCGCCGGATGTGCTGGACGGCGTGCACATTTTCTTCCCGGACCCTTGGCCGAAGAAGCGCCATCACAAGCGCCGCCTGATTCAGGCACCACTGGTGGAAAAGCTGGTCAGCCGCCTCAAGCCGGGAGGGTACCTGCATGCGGCCACCGATTGGGAAGAGTATGCGCAGCAGATCCTGGAAGTGTTTTCGGCCAACCCCGGACTGGAAAACACTGCCGAAGGCTTTGCTGCCCGGCCGGCCTACCGCCCGCTGACCAAGTTCGAGCAGCGCGGTATCCGTCTCGGACATGGTGTCTGGGATATCATCTTTCGCCGCGCAGGCTAGCCTTTTCCAGCCCGAGCACGCTGCGGAGATCGTCTTCGATCTCCGCAGGCGTGAGTGAGGGTTCGTACCGCCGCACCAGTCGGCCTTTACGGTCGATGAGGAATTTGGTGAAGTTCCATTTCACCGGCTGCGGCCGCGAGCCTTCCGCCCCGGTCAGCCAGCGCCAGAGCGGCAGGGCCTGATCGCCGTTCACGTCCGTTTTTGCGAACAGGCCAAAGGTGACGCCAAAACGCCTGGTGCAGAAGTCCGCCACCTCCGCATTGCCGTGGGGCTCCTGATTGCCGAACTGATTGCAGGGAAAGGCCAGGATCTCCAGCCCATGCACATGGAAGCGCTCGTGCAGTGCCTGAAGACCGGCATACTGCCCGGTATACCCGCAGGCGCTGGCCGTGTTGACGATCAGCACGACCTGCCCGCGCAGGGCCTCCATGCTGAACGGTGTGCCATCGATCCGCATGGCCGAGAAAGGGTACAGCGTGGTCATGGCAGCGCTCCTTCGGGTACAATTCATTATCCGAGTTATTTACTCAGGTTTAGACCATGTTTACCCCCAGCCGCCAGGATGCCCGACGCTTTTTCTTCGATGTCTGGGCAAAACAGAAACAAGGCGCAATGCTGACGCCTCTGGAAGCCCAGACGTGGGCGATCATCGCCGGCCACAGCGAGTATCACCCTCTCCTCGACCAGCCAGAACGGTATCTCGAACAGGAATGGACTCCGGAAGAAGGTAGTACCAACCCCTTTCTGCATCTGAGCCTACATCTGGCCATCGAGGAACAGCTCTCCATCGACCAGCCGCCGGGCATCCGCGCTCTGTACGATGCCCTCTGTACCCGACACGGAGAAGAACATGCTGCGCGCCACGACCTGATGGAGTGCCTAGGGGAGATGATCTGGCATGCACAGCGCTATGGGGGGGGACCGGACGTCAACCGCTACATCACCTGCATTCGGGGACGCCTAGGCATGGGGGAGGAAGATTCACGGCGCATCAACCCCAATGAGATCACGGACACGCCTGACCGCGCCTCCTAATGGGGCCCGTGAAATGAAAAACCGCCCGATGGGGCGGTTTTTCATTTCTGGCTCAGGTCATGCAATTGACCGGGCTGCCACAACGGTAGGCTTCGATGTTGTTCACCAGTTGTTCGGCCAGCCGGGCCATCGCTTCCCGGCTGGCCCAGCCGATGTGCGGTGTCACGATCAGGTGTGGCAGGCGCGCCTTGAGCAGCGGATGATCTGCGGGGGGCGGCTCCGTGGACAGCACGTCAAAACCCGCGCCCCCCAACTGACCATACTTGAGGGCGGCAATCAGTGCGGTCTCGTCGACCAACCCGCCACGCGCCGTGTTGACGAGGATCGCACCCGGTTTCATCGCCATCAGCTCCCGCTCCCCGATCATGCCGCGCGTCTGCGGATTCAGCGGGCAATGCAGGGATATCACGTCGGACGTGGCCAGGAAGGCATCAAAGGCCACGTGGCCCGGCCGCACCACGCTTGCCCCCTTGCGCTCGGCAAACTGCACGTGCATGCCGAACGCACGCGCCTTGGCTGCCAGCGATTGGCCGATACCACCAGCGCCCACAATCCCCAGCGTGGCACCTGCCAGATCGCGTATCGGCGCCCCGAAATGGCAGAACTGGGAAGCGTTCGACCAGAGCCCCGCCGCCACATCGCGCTGATAGGCCGGCAGGTTCTTCATCAGGGCCAGCATCAGCATGAAGGCATGTTCGGCAACCGTATCATCGCCGTAATGGCGGATATTGCTCACCACGATGCCACGCTCCCGGCAGGTGGCCAGATCCACATGGTTCACGCCGGTGGCGGCCACGGCCACCATCTTAAGGGCAGGCAGTGACAGCAGGAGATTACGGTCGAGCGGGACCTTATTGGTGATCAGCACCTCTGCGTGAGCACCGCGCTCGGGCACCTGTTCGGGAGCGGAGGAAGGATATTCGGTGTACTGGCAACCGGGGCCAAAAGCAGGAACCGGGACAGGCAGGCTGTCCCGGTCGAGGAAAACGATGGAAGTCATGCAGGCATCAGCGTTCGTAAGCGATCAGGGCGCGATAGGCATGCCAAGTTGCAAGGCCGATGAGGGGAACCGTGATCATCAGACCGATGAAATAGGTGGCAAAGCCGATCGCAGTCAGAAGAACGATCATACCGGCCCAGACCAGCATCGTCAGCAGATTGCGATAGACCGCCTGCAGGCTGGCAATCATGGCGGTGATGGCATCCACCTCGCGGTCCAGCATCATGGGAATGGATACGGCACTGAGTGCAAATACCAGGGCGGCAAACAGAAAGCCGGTGCCGAAGTACGCAACCAGAAAGGAGAGGTTGGCCGGATTAAACAGGTCGGCAAGCAGGGCATCGAAGGTGGGCACCGCCGTTTCGTAGAAGAGCGCAAACATCAACAGCGACACGCGGAACCATCCGAACACTAGCACTGCCAGCAGTGCTGCATACAGTGTGAAGCTAGGCAGGTTGTGCCGCCAGGCTGTCATGCTCTTTGCCAGGTCGATGCGGCTGCCCCGATAGTATTCCAGTTGTCGCGCGATATCGTAGAGACCGATGGCGAGGAAGGGCCCGGCCAGCAGAAACAGGGTGGAGAGCGTGATGACGAACTCGGGGGCAAGCGAGAAGTACAGCGTGAGCAGATAACCCATCAGTACGAACGCAGCGCCGTAGAACAGGCTGTCGCCCGGTGCCTTGCGCAGGTCGCGCCATCCGAGGCGCAGCCATTCGAACACGGCAGCCGGCGCAACGTGCCTGGCAACAGGACGAATCTGGCTGGGTTGGTGGGTGATGTCCATGGTAGTCCCCTTCTGCATGTGTGTGGTGGGCAAAGCCTCTTTAAGTCTTTATAAGCCACTGATCCGAAAACACAAACCGGGCCCGACAGCACGGGACGGGGTGGACGTGTACAATCGGCGCTTCACTACGGGAGACCCTCTATGAGCAACGAACTCATCATCGAAGATGTAAAGGTCGGCGAAGGCGCCGAGGCAGTGACCGGCCAGGAAGTGACCGTACACTACACGGGCTGGCTGACCGACGGCACCAAGTTCGATTCCAGCAAGGACCGCTATCAGCCATTCAGCTTTCCGCTGGGCGAAGGGTATGTGATCAAGGGCTGGGATGCTGGCGTAGCCGGCATGAAGGTGGGCGGTGTGCGCAAGCTCACCATTCCGCCGGAGATGGGCTATGGCGCCCGGGGCGCAGGCGGCGTGATTCCGCCCAATGCCACGCTGGTATTCGAGGTGGAGCTGCTGCAAGTCGGCTGAGCCGGGACAACCCACATGAAAAACGGGCCTGTGCGGCCCGTTTTCTGCATCAAGGGAGGCTTGGCCTATTTCTTGACCGGCACCATGCCTTCGCGTGCCTTGCGGCGCTTGAAATAAAGCGCGGTAAGCACCAGCGCCGCCAATCCGATGACGAACAACAGGCCGGTCTGGCCACGGTGCACCCACATCATCAGCCAGTCGCGGTTAGCAGCACCCAGATAGCCGAGGTAGACCCAGACCGGTACAGAAATCAGTGCTGCAAGCCCATCCAGAAGAAGGAAACGCCAGTAGGGGATGCGACGCGTCATGCCGGCCGTGAGGAAGATTGGAGATCGCAGCCCGGGCAGGAAGCGGGCCACGAACAGCACCCAGTTGCCATAGCGGGAAAACTTTTCCTGCACCGCTTCAAAGCGCTCCTGCGTCAGGATGCGGGCAATCGGACGGAAACGCAGCACCCGGTTGCCGAACAGCCGTCCCAGCAGGAACATGATGCCATCCCCCAGGAGCACGCCGGCCATGCCCACGAAGAACATGACGTGCACGTTGGCATAGCCCAGGCCCGATATGATGCCGCCGGCCACGAGGGTGATGTCTTCCGGAATCGGTACACCGAAGCCGCACACCAGCAGCACGGAAAACACTGCGAAATAGCCGTAGCCGGTGAAGAAGTCGATGAGTAGCTGGAGGGTATCCATAAAGAGAGCAGCTGGCCGGCCCGTGGGCAGCCACTATTCCTCGTCAGTCGCAGCGGGTGGCGCCCATCATAGCACGCCCCCCTTTCAAGTTTTGTTGACCTGCCTTAGCAAGCGGGCGATCAGCCAGCCTGCCGGATGGCCCCGGCGATGGCCTCGGCCCACTGTTCGGCCAACCCCGCTTCGTCCGCTTCGACCATGACGCGCACGACTGGTTCTGTGCCCGACGGACGCAGCACCACGCGACCGTGCCCCGCGAGGGCGCGCTCGGCCTGCTGCAGCATGTCGGCGGAGGCGGACTTCCAGTCCTGGCCCGACAACCGCACGTTGATCAGCTTCTGCGGATAGGGCTTCCAGTCGGCCGCGGCCGTGGCAAGGTCGGTGTCCAGCGTGATGAGCGCCTCCAGCACCTGCAAGCAGGAAACGATGCCATCGCCCGTGGTGTGCTTGTCCAGGCAGAGAATATGGCCGGATGCCTCGCCACCGAGCTGCCAGCCGTTGGCATGCAGCATCTCCAATACGTAGCGGTCGCCAACCTTGGCGCGGCCAAAGGGGACGCCCTGCGCGGCCAAGGCGGCTTCCAGACCCATGTTCGTCATCAGCGTGCCCACCACGCCCCCCTTGAGCTCACCTTGGGCACGACGTGCCTTGGCAATGATGTAGACCAACTGGTCACCGTCGTACAGACGCCCTTCGCGGTCTACCATCATCAGGCGGTCGCCGTCACCGTCCAGGGCGATGCCGTAATCCGCCTCGTGCTCCAGTACGGCCGCCCGCACCGCATTGGTATGTGTTGCGCCCACCTTGTCGTTGATGTTGAAGCCATTCGGATCCCCACCGATGACAATCACTTCGGCGCCCAGTTCGTGGAACACCTTGGGCGCGATGTGGTAGGTCGCCCCATTGGCGCAGTCAACCACCAATTTGAGGCCGCGCAGGTCGCGGTCGTTAGGAAAGGTGCTCTTGCAGAATTCGATGTAACGGTCGGCCGCGCCTTCGATGCGTCGCGCGCGACCAAGGTTGGCCGAAGACAGCGTCTGCATCGGCTCGTCGAGCATGGCCTCGATCTCGAGTTCCAGCGTGTCGTCCAGCTTCCTGCCGCCCTCGGCAAAGAACTTGATGCCGTTATCGTGGTAGGGGTTGTGCGAGGCCGAGATCATCACGCCCGCTTCCAGACGCAGTGCCCGAGTGAGATAGGCAATCCCCGGCGTGGGCAACGGCCCTGTCAGTAGCACGTTTACGCCCGCCGCAGTAAACCCGGCCTGCAGCGCGGCCTCAAGCATGTAGCCAGAAATGCGGGTGTCCTTGCCGATCAGCACGGTCGGGCGATGGCCTTTGTCGTGGTCCACCAGCACGCGGCCTGCTGCATAGCCAAGCTTGAGAACGAAATCCGGCGTAATGGGAAACTGCCCAACTTCCCCACGCACCCCGTCGGTGCCGAAGTATTTTCTTTTCATCACTTACCGTCCTGAGGGGCCAGGTGCCCCATCCTTATTTTTGTTCATTGTCCGCCAGCGCCTGCCAGATGGTCAGTGCCTGGCGGGTTGCCTTCACGTCATGGACACGCACGATACGCGCGCCGCGACGCACGGATTCCAGTGCCGCCGCCACACTGGCTCCCAGCCGCTCGGCCGGGACCGTTTCGCCTGTCAGAGCGCCCAGCATCGACTTGCGCGACAGACCGACCAGCAGCGGAACGCCACACTGTTGAGCCAGTCGTGGCAGCGCCCTGAGCAGCGCCAGATTGTGCGCCAGTGTCTTGCCAAACCCAAAGCCGGGGTCCCCTAGCAGGCGAGCGGACGCGATGCCGGCGTTCCTGCACACCGAAACGCGCGAGGCCAGATAAGCGCCGACATCCTCCACCACATCCGTGTAATGGGGCTGCTGCTGCATGGTATCGGGGTTGCCCTGCTTGTGCATCAGACACACCGCCACTGGGCTGGCCGCGACGAGCGCCACCGCGCCTTCATCCTCCAGGGCAGACACATCGTTGATGAGATCTACCGCGCCCGTGGCAAGCGCCGCCCGCATCACCTGGGTGCGACGGGTGTCCAGCGACAGGGGAATCCCGGCTTCGGCCAACCTTTCCAGCACCGGCAGCACACGGTCCATCTCTTCCTGCGGCGATACATACGGGGCATTGGGACGGGTAGATTCGCCACCGACATCGAGAATGTCCGCACCCTCGCCAATCAGCCGCTCGGCCTGACGCACGGCTTCGTCCGGCACCAGGAAGCGGCCGCCATCGGAAAAAGAATCGGGGGTGATATTCAGGATGCCCATCACCCTCGGACGATCAAGGGCCAGGCTAAAGCGACCACACTGCAGCACAGTCATCGGGAAAACCGGAAAAGAAAACAAAACAGGGCGGCAGCCTACGCTACCGCCCTGCCCTCGACAAGTTACAGTTCCTGCGCCGGCGAAGTGGACGGCTCAGGCGTTGGGCCACTGGGCTTGTCATCTGGACGCGGATTCATGCTCGGCGCCGGACGCGGGGGGCGTGGCGGGCGGCCGGCCATAATGTCGTCGATCTGCTCGGCATCGATCGTTTCCCACTCTAGGAGGGCAGCCGTCATGGCCTCTACCTTGTCGCGGTTCTCTTCCAGCATGCGACGGGCTAACCCGTACTGCTCGTCGATGATGCGGCGGATCTCGCTGTCCACCTGCTGCATGGTGGCTTCCGACAGGTTCTTGTGTGTGGTGACCGAGCGGCCGAGGAATACCTCACCCTCGTTCTCGCCATACACCATAGGACCGAGCTTATCGCTCATGCCATAACGGGTCACCATGTCCCGGGCCATCTGCGTGGCACGCTCGAAGTCATTCGAAGCGCCGGTGGTCATCTGGTTCATGAACAGCTCTTCGGCAATACGGCCCCCGAAGAGAATGGCGATACGGTCCAGCAGATACTGCCGGTCGTAGGCGTAGCGGTCCTGCTCCGGCAGCTGCATCGTCACACCCAAGGCGCGGCCACGCGGAATGATGGTGACCTTGTGCACGGGATCGGACTTGGGCAGGAGCTTGGCGATCACGGCGTGACCCGATTCGTGATAGGCGGTGTTCCGCTTCTCCTCGTCGGTCATCACCATGGACTTGCGCTCCGCGCCCATCATGATCTTGTCCTTGGCCGACTCGAAGTCCTCCATGTCCACCAGGCGCTTGTTGCGGCGTGCGGCGAACAGAGCGGCCTCGTTGACCAGGTTGGCGAGGTCGGCCCCGGAAAAGCCCGGAGTACCACGGGCGATGATGCCGGCTTCGACGTCGGCCGAAATCGGCACCTTGCGCATGTGCACGGTCAGGATCTGCTCACGGCCACGGATGTCGGGCAGCGGCACCACCACCTGGCGGTCGAAGCGGCCCGGGCGCTGGAGCGCGGGGTCGAGCACGTCCGGACGGTTGGTGGCGGCGATGACGATCACAGTGGTATTGGTCTCGAAGCCATCCATCTCCACCAGCAGCTGGTTCAGCGTCTGCTCGCGTTCATCGTTGCCACCGCCGAGCCCTGCACCACGCTGGCGGCCTACGGCGTCGATCTCGTCGATGAAGATGATGCAAGGGGAGTTCTTCTTGGCCTGCTCGAACATGTCGCGAACCCGGGCTGCGCCCACGCCAACGAACATCTCCACGAAGTCGGACCCGGAGATACTGAAGAACGGCACCTTGGCTTCTCCGGCGATTGCCTTGGCCAGCAGCGTCTTACCGGTACCCGGCGAGCCGGCCAGCAGTATGCCGCGGGGAATGCGCCCACCCAGGCTCTGGTAGCGGGTCGGATCGCGCAGGTAGTCTACGATCTCCTTCACCTCCTCCTTGGCTTCGTCACAGCCGGCCACGTCGGCAAAGGTGATGGTATTGGCTTCTTGGTCGAGCATGCGGGCCTTGCTTTTACCGAACGAGAAGGCACCGCCCTTCCCGCCACCCTGCATTTGGCGCATGAAGAATACCCACACGCCGATCAGGAGCAGCATCGGGAACCAGCTGATGAAGATATTCATCAGCAGGCTGGGTTCCTCTTCCGGCTTGGCCGAAAAGCGAACGTTGTTCTTGATCAGGTCGTCGACCAACTGCGGATCGTACGGGGCGTAAGTGGTGAAGGCAGAGCCGTCACTGCGCTTGCCCTTCAGCCACTGCCCACGCAGCGGATGGCCTTCGATCGTCAGCGACTGCACCTTGCCCGACTCAACATCGCTAACAAACTGCGAGTATTCGATCTGGTTCTGGGTGTCCTGTCGCTTGTTGAATTGATTGAACACCGTCATCAGCACGAGGCCGATGATGACCCAGATGGCGATGTTTTTACCAATGTTGTTCACTAGAGCGGACTCCTAATGTGCCCTGACTTGGAAGGAAGGCGCGTGGTCTTTTGAATCGATTGTAATCCTCACGAGGAGGAAAGTCAGCGTCGCCCCCGGCCCAGCAGGTAAATCTCGCTGGATCGGTCACGCGACGCCTTGGGCTTGCGACTGACGACCTCCTGAAAGGTTTCGCGCATGGCGGCCATGTAAGCTTGGAAGTCGCTGCCCTGGAACACTTTGACGAGAAAGTGGCCGCCGGGTTTCAACTGCTCGCGCGCAAATTCGAGCGCCAGCTCGCACAGGTGGAAGCTACGGGCCTGGTCGATGGCGCTCATGCCTGAAATATTGGGCGCCATGTCGGAAATTACAAGGTCCAGCTGACGTCCTTCCAGCAGCGCCAGGAAATCCTCCAGCACGCTTTCCTCGCGGAAGTCGCCTTGGATGAAATGCACGCCCGGGACGGGATCCATCGACAGAATATCCAGAGCAAACACTTTGCCTGTCGGTCCTACCAGCCGTGCGGCCACCTGCGACCAGCTTCCCGGTGCAGAACCCAGATCGGCCAGCACGGTACCCTGGCGGATAAGCTTGTCTTTCTCGTTGATTTCCAGGAGCTTGTAGGCTGCCCGGGCACGATAGCCGTCCCTCTGGGCCTGGAGCACGTAGGGATCGTTCACGTGTTCCTGCAGCCAGGCATTGCTAGTCTTGCTTCTTGCCATGATCTTTGTGCCGGATTCGTCTATGTAAAGAGTGGGGTTCTGCAACCGCGGCCCCGTGCCGCTGTTGCCGGATTTTGGGCTAACCGTCAAAGTCGAGTAAAATCGACTTTTAATCAGGAAGCTTTGTCACATGAAGATCGAATTGTCCCCGGTGGAACGCCAGTACCTCAAGGGGCTTGCCCACACGCTGAACCCTGTCGTGATGATCGGGAACAACGGCCTGACCGATGCGGTGATGCGCGAGATCGCCATCAGTCTGGATGCGCACGAGCTGATCAAGATCCGCGTCCAGAGCGATGACCGCGATGCCCGCATCGCGATGTATGAGCAGATCTGCGATGATCTGGATGCCGCGCCGGTGCAGCACATTGGTAAGCTGCTGGTGGTGTGGCGTCCGTCGGACAAGCAGCGCATTGTGCCTCCCAAGAGCAAGAAAGCGCTCAAGGCCCAGCCGTGATCCACGGCAGTCATGCGAAAAGCGGTGGCGCCTGCCACCGCTTTTTTCTTGCCCGGGCCGCTAGCGCACTCAACGCTCCGTCTTGAGCAGGTACACCAGCGCCAGTAGGCTCTGCACGAGATAGATCAGGCTCGAGATCGCATGCCAAGTGGCAAAGCCGCCACCAAACAGCCCCTCGGCGGCCTGGTTCATCTGCAGCTTGAGCTGGGCGATGATTGGCGTGACCGCAAAATGGTTGATGACGGTACAGGCCAGCATCGCCACCAGCAGCCAGAACGGCGCTTCCTTCACGCCGCGGGCACCCTGCTGCCAGATGTGCTCCACCATCAGGAACACCCCGCACACCAGTCCCACCCAGGCAATGGCCGAGAAGAGCCGACCGGCCACCATGCCGGCCGTGACTTTGTCCAAGGCCGCAAATAGCACCGGGGCCACCAGCAGACCGATGACCCACATGCCACCGATCCAGAACGTGCGGGCAATTGCTTTCAGGCTGTCCATGTCGTGCTCCGTTGGGCGCAGGCTGCGCGGGTAACGCTCAGAGGTACTTGACGTCCAGGACTTCGTACTCGCGGATGCCGCCCGGCGCCACCACCTCGGCCACGTCGCCCGCTTCCTTGCCGATCAGCGCGCGGGCGATGGGCGAGTTGACGGACACCTTGCCGAACTTGATGTCGGCCTCGTCGTCCCCGACGATCTGGTAGGTGACCTCGTCTTCGGTTTCCAGATCCATCAGCTCCACGGTGGCGCCAAAAACGATGCGCCCATCGGCATCCAGCGTAGACGGATCAATGATCTGGGCATTGCTTAGCTTGCCCTCGAGTTCGGCGATGCGTCCTTCGACGAAGGCCTGGCGCTCTTTGGCGGCATCGTACTCGGCGTTCTCCGACAGGTCACCATGCGAGCGGGCCTCGGCAATCGCCTCGATCACTTTCGGGCGCTCGATGCTCTTCAGGCGCTGCAGCTCTTCCTTGAGCAGCTCGGCGCCCCGCACGGTCAGCGGCACTTTGTTCATGCATTCTCTCCACGGCGGTTCGGCCCGCCATCATCAAAAACACAAGCCGCCGTTCTAGAACGGCGGCTTGGCTGTTGCTTGGGTTAGCGCGGATTGTAGCGAGAATTCGGCCCCAGTTCAAAGGTTGGCCGAACAGTCCGCTCCATCAGTGCTTGATCGAGGCGTGCAGCGCCTGAACGCTGTACACATCGAAGTCTTCGGCATGTGCCATGCCCACACACAGTGCCTTGGCTCCAAACAGCGTGGTGTACTGCGGCACCCGCTGCTGCAGCGCACTGCGACGGATGGAGTGGCTGTCCTGGATAGCCTGACGCTTCTCGTCCACCGTATTGATCACGAGGGCGATCTCCCCGTTCTTGATCATGTCGACGATGTGGGGCCGGCCTTCGGTGACTTTGTTCACCACCTGTACCGTCATGCCTGCTTCCTGCAGGGTCTTGGCGGTACCGCGGGTGGCACACACGCCAAAGCCCAGGCGCTGCAGCTCACGGGCCACCTCGATGGCGCCGTTTTTGTCGCCGTGACGCACCGACAGGAATACCTTGCCGGTCTTGGGCAGTCGGTCGCCTGCAGCCAGCTGGCTCTTGACGTAGGCCTCGGCAAAGGTTTTGCCCACGCCCATCACCTCGCCGGTGGATTTCATCTCCGGCCCCAGGATGGTATCCACCCCCGGGAACTTGATAAAGGGGAATACCGCTTCCTTCACCGCGTAGTAAGGCGGAATCACTTCCTGCGTGAAGCCCTGTTCGGCCAAGGGGATACCTGCCATGGCGCGGGCGGCGATCTTTGCCAGCGGCGCACTCGTCACCTTGGAGACGAAGGGCACGGTACGCGAAGCGCGCGGGTTCACTTCCAAGACATAGATGTCCTCGCCCTGGATGGCGAACTGCACGTTCATCAGGCCCACCACATTGAGCGCGCGCGCCATGGCCACCGTCTGGCGGCGGATTTCGTCCTGCACAGCCGGGAACAGGCTGTACGGGGGCAGAGAGCAGGCCGAGTCACCCGAGTGCACCCCGGCCTGTTCGATGTGCTGCATGATGCCGCCGATGACCACGGTCTGCCCGTCGGAGACGCAGTCCACGTCCACCTCGATGGCATTGTTGAGGAAGCGGTCCAGCAGCACCGGGCTATCGTTCGACACCTTTACCGCCTCGCGCATGTAGCGCTCCAGGTCGGCAGGCTCGTGCACGATCTCCATCGCGCGCCCCCCCAGCACGTAGGACGGACGCACCACCAGCGGATAGCCGATCTCCTCGGCAAGGCGCATCGCATCGGCGGCGGTGCGTGCGGTGCGGTTGGGGGGCTGCTTGAGGCCCAGCTCGTTCAGCAGCTTCTGGAACCGCTCGCGGTCTTCGGCCGCGTCGATCATGTCGGGCGAGGTACCGATGATCGGCACGCCATTGGCCTCCAGCGCGCGCGCCAGCTTCAGCGGCGTCTGACCGCCATACTGCACAATCACACCGAAAGGTTTCTCGACGCGGCAGATCTCCAGCACGTCCTCCAGGGTCAGCGGCTCGAAGTACAGGCGGTCGGAGGTGTCGTAATCGGTGGAGACGGTCTCCGGGTTGCAGTTGACCATGATGGTCTCGAAACCGGACTCACGCAGTGCCAGCGCGGCGTGCACGCAGCAGTAATCGAACTCGATCCCCTGACCGATCCGGTTCGGGCCACCGCCCAGCACCATGATCTTCTTGCGGTCGGAAGGCGCTGCCTCGCATTCTTCTTCGTAGCTGGAGTACATGTAGGCGGTGTTGGTCGCGAACTCGGCCGCGCAGGTATCCACCCGCTTGTACACCGGATGCAGCCCGAGCGCCCAACGGCGGCTGCGCACCGCACCTTGGTCCACACCCAGCAGGGCAGCCAGACGGCGGTCGGAGAAGCCCTTGCGTTTGAGTGTACGCAGCGCTGCATAATCAAGCGCCTCGAGCTTGCAACCGGCCAGGGCACGCTCGCTGGCAACGATGTCCTCGATCTGCGCCAGGAACCACGGGTCAATGCTGCTGATGCCGTGGACGTCCTCCAGACTCATGCCGGAACGGAAGGCATCGGCCACATACAGGATGCGCTCTGGGCCAGGCGTCCCGAGTTCGTGACGGATCACCTCCTGATCGGTGGTGCGCTCGTCAAAGCCGGAGAGGCCGGTCTCAAGGCCACGCAACGCCTTCTGCATCGACTCCTGCAGGGTGCGCCCCATGGCCATCACCTCGCCCACCGACTTCATCTGGGTGGTCAGACGGTTATCGGCCTGCGGGAATTTCTCGAAGGCGAAGCGCGGAATCTTGGTGACGACGTAGTCGATCGAAGGCTCGAACGAGGCCGGGGTTGCCCCGCCTGTGATGTCGTTCTTCAGTTCGTCCAGGGTATAACCCACGGCCAGCTTGGCGGCGACCTTGGCGATCGGGAAGCCGGTAGCCTTGGAGGCCAGCGCCGAGGAACGCGATACCCGCGGGTTCATCTCGATGACGATCATCTCGCCGTTGGCCGGGTTCACGGCGAACTGTACGTTGGAGCCGCCCGTATCCACTCCGATCTCACGCAGCACCGCAAGCGAGGCGTTGCGCATGATCTGGTATTCCTTGTCCGTCAGCGTCTGCGCCGGAGCGACGGTGATGGAGTCGCCGGTGTGCACGCCCATCGGGTCGAAGTTTTCGATCGAGCAGATGATGATGCAGTTGTCGTTGCGGTCGCGCACCACCTCCATCTCGTACTCTTTCCAGCCGAGCACGGACTGTTCGATCAGCAGCTCATGGGTGGGCGAAGCTTCGAAGCCGCGCTCGCAAATGGCGAGGAATTCTTCCTTGTTGTAGGCGATGCCGCCGCCAGAGCCGCCCATGGTGAAAGAGGGGCGGATCAGCGTCGGGAAGCCGACCTTGGCCTGCGCCTCGAGCGATTCTTCCATGGTGTGGCAGACGAAGGACAGCGGGCAGGAGAGGCCGATCTTGGCCATCGCCTCCTTGAAGCGGCCGCGGTCTTCGGCCTTGTCGATGGCGTCTTCGGTGGCACCGATCAGCTCCACCTTGTACTTTTCCAGCACGCCGTTGCGCGCCAAGTCCAGTGCGCAGTTGAGCGCGGTCTGCCCGCCCATGGTCGGCAGGATCGCGTCCGGGCGCTCCTTGGCGATGATTTTTTCCAGCACCTGCCAGTTGATCGGCTCGATGTAGGTGACATCGGCCATCTCCGGGTCGGTCATGATGGTGGCCGGATTGGAGTTCACCAGGATGACGCGGAAGCCTTCCTCGCGCAGGGCCTTGCAGGCCTGGGCACCCGAGTAGTCAAATTCGCACGCCTGGCCGATGACGATCGGGCCGGCGCCAATGATGAGAATGCTCTGGATATCGGTACGTTTCGGCATCTTTTCGCTCAGTCAATTCAATTGTGTTTGCAGGCAGGCCCTTGGCCAGCCTGCGGGATTACAGGCTGGCTGCCGCCAGCTTGGCCCCGAAGCCGAGGAACAAGGCCCCTACCCCGCCGCTGACAGCAGCGGACAGCCGGCGGCGCCGGCGGAAGGCTTCGGCCAACCGCGATCCGGCGAGGATCACGGTAGTGAGGTAGAGAGCACTGCAGCACTGGACGATCACGCCCAGTGCCACGAAGGTCAGGGCCGGATACGGATAGGCCGGGTCGACGAACTGTACGAAGAACGACACGAAGAAGAGGATGGCCTTGGGGTTCATCAGGCTGATGGCCAGGGCCTTCACGAACGGCCGGCTGGCGTCCACCCGGTTGGGCACGGCCGGCATCGACGAGGGGCGGAACCAGCCCCTGAGCGCTCCGCGCAGCATCTGGATGCCCAGCCAGGCTAGGTAGCCGCCGCCGAGATACTTGATCACCGCGAACAGGGCCGGGTTGGCCTTGAGGATGCCGGCGGCGCCCGTCGCTGCGAGGAACATCAGGATGGCATCGCCCAAGAAAATACCGCATGCGCCGGCAAAGCCCGCACGCACACCCCGCTGGGCTGCCACCGAAAGCACATACAGCGAGTTCGGCCCCGGCAGGAGCACGATGATGATGGTGCCTACCAGGTAAGTGGTCAGATCGGTGATGCCCAGCATGTAAACGTCCCCCGGTTCGTGTTGTCCTGCCGTGTCTACGCGCGGCGCTCGGCCATGGCCGAGATGAAGCGGTCGAAAAGATAGGCCACGTCGTTGGGTCCCGGGCTGGCTTCCGGATGTCCCTGGAACGAGAAGGCGGGCCGGTCGGTCAGCGCAATACCCTGCACCGTGCCGTCGAACAGGCTGCGGTGCGTAACACGTACGTTGGCCGGCAGGCTGGTCTCGTCCACCTGGAAGCCATGGTTCTGGCTGGTGATCATCACCCGTCCGGTGTCGAGGTCCTGCACCGGATGGTTGGCGCCGTGGTGGCCGAACTTCATCTTGCTGGTCTTGCCGCCGGTGGCCAGGCCGAGCAGCTGATGACCCAAGCAGATGCCAAAGACCGGCAGGCGCGTCTCCAGCACCTCACGGATGGCCGAGATGGCATAGTCGCAAGGCTCCGGGTCGCCAGGGCCGTTGGAGAGGAACACGCCATCGGGCTGCATCGCCAACACTTCGACCGCGGGCGTCTTGGCCGGCACCACCGTCAAGCGACAGCCGCGTTCGGCCAACATGCGCAGGATGTTGTGCTTGACGCCGTAATCATAGGCCACCACATGGTAAGGCGCTTCGGACTGGGCAGTGTACCCGGCGCCGAGCCGCCACTCGCGCGTGTCCCACGTGTATGGGGTATCGCAGCTGACGACCTGGGCCAGGTCCTGGCCGGCCATGCTGCCGAAGCCGCGCGCCAGCTCCAGCGCGCGCGCCTCATCGATGTCTCCGGCCATGATGCAGCCGGCCTGCGCGCCCTTTTCTCGCAGGAGGCGGGTCAGCTTGCGGGTGTCGATGTCGGCGATGGCAACGACGTTGTTGTCCTTGAGGTAGTCGGACAGCGAGCAGGCCGCCCGGAAGTTGCTGTGCAGGAGCGGCAGGTCACGGATGATGAGGCCGGATGCAAAAACGGCGCGGGATTCGGTGTCTTCCGAATTCGCGCCGACGTTGCCGATATGAGGGTAAGTCAGGGTAACGATCTGTTTGGTATAGGAGGGATCGGTCAGTATCTCCTGATACCCGGTGATGGCGGTATTGAATACCACTTCTCCGACCGTATGGCCGGAGGCACCGATGGCACTGCCCCTGAAGAGGCTACCGTCAGCCAAGACAAGAATCGCTGGTACGGTTGACACGGGCTGGCTCCTGTTGCTTTTAACGCTTTATTTGCGGACTGTAGATGCGAAGAACGGGACAAAGCGCGATGCGCATGTCCCGTTTGGTTAAACTTTTCTATTATGCCTCAACAGGTTGTCGCGCGCAACGAAAAAAGTGTCGCCTACGCACAACTTGCCACCCCCGCCCTCCTTCAGAAGTCTGGCGCGCCCTGCCCTTTCGCCGGGCGCGCCAGGCGTTCGAGCAGCGTCCCTAGCACCTCCGTGACCTCCCGGGCCCGTTGCTCCACCCGGCCCGGCAGGACACGGTCGACCACCTCGGCCTTGTCGACGTCGGTCTTGTGCCAGGACATGCCTCCGGGGATGCCCGGCCGGTCGGTCTGGGTGTAACCGTCCCGCTCGCCCAACGTCCAGTTGGTCGCCTCCACCGCCAGCACCGGAATGCCAGCCTCGTCGAAAGGTTCAAGATCGGAGCAGCAGCCGGTACCGGCCGGATACTTGGGGTTGAGCCCCGGATTGGTCTCGGCCTTGATGTGCCGGGCGCGAGCGATCTCCAACGCCATATCCCGGGCAAAGCCTGCAGCAGGGTTGGCCGAAACGGTCTTGGGCCCGGCATGAAAATAGAGACGGTCGCCGGTGATCAGGCTGTCCAGATTGATCATCAGCCGCACCCGGGCGCGCTCTTCGGCTGCCAGGCTGTCGACATAGGCACGTGAACCCTTGAGGCCCACCTCCTCCCCGCTGAAGAGGACGAATCGTACTTCGTGTTGAAGCGGCTTCGCAGCGAGGCGCTCGGCCAGAGCAAGTGCCACCCCAACACCCGACGCATTGTCGTCCAGCCCGGCGAGGGCAGCCCCGCCGATGTGCTGGCGTGCATCATCCGCCTTGCGCACCGGACGCGAATCGTAATGCGCCCCCACCAGCACCACCGGACCCGAGCCGCCCGGGCGCCTGGCTATGAGGTTGATCCCCTCTGCGGGCTGACTCAGCTTTTCGGCACCCGGCTTCTCGACCGTGTAGCTGCTGTCAAAAGCCTGGCGTTCGACTACATAGCCCATCTGGGTCAGGCGTCGTGCAAGATACTCGGCAGCGGCACCGGCACGCTGGGTGCCCACGCTTCGGCCGGGAAAGGTGGCAGCCAGATGGCGCATCTCGCGCGCGGCCAGAAGGCCGGCCTCTTCGGGGGCTGCCGACGCAGGCGTGCCTTGAAGACAGGCGGCAAGGAGGGGAACAAGCAGCAGGGGACGCATCGCAGAACGCCTCTTGTTAACGGTGGGACACCGCCGGGGATGGCAAGCGCCATGCCCCGCAGCCAAAAGAAAACCCGGGCAAGCCCGGGTTTTCAGCACGCGTCAAATCGTCACGACCTCAGAAGGCGCTTTCGGGCAGCGCCAGCGCGCTCTCCGCCCCTTCGACGATGGCGGCGG
The DNA here is from genome assembly GCA_004346645.1 of Gulbenkiania mobilis. Classification (GTDB taxonomy): domain Bacteria; phylum Pseudomonadota; class Gammaproteobacteria; order Burkholderiales; family Chromobacteriaceae; genus Gulbenkiania; species Gulbenkiania mobilis. Next base: position 335,368 of record SMDA01000003.1, read on the forward strand.
CAAGTCCGCTCACCTGCGGCAGCAGATGCTCGCCGTAGAAGCGGGCGGTGATCAGCTTGGCGTTGAGGAAGTCGGCATCCGCGTCTTCCTGGCCCTGCTGCGACAGTGCTGCCAGCCCGGCACGCCCCATCTGCCAGCCTCCAAGAACGATCCCCATCAGCTTCAGGAAGGGCACCGAGCCGGCTGCGGCCAGACGCGGATTGGAGGCGAAGCTCTCCAGGATGAAGGCCACGCAGCGTTCGGCCTCCACCACGGCCCCGGAGAGGTTGGCCGAAAGGCTGGCCTCGCCGGCGGCGGCCAGCCGGTCTGCCGTAGCGCGGGCCTCGGCCAGCAGCGCCCGGGCCGTCACGCCGTTTTCGCTGGCGGTCTTGCGACCGATGAGGTCCAGCGCCTGAATGCCGGTCGTACCCTCATAGATGGCCGTGATGCGCGCATCGCGATAGTACTGGGCCACGCCGGTCTCTTCCACATAGCCCATCCCGCCATGCACCTGCACTGCCATACTGGTGATCTCGTTGGCCTGCTCAGTGTTCCATCCCTTGACGATCGGGATCAGGAAGTTCACCAGCGCCTGATTGCGGGCCTTTTCTTCCGGCAGCGGATGGCGGGCGGCGCGGTCCAGCGCCGCCGCCGTATACAGCGCCAGCGCACGCTGCGCCTCGATCTGCGCTTTCATCGTCATCAGCATGCGGCGGATGTCCGGGTGCTGGATGATGGCAACGCCGGTGGCTTCCGGCGAACCGACCGCACGGCTCTGCACGCGCTCGCGAGCATATTCCACAGCCTTCTGGTAGGCGCGCTCCGACACGGCCATGCCCTCGATGCCTACGCCCAGACGGGCATGGTTCATCATCGTGAACATATAGTTGAGCCCTTTGTTGGGCTCGCCGACGAGATAGCCCACCGCGCCGCCTTCGTCGCCGAAGCTCATCACTGCGGTGGGGCTGCCATGGATGCCCAGTTTGTGCTCGAGCGAAACGCAGCGTACGTCATTGCGGGCGCCGAGGCTGCCATCCGCGTTTACCAGGAACTTGGGCACGATGAAGAGCGAGATGCCCTTCACCCCGGCCGGTGCATCCGGCAGGCGGGCCAGCACCAGGTGAACGATGTTGTCGGCAAGGTCATGCTCGCCCCAGGTGATGAAGATCTTCTGCCCGGTGATGCGGTAGCTGCCGTCCTCGGCCGGAACCGCGCGCGAGCGCACCTGTGCCAGGTCGGAACCGGCCTGCGGCTCGGTCAGATTCATCGTGCCGGTCCACTCGCCCGTGGACATCCGCGGCAGGTAAATCGCCTTGAGCGCCTCACTGGCGTGGTGATGGATCGCTTCCACTGCACCCAGCGTCAGCAGCGGCGCCAGGGAGAAAGCCAGGTTGGCCGAACACCACATTTCCTCGGCCGCGGTCGACACCAGCGCCGGTAGCCCTTGGCCGCCGAACTCCGCCGGTGCGCGCAGCCCAGCCCAGCCGGCCTCCACATACTGCTGCCAAGCCTCCTTGAATCCTTCCGGAGACCGGACCGAGAAATCCGGGGACCATTTGGCGCCTGCGTCGCCCGCCCGGTTGGTGGGCGCCAGCACGCCTTCGGCGAACTTGGCCGCCTCTTCCAGGATGGCATCCACCAGCTCGACCGTGCAGTCCTCGTTGCCCGGCAGGGCGCAGATGGCCGGCAGGTCGGCCAGGGCATTCAACGCGAAGCGGATGTCCTTGACCGGTGCGTTGTAGATCATGCTTAACCTCTTCCTTTGTGTCGTGTATATCGCGTTCATGAAAAAACCGGCCACGCGCCCGCCAGCAGGCCGGCAGCATGCACCGCGGCGCATGCTGCACTCCTCCCGACGAGCCGGTCGTGGCCGGCTTTCTGATCGTTATCGTTCTGGCTGACGAAGACTTACTTCGACAGTTCGGCCATCAGTTCGGGCACCACGGTAAAGAGGTCGCCCACCAGGCCGTAATCCGCCACCTGGAAGATGGGGGCTTCTTCGTCCTTGTTGATGGCAACGATCACCTTGGAATCCTTCATGCCGGCCAGGTGCTGGATCGCACCCGAGATGCCCACCGCCAGGTACAACTGCGGGGCCACCACCTTGCCGGTCTGGCCGACCTGGTAGTCGTTGGGAGCGTAACCGGCATCCACTGCAGCGCGCGAGGCCCCTACGGCGGCGCCCAGCTTGTCGGCCAAAGGCTCGATGACGGCCTTGAACTGCTCTTCCGAGCCGAGGGCTCGGCCACCAGAAACGATGATCTTGGCGGCACCCAGCTCCGGACGGTCAGACTTGGTCAGCTCCTGTCCGACGAAAGTGGAGAGTCCGGCGTCGCCGGCAGCGTCCACATTCTCGATCACGGCAGACCCACCGGTCGCGGCGGCTTCGAAGGCAGTGGTCCGCACGGTAATCACTTTCACCGAGTCGGAGGACTGCACGGTAGCCATCACGTTACCGGCATAAATCGGCCGCACGAATGTGTCGGCCGACTCGATGGCGGTAATCTCGGAGATCTGCGCTACATCCAGCAGTGCCGCCACGCGCGGCAGCACGTTTTTGCCGTAGGTGGAGGCCGGCGCCAGCACATGGCTGTAGCTGCGGGCCAGCCCCACGATCAGGGCGGCGAGGTTTTCGGCAAGGCCGTGCGCATATTCTGCGGCATCCGCCACCAGTACCTTGGCCACACCTGCGATGCCCTTGGCCGCCTCGGCTGCGGCACCGGCATTCTGCCCCGCCACGAGCACATGGATGTCGCCACCAATCTTCTGGGCGGCGCTCACGGTATTCAGGGTGCCTGCCTTCAGGCTCTGGTTGTCGTGTTCAGCGATAACGAGAATTGCCATGTCACAGCACCTTTGCTTCGTTCTTCAGTTTGGCCACGAGTTCGGCAGCGCTTGCCACCTTTACGCCTGCCGAGCGCTTGGCGGGCTCGGCGACCTTCAGCGTCTTCAGACGCGGCGTCACGTCCACACCCAGATCGGCAGGCGTGGTCTTGTCCAGCGGTTTCTTCTTGGCCGCCATGATGTTGGGCAGCTTTACATAGCGGGGCTCGTTCAGGCGCAGGTCAGTGGTTACCACGGCCGGCAGCTTGAGTTTGACCGTCTCCAGGCCGCCATCCACTTCGCGGGTCACGTCAACGCTAGCGTCAGCCAAGTCCACCTTGGAGGCGAAGGTGCCTTGCGCCCAGCCCAGCAAAGCGGACAGCATCTGGCCAGTCTGGTTGGAATCGTCATCAATGGCCTGCTTGCCCACGATCACCAGTTGCGGCTGTTCCTTGGCCACCACTTCCTTGAGCAGCTTGGCCACGGCCAGCGGCTGGAGCTCGGCGTCGGTTTCCACCAGGATGGCCCGGTCGGCCCCCATGGCCAGCGCGGTGCGCAGGGTTTCCTCGCACTGCTTCACGCCCATGGATACGGCGACAATCTCGGTGGCCTTGCCGGCTTCCTTCAGGCGGACAGCCTCTTCCACAGCGATCTCGTCGAACGGGTTCATCGACATCTTCACGTTGGCGATATCGACATCGCTACCATCGGCCTTAACGCGAACCTTCACGTTGTAATCCACAACGCGTTTCACAGCGACTAGAACTTTCATATTCCTCCAGCGAAAGCGCTCTCTGGTTGGTCGAAATTCGGCGGCTAGGAAGTGCTTTCCGATTATGCCGCAAGCTCGTTTTCAAACGAGCGTTTGGTTGGAAACCGGCGTGTGCCGCGTCGCTCAAATGCAACGCCTGTCGGCAATAGTACGGCATTTCCCTACAATTTGCATTTGGGGTAAAGCGTGACACAATGCACTGCAGCATTTCGCCGTCATACGAAGGAGAAAGCCTTGACTGTCTATTTCGAAGATATCCAGATCGGCGACAGCGCCGAATACGCCAAAACCATTACGGAAGCAGACATTCTGCTGTTCTCGGCGGTTACCGGGGACAACAACCCGGTCCACCTGAACCAGGAGTATGCCGAGGGCACCCCCTTCAAAACCCGTATCGCTCACGGCATGCTGACGGCGGGGCTGATCTCCACCGTGGTGGGCACTCGCCTGCCGGGCGAAGGCACCATCTACCTTTCGCAGTCCACCCGTTTCAAGGCACCGGTGCGCATCGGCGACACCGTCACGGCCCGCGCCCGCGTCATCGAAATGGACGCCGACAAGAAGCGTGTGAAGTTCGCCACCGAGTGTCTGGTAGCCGGCAAGGTGGTGCTCGAAGGCGAGTCGCTGGTAATCGCCCCCTCGCGTCCTGCTTCGGCATGAGTGCGCTGACCCTTTGCGCCGTGACCGATGCCGCTGGTCAGGTGGCCAGGCCGGATCTCCTGGCTGCAGCCCTGCCGGTCCATCGGCAGCTGCGCCCGGGCCTGCCTGCTACCGAGGCCGCCTATGTCGAAAAAATGCAACGCATTTTCGGCTACGGGGCACGGATGGTGGTGGCCTGCCTGCCCGATGGGAAGGTGGCAGGCCTGGCGCTCTACCGCGTGTATGAAAACACCTACGAGGACCTGCGCCTTTACATCGACGACCTCGTCACCGATGAGGCACAGCGCTCCATGGGGGTGGGCAGCCAGCTTCTGGAGCAGTGCGAGACGCTAGCGCGTGTGAACGGATGCCGCTATCTGGTCCTCGACTCGGGAACCTGGCGCACGCAGGCGCACAAGCTCTACTTCCGTCAGGGCTTCACCATCAGTTCGTTTCACTTCACCAAGCCGCTCCTGGACGCTTGATGGGTAGGCGCGGCTGTTCAGCCGGCTGCGCCTTCTTTTCCCCTTCGGTCATGCCGGGCAAGTGCCCAGGCCACGTGCTCCCGTACCAGCGCGGACGGATGGTTGCGTCGCAAGGCTAGGGCGGCCAATACTTCCGGGGTGGAGGGTGCATTTCCCAGCCCGATGGCGAGGTTGGACAGCCATTTCTCGTAGCCGATGCGCCAGATGGGGCTGCCCGCCATCCGCAGGCGGAAGGTTTCCTCAGTCCAAGTGAAAAGTTCGGCCAAGGTGCTGTTGTCCAGCCCATGTCTGACCGCGAAGTCTCCCTCCCTGGTCGGCACGGCAAACCGGTTCCACGGGCATACCAGCTGGCAGTCGTCGCATCCGTACACTCTGTTGCCGATCAAGGGCCGCAAGGGCTCCGGGATCGGGCCCTTCAGCTCTATGGTGAGATACGAGATACAACGCCGTGCATCCACCTCGTAGGGCGCGACAATCGCTCCGGTAGGGCAAACCTCGATGCAGCGGGTGCAACGGCCACAGTGACCCGCCTCGGAGGCGTCTTCCGGCAACGGCAGGTCGGTGAGAATTTCTCCCAGGAAAAACAGCGACCCTTCGGAGCGGTTGAGCAGCAGCGTGTGCTTGCCCCGCCACCCCATTCCGGCCTGGGCGGCCAGCGCCACTTCCGCCACCGGCGCACTGTCGGTGAACACCCGATAACCATGCTGGCCCACCGCCTGCGTCACCTTTTCGGCCAACCTCTGTAACCGGTTGCGCAAGACCTTGTGATAGTCCCGCCCCAAGGCATACCGCGAGATATAGGCCCGGCTGCCGTCCGCCAGCACCGCTTCGGCCGGTGCCGCCTCTGCGGGCCAGTAGTTCATACGCACTGAAATCACCGACAGGGTGCCTGGCACCAATTCTGCCGGGCGCAACCGCAGCGCCCCATGCCGGGCCATGTAGTCCATTTCGCCGTGATAGCCCTTCTCCAGCCAGCGCGCCAGGCGCTGTTCGGCCTCGGGCGGCAGGGCAGCCCGGCTGATCCGGGCATCGGCGAAGCCGTCTTCCCGCGCCCAGTCTTTGATTTGCCGGGCCAATTCGCGATAATTCGCGTTTTCGGAACGAGGTAGGGTCATGGGGGGCGATGATAACAGCGTTGTGGACGGTTACCTGAAGGACGAGCAGGCCACGCTTGCCTTGGGTGCAACAGTGGCCCGACACCTGCCGTCAGGCGGAGTAATCTATCTTCTGGGGGACCTGGGGGCGGGCAAGACCACCTTCACCCGTGGGCTGCTCAATGGTCTGGGACATATTGGCCGTGTGAAGAGCCCGACCTATACTCTTGTCGAAACTTACACGCCGACCCCGGTGCTGACGCTCCATCATTTCGACCTCTACCGTTTCGGTGACCCGATGGAGTGGGAGGACGCCGGGTTTCGCGACTACTTCGGCCCGGACACCCTCTGCATCGTGGAATGGCCGGAGAAGGCCGCCGGCGCACTGCCTCCGGCAGACCTGACTTTGCAATTGACCGTAGAAGGCACAGGCCGTCATTATTGCCTGACCGCCGGCACGCCCACAGGAACAGCATGTCTTCGCACGATTTCGACCCCTCCCGCCGTCGGCTGATCGGCGCGGCCGCCGCCACCATTCTCCTGTCGGTGAGCCGGGCCGGGTTTGCTGCGGCCAACCAGGTAGTGGCGCTGCGCGTCTGGCCTTCATCCACCTATACCCGCCTGACACTCGAGGCCAGCGACAGCCTGAAGTTCAGGCACTTCCTCATGAGTGACCCCTCACGCCTGGTGGTGGACATCGAGGGCGTACAGATCAATGGCATCCTGAAGGATATCGGCAGCCAGATCCAGCAGGCTGACCCCTTCATCCGTTCGGCCCGCGCTGGCCAGTTCAATAGCGACACGGTCCGCGTGGTACTGGATCTCAAGTCCGACATCAAGCCCCAGGTCTTCACCCTGCCTCCGGTGGCTGAATACCGGCATCGGCTGGTGGTCGACCTCTTCCCCGCAGCGCCCCAGAACGACCCCTTGCTCAGCCTGCTCGAAGACTACAACAAGGGCACCATCGACCGTCTGCCCGAGCCCCCTGCCCGTCCGCGCGGCCGCCCCGGACAGCAGCGGCCGCTGGTCATCATGCTAGACCCGGGGCACGGCGGCGAGGACCCGGGCGCCATCGGTCCGTCCGGCGTACAGGAGAAGGATGTGGTACTGCGCATCGGCAAGCAGCTCAAGCGTCTGATCGACGGCGAGCGCAACATGCGTGCCTTCATGACGCGGGAGGAAGACGTGTTTATCCCGCTGGGCGTGCGCGTAGCCAAGGCACGCAAGCTCAATGCCGACCTGTTCATCTCGCTGCATGCCGATGCCTTCATCACCCCTACGGCCCGCGGATCTTCGGTTTTCGCACTGTCCGAAAAGGGGGCCACCAGCACGGCAGCCAAATATCTGGCGCAGACACAGAACGCGGCCGACCTGATCGGCGGGGTCAAGATCGACACCAAGGACCGCTACCTAGCCCACACCCTGCTGGACCTGACACAGACGGCTACCATCAACGACAGCCTGAAGCTGGGCAAAGCCGTGCTGGGACAGCTGGGCGACCTCAACAAACTGCACAAGGAGCGGGTGGAGCAGGCAGGATTTGCAGTGCTGAAGGCGCCGGACATCCCCTCCATCCTGGTGGAAACGGCCTTCATCAGCAATCCGGAGGAAGAAAGGCGCCTGGTCGATAGTGGGTTCCAGCAGGATGTGGCCAAGGCGATCTTGGGCGGGGTGCGCAGCTACTTTGCCCAAGGGGCAGCTATCGCGCGTATCTGAGCGACCTCCCATACAGCCAGAACGCCCCGCATGAGCGGGGCGTTTTTACTGCCTCTTGCAAGTGCAAGGACTAGTGCGTACCCGGCCCTTCGCTGGGGGGCTCGTCACCCGAAGCCGCCACACGGTAGCGCTCCTCGGCCCACTGGCCAAGGTCGATCAGCTTGCACCGCTCGCTGCAGAAGGGGCGGTAAGGACTGTGCGCCCCCCATTCGACCGGCGTGCGGCAGATCGGGCAGGCGACAACGGTTGCGGCAGGAGAGGAGGATGTCATGTCGGAGTAAAGGAGGCCAGGCCTCAGAACTTGCAACTGGTCAGGGCAAACTCGACATCCAGCTCGGTCTGGCGGGGCCGGGTTTCGCCGGTCACGGCGCTGATGAAACGGATGTTGAGCGCGTACTTGTTGGCCGAAAGCTCAGGCAACACGCCCAAGGTCTCGTCGTAGCCTACGCGGATCAGCTGTACCAGCTTCCCACCTGACATCTGCTGGAAGCTGCCATGGCGCGCCACATAACTATGTGTCTTGCCACTGTCACGCAGCAGCTTGAGCAGGATGCGGGACGCTTCGGCCGTGGGGCGCAATGGGGCCACCCAGCGTGTCAGATCGCACCGGCGCGCCTCCGCAGGTTTCTGCTGCCATAGATAGTAGGAGGGCAGGTCAAACTGGCAGGTACCCCCGGGAATGCCTGCGCGCTGCTTGATCGCCATCAGCCATTCGTTTTCCCGCAGGTGCTGACCGAACTTGCCCGTCAGGTCCAGCAGACCCAGGGTAGTGCGCTCAATGTCTTCCAGCACGCCTTCGAGCGTGTCCTCGGCTACTTCCGGATTGTTGCGCCAACCCTCCAGCACCTGCTTTTGGCGCTCCAGCTCCTGCAGGAGATCCGCCTTGAGGTCGGCACGCGAGGCCGTTTCCATCAGCTCGAACAGCACGAGCAGAGCCGCATGGTGTTCGAAGGGGTGATCACGGGCAATGAAGAAATCAAGCCGGGCATACAGCTGCTCGAGCCGCAGCAAACTGCGGGTGCGCTCGGTGACGGGAAATTCGAAACTGATCACAGCAGATCTGCCCTGTCTGGTGGCTGGTTGACCAGCCTTATTGCGGGGTCTTGGCGAAGTTCGCTAGATAATAATGGTGTTTGTCGTCCACTTGAAGCATGAGTTCCTCCAGCGCGCCGTTATTGACGATGACATCGTCCGCCCGCGCCAGGCGCTCCGCTCTCGGCAGTTGTGCCGCCATGATGGCTGCGACAGCTTCTTGGCTCAATCCGTTGCGCCGCATCACTCGCTCCTTCTGCAGAGCCTCGTCGCAATCGACCACCAGCGTGCGCGCCAGCCAAGGCTGATAATGACCGGTTTCGAACAGGAGGGGCACTACCAGCACGCGGTAGGGTCCTCCGGACTGTGAGAGCGCTTCGAAACTTGCCTGACGAATCATTGGATGCAAAATGGCTTCCAGGACCTTACGGACCGCGGGATCCGCAAACACCCGCTGGCGCATGACGGTTCGGTCCAGTGCCCCATTGGCGGACTGCACCCCGGGGCCGAAGGCCTGGAGGATGGCCGGCATCGCCGCACCGTCCGGCCCGGTCAAGTCATGGGCAATCTGATCGGTATCCACCACCGGTATCCCATGCGCGGCAAAGCGGTCTGCCACCGCGCTCTTGCCCGAACCGATACCACCGGTGAGCCCGATCACGGGAATGTCTGGTTTAGCCATGCAGATACCATGCAAGAAACGGCGACCCCCACAGCAGGGCCACCCAACCGGCCACGGCCAGATAGGGGCCGAACGGCAGCGGCTGTCCACGACCGTGCCGCGCCATGAGGATCAGCGCGACCCCAAATACTGCCCCCACCACCGAAGACAAGAGAATGATAAGGGGCACCTGCACCCAGCCCAGCCAGGCCCCCAATGCCGCCAGCAGTTTGAAATCCCCGTAACCCATGCCCTCCTTGCCGGTGGCCAGACGGAAGGCCCAGTACACGCTCCACAGGAGGCCGTAGCCCAGCATGGCGCCCAGCACGGCATCTTCCAGTGGAACGCGCCCGGTGTAGAGGTTGAAGGCCAGCCCCAGCCAGAGGAGCGGCAGCGTCAGGTTATCTGGGAGAAGGTGGGTGTCGGCATCAATGAAAGCCAGCGCAATCAGGAAGGCGGTGAAAGCGGCATAACCGACAAAAGCGATTCCGGCCCCGTAATGGTAAGCCAGCAAGGCAAACAGGCCACCCGTGAGGGCCTCCACCATGGGGTAGCGCCAGCTAATGGGTGCCCGACATGCAGCACACCGGCCACGCAACACTGCAAAGCCAGCCAGAGGGATGTTGTGCCAGGGACGGATGGCGCTACCGCAAGCTGGGCAGGCCGATCTGGGCGTCCACAAGGAGTAGGCAGCCCCCGAGGCAGGGGCGTCTCCCATGCCATAGGCGGCACATTCCATGCGCCAGTGCGCTTCCAGCATCCTGGGCACCCGGTGGATGACCACATTCAGAAAGCTGCCGATCACCAACCCCAGCATCAGGGCCAGCACCACGAAAACGGAGGGGTTGGCCGAAAGGAGCGCAAGCAGTTCCGCCATCAGCCCACCACCTGCCCCATCTTGAAGATTGGCATGTACATGGCGATCACCAGCCCGCCGATCAGCACACCCAAGATAATCATGATCAGGGGCTCGAGCAGACTGGACAGGGCAGCCACCGCGTTGTCGACTTCTTCCTCATAAAAGTCGGCCACCTTGTCGAGCATGCTGTCGAGCGAGCCCGACTCCTCGCCAATCGACGTCATCTGCAGCACCATGTTGGGGAACAGGTCGGTACGCTGCATCGAGAAGCTGAGACTGGAGCCGGCGCTGACATCACTCTGCACCTGCTTGGTAGCCTCGGCATACACCTGGTTGCCCGAGGCCCCGCCGACCGAGTCGAGCGCTTCCACCAAGGGCACGCCGGCCGTGAACAGCGTGGACAGGGTCCGGGCCCAGCGGGCAATGGTCGCCTTGCGCACGATGTCGCCCAGCACCGGCAGCCGCAGTATCAGGGCATCCATTTTTTCACGCAGCGCCGGGCTACGTTTGAACAGGGTAACGATGGCCACGATGCCCCCGATCAGCCCGCCGAAGATCAGCCACCAGTAGTTCACGAACAGGTCCGACAGCCAGATCACTACCAGCGTTGGGGCCGGCAGGTCTGCGCCGAAGCTGGAAAAAAGCTCCTTGAAGGCGGGAATCACGTAAATCATGATCACCGCCGTAATGATGAAGGCCGTGGCGATGATGGCAGTGGGGTAGATCATGGCGGATTTAATCTTTCCCTTCACCGCCATCACCTTTTCCTTGTAGGTGGCCAGCTTGTCCAGCAGGGAATCGAGCACGCCCCCGGTTTCGCCGGCCGCGATGATGTTGACGAACAGCTTGTCGAAATAGACCGGGCGCTTGCTGAAGGCCTCGGCAAGGCTGGAGCCCGCCTCCACGTCCGCCCGCACTTCCAGCAGCATCCGCGTCACCGCCGGATTGCCATGCCCCTTGGCGGCGATGTCGAAAGCCTGCAGCAAGGGAACACCTGCACGCATCATGGTGGAAAGCTGTCGCGTGAACAGGGTGATGTCCTTCTCAGTGATCCGTCGCCCAAACCCCCTGCGGCGCTTGACCTTGACGACAGTGATGCCCTGACGGCGCAGCTGGGTCTTGGCCACAGCCTCGGTTTCCGCACGCATTTCGCCCCGGATCACCTTGCCTGCGCGGTCCTTGCCTTCCCACTCCCAGATATAGCCGGGAGCCCGCTCATTTTTCTTGTTCGACGTCGCCATGTTGTTCCAACCGTCTTTCTTCGCCCTGTTCGGGGTTGCCTGCCCTGTCAGTCATTGGTGACGGCCACCACCTCAGCCAGCGAAGTGATGCCATGTCGCACCTTGATGAGACCGGCATGACGCAGATCGATCATGCCTTCGCGCAGTGCCAGGTCTTGGATGTCCACTGCCGTTCCGTTCTGCATGATCAGGCGAGTCATGGCTTCCGTGATGGGCATCACCTCGTACAACCCCACCCGTCCTCGGTAACCGGTATCACGGCATTCACCGCAGCCCACGGGTCCATAGGGCTGCCAGCTGCCATCGAGCTGCGCCTCTGAAAAGCCTGCGCGCAGCAGCGCCTCCCGCGGGATGTCCACTGGTGCCTTGCAATGGTTGCACAGTTTGCGGGCCAGGCGTTGGGCCATGATCAACAAAACCGAACTGGCCACGTTGAATGGCGCGACCCCCATGTTGAGCAGACGTGTCAGTGTGGCCGGGGCGTTATTGGTGTGCAGGGTGGAAAACACCATATGCCCCGTCTGGGCCGCCTTGATGGAGATGTCCGCCGTCTCGAAGTCCCGGATTTCCCCCACCATGATCACATCAGGATCCTGTCGCAGAAACGCCTTCAATGCCGAGGCGAAGGTCAGCCCAGCCCGTTCGTTCACGTTGACCTGGTTGATGCCCGGCAGGTTGATTTCCACCGGATCTTCCGCCGTCGAGATATTGATGTTGGGCTTGTTGAGGATGTTAAGACAGGTATAGAGCGACACCGTCTTGCCGCTACCCGTCGGGCCGGTAACCAGCACCATGCCATAGGGGCGCTGGATCGCCTCCATCAGCAGGGTCTTCTGTTCGGGCTCAAAGCCAAGTTGGTCGATGTCCAGCGTGGCAGCGGACTGATCCAGAATCCGCATCACGATCTTCTCGCCGTACAGCGTCGGCAGCGTGCTCACCCGGAAATCGATAGCGCGATGTTTGGACAACACCAGCTTCAGGCGACCGTCCTGTGGTACCCGCTTTTCCGAGATGTCCAGCCGGGAGATGACCTTGATACGTGAAGCGATCTTGTCCTTCAGCAGGAGCGGCGGCTGGGCCACTTCCTTGAGTTCTCCGTCCACCCGATAACGGATGCGGTAGAACTTCTCGTAGGGCTCAAAATGGATATCGGAAGCGCCGCCGTTCACCGCATCCAGCAGCACCTTGTGGATGAACTTGACGACGGGCGCATCTTCCACCTCGCTCTGCAGCGTTTCGCCAGCCGGCTCCTCGTCAGGATTGGCAAACTCCAGCTCACCGAAGTCTTCGTTGTCCAGCTCCCGGATGGCCGAGGTAGCCTCCTGCCGATACCGCTCCACCACCTTGGAGAGTTTGTCATCCTCTACGATCACGACTTCGATCGACAGCCCCGTCTTGAAGGTGATGGCATGAAACGCCGAAGTCTGCGTGGGGTCGGAGGTGCCGATAAACAAGCGATTACTGCGTTTGAAGAGCGGAATCAGGCGTCGACTGCTGACCAGTTCCTCGTCGATCAGACCCTTGGGTAGTTGCTCGGGGTCGATCGCATTCAGATCCAGCAAGGGGAAACCGAACAGGCGTGACGCAAACAGCGCCACTTCCAGTGCCGTCATCTTCTTGCTCAGCACCAGTTGCTCGACAAAACTCAGATTGGCTGCCTGAGCCTGCCGCTGAATGGCCTCTGCATCCGGCAGCAGCAAGGCATTGTTCTGGACCAGGGCCCGGCCCAACCCGGAGACCGCCGACAAGGTATCCATGCGAGGAACGACAACTCCGAAAGATGTAAGAGGAAAGGCGAACGTCACCGCTTGCGTACGTCATGCCGCAGCCATTATACGGCCGAACAGGGCGCTGGCCCATATGCCTTTGTGCCCTCTTGCATGAGGCGAGAAGAGGCCCCTAGAAAATGAAAAAGCCGCCTTGCGGCGGCTTTCATTCAGATCAGTCCGGAAACTGATTAGAAGGAGTGTACTACGTTGAAGCCAACGGTACGAACGTCGTCGTCTTTGCCGTCGAAGTTCAGCTTGCCGTAGGACAGCTGACCAACGGTACGCTTGGAGAAGGCGTAGTCAACACCAACCACGTACTGTTTGTAGTCGCTGTTGTCGATGGTGTCGCCACCAATTTCCTTCATGTTCCAGCCTTTGGCCAGGGAGAACTTCGGCGTGAAGGCACCCATGGTGTAACCAACGGTCAGAGCCGCTTCGCGGGTCTTAACTTCATCAGCACCCAGCCAGCCGAAGTCACCCTTGGTTTGCTGGTAGCCCAGGCCCACGAACAGGTTGTTGGCATCGTAGCCGGCTTCTACGCGGTGTACTTGGCCAGTTTTGTTGTCGCCGTACTGGTCAGCGTTGCGCTGGTAGGCGTACGAAGCGAAGATACCGTTGGCGTTGTAGTCGATGCCAGCGTAGGTGGTGTGACGGTTGTTGCCGTCGTTGCGCTCTTCGTCAACACCGTGACCAACGTTGAACTTCACGCCGCCGAAGTCCGGGCTGTCGTAGCGAACGGAGTTAGCCAGACGGTAACCAGTACGGGTGAACAGGCTCAGACCTTGAGCGTCGGAGTTGTATTCCCACAGGTCGATCAGGCCCAGGTCGTTCAGGGAGTTGTTGATGTAACCCAGACGGACCTTACCGAAGCTACCTTCCATACCCAGGAACGACTGACGGGTGCCGAACGAGGTGCCTTCGCCGCTGTCCACAGCGATCTTGGACTCAACCTGCCACAGGGCCTTCAGGCCGTTGCCCAGGTCTTCGGTGCCCTTGAAGCCGATACGGGAACCGTAGTCTTCAACCAGGTTGTTGGAACCAGCTTCGCCAACTTTGGTGTTTTCAACACCGGCTTTGATCTTGCCGTAGATTACAACGTCTGCCAGCGACAGAGTCGGGATAGCAGCAGCAGCTACAGCCAGAGCGATCAGCTTCTTGTTCATCGCTATATCCTTTCAAGTCATTCAAGTGAGAGCCCGATTCCGACCGATTGAAGCCGAACGGGCCGGGCATCTGGGATCGCCATGTGGTCTGACGATTCTGAGCGGACTATAAATCCGACGTTGTGGAAATACAAAACCGGGCGGCAGCGCCTTGCGGCCGCCTGAAGAGTTTTTGCAACAAAAAAAGCTAAGTCTTTGTTATATAAAGAGATATGAAAACGTCGGTTTTGTTGTCTGTTTGCAACACATACGCTTCAGAAGGGTAAAAGTGTTGCATAAAAGTCAAAACAGCCCTTGAACAAGCCCAGCAAACCGCCCGCCTTTTCCTTGTTCAGTGCCACAATCCACGCCCTGCTTCGAGAAGATAACCCCCAGCATGGAACACCTTCCTTGCCTTTCTACGCCGACCACCCTGTGCTGGTTGCGACGTGACCTGCGCCTGCACGACCATCACGCCCTGGCGCACGCTCTCAAGACGAACCGTCCGGTCGTGTGCGTCTTTCTTTTTGATGAGGCCATCCTGCACGGCCTGCCGGAAACAGACCGGCGCGTGGACTTCTTCTACCGGGCTCTGGAAGAGATCCAGAGTGCGCTGCGTGCTTGCGGCAGCGAGCTTGTCAGCGTCAGTGGCCATGCTGAGGAGGCCCTGCCCGCCTTGGCAAGGCGTCTTGGCGCTCAGGAAGTGGTGGCAGCGCGAGACTATGAGCCGGGGGCACGCAGCCGCGATGCGCTGGTGGGCGCGCGCTTGGCCGAAGCCGGCTGCACCCTCACTCTGGTCAAGGATCAGGTGGTGTTTGAAACAGATGAGATCCTAACGCGCACCGGCAAGCCCTTCACCGTGTTCACCCCTTACAAGAAGGCTTGGCTGGCACGGCTGACGGCAGGAGACCTGAGCCCGCATGCGGTCGATCTTGCCCGGGCGCGTCTGCAGCCTTTGCCCCCTTTGCCGCTCCCCTCGCTGGAAAGCCTGGGGTTCGCCCGTGTGGACTGGGAGACGCTGCACGTGAAGACAGGCGCAGCGGGCGCCGAAGCCCTGGTGGCCGATTTCCTGCTCCGTATGGACCGTTACAAGACGCAGCGGGATTATCCCGCCATCAAGGGGCCGTCCTATCTCTCTCCTCATTTGCGTTTTGGCACCGTTTCCGTACGCGAATTGGCACGTCTTGCCTGGGAGAATGGCTCGGAAGGTGCAGCCACCTGGCTGTCGGAACTGATCTGGCGGGAGTTCTACCAGCAGTTGCTGTGGCATTTCCCGCAGGTGGCGGAAGAAAGCTTCCGGCCGGAGTACCGTGCCCTCTCGTTTGAAAACAACCCTGAATGGTTTGCGGCCTGGCGCGAGGGGCGCACAGGCTATCCGCTGGTGGATGCGGCCATGCGCCAACTGAACCAGACCGGCTACATGCACAACCGGCTGCGGATGGTGGCGGCGAGCTTTCTCGTCAAGGACTTGCTGGTCGATTGGCGCTGGGGTGAACGCTACTTTGCTGCACATCTGCTCGATTACGACCTGGCGGCCAACAATGGTGGCTGGCAGTGGGCGGCCTCGACCGGTTGCGATGCCCAGCCCTATTTCCGGATTTTCAACCCGGTAACCCAGTCACGGACCTTCGACCCCACCGGACGATTCATCCGTCGCTATGTGCCGGAGCTGGCCGGGCTGGACGATCAGGCCATCCACGCCCCTTGGTTGGCACGCGCCCTGCCTGCCGGCTTCCGGCTGGGCCAGCACTATCCCCGGCCGATCGTGGATCACGCCGAGCAGCGTACCCGGGCATTGGCGCTCTTCGGTCGCCCGGCCCCCTGAAACAAGAAAGCCCTGGCCGGCGACACCGGACAGGGCTTTCAATTTGATGAAGGTAAGCGGCTCAGGGTTTGACCGCTGCAGCAGGCTTGGCAGCGGCCGGGGCGGGCTTCTGTGCGGCCGGCTTGGCTGCACTCCCTACTACCACTTCCTTGCGCAACTTCTCCACGGTCTTGTCACCGAAGCCCGACACATTCTTCAGGTCGTCCACCGACTTGAAGGCGCCGTGCTTGGTGCGGTATTCGAGAATGGCCTTGGCCTTGACCGGGCCGATGCCGTTGAGGGTTTCCAACTCCGCCTGGCTGGCGGTGTTGAGATTGACGGCGGCGAAGGCGGACGTGGCCAGGAGCAGGCCGGCGGCCATCGACGCGAGCAGGGTCTTGATCATGTGACCTCCATTTCAAGAGTGAAAGAAAGGGTGGCCACGAAAATATGACGTTTAATTATTATTTTTGCAAGACCAACTCCAGCACTACCTTGCTGCCGATGTAGGCAAGCAACAAGAAGCCAAATCCCGAGAGTGCCCAGCGCACCGCGAGCTTGCCGCGCCAGCCTTTGAATTGCCGCCCCGCCAGCAGCGCACCGAAAATCAGCCACGACACCACGGCGAACACGGTCTTGTGTGTCAGCGCCGCAGGTTGGCCGAAGACCTCTTCGGAGAACACCACGCCCGACAGCAGAGACACCGTCAGCAGGAGAAAGCCCACCATGAGGATCTGGAACATCATCCGCTCCAGCGAGAGCAGCGGCGGCAGGTGACGCGCCAATGCCAGCGTCTGCTTGCGATGCAGCGCCTTGTCCAGGATCAGCATCAGGATGGCGACCATGGCTGCGATCGCGAACAGGCTGTAGGCCACCATCGATACCAGGATGTGCAGCGCAAACGCCGGATTGGACAGGTCGTGCACCACGTGGCTACCGGGGAACACCATGGCGAAGGCCAGGGTCACGATGGCGAAGGGCATCATGAAGAGCTGCAACCCTTCCACCCGATAAAAGAATCCGCACGTCCAGTAGATGAGGAGCATCAGCCACGCCACCACGGCCAGCGTGCGCCCCACGCCGAGCGACACCCAAGGCCCTTCGGCCAAGGGGGAAAGCACCGCGAAGGCATGCACCAGCAACACGAAGCCGAGCAGCGTATGTTCGCGCCGCGGGTGACGCGGCAGCAGGCCGCGACCGCGCCAGTGCCCGACGTAGTGCAGCGACAGCGTGGCATACACCAGCATCAGGGCGAGGGAGAGAACGACAAGAGGTGCAGTCATGGATGAATTGCTGTCAACGCCGGGCGCGCACCCGGTGGGTCGTGTAAAATGCGAGGCTTAAAAGTCTACACCAACCTGTATTCCGTTGGCAGACAGTAAAGGTGCCTACATGCTTGACAACCTGACCTCACGCCTCTCGGGCGTGATCAAAGAGCTGCGCGGCCAGGCGCGGCTGACCGAAACCAACATCCAGGACGCCATGCGCGAGGTGCGCATGGCGCTGCTCGAAGCCGACGTGGCCCTGCCGGTGGTGAAGGCATTCATCAGCCAGGTGAAGGAGCGCGCCCTCGGCCAGGAAGTCATGGGCAGCCTCACGCCGGGGCAGGCACTGATCGGCGTGGTGAACGACGAACTGACGCGCCTGATGGGCGAGAAGAACGACGCGCTCAACCTGTCGGCCGTTCCGCCTGCTGTAGTGCTGATGGCTGGCCTGCAGGGTGCGGGCAAGACCACGACCGTGGGCAAGCTCTCCAAGCTGCTCAAGGAGACGCAGAAAAAGAAGGTGCTGGTGGTTTCGGCCGACGTTTACCGCCCGGCGGCCATCGAACAGCTGCGCCTGCTGGCCGAGCAGGTGGGGGTGGAGTGGTTCCCCTCCGATGGCCAGCAAAAGCCCGTGGACATCGCACGAGCCGCCATCGACTACGCACGCCGGCATTACTTTGACGTGCTGATGGTGGACACCGCCGGTCGCCTCGCGATCGACGAGGCCATGATGGAGGAAATCAAGGCCCTGCATGCCGCGGTACAACCGGTGGAAACCTTGTTTGTAGTGGATGCGATGCAGGGCCAGGATGCGGTGAACACCGCCCAGGCCTTCAACGAGGCCCTGCCGCTGACCGGCGTCATCCTTACCAAGATGGACGGCGACGCCCGCGGCGGTGCAGCGCTGTCGGTGCGCCACATCACCGGCAAGCCGATCAAGTTCATCGGGGTGGGCGAAAAGCTGACCGGTCTGGAACCCTTCTATCCGGACCGGATCGCCAGCCGCATCCTTGGCATGGGCGACGTGCTGTCGCTGATTGAGGACGTACAGAAGGGGCTGGACCAGGCCGAAGCGGCCAAGATGGCCAAGAAGCTCAAGTCGGGCAAGGGCTTCGACCTGGAGGACTTCAAGGCCCAGATGCAGCAGATGAAGAACATGGGCGGCATGTCCAGCCTGATGGAGAAGATGCCCGGTCAACTCGGCCAGCTGGCCAAGGGGGTGCAAGGCGCCGAGGCCGAGAAGGCCATGCGCCGCATTGAGGGCATCATCAATGCCATGACGCCCGAGGAGCGGCGCAAGCCCGAACTGATCAAGGCCAGCCGCAAGCGCCGGATCGCGGCGGGGTCGGGCGTCACCGTGCAGGAAGTGAACCGCCTCCTCAATCAGTTCGAGCAGACGCAGAAGATGATGAAGCAGTTTTCCAAAGGCGGCCTCACCAAGCTGATGCGCGGCATGAAGGGCATGCTGCCGGGAATGTGATCGACACCAGACGGGCCATGGGCCCGTTTTTCTTGCAGATGATGTCATGACCTACGATGTGACCGTACTGACCGACCGGCGCTGGGTGCGCGAGGACGAAAACGACTGGTACAGCCGGCAGCTGCACACCGAGGACCGGCTAGTGCTGGAGGCGCTGCAACGGGCCGGCCTGCGCGCTGCGCGCCGCGCGTGGGACGACCCGGACTTCGACTGGAACACCACCCACGCTGCCCTCTTCCGCACCACTTGGGACTACTTCGACCGCTTCGCCGAGTTCTCTCCCTGGCTGGACAAGGTTGGCCGAAGCATACGGCTCTTCAATGAGGCCGCCCTGATCCGCTGGAACATCGATAAGCATTATCTGGGCGCCCTGGCAGAGTCTGGCATCAACACCGTCCCCACGTACTTCGTCGAGCGCGGCGACCCGCGTTCGCTGCTGAACGTGACGGCTGCGCTGGGCTGGGAAGATCTCATCCTCAAGCCGGCGGTGTCCGGAGCCGCCCGGCACACCTATCGTTTTGCCCACACCGAGACCGAAACACTGGAATGCACCTTCGGCGACCTGGTCGAGGCGGAAGCAATGATGCTGCAACCCTTCCAAGCGCAGGTGCTGGAGGCCGGCGAATTGTCGCTGATGGTGATCGATGGCAAGGTCACCCACGCCATCCGCAAGACACCGAAAAAGGGGGACTTTCGCGTGCAGGACGACCACGGCGGCAGTGTGCACCAACACACGCCTTCCGCGGAGGAAGCGCGTTTTGCCGAGGCCGCCGTGGCAGCCGTTCCCTTCGACGTGCTGTACGCGCGTGTGGATCTCGTACGCGACAACGCTGGCCAGCTGGCCATCATGGAACTGGAAATGATCGAACCCGAACTCTTCTTCCGGTTCTGTCCGGAGGCGGCAGACAGACTGGCGCACGGGCTGGCCCACCGGCTGGCCCGGCACTGACCCCCCTTTTCGTTTTTTCGTAGAAGCCCGGCCGGGCAACCGGCCCAACCTGGAAGCACCGAGTGATGAATCTGACCACGCTGACCGCCCTTTCCCCCCTTGACGGCCGCTACGCCGGCCAGGTCGAGCCGCTGCGCGCGCTGTTCTCCGAATACGGCCTGATGAAATTCCGTATCAAGGTGGAACTGGAGTGGCTGAAGATGCTGGCCGCAGAGCCCGGCATCGAAGAAGTGAAACCGTTCTCAGACGCCACCGTGCGCGAGATCGACGATGTCGTCGCCCAGTTCGGCGTCGAGCACGCAGAAGAAGTCAAGGCCATCGAAGCGCGCACCAACCACGACGTCAAGGCGATCGAATACTGGTTGAAGGAGCGGCTGTCGGGCAACCCGGAGGTGATGGCCGCCAGCGAGTTCATCCACTTCGCCTGCACGTCGGAAGACATCAACAACCTCAGCCATGCGCTGATGCTCAAGACCGCACGCAACACCGTACTGCTCCCGGTGCTCGACGAGGTGATCGGCAAGCTATCGACCATGGCGCACGAGCTGGCGGCCCAACCGATGATGAGCCGCACGCACGGCCAACCCGCCACGCCCAGCACGCTGGGCAAAGAGCTGGCCAACGTGGTCTACCGCCTGCAACGCCAGCGCGAGCAGCTGGTCCGTCAGGAAATTCTGGGCAAGATCAATGGGGCGGTCGGCAACTACAACGCCCATCTCGTCGCCTATCCCGCCGTGGACTGGGAGAGCCTGTGCGGACGCTTTGTGTCGGGACTGGGACTCACCTTCAACCCGTACACCATCCAGATCGAACCGCACGACTACATGGCCGAGCTCTATCAGACGATGGCGCGCATCAATACCATCCTGATCGACCTGAACCGCGACGTGTGGGGGTACATCTCGCTGGGTTACTTCAAGCAGCGCGTGGTGGCGGGTGAGGTGGGCAGTTCCACCATGCCCCACAAGGTCAACCCGATCGACTTCGAGAATGCTGAGGGCAATCTGGGCTTGGCCAATGCCATCCTCGGCCATCTGGCAGAAAAGCTCCCTGTGTCGCGCTGGCAGCGTGACCTGACCGACTCCACCGTGCTGCGTAACATGGGCGTGGGCTTCGGTTACACCCTGCTGGGGCTGCGTGCCTGTCTGAAGGGCCTGAACAAGCTGGAAGCCAACCCGGCCGCGCTGCTGGGCGACCTGGATGCCACTTGGGAACTCCTGGCCGAACCGATCCAGACGGTGATGCGCCGCTACGGCGTTCCCAACCCCTACGAACAGCTCAAGGAGCTGACCCGCGGCAAGGACGGCGTAACCCGGGAGACGCTGGCTGCGTTCATCCGCAATCTCGACATCCCGGAGACGGAGAAGACCCGCCTGCTCGAGCTGACTCCTGACAGCTACCTGGGCAAGGCAGAAGAGCTGGCGCGCCGCATCTGAAGGGCAGGTGCGGTTCGTTCAGACGAAACCCCGGCGTGCCGGGGTTTTTCATTGGCTGTTGCAGGGCTTGCCAGCAAGGAAGGCAAAAAAAAGCCTGTCCGGCACAAAGGCTGGACAGGCGGGATGACTTGAAGGCTGAAACAGGCAAAAATCAAGGCCACGCATCAGCGTGGCCTTGATTTGTATTCGTGGTGCCAGGCACCGCTCTGAGAGGACTGGTTGCGGGGGCAGGATTCGAACCTACGACCTTCGGGTTATGAGCCCGACGAGCTACCAGACTGCTCCACCCCGCGTCCGTTTCAGAGATTTGAATTATACGGATGACCCCTAGGGTCGTCAACACTTTGTTTCATCTTTTTTGCAATGGTCGCTCACCCGTACCCGGTGGTGTGTCACGACTGCCACGTCACCCATCCGAAATGGCCGGTGAGAAGGATCAGCACGCCAAAGACGATGCGGTACCAGCCAAAGGCTTCAAAGGTATGCTGGGAGACGTAACGGATCAGTCCGCGTACCGCGAAGAAGGCACTGACGAAGGCAGCAGCAAAGCCTACGGCGAACACCGGCAGGTCGGCCGAAGAGAACAGCGCCCAGTTCTTGTAGACATCGTAGACGGTGGCGGCAAACATCATCGGTACGGCAAGGAAGAAGGAAAACTCGGCCGCTGTCCTGCGGTCCAGCCCTGAGAGCATGCCGCCGATGATGGTCGCCCCCGAACGGGAGGTACCGGGCACCAGCGCCGCAATCTGGGCAATGCCGACCTTTAATGCGTCTTTCCAGGTCATGTCGTCGACGGAATGCACCCTTGCCACCCAGGTCTTGCGTTCCACCATCAGCAGGATCACCCCGCCGACGATCAGCGCCATGGCCACACTCGGCGCATTGAAAAGATGGGCCTTGATCGCCTTGATGAACAGGAAACCGCACAGGGCGGCAGGGAGAAAGGCCACGAACAGGTTGAACACGAACCGGTTGGCCTGAGGATCGCGGCCGATGCCGGCGGCCGCTGACAGAAAGCGCGCGCGGTACTCCCACAGCACAGCCAGGATAGCCCCGAGCTGGATCACCACCTCGAACACCTTTCCACTATCACTGTTGAACCCGATCAGGTCCCCCACGACGATCAGATGCCCGGTACTGGAAATGGGAAAAAACTCGGTTAATCCTTCGACGATCCCCAGCAACAATGCCTTGGCCAGCAGCAATACGTCCACAACCCATCCTTTTTCTTTTTGATGTCAAAAACAAAGGCAGCCCGGGCTGCCTTTGCGGTATATGCCCGTATCCGGGCGCTTACTTGGCCAAGCCCTCCTTACGGGCTTTGACGATCAGCTCGTCAACTACCTGCAGCAGCCGCTCGGGCGCAGCAGCCATGGTGGCGTATTTGCCAGCCACAACGATGGTCGGCGTACCCTCGATGCCGTAATCACGGGTCATCTTGGTGGCACGCGTCACCTGCGCATTGGTACCAAAGGACTGGTACACCTGCATAAAGCGCGCCACATCGATGCCCTGCCGGCCTTTCAGCCAGCCGGTCAGCACCTTTTCATCCCCGAGGTTGATCTTCTGCTGCATGACCGCATCGAAGACCGGGCGATGCAGAGTGGCCTGCGCGCCAGTGGTGTTAAGGGTGGCAAACAGGCGGGCAAAGCCTTCCATCGGCTTCTCCCACACGATTTGCTCGCGGCGGAAGCTCACGTCGGCAGGGAGGCGTTTTTCCCAGGAGGCGAGGAAGGGCTCCAGGTGATAGCAATGAATGCAGGTGTAGGAGAAGAACTCGATCACCTCCACCTTGCCTTTAGCGGCCGAGGGCTGGGGATTGGCCAGCACGGTGTAATCCTTGTTCAGCACAATGGCGGCCTGCGCAAGGCCTGCCGTTGCAACCATCACTGCCGCCAGTGCGGCTTTCTTGAAATTCCAGTTCATCGACTCTCCCGGCTTCTTATTTGACGACAGTGGCACTGATGCCGTTTTGCTTGAGCTGGGCGCGCACGCGCTCCATGTCTTCCTGGGAGCCGAAGGGGCCCACGCGGACCCTGTGGATCAGCCCCTTCTCGGGCAGTTCCACCGACTGGATGCGGGCCTCGACCCCCAGCAGCGCCAGCTTGGCCTTCAGGTTGTCGGCCTCGTCCTCATGCTGGAACGCGCCCAGCTGCAGCAGCCAGCGTTGGGCAGCCGGCGCGGGGGAAGGTTCCTTCTTGGCAGGCTCCGGCGAGGCGTCGATCTGGCCGGGCAGAATCTTGTAGAAATCGAAGCGCTGCCCGTCGGCCCCGCTGGCTTCTTTCTGGGGCGCGGGCGTCACAGGCTTGGTCGCCGGGGTGGCGGGAGGGGGAGCGGGCGTATCCAGGTTGGCCGAAGCGGCAGAAGAAGGCGGCAAGGCCGCGACCGGTGGGGCATCTTCGATGCGCGGCCCCGGCTGCAGCACCTCCGGTGGGGCCTCGGAGGCCGCCCCGCGACGCTCCAGCTTCTGCAGGTTGGTGAAGGGGGTGCCAGAGCGGTTGAGGTACATGGCGATGCCTACGGCCACCGCCACACCGATGATGAGGCCGATCATCAGCCCGGTCATCAGGTTGCCCCCGCTCCTGCTCTTGGGCTTGCCGGCGGTCCGGCTGCGGGCAGCGGCCGGACGGGCGCTGCCTTTTACATCTCGTGTTGCCATATGTGAATACCGCTGAATGCTGTGTGATGGTTAACGACCCCGTAAGCAGGGTTCTATTTGTCCGGCAGGCCGGCGCGTCGCAACTGGACGGCCTGCAAAATGGTGGTCCGGTCTATGGTGGTCGCCCCGGCAAGGTCTGCCAGGGTGCGGGCCACCCGCAAGATACGATGATAGCTGCGGGCAGACAAGCTGAGCCGTTCTACCACCTGCGCCAGCGTGAACAGTGCGGCCTCTTCGGCCAACCCATGATGTTCTACCTCTGCGCCGCTTAGGGCTGCGTTCGGCTTTCCCTGACGGTCCAGCTGCCGTTGCCGCGCTTGGGCGACCCGGGCACGCACCTGTTCGCTGCCCTCTCCCGGCCGGCTGTCCTTCAGTTCGGCGGCCGTCAGCGACGGGACTTCGACATGCAGGTCGATACGGTCCAGAAGCGGGCCCGAGATTTTACCGCGATATCGCTGAACCTGCTCGGGCGTACAGCAGCAACGGCCGGAAGGGTGGCCAAGATAGCCACACGGGCACGGGTTCATTGCGGCCACCAGCTGGAACCGGGCTGGGAAGCTGGCCTGATGGGTGGCACGCGAGATATGGATCACCCCGCTTTCGATCGGCTCGCGCAGCACCTCCAGCACCTTGCGGTCGAATTCAGGCAGTTCATCCAGGAAGAGGACACCATGATGCGCAAGGCTGATTTCGCCCGGACGGGGTGGACTGCCACCCCCGACCAGGGCCACGGCCGAAGCAGTGTGGTGCGGCGAGCGGAAGGCACGCACGCCCCAAGGGCTGGGCTCTGCCGGCTGGCCGGCCAACGAGCGCAAGGCAGCGCTCTCCAGCGCCTCCTCCTCGGTCATGGGAGGCAGCAGGCCAGGCAGTCGGCTGGCGAGCATCGACTTGCCGGTTCCAGGCGGCCCCATCAGCAACAGGCTGTGTCCGCCAGCCGCCGCGACTTCCAGAGCGAAGCGTGCGCCAGGCTGGCCCCGCACGTCGGCCAGATCGGGCATGGACTGAATCATGTCCGCCTTGAGCGGGGCAGCATACTCCAAGGCGTGCAATCCGTTCAGATGGGCCGCCACGGCGCACAGGTCCGTGGCCTCGTACACGGTGGCGGATGCCATGCGGGCGGCCTCTCCGGCACTTGTCGGAGGAAGGATAAAGGCACGACCGTCCCGCGCAGCCTGCCATACCATGGCCAGCGCGCCCCGCACCGGACGCAACGTGCCGTCCAGAGCGAGCTCGCCGGCCATTTCGTAGGCAGACAGACCCTCGCCACGCACCTGACCGCTGGCTACGAGGATGCCCAGGGCGATGGGCAGATCGAAACGGCCAGAGTCCTTGGGTAGGTCGGCCGGCGCCAGATTCACCGTGATCTTACGGGCAGGAAACTCGAAGCCCGAGGTGGAGATGGCCGCGCGTACCCGATCGCGGCTTTCCTTCACTTCGGTATCGGCCAGGCCGACGATATTGAAGGCGGGTAGACCGTTGGCCAGATGGACTTCCACGGTAACCGCCGGGGCAGCCATTCCGGCCAACCCACGGCTCAGGATACGCGCCAGCGCCATGACAGGACCGGATCAGGAATGGCCTTGGCTAGCCTGGGCTTCCACCAGCTCTTCGGCGCGCGCCGGAGAGAGCTCGGCCTCCAGCTTGGCAAGACGGACTTCCAGCAGCATCAGCTGTTCTCGCGTACGGGCCAGCACCTCCTGTTGGACGTCGAATTCCTCGCGGGTGACCAGATCCAGCCGGGAGAAGGTGGACGCCATCATGGCCTTCACATTCTTTTCGATGTCGCGGGCGGGGCTGGCTGCGATGGTATCGCTGATCTTGGCGCTGATTTCCTCGAACAGTTTCTGGCTAAGCATGGTGTTCCTCCTGGAGTTGGGTCGCGCGATGCGATGAGTGTAGCAAAACGGCTGGTGCGCTGCAGCGCGGGCGTGCCGCACCAGCTTGGTGCACTGGCCGGCGCGGTATGGACCGCCTTGGTGCCCGCCGCCCCTGTCCTGCCCCCTAATGCAGCCTGCGGGGGGCATGAACCGGCTTTTAAAGCTGGCACGGTTTCTGCAAAAGGCCGCCGCGACAGCAGAAACCATCAACCCAGGCACAGCCATACAAGGAGCAGGTATGAAACTGGTCAGCGCAATTATCAAGCCTTTCAAGCTTGACGAAGTCCGAGAGGCCCTCTCCGCAATAGGCGTTCAGGGCGTCACCGTCACCGAGGTCAAGGGTTTCGGCCGCCAGAAGGGGCACACCGAACTCTACCGGGGGGCGGAGTATGTGGTCGACTTCCTGCCCAAGGTAAAGCTGGAGATCGCCATCGACGATAGCTTGCTCGACCAGGTAGTAGAAGCCATTGAACGTTCGGCACGCACCGGCAAGATCGGGGACGGCAAGATCTTTGTCTACGACCTGGAGCAGGTGGTACGCATTCGGACCGGGGAAACCGGCGCAGCCGCTGTCTGAGCGGATACAAGAACGATATCAGGGGAACACAGAGATGAAGAAACTGGCTTACCTGGCGCCTGCGGCGCTATCGATGGCCCTGCCGGCTGTAGCGGCCGGCCCGACCGGACCCACGCTGGTGGATGCCTCCGCCGTCAGTGCAGGTGACACCGCCTGGATGCTCACCTCCACCGCACTGGTCCTATTCATGACCATTCCCGGCCTGGCGCTCTTCTATGGGGGCATGGTGCGAAAGAAGAACGTACTGGCCACGTTGATGCAGAGCTTCGCCATCTGCGCGCTGATGACGGTGCTGTGGACGGTGGCCGGCTACAGCCTGGCGTTCACACCGGGCAATGCCTGGATCGGCGGCACCGATCGTCTGCTGCTCGAAGGCCTCGCCTACCTCAAGGATACGGCCAAGCTGACCGTGCATCCGCTTGCGGGCACGATTCCCGAGTCGGTCTTCATGATGTTCCAGATGACTTTCGCCATCATCACACCGGCCTTGATCACCGGGGCTTTTGCCGAGCGCATGAAGTTCTCGTCGATGATGGTGTTCATGGCGCTGTGGTCTTTCCTGGTCTATGTCCCGGTGGCGCACTGGGTCTGGGCACCAGGCGGCTGGATGGCGGACAAGGGCGTGCTGGATTTCGCTGGTGGTACGGTTGTGCACATCAATGCCGGGATCGCCGGGCTGGTGGCAGCCCTGGTGCTGGGCAAGCGCGTAGGCTTCGGCCGGGAAGCGATGCCGCCGCATAACCTGATCCTGACGCTGATCGGTGCGTCGATGCTGTGGGTGGGTTGGTTCGGCTTCAATGCCGGCTCCGCCGTGGCCGCAGACGGCCGTGCCGGGATGGCGATGATGGTGACGCAGATCGCAACCGGCATGGCGGCGCTCGCCTGGATGGCAGCGGAGTGGCTCGCCAAGGGCAAGCCCTCGGTGCTGGGGATTGCCTCGGGAGCGGTTGCCGGGCTGGTGGCCATCACTCCCGCAGCCGGCTTCGTAGACGCAAAGGGTGCACTGGCGATCGGGCTTGTGGCGGGCGTGGTGTGCTACTGGGGCGCGACCGGACTGAAACATGCCCTGGGTTACGACGACTCGCTGGATGCCTTCGGGGTCCACGGCGTAGGCGGCATCGTCGGCGCGCTCCTGACGGGTGTGTTCGCGGTCAAGGACATCGGCGGCGTTGATGGCAGTCTGCTTACCCAGGCCATTGGCGTGGGCGCTACAGTGGTCTACTGCGGCGTGGTCACCTTCGTGCTGCTAAAGCTGATCGATCTGGTGATGGGTCTGCGGGTCAGCGAGGAAGAAGAGCGCGAAGGGCTGGACGTGGTGCTGCACGGCGAGCGCGTCGAATAAAACGGTTTTCTTGTTGTGGTAAGGGACTTACGGGCGCTTCGGCGCCCGCTTTTTTCCTCGCACCTCCCCAGCACAAAAAAGGTTGGCCGAAGACTACGCTTCGGCCAACCTTGCTGCTTTCTACGGCGGCTAAGGCAGCGCTTACTTCACCACGCGCAGATGGGGGCGCCCACCGGGACGGGGGGGCTCATCCTCAGGCTCTGTCGGCGGGGGCGCGTCCGGTACGGGTGCCGGACGGGCGGCCACGGGCTGTTTTTCCACCTCGAAGCCCATGCCCTCGCCGGTTTCCCGGGCAAAGATCGACACCACGTTGCCCACGGGTACCCAGATTTCACGGGATTGCCCCCCGAAACGGGCTGAGAAGGAAACCCAGTCGTTTTCGATCCGGAAGTCCTTGGTAGCGCCATAGCCCACGTTGAGCACGATCTCATTGTTCTGCACGTACTCGCGGGGCACGTCGGTATTTTCGTCCACCCACACCACCATGTAGGGGGTGTGTCCATTGTCGGTGCACCATTCGTGCAGGGCCCGCAGGAGGTAAGGCTTGGTACTCGTGGCGCTCATGGCGAAGACTCCGTTTACTTGCGCATGGCCTTTTCGGACGGCGTCAGCGAATCGATGAACGACTGGCGCTGGAAGATACGCTCGGCGTACTTCAGGATGGGCGCAGCGCTCTTGCCCAGATCGATGCCGTAGTGTTCCAGGCGCCACATCAGGGGGGCAAGGGCCACATCGATCATCGAGAACTCGTCGCCAAGGATGAACTTCTGCTTGGCAAAGATCGGGGCAATCATCGTCAGGCCTTCGCGAATCGCCTCGCGGGCCTTGGTTGCTTCTTTCCCGGTAGCACCGGCTTCAAGCGCCTTTACATGGGCAAAAAGCTCTTGCTCGAAGCGGAACAGGAACAACCGCGCGCGGGCACGCATCACCGGGTCAGCCGGCATCAGCTGCGGATGGGGAAAGCGCTCGTCGATATACTCGTTGATGATGTTGGACTCGTGCAGGATGAGATCACGCTCCACCAGCACGGGCACTTCGTTGTACGGGTTCATCACCGCCAGGTCTTCGGGCTTGTTGTGGATGTCCACATCGATGATCTCGAAATCCATCCCCTTTTCGTACAGCACGATGCGGCAGCGGTGGCTGAACGGGCAGGTGATTCCGGAGTAAAGGGTCATCATGGCAGTAACGATCATCCTGTCAAAGGTTGGTCAAGGTCCGGGCTAGTTTAGCATCGTCGGAAGACGCATTTCCAGAAAAAGCCCGTAAGTACATGAACGAAAAAGGGAAAAGGCGGTTTCCCGCCTTTTCCCTGCGATGGCCTGTCGTCAGGCTCAGTGCACGTCTTTCCAGTATTCCTTTTTCAGGAAGTAGGACAGCGGCAGGAGTACCAGACCGAGGAACATCA
Organism: Gulbenkiania mobilis; assembly: GCA_004346645.1. Lineage (GTDB taxonomy): Bacteria > Pseudomonadota > Gammaproteobacteria > Burkholderiales > Chromobacteriaceae > Gulbenkiania > Gulbenkiania mobilis. The sequence continues at coordinate 364,377 of SMDA01000003.1, forward strand.
GTACCAGATAGCCGATCTGATGGCGGCGCACTTGGGCCGGCTCGGCCATGTACACCATATAGTTCACCAGGTCGGCCATGCGGCGGTCGTAATCCAGCGTGATCGCCTTGCCGTTCTCGAGCTTGGTCATGGAGCCGGCCTTGACCAGTTCCAGCGACTTTTCCTCGTGTCCGTTGGCACCCTTGTGCACCTTCAGCACCTGCTCGCCCTGCCACTCCCAGAATACATGCGGCATCGCAACCTTGTCGAAGACAAGGTTGTTCCAGCCAGTCGGACGGGTGTCGTCGCGGTAGAAGCTGCGCATGTAGGCATACAGGTAATCGGCACCACGGGAGCGCGCGATCACAGACAGGTCCGGCGGGGTGTTGCCCAGCCAGACCTTGGCATCCGGCGTCTGCATCGAGATACGCATCGGGTCACCCACCTTGGCACCCGGCGGCAGGATGAAGTCCTTGATCTGCTGTTCGCTCAGGCCGATGTCCATCAGACGGTTGAAGCGCATGGCGTTGGCCGAATGACACGACAGGCAGTAGTTGACGAACAGCTGGGCACCGCGCTGTAGCGACTCGGTGTCCTGGATGTCGATCGGCGCCTTTTCCAGCTTGATCTCGCCTTCGGACGCGTGGGCGCCCACCAGAGGCAGGAAGAGCGCGGCCGCAGCGATCAGTTGACGGAGAGTCTTTTTCATTTTTCTGGCCTTCCTTCCTGTTACACGTTCATCGCGAAGACGGTGGCCAGCACGATGGTCAGCGCAGTCAGCAGCAGGAACTGCAGCTTGCGCTTGAACGTGCTTTCGGTCAGCCGTTGCGGCACCGGCTCGCTGCCCACGTCATTCTTGGTGTAGAACGGCATGGCCAGGAAGAAGGCGAAATAGATGAACGACAGGATCTGCGCGATGATGGTGCGGGTGTTGGTCGACGGCATGGCACCGAGGATGCCCAGGCCGATGAACGCAATCACGAACAGCGTCAGCGCGATCTTGAACTTGGGACCACGATAGCGGATCGACTTCACCGGCGAGCGGTCCAGCCACGGCAGGAAGGCGATCAGAACCACCGCCGCGCCCATGCCAATCACCCCCCATACCTGGGTGCCGGCAAAAGACGGAATGGCACGCAGAATGGCGTAGAACGGCGTGAAGTACCATACCGGCGCAATATGCGGCGGGGTTTTCAGCGGGTCGGCCGGATCAAAGTTCGGGTGCTCGAGGAAGTAACCGCCCATCTCCGGCAGGAAGAACACGATGGTGGTGAACACGATCAGGAACACCGCGACACCGAGCACGTCCTTGACCGTGTAATACGGGTGGAAGGGGATGCCATCCACCGGCAGACCGGTGTTGGGGTCCTTGTTCTGCTTGATTTCCACGCCATCCGGGTTGTTGGAGCCTACTTCATGCAGGGCGATCAGGTGGGCAACCACCAGCGCCAGCAGCACCAGCGGCACTGCGATCACGTGGAGGGCAAAGAAACGGTTAAGGGTGGCATCGGATACCACATAGTCCCCCCGGATCCATACGGACAGGTCCGGGCCGATCACCGGAATGGAACCGAACAGGTTCACGATCACCTGTGCGCCCCAGAACGACATCTGACCCCACGGCAGCAGGTAGCCCATGAAGGCTTCGGCCATCAGCACCAGGAAGATCAGCGTGCCGAAAACCCATACCAGCTCGCGCGGTTGCTTGTACGAGCCATAGATCAGGCCGCGGAACATGTGCAGGTACACCACCACGAAGAACATCGAGGCCCCGGTGGAGTGCATGTAGCGGATGATCCAGCCACCGGGCACGTCGCGCATGATGTACTCGACCGACAGGAACGCGAGGTTGGCGTCGGGCTTGTAGTTCATGGTCAGGAAGATGCCGGTCACGATCTGGATGACCAGCACCAGCAGGGCGAGCGAACCGAAGAAGTACCAGAAGTTGAAGTTCTTCGGCGCGTAGTACTCGGTTACGTGCTCTTTCATCATCGACGACAGCGGGAAGCGTGCGTCGACCCAATTCATAAAGGATTGTCCCTTGCTCATCTTACGCCCTCGGTTACTTGTCATCGCCGATCAACAGGCGGGTGTCGGAGAGGTACTTGTGCGGCGGAATCTCCATGTTCTTCGGTGCCGGCACCCCCTTGTACACGCGGGCGGCCAGGTCGAACTTGGAGCCGTGGCACGGACAGTAGAAGCCGCCCAGCCACTCCGGGCCGAGGTCGGCCGGGGCGATGTCGGGGCGGTGGGTCGGCGAACAGCCCAGGTGGGTACAGATGCCGACGGCCACCAGGATCTCCGGCTTGATGGAGCGGTTGGTGTTCTGGCAGTACTTCGGCTGCTGTTCGACTTCGGACTTCGGATCGACGAGCTTGTCGTCCAGCTTGGGCAGGTTCTTCAGCTGCTCCGGCGTGCGCGAGAGTACCCACACCGGCTTGCCGCGCCATTCGACGTTGATCTTCTGACCCGGCTCCAGCTTGCTGATATCCACCTCTACCGGTGCGCCAGCCGCCTTGGCCCTTTCGGACGGGAAGAAGCTCATCAGAAACGGCGTGGCCACCCCGGCTGCCGCAACACCCCCAACCGCGCTGGTTGCAACCGTCAGAAACCGACGGCGCCCCGTATCGACGTGTTGTTCACTCATTACAGTCATCCTCAAACGTGGAAACCGAGCTTATAAACTTAAACTGCATGATTTTACCCGATTCCCGGTAGGGACTTGAAGCCTTATCCGGAGAAATTGTGCAAACACCCTTCAGGACAACCTCATACAGGGTTGGGCAGGTCCACAAAACAGGTCTCCAACCCATGCTCCCGGGTCAGCCAGCCCGCCAGCGCGGCCACGCCGTAGCGCTCGGTGGCGTGGTGCCCAGCGGCCAGGAAGGCAACGCCCAGCTCCTCGGCGATATGATGATGCTGCTCGGACACCTCACCAGTGATGTAGGCATCCACCCCCAGCGCAATCGCCTCTTCAAAGAAGCCTTGGGCACCGCCGGTGCACCAAGCCACACGCCGCACCAGTCGGTCAGCGGGCCCGAGCAGCAGCGGCGGCCGCCCCAATGCGGTGGCCACGCTTTCGGCCAACCCTCGGGCCGGCAAGGGGGCTTCGAGATGGCCATGCCACAGCAGACCCTGGTCTCCGGCCTGCCCGTCCACTGCAAGACCCAGCACTGCCGCAAGGCGGGCATTGTTGCCGACGACCGGATGTGCATCGAGCGGCAGGTGATAGGCAATCAGGCTGATATCGTGGGCGAGCAGACGGGACAAGCGCGCCTTCTTCATGCCGGTGATGCAGGGGTTCTCGTTTTTCCAGAAGTAGCCGTGGTGAACGAGGATGGCATCGGCTCCACGTTCGATGGCTACATCGATGAGCCCCTGCGAGGCCGTGACGCCGGCCACGACGCTGCGCACTTCCGAGCGCCCCTCGACCTGCAAGCCGTTGGGCCCGTAATCCTTGAAACGCCACGGTTCCAGATAGGTATCAAGCACCTTCACGAGTTCGGCAAGTTGCATGCATCCTCCTTTTTGATCCGTTGCGACCGATTCTGCCAGAAATGCTCCGCTCACCAGAGGGCCAAAACAAAACCCCGCCGAAGCGGGGTTTTGCAATGACAACGTTGGCCGAAGCGGCTTACATCATGCCGTCCATGCCCATGCCGCCCATGCCGCCCATCGGAGCAGCCGGCTTCTCTTCCGGCAACTCGGCGATCATGCAGTCGGTGGTCAGGAGCAAGCTGGCAACGGAAGCCGCATGCTGCAGGGCCGAGCGGGTCACCTTGGCCGGGTCCAGAACGCCCATTTCCAGCATGTCGCCATACTCGCCGCTGGCAGCGTTGTAGCCGAAGTTGCCCTGGCCTTCCAGTACCTTGTTCACCACGACCGACGGCTCCTCACCGGCGTTCTTGACGATCTGGCGCAGCGGCGCTTCGATGGCCTTCAGCACGATCTTGATGCCGGCTTCCTGATCGGCGTTGTCGGCCTTCAGGGTATCCAGGGTCGCACGGGCACGCAGCAGGGCCACGCCACCGCCCGGAACCACGCCTTCTTCCACGGCAGCGCGGGTCGCATGCAGCGCATCTTCCACGCGCGCCTTCTTCTCTTTCATTTCCACTTCGGTGGCTGCACCCACCTTGATCACGGCCACGCCGCCGGCCAGCTTGGCTACGCGCTCCTGCAGCTTCTCGCGGTCGTAATCGGAGGTGGCGGTCTCGATCTGCTGACGGATCTCGGCAACACGGGCCTGGATCGCAGCGGCTTCGCCAGCGCCGTCGATGATGGTGGTGTTTTCCTTGCCCACTTCCACACGCTTGGCCTGGCCCAGCATGTCAAGGGTGACTTTCTCCAGCGTCAGGCCCACTTCCTCGGCAATCACGGTACCACCGGTCAGGGTGGCGATGTCCTGCAGCATGGCCTTGCGACGGTCGCCGAAGCCCGGCGCCTTGACGGCCACGACCTTCAGGATGCCACGGATGGTGTTGACCACCAGGGTGGCCAGAGCTTCGCCTTCAACGTCCTCGGCAATGATCAGCAGCGGGCGGCCCGACTTGGCCACTTGCTCCAGTACCGGCAGCAGCTCGCGGATGTTGGAAATCTTCTTGTCGAAGAGCAGGACGTACGGATTGTCCAGGGCGGCAATCTGCTTGTCCGGGTTATTGATGAAGTACGGGGACAGGTAGCCGCGATCAAACTGCATGCCTTCCACGACATCCAGCTCGTTGTTGAGCGACTTGCCGTCCTCGACGGTGATCACGCCTTCCTTGCCCACTTTTTCCATGGCGCTGGCAATGATCTCACCGATGTCGGTGTCGGAGTTGGCCGAAATCGAGCCCACCTGAGCGATTTCCTTGGAGGTGGCGCACGGCTTGGCAATCTTGGCCACTTCGCTCACCAGCGCAGCCACCGCCTTGTCGATGCCACGCTTCAGATCCATCGGGTTCATGCCAGCAGCGACGAACTTCATGCCTTCCTGGACGATGGCCTGGGCCAGCACGGTCGCGGTGGTGGTGCCGTCACCGGCCACGTCGGAAGTCTTGGAAGCAACTTCCTTCACCATCTGGGCGCCCATGTTCTCGAACTTGTCCTTCAGCTCGATTTCCTTGGCGACGGAAACGCCATCCTTGGTGATGGTGGGCGCGCCGAAGGAGCGGTCCAGCACTACGTTGCGGCCTTTCGGGCCCAGGGTCACCTTGACTGCGTCAGCCAGGATATTGACACCAGCGACCATCTTGGCGCGGGCGGAATCACCGAATTTAACGTCTTTAGCTGCCATTGTTCATTCTCTCCAAAATCGGTTTCGGGATGTGTGGGCCGGAGTTACTCGACGATACCCATCACGTCTTCTTCGCGCATCACCAGCACTTCATTGCCGTCTACCTTGACGGTCTGGCCGGAGTATTTGCCGAAGATCACCTTGTCACCCACCTTCAGTTCGAGGGGACGGCGCTCGCCGTTTTCCAGCAGTTTGCCGTTGCCCACGGCCAGCACTTCGCCCATGTCCGGCTTCTCGGCGGCAGCGCCCGGCAGAACGATGCCGGAAGCAGTTTTTTCTTCGGCTTCGAGGCGCTTGATTACCACACGGTCATGCAGAGGACGGATTGCCATTGATCTCTCCTAGTAAGCAATTTGGCTGTTGAGAGGTGAATACAGTCAACTCAGGGTTTAGGCCGGATGCATTAGCACTCGGACCTAGCGAGTGCTAATGGTAGGGACACGTGGCAGGGATTTCAAGCGGCACAGCTCGATTGATTTTTTAAACCAACCCAAGCCAAACCATAGATTATTATCCGCGTTTACGTAGTACCCACCACCGGGGCACCCGGAAGCGCACGATGCGCGTGTAGGTCCACAGATAGAAAAGGACGAAGGCCAGGCAAGCCCCCTGAAGCAACCGCTCGCTCTGCCAGAACAACAAGGCCGGCAGTACGGCGGAGAGAGTCACCGCCCACAGGTAGGGAGCAGTCAGGCTGTTGCGCCGGATCTTGGCGGCTACATCGTCGGAGCCGACCATCCATCTAACCAACCGCTTGTAGACCAGCATGTGAAAGTGCAAGCCATCGGGAACGCCGGGCGACATCTTGCGTAAATGCTTCTTGCGGTAAATGGAAAACAGGGTTTCGAACACCGGGTAGATCATCAACAGCATCGGAAACCAAGGCGATACTGCCCCGCGACCGCCCTCCACCAGCAGCACCGACATTTCGGCCAGCAAAAAGCCCACCAAGTAGGCCCCTCCGTCACCGGCAAACAGCAGACCGGCGGGGAAATTCCACACCAGAAACCCCAGCAGGCTGCCCATCAGGGCAACACTTGCCACCAACACCCCCTGCTGTCCGGTCTTGTAAGCTACGTAGGCCAGCGCTGCAGCCACGAACAGCGCACTCCCGCCCAGGACGCCGTTATATCCATCAATGATGTTGAAGGCATGACAGACCCCGCCCACTGCGAACATGGTGCACGTTAAGGCTAGGAGGGGACTGCCCGCCAACAACCGGTCCAGCCCGGGCAGACCGAAAGAAGGCACCACCGCCCCCATCAGCAAAGAGGCCAGCAAGGCTGAAGCAAAAGCTCCAGCCAGCCTGAAGCGGGGAGAGACCTTGCGGCTGAGGTCTTCCACCAAGCCCGCAAGGAATACCGGGACCGCAGCCAGCATGAGAAGTGACAGAAGGGCTGCATCAATGGGAGCCTCAACCACATGTAGCAACCCGACGGCGCCCAGCAGGCCGCTTAGGATGCCCACTCCGCCAATGCGTCCGGTAGGACGGACATGGAATTTCTGGGGCCCCCTTTGGACGGGATCAAGACCAGCGTGCCGGACGAGCCGGATGCAGAACATGCACACCACCAACGCGATCACGAAGGTGATGATCAGGATGGCTAGCAGCACGGTACTCTCCTGGTTATGCCGTCCGGAATAAAGAACGCAAGCATTCTGACAGAGTACCTCTTACAATTCACCCAAACCAATAAGCGGTATACCAACATGCTGATGATCACGGGAGGCGCCGGCTTCATCGGTGCCAATTTTGTAAAAGACTGGCTGGCGCAGTACGATGAACCCGTCCTGAATCTGGACAAGCTCACCTATGCTGGCAATCTTTCCTCTCTGGCCGCCTTGCAGGGGGACACCCGTCACGTCTTTGTAAAAGGAGATATTGCCGACCGTTCGCTGGTTCGCCAGCTTCTTTCCCGCCACCGGCCACGAGCGGTCCTGAACTTCGCTGCAGAAAGCCACGTAGATCGCTCCATTCATGGACCTCAGGCCTTCGTGGACACCAATGTAACCGGTACCTTTCAGCTCTTGGAGTCGGTGAGGGACTACTGGAGCGAACTATCCCGCCAGGAACAGCAGGCGTTCCGTTTCCTGCATGTATCGACTGATGAGGTGTTCGGCTCCCTCTACCCGACGGAACCGGCCTTCACTGAAGTCCATCCCTATCGCCCCAACAGCCCCTACTCTGCTTCCAAGGCTGCCTCGGACCATCTAGTGCGCGCTTGGCATCATACGTATGGTCTGCCGGTACTCACCACCCACTGCAGCAACAATTACGGCCCCTATCAGTTTCCCGAGAAGCTGATCCCGCTGATGATCTTAAATGCCCTGTCCGGCAAGGCTCTGCCCCTCTATGGAGATGGCCAGCAGGTCAGAGACTGGCTGTACGTGAAAGATCACTGCGCAGCCCTGCGTCGGGTGCTTGAAGCGGGGTCACCTGGAGAAACCTACAATATTGGAGGCTGTAGCGAGCGAACCAATCTGCAAGTGGCCACGACCTTGTGCACCCTGCTGGATACGCTGTGTCCTCGCGCGGAAGGAGGCTCGTATGCAGCACAGATCACCTTTGTGAAGGACCGGCCCGGACATGACCGACGCTATGCTATCGATGCCAGTCGACTGGAAAGCGAGCTCGGATGGAAACCGGCCGAAACGTTTGAAAGTGGGCTTTGCAAGACGGTCAACTGGTATCTGGCGCATCAAGCATGGGTGGACGACGTAACCTCCGGGTCCTATCGCCATTGGGTGACACAGCACTATGGTGAAGGTGAACCGTCATGCCCCGCATCCTGATTACTGGCGCAAACGGACAGGTCGGTCGTGAACTGAAACGCACCCTCGCCCCCTTGGGAACGCTGCTGTGCTGTGACAGGGCACAGCTCGATCTGCGGTACACCGAAAACCTGGCCACACAGCTGCAGAATCTTCAGCCGGATATCATTGTGAATGCCGCTGCCTACACAGCGGTGGACAAGGCAGAGGGCGATGTCGATACGGCTTATAAGGTTAATGCTGAAGCCCCAGCCGCGCTGGCGACCTGGGCCTTAAAGCGGGATGCATTACTGATTCACTACTCTACCGACTACGTGTTCGATGGCGAGAAAAATGGACCTTACGTGGAAACCGATCCTGTCAACCCACAGTCGGTATACGGCACCAGCAAGCTTGCGGGCGAGCAAGCCATCACCATCTCTGGCGTCAGCCATGCCATCCTTCGCACCAGTTGGGTGTTCGGGGTGCACGGTAGCAACTTTCTGAAAACCATACTGCGCTTAGGCCATGAGAAAGAATCTCTCAATGTTGTCGCAGACCAGATAGGCGCCCCTACTCCGGCAGCTCTGCTGGCCGATGTCACAGCAAAGGTCGTCCAGCACTATCGTCAGTCCCCTCGCATGTTTCCGAGCGGGCTCTACCACACTACCAGCGCAGGGAAAACAAGTTGGTACGAGTATGCCCGGTTAGTCATAAGGTTGGCCGAAGAGCAGGGCCTACCACTGAAGCTGACACATGCCGATATTCACCCGATCTCTTCCGATGCCTATCCGGCACGGGCAAAACGCCCTCTGAACTCTCAGTTGGATTGCAGTAAACTACGCTCAACGTTTGACATTCATTTACGAGACTGGCAGGACGGTGTGCATCAGGTATTCGCCCAGCTGTGCCAGTATTGATAAGCGAGCGAGACGTCGTCTATGAACCGTAAGGGTATTATTCTGGCCGGAGGCAGCGGTACCCGTCTTTATCCCGCCACGCTCGCGGTCAGCAAGCAGCTGCTACCGATTTATGACAAACCAATGATCTATTACCCGCTCAGCACCCTCATGCTGGCGGGCATTCGCGATATCCTGATCATTTCCACTCCGCTGGACACACCACGTTTCGCGCAGCTACTGGGCGATGGCAGCCAATGGGGAGTCAGCCTGCACTATGCTGTACAGCCCAGTCCGGACGGCCTGGCACAGGCATTCCTCATCGGCGAACACTTCTTGGCCAGCGCACCCAGCGCACTAGTATTAGGCGACAACATCTTCTATGGCCACGATTTCCCGCGCCTGCTACGTTCGGCCAACCAAAAAACTGAAGGCGCCAGCGTTTTCGCCTATCACGTCAACGATCCGGAGCGCTATGGCGTGGTGACCTTCGACGACAAAGGCAAAGCACTATCCATCGAAGAAAAGCCTGCACAGCCCAAATCCAATTACGCGGTGACCGGACTGTACTTCTACGATGCACAAGTAGTGCACATCGCCAAGAGCATCAAGCCTTCCGCACGCGGAGAGTTGGAAATCACCGACATCAACAATGTCTACCTGCAGCAAGAGCAGCTGGAGGTGGAAACTATGGGTCGCGGCTACGCCTGGCTAGATACTGGCACCCACGAATCCATGTTGGAAGCCAGCCAGTTCATCGCTACGATCGAAAACCGCCAAGGCTTGAAAGTGGCTTGCCTGGAAGAAATCGCCTACATTCAGAAATGGATTGATGCGGAACAGCTGGCGCGGCTAGCCCGGAATTACCGAAAAAACAATTACGGCAAGTACTTGCTTCGATTGCTGAAATGACGGGCTAAAATCTAATGAAAATTACAAGCACTCACATTCCAGATGTAAAAATCATCGACCCTGTTATCTTTAATGATGAACGCGGCTTTTTCTTTGAAAGCTTCAACCAAGCTGTTTTCGAGAAAGCTATTGGTCGCTCCGTTTTTTTTGTGCAGGACAATCATTCTCGCTCTTTCAAGGGAGTTTTACGCGGTTTACATTACCAAACGGCACCAGAAGCTCAAGGGAAATTAGTACGCTGCGCAGCCGGCGAAATCTTCGATGTTGCTGTAGATATCCGCAGACATTCCCCTACCTTCAAGCAGTGGGTTGGCGTCCATCTCACGGCAACCAACAAAAGGCAACTTTGGATTCCGGAAGGCTTTGCCCATGGGTTCCTGACCCTTTCTGAAGAGGCCGACGTGCTCTATAAGACAACTACTTACTGGGCTCCTCAGCATGAGCGGTCGATACTGTGGAACGATCCAGGCCTAGCAATCACTTGGCCCGCGCTAGACTGCCGTATCCGGTGCTCGGAAAAAGACAGTCTAGCGGTCACATTAGATGACACTGAATTTTTTGAATGAGAAAGCAGTGAACCGCTCTTTGGTACGCAACATTCTGTCGTTATTTCTCTTACAAGGCGTCAACTACCTACTTCCTCTTTTCACCCTCCCCTACTTGGTAAGAACGTTAGGGACGGAAAATTTTGGTCGATTGGGTTTTTGCTCGGCCTTTATCCAGTATTTTGTTCTATTAGTTGATTACGGTTTTAACTTAAGCGCAACACGCGTTCTTGCGAGCCAAAAACAAAATCAGGAAAAACTAAGCAGCACCTTCTGGAATATTATGGCCTGCAAGACGATACTTGGATTATTGGGAGCGCTCATTTTACTAGCTCTTATTGACACAGTCCCAACACTAAAATCAAACCAAGGAATTCTACAGTTCGCGTATATACAAGTCGTGGGAACCATCCTACTCCCTATCTGGTTTTTTCAAGGCTTGGAAAAAATAGACAAGTTCGCAGCCTGCTCTTTGGCAGCCAAAATTCTTATTCTTCCTACTATATTTTTTTTCGTTCAGAAACCCGAAGATGTAGAGTTGGCAGCAGCTCTCCAAGGAATAACAACCTTATCCTCGGGATTATTTGCCATTGGCTTTATTTATCACAAAAAAATGATAAAGTGGGCATACCCAAGCCTCAAGGAAATAAAAACTCAACTGACCGAGGGATGGCACGTCTTTCTCTCTACTGCAGCAACCAGCTTGTACACCACCTGCACTACAGTGATACTAGGCTTTTTAACCAATAGTTCAGCAGTAGGACATTTTGTGGCGGCAGACAAGATCCGGCAGGCAGTACAAGGTTTGATTAGCCCGATTTCCCAAGCCCTTTACCCAAGAATAAATGCTCTTGTAGAGCAAGATCTTACTGCCGCTTTTAAATTAATCCGCAAATTGCTACTGCGCCAAGGAATTGCCACAGCTATACTATCTACTCTTTTATTTATTTACGCGCCTTTAATTGTTGAAACGACTTATGGGGCTAACCATCAAGAAACTACTTTAGTTCTGCAACTACTGGCCCCCCTGCCTTTACTGACCGGACTTAGCAATGTTTTCGGCATACAAACGATGCTCCCGTTAGGGATGAGTGATCTTTTTAGTCGCATCCTGATTATATCAAGTATATGCAGCATAATTTTCGTACTCCCTCTTAGCGCTCACCTAGGGGCAAAAGGAGCGGCGATATCCGTGTTATTTACAGAATGTTTAGTCACCTGTAGTATGGGATGGGCAATTTATAAAAGAAAGATTCCCATATTACACCTTTCTTCCCAACACCTTAATCGCAAGTGAAAAGCAACACAGAGCACTTAAAGTCACTCAATTAAGATCAAATAACCCTTACATGCTTTACCATTACTTCTAATGGGCCACTGCCATTCACACCGCATCAACATCATAAACTTGCACCGCAATTGGTTTCACACATTGAATAGCACATGAAAAACATAAAGATGCAATTTTTTGATCCTACCATGCATTTCAAAATGGGCAGCACTCAGTAGATTTACCGATAAAGCACAAGGATGGATTACAGTGATTTATATTGGCTGCATTGCTCACACCGCGACAGGCGGAACAGAATTACTACACCAACTTGCCTCAACTATTATCGGTCTAGGTTTAGAAGCTAAGATATTTTACGTCGGAAGCTCACACAGAAAAGACCCTGTAGCCGAGAGATTCAAAAAATACAAAGCCCCCTACACTTTTGAAATAAAAAATTTACGCCAAGACGACCTCTTGATAGTTCCAGAAGTGATGACCCAGTTTTTGTATAACTGGCGGACTCCGGTTCCATGCAAAAAAATTATCTGGTGGCTGAGCGTTGATAATTACTACACATCAGTTTCACACTTCAAAAAAACCCTCAAGTATTATCTAGGATACCGAGTTTTTGATTTCAAAGAAGATTTTTACCACCTCGCACAATCAGAATATGCCGCTAACTTTTTAAGAAAAAAAGGCATTGCAAAATTAAGCTATCTATCGGATTATCTAGGAGACGATTTTCTAGAAGCGCCTTCAATAGACTTGAGCACCAAAAAAGATATCATCGCTTATAACCCAAAAAAAGGCAAAGAAATTACGGATGAATTCATTAAGAAGGCAGGCTCAAATCTAGAGTTCGTTGCTCTTGAGAACATGACCCCAATAGAGGTAAAAAAGACCCTTCTAAAGGCAAAAGTTTATATCGATTTTGGAACCCACCCTGGAAAAGATAGAATTCCTCGAGAGGCTGCCATGTGTGGATGCTGTATAATCACAAATAGAGCAGGGTCTGCAGCCTTCAAAGAAGATGTTCCCATACCTGAAGAATATAAATTCTCTTCCCCTCGAAGCAGTTTTGACATCATTACTTTGCTAATAGAAAAATGCTTTAGAAACTTCTCCTGCGAACACCAGAAATTCGACAGTTATCGAGAATCAATAAAAAAAGAAAAAAATTTATTCCAAAGCGAAGTGCTCCACCTACTAAAAACTCTAAGGAAATTATAAAGTGGTTGGTGCCATTATTGTCCTTTACCATCCTGATGAGCCCAACCTCAAAGCACTGCTTGATAGCCTTAAAAATCAAGTTGCGGCAATCTACCTCATTGACAATACCCCTTTCGGGCAAATTCAATATAACGAATCTTATTTCAAAAATTACAGCCCAATTTGCATTTATAAGAGTTTAGGAAACAACAAAGGAATAGCAAAGGCTCAAAATGAAGGTATATCTCTAGCCATAAAAAAAGGTTGTACTCACGTGTTGCTTTTGGATCAGGACAGCTGCCCTGCCAGAAACATGGTATTTAAACTCATTCAGGAAGAGACCCGATTAAAAAATCTAGGCAGAAAAGTGGCAGCAGTCGGACCGCTATTTATTGAGCAAAAAGGCAGCAGCTCAGCCACAGCAATACGGCACAAGTTTCTACACGTAGAAAAAATACCCATACTCAAAGACATGAAGGAGGCCGTGGAAACTGATCATATAATCGCTTCAGGCTCCTTAATAAGTGTCGACTCCCTCACAGAAATAGGACTGATGATGGAGGAACTTTTTATAGATTGGGTCGATGTTGAATGGGGGTTAAGGGCAAAGAGCAAGGGATATTCGTGCTTCATAACCCCTTCTACCATCATGAAGCACAGCATAGGTGATGAAGTAGTTTTTTTCTTGGGTAAGAAAATAAGCTTACACAGCACAACAAGAAATTACTATATTGTTAGAAATTTGGCCTTCCTTTTGAGAAAAAACCATTTGGACTGGAACTGGAGAAGCATCAGCATCTTAAGAATTCCTAAATACATAGTTTTCTATACTTGGAAAAGTAACCATAAACTAAATACCTTGAAAACCCTTACTCAAGCCCTTTATCATGGTTTAATTGGAAAAACCGGGGCCATACCCAATTCTATTGTAAAAAAATGACGCCATGAGATTGATTGCATCAATTGTTCTTTTTAAGAATTTTAAAAACAAAACTGAACCACTCATAGAACAAATAACTTCGTCATCACTGTTAGAAAAACTTATTCTTGTTGACAATGGCGGATGCAACTGGGCTTCCAACATGAACAACGAAAAGATAGTTTACATAAAACCCAAAAATAATATTGGCTTTGGAGCAGGGCACAATATTGCCATCTCCCGCTTTGCCGAACACAGTGACTTTTTCTTAATCGTCAACCCAGACATTGAAGTCTCCGCAGAGGACCTAGACGCTTTTTGCCTAGCCGCAGAAAAAGAAGACGCCGCATTATTTATGCCAGACATCCGGTACCCAAATGGGGAAAGGCAGCATCTCTGTAAGCTACTCCCCACTCCTTTCGATCTTTTTTTCCGTCGCTTTCTTCCCAGCATTTCAAAATCCACAAATACCACCTATGAATTGCACGACGCGGACTACTCGCGCAAGTTCTTCGCCCCTTATTTGTCCGGATGTTTCATGCTGGTTCGCTCGACGGCCCTGAAGGCCGTGGGTGGTTTCGACGAGCGGTTTTTCCTATACTTAGAAGATACCGACCTGTCTCGACGACTAGCAACCTATGGCAGTGCCCTGTACCTTCCCAGCACGACAGTTACACACCATTTCCAAAAGGCTTCTTATAAAAGCGTCAAACTGCTTTTGATACACGTTCGTTCAGCCTGCTCATATTTTTTCAAATGGGGCTGGTTCTTTGATGCCGAGAGGAAGCAGATGAACCAGCGATGCCTACGTCACCTGCCTCGAAAATGAATCCTTACCCTCCGTCAGGAAACTGAATACCGCTTCTTAATTGGCGTTCCTCATTTTTATGTCCGGATCATGAACACAGCTCCATTTTTTAGAAAAAACCCGCCATCAGGCGGGTTCGGTCGCATCTAAATCTGTGTACTACCTAGTTAGTCTAGCCAAACACATCACTTACCACACCTGCAGATAACTGAGCATTCCCTCCGCTGCCTGGCGTCCTTCGAACACTGCGCGCACCACGAGATCCGCACCCCGCACCTGGTCGCCGCCGGCAAAGACCTTGGGGTTGCTGGTCTGATACTTGTAGGGCGTGTTGGCTGAAGCCGTGGTACGGCCATTGCCGGCCGTGGCAATGCCTTGGCGATCAAACCAAGTAGCAGGCTCGGCTTGGAAGCCGAACGCGATGATGACGTGGTCACATTCGATGGTTTCTTCGCTACCCGGCACCACTTCGGCATTGCGCCGGCCCCGAGCATCGGGCTCGCCCAGCCGGGTTTCGGCCAACCTTACCCCCAGACTGCCATTGTCGAGCTGAACGATGCCGACCGGCTGGCGGTTCCAGAGGAACTCCACGCCCTCTTCCCGTGCATTGGTCACTTCCCGCTTCGAGCCCGGCATGTTGGCTTCGTCGCGCCGATAAGCGCAGATCACCCGACGAGCACCTTGGCGGATGGAAGTGCGGTTGCAGTCCATCGCGGTATCACCACCACCCAGCACCACGACACGCTTGCCCGCCATGGACAGGGGGGCCTCATCTGCCGGGAGGGTGCCCATGCGCTGGCGGATATTGTTGATAAGGAAGGGCAAGGCTTCCAGTACGCCGGGCAGGGCCTCGCCGTCGAAGCCGCCCTTCATGTACCGGTAGGCGCCCATCCCCATGAAGACGGCGTCGTACTCTTCCAGCAAGGCCTCGATCTGCACATCCCGACCGATCTCGGTATTGAGGCGGAACTCGACACCCATGCCTTCCATGATTTCGCGCCGACGGCGGATAACGTCCTTTTCCAGCTTGAATTCGGGGATGCCGAAGGTTAGCAGGCCGCCGATTTCCTCGTAGCGGTCGAACACCACCGGCCGTACGCCATTACGCACCAGCACATCGGCACAGGCGAGCCCGGCGGGGCCAGCACCGATGATAGCAACCTTCCTGTCGCTCCACACCACCTTGCTCATGTCCGGACGCCAGCCCGCCTTGAAGGCTTCATCGGTAATGTACTTCTCGATGCTGCCAATGGTGACGGCGCCAAAGCCGCCCTGGTTCAGCGTGCAGGCGCCCTCACACAGACGGTCTTGAGGACAGACCCGTCCGCAGATCTCGGGCAGGCTGTTGGTCTTGTGGGACAGTTCGGCCGCCTCGAAGAGCCGGCCTTCCCGCACCAGCTTCAGCCAGTTCGGGATGTAGTTGTGTACCGGGCACTCCCACTCGCAGTAGGGGTTGCCACACGAGAGGCAGCGTGCCGACTGGTCGGCCGCGTCCACGCTGTGCAGCGGTCGGTAGATTTCCTTGAACTCCACCTTGCGCACCTGGGCTTCCACCTTATCCCCGGGGTTGCGCGAGAGCTTCATGAACTGGAATACGTCACCCATGATCTGTGTTCCTTGCCACGCGCCGCCATCCGGGCGGCGCGTCAGTTAACGAAGGTTGGCCGAAAGCATTGCGGCCACCGGAGGCATCAGTCCTTCAGCAGGCTGTCCAGGCGGGCGGCCTTGGGCTTGACCAGCCAGAAGTAGTCGACATAGTCCTCGAAGTTCTGCAGCATCGCCTGGGCGGTTTCGGAGCCAGTCAGTTCGGCATGCTTGGCGATCTTCTCCAGAAGGAAGGCGCGGTACATGCCCATGGCTTCACCGTTGATCAGGTGGATGTCGATCAGCTCGTTGTTATAGCGGTAGGCAAAGCGCTCGTTCGGGTCGTAGACGAAGGCAAAACCTCCGGTCATGCCGGCACCGAAGTTATAGCCGGTCTCACCCAGGACGATGACACACCCGCCAGTCATGTATTCGCAGCAGTGGTCGCCGGCGCCTTCGATCACGGCCAGCGCGCCGGAGTTGCGCACGCCGAAGCGCTCGCCGGCGATCCCGGCCGCGAACAGCTGGCCACCGGTGGCCCCGTAGAGGCAGGTATTGCCGACGATAATCGACTCTGAGGACTTGTAGGCCGCCGACTTGGGGGGATAGATGGTGATGCGGCCACCGGCCATGCCCTTGCCTACATAGTCGTTGGCGTCGCCTTCCAGCTCCAGGTGCAGGCCGGGGGCATTCCAAACACCAAAGCTCTGCCCGGCCGCCCCATTGAACTTGACCGTCAGGCAGCCGTCCGGCAGGCCAGCAGCCCCATGTACGCGGGCAATCTCCCCCGACAGGCGGGCGCCGATCGAACGGTTGACGTTGGCGATCGGATACTCCAGCCGTAGCATCTGCCGGTTTTGGATGGCCGGCAGCGCCGCCTGCAGCACCGCTTCGGCCAGCTCGCCCTTGTCAAACGAAGGATTGGCCTCGGTCACGCAGAAGCGCGGCTCGCTGTCGGGTACCTTCCCTAGATTGAGCAGCGGTGCCAGATTCAGCTTCTCTTGGCGCTCCGACTGGGCAGCACCCAGTTCCAGAAGGTCCATGCGGCCGATCAGCTCGTCCATGGTGCGCACCCCCAGCCGCGCCATCCATTCACGCGTTTCCTGAGCCACGAACAGGAAGTAGTTCATCACCATTTCCGGCAGGCCGGTGAAGTATTTGGAGCGCAACTTGATTTCCTGCGTCGCCACCCCGGTGGCACAGTTGTTGAGGTGGCAGATGCGCAAATACTTGCATCCGAGTGCCACCATCGGTCCGGTACCAAAGCCGAAGGATTCGGCCCCCAGCATGGCGGCCTTCACCACGTCCAGGCCGGTTTTCAGCCCGCCGTCGGTCTGCACACGCACCCGGCCACGCAGGCCGTTGGCCCGCAGCACCTGCTGGGCCTCGGACAAGCCCAGCTCCCACGGGCTACCGGCGTACTTGACCGAGGTGAGCGGCGAGGCACCCGTACCGCCGTCGTAACCCGAGATGGTGATCAGATCGGCATAGGCTTTGGCCACGCCCGCGGCAATGGTGCCCACACCCGGCTCGGCCACCAGCTTGACCGAGACCAGCGCTTGAGGGTTGACCTGCTTCAGGTCGAAGATCAGCTGTGCCAGATCCTCAATGGAATAAATGTCGTGATGCGGCGGCGGCGAGATCAGGCTGATGCCCGGCTTAGAGCAGCGTAGCTTGGCGATCAGCGGGCTGACCTTGTCGCCTGGCAGCTGTCCGCCCTCGCCCGGCTTGGCGCCCTGGGCAATCTTGATCTGCAGTACCTCCGCATTGACGAGGTAGTGCGGCGTGACGCCAAACCGGCCGGAAGCCACCTGCTTGATCTTGGACATCCGCTCGGTGCCGTAACGGCTCGGGTCCTCACCGCCTTCACCCGAGTTGGAACGGCCGCCCAGCCTGTTCATGGCGATGGCGAGCGCCTCATGGGCCTCTGGAGAGAGCGCGCCCAGCGACATGCCAGCGGAATCGAAACGCTTGAGGATGGATTCGACCGGTTCAACTTCCTCAAGGGGAACGGGGCTGGTGGCCAGCCTCGGTTGCATCAGGTCGCGGAACATGGCCACCGGGCGCTGGTTGACCAGCTCGGCGTACTGCAGGTAGGTGGCGTAGTCACCGGTCTGCACCGCCTTCTGCAGCGTCATCACCACATCCGGGTTGTAGGCATGGTATTCCTCACCATGCACGTACTTGAGCAGCCCCCCCTGCGTCAGCGGACGCATCGGATTGTAGGCAAGCCGGGCCAGTTTCTTCTGGTCTGTCTCGAAATCCTCGAAGCCGGCACCGCCAATGCGGGAAACCGTGCCGCGCAGACACAGTTCCACCACCTCGTCGTGAATACCGATGGCTTCGAAAAGCTGGGCACCGCGATACGAGGCGATGGTGGAGATGCCCATTTTGGACAGCACCTTCAGAAGCCCCTTGTTGATGCCCTTGCGGTAGTTCTGCAGTGCCTCGTTGTGGCGGAGCGGCACTTCGCCGGACTGCACCAGATCCAAGATGGTCTGATAGGCGAGGTAGGGATAGACCGCCGTGGCGCCATAGCCGATCAGGCAGGCCATGTGATGCGGATCGCGCACCGTGCCGGTCTCGACAAGGATGTTGGACTTGCAGCGCAGGCCGGCGTCGATCAATGCGTGGTGCACGGCACCGGTCGCGAACAGGGCATGGATCGGCAGCCGGTCCGGGCACAGGTTGCGGTCCGACAGCACCACGATCACGGTGCCCTCGCGCACGGCCTCGACCACGTGCTCGGCCAGGCGACGGAGGGCGGCTTCGAGCGAGGATTCGGAGGGGTCGTAGCACAGGTCGAAAGTGGTGGCCTTCAGGTAAGGCTCCGGCCGGGTAATGATCTTGACGAACTTCTCGTGGCTGAGCACCGGGCTGCGCACTTCCAACCGCTTGGCGTGCTCGGCGCTTTCCTCGAACATGTTGCGCTCGGGGCCGAACACGCTGTTGAGCGACATCACCACCGCTTCGCGGATGGGGTCGATCGGCGGATTGGTCACTTGGGCGAACTGCTGGCGCAGATAATCGAACGGCGAACGGATCTTCTGGCTGAGCACGGCCATCGGCGTGTCATCGCCCATCGAGCCCACGGCTTCCTGGCCATCTTCGGCCAACACCCGCAGGATCTGGTCGCGCTCCTCGAAGCTGACATTGAACAGCTTCTGGGCACGCAGCAGGGCCTCCTTCGGCATCGGCTCGAGGGTACTGTCGTCCTCGATCGAAAGCTCCAGGTACTTGGCGCTGTCCTTGATCCACTGGCGATAGGGCTTGGCTGACTTGAGCTGCGCATCGATGTCTTCCGGCATCATGAGCTCGCCGGTCCCCAGATCGGCGGCAAACAGCTGACCGGGCTTGACACGCCCCTTCCGGATCACGTCCTCGGGCCGGTATTCCCATACCCCCACCTCGGAAGCAATGGTCAGCACGTTGTCGCGGGTGAGCACCCAGCGTGCCGGACGAAGTCCGTTGCGATCAAGCATGCAGGCTGCGTAGCGGCCATCGGTCAGCACGATGCCGGCGGGGCCATCCCAAGGCTCCATGTGCATTGAGTTGAATTCGTAGAAGGCGCGCAGGTCCTTGTCGGTACTGTCCACGTTCTGCCAGGCGGGCGGCACCAGAAGACGCAGAGCCCTAAAGAGCGGAATGCCGCCCATCAGCAGGCCTTCGAGCATGTTGTCGAGCGACATCGAGTCCGACCCATCGGTCTGCACGATCGGCCGTACCGCATCCATGTCCAGATGGGGGGACTCCATGATCTGCTCGCGCGCACGGGCCCAGTTGCGGTTGCCCTGGACGGTGTTGATCTCGCCGTTGTGCGCGAGAAAACGGAACGGCTGGGCCAGCTTCCACTGGGGCCAGGTGTTGGTGGAGAAGCGCTGGTGGAAGACGGCCAGGCTGGTCTCGAAGCGGGGGTCTTTGAGATCGAGGAAGAAGCGCGGCAGGTTTTCCGGCGTTACCAGCCCCTTGTACGACAGGGTATGCGGCGAAAGCGTGGGCAGGTAGAAGTGTGGGTCGTCACCGCGGTTGGCCTTTTCGGCCTGACGGCGGCCCATGTACAGCCGGCGCTGGAAGGCCATCTCGTCCATGCCGAACGGACAGTTGACGAACACCTGGACGATGGCAGGCAGGCTGGCCAGCGCTGCTTCGCCACAGGCGGACGGATCGGTGGGCACGGTCCGGAAGCCTGCGACCTCGAGCTCCTGGGTTTCGAGGTATTCTTTCAGACGTCGCAAGCTGCGCTGTCCGATGGCTTCGTCCGGATGGTGGAACACCAGACCCGCCGCATAGGTGCCCTTGAGGGTGATGCCGGCCTCTGCGGCCACCTCGCGCAAAAAGCCGTCGGGCTTCTTGAACAGCAGGCCACAGCCATCGCCCGACTTACCGTCTGCCGCCATCGCTCCACGATGGGTCAGCCGGGCCAGCGAGGAGATGGCGGTCTGCGCGATCCAGTGGCTGGGCCTGTCGTCCAACTGCGCGATCAGACCGAAGCCACAGCTGTCCTGCTCGAAATCCGGACGGTACAGAGTACCCTCCAACCACTGCTGTCTGTCCATGCTCTTTGCCTGCTTATAATGTGTAACGGATGTTTTGATTCTAAGGTCAAGATTGCTGACCCTGCAACCGCTTTTTGTGCAGTGCATTAGTATAATAAAAACAAAAACTTATGTTTTTTTATGAAAAAAAAAGCGTGTTTTTTATATCCCGGGAAAAGCATTTTTTTTCAGTTTATGAGACATGCAAATTCGTAAAAACGACCTCTTCAGCTGGGTTTTTTTGGACTTTGCCTGGTTTAAGAAAATATATTGTTAGACAACATACGAATGCAGCAACACCGTCCGGATTCCTCCCCTCCTGCCGGCCTGATTCGCCAGCTGGCCGATCAGGCCTTTTCACGCACCGCTGGCGCGCCGTTGGTGGCCGGCAACCGGGTGCACCTGCTGTTCGACAGCGAGGAAAACTTCCCTGCCTGGGAAGCAGCGATCGCCTCGGCGCAGGAGAGCGTACTCATCGAGATGTACATGTTCGGCAACGATGCCTATGGCAGACGCATCCGGGACCTGCTGGCCGAGCGCGCCCGGGCCGGGGTGCGGGTGTACCTGCTTTACGACTGGCTGGGCTGCTGGAAGGAACATCTGGGCGGATTCTTCCGCCCGCTGGTGCAGGCGGGCGCGTCGGTGCAGGCCTTCAATCCCCCCACCCTGACCGGCGGCGTCAGTCTGTTCGGCCGCAACCATCGCAAGCTGATCGTGGTGGATCGGCGGGAAGCCTTCGTCTCCGGCCTTTGCATCAGCAGCCGCTGGGAGGGCGATGCCGCTCACGGCATTGCACCCTGGCGCGACACCGGAGTACAGCTCTCCGGGCCGCTGGTGCGCGACGCGGTGGCAGCCTTCGGCGACAGCTGGATGGCCTCGGGCGGCCTGGCGGACTTTGACCAAGGGACGGCAGCGGCGGGCGACGCGGGCGAGGTATCGGCACGACTGATTGCCACCACGCCCTCCACGGCACACGTGATGCGGCTGGACCTGCTGATCGCCAGCTTCGCCCGGCAGACACTCTGGCTAACCGACGCCTACTTCATGGGCACCAGCATGTACCTGACCGCGCTCAAGCAAGCGGCGCGCGATGGGGTGGACGTGCGGCTTCTGGTGCCGCGCTCGAGCGACATCGGCTGGATCGCAACGGTCTCACGCACGCTGTACCGGCCGCTGCTGGAAGCCGGGGTGCGGGTGTTTGAGTGGAACGGCCCGATGATCCATGCGAAATCGGCAGTGGCGGACGGGCGCTGGGCCCGTATCGGTTCAACCAACCTCAACCTCTCCAGCTGGCTGGCCAACCGCGAGCTGGACATCGTGCTGGAGGACGGGCCGTTGGCCGAAGCGCTGGAGGCGCAGTTCCTGCGCGACCTGGAAAACGCCACCGAAGTGGTGCTGACAGGCGCGCGGCGACGCCCGGTGCTGACCCGGCCGCGCACGCATCATTTCAGCCTGCGCCCGCCAGGGCCGGGCCAGGCCGTGCGCAGCGCCTCGGCCGCAGCGCGACAGGCGGTGCGCATTGGCGACGTGCTGGGAGCGGTGGTGCGGGGCACCCGCGGCGTGGAGGCGAGCGAGGCTTCGGCCTTCCTGGCGATCGGACTGGTGTTACTGGCAGTGGCCGTGGCAGTAGTGCTGGTGCCGTATCTGGTTGCGATACCCCTGGCCTTCTTCCTGGGGCTGTCGGGCGGCGCAGTGGTGCTCCGGGCCCTGGGGCTCTATCTGGAGCGGAAAAAAACGCAACACCCGCCTCCTGCTCCCCCCGGGCCGCCTGTGTCCGGCGATCCGGAATGAAAACAGCCACTTGAGGGGCTTCGGCCAACCCTGCCCGGCTGCGGGCGCGGCCACAGGCGACCGGCTTTTACCGCAATGCGGCATCGTGCATGCCCAGCACAAAAAAGTCGCGCTACAATGCGCGCTCTTGACGGGTAGTTCCAGGCCGGCAGACGTCAGGACGAGGGTATTTCGTCCGATGCGCACCGCGGCGCAAAGCGCCCCCGCCCCCTGCCCGCCACACAGACAGGCACGCCGTCTGCCGGGCAGGTTAACCACCGCGCCTCAAGGCAGTTTGCTGCCCCAACGCGCACCGAGTGACTCTTTGGCATTGCCCCGGCCGAAGCTGCGTTACAGGTGCCCGCCCTGCCCGCCGCCCCGCCGTGCCCTGCCGAAAGTCCGAGTTTTCAGACCAAGGACTCAGGTATGCGTTTTCAATTTCCCCTCGTCGTGATCGACGAAGACTTCCGTTCCGAGAACACCAGCGGCTCCGGCATCCGTGAGCTGGCCGCCGCCATCGAAAGCCACGGCATGGAGGTGGTGGGCTACACCAGTTATGGGGATCTGACCTCCTTTGCCCAGCAGCAGAGCCGCGCTGCCGGCTTCATTCTGTCGATCGACGACGAGGAGTTCCAGAGCGAGGACACGACGGCAGCAGCGCTGGGCGACCTGTACGCCTTCGTGGCCGAGATCCGCCGGCGCAACCCGGACATTCCGGTTTACCTCTACGGCGAGACCCGCACCGCGCGCCACATTCCCAATGACATCCTGCGCGAACTGCACGGCTTCATCCATATGCACGAGGACACGCCAGACTTCGTCGCCCGCCACATCATCCGCGAATCCAAGAGCTATCTGGATGGCTTGGCGCCGCCGTTCTTCCGCGCGCTGGTGCACTATGCGCACGACGGCTCCTACTCCTGGCATTGCCCGGGGCATTCGGGCGGGGTGGCGTTTCTCAAAAGCCCGGTCGGCCAGATGTTCCACCAGTTCTTCGGGGAAAACCTGCTGCGCGCGGACGTGTGCAACGCGGTAGACGAGTTGGGCCAGCTGCTGGACCACACCGGCCCGGTGGCGGCCAGCGAGCGCAATGCCGCGCGCATCTTCCATGCCGATCACCTGTTCTTCGTGACCAACGGCACCTCCACCTCCAACAAGATCGTGTGGCACAGCACCGTGGCGGCCGGCGACATCGTGCTGGTGGACCGCAACTGCCACAAGTCCAACCTGCACGCGATCATGATGACCGGGGCCATCCCGGTGTTCCTGACCCCGACGCGCAACCACTACGGCATCATCGGCCCGATCCCCAAGTCCGAATTCCAGCCGGAGACCATCCGCCAGAAGATTCTGGCCAACCCGTTCGCCCGCGAGGCCCTGCAGAAGAACCCGGACCTCAAGCCGCGCATTCTCACCATCACGCAGAGCACCTACGATGGCATCCTTTACAACGTTGAGGAGATCAAGGGGTTGCTGGACGGTCAGGTGGACACACTGCACTTTGACGAGGCATGGCTGCCGCACGCGGCTTTCCACGACTTCTATGGCGATTTCCACGCCATCGGCGAAGGCCGCCCTCGGTGCAAGGAATCGATGATTTTCTCCACCCAGTCCACCCACAAGCTGCTGGCCGGCCTGAGCCAAGCCTCGCAGATCCTGGTGCAGGACCCGGAAAGCCGTCGTCTGGACACCCATGGCTTCAACGAAGCCTACCTGATGCACACTTCCACCAGCCCGCAGTACGCCATCATCGCCAGTTGCGATGTGGCTGCCGCGATGATGGAACCGCCGGGTGGCACGGCTCTGGTGGAAGAATCGTTGGCCGAAGCGCTGGACTTCCGCCGCTCAATGCGCAAGGTGGATGAGGAATATGGTGAGGACTGGTGGTTCCGCGTCTGGGGTCCAGACGAGCTGTCGGACGACGGCCTGTGCGATGCAGCCGACTGGGAGCTGAAGCCGGACGCCACCTGGCATGGCTTTCAGGGCATTGAGGAAGGCTTCAACCTGCTGGACCCGATCAAGTCCACCGTCCTCACCCCTGGGCTGAACGTGGACGGCACCTTCGAGGACATGGGCATCCCTGCGGCGATGGTGACCAAATATCTGGCCGAGCATGGCGTGGTGGTGGAGAAGACCGGCCTCTACAGCTTTTTCATCATGTTCACCATTGGCATCACCAAGGGCCGCTGGAACACCCTCCTCACCGCCCTGCAGCAGTTCAAGGACGACTACGACAAGAACCAGCCGCTGTGGCGCGTGATGCCGGAGTTCGTGGCGCGCTATCCGGTGTACGAGCGTGTCGGCCTGAAAGACCTGTGCCAGAAGATCCACAACCTCTACCGCGAGCATGACATCGCCCGCCTCACCACCGAGATCTACCTCTCGGAGATGGAACCGGCCATGCGTCCGGCCGATGCCTTCGCCAAGATGGCGCACCGCGAGATCGAGCGGGTGCCGGTGGACCAGCTGGAAGGTCGCGTCACCGCAGTGCTGCTCACGCCGTATCCGCCGGGCATCCCGCTGCTGATCCCGGGCGAGGTGTTCAACCGGACCATTGTCGACTATCTGCGCTTTGCGCAGGACTTTAACCGACAGCTGCCGGGTTTCGAGACCGATGTACATGGTCTGGTGGGACAGGACATCGACGGCAAGAAGGTGTACTGCGTCGACTGCGTCAGGGCGTGACCGCCCGGGCTGTAAGCAAAAGGCCTCTTACGGGAGGCCTTTTTCATGGCCGGCTTCGGCCAACCCTGAAGGCGGGCACCCGTCTTACCAGCCATTCTCCACCGCCAGCTGCGCCGGGGCGGACAGCCGTGACAGGCGATACCCCATCTCCTTGAGCTGGCGATGGGTGTCCTCTACCATCTGCGGGTTGCCGCAGAGCATAAGGCGCGAATGCGCCGGCGAGAGTGCCAGCCCGGCAGCCTCCTCCAGAGCATGGCTGGCCAGAAGCTGGGGGATGCGCGCCGACAGCCGCCCAGCAGCGGGTTCGCGCGTTACCACCGGCAAATAGCGGAACTTGTGGCCCTGCTCCGCCCAGAGCGGATGCTGCGGCAGAGCCGCAATCTCCTCCCGATAGGCCAGCTCGGCCGTATGGCGCACGCTGTGCACCAGCACGATGTGCTCGAAGCGGCTCCAGACATCCGGATCCTGCAGGATGGAAAGATATGGGGCCAGCCCGGTCCCGGTGGCCAGCAGCCACAGGTCGCGCCCGTCCGGGAAACGGTTGAGCGTGAAGAAGCCGGTGGCCGTCTTGTCCAGCCACAGCGTATCGCCCTCCGTCTTGCGGCACAGGCGGGAGGTAAAAGCGCCATTCGGCACCACGATGGAGAAGAATTCCAAGTACTCTTCCCACACCGCCGACACCATCGAATAGGCACGCCACACCGCCTCTCCGGTCTCGGTCTGCAGCCCCAGGCGCGCGAACTGGCCGGCTGTGAAACGGAAGCCCGCCGGACGCGTAAGCCGAAAGCTGATCAGCGTTTCTGTCCAGCGGCGCAGATGAGTAATGGTTTCGGTGGTGTACTTGTCCTCGGGGGTGGCCATGCCCTCTCCTTGCATTTATCCGACTAATTTAGTCGGATAATACCCGATTCAGCCTACCCTTGCCGCCCCCGGCGAGCGCCTGGCCGGCCGTCGCCAGTTCTTCGGCCAACGTAGCCACCAGTTCGGCTACCGGCAGGGCACGCCCGAGGGCCACGCCTTGCCCGGCCCACAGGGACATGCAGGCCGTGTTGCCTTGACGGGTAGCCTCGGCCCGCAGCGCGCCGGTCAGCGCATTCATCACCGGATAGGCCGGTAGGTCGGCCTGCACCGGGGCCATGCGTCGCATGTAATCGTTCTCCAGCCCACGTGCCCAGCGGCCGGAGAAGGCCCGTGTCAGGCGGGTGCTGCTGGCATCGGCCGTGGCCAGCGCGGCCTTCCAGGCAGGCGCGATGCCACACTCCGGGCAACGCAGGAATGCGGTACCGAGCTGGCAGGCGGACGCATTCAGCGCCAGGGCCGCTGCCATGCCCGCTCCGTCCATGATGCCGCCGGAGGCAATCACTGGCACCGGCAGACGCTGCACAAGCAAGCGGGCCAGAGCCAAGGTACCCAGATTTGCATCTTCCCCGAGAAACCCGCCACGGTGCCCCCCTGCCTCTACGCCCTGCGCACAGACCGCATCGGCGCCCGCGGCTACCCATGCCTCCCCCTCTTCCAAGGACGTGGCCGTACCCACCACGCAGCAATCTGCCTCGTGCAAAAGGTGCACCTGTGCTGGGGTCAGCACCCCGAAGGTGAAGCTCGCCACCGGCGGCGCCAGACGCAGCACGGTCTCAAACTGGGCAGCGAAATCCTCACACCAGCGGGACGGCACGGCGGGCGGGGGCAAGCCCAACGCCACATGCAACGGTGCCAAGTGACGTAGGGCCACCTCTACCGCCTGATCGTCTACCTCGGAGACGGACGGCAGGATGAACAGGTTGACGGCAAACGGCGCAGGGGTACGGCTACGGATGGCGGCCACGTCCGCCTCCAGCCGATCCGGGGACAGCAGTGCACCGGCCAGGCTGCCCAAGCCTCCTGCTTCGCTCACGGCAGCCACCAGCGCCGGGGGCGTGGCCCCCCCGGCCATCGGGGCTTGTACCAGTGGCAGGCGCAGGCTGTCGAGGATGCGGCTCCAGCGGTTTGAATGCGTACAGGAAGACATGACGCCTCCGGCAGTCCGAAAACCTGATCATCGCACAGGGCGCTCTCAGGCCGGTGGACGACAGGCATGAAAACGGGGAGCTCCAAGGCTCCCCGTATTTCAAAGAACGACCTGACCAGACTTAGTGCTGGTTCTTGTGGCTCTGACGGCCGGCTTCAGCATGCTGCTCGCGGCTGCCGCCACGCATGTTGTCGTCGTCATTGTTGTTGCCGCTGGCGCTCTGGCCGCCATGGCTGTTTTGGCCACCCTTGCGACCGATTTCGGCCATGTGCTCGCGGTCACGGCTTACAGCTTCACCGCCCTTGCGGCCGGCTTCGCGTGCTTCTTCCGAGGTGAACTCGTGAGCAGTGCCTTTCTCGTGGGCAGCGCGGCCGCCCTGGCTGGCAATCTCGCGTTGCTTGTCTTCATCCATCGAAGCAAAACCACGGTTGCTCTTCTGGTCGTTGTTGCGGTTGTTGTCAGTACGGTTCATCGCTGTTTCCTTTCGGTATCGGTTGCGGCAGGAACCCTGCCGGTTGCCCTGGCTGCCGGGGAGGAAAGGTCAGGGATTTCCTGACTGTCGAGCCTCACGGCAGCACACCCTGTACTCAGCAACCCCCGTGCCCATTACCCTCGAAACATGAAAACAGTTGACAGGCTTAACTTTAAAGACATCAAGCAAACCCAGCAGCAATACCCAGCAATCTTAAACCCTACGCTAACAGGTTCGGCATGCAGCGCCTTACCAGCATTTTTTACGCTACAGGCAAACGCAGCGCCCGCTAGGCCGTCTACGGCTGCAGCGCCTGCGCCAGGTCGGCAAGAATGTCGTCGATGTCTTCTACCCCGATGGAAAGCCGCAGCAAGCCCTCGCGGATACCGAGCCGGAGCTTTTCCTCCGCAGGCAGTGAGCCGTGCGACATGGTGGCCGAATGGTTGACGAGCGATTCCACCCCCCCCAGCGATTCGGCCAAGGCAAAGAGCTGCAACCGCTCGGCCACCCGGCTGGCAGCGGCGCGGCTGTCGTCCGCCAGATAGATTGAGACGATGCCGCCGAAGCGACGCATCTGGCGGGCGGCCAGTGCATGGCCCGGGTGCTGGGGTAGCCCCGGGAAGAATACCTGGGCCACGGCCGGGTGGCCGCAGAGGAAGGCCGCCACGCGCTCGGCGTTGTCGCAATGCCGCTCCATGCGCAGGTGAAGCGTCTTGATGCCGCGCAGCACCAAGGCGCAGTCCTGCGGGCCGGGTACGGCGCCGCTGGCGTTCTGGATGAAGCGGATCTCGCGATACAGGGCTTCGTTGCTGACGGCCACCAGCCCCAGCAGCACATCCGAATGTCCGCCCAGATATTTGGTGGCCGAATGCACGACAATGTCGGCCCCCAAGTCGATCGGGTTCTGCAGATATGGCGTGGCGAAGGTGTTATCCACTGCCACCGGGATGCCTCGGGCCCGGGCTGCAGCAGACAGTGCCGCAATGTCCACGATGCCCAGAAGCGGGTTGGTGGGCGACTCCAGCCAGAGCAGCCGGGTCTGCGCCCCAAGGAGGCCCGGCAGCGCGCCGGGGTCCGAGAGATCGGCAAACCGCACTGTGATGCCTGCCGGCGCCAGCACCCGCGTCAGCAGCCGGTAGGCGCCGCCATACAGATCCGCCACCGCGATCACCTCGTCTCCGGGCTTGAGGGTGGCACGCATCACAGCGTCGATCGCCGCCATGCCGCTCGAGAACGCCAGCCCGTACCGAGCGTTCTCGATTCCGGCCAGGCACGCCTCCAATGCCGCCCGGGTCGGTGTACCAGTGCGGGCATACGAATAGGGCAAAGCCTCCCCCACATGATCGTGGGCGAACACCGAAGTCTGATAAAGCGGTGGCATCACCGAACGGTTGTGATCATGGGGATCGTAACCACCATGGATGGCGCGGGTTGCAAACTTCATTGCGATACTCTCCTGACGCCCGCGCCGCGCGCGGACATGTCGGTTTCATCGGGGCTGCCGGCTGCGTCCGCCTGGTGGCATGGGCACAGCTAGCACGCTTGATTTCAGGCAACAAACGGAAAAAAACCCACTTTACAGCGCCGGGCATTGCCGATATGGTGCGGGCCTTCGCATTCAAACGACCGTACGAATGAAGCCCGTTCGCGCTTTCGATTTCCTGTTCCAGCAGCATCTTTCCGCTCCACGCCCCGACTGCCTTTCGGCCAAGGAAGGCAAGGGCTGGACCTCGTTGTCCACCGCCGAGGTGGTCACGCGGGTGGAAGCGGTCAGCCTGGGATTGATGGCCGCCGGCATCGGCGCCGGCGATCCGGTGGCAATCGCCGGCGACAACTCGATCGAGTGGGCTGTGCTGGACTGGGCCCTGCAGCAGATCGGCGCGGTCAGCGTACCGTTGTATCCGACCTCTACCGTCGAGGATGCACGCTATATCCTCGCGCACGCAGAGGTCAAGCTGGCCTTTGCCGGTAGCCCAGCCCTGCTTGGCAAGCTGCGCGCGGCCCTGGAAGGCAGCGGCTGCCCGGTGTATACCCTGACCGCCTTTGACGACACCGCCCCCAGCCTGCAGGACCTCGTTGCTACGGGCCAGTCCGGTGATCGCGCCGCCTTGGCGACACGGCGCGAGGCAGTGCAGCCGGACGACGTGTTCACACTGATCTACACCTCTGGCACTACCGGCCGCCCCAAGGGGGTGATGCTGACCCATCGGAATGTGGTCAGCAACGTGATGGCTGTAGCCGAGCATACCCGGCTGCCCCCGGGCCGCTGCCGTGCCTTGTCTTTCCTGCCGATGTCGCATGTGTTCGAGCGTATTGGCGTGCTGTATTACCTGCACACCGGCAGCGGCGTGTACTTCGCCAGTGTGGAACAGCTGTCCTCAGCCCTGGCCGAGGTACGCCCCCATACCTTCAGCGCGGTGCCGCGCGTGCTGGAGAAGGTGTACGAAAAGCTGACGGCCAAGACGCGTGACCTGCGTGGCTGGCGACGCCGGGTGTATGAATGGGCGCTGACCCGCGCGGAACGCTACGAACCGGGCCGGATGCTACCCCCGATGGAAGCCCTGCAGCACGCCATTGCCTGGCGTCTGGTATACCGCAAGTGGCACGCCGCCATGGGCGGACGCCTGCGCTGGGTGAATGTCGGCTCTGCTGCCCTGCAGCCGCGCCTGGCCCGGCTGTTCTGGGCAGCCGGCGTGATGGTGAGCGAAGGCTACGGGATGACCGAGGCCTCTCCGGTGATTTCGGCCAACCTGTTCGACCCGGCGCGGGTGCGCATCGGCTCGGTGGGGGTGCCAATGCCGGGCGTGGAGGTGCGGCTAGCGGACGATGGAGAAATTCTGGTGCGCGGCCCCAACGTGATGGCCGGCTATTACAAGGAGCAGGAACTCACCGCCGAAGTGATCCGCAACGGCTGGCTGCATACCGGTGACATCGGCGTGATCGAACACGGCGCGCTGCGTATCACCGACCGCAAGAAGGAAATGTTCAAGACCAGCAACGGCAAGTACATCGCGCCCCAGGCCCTGGAGAACAAGCTGAAGGAATCGGCGTTCATCGACCAGATCATGGTGGTGGGCGACGGCCAGAAGTTCGCCGCCGCGCTGATCGTGCCGCTGTTCGAGCAGGTACGCACTTGGTGCCGCGAGCACGGGATCGCCTACACCACTGACAGCGAAATGACGCGCCATCCACGCATCGTCGAGCTGATCGACCGCGAGATCAAGCGTATCAATCGCCATTTCGGCAGCTGGGAGCACATCAAGAAGTTCAGCCTGCTGGACCGACCGTGGTGTGTGGATGCAGGGGAGCTTGCGCCCACGCTCAAGCTGCGCCGTAAGGTGATCGCCGAACGCTTCGCCAGCCTGATCGAAGGCATGTATCACCACGCCTGACCAGGGTTACGCCGGCTGGTCAATGAGGAACGCCCCGCTTTGCGGGGCGTTCTGCTTTCCGGCGTTTACCGGCGGTAGGACAGGTTGAGCCTTGCCTCCACCCGCCTCTGCACCTGCTCGAAGCTCGCGCTCAGCACCCAGTAGATGGCGGCGGCGGCCAGATAGAGCGGCAGGGGCTGGAAGGTCTGTGCAATCACCTCCTTGGTGGCCAGCATGAGTTCGGTGACGGTGATGACCGAGACCAGAGAGGTGTCCTTGATCAGCGAGATCAGGCTGTTGGACAGGCTGGGCACCGCCAGCCGTAGCGCCTGCGGGGCCACTACGAAACGCATGGTCTGCCACCACCCCAACCCCAGCGATAGGCCGGCATCCCACTGGCCTCGGTCGACCCCGGCGATCCCGCCACGCATGCTTTCTGACAGATAAGCACCGACGTTGAGCGTCAGAGCCAGTACCCCCGCTGTGACCGGGTCGAACTCGATGCCGATGCCGGGCAGCCCATAGTAGATCACGAAAATCTGCACCAGCAGCGGCGTGCCGCGCATGGCACTGACGTAGAAGGCAGCCAGCTGCGCCAGTGCCGGCACGCGTGCAACGCGCACCAGGGCCACCAGAAAGCCGAGTGCCAGTCCCAGTACCATCGAGATCACGGCAAACATCAGGGTATAGAGCGTCCCCTGCAGCAGCACCGGCCAGGCGGTGCGGAAAAGATCGATCCAGGCGTCCATGCAACTCTTTCAAGCAAAACGCCCCTGCAACAGGCAGGGGCGCGACCACACCCGTGCATCCGGCGGCCTCACCGGTGGCCACGGAGGCCGACGGGCGCAGTGTACCGGAAGACGGGCGGAAGGTTATTTCTTGGCGGCCGGCGTGCGCGAGACGTCGATACCGAACCACTTCACCGAAATCTTACGGAAAGTGCCGTCGGCCTTCAGATCGGTGAGCGCTTTGTCCAAGGCGGCCTTGAACTTGGGATTGTTCTTGGCGAAAGGAATACCCATCTCGGTGGTACCGCCCACCGGGCTGCCCGCCTTCAGCGGCAGCTTGGCCTCCTTGATCGCGAACGGAATCAGCAGGCTATCGTTCAGCGCCGCATCAATGCGCCCCGTAGCCAGATCCTGCAGGTATTCTGGCGCGCCCGGGTAGGTCTTGACCTCAATGCCCGACACGGCCTTGGCCATATCGGCATAGTTGCTGCCCTGCCCCACCCCGAGCTTCTTGCCCTTCAGATCATCAAGATTGCGGAAGCTGCGGGTTTCGTTCTTGCGTACGATAAGCTGGGCGCTGGACACAGTGTAAGGCTGGCTGAAGTCGAACACCTCCTTGCGCTTGTCGGTGATGGAGACCTGGTTCATCACCACATCGAACTTGCCGGACTGCAGCCCAGCCAGCAGGCCACTCCATTCGCCGGTGACGAACTCCGGCTTCACATTCAGGCGCTTGGCCAGCGCATTGCCCAGCTCCACCTCGAAACCGGTCAGCTGCTGTGTGCTGTCCTTGAAGTTGAACGGTGGGTAGGTGCCTTCGAGCGCAATCTTGAGGGTTCCGCGCTGCTTGACGGTGTCGAGCAGGTCTGCGGCCACGGCCGAACCGGTCAGGGCGGCCAAGGCCAGCATTAGTACGGTGCGTTTCATATATATAACCTTTTGTTAGGTTTTCAGTAGACTTGATAACGGAAGCAAATTTAACAACTGTGGGAAGTCTTGCCAAGTAAAACAATATTGCGTCGACCATAGAGCGATTCAATCGCTGCACCAGCTTGGGATAAGCTGGCGGGTCGCTGCACTACTCGGCAGACAGGTTTCCGCAACCGGGGACGTCCCGCTTGGCCCAAGTACCCCGTAAAAAGGCCCTCCGGGAGGAGGGCCAAGAGGACGCCGGGCGAGCAGCCCCGGCCTGATGCGCCAGCTTGCGGTTACTGGGCGACCGACTTCACTTTCCAGGTATTGCCTTCCACCGCGGAGATGGTTACCGGGGCATGTTTCAGATTGCCCCGCTCGTCGAAGGCGAAGTCCGCAGTCACGCCCTTGTAGCGGGTGGAAGCAAGCAAGGGCAGGAAGCGACTGGGCTCGACCGAATTGGCCCGTTTCATCGCATCAGCCACCAGCATTACACCGTCGTAGAACTGCGGCCCCAGCAGCACTACTTCCTGCCGGAAGCGTGCCTTGTAGCGTGCCTCGAAGGCCTTGCCAGCGGGCCGTGCCGCAAGCACGCCCCCGGCGGTGGCCGACAGATGGCCCGCTGCATCGCTTGCGGCCAGCTGGATGAAAGTGGGGGTATTGAGCATGTCACCGCCCATCAGGCGCGCATTGAGGCCCAGGCGCTTCATCTGTCGCGCCATGGGCGCCGCCTGCGCATCTGCCCCGCCGTAGAACACCACGTCCGGGTTGAGCGCCTTGAGCGTGGTGAGGATGGCGGTGAAATCGGTGGCCTTGTCATTGGTGTACTCGCGCTTGACCGGCTGCCGGCCCTGCCCCTGCAGGGACTTCAGGAATTCATCCGCAATGCCCTGCCCGTAGGCGGTACGGTCATCGATGACGGCAATACGCTGTGCCTTGAGCTGGGTGATGGCATAGCGTCCCAGCGCACCCCCGATCTGGCTATCGCTGCCGACCAGACGGAAGGCTGTGCGGTAACCCGACTGGGTGTAGGCGGGGTTGGTAGCCACCGACAGTTGCGGAATTCCGGCTTCCCCATAGATGCGAGAGGTGGGAATGGCGACACCGGAGTTGAACGGGCCCACCACCGCCTTTACCCCGGCATCCACCAGCCGCTGCGCTACCTGGGTACCCACCCGGGGATCGGCCTGATCATCCTCGGACACCAGTTCGAAGCGCACCTTCTGGCCGGCAATCGTCGGCGGACGCGCATTGAGGTCATCAACTGCCATCCGTGCGGCATTCTCGTTGTCTTTACCGTAGTGCGCCTGGGCGCCGGAGAGCGGCGATGAAAAGCCGATCTTCACCACCGTGTCCGCCTGTGCCGCACTGATGGCAAAGGGGGCCATCATGCCGCCCAGCGCCAGCACCAGCCCCAAGGGGCCGCTCAGGATTTTCTCCATGGTTTTCTCCTCTTTCTGCATGTGAAGGATGGCCCGCAGGCCGGTCAGAAACGCTCAGGACGACAGGAATGGAGTTCGGGAGCAGGCCCGCGGCCACAGATCAGGTCGGCGAGCAAGGCTCCGGTAGTGGCAGCCAGGGTCAGACCCAGATGGCCGTGGCCAGTGGCCAGATAGAGGCCTGGCACCTGCGGCACGGGCCCGATCACCGGCAGGGTGTCCGGGACGGAAGGACGGTTGCCCATCCAGAGGCTCATGTCGGTGGTATCGAAGGGGCCGACAATGCGGCGCGCCTTCTCCAGCAGGATGTGCGCGCGGCGCCAGTCCGGCGGGGCATCATGGTGTGCCAGCTCCACGGTGCCCGCAAGGCGCAATCCACCATCGGCCATGGGCAGGATGACGAAGCTTTCGCTGGCGCACTGGATGAAATGGTGAAGCGGAACACCGGCGCGCGGCAGCGTGACGTGGTAACCACGCTCGCTCTCCAGCGGCAGGCGCAGACGATGCTGTTTGGAGAAGCGATCGCTCCAGATACCGCAGGCCACCACGACCGCATCGGCCGGCAGATGCCCGCCTTGCAGGGCATTCACACCGACCAGGCGGCCCGCAGCGCTGGCGGTAGAGACTACCTCGTCGCGGATGAACCCGCCGCCCTCACGCAGGAAGGCATCAAACAGCCCCTTGCTGAAGAGATAGGGGTCCTCCACGTGTGACCACGCCGGCACCTCCACTGCCACTTGCCACGCTGGGTCCAGACCCGGGGCGATCTTTTCCAAGCCGGCACGGTCGAGCAGGTGCCATTCGACACCGTGGGCCCGCTTCACTGCCCAGGCACCGGCGGCGGCCCTGAACTCTGCTTCGTCGCGATACAGAGTGAGGTTGCCGTGGCGCCGCCACATGTGGCGAAGGCCTGCCCGTTCGATGAGCGGAGCATAATCACTGTTGACCCGAGACAGCAGGCTATTGAGCGAAGCGGTCAGATGCTTTACCCGCCCGGGACGGCTGGCGGCCACAAACCGGGCCAGCCACGGTACCAAGCGTGGGAGGTAACGCCAGCGGACCGCCAACGGACCGAGCGGGTCCAGCATCCAACCCGGCACTTTGCGCAGCACACCCGGCTCGGCAAGCGGAATGATGTCGCTGACGGCCAAGGCGCCGGCATTGCCATAGCTGGTTTCCATCGCCGGTTCACCGCGGTCGAGCAGGGTGACGCGGCAACCGGCCAGCCGCAGCTGCAGCGCGGTGGCGATGCCCACCACGCCAGCACCGACCACGATCACATGTTTGTCCATCGTCATGACAAGGGGGCCTCGAAAAGCCGTCGCGAGCGGATTAAGCACAAGGCGTAAGGGGTCCGGAGCACAGCGCCCGCGGTTGTACCCGCGTTACAGCAAGGGAACGAGCACCGCGCAACGCAGCACCCGGCTCGTATCGTAGGTTTAGCGATGGCCTCCATCAGCCCACCACGAAGCCGTGCACATACGGGTCGGCATCGTCCAGCAGGATGCGGTTGTAGCCGGTGGTAATGGCCCACCCCTGGATGCCGGGGACGATGGCGGGCAGGCCGGCCACTTCGGTCTCGGCTTCGATGGTGCCGGTAAACTGGCTGCCGATGATGCTCTCGTGCACCAGCACGTCGCCCTTTTTCATCAGGCCGCGGCCATAGCGCTGGGCCAGCCGGGCGGAGGTACCGGTGCCACAAGGCGAGCGGTCCAGTGCCGCCGCACCGTACAGCACCGCATTGGCCGCATGCGAGCCGGGGGATTTCGGTGCGCCGGTCCACTGCACATGGCGCACGCCGCGGATATTGGCATCCAGCGGGTGCACGATTTCATAGTGCGCGTTGATGTAGTCGCGCATTTCATTGCCCATCGCCACCAGCTGTGCCGGGGTGTAGTCGGCCATGTCGCGGTAGTTCTGCTGCGCTTCCACGATGGGGTAGAAGTTGCCGCCGTAGGCGATGTCCACTGTCAGCTTGCCCAGCGCGGCAATCTCCACCTCCACGTCCCTCATGAACAGGAAGGAAGGCACATTGGTCAGCTTGACCGTCCGGACCTTTCGGCCAACCTGGGTGTAGGTCGCCACCACCTTGCCGGCGGGCGTCTCCAGGTTGAGTACGCCCGGGGTGTTGGGCCGTACGAGGTCGTGCTCGATGGCCATCGTGACCACACCGATGGTGCCGTGGCCACACATCGGCAGACAGCCGCTGGTTTCGATGTAGAGCACGGCCACATCACAGTCGTCCCGTGTGGGGGGATACAGGAAGGCCCCGGACATCTGTGCGTGGCCACGTGGCTCGTACATCAACCCAGTGCGCATCCAGTCATAGCGGGCCAGGAAGTCCAGCCGCCGCTCGGCCTGGGTACTGCCCTCCAGTGCGGGCGCCCCGCGCGTCACCAGCCGCACCGGGTTGCCACAGGTGTGGCCATCTATGCATTCAAATTCCGTCACTGCCATCGCTGCGCTCCTTGGCTTGCGTTCATCTCACTGTAGGACGCCACATTTTTGAATACAATAAAAACCTGTAGCCCTGCAGGAAAACCACAGCATGATTCAGCGCAAAAACCCAAAATTTTGCATTTATGTTTATAAATATCAAATATTTAATTCATAGTTGCAAAAATGGTCCGCGCTGAAGAATGCCTCTAGCACAGCTAGCAGACAGGTTTTTTGCATACAATATTTCTTGTGTTTTGAATGCAAAGATGGCTAGCATGAAGGCTGACTCACGCCCTCGCCCCAACCCTTAAGGAGCCCAACATGGCACATCGCTGGACTGGCGTTTTCCCTGCGGTCACCACCAAGTTCAATGCGGACGAATCCCTGGATCTGGCCGCCACCACCCGGCACATCCGCTGGCAGATCGAGTGCGGCGCAGACGGCATCATCGTTTGCGGTTCGCTAGGGGAAGCCTCCACCCTCACTGCCGAGGAGAAGATCACTATCCTGAAGGCCGCCAAGGAGGTGGCCGGCGACAAGCCGGTACTGCTGACGGTGGCGGAGGACAGCACTCGGGCCGCGTGCGCCCTGGCCCAAGCGGCCCATGCGGCCGGCGCCGATGGAATCATGCTGCTGCCGGCCATGCGCTATGTGTCCGACGAGCGCGAAACGCTCAACCACTACCAGCGCGTGGCCGATGCCAGCCCCCTACCGATCATGATCTACAACAACCCGGTGGCCTACGGTGTCAACATCACCCCAGCGATGTACGCACAGATGGCCGACGAGCCGAAGTACGTGGCCATCAAGGAGTCCAGCGGCGACATCCGCACCCTGACCAACATCATCAATGCGGTGGGTGACCGCTTCGCCATTTTCAGTGGCGTGGACGACCTGGCACTGGAAAGCCTGATGATGGGGGCGGACGGCTGGGTGGCGGGCCTGGTCGTGGCCTTTCCGAAGGAGACGGTGGCCATCTACAGGCTGGCCCGTGCCGGCCGCTGGGACGAAGCACGCCGCATCTACCGCTGGTTTGCCCCCCTGCTGCATCTGGATGTCTCCATGAAGCTGGTGCAGAACCTCAAGTTGGCCGAAACGATGGTCGGCATGGGCACCGAACATGTCCGGGCACCGCGCATGCCGCTGACGGGCACCGAACGCGAGCGTGTCCAGGCCGTGATCGAGGCCGGCCTCGCCAGCCGGCCGGTATTGCCGGCGCTGTAACCCACCCATCCCTTCCCTGGTTCGTGGCCGACCCCGGCTGCGTTGATCTGCCCTCCCCCAGCGGGGAGGGCGGTTTTTTCGGCCAACGGCGTACGCCTTGGCCCGGCAGGAGCTTCGCATGCATTCCAACCTCATCGATGGCATATGGCGCAACAGCCAGACCGCGCTCCGCAACGAAAACCCTTCCGATCTGGATGACGTGGTGGGCGAATATGCCAGCGGCAGCCCGGACGATATGCGCGAAGCCGTGGCTGCGGCCCGGGCGGCCTTCCCTGCTTGGTCACGCACAACGCCGCAACAGCGCTCGGACATTCTGGATACTGCAGGGAGCGAGATCCTGGCACGCAGGCAGGTGCTGGGCACCCTCCTGGCCCGAGAGGAAGGCAAGACCCTGCCCGAAGCCATAGGTGAAGTGACGCGTGCCGGACAGATTTTCAAATTCTTTGCCGGGGAGGCCTTGCGTATGCAGGGGGAACTGATGGACTCGGTGCGTCCCGGAGTTGAGGTTCTCGTCAGCCGCGAGGCGGTGGGGGTAGTGGGGCTGATCACCCCCTGGAACTTCCCGATCGCGATCCCCGCATGGAAAACAGCCCCCGCGCTGGCCTTCGGCAACACCGTGGTACTGAAGCCGGCCGAACTGGTTCCCGGGTCGGCCTGGGCGCTAGCCGACATCCTGCAGCGTGCCGGTCTGCCTGCTGGCGTGTTCAACCTGGTGATGGGCAGTGGCCATGTTTTGGGGCCAGCCATGCTGGACGCCGGCATCGATGCGCTGAGCTTTACCGGCTCCCAGCGCACAGGCCAGAGCCTGGCCAAGGCGTGCGCAGTGCGTGGCATCAAGGTGCAACTGGAAATGGGCGGCAAGAATCCGCTGGTGGTGGCGGATGATGCCGACTTGGAGCAGGCGGTGGAGTGCGCGCTCAATGGAGCGTTCTATGCCACCGGGCAGCGCTGCACCGCCAGCAGCCGGCTGATCGTCTGCAACAGCATCCACGATGCCTTCGTGACGAGGTTGGCCGAACGCACCGCCGCCCTGCGGGTGGGACATGCCTTGGCAGTGGAGTCGCAGATAGGCCCGGTCGCCAGCGAGGCACAGCTGGCGAACAACCTGTCGCACGTGGCGGGCGGCCAGGCCGAAGGAGCACGCCTGGTGTACGGCGGCGAGCACCTGAAGCGCACCACGCGCGGGTACTACCAGGCCCCGGCACTGTTTGCCGACTGCACACCGGACATGCGGCTATGTCGCGAAGAGATCTTCGGGCCGGTGGCTGCTGTGCTGCGGGCCGAAAGCTATGAGCACGCACTGGCGCTGGCCAACGATACGCCCTACGGCCTGGCCGCCGGCCTATGTACCCGTTCGCTGGCGCGGGCCACGCACTTTCGCCGGCACGCTGAAGCCGGCATGGTGATGGTGAACCTGCCAACCGCGGGCGTGGACTACCACGTCCCCTTCGGCGGGCGGAAGACATCCAGCCACGGACCGCGCGAGCAGGGCCGTTACGCAATCGAGTTCTACACCACGGTTAAAACTGCGTATCTCGGAAGCTAGCATCGGGCAAGGGCCGTAGACGGTGGACGGTGGACGGTGGACGGTGGACGGTGGACGGTGGACGGACAGCAGGTTAAGCCTCAAGCGCGGCTGTGGTATGGTTAGGCCGCAACCGAAAGAAAGCCGATGATCCCTGCATCCGACACCCCACAAAGCCTGACCACCGTAGCGACCGAAGCCATCCGCCAACGCATCCTGGCTGGGGAATGGGCCGACGGCAGCCAGCTGCGGCAGGAGGCGCTGTCGCGCCAGCTGGGCATGAGTCGGGTACCGATCCGCGAGGCGCTGCGCCAGCTAGAGGCCGAAGGGCTGGTCACCATCATCGAGAACCGCGGTGCGGTTGTTTCCCAGCTGTCGCTACCGGAAATCGTGGAACTGTTAAGGGTGCGCGTGCTTCTGGAGTGCGACGTACTGCTGGAGGCCATTCCCCGTCAGACCGGCGACGACCTGGCCCAGGCCGAAGCCCTGCTCGGTCAGTTCGAGGTGGCGCTGCGCGACAAAGACATCAGTGCCTGGGGCATCCTCAACGCCCAGTTCCATCTTGCTCTTTATCGCGCAGCCGGCCGCCCGCAGACACTGGCCATCATTGAGCAGTTGCACAACCGCACTGACCGCTATACCCGGATGCAGATCCTGCTGACCGGGTTCAACGATCGTGCACACCGTGAACACACCCAGTTGCTTGCCTACTGCCGTCAGAAGGATGCCATCAGCGCCGCCGCCTTCCTCAGGCAGCACATCCTCAATGCCGAGGAAGCCCTCGAAGCCTGGTACCGGACCCAGGCGCTGGCGCAGCAGGGCAAGCGCAGCCGCCGGCGCAAGACCGCCGACCCGGCCGCCTTCTGAGCCAAGCTGTTGTTTTTCAAGGCAAGCCGTACCATTGCCGCGCTGGACAGCCCGTACCAAGACGCGCATACTGGCGCGCCCTCAAAAGGAGGCAGCCATGCCCATCAATTTTTATGACCTGCAGCGTCTCGAAGACGTGAAAATGCGTGACGGTCTGCGCCGCACCGCTTCGCCGGACCGGTTCGGCAAAGCGTCTAATGCCAAGAACACCAGCAAGCGCACGCACCCTTTGCTGGGCAAGCTGCTCGACCAAGTCGACACCCCCAAGAAGTAGGCCCTTTATGTAAAAGCCCCGGCATGCCGGGGCTTTTACATGGCGGGAGGCGTCCCGTGCGGATAACAAAGCCCTGCACCACCCGGCTTTCCTTATCACCAGAGACGCCCCGAGAATACGGCCTCCTGCTCTCCTGCGCGGTTGATCCGCAACAGACCATCCCGACACCCCAGGGGCAGAGACACACGATCCCTTCGCGGGCGCCCGGACGGGCTTCAGCAGGCAAATCCGAGACTTACACCTGACTGCCCCCTCAGACGTTGAACAGCGATTGTGACTGCACGTCATTGAATGAACAGTTCACCATGCTGCTCCATTAAAAAAACATACTCATGTTTGTACTCAAGAAACTCAGCATTGAGTACGTTCAACCCTGATCTGGCGCCGTTGCGCCGGCTCGGATTCAGCTTTCCAGACGCCGGCGACAGGCATCAATGGTGGATTTGATCTGTTGCGCCAGCATCTGCCTGATCGGCGCACTCTCACTCCGCTCACCCAATGAGCT
The DNA here is from genome assembly GCA_004346645.1 of Gulbenkiania mobilis. Taxonomy (GTDB): domain Bacteria; phylum Pseudomonadota; class Gammaproteobacteria; order Burkholderiales; family Chromobacteriaceae; genus Gulbenkiania; species Gulbenkiania mobilis. The sequence continues at coordinate 405,282 of SMDA01000003.1, forward strand.
TGCCTGCAGCAACATCCGTTCGATG
>SMDA01000004.1 GCA_004346645.1 Gulbenkiania mobilis
ACCAGTCCTATTTCTGAAGCCAATCATTTTCGACGAAATAGAATGTGTTCTTTGATTCGCTGGCTTTCCTTATTATGTCTAGCTGCCTTAGCTGGGCGGGATTGATGCCTTGCTTGACCAGTTTGCGTGCGGCCTCGCTGCGTTCCCTGGCTTCAGAGAGCGTAACAGCAGGGTATTCGCCAAGCGCAAACATGCTGGCCTTGCCATTCAGTGTGAAGCGGTATCGCCAAGCCTTGACTCCGTTGGGCTTGACTTCGAGGTAGAGCCCGCGCTGGTCATTCAAGCGGTAGAGCTTTTCCCTGGGCTTGGCGTTGCGGCAGTGCGTGTCGGTAAGCATGTGGCTGACTCCTTGTCATGGCGACAGCGGCACTATACTCACTTATTCGCACATACTCCAAGAGCTGTACTCGCTAGCGTACTCAGGCATGCATTGACTGCTCGGGAAACTTGAAGCAGCGCTATGAAACAATAAAACCGCGCAACTGCGCGGTTTTATTGAGGTTTTCATGCTTTCCTGGTGTTTCATGAAACATCAGGAAAACGGCTTGGCGACTCAGACGTTGAACAGGAAGTTCATCACATCTCCATCCTGCACAACGTATTCCTTGCCTTCTGAGCGCATCTTTCCAGCCTCTTTCGCTTTGGCTTCGCCACCGTAGGTGATGAAATCGTCGAAAGAGATGGTCTGCGCACGGATGAAGCCGCGCTCAAAGTCGGTATGGATGACGCCGGCCGCTTGCGGGGCGGTGTCGCCGACATGAATGGTCCAGGCCCGCACTTCCTTCACTCCTGCCGTAAAGTAGGTCTGCAGGCCGAGAAGCTTGTAGGCGGCACGGATCAGGCGGTTCAAACCGGGCTCTTCCAGGCCCATTTCTGCCAGGAACTCGGCCTTGTCCGCATCGTCCAGATCTGCAATCTCGGATTCGATGGCGGCACACAGGGCCACGACCGGGGCGCCTTCGGCTTCGGCCAAGGCCTGGAGTCGCGCCAGGTGCGGGTTGTCACCGAAGCCATCCTCGGCCACGTTGGCGACGTACATCGCAGGCTTGACCGTCAGCAGGCAAAGCGGCTTGAGCAGGGCTCTGTCATCGTCGGACAGTGCGGCGCTGCGTACCGGCTTGCCTTCGTTGAGGTGCGGCATCAGCTTTTCCAGCAGTGCAACAAGCTTCTGTGCCTCCTTATCACCGGACTTGGCTTTTTTGTTCTCGCGGGCGATGGCCTTTTCCACCGAGGCGAGGTCGGCCAGGGCCAGCTCGGTGCCGATGGTCTCGAGGTCGGCGATCGGATCCACCTTTCCGGCCACATGGACGATGTTCTCGTCGTCAAAGCAGCGCACTACGTTCACGATGGCATCGGTCTCGCGGATGTTGGCGAGAAACTGGTTGCCGAGGCCTTCGCCTTTGGAGGCGCCGGCCACCAGGCCGGCGATGTCCACGAACTCCACGATGGCGGGTTGAACCTTCTGCGGGTTAACGATCTTGGCCAGTGCATCCAGGCGCGGGTCCGGCACTTCCACGATCCCGACGTTGGGTTCGATGGTGCAGAAGGGATAGTTGGCGGCCTCGATGCCGGCCTTGGTCAGCGCGTTGAACAGGGTCGACTTGCCCACATTGGGCAGGCCGACAATGCCGCATTTGAGACTCATGTCCGCGTTCCTTCAAAAACGAAAAGGTTGGCCGAAGCAGGCGCTTGCGGCGGGGTCATTCATTTGGCTGCGGTATGCAGCGTTTTCATGGCGCCGGCCATGTCACCGGCCAGCACAGCCGGAAAGACCGACTGGGCCGCACGGATGGCATCCTCGATGGCCTGCATCTCCTCGGCCCGGGGCTTCTTCAGCACGAAGTTGACCACTTCGTTGCGATCCCCGGGGTGACCGATACCCAGCCGCAGTCGCCAAAAGTTGGGCGTGCCCAGCCGGGCGATGATGTCCTTGAGGCCATTGTGGCCCCCATGGCCGCCACCCTGCTTGAACCGTGCCACACCAGGCGGCAGATCGAGTTCATCGTGCACTACGAGGATCTCCTCGGGGGCAATCTTGTAAAACCGGGCCAAGGCGGCAACAGCCTGCCCAGAAAGGTTCATGTAGGTCATCGGCTTGAGCAGCCAGATATCCTGCCCGTTCACCGAGGCACGGCCGGCCTCACCAGAGAACTTCGTCTCTGGGCGCAGACTGGCCTTCCACGTCCAGGCCAGTTCATCCACCAGCCAGAAGCCGGCGTTGTGCCGGGTTTTCTCGTAATCCGGGCCGGGGTTGCCCAAGCCCACAATCAGTCGCATACCAGACATGACGGCTTTCCAATGAAAAAGCCCGCTGCGACCCGCTCAAGGCGCGCAACGGGCTTTCAGGTCGAAGGGCTGCTTATTCTGCAGCAGCTTCTTCTTCACCGGCCGGGCCGTGGCCGCTGGCGGCAGCTACGGTCGAGTTCTCGCCACGCAGCAGCGCGGTGATCTCTACGCCTTCCGGCAGTTTCAGGTCGGACAGGTGCAGCGACTGGCCAGCCTTCAGGCCGGACAGGTCCACTTCGATGAAGGACGGCAGCTGACCCGGCAGGGCACGCACGTCCACTTCGGTCATCACGTGCGAAACCAGGCCACCTTGCAGCTTGACGGCCGGGGATACGTCGGCGTTCACGAAGTGCAGCGGCACCTTGACGTGCATCTTCTCGTTAGCGTCCACGCGCTGGAAGTCGATGTGCATCACTTGCTGCTTGTACGGGTGCATCTGGAAGTCACGCAGCAGGACCGGCTGCTTGGCACCATCGATCACCAGGGTCAGGATACCGGTGTGAAACCCTTCTTCCTTCAGTGCATAGAACACCGGGTTGTGCTCCAGTACAATAGACTGGGCGTCTTGGTTGGCACCATAGATCACGCCCGGCAGTTTGCCAGCGCGACGCAGGCGGCGGCTCGCACCAGTACCCATCTCTTCGCGCTTGGCGGCATTGAGTTCGTAGGCCATTGAAATTACTCCATCAAGTTTAAAGGCACCGCGCCCACCGCGACCAGCGGGCACGATGTTACGGCAGGCAAGCGCCTGTCGAAACCAGGTCCTCGTTAAAGAGGTAAGAAACCGATTCTTCGTTGTTGATCCGGCGCAGCGTCTCGGCGATCAGGCCGGCGATCGAGGCGACCCGAATGTTAGGACAGGCCTTGGCCTGTGCCGAAAGCGGAATGGTGTCGGTCACGACCACCTGGTCGATGTCCGAATTGGCAATGCGGTCCACAGCCTGGCCGGAGAACACGGCATGCGTTGCATAAGCCAGCACGCGCTGGGCACCGCGCTCTTTCAGCGCCGAAGCAGCCTTGCACAGGGTGTTGGCGGTGTCGATCATGTCGTCCACGATCAGGCAGGTACGACCCGACACATCGCCGATGATGTTCATCACTTCGGCCACGTTAGCCTTCGGCCGACGCTTGTCGATGATGGCCAGGTCGGTATTTAGCGCCTTGGCCACCGCACGGGCCCGCACCACGCCGCCCACGTCCGGGCTGACGACGATCAGGTCTTCGATACGCTGGGCGCGGATGTCCTTGAGCAGCACGGGGGTCGCGTAGACGTTGTCCACCGGCATGTCGAAGAAACCCTGGATCTGGTCCGCATGCAGGTCCACCGTTAGCACCCGGTCGATCCCGGCCGAGGTCAACATGTTGGCAACCAGCTTGGCGGTAATGGGAACACGCGCCGAACGCGGACGACGGTCCTGTCGGGCATAGCCGAAGTACGGGATCGCAGCGGTGATCCGGCCGGCCGAGGCACGCTTGAGCGCATCGGCCATGGTCAGGATTTCCATCAGGTTGTCGTTGGTGGGATTGCAGGTGGACTGCAGGATGAACACGTCACGGCCCCGGACGTTTTCCAGCAGTTCGACGGCCACCTCGCCGTCGCTGAAACGCCCCACGTCGGCTCGGCCGAGGGAGATATCCAGGTGTTTGACAACGTTTTGTGCGAGCTCCGGGTTGGCTGTCCCGGTAAAGACCATCAGACTGTCGTAAGCCGCCATGGGTAGAACTGCCTATCGTTGGATAAAGAAAAAGCGTGTAAGTACGAGTCTTACACGCTTGTTTTCTTGAAAACGGTGGCTGGGGAGGTAGGGATCGAACCTACGAATGCCGGAATCAAAATCCGGTGCCTTACCACTTGGCGACTCCCCAGTAAAACCTGCTTGTCAGACCCTGTCGTACAGCGGATGCACATTCAGCCCACGGGCAACGAAACCATCCCACCTACCGGACAAGGCCGTCAAAATTCTGTTTGACTGGTCTTGCGTCTCGCACGCCAGAAACACGCAACTTCCGGACCCTGTCATCAGGGGGGCGCCGTAATTTTTCAGGCTTTTCAGCGCCTCGGCAACCACCGGAAACATTTCGCAGACCGCGTCTTGCAGATCGTTTCGCGATCGCTGCGTCGTTTCGAGGGTTTGCATTATGTCGACCCCGCTTTCGCGCGTCAAGCCCTTCCTCGAAAAAAATTTGAATGCATCCACTGTGGGGACATGTACCGGTGGCCGCAATACCACATACCAGGCTGCAGGGGCTGGCAGATCGCCAAGAATTTCGCCGATACCGGTTGCCCGTGCACTGCGGCCGAAGATGAAGAAAGGCACATCCGCGCCCAGACCGACAGCCAGTTCCATCAGCGCCCGCCGGTCCAGCCCGGTCTCCCAAAGACGGTTGAGTGCCATCAGCACGGTTGCGGCGTCCGAACTGCCACCGCCCAGGCCAGCGCCCATGGGGATGCGTTTGGTCAGCCGCAGGCTCGCTCCGAGCCGGGTACCAGTGGCTGCCTGCAAGCAGCGGGCCGCACGCACGACCAAATCGTCCTCGGGCGCAACACCGGGGGTGGGGGTTTCCAGTTCGATGTGGCCGTCGTCACGCACGGCCACCTCCACCGTGTCTGCCAGGTCGATGAGGCGGAAGTGACTGTCGAGCAGGTGGTAACCGTCGGGACGGCGCCCCACGATATGAAGGTAAAGATTGAGCTTGGCGGGTGCGGGGAAAGCCAGGAAGTTGCGCGACATCGGAGCGATCCTTACTGCCAGGCGTGGACCACGAGCCGCATCGACAGACGATCGCGGCTAAGCTCGACCCGCCGGGGATACGGGCCCGGCGCTTCGGCATCGCTGACGAAGCGGATGGTCCAGCCTTCCTGACGCACACTGCCGTCTGGCAGGCGCTCCACAGCCAGCCCGGGAGCGGTCTGGCCGCGTATCCACCAGACCAGGTTGGACAGCGGCAGCCGCCACCCCAGGGTTTCCTCGGTGAGAGCCTCCACATCCGTCGCGGTGCGGCGCTTGCCGTCCGCTTCCAGCGTTACCCCGGCTGCATCGCGCGTGAGCCGGGCGACCGTGCTGCCCACGGGCGTAGTAACCGAAAGCGTATCTCGCTCCGGGGCGTGCTGCCAGTCGAAATTGGCCACGTGCCCCTTGCCGTCCACGTTGACCGAGAGGCGCCCCGCGGCAGTGAAAGGCTGGTCTGCCACGGCCTGAACCGCGGGCTGGAACGGTACGTCGCGTGTGGCACACGCTCCCAGTAGCAGGGAGGAGGCCAAGAGAACGGGGGTCAGGAATCGTTTCATTGCGGGATCAGGCGTCTGAGAGTTTCCGTAAGGACGGGATTGCCAGCTTCTCTGGCAGCCCCGGCGTCAAAAATGCGGCGCGCTTCGTCGGTTCGGCCGAGGGTCCACAGCACTTCGCCGTAATGGGCAGCCACCTCGGCGTCCGGCAGGGCACGCCAGGCACGCTCCAGATACGGAAGAGCGGCCTGGGCCCGCCCCATGCGGAACAGCACCCAGCCCATGCTGTCGAGCACCATTGGGCTATCCGGCTCCTGCTTGAGAGCACGCTCGATCAGGGCCAAGGCTTCGGCATGGCGCGCGGTGCGATTGGCGAGGATGTACCCCAAGGCGTTGAGGCCTTGGGCATCGTCCGGTTTGAGCCGCAGAAAGCGGCGCAGATCGGCCTCCGCCTTCTCTACCTGGCCGAGATGGTCGGCTACGAGCGCACGCTCGTAGAGCAGTTCCGGCGCTTCCGGGTCGGAAAGCAGGGCATTGTCCAGCACCTGCATGGCTAGGTCGTAGCGACCGGCATCGCGTGCAATCTGGGCCTGTGCCAGTACCGCCTCGCTCTTTTCCTGCGGGTTGGCCGAAGCTGCGTCACCCAGCCCAGAGAGGCGGGCCATGCCGGCTTCGAGGTGCCCTTCCCTGGCGTCGAGCAGGGCCAGCCGGGTCTGGGCGGAGACATATTGCGGTCCCGGGCCGATGCGCTCGTACCACTGGCGGGCGACCGCAGGCGTCTTGCGCAGTTCGCCCATCTGGCCCAGCGTCAGGCGAATGAAGTCGCTTTCGGGATGGTTGCGGGCGATGGCCGCTTGCAGGTAGCGGTCGGCCGCTGGGTAATCCTGCTGCTGGAAGGCCAGAAGGCCGGCCCCGTACAACAGGTCGGGCACGCCCGGATTGGCGGCCAGCAGGGTCTCGTAGGCATTCCGGGCCTCCGCGAAGCGATGCGCCGAAACCAGCAGACGCGGATAGGCGGTCTGCAGTTCCAGACTCAGTCCCGGGCGGCGGTCCAGCTCGCGCCGCAGGAAAGCTGCGGCGACCGCAGCACTCTGACGGCGAAGACGGTCCGTCTGCCAGGCGACCGGCAGCTCCCACTGTGGCGCCAGCACCGCGAGACGGTCGAAGGCAGTGTTGACCGTGGCCTCGTCGCCGGTCTCGGCCGCTATGGCGGCCAGGGCAAAATGCGCCTCGGGCAGGTCGGGGAAACGTGCAGCCAACTGGCTGACCACGCGATAGGCCCCTGCCTTGTCGGGCTGGTTGGCGCTCAGACGCGCCAGCTGGAGGAACAGGGCGCGTGCTCGTGCTGGCTGGTTGTGCAGCAGCGAATCCACCAGTGGCAGGCTTTCGGCCAACCTGCCGGTGCGCAAGTAGGCAAGGAACAGCTGCTCGCGCGCGGTGTCCGAAGCAGGGTTCAACTCCGTCCACAGACGCAGTGCCGCGAGTGCCGCGTCGGTCTGGCCGGTATAGAAGGCCAGCTCCGCAGCACGACGGGCCAGGCGGGGGTCGCGGGTCTTGCGCGCCAGGTCCATGAAGGTGGCCACCGAGGCCCCCCCCGAGCCGCGCTGGGCAGCGACCTCCGCTGCCACGATGCCGTAGAGCAGTTCGGGCGTCAGGGGCACCTCGGGGGCAGCCGCCTCGTCCTCATCGGGCCGCGGGGCCGGGGCGTCGTCGTCGCCTTCATCGGGGGCGGCCTGTGCCACGGGCGTGGCCGGGACGGCGGCTGAGGGTCGCAGGCTGCCGCACGCGGCGAGGAGGAGCGTCAGGAGCAGGGGAAATAAGGGAGTGGGCTTCATTGCCATAGGGTTCGCACCGGTTGAAGGCGTAGAATAGCACGCCCGCCGCCCGTGGCGTGCTGAGCCGGCCACGGCGCCTCCGGCGCCCGTTTTCTGTCAGGAAATCTGTGCATGCCCGAATTACCCGAAGTAGAAACCACCCGTCGGGGCGTGGCCCCGACACTGGAAAATGCCGTGATCGAAACAGTGACGGTGCGGCACACCGGCCTGCGCTGGCCGATTTCTGAGACGCTGGCGGCCGTGCTGGCCGACCGTCGCGTCCGCAAGGTAGAGCGACGGGCCAAGTATCTGCTGGTGCGCTTCGACCACGGAACGCTGCTGATCCATCTGGGAATGTCCGGCAGCCTGCGCTTCGTGCCCCCGGGCACTCCGCCCACAAAGCATGACCATGTGGACCTGCACCTGCACGATACCGTGCTGCGCTATCGCGATCCGCGGCGCTTTGGCGCCCTACTGTGGCACGAGGGCGACCCGGCCACGCATCCCCTGCTGGCCCGACTGGGGCCGGAACCGCTGGAAGACGCGTTCGACGGCGACTACCTGTACCGCGCCACGCGCACACGCCGGCAGGCGATCAAGCAGGTACTGATGGATAACCACATGGTGGTGGGGGTGGGCAACATTTATGCCAACGAGGCACTGTTCCTGGCAGGCATACGGCCAGACCGTCCCGCCTGCCGTCTTGGCACCGAGGAGACCACAAGGTTGGCCGAAGCCATCCGTGGCGTGCTGGCCCGGGCCATCGACGCGGGAGGAAGCACGCTGCGCGACTTTGTGGGAGCGGGCGGCGAGCCGGGCTACTTCCAGCAGACCTATGCGGTGTACGCCCGGGCAGGCGAACCCTGCCGGGTCTGCGGCACACCGGTAGTACAGATCCGCCAAGGGCAGCGCAGCAGCTTCTATTGCCCCGGTTGCCAGCCGTGCTAGAGTGTCCCGCTGTTTCTACGCCGCACTGACCTGCCCGTGTCCCTGAAGCCCACCGACCGCCCCGTTCCGCCCCTGACCCCCGCCCCCTGGCCTGTCCGCCTCCTGCGGCTGGGCCGTCTGGCCCTGCATCTCGTGCGCGGCCTGTGGCTGGTGGGCACCCGTTACCATCGCCTGTCGCTGGCTGGCCGGGCCGTAATCACCCAGCGCTGGTCCTGTCACCTGATGAAAATCCTGGGAATGGAAGTGCGCATCGTCGGCACCCCGCCGTCGGATGTATTCCCCCCCAATACCCTGCTGGTGGCCAACCATGTGTCGTGGCTGGACATCTTCGCGCTCAACAGTGTGACGGTATCGCGCTTTGTAGCCAAGAAGGAGATCCGTGACTGGCCGGTGGTGGGCTGGCTGGCCAAGAACGCCGGCACCATCTTCATCGACCGCAGCAACCGTCGCGACGCCAGCAGGGTGAACACCCAGCTGGCCCGTGCCCTGGAAAGCGGCGGATGCATGGCAGTGTTTCCGGAAGGCACCACCAGCGACGGCAGCGGCCTGCTGCCCTTCAAGGCTTCGCTGTTCGAGTCGGTGCGCCTCTCCCGCGGCATGGTACAACCGGTGGCGATCCGCTATTTCGACGCCGCCGAACGCTTCACCACCGCCGCGGCCTACGCCGGCGACCTGAGCTTCATCGCCAGCCTGGGCAACGTGCTGCGGATGCGCCACATGACGGTGGAACTGGCCTTCGGCCAACCCCTGCAGGCCGGCAGCAGCCGCTACGACAGCCGCTTTGCACTGTCCGAGGCTGCCCGCGGCGAAGTGGCACGCCGGCTCATGTTATTGCCCGCTCCGCCGGACATGGCAGAGACGTTACCGCCCTGTCCTCCAGTCTGAAAGCTGTAAGGCTGCCGCCCCACAGGCAGCCCGAATCGATCATCGCCACATCCTCCGTCAGATGCAGCCCTAGGGCAGACCAGTGCCCGCACACCAGTGGCGTGCCGGCGCTGCGTCGACCCGGCGCCTCGAACCAAGGCACCAGGCTGGACGGGGCATTGTCGCGCTCGCCCTTGTAGGAAAGGTCCAACTCACCCTCACGGGTCAGAAAGCGCATCCGCGTCATTGCGTTCACCACCAGGCGCAGACGATCGATACCCTTGAGCTCGTCGCTCCAGCGTGCCGGCTTGTTGCCGTAGAGCCGCCCCAGAAAGCGGCGGTGATCGCGCCCCGACAGTTCTGCCTCCACTTCTTCGGCCAGATCCAGCGCCCGGTCGATCGTCCACTCTGGCATCAGCCCGGCATGCACCATGGCGTAGTGCCGGTCGGCGATCATCAACGGCTGACAGCGCAGCCAGTCCAGCAGCAGCTTGCCGTCGGCGGCGTGGATCACATCAAGCAGGGTGTCATCCGGATTGACCTTGCCGAAACCTTCGGCCACCGCCAGAAGATGAATGTCGTGATTGCCCAGTACGATCTGCACGCTGTCCTGATGACGGAACACCCAGCGCAGCACTCCGAGCGAGTCCGGCCCGCGGTTGACGAGGTCCCCCGTCAGCCACAGGGTATCGCGGCCAGGATTGAAGCCGATCAGTTCCAGAAGACGCTGAAACGGGCCGAAACAGCCCTGAATGTCGCCGATTGCGTAGGTGGCCATGGTTGTTCCTTGTTCTCGTTCGGGCACCGCGCCGCCCGTGGCTGGGCGCCCATGATACCGCAGCGCCCGTGATACAATGCATCGCCCCTGTGACAGGTCGGCGCTCCCCTTGCCGGCCACCTTGCCCCCATGCCCATGTCCGCTCCGCAACTCAATCCGCCGCAGCGCGCGGCCATCCACTATCTTGACGGCCCCTTGCTGGTCCTGGCGGGCGCCGGCTCTGGCAAGACGCGCGTGATCACGCACAAGATCGCCCACCTCATCCGCGAGGGGGGCATATCCGCCCGCAACATCGCCGCCATCACCTTCACCAACAAGGCCGCACGCGAAATGATGGAGCGTGTGGGCAAGCTGCTGACGCCGGGCGAGCTGCGCGGCCTTACGGTCAGCACCTTTCACTCGCTGGGAATGCAAATGCTGCGCCTGGAGGCCCCCCACCTCGGCTACAAGCCCCAGTTCTCCATTCTGGACGCGTTCGATGCTGGCAAGATCATCGCCGACACGCTCGGTACCACCGCACGCGACGAGATCCGCAAAGTGCAAAGCCGCATCTCGCTGTGGAAGAACGATTTCAAGAGCCCGCAGCAAACGCTCACCGAAGCGGACAACGACTGGGACCATGTCTGCGCACGCACCTATCTGGCCTATCAGGATACGCTGACCGCCTACCAGGCGATGGACTTCGACGACCTGATCCGCCTGCCGGTCGAGCTGTTCCGGCGTGAGCCTGAAGTACTGGAGCGCTGGCAGAACCGGCTGCGCTACCTGCTGATCGACGAATATCAGGACACCAACACCTGTCAGTACCAGCTGGTGAAGATGCTGACCGGTGTGCGCGGCATGTTCACCGCCGTGGGCGACGACGACCAGAGCATCTATGCCTGGCGCGGTGCCAACATGGACAACCTGCGGCTGCTGCAGGAAGACTTCCCGCGCCTGAACATCATCAAGCTGGAACAGAACTACCGTTCTACGGTGCGCATTCTGCGTGCCGCCAATGCGGTCATTTCCAACAACCCAAAGCTGTTCGAGAAGCAGCTTTGGAGCGAGCTGGGGCTGGGCGAGCCCATCCATGCGGTGCAGTGCAAGGATGACGAACACGAAGCCGAAGTGGTAGTGCAGCGGCTGCTGGCACACAAGTTCGAGCATCGCACCGCCTTTAAGGACTACGCCATCCTCTACCGCGGCAACTATCAGTCACGCATCTTCGAGCAGGCACTGCGCAACCAGAAGATTCCGTACCAGATGGCAGGAGGGCAGAGCTTCTTCGACAAACCGGAGATCAAGGACGTGCTGGCCTACCTGCGCCTTCTGGCCAACCCGAATGACGACCCGGCCTTCATCCGCGCGGTCACTACGCCCAAGCGGGGCGTGGGGGCAGGTACGCTGGAAAAGCTGGGCGCCTGGGCGGGAGAACGCAAGAAGAGCCTGTTCGCCGCCGCGCATGAGGAAGGCTTCCGCATGCAGGTGCAAGCCGCCCAACTCGAGCCCTTGGGCCAGTTCTGCGACTTTCTCTCGGCCCTGCAGGCTCGAGCGCCGCGTGAACCGGCCGGAGAGCTGGTGGAGGAACTGCTCAAAGCCATCGGTTTCGAGGCTTGGCTGTATGACAGCGAGGACAGCCCACGCATTGCCGAGACCAAATGGAAGAATGTGCAGGAACTGGTGGCCTGGCTGGCGCGCAAGGCCGAGGCCGATGGCAAGAACCTGCTGGAGCTGACCCAGACCATCGCGCTGATCACGATGCTGGAAGGCCGCGAGGAGGGCGAGGTCGATGCGGTGAAGATGTCGACGTTGCACGCCTCCAAGGGCCTGGAGTATCCACATGTTTTCCTGGTGGGGTGTGAAGAAGGCATTCTGCCGCACAGCGAATCCGTGGACAACGGCATGGTGGAGGAAGAGCGGCGCCTGATGTATGTCGGCATCACCCGGGCCCAACGCAGCCTGACGCTCTCTTACTGCGTGAAGCGCAAGCGGGCCGGCGAGTGGCAGTTCGTGGAGCCATCGCGCTTCCTCGACGAGATCGGCGGCGAGGACATCCGGCACTTCGGTCGTCCCGGTGCCGAACCGATCGTCAGCAAGAGTGAGGGCAAGTCGCGCTTGGCCAACCTGAGCGCCATGCTCGGCGAGAAGGGCAAGGCACGCGCGGCAGGGCTGTCCGACCCAGACTGACTCTCCCCCGCCCGGGCCAGCGACCTAGCCGGGTCCATCGCGCCGACTCTTCGGCCAAGCGGCGCCCGGTCGGAATACCGGAATTTCCCGGCGCCTCCCTGCCCTGGCACCGATACGCCCCACGCACCTTGTACCCCACTTGGGCCGGCCTTTGGTGTAGGGCGGACATGAAAAAGCGCCACCCTCAGGTGGCGCTTCTCACAGGACCGGGCGACCGGATTACTTGCCCGAATTGCTCAGGTATTCCACGGCCGCATGGAACTCGGCGTCGGAGCCGGTATACCCCCCCTTGGGCGGCATGGCATTCAGGCCCTTGGTCGCCGAAGCCACCAAGCCTTCCAGCCCTTTGGACAGGCGCGGCCCCCAGGCAGCCTTGTCGCCGAACTTGGGTGCGCCTGCTGCGCCCGAGCCGTGGCAGGCCACGCAAACGCTTTCGTAGACTTTCTTGCCCGCAACGTTCGGATCGAGTGCCGCGCCGGCATCGCCGCCAGCACCGCCACCGACGGCCGGCTCGGTGAATTTGGCACCGCCCGCGTTGCCCATGTAGGCCACTGCGCGCTTCACCTCGTCGTCGGTCAGATCGGCAGCGCCACCCTTGGCGGGCATGGCGTTGAAGCCCTGCAGCGCATGGGTGACCAAGGTATCGTAGCCCTTGGCGATGCGCGGCGCCCAAGCGCCTGCGTCACCGAACTTCGGCGAACCGGCCAGGCCGGCACCATGACAGGACAGGCAGATTGCCTTGTACACCTGCTCGCCGGTGCGCTGTCCCGGCGGCGCATCGCTGGCCACCGCTTCACCAACCGGCTTCAGGCGGGCCGCGACAGCTTCCTTGCTCATGACCTGGGCGTCCACGTTAAAGCCACTGGTTGCGAGCCTAGCCAGAAGCCAGATCGCCACCACCAGAAAAACTACGGCGCCCACCAGGAATTTAGCCACCTGGACCGGCGCCATACCGTTCTCCTTACTCATTCGAGCCTCGCCTGAAATTAACGACAATCAAAATAGGGTGATTATACGAGAACCCCTGCGCCAAGGCAAAAGCGCATGCTGGACGACACCCACTTCTTGCGCTATCATCCGCCAGCACTTGAGGCATGCACCCGTAGCTCAGTTGGATAGAGTGTCAGTTTCCGAAGCTGAAGGTCACAGGTTCGATCCCTGTCGGGTGCGCCACCCTCCCCGCCTCGTGTTCTCCCCCCCTCCAGGCGCCCTAGCGCTGACTGCAGTTCCTCCCGATTTTTCCAGCACTATTTCTTCCAGCACTATACCGTCCACGCCTGGCATGCGCGATATCAATGCCGCGTGCGCCAAAAAGAAAACAGACCGGCAGGGGCCGGTCTGAAGGCTAGAGCAATGACGCAGGCGAAACGACCGTCTGCCGGGCGGATGCGCGGGGGAAGCCTTCCCGGGCCCTCCGGCAGACACGACGGATTCTAGCCGTTCGCGCCCCCGCAGCCTTGATAAAGGTCAAACGCCGCCAGCCGTGTCGGCCAGCGCTGCGGGGGCCATCAGCGGCGCCAGCGCACTGCGGATGCGATCCCCGGCCTCGCCCCAATAATTCAGGCGGCACAGGCAGTCGATGGTGACGAGCGCGGCATCGATCATGAAGCGCTCTTCCACGATCAGGGCCTCCACTTCCGGCAGCGTCAGGCAGACGTGCTCGGCCACTTCGCCATCTTGGTTGGCCGGCCGTTCGTGCGCCTGCAGCCATAGATCGAATACGTACAGCCATTCGCGGTGCAGGCCGCGCTGCACAGGCCGCTGCGCCAGGATGCGGCCGACGGGCTGGAGCAGTTCCAGCCGCTCGGCGGGAATGCCGGCCTCCTCCCACCCTTCGCGCTCCAGCGCCACCTCCAGCGTTTCGCCGGCTGCGATGCCCCCGCCCATGAGGTTGTCCATGCGGTTTGGATCCACCGCCTTGTCAGGACTGCGGCGGCCCACCCACATGCGCACCGACCCGTCCCCCGCCCGGGTCAGGCCGTTGAGATGCACCGCACGACTCAGCAGGCCCAGCGGCCGGAAGGCAGCCCGCTCCAGTTCGAAAAGCGGCGTGCCGTCTGCTCCGAAGGCGGTGAAGTTCTCGTTGCGCCAGCCATTAAGCCAGCCGGCGTCCCGCCAGCCCACGGCCATCTCATGCAGGGTACGGCTGAGTGTGGCGTAGTCACCCCCTGCGGTACAGGCCAGGCCGTCCGGGGTCTCTTGGAACAGCCCTGCCGGGTCGGCCAGGAGACGCGCGCGCCAGGTGGCGTTGACCAGGCCGAGCGTTTGGCCCCGAATGGAAAGCGGCGTGAAGGCTGCGCGGTCATAGCCGCTCACCTTCGCCAGATACTGCACCACGGCGTCGATACTCATTGCGGTGTTCCTGTCGCGGTTTTTTGCGAAGGCGCCATCTTAAGGGGTTTGCCACGGTTTGCCCATCGACGGCAACGGGTGGGCGTACCGCCTCAGGCAAGCCGGTCCGCAAGCCCTGAAAAACGTGCCGGGCGACTCTCGATCGCAGCACGCAGCACCTCGGGCGCCCCCAAAACGCGGAAGTGACGACGTGCCCGGGTGAGCGCGGTATAGACAAGCGCCCGGTCGAGTTGCGCCCCAGCCGTTTCCGGCAGCACCAGCAAAACGGCATCGAACTCCGAGCCCTGACTCTTGTGCACCGTCATGGCAAAGACCGTCTCGTGCGCTGGCAGACGACCCGGGGCAATCTCGCGCCAGGCAGGGCCGTCCGCAAAGGCGACGCGCAGCCCTTCGGGGCGCTGCACCACGAAGCCGATGTCACCATTGAACAGGCCGACGCCATAGTCATTTTCGGTGATCATGACCGGTCGACCAGGGTAATGATCGCTGTCGGTCCGCTTGTGTCCGTCGCCCTCCAGCCGCGCCTCGATGGCCCGATTGAAGGCAGCCACCTCACGCCGCTCGGCCGCCAGCACCATGAACCGCGACAAAGCCTGGGCCAGAGCCGCCGGATCGGTGCCCTGCGCGAGCGCCGCCCAGTATGGTGCGTGCGCCTGCCAGGCCACCTCGAGCGGCACGGCGCGCTCCCAGCCGATGTCATCCCCCGGGGGATGGACCAACAGGTCGAGCACACCGGCGCCATCGCCCTCGTTGACCCGACGCGCCATCTCGCCGATGCCGCTGCCGGCAGCGAAACGGTGACTGTGCGTCAGCAGCATGACTGCATCGGTCAGTCGCCCGGTGTCGGTAGCGTCGAGCGCGGGCAGCGGTCCGGCCACCCGCTCCAGCCAGGCCAGTGTTTCCGGGCGGAAAGCGACACGCTGGCACAGGTCGCCCAGCACGGCCCCTGCTTCCACCGAGGCCAGCTGGTCGCGGTCCCCGAGCAGGATCAGCCGGGCATGCGCCGGCAGGGCATCGAGGGTGCGCGCCATCAGGGAGAGGTCGATCATCGAGGCTTCGTCGATCACCAGCACATCAACCGGCAGCGGGTTGCCCGCGTGGTGCCGCGGACGTCCGGCGCCCGGAAACAGACCGATCAGTCGGTGCAGAGTCTGGGCCGTGGCAGGCAGGCTACGGCGCACGCTGTCGCTGACCGGCAGCCGGTCGCGGGCGGCCGAGACCGACTCGCTGAGACGAGCGGCCGCCTTGCCGGTGGGTGCAGCCATGGCCATGACCAGCGGCCGCGACGACAGCGAGGCCAGCACCGCCATCAGGCGCACCACGGTGGTGGTCTTGCCAGTGCCTGGGCCGCCAGAAAGGATCAACAGGCGCTGGCGGGCGGCCAGCGCGGCGGCCAGTTTCTGACGGTCGGGCTGTGGCTGCGGCGAGGCCTGCGGGAAGAGCGCGTCCAGAAGAGGAATGAGGGCAGCCTCATTCACCGGCCACTGGTGGCGGGCGAGCTGGGCCAGTCTTTCGGCCAACCTTGCCTCGTCGTACCAGTGCCGGGCCAGATACAGCCGGCCGGCCTCGTCGAGTACCAGGGGGGCATAGCCGCCCGGCCGGCAGACAAGCGGCGAAGCGCGCAGCGCTGGCCGCTCCGGGCGATGGGCAAACGGCAGGCAGACATGGCCGGCCTGGCTGGCGGCCACCAGCTCATGCAGCACGGCAAGCACCGTGTCAGACACTGCCGGGTCCAGCCGCAGGGCAAGTTCGGCCAGTGCATCGGCCAGGCTGGGCACCGGAGGGGTGCTCATGCGCCCGCCTCCAGCCGGGCTTCCAGTGCATTGCAGACCGTGGCCAGGATCTTGAGCCGCGCATAGTGCTTGTTGTTGGCCTCCACCATCGTCCACGGTACCGCGGAGGTGCTGGTTCGGTCGATCATGTCGCACACCGCCAGCTTGTAGTCCTCCCACTTCTCGCGATTGCGCCAGTCCTCCTCGGTGATCTTGAAGCGCTTGAAGCCGGTTTCCTCGCGCAGCTTGAAGCGCTGCAGCTGCTCGTCCTTGCTGATGGCCAGCCAGAACTTGACCACGATGGCCCCGTTTTCCACCAACTGATGCTCGAAGTCGTTGATCTCGTAATAGGCCCGCATCCAGTCGCCCTCGCTGGCGAAGCCTTCCACCCGCTCTACCAACACCCGCCCGTACCAGGAGCGGTCGAAGATGGCCACCTTGCCCTTGCCCGGCACATGGCGCCAGAACCGCCACAGCCAAGGCTGGGCGCGCTCCTCCTCGGTGGGGGCCGCCACCGGCACGATACGGTAGCGGCGGACGTCCAGCGCTTGGGTGATGCGACGGATGGCGCCGCCCTTGCCCGCCGCATCGTTGCCCTCGAACACCAACACCAACGAACGCTGCGCGAAGCGCGGGTCGCGCGTCAGACCGTTGAGCCGCCCCTGCAGCCGGTCCAGCTCGGTCCGGTAGTGTTCCTTGTCCACCGTCTGGTCCAGCGTCAAGGTGTCGAGCAGCAGCTTCTCGTCGATCGGCCGCGCCAGCAGCGGGGTGTCGCTGCGCGCCACGAAGACATGGTCGCGCGCCTGCCGGTTGCGGATCGCCTCCAGAAGGGCCTTGCCCACGGCCAGGCTGCGGTAATGCGCATCGCTGCCATCCACCACGATCCACGGCGAGAAGGCGGTGTTGGTCAGACGCATCATGTGCTCGGCATTCTTGCGGATCTTGTCGTAGAGCTCGTAGTGCTGCCAGTCCTTCTCGGTCACGCGCCAAGCGTTGGCCGAATCCTTTTCCAGCGCCTTGAGCCGCTTCTTCTGCCCTTCGCGCGAGAGGTGGAACCAGAACTTCAGGATCAGCACGCCGTCGTTGGCCAACATGCGCTCCAGACGAAGGATGTCGTGGATGCGTGCATCGAAGTCGTTGCGCTCGGTTTCGCCGTACACCCGGCTGAACAGCACGTCCGAATAGTACGAGCCGAAGAACATGCCAATGCGGCCCTTCTGCGGCAGTTCACGCCAGTACCGCCACATCCAGGGACGCTCGCGTGCCTCATCGTTGATGTCGCCGAACGCCACCGCCCGCACCAGACGCGGATCCAGCCATGCGTTGAGCAGGTTCATCGTCTCGCCCCGACCGGCCCCATCGAAGCCGTGGATGAGGATCAGCACCGGAAAGTCCGGCTTCTGCTTGAGTTCGTACTGCGCATCCAGTAAGGCCTCGCGCAGTGGCGGTACCGCCTTGCGGTAGGTTTCCTTGTCAATGCTGTGACCGATTTCTGCCGATTCGAACATGGCTTCTCCCTTCTTTTCTCGTTGTCAGGCCTGGCCACCCAGGCAGGCGTCGATGGCATCGAGCAGGTCCGGCGCGGGCAGGTCCGCCCACACGCCCTCGCCCGTCGATGACACGCCGCGCAGGAACAGGTAGCGCACCCCGCCGAACACCGCGGCAAAGTCCAGGCCGCGTGCGCTCAGGTAGCGCCGCAGCGCTACCGTGTAAAGCAGGTACTGCAGATAGTAATGCGCACTGGCCACGGCATCGGCCAGGCGGTCGGAGCTGTAGTCTGTGGGCTGATTGCCAAGATGGTTGGACTTGTAGTCCACCAGATAGAAGCGCCCGTCGATGCGGCAGACCAGGTCGATGAAACCCTTGAGGTAGCCACGCACCGTGGAAAAGTCGAGTGCCGCCGCAGCCCGGCGCAAGGGCGCCGCAAGCCCACTCTCCGGCCGGGACAGTATGCGCACCAGCGCAGCCACATCCAGACGGCCCACCGGCAGCGTAAATTCCAGCTCGATCAGCCGCGCTGTGGCCGCCACCTGCCCGAGGCAGGCCCCGGTGTCCGACAGCGGAACAGCCAGCGTGCGTGCCACCATGTCGCAGGCGGCGTCTTCCCAGCGGGCGTCAAAACCGTGACGCGCCAGCTGCTCGCGCACCACCTCGCGGTGCCGCTGCGGCGGGTCGGTGAAATCGATGCGCTCGAAGATAGCATGCAGGCAGGTGCCCGCCCGGGCACCGCGCGGAAAGGCAAAACGGTCCGGCACCAAGGGCGCGCCATCGGCGGCGACGGGCTCGGTCACCGCCGCTACCACCGCGGCATCGTGGTCCGGGGCTTCGGCCAACGGTGCCGGCAGATGACCGCTGCGGGTCAGCGAGGTGAAGCTGGCCACCCGCCACGGAGTGTACAGCGCGCGCTCGAAGCGCCGCGCGGACAGGGTACGCGCATCCAGCAGAGAGCGCGGCACCGGCTCGACCGCCGTCTGCAGTGCCAGCCTGCCGGCACAGTCATGGGCGTCGCCCAGGAAACGCTCCAGGTCGGCCTCGACACAACCGGCGTCCAGCGTGCGCTTTTCCAGTGCCTCCAGCGTGTTGATGCCTTCGCCATGGAGCAGCCAGGCAAGCGCCGCGGTCTCCATACCCTGCACATGCCCCCAGGCGATGTACTGCCTGAATCGTGCCCGGGTGAGTGCCACGTAGAGCAGGCGCAGCTTCTCGGCCAGGATCTCGCTGCGCGACAGCAGTTGCACCCGCTCGTCCGCCAGCGGGGCGGGCGTCAGCCAGGCGGTGTCGGCCTCACGATAGCGCCAGAAGGCGGTGTCGCGCCGCTCGAGGCGGCCATCCCATAGGAAAGGACAGAACACCAGAGGGTACTCCAGTCCCTTGGAAGCATGCACGGTGACGATCTGTACCAGCGCCGCGTCACTCTCCAGCCGCAGCACGGCGTCCTCGCCCTGAGGCGGGTCGGCCACTCGGCCTTCGAACCATGCCAGAAGCGGAGCGATGCCTGGCCGATGCTCGCTCTCGTTCTGGATCAGCTCGGCCAGATGCGCGAGGTTGGTCAGGCGCCGTTCGCCATCCGGCAGCGGCAGCAACCGTGCCGCCAGCTGTTCACGGGCGAAGTAAGCACGCCAGGCTGCCATGAAACCGCGCGCCTGCCAGCGGGCATGGTCCGCATGGTTGGCCGAAAGGCGTTCTTCCCAGGCGGTATCATCGTTGACCAGCGTCGTCAGCTGGCGCGCGTCGAAGCCACCCAGCTCGGTGGCTAACGCCGCCCGCAGCCGCGATTCCGAGGCCGGCTCGGCCCAAGCCCGCAGCAATGCCAGGAGTTCGCCGGCTTCGCGACTGGCGAACACGCTCTCCTGTGTCAGCGCTACGCTGGCCACACCCCGGACGGACAGCGCCTGCCGGATACGGTCGCCCTGACTGTGGGTGGCCACCAGCACGGCGATGTCTCCGCCGTTCAGGGGCCGGCTGCCGCCCGGGCCTTCGATGCGCGCCCCGCCCTCGGCGGACAGCCGCAGCAGCCGAGCGATCTCGTGTGCCGCACCCTCGGCAGCCAGGTCGGTAGCGGCCAGCCGGGCGTGCCCTTTGGCGCTGGTCACGGGCAGCCACTGAAACGATACGGCACAGCGGTCATCGTCCACCACCAGGGTTTCGCCGCTGGCGGGACTGGCCTTGACCGGCTGATAGTCGATACCGGACAGCACAAAGGGCAGGGGCCGGGCGAACAGGCGGTTCACGAGGCGGACCAGTTCCGGCTGCGAGCGCCGGTTGGTGTCCAGCGTGTAGTGGTGCTGGGCATCGCGCCGGGCATCGAGATAAGCAAAGATATCGGCCCCGCGGAAGCTGTAGATAGCCTGCTTGGGGTCGCCCACCAGAAACACCGGCCGCCCCTGATGCACGAAGCCATCCCGGAAGATGGCGTACTGTACCGGGTCGGTATCCTGGAATTCGTCGATCAGGGCAACATGGAAGCTGCGCGCCATGTGCGCCGCCAGCATCGGCCCGGTGGCGGGGTCGGCCAGCGCCCGCGCCAGATCGGTGAGCAGGTCGTCGAAGCTGCGGGTACGCTCACGCTGGCGGCGTCGGGCCAGCTCCGCGTTTACCCATTCGATCAGGTCGATTTTCAGGCCGGCGAGGTGATGCACCACCTCGCGCAGGTAGACATCCCACGCCGCCAGCCAGGCGTCCACGGCCGCAAAGACCGGGTGCGTCGGCGGCTCGCCACCCTTCTTGGTGCCACGCACCAGCTCGGCCGGCGTGAGACGACCCAGCAGCTTGCGCGCCTCCCCATCGAGCACCGGCAGGCGCCCCGGCGTCTGCAGAAGCCGTGTCAGCAAGCGTCGCAACCGGACCATGCCGGAAGCGGTATAAATGTTGCCCTTGAGCGTGCCTGCGCCTTCCATCCGTTCCAGTCCCTCGAACAGCGCCGCCGGGGTGGCGGAGAGTGCCTGCCAGGCTGCCTCGACCGCTGCCCGGGCGGTGTGCAGCGCCTCGCTCTCTGGACGGCGGGCCTGCAGGTAGGGTTTGGAGAGGTAAGGACGGATCTCTCTTAGCCATACGTCCGGCGTTTCCTGATTTTCCGCCAGCACCCGCGAGAGCACCGGATCGGGTACCACCTCGCGGCGCCAGAAGTCGTCCACCACCTCGGTAAGGCGTTCGATGTCGTCCGATACCAGTTCAGCGGTGAAGGTTTGACCCGATTCGAACGCGGCATCGGTCAGCACCCGCTGGCAAAAGCCGTGAATCGTATAAATGGCAGCCGCATCGAAACCGCTCAGTGCGGCCTTCAGGCGGCGCCGCGCATCGCGTCGGGCAGGGCCTTCCGGAAAGCGTGCCGCCAGTGCAGCCAGGAAAGGATCCCCCGCGGGCTCGCCCTCGAACACGCGCGCCATCTGGCTCAGCCGTGCACGCAGCCGGTCGCGCAGCTCGGCGGTGGCCGCCTTGGTGTAGGTCACCACCAGCACCTGGTCCACGGTTGGCGGCGGCAGGCCGTCCCGGCTTTCGAGCAGCAGTCGCGTGAACAGGGCGGCAATCGTCCAGGTCTTGCCGGTCCCGGCCGAAGCCTCGATCAGGTTGACACCGGTCAGCGGGCAGGCCAGCGCATCCAGCGGCAGGGCGGTGCTCATGCTTCGTCTCCTGGGCGTGCGATTTCGATCCGCTCAGCCAAGGGCACCAGCAGCGAGCGCGCAAGCTCGGCAAAGGCCGGATCGGCCAGCGGGTCTGCATGGCGGAAGGCGAGAGCAATGGCGGGCTCATCCCGCTGCGGCACCTTGCCATTGCCGGAGAAGGACGGTGCCCACTCCTTGAGGGCTGCGGCCAGCGCCGCAGCGGGCGCCTCGGGTTCGCGCGTCCAGGCCCGCGCCCAAGCAAGACTGGTGCGTGCGAAGAAAGGAAGCGGCGCACGTTGCCCGGCCTGCCAGGCTTCCGCCCAGGGCGCCAGCAGGGACAGGGGATCCTCCACCGGCTGCAGGTGCAGGATCAGGTCCTCGCTGAAGTAGCGACTGACCGGGTCCACCCCGGCAGGCCGCACCGCGCACAGCACCAGATGCGACAGCCACAGGTCGATTAGCTCGCCGGCACGCGCGCGGCGCGGCAGGGCACGCATCAGCCCCCCAGGCCGCAGGTCGTTAAGCGCTCCGGCCAGGGTCAGCCCGGCCACGTCCAGCCGAACCGGCTGCGGCGGCAGTGCCGGCGTGGCCAGCTCCGGCGGCAGCACCACGGCCCACTGGCGCACTCTCCTTTCCTCATCCTCGAGCCAGGCGGTGCCCAGTTCGGCGGGAGGAATCACGCCTTCGGCGGCCAGCTGGGCACGCACCGCGGCCATCGGCCGCCGCGTCAGGATGGCCTCCAGCACCGGCTGCCGCACGGCGAAGCGGCTTTCTCCCGCGAGCGCAAAAGGCTCGCGTACCGGCACATCCTCCTCGCTGTCGCTCAGGCGCAGCCCCAGCCGGTCACGCAACCAGGCGCGCACCGGATTGCGCCAGAAGCGTACGAAATCCGACAGATGTACCACCTCCGGCAGGGCCAGGTCCTCAAGAGGTTGGCCGAAAGGCCGTGGCTGAACAGGACCGCTTGCCAGCGCGGTGGCATAGCTCGGCTCGAAGCTGGCACCACCCGGCAGGTCCGCCCGGTAGCATTCGGGCGAAAAGGGCTGCAGTGGATGACGGGTCACCAGCCGCGCCACCAACGCCTCACGACTGAGCGGAGCATCGGCGGTATGTGTCATCAGGTGCAGGGTGTCGATCAGCTCGGAGACCAGCGGCGAGGGCGGCAATGGTTCGTTGGTGCGGGCCGACAGGCCTACATAGGACAGGTAAAGCCGCTCGCGCGCCGACAGCAGGGCCTCCAAAAACAGGTAGCGGTCGTCGAAGCGGCGCGAGCGATCGCCCCGCCGCGGGTGCCGCGCCACCAGGTCGAAGCTGACCGGACGTTCATCGCGCGGGTAGGCACCGTCGTTCATGCCGATCAGGCAGATGACGCGAAAGGGGATCGACCGCATCGGTACCATGGCACAGAAGGTGACGCCTCCGGTCAGGAAACCGGCCGAGGAGGCGCTGGCCAGCCGGCAATCGAACCAGTCGCGTGCCACCGCCAGCGGCACCGGCGCGTTGAAGCCGGCCAAGGCCGTGTCCTCCGTCAGGCACACTGCTGCGCGACGGATCACATCCAGCGCTGCCTCGCCGGCATCGTCCACCCAGAAGAGTGCGTCAGCCGCCTCGATGAAGCGCTCTCCCCAGGTTCGGGGCGAGGCTGGCTCGGCCCAGGTGTCCGCCAGGCGCTCCAAGGTGGCGAAGAGTGCGGCGAACCGTGCCAGGATGTCTGCCATCTGCCCGTCGGCACCGCCTGCAGGCATCAGCGTGCCGAAGAGCGGCGAGCCTTGGCCAGCCATGCCGGCGGGCAGCACCGTGCCCAGCAGCAGGCGGTCCAGCCCCCAGCGCCAGGTGAAGCGGGCATCGCCCGGCAGGCCCAGCGTCGCCTTGTGGCGGGCATCACGCCCCCAACGGATGCCGGCCTCACGCACCCAGGCATGGATGAAAGGCACGTCGGTCTCGGCAAGGTTGAACCGCGCCAGCAGCGCCGGACAGTCCAGCAGCCCCAGCACAGCGTCTGCGGCAAACCGCGAGTCGGCCAGCGCCAACACAGCGGAAAAGGTAGTCAGCAGCGGCTCTTCCCGCTCCACCCGCCGGTCGGCGATCGAATAAGGGACGTTCGGCGCGTCCTCACGTTGGCCGAAGACCGCATCGACATAGGGTGCATAGGCGTTGATGTCCGGGGTCAGCACTGCCACGTCGGCCGGGGTGAGCGTGCGGTCGTCAGCGAACAGTGCCAGGAGGCGGTCCTTGAGGACCTCCAGTTCGCGCATGGGTCCATGGGTGGCGTGGATCTCGATCGAGCCGTCATCCTGCGCCAGTGGGCAGGCCCGGCTGGCCGGCGAGGACAGATCAAGGATGTCGCGCTGCAGCCGGGCCAGCAGGCGGTCATGCCCGGGCTCGATGAAAAAGGGATGGGTATGCGGCAGCTCCTCGGCCACCTGATCGAAGAAGTCACGCCCCTGCTTGCCCAGCGAGGCGAGCAGCGGATGATCCGGCAGGGCCTCATCTTCCTCCAGGCCGCCTTGGAACAGCTTGAGCTGGCCACGCGCATCGACGATGTTGCCCCAGTATTCGCGGCTGGGATTGAGAAGGAAGACGCCGACCTCGGTATGCGTGGCCAGACGTTGCAGGAGATGCAGATACATCGGCGCCAGGCTGGCGATGCCAAACACGCTGATGCGTTCCGGCAGCCGCGCGCTGCCCAGCCGGGCAAGCAGATGATCGAAGAGCCGAACGCGGTGTGTGCCGGGGTCCTGCTGCGCCAGGCGCTGCCACAGAGCGGCCTGCCAGGCTTCGTCGGGACCCAGGCCCAACTGCTCTCCCGCCTCCCACGCACGGATCCAGTCCGGCCGGAACACCAGATACTGGTCGAAGACGTCCGCCACCTTCCCCGCCAGCTCGAAGGCGGCCGCCTCGCCCCCTTCCAGATAGCGCTGCAGCGGCTCGAAAGGCGGTTCGGTCAGCCCTGGCAGCATCGCCATCAGCCGCCAGCTCATGATCTCGGGCGCAAAGCGCGAGCGTTCGGGCAAGTGCCCGAGCACCTCCCGCATCAGCCGCCAAGCGAACGAAGCCGGCAACACGTAGTCCAGATGGGCAGCGATGCCGGTATGCCGTGCCAGCTCGAGCGTCAGCCAGCGGCCCATGCCTTGGCTCTGCACGATGACGGTTTCCGGGCGGAACGGATCCGCCAGCGGCGGGTCGTTGAGGGTATTGGCCAGCACGATGGCCAGCGCCTCGAGCCGGTTGGATTCGTAAAGATGCAGCATGGCGGCCATAGGGGGCGACAGACGAAAGCCAGTGTACCATTAGCAGCCGCGCCGGCCCCATGCGCCGGCATGCTTCTTACATGAAACGGAACGATGCCATGTATCTTGCCCTCAAGCATGCCCATGCAGGGTTTGCCTACCTCTCCATCCTGTTCTTCTTCGCCCGTGGCGGCATGATGCTGCTGCGGCCGGCCTGGCTGCAGGCACGACCGGTACGTATCCTGCCGCACGTGATCGACACATTCCTGCTGGCGCTGGGTGTGAGCGTGGCGGTGCTGATGCACTACAGCCCGCTCTCCCAGCCGTGGCTGATGGCCAAGATCATTGCCCTCTTCTTCTACGTGGGCTTCGGCACCCTGGCGCTGCGCCGAGGCCGTACGCCAGCCGTGCGCGCCACCGCCTTTGCCGCGGCGCTCGGCACCGTGATGTACATCGTGGTGGTAGCCAAGACCAAGCTAGTCTGGCCCTTCTGAGGACGGCGCTGCACAAGGCTTGATGCAGGGCAATTTGTGGTCGGGCCGGCTCTGCTAGTGTTGCGCGGTTTTCCGTTCAACCGAGCGACACGATGGCCCGATTACCCGAACTCGTCTGCCCGGCCGGCAGCCTGCCCGCCCTCAAGGCCGCGGTCGACAACGGGGCCGATACCGTTTACTTCGGCCTGAAAAACGAGACCAATGCCCGCAACTTCGCCGGGCTCAACTTTGACGACAGCACCGCCCGTATGGGCATCCGCTATGCGCACGAACGCGGCCGCAAGGTGCTGATGGCCATCAACACCTACGCCCAGGGACACGACATCAGCCGCTGGCAGCGGGCCGTGGACGAAGCCGCCGATCTGGGTGTGGATGCGGTCATCCTGGCCGATCTGGGCCTGATGGATTACGCCTGCCGCCGTCACCCGTCGCTGCGCCTGCACCTGTCGGTGCAGGGGTCGGCCACCAACTACGAAGCCATCAACCTGGCACGCGACCTCTTCGGCGTGCGACGCGCGGTGCTGCCGCGAGTGCTGACGCTCGACCAGGTCAAGCATGTGATCGACCACACCGACGTGGAGATCGAGGTCTTCGGTTTCGGCAGCCTGTGCGTGATGGTGGAGGGGCGCTGCCTGCTCTCTAGCTACGCCACCGGCGAATCCCCCAATACTCATGGTGTCTGTTCGCCGGCCAAGCATGTACGCTGGGAACATGGCAAACAGCACCTCAACGCCCGCTTGGGCGGCATCCTGATCGACCAGTATGGCCGGGACGAGCCAGCCGGCTACCCTACCCTGTGCAAGGGCCGCTTCGAGGTCAACGGCGTGACCGACTATGCACTCGAGGAGCCAACCAGCCTCAACGTCATCGAGATGCTGCCGGACATCCTGGCCATCGGCGTGGCTGCCATCAAGGTAGAAGGCCGCCAGCGCAGTCCGGCCTATGTGGCGCAGGTGACGCGCACGCTGCGCGAAGCACTGGATGCAGCGGGGCGCGAACACCTGCGATTCTCGGTCAAGCCGGCCTGGCAGCAGGCGCTATCCAAGGTGGCCGAAGGACAGCAGCAGACGCTGGGCGCCTACAGCCGCCCCTGGAAATGACCGGACCGGGCGGACCGGCCGCCCTCCGCACGACTGGACACCGCATGACTCAGCTCCCCCTCAAGCTCGCGCTCGGCCCCATTCTTTATTTCTGGCCGCGCCAGAGCGTGTTTGATTTCTACGCCGAAGCCGCCGGCTGGCTGGTGGATACCTTCTATCTGGGCGAGGTGGTGTGTTCGCGCCGCCAGCAGCTGCGTACGCAGGACTGGATTGCCCTCGCGCATGACCTGGCCGATACCGGCAAGGAAGTGGTGCTGTCGTGCCAGGCCCTGCTGGAAAGCGAATCGGATCTCAAGCGGCTGCGGCGTCTGGTGGAAAACGGCCGGGTGCGGATCGAGGCCAACGACCTTGGTGCCGCACGGCTGGCCCATTCCGCCGGACTGCCCTTTGTGGCTGGCCCCCACCTCAATGTCTACAACAGCGAGACGCTGGCGCTGATGAAGCGGCTGGGGGCATGGCGCTGGGTGCCGCCCGTGGAAATGCCCGCCGACGTGTTGGGTACCATCCTTTCGGCCAACCCCGACATCGAGACCGAAGTATTCGCCTGGGGCCGCCTGCCGCTCGCCTTCTCGGCGCGCTGCTTTACAGCCCGGCATTACCATCTCAACAAGGACGATTGCCAGTTCCGGTGTCTGGAACACCCGGACGGGCTGACGCTGGCCACCCGCGAGGCGCAGGGCTTCCTCACCATCAACGGCATCCAGACGATGTCCGACGGCTGTCAGGCGCTACTGCCCCACCTGAGCGACATGACGGCCATGGGGGTGACCGGCGTGCGCATCAGCCCGCAGTCGCAAGGCACGGCCCAGGTTGTGGCCGCCTTTGCAGACGTTGTGGCAGGCCGGCTCAGCCCGGTCGACTCATTGTCCGCACTGCCCGGCTTTACCACCGGCCCGCTGGTGGACGGCTATTGGCGCGGCATGGCCGGCATCGCCGCCCTGGAGGTTTGACATGCAGATTCCGGAATTCACCGTTCCTTCCGCGCTGGCGCACATTGCCCGTCGCCTGCCGGCCACCCCGCCAGCCTGGGTACTGGTCCAGGGGCTCAACCAGCTGGTACGGCGGGGCGTACTGCCTGCCGACATGAGCCTGCTTGCCGGGCACACCTTCGAAGTGGAAGTGCGCGATGCGGGGCTGACGCTGCGGTTTGCCGCCGACGCCCGCGGTTTTACCACTGCCGGCAGCGGCAGTGCCGACCTGCGCTTTTCGGCCAACCTTGCCGACTTCATGCGTATGATGCTGCGCGAGGAAGACCCGGACACGCTGTTCTTCAACCGCAAGCTGGTGATCGAAGGTGACACCGAGCTTGGGCTGGTGGTCAAGAACCTGCTCGACAGCGTGGACTGGAGCAGCACCCCGCTCGCCCGGTTCATGGCAGCGTGAGCGTGGCGCAGGCCGGCTGCGCGACCGGCGCTGCCATGGCGTAGCGATCTACCGTAGAATGACCGCTCGCCCCCACTCCGCCCGCCATGTACCAGACGGTCCATCTCCACCGCCAGGCGCCCGCCAAGCCTGCCTTCGGCCAACCCTGCAATGGCTGCGGCGTCTGCTGCGCGGCCGAGCCTTGCCCGCTGGGCATGCTCCTCAGTCTCAGACGTTACGGCCCTTGCCGTCTGCTGCGCTGGCAGCCGGATGGTAAGGCCCGCTGTGGTCTGATCCCGTCGGAAGGCCCCCGCCACGCTGGCCATCGCTGGCTGCTGCAGCGCATTGGTGCCGGCCGCGGCTGCGACTCGGATGCCCGGGTCGAGGACGCATGAAAAACGCCGGCAATTGCCGGCGTCCGGTTTTCTTTCCTTCCCTTCAGATACCCAGACGGTCACGCATCCCGTACCACCACGCCCCCATCGTCAGCATCGGCACCCGGAAGGTACGCCCGCCCGGGAAGTCGTAATGTGGCAGGGCCGCGAAAGCATCGAAGCGGCCGGCCTGGTTGTCGATGGCTTCGGCCATCAGGCGCCCCGCCAGATGGGTGTAGGTCACGCCGTGGCCACTGCAGCCTTGTGAGTAGTAAAGGTTGGCGCCGATCCGGCCCGCTTGCGGCAGGCGGGTCAGGGTCAGCGAAAAGTTGCCTGTCCAGGCAAACTCGATGCGCGCATGCGCCAGCTGCGGAAAGGTCTTGAGCATCTTCGGCCGGATCAGGGATTCGATCTGGCCGGGGTCGCGTGCCCCGTACACCGTGCCACCCCCATAGAGCAGGCGGTGGTCCGCAGTGAGCCGGTAATAGTCGAGTAGGTAGTTGCAGTCCTCGATGCAGTGGTCGGTGGGCAGCAGACTGCGCGCCAGCGCCGGATCCAGCCGCTCGGTGGTAATCACCTGAGTGCCGCAGGGCAGCGTCTTTTCCGCCAAGGCCGGAATCAGGCTCCCCAGATAGGCGTTGCCGGCCATCACGACAAAGCGCGCCTTGACCGAGCCTTCGGCGGTATGCACCACTGCAGGGTCACCCTGCTCCACCCGCACCACCGGCGAGTGCTCGTGGATGCGTCCGCCACGGCTTTCGAACGCTGCCGCCTCGCCCAGCGCCAGGTTGAGCGGATGGATATGGCCACCCCAGTGGTCCAGAAGCGCACCGACATAGCGTTTGCTGTCGACGATGCGCGGCATGCCGGCCGCGTCCACCATCTCCAGCGCAGTGTGTCCGAAGCGCTCCCACAGGGCCTTCTTGTGCTCCAGTTCGGCCAGTTGCTTGCCCGTCAGTGCGGCAAAGACGTTGCCTTCCTTGAAATCGCAGTCAATCCCATACTGCTGGATGCGCTCGCGGATGATGCGACTGCCCTCGAAGGCCATGCCGCCGAGTGCCTCGGCTGCGGTCCGGCCGTGGCGGGCTTCGATCACGTCCATATCCCGGCTGTAGCTGTTGACGATCTGGCCGCCGTTGCGTCCGGAGGCTCCCCAACCCACCATCACTGCTTCCAGGAGGATGACCGAAAAGCCGCGCTCTGCCAGTGACAGCGCCACCGACAGGCCGGTGAAGCCCCCGCCGACCACGCACACGTCCGCAACATGCGCACCTTTCAGGGGCGGGCGCGGCGGGGAGGGATGACGGGTGGCGGCGTAATATGACGGGGCATGTTCGGATGGGTAGTGCATGTTCTCTCTCCTCGGGCCATAGGTGCGGGCAAGGGTCGTTATTCATATGATTATGGACACTTACACTACACACGTTTAATTTTTTAGACAACTTTGCCCATGAAAAACCCGGCACGCGGCCGGGCGGATGTGTCGGGGCAGCCGGGCTCAGGCGAGTGCAGGCTGGGCCGCCAGCCGTTTGGAAGCCAAATCCAGCCCCGGCAGATCGGCCATGATGTCCGGATGATGGGCCAGGCGCTCGGTGATGAAGTCCACGAACACGCGGGTGCGGGGCGCCACATGCTCCCGGTGGGGGAAACAGATGTAGATCGAGCGCTCCAACGATACATACTGGGTCAGCACTGCTTCCAGTTCGCCACGGCGAATGTAGGGCATCACCTCATGGCCGGGCAGCTGCGCCACGCCCATGCCAAGGCGTGCCAGCTCGCACACCGCCTCCATCTCGTTGAGGGTGTAGGTGCCCTGAACGTCCACCGGTGTACGCTCGCCGTCCTTGTCGAATTCCCACTTGAACAGCCGGCCTGAGGTGGGAAACTGAAAGTTGATGCAGTCGTGGGCGGTCAGATCCTCCGGCACGGTCGGCCGCCCATGCCGGTCCCAGTACTCGGGCGAAGCCACCACATACAGCGGGATCTGGGCCAGATGGCGCGCCACCATGCGACTGTCGGGCATCATACCCACACGGATGCCTACGTCGTAGCCATCCTCGATCAGGTCGCTGAAGTGATCGTCCAGGCCGAAGAAGATGCGCACCTTGGGGTAGAGCGAGCAGAACTCATCCATCAGCGGCAGGATGAAACGTCGGCCGAAGGAGTTGGGCATGCTCACCCGCAGGTGGCCTGCCGGCTCGTCACGGCTGGCCTTGAGCTGGCTGATGGCGGTGTCCAGGTTGTTGACCGGCCCCCGGCACTGGGCATAAAAGCGCCGGCCGTCCTCGGTCAGCGTCAGCTGGCGCGTGGTGCGGTTGAAGAGGCGCACTTCCAGTTCCTGCTCCAGACGGGCAATGCTCTGGCTGATTGCGGCGGGCGACACCCCCAGCTTCCGGGCAGCATCGGAAAAGCTGCCGTTCTCGGCCGTGGTGAGGAACACCATCAAGGCTTTCAAAGTATCCATACAGAGTCGAGCGGATGGCCCTTGGGCCGGAGCCAGAGGGCACTGATATTAGAAAGAAAAACTTAAAAAAGGGTACAGCATTATCTTAAAGCGCGGTAGCCGAATCTGGTACAGGTTTAATCTATGTCATATGCCAATGGCGTTTAGCCATGCATTTTTGCCACAGCAGCTGTAGAAATGCTGAGTCCGCCTAGAAGAGCCGCCTCTTTAAAGCACAGGCGAATTTGCCCGTTGTTGACTCAGGTCAACAACGTTTCGGTTCAGGGTGCCGAAAATAGGTGTTTTACTCGAAGACCCCCACCTGTATGACCACCCTATCCCAGTTTTCCCCGCTGACCATCCGCGGCCGCACTCTCCTGCCTATCGTGCAGGGCGGCATGGGGGTCGGCATCTCTGCCAAGCGCCTTGCCGGCGCCGTGGCTGCCACCGGAGCCGTCGGCACAGTGGCCAGCGTCGACCTGCGTCATCTGCACGAAGACCTGATGGCCGAGTCCGAACATGCTCGCGGTCAGGACGACCTGAACCGCCTCAACCTGATCGCCCTGGACCGCGAGGTGAAGGGCGCGCTGGAAAATGCCCACGGCAACGGCTTGGTCGCCGTCAATGTGATGAAAGCGGTGGATTCTCATGCTGCGCTGGTGCGCCAAGCCTGCGAATCGGGCGCTCACGCCGTCGTCATGGGCGCGGGCCTGCCGCTGGACCTGCCCGAGATGACGGCCGACCACCCCGGCGTGGCGCTGATTCCTATCCTGTCCGAGTCGCGCGGCATCAGCATCGTGCTCAAGCGCTGGATGAAGAAGAACCGCCTGCCGGACGCCATCGTGATCGAACATCCGAATCACGCCGGTGGCCATCTGGGCGCTGCCCGTATCGAAGACCTGGGTGACAGCAAGTTCGATTTCCGGCGGGTACTGGAGGAAACCTTCGATGTGTTCAAATCGCTGGGGCTGGAACGGGAAAAGATCCCGCTCATCGTCGCCGGTGGCGTGAATACCTTCGAGAAGGTGAAGACCTACCTTACCGAGTTCGGTGCTTCGGCCGTGCAGATCGGCACCGCCTTCGCTGTCACCCGTGAGGGCGACGCGCACGAGAACTTCAAGCGTACCTTGGCCGAAGCCCGTCCGGAGGACATCGTCGAGTTCATGAGCGTAGCCGGTCTGCCCGCTCGCGGCGTACTGACGCCGTTTCTGAAAAGCTACCTCAAGCGCGAGTCCAAGCTGCAAGCCAATGCCAAGGCCGATCCGGCACGCTGCACGCAGGGGCTGAACTGCCTGTCGGTATGCGGACTGCGCGATGGCCTGGCCAAGGTAGGCCAGTTCTGCATCGACCTCAAGCTGTCGGCGGCCTTCCGGGGCGAGACGAGCAAGGGCCTGTTCTTCCGCGGTGCGGATCCCCTGCCCTTCGGCCCGGCGATGCGCAGCGTGCGGGAGACCATCCACTACTTCATGACGGGCGAGAAACCGCTGGACCTGGCCTGAGGCCACACCCGCCCGCGCCCTACACCCCGCCGCTGGCGGGGTTTTTCTTGTCCGGCACGGCACCGCCTGATTTGCATCAAGCTTTCCTGTGCTGACTCACCCGGCTCAACAGACACCATATATAGTGCCAGAAAAACAAACAGGCACCATATCATGGAAGAAAAACCGTATAGCCGCCCCGTCGCGGCAGTCGATGCCGTCAGCACGCTAGAGGAATACCTGAGCCGGGAAGACTGGCGGGTGCGGGCCAATGCCAACCAGGGCTATAGCTTGGGCGGCCTGATCCTCAATGCTGCAGGCAAACTGACGGCCGAGTATTGGCTGACCCGGGTCTTCCCGGCCGAAGCCGCGATTGCGCATCGTCAGGGAGACCTGCACATCCACGATCTGGACATGCTTTCCGGTTATTGCGCCGGCTGGTCGCTGCGCACGCTGCTGCAGACAGGGTTCAACGGCATTCCCGGGCAGGTGGAGTCCGCAGCCCCCCGGCATCTCTCCAGCGCCTGCGGACAGATCGTCAACTTCCTCGGCACGCTGCAGAACGAATGGGCGGGGGCCCAAGCCTTTTCCAGCTTCGACACCTATCTGGCACCGTTCGTGAAGAAGGACGGTCTTGCGTATGCCCAGGTGAAGCAGTGCGTTCAGGAACTGATCCATAACCTCAACGTCCCCAGCCGATGGGGCACGCAAACGCCCTTCACCAACCTGACGTTCGACTGGGTGTGCCCGCCGGATGTAGCCACGCAGATTCCGGTGATCGGCGGCGAGGAAATGCCCTTCACCTATGGCGACTGCGCTGCGGAGATGGCGCTGATCAACCGCGCCTACATCGAGGTGATGCTGGAAGGCGATGCCCGGGGTCGCGCCTTTACCTTCCCCATCCCCACTTACAACATCACGCGCGACTTCGACTGGCACGGCGAGAACACCGATCTGCTGTTCGAGATGACGGCCCGCTACGGGCTGCCGTACTTCCAGAACTTCGTGAACTCTGATCTCGAACCCCACATGGTGCGCAGCATGTGCTGCCGCCTGCAGCTGGACCTGCGCGAACTCGTCAAGCGGGGCAACGGACTCTTCGGCAGTGCCGAGCAGACCGGCTCGGTGGGGGTGGTCACGCTCAACTGCGCGCGACTGGGGCACCGCTTTGCCGGCGACGAAGCGGGTTTGCTGGCCGAAACCGACCGCCTGCTGGCCCTGGGCCGGGACATTCTGGAAAAACGCCGCACCGAAGTGCAGAAACACATCGACGGCGGACTCTACCCCTACACCCGGCACTTCCTTGGCAGTCTACGCAACCACTTCTCCACCCTGGGCGTGAACGGCATCAACGAGATGCTGCGCAACTTCAGCGCAGACCGGTGGGACATCACCCATGCCCAGGGCCATACGTTTGCCTGCCGGTACCTAGACCACATCCGTGCGCGACTGGTGGCCTTTCAGGAGGAAACCGGCCACCTGTACAACCTGGAAGCCACACCGGCCGAAGGCACAACCTACCGCTTTGCCCGCGAAGACCGTAAGCGTTATCCCGGCATCCTGCAGGCAGGCAGTGCGGAGCAGCCTTACTACACCAACTCCAGCCAGCTGCCCGTGGGCTTCACCGACGACCCCTTCGAAGCCTTGGCACGGCAGGAGACCCTGCAGCGCAAGTACACCGGTGGCACGGTGCTGCACCTGTACATGTCCGAGGCGGTCTCGAGCGCCGAAGCCTGCCGCCGGCTGGTGCGCCGTGCCTTGGAACGCTTCCGTCTGCCCTACATCACCGTTACCCCCACCTTCTCGGTCTGCCCGGTGCATGGCTACCTGAGCGGGCGCCATGACTTCTGCCCCAAATGCGATGCCCTGCTGATCGAGAAAAAACGCCAGGCCGCGGCCTGAATCCCAACCTCTTCACTCAGGAGAACCGTCATGTCCGTCCCACCGTCCCATCCGTCTACCTCCAGCCCGACGCTGGCCGACCACGAGCGCACACGCTGCGAAGTCTGGACCCGGGTGATGGGCTACCACCGCCCGGTAGCGTCATTCAATACTGGCAAACAGGGGGAGTTTGCCGAGCGTACCTGGTTCGATGAACGCTGCACCGGCTGAACAG
This sequence comes from Gulbenkiania mobilis, assembly GCA_004346645.1. Classification (GTDB taxonomy): domain Bacteria; phylum Pseudomonadota; class Gammaproteobacteria; order Burkholderiales; family Chromobacteriaceae; genus Gulbenkiania; species Gulbenkiania mobilis. The sequence goes on from SMDA01000004.1 coordinate 33,909, forward strand.
GCCCGCATTGGCGGTTTCGTGCCCTTCTCCGCCTGCGACTGGCCTGGACAACTGGTCGCGACGGTATTTCTGGCCGGCTGCCCCTGGCGTTGCGGCTATTGTCACAACCCGCATCTGCTGGAACGCCGGTCGGGCCGCCCCCTGTGGCCCGAGGTCGCCCGCCACTTGGCCAGCCGGCAGGGTCTGCTCGACGGCGTGGTGTTTTCAGGCGGAGAGCCGCTAACCGAGCCAGCGCTGGGCAGCCTGCTGGAGGCTGCACGTACCCTGGGGCTGGCAACCGGGCTGCACACCGGCGGCGCCCTACCCGACCGGCTGAGGACGCATCTGGCCCAGGTCGACTGGGCCGGCTTCGACTTCAAGACCGCGTGGGACGCCTACGGCGGCCTGACCGGGCAGGGCACCAGCGGGCAAAACGCTCGTCGCGCGCTGGAGCTGCTGCTGGCCCACGGCACGCCGCTGGAGGTACGCACCACCCTGCATCCACGCTGGCATGATGGGCCCACGCTGGAGCGCATGGCCCGCCAGCTGGCTGCGCTTGGCATCCGCCAGTGGACCTGTCAGCTGGCACGCAGTCAGCCGGCGACGCTGCACCCCCTCTCGCCCCCCCCGGCGGGCTGGCCTGATGCGGCGCTACTTGAAGGGCTGCGCGCGCATGTGCCCGGCTTGGTGCTTCGGCCAAGCTGACCTGGCAGGCGCTGCCGACCTGCGCCAGTTTTTGCTAGAGTGTCGGCCTATGACAGCTTTTACCAGTTGCAACCCTGCCACCGGCGAGGTGGTGTTCACCCGCCCCGTCTGGCCAGCCGGCCGGCTCTCCGAAACCGCAGCGCGTCTTCGCGAAGCCCAGAAAGCCTGGGCGCGCCAGAGCGTGGCCGAGCGTGCCACCCGAATGATGGGGCTGGCCGACGTGCTGACCGCCGATCGCGAAGCACTGGCTGCCTGCGTTACGCTGGAGGTGGGCAAACTCACCGGTGAGTGCTTGGCCGAAATCGACAAATCGGTGCAGCTGATCCGCTATTACGCTGATCTGGCGCCCCAGCTCCTGGCGCCGGTGGACATTCCAACCCAGGCCAGCAAGAGCGGCGTGGCGTTCGAGGCCCTCGGGACGGTACTGGCGGTGATGCCGTGGAATTACCCGGTCTGGCAGGTACTGCGCTTCGCAGTGCCCGCGCTGATGGCCGGCAATGCCTGCCTGGTAAAGCCGGCCCCGTCGGTGCCCCAGAGCAGTGCCCGTCTTCTGGAAAGTGTGCGCAAGGCCGGACTGGACGTGCTCGAAATGGCATGGATCGCTCACGAGGAAGTGGAGGACGCCATTCGACTGAGCGATGCGGTGGCCTTCACCGGCTCCACCTCCACCGGGCGCGTCATCGCCTCGCTGGCGGGCCGGCACATCAAGAAAACCGTGCTCGAACTCGGAGGCAGCAATCCCTTCATCGTGCTGGCCGATGCCGACGTGGAAGCGGCTGCCCGGGATGCCTGTCACTCACGCTTTCGCGATGCCGGGCAGAGCTGCAATGCGGCCAAACGCATGATCGTGGTGCCCGAGGTGGCCGAAGCCTTCATCGAGGCGTTCCTGGCAGAAGCCCGACGGCTGGTGCCAGGGGACCCGCGCGATGCCGCCACCACACTGGCCCCGCTCACCCGCGCCGACCTGCGCGAGCACCTGCATGCCCAGGTGCTGGATGCTACGGCCCACGGCGCCCGGCTGCTGCTGGGCGGGCAGATGCCGACTTCGTCCGGGTTCTTCTATCCGGCCACCGTACTGGACGCTGTCACGCCGGCTTGTCGCGTCTACCACGAGGAAGTCTTCGGCCCAGTGGCGGCCATCCTGCGCGCGCGCGACGAGGACGATGCGCTGCGCCTGGCCAACGATACCCCCTTCGGACTGGGGGCCTCGCTCTACAGCGCCGACACCGAGCGCGCCTGGGACCTGGCCGCACGGCTGGAAGCCGGCAGCGTCTTCATCAATCGTCACACCAGCTCCGACCTGCGTCTGCCCTTTGGGGGAGTGAAGGCTTCCGGCTACGGCAGGGAGCTGTCTGAGTTCGGTCTGTACGAGTTCGTTAACGTCAAAACCTACTGGCAAAAGTGAGCCCAGCCGCCACGCGGCGGGCGCTCTGCCCGGAATGCCCAATGTCCTACCGTCTGCTTCTTGTGATGCTGCTGCTGGTTCCGGTGGCGCTCTATTACGGTGTGGTGGCCTTTGCCCCCGCTCTGCTGGCCGGCACCGTCGGCCCTTGGCCCCGTTCGCTGTGCGTGGGGCTGGGCCTGTTTGTCTGGTGTGTGGCCGTCACCTTCGCCTACTGCCTGAAGGCTCCGGCTGACGCGCCGGCAGGAGAGCGTGCATGAGTCCCGCTCTGCTGTTCTTTCTGTTGTTCGTGGTGATGACGCTTTCCATTACCGCCTGGGCGGCACGCCGCACGCGCTCGGCCGGTGACTTCTACACCGCCGGCGGCCGCGTGCCGGGCTGGCAGAACGGGCTGGCACTGGCCGGTGACTACCTGTCGGCCGCAGCCTTCCTGGGGGCCGCCGGCATGTATTTCGGCCAAGGTTACGATTCGCTGGTGTATGCAGTGGGTACGCTGGCAGGGTGGCCACTACTGCTGCTCCTGCTGGCCGAGAAGCTGCGCGCACTGGGCCGTTACACCGTGGCCGACGTGCTGGCCAGCCGCTTCGACGACACCCGCCTGCGTCTGACGAGCACCGGTAGTGCACTGGCAGTGACGCTGTTCTACCTGATTGTGCAGATGGTGGGGGCGGGTAAGCTGGTGGAACTGCTCTTCGGCCTGCCCTACCTGCTGTCGGTGCTGATCGTGGGCGGACTGATGGTGGTGTATGTCAGCATAGGTGGCATGCTGGCCACCACCTGGGTACAGATGATCAAGGCCACGCTGATGTTTGCCTGTGCCTTGGGGCTGGGCATGGGGGTACTGGCACAGTTCGACCATTCGCCCGCAGCCCTATTCAAGGCCGCAGCGGCGGCACACCCGGCAGGCTCGGCCCTTTTCCTGCCCAGCCCGGCACTGTCCGACCCGGTCGAGGTGCTGTCGCTGGGGGTAGGCCTGACCTTGGGTCTGCTTGGGCTACCGCATGTGCTGATGCGTTTCTTCACGGTGCGCGATGCCCGCGCGGCCCGCCAGTCGGCGGCCTGGGCAACACTTCTGGTCGCGCTGTTCTTTGCGCTCAACATCGTGATTGGGTATGGGGCCGTGGCGCTGGTCGGACCGGAGCCGGCCTTTCATGATGCGACGGGCAAGCTGGTGGGAGGGGGCAATATGGCCGCCATCCATCTGGCGGGGCTCGTCGGAGGAGAGGGCCTCAAGGGATTCGTGTCAGCGGTGGCGTTTGCCACCATCCTGGCGGTGGTCGCCGGGCTGACGATGGCGGGCGCCAGCGCCGTCAGCCATGACCTGTACGCCGGCTGGCTGCGTCGCGGCCGGGTGGACGAAAAACGCGAACTGGCGGTCTCGCGTGCCGCCACGCTGGGGCTGGGCCTGATGGCCATCGCCCTGTCCACCCTGTTCCAGAACCAAAACATCGCCTTTCTCATGGGCCTGGCGTTCGCGCTGGCAGCTTCGGCCAACTTCCCCGTACTGGTACTGACGCTGTTCTGGAAGCGCCTGACCGCACGCGGCGCTCGCTGGGGCGCCCTCTCGGGTATTCTGGCGGCACTGGCAGCCATCCTTACCGGCCCGGCCGTCTGGACGGGCGTGCTGGCCCTGGGGCCGGCGCCCTTCCCCTATGCCAACCCGGCACTCTGCACTGTACCCTTGGCCTTTGCCGCAGCGTGGCTGGGCACCCTCACCGACCCGACGGCCAAGCGCGCCTTGGCCCAAAGCTGAAGGACGACCATGGCTTCGCTCACGCTCTACGGCAACCGCAACTCCGGGCACAGCTACAAGGTAAGGCTAGCCCTCGTCCTGGCCGACCTGACCCACGACTACATCCACGTGGACCTCTCTCTCCCGCGCGCCCAGCGGCCGGAGGCCTTCCGGGCCGTCAGCCGCTTCGGTGAAGTGCCGGTGCTGGTGGTGGACGGCGAGCCCCTGTGTCAGTCCAATGCCATCCTGCAGTGGCTGGCCGACAGCTACGGCCATCTGGACGGCACTGGCGGTGAGCGCCAGCACATCCGCGAATGGCTGAGCTGGGAAACCAACCGCATCGGCTTCTCGGTGCCCAACCTGCGCTTTTACCGCCGCTTCGCACCGGCAGAGCCTGCAGTGCTGGCCTGGCTGACCGAACGGGCGCGGGCCGATCTGGACACACTGCAGGCCACGCTGACCGGGTGCGACTGGCTGGCCGGCAGCCGCGCCACCATCGCCGACGTGTCCGTCAGCGCCTATCTGTGGTGGTTGGCCGAAGCCGGCCTCGACATCCGGCACTGGCCTGCGGTAGAGGCTTGGCTGGCGCGCCTCGCCGCTCTGCCGGGCTGGGAACACCCGGACACGCTAATGGCCTCCGAAATCCCGGACTGAGCCGCCCAAGGATCCCTGATGAGCCACCACCCCGCCACCCTCCACCGGCAGGACATTCGTCAGGCTGACCACGCCTGCTACCCCGGTAGTACCGAACGACGGTCCCTCGGTTCGCCGCTGGGTCAGCACTCCGGCTTTGCCCGCCTCGGCATCCATCACGAACTGCTGCCCCCGGGGCGCCGCACCAGCTGGCCACACGCGGAAGAGACAGACGACGAATTCGTGCATGTGCTGGAGGGCACGCCGGACGTCTGGCTGAACGGCGTGCTGTACCGGCTGCAACCGGGCGGTTCAGTGGGGTTTCCCGCAGGCCGTGGTCTGGCCCACACCTTCATCAACAATACCGAGCGCGATGTGCGATTGCTGTGCGTGGGCGACCGCGACCGGGACGACAACCGCATTCATTATCCGCAGCACCCGGCGCGCAATGCCCTCATCGGCGCGCATCACTGGCACGACTGCCCCTGCACGCCGCAAGGCGGGCACGACGGGCGGCCAAACGTGCAACGGACTGAAAGAAAGGCGGGCTGAAATGGAACAGCTGCTGCATGAGCTTGCGGCCTTGATCGGCCCCACCCACCTGCTGACCGACCCTGCCGACACCGAGCCGCATGCGGTGGACTGGCGCGGTCGCTACCATGGCCGTCCGCTGGCGGTGGCGCTGCCGGGCAGCACCGCCGAGGTGGCAGCGCTGGTGGCGCTGTGCAGGGACAGAGGAGTCGCCATCGTTCCTCAGGGCGGCAACACTTCCACCTGTGGTGGCGCAACGCCCGATGGCTCCGGCCGACAGTTAGTGGTCAACCTTCGCCGGCTGCGCGCCGTGCGGCGGCTGGACCCGGACAATAACAGCCTGACCGTGGAAGCCGGCCTCACGCTGGCGGAAGTGCAGGCCCTGGCCGAAGGCGCGGGCCGGCTGTTTCCGTTATCGCTGGCCAGTGAGGGCAGCTGTCAGATCGGGGGCAACCTCTCGACCAACGCCGGTGGACTGGCGGTGCTGCGCTACGGCACGATGCGCGATCTGACGCTGGGCCTGGAAGTGGTCTTGCCCGATGGACAGGTACTGAATGCATTGCGGGGGCTGCGCAAGGACACCAGCGGGCTGGACGTCAAGCAGCTCTTCATCGGTGCTGAAGGACAGCTCGGCCTGATCACCGCCGCAACCCTGAAGCTCTTTCCGCTGCCGACGGCGCGCGCGACCGCCTGGGTAGGCGTGGACAGCGCCCGAACCGCGATTGCCTGGCTGGCGGCGTTGCAGGCCGCCTTTGGCGACCGGCTCACCACCTTCGAACTGATCTCGGAGGTCTGCCAGAAGCTGCTGGACCACCACCATCCGGGGCAGCTGCCTTTCGTCGCCCCTTGGGCACTGCTGATCGAACTCTCCGACAGCGGAGAAACTGCCGCGCTCGAAGAGCGGCTGGTGAACTGGCTCTCCGAACAAGCGATGGTGGACGGCGTAATGGCCCAGTCCGAGAGCGAGCGGCAACGTCTGTGGCAACTGCGCGAAGCCCTGTCAGAAACACAGAAGCGCGACGGCCCCAGCATCAAACACGATATCGGCGTGCCCACCTCGATGATTCCCGCGTTTCTCGAGCAGTGCGGCCAAGCGCTAAAGACAGCCTTTCCCGGGGTACGCATCGTCGCCTTCGGCCATGCGGGCGACGGCAATCTGCACTACAACGTCAGCCGCACCCGGCCCGACCCTGCTGCCCTGTTCGATGACGAGCCGGCGGTCAACGCCATCGTCTATGAATGGGTCGACCGCTTCGGCGGCACGCTCGCGGCCGAGCATGGCGTAGGCCAGCTCAAGACGCCTTGGCTGGAGCGTTACAAAGACCCGGCGGCACTGGCGCTGATGCGCGGCATCAAGCAGTTGCTGGACCCGCGCGGCCTGATGAACCCGGGCAAGTGGCTGGCCCCCTGAGCCCCAACAGAAAAGCGCACCGTATGGTGCGCTTTTTCGCAGGCAGGGCGGAGGTCTTCGGCCAACCCCTGCCAGACCACTCTAGAGCTTGAACCGCGAAAAGGCGGTATCCATATTGCCCGCCGAGCCCGATAGCTGCTGCAGCGTACTGCTGACGGTGTGCAGCGCCTCGTCGTTTTCGATCACGCGGTTGTTGATCGCCTCGGTACTCTGGGCAATCAGCGTGGTGGCATTGTGCTGCTCGGTGGTGGAGTGGGCGATCTCGTGCATCTTGTCCACCACGGCCTGCATCGAAGCGCGGATGCGACCGATGTTCTCCACCGCGCTGCGCGTCAATTCCACGCCCTGATCCACCGCTCCCACCGTCTGGTTGACGTCGCCCACCGCACGCGATGTCTCGTCCCGGATGGCGTTGACCATGCCGGAAATCTCCAGCGTGGCCTGTGCCGTACGTTCGGCCAGCTTGCGCACCTCGTCGGCCACCACCGCAAAGCCGCGGCCCTGCTCGCCGGCGCGCGCGGCCTCGATGGCGGCATTGAGTGCCAGCAGGTTGGTCTGGTCCGCAATGTCTCGGATCACGTTGGTGATGCCCGAAATCTCCTGGGAGCGCTTATCCAGCACGCCGAGCATGCTCTCCAGGCCCCGTACTGCGCCCACAGTGCTTTCCATGCCTTCGGCCAAGCGCTGCATATTGCTGGCGCTCGATTCCAGCTCGCGTCCGGTGTCCTGCACCAGTTGGTCTGCCTCGCGCGAATTGTCGGCAATGTGTGAGATGCTGACGGTAATTTCCTCCAGCGTGGCGGCATTGGAAGAGGACACGTCCGCCATCTGGCGCGAACTGTCCGCCACCTGTCCCACCAGGCTGCTGGCCGACTGCACACCACGGATCACTCCGCCCGCCTCATCGCGCAAACCGCGGAACAGCGTGTTGAGCTGTGCCACGAACTGGTTGAATGCCCGGGCGGTGTCGGCGATCTCGTCCTGCCCGCGCGCCTCCAGCTGCCGCGTCAGGTCGCCCGCGCCCCGGGCGATGTCCTCCATCGCGCTCTTGAGCACAACCAGCCCCTTGAGCATGCGTCCGATGATCGCGCCGGCAAACGGCACCATCAGCGCGAACACCAGCAGCGACAGCCCCACCAGGGTGTAGAGCAGTGTCCGCAGCGGCGCCATGATCTCGTCCTTGTCGGCCACCAGACCCACGTACCAGTCGCTGCCGGCAATCGGCTTGAGCGACAGCAGCATCGGCGTGCCATTGAACTCCATGTCCGCCAGCGTGTTGTCCTGGGCCAGCGCTGCAATGCGCTCCGCAGTCAGCGCCGGGGCGACCGACGAGACCGGCTTGAGCGTGAGCTTGGCGTCGGGGTGGGCGATCAGGCGACCGCTGCGATTAACCAGGAAGGCATAGCCGCTGCCGCGGACCTTCAGCGACAGCACATTGCGAACCAGTTCGTCCACGAACACGTCCCCGGCCGCCACCCCAGCTGTGGCCCCTGCGGCGGTGAACGGCACGGCGACCGTCACCGTCAGGCGCTTCGAGGCCTCGTCGACATAGGGCTCGGTTACGATGGCCTTGCCGGCACCAATGGCCGCCTTGTACCAGTCGCGCTCGGTAATGCGGTAGTCGGCCGGGGCCTGCCAGTCATCCGAAAACAGCGAACGGTTGTCGGCATAGCCGATGTAGTTGACGAAGAAGCGGCCGGCGCGCGCACCCTGCTTGAGGAAGCGGATCGCATCCGGCTGCAGGGCCGTTTCGGCCTGCGCGCTGATCTGCTGCTTCTTCTCATCCATCCAGGTACGCACCACGGCCGCCTGACCTTCCAGTGCGGAGCCGAATTCGTACTTCAGATCCAGAAGGATCTGCTGGCGCATCTGGGTGAAGGTCAACACCACCAGCACCAGACCGAAGAGCGCCATCATCAGCACATTGAAGGCAATCAGTCGGCTTCGTAACGATTTCATGCATCCCCCTTGAAAATACAGCGACATGACACACGGCATTTGATGCCGAATGCTAACACCTCACCTTGATTTGAGGCAGAGTGCGTTACCTTCGGGTGAAAAAAGCACACCTCGACAGGCCCGACCGTCGTTTTCCTGTTCCCGGACCAGCCCCTCACCGCCCCCCCTGCCTGGCGCACGTCCCGCGAGGTTAACCACCTCTGGGCGGCGCTTCGGCCACGGTACGGCCAAGGTTGGCCGAAGCGGTGCCCGCCCCGCCTCCCGAATAGCCCAGCACATGCGCAGACATCCGGGCGCACCACCGACAACGGTGGCCGTTGGGTGTTTGCATTGCCTGAAGGTTAAGAGGCGGCAGAGTGAGACGGCCTCAGGCTGTCAGCCACGTGGCCGGGATGCCCCCTTCTGGCCTCTCGGGCGGGGCCAGGAAACCGGGCCGAGCCCCTGGCTGGCGAGCAGGCAAAAAAAATCCCCGGGCGGGTAACCGCCAGGGGCCAACACGAGGAAGAAACACCTCGCCGGTTGACCGGCTTGATGCTTCGAGGGGCTAACACCACAAAAACCTTTCGGTTTTCAGTGCGCTGCACAATTTAGCGCAAAAGCTCTATTCTGTCCAATTTATCTACAAACGTGCGCTTGTTCGGCCTCCCGCAGGGGGCTTACCGCCTCTGTTTCGGGGCTCACTCCGGCCAGCGGAAGTCGCGAAACTGCTCGCGCAGCTTCATCTTCTGCAGCTTGCCGGTGGCGGTATGCGGCAGTTCTTCCACAAATACCACCTCATCCGGCGTCCACCACTTGGCGATCTTGCCTTCGTAGAAACCGATCAGCTCGTCGCGGGTGGCCGAAGCGCCCGGCTTGAGCACTACTACCATCAGTGGCCGCTCGTCCCACTTGGGATGGGTGATGCCGATGGCGGCGGCCTCGGCGACCGCCGGGTGGCCCACCAGGATGTTTTCCAGCTCGATCGAGCTGATCCACTCGCCGCCGGACTTGATTACATCCTTGGTGCGGTCGGTGATCTTCATGTAGCCATCCGGATCAATGGTGACCACGTCCCCGGTGTTGAACCAGCCGTCCTCGGTATGGCTGGCATCCAGGTCGCGGCGGAAGTACTGGCTGAGCACCCAGGGCCCCTTCACCTGCAGGTTGCCGAAGGCCACGCCGTCGTGCGGCAGCGGCTCGCCGGCATCATCAACGATGCGAATCTGCACACCATAGATGGGGCGGCCCTGCTTGGTCTGCAGGCTGCGCAGTACCGCCGTGGCGCTGTCGCGGTGCTTGAACTTGGGGGTGCTGGTGGTGCCGCAGGGAGAAAGCTCGGTCATGCCCCATAGCTGGCGTAGTTCGGCACCGTGTTCGGCCAGCTGGTCGATCATGCTTTCCGGTGCCGCGGAGCCCCCAACGATGACGCGCTTGAGGCTGTGGATGCGCAGGCGGTTCTTCTCGCAGTGCTGCAGCAGCATCATCCACACCGTGGGCACGCCCGCGGTCATCGTCACCCCCTCGCTTTCGATCAGTTCGTAGAGGCTGATGGCATCCATCTTCGGCCCGGGCAGCACCAGTTTGGCCCCATTCATGGTGCAGCTGTAGGGCAGGCCCCAGGCATTGACGTGAAACATCGGCACAACCGGCATCACACAGCTTTCGGCGGAAATGTCGAGGCTGTCCGGCAGTGAGCTGGCAAAGGCATGCAGCACGGTGGAGCGATGCGAGTAGAGCACCCCCTTGGGGTTACCGGTGGTACCCGAGGTGTAACAGAGACTGGAGGCCGTCTCCTCGTCGAACTCGGGCCAGGCGTAGCGGTCGCTGTGGCTGTTGACGAGGTCTTCGTAGCACAGCAGGTCGGGAATGGCGGTATGGGCCGGCATGTGGGCCCGGTCGGTCAGCAGCACGAAATGGCGCACGCTCTTGAGGTGGGCGGCCAACTGCTCGACGACGGGCAGGAAGGTCAGGTCAAAGAGCAGAACGGTGTCTTCGGCATGCTCAATGATGTAGGCGATCTGCTCGGCAAACAGGCGCGGATTGACGGTGTGACACACCGCGCCCATGCCCGACACTGCGTAGTAGATCTCGTAGTGACGATAGCCGTTCCAGGCCAGGGTGCCGACGCGGTCACCCGGACGCACCCCGAGGGAGATCAGGCCGTTGGCAAGCTGACGGGCACGCTTGGCCGCGTCCCGGTAGGTGTAGCGATGAATCGGCCCCTCCACAGTGCGCGACACGATCTCGGTGTCACCGTGGTAGGTCTCGGCATGCGTGAGCAGGGCCGAGATCAGCAGGGGTTGGGTCATCATCTGTCCGCGTAGCATCATCGTTGTTTTCCCCTCTATGTTGGTTGCGGCGGTGGCAGCCTCCAAGCGTAGGAAAACTGGAGCATAAGCTCCAATCAATTTTATTGATGCAATGCGGCAAGTTTTGCTGATGGCATAAGGCTATTCGCGCACGGGGCGCTTGGCGAGCATGCGCTGCAGGGTGCGCCGGTGCATGTTGAGTGCGCGCGCGGTGGCCGAGATATTGCCGCCGTGCTCGGCCAGCACCCGCTGCAGATGCTCCCAGGTGATCCGCCGTAGCGACATCGGCTGCGGGTTGACTGGCAGTGCAGGGTTGGCCGAAACCTGGCCGAAGGCCGCCATCAGCTCGTCGACGGTCGCTGGCTTGGCCAGATACTGCACCGCCCCCAGTTTGACTGCCTCCACTGCGGTGGCAATGCTGGCGTAGCCCGTCAGCACCACAATGGCTGCGTCTGGGAAGCGGGCGCGCAGAGCGGGGAGCAGGCGCAGGCCGCTTTCGCCCTCCAGATTGAGGTCGAGCACGATGCGGACCGGCAACATGGGTGCCTCGGCCAGGGCCTGGGCTGCATCGTGCGCTACCGTTACTGTGTGGCCCCGCCGGCCAAGGGCACGCGCCAGAACGGCACAGAAGGCCGCATCGTCATCCACGATCAGGTAGTGTTCGGTCATTCTTGCCTCCGCTCAGGCAAGGGCAGGCGCACACGGGCCACCACGCCGCCCTCGGGCCGGTTCACCAAGGCCAGGTGCCCGCCCAGGCGGCTGAGCGTTGCATGGGTCAGCAGCACACCCAGCCCCAGCCCGGCGGGCTTGCTGGACTCCAGCGGCGTGAGGCCGGCCCGCGCCAGCCGGGCCGGATCAAAGCTGCCGTGGGTGTTGGTGATGTCCAGGGTCAGCCAGCCTGCCTGCCAGGCGGCGTCCACCACCACCGGCGCGGTACCTGCGGCCTCGGCTGCATTGTTGAGCAGGTTGTAGAAGGCGGGCCAGAAAGCGGGAGGCACCGATACCGCCGGGCCTTCTCCGGCAGGCAGGGTCGTCTCCAGCGCCACCTCCGGCCGCAGGGCACGCCAGGCCGCCAGCCGCAGTTGAAGCAACCCGTGCAGGTCCGCGGGGCGGGCCTCGGTTTCTGCGCCTTCCTTGAGGCGAGAAAGCGCGGTGCGGCAGGTGGCAAGCTGCGTACGCATCACGTTCAGGTCAGCGGCCTGTTCGGGGGCAGGCGCTGCTGGGTCCCACTCGTCCACCAGCAGCGTCAGCGTGTTGAGCGGGGTGGAGAGCGCGTGCGCGGCCGCGGCCGCCTGCACGCCGAGCGCCACCAATTGCTCATCCCGCAGCAACGCCTCACGCGCCGACGCGAGGGCTGCGCGCTCTTCGGCCAACTGTTGCGCCAGCCGTGAGACAAAGCCCGCCAGCAGGAAGGCAGAGACGGCGAAGGTAAGCCACATGCCGCCCAGATGAAGGGAGAAGGCGTAGGCCGCATCGCCTCCGGCGGTGGGCCAGGGCAAATGCCAGAAGAAGAGCAGACCGTAGAGGCTGGCAGCCAGCCCGGCCAGCAGCCAGGCAAATCCACCACCAGGCACGAGCAGTGCGGCGAACAGTACCGGCAGCAGGTACAGCGTGGCCATCGGATTGGCCGCCCCGCCGGTTAGCGCCAGCAGTTCGCTCAGCACCACGACATCCGCCAACAGACCGACACGCACCAGTCGCTGCGGTGGCTGCCCCCGGCGTGCGCCCCATTCCAGCACGCCGTTGACCAGCGCCAGCGTCAAGAGGGCCTGCAGCACCCCAAGCCAGGGCAAGGCCACGCCGGCCACGGCACAGGCCGCCAGCACCAGCAGGGCAAGCAGCAGCGCCCCCCAGCGCAGCCTGCCCAGCCTTGCCAGAGCGTGCATCGGCGAAGAGGTGGCCAGGGCATCGGTAACGGACATCGGCAGCAACATGCGCACACTCTAGCACCTGCCGCAGCCGCACGAGGGACGGACCAAGGCAGGGAGGACAAAAAAAGGCCCGTGACCGGCACGGGCGCAACCTTGGAAAGCAATTCGATGAGTGTACAGCCTAGCGCGTGCTGCCTTTGGGGGGAATGCGACCAATTGTCGCAGCCTGCGCGAGCCGCGCCGTCAAACCGCCCTCGGGCCGGTTGGCCAGCGTCAGGCAGAGTCCATGCAGCTCGGCCACGCGCAGGCTGATGGAGAGGCCCAGTCCGCTGCCAGGCGCCTCCTGCCCCGGTGGGCGGAAGAAGCGCTCGCCCAGACGCGCCAGGTGATCCGACGTCATCCCGGGACCATCGTCCTGCACCTCCACGGCGTCTTCGGCCAACACCAGCTTCACGGTAGCGCCTGGTGGCGCATAGCGCACGGCATTGTCCAACAGGTTGCGCAGCAGCAGTCCGAGCAGCAGTTCGTCCCCCGCCAGCGGCAATACCCGGCCGGGCACGCCGTGCAGCTGGGTCTCCACCGTGATGCCGCGCTCCGCCGCGCTGTCGGCCACCTCCTGCGTCGCAGCGGCCGCCACCCGCTGCCAGTCCACCGTCTGGACGGAGGGCAAGGCGTCCATCGGGTCCAGCCGCGACAGGGCCAGCAGCTGGTCCACCAGACGGGTGGCGCGGTCGATGCCGTGCTCGAGGCGCTCCAGCGCGTGGCTGCGCACGGCCGCATCAGTGGTCAGTTGGGCCACCTCCGCCTGCACTCGCAACCCGGCCAGAGGCGTGCGCAATTCGTGCGCCGCATCGGCGGTAAAGCGACGCTCGTGTTGCAATGTCTCGCTGACCCGCTGCATCAGCCGGTTGAACGCGGCCACGAGCGGGGCAATCTCGGCGGGCACCGGCGCGGTCAGCGCACGCGCGTCATCGGGGCGACGCGTGGCGATCTCGTCGGAGAGCGCTTTCAGCGGCTTCAGGCCACGGCGCACGCCCCACACCAAAGCCAGCATCAGTAGCGGTAGCGTCAGCAGCCAAGGCAACTGCTGCGCGCCTACTACTTCCCACATCGCCTCGCGGCGCAGCTCCTCGCGCTGGCCGACCGCCACCAGACGGCTGCCGTCCGGAGCCGGCAGATAAAACATCCGCCACACGTCGTGTCGCCCGTGCTCGTCCAGCGTCATCTGGTAAAAGCCGCGCTTGTCCTCGAAGGTGAAGTGGTCGCCGTCGCCGTCGCTCTGCAGCAGCCGGCCCTGTCCGTCCCATACCGCCACGCCCAGGTCGTGGTCTTCGAGGTCGGCATGCGCCCCGCCGTGAATCAGGTCCTTCACCGGGGGCAGCGGCGTGGCCGGGCCGCCGCTCAGGCTGAGCGACAGGAGCTGGCGCGCAAAGATGGAAAGTTGGGTGTCGTAGAGTTCGCCCAGTTCGTGATGCGTCTGGTAGATCGCCACGGCGGACGAGGCGGCCCACAGCAGGGGCGACACCACCAGCAGGATCAGCACCAGCCGGCGCTGCAGGCTGCCACCGTTCACAAGGGTTCTCCCAAGGTGTAACCGATGCCGCGTACGGTGCGGATCGCCTCGCTGCCCAGCTTGCGGCGCAGGTGGTGGACATGCACTTCGATGGTGTTGCTTTCCACTTCCTGGCCCCAGCCGTACAGCTTTTCCTCGATCAGGGTCTTGGGCAGGATACGCCCGCGTGCATTGAGCAGCAGTTCCAGCAGGCCCAGCTCGCGGGCGGTCAGGTCAAGCGGCTGCCCGTTCAGGGTGGCGCTACGTCCCACTGGGTCCAGTTCCAGTGTGCCGTGTTTCAGCCGGTTGGCCATCTGCCCGTGACGCCGCCGGATCAGCGCCCGAAGGCGGGCAGCCACTTCGGCCAAAGCAAATGGCTTGACGAGATAATCGTCGGCCCCGGTGTCGAGCCCGGTCAGGCGATCTGGCAGGGCATCGCGGGCCGTGAGCACCAATACGGGTTCGCTGCGGCCGGTACGCCGCCAGCCAGCCAGGATGTCCAGCCCGTCGATGCCAGGCAAGCCCAGGTCCAGTACCACCGCATCGTAGGGTGCGGCGTCGATGGCCGCCTGGCCCTGGCGTCCGTCGCGCACCCAGTCCACGGCAAATCCCAGCGCCGTCAGCCCGCTCTTCAGGCCATCGCCGATCAGCGTGTCGTCTTCAATCACCAGTATGCGCATCGAAGCACACCCCGTTTCTTTGACGCCAGCACTTCAGTGCGGCGTGCGGTTCGCGGGATAGCGTTTGACCCCGGTGATCATGGCGCGCACCAGGTTCACCCGCTCCAATCGGCCCATCATCACGGCCGCGAGGACATGCATGCCAGCCAGACCCATCAGCGTATTGGCGAGCCCCTCGTGCAGCGATTCCAGCCATTCCTCACCCCAGTAGGCGTCGGTGCCCATCAGCCAGCCGGTGAAGCCCAGCGCCAGAACCAGCGCCATCAGGGCCAGCATCATCAATGCGCCCATCGGGTTGTGCCCGGGCGATGGATCGGCCTGATGGGCTCGCAGCCGTGCCAGATGGGCTCGCAGGCGACGGCGGGTTGGCCAGAAGTCTGCAAAGCGCGCGTGGTGCGTGCCGATAAAGCCCCATACGATGCGGGCCAGCACCAGCGCGGTGGCCACATACCCTACCCAGCGGTGTGGCGGATCCCCTTCTTCCAGCACGAACAGGTTGGCCGAAACGCCTGCCACCAGCAGCCAGTGGAACAGGCGCACGAAGGGGTCCCAGACCCGGACCTCTACGGTAGGTGCGTGCACGGTACTCATCATGTCCTCCCTGCAGCCGGGGCCAAGTGGCCCCGGCCTTGGCGCATCAGTCCTCGATCTCGCTCTTCACCGGCTTGCCGCTGACGGTGTCGAAGTAGATTTCCACTTTCTTGCCGTCCTTGTTCTTGCCGTAGATCTCGTAGCAGTTGCCGTCCACCTTGAACTTCTTGATCTTGTAGCCTTGGCCTTCCAGCTGCTTCTTGAAGTCGGCTTCCTTGATCCACTTGTCCTTGGGGTGCGGCTCGCACTTGGCGGCGGCAAAGGCAGACCCGGCAAACGAAGCCATCAAAACGAGCGCGGCAAATTTTTTCATCGTGCATCTCCTTGTGAAGTAAGCCCGGGCCATCCCGGTACGGTGCATGAAAACACGCTGCCATTAAGGCAGGCTTAAATCCAGGCAGCAAGCCTGCCCCTGTGCCCATCTGTCACCGGCCGGTCATCAAAACCACATTGCCCTGTCATCGAACCCCCGCAGCATGGGCGCGTCGCCCTATTGCGGAGATCTGCGATGCCCCACGAGACCGCCCCGCCCCGGTACTACCCGGCCATCTGGATATCCGATGTACATTTGGGTACCCGGGGCTGCCGTGCCGAAGCCCTGCTGGACTTCCTGCGCCACCACGAATCGGACTACCTCTACCTGGTGGGCGACATCGTCGACGGCTGGCAGATGAAGAAAAGCTGGTTCTGGACGCAAAGCCACAACGATGTGGTGCAGAAGATACTGCGCAAGGCACGCAAGGGCACCCGGGTAATCTACGTGCCGGGCAACCATGACGAGGCCGCACGGCCCTACTGCGGGCTCGACTTCGGAGGCATCGCCATCCGCAGCGAGGCCGAACACACCGCCCGCGACGGGCGACGCTATCTGGTGGTACATGGGGACGCCTTCGACGGGGTCATCCAGCATGCCAAGTGGCTGGCCTATCTCGGGGATTCACTCTACACCTTGGCGCTATCGCTCAATCGTGCCTTCAACGCGGTGCGCCACCGGATGGGCCTGCCATACTGGTCGCTGTCGCAGTACCTCAAGCACAAAGTGAAAAATGCCGTCAGCTTCATCAGCCGTTTCGAGACGCTGATGGCCGACGAGGCACGGCGGCGTGGCTTCGACGGTGTGATCTGCGGTCACATCCACAAGCCGGAGGTGCGTGACATCGACGGCATCCGCTACGGCAACAGCGGTGATTGGGTGGAAAGCCTCTCGGCCTTGGTGGAGCAGGCGGACGGTTCTCTGCAAGTCGTCTATTGGACCCACCATCCCCGGGCGCGCCACGCCTCCACCGAGCCGGACCTGCCGAACACGGCGCCTGCCCCGGCGGCCAAGGAAGAAGCATGCGCATCCTGATCGTCACCGACGCCTGGCAGCCGCAGGTCAACGGCGTGGTCCGCACCCTGACCGAAACCTGCCGCGAGCTGACCGGCTTCGGGCATGAGGTGGATCTGCTCACCCCGCAGGAATTCCGTACCTTCCCCTGCCCCACCTACCCAGACATCCGTCTGTCGGTACTGCCCTACCGTAAAGTGGCCGCCCGCATCCGCAGCACCCGCCCCGAGGCGATCCACATCGCCACCGAAGGCCCTCTGGGGCTGGCCACCCGTCGTTACTGCCTAGAGCACGGCCTGCCGTTCACCACCGCCTATCACACCCGCTTTCCGGAATACATCCATGCCAGGGTCCGGCTACCCGTCGCGGTCAGCTATGCCTGGATGCGACGCTTCCACAACCGGGCCCGCGCCATCATGGCCCCCACCCGCTCGATCGTACGCGACCTGACCGCGCGCGGCTTTTGCAATGTGGTCCTGTGGAGCCGCGGCGTGGACACCGCACTGTTCACCCCGGGCGAGCGCGACAGGTTGGCCGAAAGCGCCCCACCCCGGTTCGTCTACATCGGTCGGGTGGCAGTGGAAAAGAACATCGAGGCCTTCCTCAAGCTGGATCTGCCGGGCAGCAAGTGGGTGGTGGGAGACGGCCCACTCCTGCCCCGCCTGCGGCGCGAATACCCGGACGTACACTTTGCCGGCGTCTTCCCCCAGCACGAATTGGCCCGCTTCTACCGTGCGGCGGATGTCTTCGTCTTTCCCAGCCTGACCGACACTTTCGGGCTGGTGCTGCTCGAGGCGATGGCCTGCGGCACACCCGTAGCGGCCTATCCTGTGGCAGGCCCCCTGGACGTGGTGGGCGACAGTGGCGCAGGCGTGCTGGACTGGGATCTGCGCAGCGCCTGTCTGCAGGCACTCAGCCTAGATCGTGTACGCGTGCGCCAAGTGGCCGAAGGCTTTTCGTGGCGTATGGCCGCACGCCAGTTCGAAGCCCACCTGTGCCCGCAGACCTTGCCGGCTGGGACTTCGCTGCAATGCGCCAACTGAAAAACTTGCCTTTTGCGCAACAGCGGCTACGCTAGAAACATGACATTGAAGGGAGGGCACGCAATGCACCAGCGGTTGTATATTGGCCAGCCTCCGTTCACGCAATCAGGCGCCTGCCCGACGGATCCTTATTTGCGGTTCTGACACCAAGGCCCGGAGTCTTCATCCCGAAGACAGACGGAGTATGGCCGACAACCAGGCTGACCCTTGCTTTTCACCAGCCATTCACGTACGCGGTCCGGATGCCCCTTTCGCAACGGCTACATGCCGTCAGTCGCGCCGACCAACGGCAGGTGTCTTCATCGCGGTGTTATATGTGCGAAGGAAAGCAAGGCTGACTTAAAGACCAGAGACGCGATCAACTTTCTCCGCCATCCGGCGCAGCAAGGGTGGTTCCAGATGAGGCCATGTCCACACGGGACCGTTTCGTAGTTGAACACTCAAGACTCTCGTTCTTTACAGCTTGTTGCAGTAGATCGACAACGTTTGTTGCAGTAAACGAGTTCAGACCGTTTCCTCCTCAACCCGTCCGGGGCCAAGCTTTCGCTTGGCCCCGTTTCGCATCCAGCTTCAGCCGTAAAAAAGGCAGCCGCATGGCTGCCCGGTCTACCTCTGCATTGCCCAGGCTTGGGGCGCTCACTGGGACAGCGTCAGCACCACCGGCGTATGGTCGGAAGGGCGTTCCCACTTGCGCGGCGTGCGGTCAATCTCGCACCCGGCGGCGCGCGCCTTCAGGGCCTCGGTGATCAGGATGTGATCGATGCGCAATCCCAGATTGCGCCGGAACATCATCGCCCGGTAGTCCCACCAGCTGTACTGCTTATCCTCTTGGTTGAAGAGCCGGAAGGCATCGCTCAGTCCCAGCGCGCACAGGCGCTGGAAGGCGGCCCGCTCGGGGGTAGAACACAGCACCTTTTCGTGCCATGCCTCCGGGTCGTATACGTCCCGGTCTTCCGGAGCGATGTTGTAGTCCCCGAGCAGCGCCAGTGCCGGGTGGCGGGCAAGCTCCTCGGCCACGTACCGCTCCAGCGCCGCCAGCCAGGCCATCTTGTATTCGAACTTGGCCGAACCCACCGCTTCGCCGTTGACCACGTATGCGCAGATCACCCGCACCCCATTGACGGTGGCAGCGATCACCCGCCGCTGCTCGTCCTCGAAACCCGGGATACCCGTCACCACTGCCTCTCCTTCCAGCGGGGCGCGGGTGAGGATGGCCACACCGTTGTAGGTCTTCTGGCCATACCACACCGCACGGTAGCCAGCGGCTTCGATCTCGGCCAAAGGGAAGACCGGATGATCCATCTTCAGCTCCTGCAGGCAGAGCACATCCACCGGATTTTCGGCCAACCAGGCCAGTACGTGCGGCAGGCGCACCTTGAGCGAATTGACGTTCCAGGTGGCAAGTTTCATCGTAAGAACCAATCCATTAAACAGTTATGTTTAAGCAAATAAACAACAGTCGTGACTGCGGCGATTTGGCAAAGTACGCAGGTACTGACTAGAATCAAAATGTGTTCATCACCGGAGCAACATAAATGTTCAGTAAAAACAAGATCATCGGCAGCGGCAATCCGCCGTTGTGCCCGACGCGAAACCCGCATCGTAACACCCTGGCCCCGATCGTACCTTCCTTCACTGTCGGCACGCCTCGCCTCTCGAAGTCCTCCGCCCGCTCTTCGCAGTCCTCCGGCACCGACCTGCCGCCTCCCGACAAATAACCGTTACCCCGCCTGCCTTGCTGGCCGCTTTCGCCTGCGTGCACGATGCGCGTACGCGAAGCGACCGGCGTGCCGTGTCCTCTTCTGTACACCATCCCCCAGCCCGTCCGCATCGCCCGGCCATAAAAAAACCCCCGGGAGTCCCCGAGGGTCGAAAGGACACATCGCTGAACACCGTGGCCCTCCACGGCGAACTGATGCGTCTGGCTCGCTTGCTGCCGGACCACATGGCCCAGCACTGATTCGAACCAGACCTGCGCGAATGGTTCCGGAAGCACCGCTTTATTTTGGGGCGTGTGCTCAGGCGTCAGCCGTCTCCACCATGCCGGAGTGCCGCAACAGCGCGTCGATCTGCGGATCGCGGCCGCGGAAGGCACGAAACGACTCCAGCGCCGGACGGCTACCGCCCACGGCCAGGATTTCGTCCCAGAAGCGGCGGCCAATGTCGGCATTGGCCCCCCCGGCTTCCTCGAAGGCTGCGTAGGCGTCGGCCGACAGCACCTCAGCCCATTTGTAGCTGTAGTAGCCCGCGGCATACCCTCCGGCAAAGATGTGGCTGAAGCTGTTGGGGAAACGGTTGTAGGGCGGTGGAAAGTTGACGGCCACTTCCTGGCGCACGGCATCCAGCAGCGCCATCCAGTCGCCGTTATCCGGATCCAGCTCGCTGTAGACACGCAGGTCGAACAACGCGAACTCCAGCTGACGTACCGTCATCATCCCGCTCTGGAAGTTCTTGGCGGCCAGCATCTTGTCGAAGAGCGTGCGCGGCAGCGGTTCGCCGGTATCGACGTGTGCGCTCATGCCTTGCACCACGTCCCACTCCCAGCAGAAGTTTTCCATGAACTGGCTGGGCAGCTCCACCGCGTCCCACTCCACACCGTTGATACCGGACACCCCCAACTCGTCCACTCGAGTGAGCATGTGGTGCAGGCCGTGGCCGAACTCGTGGAAAAGCGTGATCACCTCGTCATGGGTGAACAGGGCTGGCTTGCCGCCCACCGGACGGGTGAAGTTGCAGGTAAGGTAAGCTACCGGCGTCTGCACCGTGCTGCCCTTGAGGCGTCGGCCACGGGCGTCGTCCATCCAGGCACCGGAGCGTTTGCCTTCCCGCGCGTAGAGGTCGAAGTAGAAGCTGCCGATCACCGTGCCGTCCTTGCACAGCTCGTAGTACCGCACGTCCGGATGCCATACGGGCGCATCGGTTTGGCGTACCGTCACGCCGTACAACGTCTGCACCACGCCGAACAGGCCTGGCAGCACGCGGCTTTCGGGGAAGTACTGCTTCACCTCCTGCTCGGAGAAGGCATAGCGCGCCACCCGCAGCTTTTCGGCGGCATAACCGATGTCCCACGCCTCCAGCGTGTCGATACCCAGTTCAGAGCGGGCAAAGGCTTCGAGTGCCTCCCGGTCGCGACGGGCAAAAGGTTTGGCGCGCGCGGCCAGATCCCGCAGGAAGTCGATTACCTGCGCCGGGCTTTCGGCCATCTTGGTGTACAACGACAGCTCGGCATAGTCGGCAAAGCCCAGTAGCTGCGCCTCCTCACGGGCCAGCTGCAGCTTCTCGCGGATGAGTGGGGTGTTGTCGAGTTCGGCCGGGCCGAACTCCGAGGCCCGCTTCACGTAGCTTTCGTAGAGCTTCTGGCGCAGCGGCCGGTTGGCGGCGTACTGCATCACCGGCAGATAGAACGGTGCCTGCAGGGTGATCTTGTACCCGCTCCGCCCATCGGCCTGGGCCGCTGCGGCGAACAGGGCCAGCGCATCCTCGGGGACCCCCTCCAGTTCGGCGACGTCGTCAATATAGAGGCTGAAGGCATCGGTGGCATCCAGCAGGTTCTGCTCGAACTTGGCCGAAACCTCGGCCAGCCGGCTCTGCACTTCGGCAAACCGTGCCTTTTGTGCATCGGGCAGCTCGGCGCCCGACAGCCGGAAGTCACGCAAATTGTTCTCGACGATACGCTTACGGGCGGCGCTGGCGGCGTCGAAGCCCGGGTCAGCCGCCAAGGCCTTGAAACGCTCGTACAACGCCAGGTTCTGTCCCAACTCGGTCCAGAAAGCGGAAATCTTGGGAATGTTGGCGTTGTAGGCTTCCCGCAGTTCCGGCGTGTTGACCACCGCGTTCAGGTGCCCCACCACACCCCAGGCGCGTGACAGCCGTTCAGTGGCATCGGTCAGCGGCTCGACCAGGGTCTCCCAGTGGACAGGCACGTCCCTGGCGCCCGTCAGGGTGTCCACCGTGGCGCGCGCTTCGGCCAGAAGGGTATCGATGGCGGGCGTGATGTGGGCGGGCGTGATGTCGGCGAAGCGGGGCAGGCCGGAGAAATCAAGAAGCGGGTTCTGGCTCATGGTTTGGCATCCTGTCGGGGCGGTTGGGTATGATTATCGACCAACTGAACCCACTAGATAAGGACGCGTACCATGAATCGCAATATCCGCCCCTTCGACGGCATCGTGCCTCAGGTGCCCGAAAGCTGCTTCGTCGACCCCGCTGCCGTGGTGGTGGGCGAAGTGGTGCTGGGCGAGCACGCCTCGGTCTGGCCGTGTGCGGTGGTGCGCGGCGACGTGAACCGCATCACCATCGGCGAGGGCAGCAACGTGCAGGACTTTGCGATGCTGCACGTCAGCCACAAGCGCGAATCGGACCCGGAGGGCGCGCCGCTCTCGATCGGTCGGCACGTCACCATCGGCCACCATGTGACCCTGCATGGCTGTACCATCGGCGACGAGGTGCTGGTCGGGATCGGCTCTACCATCCTGGACCGCGCGGTGGTGGAGCCGCGGGTGCTGATCGGTGCGGGCACACTGGTGCCACCCGGCAAGCGCCTGGAGTCGGGCTGGCTGTACTTGGGCAATCCGGCCAAGCCGGTGCGACGGCTGAGCGAGGAGGAACTGGCTTACTTCCGCTACTCGGCCGAGCATTACGTACGTCTGGCGGCACGCCACAAGGCCAGTCTGGCTGCGATGGACTAAGCCTTCGCGCTTTATGTCCTGTCATCAGCCGGTCATGATGGCTGCCTAGACTGCGGGGCGTTCCAACCGCCCCGTACCTGAGCCATGACCCTGGTAACCCGCCTGCGCCTGACGGTGGTGCTCACCGTCACCAGCCTCATCGTCGTCTTCTTTCTTACCGGTTTTCAGCTCTTCCGCCTCACCGATGGTTTTGATGCCTACCGGCAGCGACAGACGCTTTCGGCCAACCTGTATGCCTTGAAGGCAGCCGTGCTGTCGCTTGCGCGCGCCGATCCGTTGCTGGCGGATACCGCGCCCCGGCTGGCCGCCACCGACAGGGCAGTAGGCAGCCTGCTAGAGGCCATCGGGCCGGCCCTGCCTGCGGACCGCGCGCAGGCCTTCGACAAGGCGGTGCGTGCGCCCTGGCAGGAGTTCGCCCGGCAGCTGAAGAGTGCGCTGCGCATCGCCGAGACCGCCCCGCAGGATGCGCTCTCCATCCCCGAGCAGGCCTACGCGCTGCACATCGCTCCGCTGGTGGCCACGCTGGACCAACAGATTGCCGAAGAGGCCCGCGCGCAGCAGGCCGCCGAGCAGGCGATGCACGCACGCATGCGCACACTGGCGTTATCGGTGCTGGGCCCGCTGGGGCTGGCCAGCCTGCTGCTGATCGTGGCGCAGTCCAGCCTGGCCCGCAGGGTCCGGCTGCAGATGCGAACCATGCTGGAGGCGGTCGACCGCCTCGGCGAAGGTGACCTGACCATCCGCCTGCCGGAAGCGGGCCACGATGAGCTGGCCCAGATGGCCACCCGCTTCAACCGATTTCTGGAGCGCTTGGGCGGGCTACTGGAGGCGGTACGGCGTACCGCGGCCGAGGCCGGAGAGGAAAGCCGCCAGATGCTGCAACTGACCAGCCAGGTGTTGGGGGTGACCCGGGCGCAAGCAGAGACGAGCGCCCGCAGCAACGACGCCGCCGGCGAAGTGGCCGAAGCTGCAGCCGAAATCGCCCGCCACGTGAGCCGGGCCCAGACCGGGACGGGGGAGGCCAGTCGGCGCACCGAGCACGCCCACCATTTGGGCGAGGACAGTCGCCGCACCATGCAGGCCCTGGCCGGGCGCATCGACGGTGCAATGCTGGAAATGCGTGCACTGGAGGACGCCATCGGCGACATTTCCTCCATCAGCACCCTGATCCGCGACATCGCCGACCAGACCAACCTGCTTGCGCTCAATGCCGCCATCGAGGCTGCCCGAGCCGGCGAGACCGGCCGTGGCTTTGCGGTGGTGGCAGACGAGGTGCGCAAGCTGTCGGAGCGGACAGCCGGAGCCACCACCCGCATCTTCGAGGCCTTGGGCCATGTGGGGCACGCCACCGACGGGATGGCCGCGGCGATGGAGGCCGCGCGCGAGGCCAGTGGCAGCAGCGTGACGGCGCAGGCAACGTTGGCCGAAGCGCTGGAGGGAATCGACGGGACCCTGTCGGCCCTGACCGAATGGATGGCAGAGATCGGTGCCGCCACCGAGGCCCAACGCACCAGCGGCGAGCAGATCCGCGCCTTTAGCAGTGAGGTGTCCACCCTGGCCACCGACATCTTTGGCCGCATGCAGGGCATCGAACCGTCGATGCATCACTTGGCCGAAGCCGCCGCTGCACTCAACCAACGGCTGGCGTGGTTCCGCCTGCCAGAGGCGGGCGCTGCCCTGCCTCCGGCACCCACACCGGCCGCACCGCGTGCTGCGCCCGGTCTGCCGCAGGGGGCGCTGGCTGCTGCCTGAAATCTTGGGCCGTACATGAAAAAACCGGCACACAGGTGCCGGTTTTTTGCAGCGTGACGCGCCTTACAGGGCAGCCAGTGCGGCCTGATAGTCTGGTTCGTCGGCGATCTCGCCTACCAGCTCGCTGTGCAGCACCCGGTTCTCCTCGTCCAACACCACCACCGCACGGGCGTTGAGCCCGGCGAGCGGGCCGCTGGCGATCTTTACCCCCAGCGCTTCGGAGAACTCCGGATGGCGGAAAGAGGAAAGCATCTTCACGTTTTCGATGCCCTCTGCGCCGCAGAAACGCTTCTGCGCGAATGGCAGGTCGGCCGAAATGCACAGCACCACGGCATTTTCGAGCGCGGCGGCCTTCTCGTTGAACTTGCGGACCGACATGGCGCAGGTGCCGGTGTCCACGCTCGGGAAAATGTTGAGAACCTTCTTCTTGCCGGCCAGATCGCTTAGCGCAACCTCCGACAGATCGCCGCCAGTCAGGATGAAGTCCGGTGCCTGGCTGCCCTTGGCGGGCAGTGCTCCGGCTACTTCCACCGGATTGCCTTGCAGGGTAACGCTTGCCATATGAGCTCCTACGTCAGGGAAAGATGGATCCCAGTGTGCCGCAACGGTCGGCAAATTCAACCCCGGACGCTTCAGGGTCAGGCCTCGTCATCGTCGGGCAGTGGCACGCCCATCTCCGCCAGCACCTCCCGTGCGCAGCGGAAGGCCTCGACCGCAGCCGGGGCGCCGGCATACACCGCCACATGCAACAGCACCTCGCGCAATTCCGTTACGCTGGCGCCGTTGTTAAGCGCCCCGCGCACATGCCCCTTGAGTTCGTTACTGCGTCCCAGGGCGGCCAGCATGGCACAGGTGACCAGGCTGCGGGTGCGCAAGTCGATGCCTTCGCGCTGCCAGGTACTGCCCCAGGCATGCGCGTTGAGCCAGTTCTGCAGTGGCCGGGAAAAGCCGTCGAGGTTGTCCATGGCGCGGCTGACGAACGCCTCTCCCATCACGCGGGTACGCATTGCCTGGCCCTGTTCGCGGTCTTCGGTACTCATGGTTTCTCCTTTATCAGACTATTTCCCGCCGCGCGCAGCCAGGGCCACGCCCGCCAGGATCAGCAGGATGCCTACCAGATGGTAGGCATGGATGGCCTCGCCGAGAAACAGCCAGGCCAGCAGCGCACCAAACGCCGGCATCAAGTGGATGAAGCTGCCGGCCCGCGCCGCGCCCACGCGCGCCACGCCAAGGTTGTAGAAGTGATAGGCTGCCACCGAGGGCAGCGTGCCCACATAGGCGAAGGTGGCCAGGGTGGCGGCGTTCAGCGGCGCGATGCGGCCATGCGCCAGTTCCAGCAGGAAAAAAGGCAGGATACCCACGAGGCCCACGGCGACCAGCACCGTCAATAGGCCGATACGGTCCAGTCCGGCAGGCAGGCCCCGCAACAGCAGGGTGTAGAAGGCCCAGGCCACCATCGCCAGAAAGACGATGGCGTCCCCCTGGTTGATATCCAGCGCCAGCAGGCGGGCCGGCTCGCCATGTGCCACGATCGCCAGCACCCCGGCAAAGGAGATAGCGATCGCCACCATCTGGCGTGCGCCAAGGCGCAGGCCGAAGAACAGAGCGCCGAACAGCGCGATCAGGATGGGAATGAACGAATTGAGCAGTACCGCGTTGGTGGCTGCGGTGTACTGCAGCCCCCAGTAGGCCAGCGAGTTGAAGGCGGTCACGCCCAAGAGCGCCAGCAGCAGGATACGTCGCCAGTGCGGCAGCCACAGCGCCCGCTGTGCCAGCGCAGGACGCAGGCCGAAGGGCAAAAGCAGCAGCAGGGCGATGGTCCAGCGCGCGAAGGAGAGCGTCATGGGGGGCACGCTGGCGTGCATCGCACGCGCCAGGACAAAGTTGCCGGACCAGAACAGAGCGGTCAACACCAGAAGGACAGTGGCCAGGGTGGCCGGGCGAGTGGGAAGCATGGGGGATGTCATGCTGCCAACATGCCATGCGGTGGCCAGACACGGCAAGCACCGGGCGCGGTCGGTTCAGTCTTCCGGGGTCGGAAACAGGCTTTCCACGTCCAGCTTGTGTCCGGCTTCTGCAATGTTTTCGGCCAACCTTGCGAGCGGGGCCGGCAGGGTCGCCCGTTGCAGGGCGGCCAGCGCGGCGCGGTCGATCTCGTCAAGCGGGCTGCCACCCTGTGCCAGCGCCACTGCCTCCACCTCCATCCGCCACGGCTGCCAGCTGCAGCCGGCCGTTGCGGCCACCTCCCCTGCGTCCAGTGCGGTGCGAATACCCACGGGCGAGGCCGCACACACCACCTGAACCGGCGCAGCCGCCAGACGGAACAGGCGCTCAGCCGCCCGTCGCCAGGCGAGCGAGGGCCGACCATCCAGACGCAGCAGCAACATCGGCAGGCCTTCGGCCACCAGATGCTCGAATACTGGGGCTCCTTCCACGACGCGCACTGCCCTTACCGTCCCCAGCATCTGGCGCACGCCCGCCAGCACTTCCGGTCGCAGCGCCAGGCCGCCGCGCAGCAGCGAAGCCGGCAGCACCGAGCCATCCGCACACTGCAGCGTCACCGGGCCCGACAGGTAAAGCTGGGGCGCGGCATCGCTTACGCCCGCTGCGCCCAAGTCCACACCGGCCACCGCCAGCCAGTGCCGGTCGGCTTCAGTGAACGCCCGTTCCCGCCCCAAGGCAAAGCGGGAGAACTGGCGCACCGACCCCTGCCGTTCGGCGGTGATCCAGGCATCCAGCGCCTGGGCGATTTTGAGGCGACGCTCAAGCGGCGCACCGGGCTGACCGGCACACAGGCTTTCGGCCAACCCCGCCAGTATCGGCGAGGCCGGTTGCCATCCGCGCCAGACCGCTACAGGTGGTACGGGCTCTCGTGGCCGGGCTTCGCTGGCGAGCGCACGCAGGCGGTACATGTCGCGCCAGGTCACCCACACCGGCTCGGGAATGGCCTCTGCACCGGTCGGCTGCAGCTCCACCTCGCACCAGCCACACTCCACCAGACGGCGCAGCAGGTCGTCCGCCAGCGTCACACGCTCTGCCTGGGACCGCAGCAGCGACCAGCGCATGCGGCTGCTGCGCGGCGCCAGCCAGGCATGCACCAGCGTCTTCTCATCATCGGAAAGGTCGAACGGAACAGCCCCACCGGCCGGAGTCACGGCCAGGTTGTGGCCGCGTACCCCCAGTGGCGTGGCGCGTATCTTGCGGGCATCGAGCGAAGCCAGCCAGCGGGACATGCCGCATCTCCTTCAAGCCGGGCAGGCTACATGATTCCTGCCGAAAACGGTCGGGGCCGGACGATGCCGGCCCCGCTGGTTGCCGGGCTCAGGCTCCGGCAAGGCTGGCCCGCATTCTCGGGCCCGGCCGTTTACTCGTCAACGCTGGCAGGCGGTGCCGGCGGCGCCACCGGAGTGATGACGGTCTGGCGCTTGGCCGAGTCCGCCAGCGTCTTCTGACGCTCCGCCTCGGCTTCGGCCGCTTCCCGCTCCTGCTTACGACGCACGTCCAGGTAGCCCATGATCGCGTACACCAGATCGCGCGTGCCCTCGCCGGTCAGTGCCGAGATGGTGAAGACGCGCGGCGCATCCATGTCGAAGCCGTAACGGTCGTCCGGCTCAGTCTTCGGCCAACCATAGGCTTCCAAGAACGCCGATACCGTCAGCGCCCGCTCCTCTTCCGGCAGCATGTCCAGCTTGTTGAGCACCAGCCAGCGCGGCTTGTTGTAGAGGCCTTCATCAAACTTGCGCAGCTCCTCCACGATGGCGTGCGCCTCACGGACCGGGTCCACCTCAGGATCGAACGGAGCCACATCCACCAGATGCAGCAGCAGGCCGGTGCGCTGCAGGTGCTTGAGGAAGCGGTGGCCCAGCCCGGCACCCTCGGCCGCCCCCTCGATCAGGCCGGGAATGTCGGCAATCACAAAGCTGCGGGTATCGTCCAGCCGTACCACCCCCAGGTTGGGATGCAGCGTCGTGAACGGGTAGTCCGCCACCTTCGGCCGTGCGGCGGAAACCGAGCGGATGAAGGTGGACTTGCCCGCGTTGGGCATGCCAAGCAGGCCCACGTCGGCCAGTACCTTCAATTCGAGCTTCAGCGTGCGCTGCTCGCCCGGCTCGCCCGGCGTGCTCTGGCGCGGCGCACGGTTGGTGGAAGACTTGAAGTGGATGTTGCCCAGCCCGCCCCGCCCGCCCTTGGCCAGCACAATGCGCTGGCCGTGGTGGGTGAGGTCGGCCACCAGTTCGCCGGTGACGGCATCGGTGATCACCGTCCCCACGGGCATCCGCAGCTCGATGTCATCCCCGCCCTTGCCGTAGCAGTCCGCACCACGGCCGCGCTCGCCGTTCTGCGCCAGGTATTTCTTGACGAAACGGTATTCGACCAGGGTATTCACGTTTTCGTCGGCGACCGCGAACACGCTGCCACCCCGGCCACCGTCGCCGCCATCAGGACCGCCGAACGGCACGAACTTCTCGCGGCGGAAGCTTGACGCCCCGTTGCCGCCCTTGCCCGCCATGACTTCGATGCGGGCCTCATCGATAAATTTCATTGCTCTCCTCCGTAGCAGTGAGGAATCAGACGCAAACAGGCGCGCACGCCCCCGCTTGCGTCTGACACCCCAAAAATAAAAAAAAGCCCCATCCGAGGACAGGGCTTCCTTCGGCAGAAGGCGAATTACTCGCCGTCTACGCCGGTATACGGAACCACGTTCACGGTCTTGCGGTTCTGTGCACCCTTAACGGTGAACTCAACATAACCGTCAACCTTGGCGAACAGGGTGTGGTCCTTGCCCATGCCGACGTTCTCGCCAGCGTGGAACTTGGTACCGCGCTGACGCACGATGATCGAACCGGCCGGAATCAGTTCGCTGCCGTAAACCTTAACGCCAAGGCGTTTGGCTTCGGAGTCACGACCGTTGCGGGAGCTACCGCCTGCTTTCTTGTGTGCCATGACTGTTTACTCCTTACTTCGAAATCTCGTCGATGCGGATTTCGGTAAAGTTCTGACGGTGACCCTGGTGTTTCTGGTAGTGCTTACGGCGGCGCATCTTGAAGATGCGTACCTTTTCGCCGCGACCGTGGGCTACGACGGTAGCCTTGACGGTGGCACCAGCAACGCGCGGGGCGCCCACAACAACCTGTTCACCGTCAGCGATCATCAGCACTTCTTCAAGTACGATCTGGCTGTCGATGTCTGCAGGTATCTGTTCTACTTTAAGTTTTTCGCCGACGGCAACTTTGTACTGCTTGCCGCCAGTTTTTACGACCGCATACATTCGCTTAGCTCCTAATAAAACTTCCGTATTGGAAAACGGAAGACCGGCCACTATACGCACGTACCGGAAAGTTGTCAATTTTCATTGACTTAGCCCGCTACCCTGCCAGCATGCACGCCACACTCCCGCACCCGGCGCACCCTTCCCCGCGGCGGAGCCCGCGTGCGCCCCGAGGCCTTTCTCTGCTAATATTCGCGGGTTTACACACCGACCAACTCCAACGAACGCTGGCCTGCACTGTGTCCAACACCCCGCTCTTCCGCACCCTGATTGCCGATGACATGCTCTCTGTCGACCGTGTGATTCGGTCGCGCCTGCACTCCGACGTGGTGCTGATCCGCCAGGTGGCGGAGTACATCATCTCCGCCGGGGGCAAGCGTTTGCGCCCGGCACTGACGCTGCTTGCGGGCAAGGCGCTCGGCTTCGAGGGCCCGATCCTGCACGAGCAGGCCGCCATGGTCGAATTCATCCACACCGCCACCCTGCTTCACGACGACGTGGTGGACGAGTCGGGCATGCGCCGTGGCCGGCAGACCGCCAATGCCCTGTTCGGTAATGCCGCCAGCGTTCTGGTCGGGGACTTTCTCTACACCCGCGCCTTCCAGATGATGGTGACGACGCAGAACATGCGTGTGCTGGAGGTCATGGCCGAGGCCACCAACATCATCGCCGAGGGCGAGGTGCTGCAACTGCTCAACATCGGCAACACCGATGTGTCCGAAGAACAGTACCTCCAGGTCATCCAGTACAAGACGGCCAAGCTCTTCGAGGCAGCCGCCCGCGTGGGCGCCCTGATTGCCGGCGCCACCGAGGCCGAGGAGGCCGCCCTTGCCCGCTACGGCATGTATCTGGGTACGGCCTTCCAGATCATTGACGACGTGCTGGATTACTCCGGCGATGCCGAAACCATCGGCAAGGCGCTGGGAGACGATCTTGCGGAAGGCAAGCCCACCCTGCCGCTCATCTACACCATGCGCCAGGGGCCCGAGGCTTCGGCCAAGGTGGTCCGTGAGGCGCTGGAGCAGGCCAGCCGCGACCGTTTCCCGGCCGTACTGACCGCGGTACAATCCTGCGGCGCACTCGACTATGCCCGTAGTGAGGCTGAAAAAGCCGCCGAACAGGCCGCTGCTGCGCTTGCACCGCTTCCGGACACGCCGGTCCGTGCCGCACTGGCAGAGCTTGCGCGACTGTCTGTCGAACGCGACGCCTGACAATTCCGTCCCTGTAGTTAATAGGGCGTATTAAGAGAAAAAATGAAGTAGATTCACTATACTATGCAACGCAAAAAATGTTGCGTAGCACTTTTGTACCACTGCTGCCGTAGTTCAACGGATAGAACGGCCGCCTCCTAAGCGGCAGATGCAGGTTCGATTCCTGCCGGGAGCGCCATTCTTTCCCTCTTCATGGGACTTTCTGCGCCTGCACCCGCGGGCAACCCTGACCGCACCGGTTAAGCCGCCTGCTGCCTGGCAGTTTTCCTATCCCCTTAACCTAACGCTCTGTCCGGGCGCCTTTCTTGCTGCACGGTTGCGCACGCCAACCGGCCGTTGGCCGAAAGGAGGGATATGAGCGCCACAACGCAGTATGTCCGTTACCGGGACGACATCGAAGTGATCCAGCCGGATGAAGAGCACATCATCCGGCAGATCGTGGAATCCATGGGCCGGGTCAACCGCAAGGTGTACGACCGTCACCGGCATGCCATCCGTGATGCGCACGCCAAGAGCCATGGCATCGTCACCGGCACACTGGAAGTTTACGACGGCCTGCCGGCCCATCTGCGGCAAGGAGTGTTCGCCGTGCCGCGCCGGTACCCGGTGATCGTGCGTTTTTCTACGGCACCAGGCGACATCCACAGCGACAGCATTCCGGCGCCGCGGGGCATGGCCATCAAGATGCTGGACGTGCCCGGCCCCAAGCTTCTAGAGGGCCAGGAGACGGCAAGCACCCAGGACTGGCTGCTGGTGAATCACCCCACCTTGCCGTTCGGCGACATTCAGCGCTACCTGAAACTGCAGGCGGCCCTGGAAAAGCACGCCGACGATTCGGAAACCGTGCTGAAGATTGCCAGCAGCCTGGCTCAGGGGGCGCACAAGGCCCTGCAGGCGGTAGGACTGGACTACCCCAAGGGCGAGATCTTGGGCGCGGGTTTCACCCATATCCTGGGAGAAACCTTTCACAGCATGGCAGCCGTCCGGTACGGCGAATACATCGCCAAGCTGAGCGCGGCTCCGCTTTCGGCCAACGTGCGGGCGCTGACCGGACAGGCGATCGAGTCGGACCAGCACTCCGCCCTGCGTGATCTGGTAGTGGCATTCTTCTCCGGTGAAACAGCGGAGTACGAATTGCGAGTACAGCTGTGCACCGACCTTGAGCGCATGCCGGTGGAGGATGCGTCGGTAAAGTGGCCGGAAGAGGCTTCGCCGCACCAGCCCGTCGCACGGCTGGTGCTACCGCCTCAGGACGCCTACAGCGCGGCACGTCAGGTATACGGCGACGACATCCTCAGCTTCACCCCTTGGCACACTGTGGCTGCACACCGCCCGCTCGGCTCCATCATGCGCGTACGCAAGGCAGCCTACGAGCGGTCCTCGCTTTACCGGCACACCATGAACCAGCAGCCTCGCATCGAGCCCGCCAGCCTAGACGAGGTTCCGCAATGAGCAGCAACATGGCTCTGGACATCTGGTATACGCTGCAGCAGGAATTCGGGGACCTGCCCACGGTGGCCGAGGCCACGCGCGTGGGTGTCCGGCTATTCATGGCGGTGCTTTTGGGTGGACTGATCGGTTACGAGCGCGAGCGGCGTGCCATGGCGGCTGGCCTGCGTACCCACATGCTGGTCGCACTGGGTGCGGCGTTGTTCATGGTGGCCCCGATGCAGGCGGGAACCCCGATCAACGACATGAGCCGGGTGTTACAGGGTGTGGTGGCCGGGATCGGGTTTCTCGGCGCCGGCGCCATCATCAAGCTACGCGAGGAAGAGCAGGTGATCGGCCTGACCACGGCCGCCAGCATCTGGCTGACGGCGGCCATCGGCATCACCGCTGGCATGGGGCGGCTGGCCACTGCCATCGGCGTCACCGTACTGGCCCTGACCATCCTGGTTCCTCTGCGTCGCCTCTCCCGCGCAATCAACCCCAAAGGCTAGGCCAGCCCTTGGTTCTGGCAAAGAAAAAGCCCCGCCAAGCGGGGCTTTGATTCATCTTTATAAAACAGATCAGAACAGCAGTTCCTTCACATCCTCCACCACATCGGCCGGTGGTGGCTGGTCGGGGTCGGTGTTCTCTTCATCCCCAGCACTAGTGCCCGAGCCGCCTCCCGGCCGCGAGCCGCTGTTGTTGATCCGCAACTCCGGATTGGTGCGCTGGAACTCTTGATAATAGTACTCGTCGTTGCCGCGCAGCCCAGCGCCCTGGCGCACCACCAGGCCTGCCGGCAGCGGGGTGTCGACTTCCGGCACACCCTTGAGCGCGTTGGCCATATAGTTGATCCAGATAGGCAGGGCCGCCGTGCCGCCATAGCCGTAGCGTCCAAGGCTCTTGGGCTTGTCGTAGCCGACCCAGGTAATGGCCACCAGCCCCGGGTTGAAGCCGGCAAACCAAGCATCTCGGAACTCGTTGGTGGTCCCCGTCTTGCCCGCCAGATCCTGGCGGCCCAGCGACATCGCCCGGTTGGCCGTACCGTAGCGCACCACATCACGCAGCATGCTGCTCATGATGTAGGCGTTGCGCGGATCGATCACCTGCGGAGCATTCTTGCCCGCCTGCGCCGGAGCGGTGCGGGCAATCAGGCGACCGTTGGCATCCTCGATGCGGTCGATGAAATAGGCACGTACCCTGGCCCCGCCGTTGGCGAACACCGCATAACCCTCCGCCATCTGGAGTGGTGTGACCGAGCCTGCGCCCAGCGCCATCGTCAGGTATGCCGGATGTTGCTTGGGCGAGAAGCCGAAGCGCTGGATGTACTGCTGGGCATAATCCGTCCCGATGGCCATCAGAACCCGGATCGACACCAAGTTCTTCGACAAGACCAGGGCGCGCCGCATCGTCATCATGCCGTAGAACTTGCCGTCGTCGTTCTTCGGCTCCCACTTCTGCCCGGAGATCGCCTGCGGATCAATGGCCAGCGGCGCATCGTTGACCATCGTCGACGGAGTGAAGCCACGCTCGATGCCGGCCGAATAGATGAACGGCTTAAAGGTGGAGCCAGGCTGGCGCCACGCTTGGGTAACGTGATTGAAGCTGGTGCGGTTGAAGTCGAAGCCGCCAATCAAGGAGCGGATGGCCCCGGTCTGTGTGTCCAGCGACACGAAGGCACCTTCCACCTCCGGCATCTGGACAATTTCCCAGTAACCCTTAGGGTTGGCCCGCACGCGGATCACTGAGCCCACCCGGATGCGCTGGGCGGGCGTCAGTCGAGGGTTGAGTCCGCTGCGTGCAAAGGAGAGTCCGGTGCCCTTGATCACGGCCATCTTGCCCCCCCGCAGATAGGCCTTCACTTCATCCGGCTTGGCCGAAAGCACCACTGCCGGCTGCATGTCGCCGCTGTCCCGAATCTCCGACAGTGCATCGTCGAGCGCCTCGCCCCGTTCATCCTCATTAATGGCGGAAATGTCGATGAAGCTCTCCGGCCCGCGATACCCATGCCTGCGGTCGAAGTCGATCAGGCCAGCACGCAGGGCATCGAAAGCCCACTGCTGATGACGCGCATCGATCGTGGTGTACACGCGGTAGCCTTCGGTATAGGCCTTGTCCTTGTAGCGTTCGTACATCGCCTGGCGCACCATTTCCGCAACATACTGCGCGGGCAGGCCGCCGCTTTCCTGCACTTGGCTGGCCAGTACCATCTTCTCGGCCTTGGCCGCTTCGTACTGTTCGGGCGTGATGAAGTTCAGCTCGCGCATGCGGCGCAGCACATACAGCTGGCGCAACCGCGCCCGGTCAGGGTTCACGACAGGGTTATAAGCCGAAGGTGCCTTGGGCAAGCCGGCCAGCATGGCCATTTCCGCGATGGACAGGTCCTTCACCGGTTTGCCGTAATACGCCTGGGCTGCCGCTGCGAAGCCATAGGCCCGCTGCCCCAGATAAATCTGGTTGAAGTACAGTTCGAGGATCTGGTCCTTCGAAAGCGTGTGTTCGATTTTGAAAGCGAGCAGCGCTTCGTTAAACTTGCGCGTGAAAGTCTTTTCACTGGAAAGGAAGAAGTTCTTCGCTACCTGCATCGTGATGGTGCTGGCACCGGACCGGGCGTGGCCCGAGACCAGGTTTCCCGCGGCGGCACGCATTACCCCGACGTAGTCGACCCCACTGTGCTGGTAGAAGCGTTCGTCCTCTGCGGCCAGCACCGCCTGCTTCATCAGCAGGGGAACGTCCTGGATGCGCACGAAGGAACGACGCTCCTCGCCGAATTCGCCGATCACCTGACCATCGGAAGAGAAAACGCGCAAGGGGATTTTCGGACGATAATCCGTAAGTACATCAAGACTTGGCAATCTGGGGTAGGTTATGATGATGGCAATTGCGAGCGCACCGGCCACGAGCACGGCCCCACCCACCACCAGGCCAGCCAGAATTGCAAGGAATCGTTTGAGCATGGTCGCTTAAGACTTTCGCAGAAGTGCGGATTATACCGCCTTGTCCGCAGGCACACGGCAAACTTTGAACAGGCAGCCGAGACTGCCAGACATCCGGACGTGGAAAACTGATGCTATCCGACAAACTGGGAATGCCGGCCGGCTGGCTCGCCCGACTGGGCATGGGCGGCAGCGGCGGCGGGAGCCTGCTGGGGCTCGATATCAGCACGACCTCGGTCAAGTTCGTGGAACTGTCCCGTGCAGGGAAGAACATCCAGATCGACCGCTACCTGATCGAACCCCTCCCCAAGGATGCGGTCTCCGACGGGAACTTGGTCGACATCGACGCAGTAGCCGCCACCATTCGGCGCGGATGGAAGCGCCTCGGCAGCCCGGTCCGGCACGTCGCCCTGGCGCTACCCACGCCAATGGCCATCTACAAGAAGATCCTGATTCCGGCTTTGCAAGCGGACGACATGGAGGGCATGGTCGAATCCGAAGCCAGTCAGATCATCCCCTTCCCGCTGGACGAAGTGAACCTCGATTATCAGGTGCTCGGCCCGTCTCCAGCCAGTGCTGACGACCTGGAGGTGCTCCTGTGCGCCGCACGCAAGGAGAAGGTGGACGAGCGGGTCGCCTCGGTGGAGATGGCGGGTCTGTCGGCACGGGTGGTGGATGTGGACTCGTTCGCCATGATGACCGCCTTCGAGCAGATTCAGTACCAGCTGCCTGACCAGGGCATGAACCAAACCTTCGCGCTGTTTGACATCGGTGCGAGCAAAACGCACTGCAGCGTGATCCGTAACGGCCAGCAGCTCTACTACCGTGAGCAGGCGATCGGCGGCCACCAGCTCACTCGGGACATTCAGCGGCGCTACGGCATCTCGCTGGACGAGGCCGAGTCCGGCAAGCGGATGATGACGCTGCCAGACGGCTACGAATCCGAGCTGCTGCATCCCTTCGTGGACGCACTGGCGCAGGAAATCCAGCGGGCGCTGCAGTTCTTCTACACCACGGTCAGCGTGTCGCAGTACTTGCGGGTGGACTACATCCTTCTTGCCGGCGGGTCGAGCATGCTTTCCGGGCTGGATGATGCAGTGGCGGCCCGCACGCAGATCAGTACGATGATTGCCAACCCCTTCACCAGCATGGTGCAGTCCCCTTCCATCCGGCTCAAGGAACTCCTGCTCGACGCACCCTCGCTGTTCGTCGCCTGCGGCCTGGCCCTGCGGAGGTTCGACTGATGATCCGGATCAACCTGCTTCCACACCGTGAACAGCGCAAGGCGGCCCACCGCCGCCGCTTCCAACTGCTGCTCGTGCTCTTCATGGCAGGCAGCCTGCTGCTCTTGGGCCTGGCGTACTTCTATGTCACTGGGCAGACCGAAAGGCAAAACCTGCGCAACGAGCACCTGCAGGGAGCGATCAACGGCCTCAACCAGCAGCTCAAGGACATCGAAACGCTCCGCAACGAGCGCGACACCCTTCTTGCCCGCAAGCAGCTGGTGGAACGGCTGCAGCAGGGCCGAAACGATGCCGTCAAGCTCTTCGACCAGCTGATCCGCCTGACCCCGGACGGCGTCTACCTGCGCGAAATGCGCCAGAGTGGCACCACCCTCACCCTCTCTGGATATGCGCTGTCCGGTGCCCGGGTGTCCGGCTACATGCGGGCCCTGGCCGCATCGCCTCTGTTCCTCGAACCGGTTCTCATCGAGGTGAAGGCAGGGCAGGTCAACAACCAGCGTGTCAATGAATTCAGCCTGAACGTTGGCCAGCGCCCGCCCGAGACAGCGCCTTCGGCCAACCCTGCCGCGCAAGGACAGCCGCAATGACTCTCGACGAATTCCGTACCCTTGACCCGAAGGACATGCCGAACTGGCCCTTGCCGGCCCAGCTGGTGGGGTTGGCCTTCCTTGCCGGTGTGCTGCTCTTTCTGGGCTACTTTCTGCTCCTTAAGGGTGAGCTGGAGGTCCTTGATCAGGCACAGCAGCAGGAAGCCGTCCTCAAGCAGACCTATGTCGACAAAAAGCGTCAGGCGGTCAACCTGGAGGCCTTGCAGCTTCAGCTGAAGGAAATCCAGCAATCGACAGGGGCGCTGCTCAAGCAGCTGCCCACCCGCTCGGAGATGGAAGCGCTGCTGACGGAAATCAACCAAGCAGGGATCGGACGCGGGTTACAGTTCGAACTCTTCCGCCCCGCTGGCGAGGTCAAGAACGCCGAAATGGCCGAAGTTCCGATCAGCATCCGCCTCAACGGTACTTTCGAGGAACTGGCAGCCTTTACCAGCGATGTGGCCCAGCTGTCGCGCATCGTCACCCTGGGCGATATCACGCTGACCCCGGTGGACGGCAAGTCGAACCGCCTGACGATGCAGGCTACCGCCAAGACCTACCGCGCGCTGGACCCCGAGGAACGGGCAGCGATGCAGCAGCCCCCGGCAAAGTGAGCCCCGCACGATGAAACCTTATCTTGCACTCCTGCTGCTGGCTCTGGCCGGATGCAGCAGCAACGACACCGAGGACCTTGACCAGTGGATGAAGGAGGCGAGCCAGAACCTGCGTGGCCAGGTGGAGCCCGTGCCGCAGGTTCAACCCTACACGCCGTTCGTCTACAACGCGTCAGGCCTGCTGGATCCCTTCAATCCGCAGAAGCTACAGGTGGCGCGCAGGCAGAACAGTGCGAGCGCGCCGGACCTTTCCCGCCCGCGCGAGCTGCTTGAGAACTTCGAACTGGAAAAACTCAGCATGGTGGGGATCCTGCGGCGCAACGGCACCACGTACGCACTGGTACGTACGCCGGATGGCGCGATCTACCGCGTTCAGCCGGGCAACTTCATGGGCACCAACTACGGCCTGATCAAACGTATTACCGAAACCGAGATCGAGCTTGCGGAAACGGTGGAAGACCTGAACGGAGAATGGGTGCAGCGCACGACCAGCCTGTACCTTTTGGAGCAAGGGCAAAAACAATGAAGCATCTATCGATCAAACTGCTGTCCGCCCTCGGTCTCATGATGGCCTACAGTGCCGGCTGGGCTGGGCCGGCACTGACCGGCATCGAGGTGGCCCGCCTCAGCGGCGATGAGGAAGTGTTGCGGCTCAACTTCGACGGGCCGGTCACCCGGCCCAACAGTTTCGCCATCGCCAATCCGCCCCGGATCGCGCTGGACTTCCCGGGGGCAAGCGTGCGTCTGCCTTCCCCAGCCGTCGACCTGGGGAACAACCTGGTCCGCTCCGCCACGGCAGTCGAGGCGGGTGGGCGCGCGCGCGTAGTGCTCAACCTGCTGCGCAATGCGTCCTATAGCACAACGCCCTCGGGCAACACGGTCACCATCAGCCTGAATGGCAATGCCCAGGCAGCCCGCGAGGCCACCCCCGCCGAG
The DNA here is from genome assembly GCA_004346645.1 of Gulbenkiania mobilis. Taxonomy (GTDB): domain Bacteria; phylum Pseudomonadota; class Gammaproteobacteria; order Burkholderiales; family Chromobacteriaceae; genus Gulbenkiania; species Gulbenkiania mobilis. The sequence goes on from SMDA01000004.1 coordinate 72,275, forward strand.
TCCGTTCCTGCCCCCCGAACGGCAGTGACCGATCCGGCGGGCGCTGTGGACCTCGGCCCGGTCAGCCTGGACTTCAAGCGTGGCCGCAACGGAGAGGGCCGCCTCGAGCTGGTGCTGCCCTCCAGCACAGTTTCGGCCAACGTTCGCCGCGAGGGGCGCGCCATCGTGGTGGACCTGCCCGGCGTCACACTCAGCCGCGCACAGCAACGCAAGCTGGATGTGACCGACTTCGGCACGCCAGTGCGCAGCATCGATGCCAGTAATCAGGGACGCGGCAGCCGCTTGGTAATCGAACCTCAGGGTGACTGGGACTTCTCCTCCTATCAGACGGACAACCGGCTGACCGTTGAAGTGCGCCGCCCGGTAGTCGATACGGCCAATCCCCAGGGGGCGGACGTCAAGCCGGTCTACAAGGGCGACAAGCTCTCGCTCAACTTCCAGAACATTGAGGTGCGCACGGTGCTCCAGGTGATCGCCGAGTTCACCGGCCTGAACATCGTTACCAGCGATTCGGTCACCGGCAACATCACCCTGCGGCTGAAGGATGTACCGTGGGATCAGGCGCTGGACCTCATCCTCCAGACCAAAGGGCTGGACCAACGTCGCAGCGGCAACATCATCCATGTGGCGCCGCGTCAGGAACTCCTCGATCGGGACAAGCAGGTTCTGGAGGCCCGGCAGCAGCTGACCGCGCTCGAACCGATCCGCTCCGAAACCTTCCTGCTGCGCTACAAGAGCGTGGAAGAGTTCAAGAACGTGCTGGACACGCCGGTGGGCGACAATGGCGGCCGCCGGCAGACCCTGCTGTCCGACCGCGGCAGCGCCCTGATCGACAGCAAGACCAACACGCTGATCATCAATGACACCCCCACGGTGATCGAAAAGATCCGCACGTTGGTGGACAAGCTCGACGTGCCCATCAAGCAGGTGCTGATCGAGGCACGCATCGTCGAGGCCAGTGACAACTTCAGCCGCGACCTTGGGGTGAAGCTGAATTTTGCCCGGGTGGGCCGCAACGTCTATGGCGGCAATCTGGAAAACGTTATCAAGAACAGCAACACGCGCAACACCAACAGCCTGAACGAGGCCAACCGGGCGATCGCAGCCACCAACGCCTACAATAGCTGGCTGGCCAATCCCACGGGAGCGCCTCCAGCAATTCCGCCCCTGACGGCCTCACTTCCCTACGAGTTGGCGCCGGGCGTGAACCTGCCGATCAGCAATGCGGCCGGGTCGATCGCGGCCCTGTTCAAGGCCGGGGCCAGCAGCCTGATCGGTTTGGAGCTACAGGCCATGCAGGCCGAAGACAAGGGCAAGGTGGTGGCCAGCCCGCGCGTGATGACCTCAGACCGGACCGAAGCCTCCATCGAAGAAGGGGCGGAAATTCCATATCAGGAGGCATCGTCGAGTGGGGCCACGTCCGTGTCCTTCAAGAAGGCGGTGATGAGCCTGCGCGTGAAGCCGCAGATCACCCCGGACGACAACATCCTGATGGACATTCAGGTCAACAAGGACACGCCCAACTTCAAGCAGCTGGTAGGGGGGACACCGGCACTGGACACCAAGAAGATCAACACCCAGGTGCTGGTGGAGAACGGTGGCACGGTGGTCATTGGCGGCATCTACGTGCAGGAGCAGAGCAACGTCGTGAACAAGGTGCCTCTATTGGGGGATATTCCCTATCTGGGCGCACTGTTCCGCAGCAAGCAGGAGCGTAACGACCGCCGGGAACTGCTGGTGTTCATCACCCCGCGGATTGTCGACAATCTACGCATAACGACGCCCTGAGCGCTCACAGACACCAGCGCCAAGCATCAGTTACAATGCCTGCCATGGAGAACCTGGCAGGCAATTTTTTTCTCGTCGGTCTGATGGGCGCTGGCAAGACCACGGTGGGGCGGGCCCTTGCACGACGCAGTGGCAAGACCTTCTATGACTCCGACCACGAAATCGAACGGCGTACCGGCGTCAAGGTGGCCACCATCTTTGACATCGAAGGCGAGACACGCTTCCGGGACCGAGAAAGCGCAGTGATCGCCGACCTCGTCCGCCTGAACGATATCGTGCTGGCCACGGGGGGAGGGGCCGTGCTGCGCCCGCAGAACCGCGAGGCCTTACGTGCGCACGGCACGGTGATCTACCTGCGCGCCAACATCGAAGACCTGCTGGCCCGCACCCAGCACGACAAAAACCGGCCTCTGCTGCAAACAGCCAACCCTCGCGCCAAACTCGAGTCCCTGTTTGCCGAACGCGACCCCTTGTACCGCGAGATTGCCGACATCGTTGTCGACACCACCCAGCAGAACGTCAATCTGCTGGTCTCACGCCTGGAACAGCAGCTCCAGAAGCGCCAGCGCCGTACCGAAAGCCTGTCATGATCACGCTCGACCTCGTCCTGCCCGACACCGCCTATCCGATCCACATCGGACGGCACCTGCTGACACGCACTGACTTGCTGTGCCCTCACCTGCCCATCCACGATGCCGTCATCGTCACCAATACCACCGTGGCTCCGCTGTACCTGGCCCCGCTTCAGAGCGCACTGGAGGCCAACGGTGTACGGGTGACCCCGGTCATCCTGCCTGATGGAGAGGCCTACAAGACCAGCGAGACCCTGAACCTGATTTACGATGCACTGCTGCAACGGCACTGTGAACGCAAGACCACGCTGATTGCGCTGGGCGGTGGGGTGGTCGGCGACATGACGGGGTTTGCTGCCGCCACCTATCAGCGGGGCGCGCCCTTCATCCAGATTCCCACCACGCTGCTCGCCCAGGTGGACTCTTCCGTGGGGGGCAAGACCGCCATCAACCACCCGCTCGGCAAGAACATGATCGGCGCCTTCTATCAGCCACGAGTGGTGCTGGCCGACCTGGCACTGCTAGACACTTTACCGGAACGCGAGCTGTCGGCAGGGTTGGCCGAAGTCATCAAGTACGGACTGCTGGGCAATGCCGAATTCTTCCAGTGGCTTGAGACACACATGCCGGCCCTGCGTACCCGTGACATGGGGGCTTTGCAGGAAGCGGTGCGCGTAGCCTGCCGTATGAAAGCAGATATCGTCGCGGCGGACGAACGGGAAACTGGCCAGCGTGCCCTGCTGAACTTGGGGCACACCTTCGGACACGCCATCGAAGCCGGGCTTGGCTATGGTGCGTGGTTGCATGGCGAAGCCGTGGCCGCCGGCATGGTATTGGCCGCAGAGACTTCTGCCGCGCTCGGCTGGCTTTCACCTCGGGAGGTAGACCGCATCACCGCCCTGATTGCTGCGGCCGGCCTCCCCGTCACTGCGCCTGACCTTGGGGTGAACACTTGGCTGGAACTGATGGCGCATGACAAGAAGGTGGAGGCCGGCAAACTGCGCTTCGTGCTACTGCATGGAATCGGGGATGCCCGGATCGAAAGCGGTGTACCGACAAGCGTGCTGGAGGCAGTGCTCACCGGCCGGCGCATTACTGGAAGGGGCAGGACGACGCCCGCCTAAGGATTTCTACGGATGCGGGCTGCCCCTGAAGCCAGAATAATGGGTGGCAAACAACAGCCAAGCGGGAGAGGTTTTCATGGAAGTGTTTGCAGCATTCGCAGCCAGCCTGGGACTGATGGTGAGCTACTACCTCATGCGCCGTCTCTGGCGCCAGCTCCGTTACGTCAAGCCGCGCGACCGCGGCATCGACCCGGTGGGAGAGGCAGAGGTCTTTCTCGCCTACGGTAAGGTCAGTGAAGCAGTGCGGGTACTGAAGGCCACCGTCCGCGAGGAGCCGGACAACCTGCCGGCAAAGATCACCCTGCTGCGGGCCTACTCGCATAGCGGAGACAGCAAGGCCTACAGCCTGCTCGCACGTGATGTGGAGAGCCGGCTACAGGGTCAGCCGGTGTGGAAAACCATCCAGCAACATGGAAGGGAACTGGACCCGGCCAACCCTCTTTTCAACCGCTGACCTCACCGTCCAGCCGGCCGTGCCTTCTCAGGCACGGCCTTTTGCCGTCCAGGCATCGCTCTCCTCAAGCAGAGCGAGGCAGCCCTGCAGCACGCTGTCCAAGGAAATATGGGCCACCTGCCAGGCCGAGCGGTCCTGCGAGGTGAGGACACGCTTCGGAACGCCCCAGGGATACCAGTGCAGGTACTTCTTTTCCAAGTGCTCGAAGAGCCCGACGACCGGTGTACCCGCCGCCGCGGCCAAGTGCAGCCCACCACCATCGGAGCAGACGGCCACATCTACGGCGGCGAACGCCCCCAATAACTTGCCGAGCCCGTTGGTGGGACAAGCAATGGCGTCGGTTTGCCCAAGAATGTGATGCGCCTTCTCGTCATCCCCAGGGTGCCTGGGGTCCTCCTGACTACCTGGGGCCCATAGCAGCAAAGTCTGCACCCCGCGGGCTGCCAAAGCCTGGATGAGGGCAATGTGGAGGGCCACCGGCCAGACCCGGGAAACCTCACGGGCACTGATGTGCAGCCCGATCACAGGCCGGTTCCCGGGCAGCAAGGCGGCCACCGCCGCCCGCTCACGGGAGGGAATGGTCACCGACAGCGGGCCCGGTGGTGACGTCACCCCCAACGGTCGCAGCAACTGTTGCAGCACTTCAACCTCATGGCACTGCGTGCCTTTGGCATGGGGCGGAGCCGGATGCGTGATGCGTGGGTCGGCAGGAGCATTGTTCGGCTGGAAGCCGATGAGCGCGCGCGGCCGCGCAGCCATTGCCAGGCGCACCGCATTGCGGGCATAGCCGGACGACGCAACGATGGCGTAATCGAACCGCTCCCGGCGCAGGGCCCGGTACATGCACAGCCGCTGCCAGACGGTTGCCATCAAGGACTGCCCAGGCCTCCGGTGCTTGAGCTTGGTGTAGACGTAGACCCGATTCACCGCAGGGTGCTCATCAAGGACCTGGGCATTGTAACTGTTGACCACGACCGCAATGCGGCTGCCGGGAAAATGCTGCCTCAGCGCATCCAACAAAGGGGTAGTGCAGACGAGGTCCCCGATGTTGTCGCGCCGGATGACAAGAATGCTAGGAGGGGTACGTGGTTTCATTTTCTTTCCGTGCCAAGGCGCCCGCCACCAGAATCAGCAACCAGCCAGCCGGCCATAATCCGTTTGTGAGTCCTATGGCAAGCTGGGCTGTGGCCAGCGCCAGGGTCAACAACCACCACATTTCCCCGTGGAGGGGCAGACGCGCACGCCACCCCGACCTGAAAAAGCTGCCCATGAAGGCAAGATAAGCGAGTAGGCCCAAGAAGCCTGCCTCCAGCAACCAGTTCAGGTAGAGATTGTGGGGATTGGCCTTGCCATAGGTAGCGCGCCGGTGAAAGTAATCATAGGCCAGCTGCCGCACCCGATCTGGATGTTGTCTCGCCTCGTCCATCAGCCCGCTCTCTAGCGCCAGCGGCGAAAGCTTGCGCCATCCTGGCCCATAGCCCAGCCATGGTTGTCGCTCCACCAACCTGAGGGTCACCCACCAGATCGCCCGCCGTTCTACCACAGAAAAATCCTGCGCATAGGTCTGCTCGTCAAAAATGGTTTCATAGCGATCAAAGATCTGAGGTCGGGAAAGCGCCAGGCCAGCAAGCAAAGCCGCCAAGGCAAGTACGCCTCCCAAGAGTAGCCGCCAACGCCGGGCTGCCACGACGGCCAACCCCACGGCTAACAGGATCACAAGCAGCGGCGAGCGGCTACCGTGCAGGAGGAGAGGCACCACCTGCACCGCCAGTGCCGCCCCCAGCAATATTCTGCTGCGCCTGGAAAGGCCTCGGTCGAGCAAGAAAAGGAGCAGTCCGGCGGAGAAGCAATAGATGGCATCCAGGGCAAAGCCCTTGCGGTAGCTCTCGAGCACAGCCCAGTCGGAAAGATAGAACCCCAGCACCAGCAGCGCCCGGAGCGTGAAACCGGCTACCGCAGCCAGAAGGAGCCTGCGTACGTCTTGGTAGTCTCGGCAGACCCAGAAAGCCAACGGAAAGAGCAGGAACAGCCGTAGATGATCCTTGCGAAATTCGGTCAGGTTGTTTGACCACCAGCCCGGATTGACGAGCCAGGCAGCCGCGAGGACCAGCAGCAACATGCCCAAACAGGCTGTCAGGGGCCGCCAGTTAAATAGTCGCAATATCGCACAAGGCGCCCGCAAAAATGTCACTATTCCAAGGAGCACGGCGCTCCAGTACGACAACTGGGCGGCAGCCGTCAGGGCATCCGACATCTGTGCAAAGAAAAAGAGTGTCAGGCAGAGTAGCCCCCAAGACCGCAACCGGACAAGCGCATCCGTGGAGCCTGATACAATAACGCTCGCTGTTTTATCCCTTCTCAATCCAGTCTCCACGGGTCTGCAGCCAACAGCCTCACCACTTCACCTCCAGCGCATCCGCCTCTCGCAGGATGTCTTCGGCAGAAACGGTATCAATGCAGGCGCGCGTCCCAGTGTGGCAGCCGTAAGGAGCATTGAAGACAAAGGCACAGGGATAACAGGGCAGACGCTTGATAACAAAACGCACCTGCGGCCCCATGGGGCGTTGCTCACGTGGATCGGTAGGACCCACGACGGACACTAGCGGCACGTTGAAAGTGTCGGCCATGTAGGTCAGTCCGGAGTCCACGCCGATGAACAACTTACAACGGCGCATCAGGGCCGGCAGCTCATCGAGACGGAAGGCGCCGGCGCTGTTGACGAGTCCGGGCACAGACGGGAGCCGTGCGACGATGGCGTCGGCCACCGGTCGGTCTTCGGGCCCACCCACCAGCACGATAGGCGAAGCAGTACGCTGACGCAGTCCGAGGATCAGGGACACAAGCTTGTCCTCGCCCAGTTCCTTGAGTTTGTTGGCACTTGAGATCGCCAACCCGACGCAACGGGGGCTGGCAGGCAACCCTAGCGCATCGCAGAGCAACTCGCCCTGCGGAGATTCGGCCATGATCTTGACGTAGCGCAGGACAATGTCGTGCCGTCCCAGCAAGCGCGCGGTAGTGTCAAGAACCAGTTCCCCATGACGGTGCGGCTCGCTGTCGGCAAGAAGGGGGCTGATCCAGCGAAACGTTCGGCCAACCCGTGTCGGCAGCAGTGACCAGCGTATCGGCACCCCCGCCCATACCAGGGCCAACAGCACCGGGAGCGACGGAGAAAGAACGACCGCAAGATCATGTCGGCCGCTGCGCACACGCCGGGCGAGCGCCAGCTTCCCACGCAAACCTTTCCAACCGGCCGACTGCACTGGCAATCGTGCATCGACTTCGGGCAGACCCTCGATGATGGGGGCCGTGACGGGCGCATGCATAACGGTGATCCGGGCTGCGGGAAAGGCCTGGCGCAAGGCGCGCAGCACCGGCGTGGCGCACAGCATGTCACCGATCTTGGCTGTCTGGATCAGCAGGATACGCTGCGGTTGCGTCCGTCTGCGCCCTTGCAGCAAGAGCAGGACCGGATAGAGGAGCCAAGTTATGAGAAGGTAGGCCATCTCAGCGCGCGGCCTTTTCCAGAATGGCCTCGACCCCACGCACGTAGCGGTCGATGGTGTAATGCTCCAGAACGCGCGCCCGCCCCGCCTGGCCCATACGCTGCCGCAGGGCCGGATCGCGGCACAAGACGGTCATGGCCTCGGCCAACCCGACCGGATCAGCAAAAGGTACGAGCCGTCCGGTTATCCCTTCGTCGACCAGTTCGCGCGAACCGACCACCCGTGTGGCGATAACGGGTTTGCCCAGAAGCATGGCTTCCAGCAGAACGCGCGGCAGTCCCTCGCTCTGAGAAGCCAATACGCATACATCCATGGCCGCAGTATAAGGCAACGGCTGGGTCTGGAATCCGGTAAACACCACATGCGACTGCAGACCCAGCCGTGTAGTCAGCGCCTCCAGCTCCGCACGCTGGGGGCCGTCGCCAACCAGAAGCAGGCGCACCGGCAGCCCCTGCTCCACCAGTCGTGCGGTGGCCTGCAGCAGATAGCGCAGGCCCTTGCGCTCGGTCAGTTGCCCTACGGCGCCGAACACCACGTCACGGTCGGCCAGACCGAGGCCTTCGCGGGTGGGCGCGCCGTCGGGCAGTGGCTGGGTCGGGTCGATGCCGTTGAGCACCGCCATGCATTTCTCTGGCTGGACCCCGGCCCGCACGAGCGCCTCTACCACACCATTTGAAACACCGATGACCTTGCGAGCTACGCGGTTGACCAAGGCCACATCCTGTGGATCCATAACCGGTTCGATGCGGCAGTGCTGAACGACCGGAACCCCTGTCCGATCGGCAGCCAGATACCCCTCCAGATTGGACCGAGGCTGGTTGTTCATGTAGAGAAGATCGAAACCGCCATCCTGCAGGTACTGCATCAGGCGCTGTGCATTGGGGCGTACCCGCCAGCCCTGTTCGATGCTTCGCACGGCGGCAGTGCGCAGATCCGGGTGCCACGCCAACACACCCCGTGCCAGTTCCTTGGCAAGTTTGGCCCAAAGCGGCTGCCGGCGCTGCGGCATCAGCACCAGCGGGATGCCGATAGCAGCCAGTTCGGCGGAAAGGCAGCTGTCGCGGCCTTTCGGATAATCGCGGTAGAACAGGCAGGTGACGTCGAAACGGCTACGGTCGATCCGCTTGAGCAGCTCGAACATGCTGTTGGTGCCGCCACCCCACTCGTTACCGGTATCAAGGAGCAGGATGCGTTTGGGTCGGGTCATGCCTGAGGCTCCGGATGAGCGCGAAGCTGCCGCTGGCAGGCGTCGAACACCTCATCGGTAAGGATATTGTCCATGCAGAGGGGGGCCGCGTACGGGCAGCGCTTGCCAAGGCAGGGGTCACAGGTACGGTGCTTTTGCAGAATGATGTGGCGGTCCAGGTCCACCGTAGGGCCGGAGCGGCTCCAGTGTGCCGCCGCGAACAGCGCCACCACCGGGGTGCGCACCGCTACCGCCATGTGCATGATGCCGGTATCGGGTGTCACCAGGCAGAGCATGCGAGCCACTAGCGCAGGCAGGTCCGCCAGACCGAGCCTACCTGCGGTCACGATGACGCGAGGGCTGTCGATGCCCTGGGCTACCGCTTCGGCCAACCCTTGCTCCTGAGGGGAGCCGGTGATCACCAGTACCAGATCGGGGTGAGCCGCCAGAAGGCGTCGCCCCAGTTCGGCATAGCGTTCAGGACGCCAGCGCCGGCTGGCGGTGGAGGCGCCCACCTGAAATCCCAAGAGGGGCTGCGCCACCGTGATGCCCCAAACCTCGGCCAAGCGCGCATCTACACGCTGACGGCGCTCGGCGCTGACGGGCAGCACCATCCGGCGCGGTGCACCGGGCACAGCGCCGGCACTCTCGGCCACGGCCAGACGCTGGTCGATGCCGTGGGCAAAATCGTCCCAGCGTTTGACGGGCTGGTCATTGCTCAGCAAGTAACGAAAGCGGTTGTCGTTGGGCCACTTGAAGCGCCAGCGGGCCCCGCAGAGATAGGCGAGCGGTGTGGCTTGCGGTTCATTGCCGTGCAGGATGGCCACCAGATCGAAGGTTTCGCGGCGGGCGTCGCACAGCGCACGCAGAAACCCCTTCCAGCGGCCGTCATAAGAAATCTGGCCGTCGGTGTCGGGATTGTCGGCAAACAGGGCCGCATAGGCCGGGTGCACCATCAGCACGATTCGCGCATCAGGATAGGTACGGCGCAGGCTGGCGAGCGCGGCCGTGGACATCAGGGTGTCGCCGATGGCGGTGCACGAGATCGCGAGGATGCGCCGGATGGCAGACGTGCCCAGTTCGGACACGTCCGGCTGGCGGCGGTCCAGACGGTGGCGTACCCATACCCAGGTCGCCAGCAGGGTCTCGCGTAACCGGGTACCCATCATTTTCCCCGCAACGTCAGATACAGCGCACCGATGCGCGGCCGGCTGTAGACCCACAGGCGTTGGCCGAACCACCCATCACGCCGGTCTTTGGTGACGATGCGGCCGATCTGCTCGGGGTCGGTGGTGGGCGTGTTGATGTGCTTGTCCACGGTGTAGAAATGCCGGAATCCGGCAGCGCGGGCCACGGCACGGTAGTCGTCGTCGAAATAGCCTTGGGGCCAGCACAGGTGGTCGCTCACCTCGCCCAGCCGCGCCTGCAGCGTAGCCCGGGAAGCGAACAGGTCTTCGGCCAACCTTTCGCGCTTTTCGGCCGCGGTCTGGCACAGTTTGTCCCAGCGGGCATGCTGGTGGGTGTGGCTATGGAACTCGAACGTCCCGGCCGCGCGCGCGGCCTCCACCTCGCTCCAGCGCATCATCACCTGGTCGTGGTCCCCTTCCGCCACGGCTCGCTTGCAGCCATTGTGGTCCGGCGTGGCAGGCAGCGCCATGCCGCTGTCGCTCACCGGACGCACGGGGCCTTCCCCCAGCCAGCCGGTGATGGCGAACAGCACGGCCCGCTGGCCATGCCGGGCCAGCACCGGATGGGCATACACCCAGTTGTCGAGATAGCCATCGTCGAAGGTGACGAGCACGCTTTTGGCCGGCAGCGACTGTCCGGCCAGGAAGGCGGCCGCCTCGCGGCACCCCACAGTGGTCCAGCCGTGCTCGGCCAGCCAGCGCATGTGTGCTGCGAAGGTGGCGGGCGCCACCGTCACCAGCCCCGGCGAGGGGGAGACATGGTGGTACATCAGCACTGGCAGGGCACGCGCCGCCTTCATCGTGCGCCCCGCTCGGCCAAAAGACGCCGGTACAGCATCAGCATGGCCGCACACATCGTTTCCACATGGAATACCGACGACACGAGCGCCCGGCTACGCTGGCCCATAGCAAGCCGCAGCGCATCGTCGCTCAGCAGGCGGATCACCGCCTCGGCCAGACTGTCGGCATCACCCGGGCGGATCAGAAGGCCGTTCTCGCCTTGACGCACTACTTCGGGCACGCCGTCGACATCCGTGCCCACCACCGGCAGCCCCATGGCCATCGCCTCGATGTACGAGGTGCCGAGCGCTTCCTGCTCGGTGGGCAGGAGAAAGAGGTCACAGGCGGCCAGCACGTTGGCGATGTCGCGTCGCAGACCCAGCAGGTGGATGCGCGCCGTCAGGCCGGCCGCGGCAATCTGTGCCCGCAGGTTTTCCATCTGCGGCCCGTCTCCGGCAAAAACGAAATGGGTATCGGGGCAGGCGGCCAGAATGCGCGGAGCAGCCTCCACGATGAAGCGGTGGCCCTTCTTCATGCGCAGGATGGCCACGGTGCCCACCAGCGGTACATCGGCCGGGAGGTCCAACTCGGCCCGGAGGGTGGAGGGGCCGTCAAGCTGCATCGCCGCCGGATCAATGCCGGTGTAGATGGTGGATACACGGTCGGCTGGTACCCCTTCGCTCATCAGGTAACGCCGCACATGCTCGCTCACGCTCACCACATGGTGTGGCAGCGTGGTGTAGGTAAAGCGGGAGGTCAGCGGCAGTGCCAGATGACGGGTGCGCACCACCAGCCGACCGGAGAGGCGCCCGGCCAGCCCGCCAAGGATGCTGTCACGCCCGCTATGGGTGTTCACCACATCGACCTGCTCGCGGCGGAACAGGGATGCCATGCGGGCCACGGCCGCCAGATCGACGCCGTTGCGCATGCGCACCTCGAACACCTCCAGTCCGGCTTCGCGGGCACGTGCGGCAAACTTGGCCCCTGGCTGGCAGACCAGCATCATGCGGTGGCCCAACTTGGCCAGACCGACCATTTCCTTGAAGGTGCGGTGCTCCTGTCCGCCCCAGCCGAGCGAGGACTCGGTGTGCGCGATGGTCAGCAGGCGCTCAGTCATGCTGCGGCTCCTTGAACTGCAATCGGTGCAGGTTGGCATACAAGCCCTCCTGCGCCAGCAGTTCGGCATGGGTGCCGACTTCGGCAATCCGGCCCTGATGCATCACCACGATCCGGTCGGCGTTCTCGATGGTGGAAAGCCGGTGGGCGATCACGATGGTGGTACGGTTGCGCATCAGGCGCTCCAGTGCGGCCTGCACCAAGCGCTCGGACTGAGTGTCGAGCGCACTGGTGGCCTCGTCCAGGATCAGGATCGGCGCATTCTTGAGCAAAGCCCGGGCAATCGCCAGACGCTGGCGCTGCCCCCCCGAAAGCCGCGTCCCGTTCTCGCCGATCAGTGTGTCGAAACCTTCCGGCATCGCCTCGATGAACTCCAGCGCGTTTGCCGCGCGTGCGGCCTCGACGATGGCCTCGCGGCCGACCTCACCGATACGGCCATAGGCAATATTGGCGGCGATAGTGTCGTTGAACAGCACCACGTCCTGACTCACGAGGGCGATGTGGCTGCGCAGGCTGGCCAGGCGGATATCCGGCAGGGGCAAGCCATCCAAGAGGACCGTGCCTTCGGTCGGGGCATAAAACCGCGGAATCAGACTGACCAGTGTGGTCTTGCCACTGCCGGACGAGCCGACCAGCGCAACGGTCTCACCGGGTCGCACCTCGAAGTCGATGTCGGTCAGTGCCTTGCGCTCGCCACCCGGATAGGCAAATGACACCTTGCGGAACACCAGATGCCCCTGCGGCGAGGTCAGCCGGTGCTGGCCCTCGTCGGTCTCGCCCGGTTCGTCGAGAAAGGAGAACACACTCTCGGCCGCCGCCAGACCCTTCTGCAGCGACTGCGAAATGCTGGTGATACGCTTGACCGGCGCGAACAGCATCAGCATTGCGGTGAGGAAGGACATGAAGTCGCCCGCGGTAAAGGCGCCGGCATGGGCACGCATGGCCGCGAAGTAGAGGATCAGGGCCAGCGCGCAAGCAATGATGAGCTGGGTCAGTCCGGTGTTGGCCGAAGAGGCCGCGCTCTGCTTGACGGCATTGTGGCGGATGGCCTCCGCCGCACGCCCGAACCGTCCCGATTCGTAGTGCTCGCCACCATAGACCTTCACCACCCGCTGGCAGTCGATCGTCTCGCCCAAGATCTGCGTCATCTGGGCGATGTTCTGTTGGTTCTGGCGCGAAAGACCGCGCAACCGACGGCTGACCGAGCGCACGCACAGACTGACGATGGGCAACACAGCGAGGCAGATCATCGTCAATTGCCAGTCGGTATAGAGCAGCAGGCCCAGCAGCCCCAGCGCAGTGATGCCATCCTTCACGGTCACGGTAATCACGTTGAAGCCCGCCTCGGTCACCAAGTTGACGTCGAAGGCGATGCGGGACAGAAGCCGGCCCGAGGCATTGTCATCGTAGTAATGCACTGGCAGACGCACCAGCTTGGCAAACATCTCCTCGCGCAGCGTCTGGACCAGATGGCCCGTCAGCCAGCTGGAAGTGTACTCGTTGATGAAGCTGGTAATGCCGCGCACCAGGAACAGGCCTACGATCGCCAGCGGGGTCCACACGATGGCAGAGGTATCCTTGTTGACGAAGCCGCCGTCGATCAGCGGCTTCATCAGCCGGGCAAAAGCAGGCTCGGTGGCGGCCGCGATGCTCATCGACACCAGCGAGACCAAGAATACCTTCCAGTACGGCCTCAGATAGCGCAACAGGCGCCGGTAGAGCGCAAAGCCGCTCATATCGGGTGAATGAACCATTGGGATTGTCTTGAAGCAAACGGTGAATTGTACCTTACAAGTCGAGGCGGTTTGCCACGGCTACAAGAGGGTACGGTAACAGTCCAGCAACGCCTCGGCCATGGCCTCCAGCGTCAATGGTTCGGCGGTGGCGCGGGCCGCTTCGGCCAACCTTGGCCAATCGGCACGGCTTTGGCTCCACCGCGCCACCTGTGTGCCCAGCTTCGTCACGTCCAAGGCATCGCAGATCCAGCCGTTTTCGTCGTCCCGGATCAGCTCGGCCGCACCGCACTGCACGGTGGTAAAGACGGGCAGGCCGCAGGCAAGCGCCTCCACGCACACATTGGGGAAAGGGTCGTACAGCGTGGGCAGGATAAAGGCATCGGCCATGCCGTAGAAGGGCCGCACATCCTTCTGCGCCCCAGCAAAGCGCACGCGTCCCGCCACACCCAGGCTTTCGGCCAACCCCTGATAGCGGCCCGCATGCTTGTCATGGCCGACCACGACCAGCCAGGCCTGTGGTGCGGCCACCAGCGCCTGCAGGGCTCGCGCCACGCCCTTGCGTTCGAAACCGGAGCCCACGTATACCAGGAGCGCGGCCTCTTCTGGCACCCTCAGGGCTTGCCGCTGCGCCTGACGATGCAGGGCACGCAGGCTCGGATGGAAACGCACGGTATCCACCCCGTTGTAGATCACCACGCTCTTGTGTGCGGGCAGGCCGAAGTACTGCTCCAGCTCGGTCTGCACCATGCGCGAATTGCAGATCACCCGTTTGAGGTTCGGATGCAGGAACATTCGCCGCTCGGCCCACTGCACATAAGCATGGTAAGGGTTGAGTGCCAGCGCCCAGCGCCCGGCCGCCGTGAGCGTGCGGCGGCGCAGCGCCAGCCAGTGCCGGTGCACCCCGTCACCCGCGCGATAGACATGGCACCCGGGAATGCGTTCGTGCGACTGCACCAGATCGAACCCTGCCCTTTCCCAAAGGCGCCGGGCGGCCAGGGCAAAGCCCCAGTCACGCCACACATTACCCAGATAGAAGGGGTCGGCCTTCAGTGCCCGGATGCCTTCGAGCGTCTCCCACCGGCGGGCGATCAGGCTCACCTCCACCGAGCCGGTAGCCGACAGGGCGGTGAGCGCCCGGCTGACAAAGCGTTCCGCGCCGCCGGCCGGGTTGTACTTTTGCCGCACGATGGCCAGCCGCATCACGCCTCCTCTCCGTCCGGCCACAGCGCCTCGCAGGCGGCCAGCACCGCTTCGGGCACGATGGTGTCGATGCACTCGCTGCGCTTGCCCCCGCCACAGCCATCCTTGCCGCATGGCCGACAGCTGAAGGGCTGGGTGAGGATGCGATGCGGCACTTGCCACGGCCCCCACTCCACCTCGCCCGAAGGTCCGAAGAGCGCCACGGTCGGCACGCCGGTGGCTGCCGCCAGATGCATCGGCACCGAGTCCATGCCCACGAACAGGCGAGCCGAGGCAATGGCAGCCCCCAGCTCCTTCAGGCTGAGCTGTCCGGCCAGGCTGACGACCGGGCGGGCCAGGCGGGCGAGGATGCCTTCCACGCATTGCATCTCCTCGGCCGACGGCGCAGCGGTCAGCACTACCGGAATGCCGCGAGCGGTGAGCAGATCGATGAAAGCGGCCATCCGTTCGGTCGGCCAGGTCTTGAACATCCAGCGCGAGGTGGGATGTACGAGCAGGTAGCCACCCGGCCAGACGCCCTGGGCCTGCAACAGCCCCTCCACCCGGCTGCGGGCTGCGGCATCGGCCACGAAGACCAGGCGCCGTTCCTGTGGCAAGGGCTGCAGGCCCAGCCGACGCAAGGCGTCCAGATGGGTCTCTACCGTGTGGCGACGGTTTCCGCCCACCACGGCATAGCGATGCGTGAAGCTGCGCGCGAAAAACTTGCCGAAGGGGCCAGCAGGCGCCACGGCCCAGCGCGGACGCAACCAGCGGGTCAGCCAGGCACCGCGTTTATGGTTGGTCAGATGGATGACCAGATCGTACTGTCGGGCACGCAGTGCGCGCAGCACGGCCCACTCCGCCCGCAGCTGACCGACCGGGCCCAGCGCCTTCCAGCGCCGGTCGATGGTGAACAGGCGGTCAAGCGCCGGATGGTCCGACAGCATCTCGCGCGTATCGTGGTAGACGAGCGCATCCACCTCGATACCGGGCACATGGTTTTTCAGGACCGTCAGCACCGGCGAGGTCAGCAGCACATCGCCGTGATGGCGCAGCTTGATGACCAACACACGGCGCACGGCGGAAAAGTCGATGGCGTCCTTGAGCATGAAGAAAAAAGCCGGGTCAGGTACCCGGCAGTGCATTCAGTTGGTTCAGCAGGTCGGCAATTCTATCAGGGTCTTCGGTGCGCAGCATGCGCGCCGCCAGCGGGCTGACCTCGTCCAGATGCGTAGCCAGCACCTGCTGCTTGACCGCCAGGATATTGGCCGGGTGCATGGAAAAGCGCCGCAGGCCAATGCCGAGCAGCATGCGGGTCAGCTTCGGGTCCCCCGCCATCTCGCCACACACCGAGACGGGGATGTTGGCCTTGTTAGCGGTCTTGATCGTGTGGCCGATGAGCTTGAGGACCGCCGGATGCACGGGATCGTACAGATGGCTGACCGCGTCGTCGTTGCGGTCGATCGCCAGGGTGTACTGGATCAAATCGTTGGTGCCGATCGACAGAAAGTCGACATGCCGCACGAAGCTGCCCACCACCAGCGCCGCCGAGGGAATCTCAATCATGGCGCCCACCTCCACCTTGGGGGCCATCGGCACGTTCTCCGCAGCAAGCTCCTCGCGCGCCAGTGCAAGCTGGGCCAGTGACTGGCGCAGTTCGGGCAGGCAGTTGACCATGGGGAACAGGATGCGGATCTGACCATAGGCCGAGGCACGCAGCAATGCCCGCAATTGGGCACGGAACATCAACGGTTCGGCCAGGCACAGCCGGATACCGGTGAGGCCCAAGGCCGGATTGTCGGCCACGCCATGGTTGAGCCATTTGGGATTCTTGTCCGCCCCCAGATCCATGGTGCGCACCGTCACCGGCTGTCCCTTCAGGGCCTCGGCCACCGTGCGGTAGGCTTCGAACTGCTCGTCCTCCGAAGGCAAGGTGTCGCGCCCCAAGAACAGGAACTCGCTACGGAAAAGTCCCACGCCCATCGCCCCCGAGCGCTTCACATCCTCGACATCCTTGGGCAGCTCGATGTTGGCCACCAGCTCGATCGGCGTGCCGTCGCGTGTCTTGGCCACCCCCTTGCGCAGCGAGGACAGCTTGCGCCGCGCATCCCGCCATGCCCGCTGGCGGCGGCGGTACTCGCTCAGCACGGTTTCCTCGGGGTTGATGATCACCACCCCCTGCTGACCGTCGACGATCACCATTTCGTCCTGGCGCATCAGCTCGCGCGCATGATGCAGGGCGATGACCGAAGGCATGTCTAGACTACGGCCGAGGATGGCGGTGTGGCTGGTGGCGCCGCCCACGTCGGTGACGAAGGCAGCGAAGTTGGAATCTTTGAAATAGACCATGTCGGCCGGGGACAGGTCGTGCGCCACCAGGATCACGTCCTCGAGCAGACTGGTCACGGGCGGCAGGTCGGACGCACTGCCGTCCAGGTTCTTGAACACCCGTTCCACCACCTGCAGGATGTCGTGCTTGCGCTCGCGCAGGTAGGTTTCCTCGATGGCATCGAACTGGGCCACCAGCGCATCGCACTGGGTCTTGAGAGCCCACTCGGCATTGCAGCGCTGGCTGGCGATGATGTCGCGCGGCTCGCGTGTCAGAGTAATGTCCGAGAGCAGCATGATGTGCAGCGAGAGGAAGGCGCCCAGCTCCGCCGGCGCGTTCTCGGGAATGCTGCCCCACAGCATTTCCAGCTCCTTGCGCGTGGCCCGAATCGCCTCGTCGAAGCGTGCGACCTCGGCCGGCACGTCCTCCTCGTCGATGCTGTAATGGACCACGTCCTCCATGCTGTGCAGCACCAGATGGGCCCGGCCGATGGCGATGCCGCCACCGATCGGCACGCCGTGCAGGATGATGCTCAACGCGCTGTTCCTCCCTCGTGGGCCGCTTCGCTGCGGCCTTGCTTATTCTGCTTCGTCGAAACGGTTGGCGATCAGTTCCACCAGGGCGGCCATCGCCTCTTCTTCGTCCGGCCCGTTCACTTCCAGTTCGATGGTGGCCCCCTTGCCGGCCGCCAGCATCATCACCCCCATGATGCTCTTGCCGTTGACCCGGCGTCCGTTGCGGGTGATCCAGATCTCGCTCTTGAAGCGGCTGGAGAGTTGCGTGAACTTGCTCGACGCACGAGCGTGCAGCCCGAGCTTGTTGATGATGTCTACCTGTCTGTTAAGCATGGTCCGTGGTTCCGGGAAGAATATAGAACACCCCTTCGAGGCCGCCGGTGATCGCCTTGCTGACCACCAGGTCCAACGTGTAGCTGCTGTAGCACAGCGCGCGCACCAGCATCGGCAGACTGGCTCCGGCCACGGCCTCCACGCGGCCGGCGTCGATCAGCCGACTGGCAATGTTGGACGGCGTGCCACCGTACATGTCGGTGAGCACCAGCACGCCGCTGCCGTCGTCCAGCCGGCCGACCAAGTCACGTGCCTCGGCCAGCTTGCAGTCGGGGTCCTCGTGTTTTTCGATGCCGAGCACGGCAAGGTTTTCGGGCTGTCGCCCCAGAATGTGTTGTGCGCCCTCGGCCAGGCTCTCTCCGAGCCGGCCGTGGGAAATGACGAGTACACCCACCATGGGAATTCGCTCTCTTACCGTCCGCAAGTCTAGACTGGCGCCCTGCCGCCTCTTCCGGGTGCGGCCGCGCCGATTCAGGCATCCTCGGCCGCCGGTCGATACCACGCCAGCTTTTCGGCCAACCCGACCACTTCCCCGACGATGATCAGGGCGGGTGATGCCACACCATGCCGCGCGATCAGTCCGGGCAGCGTGGCCAGCGTTCCGGTCACCGTGCGCTGGCGTTCGGTGGTGGCCCACTCTACCACTGCTGCAGGCGTTGTGGCGGGTTTGCCGTGGGTGACGAAGGCCTCACACAGTTCGGCGGCCATCGCCAGGCCCATGTACACCACCACCGTCTGCCCCGACCGGGTGAGTGCCGGCCAATCCAGGTCCAGCACGCCATCCTTGCGGTGGCCGGTGACGAATACCACCGATTGCGCATGGTCCCGGTGGGTGAGCGGGATACCAGCGTAGGCCGCCGCCCCACTGGCCGAAGTGATACCGGGCACCACTTCGAACGGGATGCGGTGCGCGGCCAGGGTCTCGATCTCCTCGCCGCCGCGCCCGAAAGTGAAGGGATCCCCCCCCTTGAGGCGCAGCACGCGCTTGCCTTCCTGCGCCAGCCGTACCATCAGGGCGTTGATGTCCTCCTGCGGCAGAGTGTGTTTCGCACGCGCCTTGCCCACGTCGATGCGTTCTGCATCACGCCGTACCAGTTCCAGAAGCTCGGGCGCCACCAACCGGTCATACAGCACCACATCCGACTGCTGCATCAGTCGCAGGGCACGGAAGGTGAGCAGATCGGGATTGCCGGGCCCGGCACCCACCAGGTACACCGCGCCCTCGGGCCGGTCGGAGGCACTGGCGAGCCGTTCCAGGAAGGCCGCCTCGGCACGCTGCTCGTTGCCGGCCATCACGTCTTCGGCCAACGGCCCCTCCAGCACCGATTCCCAGAACATCCGCCGCGCTTCCACCTCGGCAAACCGGGCCTTCACCACATCACGGAAGCGTGCCGCAAATCGGGCCAGGCGGCCGAACCCCGCGGGGATCAGGCTTTCCAGACGGGCACGCACCAGCCGTGCCAACACCGGTACACCGCCTCCGGTGGAGACGGCGATCACCAGGGGCGAGCGGTCGATGATAGCCGGCGTGATGTAGGTGGATAGCGCCGGATCGTCCACGACGTTGACCGGAATGCCGGCGGTCTGGGCTGCCTCCGAGACGGTGCGGTTGACCTCGCGCAGGTTGGTGGCGGCCACAACCAGACGTTGCCCGGACACCAACGCGTCCGCGAACGGCTGACACAGGTGGGCACAGGCCCCCTCCTCTACCAGCGCGGCCAGCTCGGGCACGACGTCGGGCGCCACCACGGTCAGGCGCGCCCCGGCGGCCAGCAGCAGCCTTACCTTGCGCAGCGCCACCTCACCGCCGCCCACCACCAGACAAGGCGCCCCGCGTAAATCAAGAAAAATCGGGAAATAATCCATGACAGCCCGTGTCCGCTACGATGCGGCAAGCATACTGGATTTGCCCGGCAAAAACGAAGCGCAAATCGGTCTAAGCTTAGAGAAGGAGCGGCCTCTGCCGGGCACACTGTGTGTCGGCAGATGACCGGATGCGTTCGATCCCTACCGTTACGGAGAGTCCCGTTGGGCCGACCTACGCCTTGCCTGCCTGCAGATCCACGCACGCCGCGCGCTGCCAGCCGTGGACAGGCCCCGTATCACCCGCGCCTGCCCGCGCGGCCGGCAGGCGCGCTGGTCCGCTTGGCCGAAGCGCTGCCCCTGCTGCTCTATGTGGTGGAAACCGACGGCCGGGTGCGCTTTTCTAGCCGTATGGCAAGGGCCCTGCATCCGCAAGGGCTGCCCGAGGTGGTAAAACGCTGGCTGGAGAACCCGCAGGCCTGCGGCGCTCCGCTGGAGACCGGCCCGATCCCACTGCCGATGGTATGGCAGCGCCTGCAGCCTGCAGGCCTCTCCTGCGCGCTGGTAGTGGCCCGGCCGGCCCCGCTGCTGTCTGCTGATGGCCTAGGGAGCCATCCGTGGCAGATCGCCCTGGAGACCGGGCGCTTCGGGTTTCTGGAGTTTGACGGCAGCACCCAACGGATTTGTGCCACGCCTCATACGCTGTCGCACCTGCTGGGCCTGCCTGTCACACAGTTGTCGCTGCCCTACGAGGCCTGGCTGGAGTGCCTGCACCCGGACGACCGTCCGCTGGTGGCACCGCTGCTGTCGGACCCGCAGGGCTGGCTGCAGGGTACCGCCAGCCTGGAGTACCGCGTACGCCATGCAAACGGGCACTGGGAGTGGGTGGAGCAGCGCAGCCTGCTGGTGGCCGCCACGCCTGAGGCCCCACGCATCCTGGGACTATGCCAGCTTGTCACCTCGCGCAAGTATGCCGAGATCGAGCTGATCCGGCGCGAGAAGCAGTTCCGCACCCTGGCCGAAAACACCAGCGACATCATCGCCCGTTACGACCTGAACCTGCGCTGCCTCTACATCAATCGTAGCGTGGCCCACTATCTGGCCTTGCGCCGCGAAGACCACCTGGGCAAACGGGCCGGGGAGAAGGGTTGGCCGAAGAAAGTGGCCGAGCGCTTCGAACAGGAGTGCCGAGCCCTGGTGGCCACTGGCCAACCCCGCCAGTATGAGCACGAAATCGAACTGAACGACCGCCGGTACGTCTTCGAGACACGTCTGTTTCCGGAGTACGACCGTAGCGGCATGCTTACCTCCATCCTGTCCATCGACCGCGAGGTCACCGAAACCCGCCTGGCACTGACGCTGCTGGCGGAGGAAAACCGAGTGATGGAAATGATCCCCGGCAACCAGTCGCTGGCCGAAACGCTGGAGCAGGTATGCCAGATGATCCGTTCGCAGTTGCCGCACAGCCGGGTGGCAGTGCTATTGGCAAACGAAGCCACACTGCAGCTGACCCTGATCGCCCAAGCGGGGCTCTCCACTGCCCTGGAAGGCGCGCTGCGCGTGCTGCCGCTGTCGACGGAGGATGGTGTAGGCGCTGCCGCGGCCAACCGGCAGACAGTGGTGGTCGAGGACGTGGCGGCCAGCCCGCTGTGGCAGGCCCGACAGACGTTGGCCGCAGCGGAGGGCGTGTGCTCCAGCTGGGCGGTGCCGGTCATGACGAGCGAGCGGGGCCTTCTGGGCGTGGTGGCACTCTTTCATGGCGAGCGGCTGACGCCGGGCGCCAGCGAAAACCGGCTGCTGTTCCGCTCCAACCACCTCTGCGCCATCGCCATCCAGCACGACCTGCAGCAGCGGCAGCTTTACGCGCTGGCTACGCTGGACGGCATGACCGGGCTGTTCAACCGGCGGCACTTCTTCGAGACCGCCGAGCGCGAGATCCAGCGGGTGCGGCGCAACGGCATGCCTGCCTGCGCCATGATGATGGACCTTGACCACTTCAAGGCGGTCAACGACAACTTCGGCCATGCCTGCGGCGACTTGGTGCTCCGCGCCTTTGCCGACGAATGCCGCCGCCAGCTGCGCGCTACCGACCTCATCGGCCGCCTGGGTGGCGAGGAGTTCGCGGTGCTACTGCCCGACACCGGGCTGGAGGCGGCGCGCGAGGTGGCTGAGCGGCTACGTCAGCGCGTGGAACGGCAACCGCTCTCCACCCCGCGGGGGCCACTGCATTACACCGTCAGCGCAGGGGTGAGCGCGCTGATGCCAGGGGACACCTCGCTGGAAACGCTGCTGCACCGTACCGATGGCCTGCTCTACGAAGCCAAGCGCCACGGACGCAATCAGGTAGTGGCCGACCCGCCACCCCGGCTCAGGTAGAATGGCACCCCTCCTTTCCTTTCAGACGCTGCCATGCTGCCCGACTGGCACACTGCCTATCTCGATCATCCGCTCTATGCGCTGCTGCGTCCCTTCGTTAGCCAGGCATTGCCGCCGACTTGGCCGGACCAGGCCGCCTACGACCGCCTGATGACAGTGGCCCGCGCCGCTGGCGTGGCCTTGCCGGACGGACTGCGCTTCGTGTGCGACCTGACGCCCGAGGCCTACTACGAGACGCACGTGGGGAAGACAGGCGAAGTGCCCACCCGCTACCGCAACTGGCATGACTGGTTCAATGCGCTGGCGTGGCTGGCCTGGCCGCGTGCCAAGGCCGCCCTGAACCGCAGGCACGTGCGCGCCATCGCCCGGGGCGAGGTACGGCGTGGACCGCTGCGCGATGCCGCCACCCTGCTGGATGAGTGCGGAGTGCTGGTGCCAGTGGGCGAGCGGGCGCTGGCCGAGGCCCTGACGGGCATGCAGTGGAAGACGCTGTTCATTGCCCACCGCTCGGCCTGGGGCACGGACATCGACGTGATGCCGATCGGCCATGCGCTGTGGGAGACAGGCTTGGCCCCCCACATCGGCTGGTGCGCCAAGGCCCTGCCCGTGGCGGTGCCGTCCGGCTTCTTCGGCCAACCCCTTCTGGCCCGGCTCGCCTGGCTGGACGACTGGCTGGCCCGCTCCTTGGAGGACGATACCTTCCTGCCACGGCCGCGCACGCTCTGCCCGCTACCCCTTCTGGGCATCCCCGGCTACTGGCCGGCCAACGAGGAGGCGACGTTCTATGACAATGCCGCTTACTTCCGCTCCACGCGGCGCGCGAATGCCTCCAGCGAGACGTCCAGCGTGTCCGTCATCGGCGAGAGCAGCCCTTCGAGCGCCTGACCGATCTCGTCGTCGCGTTCGGGCTCGGCACGGAATACGAACAGGCGGAACACATCCAGCAGGCGGATGGTGGACAGCTTGCGCATCAGCACCCAGCTGTCACGCGGGCCGCGTTGCACCCAGCCCTGCGCAGCCAGCTTGTCCAGCACCATGCCCAGCTCGTCGTACCCCACCTTCACCTGGCGACGCAGGTCACGCGGCGTCAGTGCCCAGCCGTTTTCCTGCGCCTTGTCGAGCAGCAGTAACACCTCCACCGCATCCAGGAAGCGGCGCCGCGGCTCAAGCCGGCGCTTCCAGGCAGCCCCCTCCCAGTACGACAGCGAGGCCGTCAGCACGGCGCCGGCCAGCACCACCAGCCACAGGCAGTACACCCACAGCAGGAAGATCGGCAGGCTGGCGAAGGCGCCGTACACCAGTTGGTAGGAAGCGATGCGGCCGATATAGACGGCAAAGCCGAACTTGGTGGCCTCCAGGAGTACAGCTGTCACCACCCCGCCCCACACCGCATCGCGCATCGGCACGAAGCGGTTGGGCACCACACGGTAGAGGAAAATGAGCGCCAGCGCCGTCAGCGCCACCGTGCCGGCGGTCTGCAACAGCCCGTTGAGCAGCGGCGACACCCGTTCGAAGTCGGTAACGCGGAACAACCAGCGCCAGGCCCACAGGCCGCCACCGAGAATGGCCGGACCGAAGGACAGCACCGACCAGTACACCATGCTCTGCTGCATCCAAGGTCGGGCCCGCCACACGCCCCAGATGCTGTTGAAGGTGCGCTCGATGGTGGCCATCAGCATCAGCGAGGTCACCCCCAGCATCAGGATACCCACCGCAGTGAGCTTCTCTGCATTGTCGGCAAACTGGCGCATGTAGACACTGATGACGCGCCCAGCAAACTGGGGCACCAGATTGGACAGGATCAGCAGCTTGATGCGGTTGCTGTATTCGGCAAACACCGGAAACGCCGACATCACCGT
The DNA here is from genome assembly GCA_004346645.1 of Gulbenkiania mobilis. Classification (GTDB taxonomy): domain Bacteria; phylum Pseudomonadota; class Gammaproteobacteria; order Burkholderiales; family Chromobacteriaceae; genus Gulbenkiania; species Gulbenkiania mobilis. The sequence goes on from SMDA01000004.1 coordinate 96,115, forward strand.
CAGCATGATCGTCATCAGTGGCACCAGCGCCAGCAGCGTGGTGAAGGTGAGACTGCCGGCCACCTGCATCACGCGCTGGGACACCATGCGCCGGACCAGGAAGCGGCCAAAGCCGAAGTAGTTGCTCAGTTTGCTCTGCATCGCTCTGCGGTCACGGGCCGCGCGGCCCGGCCCCGGGGTTCGAATTGGATTAAGATGATGCCATCCCCTTGCAGCAAACGATACCGGAGACATCATGCACGACATTCTGGTGCTCTATTACACCCAGCACGGCGCCACGCGCGAGCTGGCCCGACTGATCGCCCGCGGCATCGAAAGTGTGCCTGGCTGCCGCGCCCGGCTGCGCACCGTTCCCAGGGTTTCGACCGTGTGCGAGCGCACCGAGCCGCCCGTACCGGACAGCGGGGCCCCCTATGTGGAAAAGGCCGACCTCGCCGAATGCATCGGCCTGGCGCTGGGCAGCCCCACCCGCTTCGGCAATATGGCGGCGCCGGTGAAGTACTTCCTGGATACCACCAGTCCCGAATGGATGCAGGGCGTGCTGGTGGGCAAGCCGGCATGCGTGTTCACCAGCAGTAGTACCCAGCACGGCGGACAGGAGTCCACGCTGCTGACGATGATGGTGCCGCTTCTGCATCATGGGATGGTGCTGCTGGGGTTGCCGTATGCCGAGGCGGCCCTCTCCAGCACGCAAAGCGGCGGCACTCCGTACGGGGTCAGCCATGTGGCTGGCGTTCAGAGCGACCGGCCGATCTCGGAAGAGGAAAAGACACTGGCGATCGCCCAAGGGCGCAGGTTGGCCGAAACCGCGCTGCGCCTGTTGCGGCCGGCGGTGTAAGGCGATTGCCCGGCCCCTCGGTAGCGAGGAGGACCGGGTCTTGGCGCCAAGCCTAACCCGGCCGGCACCGGAGGGTGCCCCATAGCCAGAGAGAATGCCCGCCTATCCTCGCCGGACGGAGCCCCTTCGGCCAACCCTGAAGCCAGCCTCAGCGCGACAGGGGTGCGTCTTCGCGCCCCCAGGGCGCCACTTTCAGCAGCAGCAGCATCCCCGGCAGCGCCAGCACGGTACACAGCAGGAAGAACGGCATCCAGCCCACTGCGTCCACCAGGTAGCCGGTACCGGCGTTGGCCAAGGTGCGCGGCACAGCCGACAGGCTGGTGAACAGTGCCAGCTGGGTAGCGGTATAGGCCGGATGCGTGGTCCGGGCAATATAGGCCACGAACGCGGCCGTGCCCAGCCCCACCCCCAGCGCCTCGAAACCGATGACCAGCGCCAGACTGGCCAGTGCCCCGGGCCCCACCACGGGGAAAGGCCCTACCGCCGCCAGCCAGGCGAACCCCAGAATGGACACCACCTGCACCACCCCGAACACCCACAGCGCCCGGTTGATCCCCAGCTTCAGCATCCACACCCCCCCGAGCAGACCACCGATCACTGCCGGCCACAGGCCGGCATGCTTGGCCACCAGCCCGATCTGTGACTTGCTGAAGCCCATGTCCATATAGAAGGGCGTGGCCAGCGCAGTGGCCATGCTGTCGCCCAACTTGTAGAGAAAGATGAATGCCAGGATCAGGAGGGCGGTGCGCACGCCCTGCCGGCTGATGAATTCATGGAAGGGCTCCACCACCGCTTCGCGCAGGGTACGCGGCGCAGCCGCAATCAGCGCGGGCTCGCGCACCATCAGCGTCATCAACACCCCCGGCAGCATGAATAGCGCGGTCAGGAAAAACACCGTCGGCCACGGAAGATGATCGGCCAAGATCAACGACAGCGACCCCGGCACCAGGCCGGCCAGACGGTAGGCATTGATGTGCAGCGTATTGCCCAGCCCGAGTTCGCGGTCGGAGAGGATCTCGCGCCGAAAGGCATCGAGCACGATGTCCTGGCTGGCAGAAAAGAAAGCCACCGCCAGCGCCAGCCCGGCGATCGACCACAGGTTCTGCTGCGGGGTGAAGCTGCCGAAGGCGGCCACGGTGGCCATCAGCCCCAGCTGGCTGATCAGCATCCAGCCACGCCGTCGCCCGAGGAAGGGTGGCACGTAGCGGTCCATGGCCGGCGACCAGAGGAACTTCCAGGTATATGGCAGCCCGATCAGCGCGAAGAGGCCGATGGCCTTGAGGTCCACGCCTTCGCTGCGCAGCCAGGCAGGAACCAGGTTGATGAGGGTGTATAGCGGCAGCCCAGAGGCAAAGCCGGTGAAGACACAGATGAGCATGGTGCGCGACAGAATGTCGCGTCGCCAGTCGGTAGCCGATGCGGTCATGAAAGCGGACGGGGTTGGCCGAAGGATGCGGGGGGCCATTGTGCCCCCCGCACGCCTGCCGGTTCAAGCCTTGGCTCTGCCCGGCGCGCGGGTCACCCGGTAAAAAGCCAGACTGCCCAGAAGATTGGGCAGCCAGTGCACCCGCCGCCCCTGGTCCATCACCACCCGTTCGGCCACCCGCACGCCATTCTTGGCGCACAGGTTCTCGAAATCGCCGAGCATGCACCAATGGATGTTGGGGGTGTTATACCACTCGAAGGGGATGGTCTCGGACACCGGCATGTGGCCTTTCAGGATCTGCAGCCGGTTCTGCCAGTAACCGAAATTGGGGAAGGTGACGATCGCCTCGCGCCCCACGCGCAGCATCTCGTTGAGAATCTCCTCGGTGTGGCGCATCGCCTGGATCGTCTGCGAGAGGATGACATGGTCGAAGGTGGCATCACCGAAGTCGGCCAGACCGGTTTCCAGGTCGCCTTGGATCGCGTCCACGCCGGCCGCGACGCAGGCCACGATGTTGGCCACCTCCAAGTCCACGCCATAACCCTTCACCTGCTTGTGCGTCTTCAGCCAGGCCAGCAGCTCGCCCTGGCCACAGCCCAGGTCCAGCACCCGGCTGCCAGGGGTGATCCAGTCGGCGATCAGCTGCAGGTCGGGCCGTAAGGCGGTATTGGGGGCACTCATGCGTTCACCTCCTCTGCCACGCGCGCAAGATAGGTGCGCATCAGGTCCACATAGGGCGGATCGGTCATCAGGAAGGCGTCGTGGCCATGGACGGATTCGATCTCTCCGTAGACCACATGCCGGTCGGCCGCGATCAGCGCCTTAACGAGCTCGCGCGAGCGTTCGGGCGAGAAGCGCCAATCACTGGTGAAGCTGGCCACCAGGAAGTTGGCCGTGGCGCGCTGCAAGGCAGCCACCAGGTCGCCGCCGTAATCCTTGGCCGGGTCGAAGTAGTCCAGCGCCTTGGTCATCAGCAGATAGGTATTGGCGTCGAAGTAGTCGGAAAACTTGTCGCCCTGATAGCGCAGGTAGCTCTCGATCTCGAACTCGACGTCGTAGCCGAACTTGTACTCGCCCGAGCGCAACATGCGGCCGAATTTCTCGCCCATGCCGTCGTCGGAGAGATAGGTGATGTGGCCCAGCATGCGTGCCAGCCGCAGCCCGCGCCGGGGCACCATGCCCTGTGCGTAGAAGTCGCCGCCGTGAAAGTCCGGGTCGGTCAGGATCGCCTGGCGGGCTACGTCGTTGAAGGCGATGTTCTGCGCCGAGAGTCTGGGCGCGGATGCGATCACCAGAGCGTGTGCCACCCGCTGAGGATGGTTGATCGCCCATTGCAGCGCCTGCATCCCGCCCAGGCTGCCGCCGATCACGGCGGCCCAGCGGTCGATGCCCAGTCGATCGGCCAGCCTGGCCTGTGCCGTCACCCAGTCCGGTACGGTGACCACCGGAAAGGACGAGCCCCACGGCACTCCGGTGGTGGGGTTGATGCTGGACGGGCCGGTAGAGCCGTGGCAGCCCCCCAGGTTGTTGACCCCCACCACAAAAAAGCGGCGGGTATCGATCGGCTTGCCCGGGCCGACCATGTTGTCCCACCAGCCGGCGACCTTGTCGTCCTCTCGGTAACGGCCGGCCACATGGTGATGGCCGGACAGTGCATGGCAGATGAGGATGGCATTGCGGCCATCCGGGTTGAGCGTGCCGTAGGTTTCGTACACCAGCGTGTACGCAGGCAGCTGTGATCCGCTCGCCAAGTCGAGCGGGGTCTCGAAGTCCGCGTGCTCGGCGCGGACCAGGCCGACGGAGGTATCGTTCGTGGACATGCTCAAAGTTGCCTCTTGAACTGTGCCGGCTGCAACCGGCGCTTTTTTTGTCGTGTCGGCATCAAGGCTTCTGGCTTCGCCGTCGATTATGCCGGATCGCCTTGCGCCGCGCCTACCCCGCCCCCGATAATCGCCCCACCCGCCACCGCCCGCCCGGATGCCATGCTCGGCCGTCTCTTCAAGCTGTTCGTCCTGTCCTTTCTCGCCTATCTGGTGGTCAGCCGGCTTTTCAGCCGCGGCCATCGCAAGACGCTGCGCGAGGTGTTCGAAGCCGTGGCCATCGGGCTGCTGGTCAGCTCGGTGGTGTTCGTCGGCTTCTACCTTGCTGGTCAGCGGCTGTAGCGGAACCAACATCCGCCCCCGGCAGTCGTATCGCGCAGCTGCGCCCCTTCGACCGGGCATGCCCACAAGAAAGAACGCCGATGCTGATCAAACGTCCGGACGACCTCCCGTCCTCCGAAATCACCCCAGAGGCCGTGTATCTCGACCGCCGCCGCTTCTTGGCCACCGGTGCGGTCGGGCTACTGCTGTCGGCGGATGCCCTGGCTGCGCTCTCGGGACGCAAGAGCGCCTTGTCCACCGGCGAAGCCCCAAACAGGCTCGACGAGATCAGCCGCTACAACAACTTCTACGAGTTCGGTACCAGCAAGGACGACCCGGCCCGTCATGCGACAGCACTCAAGACACACCCGTGGACGGTAACGGTGGAGGGCGAGGTGGAAAAGCCACGCATCTTCGACATCGATGCGCTGCTGCGCCGGCCGCTGGAGGAGCGCATCTACCGTCTGCGCTGTGTCGAGGGCTGGAGCATGGTCATTCCCTGGATGGGCTTCCCGCTGGCCACCCTGTTGCGCGAGGTGGTCCCCACTTCGCGGGCGAAGTATGTGGCGTTCGAAACCGCGCTGCGCCCGGCCGAGATGCCGGGGGTTGGCCGAAAGGTGCTCGACTGGCCCTACCGCGAAGGGCTGCGCATCGACGAGGCGATGCACCCGCTGACCCTGCTGGCTGTGGGCCTGTACGGCAATGTGCTGCCCAAACAGAACGGTGCGCCCATCCGCCTCGTGGTGCCTTGGAAGTACGGCTTCAAGAGCATCAAGTCGATTGTGCGCATCCGCCTGGTGGAAAAGCAGCCGCCCACCAGTTGGAACCTCGCCGCACCGAGTGAGTATGGCTTCTACTCAAACGTGAACCCCGCCGTGGACCACCCGCGCTGGAGCCAGGCCAGCGAGCGACGCATCGGCGAATTCTTCAAGCGCAAGACCCTGCCGTTCAACGGCTATGCCGAGCAGGTGGCCCAGCTCTACCGTGGCATGGACCTGAAGAAGAACTTCTGATGCGCAGCCGTCGTCTGCGTGGGCTGCCTACCGCTGCCCCGGCGTTTCCGGATGTGATGAAGGCATTGCTGTTCGTGGCCGCATTGCTCCCGCTGGTGCGCGCCGGCTTTGTGGTGATAACAGGCCAGGCCGTCAACCCCGTGGAGTTCGTGACCCATGTGACGGGCACTTGGGCGCTGGTGGGGTTGATGGTCACGCTGGCGGTCAGCCCGCTCAGGTGGCTGACCGGCCGCGGCTGGCTGCTGCGCCTGCGCCGGATGCTCGGACTGTTTGCCTTCTTCTACGCCTGCTTGCACCTGCTGACTTATCTCTGGCTGGATCAGTTTTTCGACTGGACGGCCATCGGCCACGACATCCTCAAGCGCCCCTTCATCACACTGGGCATGGCGGCCTTCGTACTCCTGGTGCCGCTGGCGGTTACCTCCACCGACGCCTGGATGCGCCGGCTCAAGCACAGCTGGGGGCGGCTGCACCGGCTGGTCTATCCGGCGTCGGTGCTGGCGGTAGTGCATTACTGCTGGCTGGTGAAGCGCGACCTCACCGTACCGCTGATCTACGCCGGCGTACTGGCACTGCTCCTAGGGCTGCGCCTGCTGCGGCGCTATCGCGAACGCACGGTGTGCTGAACGGCGAGCTTGGCCGAAGCGGATGCAAAAAAGCCCGTCACAGACGGGCTTTGCGTAGCAGACCGATGCACTACTCGATGGTGAGCTTGCGGGCGCTGGAGGCGGTTTTCTTCGGCAGCGTCAGCTCCAGCACGCCATCCCGGTAGCGGGCCGTGGCGCGGGCTTCGTCAACCTCCACCGGAAGCTGGAAGAGGCGGGCCACCTGACCGTAGTAGCGCTCGGACCGCAACACCTTCTCGCCATCCTTCTGCTCGCTGGCTTTCTTCACCTCGGCGGATATGGAAACACGGTTGCCGTCGATATCCACATGCAGGTCTTCCTTGTTCACCCCCGGCACCTCGGCGTGCACCGTGTAGGCCTCGCCGGTTTCCTTCACATCGATACGGATGGCACCGGCCATGTCGTTGCCGTTGTCCGTAGAGAAGGGCCGCACGAAGAAGCCCTTGAACATGTCATCGAACAGCGGTTCGAGTCGGTTGCGACGGGTCAGTTCGTTCATGGAAATACTCCTTCCGACATAGAACGGATCGGGGTTTTGGCGCCCCTCTGCTTTCCTATTTAGTGGCCGGCTCGCTTGTTATCAAGCGCGTTCGCGTCAGGTGTTTGACGCAGGGCAAACCTGCCGCGCGGGGCTTTACAGCTTGCGGGCACCGTTCTAACGTTGACCTTTTTCGCCATCCCGTTGCCATGTCCAAGGAAAAGATCCCGGTCACCCAGGCCATCCGCCAGTTGCGCGAGCACGGTGTGGCCTTCAGCGAGCACCTTTACAAATACGAAGAGCGCGGCGGCACCCGCGTGTCGGCGCGCGAACTGGGCGTGGACGAACACGCCGTGATCAAGACACTGATCATGGAAGATGAGCAGCACCACCCACTGATCGTGCTGATGCACGGTGACCGCGAAGTGGGCACAGGCATGCTGGCCCGGCAGATCGGTGTGAAGAAGGTCAGCCCCTGCGAGCCCAAGACGGCCGACCGGCACAGCGGTTATCAGGTGGGCGGCACCAGCCCCTTCGGCACCCGCCATCCGATGCCGGTATACATGCAGGCCTCCATCGCGACGCTGCCGCGCATCTACATCAACGGTGGCCGGCGCGGCTTTCTGGTGGGCATGGACCCGGCCGACCTGATGCGCGTGCTGACCCCCACGCTGGTGGAAGTAGCGGCCTGACTTCGGCCAACCGGGCCCATTGATGAAAAACGCCCCGGTTGCTGCGGGGCGTTTTCACGTGCACATACAGGAAGGCGGTCACCACCACCAGAACATATAGCCCCAGGCGGCATCCACCCATGCCAGCGCAGCGACGAACGCCAGCATGGCCAGTACCCAGCGCAGGCCCCGCGTCCAGCGCGCAACGATGCGTCCTGCCAGCCACAGCGACCACAGGTTGGCCGAACCGAGCAGTACGAGCCGTGCATCGTTCACCCAGTGCACCGGCACACCTTCGGCCTTGACCAGGGTGACGGTCAGGGCCGACAGCCCGAGAAACACGCCACATCCGGCCAGCGGGATCAGCCCCTGCGCCAGATGATGGAAGCGGCGGCGCTGCCAGCCCCCGGCCACGGCCACAGCGCCGGCCAACAGCAGCGACAGTACGCTACCCATCACCAGCGCGGTGGCCAGGATGTAGCCGATCAGCAGGCTGCCGTCCAGCCAGGAGAAGACATCATTCAGTTCGGGATAATGGGTGAACAGCCACCACGGCGCATCGGTGTCCAACGGCCACAGGATGTCGCGTTCGATCAGCCACTCGGCTACCGTCTGCTTCAGGGCGACGAACCACGGGCTGACGCTCCAGTGAAAGGCGCCAATGGCCACCCCCAGCAGGCCGAACAGGATCAGCAGCGTCTGCCATCCATCGGCTTCGCGCTCTGCCACTTCCACCACCTCGTGCGACGGCGAACGTAGGCTGAGCGTCACTGCGTCGCGGTGACTGCTGCAGCGGCCGCACATGTGACAGCCACTGCCGCCCTTCATGCTGCGGATCGGCTGCAGGGGTGCGCAGTCCACTGCCTGGATGCGGATCACCTGCCGCTTGTCCAGCGAGGCGCGCCAAGCGGCCTCCTCCACGCGGTAATGCATCGGGGCCAGCTTGGACAGCAGACCGAACACGCCGTTGACCGGACACAGATAACGACACCAAGCCCGCTTGCCACGGGTGTAAACCACCCCCACGGCCACTGCGGCCACAGTGGAACCTCCCAGTACCAGCAGCGCTGCCTTCGGATACTGGTAGACGCTGACCATCTGGCCGTAGATCGTGGTCAGCGCAAAGGCGACGAAAGGCCATCCACCCCAACGCATCCAGCGTGGAATCGTCCGGCCCATGCCCTTGCGCGCAGCCCATTCGGACAGGGCGCCTTCCGGACAGAGCACGCCACACCACAGCCGGCCGAACAGCACCATGCTCAGCAGCACGAAGGGCCACCAGATGCCCCAGAAGACGAACTGGGCGAACACCGTCAGGTTATCGAGCATGCGTGCGCTATCCGGCGGCAGCGGCATCACCGCCGGCACGATCAGCAGGAAGGCGTACACCAGCACCACCACCCACTGCAGGCGGCGAATCCAGTGGCCGTTGTCGCGCAGCCAGTCGCCCGACCGCGCCAGAAGGGTGTTCATCTCTGCGTCCCGCGGTTGCGCCAGGCCATCATCGCCCCCACCGCCAGCCAGAAACCGCCATAGGCAATCAGGCTGGTCAGGGCCGGATGCGCTCGGTAGCCGGTCAGCGAGGCCACCACGCCACCGGTTGGACTCATATCATCCAGCAGGCCGGAGCTGTCCCACACCGGATCCACCAGCGCCGGCAGCACGTCCATCGAGATCAGCTTTTCCACCCCGCTGATGAAGAGCGCGGCAGCCAACAGCAGCAGCAGGATTTCAGTCAGGCGGAAGAACAGGCGCCATGAGAGGACGCGCCCGCCCAGCTGCAGCAGGTAGAAGGTGCCCAGCGCCAGCACGAAGCCGGCCAGAGCGGCCGTGGCCATCGATACCAGCGTGCTGCCATCGGCACTGGCCAGCATGCCGTAAAGGAACACCACGGTTTCGCTGCCTTCACGCGCCACGGCGATGGCGGTCAGGATCAGTACTCCCCACCAGTTCGCCCGAGCCGCGTGTTCGGCCAACCCGCTCTCCAGATCGCGCTTGAGCGTGCGCCCGTGCTCACGCATCCACAGCACCATGTGCACGATCAGCGCCGAGGCGGTGAACACCAGTACTGTCTGGAAGATCTCCTGACCGTTCTCGAAGGCGCTGCTGACAGCGAACAGCCCGAAGGCCAGGGCCGCTGCCATCGCCAGCCCCACGCCCACGCCGCCCCACAGCCAGCGCTTGCCGGCGGCGCCTTCAGGATTCTTGTTGAGCCAGGCGTAAAGGATGCCGATTACCAGCATCGCTTCCACGCTCTCGCGCCAGACGATGAAAAGTACCTGCCCCATCTTCCGTCTCCCTTACTTGGCCACGATCACGCCTTGGGCGGTGGCCATGTGGAATTCGTCGAAAAACTTGTATTCACCCGGCGATAGGGGGTTGATCACCACAAAGGACTCTGCCCCCGGTGCCAGCACCTTCTCCTTACGCAGCTGGGTGCTTTCGAACTCCACCGGTGTCTTGCCGCTGTTGATCACTTCGATCTTGAACTTCTTGCCCGCCGGCACCATCAGCCGCGCCGGGTTCAATTTGCCGTCCTTCAGCTCCAGCCTTACGGTCGGAAGGTCTTCGGCCAAGGCCGGGGCAGCCGCCAGGGCCGCTGCCAAAATCCACCAGGTTCGCATGGATACTCGCTCCGAAAAGGAAAACAGCGCCCGCTTACGATGAACGGACGCTGTCGGATTCTAACGCATGAGAATGTTTACGGTTTACATTCTCTTTTAGTAGCCGCCCTTCTTGCCGATGCCGGCGTAGGCGAACTCGTAGTTGAGGTCGAACGGCTTGAACCAAGGACCAACACCGGTTTCCTTGTCGGTATGGCGGCCGAAATGCGCATGGGCGTTCATGGAAGGCGGCTGGATGGTGAGCTTGAGCTTGTACTTGCCCGGGCCCATCAGCTTGATGTTGTCGCCGTAATGCGGGCCGTCGGAGGCCACCATCGGCATGAAGTCACCCTTGATCGTCTGGGTGGAGCCGGCCTTGCTCAGCTCGTACTTGATCACCAGATAGGGCATCCAGTCGCCTTCGGCAAAGCCGTTCGGATTGTTCTTGGCGGCGTGAATGTCGGCCTCGAGGTGGATGTCGGACTCTTCTGCCTTGCGCATCATACCGTCCGGCTCCATCTTCACCGGCTGCAGATAGACTGCGGCCACTTCCATGCCGTTCTTGATCTGCGGTTTGCCGATCGGATACTCGGCAGCAAGTGCAAGGGAGGCCGTGCCGGCCAGGAGGGCGGCGAGCAACAGGGTTTTCTTCATCGGGCTTTTCCTTGGAAACGGGCGGATAGCAGCAGCGAGGAACCTGATTATATGATAATTACTCGCATTTGCAATAGCCTTGCCCTGCCCGTTTCCTTTTTGCCACAGCCCCGCATCAGCCAGCACGGCGGATACGGGCACGGTAGGCGCTCCGAAAGCAGAAGCCCAGCGCGAGGAACAGCGTCATGCCCAGCGCCAGCGTCAACGGACTGTCCCACAGCAGCGGGGAAACCACGCCTGCCACCACGCTGCCCAGCAGCGTCTGCGTGAAACCCTGCAACGAGGACACCGTGCCGCGCAGCGAAGGAAACTGGTCCATCAGGTTGAGCGTGATCGAGGGCGCCGCCAGCGACATGCCAGTGGTGTACAACGCCAGCGGCAGAACGCTCCAGGGCAGTGAAGGGGCGAAAAAGCTGCTGTGGATCAGGTTGAAAGCGGCGGCCAGGCCCATCAGCGCATAGGCCATGGTAACAATCTCGCGCGGGCTGCGCCGGCCGGCCATCCGGCCCGACAGATAAGCGCCCAGCATGATGCCGGACACCGCGGGGCCGAACATCCACAGGAACTCGCTGGGCCCCAGATGCAGGTGCTCCATCAGAAACACCGGCGCCGCCGGAATGTACAGGAAGAAGCCGGCGAAGTTGAAGGCCACCGCCAGGGACAGCAACTGGAACTCCCGCTTTCGACCAACCGTCACATAGTTGGACAGAAGGGCACCGAAGGCCAGCGGCTGCCGAGCGCTTGCAGGCAGCGTCTCCGGCAAGGCGACGAGCGCGAACACAAACAGCGACAGCCCAACCAGCCCCATGAACACGAAGATCGAGTGCCAGCCGAAGGCACCGAACAGCCAGCCCCCCACCACCGGCGCGATGGCCGGCGACACCGAGAACAGCATCGTCACCTGAGACATCAGTCGCTGCGCTTCAGCCCCTTCAAGCCGGTCGCGAATGATCGCCCGTCCCACTACCAGCCCGGCACCGCCACACAGCCCCTGCAGCCCGCGGAAGAACAGCAGGGCTGGCAGGCTGTTGGACAGGGCACAGCCCACCGAGGCCAGCCCGAACAGCAGCGTGGTGGCCAGCACCACACGGCGGCGGCCGATGGCATCCGAGATCGCTCCATGCCACAGCATCATGAAGGCGTAGCACAGGAGATAGACGGTAAGGGCCTGCTGGATTTCCAGAGGCCCCACCTCCAGCGAACGGCCGATAGCCGGCATTGCGGGCAGGAAGGTATCGATCGAGAAAGGACCGATGGTGGCCAGTGCGGCCAGAAGGAAGGCAAGCCTGCCGTGGGAAACAGGCGCTGATTTCGACATGGACATATTCCGGTAAACAGTTTGAAGCCCGGTCCGAAGACCGAAAAGTCGTTCGCCCGTCGGGCGGAGTTTGACGCACAATGCAGCAAGAACATCGCCTGTCTGGCAAGACAGGCGGATACAACGACACCAAGGAGGCTTGCCCGATGATCCGTCTTTACCACAATCCCCGCTGCTCGAAGTCCCGTCAGGCCCTGGCCTTGCTGGAGGAGGCCGGTGCCGAGGTGGAGGTGGTCGAATATCTGCGCACCCCACCCACGGCCGACGAGCTGGACCGGCTGCTGACCCTTCTTGATCTGGATGCCCGCGCCTTGCTGCGCACCAAGGAAGAAGAGTATGCCAGCCTGCACCTAGACGACGTGCCCCTGGAGCGGCGTCACCTGATCGAAGCGATGATCCAGCATCCGAGGCTGCTCGAGCGACCGATTGCCGTGTGTGGTGACCGAGCCGTGGTGGGCCGCCCACCAGAGCGGGTGCTGAGCCTGCTCGAAGGCAGGCCGGCACAGGGATGATTTGTTACTTGATAAATAATAACATATGTTACTAAAATAGCGCCATGACCAGATCCTTCACCCAGCTTGAACAGGCCATGGAGCGGGTCGAGACCTTGGCTCCGGGCGTGCCGCGCCAGGAAGTGATCCTGACCCGGCTCTACTACCACATCATGCCCCGTCTTTCTGGATATCTGAACGACATCCTGAAAGAGCACGGTGTCAACGAAACGGTATGGATGGCGTTGCTTACCCTGTACGCCTGTCCCAACCAAACGCTCAACCCATCCGATATCAGCGATACGCTGGATTCGTCGCGCACCAACGCCACGCGCATCTCCGACGAGCTGGTGCGGCACGGCTGGGCGGCGCGGGTGCCCTGCTGCGACGACCGCCGCAAGATCCGGCTGGACCTGACAGAAGAGGGCGTGCGCTTTATCGAGAGCGTGCTGCCGGTGTCCAGGGCAGCCCACCGCGACCTATGGAGCGCCTTCAGCACCGAGGAAAAAACGCAGCTAGAAACGCTGCTGCGCAAGCTGCTGACCCGCCTGGGCGGCTGACCCTTGAGCGTACCCTGCCGGCACGGCCTCTTGCCTGCCGGCTTTTATATGCGGATATAATCACCTGGGTGATTATTACATCGTGCAGTACTTGACCGAAGGTTTTGACTGATGCTTAAAGATGCCTTCCCTTCCGGCGCGGTGCCGCGCTGGCTGGCCGTGCTCGTGGCGGCCGCACTTGTGGCCGGCTGCGCCAGCCCGGGCGCCCACCGGGCACCGCCGGCCACGGTGGACCCGGCCACCCTGGGCCTGACGGATCAGGCCGGCTATGCCCCCGCAGCAGGCTGGTGGAAAGCGGCGGCCGACCCGGTACTCGACCGACTGATCGACACCGCCCTGGCGCAATCGCCCTCGCTGCGGGTGCTCGATGCAAGGTTGGCCGAAGCCCGTGCGCAAGCCGGGCTCGCCGAAAGCCGGCTGGGTCCGCAGGTGGATGCCACTGCCAGCGTGGACCGTGAGCGCTACTCGCTCTACGGGCTGACGCCTCCCCCGTTGGCCGGCAACTACGCCACCCTGTACCGCACGGCCCTGAATGCCAGCTGGGACCTTGATCTGTGGGGCCGCCGACGGGCCGAACTACAGGCAGCGCTTGGCGCCACGCAGGCACAGTCCCTGGAAAATGCCCAGGCCAGACTGAAGCTGGTACAGGCTGTCATGGCCCAGTACACCGCGTTGCAGCGGCAGGTGGCGCTGCGCGAGACGCTGCTGAACCGCCAGCGCCTGGCAGGCGAACGTGTGGCCTTGCTGGCCGCGCAGGCCCGCGCGGGCGTCACCAGCCCGAGCGAACGGCGGCCGGCCGAAATGCGAGCGGCCCAGCTGGGACAGCAGATCGCGGCCAACGACAGCGACATCGCACGCAGCCGGCATGCGCTGGCCGCGCTGACGGGCCAGCCGCCTGCGGCGCTGGCGGCACTGAAGCCGCTGCCGATGAGCGTGCCGCCTACCGTGAGCGAAGCACGCCTGAGTACTGCCCTGCTGGGTCAGCGCCCCGACATCATGGCCTTGCGCGCCCGCGCCGAAGCCGGGCGGCTGCGGGTCAAGGCCGCCCGAGCCGCCTTCTATCCCGATCTGAAGCTGAGTGCCTTCATCGGCCTGTCGGCCCAGGACATCGGCGACTTGCTCAAGCGCGATGCCAGCATCCTGGGCGTGCTGCCAGCCATCACCCTGCCGATCTTCAACAGCGGGGCACTGCGCTCCCAGCTGTCGCAGGAGGAAGCACGCTACGCCCAGGCCATTGAAAACTACAACCAGACCGTCTACGACGCGCTGCGCGACACCGCCGATGCCCTCTCCACCCTGCGCCTGAGTGCGGACCAGCTGCGCGAAGCCAATGCTGCCCAGGCCGCCGCTGCGCGCAGCGCCGATGCCGCAAGGCAACGCCAGCGGGCCGGGCTGACCAACGGCTTTGCCGTACTGGACGCCGCCGACCTGCGCGAGCAGGGCGCAGCCCAGGTGGCCGACGCACTGGCCGCACGCCGACTGGCCTGGATCCAACTGAACACGCAACTGGGCGGAGGCGTACCGCTTTCGGCCAACCTTGAGGAACGCTCCTGACATGACGCAGAAAACCCCTTCTTCCCGCCGGCGCCGCTCGCTGCTGACTGCTACCGCCGTTTTTGCCGTGGCCGCACTGGGCTACGGTGTGTACTGGGCCACTGTGCTGCGCCATCAGGAAAGCACCGAGGACGCTTATGTCGCTGGACATCTGGTGCAGATCACCCCGGAAGTGGCGGGCACCGTCACCCAGGTGACCGCCGAGGATACGATGCAGGTGAAGGCCGGCCAGCTGCTGGTGGCACTGGACGCCAACGATGCGCGGCTCGCGTTCGACCGGGCCGGACACGAACTGACCCAGGCCATCCGTGAAGCCCGCCAACTGACCACACAGACGCGTCAGCTGGGGGCGGTGGTGGCCCAGCGCCAGGCCGAACTGAACCGTGCCGAGGACGACCTGCGCCGTCGCCAGTCGCTTGCCGGTACCGAGGCTGTGTCGGCTGAAGAACTGGCCCACGCCCGCGATGCCGTGACAGCGGCGCGTGCGGCGCTGGCCGCAGCCCAGGAGCAGCAGGCGGCCAACCGGGCCCTGACCGGCCAGGACGACCTCGCACGTTTGCCCTCGGTCTCGCGCGCGATCACTCGCTACAAGGAGGCTTGGCTGACGCTGGCGCGCACCGAAATCCGCGCCCCGGTCAACGGTACCGTCGCCCGCCGCAATGTGCAGGTGGGCCAACGCGTGGCGGCCGGCACACCCATGATGACGGTGGTGCCGCTCGACAGTGTGTGGGTGGATGCCAACTTCAAGGAAAGCCAGCTGCGCCGCCTGCGCGTGGGGCAGCCGGTGAAGCTGGAAGCGGACGTCTATGGGAGCGATGTGGAATACACCGGACGCATCGCCGGCTTTGCTGCCGGAACCGGCAGCGCCTTCTCGCTGCTGCCGGCGCAGAACGCCACCGGCAACTGGATCAAGGTGGTGCAGCGTGTGCCAGTACGTATCGTGCTGGATCGCAACGACGCCCTGAAGGCCCATCCTTTGCAGGTGGGTCTGTCGATGCATGCCGTAGTCGATACCGGTGCCGAAGCAAAACCGGCCACCATGCCCGCCCTCTCCGCAGCGGCCCGCACCACCCCGGACCTCAAGGCAGCCGATGCGGAAGTGGCACGCATCCTGGCAGCGCAGGGGGTGCAGCCCCATGCGCAGTAACCCCGAGGAGGCCCTGCGATGGCACACCCTCCGCTGACCGGCGCCCGGCTGTTCTGGATCACGCTGGCGCTGTCGTTGTCCACCTTCATGCAGGTGCTGGACACCACCATCGCCAACGTGGCGCTCCCCACGATCTCGGGCAGCCTGGGCGCGGCCACGAGTCAGGGCACATGGGTGATCACCTCGTTTGGCGTGGCCAACGCGATCGCAGTGCCACTGACCGGCTGGCTGGCCAAGCGCGTGGGCGAGGTCAAGCTGTTCACCATCTCCACCGTGCTGTTCGTGCTTACCTCGTGGCTGTGCGGTCTGTCGCCCAACCTCGAGATGCTGATCTTCTTCCGCATCCTCCAGGGTGCGGTGGCCGGCCCGATGATCCCGCTGTCGCAAAGCCTGCTTCTGGCGAGCTACCCCCCGGAGAAGAAGGGCATGGCCCTGGCGCTGTGGAGCATGACGGTGATCGTGGCGCCGATCTTTGGCCCCATCCTTGGCGGCTGGATCAGCGACAACTGGCACTGGGCCTGGATCTTCTTCATCAATATCCCGGTTGGTCTAGTGGCGGCGTGGATCGCATGGCGCGAGCTGAAGGAGCGGGAGACACCGACCGTGGCGCTGCCGATCGACCGCATCGGGCTGGTACTCCTGGTACTGGGCGTGGGGGCGCTGCAGATGATGCTGGACCGCGGCAAGGAGCTGGACTGGTTCTCGTCCACCGAAATCGTGGTGCTGGCGATCGTAGCGGTGGTGGCGCTGACCTATCTCGTGCTGTGGGAACGGGACGAGGCGCACCCCATCATCGATATCTCGCTCTTTGCCAAACGCAACTTCACCGTTGGGGCGCTGGCCACCAGCCTCGGGTTCATGGTGTATTTCGGCACCATCGTGCTGCTGCCGCTGCTGCTGCAAACCCAGTTGGGCTACACCGCCACCTGGGCCGGGCTGGCTGCGGCACCGATCGGCATCCTGCCGGTGCTGCTCTCGCCGATCATCGGCAAGAACGCCCACCGGCTGGACATGCGCTGGCTGGTGACAGTGAGCTTTTCGATCTACGCCCTGTGCTTCTTCTGGCGCAGCACCTTCTCGCCAGACATGGACTTTGCCTACGTGGTGTGGCCGCAGGTGGTACAGGGAATCGGGGTGGCCTGCTTCTTCATGCCGCTGACGACGATCACGCTGTCCGGGCTGCGGCCTGACCAGATCGCCGGCGCCTCCAGCCTGTCAAACTTCATGCGCATCCTGGCCGGCAGTATCGGCGCTTCATTCACCACCACGCTGTGGGACCGCCGGGAAGCGGTCCACCACGCCACCCTCTCAAGCCAGGCCAGCCCCGGCTCGGCAGCGGCCGACCCTTGGTGGCAGATGCTGTCGGGCTTTGGGATCGGCGATGCGCAGCAGGCCGGGCTGACGGCCGGACAGATCACGCGCCAGGCCTACATCATGGCCTCCAACGAGATCTTCTGGGCATCGGGCTGGCTGTTCATTGCGCTGATCGCGCTGGTATGGATGGCCCGCCCCCCTTTCCGGCCGGGCGGAGGTGGCGCGCCCGTGGACAGCGGCGCGCATTGACGAAAGCGACAGCCGGCCTTCGGGCCGGCTGTCGCTTTCGGGAAGGTTGGCCGAAGCGCTCAGGGCAAGCGACAGCTGCGCCCGCCTGAGGCGTTGGGCTCGCAATACCGTATATTGCCGTCCTGGTCCAGCTGGATGCTGATGCCCCCCAGCCAGTCCTGCCCGCTGACCGGCATCGCTTCCAGCGTATACTCGCCCTCATCCACATTGATCGCCGATGCGGTAAAGCCGATCTGGTAAAGCGGCGTCTCGGGCGCGGGCGGTACGCGGCTGGCCGGCAGGGCCGGCCAGGCATTGGAGGAAGCCTTGAAACTGCCCTTTTCGCCGTACCAGCGCTCAAGAAAATGGGCGTTTTCCAGCAGCAGGGCACGCGCTTCCGCCTGCCGGGTTTTCACCACATGCTGTCGATAGACCGGCACGGCGATCGCGGCAAGAATGGCCACCACGGCCATCACCACCAAAAGTTCGAGCAGGCTGAAGCCTGCCATCCGGATGCAAAACCTGTTCATTCAGAAGAGCTCCCGCCATGCAAGGCGCCGGCCGGGCCCACCGGCCGCTCCCCAAGGCAAGGTGAGCGGGCCTTCGGCCCCACCCCCACCGGCACCACCGTACATCTGCCGCAGGCCGCCCTGAAAAATGCGGTCAATGTAGGGATTGAGCCGGTTGTTGATCTGACCGCTCTGGGTAACCGAGCGGCGCCAGACATAACGGTTGCGCGCCATGCCTACCGGTGCCAGCGCCGAGGGCATGCCGACCTGCGAACGGTAGCCGGTGATCACCTCGGGCTGCCCTGCGGCAAAGGCGGTGCGGTCCGCCACCGAGGCGCGGCCGTCCTCATCCAGGTCCCACGGATCGCGCACTGGCCGGCTGCCGGTGAGCGGGTCGAGTGAAAGCACCCAGCCGGTTCCCCCTGCAGTGCACTGGTTCGCCCCGAGGAAGGGAACCTGCGTGGAGAAGTCCACGCGCCCGTTCCCCAGCGGCACCATCTCGTAGAGCACCCGCTCGCCCTGCGGGATGCCGGAGGCCGGCAGCAGATCGAGGTACCAACCGCCAAAGGTGTCTGCCCCGGCACCGAGCATGAAGCTGCGACGGGTGGTGCGCCGTGTTTCGTAGGTGCGCACCGTGGCGCTGCCCGAAAGCGTCACGGTGGTGCTGCCCTCGGCATCGACACTTTGGCGGGCCAGACGGCCAGGGCCGCTGCCGGCCTGATCCTCACGGTCGCCATAGGCGTGGGTTGGCCGAAGGCCGGCCGGATCATCCCACAGGCCGTATACCGACTGCACGTCCAGGGCGCTCCCGGCGCTGCCCTGAGGCTTGTCCTCGCTGTAGAGCAGGCGGCCAGTGCCGAACAGCACCATGTAACCGGGGCCGTCGCTGCGGCGCACCAGCGCCGGGGTGGCTGTTACCGGCTGGCGGGCCACCCCGTGCCAGAACGCCGTGCCCGACCCCTGCGCCCAGTCGGCCACCCCGCCAAGGGCGAAACGCCATACCCGACCTTTCAGATCGCCGGCATAGGCCCAGTCCGCCACACCGTCACCGTCGCTGTCCAGCACCGCCGGGCCCGACAGGCCGTTGTCCGGGCTGTCGTCCGTCTGCAGCTGGGCCACCCGCGTACCCGTCAGCAGGTCGTGGACGAGCAGCCAGCCCCTGCGCACCGGGCTGTCATAGCCATTGCCGGTGATCACCGCCCAGCGCACTGCACCGGCCTGCCAGCCGGCGCCCGCCACCGGCATGCGGACGCGCGCGATGACCGGCCGGCCGAAGACATGCCCCAGCAAGGGATCATTGTCTGCCTGTCCACCCCGCTCCCACAGCACTACCTGACCGGGCGCATCCACCGCTGCCGTAGCCGGCGTCAGGGCCGAGGTCACGTCTAGTGCGAACAGGCCCCGCCCGCCCTGGGCCAGCGTACCCACCAGATAATGGCGGCCTTCGGCAGTCTCGGACACAACCGGCCCGTTGACGAAATAGGTGTGCGCCAGTCGGCTGCCGTATCCGGCATCACGCAGTACGGGCAGGCGCGTCAGCACGTTGAACGGCACGTATGCCAGCCGCTCGCGGTACTGGCCGCTACCAGGCGAGGTTTCGGTGAAGAGGTGCAGCATGCCATCGTTGGCGCCCACCGCAAACGCGGCCCCGTCGGCCAGCATCTCGATCCGTGAGTCGATGATGTCGCCCAGCCAAGGCAGACCGCCATTGGGGTTGCGCTCGTTCGCCGCCGGGCTGCCCCGAAGGTGCCGGATGACATCGGCGGCGGCCTCGCCGAAAGTCAGCGTATCGCTGGCGAGGGGGCTGTCGAAGCGCTGGCCGGAGAGCACGGCCCCTGCGGTCAGACGGTACTGGCCCCCTCCCATCGGGCATGTCCACATGCCCGCAGGCTGCGTGGGATAGCTGGTATAGATCAGCCGCTCCGCCGCGGCCGGCAGCTGCACAGGGTAGCGCTGCGCCGGGTCCAGATTGCCGCGTCCGTCCAAACCGTAACTCACCAGTTCCGATGTCCAGGTCTTCGGATCGAAACGGCTGAACACCACCGAGGTCGGCTTGCCGCTGCCGGCAGCAGGAGGGGTTGCTGCAGCGTTGCGGTTGTTGATGTCGGTCAGGATGGCATTGAAGCTCTGCCGCAACGAAGCGG
The DNA here is from genome assembly GCA_004346645.1 of Gulbenkiania mobilis. Lineage (GTDB taxonomy): Bacteria > Pseudomonadota > Gammaproteobacteria > Burkholderiales > Chromobacteriaceae > Gulbenkiania > Gulbenkiania mobilis. Next base: position 115,830 of record SMDA01000004.1, read on the forward strand.
CATCGCTGGCGGTAAAGTACAACCCTCCGCCTGCCTGGGCTGCCTTCTTAAGGTAGGCGTGGTCGATGGTGAAGCCGACGGTATAAGTACGCAGATACTGGCGCACAAACCCGGCGGTGTTCCAGCTGAAGCCTTCGATATCGTTCTGGCTACCGTCGGGGAACAGGTCGCTGCTGAAGGCCGCACCGGTCAGCTTGGGCAGCACGTTCAGCGCTCCGTCCACTTTTAGCTGGCTATTGGACAGGCCACCGAACAGAGCGTCACCGTCCACGCGAAAGTCGTCGTCCTCGTAAGGCTCCCCATCGGTCATCATGAGGATGGCGTTGTTCTGGCAACGGTATTGCACGGGAGAGGTGTAGGCCGGGCTCCCGGCGGCTTTCCTGTACACCGTGGACAACCCGCGGAAATACCGGCTCATCTCGATGAAGGCTTCCGAAAGCGGAGTGTTGGTCTGTGCCTGCAGGGCGTCGATTTCGGTTGCCATGCGCTGCAGGTGCGTGAGCCCGTCGGCTTCGGGCTGGCTGCCATCAGCGATGGGAAGCACCAGCTTCCCGGCAGTCGTGTAGGCATTCGGGTCGAAGGTGAACAGGCCCCAGCGGATGTCCGGATAGTTGCCCACCACTTCCTTGGCCGCCGCCTTGGCTGCCTGCAGCCGCGTGCGTGTGCTGTTGGGAAGGCGGGTACTCATGCTGACCGAGTTGTCGAAGAACATCAGCACGTTCGGGCGGGTGACGGGCGCAAGATAGAGGGGAACCGACGGATAGACCGACCTGAGTCCTGGCAGCTCGCAGACACCTGCGGGCACGGCTGCCCCCGGCCAAGCGGCAAGCAGCAGGCCCAGGGACGTTAGCAACATGGAGAAGGACAGGCGGCAAGCAGGCATCACGGCACCAGATAGAAGCTTTGCAGGGTAACGACGGTATTGGCGCTTTTCCCCCAGGCGCGGGCAGTGATCCGGTACAGCCGACCGCTCCCTCTGGCGTCGCTGTGTGCCGGGTCAACAAGTTCGATCAGATAACGCGGATTGGCCCACACCCGACTGCCGGAGACCACCGCAGCACAGCGGTTCTGGGCCCGGGGCGTTTCATAGGCGAACTCCCGCGCCTGCCCACAAGGGTGCAGCAGGGAAACGGTACCACCCCGTACCGCGCCCTCGCTCGCCACATAGGTGCGTACGCCCAGCCACGGCATGGTCTGCTGGCCGCCCCTGCCAGGCGGAGCACACAGCCCCTGTCGCCAGCGCTCCGGATTGCCGGCATTGGCACAACCGGCAGTGAAGAGCCCGTTGCGCCCCCATAGCGCGTCCTCGCTGCGTCCGGCCACCTCCAGTTCGGCATCCAGTTGTTCGGCCTCTGCTTCTCCTTGCCGCAGGGCCAGCTCCGCCAGCTCGAAGGCCAGATGGCGGTCGGTCTGGTTGGCGCCGATGCGTTGCTCGTCCAGCATCAGCCGAGCGCTGCCGACCACGGCCATCGACACCAGCATCAGCAGCATCAGCGCAACCGTCAGGGTATGGCCCCGCTGGTGCCGCCCGGGGGGAGAAAGCCTCATGGCCGCTCTCCACCACAGGGGGGCTGGCTGCGCAGTGCCACGTTTGCCTGATACGTCAGGGTGGCGCTGGCGGCCGCCGCATCCCGATAAGGAAAGGCCAGCTGCAGCCGCAGAAGTGCCAGACGTGGCCATTCGTCCTGCGCCACCCCGGCGGCATCAGCGCGGAACACCATGCGTGGGCCTGAGGCGTTGCAGGCCGAGCGGATACCGTACTCCACCTGCCACTGGTCGACACCAGACGCCACGAGCGCAGGTACGCTTCGTGTACCGTCCTTTTTCAGATCCATCCGCCACAGGCTGCGCACGCCCCCGGACGCTGCGATGAAGTAGGCGCGCGAGACCAGCGCCAGTACTTCCAGCGACCCCGGCTGGTGGCCGGAAACGGCTCCGCTGGCCAAAGGAAGTGCGTGCGCCAGTGTCAGAGTACTGCCGCTGGCACCGGTACTCACGGTGACGCCTCCGCTACCTACGGCCAGCACGTCAGCACGACCGCAACTACTTACCACAACCGTGCCCCAGGCCTTCCAGTCACTCTGGCTGGCCACGGGAAAGCTCAGCTGGGCCAGCTGACCGGAGGCCACCGAGTAGGAAGCGACCGGACCGATCAGCTGCCCGTACTGTACGATCAGCACCTCCCCAACCGGTACCATCCCGCTGCCTCCGAACCAAGTGTTGCCTGTGGCGGAAGCCTGTGCCAGCCCGGCCACGCCGGCCCCTGTGGCTGCCAGCTGCCGCCAGGGTGCGGCAGAGGCCACTGCGTTGACGATGCTGCCCGATGCCTCCGCCAGCGAGAGGCATCCCAGCTCGCCCGCCATGCGCACGTCCCGCGCCAGTGTCTGGACGGCATAGCGCGCATCCTGCTGGCGGCTGATCCGCTCCTCGGCATTAGCCAAGGTACGCCGGGTGTTGAGATAGGCGGACAGTACAGTCGCCAGCACAACCAGCCCCAGCGTCAGAGCCACCATCAGCTCCACCAGCGATACCCCCCGCTGATGCCGCAGTGCCTGCCCATCCTCAGTCGGTCTGTATCGGCAGGACATAGCGTTTCTCCACGGTAGCCGAAGCGCCGGAGGCGAGGGCAGCCCGTGTGCGGGCATCCTGACGCTGACGCCATACGATCCGTACGCCCAACTCGCCACTGGGGCGGCATCCGCTGTCAGCGAAGCTAGGCTGCGATCCGGGCGCGGCACGGCAGACCACGGCTTTCCAGGCGGTGCTGCTGGCCGGAAAACGAGCCGCCAACGCCTGCTTGAACCGATACAGGTCCCAGGCCGCAAGGTCAGCGGCGCTACACTCGGTGCCGGCTTGGCAGGCCTGCCCTGGCACAGTCAGATGGCTGGTGTAATCCTCCTCCTCGTAATGCGCCCATGAATAGGCCAGTCCGCCACTGGCTGTGGCACTGGCAATGCCGTTGGCACGCATCGACTCGGCAAGACTTTCGGCCTGTGCGCTCATCACCAGCGCAAGTTCTGCGTCGCGCGCCAGCGTCAGGCTACGTGCCTGCATGCCAGCCAGCCCCAACAGGCCCACGGCCAGCACCATGAGCGCCACCAGCACTTCCAGCAGGCTGAAGCCTGCGTGCATGCATCGATCAGGCGCAACCATCGCAGCCATTTCCCCTGCATGCGCGTGCCCGTCCGGTCGCCTCCATCTGTACCGAAGCGCATTGCCCTCCGGCTTCGCGGATCACCCACCTAGGCGGGGTGTCGTTGCTGCCCAGCCGGCCCTCCGGCGTCAGGGTGAGGCGGTCTACGTTGGCCGAAACACTGGCCAGATCATCGAAGTTGAGCTTCTTGCGTGCTTCGCCGCTATCAAAGCGACCATTGGGCAGATCGGGATTGTCGGCGTAGACCAGCACGCCTTCGCTCCAGCTGGCGCTGGCGGTACCACTTCGGGCCAGGCAGCCCTGAAGGTTGAGGTTGGAGCGGAAGTTTGCGGCACAGACCGTCAGAGCCTGGTTGCCACGTATGGCCTCGCTGCGTGCGAACTGCAAGCTGGACACCAGGCCGCGTACCCGGGTTTCGATCCGTGCCGAAGCGGTCCAGGCCGCCAGCCCGGGGGTAGCGATGGCAGCCAGCACCGCGGCCACGGCCAGCGTCGCCATCATTTCCACAAGCGTGAAACCTTTCATCGCACAATGCTCTGCTACTGGGTCTTCATGCCAACGAAGGAAGACATTCGATACAAATGCACAGGAACACCAAGCGAGGAAAATTTAAGACGAGCGGGTATTTATGTCAATTACATATATGGCATTTGATTCAAGGCGCAGAAAAATGTGGCACAAAAACAAACCGCCCCGTGGACCGGGGCGGTGTCATGCAAGGGCAGGGTAAGGAAGAAACGGCCGGCGCAACGCACCGGTCAGTGGGCCGCCTCCCAGCTGTCCCCGAAGCCTACTTCTGCGAGGAGCGGCACCTTGAGCGCCGCCACCCCGGCCATCAGTGCGGGCAGGCGCTCGGCAATCAGGGCCTGCTCTTCCCGGGGTACTTCCAGCACCAGCTCGTCATGCACCTGCATTACCAAGCGGCTGGCCAGTCCTTCCGCATTCAGCCAGCGGTGCACCGCGATCATGGCCAGCTTGATCAGGTCGGCAGCTGTTCCTTGCATGGGGGCGTTGATGGCCGCCCGCTCGGCGGCGGCACGGCGCCCCGCATTGCTGGCCCGGATCTCGGGCAGGTAAAGGCGACGGCCGAACACGGTCTCCACATAACCCTGCTCTCGTGCCGATTCCCGGGTGCGCTGCATGTAATCAGCCACCCCCGGGTAACGCATGAAGTAGCGGTCGATATACTGCTGTGCAGCCACCCGCTCGATGCCGAGCTGTGCTGCCAGCCCGAAAGCACTCATGCCGTAGATCAAGCCGAAATTGATCGCCTTGGCAGCACGCCGCTGGTCGCTGCTGACCGCATCCAGCGCCACGCCGAACACCTCGGCGGCCGTGGCGCGGTGGATGTCCTCGCCGCTGGCAAAAGCGCGCAGCATACCCGGGTCATCGGACAGGTGGGCCATGATGCGCAGCTCCACCTGCGAATAGTCGGCCGAAACGATGAGGTGGCCGGGGGGGGCCACAAAGGCCTCACGCACCCGCCGTCCTTCAGGGGTACGCACTGGGATGTTCTGCAAGTTGGGGTCGGAACTGGCCAGCCGGCCGGTAACGGCGACCGCTTGGGCATAGTTGGTGTGCACCCGCCCGGTCTCGGGCCGGATCAGCGCCGGCAGCTTGTCGGTGTAGGTGGACTTGAGCTTGGACAGCCCCCGGTACTGCAGAATCAGCCGCGGCAGGGGATGGTCGAGCGCCAGCTTCTCCAGCACCTCTTCGTCGGTAGAATAGCCACCCGAGGCGGTCTTGCGCACCCCTTTGGTGTCGATGCCCAGCTTGCCAAACAGGATCTCCTGCAACTGCTTGGGAGAGTTGAGATTGAAGGGCTGACCTGCCATCTCGTGTGCGCGCCGCTCCACCTCCAGCATCTCCCGGCCCAGCTCGTGGCTCTGCTGTGCCAGCTTGTCGCGGTCGATGAGCACCCCGGTACGCTCCATCGCGAACAGCACATCCGCCACCGGCAGTTCAATGGTGCGGTATACCTCGGCCAAGCGGTCCGTCATCTTGCCGGCGAGCGTGCTGTTGAGGCGCAACACAATATCGGCATCCTCTGCCGCATAGCGGGTGGCAGTGTCCACGTCCACGTCGGCAAAACCGATCTGGCGCGCACCCTTGCCGCAGATCTCCTCATACGTGATCGTGGTTTCCCCCAGATGGCGCCGGGCCAGGTCATCCATGTTGTGCGTGAGGTGGCTTTCGATCACGTACGACGCCAGCAGGGTGTCATCGACGATGCCCCGCAGGGTGATGCCGTGGTTGGCAAACACATGCCGGTCGTACTTGAGGTTCTGCCCCAGCTTGCCGGCTTTCGGGTCCTCCAGCCACGGCCTGAGCCGGGCCAGCGTAACTTCGCGATCCAGCTGATCGGGCGCCCCGGGGCCGTGATGCGCCAGCGGCACATAGGCCGCATGACCGGGCTCCACCGAGAAGCTCAGGCCAACGATTCGGGCATCCAGTGCATTGAGGCTGGTGGTTTCGGTATCGAGCGACACCCGCTCCGCCGCCTCAAGCCGAGCGATCCAGGCCTCCAGCGCCGCTTCGGTGAGCACGGTCTCGTAATGGCGCTCGATTGCTGCCTGGGGCGCAGGGGCCGCCTCGCCGGCGGCCGGCGGTGCAAAAAAATCGCCCGGAGGGTTGGCCGAAGCCTCCGCCCCCGCTTCGGCCAACCCTTCGCTGGCCTCACGCAGCCAGCTGCGGAATCCGAAGCGCTGGAACAGCTCCACCAGTCGCGGCTGGTCGCGCGGCTGGTGACGCAGCGCCTCCAGATGCGGCAGGTGCTCGGCGAGCGTGACATCGCACTTGATGGTGATGAGCTCGCGTGCCGTCGGCAGCCAGGACAGGGCTGCACGCAGGTTCTCGCCCACCTTGCCGCCCACCTGGTCCGCATGTGCAATGAGGTTGTCGAGCGTACCGTACTCCTCCAGCCACTTCACTGCGGTCTTGGGCCCGCACTTTTCCACGCCTGGCACGTTGTCCACCTTGTCACCCACCAGGACCAGGTAATCAACGATGCGCTCCGGTGGCACGCCGAACTTGGCCTTTACGCCGGCCTCATCCAGCGTCTCGTTGGTCATGGTGTTGACCACGGTCACGCTCGGAGAGACCAGTTGGGAGATGTCCTTGTCGCCGGTGGAGATGATCACCCGCATCCCTGCGGCGGTGGCCTGGCAGGCCAGCGTGCCGATCACGTCGTCCGCCTCCACGCCAGGCACCACCAGCATCGGCCACCCCGAGGCTTGCACCACCTCGTGCACCGCCGTAATCTGGCTGGCCAGCTCGTCCGGCATCGAGGGACGGTTGGCCTTGTAGTCGGCATACAGGTCGTCGCGAAAAGTCTTGCCTTTGGCGTCGAATATGCAGGCGCTATAATCGAAGGCGACCTCCCTTTCCAGCCTCCGGAGCATGTTCACCATGCCGTAGATGGCCCCTGTGGGCAGCCCTTCGGGCGAGCGCAGGTCCGGCATGGCATGAAAGGCGCGATAAAGATAAGAAGAGCCGTCAATCAATAACAGTGTTTTCATAGAGGCATTCAGTATGAGCTTGGTCGACAAGCTGCCGCCGACGAGCGACCGCTACGATTCGATGCAGCGTTTCCGCGCACGGGAAGCGTGGCACGTCATGAAGATCCTGTCCGAATTCGTCGAATCGGCCGAGGAGCTGAATGCGGTGACACCGGCCGTGAGCATCTTCGGCAGCGCCCGGATTCCGCGTGATCATCCGTATTATAAGCTCACCGAGGACATCGCCCGCCTGTTGTCGGATTCCGGCTTTTCGGTCATCTCCGGTGGGGGCCCCGGTATCATGGAGGCAGCCAACAAAGGCGCCTTTTTCGGCAAGAGCCCGTCGGTGGGGCTCAACATCGTGCTGCCGCACGAGCAGCGCGGCAACGAGTACCAGGATCTGGCCATCAGCTTCAACCACTTCTTCTCGCGCAAGGTAATGTTCGTGAAGCATGCGGTGGCCTATGTGGTGATGCCCGGCGGCTTCGGCACGCTCGACGAACTGTTCGAGGCCCTGACGCTGGTGCAGACCGGCAAGAGTCGCAAGATTCCCATCATCCTCTGCGGCAGCGCCTTCTGGGGCGGCCTGCTCGACTGGGTGCGCGACCGCCTGGCGGGCGAAGGCATGATCAATCCTGCCGACCTGGCGCTGGTGGAACTCCTGGACGAGCCACGTCAGATCGTGGACACCATCTTCAAGCATTATGAAACCCGCGGCTTCGAGGCATCGCCTGAAGAGCGCGAGCAACTTCTCAATCTGTAAGACCGCCAGAAAGGAGCGTGCCATGCGCCGCCTCAGCCTGTTCATTGTCAGTGCCGCTGCAGCCCTCAGCCTGCAGGCCCGCGCCGAAACCACGCCCGTGCCGGCCCCCCCTCAGGTGGCCGTGGACCCGGCCACGGCCGAGCCCGAAGTCAAGATCATCAAGCGCGGCGAGGACACCATCGAGGAATACCGCCTCAATGGCCACCTGTACATGGTGAAGATCACACCTTCGGTGGGCCTGCCCTACTACCTGATGGACGAGGAAGGCAACGGCCAGATGCGCCAAATCGACCCTGTGCGGCGCGTGATCATACCGCAGTGGGTTCTGCTGCGGTTCTAACGGGGGCCTCATGTCGGTTTACACCACGGTGAGCGAGGCCGAGCTCGCGGCCTGGCTGTCCCGCTACGCACTGGGCGAGCTGGTCAGCCTCAGAGGCATCGCAGCGGGGATCACCAATACCAACTACTTCGTCACCACCACCCACGGGCGCTATGTGCTCACCCTGTTTGAGGTGCTGCGGCTGGAGGACCTGCCGTTCTACCTCGGGCTAATGAGCCATCTGGCCCGGCATGGTGTAGCCTGCCCCGCCCCGGTGGCCGACCACAACGATGCCTTCGCCTCGCTGCTGGCGGGCAAGCCCGCTTGCCTCGTCACCTGTCTGGACGGTCAGGACGTCTCCACGCCCAGCGCTGCGCAGTGCCGCGCGGTGGGCGAGATGCTGGCCCTGATGCATCGGGCAGGTGACACCTACCCCGAGCGGATGCCCAACCCGCGTGGCCCGGCCTGGTGGAGCCGTACCGCCAGCGGGCTCTACCCGTTTCTGAACGAAGACGAAGCCGCGCTGCTGCGTGATGAGGTGGCCTATCAGGAGGCACACCGTTTCGATGCCCTGCCCTCGGGTGTGATCCACGCCGACCTGTTCCGCGACAACGTGCTAATGCAGGGCGAGACGATTGCCGGCTTCATCGACTTCTACTATGCCTGCAACGATCTTTTGGCCTACGACGTGGCGATTGCGCTCAACGACTGGGCACGGCGGGATGATGGCAGCATTGACGCCGAGCTGGCCCGCGCCCTTATTGCAGGCTACCAGTCGGTACGCCCGTTCATCGAGGCCGAGCGCGATACCTGGCCGGTGATGCTGCGTGCGGCAGCCCTGCGCTTCTGGGTGTCCCGCCTGCTGGACTTCCACCAGCCGCAGGCAGGTGAGCTCACCTACACCAAGGACCCGGGCGTGTTCCGGCACCTGCTGGAGGCCCATCGGACGCGCAGCGATTTCTGGCTTTAACAGGCTTGGCCGAACCCGGTCGGACAGGCGTCTGGCCGGGTTCATTCCTCTTCGGGCTCAAGGCTAAGGAAGGCTTCCAGCCCCCGCCCGGCCCGTCGCGCCTGGTGGCGTACGAGGTATAACGTGCGCGACAGCGGGGGCAGCGGCGTTTCGAGTTCGACCAGCCGCCCGCTCTTCAGCCATTCCTCCACCACATGCCGAGACAGGCAGCTAATGCCCAGCCCGGCCGCCACGGTACGCTTGATGGCTTCGGAGTTGCCCAACTCCATCACCCTTCCCAGACAGGTCAGGTGCGGCAACAGCAGGCGCTCCACTTCCTCCCGCGTGCCCGACCCACTCTCACGCAATACCCACTCGGCCGCTGCCAGTGTCTCCAGACTCAACGGGTGTCCGGCAAGCGGATGCTCAGCAGCCGCGAACACACACATGCGGTCCTCCCGCCACGGAACGACCTGGAGCGCAGGATGATGGGCGGGGCCTTCGATGAAGCCTGCATCGACCCGAAACGCGGTGACGGCCTCCACCACATCAGCGGTGTTGGCCACCAGAAGCTCCACACGCGCCTGGGGATAGCGCAGGCGGAAGCGGGCCAGCCGCTCGGGCAGAAGGTAGTTGCCGATGGTGGTGCTCGCCGCCAAGCGCAGATGTAGCGCTCCCTCGCGGGTGAACAAGTCCTGCATCGCGCCGGCCTCGTCCAAGAGTGCCTGGGCGCGCGGCCACAGCAGCCGCCCCTGTTCATTGAGCACCAGCCGCCGGCCCACCCGATCGAACAGGGGCACCGACATCCCCCCCTCCAGATTGGCCAAGGCTTGGCTGGCAGCCGACTGCGTCAGTCCAATGTAGTCAGCCGCTGCGGTAACAGTGCCGACCTCTGCCACGGCAACAAACACTTCCAGTTCACGCAGACTGATGCGCAGGCGCATGCGCCTCTCCCAAATAATCGGTATTTCTTATTATAAGAAGAAATTTTATCTGTTTTTCTGATTTAAACGGCCCGCGTATCGTCTTGGCTGTCTGCTTCCGGGAGGAAGCCCATCAGGGACAGAACGATGAATGCTTTGCGCTTGGTTTTACCGGGGGTGTCGCTCAGTGTGGCGATCGCCCTCTTGGCAGACTGGTCGGCCCGGCTGCCCGGCCCGCAGTCGCTAGGGCTCTCCGCCCTGACTCTGGCCATTCTCGGCGGCATGCTGCTCGGCCATACCGTTTACCCGAGGCTGGCGGGCATGTGCACCGCAGGGGTAGCGCTGGCCAAGACACGGCTGCTGCGGCTGGGGATCGTGCTCTATGGCTTCCGGCTGACCTTCCAGGCCGTAACCACCGTGGGATGGGCGGGCGTACTGATCGACGCGCTGGTGCTGTCCAGTACCTTTCTTCTCGCCTGGCAGGTGGGGCGGCGCCTGCTGGGGGTGGACGAGGAAAGCGTGATCCTGATTGGGGCCGGCAGCGCCATCTGTGGGGCTGCTGCGGTGCTCGCCACCGAACCGGTGGTGCGCGCCGCCCCGGAGCGGGTGACGGTGGCGGTGTCCACCGTCGTGGTGTTCGGCACGCTGGCAATGTTCCTCTATCCGGTGTTGCACGCACTGGGCAGTACCTGGGGTATCTCCGACTTCGCTTTCGGCATGTTCACCGGCTCCACCGTGCACGAGGTGGCCCAGGCGGTGGCCGCCGGGCGCGCCATCAGCGAAACCGCTGCCACCAGCGCGGTGATCACAAAACTGCTGCGAGTGATGATGCTGGCCCCGTTCCTGATGCTGCTGTCGGCCTGGCTGGCCGGACGCTCCAGCCGGGCACAGCGTCCGAGCGCGCGCATTGCCCTGCCCTGGTTTGCCCTAGGCTTTCTGGTCGTGACCGGCTTCAATTCGCTGGCGCTGCTGCCGGCACCGGTCACCGCTACCCTGGTGACGCTGGACAACCTGTTGCTGGCCACAGCGATGGCCGCACTCGGGCTCACCACCCACCTGTCGGCCTTCCGGCTGGCGGGGCCTCGGCCCCTTCTGCTGGCCGCCGTGCTGTTCCTGTGGTTGGTGGCAGGTGGCAGTCTGATCAATGCCACCGTGCTGCGGCTGATGCCTTGAACTGCAAGCAAAAGCCGCCCGGGGTGTCCGGGCGGCCAAGGGCTTCGGCCAACCTTGCGGATCAGGCCGCCGCTAGCAGGCGCACTTACCTCCGCCCCTGCCGTAGCGGGCTTTCTGGCAGTAACGGAAGAACTCCTCGCGGCTCATGACCGGCGCCTCGGGGTTGAAGCGGCGGGCACGGGCCAGATAGGCGTCATAATCCTTGACGCCCACCATCAGTCGCAGCATGGCGGTCAACCGGTGAAGCAGGCGGTCAGGCACGGCCACCCTCCTCGCGGTAAAGGGCGGGCACTTCCTTGACCGTTGCCCACTTGACTGCCAGCGCCTGCCGGGCCACGCGCAGGCCAAAGCCCACCATCGCCAGCAGCACGAACATGAAGAGCCCGATCAGCACCGCATCCACATAGTCGTTGAAGACAATCTGCTGCATCTGCTCCAGCGTCTTGGCCGGAGCCAGCACCTCTCCGTTGGCCGCGGCGCCGGAGAACTTGGACGCATGGGCCAGGAAGCTGATCTTGGGGCTGGCGTCGAACAGCTTCTGCCAGCCGGCCGTCAGCGTCACCACCAGCAGCCCTAGGGCAGGCAGTAGCGTCACCCAGACGAAGCGCTCCTTCTTCATCTTCACCAGCACCACCGAGGCCAGGATCAGCGCGATGCCTGCCAGCATCTGGTTGGCAATGCCGAAGAGCGGCCACAAGGTGTTGATGCCACCGAGCGGGTCCACCACCCCTTGGTACAGGAAGTAGCCCCAGCTGGCCACGGCCAAGGCAGTGGCCAGCAGGTTGGCCACCAGCGACTCGGTGTTGGCCAGCGGCTTGATGAAGGTACCCAGCAGGTCCTGGAACATGAAGCGCAGCGAACGGGTGCCGGCGTCGACGGCCGTCAGGATGAACAGTGCTTCGAACAGGATGGCAAAGTGATACCAAAACGCCATCATCGTCTTGCCGCCGATCACTTGGTGCAGGATGTGCGCCATGCCCACCGCCAGTGTCGGGGCGCCCCCGGCACGGGACAGGATGGACGTCTCGCCCACGTCACGCGCCACCTGCTCCAGCGTCTCTGGGGTGATGACAAAGCCCCAGGTGGAAATGACCTGGCTGGCCTCCTGCACGGTGTGGCCCACCACAGCGGCCGGACTGTTCATGGCAAAGTACACCCCCGGGTCGATCACGCTGGCGGCAATCAGCGCCATGATCGCCACGAACGACTCCATCAGCATGGCGCCATAGCCGATGGGACGGATGTGCACCTCGTTCTCCACCATCTTGGGCGTGGTGCCCGACGACACCAGCGCATGAAAGCCGGACACGGCGCCGCAGGCAATGGTGATGAAGAGGAAGGGGAACAGCCCGCCGGCGAACACCGGACCGGAGCCGTCGATGAAGCGGGTGACGGCCGGCATCTGCAGGCTGGGCATTACGATCACGATGCCCAGCGCCAGCCCGACGATGGTACCAATCTTGAGGAAGGTGGAGAGGTAGTCACGCGGGGCCAGCAGCAGCCATACCGGCAGCACCGACGCCACAAAGCCGTACAGGATCAGCGCCCAGGCGAGCGCGGTGCCATCGAAGGTGAAATACGGGGCCAGCGTCGGGTTCTCCGCCACCTTACCGCCATAGACGATGGCCAGCATCAGCAGGATGAAGCCGATGACCGACACCTCGCCGATGCGGCCCGGTCGGATGAAGCGGGTGTACAACCCCATCAGCAGCGCGATCGGAATCGTCATGGCGATGGTGAAGGTCCCCCAAGGGCTGCCGACCAGGGCCTTGACCACCACCAGCGCCAGCACAGCGAGGATGATCACCATAATCATCAGCACGCCGATGGAGGCCACCAGCCCGGCCACCGCGCCCATCTCGGCGCGGACCATGTCACCCAGCGACTTGCCGTCACGGCGGGTGGAGAGAAAGAGCACCATCATGTCCTGTACCGCGCCGGCGAACACCACGCCGGCGAGGATCCACAGCGTGCCGGGCAGGTAACCCATCTGCGCGGCCAGCACCGGGCCCACCAGCGGGCCAGCCCCGGCAATCGCGGCAAAGTGGTGCCCGAAGAGCACGGTCTTGTTGGTGGGCACGTAGTCCAGCCCGTCATTGTGGCGCTCGGCCGGTGTCATGCGGCCAAACTCGAGCCCGGCCACGCTCTGGGCTATAAACCGGCTGTAGAACCGGTAGGCGATGAGATAGACCGAAACGGCAGCGACGACAAGCCAGACGGCGTTGACGGTTTCGCCGCGCCCGAGCGCCACGACCCCGAAGGCCACGGCACCGGCGACGGCCACCACAAGCCAGATCAGCCAGTTTTTGAGGTTTGACATGCTTGCTTCCTGAAAGAGCGTCAGAGGGAGGATTGAGTCCGCAGTGCGGTGATGGTGTTGTGCGTGACAATTCTTGCCGTGACAGTCGGGTGTGGCAATACGGGACAGCCCCTTCCCTGCCGACACCTGACCTGGCTCAAGCCCTCACTGCAGCAAGTTTCACACCGCCGGCACCTGCATGCCGGCCACCACCGCAGGCCGCTCGCCCACCCGGCGATACCATGCCTCCACGGCCGGGAAGGCGGAAAGCGTCACCGCATGCCATTCATGGCGGGCCACCCAAGGATAGAGCGCAATGTCGGCAATGGTGTAGGCCTCGCCCGACACGTACGGTCCTTCGGCCAACTGGCGGTCGAGCACGCCATAGAGCCGTAGCGTCTCGTCGTGATAACGCTTTCGGGCGTAGGGCACCGGCTCGGGGGCATAGCGCAGGAAGTGGTGAGCCTGGCCCAGCATCGGCCCGAACCCGCCCATCTGAAACATCAGCCACTGCAGCGTCCGGTAGCGGGCGACCCCTTCGGCAGGCAGGAAGCGGCCATGTTTCTCGGCTAGGTACTGAAGGATGGCGCCGGATTCGAACAGCGCCAGCGGGGTACCGCCTGGTCCTTCGTCGTCGACGATGGCGGGGATCTTGTTGTTAGGGCTGACGGCGAGGAAGGCGGGTTCGAACTGCTCGTTGCGCGTGATGTCGACAGTCTTCACCTGGTAGGGCACCCCGAGTTCCTCGAGCAGGATAGACACCTTTCGACCGTTGGGGGTACCCCAGGTATACAGTGTGATCATGGTGCGGCTCCGGTAAGGTCAGAGACGGCCGCCAGCCAGACGGGGCGGCCCGGTCGGCCTATCCTAGCCCGCCCCCCTCCCACCGGCCAGCACCGGCGGTACAATGTCCGGCCCATCCGCTTGGACGACCACGATGCAGACGCCCGATACCGCCCGCGTACAAGACTTTCTTACCGACCTGCAGGACCGCATCTGCCACGCCCTGGAAGAAGCCGACGGCCAGCGCCGCTTCACAGAGGAGCGCTGGATGCGCCCCGGCGGTGGAGGCGGCCGCTCGCGCGTGCTGGCCCAGGGCGCGGTGTTCGAGCAGGCCGGGGTGAATTTCTCCCACGTCACGGGCGATGCACTGCCCCCGTCGGCCACCGCTCACCGTCCCGAACTGGTAGGGCGGCGCTGGCAGGCGATGGGCGTGTCACTGGTGGTGCATCCGGAAAACCCGTATGTGCCCACCAGCCACGCCAACGTGCGCTTCTTCATCGCGGAGAAGGACGGCGAGGCACCGGTATGGTGGTTTGGCGGCGGCTTCGACCTGACACCCTACTACGGCTTCGAGGAGGATGCGGTGCACTGGCACACGGTGGCACGCGACCTGTGCACACCCTTCGGGCCGGAAACCTACCCTGCCTACAAGAAGTGGTGCGATCAGTACTTCTTCCTCAAGCACCGCAACGAGGCGCGCGGGGTGGGCGGACTGTTCTTCGACGATCTGAACCGGCCTGACTTCGAGCATTGCTTTGCCTTCCTGCAGGCGGTGGGCAACGGTTATCTGGACGCTTACCTGCCGATCGTCGCGCGGCGCAAGAACACGCCGTGGGGGGAGCGCGAACGTCAGTTCCAGTTGTACCGGCGCGGACGCTATGTGGAGTTCAACCTGGTGTGGGACCGTGGCACGCTATTCGGCCTGCAGACCGGCGGCCGCACCGAATCCATCCTGATGTCGATGCCCCCGCTGGTACGGTGGGAATATGGCTACCAGCCGGAGCCGGGCAGCCCGGAAGCAGCCCTGACCGAGCGCTTCCTGCCCGCGCGCGACTGGGTCTGACAGCGCGCCGGCCGGGCGAAAGCCTTCGGCCAACCGTGCCTGCGCCCGAGCGTCAACCGCGCAAACGGTGCAACAGCCACAGGGCCCGGGCGTAGCGCGCCGCGGCCGAAGGTGCGGTGTCCGGTCGCGCCAGCACTTGGGGCAGCCACGCTCTTTGGTCGGACTCGGCCACGCCACCGGGCCCGCCCGCGAGGAGACGTCGCATGTCGTCCAATGGGCGGGCCGCCCCTATCGTTCGCAACAGGCGCCAAGCCATCCGTTCGTCTGGCATCAGCCCCGCCGGGGCATCGTCCTCCGGCAGGGGCTGTCCGGCGCACGCCAGGCTCTTCCAGTCGCCCCGCTCCACCGCCTCGTCGATCCGGCGCTCGCCGATCAATGCCAGTGCATCCATGTGAAATGTCCCGTTTCAGCCTGCATGTGCTCCAGTTGGGGCTGGCCACGCCAAAGCCAAGCCGTAGCCGACACTGCAGACGACCGGCATGCTATCCGCAGGCTGCTCAGGCCTCGGGCATGGCGCTCGCTGCAGCTTTGCCCTGTCCAGCCGCCTTCAGCCTCTTGATAAAGTCCCCCAGCGCGTCTTCGGCCAAGGGGGCGAAGAGCGGGTCCTTGCGGTGCGCTAGGACCACTTCGCCCAGCAGCTTCAGGCCTACCGCCAGCGCGGCGGCCTCGTCGTTCTCGAAGCGACCCAGACCACGCAGGCGTTCCACGATCGCCAGCATGTCGTCGTGGCACGCCGACTCGAACGCCAGCGGCGCCCGCGCCACATCGTCCAGGTCGGTGACACTGATCAGGTAATGGTGTGCAGCCATCGGCTCCTCCGGAAAGAAAAAGGGCGCGGAACCCTTCCGCGCCTTGGGGATGATGCAGTGTCCGCCTCAAACCGCCAAGGTGGCGATGACGTCCTGGGCGGTGCGGATGGCCGCTTCACGCTGAGCCTGTCCCATGTTAACGGCTTCGGCCCGCACCACCTCGATGTCGGTGATGCCCAGAAAGCCCAGCACGGTCTTGAGGTAGTCTTCCTGAAAGTCCATCAGCTGACCCTGACCGGTGCTGTAGACGCCGCCGCGGCCGGAAACGATGTAGACCTTCTTGCCCCCAGCCAGACCCACCGCGCCGGCTTCGGTGTACTTGAAGGTGCGGCCGGCAGCGGCCACGCGGTCGATCCAGGCCTTCAGCTGTGAGGGAATGGAGAAGTTGTACATCGGCGCGCCGATCACCACTACGTCGGCCGAAAGGAACTCGTTGAGCAGGGTTTCGGTGCACGCTTTCTCACGGCGTTGGACATCATTCCACTCGGCTTCCGGCGTGAAGTTGGCTCCCAGGATCTCCCCAGACAGGTGGGTGATCGGCTCGGCGGCCAGATCGCGGTAGCTGATCTCGCTCTGCGGATGGGCACGGCGCAGGGCGTCGACCAGGGCGCCGGTGAGGAGACGGGTGACCGACTGGCCGCCCAGTACGCTGGAGTCGAGGTGAAGGATATGCATGGCGGTTCCTTATTGGATGATGGCGATTGACAGGATTGAGCATAAGAAACTGCACGCCCTGCGACTAGATGGTTAGAATCGGAAACATTGTTCCATCATCAGGACAATCCTAATGAGCGATCTGAACGACCTCTACTATTTCGCCAAGGTGGTAGAGTACGGCGGCTTCATGGCAGCCGGCCGGGCTCTGGGCGTGCCCAAGAGCCGGCTCTCCCGGCGGGTGGCCGAACTGGAGGAGCGGCTGGGGGTGCGGCTGCTGCATCGCACCACCCGCAAGCTGGCACTGACCGATCTGGGCACCCAGTACTATCGCCACTGCCAGGCCATGCTGGCCGAAGCCGAGGCCGCACAGGAAACCATCGATCGGGCACGCGCGGAGCCACGCGGCGTGGTGCGTGTCAGCTGCCCGGAACTGCTGTGCAAGACACTGCTGGCACCGGTGCTGCCAGGCTTCATGCAGCGCAACCCTCAAGTGAAGGTATGGCTGGAGATCACCAACCGCCGGGTGGACCTGCTCGAAGAAGGGGTGGACGTGGCACTGCGCGTGCGCCCGCAGATGGAGGACAGCGCCAGCCTGGTGGCGCGGCGCCTGGGCATCAGTGGTTACGCGCTCGTGGCCAGCCCGGCACTGCTGGCCACCCACGGCATGCCGCGCCGGCCCGAAGACCTGCTGGCCATGCCGGTGGTAGCCATGAGCCGCCCGGATAACCGTACCAGCATCGTCCTGACCGACCCTACCGGTACCACCCAGACGCTGACCTTTGATAGCCCGCGCCTGATGGGCGACGACCTGGTGCTGCTGTCTGCTGCCGCAGAGGCTGGCATCGGCATCGGTGCCCTGCCAACGCTGGTCTGCCACGAAGCCATGGCCGCCGGCCGGCTTGTGGCGCTACTGCCGGAGTACCAGCTTCCTGGCGGCATTCTGCATGCGGTGTTTCCTTCCCGACGGGGGCTGGTGCCGGCGGTGCGCGCCTTCATCGACTTTCTGGTCGAAGAACTGGTGCCCCCCAACCATCCTGCCTACGACCGGCTCTGACCCGTTTCACCAAGGGCTGCGCTGGATCAAGCGTTGCCGGACTTTACCCCTGGCGGGTATGCAGGAGTGTGCTAGGATAGCGTCTATCCTGACATGGCGGAGTGGCCCCGTGGCGTTCCTCAAGATGCTGGTATTGCTGTTCAGTCTGGTCCTGCTACCGCAGGCCGGTCTGGCGCTGCCTGCCGCCTCCGCCAGCACGCCCACCTCGTGCCACGATAGCCGCCCCGCTCCGGACTGCCCATCGGCCCATACCGCCGATCACAGCGCCACACAGGGGGCCTCGGCCTGCTGCCAGCTGCCGGCCGCCACACCTCCGGCGGCGATCACCCTGCCTGCGGCACCGCTCAAGCCGGTGCACGCCGGCCATGTCTGCCTTCCGGTCGCTTCGCGCGACACCCCGCCTCCGGTCCCGCCGCCCCGCGGCCTCGTCTGAACGACGACACCGGCTGACGCCGGCTGCCTATTCCTATCGACCGGAGAACATCATGTCTTATCTGACCCGGGGAGGTCTGGCGCTGCTTGCTGCGCTGGCCCTGCCCGCTTGGGCGGCAACGCCCGGCACCCTCTACAAGGACCCGAACTGCGGCTGCTGCGGTGCGTGGAACGAACACATGAAAAAAGGCGGGTTTGCGCTGGAAACCCGCGCCGATGCCAACATGTCTGCCCTGAAGGACCGCTACCGCGTCCCGGCAGACCTGCGCTCCTGCCATACGGCCGTGGTCGGTGGCTATGTCTTCGAAGGCCATGTCCCGTCCGACCTGGTGGCGCGCGTACTGAAGGAAAAACCCAGGATCGCTGGTCTGGCGGTGCCAGGCATGCCGCCGGGCAGCCCCGGCATGGAGAGCCCGACACACCAGCCGTACAAGGTGATCGCCTTCGACCGTGACGGCCGCCGGCAGGTATATGCCTCGCGCTGACGCCGTAATGTCTTTTGCCATGACCCATTGCGCAGGCTGCCTGGGGCAGCCTGCAGGAGAACCGAAATGAAAACACTATTGATGCTGGCCGCTGTTGCCACCCTCTCCCTTTCGGCTGCGCAGGCCGCCACCCCTGCAGCCCCGGCAGCCTGCCCGATGATGCAGGGCGGCGCGCACCCGATGCATGGCATGGCGATGCCCCAGGGGGCGCAGACTCCGTCCACCCAGGGTTACCTGGCCGCCCATCGCGGCATGATGCAGGGCATGGCGATCCCGTATACCGGCAACGCCGACTATGACTTTGCCGCCGGCATGGTACCGCACCACCAAGGGGCGGTGGACATGGCCCGTGTAGAGTTGCAGTACGGCAAGGACCCGGAGCTGCGCAAGCTGGCCGAGGAGGTGATTGCCGCGCAGGAGAAGGAAATCGCCTTCCTCAAGGCGTGGATGGCTGCTCACCCGGCCAAGTAAGGAGCACGGCAGGGTTGGCCGAACCCGCTTCGGCCAACCCTGCCCATGACAAAGCCCGGCTCAGGCCGGGCTTTGTCATGGGCATCAGGAGGCGAGGCGTCAGTGGCGGCGGCTGGCGTACTCGTGCACCAGCTCGATAAAACGGTCCAGGTCGGTCAGCTTGCGTATGAACCCGGCTGCCCGGCTGGGCGGCACGCTGTCCATGCCGGTCAGGAAGACCACCGGTGTCTGGTCCAATAGCTGCGGGTGCTCCACTTCCAACCGGGCCAGGAAATCGACCCCGGTCATGTCGTACATACGGAAGTCCAGCAGGATGAGATCTGGCGTCTCGATGTCGTCCAGCACCTGCAGCGCGCGGCTGCCGCTCGCGGCAGTGTGTACCGCATAGCCTTCCATCTCCAGCACCGACTTGTGCAGTTCAAGGATGTCGAGGTCGTCGTCGACCACCAGGATCGATGCCCCCCGCAGAGTATGTTCTTCACGCATGCCCGTATTTCCGTCCCCCGACCAGCCGCTCATGACAGGCTCACCGGTAAGTGGCGCGCTACCGCATCGATCAGCACGCCGATATCCACCGGCTTGCGCACCACCTCGGCCACGCCGCCTGCCAGGAAGGGCTCGCTGATGGCGGTGAGCACCAGCACGGGGATGCGCTGCCACGCCTCGGGCCAGCGGCCGCTGGCCAGCTCTGCCAAGAACTGCGGGCCATCCATCACCGGCATCGTCAGGTCCAGCAGGATCAGCGCAGGCAGGGTCTGCGCGCTCTGAAGCGCCTGCAGCGCTTCACGCCCATGCGCCGCAGTCAGCACCTCGAACCCCTCGCTGACCATGATTTCCTCAAGACATGCCCGGATGTCCGGGTCGTCCTCGACGATCAACAACGTATTAGCTTGCATCCGATGCCCTATTCCCTTCTACGGGCAGCTCCACGATGAAGGTCGAGCCCTTGCCCAGTGCGCTTTCCACCCGGATGCTGCCGCCGTGGGCCCGTACGATCTGGTCTACGATGTACAGGCCCAGCCCCAGTCCGCCGATCTGCGAGGCGGAAACCACCCGCTCGAACTGCTGGAAGATGCGCGCCTGATGTTCTTCAGCAATTCCGATGCCCTCGTCACGCACCGAGAGCCGCGCCCGTCCGTCACCCGCCTCCAGTACGATGGTCACCGGCTTGCCCGCCCCATAGCGCATGGCATTGGTCAGCAGGTTGATCACCACCTGTTCCACGCGAAAATGGTCCCAGTAACCCACGACGGGCCCGGGCACGGTCAGCGTTACCGTGCAGCCCGCTGCGGCCAGCTGTTCGCTGAAACGGTCCACCACATCATGCACCAGTTCGCTCAGGTCGAAGGTGGCCGGGTGCACCGTCAGGCGTCCGGAGCGGATGCGCGAGATGTCGAGCATGTCGTCGATCAGCCGGATCAGGCGCTGGATCTGCCGATCGTCGCTTTCCACCATCTTGGCGATCTTGTCGATGGTAAAGGCGGAGGCATCGCCCTTCTTGAGGTAGCGCTGACGCAGCTGGATCTGCAGCTTGAGCGATGTGAGCGGAGTCTTGAGCTCGTGCGAGGCGATGGACATAAATTCGTCGCGGATGGTAATTGCCTTGCGCAGCTCCTCCTGGGTCTCGGTCAGCTCCTGCAACAGCGCTTCCTGTTCCTGCCGGTTCCTCTCCAGCGTCTCCAGCTGGTGCTTGAGCACCTTACTCTGCCGGTAGAGGTCCACGAACACGTTGACCTTGCTTTTGACCGTATGGGCGTCCAGCGGCTTGTGCAGGAAGTCCACCGCTCCGCTCTCATAGCCCTTGAAGGCATAGTTGAGCTCACGCCCCCCCGCCGTCACGAACACAATGGGGATGTGCTTGGTCTTCTCTGTGCCACGCATGAATTCGGCCAGCTCGAAGCCGTCCATGCCCGGCATCTGCACGTCCAGGATGGCCAGGGCGAAATCGTGCGCCAGGAGCAGCTCCAGCGCCGCATCGCCCGAGGCCGCCTTGTGCACCACCACATCGTCGCGCCGGATCAGGGCCTCCAGCGCCAGCAGGTTCTCCGGGACGTCGTCGACCAGAAGGATGCGGGTCTTTTCTCTGTGGGGCATTACGCTTCCTTTTCCAGCCCGGCCAGAAAGCGGCCGATGTCTTTGAGCGGCAACACGGCCCGGGCAGCGCCCAGTTCCACCGCCGCGGCCGGCATGATGGAAATCATGGCTTCGGCCGGGTCCTGTGCCAGGGTCTGGCCGCCCGCCTCGCGGATGGCCAGAAGCCCGCGAGCGCCGTCCTGGCTGGCGCCCGTCAACAGCACACCCACCGCACGCTCGCCATAGGCGTCCGCGGCCGACCCGAACAGCACGTCGATCGAGGGCCGGGAAAAGTGCACCGGCTCCTCGGTGCTGAGGGCGAAGGTACCGTCCGCCTCCAGAAGCAGATGGTAGCTCGGTGGTGCGAAATAGATCACGCCCGGCTGCAGGCGTTCCTTCTCGTCTGCTTCCTTGGTGGCCAACCCCACCTTGTACGAGAACACCTCGGCCAGCAGGCTGGGCTCGTCGGCTGGCAGATGCAGCACCACCACCACCGGCAGAGTGTAGTGCTTGGGCAGCATCGGCAGCACCGTGCCCAGCGCCTCAATACCCCCGGCAGAGGCACCGATCACCACCACCGCAAAGCGGCGGGCGGGGCGGGGGGCGGAAGTGGGCGCGGCCGTAGTCATTTCTTGCGGAAAATACGGTCTTCGCGCACCACGGGTTCGAACAGTTCCGCATAGGCCGAGAACTGTACGGTCTCCTTGGCGCCCAGCCCCAGAAAGCCCCGGCGGCACAGCGATTCGTGGAAGAGGCCGAAGGCCCGGTCCTGCAGGGCACGGTCGAAGTAGATCAGCACATTGCGGCAGGAAACGAAATGCGTCTCCGAGAACACGCTGTCGGTGGCCAGGCTGTGGTCGGCGAAGGTCACGTTCTGGCGCAGCGACTTGTCCATGATGGCGGAGTTGTAGGCGGCGGTGTAGTAATCCGAAAACGCCCGCTTGCCCCCTGCCTTCTGGTAGTTCTGCGTAAACTTGCGCACGCTGTCCGCGCTGTAGATGCCGCGTTCCGCCTTCTCCAGGCTCTGCGGGTTGATGTCGGTCGCGTAGAGGATGGTGCGTTCCAGCAGGCCTTCTTCATGCAGCAGGATGGCCATCGAGTACACCTCCTCGCCGGTGCTGCAGCCGGCTATCCAGACCTTCAGCGACGGATAGGTGCGCAGCATCGGAACCACATGCTGGCGCAGCGCCAGGAAATAGGTGGGATCGCGGAACATCTCGCTGACCGGGATCGTGAGGATCTGCAGCAGCCGCATGAAGGCGTCCGGGTCGTGCAGTACCTTTTCCTGCAGCGCCGACACCGTCTGGCAGCCAAACTGTTGCAGTGCGTATGCCACGCGCCGGCGTAGCGACGCCGGCGAGTAATTGCGGAAGTCGTGGTTGTATTTCAGGTAGATCGCTTCGATGAGAAGGCGGATCTCGATCTGAAAATTCTCGGGGTAGAGACTCACGCCCGCTCCAGTTGAGGCAGCCACACACGGATCAGCGACAGCAGACGGTCAAGCTCGATCGGCTTGGCCAGGTAGTCGTTGGCGCCAGCCTCGAGACAGCGCTCCTGATCGTCCTTCATGGCCTTGGCGGTCACGGCAATGATCGGCAGCTTGGCCAGACGCGGGTTCTTGCGGATGGCGCGCATCGCCTCGTAGCCATCCATCTCCGGCATCATGATGTCCATCAGCACCAGGTCGATCGGGCGGCCGCCGTCCAGCTTCTCCAGGGCCTCGCGGCCATTGCGGCCGATCTCTACCTGCGCCCCCTTCTGCTCCAGCGCGCTCGTCAGGGCAAAGATGTTGCGCACGTCGTCGTCCACCACCAGGATGGTGCGTCCTTCGAAGGCACGCTCCCGGTTGCGCGCGGCCTTGAGCATGCGCTGGCGCTCCGGTGGCATATCGGCCTCCACGCGGTGCAGGAACAGCGTCACCTCGTCCAGCAGGCGCTCCGGCGAGCGCGCACCCTTGATGATGATCGAGCGGGAGTAGCGCATCAGCTGGGCTTCCTCCTCGCGCGACAGCTCGCGCCCGGTGTACACGATCACCGGCGGGAAGGAGCAGATGTCCTCATGCGTCATCCGCTCCAGGAGCTGACTGCCCTGCATGTCGGGCAGCACCAGGTCGATGATCATGCAGTCGAAGACGTTGGTACGCAGCTGGGTGAGTGCGTCTTCGGCCAAGGCCACAGCCACGATCTCCACGTCGGTGTCGGCGATCAGGCGCGACACGCTCTCGCGCTGGCGTGGGTCGTCCTCCACCAGCAGCACCCGCTTCACCTTCTGCGACAGTTTGGCTTCCAGACGGGCGAAGGCGGCGCGGATGTCGTCCGGGGTTACCGGCTTGAGCTGGTAACCCACCGCCCCCAGATGCAGCGCGGTTTCGGCCCGGTCTTCGGCTGACACCACATGCACCGGGATGTGACGGGTCTTGGGATTCTGCTTGAGCCGCTCCAGCACCGTCAGCCCGGAGTGGTCCGGCAGCTTCATGTCCAGGAGGATGGCGTCCGGGGTGAACTCCTGCGCCATCTGGTAGCCCTCGTCGGCGCCCTGCGCCACGATGCACTTGTAGTTCTGCTCGTGTGCCAGGTCGTAGAGCACTTGGGCGAACTGCGGCTCGTCCTCGATCACCAGCACCGTGCGCCCACTGCCGGCCAGATGGGTGCGGTCGTCGTTGAACACCGGCGGCACCGGGCGCGGACGTGTCTCGGGGACGGCAGGCCGGACCGGCGAGAGCGGCTGCACCAGCGCCGGGCGCTCCGGACGGGGCGTGGGTTCGACCACATGTGCCGGCGGCGTCGGGTCCACTTCGGTATAGCTTTCAGGCAGCGTCAACGTGAAGGTGCTGCCACGGCCGGGCTGACTGTCCACCTCGATCGAGCCGCCCAGGAGGCGGGCCAGGTCGCGCGAGATTGACAGGCCGAGTCCGGTGCCGCCGTACTTGCGGTTGGTGGTGCCGTCGGCCTGGCGGAAGGCTTCGAAGATGATCGACTGCTGCTCGGGCGGGATGCCGATCCCCGAGTCGTTGACGGCAAAGCGGATACGTCCGTCATCATCGCGGCTGACGGCCAGCCGCACGCTGCCGGTATCGGTGAACTTCACCGCGTTGGAGAGCAGGTTCTTGAGGATCTGCTCCAGACGCTGGCTGTCGGTGTAGAGCGTCTGGGCCACGTCTTCGGCCACGGTAGCCTCGAAGCTCAGACCCTTGTCGTCGGCGAGCGGACGGAAGAGGTTGCGCAGGCTGTCCACCAGACGCGGCAGCGAGAACGCCTCGGGGCGAATCTCCAGCTTGCCGGCCTCCACCTTGGAAAGGTCGAGGATGTCGTTGATCAGGTTGAGCAAGTCGTTGCCGGCGGAGTAGATCGACTGGGCAAACTGGACCTGATCCTCGCTGAGGTTGCCATTGGGATTTTCTGCCAGCAGCTTGGCCAGGATCAGCGAACTGTTGAGCGGCGTGCGCAGTTCATGCGACATGTTGGCCAGGAACTCGGACTTGTACTGGCTGGCCCGTCTGAGCTCGTTCGCCTGCTCTTCCAGCTGACGCTGGGCGTGGTTGAGCGCCTGGTTGCGCTGGTTGAGCTCGTCGCGCTGGCGCTCCAGCAGACGGGTCTGTTCTTCCAGGTGTTCGTTGGTCTGCTCAAGCTCGGTCTGCTGGCCTTCCAGCCGTGCCTGTGATTCGAGCAGCGCC
This sequence comes from Gulbenkiania mobilis, assembly GCA_004346645.1. Lineage (GTDB taxonomy): Bacteria > Pseudomonadota > Gammaproteobacteria > Burkholderiales > Chromobacteriaceae > Gulbenkiania > Gulbenkiania mobilis. Next base: position 140,407 of record SMDA01000004.1, read on the forward strand.
CGCGACTGTTCCTCCAGTTCCTCGTTGGCAGCCTTGAGTTCCTCCTGCTGAACCTGCAGCTCCTCGTTGAGATGCTGGGTCTCCTTGAGGATGGACTGCAGCCGCTGGCGGTAACGAGCGGCCTCGATCGCGTTGGCCGCCTTGTCGCACACCCGGCGCACCAGTTCCACCTGCATCGGCGTTAACGCCTGCATGAAGCCCAGTTCCACCACGGCGTTGACGGTCTCGCCCGCTGCGATCGGAGCGATCAGCACGGTGCGCGGCGGCATGTCGCCCAAGGTGGAGCCCACCTTGAGGTAGTTGTCAGGCACCTCGTCCAGCTGCACCAGCCGGTTGTCGGTCACAGCCTGGCCCAGCAGCCCTTCACCCGCATTAACGAGGCCGGGGGCGGCATGGTCGTCTTCTAGCAGCGCGTAGCTGCCGATGCGTTCGATGCGTTTATCGTCGTCCACCAGATAGAGTGCGCCCACGGAGGCGCCGAGGTACTCGGCGAAGAACTGCAGCACATTGTCGGCCAGCTCCGACAGCGACCGCTGGTCGATGACGCGCTCGGCCACCTGCATCTGTCCGGTGCGCAGCCAGGCCTGCTGCTCCAGTTCGGCGTTCAGGACGTTCTGTTTATCCAGCGCGTCGCCATACACCGTGGAGAGGCGCAGCAGTTCGCGCCGCCCCATGTAAGCCAGCAACAGCCCGGTCACCAGCCCGAACAACAGGGTAAGACCCACCATCCAGGTGATGAGGTGGTTGGTGTTCTCGATGCGCTCCAGGCTAAGCCGCTCCTCCATCTGGACGAAGTCGGCAAATTCCTGACGGATGGAGTCGGTCAGCATCTTGCCGGTGCCGGCGGCCACCAGCGTGGACACGTCCTGCCCGCTGCGGCGGATGGCAATCCCTTCGCGCGCGAACTTGCCCCATTGCTGGTACAGCATGTTGATGCGTTCGAGCCGCTGAATCTGGACCGGATTATCGGATACCAGGGCCTTCAGTTCGGCCAGCGAGGGCGTGAAGAGGGCATTGCCGCGGTTGTAGGGTTCGAGGAAGTTGTTTTCCCCGGTGATGAAGAAGCCGCGCAGGCCAGTCTCCACGTCGATCGCCAGCCGCAGCACCTGCTGCGCACGGCCGATGACCTGGCTGCTGTGGGTAACCTGCCTGCTCGCAGACATCAGGTAAAAGATCATGCCGATGAAGAGGGCGGAACTGACCAGGCCCAGGATGATCGGCAGGCTGATGTTGCGTACCAGCACCCGGCGGAAGCTGGTTTCGTCGATGGGTGACGCACCCGACTTGCTGTTCATGAACACGGCCCTTGCTCTCGGCCGTCGTGCGGCCGCCAATGCTGTGCCCGGCCGGGGCCGGGACGGTCTGTCAGGAATAACCGGCAGATGTTAAGCGAGCGTTCGGTTTTGGTGAAGGCAGCGTGGCAGCCCTCTGCCGCAAGGTTGGCCGAAGGCGAGTTCGGGAATGAAGATTGCCCGGCAGGCCTCGACACCGTCGTCCACGCTGCGGAACCCTCATGCCCTTCCATCCCCTTACCAGGCGCGTACTGCGCCGAAGCGCCCTCCAGGTACTGATGCTGTGCATCGGCGTGATGCTGCTGGCCCTGCTGTGGCAGGCAGCCAGCGTATTGCTGGTCCTCTTTTGCGGCGTGCTGCTGGCCCTGTTTTTGTCCGGCTTGGCTGGCTGGCTGAGCAGCCGCACCGGGCTGGGCTACGGTTGGGCGCTGACTGCGGTGCTGGTCGGGCTGGCCGGGAGCGCGGTTGCCGCTCTTCTCGCGCTGGCACCCAGCGTTTCCGAGCAAATGGGCGAACTTTGGTCGCGCATGCCACAACTACTGCGTGGCCTCGTTGCACAGATGGAACACTATCCTTGGCTGAACGGGGTGCGGCAGCGCTTGGCCAGCCTGACAGGCGCGGCGCCTGCCGCTTCGGGCGGCACGCCGGCGCTGCCCACGGGCCAGGCCCTGAGCACGGCCGCGTCGATGTTCTCGGTCACGCTCGGCGGGCTGGTCAATCTGGTGGTCATCCTGGCGCTGGGGCTTTACCTGGCCGTCAGCCCCACCCTGTATCTGCGTGGGCTGATGCATCTGGTGCCCCCTGCGCACCGCACCCGTACGCAAGAGGTACTGGCGGCGCTGGGCAGCACACTGCGTCAGTGGCTGGCTGCCCAGCTGATGGCGATGGCGGTGATCGGCTCGCTGACTACGCTCGGGCTGTGGCTGCTGGACGTGGAGCTGGCGCTGGCGCTGGGGCTCTTTACCGGCGTGCTGACCTTCGTTCCCACCATCGGTCCGGTGATCTCGGCGATCCCCCCGGTGCTTTTGGGGTTGGCCGAAGGCCCGGACAAGGCGCTTTATGTGCTGGCGATGTATCTGGGCGTACAGGCCATCGAGGAATACCTTGTCACTCCGATGCTGCAGAAGCGCATGGTGTCTCTGGCTCCGGCCGTCACTATCGCAGCGCAGTTCCTGATGGGGGTGCTGGCCGGACCAATGGGCATCGTGGTGGCCGCACCGCTGGCGGCTTCGGTGCTGGTGCTGGTGCGTATGCTGTATGTTGAAGGCGCGCTCGGCGATGCAACCGGAGCATCGCCGGCCCCCCCTGCGCCGTGAGCAGACGCCTTAGCGCGCCGGGGTGAGGCGATCCTTGGCAGATTCGCTGTCCCCGTCCACTTCCTCTCCGAGAAAGCCACCACTCTGGTGGGCCCAGAGCCGGGCGTAAAGACCGTTGCGTGCCAGCAGGCTGGCATGGTCACCCTCCTCCACGATGCGCCCTTGGTCGAGTACGATCAGCCGGTCCATCGCGGCAATCGTCGACAGCCGGTGTGCAATCGCCACCACCGTCTTGCCTTCCATCAGGCGGTAGAGGCTGGCCTGAATGGCGGCCTCCACCTCCGAGTCGAGCGCGCTGGTGGCCTCGTCCAGCAGCAGGATGGGGGCATCCTTCAGCATCACCCGCGCAATCGCGATCCGCTGGCGTTGCCCACCGGAGAGCTTCACACCGCGCTCGCCCACATGCGCATCGTAGCCGCTACGGCCTCGGGCATCGGTCAGTCGCAGGATGAAGTCGTGCGCTTCGGCCCGCCGCGCTGCGGCCACCATCGCCTCGTCGCCGGCGTCGGGGCGTCCGTACAGGATGTTGTCGCGCACCGAGCGGTGCAGAAGCGAGGTGTCCTGCGTCACCATGCCGATCTGGGCACGCAGGCTGTCTTGCGTCACGGTTGCGATGTCCTGACCGTCGATGAGGATGCGGCCGGATTCCACATCGTAAAAGCGCAGGAGCAGGTTGACGATGGTGGACTTGCCGGCCCCGGAGCGGCCTACGAGGCCGATCTTCTCGCCAGGGCGGATCGTCAGGTTGAGGTGGTCGATCACCGTGCGCTCGCCCCCGTAGGCAAACGACACATCCTCGAAGCGGATCTCCCCACGACGGACGGCGAGCGTGCCGGCCTTTGGCGTGTCCACGATGCGGCGCGGACGCGACAGCGTGTTGATGCCGTCCTGCACGGTCCCGATCTGTTCGAAGAGCGAGGACATCTCCCACATGATCCAGTGGGAGATGCCGTTCAGGCGCAGCGCCATCGCGGTGGACGCGGCCACCGCGCCCATGCCCACCTGCCCCTGCGTCCACAGCCACAGCGCCGCCCCGGCGGTGCCGGCGATCAGCAGCATGCTCAGGAGATGGTTCACGATCTCGAAACCGCTGACCAGCCGCATCTGCCCGTAGGCGGTGACCATGAAGTCCTGCATCGCGGCGCGGGCGTAGTCTGCCTCACGGCGTGAATGGGAGAAGAGTTTGACGGTGGCGATATTGGTGTAAGCATCGGTGATGCGGCCGGTCATCAGCGAGCGGGCATCGGCCTGACGCGCGCCCATCCTGCCCAGACGGGGCACAAAGTAGGCCACCGCCGCGGCATAGGCCACCAGCCACAGCAGGAAAGGCACCAACAGCCAGGTATCGAAGCGGCCTACCACGATGGCCATGGTGACGAAGTAGATGACCACGAACACCAGGATATCGGTGAGGATCAGAATGGTGTCGCGCACCGCGAGCGCGGTCTGCATCACCTTGGCGGCGATACGGCCGGCAAACTCGTCCTGATAGAAGCCCATGCTCTGGTCCAGCATCAACCGGTGGAAGTTCCAGCGCAGCCGCATGGGAAAGTTGCCCGCCAGGGTCTGGTGCTTCACCATCGTCTGCAGCGCGATTAACACCGGACTGAACAGCAGGATAGCCGCGAGAAGCAGCAGTGGCCCCTTCTGCTCGGCCCACAGCCGCGATGGGGCAACCTCACTCAGCCAGTCCACGACATTGCCGAGCATGCTGAACAGCAAGGCTTCAAAAGCGCCGATCAGCGCGGTCAGCAGCGTCATCGACAAAATGTAGGGGCGCAGCCCCTGCGTGCTGGCCCACAGGAAGGCGAACAGCCCTTTGGGCGGCAGCTCGGGCGCCTGGGACGGGTAAGGATGCAGCAGTCTTTCAAAGAAACGGTACACGGGAGACTCCGTTAAAGAACAGGTGCCCCGCCCCCGAGGGACGGGAGCGGAGCACAGGATACGATGGAACGGGCGCAGCTAGCGCCGGGACAGCGCCGACAACGCGTCGCGGATCGGTCCGGTCTCGGTGGGACGGACGAGGCGGGCCACTTCCTGGCCATCCTGCAGGAACACCAGCGTGGGCCACAGCTTGACCCTGAAGGCGCGCCCCAGGCGTCGACCCCGGCCATCTTCGATCTTGAGGTGCGCCACCTCGGGGAACCCGGACAATGCTTCGGCCAAGGGACGTTGCGCGCCCTGGCAATGGCCGCACCACGGCGCGCCAAACTCCAGCAGCACCGGCCCCGGCAGGGCCGCCACCGCCTCGGCCGTGGGTTCGGATGCAGCATAAACGGTATTGATCGGCATGACAGCCTCCCTGTTACAGAAACACATCGGTTTCTTGGCAGCGGCAATGCCTGCCGGCTTCAGACCTCCCCGGCCGGGGCTGCCGGCTGGGCCAGCAGGCTGCGCAGCGCACGTGGGGAGAACGGCTTGAGCAGATGGTGATCGAACAGGCCATCGTTGGCCGAAAGGCCGCTGTGGTCCTTGCTGTAACCGCTCAGGGCCACCATCAGCGGCGGTGGCGATACGCTGCCCCGCACCGCACGCGCCAGTTCGATGCCGCTCATGCCCGGCAGGTTGATGTCCAGCACCATCACTTGCGGCGGGTCGGCACGGCACAGGGCGAGCGCAGCCTCGCCATCGCTGGCAGTGGCAACTTCGTACCCCCAAAGCTGCAGGCACATCGCCAGACCATCAGCCGAATCGCGGTTGTCGTCCACGACGATCACCCGCTGGCGCGTGCTGACGGCCGCAGGCGTCCCCTCGGCGTCGGCGTCGCCGGTGCCCTGTCCTTCGGCCAACGGAAGCGCGATCTCGAAGGTAGCCCCCTTGCCGGGGCCGTCGCTACAGGCCTCGACCGTGCCATGATGCAGCGCCACCAGGCTGCGCACCACGTTCAGCCCGATCCCCAGGCCCGCCTTCACATTCTCCCGGCAGGCTGGCCCCTGGACGAACATTTCAAACATCTGCGGGATGGCTGCAGGCTCCAGCCCGATGCCGCTATCTTCCACACGGAAGATGACGCGGCCATGAACGGTGCGCACCAGCAGCCGGATGCGGCCTTCGGCCGGGGTGAACTTGCTGGCGTTGTTGAGCAGGTTGCCCAGCGCCTGGGCCAGACGCACCCGGTCGGCCCGTAGCCAGACCGGGGTCTCGGGCACGTCCACCTCCAGCACCTGCTGCTTGGCCTGGATCTGCCCGGCATTCATCTCCACCACCGCGGCCACGATCTCGCCAGCGGCCACGGTCTCAAGCTGGATGTTGATCTTCCCCTGGGCGATGCGCACTACGTCCAGCAGGTCATCGATCAGACGGTTGAGCTGACGACTCTGGCGCTCCACGATCGCCAGCACGCGCGGCGCAGCCCCCTCGCCGGCCATGCGGTAGACCGCCAGCGCATTGGAGATGGCGGACAGCGGATTGCGCAGCTCGTGCCCCAGAATGGCCAGGAACTCGTCCTTGCGCCGTGCAGCCTCCTGCAGTTGCGCCTGGTGCTCTTCCAGCTGGGCACGGTTTTCCTGCAGTTCGGCCAAGGTTTGCAGCAGTTCGCGGTTTTGCACTTCCAGCTCTTCGGCCAAGGTGTGGCTATGCTGTCGCACCAGTCCGTCCACCAGACGGGTCAGCGCCTCCGGACTGGGCAGACCCCGCGCCGGGTCCAGCTTCATGGCCAGCCGCACGCGCGTGCCGGCGCCGGGCGCGGTGTCCAGTTCGAAGACATCCACCAGCCGGCCGCTGCCGTACAGCCCCACGGTGCCTTCGTCGCGCTGCAGCCGACCCCGCCGCCCCACACGCGGCACATAGTCGCGGATGCCTGGCCCTTCGTCGACGATGCGCGCGCACACCAGCGGGACGGGGGTGTCCTCCAGCGAGAAGGTGACGCTGCCACCCCCGCCGTGCACCCACGCATTGCGTGAGATTTCGGACACCGCTGTCGCAAAGCGCGTGGCACCGGTATGGTCCAGGTCGAGGAGGTCGCAGATCTGCCGCGCTCTGCGCCGCACCCAGGCGACGTCCATCTCGTTACGGATGCGCGCATGCAGAAGATCGGTCTTCATCAGGAGGTACGCCTCAGCACGACCACGGTGGCATCGTCCGTGTCGCGGGTGTAGTCAAGATAGAGGCAGCCGGCCACCAGGGCCGGATGCGCCGAAAACAGCCCCGGCCGCTGGGTGAGGTTCCAGCGGCTGCTCAGGCCATCGCTGTGCATCACCACCAGGCCGCCTTCGGCTATCTGGTAGCTGTGCTCGCGAATGCTGCGCACCTGATAGCCCAGCGTGCCGTCATACGACAGCACGCTCCGGCAGGCGTCGTCCTGGCACAGGTGGGTGGCGATGTTGCCCACCCCGGCGTAGCGCAGCGTGCCGCTGGCGTGCTCCAGCGCGGCCAGGCCGGCCACCGCGCCGCGTGTACCACGCAGCGCCTGGTGCAGCACCGCCAAACCATCCGAGGGGCGGGTGGGGCGCCAGCCAAAGAAGGCGTCCAGCGCCGTCTGACTGGCACTGGCAGCCAGCGGACCATGGCCCAGACCATCGGTCACCAGCAGCCAACTGATACCGTGTTCATGACGCAGCGCCCAGGCATCGCCGCAGGCGTCCTGGCCAGGCTTGGGCACACATACCGCCCCACAGTCCGGGCCGCGTGGCGTACGCGCCGCCTCCGGGCGAAAAAAGTGGGCCACCACCGCCGTGCCCGCCTCCGGACGGGTATAGATTTCGGCCAACCCTGACTGGCGGACGATGGTGCCCAGCCCAAGGCCGAGGGTGCCCGCGGTGGAGTAGCCGTCGGTCAGGCAGCGCGTCACTTCCTGCATACCGTGGCCGCGGTCCAGCGCAAGGAGCTCCAGCCCCGCACCCCGTGCGCCGGGCAAGGGTTGTGCCAGGAATACCCCGCCTCCGCCATGCTTGATCAGGTTGGAGGCCATTTCACTCGCCACCATCTTGATCTGGGCAAGCGCGGCCTCGTCAAAGCCAAGGCCGTCCCCCACTCGAGCGGCATAGCGCCGGGCCTCGGCCACATGGGTGGCTTCAAGCCCCTCGATCATCGGCGTGCACCCGCCCGCTTCCACAGCACCACCGCTACCCGGGTGCCTGCACCGGGGGTGGACTGAATGTCGAACTCGCTCATCAGGCGCCGCGAGCCACTCAGCCCCAGCCCCATGCCACCGCCGGTGGTGAAGCCATCGGTGAGTGCCTGATCCAGATCGTCGATGCCGGGCCCCTGGTCTTCGAACACCAGCTGCAGCCCTTGGGTGAAGCCGTCTTCCAGTTCCTGCATTTCCACCGAGCCCCCCAGTCCATACACCAGGGTGTTGCGCGCCAGCTCGCTGGCGGCGGTCACCAGCTTGGTCTGTTCCACCACGCTGTAGCCCATCGCCTGGGCCCGGCTGCGTACTGCCTGGCGGACGCGCGCCACATCGTCGGGGCTGCGTATCGGCAGCTGTTCAGCACGCATCGCTTGGCGACCCCGCCGCAGGGTCTGTCTCTACGAGCCGCTGCAACAGCTCCATGCCACGCTCGACATTCAGGGCGGTGCGGATGCCGGGCAGGGTCAGCCCCAACTCCACCAGAGTGATGGCCACCGCTGGTCGCATGCCCACCAGCACGGTGGAGGCCCCCAGCAGGCGGGTAAGCGAGGCAATGTGTGCCAGTGTCCGACCGATGAAGGAATCCACGATGTCCAAGGCGGATATGTCGATCATCACCCCCTGAGCCCGGTGGCGCGCCACCTGCTCGGTCAGGTCGTCCTGCAGTGTCAGCACCAGCTGGTCGTGCAGCTCCACCTGGATGGTGACGAGCAGGAACGGCCCCATTTTCAGGATCGGAATACGTTCGCTCACCGCAGCCTCCGTCAGCCCTGTTTGCGCACGACGACATGGCCGGTACGCTGCAACGCCATCACCAGCGCATCGGCCAGGGTGGCTTTGGTCATGATGTCACCCAGATCCACGCCGAGGTGGACGATGGTTTGGGCGATCTGCGGCCGGATGCCGCTGAGGATGCACTCGGCGCCCATCAGGCGCGCTGCGGCGATCGTCTTCATCAGGTGCTGCGCCACCAGGGTATCCACTGCCGGCACGCCGGTAATATCGATGATGGCGATGCGCGCCTCATGCGCGATGATGCCGTCCAGCAGGTTTTCCATCACCACCTGGGTACGCTCGCTGTCGAGCGTACCGATGAGCGGCAGCGCCAGGATCTGCTCGTACAGCTTGACCACCGGCGTGGACAGGTCCAGCAGCTCTTGCTGCTGTTTCTGAATGATGCTCTCGCGGCCGCGCTGGTACATTTCCGTGGTGTAGAGGCCCAGGTCGTCCAGCAGGCGATTGAGCCGCCAAACCCGGTCAAGCACATCGTTGCCCGCTTCGCCGCTGCCGCTCAGATGTTCGAACATCGGCTGCTTGAGCGAAAACACGAACAGTGCCGTTTCGGTGGGGGCGAAACCCTGCTGGGCCCGGCTTTTGGAGAGCGCGGTCAGCAGGTCGCGCACCTCGGCCTAGGCCTCCTCCTGGATGTTCCCTCCCTCGCTTCGGCCAACCGCCTCGATAAACCGGCTCAGGAACTGGCGCGACTGTTCGCGCAGCTCGCCTTCACGCAGGCTGCCGCGGCGGGAGGCGGGCAACTGCAGCTGATAGGCCAGCCACTGCTCCAGCAGCTGGGGTTGGGCGTCCTGAAGCAGGGAACGCAGGGTATTCATCGAATTCATCCGCTGTATCTTTCCGAAAGGGGCGGTCTGCCCGCCGACTGTTTGAATGCCCTGGGCACAAAGTCCGGAAAGGGCCTGCCGGGTGCCCTGCGGCACCGTTAAGGGGCCGTGACCACCCGGCGGGCTGTCCGGAATTGCCGTGGCCTGCGGGCCGCAGCAATAGCAAAAGATTATGAACCGGCGCTTGGGTCCTCACCAGCGTGCGCGGCTGCCGGGGGTGGCGCACGCCTTGCAGGCGGTAGGACAGGCCATTTCGGAGGACCCCACCATGAACTCATTCGATCACACATCCGGCAGTTTCTTCACCCACGACGGAGCCCGGCTCTACTACGAACAGCACGGTCCCGGCAGCGCCCCTTGGCTGGTGCTGCTGCATGGAGGCATGGGATCGATCGAAGGCTTCAACCACATCCTGCCGGCACTCGCGGGGCATTTTCGTGTGCTGGGCATCGACAGTCGCGGCCATGGCCGTTCCACCCTAGGCGATGGCCGCCTGACTTATCAGCGTCTGGAAGCGGACGTGGCGGCACTGCTGGATCACCTGCAGACCGGACCGGTGCGGATCATCGGCTTCAGTGACGGCGGCACGCTCGGTTACCGGCTGGCCCTGCGGCGCAATGTGGTGGAACGGCTGGTAGCCATTGGAGGTAGTTGGGACTGGAAGAACCATGCCGAGGATCAGGCGCTGTTCCGGGGGTTGACCGGGGCAGGGTGGCGACAGAAGTTTCCGGACAGCCATGCCACTTACCAGCAGATCAACCCGGAGCCGGACTTCGATCGCTTGCTGGAAGCCACAGTGCGGATGTGGACCGATGCCAGCGAAACCGGCTATCCCGGCGACGCAGTGGCACGCATCCAGTGCCCGGTACTGGTAATGCGGGGCGACGAAGACCCGCTGTTCCGTCGCGAAGCCGCCTTCACGCTGGCCGCCCGGCTACCGCAGGCGCAGCTTTTCAACCTGCCGTTTGCCGGCCATGAAGCCCATGAAGACCAGCCCGACCTCTGCCTGCCGGTAATCCTGCGCTTCCTGAACGACGGCAAGGGCTACGGCGCACCGGTCTGAAGACAGGCTTCGGCCAAGGTAAAAGAAAGCCGGGCACGCCGGCCCGGCCAAACCATACCCATAGAGGAGAAGGGCGAAACCACCGCCCGGAGGAACCCTGCCCCCGCGCACCCGGCTGGACACCGGCTGCGTGAAGACCTGTTCAATCTAATGCTGCCGGCGGGGCGGTGTGAACCGATAAAAACTGCATTGCTTATCAGCTGGCAGCAGCGTGACAGAGCCCCCCCTGCTGCTGCAGCCCTTCGTATGGGCCTGCATAGCGACTGGCGCCCATCTGCCGGGCCATCCTCAGCTGTCGGCCGCAGGCGATGTCGTCCACTCCCAGCGTGTACCCTTGCGCCACCAGTTGCGGCATCAGGGTCAGCACGGCCTCACGCACCACCGGATAGACAAACGCTGCAGCCATTATCCGGGGCGCCAGCACCAGCCCATCCGGTTCGGTCTGCCACAGGTGCAGCAGATCCTGGGCGCCGGTTCCGAAGCCTCCCAGCGCCAGCCCGTGCCCCAGCGCCCGGTAACGGGTCACGAGCGCACGCGCAGTGTCCAAGGTGGATGCATCGGCAAACAGCAGGAAATCCACATCACTGGCTGGCAGGGCCAGCCGTTCCAGAACATCGGCGGTAAAGTCCACAATCCGGAGACTGCGGGCGTGACAGAGGCGCGGGTCCAGGTCAAGGCGCACGCGCGTGCCGGGCGGATGCCGTCCCCGGTGGTTGAGCAGGTGCAACACTCGCACTGCCTGCAGCAGCGCCAGGGTTTCGGGCTCGGCGTAGTGCAGTGCGAACAGCCAGTCTGCAGGCAGGGTTTGGCCGAAATGGCCATGAATGTGCAGACGGGCCGCCATGGCGGCCAGCCTGCCGGCCCTGTCAACCACCGGGGTGAACGCACTGGTCAGCCACCAGCCATCGAATTCGGCAAACACTTCTGCGGCATTCCAGCCCAGACGCACCGGGCACGCCTGAGCCGCCAGCAGCGCCTGGCACGCGTCAATCTGCCGGGAACAGTAGCCGGGGGGTGGGGCTTTGCCCTGCTGAAAGCGTTTCATGGCATCACGAAGCGAATCGGGACGCTCACTCTAACGCAGTGGCGGCCAGCAGCTTAATGCTTGATCCGATAAGCAAATCTGTCCGGATAATTAAGCCTCACGACCCTCGGCGCGGCTTCGGCCAACCTTGGCTCCCTCTGCGCATCAGCCGGCCATATGAAAAGCATTATCTCTTCTTTTTATAAAACCACCGTACTTAAAATTACCTGTGTCCTTGCCGACGCCGCGCCAGATGGGCACCCCGGAACCCGTTCCGGGACACGTTGATGACGAGTAACAAAAGGCCGTAACCTGTTGTTTTTACAAGCCCGGATGATGAAACTGGTAGACATACCGGACTTAAAATCCGGAGCCGAAAGGCGTGCGGGTTCGATTCCCGCTCCGGGCACCAGCACCTCGCGCACCGTCCAGCGAACCGTCTTGGCGGGCGCACCCCTTCCATGAGCATCGACGACGCCACCCTCGCCAAGGCGCGGGCCGCCTGGGACGCCTGCCTCCAGCAGGAGCGCGAAGCCCAGGAGGCGCAGCAGCGCCTGACAGCAGCGCGGAAGGAAGTCGCCGCATTCCACCGGCGCATGGCTGCCGCCTGGGAAAACCTCTCCGAAGAAGCCCGCGCACAGGTGGCATGGACGGCCCAGCACACCGCTGGCGCTGCCCCCGTTGAGGCCGCGCTGCTCACCCTCCAAGAGACTGCCGAGACCGTCCTATTCGAGGCGGGCCGCAAGCGCCGGGGCCACTACTCGGGCGTCAGTCTAGAGGCCATCCGTGCGGTCGCTCGCGCCCTGGGCCTACGCAGCTACGGCAGCGGTAGCGGCACCAAACCCCTGCCCGACGAGCGTCTTCTGCTCAGTGTGTGCAAGCAGTTCGACGAACGAGTTTCAGAGGCCAACGTCCGCAGCGCCCTGCAGGGCATACCCCGCAAATAGGCACCGAAAACGGGCCTCCATTCAACGGGGAGAGGCCCAAGCGGGTTCCTGCGAAAGTTCGCTCCACACGAGGCAGCGCGGTGCTGCTTCGGTTCAACAGGAGCGAAACATGGACATCAACACCCAAATCGACCAAGGTGGAACCCAAGAGCGCATCAAGCGACTGAAGGGTGAGCTTAAGCGTTTGGAAAGGTTTGGCACCAGGGAAAGCTGGTCGTCGGAGGACGCAAACTACCTCCTCGGGGAGTTGAGGCATTGGCTGGTGGAGGATTTCCCGTTCCCATCTCACAACGAGCTGGTGGCCGTCGCAATTGATGCCTACCAGAAAGCGCTCGGCAGTGAGCCAACCGAAGACGAAGTATTCCGGGATCTGCTGCAGTTAGCCCTGACGGTGGAGCGCATTGCCAGAGGCCCGTCGGTCGCGGACGAGGTAATCGCGTTGCTCGACAGGCATCTGGTCAAAAGCGGCTTCCCTTCGGTCGGGCACGTACCCTGCAACCAGTAACCTCGTGTCCCTTGCGGGTGCCGGTCTCCCTGGGCTTGGCAGGCGCTGCACGGTTCGCCCGACAAACAGCGAACCGCCTGGGCCGAGCTGGCCCAGGGCGGCCCGCCCCGCTGGGCGAATCTCAGCAAGTGCATGATGCTGTTGCCTTTTCTCCTCTCTGCTCAATGATTCGGTCATCGGCGGCGGTCGCGCTGCCGGAACAGAAAAGGAGAGCCACCATGATCCGCATCGCTAACGTCACCATCACCCGCTTCGCCGACCTGAACGAAGTTTCCACCGCCGACCTGCTGGCCTACTACAACAGCGTCACCGGCAAGAACACCAAGCAATTCCTGAAACGCGCCAAGGGCATGCAGCAGGTCTGGGCCTTGATCGAGCCGCAGCTCGCCCAGGTCGAAGAGACTGCCCAGGAGGAGCCCGCCGAGGTTGCGCCGGAGCAGGCCGAGAGCGTGCAGGAGCCCGCCACCCCGGCCACCGTAGAGGCAGCCCCCGCCACCGCGCCTAGCACCGCCGAGGAGCCCGCAGAGGGCGCAGCCACCGCCGAGGCCAAGGCCAAGGCCGTCGGACTCAAGGCCCGCGTGGAAGACCTCCTGGCGGCGCTCGCCAGCGGCCCGCGCACCGTCGCCGAGCTGGCAGAGGCGCTGGGCATGGAACAGAAGAAGGTGCGCTCCACTATCGACACAGCCCGCCGTGTCGGTCACACCATCGCCTGCGTCGGGCGCGGAACCTTCGCGCTGCCAGAAGCGGCCCAGTAAGTCGCAGTTACTCGCGGGTGCCCGTCTGCCCAGGGCTGGCGGCACCCAAGGGCGCAGCGAACCGTGCGAGCGCACTGTCTGACGGCCAAAAAGAACCCCGGCGCAGGGCCGGGGCGAAGGTGCAGTCGGAGTAACAGGAGCGGAACGATTAGACCGGCAGCATGACTTCGTGGCCGCCACGGCCCAGGTGCGGCAGCCCTTCGGCGTTGCCGGGCTGGCTCACGGGCGGATGGCCCTCAACAGCGAAGGCGGTCGTCGCGCCGATCTCGACGACAGTGAACTTATCGAAGGCCGTCGGCTCGACACGCTTGCACAGGGCGCGGGCGGCAGCCGGGGCGGAAGCTGCATCGGCAGCGGGCACGACGATGGCGTTCAGGCCATCGGCGCGGCGGAAGTGCGGTTCAGCGGGGTACAGCAGGAAGGTAGCCATGGTTAGATCTCCTCAGAGGCTTGGATGAAACGAAGGTTGGCGCGGAGTCGGCCTCCGAGCTGGCGGAACACGAACAGGCCGGGTTCTTGGGTGCGATCCACGATGCCGGGGCCGTGTGCGCCTTGCTCGGCGTCGGCCCAGCCGTCGGCGTAGCCCTTCAGCGGCAGATAGCCCAGGAACGGCATCACGCGCTGGGCGTTCGCTCCGGCCAAGGTGCAGCAGGTGCGGGCCGTCTTCACGTCCGGGCGGTCTTTGCCGTGGGCATGCGCCATCAGGCAAGCAGAAGCCAGGGCGGCGGCGTCGCGGTCGTCGAGGGTGTCGATGATCCGCTGGGCCAGCTCGGCATCGGTCAGCGATTGGAGATGGGCGTTCATTCCTCACCCCCTTCAGCGCCAGCAGCGGCTTCGCGGTCGCGCAGGGCGCGTTCGATGCGGGCGGTCGGGTTGGTGGTGCCATTCACGACTTCGCCGTAAAGCGACAGGCCATCAGCCAGGGCGGCCTCGGCTTCCTCGAACTCAACCATCGGCGCGAACACCTCGTGCTCTTCGGGGAAGATGTCGAGGACGGCTGCCGGGTGGAACGGGCGCTTGTCGGTCGGCATACCCGAGACCACAGCGATAACAGCGGCGGCCAGCTCGGCGTCGCCCAGGGAGGCGGCACGCTCGGCGGCGTTCTTCAGGGCCACCGGGCCAGCGCTGGCGAGGTTCTGCGTGTAGGTGGCGCGGCGCGGGCTGCCCAGCGTCGCGGCATCCAACGCGGAGAACGGGTTGTCATAGACGCCCTTGCCCAGCTCCAGCACGTTGCGGGCGGTCGCCAGATCCTTTGCCAGGCGCTCGGCGGTCTCCTTCGCGGCGGCCCGCTGGGCTGCGACCAGGGTGTCGGCCTTGCGCTTGGCGAAGGTCTGGCGCTCCTGGGCGGTCATGGTGATTTTGGAGACTTCCTCCATCGCACGCTTCTGGGCAATTTCGCGGGCGTCGGTCAGCGACTTGCGCAGGCTCTGGAGGTTGGCGGCGTGGGACTTCAGGATGGAGCGAAGTTCCTGCACGTTCGCACGGGACGGGATTTTCTTCAGATTCAACTTGGACATGCTTCTCACCTTTGAGAAATCGGAGCCGAACCATTTCGGCTTCCTTGGTGAGAATCATTCCTGTCTCGCAGCGCATCCGCTCTCAGTTTTTAGCGGGGCGCGTGTGGCCCAGGAAGGCCACAGCTAACGTCCGGTTACTCCAGGCGGCCCCGCCGGATGGGCGCTCCAGGCTGCTGGACGGTTCGCCCCGGCGTATCGCGCACCGCCCTGGGCACGGGGATGGGCAGGCGGGTGGTGCCTCGGGCCTTCTCCCCATAGGCAGCCTCCCAGCGGCCGAGCCCTTCCTCGTCCTGCCGGTAGTCCGGCATCAGGAAGCCGAACGGGGTTCGCCGGGGCGGCACCCCGGCTTCCTCCTCGAAGCTGACAAGCCCCTCCACCTGGGCCAGGAAGTCGCCGATCATGCTTCCGCCTCCAGCAGCCCAGCGGGCTCCGGCTCTACCTCCAGCAGGTCGCCCCGTGCCAGCGCAATTTCGGTGAGCAGGCCCAGGAGCTGCTGGCGCTTGCCTTCGTCGAGCAGCAGAACGTCCTCGGGCTTGAGCGTCAGCGCGTGTCCGCCGTACAGCTCTTGGGTGACGTTCAGGTTGGCGCTCAGTTCGACGGCCCGGCGCTCGATGTACTTCTGCGGGAGGAGCGCCTTGGCCCGCAGCTCCAGCAGGCGGTCGGAGAAGCGGGTGATGGTGCCTACCAGCTCGCCCTTCTGATAGACCGGCTCGTCGTAGCCCTCCACAGCGCGGCGGTGAATCTCCAGCTCGACGCTGCCGGTCGCCTGCTCAATGGCATCATCCCAGGCGGCGGCGAACTCGGGATTGTTCTTCCGCAGGATGTAGAACGACGGGGCGCACGTCCCCTTGGCGTGTGGGCTGGCTGCCCGAGCGGCGGCACTCACGATCCCGTGGCGGCGCAGCTCCGACAGGAAGACCTCCTTCCGTTCTTCCGTCAGTGCAGCTTGGGGTACGCCTTCGCCCCGTTTCCGGCCCACAGGTGCGCGGGGGCGTGCCCCTCCTCCATTCTTCGGCTTGATACTCATCTCAGTGTCCCTCTCCAAACTGGGCCACCGCACGCAGGCGGATGGCCTCATCATCAACGGATAACGCGCTCGTGAAGAGCTGGCGCTGTCGTGCCCAGGAGCCCCGCTTGTCCGTCAGGAACCGTCGCGCCGTTCGGACGAGGTGCTCGGGCGTGAAGCCCCCGCTTCCCTTCGCGTACTTCACCGTTTCGGGCGTCGCGTTTGCGTCGTTCCATGCCTGGAGAAGGACGGTGGCGGCGAGCTGGCGCTCGGGGCTGTCGCGGGCTTCGTCCTCGTCCTGCTCGATTCGGTACAGGTCGATTCCTCTCTGGGCTGGTGCGCGGGCGGTCAATGTCATGCGGATTCCCTGGTGCTTGCGTTCTCAAGGGAAATGATCTCGGCCCGGCAGCGGCGGCGATATCAGTTTTGGCGGGCGGTGAGCGGCCCAGGAAGGCGCTGTACGGTGCGCTCCACGGTCGGCAGCGGGCGGCCCAGGGTGGCGGGCTGGTCTCGCTGGCGGGGCGTGGTAACTCGAACTTACCGGGGCGTTCCGCTGCACCTCCTAGGCGGGCCTAGGGGCGGCGGCGCGGCCCAGGCAGGCCAGCGGCTGGGCGAGGTGCTGGCGGGCGCTCTCGGCGCTGCTAGGGCGACCCAGGAGGGCGGGAACGCGCAGGCGGGGTTGTGCCCGTGCGCATGCGCGATGTGTTAGTTGAATTGGATATGTCAGGAGTAGCAGCCGGGCCGGGCCGTGCTGCCCAGCAGCGGGAAGTAGCGGGCGGGAATTCCCGTGTTATTCCGCACTGCGGGAAACGCCCAAACCCTGTAGCCACGGGGTTCCTAGCCGGCTATTTCCCGTTTTCCCTCTTTAAGTAAGGAGAGGAAAAAAGGAGTAGCACCACACTGCTGTGGTGCACTGCACTGCTACTGGGCAAGTTGCACTGCCGGAACGGGAAAGCGGGAACATTCCCGGCGCAAACCCTGTAGCCACGCGGCCTGGCGGGTTTCCCGGCGGGGCGGGAAATTGGCGTTCCCGTTCCCGCCCTGGGCAGCCCAGCCGTGCATACGCAAAAAGGCCGCCTCGGTGGGCGGCCTCCTGCAAGCGTGTTGGACGTTAGGCCGTTGCGCTTCGCACCAGAGCGAGAATCCGTTCCCGAAGGTCGGCGTTCTGGAGTGCCTGGAACACCTCCCACTCGTCGCCCGTCATGTGCTCGACATGCGAGACATCATCGTCGCCCAGGTCGTCGGAGGGGTGATCCTGGATGGAGTACGGCAGCCACTTTTCCACCGGCTCCTCCCACTGACAAGGCGCACCGGAGAAGGCATTCCAGGCTTCCCGCGCACGCTCCACCGACCCGCTCAGCATGATGCGACGCTTGTTACCAGTGATCTTCGCCTTGCGGAACCCGAGCTTGGCGAACTCCTTCTCCAAGTCTTCGACGCTGACCGGGCGGGTCTTTAGGCGCATCCCGATCCACTGGGCCAGCTTGTCCGGGTGGAGGCCGACTTCGCCAGTCTTCTTCACATGAACCATCCGCTCGGCATAGCCCGGATTCGCCTCGTTCGGCAGCCATTCAGGCGGAAGTTGCCCCGTCCGGAACATCTCGCGGATGAAGCCGCGAATCGGCCCGAGGCTCCGTGCCTGCTGCTCTTCCAGCGCCCGCGTCCGAGGCACAGCGCGGACGTTGAAGTCGCTGATGTCGTAGTGCATCAGGAAATGCAGAAGGTTCTCACGCCCGCCAGCTTCCATAGCCCGGTTCAGTTCGCCGAAGTAGGCGGTGTCCTGCATCCGTTCAGAGCCAACATCCAGCACGAAGAACCGGCGCTCGAACTCCCCTGCGGGCACGACCCAGGCTTCGTTCGAGGCCATGATGATGTGCAGGCAGTTCCGGGCAGCCTCCGTGTCGAAGCCCTTACGCTCGATGGCGATTGTTTCCTCCGTAATGAGAGACTTGAGCGTGGATTCGTGCCTCTTGTCGCCCGCGTAGAGTGCTTCGTCGCCGAACAGCACGACGCAGTCGCGCAGGTGGGCGTTGAAGTTGCCAGTAACGTGGCGGGAGTCGGTAACGGGCAGGTAGTGCCGTCCGAACAGCCCACCGAACACCTTCGCAAGGAACCCCTTGCCCGTGCCACGCTTGCCCCGCAGGACGACGGCCACCTCTCCTGGGCAGCCTGGTTGCTGCACAGCCCGCGCCATCCAACCGAGCAGGTAGCGATAGTGCTCCTCGTCGCCCGAACAGACGTTATCACGAATATGGTCCAGGAACGGCAGGTGCTTGTCTCCGGCGACAGCATCCACCGCGAAACCCTTCCAGGTGTTGTACACGTCGGGTGGGGTGTCCTGCCCAGGGGCGAAAGTGACCCGCTCGTACTGGCGACGGTTCGGGTGCGCCAGCCACCAAGCCCCAGCGGGCTTCGCGACCGGGTTGCCCTTGGCGTCGGTGCCCAGATCAACCATGACGTTGAGGAAGCGGTTCTTGAAGTCGGCGAAGCTCTGCGCCACGAGATTGACTCGCCCGAGCCCTTCGTCGGTCACTTCGCTGACCACAACGCACTTGCCCCCGAAGTTCCCGACGACAGCGAACTCCTCGTTGAGCTTGCGCAGCATCGGATGGATGGCGTCCTCGTGCGCCCGTTCGATCTGGCGCAGGGCGTATTTCTCCGGGCGCTTGTGTTCCACCACGGACTCAGCGATGCCGAACGACTCGTCGGTGAGGATGGCGAAGATCACCTCGTCGGGCACCCCCTGGCGCACCAGCCCACACGCGGCGGCGAACAGCGCCTCGGAACGGCTCGGGTACTTGGTCGGGTTGTCGGGATCGTTGCCTTGGACGATGAGAACCTTCAGCCAGCCCGGCACGTTCCACTTGTCGAGGGCATCCACCGACTCCAAGGGCTCCACCTCGCCCAGCGGGACAGCGGCGAGAGCCGCGCCAGAGGAGCGCACGGTGGCGGGCGCGGCGGCACCCTGGGCCGGAGCCTGCTGGAAGCTCTCCAGCCCATAGACGCGCTCGGGGTGCAGCTCCACGAGGGTGGCCGGGGCAGCGGTGCGGCCCTTGGCCCGCTTCTTGGCGTCCGGGTTGTTGATGCTGCCCGGCAGGCGCAGAACACGATCCACGTTGTGGCAGTTGTCGGCCTCACGGAACACGTCCTGAATCCAGCGGGTGTATCGCTCGGCCTCTGCTGCCTGGGCCTCGGAGCCGTCCAGCAGGATAGGTTCGCGCAGTGCCCACAGCGCCTGGGCACCAGCGCCGGAACTGATGATTGCAGTGGGTGGCGGCAGCTCCTTCGGCAGGTTGTGCGTCAGGCGGCCGATGATGCGCTGGCGCTCCTCGCCAACGTCCTCCCCGGCACGCGGGTCGATATCCACGTGCAGGAAGCGCACGGCGGTAACGTCCGACTTGGCGGCCTTCTTCTCCAGCCCGTCGCGGGTGGGGTTCAGGTGGTAATAGACGTTGTTCTCGGCGTTGCCCGCCAGCCAGGCAGCCAGCTTGGCCTCTTGCCCAGGGACGAACAGCTTGGGCCGGAACACCTTCTTCTCGGGGCTGGCATACGAGAGCAGCCACGGGCCTTCCGGGCGGAGCCACTGCAAGAAACTGACAGCGGCGGCGGTGTCGATGATTGCCGGGGCAGCCTGTGCCGCCGAGAATTCAGCTTGAGTATCGCTTCCTTCTCGCTTTGCTCCGAAAGCCCCGTCTTCTGTCGCCCCGGAAGCGGGGCTTTCACCTTTTCGGGTGTCCAGAAAATCGCTCACAGGCCACCCCCTTTGGTTTCAAAGCGGGGCTGCGCCAGGACGAAGGCGTCCAGCTCGTGAATGTCGTACAGGACAACGCTGCCGAACTTGCGGTACGGCGGGCCTTTTCTCAGCTCGCGCAGTCGGGCGAGGTGCGGCACGGAAACGCCCAGGTACTCGGCAGCTTCACGGGCGCGGAGCCACCGCTTCGGGACGTTGAAGGAAATTTCTTCGGCGAGGTTGCCGTCTTGGGCAGGGATGCTGGACATGAGAGTCTCCGAATCTGATGTCGCCAAGATCCGGAGCCGCCCCGAGACAATGCCGGGCGAAGCATGAGAACCCACTCGGCGGGAACGGGTTCGGCTGTTAGCTGCGGACTGCCACCGCTACTGGTCGGCCCTCCGTAGGCCGTCCTGGTTCGTCCTGTCGATTCAGGCACGCTCTCGCTAACGACCCCAATTATCTGGCATCTACGCTCCCAACCGCAACAGGACAACCGTTCCTCCTGACACCGGCCAGCGCCATTCCTGAGATGTCATGAGAAAGGCACGCGGTCGGCCTCGCGGTGCGCGCACTGCCCAGGGAGCGCCAGCGGCCCGCCAGACCATGCCAGAGTGGTAACTGTGGGTTCTTGATGGCAACTAGACAGCATTCATTGTCAGCGTTACGCTCATGCGTTTGGCGTGAGGGCAAGGAATGCAGACTAGGGACGTTATTCAGCTCGGTGCGCGGCACCTGCAAAGCATGGCGGGGCACGACTTTGATGTCCTGACAGTGAGTCAGCCCATCAGCCCAGAAGCAGCGGTGAATCTCTCCAAGATAATCTCCAAGCTGTCCCCGCTGGTAGGCAACCTGATTGAGTTCAACACCGTTGAGTTCCTGAACGATCAGCCAGATTTTGCCGGCTTTGGGTCGTGGCTTCGGCAAGACCCCGGCTTTCCCGACACGATTTTCCAGGGAGCGGTCACGCCCACCCCTGGGTTTGAGATCAAGGCGTGGTTCCCGCTCGCAACTGAAATCACGGCCCGATTCAAGGACAGTCAGAACCATTTCTCCCAAGATCAGACCTACGTTGCCATGCTGGCATGGCTGCCGGAGATGGTTATCTACGGCAAGCCCAAGATCGTTGGAGTCTGTGTCGTTTCCGGGCTATCTGTCGCCCAGGCGCGAGACAACCATTACCACAATCCGCCGGACTACCTTGTTCTAGAGCCCGAAGACACCAGCTCGCGCACAGCCAACCTGCAGCAGACGAACACCAACGGATACAAGTTCCAGGGAACCCCGGCGCAGTTCGCCGAAGCACAGCGTCTTGTCGCGAGCTGGGGGCTCAACGGTCATCAGTACCGGCCAACGCCGGAGTACCAAGCTCTTCTGCGACAGTTGATCCAGCGGTATCCCTACCGACTAGATACCAATTACGCCAAGATGGATCGCATCGTCCATCCGGAGATTGAAGCCTTCAAGAGCTGGGTGTATCAGCAAACCATCCACGGCATGACGATCTACCAATGGAACCGCCTTTTGAGCAGGGGCGATGATCAGCAGATTCGTCAAGCCTTGGAGGCTCATCTCGGCATCAGAGAAGAGAACGCTGAAGACCTTCTGCTCTGAGGCGCTCCAGCCCATAGTGGAAATAGGTGGGATCTATTTCAGCCGAATAGGCCCGCCTGCCCAGACGATGGGATGCCACGGAAGCAGAGAACAAACCGCCGAACGGCTCCCATACGACATCACCCGCGTCTGTGGTCGCCTCGATGATCTGGGTAAGAAGGTCCAGCGGCTTCTGGTTCAGGTGAACCGCCTTCCCGCCAGGGATTGAAAAGCGTTCGCTCCCGCGAAGTGCAGGGCGCTCCCACACATTGGTGACACCGTAGGGACACTTAAACTTCGAGCGCATTTTCTCCCACTCCCGCGCCGTCCCTGGGTTCTCCCCATCAAGGGAGAAGTAAGGCCTGCCCGCAGGGGCTCCGTGTTCGTTGGCGTATGCCTGCAACTTCTCAAACATATCTGGCGGCGGGAAGTACCAAAGGTGCCCCTTATCCAGATACTTCCGGGCGGCTGCATCCGCCACTCCGCAAGCTATGTTTGCGGCTTTTCTCGGCAACCCCGAACGACTCCACTCGCTGATAAGCCATTCCCTTAGAGGAGTGCCGCCGACACGGGCCTCCATCACATATTGGACACACACTTCCGTCGTTACTGGGAAACGCCGGATCTTGCTGGTATTGACGTTGCCGGCAATGTGCCCCTTGCCCTTATTCCAGATGTTCGCATTGACATAGCGCCAGCCGTATTTTTCAAGAATCGGGTGGGCGGCAGCCCAGCCAATCTCGCTATTCCAGAACCAGAGAGTCGTTTGGGCGGTTGCCTGGCGCGACCAGGCGGCGACATGCGGCTCGTACCATTCCGGAATTCCAGTGTGATCTGAGGTATCGCCCTCGAAGCCCAAGACTCCGTATGCGCCATCACTGATGATGCACGTGGGGGTTTCCCAGTTTTGATAGTGCTGTAGGCTGTCGCCGAAGGAAACGGTGACTAGATCGTTTTGCCAATGGAGCTCATCAAGAGGCGCTTCTCTGGTTACCGCCTTGCCGCGCCCCACTGTGCTGGTTCGTTCCCGTTTTACGGACTTGGTTATGTCGTCCATCGTTTAATCCTAATCGTCACCCGCTACTGGGCGGTGCGCTCACAGTGCGCAGTGGTATCGGCGGCGGCAGTGCTAGCGCGGGTTCGCAAGCCCAGCATCCACACGTTAGGGCCAGGGCGGTGCGTCTCGCGGTTCGCGCCACTCTCGGCGGCCTCGGCTGCTGGTCTCGGTGTGCCGAACCAGCAACCAATACTCCCCTGCGCCTATCAAAGGCTTCGAGCGCCAAACCTGCCATGTTACCCGTTGCGGGTCGCCTGGGCGACCCTGGGCTGTTACGCCACAGCCCGCCTAGGGAGGGCTAGGACGTTGCCGTGAATTTGGCCCAGGAGGTAGGCCGAAACGCGGCCCTGCGCCTCTCTGAGCGTTGCTCCAAGCGCCGAGCCGTGGATGTAGCCGCCCGTTACGCCCGGCAGCTGGTGGTTGAGCAGGAGCTTGATAGTGAATGGGTCTAGCCCAACGGCTGCGGCGGCGGTCGCGTAGGAGTGGCGCAGCGCGTGCGGATTCACCAGCCCGGCGTGCCTGACGTGGGACTGGGTGAGGTGCCCCTTGCCCGAGGTGTGCGACGGGAAGAGCCACGGGTAGTCCTTGCCGAAGACCTCGGCGTTCTCCTTGACGCGCTGGCGCAGCATATCCACGAGGAAGGCCGACAGCGGCAGGTCGAAGGCCCGCTTCGGCCCGCCCTTCGGATTGGGCACGTGGAGGAAGCCGTTCTCCAAGTCCAGGTGCTCGATGCGGGCCTCGCTGGCGGCACCCCGGCGCATGCCGGTGAAGGCCAAGAACAGATACCAGTCTCGCGTCACCGGGTTGCGAAGCCCCTGCACCGCTGCCCAGAAGGCGGGCCAGTCGGTAACAATGACATCTCGGCGCTTCTCGTCGTTGAAATCCACCGCGTCAGTGGGAGGGGGCGGAAGGTCGCGCATCTTGCGGCGGGCGTGCCGATAGACAGCCCGGACGAGGCGCATGGTCTGGTTGGCAGCCACTGGCCCGTTGTTCTTGGTGATGGTGCGGTGGCGCTCATCCACGCCCAGGGTGTCGTCGCCGATCTCGCGCAGCGGGCGGTCGGCCCAGTCCTTGAGGTAACGCTCGAACAGGTTCCGGTAGCCCAGGACGGTGCTCGGGCGGCGGGCCTTGCGCTCGCAGCGGTCGATGTAGGAGTCCAGCGCCTGGGCGAAGGTGAATTCCTTCTTCGGCTCCGGCAGCGCCTCGGGCTCGGCGGGCTTGTTCGGGTCGATGCCCGCCCGGAGCTGGTTGATGACCTCCTGGGCCTTCGCCCGGACGGCCTCGATGGACAGGAAGCCCTTGGCGTCGCCCAGGCGAACGCGGCGGGTGCCGAGCTTCACGCGGCGGCCTTGGGCATCGCGCTCCTCGGAGTACAGGTCGCGCTGGACAGCGAACGACTTGGAGTTCGCATTCACGACAACCATCAGCCCAGGGACGAGGGTGTCCCGGACTGAGTACGACAGGACGCGCCCGGACGTTGGGTCGCGTTCGGCGTGCGGCAGGTTCTCGACAAAGCGAATCGTGAGTTTGGTAGGTGCGAAGGTTGGCATGGCGGTGCTCCAGTTGTTGGCCCAGGGTGGCGAACCGTCCGCGAACCGTGCAGGTGCCGGACTAGGTATGCCTCTGGATGCCGAACTCTTGGCCAAACCGCCTTCGCAGCCAATCATTTTATTGAGATACGGAGCCTAAATGCCTCTAACTGCCGCTAAATGATGGCAAAATGTGAACTTAAAATTATGAAGTGCTAAAAGGGTGGTTACCGACTGCAGCCTGTCGCGTAGGTCGCCCTGCTCTTTCCGCTATACATCCCTCGGGCCGCACGCATGAACTTCCAGCAACTGCGCATCATCCGTGAAACCGTACGCCAGAACTTCAACCTGACCGAGGTGGGCAACGCGCTCTTCACCTCGCAGTCGGGCGTGAGCAAGCACATCAAGGACCTGGAAGACGAGCTGGGCGTAGCCCTCTTCGTGCGCAAGGGCAAGCGGTTTCTCGGACTGACCGAGCCCGGCAAGGAACTGCTGACAATCGTCGAGCGGATGCTGATCGATGCAGGCAATGTCAAGCGCCTGGCCGAGCAGTTCAGCCAGCGCGACGCAGGACAGCTGACGATCGCCACCACGCACACGCAGGCCCGCTATGCGCTGCCGCGCGTGGTGGCGGCGTTTCGCGAGGCCTTTCCGCGGGTTCACCTAGTGCTGCATCAGGCCAGCCCGGATGAACTGGTGCGGCTGCTGCTGGCGGGCGAGGCTGATCTGGGCATTGCCACCGAGGCGATAGCCGATGTGCCCGAGCTGGTGTCGTTCCCCTACTACAGCTGGCACCACAGCGTGGTGGCCCCGCCCTCGCATCCGCTGCACCGGACCGCTCTCACCCTGGACAGCTTGGCAAGCTACCCTATCGTCACCTACCACCAAGGCTTCACCGGACGCGCCCGCATCGACCGGGCCTTTGCCGAAGCGGGGTTGACACCTGACATCGTGATGGCAGCCCTCGACGCCGATGTGATCAAGGCTTACGTCGAACTGGGGCTGGGGGTGGGCATCGTGGCTTCAATGGCAGTGGACCCGACCCGCGACACCGCGCTGAAGGTGGTGGAGGGCCCGGTCCTGTTCGGCCACCAGACAGCACGCATCGCGGTACGCCGCGGTCACTACCTGCGCAGCTTTGCCTACCGTTTCATCAGCCTGTGCTCACCCGCGTTGGAGGAAGGCGTGGTACGCAGCGCGCTTGATCCGGCACGCGTCTGATCCTCCCCCTCCGCACCACCCCGACAAGCATCTGAGCCGCGCCTGACCAGAACAGTGGCCAGCCGCCTGCTCCTTATCCTCCCTCGCGCGTGACGTCGCTTCTTGCGGGCACCGCTCGCGCACTATGCCCTGCTATTTCCTGGCACAACCGCAGTACACAATGAAATAGCAGTACATGTTCATAGGACAATTTCATTATCATTGAACAAGTAATACCCATACTGCCATTAAATGTATTCAGCCTTGGAATCTGCGATGAAAAACAGACTTGCCTTGAGTGGCGGGCTGCTCGCCCTCTCCCTGCTGGCCGGCTGTGCCACCCCTCCCCAGCCAGGTGTCCGCGTCAGTCAGACAGCCCGTGGGGTGGAGATCAGCTCCACCGACTCCATCCTCTTCGATACCGGCAAGTACGAGGTCAAT
The DNA here is from genome assembly GCA_004346645.1 of Gulbenkiania mobilis. Classification (GTDB taxonomy): domain Bacteria; phylum Pseudomonadota; class Gammaproteobacteria; order Burkholderiales; family Chromobacteriaceae; genus Gulbenkiania; species Gulbenkiania mobilis. The sequence continues at coordinate 166,072 of SMDA01000004.1, forward strand.
GCCGGTGGGTCGACCTTTCTGGAGCGGATCGCCGACCTGCTCAAGAACAAGACCCGTAGCAATGTGGTGATCGAAGGTCATACCGACAATGTGGGCCGCAACGACTACAACCAAGAGCTTTCCGAACTGCGGGCCCTGTCCGTGGTAAAGGCACTGGTTGATCGCGGTGTGTCCAAAACCCGCATGAAGGCCATCGGTTACGGCGCCTCCCGTCCCGTGGCCGACAACGGAAGTGAAGCGGGACGCCGCATGAACCGGCGGACCGACATCATCATCCTAGGCGAGAAAAAGGAAAACCTCGGCACAGACCTTCTCTCCGACCTGAAGAGTCGCATCAAGAACCTGTTCCAGTAAGTTGTCCGCCCCGCGCCGCCCGCCGGCGCGGCCCGCCCCAAAGCAAGAAAGAGTGCACCATGGCTGAGTGTATAGCCTGTCGCAAACCCAACCCCGAACACGCAAAGTTCTGCCAGTTCTGCGGGACTTCACAGCCCTCCCCCTCCTCGGTGGACTGCGCGTCCTGCCCAGCGTGCAACCATGCCAACCCTGCGAGGCGCAAGTTCTGTGCGGCCTGCGGCCACCCGCTCAAGACAGCAGCAGACGAAGCTGCCGTGCCCACAAGCAATACCCTGGTGGTGCCAGCAGACACGGAAGAGCCCGTTCCGGTCTCCTGTCCGGCGTGCGAGGCCACCAATAGGCCGGGGCGCAAATTCTGCCAAGCCTGTGGCGTCAGCCTGCTGAGGGCGCACACGCCCTCCGGGGAAAGCGGGGCCGCTACCGAACCGCAGTCAGCCGGGCTCGACACAGTGGCAACGTCCGGCGCGGACGTCCACAACGCGGACCGCTCTGTCGGACAGACTGAGCAGTCCACCCAGCCCACGCAAGCAAAGGCCAACCCCGAGCTGCCCTCTGCCACGGTGCCAGTCAACCAAGTGCCCGCCATGACACCGATGGCCACCCCCGTACCGGCGGCGATGACGTTGGCGCAGGAGGACCCTTTCTCCGGTTGCCCGCAAGCTCCTTCGGACAACCTTCCTCCAACAATCTCCACCGTGTCACCCCTGCCCTCCATGCCGTACAGCGAAGACCCGGTACCGACCAAAATTGCCACACCAGCCGAAGTGGGCGGGGGCCAATCTAAGGCAGCCCAGTCCGCTCCCGAGCCCGCAACTTCGGCCAACCCTCCTGAAACCACTGCCGTGGTGGAGAAAGCCATTTCCGCTGCAGAAGAACAGGAAGTTCAAGCGAGTGGGGCAGGCCCAGAAGTATCCTCTACTGCCATGCCCGCTGCTGAAGATCGGGACCGACTGCCAAGCACTCTCATCGAGCACTCACAACCCGTACCGACCTTCATGGACGGTCGCATAGAGGAAGAGCACCCAGCCTCAGTCGAACCGGCGTCGACAGACCCCAGCCCAGCCAGCCCGGGCAGCCCCCCTTACCGCAAGGCCCCGGCTGACGAACCGGCTACGGCAGAGGTCACCCCCACCCACCCCGATCCGACTACCGACGGTCCTGCTCCCACCGAACCCCGCCGCCCAGAGGACGAGCAACTAGCCCCGGGTATCTCTGGCCTGACGGTCCCTAAGGCTCCCTCCGACACTGCGAAATCTCAACGGCGTGTTTCCGGAATACAGAAGTGGATGTATGCCCTGGTCGGTCTGGTGGGCACCGTTGCGGTGGTCGTGGGAGGGGTATGGCTGAGCCAGAAACCGCAGCAGACAGGGCAGGTTGCCAAGACCGCAGCCAGTGGCCCAGTGGCAGACACCCCGCAGACCCTGGCACCCGGTACCCGAATAGTCGAAACCAAGGATGTACCCGCCGAAAGCAGCCCCCAACCGGCCCCTCCTCCTAGCGTTCCGGACGATCCGCCAGCCGCCTCCACCCCGGCCGAGCCCGAAACTGCCCCCACGACAAAAGCCGTGACGCCCCCTGCGGCTGCGGCGGCACCCACCTCGCCAGCTGCGGAGTCCCAGGCTGAGCCCGCCAAGCCTGCACGCAACAGTGAAAACCGACCGGCTGAAGCCCGTAAGCCGTCGAGCAAGGCGGACAGCTCGGTGGAGGCCTTGCGACGCAAAAAAGAAGAGCTCTTGAGGCAGCTGCGTCAGAGCCAGTAAGCCTGCCCGGCAGGGCACCCTGCCGGTAGCAGACTGCTGCTGCCGGCCTCAACCCGGATGCGACACATGAAACTTTCCGAACAACTCCGTAATGCCAACGGGCTCCTGGATGCCACCGGAGCCATCACCAACTGGCGGGCGCTAACCCTGCTGGGCCTGACTTTCGTCACCGCCGCCTTACTTCTGACCGTCTGCCTCGCGTCGAACAACGGTTTCCTCGCTTTTGTGGGCGCCTTACTATTCGGCCTCACGCTGTTTTATGGCGGCAATGCCGTGGGTATCACCCTGATGGATGCGGCAGCCAACGAAGGCAGGGTGCGCCCGATGGCAACCGCAGTGATGGTGTCGCTATTCAGCAGCCATCGGCTGATCGTGCTCGCCCTCTTGGCTGCGCTGGTCATGACCGCGCTCTTCTTGGTGGTGGCCCTGGCGCTTTTCCTCTGCAAGATTCCGGTGCTGGGACCCTTGCTCACGGTGGTGGTTTTGCCGGTGGGCGCCCTGCTCGTCGGTCTGAGCTTCTTCGTGTTCAACTTCGTGTTCTATCCAATGGCGGCCGCTGCGGTATGGAACGGCGCAGGTATCCGCGAAACCATCAGTCACCTGCTCGCGATCGCCCGCCAGAAGCTGGCTTCGGTACTGATCCAGGAAGTGCTGCTGATGCTGCTGGTGGGGTTAATCAGCCTTTTCATCGGCATCGTGGTGTTCTATGGCTTGTTTGTGGTCGGCAGCATGGCTAGCGGCATTCTGGTACCGGAAGGGCTGACCAGGATGCTGCTGATGGGCGGGCCTGCCATGCTGCTGGGCATGGGCGGTGGCGAGGGCAGCGGGGCATACATGATGGCCATGAGCGTGGGTGCAGGCCTGCTGATCGCCATCGGCATGATCATTCCCGGCCTGATCACCCTGCAGGGCTACTGCCAGATCTACCTCAGCTCCCTGGAAGGACTGGATGTGGCCCACGCCCGGCAGCTGGTGGAGGAAGGGAGCGCGGCCCTGCGGCGCAAGCAGGAGGAGATGCGTCGGCGGCTGGAAGAAACCCAGCGCAAAACTGCCCAACCGGGGACCAGTACACCCGTGGTTGCGCCCACGACCGCTTCGGCCAACCCTTCCACCGCGGCAGCGGCCGTCTGCCCGGCCTGCCATACCGTACCGGAAGAGCCCGATGGCAAGTTCTGCGGCGAATGCGGTCATCAACTGAGGTAAGCGACATGGGTCTTTTCTGCACGGAATGCGGGCAGCGCAAGGAAAGCGCTGATGCCCTGTTCTGCACCCACTGCGGGCATCGCTTCCCGTCTGGCACCACCGTTTTTCAGCCTACCCTAGCGCCTCTCGCCAGCGACCCTCTTCGGTCACCGGCTGCTTCCCTGCGTCGACCCGGCAAACGCACCCTGCTCCTCGGTGGGGCAGGGTTGGCACTGCTTTTCGCTCTTGGAGCCGGCGTCGCCTACTACATGCGTCCCCCGGCCGCGACACCCGAAGCGTACACCGAGGCCATCAACCACCATCTGGCTAGCCATCGCGAGCAGGCACAGGACAAGGTCTGCCTGAGCAACTTCCCGTATGCGACCAATCCGGTCTTTACCAACGCGTCGGACACAGCCACCAATCACTGGCTAGATCTGCTGGTGAAGGCCGGTCTTTACCGGCAGCCCGATACCCTCACCGAAGGTTTCTGGACCAAGCTGCGCTACACCCAAACCGATAAAGGGCACACAGTACTGAAGGAAGGACGTTTGTGCCTGGCAAAAGGGCTGAAGGTGGAACGCATCGAATCTGTACTTCCACCCGAAACCATCGCAGGCGCCTTGGTAGGCAAAGCGGTTTTCAGCACCACCTTGGACGCGCCGGCCGACTGGGTGACCGAGGAAATGCGCAGAGAGCTGCCCGGTGAAGGCCATCTGACCGGGCAGACCCTGCTGCTGACGGTACAGGATGGCGCGTGGCAGGTCATGGATGCGGCACAGCTGCAGCGCTCGCAGATGGCGCAAGCCCCTTCCCCGGAAGCTGGAACATCGGGGCTGCGTGGTTGGTGGCAGCGACTGACCGGCCCCACCGAACCTGACGATGACGCCATCTGGACAGCGCTGATGCCGCATGTACACGGTCTGAGCCGCGAAGCGCTGCAGTTTCGCAAGGGTTCGTGTGAACGCCAAGCCGAGGGGCGTTTTCGTTGTGTCATCCACCTGGGCGATCGGGAGGAACGGATTTCACTGATGCGCGAGGGAGAGAGCTGGGTGCTGCAAGACGAGTGAATCTCGTTAGCCTCCGCCCTTCCCGGCCCCGCCTCGTGGCGGGGTTTTTGCATTGGAGCGGGCGCTGGGAAGCGCCACGCCCTAACAGCAGAACGTCCGTGCGCCGTCAGGTTGGCAGCGCACGGACGAGCGGATGTAGACAAACAATAAAGATTCATCATGCCTATAACGCAAAGCATTGTTGCGAATAGGCATGCAATCTTTCATAGACAAATAAAGATGCAGCGTGAAGATTGAGCTGTAACACAAGTCTCACCCCATGATGAACAATAAAGTTTCATCTCAGCTGAGATGCACTTGGGGCTCTTCTTATACACACGTGCAGTTCACAAGGCTGCGTGAAACACTGTACTCAAATCGCACCAGCAGAGCAGCCTCAGGGAGCCAAGTCTTCCTTGCACCCAAACACGGATGGATGCCCCCTGCACACCTTTCTCCACACCTGTAGCGGAGGCAAGAAGAGTCTTGTGCACCCAGCCAGGATGCTCAGAAATGCGCCTCAAGCTTCTGGATTAGTAGCTGAACGGTTTTTCCCTGGTTGCTGCTGTCGAGAAGGAAGTCGACCAACTCGTTGCGCAAGGCCATTCCCGCGGAGCTAGCGCCAGCGACCCCCGACCAAGGGCCATACAGGTGATCGGAACGTCCGCCAGTGCTGAACCCTACACTCTCGAAAATCTGCTGCAGTTGTTCCTGCCCGGGCGAGCCAGGTGGCATACTGCCACGGCCCAGTGCGGAGAGCCGAATGTACTTGCGCGCCTGTAGCGCGCTGCCTGCCCCAATATGCGAGGGGAAGAAGGCGCGAAGGGCGCGCCGAAGACAGGCCTCACCTCGGCTGATCAACGGTGCCTTCTCCTTGTGGGTGATGCCGATCAAAGGCTGGTCGTTTCCCGCCCAATCACCGCGCAGGAGATTCTGGATCTCTCCTTCGGTAAAGCAGCTCTGGAATGTCGCGACAACCTCGTACTCGTTCTCGCTGAAGGCGGGCTTGAACTGGCTGATGACGTTGCCAGTTCCGAGGAACGAGCAATTCCGAAACTGTAATGCCGGCTTGAACTTTGACTGGATATTGGTGATGACTACGTCGCTAAGCGTACAGGCTTCGAAGGTGATCGGCCCTTCGCAGTCGATAAGTTCGAGTTTCGAGACCTCGCAGTTTGTGAATACCACGCCTCGCATGGAAACACCGTTCAAACGGGCACAGGCTATTGACGAGTTGACGAAAAGCGACCCGTCGAGCATAAAGTCGCTGCCGCTGAACTCCTCGCCGATCGTAAAGCCGACGAATTCTTCGTCGGTAATCTCCGCCAAGGGCAACGGATTTTGCACAGGGGCGCCCAAGCGCTCGTCTCCAACTGCCGCACGCAGCGACCATTGATTGGCGCTCGCGGCCTCAATCTTGTCGGCTACGGCAGCGTTCAATGCGTCGAGCCATTCGGCGTGCACCAGCTCATCTTCCAGCATTGATGGCAGCAGCAGCTCGAAGGTGTACTTCGCACGGGTGGCGGACGCGGCGAGCTTAAGTACCTCGGCACGATTTAGTTTCCCTACGGGCGGGCAGCTCTTGAAGATTTGTGCCAGCAACGAGCATCGGATCCAGTCGCTCAGGAACTGGGGCCGGTAAGCGCCGGCAGCCTCCGTCGCGTACAGCAGCGCGTGCTTGGCGTTTTGTCGGACGATGGCCACGTTGACTTCGGGCGCATTAACGGGGTCGACGCCGAAGGCGTCAGGGATCAGTTCATAAGGGGTTGGAATGTTCGCAAGGCTCGGAGCTGACGCGATAGCTGCCAGTCCTTGGAGCACAAGCATTTGTCCTTCTACCGAGTAATTGGCCTTGGCGACGATGTCAATCTTCGTGCACTCGCGCAGGCAAGCGTAGAGCGCGGCGATAAGGCAAACGTCCCAGACGGGTGGCACGTCGAGCTTACCCTCAGGGCTTCGCAACGGGGCGCGGTTGCCTGCTCGGCGTCCGATCGCAATGGCGGCCAGGCCCTGTACAAAGAACAGCGACGGCTCCTGTGCGAGCTCGGGAAGCACTTCAATGATCCACTGGACGATGTCATCACGCTCACGCTTGACTTGGTCGTCTACCAGACGCTCGCCGACGAGGTCGACATACTCCTCGGGAATCTCCACCGGCTCAGCGCGTTGCCGCACAACCCCATCAACGACGGAGCCAACGTAGGTGCGGAAATCATCCGTTTCCAGATTGGGCAGTTCGACGCTGAAAATAGCCCACTCCTGGGGGCTCAAGTGGCGAGCCTCGGTCTTGCGACCCGAAAGAACCACCGCCGACTCGGTTGAGCGCAAACGCCCCGTCATCAGCTCCAACAAATCCCGAATGAGGTTCTTGTCGTAGCGGCCGGAGACTTCGTCGATGCCGTCAAGAAAGAGAGTGACGAGTCCCGACTTCACGGCACGAATCAGCCGTTCCGAGCCCTCCCCGACGATGCCGATGAGTTGGGTAATGCTTTCCCAAGCTACGCCAGATTCGAGAGGAAGCTTGCGGAGCGGAATGTAGATCGGGAGCTTGCCGTTCCACTGCTCTCGCATCTTCTGGGCTTGAGACGCGAGAAGAATAGTCTTGCCCCTGCCAGCTTCGGCCTCGATGAAGACCAGTCCGCTGCCCATCGTGGCGGAATCGTCTATCAGTTTGGAAAGCTTCTCAGCGGCGTTCGAATAACTCTCTCCTTCGTTGTCGATCAACCGCATGGCGATCGGCTGTGCGTGCAAAAGCGCGAGAGGCGATAGCGCCTCGTCGATCAAGGCTTGTTGCGACTTCTCGAAGGTGGCGGGCAGATCAAGCAACCTGCGGAGCGCGAAAGCCTTCGTGACCGCAGATTTACCGAGTTGTAATGACACCTGCTCCAGATCGTCGGAGCTCTTGTTTGTTTGGAGATGACTACGAGGATCCCAGTGAATCAAAACATAGTGAACCGCGAACACATCGGGCGGTAGCGGCGCGCCGAGAATGTCCGCAGCAGCCTTGAGACCATCCGGGGACGTAATTTGTGGGCGGCTTACGAATACCCACAGTTCGTGGTGATGCGTAAACGCCTGAGCGTCCGGGGCTAACTGGAGCAGTTGATGCTCCAGGGCAGACGCCAGCGCAAACGCAGTATCGAATTCGTTCTTTGACATATACTTCCCTTGATTCTTGTTGTTACAGCCTATCCTCGGTCACTAGCCGACCAGATGACGCAGTGCAGGTCGAACAGGCCGTAGCAGCTGCCAACAGCTCGGGGCCGCAGGCTAGACGCTCACTCCTCCGGCAGCCTCCAAGCTCAGCTGAGCCGGCGGTCAATCGACCATGCGTGGCGCCCCCCACCAGTAAGGTGTCTGATCAGCGCGTGGGCTGATACATGGCCACACCCCTGTTGCTAGTAGTTGTCAGAAAGCACCACGGGTCAGCATCCAGAAAACGCTGAGACCGAAGAAAAATGCGACCCAACAGATGGTGAACACAATCCACAATCCAATGCGGTGTAGTGTCGCCCGATTGGTGAGTTTGACAAAGATGCTATCCAAGCGCGCCTTGATATCTGCGTGATCTTCTTCCAACGCTTTTTTGTGCCGATCTATTTCCTCTTCAAGCACGTCCAGCGTATGTTTCTGGTTCAAAGCCGCCAACGTCAGGAAAATGCAAAAGATAAAAGCACCGGCGATCACGGCAACGTTGATCCACATCTGCCCCGTCCTTGCCGGACCGGTCAGCGCCTCCACATCCTTGAACTGGGTGGCGACGACGATAGTCGAGATCGGGATGCCCAAGAGCTGTCCTTGGATATCCGAGAAGGTCTTATGAATTTTGCCCAGATACTCGATCCGGATCGATTCTGCTTGGTCCCGTACCTTTTCGAACGAGAATGAAGCAGCAAATAGCTTGTAGCCATCGACAAAACGCTGCCGGAACTCCGCGAGGCCTCGTAGCAGCACCGCAAACCGCTTTTCCTTGGGCTGACCGGAGAGCATTTCGCAAATGGCCGTTGCACAAATCTCATGGCGCTGATCCGTGTGGCCATCTTCGAGTTTAAGCTGCGTGATCATTTCCTGTGCGATCTTCTCGTCGCACGCCAGCAGGACCTCACCATCAAACTGAATTGGTACATCTAGACGCCCATCACGCAAGAACACGATGCGTGCATTACGCGCATCGAAAATCGAAGCGGTACCTTCCAAGGCTTTAACAAATTGGTGCACGACCTGAAGCCGACGGGGGATTTCCTTGTCAGCCTCCCAACTGGCCTCATCCCGATCCACAACATACCAATGAGTAGTTTCGGTACCCGAGGCAACCTGGGTATTGCGTAGCAGCGTGTCGACATCAGGTGCGATTAGTCCAATGGCCGTTCGCACACGGCCAAAGCACAAACGAAACAGGTCCCCAACCCTGACATTATCAGGGTCACCTTCGACGACCTCGCATGGATAGTGATCCGCTTGGCCCTCATCGAGCAGCTCCCTCAGAAAATCCGCAGTAGCCTGATCAGGCACGCACAGCTCTCCGCACAGACGACCATCCCGCCATGTGCGGTCAGTCATCTGGCGGAATAGCGTCACCAGTTCAGTCAGCGGGATCGTCCGGGTTGGCATTGGCCGAAAACTCATTCGTCAGGCTTGCCAGTATATCGGCAGGCAGGTTCCGAATAGTAAGGGTTCCTTCATCTGGATCAAAATGGATGGTGTGGTCCTGGATCGCTTCACGCTCGAACTCCAACTTCCACTTCGCCGTCTTCGCTTTGAAGCGCACCAAACCATCGAGACCTCGCTTCCGTGGCACGAATCCATCAGCGATGGGAGGATCGGCTCGGGCAAATGCTGCGTTCAGGTCCCCTGGCGCTTGCGGCCATACCCTGTTCGCCAACTCTCCTAGGTCTAATGGCTCCTGTCTTTCCGCCTTGTCGGCTGCAATGTTGTTCACTTCAGTAAGCAGGCGTTCACGGCTGGCGTCATCCAGATTCTGATCCGCGGCGAACTTCTTGATGACCTTCACTAGGTTGCGTGTATCGACCAAGTCTTGCTGGGAGGTCGAGCACCCCAGGAACTTCTGGAAGTACTGGGAGACTTCCGAGTTCTTGCCACGCAAGAAGCTGATGTAACGCTGGTTCGCTCTTTCCCACTCGATGAAGTTGACTCTGCCAGCGAAACGAATCCCATCGACATCCAAGTGAGGTGCCGGAACGACCCTGAAGTTGGCATCGATCATGGTCCCTGGTGCACTATTGACGATGGCAACTACAAACCAGCGTGTCCCGTGGGCACTGAAGTCGAACATCAGTACATGTCCACCCGTCGCAAAGTTCTGTGACTCGACTTTGTCCTTTAGGATTTGCATCAGTGCGATGGAGATGTCATAGAAATCGGCATCGTCCTGATCCCGCAACTGCTGTAAGTATGGCTCGGCCGAGACAAGAGTCAGCTCCGGGTCGAACACGCCATAGCTTTTCCCTTGGCGACCGCCGTACACCCCGTGAACCGACTCGACCAACTCCCGCAATGGAGCATCGTTGACATCCAGACAGGCCGGTGCCTCCTGTATCACGGCGGGTTGCCCAGCGTCACGGTGTAGCCGGTGGATAACGGCATGGTGGATGACTTCTATCACTCCAATTACCCTTTACATTTGTTGTGCATGGTGAGGGGAAAGCAGGTTGTTTCCGTCTTGCAATGCAACTCTCTGCAACAGCCCACCTGATTACAACATCATACATCTTAAAGTCATAAATCGTTTGTACTTTTGAATTCCGTTAGTCAGAAAAATAATGTATATTTCTGACATGACTATCCGAAAAAGACTGAACGATAGGATCTCGTCCTTGCAGGCAGGACACCCTTTCGTTACGGCACAGCTGCTTGACCTAGGGAGACGCGATGCGATCGACCAAGCTTTGTCACGCCTAGTCAAATGTGGAGACATCACTAGGATAGGACGGGGAGTTTACGTTCGTACTCCCCACAATCGAACGTCTGAAGTAGAGACAAAGCACTTAATTGATCAAGCCGTTATCGCAATGAGTACGGCACATGGACTCCCCATCCAATCCAATGGGAAAGAAGCTCTATGCCGTCTCGGGATACCCGACGTTGAAGGTGCCGCAGCAGAGCATTCTGATCATTCAACTTATCCCCATACCTTCTTGAGCTCCACAGGGCGGCGAAACTTCCGCATTTGCGGTCAGGTCATCCATGTAAAGAAAGTTAGCCCTCGGAAGATTGCACAGGGAGGGACGCCTGTCGGCTTGGCGATATCGGCGATTTGGTATCTCGGCAAGAAAGGCTTCACCCCCATCATCATGGGACATATCATGCAGAAACTCACTCCTGAAGAGCAACAATTGCTTAGAGCATCGCGACGCGATCTGCCCGGCTGGGCCTTGGATGTTTTAGACCAAAACGTATCTGAGGACTATACGAATAGAGAACTGCATGAGAGCGCTACCGGTACTCTTTCGTCGCATCCTGTCTCCACAGCTCCCCAACAGATTGCCGAATTGGAAAAACGCTGGACACCCAGCACGATTGAGGGGCGCTGGAGCGGTTTCGGCCCTTACTATGCAATGTTTCCTGTTGAGTTTGCCCGAAAGGTAATTGCGCAATACTGCCCCCCCAATGGTGCAGTATTGGATCCATTTTGTGGCCGGGGAACCGTCCCATTCGTTGCTATGGCAACAGGACGAGAAGCCGCGGCGTGCGATATCAACCCTGTTGCATGGGTTTATGCAAAGGTCAAAACAGACCCGCACCCCAACTCCTCAGATGTACTCGCCAGGGCAAAAGAAATATTCGATAGCATTCAAGCAGATGATCGCATCCCTGAGAATGAATTTCAGGAGCTAGCTTGGGCACCAGATGTACTAGCCTATTTGAATGCAGCTCGCAGGCTTCTGAATTGGAGATCATCATCGATTGACCGAACCCTGATGGGTACGTTGCTGATCCATCTTCACGCCAAACTTGGCGATGGATTCTCTAATCAGATGAGACAATCCAAATCGATGGCACCAGCGTACTCAGTTCGCTGGTGGAAAGAGCGGAACATGATGCCGCCAGTGATAGATATGCTTGATCTTATCAAGAAGAAACTTGATTGGCGCTATCAAAAAGGGATCTTGATTCCAGAGCAAGAGCGGCCGCAAATCATCCTTCGTGACGCGCGTGAAGCCATCCCCACTCTTCACAGTTCATTCAAAGCTGATCTGGTCTTTACATCCCCCCCATACTGCGGTGTAACAAACTATCGCTATGATAATTGGATCCGCCTTTGGCTTTTAGGTGAAGGACCGGCAGTTGCATCTGGCGATACCAAACAACGTTATGTCAATAAGACTGCTTATAAAGAACTGCTAAATGAAACATTCAGTGCATGCAGCAAGGTTACCAAAGAAAATGCAGTCATTTATGTCAGAACGGATGCAAGACAATTTACTCTAGAAGCAACTAAAGCTGCACTTTGCTTAGCATGGCCTGATAAAGAAATGTTCTTCATTCATGATGGTTTTAAAAAGGCAACACAAACTGCCCTTTATGGAGACAAAAGCAAAAAACCGGGAGAAGTTGATCTCTTGCTTCTGCCTAAAGGTGCCAATTACTCACATGAGATGAAAGAAGAGTCCCAAGGTTTGATAAATTTACTAAAAACTTTCAAATAAATCTTAAGTATTATTTATTCCAACATGCTCTCTGGCTAGCATATCTAGTACTTTTTCACCCATTTTGAGCGGTATAGCTGCCTCAGAGTGTGCAGCAATCAGAGGGATCACCGCATTGGGGTATCGCATGGAGACTAGGAGATCCAGCAGGTCTAAAGCATCTGCTAGTCGAGGGAAAAGTTCTGGGCTTGCCTTCTTTCTATCATCTTGCTCAGGCGAAAGGATAGCGCTAATCCCCACGATCATTGCGCCTGTAGAGGTTTTATAAAGAAATGGTCTTCCATAATAGGTATCTTTCCCATGAGGCTTGTCGCTTTCGCTGGGAACGATGTACTTCTTGATGTATTGATCGTCAATGAGCATAACCGATTGCTTGGGAATCCGCCCCGGCTGATAGACTCTGAACTCATCGGGATCGATTTGCTCTTCTGCCGCAAGCTTCCGCTCTAGCTCAAAATCACGTTTCGATTTGGTATCCAGTCGGCACCAGTGATCGAAAAAGCGCCCGCTTTTTTCGATACCAAATACAAGCATATCCTTGCCCGTTTTATCACGGACAAGCTTGTTGAGCCGTGCTAGCTCTAATTTGATAGCCTGACTCAACCACGCCGGATGGCCAAAAACTGCTAAGCTTCCATCCATCACAATGGCCGTATCTTCGAACATGGACCAGTTACCGCTGTCTTGACACAAGCGCTCCATATGACGAAGGAAACCAACGAGCAAAAGATGTTCTAGAACGCGCATCACTTCGCCAAAGCTCTCACCATTGCTATTAGAATCCGTAAACCGCTCGTGAATTCGAAGCGAGTCCGTCAAATAAACGTCATACTTACCGCATGCGCATTTTCCCTTACTGTAATCAGGCTTGAATGAATCCTTGGTTTCGCATAAGTCCATCAGAGGGCACTGCAGCTCGCTCTCAGTTGGTTTCCAAGCCAGCAGCGCTTCATAGGTCTCTAGCAGTGTTTCTGACTTGTCGGCAGGGCGGGTGTTCTTGAGCAACTCGTACCAGCTTGAGCGAAATGAAGAGCGCGCATCAGGAAAGTCCACATGGATCATGTTAGAGCTTGGCAGCACGGCGGTCAGTGGGTACGAAGACTGCACCTGATTAAATTCAACCGGATCAATCGTCGTTTTGCTCGATGCCTCGATAAGCTTCTCGACCTTGATTAATACGGTTGCGATGCTGATAAAGCTAAGCTCCGCGCCAGGAAACCCTTGATCGTATTGCAGCTCTTGGTGACTACCATCAATCGCCACGACATATCTTGGTTTCCATTGGTTGCGTTCTATCATGCAGCCACAGGCTCGCTCGTCCTCCGGGTACTCAGGTTCCTTGAAGTTTTCAAGCAACTTCTTAATTTCAGGATTTTCAGTAAATCGACCTAAAATTTTATGCTGTGCAAATTCATTGACAAAAGGCATAGTTATACTCACTTATATAAATTCAATTTGCAGGCTGCACTATATTCAAAACAAACCGTTCAATTTGAACTGGATTTACATAAGGGTTACTAAGCATCTTTGCCCTCAAGAAGCCTCTGTTCTGCGCATGCAAGATAGAATCTTCAAAATTTGCAAAATCATAAAATTTCTTCAACTCCCTGGTTTCATCTGTGTTATTTAGATGCGAAATAAACCAGTTGGCCGTATTTTTGAGGATATTTTTCTGGATACTCGATACTTCTTGTGTCGCATAGACCAGACCAATCCTGTACTTACTACCCTCCTTGGCCGTACGCACCCATACATCCTTCAAATCGTCTGCTTTACTGGGCGGCAGCAGGTTATGCGCCTCTTCAACGTAGATCAAAATGTCTTTTGGTGTTTCGCCGGCAATAAAGGAGCGTTGATTACCCTTGAAGACCTGCCACATAATTCTTCTTGCAGCAGCTTCATTTAACGAAGGCTCACCGCCAGCCTGATCAACAATAACCAATTTTCCCTCTAGCAAATCATCATATATCTGCCTAGCAAAATCGCGACTGTTATCACCATCATGATACTGCGCCAATCTAGCAACAGACTTCGCACCATTTCCATATCTAAACATTTCTAAAATACGTGACACATTCTGATCTGCCCATGGCTCACCCGTACTACTTTTTTGAACATACTTAGTATTAAACTCAGAATATCCACTATCTTTGCTTGAAATAAAATTCGATAAAATTTCCAAGGCACTACTTAGCTTTTCCCAAGTAAGCTTACTGACATTAGCAGGGTCAAGTATGTCAGCAGCCACTGAATATGAAGCTTGCTGAGACTCATCCGGGCTAGATCTCATACTTTGAAGAAGGTCCTTACCAAACAATCCGTTGCCACCTAAACCTAAAATATCTGGCTTTGAGATAGTATTTGGAGCATCAAGATCTGCTTTCTTTAGCAATGCCCGATAAATCAATACGAGTCTTCTGTATCGTGTTTGCTTACTTGGATCTGAAATATTATCAGGAACTGACAAATCTACTTCACAGAAATTTTTCACGTACTTTGCCGGATCATCGGCAAGGAGATCACCCAATATCTCTTTGCCAACACATAACATGTCTAGATCCTCTACGACCTTGTTGTAGTCACTCCAATCGCGCACTTTGTTACCAAAAGCATTGATCTGAAGAAGACGACGATCAGGATCATTCTTTGGCCTGCTTAAGCCGTATGTAACAACCTCGTTCTTTCCTTCGTATCTTTCACGCCAAACATTTTTCAAGGCATTCGCCTCAACATCAGCACCACCTTGAGTATTTTCGTTGGCATATTCGCCGTTATAGTCGAATATAAGTTGCCCAACAGCAACCGGATCAGATGGCGAGTTTCGTAAGTGATAGATAGATCTCGCAATAATCTTCGTTGTATTTGATTTACCGGTACGACTCATACCAAAAAGTGCAGTGCGTTGCGCGAGTAGATCGACAGGAGAAATCTGTACGGGTACTTCATCGACGCCTTGCATAGAGCGATTGGTACTTGCATAGCGTACATGACCAATCTGCACTGTAAAATCTTTAAGCGGGTGATCCGGGGTAAATGTTGAGTCTCTGAAATTAACAATACTTTCCAACGCTTCTTTTACTGGCTTGTACACTTTCAAGCCACTGTTAGGATAAAAGTTATTGATATCAGAACCAAATTTCAGCTCCAAACTATCGTCGGAAGCTTTTCCCAAATAAAAAGTACCAACCACTTCACATTGCAATCCCGCAAAGGAAAGCTGATAGCGCGTATAGCTATCCATATTTTCAATAGCTTCCCAATGCTCACTATCGTTCCCCGTCGCACGACGCGCAGCCTCGGCACGAATAATCGTATCCATCATGTCGCTTGGGGTCGGTGCAGCCCCTATCACCCGCAACAGCAATACACTGGCGTCGTCCTCTTTCCAGTTGATTGGCGTTTTCCAATGCTGGATTCTGGAAGCAACCAGATAGCTAAGGTGTGGAATTCCCCCTACCGTCTTACGGTGATGGTCATGTACTTGAACTGTGATATTTCTGAAATCCATTCGGAGTGTTTCGCCCACATACTGGTCTTTCTGAACAAGGCACCCCAATAAATGCTTAGCATCTTCTTGTTCTGCTTGCTCGTGCTTTCTCTCTACATCTTGTTTTTCCTGCTCACCGCGCTGTTGAATTATTTCAAATGGATCCAGATTGTTAGCCATGATATTTCCTGACATTTATAAATTATTTAACACATCATCCCAATGCAAAAATTTATAGATTTTGCATTAATCACCACTTTACAAATTGATCACATTCAAGATCAATTACTCAACATACTCCTCTCACCATGAGCCTAATGATTTCTCGATACGGTACAATAGCCGCTTAGCTACCTGCGCCAAGTAAGGCTTTGAATAGCTGCTCAAATTTCGCTTGAGTAATCGTGGTAGCCGATAAACCGTAGCCAATGGAGATAACCGCTCTTCAAGGTCATTGCCCCAATGCCCCCCGTTACACACTGCATCCATGAGAACTTGGTTGATCAGCGCCTCCAATGCGGCTCGGTTCAAGGGCTGGTTTTCTCTGAGGGCCAAGGTTGAAATGGCACGATCACCGGTACGGTCGATATCAATTACCACTAGCTCCGGTCGGTTGGCAGATGAAAAAATGGCGACCAGGCTTACACGTGAGCGTCGTTCCGCAGTTGAGAACGCTCGCCCTGGCGGGAGCTTGCAGAGTGTCATCGCCAGCTCAATATTCGGGCGCAATGCCGCCATGAGCCTTATAACGCATGCCATTGGCCCCAGCCGGCCCAGTTCCTCCCAACCCACAGCCTCCAGGAACTCGAATTCAATCGGCAAGACATGGGATATGGGTATCTGCTGGGCAACGCTGACGGTGGTGACGCGCCGTAACCGACCCTGCGACGCGCGCCCTCCGGATTTCCTGCCCGGCTTGGTGGTCGGCTTCTCGGTCCTCCAAATCCTCGTAGCAGCCACCGGGTTGATAAAATCTGCTCGTCGCGAAGGAATAGGTACTCCTGCCTGGCCTCTGTCTGTACGTGAACCGGTATCCTCCACCTCGGTTCGATAGTGGGAAGAACCATTTTCTGAGCGTGGGCCCGACTGTCCACTGCCTTTTTCGGATTCGACCAATTTTGGTCGATAGACAAGGGAAGGATGAGAGAACGAAAGCTTTCCGCAAGGTACAGATCGGCCGGACAGATGTTGCAATTCAAGAACCAGCCATGTGCCATTGTGCTCAATCCCCCTGAATGTCCATGTCGAATTAGGGATATCAGGGGGAACAAAGCTGACATAGGATTTACCAACCGTTTCCGCATACACGCTCTCCCAACTAGTGCGGGCGGACTTGTCATAGGCCAACCAAGCGAATTCCTGCACGAAGCTCTGACTCAGCAGCCGCAAGGGCATATCACCGCTGAAACTCAGATGTAGAGGCTTTCCAAACTCGAATGCCTGTTGTTGATGCAACGTCATCAAACTGCCAGGTACCATCAGCGCGTTGGCCATCGTCTTGTTGCACGCAAACAGAAAACGCACCAGTTCTGCGGTAGGGATGAAGATGACCCCTTGCTCAGTTGCATACTTCAACAAATGTTGCACACCGCCACGATGAGCTCCAAACGAATACAACCCAGCAGGAAGCCGGTCAGAGCCAACCTCCTCACCCTCGGCTACATTGGGGATCGTGGCAGTTCCCGTTACGCCTCGGGAGTGAAACTGCAACAGTTGGCCATCTTCAAAATGTGCACCTAGTGTCAGCATTGGGTACATCCCAATAGGCAATGATCGGACCCAAAATTTTCCGGACAGCATGCCGCGCATCACCACCCGGATCTGCCAACCAAGATCGGTTTGATGATAAAAGCCGGCCAGCCAATAGACCTCTAATATCTCCAGTTCGTGCTCGAATGCACCGATCACCAATCCCGTCATGATCGTTTCGCAAAAGCGCCAAGATCAGGGAAATTGAGTTCAATTTCTTGCGGAGAGAGATGCCGTAACCCAGCCTTCCTCTGCACACGCCAGGGCATGGGAGTAATCCCTTGCGCCTGAAGTTGAGCAACCGCCCATTTCACACGGCGCAGACGAAAAGTCTCAACACTTTCAAGAACCTCTTGGATAGCTGTGGCTGTGAGCGGCAAATAGGCAAATTTCTTCTGTAAACAACCAGGGCGATCGATTTGCCGCTCTAGCCGTGTCTTGCTCACGCGCTGGGGAGGATCGATCGCTCGAATTACCGCCGCGGCGGCCAAGACTTTTTCTCGCCACACCACATCGAGCTGATCGCTAACACTGTCAGGATGATTCGTGCGCTGGCGGGCCCGTTTTGTTGGGGCCGATATGCGTGCATGTTGATTGCGGCATTCCTTCGGAGAACCTAACAGCAGCCACCGAGGAGAAAGACCCAACTGCACGCACTGTCGGCGAACGGTGTTGGCATCCACATGCAGCAACCGAGCTGTGCTTCGTAAGCTCTCCCCGCTTCGTATCGCCTCACGAAGACCGATCTCGAAAATGCGACCGTATGCCAAAGGCCGATGCCGGTCACTGACCAATCCGTCCTCGTTTACATGCCGGCAATACTGATAACCACAATCACAGCGGAACACTCCGATCGTCCACTTGCGATTGCGATGGGTCGACACCGAGTGAATCAGCAATTGTCCCTGGTGCGGCTCCAAAGGATTCAAGCAGGGCCATGGACCACGCCCGAACGGCCCCTCGATTTGCGGGCAACAATCTAGAAACTGCTGCAGAAGCAGATGATATAGAGGGTGTGGGCTCCCTCCGCGCTTACGGCTGAATACAGCTGACCACAGATCAAAGCCCGCATGTACTTTATTTCCCAACAGATGACGGAGCCATTCGAGCCGGTGGAATTGCAGAAACTGCTCATTCAGCCGGGCCAGTGCCATCTTTGCATTCCCGCGTAAAAATCCTCGGTCAACTAGGGCATCGTGATAGTCAGAACGCCATTCCTCTGGTGCTCTCGGCGGGGGCATCTGATTCAGCAATGATGTGCTTCGTTGGGCAAGATCTTCGATGCGCTGCCATGTCGAAGACGACCGCTCAATACTCGGTGTCTCGCCATGCTGGCAGTTGTCCCGCAAGGCAGCGATAAAGGCATGTGGGCTCTCACGACCAAGCCGCACCTGACTCAGACGGAGCGGCTCACCATGATCAATGCAGACCAAAACACCCGGCAACTGGTGCGATCGACGCCAATACAATTCACCAAGCGTCGCATCCATCTCGTTTACACATGCAGGGCAGTACCGTAACTGGGAAATAGCCGGAACTAGCGTTGCGGCCAAACCCAACCGCATATGCAATCCAGCAGCTCCATTCTTGGTCATCGCCAGCAGCGCATCGTGCCTTCTGATTTCATCGCTAAATGCCAGGAAATACGGGTAGAGCGTCAACTCGTAGACCATCCGCTGGCTGCTCAGGCCCCGCTCAGGGGGAATGCGCCGTACCAGCCGAGCGAGATGGCCGGGCAGATCCAGGCTGGCATGAACATGCCGATTGCCGAATAAGTCTTCGAGGGTCTGTGTAGGGCTCGTTGAGCCGGTGTGACGGTGATAGCGCGCCAGTACGCTGTAGAGCAATTCATCTCGGTAAATTTGCGGGAAATAGCTCAGCATGGCGCCATCCTTTATGCCGCGAAATCCGCTAACGGTGATTTGATCACTCCGCGCACCCTCAGCGCCTCATAGGCACGCAATCCTTGCTGACGCCCCTCCTTCGTAATGAACCTCAAATCGTCGTCTTCAAGTACAGTGTCTTTTTTTGGCTTACCCTGCCGGCGTGTCGGTTTGGCTTTGTTCGGCACCGGTGCTTGATGATTACTCAGGATGCGACCGATCAGTTCCTTCGGATCGGCATTGGGGTGTGCGGCCAATGCATCGCTGACGAATTGCCCGGCAATTGCAGACTCCATACCCAGATTGACCAGCACCTCAACCACTTTGTCGCGCGTGTCATCCGGCTTTCGCACCAGTACACGGGCCGATATGGTCGATTCGCTTTGCGTGGATTGCAGCGTCCAGGTATCGAACAGCCGCTGAACATGTTCATGGAGCGGCAGTAAATCATCGAACTGACTTAACGCCTTGAGGTTGCCGGATTTCAGCGCAGCAATCATCGGCGCAATGATCTTGAAGTTCTCTCTGGCGACATACCGAATCAGCTGTGCATCAATCCGCTCAGGCCGATTTCGCACAGCCCGCATCTGAATCGCATACTTCTGCGTCAACATGTACAGATTGATGACCACGTCGACGATCCCCTGGCTTTCCTCATAGAGTGCCGTCCGGATTTCGTCGTCAAGCGGGGAATATTCCCGGGTCCACTGCAATTGCCACATGTGCTGGATAAAATGGTCCCAGCTGGCATTTTTCGGCATACGCTCCCAGACCATGGAGCCCAAGCCACTTGCACGGCGCGCCTGCCGGAAATCCTTCTGCAGCAGGGGCAAGGCACTCAACGTGCCGATGAAAATCATGGGGATCGCCACCAAGTTGACCATCCGTACCAGGAAAGCCATCAAGTCTTGCGATGTCGTCCCGCTGTTTTCCTGGATGTTCTGGATCTCGTCGATCACCAGCACGCCGATTGCATGCAAACTGGCAATCTGGGCCATATGCACCACCATCGCGCCGGCGGCCGTGCCAGACCGGCCATACTTCGCCAGATAGTTGGTCCCCAGCAGCCGATCGACTTCAGCAAAGAAACTGATGCACAGGTCCTTATGTGATCCCCTGGAAGGGCACTCGAGCTTCAGCCAGACAATCTGATGCAGACTGAATGGCTCGCGGTGATAGATCACCTGATCGTACAGCGACAGCACCCGCTCCATAGATTTGGTTTTGCCGACGCCCGAGCAGCCAACTAAGGCGAAACTCGCCGCGGTGTTGCCAACCTGGTGGCGACTGGCCGTCAAATCCTGCTGTTCGATGCGTTCGTAGTTATTCTGCAGATGGCGTATATAATCCCCATTTGCGGGATTTCTCCCAACATATCCCTGCCGTAGCAGCATCGCAAAATGCTGCTCAAGAGCCAGATGCTGTTCGAGCGGCTCGAAAAACCGTTTCAACCGCAACAGACAATGCGCACGAATATGATCTGGGTAATTCCGTTCGGCATCCTCGTGGATAGCCGGCACGCCCAATGCTTGCACGCTGTCCGCTGTCGACAAGATCGACGGCAGCCGCGCAATAAAGGGGTTATCCCGGTATTCGGGAAGCCAGAGCGAGTCTTGGACCTCAGTCATCGGCATCCCTTTCGGGTTTCAGGCTGCTGAGAATCTCGGTGATACCAGGAGAGGACAGATCATCCGGGACATTCGTGCGCAAGGGGATTACCTTGGCGGGCGTCTCTGCCGGCGTGGTAGGAGGTAGGAACCGCTCAGATTGACGTGCGGCGTGTTTCTCAGCTGCCCGGTTCTCACGCACCTTCGCGGTACGCTCCTGGTTGGACTCAGTCGTTTCAGGCTTCTTGGCATCCGCATCCGCGACAATGGCCTCGATGCGCGACGCCAAGTCGGCGGAGGACAGCGTTTGGCGTGGCCGCGCCGCCTGTATCTGTTTACTCTCCTCAACCTGTCGCAGGTCACTCTCCCACACCGACATTCCCTGATCTGCCCGGCTGCGGTCGGTCAAAAAACACTCTTGGTAGCCATTGGCGGCTTCCGCGTCGTGCAGGTAGATCATGTCGGTGGAAATGGGATCGTAGGAGATATCGACGTTCCAGCGGCCGCGCTGGCGGGCGGCGTCAAACCAGTGTGATTCGATCGCTTTGGCACAGCTATAGTAGCGACCCTGGAATTTGAGCCCGAAGGTTGTGACCGTCGCGGAGGCGGTCGGCAACAGGCTGAAACGCACACGTTTTTCTGGCCAACGCCGCAATGCGCCACTGCAATTGGCAATGCCCCATTCCCACAGATCGATCGGAATCGGCGGCACCTCATCGCGAACCATCTGCGACGAACGGTCATAGCTGGTCAGCGCATGCGAGTTGTTGTAGTACAGCACGCATTCGATGATCACCTGCGTGAACTGGTCGATATCCAGCGTCGCATCCAGCCGGTAATCCCGCCCGCCGCGCGCCCGAAAATCGGTTTCGATATAGCCAGGGGTATAGGCCTTGAACTTGGCCGGCAACAGTCGAAAACGCTGTTCGACGATGCCCTTCCAATCTGCGCGGAACGGCGCTGTATTCTCGACCAGAACGTTAAAGTTGTTGATCAGATTCTCGATATGGCGCGCTTCGATCTCGCCTCGGTCACCCAGCAAAATCCCGGGCAGGAAATGACAGGGCCAGTCGGCCTCTTCGATGTCGATGTTGAAGCGCTTGCAGAACGCCACCTTGTCGCCGGCCGTATTGGCCAGCGCTAGCATCGCCCCGATCCAGGACGGCCCCTCCAGCCCCACGTAGATACCGACGATCATGCGGCTAAATACGTCGATGACGACATAGAGTACCGGCCGTCCGATGATGCGGCGTCGATTGGCACGTGACAGCAAATAGACGTCGGCCAAAGTGGCGTCGATCTGGTATCGTGAAGCCGGTCCCATCACCTCTGCCGCAGACGTCCCGATCAGCCCGCGCATATCCTTGTCGTACACCCGAGGCGTCCTGCGCTTCTTTTCAATCTGCTCGCGCCCCTGGCTGTCCAGCCAATAGCTGAACTGCCGCAGTGTCGGCACGCCGTCAGGCGTATCGTCGACATGCGTCACCAAGCCGGTCTCGGGATCGATCACCTTGGAGAAATAAAACTCCTTCAGCATCTCGTGGTAAGTGGACGTGATCGTGAAGCGCTTGTTCTTGATATAGCTGCGCTGCAACGCGATCCGAAAAATCGCTTCGTCCTCCGCGACGCGGTTTCGGCCTGGTTCCTCACCATATTTGCGCGGGCGACCCAGTTTCTTTGCGCCTGCCTTGCGCGGCATTCCCTTGGCGCCGGAATTCAGATAATCGGGCAGTAGGGCATTGGGTATTTGGCCTCGTTGCCAATAGCGGCGCAGGTATCCATAGAGTGTGCTGTGGGCGGGAGCACCCTGGCTCAACATAGATCGAATCAACCGCCCGCGTTTCTGTGAATCAAAAATGGCTGGGGTGTGCTCAACAAGCGGTTGAATAATCTGCCAGGCTTTATCTCGAACCGCTTTCTGCTTGTCGCTGCGCGGCACCATCATCTGAGAATGGAAAGGATCCTCTGCCAGAAGTTGGGCGCGATGTTCTGCCAGGTCGGCGAGCAGCACCGGATATTCGCGTAGAACGGGCATCGCCGCGGCTGCATGGATATCGATCAGGTAGGCAATGGTCTGAGCAGGATGAATCCACAAGACCCTGAGTTCGGATGGGCCTTCCGGCAAAGGATAGGTGACGATGTCATTGACCAGCAACATCAGGCGCTCCTGGGAAGATCCGGTTGCACCGACTGCACCAGTTCAAGCGAAGTCATCTTGTCCAACGGATCGAACTTTCGATCCAGATTCATGAATAAGCGCTTGTTCGCCAGCAGATAGCGGATGACTGTAAGCCCCTCGCCAGATTGGAATCCCAGGGTTTGCTCCAGCCAGCGGCAATAGCCCTTGATGCTCATCTCACCGGCCGCGGCGAGGTGGGTGCAGAACGTGTCGATACGATCGTCCCAATAGCCGTCATAAGGCACCTGCGTTCCGTCCAGCGAGCGCATCGAATGTAGCCAGTGCAGGTTCTGAATACGCTCTGCCGACAATTCAGCATCGGTCACGATGCCCCAATCGACACCCTTTCTGGTCCAATAGCGGCGCTCGATCTCAAACTTGGCGATCGTGCGCTCATCGTCCAGATCCTCAACCCGTTTGAAGGTCCGAGCCAGAAGATGGGTCTTGCCATCGATGACCACATCTACCAGAAAATCGGTCGTCATCACCAAGTCGGTCTGGGTATGGTTATCTCGCGGATGAGGTACGCCGATCTCGACAGCAATCTGCCGAGTAACGTCTCGATCAAGTGGAAACTGCTCACGAATATCCGCAACGCAGTCTTCCCAATCGAGCATCAGGAACAGTCCGGTTTCGCCGTCGGAGAGCAGATGATGGATCCGACCGGTATGCCAGCCTTGAATACGACTGACGCGGCCAGAAGAGGGAACATCGTGAACAGTCAGCCAGGGTTGGTAAGAGACAAATTGGCCCGCGCCACGGCCTTCGGCAAGGTAACGCTGAATCTTTGGCTCATCAAAGTCGTACCGCCGCTTTGCCATAAATATCCCCAATGACTATGGGTGATCATAAACCTCACCTTCACTGTATGACAATGGATAGCCATGGTGTTTTATCGATTTTGCTTATGAATGCCAACTTGAGAGGCAAGCCAAGCTAAACGATAGGACCGCGCATCATGCAAAGCGTGATGCCAAGGATGCTCAGGTCGAGCGTGATACTTCTCAACAGCATGGTGATACGTCCCAGTGTCGATCAATGGCGCTAGGTCCAGACGCTGCGAAGCAAGGTTGGGGGGGTGGTCACCAAGGAGGGCCAACAAGAACTGAAAATCTCTTTCTGCATCGCAAGCCACGATACAGTTACGCGGCGCCGCGGCCATCCATTGACGAAGAGACTCTCGGGCCTCTACCCACCTGAGGCGGGATTCCTGCAGAAGTGGCAAAACCTCTCGTTTGACGAAGGGGGAACAATCTTGCTCTGTCCAACCGTCGGCCAATTCCGCATACCACCCCCTGCTGCCATCCTCTGCAACCAAGGCCAGCGAAATCAGCAGAGGGCTGCCAACATGGTTCCCTGTGTACTCAGTATCAAGAAACAACCGCATCCTATTGCTCATTCATTCGTCTATAGACGCTCATTTCTGACAATACACGATTGCTCCAGCACCCCGCTATCTGGCCGAGGCGAGACATTAAATGCCACCGCTAAATGCAAACAGCCCGGCAAGGCATGCTTACCGGGCTGCAATCAAACTTTATTGTCTGTGATGAAATTTTATTGTTTACGATTCAACTTTATTGCTCGTAAACAGCGGACTTAAGACTACTGCGCGGTTATTCCACCGTCACCGCTTTGGCCAGATTCCGTGGTTTGTCAACGTCGGTGCCACGTGCCAAGGCCGCGTGGTAGGCGAGGATCTGTACTGGGATCGCATGCACCACAGGCGAGAGCACACCCACATGGCGCGGGGTACGGATGACATGCACGCCGTCGGACTCGCTGAAGTGGCTGTCGGCATCGGCAAACACGAAGAGCTCGCCGCCCCGGGCGCTCACTTCCTGCATGTTGGACTTCACCTTTTCAAGCAGTGCATCGTTCGGTGCGATCACCACCACCGGAATGGTGTTGTCCACCAGCGCCAGCGGACCGTGCTTGAGTTCGCCTGCCGGATACGCCTCGGCATGGATGTACGAGATTTCCTTGAGCTTGAGCGCGCCCTCCAGAGCAATCGGATAATGCAGGCCACGGCCGAGGAACAGCGCATTGCTCTTCGCGGCAAAACGGTCGGCCCAGGCCTTGATCTGCGGCTCCAGGTTGAGCACGTGCTGTACGCTGCCCGGCAGATGCAGGAGTTCGTCCAGATAACGCGCCTCATCGGCCGGCGAAACCTTGCCGCGCAGACGGCCGAGTGTGGCGGCGAGCGCAAAGAGCGCCACCAGCTGGGTGGTGAAGGCCTTGGTGGAGGCAACGCCGATCTCGGCTCCGGCACGGGTGTAGAACACCAGGTCGCTGGCGCGAGGAATGGCACTCTCGCGCACGTTGCAGATCGAGAGCGCAAAGCGGTGCCCCAGTTCGCGGGCGTATTTCAGCGCTTCCATCGTGTCGAGCGTCTCGCCCGATTGCGAGATGGTCACGACCAGATGCTCGGGGTTGGCAAATGCCGCACGATAGCGGTACTCGCTGGCGATCTCGACATCGCACGGCAAGCCGGCAATGCTCTCGATCCAGTACTTGGCGGTTAGGCCGGCATAGTAGCTGGTGCCGCAGGCAAGGATCTTGACACCCTGCACCTGCGGCAGGATGTGCTCCCCGTCCGGCCCGAACAGCCTGGCTGAAAAGCCGGTGTCACGGATGGCCTCCAGTGTGTCCGAAATGGCCTTGGGCTGCTCGTGGATTTCCTTCTGCATGAAGTGGCTGTACGGGCCCAGTTCCAGCGAGGCGAGCGATACGTCCGACACATGTACCGCACGCTCGGCTGGTTGGCCATGCTTGTCCAGAAGCACGATGCTTTCGCGTGTCAGGCGCCCCAAGTCTCCTTCTTCCAGGAAAATCACACGGCGCGTCGCGGACAGAATGGCAGAAACATCCGAGGCGATGAAGTTCTCGCCCTCGCCAAGACCGACCAGCAGCGGGCAGCCCATGCGCGCGCAGACAAGTTCATCCGGACGATCCAGCGCAAGAACCCCAATGGCGTAGGCACCGGTCAGCTCGCGGGTGGCCTGTTGCACCGCCTTGAGCAGGTCGCCTTCCTGCAGATAGTAACGGTGTACCAGATGCGCGATTACTTCGGTGTCGGTCTGGGAGGTGAAAACATAGCCGGCAGCCTTCAGCTCGGCCCGCTTCTCCTCGTGGTTTTCGATGATGCCGTTATGTACTACGGCGATCAGCCCGTGGGAGACATGCGGATGCGCGTTGTCTTCGGTCACACCTCCGTGCGTCGCCCAGCGGGTGTGGCCGATGCCCAGTTGGCCGGACAGGTCGGCAGCGACGGCCGCCTGTTCCATCTCGGCTACACGGCCTACTCTGCGTACGCGGGTAATGGTGTCGCCGGTAAGCACGGCGATGCCCGCCGAGTCGTAACCGCGGTACTCCAGCCGCTTCAGGCCTTCCACCAGTACCGGTACTACATTGCGTTTGGCGATGGCGCCGACGATGCCGCACATTATCTTCTCCTTGCATTGAGGTTGGCCGAAGGCGCGCAGATCAGCGTGACGCCTTTGGCCAGAATTCGGTCCCTGTACTCACCGGACAGGGCGTCATCGGTCACCAGGGTATGGATGCTTTCCCAAGGCAACTCGAGATTGGGAATGCGACGGCCGATCTTTTCCGACTCGACCATCACGATGACTTCGCGCGCCACCTCGGCCATCACGCGCGACAGGCCCACCAGTTCGTTGAAGGTAGTAGTGCCGCGCTCCAGATCGATGCCGTCCGCGCCGATAAACAGCTGGTCGAAATCGTAGGAGCGCAGCACCAGCTCGGCCACTTGCCCTTGGAACGACTCGGAATGTGGGTCCCATGTGCCCCCCGTCATCAGCAGGGTGGGCTCGTTCTCCAGCTCGCGCAGTGCACCGGCTACATTCAGCGAATTGGTCATGACCACCAGGCCGCGCTTGTTGCCCAGCAGCGGAATCATGGCGCGGGTGGTGGTGCCACTATCGATGAGGATGCGGTTGTGGTCGCGGATGCGCGCTGCCGCCGCGCGGGCGATGGCCTGCTTGCGCAGCGACATTTGCTCTGCGTCCTCTTCCGCCACCATCTCAGTGGGCAGACACACGGCGCCGCCATAACGGCGCAGCAGCAGGCCACCGGTTTCCAGTAGGGCCAGGTCCTTGCGGATGGTGACTTCGGAGGTGTCGAAACGACGGGTCAACTCCTCCACACTGACCTCGCCCTGTTCCTGCACCAGAGCGGCGATGGCATGACGGCGTTGCTGGGTATTTCGTTTCGTCATTAATTTGTTTCGTTTCGAAAGGTTAAATCTTAACAGCCGCTTCCTATCGGGGCAAGCATGACCGCGTGGACCCTGTGCCGGCTGTTACCACACCTACAATAGCGGGGCCCGGCCCGGTGCTACCCCACCCAGGGCCGTACAGACGCGGCAGAAACATGAAACCGCAGAGGCGCGGAAAAGGAAGGACATGAAGAGAGGGCTATGGACAGCGTGTTCCTTACTTGTCCTTGCGTTGTCGGCTCAGGCGGAACCCTTGGACATGTTTATCGGAACGCTAGAGAAGCGGGCCGAGGGATGGACGATGATGCGTTGCGACCTTGCCAAGGAGCGCTACCTGCTGCTGGATGGGACAGGAGAGGCTGAGGGCTTTACCGCGATGCTGCCGGCGCAAGCCAAGCGTGAAGGAAAGTCTTTCACAGTGTGGGTGATAGCAAGGCTATCAGGCCCGGGGTGCGCGACACACCTTGCGGGTGTCGCGCATTCATCAACTGGAGCCAGACAGCTGTCACCTTGATGAGCTGCTGTAAGGCAGAGCCCGAGCACGAAGAAGACCCGCCTAACTTTTCTTGACCGGGCGCTTCCAGCCCACGATGGACGTCTGGCGCGCACGCGCCACGGTCAAGGCGTCGGCAGGCGCGGTCTTGGTAATCACCGACCCCGCAGCAATGGTGGCCCCGGCCTCGAGTGTGACCGGCGCCACGAGCATGCTGCCCGAACCGACAAACACGCCATCGCCGATAAGGGTGCGGAACTTATTCACGCCGTCATAGTTGCAGGTGACGGTGCCAGCACCGACGTTCACATGGCTCCCGATGCTGGCGTCGCCGATGTAGGTCAGATGATTCACCTTGCTGCCGGCCCCGATCTCGCTCTTCTTGATCTCGACGAAGTTACCCACGTGCACGCCTTCGGCCAACTGTGCCCCGGGTCGCAGCCGGGCATACGGGCCGATGCGACAGGCCGGGCCGACTTTTGCACCTTCCAGGTGGGAGAAAGGGGCGATGCGCGCATGGGCGGCCACGTGCACGTTCTTCAGCACGCAGTTGGCGCCGATGCTGACGCCCTCCTCCAGTACGACGTCTCCTTCGAACACGCAGTTGATATCGATGCTCACGTCCCGGCCATGCTCAAGGCGCCCACGGATGTCGATCCGGGCAGGGTCGGCCAGGGTGACACCAGCCTCCAGCAACGCATGCGCCTGGTTCTGCTGCAGGATGCGCTCCAGCTCAGCCAGCTGTACCTTGTTGTTAACGCCGGCTGCCTGCCAAGAGGCGGGCACCTGTACGCCATGCACCGTCAGACCGTCGCGTACGGCCAGTGCCACCACATCGGTCAGATAGTATTCGCCCTGGGCGTTGCCGTTGCGCAGTTCGGCCAACCAGCCCGCCAGACGCGCACTGGGCAGCACCAGCATGCCGGTGTTGATCTCGCGAATGGCACGCTCGTCCGGTGTACAGTCCTTGTCCTCGACGATCGCCGAAATGGCCCCGTCAGCTGACCGGACAATGCGGCCATACCCGGTCGGGTTGTCCAGCACGTCGGTCAGCAGCGCCACCTCATCGCCGGCTGCAGCCACCAGCGCTTCCAGCGTGCTCGCCTCGATCAGCGGCACATCCCCATACAGCACCAGGGTGCGCCCAGTCTCCGGCAAGGCCGGTAATGCCATCTTTAAGGCATGCCCGGTGCCAAGCTGTTCGGCCTGTTCTGCCCATACGATGTCCGCATCAGGTAGAGCGGCACGCACCGCCTCGCCACCATGGCCATACACCACCACCAGGCGGGAGGGGGACAGTGTGCGGGCAGTATCGAGTACCCGGGCCAGCATGGGGCGGCCGCCAATGGGATGCAGCACCTTGGGCAAGGAGGAGTACATGCGCTTGCCTTTACCGGCAGCGAGAACAACGATGGAAAGGTCGGTCATGAGGGCTTAACACCATAGAAAAAGGCTGCCCGATCGGGCAGCCTCGAATAGTACACGAACCGGAGTCCGTTTTCAGTCCACACGCTTGCGGAGGTAATCCAGCGCCTTCAGTTCGGCAATCGCCACCGCCAAGGCGGCGTGGGCTTTTGCCGTGGAAAGGTCGTCGGAAGCATGCTTCAGTGCGTTTTCTGCAGCACGCTTGGCCTCGTTGGCGCGGGCTTCGTCAAGATCTTCGCCGCGGATAGCCGTATCGGCGAGTACGGTGATGTGCGTTGGCTGCACTTCCATCATGCCGCCAGACACGGCCACCAGTACTTCACCCTGCTGTCCCGGTACCTGCAGCCGCAGGACACCGGGCTTGATACGGGTCAGGAGCGGCACGTGACGCGGGTAAACGCCGATTTCGCCCTCTTCCGCAGGCGCCACCAGGAACGACGCCTCACCGGAATAGATCTGCTGCTCGGTGCTCACCACTTCCACATGCATCAGGGCCATGAGACCTCTCCTTAGCTGATGGTCTTAGCCTTCTCGACGGCTTCTTCGATACCGCCCACCATGTAGAACGCCTGTTCCGGCAGGTGGTCGTATTCGCCGCTGATGATGGCCTTGAAGCCCTTGATCGTATCCTTGAGCGATACGTACTTGCCGGGCGAACCGGTGAACACTTCAGCCACATGGAACGGCTGGGACAGGAAGCGCTGGATCTTACGTGCACGGTAAACGACCAGCTTGTCTTCCTCGGACAGTTCGTCCATACCCAGAATCGCGATAATGTCGCGCAGTTCCTTGTAACGCTGCAGGGTCGACTGAACGCCACGGGCCACGGAGTAGTGCTCGTCGCCTACCACCAGCGGATCGAGCTGGCGGGAAGTGGAATCGAGCGGATCCACGGCCGGGTAGATACCCAGCGAAGCGATGTCACGGCTCAGTACCACGGTTGCATCCAGGTGAGCAAAGGTGGTGGCCGGGGACGGGTCGGTCAGGTCATCCGCGGGGACGTATACGGCCTGGATCGAGGTGATCGAACCATCCTTGGTCGAGGTGATGCGTTCCTGCAGACGGCCCATCTCTTCGGCCAACGTCGGCTGGTAGCCCACTGCAGAAGGCATACGACCCAGCAGGGCGGACACTTCGGTACCGGCCAGGGTGTAACGGTAGATGTTGTCTACGAAGAACAGCACGTCACGGCCCCTGCCGCTGGCGTCTTTTTCGTCACGGAACGACTCGGCCATGGTCAGGCCGGTCAGTGCCACGCGCAGACGGTTGCCCGGCGGTTCGTTCATCTGGCCGTATACCATTGCCACCTTGTCCAGAACGTTCGACTCTTTCATCTCGTGATAGAAGTCGTTCCCTTCACGGGTACGTTCACCGACACCGGCAAACACGGACAGACCCGAGTGCGCCTTGGCGATGTTGTTGATGAGTTCCATCATGTTCACGGTCTTGCCCACGCCGGCACCGCCGAACAGGCCGACCTTACCGCCCTTGGCAAACGGGCACAGCAGGTCGATCACCTTGATCCCGGTTTCCAGGATCTCGGTGGACGAGGACAGCTCGTCGAACTTCGGAGCGGGCTGGTGGATGGAGCGGCGCGCGTCGGTTGCGACCGGACCAGCTTCGTCCACCGGGTTGCCCAGTACGTCCATGATGCGGCCGAGGGTGGCAGCACCGACCGGGACCGAGATCGGTGCGCCGGTATTGCTGACATCCATGCCACGCTTCAGGCCGTCCGAGCTGCCCATTGCAATGGTACGGACCACGCCGTCGCCCAGCAGTTGCTGAACTTCGAGCGTCAGGTCTGCATCGACCAGCTTGAGGGCATCATAAACCTTTGGCATGGCATCGCGCGGAAACTCCACGTCGATAACCGGGCCAATGATTTGTACGATTTTGCCTTGGCTCATTATCGGTTCCTAAACTCAATAAACTTTTACAGTCCGTCTCGGCTTACACCGCTGCGGCACCGGCCACGATTTCGGACAGCTCCGTGGTAATCGCCGCCTGACGCGACTTGTTGTACACAAGACGCAGGCGTTTGATCGCGTTACCGGCGTTGTCGGTAGCGGCCTTCATGGCCACCATCCGCGCTGCCTGCTCCGAGGCCATGTTCTCGGCCAGAGCCTGGTATACGACCGATTCCACATAACGCTTGACCAAGAACTCCATGACGGAGAGCGGACCGGGCTCGTAGACGTAATCCCACGAGTGGCTGTGCTCTACCACCATGTGCTCCGGAGTCAGCGGCAGCAGCTGTTCCAGGACCGGCTCCTGCTTCATGGTGTTCACGAAGGAGGAGTAAACGATGTAGACCGCGTCCAGTTCGCCATCGGCGTACTGCTTCATCAGCACTGTAAGCGGGCCAATCAGGGCTTCCATCCGGGGGGTGTCCCCCAGGTGCACCGCGCTGGCTACGACGTTCAGGCGTGCGCGCTGGCAAGCGGCCAGACCTTTCTGCCCCAGGCAGCACACGTCGACTTCGACGTTGGCGTCCTGCAGTTCCTTGACCTTGGCAAAGAAGCGCTTGAGCGTGTTCACGTTCAAGCCACCACAAAGACCCTTGTCGGAGGTGAGCAGGATGATGCCGGCACGCTTGATGACGTCGCGGCGTGCGAGAAGGGGATGCTCCAAGTCCGCATTAGCCTGAGCGAGGTGCGCCATTACGGTACGCATCTTCTCGGCATAAGGACGGGCAGCGCGCATACGCTCTTGCGTTTTGCGCATCTTGGAGGTCGCCACCATCTGCATTGCGCGGGTGATCTTCTGCGTGTTCTGCACGCTTCGGATCTTGGTGAGAATCTCTTTGCCGACTGCCATATCCTGAACCTTTCTTTAACTTGACGTTGGCCGAAAGACTCAGTTGAAGCTGTAGCCGGCTTTGAACGATTCGATCGCCTGCACCAGAACCTTCTCGTGATCGCCAGAAAGGTCGCCGGACGCATCGATGGCCTGCAGGACATCAGCGTGGTTGGCACGCATGAACGCCATGAAGGCGGCTTCGAAAGCCAGGGCCTTCTTCACCGGTACGTCTTCGTAGTAACCCTTGTTGACGGCCCAGAGGGTCAGCGTCATCTCGGAGGTCGACAGCGTGGCAAACTGCTTCTGCTTCATCAGTTCGGTCACAATCTCGCCGTGGGCCAGCTGCTTGCGGGTGGCTTCGTCGAGGTCGGAGGCAAACTGCGAGAACGCAGCCAGTTCACGGTACTGGGCCAGTGCAAGACGAATACCGCCGCCGAGCTTCTTGATCACCTTGGTCTGAGCCGCACCGCCCACACGGGATACCGAAATACCGGCATTGATGGCCGGACGGATACCCGAGTTGAACAGGTCGGTTTCCAGGAAGATCTGGCCGTCGGTGATCGAGATCACGTTGGTCGGCACGAAGGCGGACACGTCACCAGCCTGGGTCTCGATGATCGGCAGCGCGGTCAGCGAACCGGTTTTGCCCTTCACTTCGCCAGAGGTCAGCTTCTCGACTTCTTCCTCGTTGATGCGCGCGGCACGCTCAAGCAGGCGGGAGTGCAGGTAGAACACGTCGCCAGGGTAGGCTTCACGGCCCGGCGGACGACGCAGCAGCAGCGAGATCTGACGGTAGGCAACAGCCTGCTTGGACAGATCATCGTAAACGATCAGCGCATCTTCGCCGCGGTCGCGGAAGTATTCGCCCATCGCGCACCCGGAGTACGGGGCGATGAACTGCAGGGCAGCGGCTTCGGAAGCGGAAGCGGCGACGACGATGGTATGGCCCATCGCACCGTGCTCTTCCAGCTTGCGCACCACGTTGGCGATCGACGATGCTTTCTGGCCGATAGCGACGTAGATACAAATAACGCCGGTGCCCTTCTGGTTGATGATTGCATCCAGCGCGACGGCGGTCTTACCGGTCTGACGGTCGCCAATGATCAGCTCACGCTGACCACGGCCGATCGGCACCATCGAGTCGATGGACTTCAGGCCGGTCTGAAGCGGCTGCGACACCGATTTCCGGGCAATCACGCCCGGGGCGATCTTTTCGATCGGGGAGGAAGCACTGGCGCTGATCGGGCCTTTGCCATCAATCGGCTGACCGAGGGCATCGACCACGCGGCCGACCAGTTCCGGACCAACCGGGACTTCCAGAATGCGCCCGGTGCAGGTCACCTCGTCGCCTTCGGAAATGTGCTCGTATTCGCCCAGTACAACGGCGCCCACGGAGTCACGCTCCAGGTTCATCGCCAGACCGAAGGTGTTGCCCGGGAATTCGAGCATCTCGCCCTGCATCACGTCTGCGAGGCCATGGATACGAACGATACCGTCGGTCACGGAAATCACCGTACCTTTGGTACGGGTTTCAGCGCCTTCAGCCAGGTTCTGGATCTTGGCCTTGATCAGATCGCTGATTTCAGAGGGGTTCAACTGCATGATCTCTCCTAATTCTTGAGGCTTGCCGCCATTGCGTGCAGTTTGCCGCGAACAGAAGCGTCGATGACTTCGTCACCAAGCAGAACCCGCACCCCGCCCAGAAGGTCGGGGTCGTCACGCACATCAAGATGTACCTGCTTGCCATACTTCTTGGAAAGCGTGGCGGCGAGTTCGGTTTTCTGTTCTTCGGTCAGGGGGAAGGCGGTTTCAACCACGGCTTCGAGTGCGCCTTCCGCTTCCGACTTCAGGATTTCAAACTGGCTGGCAATTTCCGGCAGCAAGAGCAGGCGGCCGTTTTCGATGAGGGTTGCGATCAGGCGACGGGCGCCCTCGCTGGCACGCTCACCAAGCAGGTCCAGCATCAGCGCCTCAACCTCTTGTGCGGTATGTTTCGGATGGGTAACGATTTGGGCCACATCCGGGTTGTTCACCATGGCAGCCAGCCAGGACAGCGTTTCCGACCACTGGCCGAGAGCCTGCTGTTCCTTGGCGAGGCTGTATACCGCTTCGGCGTAGGGCCTTGCTACGGTAATGAGTTCTGCCATGAGTTAATTACAACTCCGCTTTGATGGAGGCTAACAGATCAGCGTGTTTAGCAGCGTCGATCTCACGGCGCAGGATCTTCTCGGCGCCCACCACGGCCAGTTCGGCAACCTGCTCGCGCAGGGCTTCCTTGGCCCGGAGGACTTCCTGATCGATCTGCCCCTTGGCATCGGCCAGAAGCTTGGCACCTTCGGTGCGGGCGGCTTCCTTGGCTTCTTCCACGATCTGACTGGCACGCTTTTCGGCAGCGAGCATGATCTCGGTAGCCTGCTGCTTGGCGGTGCGAAGTTCATCCGCAACGCGTTTTTCAGCAGCCTCGAGGTCCTGTTTGCCGCGTTCTGCAGCGGCCAAGCCATCAGCGATACGCTTGGCACGCTCGTCCATCATGTTGGTAAGCGGAGGCCAAACAAACTTCATGGTGAACCATACCAGGATGGCGAAAGTGATCGCCTGGCCCAGTAGTGTCGCGTTGAATTCCACGCTTGTTTTCCTCCAGTTTGGTGACTACAACAACCGTCCGGTCGTACGGATTAGGCAGCAGCTTTCAGAGCAGCAACGGCAGCCGACAGGAACGGGTTGTTGAAGGTGTAGAGCATGGCTACACCGACACCGATCATGGAGATGGCGTCCAGCAGACCTGCGATGATGAACAGCTTGGTTTGCAGCACCGGGATCATTTCGGGCTGGCGAGCGGAGGACTCGAGGAACTTGCCACCCAGGATGGCGAAGCCCAGAGCGGTACCGATAGCGCCGAGGCCGATGATGATAGCGGCTGCCAGCACGGTCATCGACTGGATCTGAGAAACGAGTGCTTCCATTGAGGTATCTCCTAAGACTTAATGCAAGGATGGTTGGTAAAAGGGTTTGGTTGAAATCGGTTTAGTGGCTTTCCACCGCCAGGCTCAGGTACACGATGGTCAGCATCATGAATACGAAGGCCTGCAGGGTGATGACCAGGATGTGGAAGATGGCCCACGGGGCACCAAGAATCCACTGGAAGCCCCAGGGCAGCAGCGCGATCAGGATGAAGATCAGCTCACCCGAATACATGTTGCCGAACAGACGAAGCGAGAGCGAAATCGGCTTGGCCAGCAGTTCGATCATCTGAAAGGCGAAGTTGATGGGTGCGAGGATGACCTTCATCACCGTGCCATGTGCGTGGAAGGGCGTGGTGAGGAGTTCCTTGCCCCAGCCGCCGAGGCCCTTGGCGCTGATCGAAAAGCCGATAATGCAGATCATCACCGACAGCGACATGGCGAAGGTGGCGTTCACGTCGGCCGAAGGCACCACACGCAGGTAGACGTGATGCGGGTCGTGGCCAAGTGCAGCACCTACGTTCTGGGCAATCCACGGCAGCAGATCCACCGGCAGCAGGTCCATCGCATTCATCAGGAAAATCCAGCAGAAGATCGTCAGCGCCAGCGGGGCGATGACCTTGCTCTTGCCGTGGAAGATCTCCTTGACCTGGGTATCCACCATATCGACGACCATTTCCACGAACAGCTGCAGGCGGCCCGGGTTTTCCAGTCGTGCACGGCGGGCCACGAGGGCAAAGATGCCGGCAAAGACGAAGCCCAGAAGCAGCGAGACAGAGAAAGTATCAACGTGGAACGACCAGAACCCGGCAGATGGATCGGAGTTCCAGAAGGTCAGGTGGTGCTTGATGTACTCGGTTGCGTTGCTAGCCATTGGTCTTTCTCAATTTCTGATTAGAAGCCCGAACCAGTACCCGGACACGGCGGCAAGGAATCCACCGATCAGCCCGGCTACGGACAAATCCTTGAAAAACAGCAGCGCTGCACTAAACATGATCAATGTCAGGCAGAACTTCACCGCCTCTGCGGTAAAGTGCGCTTTCATCAGCACCGCGGGCGGGACATGACGTTTGCGGTAGGCGATGCGGGCATAGACCCAAGCCGGCACCAGCGCCGCGAGGCCGCCGATCAGCGCGGACACGGGGTGGCGCAGCTCGCCCTGCCCGATCACGAGCGCCGCAAGCACGGCAACTGCGGTCAGCGTCCACTGCAACCGCAGGACAGCCCTAACTTCCGGATTAATCATGTCCAGCAGAGTGAAAAAATCGCACGATTATAGGCTGGCGCCGATGCGAGCGTCAACCTGAAAACCCCTCTTCCGCAGGGTGGAACGCCCTTGTCAGCGCATTGATTTTTCAAGCAGTTTTTCCAGAAGACCGTCAAGCTCCTCGAGAGAGGAATAATCGATTGTCAAGCGCCCTCGCCCGGTCTTGCCGGCACGGATGGCGACCCGGGCCCCCAGGGCTTCGGAAAGGGTCTCCGCCAGGCGTGCGACATCGGGATCGGCGGTATGCACAGGCGCCGGACGCACAACCGTCGGGGCAGCCCCCTCGGACACGCCCTTGATGCGGCGCTCCACTTCCCGAACCGACCAGCCTTCTTCGACGATCCGCCGGGCAAACGCCAGCTGGTCGATGACAGGCAGGGACAGCAGCGCTCGCGCGTGCCCCATCTCCAACTGCCCGTCGTGCAACAAATCCTGCACTGGCTCCGGCAGGGACAGCAGACGCAGCATGTTACTCACCGCGCTGCGCGAACGCCCGACCGCTGCAGCCACCGCTTCGTGCGTGAGACCGAACTCCTCGATCAACCGGCGAAACCCTCGTGCCTCCTCGATGGGGTTGAGGGCCTGACGCTGGATATTCTCGATCAGCCCCATCGCCAGCACGGCCTCGTCCGGCACGGCCTTCACCACTGCCGGAATATCGGCAAGCCCGGCACGCTGACTGGCACGCCAGCGGCGCTCGCCGGCGATCAGTTCGTATTCGCTGACACCGACCTCGCGCACCACGACCGGCTGGATGACCCCTTGAGCACGAATGGATGCGGCCAGATCTTCAAGGGCGGCCTCGTCGATTTCCTGCCGGGGTTGGTAACGCCCGGGGCGGATGCTGGCTACCGGCAGGGTCTGCAGGCGGTCTTCGGCAGAGGGAACGTCGGAAAACAGGGCGTCGAGTCCGCGCCCAAGGCCTTTGCGTTTGCTCATGGTCGGTCTTGGCTAGAAGAAGGGGCAGGCTCCAGGCGCTGCAGGAGTTCCGTGGCCAGGGCCTGATAGGCCTGGGCACCGCGCGAGGCCGGATCGTACACCACGCCCGGCAATCCGTGGCTGGGCGCTTCGGCCAACCTTACATTGCGGGGCACCACCGTCTCGAACACCTTGTCACCGAAGTGCCGCGCCAGTTGTTCGGCCACCTGCTGCGAGAGGTTGCTGCGCGCGTCAAACATGGTGCGCACAAGGCCGATGATCTCGATTCTGGGGTTGACGGCGACACGCACCTTGCGCAGCGTGTTGACGAGATCGGACAACCCTTCCAAGGCGTAGTACTCGCACACCATGGGGATCAGTACACCTTGGGCGGCCACCAGGCCATTCAAGGTCAGCAGCGTCAGCGATGGGGGACAGTCGATCAGCACGTAATCGTACTCTGCCTCCACTTCGGCCAAGGCATTCTTCAGGCGCGCCTCGCGCGCCAGTTCGTGCACCAGCTCCACCTCCGCCCCGGCCAAGTTGCGGTTGGCAGGCAGGACGTCGAAGCCCCCTTCTTCCGAGCGCTGGCGCGCCTCGGGGATACCCGCATCCCCCAGCAGCACTTGATACACCGATGCGGGCAAGTCTCCTTTGCGCACGCCGGACCCCATGGTGGAGTTAGCCTGCGGGTCCAGATCCACCAGCAGCACGCGGCGACCCTGCTGGGCAAGCGCAGCCGCCAGGTTGACGGCGGTGGTGGTTTTGCCCACTCCGCCCTTCTGGTTGGCCACGGCAAGGATGCGTGCGGTCATTGGGCCACCATGCGCACCAGATGGCGCTCGGCGTCCAGGCCGGGCACCTTCAGGGGCAGGACTTCCTCTGCACGGAAATCACTGGGCAGCAGCGCGATCTCCTCATAGGGGTAGACGCCCTTCATGGCTAGATAAGCCCCGCCCGGCGCCAACAGATGCCGTGTGAGACGCACGAACTCGGCCAGCTCGGAGAAGGCGCGGCTGGTAATGCAGTCGAAGCGCTCGGCTGGCTGGTATGCCTCCACACGGTCGGTGACGACCTCGACATTGGCCAGGCCCAGTTCGATCACGGCCTGCCGCAGGAAGGTGGTCTTCTTGTGGTTGGCGTCCAGCAGCACCACCTGCAGGTCGGGACGGGCAATGGCCGCCGGAATGCCGGGCATGCCACCACCGGACCCGACATCCAGCAGGCGGTGGATGCCGGCCAGGTGCGGCACCAGCGTCAGGCTGTCGAGCAGGTGATAACTGACCATGCGGCTTTCCTCACGCACTGCGGTCAGGTTGTAGGTCTGGTTCCACTTTGCAAGCAGGGCAAGGTAGGCTTCCAGCCGCGCAAGCTGGTCGGCCGAAAGTGGCAGGCCCAGTTGCACCAGGCCCTGCGTCAGTTCTTCATGATGGTTCATGCGGTCTTCTTGGCACCGGCAAAGCCGCGCTTGAGATGGACGGTCAGGAGGGCCACCGCAGCCGGCGTGATGCCCTGGATGCGGGAGGCCTGACCGAGCGTTTCCGGTCGCTGGCTGTTGAGTTTCTGCTGGACTTCCTTCGACAGGCCCTTGACGAGGCTGTAATCGATGTCGTCGGGCAGTCGGACGTCTTCCAGATGGTCGCGGCGTGCCACTTCCTCATTCTGGCGGTCGATATACCCTTGGTATTTGACCTGAATTTCCACCTGCTCCGCAACTTCGGGTGCGAGCGTTTCGCCTGCTGCACCAGGCAGCGTCATCAACAGCGCATACGACACGCCCGGCCGCTTGAGCAGGTCGGCCAAGGGGTATTCCCGGGCCAGTGGCTGGCCCAGTACACGCTCGGCCTCGCCGTCCGGCAACCGCGCCGGGTGCAGGATGGTGGCGGCCAGACGGGCCTTCTCGCGCTCCACCGCGTCCCGCTTGCGGCAGAAGGCGTCCCATTGTGTATCGCCCACCAGGCCGAAGCGACGGCCGGCTTCCGTCAGGCGCAGGTCGGCGTTGTCCTCGCGCAGCTGCAGCCGGAACTCGGCGCGGCTGGTGAACATGCGATAAGGCTCGGTGACCCCCTTGGTGATCAGGTCGTCCACCAGCACCCCCAGGTAAGCCTCATCCCGCGCCGGGCACCAGCCCGGTTCGTCACGGGTGTAGAGACCAGCGTTCAGGCCGGCCAGCAGACCCTGCGCGGCGGCCTCCTCGTAGCCTGTAGTGCCGTTGATCTGCCCGGCAAAGAAGAGTCCGGCGATGGCCTTGGTCTCGAGCGTGGACTTCAGCGCACGCGGATCGAAGTAATCGTATTCGATCGCGTAGCCTGGCCGCAGGATGTGGGCGTTTTCAAGGCCGCGCATGCTGCGCACCAGCTCGAGCTGGATGTCGAAGGGTAGGCTGGTAGAAATGCCGTTAGGGTAATACTCGTGCGTATCCAGCCCCTCCGGCTCGAGGAAGATCTGGTGGCTTTCCTTGTCGGCAAAGCGGTTGATCTTGTCCTCGATGCTGGGGCAGTAGCGCGGCCCCACGCCCTCGATCACACCGGTGAACATCGGGCTGCGGTCGAAGCCGCTGCGGATGATCTCGTGCGTGCGGGCATTGGTGTGGGTGATCCAGCACGGCAGCTGCTGCGGATGCATGGTGCGCGATCCGCGGAAGGAAAATACGGGCTCGGGCGTGTCCCCCGGCTGCATCTCCATCACCGAGAAGTCGATGGTACGGCCATCGATGCGCGGAGGCGTGCCGGTCTTCAGGCGCCCTACTGGCAGGGCCAGTTCGCGCAACCGGGCGCCGAGCGTGGCCGCCGCCGGGTCGCCGGCGCGACCGCCGGTGTAGTTCTCCAGGCCGACGTGGATCTTACCCGAGAGGAAGGTGCCGGCGGTCAGCACCACGGCGCGCGCGCGGAAGGTGATGCCAATAGTGGTGACGGCACCGGCCACGCGATCGCCTTCGATCAGTAGGTCGTCCACCTGTTGCTGGAACAGCATGAGGTTGGGCTGGTTTTCCAGCATGTGGCGGATGGCCGCCTTGTAGCGCACGCGGTCGGCCTGCGCACGCGTGGCCCGCACGGCTGGGCCCTTGCTGGCATTGAGGGTACGGAACTGGATGCCGCCCAGGTCGGTGGCCAGTGCCATGGCGCCGCCCAGGGCATCGACCTCCTTCACCAGATGACCCTTGCCGATGCCGCCGATCGACGGATTGCACGACATCTGGCCCAAGGTCTCGATGTTGTGGGTCAGCAGCAGTGTGGCGCAGCCCATGCGTGCGGCGGCAAGGGCCGCCTCGGTGCCGGCGTGGCCGCCACCCACTACGATCACGTCGAACGTCGTCGGATAAATCATGGCCGTAAAGATCGGATTCAACAAAACCGGCTATTGTACGGCAAACCGTCGTCGCTGTGTAAGTGACTGATTTTTCTCGTGGGCTTGCCGAATGCGCACCTTGGCCACCCTTGTCATGGCAGCGTCATCGACCCGACACGCGCCCGTCAACAACCGGGCTTAGCATGGCGCCAGCTTCCACGGGAGGATGACCATGCAAGAGCTACTGCAACCGCGTGTCGCGCCCGCACGGCGCGAGCGTCTGACGGTACGGCTGGCCGAGGGCCGCCACGATGTCGAGCGCGCGCTGAGGCTGCGCTTTCAGGTGTTTGGCGAGGAGATGGGCGCCCAGCTCGCTTCGGCCAACCTCGGCATCGACACCGACGACTACGACGATGTGTGCGACCACTTGGTGGTGGAGAACCCTGCCGGCGAGATCGTGGGCACCTATCGCATGCTGCCGCCGGAGGCCGCATGCCTGATGCCCAGCCTGTACTCCGAGCACGAGTTCGACCTCTCGCGGCTGGCGCCGCTACGCGACAGGCTGATCGAGGTGGGTCGTTCGTGCGTCCATCGCGACTACCGCTCAGGCGCGGTGATTGCGCTGCTCTGGTCGGGCCTGGCCGCCTATGTGCGCGACAAGGGAGGTGATTACCTGGCTGGCTGCGCCAGCGTCAGCCTGGGCGACGGCGGACGGCAGGCCGCGAGCCTGTACCGCCAGCTGGCCCGCGAACACCTCGCGCCTCCTGAGTGGCACGTGACACCGCATTTGCCGCTTCCTCTGGCAGGCGTGCTCGACGACGAAGCCCCCGTGGCGCCGCCCCCCCTCATCAAGGGCTATCTGCGTGCCGGCGCCTACATCTGCGGCCAACCTGCCTGGGACCCCGACTTCAACTGCGCCGACTTCTTCATGTTGCTGCCGATGGCCCG
Source organism: Gulbenkiania mobilis (assembly GCA_004346645.1). Classification (GTDB taxonomy): domain Bacteria; phylum Pseudomonadota; class Gammaproteobacteria; order Burkholderiales; family Chromobacteriaceae; genus Gulbenkiania; species Gulbenkiania mobilis. Next base: position 207,324 of record SMDA01000004.1, read on the forward strand.
CCTCACCGACCGCTACAATCGCCACTTCTCCGGCTGACCTGGACAAGGTTGGCCGAAGGCCGGTTCCGACCGGGCGCCGCAGGCCGCTACAATGCGGCCATGACCTTTACTTTCGAAAGCGTGGGGGTGATCGAATCGCCCTATCGGGAGAAATTCGGCATCCCGCGTCAACCCTCGCTGGCACCATCCGCGCCAGTGTCCCTGCGGCTGCTGCCGCCCTACGACTTACCCGAGGCGGTACGAGGGCTGGAAACGTTCTCGCACCTGTGGCTGACCTTCGTCTTCCATGCTACCGCCGCACGCGGCTGGCAGCCTTTGGTACGCCCCCCCCGGCTGGGCGGCAATACTCGCATGGGGGTGTTCGCCACCCGGTCCCCCCACCGGCCCAACCCGATCGGCCTGTCGCTGGTGGAGCTCGCAGGCATCGACTGCAACCAAGGCGTGGTGCTGCACCTGAAGGGGGCCGACCTGCTACACGGCACGCCCATTCTCGACATCAAGCCCTACATTCCGTTCGTGGAATCCCAGCCGGAAGCCCGCAGTGGTTTTGTAGACGGCCCGCCGCCCACCCTGGCGGTACGCTGGCATCCTGCCGCGCGTGCGCAGGCCGCCTGCCTGCCGCCCTGGTTTGTGCCCTTGGTGGAAGAAGTGCTCGCACAGGACCCACGCCCGGCGTATCAGGACGAACCCGAGCGGGTGTACGGCATGCTGCTGCACGATCGCAATGTCCGCTTCCGCATCGCAGGGGGCGAGGCCGAAGTGCTTGAAATCGGCCTGGCCGGACAGAACTAAGACAGACGCAGGCTGTCGTATCGACACTGCAAACCCTTTTTGCCACAGAGAGAGAAGACCATGATGCAACGCGCCCGTGCGGCCCTACTGACCCTGAGCCTGGCAGCCCTGCTGGCTGCCCCGTTGGCCGAAGCGGCCCGGATGGGCAAAGGACGCAGTGCAGGCATGCAACGCTCTGCGCCCACCCAGCCGATGACCATCCCTGCCCGCCCGGCCGCCCCGGCACCGCAGCCGGCCCAGCCTTCGCGCGGGCCCGGTGTGGGCACCGCCATCGCAGCCGGTGCCGCCGGTGCGGCGGCTGGCTATATGTTGGGCAATGCCATGAACGACAACCATGCGTCTGCCCCGTCCGGCCAGCCGGCCGGGTCCGGATTTCCGTGGGGGACGATCGCCCTGATGGCCTTGCTGGTCGGCGGCGCGCTGATGTTCTTCCGCCGCTCGCAGCGCCAGGCCACCGCGGCGATGGCAGGCGGGGCTGCGCGCATGGCGGCACCCACCCAGTTCCCGCCGATTCCGAAGGTGGGTGGCAGCGGAGCCCCCTACGGCGGAGGCATGGCGGCCCAACCGGCCGTGCAGCAAGGCCGCCTGACCGACGGTACCGAAGTGCCGCATTTCCTGCGCCAGGCCAAGGCAACCTTCCTGCACCTGCAGAGCCTGAACACGCCCGAAAGCCTGGAAGAAGTGCGCCGCTACATGACGCCCGAACTGTTCGAGGACCTGCGCGCCGACATCGCCTCCAACTCGGCGGTGGCCGACTTTCCGCAACTGGACTGCCAACTGCTTGAAAGCGTGCAGGAAAATGGCCGTCACGTCGCCAGCGTGCGCTTCACCGGCATGGTGAGCGAGGAAGTGAACGCCCCCACGGTACCGTTCACCGAAACCTGGCACTATGTCAAGGACGCCAACGGTAGCAGCCGCTGGCTGCTGGCGGGTATCCAGCAAGCCTGACCCTTCTGTCCGCCCTCTTCCAAGCCACCGCCTGCGCGGTGGCTTTTTCTTTGCCAGACACGGCGGACTTGGCTGCGGTGGCCCGCATTGGACTAAACTGGAACAGGGCTTGCTTTGCCCCCGTCCGACCCCGGCGGCTTACGCCGCACCCAGGAGAACCCCATGTCGTCCCCGTCATCCCCTTCCGTTTCCGCCGGCTTGCAGCTGGACAGTCATTTCCAGCCGATCTACAGCCTGGCGCACCGGAGAACCGTCGGCCTCGAGGCATTATTGCGGGCACGGCTGGATGACACGCCGCTAGCCCCGCTTGAAGCCTATGCGCGCACCAGCGGCCTGGCCGAGCGCCACGCCTTCGACCTGTCGGTGTGTGCAGCCCATGCCGCCCGCTTCGCTGCCCGGCAGGCCGAGCAGTGCTGGCTGTTTCTCAACATCGATGCCAGCTCGCTGGCCACACCAGAAGCGGCCGAGGCACTGATTGCCACCCTGAAGCAGGCTGGGCTGGCACCGTCCAATGTGGTGCTGGAAGTGCTGGAGCATGTACTGGAAGTGGACGAGCGGCTGATCGAGGGGGTGCGCCGGGTCAAGGAGGCGGGCTTCCTGATTGCGATCGACGATTTCGGCGTCGGCCACTCCAACCTGGACCGTGTCTGCCAGCTGGAGCCCGATCTGGTGAAATTCGACCGTCACCTGCTTCGCAGCGCGGTGACGCAGCCGCGCACCCGCAACCTGCTGTCCAGACTGGTGCACCTGATGCACGAAATCGGTGCACTGGTAGTGGAAGAAGGCATCGAGACCGAAACCGACGTGCTGGTAGCGTTGGAGTCCGGCTGCGACCTGGTGCAGGGCTACTTCATCGGCCGGCCAGGTGCCGAGCCCGACAGCGATGTGCTGATCACTCCGCGGATCGATGCACGCTGGGACGAATTGATGGTCCGGGACCTGCTCAAGCGCAAGATCACCCGCCGGCAGGTGGAGATCGCCCGGCAGGCCTTCGTGCAGACGGCCATCTCGCTGATGCAGGGCACGCCCTTCGCCCAGGCCGCCACGCCGGTGCTGGCGCTGCCGGATGCGATCCGCTGCTTCTTGCTGGACGGCGAGGGGCGCCAGATCGGCCGCAACCTCGATACCTTCCATGCCCCCCCTACCAGCCATCCGAAATTCTCACCGCTGGCGGACACCACCGGGGCGGTGTGGTCGCGCCGGGCCTATTTCCAGCACGCTATCGACCAGCCTGGCGTGCTGTACATGAGCGAGCCCTACCTGTCCATGACCGACACCCGCAGCTGCGTCACCCTGTCGATGGCGATCGAGATCGACGAGGCGTTGCATGTGCTGTGTGCCGACGTGCTTGCCCCACGCACACACTGATCCCCTTCGGCCAACCCAGATAGCCATGGAAAAGCCCGCGCGGATCGCTCCTGCGCGGGCTTTTCACAGACTACACCGGCTCAGCTGGCTGGCTGCACTTCCGCGATGTATTCGAACAGCGTCACCACTTTCTGCACCCCTGCGGTGCGGCTGACCGCCGCGGCTGCCGCCTCGCCTTCCGCCTGCGTGACCAGGCCGAAGACATAGGTAACGCCCCGCTCGGTGACCACTTTCACGTGCGAGGGGTTGAAGCCCTGCGCGTTGAGCAGGTTGGTGCGGATCTTGGTGGTGATCCACGTGTCCTGGTTACGCTCGGTGATGCCCGAGGCAGGCGCCACCACGGTGTGGTTGTAGACCTTGCGCACGTTGGGCACGCCACGCACGATCAACTCTGCCTCGGCCCGGGCCGCCTCGCTGGGCACCTCGCCCGTCATCAGTACCGCACGGTTATAGCTGGTGATGTTGACATGGGCCGAAGGCAGGCGGCTTTCCACCTGATGGCGTGCCTTGATCTCGATGCCCTGATCGTCCACATAGGCACCGCTGGTACGGCGGTCGGTGGCCACCATCGTGGCGCCCACCGCCCCGGTCGCCAGAAGGGGGAAGCACGCACTCAGGGAGGAGGAGAGCGCAGCGGCCATCAGCACGACAGTGAGGGTGCGGCGGCGCATGGTCATTCCCCTCCCAGCAGCATGTAGTCCAGCGCATCGCACAGTGCGTGGATCAGCAGAATGTGCACTTCCTGGATGCGGGCGGTACGGCTGACCGGCACGTTGAGGTGAATGTCCTCCGGCGAGAGCAGGTCGGCGATCTTGCCGCCGTCCTTGCCGGTGAGGGCAATCACCTGCATGCCGCGTTCGTGCGCCGCATAGATGGCCTCGATCACGTTGGCCGAATTGCCCGAGGTGGACAGGGCCAGCAGCAGGTCACCCGCATGCCCCAAGGCACGCACCTGCTTGGAGAACACCATGTCGAAGTCGTAGTCGTTGCCGATGGCGGTGAGTGCGGAGGTGTCGGTAGCCAGCGAGATGGCGGCAAGGCCAGGACGCTCTTTCTCGAAGCGGCCCACCATCTCGGCGGCAAAGTGCTGGGCATCGGCAGCCGAGCCGCCGTTGCCGCAGGCGAGTACCTTGCCCTCGTTCATCAGGCACGCCACCATGCGTTCGGCGGCGGCGGCCACCAGCGGCGACAGCAGCTCCATGGCCTGCTCCTTGGCGGAGATGCTTTCGAGGAAGTGCCCTTGTACGCGCGCGATCAGATCCATGTTTGTCCTTTGCGTGTCCCGGGGTCAGCCCAGGATGTTCTTCAGCCAGACCGGCATTCCGTCCGGCCCCATCAGCACCGCATCGAAGCGGCACGGGGCATCGATGCCGTGTCTGGCCAGGTAGAGTTCGGCCGCCAGCATCAGCCGGCGGCATTTGGTCGGGGTGATGCTTTCTGCAGCACCACCGTACTGCGCATGGCTACGGTGGCGCACCTCAACGAAGACCCACACCGGGCCCTCCCGCAGGATCAGGTCCAGCTCCCCTCCGCGGCAGCGCCAGTTGCGTTCGACCAGCGTCAGCCCTCGCGATTCCAGAAACCTCAGCGCACGCTGCTCGGCGGCGTCGCCCAAGGCCTTCATCTCAGGGCGTCTCGCTGCCGATCACGACCAGCGGCTGGGTGCGTTCGAATTGGCGGTCGCGCGCCAGCCGCAGGTCACCGGTCACACCGTTCAGTCGCAGGTTGGCCGAAGCGCCCCGTGTCTGCCCCAGCTGTACTGCCAGCCGGTAGGCATCGATGCCCAGCGCGTACAGTCGTTCCGACGGCATGGTCAGTGCACTGGTCGGGCGCGGATAGCGTTTGACCGCCGGATGGTCCGCCATTACGAACCATGGCATGTCGATGATGCGCACGCCGTTGAGGGCGGGATCCGGGCGCAGCGTGTGCAATTGCGAGGTGCCGTAGGCCGCCAGTTCGGCCGGCAGCAGACGGCGCACACCCGGCGCCTTGTCGCTGTCGACGGCCAGCAGCACCGCGTCTGCCGTACCGGCCGCGGCCAAGACAGCCTCCTCGCCCTGCCGGGTGACATCCACCACCGTCACCGCACGCCCGGAGGCGCCACCCCACTCGGCGGAAAACGCCTGCTGGATGCGACGCGCCAGGCCGGTTTCGTCCACCACCACCAGCGGGCGAGCCCGACCATCGTCCCGCATCAGCCGTGCTAGTTGGCGGGCTTCGCCCTCCACATTGAGCGAAAGGCTGAAGAGTTTCGGATTGGGCACAATGGCGGGGTCCAGCGTGTTGAGCGCCAGCGTGGGCACCGTGGCATGGGGGGCCACGGCAGCGATGCCTTCACGGGTCAGCGGCCCGACCACCACATCCATGCGTCCTGTCACCGCTTCGCGGTAGCGCGCGGCCACGCTGTCCTCATCGGCGTCCAGGCGCACCACTTCGGCATTCTGTTCCACCGCGGCGGCGGCCTCGAATCCGCTGCGCACCACGGCGGCCGCCTCGCCCAGACGCTTGGAATCGGTAGGCAGCAGCAAACCGATACGCAGGGGACGCGCCCCAGGACGGGCCGTGGTTGCCGGCGCAGCGGGCATCGCCGGCAGCTGAGCGGCCGGCGCCGGGGTCGGAACGGGCGCGGATCGTGGAGCCGGAGCGGCACGCGTGCCAAGCGGCTGCAGCGGCGCGGCGTTCTGTTGAATGATATATTCGCTCTGCGCCTGTGCTGTCCCCAGCCAGGCCGTCAACACGACCATCACCAGCGGGGCCCATCTTTGCATACGTCGTTCCCTCACTTGCTTGATTCCGCCCGGGAAAGTTTCTGTCGCGGCACATTATATGTGGTGGCCACGCCCATTGGAAATCTGGCCGATATCACGCTGCGCGCGCTGGCGGCGCTCTCGGCGGCCGACGTGGTGTGCGCCGAAGACACCCGGGTGACCGGACAGTTGCTCAAGGCCTACGGCATCCATGCCCGGCGCCTGGTCAGCCTGCGCGAGCACAATGAGCGCAGCATGGCAGAACAGGTGGTGGCATGGTTGGCCGAAGGCAAGATCGTGGTGCAGGTTTCCGACGCAGGCACCCCCGCCGTATCCGATCCGGGCGCGCGGCTGGCCGAGGTGGTGCACCGGGCAGGACATCCGGTCAGCCCGGTTCCGGGAGCCTCGGCCGTGATCGCCGCGCTGTCGGCCAGTGGTGTTCCGGACGAACGCTTCGCCTTTTACGGTTTTCTTCCGCCCAAGAGCGGCGAGCGACGCAAGGTGCTGACAGAACTGGTCGCCGCCCCGCATGCCACCGTCTGCTACGAGGCACCACACCGCCTGGTAGACACTCTGACCGACCTGGTGGAGGTGCTAGGCCCGGAACGTCCCGTGCTGCTGGCGCGGGAACTGACCAAGGCTTTCGAAACCCTGCGCCAGCTACCGGCCGGGGGATTGCTGGACTGGGTCAAGGGCGACCCCAACCAGACCCGTGGCGAGATCGTTCTGGTGATCGCCGGCGTGCGCCCTGCTGCTGCCAGCGACACGCCTGCCCTGCCGGAGGAGGCGCTGCGTGTGCTGCGCATCCTCGCCGCCGAACTGCCCACCAAGCAGGCGGCGACGCTCACTGCCGAAATCACCGGCGAGAACCGCAAGGCGCTCTACGATGCGGCCTTGGCACTGAAGGCGGAACGCTGAGCCGATTTGCCAGCCTTGGCCAAGGCTGGCTATAATCGCTTCCTCTGCCCAGGTGGCGAAATCGGTAGACGCAGGGGACTCAAAATCCCCCGCTGCAAGGCGTGTCGGTTCGAGTCCGACCCTGGGCACCACATCAAGAAAGGCGACAGGTCTCAACGACCCTGTCGCCTTTTGCGTTTCGAAAGCTTTTAGAGCGGGCCACCGCAGAACCGTACCGCCAGCCTGAATCGAGCTTATGGCAGGCGGGTGACTACGCCCCTCAAACCGCGGCCTCCGCAGACTGCCTGCAGCGGGAGAAGCGAAAGAGGTCGCCAACACCTCCGGCTCCCCTCTCAATCCGACTGCCACGTTAGAACAGCATGCGGTAACCGACAGTGACACTACCGATAGTGCGGTCTTCATAGGCCACCTGGGGCGTACCGCCACCGCTGGCGCCTGGCAGACGCAACAGGCTGTACTGGGCAAATGCGCTGTGAGCGCGGGCAAGTCGATACTCCACCCCTATCCTGCCCTGATAGACCAGGCCGCTCTCCGATGCGCTGGCGAAGCATTCGCATCCCTCCAGCCGGCCCGAAGGCATGCGCACCTTCCCCCAGCCAATGCCCGCCCCGGCAAATGCCGACCACCGTTCATTGAAGTCGTGGGTGCGGTAGGCGTTGACGGTGACCGCGTCGTAATGGCCCGTGCCATCGGCGGACCGATTGAGTGGCCCTAGCTTCAGGCTATTGAGCTCTATCGCACCCCGTTGGTATTCCATCTCGAAACGGGCGTGCTCGGTCTGCCGACCGAGCATCAGCCCGCCGTGCAGCCCGCTGTCGAGTGCTGCCTCACCACTGGCAGTTACCCCACCGAAATCCACCCGTGCCGGCCAGTGGTCCAGCAGGTTCGTGCCAAGATGCGCCCCCAGGTACGGGGCAGGCTCGGCAGCAAATGCTACCGAGGATGCGAACAAACCGGCGGCTGCGGCCAGAATCAGAGAACGGGACATTGTCGGGGCTCCATGGGCAAACAGGGCAAATGCGGGCAAATGTCGCGCCTGATCAGCCACCGAAGTGGGTTCCGAACGCGGCATTCAGGTCAGCGGCACTGGCTGCGCTGCCGTGGGGAATGCCAACCAGGGTAACCTGTGCCAGATAGTGCTGCTCCACCACCTCCACGAAGCCGGCCTCGGAGGTGGCGTGGTACTGGCCGGCCAGTGTCTGCACCAAGGCCGCCACCGAGGCGTTGCTCCGGTTGGCCACCAGATAGCCCTCAGCATCGAACACGAAGGCGCTGGAGGTGGTGGTGCTGAATTTGACCCCCTTGTCGCTGTAGCCCTGTCCGGCCAGCCCCAGACTGGCGGCTTCGGCGACCGTCACCAGTTGCGTCAGTCCCTGAGCGTTCTGATCGAGATGGAAGGCCGCGCCACTTCCCTGCCCCGGCAGAGCGGCATTGAATCCGGCCCCGTCGGCACGCTGATAGCATGCATAAGGCATTGGCTGCCCATCTGCCGCAAAGTACCAGTCCTTGGTGAAGGGTTGGTAATACGCGTTGAAGTGCTGGCTGCCTGCGCCCTCAAGCGAATCGAAGCGTGCCCCTTCTAGCACGTTGCCGGTTCCCTGCGCCATGCGGGCGGCGTCTGCCGCGCTGGTGGTGTAGTAGCGGTCGCCACTAGCCATACGAATGCTGAAGACGGGTGTAGCGGCTGGCGGAGCAGGTGGCAGGTTTTGGAAGACAAGCATCCCCGGATCGACAATCGTCCCGTTGACCAGCCCGTCCTCATCCCCGGGGCCGCCGTCGGTCAGGGTGACCACCACACGGTCGATCTTGCCGTCCCCGTTTAGGTCCAGCAGCGTGGCTCCGTTATCGAAGGTATCCAGCCGCTGATCATCCAGGAAGCTGTACCAAGTCTTGCTGACAGGGTTCCACTTGAAGAAATCGTTGGCTTTGACACCACCTGCTGGCAGATCGATGACCACTCGTGTCTGCAGCCCGGGGCGGGTCGGGTCCATGTCGGACAAGGGCTGCAGCCCGGTCTGCGCGGTGACGGTGAAATGCAGCATGGGCGTGGCCGCCACCGTATTGGCAGGCAAGGGAGCGGGCGCTGCCGTTACCTTAAGGTCGGCCAACTGGGCATTGGAAGTAAGCTGAACGGACGTACCCGGATGCAGGGCATCCACGGTGCCGGCCATGATCGCCCCGAACGACTGCTGAGGCGCGTATTTACCAGCCAGATAGGCACTGATCGAGGCAAGGGGCAGCTGGGCCACATTGTTCTGTTCCCAGTCTGCAATGCCATCGCGGTTGAAGTCGCCGTTGTATGCCGCCCGCTCCACCGAGGGCATCACCCCATCACGGTCGGTGACGATAGTGACAGTGACGGGCGCCTGAGCCTTCACCTGTCCGCTGGCATCCAGGATCCGCGCCTGGAAAGTGTAGACCCCATCATCCAGAGGCACGGTTTTCACGTTGACCTGGCCTGCGGTCACATCGGCTGCCGTAATGGCGGTCGTGCCGGTCACCCGGCCCTGCGAATCCACCAATTGCACCGTTCCACCGCGTACCAGCGGGCCACCGCTAAGGGTAAATTCTGGCTGGATGATGCTGGTGATCTTGTCGGTGTTGCTGGAGCCGTTATCAGTCCGAGGATCGAGATCAGCCCCGAAAGGCACCTTGTCGTTGTCGTTGATGGTGCCCACCGCACTCTTGCCACCCAAAGTAAGCACCAGCGTTTCGCTGTTCTCGATCTCGGTGTCGTCAACCGTCGGGGCGGTGATGGTGAAGCTGGTGGTGCCCGCCGCAACGACGATCTTGCCCTGCGACGGGTCGTTATCTTTCCACGAGGCGCCACTACCGAGGATCAGCGTGCCGTAGTCGCTGGCGCCGGCCGTGCCGCTTCGGCCAAGGGTGTAATTCGACCGGAGTGGGGCTGGGCACGTTGAGGGCGACGGTATAGACGAGGTTGGCGCCTTCGGTCACTGCCGGGCCGACGCTGATGCCGGTGACGCTCTGCGTGACGTCATTGTCGCGGATGGTGATTACGCCCGTGTTGTCGGTAATGGCGGCAAAGCTGCTGTCGGACAGCACCAGCGAGAAGGTTTCATCGCCTTCGGCCAAGGCGTCGTCAGTGATGGCGATCTGAACAGTCTTGGTGGTCTGGCCGGGGCTGAAGGTCAGGGTGCCACTGGTGGCGGTGTAATCGCTGCCCGCAGTGGCCGTGCCCGGCTGGGTGGTGTACTTGACCGTCACCGTGTCGGTGCTGGCCTTGCTGAGGGCCACCGTCAGCGTGGCATACCCGCCATCCTCGTTGACCGTGACATCGCTGACGGTCAGTTGCGGTTGGTTGGCCAGATAAGTGTTAAGGGTGTCCAGCAGCCCGGTTGTGGCCGCGTTGCCGGTGACCTTGCCGCCACTAATCGCCAGCGTCTGGCCGTTGAAGGTCAGACCGATGAAGCTGTGGGGATCACCGTTGGTCTCGGTGTACGGGTCGATGAAGTAGGTGCCAGTGGTGGTGGCCAGGGTGTGCGAGGCGCCGGTGGCGTAGAACACCATCGTCGAGACGTTGCCGCTGGGCGCGCGCCAGTTGATCACGCCATCGATGCGGTGCTGCACGTTGGCCGCATCGGTGATCAGGATGGTGCCCGAATAGTCGTTGCCCTGGGTCCCGCCGAACAGCCCGTTGTTGGTGGTCTGCACGAACTGGAAATTGGACCACCCCAGCGATGTCAGGTAGGCGCTGTTGCTCGCTTCGTTGTTCTTGGTGGCATCCCCGACAAAACCGTTGGAGAAGGAGACCGATACGGTGGTAGTGGCCAACAAGGTGATCCCTTGTCGTCGTAGAGCCCGGCCGGCCTGTCCTGCCTGATGCGCCTGTCCCGGGCGCCGACGTGCGGTCTGCAAAGATAAATTTGATTCAATCGCCCGGGAGCAAAAGATTTACACTTTTGCCTCCCCCATGAAAAAACCTGCAACAAGTCTGGACACACAGGCAGCCTTGTCTGGCTGCTCCCGGCGGCTATTACCGCCACTGTGGCCACGGCGGGCTCTACAGGAAGCCTTGTGGGGCCTGAATTTCGCCAGGACGCCCGCGCAGGGCATCGTCCATCCTTACGACCACGGATTGTTCAGGGAAGAAAGGGCGCAGACTATACGCCCAGAAAAATTAGCCAGAAAGCATGTATTAAATAAGCGTTTTATGCTCTTTGGTGTGATCTTTTTGCGTCAATTGCTAAAAACTAAATAATGCATTGAATTTGTTCATGAAACGCATGTTTCAAAACCCCGCCCGTGCCCAGCGTTACGGGACAGGCGGGACGAAAGGCTTAGGGTTTGACAGGCGGGCTGGACAGTGCGCTGCGTTTGTCCGTTACGCCGGGCAGATCGCGCGTAGGGCGCTTGAATCCGCCCTTGAGCGCGTCCACACCAGACTGGGGCTTGGCCAAAGGCACGAGGTCGGCCCGGTCCTTGCGTGCCTCCGGTGTGCTCAGCCTCATGCGGCGATCACGCTTTTCCACAAGGCCAGGCATCGCCTCGCCGTCGCGGTTGAACGACCAGGCCAGCATCGGGTCGCCCAGCGGCAGCTTGTCAGCTGCCATGCCCTCATGGCCGGTGTTCCACACGTGCCAGGTCTTACCATAGCTGTTGATTTTGGTCCGCATCAGCGCCTTCTCGGCCACGCGTGGCAGGCCGGGGGCCTGCAGCTGACCTGAGAGAATCTCGCCGTTGTGGGGGTGCCAGTACTTCTTCTCGTCCTCCGGCAGGGATTCGAATAGTTTCTCGGAGATGATGTATTCCACGCCGTTCATGTTGGCGTTGGCCGTGTTGCTGTCAAACAGCACGCACTGGGCAAAATCCTCGTTCATCTGGTGGCAGTAGTGATGAGCTTCCATCTGGTGTTCCGGTTGCGCCTTCATCGGGTGAAAGCCCACCAGATACACGTCGAATCCCTTGAGCGGAGCATTGCCCTGAAGCACCTTGGCACCCGCCTCCAGCACTTGGGTCTTTGCGGTCTTGGGGCTGCCCACCGGCGCCACCTTGGGCCGGACCGCCTCGTCGGCCAGCGCATGGGTGGCTGTCAGGCACGCCACCACGGTCATTGCACCAAAAACATAGTTCCAGCGTGTCATCGTCCTATCCTTTGTAAGAGGGGGTATAAGAAGGGGTAAAGGCCGGGGCGTGCCTTGGCGAAGGTTTGCTTTTTCATGCCGATCGCTTAGGCTGTTGCCCCCGCTTCCTGGAGCCCTGTCATGCGCTACCGCTACATCCTGCTGGACTTCGACGGCACGCTTGCCGACTCCTTTGCGTGTTTCCTGCGCGTGTTCAACCAACTGGCAGAGCAATTTGCCTTCCGGCCGCTGGATGCGGCCCAGCTAGCCACGATGCGGGGCGCCAGCGCCCGCGAAGTGGTGGCGCACACCGGGCTGCCCTTGTGGAAGATTCCACGTGTGATGGCAGAGGGGCGACGGCTGATGGGTGTGGAAGCCGGCAGCATCCGTCTGTTCGACGGCATTGCCCCGGTACTGGAAAGGTTGGCCGAAGAAGGTGTGCAGCTGGCCATCGTCAGCTCCAACAGCGAGACGAGCATCCGACGCATTCTGGGGCCGCTGTCGGGACACATGCGCCACTTCGCTTGCGGCGCCTCGCTGTATGGCAAGGCTGCCCGGCTGCGCAAGGCTGCCCGCGCATGCGGTGCAGGCCCGAACTCCGAAGTGCTGTGCGTGGGAGACGAGATACGCGATGCGGAAGCGGCCGCCGAGGCAGGCTTCGCCTTTGCACCGGTGATGTGGGGCTATACCGCCCCCGAAGGGTTCGACCGGGTGCCGCAGGTGGCGCGGCTGGCCCGGCCGGAAGACCTGCTGACGCTGGTCTTGGGAGAAGGGAAAAGCGTGAGTGCTTAGCGGCGGTCGCCGTGTGGCTTCTCGCCCACTTCCTCGATGATCTTGCGCACGAAGGCGTCCAGGTCACCCGGGTTGCGGCTGGTGACGAGGCCTTTGTCAACCACGACGGTCTCGTCCTTCCAGTTGGCCCCGGCATTGCGCAGGTCGGTACGGATCGACGGATAGGAAGTCAGGGTACGCCCACGCACCACATCCGCCTCGATCAATAGAATGGGGCCGTGGCAAATGGCGGCCACTACCTTGCCTGCGGCATCGAACGCCTTCACGATCTTGACCGCTGCCTCCTCCAGACGCAGCGTGTCAGGGTTGATCTGACCACCTGGTAACACCAGCGCGTCGTAAGCGGCCGGGTCCACCGCGTCCAGCGCGAGGTCGGCCTCAACACTGTCACCCCAGTTTTTGTCCTTCCAGCCCTTGATCGGCTTGCCGCCGGGGGTGGCCACCTCCACCGTGGCGCCGGCAGCCTTCAGCTGCTTGAGGGGTTCCATCAGCTCCGACTGTTCGTAACCGTCGGTAGCCATGATGAGAATGCGGGCTTGCTGAATGGCGGGCATGCTTGTCCTCCTGAAAAAGAGCCGCCTGCTCCCACAGGCAGATGAAAGCCGGCAGGCCTTGCCTGCCGGCACAGAGCCGCCAGTGTCGGTCCGCACGCAGGCGTGCGGTTTGCGACGACGACGGCAGGCCGCGAACGGCCGCTCTCTCTCCTCTTGCCACCCGTGCGAAACTTACCGTTCCACTTGTTGAATTTGCCTGAGGCTTTCCATGTTTGACACCACCGTGCCGGAAAGTTGCCTGATCGATACCCACTGCCACTTGGACGCACCCGAGTTCGCAGGCCGCACCGACGCGGTGGTTGGCGCCGCCCGGGCGGCCGGGGTGGGCCAGCTTCTGGTACCGGCCGTCAGCCAGGCCACTTTCTCCAGCACGCTGGCGATGCGGGCGCGTTACGGCTGCTGGGTGGCGCTGGGGCTGCACCCCATTTATCTGGACCAGCATCTGGACGGCCACCTGGACGACCTGGACCGGGCTCTTGCGCTACACCGGCCGGATGCAGTGGGCGAGATCGGGCTGGACTTCTACCAACCGGGACTGGACCCGGCACGACAGGAGAGGCTGTTCGTCGAACAGCTCAGGCTCGCCCGCCAGCACGGCCTGCCCGTCATCCTGCACGTACGGCGCGCGCAGGACCGCGTCCTCAAGTACTTGCGCCAGGTGCGGGTGGAAGGCGGCATCGCGCATGCTTTCAACGGCAGCCTGCAGCAGGCCGAGGCGTTCATCGCGCTGGGCTTCCGGCTGGGCTTTGGGGGCGCCATGACCTATAGCGGCTCGCAGCGCATTCGCCGTCTGGCAGCCACCCTACCCGCGGACGCGCTGGTGCTGGAAACCGATGCCCCGGACATCCGGCCCGAATGGGCCCAGACCGAGCCCAACACGCCAGCCAATCTGCCGCGCTTCCTTACACTGCTGGCCGGTTTACGCGGAGAAACCGAGGAAAAGCTCTGTCGCATCCTTGTACGCAATTCCCTCAGCGCCCTGGGGAAAAACTGAGGCAATTCACCTGTCTTGCGCTACGTTAAGGGCCGTACCCCCGCCACTTCAAAAACCCTATTCCATGTGGCGGGCATAACCGATAACAAACACGCTGCAACCGAACCATTACGAACTGACGGTGACAACCATGAAAAACTTCTCCATTGCCGCGCGCATCAGCTTCGGCTTTGCGCTTCTGGATCCTGGCCCTAATCGCAAGCACGGTGATGAGCCTGGTCGGTTTTTCCTCCATCGAACGCACCGTCAACGAGCTGACGGACCATGATCTGGCTTTCTTCAACCGCATGGTGGACGCCCGCTACCACGCGGGCAACCTGCGCCGCTACGAGAAGGACTATTTCATCAACCTTGGCAATGCCAGCGAGCGCAAGGAGTACAAGCAGAAGTGGGACACCTCGCTGGCCGAAACCCGCAAGAGCCTGGAAGCCGCCGCGGTCAATCCCTTGGACGCGGAGGCTGGCAGCACGCTGAACACGCTCAAGACCCAGCTGGGCACCTACGAGCAGGGCTTCAACACCGTCACGCAGCAAGTGGAAGGCGGCCAGGTCACCGACACTGCGGCGGCCAATGCAGCCTTCACCCCTTACAAGGACAACATCCGCTCGCTGGAAACCAGCCTGCGCGGGCTGACCGACCGCGCCCAGGAAGCCGCCAACCAGGTGGATGACCAGATCGGGGCGGCGGCGGACCGCAGCCGTACGCTGCTGATCACACTGGGCGCCACCATGCTGGTGGTAGCGGTCCTGCTTTCGCTGGCGATCATCCGCTCCATCCGCAGCCCGCTGGGCACGCTGACCGCCACCAGCAACCGCTTGGCCGAAACCCGCGACCTGACGGCCGACATCCCCGAGTTCGGCAGCAACGAACTGGGCCGGGTAGCCGGGTAGCCGGGTCGCTGCGTTCGCTAGTGGGCACGGTACGCACCCTGGTGCACGAGTCGCATGGCAGTTCCGCCCGCCTGGTCGCCTCGGCTGACAAGCTGAGCCGCGTCAGCGAGAACGTTTCGGAGTCCGCCCAGGTGCAATCGCAGGCGGCAGTGGCCAGCGCATCGGCGATCGAGCAGATGACGGTTAGCATCAATGTGATGGCCAGCAACATGGAAGGTGTGGAGGAGCAGGCGCACAAGGCGGCAGCCGAGGCCGAGAGCGGCAGCCAGCTGGCCGGCCAGGCCGCCAATGACATCCGCCGCATCGCTGCCAGCATCAACGAGGCCGCCTCCACGATCGAACGGCTCAACCAGAGCTCGGGCGAGATCGGCACTATCGTCCAGGTGATCCGCGAGATTGCTGACCAAACCAACCTGCTGGCCCTTAATGCCGCCATCGAGGCTGCCCGGGCAGGCGAGATGGGCCGCGGGTTCGCTGTCGTGGCCGACGAGGTACGCAAGCTTGCCGAACGCACCAGCAGTGCCACCGCCGAAATCTCCGGCCGCATTGGCGCGGTGCAGAACGATACCCAGGCTGCCTACCAGAACATGCGCGAAGCCCACGACCGTATCGAAGCGGGCGTGCAGGGCACCAGCCAGGTCGAAACCGCGCTGGACCAGATCCGTCGTTACTCCGAGCTGTCGCTGGAGAAGATTTCCGAGGTTGGTTACGCGATCCGCGAACAGAGCCAGGCCAGCCAGAGCGTGGCGCAGAACGTGCAACAGATCGCAGAAATGACGGAAAACACCTCGGCAGCCGTCTCCAGCGCCAGCGCACTGGCTCAGGAGCTCAAGCGCCTTTCGGCCGACCTGGACCAGCATCTCAACCGCTTTACCGTCTGAGGGCTCCTCCAGGGCTCACGCCTCGGTATGAAAAAGCCCCGCCAGCAGGCGGGGCTTTTTTATTTGACACACGGAACGCTCACTGTGCGGGCCGAGCCCGGTCCAGGCGCTCGGCGCGTACAAACAGGATCACGCACACGAAGAATAGTGTCGTCAGGCCCACCTCGGCCCAGGCCAGCTGCTGGCTCAGCCCGGTATCGCTCCAGCCACGCATGATGCCTTCGGTGAAATAGCCGAGGATGAACATGCTGGACCACTGGTAGGTGTACACCCGCTCGCGCAGGATGCCCATCAGCGGGGCCAGCAGGATGACGGCCTTGACCACCAGCCACGAACCACCCGGGCGCAAGGGGGCCAGCCACAGCTCCCAGGCCAGGGTGAGGAGGATCAGTGCAATCAGGGACAGGGCAGCGCCCCAGTGAAAGATGCGTTTCATGTGGCGGATGGATTACGGGCCGGACGCCCCAGGAAAAGGGCCATAAGGATACCTGCCTCGTACAGCAGCCACAGGGGAACGGCCAGCATGATCTGCGACAGCACGTCTGGCGGTGTCACGACAGCCGCCACCACGAAGGCACCGACGATCACGTAGGGCCGCCCCTGACGCAGCTTCTCGACCGACACCACGCCCATGCGCACCAGCACGATGACGACGATCGGCACCTCGAAGGTGATGCCGAAGGCGACGAACATGCCCAACACGAAGGAAAGATACTTGTCGATGTCGGTCATCATCGACACCCCGGCGGGAGTGACCGAACTCATGAAGCCGAACACTACCGGAAACACCAGGAAGTAGGCGAACGCCATCCCCACCAGGAACAGCAGCACGCTGGACACGACCAGCGGCAACACCAACCGCTTCTCGTGCGAATAGAGGCCGGGCGCGACGAAAGCCCAAACCTGGTAGAGCGTGTTGGGCAGCGAGATCAGGAACGCTACCAGCATCGTCACCTTGAGCGGCACGAAAAACGGCGCAGTAACGTCGGTGGCGATCATGCTGGCACCGGCGGGCAGCACGTCCATCAGTGGCTGGGCCAACAGATGGTAGATGGTTCCTGACCAGTGGAAGAGCGCCAAAAACACCACCACCAGGCCGAGCAGCGCCCGCACCAGGCGGGTGCGCAGCTCCAGGAGGTGGGCCACCAGAGGCTGTTCGTTCATCGCCGCCCCTCCCCCGGAACTACCGGTGAGGGCGGATGTTCGAAGAGGTCCAGCTGGTTTTCGTCCACGCCTGGCGCAGCACCGGTCGCGGACTCAGCGGCTGCGGGCGCTGCTTCGGTCTTGCCGGCCGCTGCGGCCAGTTCGGCCAACGAGTCGGACAGGGCATCCACGTCCCGGCGGGCTTCTTCGGCCAAGGTGCGCACGGCCTCGGCCTCCTGCTCAACCATCTGCCCTTCTTCGCGCAGTAGGGCGCGAGCGCTGTCGATCTCGCTCTCAAGCGAGGCACGAAACTCGTGCGCCGTCGAGACGATATCGTTCTTCAGGCCGTCCAGACCGGCGAGGCTGGCCTCGCGGTGCATATCGGCCTTCACGCTGGCCACGAAGCGCTGGGCCCGGCCCACGAGGGCGCCGAGCGTGCGCGCCACCGTGGGCAGCCGTTCAGGACCGAGCACCACCAGCGCCACGACGCTGATGAGCATGATCTCGCCAAAGCTGATTTCGAACACGGCGAGTCCGGCTTATTTCTTTTCGGCTTCGCCGTCGATCACACGGCCGGAGTTGCTGGCAGGCGGGGGCGTATCCTCGCGCATCCCCTGTTTGAAACCCTTCACGGCGCCGCCCAGATCCTCACCGATGTTGCGCAGCTTCTTGGTACCGAAGATCAGCAGTACAACGATCAGAACGATCAGCCAGTGCCAGATACTGAAAGAACCCATGGTCATTTACCTCATCAGACGGGCGTCACACGCCCGATAATTACAAAATCAGTGCTTGTGGCCGAACACGTGGATATGCAGGTGGAAGACCTCCTGCCCGCCTCCGCGTCCGGTATTGATGCCGGTCTTGAAGCCTTCGGCCAAGCCCTGCTCGCGCGCCAGCTGCGGCGCCAGGGTCAGCATCCTTCCCAGCAGGGCTTCGTCGTCCGGTCCGCAGTGCGCCAGCGACTCGACGTGCCGCTTGGGGATCAGGAGAAAATGGACGGGTGCTACCGGCCGGATGTCGTGGAAGGCGAACACCTCGTCGTCCTCGTACACCTTGCTGGCAGGAATCTCGCCGGCCACGATCTTGCAGAAGATGCAGTCGCTCATGTCTTTTCCTTAGGCTTGTTCCGCAGGACGCGAGGCCTTCTCATCGATACCGGAAATGCCTTCGCGCCGCTTCAGTTCCATCAGCACGTCCTCCGGACGCAGGCCGTGGAAGGCCAGCAGCACCATCGAATGGAACCAGAGATCTGCCACCTCGCGTACGATATGCAGCTTGTCGCCATCCTTGGAAGCCATCAGCGTTTCGGCAGCCTCCTCGGCCACCTTCTTCAGGATGGCGTCCTCACCCTTGTGGAACAGCGACGCCACATAGGAAGACTGCGGGCTGGCTTCGCGCCGGGCCTCGAGCGTGTCGGCCAGCGTGGTCAAGAGGTCGGTCTGGATCATGATTGGTGCCCTCCGTGGGGAATCCGGCAAGTATATGTCTTTTCTGTTGCGATTCTGTAACAGCCTGGCCATTCAGGACGGGCGGTAGATTGAGGCCGGGTCCTTGCGCACCGCATCCACCGTTTCCCACACACCGCCGTTCAGCACACGGTAGAAGCAGCTTTCCCGACCGGTATGGCAGGCGATGCCGCCGGCCTGCTCGATCTGCATCACGATCACATCACCATCGCAATCGAGCCTGAGTTCTTTGACCGTCTGCAGATGGCCGGATTCCTCCCCCTTTTTCCACAGGCGATTGCGCGAGCGGCTCCAATAGTGGGCGATGCCGGTTTGGGCGGTCAGCAGCAGCGATTCACGGTTCATCCAGGCCACCATCAGCACGCGGCCGGAGGTGGCATCCTGGGCAATGGCCGTGACCAGGCCCTGCCCGTCCCATTTCACTTCATCAAGCCAGGAGGTGCTCATCATCTAGAAAGTTGAAGGTCCGGCCGGGCCGGACACGGGTTAACGTTCGGATAACGCATGGTGGGGGCAAAAGGCTGACGTCCCCTGCTACAGCCGTACCTCGATGCCGGCCGCACGCATCGCTTCCTTGGCCTGGCGCACGGTGTACTCGCCGAAGTGGAAAATGCTGGCGGCCAGCACCGCGTCGGCCTTACCCACCTGCACGCCCTCCACCAGGTGCTGCAGCGTACCCACGCCGCCGGAAGCAATCACCGGCACCGGCACCGCCTCGGAAACGGCGCGCGTCAGCGGCAGGTTGAAGCCGATCTTGGTACCGTCCCGGTCCATGCTGGTCAGCAGGATCTCTCCCGCGCCGTACTCGGCCATGCGTGCTGCCCACTCCACGGCATCAATGCCGGTGCGGTTGCGTCCGCCGTGGGTAAATACCTCCCAGCGGTCGTTGCTGTCGGTGACGGCCTTGGCGTCCACCGCCACCACGATGCATTGGTTGCCGAAGCGGTCGGCCGCTTCCTTGACGAGGTCCGGGTTGGTGACGGCCGCGGTGTTGATGCTGACCTTGTCCGCGCCAGCGTTGAGCAGCCGGCGCACATCGGCCACCTGGCGCACACCACCGCCCACGGTCAGCGGGATGAACACCTGATTGGCGACCGATTCGATCACGTGCAGGATCAGGTCGCGGTCGTCGGAGCTGGCGGTGATGTCGAGAAAGGTCAGTTCGTCGGCACCCTGCTCGTTGTAGCGGCGGGCGATCTCCACCGGGTCGCCGGCATCGCGCAGGCCGACAAAGTTGACGCCCTTGACCACGCGTCCAGCGGTAACGTCAAGACAGGGGATAATGCGTTTGGCCAGTGTCATGTTCAAAGCCGCAAGGGTTGGCCGAAGTGGTTCGGCCAACCTTGGAGTTGGGTTCATCAGGCGTCGGAGAGCTCGTCGGCCAAGGTCTGGGCGGCAGCAAAATCCAGGCTGCCCTCGTAGATGGCGCGACCGGTGATCGCCCCTTCTACGCCTTCACTCTCCACTTCGCACAGCTTCTTCACGTCGTCCAGATCGGTCAGTCCGCCCGAAGCAATCACCGGCACGGTGAGCGCCTGTGCCAGCTTGACGGTGGCTTCGATGTTGACACCGGTCATCATCCCGTCGCGGCCGATGTCGGTATAGATCACCGAATTGACGCCATAGTCCTCGAAGCGCTTGGCCAGGTCGATCACGTTATGGCCGGTGACCTTGGCCCAGCCGTCGATCGCCACCATGCCGTCCTTGGCGTCCAGTCCCACGATCACCTGCCCGGGGAAGGCATCGCAGGCATCGTGAAGGAAGCCCGGGTTCTTCACCGCGGCGGTGCCGATGATGACGTACTTGAGGCCCATGTCGAGGTACTGCTCGATGGTGTCCAGGTCGCGGATGCCGCCACCCAGCTGCACCGGCAGGTCATCGCCCACCTCAGCCAGGATGTCGCGGATGACGCCGAGGTTCTTCGGCTTGCCGGCAAAGGCACCGTTCAGGTCCACCAGATGCAGGCGGCGGGCGCCTTGGTCGCGCCAGTGGACGGCCACCTTGACCGGGTCTTCGGAAAAGACAGTGGCGTCTTCCATCACGCCCTGTTTCAGGCGTACGCATTGACCGTCCTTGAGGTCGATAGCGGGTATGAGCAGCATGGTGCGAAGCGTTCAGCAAAGGTTAGACACTGCCGTCCCAGGCCAGGAAGTTCTTCATCATCTGAAGTCCGGCCCGGTGGCTCTTCTCGGTGTGGAACTGGGTGGCGAAAATGTTGCCACGCCCGACGATACAGGAAAACCGTCCGGGGTACTCGCTTTCGGCCAACGTCAGCACCGGGTCGCCGGGCGCGAAGTGGTAGCTGTGCACGAAGTAGAAGCGCTCGCCGTCGTCGATGCCCGCGAACAAGGGGTGCGGACGGGTCTGAAACACACGGTTCCAGCCCATGTGGGGCACCTTCAGCCGTTCGCCGTCCGCATCGGTCAGACCGTCGCGAAAGCGCACCACCTCGCCCGGAAAGATACCCAGGCCCGGCGTGTCCCCTTCCTCGCTGTGGTCGAACAGCAACTGCGCGCCAACGCAGATGCCGAAGAAAGGCTTGGTGCGCGTGGTTTCACGCACCGCCTCTGCCAGACCGCAGGCGTGCAGCTCGCGCATGCAGTCGGGCATGGCGCCCTGCCCCGGAAACACCACCTTGTCCGCACGGACGATGGCTTCGGGGTCGCGCGACAGGAAGATCTCGGCGCCGTGCTCGTTGACGGCCTCCACCGACTTGAGCACCGAATGCAGGTTGCCCATGCCGTAATCGATGACAGCGACTTTCATGCTCTGCCTAGAGGGTCATGTTGGGAGGGTGGCAGAACTCGAGGGCAATGCCGCTCGAGTCCCGTAAAAAGACGGCGTAATAGCCCGCACTGTACGCCGGATACTCGGCGGGCGGGTCGGTCACGTCGGCCGAAAGCGGCAGGAGACGGGCACGTAGCGCATCCAGGGCGGCACGATCCGGCGCATTGAAGGCCCGATACTGCAAGCCCGGGACGCAGCGCTCCCCCGGACAGTCCGGCTGCGGGCTGGCCTTCAGGTACAGCTCGTAACGACCGGCCACATAGGCTCGGAAGTCGGCGCTGCGGCGGCATCACAGCGTCGCAGAAAGCCAGTCTGGCCGGCAGGTCACGTCCTGCCAGGCACAGGGGATTGAGACCGGGCTGCGCCGGGTCGACCCTGCTCATGCGGTCAGCGTGCCCTTGGTCGACGGCATCTGGTCGGCCATGCGCGGGTCCGTTTCCACCGCCATGCGCAGGGCGCGACCAAAGGCCTTGAACACTGTTTCGGCCTGGTGGTGGCTGTTGATACCGCGCAGGTTGTCGATGTGCAGCGTCACCATGGCGTGGTTGACGAAGCCATGGAAGAACTCGGAAAAGAGGTCGACATCAAACTGGCCGATGCTGGCCCGGGTGAAGTCGATGTTGTACACCAGCCCCGGCCGACCGGAGAGGTCGATCACCACGCGCGACAGCGCCTCATCCAGAGGCACGTAGGCATGGCCATAGCGGCGAATGCCCTTCTTGTCGCCGATGGCCCGGGCGAAGGCCTGCCCCAAGGTAATACCGATGTCTTCCACCGTGTGGTGGGCATCGATGTGCAGATCGCCCACCGCCTTCACGTCCAGGTCCACCAGCCCATGGCGGGCGATCTGGTCCATCATGTGGTCGAGGAAGGGCACTCCGGTTTCAAAGCGACCTACCCCGGAGCCGTCCAGGTTGATCGATACGGTGATCTGGGTCTCGAGCGTATTACGGGTAACGGTAGCGTGGCGCATGGTGGTCAGCAGAAATAGGTGGCAAGCGCCGCCAGGACGGCGTCGTTTTCGTGCGGCGCGCCCACAGTGAAGCGCAGGCAGTGGGTAAGGAGCGGGTGGGCGCCGTGCAGAGACTTGATCAGGATGCCCGACGCCTTCAGGTGCGCGAACAGGGCCGGGGCGTCCGGCACGCGACAAGTAACGAAGTTGGCCTCGGACGGAAATACGGTCACACCCGCAAATGCGGCGAGCGCTTCGGCCAACCGTGTCCGTTCCGCACACAGCGTGTGTGCCTGTGCGTCGAACACTTCACGGTGCGCCAGCGCGAAGCGGGCAGCCGCCAGCGTCAGGACGTTCACGTTGTAGGGCGGGCGCACCTTGTCGATCTCGCCGATCCAGGCCGGGGTGCCAGCCGCATACCCCAGCCGCAGTCCGGCAAGACCGATCTTGGACAGCGTGCGCATCACGATCAGATTCTCGTGCTGGCCGGCCAGGTTCATCAGGCTATCGGATGCAAAGGCCTGATAGGCCTCATCGACCACTACCAGACCGGGCGCCGCCTCCAGGATGCGCAATACTTCGTCACGCCCGAAACGGGGACCGGTGGGGTTGTTCGGGTAGGCGACGAATACCACCGCCGGCTGGTGCACAGCGATTGCCTCGAGGGTGGCCGGCAGGTCCAGCGTGAAGTCGGGCCGCAGCGGAACACCGACATACGTCAGCCCCGAGAAGAGCGCATTCATCCGGTACATCACGAACGAAGGCTCCAAGGCCAGGAGCGTGGCGCCAGGCTGGGCGAGTGCCTGGGTGATGAGGGTGATGATTTCGTCCGAGCCGTTGCCCAGCAGCAGCGCGGCCTCGGGGGGGATGTTGAAGGCTTCGCGCAGCGCTTCCTTCACGCCGCCACCAGCCGGATCCGGATAGCGGTTAATCGCCACTTCGGCCAACAGGTTGCCCAGTTCCGCACGCAACGGTTCGGGCAGGGAATAGGGATTTTCCATGGCGTCGAGCTTGATGAAGCCCGAGGCATCCGGAACATGGTAGGCATGAAGGGCCGCGATTTCGGGGCGGACCAGCGCGTTTGCGGAGCGTTTCATTGTCTTGGGGCCGGCAGGCCGTAAAACCGCCCGGGCACGAGCACCGGGCGGAGAAAAGGATCAGGCTTCATCGTACCCTGTCCGGCGCGCCGGGGCTAGCCGGGCACCGGCGGGCATTTGCGGGCTCAGCGCTCGGGCGCGTCCAGACGCAGCTCGGCGGCACGGGCATGCGCGGTCAGACCCTCACCATGGGCCAGCAGGCTGGCGATGCGGCCCAGCTTCTGCGCCCCGGCCTGCGACACACGGATCAGGCTGCTGCGCTTCTGGAAGTCGTACACGCCCAGCGGGCTGGCAAAGCGCGCGGTACGGCTGGTGGGCAGCACATGGTTGGGCCCGGCACAGTAGTCGCCCAGGCTCTCCGAGGTGAAGCGCCCCATGAAGATGGCGCCAGCGTGACGCAACTTGCCAAGCCATGCCTCGGGCTGTGCCACCGACAGCTCCAGGTGCTCGGGGGCGATGAAGTTGGCAATCTCGCACGCTTCGTCAAGGTCGCGCACTTCTATCAGTGCGCCACGGTTGCCAAGGCTCTGCTCGATGATCGCGCGGCGCGGCATGGTTGGCAGCAGCTTCTGGATGCTGGCCTCGACACGGGCAATGTAGTCGGCAGACGGACACAGCAGGATGGCCTGGGCGATCTCGTCGTGCTCGGCCTGGCTAAAGAGGTCCATCGCGATCCAGTCCGGATCGGTCTCGCCGTCGCAGATCACCAGAATCTCGGACGGGCCGGCCACCATGTCGATACCCACCACACCGAACACGCGGCGCTTGGCAGCGGCCACGTAGGCGTTGCCCGGTCCGGTGATCTTGTCCACCTGCGGCACGCTCTCGGTGCCGTAGGCCAGCGCGGCCACCGCCTGGGCACCGCCACAGGTGAATACCTTGTCCACGCCGGCGATGTAGGCCGCTGCCAGCACCAGGTCGTTCTGCTCGCCCCCCGGCGTGGGCACCACCATGATGATCTCGCCCACGCCCGCCACTTTGGCCGGCAGGGCATTCATCAGCACCGAACTCGGATAGGCGGCCTTGCCGCCGGGCACGTAGATGCCCACACGGTCCAGCGGGGTGACCTGCTGCCCCAGCAGGGTGCCGTCCTCGTCTTCATAATGCCAAGAGTGCGCAAGCTGCCTTTCGTGGTAATGCCGCACGCGCGCCGCTGCGGCCGCGAGCGCATCGCGCACCGCCCCCGGCAGACGGTCGTGCGCAGCCTGCAGGGCCTCGCGGCCCAGGGTGAGCTCGGCCATGGTCTGCACATTCATGCGGTCAAAACGGTTGGTGTATTCGATAACCGCCACATCGCCGCGTGCTTTCACAGCGTCACAGATGGCGGCCACCGCCGCGTCAACGGCCGGGTCCTGAGCGGTTTCGAAGGCCAGCAGCGCCTCGAGGCGTGCGGCAAATCCGGCTTCGGAGGAAACGAGTCTGAGCATTGCGATCCTGCCTTATGCCGGCACGGCCGAGGCGAAAGCCTCCAGCACCGGCTGGATGGTGGCGTACTTGAGTTTGAGGGCGGCCTGGTTGACCACGAGGCGCGAGCTGATATCCAGAATATGCTCGACCGCCACCAGATTGTTGGCGCGCAGGGTGCCTCCGGTGGAAACAAGGTCGACGATGGCATCGGCCAACCCCACCAGCGGCGCCAGCTCCATCGAGCCGTACAGCTTGATGATGTCCACGTGTACGCCCTTGGCGGCAAAGTGCTCACGGGCGATGCGAGGATACTTGGTGGCTACCTTGAGCCGGGCACCCTGCTTGACGGCAGCCTCATAGTCGAAGCCGTTCTCCACCGCCACCATCATCCTGCACTTGGCGATGTTGAGGTCCAAGGGCTGATAGAGGCCGGCACCCCCGTGTTCGATGAGCACGTCGCGCCCGGCGATGCCCAGGTCGGCTGCGCCGTACTGCACGTAGGTGGGCACGTCGGAAGCGCGCACAATCACCAACCGGACATCGGGCAGATTGGTGTCGATGATCAGCTTGCGCGAGGATTCGGGGTTTTCTGCCGGGGTGATGCCGGCGGCCGCCAGAAGCGGCAGCGTCTCTTCAAAAATGCGGCCCTTGGAGAGGGCAATCGTCAACGTCATGGTGTGGGTGTCGTGCGGATGGGGCAAAGACCTCAGCGTACCAGAGCTCGGCGTTCCCGTTCCAGATTTGCCACGAAACGCTGCAGCCGGTTCTCCATGGCGGTGGGCAGGGCCACGAAGGCGCAGCCGACGCGCAGGCGCTCCTGGCCGGAACGCAGGGTGTCGCGCAGGTGGTGCCGCACCTCGAGGGTGACATCCAGCGTGCCGAAGCTGCCCAGGTCGATGCGGCAGGCCTGATAGCAGGTACCCTTCTCGAAGCCGGCGCCGGTATGAGGCACCGTCAGGGCCACGCCGCCCAGGCTGATGTCGAACAGGGGGAAGGCTTGGCGGCCACCGGGAAAATCGCCGATCACGCACACTACCGGCGGGGCAGCGACGGTCTGGATGCGGAAGAATTCGCGCCGCTGCAGCTTGATCGCTTCGTCGGGCAGCGCGGTGGCGAAGGCCGGACGGCCTTCGAACTGGATGCGTCGGGCCGCCGGAGTACTGAATTGAGTCTTGACGCCGTCCGGAGCCGCCACGAACACATTGCGCTCGCTCAGCAGCAATTTCTGGTTGGCCGATTCGTCGGCACTGCAGTCAAAGACGAGCTGGTCGTCCTCCACCGACAAGAGTCGGCTGAGCAGAAAATCCTGTCCGCGGTTAGCAAAGACGGTGATCGCGTCGCCATGCTGCACGAGCGTGCGCAGGTGGTAAGCCACTTCCAGCCGGTTCTTCAGGGTGTACCGGGACAGGTCGAGATCGGGCCCGTTTTCTTCGGGCGGGGGCAGGGGCAGCTCAGTCACGGCAAGGCGCTCTTGGACGACGTCTCAAAGCACCGAGTTTAGCGCAACAGCTGATCAAGATCATGTGCCAGGTTGGCCGAACCCGCGCCGTAAGCTTCGTAGACGCGCAGCTGGCCTTCACGGTCGAAGAGGTAGGAGCCGGCGCTGTGGTCCATGGTGTAGCCGCCGCCTTCGGCGGGGACCTTCTGCGCCACCACCTTGAACTGCTCGGCGACACGGCGCACCTCGGCCTCGCTGCCGGTCAGCCCGATGAAGCGGGCATCGAAGCCGGGCACATATCCGGCCAGCACCGCGGGCGTATCGCGGGCCGGATCCACCGACACGAACAGTACCTGCACGTCCCGGGCGCGCTCGCCCAGCTTCTTCATGGCGCCGGCGTACTCCAGCATGGTGGTGGGGCAGACATCAGGACAATGGGTGTAGCCGAAGAAGAGGGCCACGACCTTGCCCTTGAAATCGGACAGGGCCACCTTCTTGCCGGTGTGGGCCGTCAGCGCAAAGCTGCCGCCGAAGTCGGCACCGCTGATGTCGGTGCCCTTCAGGTCGAGCGGAGCGGTATCCCGGGAGGTGCAGGCCACCGCCAGCGCCAGCAGCAGGCCGGCAAGGCAAAGACGCATCAGATGTTGGATCACGACAGGGGTATCCGCCAGTAATGGTCGACCAGAAGCGCCGCAAACAGCCAGGTGAGATACCAGATGGACCAGCCGAAGGTGCGGCGCGCGAGGGCGTCAGCATACGTTCGATGCAGAGAAGCGGCAAGCCAGACGAAGCGCGCGTTCAGCACCAAGGCGGCAGCGAAGTAGACCCAGCCGGTGGCGCCCAGCGCGAGCGGCAGCAGTGTGATGCCCGATAGCAGCAGAGTGTAGAGCAGGATGGACAGCGTGGTGAACCGCTCGCCGTGCGTAACCGGCAGCATCGGCAGGCCGGCGCGGGCATAGTCGTCGCGTCGATACAGCGCCAGCGCCCAGAAGTGCGGAGGGGTCCAAGTATAGATGATGAGGAAAAGCAGCATGGCCATGGCACTGACCTCGCCGGTGATCGCCGCCCAGCCCAAGAGCGGCGGCATGGCTCCGGAGGCCCCGCCGATCACGATGTTCTGGGGCGTGGAAGGTTTGAGCAGCAGGGTGTAGACGATGGCATAGCCCACGAAAGTGAAGAAGGTCAGCCAGGCCGTCAGTGCATTGACGAAGGCGAACAGCAGCCCCATGCCGGCTGAAAGCGCCACCAGCGCCACGATCAGGGTTTCGGCGGTACCGACCTCCCCGCGTGCGGTGGCCCGCCAGGCCGTCCGTCGCATGCGCGCATCGATAGTGCGCTCCACCAGGCAGTTGATCATGGCAGCAGCCCCGGCGGTCAGACCGATACCGGCCGTGGCAGCAACCAGCAGACCGGGGGCGGGCAACTCGGGCGTGGCCAGCGCCATGCCGATCACGGCGCAGAAGACGATCAGGGCCACCACCCGGGGCTTGGCCAGCTGAAACAGGGCCTTGAGGTGGGTGGCCGGCAGGCGGCGAACGAGTGTGGTCATGGTGGGCTCCGGAATGGGTGGGACATCAGGCCGCCTTTCGGCCAACCTTCCACAGCGCCAGCGGCTGGCGTACGCGCACGGGTACCAGCCGGCCGGCAAACAATACCGCGACCGACAGCAGCAGCAGCGCCCCGGCGTTGTGAGCCACGGCCACCGGCAAGGGTAGCTGCAGGACTACGTTGGCGATGCCCAAGCCCACCTGCAGGAGCCATGCCAGCCCCAACAGCACCAGCCTGCCTCGCAGACAGCGATCTCCCCATCCGGTCCAGAGGAGCCCCAGCACGGCGAGCGAAACCACGAGGGCGCCCACACGGTGCAGCCAGTGGATCGCCACAAGGTTGGCCGAAGCGAGCGGTGTGCCGTCGGGCCCTTCACCGAGGTCCCGCACCAGATGAAAGGCGTGATCGAACCGCATGTCCGGCGGCAGCCAGCTGCCGTTGCAGGTCGGAAAACCCTGACAGGCCAGCGCGGCATAATTGCTCGATACCCAGCCACCCAGCAGGATCTGTAGCGCCACCATGACCACCAGCGCCCAGGCGGCGCGGCGATAGGTGGCCGGCACCGGTTGCAGCGGCAACGTGCGGGACAGTGCTCCCCAAGCCAGAAGTGCGGCAACCGTCATCCCGCCCACCAGATGGGCGGAGACGACTGCAGGCTTGAGCAGCAGGGTCACCGTCCACATCCCGAGCAGCCCCTGCACCGCCACTACCAGCAGCAGCCCGGTGGCGGCTGCGCGGCCCCTACGCTGCCACCACGCCCGTACTGCAGCAATCAGGATCACCAGCCCGAGCGTGGCAGCCAGATAGCGGTGCACCATCTCCTTCCATGCCTTGTCCAAACTGACCGGACCGTCCGGATTCACCGCCTGCGCGGCACGGATGGCATCGGCCGCATGATGCGGGCTCAACCGACCGTAGCAGCCGGGCCAATCGGGACAGCCCAGTCCCGCATCGGAAAGCCGCACGTACGCCCCGAGCGGGACCACGATGCAGGCCAGAACCAGTGCCAGCAGCCACAGTCTTTTCATGCGCACTCCCGAGCCTGGCCCTAGCCAAGGCCGTTGTTGGTCTTGAGGATCTTGCCCACCTCCCGGATCACCCGCCCCGGTTCGGCCGCGTCCGGATAGAACATTACCGTGTTGCCCAAGGGGTCGATCAGGTAGAGGCCGGCCCCTACCCGGCTGGCCAGATGTGGCGCGGCGCGGACGGGCACTTCAGCGCGGGAGGGGGCTTCGCCCTGCGCAACTGCGCCGGCGACGAGGCGCAGCCGGACGAGCCGCTCCGCCGCCTCCCCTTGGGCCACCTGGATCTGGCGCTGGGTGAACAACCGTCGCTCACAGCGTGCATCGCAGGGCCCCGGTGCCTCGACGGTAGCCAGCACCCATTTGCCGCGCGGCCAGTCGGGCGCCTCGCTCCCCGGAAGGGGCCGCACCTCCAGAAGCTGGCCGTAACTTTTGCCACCTTCGGGAGGAAAGAACCGGTAACTGGCCCAGGCTGCCACCGCCGGCAGGGCACAGGCCAGCACGATCAGCCCCAGCTTGATCCGGCCGGCCCGGCGCGAAGACCGGGGCGCAACCGTGGTGGCGTAGAGTTCAGCATTCATCGGCAGAGCGTCTCCAGAAAATAAAGGCGGCCACCGTCAGCGCCAGCCCCATCAGCAGCCACTGCACCGCGTAGCCATAGTGCCGCGCAGGATCGAAGGGTGGGCGGACCGGAGAGGGCACCAGTGGGCGAACGGCGGTCGTCAGCACCACCAGACCCGGACGCAGTGGCCGCCCCAGCCTCTCGGCCAAGGCCTGCGCATCCAAGGCATCGATTTGTCCTTCGGCCGCACGGCGGGCGCCGTCCAGTAAAAAGCGCTGCGGCAACGGTACCCACTGGCCTTCCAGCGGGCCGGTCAGCGGGGGGAGGCGCCGGGCGGCGTCCTGAGCGGGCAGCCAGCCCCGGTCCACCACTACAGCCGTCCCGTCCGGCAGCAACCAAGGCTGCCACAGCCTCACCCCCGGGCGCCCGGCTTGCAGGGAGTTGTCCAGCCATAGGGGTGCCCCGGCCGGTCGCCCCATCAGTGCTACCGACCGGCCATCGGGCACAGCATGGGGGCCAAGACTGACCAGCGGCACGGCAGGCAGGGTGGCGGCGGCTTCGTAGGCCGACAGCAGCGCGCTGCGGCTTTCCCCGCGCTGCCATTGCCACACCGCCAAGGCGAAGGGCAGCAGGGCCAAGAGGAACAGTGCTGCTCCGGCGCGGCTGCGACGGGGTATTGGGCTACCATCAAGTGACATCACTGCAGAAAGGGCTCCCCGCATGAAACCGTTGATCCTCATCGTGTTGTGCGCCATCGTCGTGGCGCTCTTCTGGGCCCTGACCGGCCTGATGCGGCCACAGCGCCAGCCGGAACGCATGGTGCGTTCACTCACCGTGCGCATCGGCCTGTCGCTGGCGCTGTTCGCACTCTTGTGGCTGGGCGTCTGGGCAGGCTGGTGGCACCCGCACGCAGCCTAACCACTTACAGCCAGTAGACGAAGACGAACAGCATCAGCCATACCACGTCCACGAAGTGCCAGTACCAGGCCGCAGCCTCGAAGGCGAAGTGATGGCGTTCATCAAAATGCCCGCGGCGTACGCGCAGCCACACCACGGCGAGAATGAGGGTGCCCAAGAGCACGTGCAGGCCGTGAAAGCCGGTTAGCATGTAGAAGGTCATACCGTACGCCCCCGACGCCAGGGTCAGGTTGAGTTCGTGCAGCGCATGGCTGTACTCCCACATCTGCAGCGTGAGAAAAACCACGCCGAGTATCACGGTCAGCAGCAGGCCGTTGGACAGCACCCGCCGGTGGCCGCGCAGCATGCCCCAGTGCGCCCAAGTGACCGTGGCGCCCGAAGTCAGAAGGATGAGGGTGTTGATCGCCGGCAGGCCCCAGGCCTGCATCGCCTCGTACGTGGCCTGAATGCCGGGGCCGCTCACCAGAGGCCAGGAAGGCACGAACTCCGGGTACAGCAGCTTGTGCTGCATGTTGCCCAGTTCGGGTAGTGAGATCACCCTTACGTAGAACAGCGCCCCGAACAGTGCACCGAAGAACATCACCTCCGAAAAGATGAACCAGCCCATCCCCCAGCGGAACGACATGTCCTCCTGGGCGTGGTACAGCCCGCGCAGGCCTTCGCGGATCACATCCCCGAACCAACCGAACAGCATCCATACCAGCAGGGCTACTCCGGCGGCCAACACGAAGCTGCCGACAGGCATCTCGTTGATGGCGAAGGCGGCCCCCAAGCCCATGCAGAACAGGGCCAACGAGCCGATGATCGGCCAGTGCGACGGCTCTGGAACAAAGTAGTGTCGGCTTTCAACCGTGGTTTGCATCGTGCAGCTCCTTGCGTAAGGGGCCGGTGCTTCAGCTTCCGGCCACGTAGCGGACCAGAAGCACCAGCCCGGCAATCAGGAAGGCCACCACGCACAGCGCGGTCACGATGACCTGCGCCAGCGACAGGCGAACGTCGCGCTCGGCATCGCGCCCCCGGCGCACACCGAAGAAGGCAGCGAGAATGGTGCCCAGCGCGGAGAAGGGACGACGACGCGGGCGCTCCTGCACGCTCATCCCCCACTACCCGGCACGTCGAAGACGCTGTAGGCCAGCGTAATCGACTCCACTTCCTCCGGCAGCTTGCGGTCCACCACGAACACCACCGGGAAGCGCCGTGTCTCGCCAGGCGCGAACACCTGCTGGCGAAAGCAGAAGCAGTCGAGCTTCTTCACGTGCTCCCCGGCCGCGGCCGGCAGGTAGCGCGGCACCGCCTGACCCACCACGCGCCGGTTGCTGGCGTTGGTGATTTCGTACTCCACCCGGACGAACTCGCCCGGCCGGGCACTGAGCTGCCGCACCAGCGGCCGCACCTGCCAGGGGAGTCCGGCCTGCACGTTGGCATCGAACACCAGCGTCACCGGCCGGGCGGACGAAACCGGGCGCGCGGTATCTTCGGCCAAGGTGTCGGCCTGCACCACCTGGTTGATGCCGGTGACTTCGCAGATCACGCGGTAAAGCGGGATCAGCGCCCAAGCAAAGCCGAACATCATCACCACGATCACGCACAGTTTGAGCAGTAGTGCACGACGTGCGTCGGGCGGCATGGAAGGCGGCTGTGGTTGCAGAGCCATGCCTCCGTCCTCAGTGGTGTGTGCCGCCACGCACCGCGTGGATGACGCCGTTGTCGTCGGCATCAACCTCGGGGGCTTCGACAAAGCTGTGATAGGGGGCGGGCGTGGGGATGCGCCACTCCAGCGTCTGCGCGCCTTCCCAAGGATGCTCCACCGCGGGGGGTCCGCGTCGCAGGCTGATCAGCAGGTTGTAGAGCACGATCAGTTGGCCCAGTCCAAAGCAGAAGGCGCCGATGGTGGCCAGGCTGTTGAAGTCGGTGAACTGCAGGGCGTAATCGGGAATGCGGCGCGGCATACCGGCCAGCCCCAGGAAATGCATCGGGAAGAAGGTCACGTTGAACCACACCATCGACCACCAGAAGTGCAGCTTGCCCAGCCGTTCCGAATACATCCGACCGGTCATCTTGGGGAACCAGTAGTACACCGCCGAGAACAGCGAGAACAGTGCACCGGCCACCAGCACGTAGTGGAAATGCGCTACCACGTAGTACGTGTCCTGCAGCTGGGTGTCCACGGCCGCCACCGACAGGATGACGCCGGAGAGACCACCGATGGTGAAAAGACAGATGAAGCCGATGGCGAACAGCATCGGCGTCTCGAAGGTCAGGCTGCCCTGCCACATCGTGGCCACCCAGTTGAACACCTTCACACCCGTGGGTACGGCGATCAGCATGGTGGCGTACATGAAGAACAGCTGGGCGGTAGCCGGCATGCCGGTGGTGAACATGTGGTGTGCCCACACCATGAACGACAGAATGGCGATGCTGGCCGTGGCGTACACCATCGAGGTGTAACCGAACAGACGCTTGCGGCTGAAGGTGGGGATTACCTGGCTGATGATGCCGAAGGCCGGCAGCGCCATGATGTATACCTCGGGGTGGCCGAAAAACCAGAACACATGCTGGTACATCACGGGGTCCCCGCCGCCGGCGGCGTTGAAGAAGTGGGTGCCGAAATGGCGGTCTGTGAGCACCATCGTCACCGCGCCCGCCAGCACCGGCATCACCGCGATGATGAGATAGGCGGTGATCAGGCTGGCCCAGGCGAACATCGGCATCTTCATCAGTGTCAGGCCCGGTGCCCGCAGGTTGAGAACGGTAACGATGATGTTGATGGCGCCCATGATCGAGCTGACGCCCAGGATGTGGATGGCGAAAATGGTCATGTCCATCCCCATGCCCATCTGGGTGGAGAGCGGCGCATACATCGTCCAG
Source organism: Gulbenkiania mobilis (assembly GCA_004346645.1). Classification (GTDB taxonomy): domain Bacteria; phylum Pseudomonadota; class Gammaproteobacteria; order Burkholderiales; family Chromobacteriaceae; genus Gulbenkiania; species Gulbenkiania mobilis. The sequence continues at coordinate 240,503 of SMDA01000004.1, forward strand.
CCGGAAGCTGCGGCACCGCCGGGCACGAAGAACGACAGCAGCAGCAGAAGGGCAGCCGGAGGCAGCAGCCAGAAGCTCCAGTTGTTCATGCGCGCGAAGGCCATGTCGGGCGCCCCGATCATCAGCGGCAACATCCAGTTGGCCAGGCCATTGAAGGCCGGCATGATGGCGCCGAAGATCATGATGAGGCCGTGCAGCGTCACCAGCTGGTTGAAGAGTTCAGGTTGCCAGAACTGCAGGCCGGGGCTGAAGAGCTCGAGGCGAATCGCCAGGGCCATCACCCCGCCGGTGAGGAACATGATGAAGCTGAACCACAGGTAGAGGCTGCCGATGTCCTTGTGGTTGGTGGCAAACAGCCAGCGGCCCAGCCCGGTAGGCTTGCCGGTGTGGGGCGCGTGCCCCGCGGTATCCGCAATCGCCATGTCGTCCTCCTCAGGCCTTGCCGCCGCGGGCGGCCTTGATGTCTTTGGGTTGCACCACGTCGCCGGTGTTGTTGCCGAACGCATTGCGCTCGTAGGTGATCACGGCCGCGATTTCGGTATCGTTCAGCACCTTGCCCCAGGCGGCCATGGCAGGATTGCGGCGGCTGCCGTTGATGACAATGTCCAGGTGGGCTGCGCGGTTCTTGGTAGCAATCGGCGAACCGGCCAAAGGCGGGAAGGTGCCGGGAATACCCTGGCCGTTCGGCTGATGACAGGCGGCACAGTTTTGCTGGTAAACCGTCTCGCCGCGCGCTACCAGATCCTTCAGCGTCCAAGTCTTGTTGGGGTCGTCAGCGCTGGCCGCCAGCGTCTTCTGCTTCTGCGCTACCCACTTCTCGTAGTCGGCCGGGCTGCGCGCATCCACAACGATCGGCATGAAAGCATGGTCGCGACCGCAGAGTTCCGCACACTGACCGCGATAGATGCCGGGCTTGTCCACTTTGAACCAGGCATCCCGGACGAAACCCGGAATGGCATCCTGCTTGACGCCGAGGGCGGGCACCCACCAAGCGTGGATCACGTCGTTCGCCGTCAGCAGCAGGCGGATGCGCTTGCCGGTGGGCACCACCAGGGGCTGATCTACCTCCAGCAAGTAGTGCTCGCCCTTGGTGCCGGTCTTGTAGATGGCATCGCGTGGCGTGCCCAGATTGCTCATGAAGCCCATGCCTGCATCAAGATAGTCATAGCGCCATTTCCACTGATAGCCGGTGATCTTGATGGTCATGTCCTCGCCGCGGGTCTGCTTCTGGTGCAGCACGGCACGCGTGGCCGGCCAAGCCATGCCGACGAGAATGAGCAAAGGGATAACCGTCCAGATCACTTCGACAGTGGTGTTCTCGTGAAAATGCTTGGCTTCGTGACCTGCAGATTTGCGATGCTTGACGATTGCGTAAAACATCGCCACCAGCACGCCGACAAAAATCGTGGTAGCAATGATGACCAGCAGGTTATGCAGGTCATAAATTTCATGGGCCACGCTGGTTACCGGTGTCTGTAGGCCAATACCGGGCGCCGCATGGGCAGCACCGGTCAACAGCCCTCCACCGATCATCGTTCGCCAGAAGGTCATGCCGTTCCCCTTTTGCTGTCTCAGTCTCGACGTGTGCGCCTTCGGTAGGCCCAGCGTTGCACATGAACCGGCCTTGGTCGCTGTATCGCGGTTGGCGCCGCCCCCTGAACTCCGGTTTCTTGGGTATAGCCAAGGAGTCAAGAAAAACAAGAGCCTGTCATGACGCAGCGCAAAAGCTGTCTGGCGACAATCGGCTATGCCGTGGGGGGGGCGACATGAAGATGGCAAAAAAGGAGCCTGAAACGGCAGTAACAGCCGGTTTTTTGCAAACCGGCCGCAAGGTCAGGGCTGGTAGGGCAACTCGAGCAGCAGGGGAGCGGGCAGATGTGCCTTCAGGGTGGCAAGATTTTCGGCATAAAACGGCTGGTCGGGCACCACGCGATTGGCCACCCAACCGGCAAAGGGCAGCCCGCTGTCCAGAATGGCGCGCGCCGTCAGCAGCGCATGGTTGATGGCGCCCAAACGCATCCCCACCACTAGAATCACCGGCAGCCCCAGGTGCCGGGCCAGATCAGCCATGAAGGTGGTGTCCGACAGTGGCGCTAGCCAGCCACCCGCCCCTTCCACCAGCACCACGTCCGCCTCTTCGGCCAAGCGGACGTAGCGGCTGGCGATCAGCGAGAAGTCGATCGCCACATTCGCCTCGCGCGCGGCGATGTGGGGCGATACCGGGGGCAAGAAACGATAGGGATTCATGGCATCGCGGTCCGTCTGACCGGTAGCGGCAATCAGCCGCTCCACGTCGTCATTCACCCAGCGTCCGTCAGCCAGCACTTCGCAACCCGAGGCCACCGGCTTCATCGCCGCCACACGCTTGCCCTGAGCCCGCCAGCGCTGCAACAGGCGCACCGCCGAGTACGTTTTACCGATCTCGGTATCAGTACCGGTAAGAAAATACCCAGAAGACATGAATTTCCTTTCTTTTTGCCAGGCAGCCCCGCCACCATGCTTTTGGCATGCGCAAGACACGCCCTCGGATGCATAACATGAAGGAGAGAATTATGAACGATGCAGAAATCGTAGGCTTGATGACCTGACTTGGTCTGATGACTCTGGTGATGCTTGCCGCCGCCATCCTCGTGCCGGCGATCTTCTATTACCTGACGCTGCACCAGACAATGAATGCCATCGAGGGCGGCAACCGACCCTTCCCCGGCGGGCTGATCTGGCTGGCGTTCGTGCCATTCTTGGGCACTATCTGGTACATGGTGTATGCGATTCTGCGCTCCAGCGCGCTGAAGAAGGCGTTCGCGCGACGCCAGCTTCCCGGAGACGCCGCCATGGGCATCACCGTGGCTACGGTGGTGCTGATCGCACTGTGCATGGGGCCTTACCTCAACCTGCTGTCGATCATTCCAGCCATCGTGCTGTGGATCATCCACTGCGTAAAGATGGCCAATTGCAAAAGGGTTCTGGCAATGTGCCGCGCCTGATGGTTGCCTAAGGCACTGTCGCACTAAACGACTGCGGGCGACCCCTTGTGAGGGTCGCCCGGGTTACCTTCCACGGGTTGTCGAAGGCTGGCATCTGGAAGGCCTTGTGGGCCGCGGGTTTCAATGGGAGATGCACTGAAACCTGAGTGGCTGGAGACGCGGCCGTGTTCGTCGGGACACAACGGGAAGGGAAAAAGCCCCGACGGGCGCTGCCGCCGTCGCACAGCCGAAACCGGTATCTGCGTTACACGTCCCCCTGCGCGCGCACGCGCTCCTGTTTGCTGGAAAGTTTGTTCAGTGCCGACAGGTAAGCCTTGGCACTGGCCACGATGATGTCGGTGTCGGCACCCTGACCATTGACGATGCGGCCATCGCGTGCCAGACGCACGGTTACCTCGCCCTGCGATTCTGTACCCTTGGTGATGGCATTCACCGAGTACAGCTCGAGTTCCGCACCGCTCTGGGCCACACTCTCGATCGCCTTGAAGGCTGCATCCACCGGGCCGGACCCACTCGACACCGCACGGCGCTCGGCACCATGATCACCAAACACGATTTCTGCCTGCGGCGGCTCGCCGGTCTCGGTATTCACGCGCAGCGACACGAAGCGGTAGGTTTCCTGCTCGTTGGCCACCATCTCGTCGGACACCAGCGCATGCAGGTCTTCGTCGAAGATCTCGCGCTTCTTGTCGGCCAGCTCCTTGAAACGGGCAAACGCGGCATTGAGCGCCTCCTCACTGTCGAGCACGATGCCCAGCTCGGTCAGCTTGGTCTTGAAGGCGTTGCGCCCGGAGAGCTTGCCCAGGGTAAGGCGATTGGTGCTCCAGCCCACGCTTTCGGCCGACATGATCTCGTAGGTTTCACGGTGCTTGAGCACGCCATCCTGATGGATGCCTGACTCGTGGGCAAAGGCATTGGCACCGACGATGGCCTTGTTCGGCTGCACCGGATAGCCGGTGATAGTAGACACCAGCTTGGAGGCCGGAACGATCTGGGTACTGTCCACGCGGGTATCCACCGCGAAAATGTCCTTACGGGTACGTACCGCCATCACGATCTCTTCCAGGGCAGCGTTGCCAGCCCGCTCGCCCAGACCGTTGAGGGTGCACTCTACCTGGCGCGCTCCACCCAGCACCGCAGCCAGGCTGTTGGCCACCGCCATGCCAAGGTCGTTGTGGCAGTGGGTGGACCACACCACGGTATCGCCCCCCGGCGTCTTGGCGATCAGCTCGCGGAAGAAAGCCTCGGTGATCTTGGGCACCGCGTAACCTACGGTATCGGGCACGTTGAGGGTGGTGGCACCCGCCTTGATCACCTCGCCGAAGATACGGGCAAGGAAATCGATATCCGAACGCAGCGCATCCTCGGCGGAAAACTCGACATCGTCCGTATATTCGCGGGCGATCCGCACAGCCTTCACCGCCGCCTCCACCACCTCATCCGGCGTCATGCGCAGTTTCTTCTCCATATGGATGGGGCTGGTGGCGATGAAGGTGTGGATGCGACCACGTGCGGCAGGACGGATGGCCTCGCCGGCGGCCCGGACATCCCGCTCGTTGGCACGCGCCAGGCTACAGACAGTGGATTCACGGATCACCTCGGCGATGGCGCGGATGGCCTCTGCATCGCCGGGGCTGGCGGCGGCGAAACCGGCTTCGATCACGTCCACACCCAGACGCTCCAGCTGGCGAGCGATGCGGATTTTCTCCTCCTTGGTCATCGATGCCCCCGGCGACTGCTCGCCGTCGCGCAAGGTGGTGTCAAAGATGTAAAGACGATCGCCCATGTCCGGTGTTCTCCCTTGTCCCTCAGCCGCTGTCCCGGCGCCTGTCAGGTAGTCGTTGAAATCGAAGCGCCGTCCTTGGCTGGCGGCCAGTTGCGCCAGCCGGTTCAGTTGCGCCAGCGGCAAGGTGCCGCGTTCTCTCCATTTGTAGATGGCGGCCCGACTGACCGACTCGTCCGGAAAGGCCCGGTTGAGGGCTTCGGCCAACCTGCCGGGGCCGCCAAAGTCGCTGATCAGTCGATCGATGTCCAATTGCATCCCGCATCTCCTTATTGTGTGAATTCAGACTAGGCTTTTGATGACAAACCGTCAAACAAAGGAGGAAAAATAACAATCACCCCCCACTCAGGTGTGTCTAAAATGCAAATATTGGACAAATTGTAAAATAAATAGAAGAGACCATCAAAATGTAACAGCCTAGGCTTATCACCTCAGCTGCCTTCAGCGGGCAGCAGACAGCTAGGCACCTCCACCAGATCAACGCCTAGGCAGTCAACTCCCTTTCGGGGAAAGCCAGCGCAAGGTTCAACACACCCGACCACCTGGCACATGCGTGCGGGAGCAGCTTCGGCCAACGTGCTAGGGTGTTGAGACCGACCGGACATATCGAGCGAGGACCCTCAGCCTTACGCCCGGACCCGCCTCCCAAGGCGCCTATATTCCTGGCAAGGGCGCCTCAGTTTATCCAGGCCCAAGACAAGCACTACGCCGGCAGCGGGCGCGGTCTGCGCCCTGCCCTCCATAGGGGAATGAGATTCGGCCACCTCAGCCGGTACTCAGCAGCATTAACGGCGGCAGCATCAAGCCGTCCACCCTATCGCACCGGGGACAACGACCATCCGCCCCGCATGCCGACAGCAAGCCATCTGTGTCTGCGAACGCGGCCCTGTCTTGCGGCCCGATGAGCACCCTGCACGGTTAGTAGTCCGGTATGGGGAAAGAATGGACGCGACACATCCGACGCCACGCCCTTGGCAATGGCAGTTTCTCGACACGACCAACAGTCATGAGGATGGTAACGGCAGGCTCCACAAGACAGACCGAACAGTGCCTTGCAGGCGGAGCCCGGCGACAGGGCCAGAAGGGGCGAAGCGCGCAGCGCTGATCAATGTCCGTAGAAGGGTGGAGACTACGACGGGAGGAGCGGCCCCAGGCAGACTGAGGTACTGGAGAGGCCTCTTCGCCCAGCATACGACGCCGCATGGCCTGCCTTCGGCCAACCAGGGGGCCCCATGCTTCCGGACTCACAAGACCGTACGCCAGTGGATGGGAAGACACTCGCCCATAACAGGTAGGGCTACACAGGACGCCATGAAAAAGCCCGGCGGTGCCGGGCCTTTCTCTTACGCGGCGGGGCGTGCAGGACGCAGCTTGCGCGCCAAAGCCATCAGGTAGCCGGAGAGCGCGTAGCAGACGAAAAAGCCGAACAGCACTAGCGGCGGCTTGGAGACCAGCAGCAGAATGCCCAGCACCACCAGCAACAGAGTGACGAATGGCACCTTGCGGCGCAGGTGCAGCTCCTTGAAGCTCCAGAAGCGCACATTGGTCACCATGGAGACCCCGGCGAACGCGGTGAACCCCAAGGCCACCCAAGGCAGAATGTCCAGGTCGTTGTAGCGGTATTCGTGGCAAATCCACACCAGCCCCGCCACCAGGGCCGCGGCCGCCGGACTGGGAATGCCGATGAACCACCGCTTGTCGGCGATGCCGATCATGGTATTGAAGCGCGCCAGACGCAGTGCTGCGCCCGCGCAATAGATGAAGGCCACCATCCACCCGAGCTTACCCAAGCCGTTGAGCATCCACTCATACGCCACCAGAGCCGGCGCCACACCAAAGCTCACCATGTCGGAAAGACTGTCGAACTCTGCCCCGAATGCGCTCTGGCTGTGGGTGAGCCGCGCAACGCGGCCGTCCATGCCATCCAGGATCATGGCGATGAAGATCGCCACCGCGGCATATTCAAAGTTCTTGTTCATGCCCTGCACAATGGCGTAGAAGCCAGCAAAGAGCGCCGCCAGCGTGAACAGATTGGGCAGCAGGTACACCCCTTGGCGGCGCAGTGTGCGCCGCTCAGGGCGGATCGGATCAAGAGTCTGCATCGTTGTTCTTCGCAATCAACAACGGCGCCGCAGCGCCGTGACGAATCCATAACCGGACTATTGTAGCGCGCTCGCCTCCAGCCGGCATGCCAAACCTTGCACCCTCCCAGGCCAGCGGCCCGTCCGGCGCAAGAGTGCGAATACGCTATAATTTCTCTTTTGACCGCAAGCAGGAGCCGCCTTGTCCGAGCGTCTTTTCGTTCTGCTGCAGCATGTGCTGCCCAAGCAGAAACTCACCCACCTCTTCGGTCTGGCCGCACGCCACCGCGGCGGCCCGATGACGCAGTGGATGATACGCCGCTTCATCACCCGCTATGGCGTGAAGATGGAAGAGGCCCTGTCCAGCGACACCAGCGCCTACACCACCTTCAACGACTTCTTCACCCGTGCCCTCAAGGAAGGCGCCCGCCCTCTGGCCGACACCCGCCTTGTTTCTCCGGTGGATGGCGCCATCAGCCAGTACGGCCCGATCGAGGACGGCCAGATCTTCCAAGCCAAGGGTAAATCGTACACAGCCACCGCCCTGCTGGCCGGCGATGCAGAACTGGCCCGCACCTTCCACCACGGTTTCTTCGCCACGCTGTACCTGAGCCCCAGCGACTACCACCGGGTGCACATGCCCTGTGATGGCCGGCTGCTGCGGATGAGCTATGTGCCTGGCACGCTGTACTCGGTCAACCCGGTTACCGCACGCGGCGTGGACAGCCTCTTCGCCCGCAACGAGCGGGTGGTGTGCCTATTCGATTCGGCCAACGGTCCCTTCGTACTGGTGCTAGTGGGGGCTACCATCGTCGGCAGCATGCAGACCGTTTGGCACGGTGTGGTCAACCCACCCCGCGGCGGCAGCATCCGGCACTGGGACTACAGCGACCGCAACATCACGCTGAAGAAGGGGGAGGAGATGGGCCGATTCCTGCTCGGCTCTACCGTGGTAATGCTTTTCCCGCCCGGCCCGCTGCAATTCAATGCCGACTGGGCACCGGGACGTCCTGTTCGCATGGGCGAACCGATGGCCGACTGAAGCGTAGCGTCAAAAGCAGAAAAGCCGGGGACCCCCGGCTTTTACATTTCCAACGCGTGCGCACTCAGTTCTTGGACTGGTCCACCAGCTTGTTCTTGGCAATCCACGGCATCATTGCACGCAGCTCGGCGCCTACCTTCTCGATCGGGTGATCGGCGGTCAGACGGCGGCGGGCGGTCATGCTCGGATAGTTGGTCTTGCCTTCCAGGATGAACATCTTGGCGTACTCGCCAGACTGAATGCGGTACAGCGCCTTTTTCATGGCTTCCTTGGTGGCAGCGGTTACCACCTCCGGGCCGGTCACGTATTCGCCATACTCCGCGTTGTTGGAGATGGAGTAATTCATGTTGGCGATACCACCTTCGTACATCAGGTCGACGATCAGTTTCAACTCGTGCAGGCACTCAAAGTAGGCCATTTCCGGCGCATAGCCGGCTTCGACCAAGGTTTCGAAACCGGCCTTCACCAGTTCCACCGCCCCACCGCACAGTACCGCCTGTTCACCGAAGAGGTCGGTCTCGGTCTCTTCGCGGAAGTTGGTCTCGATCACGCCGCCCTTGGTACCGCCATTGGCGGCAGCATAGGACAGCGCGATGTCGCGGGCGCGACCCGAACGGTCCTGATACACCGCGATCAGCGTCGGCACACCACCACCCTTCACGTACTCGGAGCGCACAGTGTGGCCCGGGCCCTTGGGAGCCACCATGATCACGTCCAGATCGGCACGCGGCACGATCTGGTTGTAATGCACGTTGAAACCATGCGCGAACGCCAGCGCGGCGCCTTCCTTGATGTTCGGTGCGATCTCGCTGCGGTACACGTCCGGCTGCGACTCGTCAGGCAGCAGGATCATCACTACGTCGGCGCCCTTCACGGCCTCGCCCACTTCCTGCACCACATGACCGGCAGCCTCGGCCTTTTTCCACGAAGCGCCATCCTTGCGCAGGCCCACCACCACGTTTACGCCGGAATCCTTGAGGTTCTGGGCATGGGCATGCCCTTGCGAGCCGTAACCCACGATGGTGACCTTTTTGTCCTTGATGATCGAAAGATCGGCGTCCTTGTCGTAGAAAACTTTCATTATGCTGTCCCCAGTTGCCGGCAGGCCCGTCCCGCCGGCATGTTGTTTGATCAGATTTTCAGAACCCGCTCACCGCGGCCAATGCCGGATGCGCCGGTACGGACCGTTTCCAGGATCACTGTACGGTCAATCGCCTCGATAAAGGCGTTGAGCTTGTCGCTCGTACCGGTCAGCTCGATGGTGTATGTCTTTTCCGTCACGTCGATGATGCGCCCACGGAAGATGTCAGCCATGCGCTTCATCTCTTCACGGTCCTTGCCGGTGGCCCGGACCTTGGTCAGCATCATTTCGCGTTCGATGTGTTCGGATTCGTTGAGGTCGATTACCTTGACCACCTCGATCAGCTTGTTGAGCTGCTTGGTGATCTGTTCGATTACGTCCTCCGAGCCATGCGTGACGATCGTCATACGCGACAGTGTCGGGTCTTCCGTGGTCGACACCGTCAAGGAATCGATGTTGTAGCCGCGCGCCGAAAACAGGCCCACCACGCGCGACAGGGCGCCCGCTTCGTTTTCCAGAAGAATCGAAAGAATGTGTCTCATACCGTCCCGCCTCAGCACATGTTGCCGTAGTCACGGTTGTTCTCGAAAGGTACCCCCTGCACCTTGTGCATATGGGGCGGCAGGTCCATCTGATCGAGGCCCTTGCCGTTCTGTACCATCGGGAACACGTTCTCGGACTGGTCGGTACGGAAGTCCATGAACACCAGACGCTCCTTGAGCGCCGGACTAAAGGCCTCGCGCAGCACGGGCTCGACGTCGGACGGTTTCTCGATCTTGAACCCCACATGACCGTAGGCTTCGGCAATCTTCACGAAATCGGGCAGCGAATCCATGTAGGACTCGGAATACCGGGTGCCGTAGAAGAACTCCTGCCACTGGCGCACCATGCCCAGGTAAAGGTTGTTGAGCGCCACCACCTTTACCGGCGTGTGGTACTGCTTGGCGGTCGACAGTTCCTGGATATTCATCTGGATCGAGCCTTCGCCGGTGATGCAGGCGACCTGCGCGTCCGGATTGGCCAACTGGGCGCCGATAGCCGCGGGCAGACCGAAGCCCATGGTACCCAGCCCCCCGGAATTGAGCCACTGCTTGGGCCGGTTGTACCGGTAGTACTGGGCCGCCCACATCTGGTGCTGACCCACGTCGGAGGTGACGATGGCGTTGCCACCGGTAATCTCGTACAGCTTCTGAACCACGTACTGCGGCTTGATCAGCGCATCGGACGGGGTATAGAGCAAACAGTCGTGCTTGCGCCAGCTCTCGATCGTCTCCCACCAGTCGGACAGGTGCTGCGGATTGGGGGCGGTACCTTGGTGGCGCAACAGATCGATCATTTCGCGCAGCACGTGCTTCACATCGCCCACGATGGGTACGTCCACCTTCACACGCTTGGCAATGGACGAAGGATCGACATCGATGTGGATGATCTTCTTCGGCTGGGACAGGAAGTGTTCGGGCACGCTCACCACGCGGTCATCGAACCGGGCACCCACGGCGACCAGTACGTCGCAGTATTGCATGGCCATGTTGGCCTCGTAGGTGCCGTGCATGCCCAGCATGCCGAGGAACTGCCGGTCGGTGCCAGGGTAGGCCCCCAGGCCCATCAGCGTATTGGTACAGGGCACGCCCAGCATGCGGACGAACTCGGTCACTTCGGCCGACGCATTGCCTTGCACCGCGCCGCCGCCGATGTACACATACGGCCGCTTGGCCTCAAGCAGCAGATTGACGGCTTTCTTGATCTGGCCAGGATGGCCACGCGTTACCGGCACATACGAACGGATGTGCACGCTCTCCGGATAGCGGAATTCGGCCAGGGCTTGGGTGACATCTTTGGGGATGTCCACCACCACCGGGCCGGGCCGGCCGGTCTTGGCGATGTAAAAGGCCTTCTTGATGGTGTCGGCCAGCTCGGCAACGTCCTTGACGAGGAAATTGTGCTTCACGCACGGCCGGGTGATCCCGACCATGTCCACCTCCTGGAAGGCATCCAGTCCGATCGCAGGGGTGGACACCTGCCCGGACAGGACGACCATCGGGATGGAGTCCATGTAGGCGGTGGCAATGCCGGTGACGGCATTGGTGGCGCCGGGACCGGAGGTGACAAGGGCAACGCCGACCTTGTCACTGGAGCGAGAGTAGGCATCGGCTGCATGCACCGCCGCCTGTTCGTGCCGCACCAGCACGTGCTTGAATGCATCCTGCCTGAAGATGGCATCATAAATTTCGAGAACCGCGCCGCCGGGGTAGCCGAATACGAATTCGACACCCTCCTCCTGCAGGCAGCGGACCACGATCTCGGCGCCCGATATCTGCATCTTTGCCTCTTGTAATGTTAGTTTCATCCCGTTGTGACGAACGACCTTAGCCTAACTTGGAAAGCACGGTCAAGCAGTTTTGTGCAGGTGCAAAAACCCTGAAAATTCAGGCAAAAAGCGGCTTGCGGACTGGCTGTTCCGCCTGTCCCGGCTCTGCTAATATCTCGGGTTGATGTTTAACCCGGTTACGTTTGATGGCCAGCCGAAAGGACTTGTCCGACTTTCTTGCGTCGGTAGAAAAACGTGCGTTCAAGCAGGCGGTCTATGCGGTGCAGAACGAAGCCTCCGCGCTCGACATTGTCCAGGACGCCATGCTCAAGCTCGCCGAGCGCTATCCGCACGCGCCCGCCCATGAGTTGCCCCTCCTCTTCCAGCGTATCCTTCAGAACACGATACGGGACTACTACCGCCGGCAGAAGGTGCGGCAGTTCTTCGTCACCCTCTGGTCGTCGTTGAGACCGGCGCAGGAGGAAGACGACAGCCCGGCTCCGCTGGAGATGCTGCAGGTCCCGGCCAATGAGGACAGCAGCAACCCCGAGCGCTGGCTGGCCCGCAAGGAAGTGGCCACACTGATCGAGGAAGCCATCCAGCTCTTGCCTTTGCGTCAACGGGAAGCCTTTCTGCTGCGTTACTGGGAAGGACTGGACGTTGCCGAAACTGCTCAGGCCATGGGCTGCTCCGAAGGCAGCGTGAAGACCCACTGCTCGCGCGCCACCCATACGCTCGCCGCCATCCTCGCCCAGAAGGGAGTGATGCTATGACCCCGCACCCTGAAGATAACCTGCCCCGCAGCATCCGCACCGCGCTCGACCACGAGGTGACGCGTCTGCCCGCTCATCACGCCTCCAAGCTGGCCGCCGCCCGGCAGCTGGCCCTGGCCCGCCTGACCGAACAGCAGGAGGCCCCTGCCGGCTGGCGTGAGCAGCTGGCCCTATGGGGTGTTCACCATACCCAGGCCCTGCGCCGTGGCACCGTGGCCCTGACGCTGGCAGCGGTAACCAGTATCGGCCTGTGGGCCGGGCTGTCGATGTCCGTAGAAGAGGAATCGGCCGACGTGGCGCTCCTTTCGCACGAGCTGCCGTTGGAAGCCTTCCTCGACCCCGGGCTCGGAGGACTGGACCGATGACGCTGCGCAGCCTGCTGGTCGCCCTCCTGCTGCTGGTTTCGGCCAACCTCTGGGCCGCCACGCCGCTGCCGTCGCCGCGCTGGGACCAGCTCTCAGCGGCTGAGCAGCAGGTACTGGCCCCACTGGGACACGAGTGGGACCGCTACTCGCCGCAGAAGAAGCAGCACCTGCTTCAGCTTGCCCACCAGTATCCTTCGCTAACACCCGCCCAGCAGGCCCGTATCCAGGCCCGTCTCAAGCCTTGGGCCGACCTGACCCAAGCCCAGCGCGAGCAGGCGCGGGCCAACTGGAAGAAGCTGCAGGCGATGCCCCCCGAAAAGCGCCAGCAGGCGCTGCAACGGCTGAAGGCCAAGCATGCGGCCTCGGGCGCGCATTGAGAGTGAGAGCGCTCCCCTTATGACCGAACTGGTAATTCCGGGCGTAGGCCGTCGCATGGCCAGCCTGTTCTACGAACTCCTTCTGCTGGTCGCGGTGCTCCTCGGAGGCAGCGCACTGCTCACCCCCCTCAAGGCCGTGCTGCCGCCGGGCATGCTGACCGAAACCCTGTTCCGGGTGCTGCTGGCGGCGGTGCTGTTCGCCTACCTGGGGCTTTCTTGGGTGAAATCGGGCCAGACGGTGGGCATGAAGACCTGGCGCCTCAAGCTGGTGGACCGCAACGGTATCCTGCTGCGCTGGCCGCATGCCCTGCTGCGTTATCTGGTGGCCTTGGCCTTGTTCGTGGGGGTGCCGGCCGTAGCTTATCTGGCCTGGGCACCGCTGATGTCCAGCCTGCCTAGGGCACTGGGTGCGGCGCTCGCCTGGTGGTTGCTGCCGATCGCCTCCGCCTTCATCGACCCGGAGCGGCTGTTCCTGCACGACCGGCTCGCCGGTACCCGCGTGGTCCTGCTTCCCCTGCGCCGGCCCAAAGCAGCCTGAAGCTTGATGGCGGCTGCAAGCGGCCCCGGACCGTGTTACGCTTTTCGCGCCCCCTAACGCCCCCGCCGAGTTCCTACATGGCTGCTTCACAAGACCAGATTGACCGCATCGTCGCCCTGTGGCGCGAAGTTCGTCCCGACCTCGACCCTTCCTCCACCGAAGTGGTCGGCCGTATCGCCCGCATGGAGTACTTCATCACCCGCCGGGTGCTGCAGGATCTTGCACGCCATCATCTCAATGTGGGGGAGTTTGACGTTCTGGCCGCACTGCGCCGGGGCGGTGAACCATACCAGCTCTCTCCCAACCAGTTGCAGGGGATGGTACTGATCTCCTCGGGGGCGCTGACCAACCGCATCAACCGGCTGGAAGAGGCCGGCCTAGTGCTGCGCTCCCCGGATCCTTACGACCGCCGCGGCGTGATCGTCACTCTGACCCCGAAGGGGCTGTCCGTGATCGAGGAGGCCGTGGGCAACCACCTGGCCGCCGAGCGCGAACTGATCGAGCCGCTCACCGAAGACGAACGCGCCACCTTGGCCGTGCTGCTGAAAAAGCTGCTGCTGGCCCAGGAAGACTGAGCCACGCCGCCAAGCGCGAGCGTGGGACACGGACGCAGCCCTGCGCTCGTGCCCCAGCAGGGCGTAACCCGTGCTGCCCAACGCGCCCTTGCTGTCCCCCGCTCTGTGCCGGTATCGATTGCCGCACTCTACGGTATACGTGTCCGCGCTGTGTGCCCCTTCTACGCACAGCCCCTTGCCTGCCCCTGTCGCTACCCCTGCATACGGGAAGGGTTGTCCCGCCGGGCTCTGCTGAGCCGCTCTGCTACGCTTGACACGCACAGCCCGATGCCGGCAAGGAAGCGTCTTACGCTTTGGCCACCCGGTGGCGGCGAACCACCGCAGAAATGCTGTCCCACGACAGAGACCGCAGGAAAGGAGAAAGGAGAAAACGGCCCGGGCGTACCGCGAGCAAGACGCCGAGCGCGGCAGCCATAGGGGAAGCTAGGCGCCTCATGAGTCAGGTCGGAGAGCAAGCCAAAACCCTAGGGCCCTGGCCGCCCAGCCTTACTGACGGATGGGAAGCAGTGTGCTGGCAAGACGCACTTCGGCCGGCGGCGCCCAGTCCCACTGACGCTTCCAGGCACCGATGACGAGGTTGGGGTATTCCGCACGCCCCAGGCTGCCGTTGTAGCGACCCAGCGCCCGGGACAGGTTGCCGTGCTCGATATCGAGGTAATGGCGCAGGATGGTGCAGCCATAGCGCAGGTTGGTGGAGAGATCGAACAGGTTGTGGTCGGCCGCACCGATGCTGCGCACCCAGAAGGGCATCACCTGCATCAGGCCGCGAGCACCGGCCGGGCTGATCGCATACTTGCGAAAGCCCGACTCCACCTGGATCAGGCCCAGCACCAGTTGCGGGTCCAGCCCAGCCCGCACCGCCTCGTACTGCACAGCGGTGAGCAGGCGGGTGCGGAACCACGCATCCGGAATGCGACGCTCGAGCCGGCGCGACATTTCGGCCAACCACAGCGGCCCTTCGGCGGGGTTGGCGAACACCAGCCGGGGCGCATTCACATCCGACAGGGAGCGCGACATCGCCGAGGCGACGCTGGCCGACAGCGCCTCCTCGCGCTGGGCACCGGCATGGGCAGGCCCGGCCACCAAGGCCAGGCACAGCAGCCATCGCCCAAGGAGGTTCATGTTCAGCGGCCCAGCCGTTCGAGCACGGCCGCGAGCACGCCTTCGGCGGGCAGGTCGGTGGCCTCGGCGTCGCGGCGGTATTGGTATTCCACCTTGCCTTCCTTGAGGCCGCGCTCGCCGATGGTGACGCGATGGGGTACGCCGATGAGCTCCCAGTCGGCGAACATCGCGCCTGGCCGCTCTCCACGGTCGTCCAGGATGACGTCGATGCCACGTTCGGCCAACCCTTGGTAGAGCGTGTCTGCCGTGGCACGCACCGCCTCGGAGCGGTCGTAGCCCACCGGGCAGATCACCACGCCGAACGGGGCGATTGCATCCGGCCAGATGATGCCGCGCGTGTCGTGGTTCTGTTCGATGGCTGCGCCGACGATGCGGGTCACGCCAATGCCGTAGCAGCCCATTTCCAGCGGCTTGGGCTTACCGTCCTCGTCCAGGAAGGTAGCGTTCATCGCGACAGAGTATTTGGTCCCCAGATAGAACACATGACCGACCTCGATGCCACGCTGGATCGCTAGCGCACCCTTGCCGCAGGGGCTGGGGTCGCCTTCCACCACATTGCGCAGATCGGCCACCTCCGGCTCGGCGCAGTCGCGCCCGAAATTGACGCCGGTGTAGTGGTGATCGTCCTCGTTGGCGCCCACCACCATGTCCGCCATCTTGGCGACGGTGCGGTCGGCGATGATGCGCCCCTTGAAGCCGACCGGCCCCAGCGAGCCTGGGTTGGCACCGAAGGCGGCGAGGATGGCAGCGGGGGAGGCAAAAGTCAGCGGCTTCTTGATGCCGGCGATCTTCTCGGCCTTCACCTCGTTGAGTTCGTGGTCTCCGCGCACCAGCATCAGCACCGGGGCCTCGTCCCCTTCCACCACCACAGCCTTCACCGTCTGCCGGATGTCCATCTTGAGGAAGCCCACCAGGTCGGCGATGGTCTTGACGCGGGGGGTGTGCACCTTCTGCATGGTTGCGCCCGGAGCCGGCCGCTCGCCTTCCGGCGCCAGCGCTTCGGCCAGCTCGATGTTGGCGGCGTAATCGGACTGCGGACAGTAGACGATGGCGTCCTCACCAGTGTCGGCGATCACCTGGAACTCGTGCGAGCGGTCACCGCCGATGGCGCCGGTATCGGCCGCCACCGCGCGGTAGGTCAGGCCCAGCCGGTCGAAGATGCGGCAGTAGGCACGGTACATGTTGTCGTAGCTCTTGCCCGCCGCCTCCATGTCACGGTCGAAGGAATAGGCATCCTTCATCACGAACTCGCGGCCACGCATCACGCCGAAGCGCGGACGGCGTTCGTCGCGGAACTTGGTCTGGATCTGGTAGAAGTTCTTCGGCAGGGCCCGGTAGCTTTTCAGCTCGTTGCGGGCGATGTCGGTGATCACTTCCTCGGAGGTGGGCTGGATCACGAAGTCGCGCTCGTGGCGATCCTTGAAGCGCAGCAGCTCCTCGCCCATCTTGTCCCAGCGTCCGGTTTCCTGCCACAGTCCGGCCGGCTGCACCACCGGCATCGTCAGTTCGATGGCGCCGGCGCGGTCCATTTCCTCGCGCACGATGGTCTCCACCTTGCGCAGCGTGCGCAGACCCATTGGCATCCAGGTATAGACGCCGGCAGCGACCTTGCGGATGAAGCCGGCACGCAGCATCAGCTTCTGGCTGACGATTTCCGCATCGGCGGGGGCCTCTTTCAGGGTGGAAATGAAGAACTGGGAAGCGCGCATGGGCAGAAGATCCTTGAAATCCGGTCACTTGGAGATGTCGCATTCTAGCCCGTTTGCCGGTTGGCGGAAAACCGCCGCACCGGGGCAGAGGCCACTTCCGGTCCGATGGCCGTCAACGGCCTTAAGGCAGCGTTAAGCAGACGGCAGGACGATGGCGGCCATACAACCCGCAGGTGCGAATGAGCTATGGCTCCCTCTATGCAACGTTATGCCTTCCTCGGCTGGCTGGTGCCCGTGTTTCTGGCGCTCTCCACCATGACCCGCATCGCGCTCGGCGTGTCGCTGGGCAACGCCATGCCTGGCCCCGGCGGTTGGCTGGAAGCGCTGGCGGTGGGGGTGGGGTATGACCTCGTGACCGCCGCCTACGTGGCCCTGCCGTATGTCCTGTGGCTGACGCTGTTTCCGATGCGTTGGCGGACTAACCGCACCTTTGCAACACTGGGGCTCGCGGTACGCTGGCTGACGCTGGCAGGATTGGTGTTCGTGGCGCTGGCCGAGTGGCTGTTCTGGCAGGAGTTCGGCAGCCGCTTCAACTTCATCGCGGTGGACTACCTGGTCTACACCCACGAGGTAATCGGCAACATCCGCGAATCGTACCCGGTGGGGCCGCTGCTGGCCGGTGTCGGTGCATTGGCCGCGCTGGGCGTCTGGGCTACCCGCCGCCTGCGGCTGGGGGTACTGTCCGACCGCTCGCGTCTGGGGGTGGTGGCCGGTTTCTCGGTGGTGACGCTGGCTAGCTGCGCGACCCTGAGCGGCGACAGCAAGGACCTTTCGGCCAACCATTACGTCAACGAGCTGTCTGGCAACGGCATCTACAGTTTCTTTGCTGCGTACCGCAACAACGAGCTCGATTACGCCCGCTTCTACCGCACGCTGCCGGCCGAGGCTGCCATGCGCCGCCTGCGCGCCCTGGTGGCCACGCCGGAGGCCAGCTTCGTGAGTAGCAACCCTTATGACCTGACACGCCGCATCCGCCATACCGGACCGGAAAAGCACCTGAACGTGGTCCTGATCTCGGTGGAGAGCCTGTCGTCCGACTTCATGGGTGTATTCGGAAACAAGCAGGGTCTGACACCCAACCTTGACCACATGGCGCAGGACGGTCTCTTCTTCAGCCGCATGTATGCCACGGGCACGCGCACTGTGCGGGGGCTGGAAGCCCTGTCGCTGGCAGCCCCGCCCACGCCCGGGCAGAGCATCGTGCGCCGCCCGGGTAACGAAGGGCTGTTCACCATGGCCACCGTGTTCAACGAGCGCGGCTATGAAAGCCGCTACCTCTACGGCGGCTACGGCTACTTCGACAATATGAATGCCTACTTTTCGGCCAACGGCTACACCGTGAAGGACCGCCTGGCAATCGACAGCAAGGACATCCACGCCGAGAACGTGTGGGGTGTGGCCGACGAAGACCTGTTCACACTGGGTCTGCGCGAGTTCGACAGTATCCATCAGTCCGGCAAGCCGTTCTTCGCCCATCTGATGACCACCAGCAACCATCGGCCGTTCACCTTCCCCACCGGCCGCGTCAACCGTCCCCAGGGGGACCGTGACGCCGCGGTGGCCTACACCGACTGGGCTATCGGCGACTTCGTGCGTCGCGCCCGCAGCCATCCCTGGTTTGCCGACACGGTGTTCGTGATCGTGGCCGACCATCAGGCCTCCAGTGCCGGCAAGACCGACCTGCCGGTCAACCGTTACCACATCCCGCTGATCGTCTGGTCGCCAGGCAATGTGGCACCGGCACGGGTGGACCGCCTGATGAGCCAGATCGACGTGGCCCCTACGCTCTTTGGCCTGCTGAACTTTTCCTACACCAGCCGCTTCATCGGCCAGGACGTGTTCGCACGCGCGCCCGAGCAGGACCGGGCCTTCATCTCCACCTATCAGGCGCTGGGCCTGCTGCGGCCCGACCGTCTGGCCATCCTGGAGCCCAAAGGGCACAGCGCCGTGCAGGCCGTGATCAACCTCGACACCGGCGAAGTGCGCAACGCCCCGTCCGCCGGCGACGAAGCCCTGCTGGAGGATGCGATCGCTTATTACCAGGGCGCCTCGCAAGCCTTCCGTCAGGGACTGATGAAGGCACCGGGCCGATGAGTCCTCGCCTGCGGCTGGTTTTGTGGCAAGGCATGCTGCTGGCCTTGTCTGCCGCGTTGCTGTACGGCCTCTTCCGTGATGGCCGTCTGGATGCGGCTGCGCTCGCCCCTTACTTTGATACGCGCCTGCAGCGCTTTCCGCTGCAGGACGCGGCCTGGCTGGACCGGTACAACCATCACCTGGCCAAGTACCTGTGCATTTTTCTGGCGCTGGCCGCTGGCGTGTACGGTACTTGGCGCCGCCAGCGGCAGTGGCTGTGGCTGGCCTTGGCCATGGCACTCTCCACGCTCGCCGTTTCCCTTCTCAAGGCCGCCAGCCAGCATTCCTGCCCTTGGGATCTGGTCGGTTACGGCGGGCAAGCACACCCATTCGGCCTCTTCGAGGCCGCTTCGGCCAACCCCGGACCCGGCCGCTGCTTTCCTGGCGGCCATGCCTCGGGCGGCTTCGCGCTGATGGCAGGTTTTTTCCTGCTCTGGCCGCACCGTCCGCTCGCGGCCGTCGCGGTACAGGCACTGGGCTTGCTGACTGGCATGGTCATGGGCTGGGGCCAGATGATGCGCGGCGCCCACTTCCTGTCGCACAACCTATGGAGTGCATGGGTGGTGTGGGCGGTCTGCGTGCTGCTTTACCTCGTGTGGCCGCCCCATGCCCCCGGTGTGGCGCAGCCCCGACACCTGCGCGCCAAGGCAGAGTCCGCCTAGAGCGCGGCTTTGCCTCCCACCGTGGGGAGGAGTAAGCTTCGCGCTCGTTGGCCGCGCCGGGCCCAAGCCCGTCCGGGCGCCACGCGCAGCCGAAGAACAACCCAATCAAGAAATTTCCCATGACCCAGGTTTCCGGAAAACAGGCGCTGGGCGGCATAACCCTTGCCGCGCTTGGCGTGGTCTACGGCGATATCGGCACCAGCCCGCTCTATACTCTCAAGGAGTGTTTCGGCGGCCATCTGGAGCTGCCCCTCACTTCGGCCAACGTGCTGGGCGTGCTGTCGCTGATCTTCTGGGAACTGATCCTGGTGGTGTCGCTGAAGTACCTCTCCTTTGTGCTGCGCGCCGACAACCACGGCGAAGGCGGCATCCTGACGTTGATGACCCTCGCGCGCCGGCATATCAACGGCAAGCGCGCGCTGCCCCTGATGATCCTGGGGCTGCTGGGCGGCGGCTTTTTCTATGGCGAGGTGGTGATCACGCCGGCGGTATCAGTGCTCTCCGCCATCGAGGGTCTGGAAGTGGTGACACCGGCCCTGGAACCCTATGTACTGCCGCTGGCGATCATCGTGCTGGCCGGGCTGTTCCTCATCCAGAAGCACGGCACAGCCAGCGTAGGCAAGCTGTTCGGGCCGGTGATGGTAGTGTGGTTTTTGACGCTGGGCGCGCTGGGGGTGGCCGAGATCGTGCGCAACCCATCGGTGCTGGCCGCGGTCAGCCCGATGCACGCCATCCAGTTCACTGCGCAGCATCCCTGGCTGACCTTCCTGACCCTCGGCTCGGTGGTGCTGGCCATCACCGGCGCCGAAGCGCTGTACGCCGACATGGGCCACTTCGGTCGCAAGCCAATCCGCCTGGCCTGGTTCTGGTTCGTGCTGCCGGCGCTGCTGCTGAATTACTTCGGCCAGGGCGCCCTGCTGCTCAACGAACCCGAGGCGGTGGAGAACCCCTTCTTCCATCTGGCGCCGGACTGGGCCGTATTCCCGCTGGTGATCCTGTCCACGCTGGCCACCGTCATCGCTTCGCAGGCGGTAATCTCGGGTGTGTTCTCGCTCACCCGCCAGGCCGTGCAGCTCGGCTACATGCCGCGAATGACCATCTGTCACACCTCGGACCGTGAGATCGGACAGATCTATGTGCCGATCGTGAACTGGATGCTGCTCATCGCCGTGATCGTGGTGGTGCTGACCTTCCAGAGCTCCACTAACCTGGCCGCCGCCTACGGCATCGCCGTCACGGGCACCATGGTCATCACCACCATCCTCTCCACCACCGTGGCCCGGCGCAACTGGCGCTGGCCGTCGGCGCTGGTGTTCCCGCTGATGGCCGCGATGCTGCTGATCGACGTACCGCTGTTCGCCTCCAATGCCCTCAAGCTCACCCATGGCGGCTGGCTGCCACTGCTGATCGGCC
Organism: Gulbenkiania mobilis; assembly: GCA_004346645.1. Lineage (GTDB taxonomy): Bacteria > Pseudomonadota > Gammaproteobacteria > Burkholderiales > Chromobacteriaceae > Gulbenkiania > Gulbenkiania mobilis. The sequence goes on from SMDA01000004.1 coordinate 261,449, forward strand.
TGCTGATGTTCTTCCTGATGACGACCTGGAAGCGTGGCCGCGAACTGCTGATCGAGCGCCTGAACGAACAGGCCATCCCGCTGGAGGGTTTCGTCGAAGGGCTGGAAGCCTACCCTCCCACCCGCGTGGAAGGCACCGCCATCTTCCTCACCAGCACCCTCAAGGGCGTGCCGCACGCGCTGCTGCACAATCTCAAGCACAACAAGGTGCTGCACGAACGGGTGGTGATGATGACGATCCGCACCTTGGACGAGCCTTATGTGCCGGAGGAGAAGCGGGTGAAGATTTCGCGTCTGTCGCAGTCGTTCTGGCAGGTGGAAGCCTTCTACGGTTTCAAGGAGACACCGGATGCCCACCAGATCCTTGAGGCCTGCGCCCGGCAGGATCTGCCATTCGACCTGATGGACAGCTCGTTCTTCCTCTCCCGCGAAACGCTGATCTCCACCGACCGGCCAGGCATGGCACGCTGGCGCGAGAAGATCTACGTATGGATGAGCAAAAACGCACTGCGCGCCACCGACTTCTTCCAGATCCCCACCAACCGGGTGGTGGAGCTGGGGGCGCAGATCGAACTCTGATCCCTGACACTAGACCCAAAAACCCGCCGCAGCCGGCGGGTTTTTCATGGCCGGCTAGGCAGCAACAAACGGCAGTCCGGTGTCGTGTGCGGCCCGCTTCCAGTCGAAGAACGGACCCGGGTCGGTCTTGCGCCCAGGTGCCACGTGCTCGTGCCCGGTAATCGCCGCCAAGGGCAACGCCCGGCGCAGCAAGGTCCCCAGCCGTGCCAGCATGCAGTACTGGGCCTCGGTGAAGGGCTCGAAGTCGCACCCTTCCATCTCCACGCCCAGCGCAAAGTCGTTGCAGCGCTCGCGCCCGCCAAAACAAGACACGCCGGCATGCCAGGCCCGGCGCCGTACCGGCACACACTGCACCAGGGTACCGTCGCGCCGGATGAAGAAGTGCGAGGACACCCTCAGGTGCGAAATGGCGGCGAAGTAAGGATGGGCCTGCGGATCCAGCCGGTTGGTGAAGAGCCGTTCCACCGCATCCCCACCGTAGCGCGAGGGCGGCAGGCTGATGTTGTGGACGATCAGCAGCGTGGGCAGGCTGCCATCGGGGAAGTCGTCGCAGTTTGGAGATAGCAGGTGGCGGGCACCGCTGACCCAGCCATCACCGTCGAGCGCGAGCAGCGGCAGGTGCTGCCCCTGCCGGTCCCGGCGGTAGCACAGATGCACCAGTTCCAGGCCCTGGGGCAGCAGGTGGCGCCCGGTCTCGTGGAAGCCTGCGCGCCGGTAGACCGCCAGCGCCGCAAGGTTGGCCGAAGCAGTATCCACGGTGACCTCGTGGGCAGCGGCGACCAGATGATTGACGAGACGCCGCCCCCAACCCTCCCCTTGCCGGGCCGGATCGACCGCCAGCCGGGCGATATGAGGCCCGCGCGCGCCCACTTCAGCCAGCAGCAGGCCCGTCAGCACCCCCTCAGCGTCGAAGGCGCCCAAGAGCTGCCGGGTCTCGCGCGCCAGCGCCATGCTGTCCGCCCAGGGGCGCGGCAGCGGCTGGCCCAGCCAGCCCTCCTCCTGTCGGTGGGCAGCCTCGTGCAACGCCCAGACGGCCATAGCAGTGGCCGGCTCAGCAGGGCGCAGCGGTCGGATGGCAAACGGCAGGGACATGGCAACCTTCTCCTCACGGCAAGGCCGACACTGTAGCCCAAAAGCCGCACTGCGGTCGCCCCCTGCCCCATCCACCACAACTTGAGCATCGTCATGGTGACAAACCTCCGGGTTTTGGCAGACTGGCCGCTTACAAATCCCGACATCCGAAAGGAGAGCCCCCATGCTGACCCTGGACGCCCTGAACCGGCCCGGCCCGAGTTTCGACGAACCGCTGGAGATGCTGGTGGCCTGCCACGACAAGATCCGCCAGTTCTGCACCCAGCTGGAACGCCTGCCCACCTATATTGCCGAGCACGGCGTGAACGATGCGGTGCGAACCACCATCGACGGCGTGGTGCGCTATTTCGACCAGGCCGGCCCGGCCCATCACCTGGACGAGGAGGAGGAGCTCTTCCCGATCCTGCTGGCGCGGGTGCCGGATGCGGCGCCGAAGCTGGAGCAGCTCTCCGGCGAGCACGGTTACCTGCATTCGCGCTGGAACGCCATCCGTGACGAGTTGCTGGCCCTGAAGAATGGCGACATCTCCGCCATCAGCCGGATCGAGGTGGCCGAGTTCACCCGGCTCTACCGCGAGCATGCCGCCATTGAGGAGGCATGGATGATCCCGATCGCGGCCACTGTGCTCACCGACGAGGAGAAGCGCGCAGCCGGACACAGGATGGCCGCGCGGCGCCAGGCACCGCACGCCTGACCCGACCGGCATCCGTGCCGGCGTCATTCAGGAGGGCTACAATGCCCTCTTTGCTTTTCGTGGCTCTGACATGCTTTATACGTTCGGCGAACTCTTCCTGATGCTGGTGGTGATCCTGGTCGCTGCCGAAATCTTCACCAATGCGCTGGAACACTTGGGCCAGAAGCTCAACATTTCCGAGGGGGTCACCGGCTCGGTCTTTGCCGCCGTCGGCACGGCACTGCCCGAAACTCTGGTGCCGATCCTGGCCATCATGGGCGGTACCGCCAACGCCAGCGTCAACCATGAGATCGGTGTGGGCGCCATCCTCGGCGCCCCCCTGATGCTGGCCACGCTGTCCACCTCACTGATGGGCCTTTCAGTCCTGCGCGCACGCGGTCACACCGGGCATATCCGTCCGGAGCGCAGCGGCTTCCTGCGTGACATCAACTTCTTCCTGTGCGCGTATACCCTGTCGGCGCTGGCGATGTTCATCCCGCATGAAGGGGGTCTGGAAGCGCTGCGGGCAGTCATCAGCGGCGTGCTGGTACTGCTGTATTTCTTTTACATCCTGCTGACGCTGCGCGCGTCGTCGCACCTGGTGGACCAAGGCCATGCCACCGAGGCCGAGGGGGAAATGTTCCTGCAGAAACTGGGGCTGAAGGTCAGTCTGGCGACCATCCTGGTCCAGATCGCCATCGGTCTGGGCCTGCTGGTGGCGGGCGCCAAGGGCTTCATCCATGGGGTGGAGGACGCCTCACGCCTTCTGGGCATCACCCCGCTGCTGTTGTCGCTGATGATCATTCCGATCGCCACCGAACTGCCGGAGAAGATCAACTCCATCCTGTGGGTGCGTAAGGGCAAGGACACCCTCGCCTTCGGCAACATTACGGGCGCCATGGTGTTCCAGGGCACGCTGCTGCCCGCGATCGGTATTGCCCTTACCCCGTGGACCCTGCGCGCCGAAGTACTCGCCGGCCTCACCTTCACGCTGGCGGCCGCGCTGTGGCTACGCATCACCGTCACCCGCAAGGGCGGCATCCGGGTCTGGCACCTGATGGTGAACGGCGCGCTCTATGCCGGCTATCTGGTGCTGGCGCTCTCCCTCTAACGGCACTCTTCGGCCGGCCCAAAAAAGACAGGACGCCGCGGCGTCCTGTTGCGTTTCCCGGTAACGACCGGTCTCAGCCGGTCAGGGCCATCAGCTTGGCGAAGGCATCGTCGAACTGGCGCAGGCCGTCCTGCTGCAGCATCTCGCCCACTTCGGCCAAGTCCACTCCGGCTTCCCCGGCGGTACGGATGACGTTGCGCGCATCTTCCAGGCCGGACTCCAGCGTGGGGGCCGCGACGCCGTGGTCGCGGAACGCTGCCAGCGTGGCGTCCGGCACGGTATTGATGGTTTCGGGGCCGATGAGGCTCTCTACGTACAGCACGTCGGAGTAGTCCGGGTTCTTGGTGCCGGTGGAGGCCCACAGCAGGTACTGTGGCCGGGCACCGGCACGGCGCAGCTTGGCAAACCCCTCTCCATGAAAGCGCTCGCGATAGCGCGCATAGGCCAGCTTGGCCAGCGCCACCGCCACACGGCCCCGCACCGGGGGCGGTACTCGGCCATCCACCGCATTGTCGATGCGTGACAGGAAGAAGCTGGCCACCGCTTTGACATGCCCCACCGGCTCACCATCACCGTAACGGGCTGCCAGCCCTGCCAGGTAGGCGTCCCACACGTTATCCAGCTGGCGCAGGCTGAAGATGAGGGTGATGTTGACGTTGATGCCCTCGCGCGTCAGCGTGGCCAGCGCGCCGATACCGGCCGGCGTGGCGGGCACCTTGATCATCGCGTTGGGGCGCCCCACGGCCGCCCACAGCCGGCGGGCGGCCGCCACCGTACCAGCCTCGTCGTGGGCCAGGGCCGGCGATACTTCCAGGCTCACGTAGCCGTCGTCACCGTTGCTGGCCTGGTACTGCGGCGCCAGCAGGTCGCAGGCATCACGGATGTCGCGGATCACCAGCGATTCGTAAGTGTGTTCCGCATTCAGCGCACGCAGACGCAGGGCCGCCAAGTCATCGCGGTAGCGGGCGTCGGTGCGGATCGCCTTTTCGAAGATGCTGGGGTTGGAGGTGACACCGGCAATGCCGTCCTCCTCGAACAGACGGGTCAGTGCCCCCGAAGCGATGAGATCGCGGGAAAGATTGTCGAGCCAGATACGTTGGCCGAAGGCGCGGACAGCTTGAAGGCGATTCATGATCAGCAACGGATTCTTGTTGTTAGGGATACGGTCCATCCTACCGGCTGCCGCCCGGAGCGCCAAGGGTGGTCAGCGGCGCTCCGGATCGGCGCTTTCCTCGGGGCAGAACTGGACGCTGAAGGTACTGCCTCGGTCCGGTTCGCTCTGGATGTCCAGACGTGCGCGGTGACGGGCCAGCACGTGCTTGACGATGGCCAGCCCCAGCCCGGTGCCGCCGTTGCCACGCGAGCGGCCGCGGTCCACCCGGTAAAAGCGCTCCGTCAGGCGTGGCAGGTGCTCGCGCGGGATGCCGATGCCGGTATCCGACACCGAGAACACCAGCCGCTCGCCGTCCGCGCGCCAGCGTAGCGTGATGGTGCCGCCCTCTGGCGTGTAGCGCACCGCATTGGACACCAGGTTGCCAAACGCCGAGTGGAGCTCGCCGGGGTTGCCCCACAGCCAGCGGGGCGTATCCTTCTGCACAACGATGGTATGCCGCCCCTTGGAGAGACCCTCGGCCTCGACGCGCAGGGTTTCCATCAGCTCGTCCATGTCCACCTTCTCGGCCTGCAGCTTGGCGCTGTTCTCCAGCCGCGATAGCGTCAGCAGGTCCTCCACCAGGCTCTGCATGCGGCGCGACTGCTCCAGCATCATCGGCAGGAACTGCTGCAGTGTGGCGGCGTCAGCATCCGGCATTTCGGCAAAGGTTTCCAGAAAGCCACCGATCACTGTCAAGGGTGTGCGCAGCTCGTGCGAGACATTGGCTACGAAGTCGCGGTGCACCGTCTGGACGCGTTCGAACTGGGTGATATCGCGGGTGAGCAGCAACTTGCGCGTGGAGTCGAACGGCACCAGCTGCACCGACAGCACCGTCTCGCGCGGCTGGGCAAAGCGCAGCGTCAGCGGCTGGCTGTAGCTTTCCTCACGCATGTAGCTGTGAAAGGCAGGCTGGCGGATGAGGTTGAGGATCTGGTTGCCGATGTCCTGCTTGCGGTCGAGCCCGAGATGCTCCACGGCCATCGGGTTGAGCCATTCGATGCGGTCGTGTTCATCGAGCACCACCACTCCGTCGGGCATCGCCTCGCCGGCATTGATGAAGCGCTCCAGCGCACTGGTGAGCTTGCGCTTGCTCTGGTTCTGGCTGCGGACCTGCGCATACAGCGACATGAACACCACATGCCACGAGCCAAAGCCGTCCGGCACGCGCTCGGCCTGCGGATTGCGCAGCCAACGGAGCAACAGGGCCAAGTGATAAAGGTGAAAGGACAGCCACAACACCAGCCCGACGAGGACGCCCACAAGCGCCGTCACCGCACCCAGTGCCCCCCACAGGCCAAGGCCCAGGACGACAAGCGCCACCAGCCAAGCCAGCGTGCGCTGCAGGAATTCTTGCAAGTCCGCTCCTTCAGGGCTGTACGGAGAAGCGGTAGCCGGTGCCGCGTACCGTCTGGATCAGGCTGTCGTGGCCGGTGGCCTCGAGCGCGCTGCGCAAGCGACGGATATGCACATCCACCGTCCGCTCCTCCACGAACACATGGTCGCCCCACACCTGGTCCAGCAGTTGCGAGCGCGAGTGCACCCGCTCGGGGTGCGTCATGAAAAAGTGCAGCAGGCGAAACTCCGTGGGGCCCAGGTCCAGCGTCTGGCCATGACCCGCCACCCGGTGGGTCACCGGATCAAGCCGCAGACCCTGCACTTCCACCGCATCGTCGGTCATTTGCGGTGCCCGGCGGCGCAGTACCGCCTTGATGCGTGCGAGCAGTTCGCGCGGTGAGAAAGGCTTGGTGATGTAATCGTCGGCCCCGGTTTCCAGCCCGGTGATCTTGTCCTGCTCTTCCGAGCGCGCGGTCAGCATGATGATCGGCACATGCTTGGTGCGTTCGTCGGCCCGCAGCCGTTTGGCGATGTCCACGCCGGACGCGCCGGGCAGCATCCAGTCGAGCAGCACCAGATCCGGCAGTGCATTCTTCACCAGCACCATGGCCGCCTCGGCCGTGCTGGCGCGCAGCACATGATGCCCTGCCTGGGTCAGGTTGAACGCAATCAGTTCCTGGATCGCCGGCTCGTCTTCCACGAGCAGAATGTTAGCAGCCATTGTCGTCCACTATCGTTGAGGGAGTATGGCAAGGATAAAAAGGGGCGATTACAGAAATATGACATGTCGCACGGCTTTTGTAACACCCCGCGGTGCGCGGCCCGCAGACAAAAAAAAACGGGCCTGCCGGCGGGGCAGACCCGAAGGGTCGTCGTCAAAACTTGTTGGCCTGACTTAAGACCAGGGACAAAGAGATCACCAGGACAGTTCCAGAAGCCTCACAACGGGACGGACACCTCTGTAACGGCCGAAACCCACGGACAGTACGGCTTCGGCCAACCTTGATAGGACGGCATTGTACGGCGCAGCAACGGCCTTTTTAACCATGAAAACTTGGATTTCCGAGGTTTATGCCTTATTTTCTTCTTTTTTTTGAGGCCAGCACCTTCGAAAGCAAAGATGGACAAATTCGACCGAAAAATCCTTGCTGCCCTGCATGAAAATGCCCGGCTCAGCTACGCGGAACTGGCCCGGCGGGTGAACCTTTCGGCCCCTGCGGTAGCCGACCGCATCGAGAAGCTGGAGCGCGGCGGCGTGATCCGTGGCTACCATGCGCAGGTGGATCTGGCCCGCATCGGCTACCCCATCCAGTGCCTGATCGAACTGACCGTCAAGCATCTGGAGTATTTCAAGGTGCTGGAGGAAATGCAGGACACGCGCGAGATCGTGGAGTGCTATTCGATCACCGGCACCAGCGGGCTGATGCTCAAGGTGGCGGTGGCAACGATGGGCGACCTGCAGGCCCTGATCGCGCGTTTGATGCAGTTCGGCGACACCAAGACCTCGATCGTCATCGACATGCCAGTGCGCCCGCGCGTGCCGGGACTGGAGGACGACGACAGCGGGAGCGCCGGCGGGCGCTAGCGGGCTTCAGCGCTTCCATCCGATCAGCAGCACGCCGGCCACGATGACGGCCATCGCCCCCAGCTCGTGCACGCCGACATGCTCGCCCAGCAGCATCACCCCCAGGAGCACCGCGATCACCGGGTTGACGTAGGCATAGCTGGTGGCCGCCGCGGCACTGACCGTCTTGAGCAGGTGCAGGTAGGCGGTATAGGCAATGATGGAACCGAACACCACCAGATAGAGCAGTGCCGCCCAGCCATGCCAGGACGGCCAGGCCGCCAGCGTCTCACCCCGAGCCAGGCTGGCCAAGAGCAGGGCCAGCCCACCGGAGAGCATCATCACCGCGCTCGACATCAGCCCTTTGGGCTGGGTGAGGTGCTTGCTCCAGGCCGAGCCGAGCGCCCATCCTGCCGAGGCCAGTACCAGAATCAGGGCACCGCTCGGGCTGGCCTTGAGGTTGGCTCCCAGGTTGAGCAGGGCCATGCCTACCAGGCCGAGCACGATGCCACCCCATTCCGTCCAGCGCGCTGGTTGGCCGAAGAGACGCGCAAATAGTGTGGTGAACAACGGTACCGTGGCCACCACCAGTGCAGCCACGCCCGAAGACACGTCTTTTTCCGCCAGCGTCACCAGACCGTTGCCCACACCTGGCATCAGCACTCCCAGGATGGCCCCGCCCAGCACCTCGCGCATGGAGGGATTGGGCGTACTGCGCAACTTCAGGTAAAGGAAGAGCACCGTGCCGGCCATGAGGAAGCGGACGCCGGCCATCATGAAGGGCGGCCACTCCTCCACGCCCACGCGGATGGCAAAGTAGGTAGACCCCCAGATGACATAGAGGGCAAAGAAGGCCGCCAGCGTAACGGCGGAAAGGCGCTTGAAGGGCATGACAGGGTCCTGGATCGGCAAGCCTTCCAAGCTGCCCTGCCGCCTGCCAAAAAGCAAGCCGTGCCGGTGAAAGCACTGTTCGGCCAACGGAACAATGAGAAAGGCGCCCCACGGGGCGCCGGAGAGGCTCAGCGGCTGACCTGCCGCTGCAGGATGTTGGAGAACTCTTCCATGAACGTGTCGAAGCGGGTGGCCAGACGGTCCACATCGCTGGCAAAACGGTTGTACGCCACCACGGCCGGGATCGCCGCAAACAGGCCGATCGCCGTGGCCACCAGCGCCTCGGCAATCCCCGGCGCCACCGTGGAAAGCGTAGCCTGACCGGCATTGCCCAGCCCGATGAAGGCGTGCATGATGCCCCACACCGTGCCGAAAAGGCCGATATAGGGGCTGACGGAACCCACAGTGGCAAGAAAATCGTTGTGGCTGTCCAGCACTTCCAGTTCGCGCTGCGCCGCGGCACGCATGGCGCGGCGGGTCCCCTCCATCACGTCCGACAGTTCACCGGCCGACCGGCCGCGCAGTTTCTGAAACTCGGCAAAGCCCGCCCGGAACAGACGGCCGGTGCCCTTCATGTCGACATTGCGGTTGGCCTCGTCGTACAGGGTGTTAAGGTCGGAACCGCTCCAGAAGGTGCGTTCGAACTCGACGGTGTCGCGTTTGGCCGCGCGCAGCAGCACCACCTTCTGGAAGATCAGCGCCCAGGAAATCACCGACAGCAGGGCAAGACCGGCCATGACAAGCTGCACGACCAGGCTGGCGTTGAGAATCAGGCTGACAAAGGAAATCTGTTGCACCCGGTTGGTCCTCGGTAAAAGTAAAACACGCTTGGGGCCGGCTGCATCAGCGCAGCACGCGGCCGGTAGCAAAATCGATGATGGTGGAAGGCTTGCGCCGCTTGCCGATGCGCCCCGGCAACGTCAGTACCCGGTCGCCGAAGGTACGCCGGCAGCCACGGGCGGTACGCAGCGATTTCTGCCCGGCACGGTTGGCCGAAGTGGAAACCAGGGCCGAGCCCAGCGCCCGGCACAACCGCGCTGCCTCACCGTGGGCGGTCACCCGCACCGCCACCTTATGGTGCCGCCCGCGCAATAGGGGTGGTACACGGCGTGAAGCCGGCAGCAGAAAGGTGTAGGGACCGGGCCAGTGGCGCATAAGTTCGGCCTCGTCGGCGGCCGAGAGCGGCGCCACCAGCGGCCGGATACGCTCCAGGCTGTCGGCAATTACGATCAGCCCCTTGTGATTGGGCCGGGCCTTGATGGCCAGTACCCGGCGGATCGCACGCGGATCACGCGGATTGCAGCCCAGTCCGAAGCAGGATTCGGTGGAATACGCCAGTACGCCACCGGCCTTCAGCCGGGCGCGGGCGCGCCGCACCAGGGCGACGGCAGGCAAACGGGACAATGGTGGGTTCATGGGCGGAAAAGACGTCAGCATTCGACTCGGGGCCGCTGCACAAGCAGTGGGGCCAAGCCCGGGACGATACCCCAAGCCAGCGCCGCTGTCAGCCCCACCCCTGCATACCGCCCGGATCAGTAGCTGTAGCGGCTGCGTCCGCCAAGCAGGCTGCGGACATTGCTGTCGAGCGGCACTGCATAGTCATGGGCCGATAGCACCACGCTGCTGCTGGGCTCCACAGCCTTGAGGTTGAGGTAGACCTTGTCCGACGAGGCGGCATAGGTTCCCACGATCACCGCCTGGGCCTGATGCACCCGCGACACGTCGCGCACCTCGCGCGAGAGCATCAGCTCACCCTCGCTCGACTTCATGAAAAGATTCTCGCGCAGCTTGAGCTCGATGACCTGATAGCCCTTGTGCGTGAAGCGGGAGGCGATCTGCTCGGAGAACATCCGGCCCATCCGGGAGGACTCGCCCAGCGCATCCACATTGACGAGCGTGGCGACGATGAGGGGCCGGCTGGGCACCAGACGCAGCGGCTGCAGCAGGCAGTCGGCCGCATGGTAGTTGGTGCTGATGACGTCGAAGGTGCTGGCTTCTGGCGGCTTGCTGGTGGCGGCGCACCCCCCCAGAAGCACGCTGATGAGGAGCGCGGAAAAAAAGGAAGTCTTCATGGGCCCACCACCTGAATCGTTTTACCGTAGACGGGTGCAGCCGGCAGATACAGGGCCGCGTCTGCGCCTTCGATGTAGTAGAGGTCGCTGGTACGCGACAAATACCGTCCGCCCTGGGTAAGGGAAGTGTTGACGAGCACTTCGGTGCCGTCTTTCACCCCCTCGCCACTTCCGTTCCGCGGATACGCGGCTGTTTTCCCATGATAGGGCAGCACTTGGGTTTCAAGCCGTACCTCCATCAGGGCAGGCCCTTCGGAAACCGGTACGCCAAGCGCCAGCAAATGCGTTTTAAGCATGGACAGCAAGGCTCGGCTAAAGGGGGAAGAATTCTCTGCGCGAACTGTAACGGGCTGATCCGGTGCGACGGCGAGCCCTGCCTGAACATGGCGCGCCACCTTTTCGGCCAACCCATCCCAGTGTGGGTCCGGATCTGCAGGCTGCTGCATCGCCACAGGGGGCATCACCTTCAAAGGCGTCGCTTGATACGCACAGCCCGTCAGGGCAATGGCCATGCTGGCTGCCAAGGCAAGTTTCATGGTTTCCCTTACGCTTTGGGTGGAATGAAGTACGTAAGCCGCCTCCTGACACAGCCAATCAGGTCCATTCAAGAGGGCAGGAAACGGGCAGCAAGAAAAATGCCCGTGGCAAGATGCGTGCGGTGTCCTCACCCTGTTTGCCTAACCCCACTGCAGCCAGCAAAAAGCCGCCCTCGGTACGGGGCGGCTTTGTTTGCCTGGCGGCAGAGGCTGCATCAGCGGTTGCGATGGATGGCCTTGCTGCCGATGTCGCGGCGGAACTGCCGCCCTTCGAAGTGGATGCCGTCGGCCACGGCATAGGCACGGGCCTGGGCCATGCGCACACTGTCACCCAGCCCGACCACGCACAGTACGCGGCCGCCACTCGTCACCAGGCGGCCCTCGGCGTCCAATGCCGTGCCGGCATGGAAGACGACGGCATCGTCGCTGGCAGGCGGTATGTCACGGATCACATCGCCCTTGCGCGGCGCGTCCGGATAGCCGCCTGCCGCCAGTACTACGCCGAGCGCGACACGCCGGTCCCACTCGGCCTCCACCTTGTCCAGGGCACCATTGACGCCGGCCTCCAGCAGCACTGTGAAATCCGATTTCAGCCGCGCCATGATCGGCTGGGTCTCGGGGTCGCCAAAGCGGCAGTTGAACTCGATGGTGAAGGGGTTGCCATTGCGGTCGATCATCAGTCCGGCGTAGAGAAAGCCGGTGTACGGATGACCCTCCTGCTTCATGCCCTGCACTGTCGGCAGGATGATCTCGCGCATTACGCGGTTGTGCACTTCCGGTGTCACCACCGGTGCCGGGCTGTAGGCGCCCATGCCGCCGGTGTTGGGACCGCGGTCGTCGTCCAGCAGGCGCTTGTGGTCCTGGCTGGTGGCCATCGGCAGCACATGCTCGCCATCCACCATGACGATGAAGCTGGCTTCCTCGCCTTCGAGGAAGTCCTCGATCACCACGCGGCTGCCGGCGCTGCCCATCTTGTTGCCGACCAGCATGTCGTCGATGGCGGCGTGTGCCTCCTCCAGGGACATGGCCACCACCACGCCCTTGCCTGCAGCCAGACCATCGGCCTTGATGACAATGGGGGCGCCCTTGCCCTCCACGTAGGCGTGCGCGGCCGCCGCATCGGTAAAGGTCTCGTAGCCCGCCGTCGGGATGCCGTGGCGCTTCATGAACGCTTTGGCAAAATCCTTGGAGCTCTCCAGCTGGGCGCAGTACTGCGTAGGACCGAAGATGGCGAGCCCTTCGGCGCGGAAAGCATCGACGATGCCGGCGGCCAGAGGGGCCTCAGGCCCCACCACCGTCAGATGTACATCTTCCTGGCGCGCAAAGGCGATCAGTTCGTCGATGGCCGTGATCGGCACGGTGGTCAGGTGCGGGTCGAGCGCGGTACCGGCATTGCCGGGTGCGACGAAGACCTTGAACACACGCGGAGACTGGCTAATGCGCCAGGCCAGGGCATGTTCGCGACCGCCCGAGCCGATGACGAGGATGTTCATGATGAGGGGTTCCTTCTTTTCGCCCCGGTACGGCCGGGGCTGCATGTTCTAGAAAAGTTCGACCAGTTCTACCGGAATCGCATAGCGCCGGGCTGCGCCGGCCTCAAGCAGCAGATGACGCTTGAGCGGGCGGCCCTCGAGCACGCCCTGCCAGTGTACGTCCAGCGCATAGAGGGCCTGCCCCGGCTGCGGGCGGAGCACCCAGCGGGCGGTCAGGGCGGTAGGTGCGCAGGCGGCACCGCTACCGCAGCCGGCCCCTGCATTGTCCGCCTCTACTGCCAGGCGGCCCATCGGCACGATGTCGTCGGGCGTGGCCAGGAAGAAGTCCACATTGCGCTGGCTGTACCCCTGATGCGACCAGCCAGCGGTCAGCTGCCAGCCCCAGGCGGCTTCGCCCATCCGTATGGGTCGCACATCGGCCGCGGCCATGCCATGGGCACCGGAGGGCTGGGTATGCGTGGCCAAGAGCCGGTAACGGCCCTCCCGCAGTTCAAAGACGAGTAGCCGCACCAGGCCGGCTGCGGCAAAGCTGTCCATCGCGTCACCCTGCGCCGCCTCGGTATCGGCAAGCAGCGCCACCAAAGCCTGCTGCCGACCTTCTGGCCCAGCCGTGAAATACGGCACACCGAAGCGGCCGACGAAGCGGTCCGGCCCGCTGCCGGTGTCGGCCTGCAGGAGCCAGGTACCGGGGAGCGGCCCGGGCCGCATGCCCTGCTGCCGACGGTAATCGGCCAGGGCCGTCTCAAGCGTCTGGCGCTGAGCCGGCACGGACGCGGTCACTGCGGAAGCCTCAGGGTTGGCCGAAGGCAGCCGGACGGCCACGGCAGGGTGCGTCCACCACCAGCCCAGCGCAGCCCCCGAGGCTGCGAGGGTGGTCAGCCCGGCAACGACCGTCCCTTTCTTCACGCGCGACTCAATGGCGGAAGTGGCGTACGCCAGTCAGCACCATGGCGATGCCGTGCTCGTCGGCAGCGGCGAACACCTCTTCGTCACGCATGGAACCGCCCGGCTGGATGATGGCCTTGATGCCCTGCTCGGCGATCACGTCGATGCCGTCGCGGAACGGGAAGAAGGCATCGCTGGCGGCCACCGCACCCTGCAGGCTCAGCCCTGCATCCTGCGCCTTGCGAGCGGCGATGCGGGTGGAATCCACACGGCTCATCTGCCCGGCCCCGATGCCGGCGGTCTGACCGTTCCTGCAGAACACGATGGCGTTGGACTTCACGTACTTGGCCACGCGCCAGGCGAACAGCAGGTCGGCCATTTCCTGTTCGGTCGGGGCACGCTTGGTCACCACGCGCAGCTCTTCCAGGCCCACGTTGCGGATATCCGGGGTCTGCACCAGCACGCCGCCACCCACGCGCTTCAGCTCGAAGCGGTTGGCGCCGGCTTCCAGCGGGATCTCCAGCACGCGTACGTTCTTCTTGGCCGCGATCAGCGCCTTGGCTTCATCGGTGAACGCCGGTGCCAGCAGCACTTCCAGGAATTGACCGGTCACGGCTTCTACCGTTTCGGCATCCACTGGGCGGTTGAAGGCGATGATGCCGCCGAAGGCGCTGGTGGTGTCGGTCGCGAACGCCAGCTTGTAGGCGGTCAGGGTGTCGGCGGCCACGGCCACGCCGCAGGGGTTGGCGTGCTTGACGATGACGCAGGCCGGCTGGTCGAAGGTCTTCACCGCCTCCCAGGCTGCATCGGCATCGGCGATGTTGTTATAGGACAGTTCCTTGCCCTGCAGTTGACGGTAGTGAGCGATGGCCCCCGGGGCCGGATCCAGATCGCGGTAGAAGGCGGCCGCCTGGTGCGGGTTCTCGCCGTAGCGCATGTCCTGCACTTTCACGAACTGGGCATTGAGGCGGTTCGGGAAGGCAAAGCGTTCCGGCACGCCGCTGTCCACGCCTTCGGCCAGGCTGGTCAGGTAGTTGGAGATGGCACCGTCGTAGGCCGCGGTGTGGGTGAAGGCTTTCTTCGACAGGTTCAGGCGGGTGAGCTTGGACAGCTTGCCGGCGTTGGCCTGCATTTCTTCCACCAGCGCCGTGTAGTCTTCGGCGTCGGTCACGATGGCGACGTGCTGCCAGTTCTTGGCGGCGGAGCGCACCATGGTCGGGCCGCCGATATCGATATTCTCGATGGCGTCTTCCAGCGTGCAGTCTGCCTTGGCGATGGTGGCTTCGAACGGGTAAAGGTTGACGCACACCAGGTCGATGTTGCCGATACCGTGTTCCTGCATGGTGGCCACGTGTTCCGGCAGGTCGCGCCGGCCCAGGATGCCGCCGTGCACTTTCGGGTGCAGGGTCTTCACCCGGCCGTCCAGCATTTCCGGGAAGCCGGTGTAGTCGGAGACGTCGATCACCGGCACGCCAGCGTCACGCAGCAGCTTGGCGGTGCCGCCGGTGGAGAGGATCTCCACGCCGAAGCCAGCGAGGGCCCGGGCAAATTCGAGAATGCCGGTTTTGTCGGAAACGCTGATCAGCGCACGTTCGATTTTGGTCATGGTTCTCTACCGCGTTTGCGAAGCTTGGAGCTTCCTTTGGGACGAACAAAAAAACAGGCCGCTTCGGGCGGCCTGTTATCTTCATATCAAATCATACGACTTCATTTTTTTGCGCAGCGTGTTGCGGTTCAACCCCAGCAACTCCGCGGCCCGGGTCTGATTCCCCTCGGTGTAGGTGAGCACCACCTCGATCAGGGGCTTTTCGACACACGCGAGCACCATGTCGTAGATGGCGGCCGGCGTCTCCCCGTCCAGATCGCGGAAATACTGCTCCATGGCCAGGCGCACCGACTGCGCAATATGTTCGTTGTTATACATGGTGTCGTGTTCAATAGGTGTCGATCGGGCCGGCCGGTCAGCGTGCCTTACGCTGCCGGCGCCTCGCTCTCGTAGACCAGGCGGTCCGAAGCGGTGCCCAGCCGGTCGAAATAGTCGGCCACCGCAGCGCGCTGGCCTTCGGTGGTCTCCAGCCGGTACATCTCCTGCCGGAACGCGTTGGAGCCGGCAAGCCCCCGGGTGTACCAGGCGATGTGCTTACGGGCGATGCGGCAACCCGAGTACTCGCCATAGAACATATAAAGATCATCCAGGTGCGCCAGGAGGATGTCGCGGATCTCCACTACCTCCGGCGACGGCAGATGCTCACCCGTATCGAGGTAATGCTGAATCTCGCGAAAGATCCAAGGCCGCCCCTGGGCGGCGCGACCGATCATCACCGCATCAGCCCCGGTCTCACGCAGCACCCGCTGCGCCTTCTGGGGGCTGTCGATGTCGCCGTTGGCGATCACCGGGATCGACACGCTGGCCTTCACGGCACGGATAGTGTCGTACTCGGCCTCGCCGTTATACATATCTTCGCGGGTCCTGCCGTGCAGAGCGAGCGCGGCAATACCGGTTTCTTCGGCCAACCTTGCCACGCGCAGCGCGTTGCGGTGTTCGCGGCTCCAGCCGGTGCGGGTCTTTAGCGTGACCGGCACATCCACCGCCTTCACCACCGCTTCGAGAATGCGCGCCACCAGACTCTCGTCGCGCAACAGCGCGCTGCCGGCCGCCACGTTGCACACCTTTTTGGCTGGGCAGCCCATGTTGATGTCAATGATCTGCGCACCGTGCTCGACGTTGAGCCGGGCCGCCTCGGCCATCTGGGCGGGGTCGGACCCGGCAATCTGCACCGAGACCGGCTCCACCTCACCTTCGTGGTTGGCGCGACGCAGCGTCTTGGGCGTGGTCCACAGTGCCTTGTTGGCGGTGATCATCTCCGATACCGCCATACCCGCGCCCAGCTTCTTGCACAGCATGCGGAACGGCCGGTCGGTCACGCCCGCCATGGGCGCCACGATCAGGCGGTTTTTCAGGCTGTACGGACCGATTCGCATGGAATTCAGGGGCTTGGGTGTGGTGCAAGGGGCCGCCATTGTAATCGGTTTTTCATGGCGGGTAAAAAGATTTTGCCCATTTTTTGAGCAGCGTCCAGAGGGCGCGGCGGTGACCCCGCCGCGAAGGAGGAGGTGGGAAGCCGGACGATAAGCCGGGTTCTGTCGTTGAGCAGTCATTCCTCTAGGCCTGCCGTTACCGGCAGGCTCAAGCAGCCTACCCGGGTGCAGCGCGGGCCACGCCTGTGCACCCCTATTTGGCCTTGCTCCGGATGGGGTTTAGCCTGCCGTCCGTGTTGCCACGTCCGCGGTGCGCTCTTACCGAACCGGGTTGCCCCGGCCGCTCCCGGAGGAGTCCACCTTTTCACCCTTGCCTGTGCCGGTTCCCGGTACGCTTGCGCGCCCGGGGGCCATCGGCGGTTCAGCTCTCTGTTCCACTTTCCGTCGCCTTGCGGCGCCCGGCCGTTAGCCGGCATCCTGCCCTGCGGAGCCCGGACTTTCCTCCCCGCCCTGAAGGGCGCGGCGACTGCCTGTCCGGCTTCCCGCTGCGATTGTACCCGATTACGCGCCCGCTGCCGGAAGAATCCGGACGCGGCGACCGGGCTCTGGAATATACTGATGGCCTTGTCTTGCGGAAGTTGTCATGGAGCTCAACCAGGATCGCCTGTTCCGACTGCAGTTTGCCGGCACGCTGGCCATCGTGGTGCTTCTTGCCGTAACGCTGGCCAGTTACTTCATGTGGCAACACCGGGCCGACTTCCGCGATCAAGAGGCCCGGCTGGCAGCCGAACACGCCGCCGAGGCCCGACAGCACCTGCAGGCCTTTGGTGATCACGGCGCGCTGACAGTGGCGGGCATTGCCGCCCGCACCCGTCCGATGCTGGCCGCACAGCTGCGTCAGGAAGGCGATCAGGCCTACAGCCTGGCGCAATCCCTCTGGACCCGCGAGGCGGGCCGCAGACCGCCCAAAGAGGTGGCCGCGCTGATCGCCAGCACGCTGCGCCAGTTCCGCCGTGCCGACAGCACCCGTGTTTACTTTATCCTTGATGAGCAGGGCCGCAGCATCCTCACCCCCTCCACCCCTCAGCTGGAGGGCAGCGCGCTGCTGACCCACCCCGATCCACGCGTGCCGCTGGTCGTCCGTAATTTCCTCGCATCGACCCGCGCCCACCCCGGTGGGGGCGTGGTGGAGTACCGCTGGTTCATGCCTGCACAGCAGATGATGTGGCCCAAAATGGCCTATGTGCGGCATTTCGCACCGCTGGGCTGGGTGCTGGGCAGCAGCGAATTCCTGCACGATGCAGAAGCCGAGGTGCAGGCCCAGGCCACCGACATCCTGCGCCGCATGCGCTATCCCAACAGCGACCTGTTCCTGATCGACAACCAGGGCGTGGTACGGCTCTATCCGCCCCATCCGGAATACGAAGGTCGCCATTACATCGCCCTGCCCTCGGCCGTGCGGCACGACATCGTCAACTTCATCGCCCAGGGCAGCAACGGGCGCTTCTTCATCCAGGCGGCCAGTGCAGACAGCCCCACGATGATGGCGTACGTGCGGCATGTGGCGCCCTGGGGATGGACAGTGGTGGCACGCACGCCCTACGCCGCCAACGACATCGATGCGGCCGCCCACCGTGCGCTGCAGGCTCACACCAAGTCGCGCGTGCTGGCAACGGTGGTGCTCACCCTGCTTGCCCTGCTGTCGGCCGGGCTCTTCAGCTGGCTGCTGAGTCGGCGCGTGAGCACACTGATCGGCCGCTACCGTCACCGGCTGGACCGCAGCCACGCCATCCTGCACCAGCAGGCCGACGCCTTGATGCTGACCCGCTTCCTGATGGACAAGGCAGGCGAGGCCATCTGCCTGAGCGCGCCGGACGATACCCTGGCCTATCAGAACGAAGCCTCGCGCCGGCTGCTGGATACGCTGGGGCTGACGATGCCGGCCTACATGGCCCTGCTCTTCGGCACCCATCCCGATGGCGAGCACACCGTCGCGGTACTGGCGTGCGATGGCCGCACCCGCCATCTGGAAGTTACGCTGACCGGGCTGGAGTACGAGCACACCGCCTACCGCTGTGCCACGGTGCGCGACATCACCGAGCGCGTGCTGGCCGACCGGCAGAACCGACTGGCGGCACGGGTGTTCGAGGCCAGCAACGAAGCGATTCTGATCACCGACGCGTCCAACCGCATCCTGGCCGTCAACCGGGCCTTCTGCGACACCACCGGCTACACCGAAGAGGAGGTGCTGGGACAGACGCCCGCCTTGCTCGCCTCCGGCCGCCACGACGCAGCCTTTTACCGCAAGATGTGGGCCGCCCTGGGCGAGCGCGGCCAGTGGTCGGGCGAGATCTGGAACCAGCGCAAGGATGGTGACATCTTTCCCGAATGGCTCAACATCAGCGTGCTGAGCGACGAGGGCGGCCGGCCGATGCATTACATCGCGCTCTTCACCGATATTTCGGAGCGCAAGGCGCGGGAAGCGCAGCTGCAGCACATGGCCGAGTACGACATCCTCACCGACCTGCCCAACCGCGCCCTGATCGGCGACCGCCTGCAGCAGGCGATCCATGCGGCCGAGCACGCTGGCCAGCGGGTGGCGGTACTGTTCGTGGACCTGGACCATTTCAAGAACATCAACGACACCCTCGGCCACGCCTGTGGCGACATGTTGCTGCAGCAAGTAGGGCGGCGGCTTTCGGGTTCGGTACGGGCGATGGACACGGTTGGCCGAACCGGGGGCGACGAGTTCGTAGTGGTACTGCCGATGCTGAGCCAGGCCGAGGAGGCGGGGCAGGTGGCCGAGCGCATGCTGGAGGTGCTGCAAGCCCCCTTCACGCTGGGCACGCACACGCTGGTGATCACCCCCAGCATCGGCATCAGCCTGTACCCGGACGATGGCGGCACGATGGAAGCTCTACTGATGAATGCAGACTTGGCGATGTATCACGCCAAGGCCAGCGGCCGGAACACCTACAGTTTCTACGCCCAGCCGATGAACGCCCGCGTGTCCGAACGGCTGCTGCTGGAGAACCGCCTGCGCCAGGCGCTGGACCGCGGCGAGCTGGTGCTGGCCTACCAGCCTCAGTTCGCGCTCGACGGCGTGACGCTGACCGGCTGCGAGGCGCTGTTGCGCTGGACGGACCCGGAATACGGCCCCATCCCACCGGATCGTTTCATTCCGGTAGCGGAGGAGTCCGGGCTGATTGTGCCGATCGGGCGCTGGGTACTGGAAGAGGCCTGTGGCCAGGCCGCGCTGTGGCAGGCTCAGGGGTGCGCCCTGAAGGTGGCGGTGAACGTGGCGGCACGGCAGCTGGCCGGGCCGGAGTTCGCGGCCGACGTGGCACGCGCGCTCTCGCTCAGCGGCCTGCCCGGCTCGCTTCTGGAGATTGAGGTAACCGAAAGCACACTGATGGCCGACCTGCAGCACACGGCCCGGCAGCTGGAACAGATCAAGGCGCTGGGCGTGGGGCTGGCGGTGGACGACTTCGGCACCGGCTACTCCAGCCTCGCCTACCTCAAGCGCTTTGCGCCAGATACGATCAAGATCGACCGTTCGTTCATCACCGACCTGCCGCAGGACAGCGAGAACGCTGCCATCGTCTCGGCGATCATCCAGTTGGCCAACGCCTTGGGCATGCAGACCCTGGCCGAAGGGGTGGAAACCCACGACCAGCGCCGCTTTCTGGCCGATCTGGGCTGCCATGCCCTGCAGGGCTTCCTCACCGGCCGGCCCCAGCCGCCCCACACGCTGGAAGCCCTGCTGGCCACACGGTTGGCCGAAGCGTCCGCCACAACGCCCTGAGGCGCCGCCAGACCGCGCGGCCGTTAGCCGGCCCCGATGGTTTTCAGTCGAAGCGCAGTGTGTAGCGCGACTCCACCGACGAGGCGGTGCCCGCGCGCAGCACCACCGACCAACTCTTGCTCAGCTTGTAGGCGAGTTTCACCGCCTGTTCGGCGCTGGTGATGCCGTATTCGTAGCCCAGATACAGCTCGCGGCTTACCTGCTTGCCCACGGTTACCACCTGTTCGGCCGGGCTGACCGAACCATTGGACAGTGTGCGCTCCCGGCGGGAGGTAAGACCGAAGTCGTCGAAGAGGCCGATGTCGTCATTGACCGACCCCAGCAGGTAGGCACCGGCCGAGGCAGCAATCGCCGCATCGTCGCCCCCGGTCCCCGAGGAGGCCCGGCCCAGCACCAGCCACGACAGTTTGTCACGATCCGACATCGGCTCGTCGGCGATCAGGCGAACCTGGGGCGCCGCCACCGGTCCGGTCACCTCCACTCCGGCGCCCACCGGCGACATCCGCCGGCGGGCGCGCACGTTGACACCCGGGTTGTCCAGCGGCCCGGCAAAGGCCACCACGCCCTGCTCGATGTCCAGATCCTGGCCGTAGGCCTTGTAACGGCCTTGCACCACGCGCACCTCGCCGACAGCGGCCGGCGCCATGCCGGGATTGGAGGTCACGCGCACCACCCCGGTCAGCTCCACATCCAGGCCACGGCCGACGAAGCGGAAGCGGTCCCCCAGATCGAGATCCAGCGCCACCGTCAGCGGCAGCGCGGACAGCGCCGAAGGCTGCTTCTCCTCCCGGCCACGGACGTACACGTCGTCCGATAGCTCAGGCTTGCCCGACTTGGGCAGATCCACGCGCCCCCGGTCGGCGCGCAGGCGTCCAGTGAGTGCGATGCGATCGGCGCCCAGCGTGATCTCGCTGGTGCCGGATACCACCAGACGGCGGTCGGGCCGGTCGAACACCTGGAAGCGAGTGAGCGTAACTTGGGCACGGGCATCCGGTTGGCTGCGGTTCAGGCTGAGCACGCCCGACCCCACTGCCTCGCCCTGACCGCTGGGAAAGCGCAGCCGGTCCACAACCAGCCGCTGGCCATCGAGCCGGGCAGCCAGTTCGCCATGATTAAGCGTAAGGCCGGTGCGACGGTCACTGAAGAGCAGGTCGCGCCCTTCGATTCGCCCCTGCCCGGCAGGCGCATCCAGTGTGCCGTTGAAGTTGATCGCTGCCGACAGACGGCCGCCGATCTCCAGCGCCGGCCCGCCGAAAGGCTCGAATACCTCCAGGCTGGGCAGTTCGGCGCGCAGTTCGGCGCGGATGGGGGTGTCACCGTTCGGCACGCCGTTAGGGGCCGCATAGCTGCCGCGGCCGCTGAGATCGCCATACTGACTGAGCACACGCGCCACGAACTGGGTGGCCCGACCATCGAACTCGGCGCTGATCTGGGCCTCGCGCAGGCCCAGCGGCTGACGCCGGCGGTTGTTGATCGGCAGCATTACATCACCGCTGACCCGGTTGACAGCGATGCGGCCGACCGGCTGGCCATTGCGCAGCGTGAGCTGCCAGGTGCTGTCCAGCACCAGCGTCTGTTCCACCGGCAACTTGAAGAGCGGGTCCAGATCCGCCACGCGCAGCCCGCTGGCTCGGCCGGCTGTCTGCAGGTTGCCTTGCGGATCGCGCAGGAAACGGTCCAGCACGATGGTGCCCGACAGGGCCCTCAGCCGGGTGGCACCGACGTCGATGCGCCCGTCTCCCACGTCCAGCGAGACCGGTGCGAGCAGCTCCACGCCGGGGCGGCCATCCAGGCTCAGCCGGCTGACCGTGCCCTTCCAGGCGGTGGTATTGGCCGGCATCCCGCCACTGGCGCGCAGGCTGACGCCATAGCCCAGGTCGCGGTAGCGCAGGCGACCATCGAGGGCAATCTGGTGCTGCGCACGAACCCCGTTGGCCGAAAGCGTGAGGTTGCTGACCGCCAGCGGACCAGCGTTGACGGCCTCCGCACCCATCTGGAGTTTGAAGGGGCTTCCAGCCTCACCGGTGATTTGTGCCTGCAGCGTCAGCATGCGGGCGCGGATGTCGCCAGGCAGGCGCAGCGCATCGGCACGCGCGTTGGCCCGCACCAGTGGCAGGCCATCGGTGGTGACGATGTCGGCGTTGCCGACCACACGGCCGGCGAAATCCGGCCCCAGCAGGGCGAGCGAAGGTGCATCCACCGCCACCTGCAGCCGGTCCCCTTTCTGCCCGTAGGCGCCCTTGGCGCGCACGCTGTTGCGGGCTAGCAGCAGATCGGCATCGATGTTCTTCAGCCGGCTACCCACCAGCGCCAGCGATGCCTTGCCGGTCACCGGTTCGCCGGAGAGACGACTGGGGTCGAAAGCCAAGGACAGGTTGGCCGAAACCCCGTGATGCTTGCCATCCTGTACCTGGGAGCCGCTCCCCAGCTGGCCATCGGCGCGCAGGCGGGCGTTGAGGTCGCCCTGCGGCCAGGCCTTGTTAAGGCGCGATGGATTGAAGCGGCTGAGCGTGCCCGTCAGGGCAAAGGGTTTTTCGCCTTCCAGCGCCAGCTCGCCCTTGGCTGCCAGCCGGCCATCTCCGGCAGCAAGCACCAGTTCGTCCAGGCGGACCCGCTCCGGACCGCTGGCCACGTACGCCAGTCGAGCCCGCGCCGACAGGTCGCGTGCGTCGATCCGCGCCTGCAGGATGGGCGCATCCAGCGAGCCCAGCAGGCGGAGCTTACCGGCCACGGTCCGGTCCGGTGCCGCGCCATGCAGCGCCCGCAGCCGCAGTCCGCCCACCTCGCCGAACAGGTTGAGGTTGCGCGGCTGCAGACGACCGAAAAAGGCCAGTTGGCCTTCGGTGAAGCGCGCTTCGCTCAGCCCCAGATCGAAGGTGTCCCCACGGGTGGTGAAGCTGCTGGCGAAGAAGCTCAGCGGCAGGCGCCCCTGGTCCACCGGGCCGGCCTCGGCATTCACCAGCGTCAGGCCGCCGCGCAGCCGGTCGTTGCCGGCCGGTTCGGCGTACAGCGCGAGGTTGAGCCGCCCACCGGGCAGAGCCGGCAACAGGGCATGTGGATTGACGCCACCCAGCCGCAGGTCCACGCGGCGGATGCGCTGGTAGAACGAGGGAGCGAACGGCTCGAATTTGCCATCCAGCAGGGCGACAATTCCCTGACCTTCCATCTCTGCATGCGCCAGCAGGTTGACCAGTGAGCCTTCCACGCCCAACCGGGTCCTTACCGGAATACGTTCCACCTCACCCTCGCCGGTGAGCTGGCCCGACAGCAGGAAGGGACGCTGGCTGCCCAGTGCCAGCGTCGCCTTCGCCCGGCCCCACGGCAGTTCGGCCCGCTCCACGATCAGGCGGTGGTGTGTGCCGTCGTAGCGGTACATACCCCGCAGATTACGGGGCACAACGCCACCACCAACCCCCTCGATGCTGGCCACCTCCAAGCGGCGAATCTGAACCGGCATCGGCAGCGACAGCTGGGCAGGCGGGGTCGGTCCACTAGCAGGCGGTGGCGTCTTGGAGGGCCGGGAAATCAGCTTCACATGGCCCAGCTTGAGGCGGTCAATGTAGAACTCGCCTTCCTGCCACAGCCGGCGCGGCTGCCACTTCATCTCCAGCCGGTCCATCTCCACATCGAAGCTTTCGGTGCGGTAGGCAAAGCCGTGCAGCACGAAGCCATCCCAGATGGAGCCCTCCACCCGCTCGGTGGACAGTTTCTGATGGGTGGTGACGCCGATGGTGCGCCACAGCCAGGCAAAGCCCACGGCATCGCCGATCACCCACGCCGCACCCATCATCGGGGCCACCACAGCCAGCACAAAGATGATGCTGAAGATGGCCAGCCAGTGGCGACGGTGCAGCCCCTTGCCGCCACGTCCGCGGCGGTGCCTGGGGGGCGGGCCTGCGGGCGGGGTGGGTTCGGGCGCGTCGGGTGGCAGTACGGAGGGTTCAGTCATCACAACTCGTCAGAAGGCAAGGCCAAGGCCGATGTTCCAGCGCAGCTTGCCATCCTTCGACCCGCGGGCGATGTCAAAGGCAAACGGCGCCACCGGGCTCATCCAGCGGGCACCAATACCCACCCCGGTGTTGAGGTCGAAGGTTTTCCAGCTGTAGGCGGCGTCGCCCACGTCGGTGAAGAGAGCCACGGCCCAGTCCCGCGCCACCGGGATCTGGTATTCGACGCTGGCGACCGCCAGCACCCGCCCGCCCAGCACTGCGCCCTCCGGACCGGGCACCCCCAGGCTCTGGTATTCGTGTCCACGGATGCTGCTGGCCCCACCGGTACGGAACAGGCGGGACTCGGGCACGGCATCGGTATCGCGCGCCCACACCTGGCCCAGCTCCAGCCTGCCCACGAAAGTGCCGTATTTCGGATACGGCGACCAATAGATCGCGCCCTTGCCGTAGCCGCGCACGAAGGTGGTGTTGGACAGGGCGCCGCCCAGCGTACCCGAGAGCTGGGCATCGATCAGGTAGCCGTTGCGGGGGCGCATATGGTCGTCGATCTCGCGCCGTGTCCAGCCCACACCAGGGATCAGCGCTTTGGTGTCGGTGGAGGGCTGGTTGACGATGGTCTCGCGTTCCATCACGTAGTCCACCCCGAAGCGGGCCTCGATGCTGTCGCGCTTACGGATGCGCCACAGGCCCGCCTCCAGCGTCTCGGTGCGCACGTTCTGCACCTCGCTGTTCTTATAGGTGGTGTTGATGATGTGCGAATAGCCGTTGCGGTTACGCGGAATGCCAAGGCCCAGCGACAAGGTCTGTTCGTCACGGTTCCAGTCGATCAGCGCGGAGCCGATGTAACCGCGGCGGAACACGTTGTAGTGGTCGTATGCCAGCCGCGTGCCGAAGCCTTCCTCCGAGCCATAGTTGAGGCCAAGCTCCAGCTTCTGCTTGGGAAACTCCGTCACCTTGACGTCCACCGGCACGCGCATCGCCTCGTCCAGCCGTGCCATGTCGGTGTTAACCACCGCACTGGAGAAATGCTGCGTCTGCTCCAGCGCCGACTGGTAGTCCAGCACCTTCTGCAGGGTGTAGGGGTCGCCAGGGCGGAAGTCCGCCTGGCCTTCGACAATCTTGCGCGGATAGCGCTGCGTGCCCTCCACCTGGATGGAGCCGAACGATACCAGCGGTCCGCTGTCCGCCACCAGCGTGATTTCGGCCGCATTGCGCGCCGGGTCCACGTCCACGCGGCTCTCGCTGATCTTGGCAAGTGGATAGCGGTCCACCGTCAGCAGGCGCCGCACGGCGCGCTTGCCGCTGTCCCACTCGTCCTGACGGAAGGGCGCGCCCAGCGGTAACGGCCAGGCTTCGAGCACGGCCGCAAGCCGGGCCTGATAGTCGCCGTCGTCGCGAATGGGACCGTCCAGGCGCACCGTCACGTCCTGCACCAGCGTGGACGGGCCCGGCTGCACGTGGATCACCAGTTGGGGCACGGGATCGTTGCTGATCCGTTCCACCCTCACCTGCGCATTGAAATAGCCCTGCGTCTCCAGAAGGGCGCGTGCCTCGTCGGGCGTTTCCTCGATCAGCGCGTCCAGCAGCTCCGGCCCCATGTCCGGGTCGTCACGCTGGTTGATGATATCCAGATGCGCGCCCAGGAGTCCGGCGATCTCGCCCGAGGCATCGATCTGCACGGTGTAGTCGAAATCGGCCGCGCAGGCTGCCCCCATGGACAGCAGCGACAGCGATACGGCCAGAAGGATGCGGTGGGACATGGAGGCGCACACAGGGAAAGACGCGCTCATGGTAATGAATCCGGACAGGGCTGGCCACGGGGCGCAGCGGCTACTGGGGGAGGCTTCGGCCAACCCGGGCCGCCGGCGCACCGGGCCGTGGCTTATTCTGTAGGCTTGAGGTCGATGCCTTCGATGTTCTGCACGATGCGCTCGCCGCCGCACTTGACGATGGCGGCCGACTGGCCGTTCACCAGCACGTTGACGCCCGCTTCCACCGGGTGGTCCTCCGCATTGCGGTCCGCGCCCCAAAACACGCTGTACACGGTGTGGCCATTGGGAATGTCCACGCTGTAGGAAATGTAGCGCCCGATGCCAGGCCATTGGCTGGTGGAAGCCGCACTGCGGGGCACCGACAGCATCATTTCCGGCCGGCCAGGCCGCCCGAAGCGGTAGCTGAGCGTGGCGCCCGCGTCGCACACCTCGACCTCTTTGCCCTGCGCCGTGGTGCAGGCGAACACGGTCCGGGCCTTGCCACAAGCCGCCCCGGCCTCGACGGCGGGCGCCAGCAGCAGCGCCGCGATGATCCATTGTTTCATTTTTCTCTCCCCCGTCCGTCGGAATGCGGACGTACCGCCAGCATGGCGAAGCCGGCGGGCAGCCGCAAGCAGCTTTTGCAAGGGCGTCAGCGCAGCAGTGTACGGTCGATCCAGGCATCCCAGTTGGTGTGACCATCGTCGAACCCGGTGGCGCGCAACAGTGCCAGACTGACCAGAATACGGAAGTGACGAAGTAGTCCTGCAGCCGGTAGAGGCAGGGCGTGCCGCCAGGATCCTTCTTCACGAACTCCAGCTTGCCGCTGTGGAACAGCGTGTTGCGAAAGTTGGCATAGGTCTGTAGCGAGCGGGCGGGTGCCTCAGGGTTGTCCTCGTACACCTGAAAACCCATCCGTTGCAGCAGATGGGCCATGGGTACCGCCACCTTGCGTGTCTCGTCGTCGCGCAGCGTACGGCGCACGTACGTCTCCAGCCCCGAGAACAGCAGGAAAAACGAGACTTCCAGATAGGGCCTGCGCTGACGGTAGGCCTCCGCCACCTTGAAGAACAGCGGACGGTATCCGCTCTCCTCGCAGAAGGCTTCGTCAGCAAGACGTTCGAGGGCGGCCTCGATGAAGGCCGGACGCGAGCGCGGCAGCCAGCTGTCCGGTGCGAGGATGGCTCCGCCCCCACTGTAGCGGCGGGACACCAGAATGGTAGCCGGCAGGCTGTGAAACGGGCCCTGGGCACCGGGCGGTTGCGGACGGGAGAGAATCACGTCCATGTGCTCGATGAAGGACAGGATAGCCTCCAGCCGGGCCAGCTGTTCACTGTCGGCGTGCGCCCCCACCAGCACGCCGGTGAGCTGGTAGCGCTCCGGATCGCGTGCCCATGCATGTGCCTCCGCAGCCACCGGGCTGCGCGGTATGAAGCGCCAGCCGGCCACGCAGAATTCGCGCGTGAACTCGTAACCGTAGATCCCACATACGAATGCCATGGCAGCTTTACCCTATCCAGTGCGGCAAGGATGGCTCCTTGCCGACGGCGGCAGCCCCCGGACCACCACCCTCTTCCTTTACCTCGACGACGGGCCAGAGCGGTATGGCGCATGCGCGCAGAAGGCGTGGAACAGCACGCGCTCTGCGCACCTTGGCTACCGAATGCGGTGCCCACGTATTGTCGGCCGCCGGCAATGCCAGCCACTACACGGGCACCCGAGCGGCACACTGTCGGCTTTCCCCAAGGGATTCCATCCGTGCCTTGCATTCCGGAGGCCCCCTGTAAAAGTGCCTCACCCTTTACGTGAGTCCGGCATGGTTCTCCACAGGGGACCCCCTTCCCCGACGTGGCCCCTTCTGCAGCGTGTCCAGATGCAGTTCGTCTGCCACGGCCGCTCCGGGCTCAGTGGCTGTGACACACCCTGTAGGCCCACGCCCCCCCGGGACGGCAGGGGGTTTCGTGTGGCCGGAGGGGGGCAGCGGCCTCAGGTCCGGCGCTGGGTCCGGTGGGTTTCTCTACCTTGAACAGGCTTGTCATGGCAGTGTCCGGGCACCGTTCGCCCCTGCGCCAGGCTGGCCCTGCGTAATGCAGGCCTACCTTTGGCTTTGCCTCAGACCCGCTCCTTTTCCTGTAACGCATGGCACTCGAAATGGAGCAGGCCATGCCAGCGGCCAGCCAGCTCAAAACTTCGCCGCGAATGGCCGAACTGCACGAAGCCGTTGCGTCTGAGCACGGCGCACGAGGCGGTGTTGGAAATAGCAGCGGTAGCTTCCACACGGCGCAGCCCGAGGCACCCGAAGGCCTGTTGCAGCACAAGACGGACAGCCTCGGTGGCATGGCCACGACCGTTGGCGGCGTGGGCAATGCGGTAGCCGAGCTCGGCCGAATGAAAGTGCGTGCGGCGCACGCGCGTGAGGTTGACCCGGCCCACCAGCACGCCTGTAGCGTCACGCAGCAGGAATTGGTAGGCCTGGTCTTCTGCCGCTTCCCGTACCGCCTGGGCGATGGCCGCCTGAATGCCCCCTTCAGCATAGTAGGCTGGCGGCCGGGCATTGACGTGGGCCTCGAAGAAAGCACGATTGGCGTGCTCGAAACGACTCAGGTCGTCGAGATCGTCGGGTGTGAGGGCAAGAAGCGACAGTCCGGGCATTGCAGGGCTCACAAGGGTGGGGCCGGCGGGTGGGCACAGCGCTCTTTGTAGCCCGGCCCGGCCATTCTGGAAAGGTGGCGCGACCGTGGCTGCCCGCCCTGACGGCACGGGCACTGCTCCGAAATGCAGATTCAGCACCGATGCCAGACGCAAAAAAGGCAAGCCCGATGGGCTTGCCTGTGCTGTGCTGCGGTTCGGCCAACCCTGCCGGCTGCAGGGGAGCGGTTTACTTTCTGCGCTGCGGCGGCAGGTCGGTGCAGCTGCCGTGAGCCACTTCCGCCGCCATGCCGATGCTCTCGCCCAGCGTCGGGTGGGGGTGGATGGTCTTGCCGATGTCGGTGGCGTCGCAGCCCATCTCGATCGCCAGGCACACCTCACCGATCATGTCGCCGGCGTGGGTGCCGACGATCCCGCCACCGATGATGCGGTGCGTGTCCGCGTCAAAGATCAGTTTGGTGAAACCTTCGTCCCGGCCATTGGCGATAGCGCGGCCGGAAGCCGCCCAGGGGAACACGCCTTTCTCGATGCGCAGTCCTTCGCGCTTGGCCTGCTCCTCGGTCACCCCTACCCAGGCCACTTCCGGGTCGGTGTAGGCCACGCCCGGGATCACGCGGGCGTCAAAGAAGGCTTTCTCGCCGGCGCAGTTTTCGGCCGCCACATGGCCTTCGTGCACCGCCTTGTGCGCCAGCATCGGCTGTCCGACGATGTCGCCGATGGCGTAGATGTGCGGCACGTTGGTGCGCTGCTGCTTGTCCACTTCGATGAAGCCGCGGTCGGTCACGGCGATACCAGCGTTTTCGGCGCCGATCAGCTTGCCGTTCGGCGCGCGGCCGGCTGCCACCAGCACCAGATCGTAACGCTGCGGCTCTTTCGGGGCCTTGGCACCTTCAAAGGTCACGTAGATGCCGTCTTCCTTGGCTTCTACCGCTACGGTTTTGGTGCCGGTCATGATGTTGTCGAAGCGATGGGCGTTCATCTTCTCCCACACCCGCACCAGATCGCGGTCGGCGCCCTGCATCAGGCCGTCCAGCATTTCCACCACATCCAGGCGCGCGCCCAGCGTGGAGTACACCGTACCCATCTCCAGGCCGATGATGCCACCACCAATGATGAGCATCCGCTTCGGGATGCTGCGCAGTTCCAGCGCTCCGGTGGAGTCGACGATGCGTGGATCCTGCGGGATAAAGGGCAGGTTCACCACGCGGCTGCCGGCGGCGATGATGGCGTTCCTGAAGCCGATCACCTGCCGGGCACCGGTCTTGTCCTGTCCTTTGCCTTCGGTGGCGTCCACCTGCAGGTGGTGCGGGTCCAGGAACTGGCCCACACCGCGCACGACCTGCACTTTGCGGGCTTTGGCCATGCCAGCCAGACCGCCGGTCAGCTTGGCGATCACCTGCTCCTTGTAGGCGCGCAGCTGGTCGATGTCGATGTCGGGTTCGCCAAAGCGGATGCCGTTGGCCGCCAGATGCTTCACCTCGTCGATCACCGCGGCGTTGTGCAGCAGCGCCTTGGATGGAATGCAGCCCACGTTCAGGCACACACCGCCCAGGGTGGCATAGCGCTCGACCAGCACCACCTTCAGACCGAGGTCGGCGGCACGGAAGGCGGCCGAGTAGCCCCCGGGGCCGCCCCCCAGCACCATCACGTCGCACTCGATGTCGGCGCCACCGCTATGGCTGGCCGCTGCCGGCGCCACCACCGGGGCCGTCGGTGCGGCCTCTGCGGCAGGGGCGGGCGCTGAGGCCGGGTTGGCCGAAGCACCGCTGCCGGCCTCCAGCACCACCATCACGTCGCCTTCGGACACCTTAGCGCCGACGGTGATCCTTACTTCCTTCACCACCCCGGCCGCTTCGGCCGGCACTTCCATCGTGGCCTTGTCGGTTTCCAGCGTGATCAGGCTGTCGTCCTTGGCGATGGTATCGCCCGGCTTCACGAATACTTCGATGACGTCCACATTGCTGTGCCCGCCGATATCCGGCACTTTCAGTTCGATCAGTTGGCTCATGCGAGTTTTCCTTGAGCTTGAGTCTTGAATGGCCACGCCAGGCGCGGCAGGTGGCGCGCGGGCTGGCCGGGCATGGGGGCAGGGGTGGCGCCTTCGCGCTTCGCCCCCTGCGACAGATAGAAGGCCCCGGCGGTCGGGTCGGCGTCCAGCACCAGACGATGGCCACCCCGCTGCAAGGCTTCGTCACGGGCCCGCGCCAGCCGCTTGCGGCCCAGCCCCTGCCGCTGCACGCCCGGGAGGACGAAGAGGAAATCCACCACCCATTCTCCCGTTACACCGCCTTCTGCCAGACAGACGAACCCGCAGCAGACGCCCCGGGCATCCACCGCCTTCCAGCCCAGGCCCGCCGCCAGTGCAGCGCGCGGCACTGCCAGCGCCTCCACCCAGCAGGCCATCCATGCGTCCGGATAGCCCACGGATTGCTTGGCCACCCGGGCGATGGCGCTCAGCAGGGGCGCATCTTCCGGCAAGGCACGCACCAACGGACAGGTCATGGCAGGTGGTTTACAGCATCAGCCGGCGGATGTCGCCCAGCACCTGTGCCAGATAACTGGTAAAGCGGGCTGCAGCGGCCCCGTCGATCACGCGGTGGTCGTACGACAGCGACAGCGGCAGCATCAGGCGCGGTGCGAACTCCTTGCCGTTCCACACCGGTTTGATGGCACTCTTGGATACGCCGAGGATAGCCACTTCCGGGGCATTGATGATGGGTGTGAAGGCGGTGCCGCCGATACCACCGAGGCTGGAGATCGAGAAGCAGCCACCCTGCATGTCGGTGGGCAGTAGCTTGCCGTCACGCGCCTTCTTGGCCAGCACGGCGGTTTCCTGCGCAATCTCGGTCAGGCTCTTCTTGTCGGCATCGCGTACCACCGGCACCACCAGCCCGTTGGGCGTGTCGGCGGCAAAACCGATGTGGAAGTACTGCTTGAGCACCAGGTTCTCGCCGTCCAGGCTGGCGTTGAACTCCGGGAAGCGGCGCAGCGCAGCCACTGCTGCCTTGATAAGGAAGGCCAGCGGGGTGAGCTTCACACCATCCGCCTTGAGCTCCTCGCCCATGCTCTTGCGGAAGGCTTCCATTTCGGTGATGTCAGCTTCGTCGAACTGTGTGACGTGCGGGATCATCACCCAGTTGCGCGACAGGTTGGCGCCGGAGAGCTTCTTGATGCGTGAGAGCGGCTGGGTCTCCACCGGGCCGAACTTGGCGAAGTCCACCTTGGGCCAAGGCAGCAGGTCCAGCCCGCTACCGTTGGTGGCGGCTGCGGAAGCCGGTGCCAGCGCCGCCGGGTTCTGCAGGGCGCCCTTGACGAAGGCCTTGACGTCGGCATCCAGAATGCGTCCCTTGCGGCCGCTTCCGCTCACGCGAGCCAGGTCCACGCCCAGCTCACGCGCGAGGCGGCGGACCGAAGGGCCGGCATGGGCCTTGGCAAAGGCGGCTTCGTCCACCGGCGCCGGCACCTTGGCCGAAGCCGCCAGCACGGTGGCCGGTGCAGGTGCGGCCGGAGCCGGCCGCGCCACCTCGGCGGACGGTGCCGCTGGTGCGGGCGTGGCGGCGGCCGGCTGCGCAGGCGAAGCCTTGCCCGCGCCAGCCTCGGCCTCGACGACCACGATCAGGTCGCCCTGGCTGACCTTGTCACCCACCTTGACCTGCACCTCGAGCACGCGCCCGGCAGCCGTGGCCGGCACGTCCATCGTGGCTTTGTCGGTTTCCAGCGTGATCAGGGTGTCGTCCAGTGCGATCACGTCGCCAGCCTTCACCGCCACCTCGATCACGTCCACGCCGCTGTGGCCGCCGATGTCGGGCACACGCACCTCGGTGCGGTCTCCTGTGGGGGCACGCTGCGCCGGGGTCTGCGGGGCAGTTTCGGCCAACGGTGCGGAGGCCGGCTGGGCTGCCGGTTCCGCCGGGGCCGAGGCTGCCACGGCACCGGCTTCCACCCGTGCCAGCACGGTGCCTTCGGACACCTTGTCACCCACCTTCACCAGCACCTCACGCACCACGCCAGCCGTCTCGGACGGCACTTCCATCGTGGCCTTGTCGGTTTCCAGCGTGATCAGGCTGTCGTCAGGTGCCAGGGTCTGGCCCGGCTGGATGAAGACTTCGATCACGTCCACGTTTGCATGCCCGCCGATGTCGGGCACTTTCAGTTCAATCAGATTGCTCATGCTTCGCATCCCTGACGGACGGCCGGGGCCGTCCGTTCGATCCTGTTGGCGAGGGCTTCGGCCAGGCCCTGCGCGGGCTCTGGCCGACCGGCGCTTACACTTTCCAGCTGGGCAGCTTGTCCGCGCTGATGCCGTAGCGGGCGATGGCCTCGGCCACGCGCGCCGCATCGATACGGCCTTCACGTGCCAGGGCCGACAGTGCGGCCACGGCCACGTGGTAGCGGTCCACCTCGAAGAACCCACGCAGCTTGGCACGGCTGTCCGAACGGCCGAAGCCGTCGGTACCCAGCACCACATAGCGGCCCGGCACCCATTCGCGGATCTGGTCTGCATAGCCACGCACATAGTCGGTGGCGGCCACGAACGGCCCGGTGCGGCCGGCCAGTGCGGCCTCCACATAGGCCTGGCGCGGTGCCTCGGTGGGGTGCAGCAGGTTCCAGCGCGCGGTTTCCATGCCTTCGCGCTTGAGCTGGTTGAACGAGGGCACGCTCCAGATGTCGGCGGCGATGCCGAAGTCGTTGCGCAGCAGGTCCGCCGCGGCAATCACCTCTCGCAGGATGGTGCCCGAGCCCATCAGTTGCACCTTCACCTCAGCCTCGCCCCCATCCTTGAGCAGGTACAGGCCCTTGAGGATGCCTTCCTCGGCCCCCTGCGGCATCGCCGGGTGGGTGTAGTTCTCGTTCATCAGGGTGATGTAGTAGAAGACATCCTCCTGCTCCACGTACATGCGGCGCAAACCGTCCTGCAGGATCACCGCCAGCTCGTAGGCAAAGGTTGGGTCGTAGCTGATGCAGTTGGGGATCAGGCCCGCCTGGATGTGGCTGTGCCCGTCCTCATGCTGCAAACCCTCGCCGTTGAGCGTGGTGCGCCCGGCGGTGCCACCGAGAAGGAAGCCGCGCGCGCGCATGTCGCCCGCCGCCCACGCCAGGTCGCCCACCCGCTGAAAGCCGAACATCGAGTAGTAGATGTAGAACGGAATCATCGGGATGCCGCTGTTGGCATAGCTGGTGGCCGCGGCAATCCAGCTGGACATCGCCCCCGGCTCGTTGATGCCTTCCTGCAGCATCTGGCCGTCCTTCGACTCCTTGTAAAACATCAGCTGGTCGGCGTCCTGCGGCACGTAGTTCTGACCT
This sequence comes from Gulbenkiania mobilis, assembly GCA_004346645.1. GTDB lineage: Bacteria > Pseudomonadota > Gammaproteobacteria > Burkholderiales > Chromobacteriaceae > Gulbenkiania > Gulbenkiania mobilis. The sequence goes on from SMDA01000004.1 coordinate 295,270, forward strand.
TGGGTGGACCAGATGCCGTACTGGCGGAACATGCCTTCCATGCCGAAGGTACGCGATTCGTCCGGCACGATCGGCACGATCTGCTTGCCGATGTTCTTGTCCTTGAGCAGCGTGCCCAGCATGCGTACGAAGGCCATGGTGGTGGAGAACTCGCGCTCGCCCGAATCCTTGAGCAGGCTGTCAAACACATGCAGCCCCGGCACCTGCATCGGGGCCTTCACCGGCCGGCGCGCCGGCAGATAGCCACCCAGCGCGGTGCGGCGCTGACGCATGTACTGCATCTCCGGGCTGTCTTCGGCCGGCTTGTAGTACGGTACGTTCGGCAGTTCCTCGTCAGAGATGGGGATGCCGAAGCGGTCGCGGAATTTCTTCAGGCTCTCCAGATCCATTTTCTTGGCCTGGTGGGCGATGTTCTGCGCCTCGCCGGAGGCGCCCATGCCATAACCCTTGATGGTCTTGGCCAGGATGACGGTCGGACGGCCGCGGGCATTGTTCACTGCTTCGTGGTAGGCCGCGTACACCTTGTGCGGATCATGGCCCCCGCGGTTGAGGTTCCAGATCTCCGCATCGGACATGTTGGCCACCATCTCGCGCAGCTCCGGATACTTGCCGAAGAAGTGCTCGCGTACGTAGGCGCCGTCCTTGGACTTGAAGGTCTGGTAGTCGCCGTCGACGCACTCGTCCATGCGCTTTCGCAGCAGGCCCTTGTTGTCCATCGCCAGAAGCGGATCCCAGCGGCTGCCCCAGATCACTTTCAGTACGTTCCAGCCGGAACCGCGGAAGTCGCCTTCCAGCTCCTGGATGATCTTGCCGTTGCCGCGCACCGGGCCGTCCAGGCGCTGCAGGTTGCAGTTGATGACGAAGATCAGGTTGTCCAGGCCCTCGCGCGCGGCCATGGAAATGGCCCCCAGCGACTCCGGTTCGTCCATCTCGCCGTCGCCGCAGAAGCACCACACCTTGCGCCCCGGCGTGCGGGCCAGGCCGCGGCTTTCCAGATACTTGAGGAAGCGGGCCTGATAAATGGCCATCAGGGGGCCAAGGCCCATGGAAACAGTGGGGAACTGCCAGAAGTCATCCATCAGCCACGGGTGCGGATAGGACGAGAGGCCGTTGCCGTCCACCTCCTGCCGGAAGCTGTCCAGTTGCTCCTCAGACAGGCGGCCTTCTAGGAAGGCGCGGGCGTAGATGCCCGGGGCGATGTGCCCCTGGAAGTAAACGAGGTCGCCGTCCTGCTCGTCGTTGGGCGCACGCCAGAAGTGGTTGAAGCCCACGTCGTAGAGCGTGGCGGAAGACTGGAAGGAGGCGATGTGCCCGCCGAGCTCCAGTTCCTTCTTGCCGGCGCGCAGCACCATGGCGATGGCGTTCCAACGGTTGATCGAGCGGATGCGGTGCTCCATCTCGTGGTCGCCCGGTGATTTCTTCTCGCGGCCGACGGGAATGGTGTTCTGGTAGGCAGTGGTGGCATCAAACGGCAGGTGGGCGCCGCGGCGGCGCGTCTGCTCGACCAGCTTTTCCAGAAGGTAATGCGCGCGCTCCGGGCCTTCGGCCTCCAGTACCGATTCGAGCGCTTCCGTCCATTCCTTCGTTTCCAAGGGGTCGATGTCGTCGGGGAAGGTTGCAGCCATCTCACATCCTCACAATCAGGTTGGCCGAAGCGGGGTTGCCCTCCGGCATGTTCAGCGCCGGCTCGCTTTTGAAGCCGGGTATCGAACACGATTATAAATGAACCTTTTTAGTCCGAATATTTTCGTTTGCGAACGGGTTCGAAGCCAAAGTGCAGTGTAAAGCTTGCAGAAAACGAAAAGGAATAGGCAATTAGGGTTATCACTCGAAATTGTCGGGACCGGTGCCGTTGGTGCGTTGCATCATGTTGTTTTTTGGCACCAGACGGCCTCCGCCGCGCTCCGCCTCAACTGCGGCCCTTCTTCGGCCGAGGCGTTTCCCGGATACGCCGCTCCAGTTCGCGCATGCGCGCCTCGTTGGAGGAACGCAGATAAAAGTCGTCGCCCGGTGCCTCCCCTGCCAGGCGGTACTGTTCCAAGGCAGCCTCGGCATTGCCCTCGAAATACAGCGCATTGGCCAGCGCCGAGTGATAGCGCAGCCGGTCCCGGTCGGCATACAGCCGTGCCTGCAGCCGGTAGAGGGCGCTGTCCGACGGGGTACGCCCCAGCTGCAACCGCAGCCGCTTCTCGGCCTCGCCGGTCTGGCCGCGCTCGATCAGCCAGCCGATCTCCCCCAGATACAGGCTGCGGTTGGAGGGGTAGCGGGCCAGTCCGTTGCGGTAAGCGGCGCGCGCCGCAGTCTCGTCGCCCGCATTGCGGGCGATGTCTGCCTCCAGCGACCAGAGCATCGGATGGTCCGGTAGACGATTGCGGGCCTCGTCCAGCGCTCGGCGGGCGGCTTCCAGATCCTTCTGCGCCAGCAAGGCACGGGCCAGCCCATACCACTGGGCCCCCTCGCTGAGGAACTGGCGGTTGGCCAGTGCCTGGCGGTAGTAGCGTACCGCCTCGTCCGGCCCCAACGCGGCCAGGCGCAGCTTCTCCCGTACCAAGAGATAGTCGGGGCTGTCCGCGCGCATCTTCAGCCCAAAGGCCGACAGGCGGTTCTGGGCTTCGCTGATGCGCTCCACCGTCACCGGGTGGGTGCGCAGGAAGGCCAACGCATTGTTGTTGTCGTTGAGGCGGTTGGCGTTCTGCAACCGCTCCATGAAAAGCGGCATGGCCCGCACGTCGAACCCGGCGTTGGCGAGATACTGCATGCCCACCCGATCGGCCTCACGTTCGAAGTCGCGCGAATAGGCCAGCTGGCTTGCCACCGTTAGCCCCAGACCGGCATTGAGGGCGCCGAAGGCGGCATCGCTTCCCCCTCCGGCCTTGGCAGCGAGAGCCCCCGCCAAGATCGCGGCTAGCAGCACCAACTGGTTAGGGGCCGCGCTTGCCTGCATCCGCGCCAAGTGATGCTGGGTGACGTGGGCGATCTCGTGCGCCATCACCGACGCAAGCTCGCTTTCGCTCTGGGTTGTGAGCACCAGACCACTGTGCACGCCGATATAGCCGCCCGGCATGGCAAAGGCGTTGATGCTGCGGTCGTTAAGGCTGAAGAAGGTGAAGCGCCCCCCCGGCATCTGGGCGCTCTGTGCCAACCGCCCGCCCAGATCGTTGAGGTAGGCGTTGATGTCGGGGTCGTCCGTCGCCTCGCCCGAATCGCGCATTGCGCGCATCAGCTCGGCGCCAATGCGCGCCTCTTCGGCAGCAGACAGGGTGGCTTCGGACACATCGCCCAGATCGGGCAGGTCCGCTTGAGCGGGCGGCGGAATGAGCAGGGCCAGCGCAACGAGCAGGCTCGGAAGGGAGGGTTTCATACTGCGCATGATAAAAGGGATGCGGCCGCCTGTGACACGGCCAACGGTCACGAACACCGCTGTTGGTGTCTGGACTGCCCCCGACGGTTCCCGGGCCGGATTCAGATGTGGAAGTCCGGCGCAGGCGCCAGGGCATCCCAAGCAGCACCGGCAGACAGCCAGACCCGGCCACCGAAGCGGGCCGGAAAGCCCGCTCGCTCCAGCACAGCCGCCACGGGTCCCTTCACTTCCGCCAGGTGCAGCGCAACGCCGCAGCAGGCCAGCTGGTCGTCCAGTGCCTGCAACATCGACACGGCAGTCATGTCCACACGGTTGACCGCGCTCATCACCAGCACCAGCCGGCTAACCGGGTGGGCATCTAGGCGCTGCAGGATAGCCTCGCGCACATGGCGGGCGTTGCCGAAATACAGGCTTTCGTCCACCCGCAGGAACAGCACGCCGGGCAAGGTGGCGGCGGCATCGAAGCGCTCGACGTTACGAAAGTGTTCGCTGCCGGGCAGACGGCCCAACTCGGCGATGTGCGGCCGGCCAGTGCGCGCCAGCCATACAGCCAGTGACACCACGATGCCGGCAACGATGCCGGTGTCCACCCCCAGCAGCAACACCGCCAGGAAGGTCACGGCAAAGCCGGCCGCATCGGCCCGGTCAGTGCCCCACGCCACCCTCAGCGGAGTCAGGCTGGTCATGCTCCCCACGGCGGCCACGATGGTGGCTGCTAGCACCGCCAGCGGCAGGTGCGTCAACAGGCCGGTGGCGGTGCTCATCACCAGCGCCAGCCCCGCCGCGGTGACCAGCGAGGCCAGCTGACTCTGGGCCCCGGCCTCGGCGTTGACGAGGCTGCGCGACAGCCCACCGGTCACCGGAAAGCCCCCGAAGAAGCCGGCACCCAGGTTGGCCAGACCCAGCGCACGCAGTTCGGCCTCCGGATCCACCGTTTCCCGCCGTGGCGCAGCGAGGAGCTGTGCCACCGACAGACTTTGCACGTAATTGACAAGGGCGATGAAGAAGGCCGGCAGGGCGAGATCGGTGAGGCGCACCGCTGGCAGCGCAGGCAAGTCCGGCAGCGGCAGGCCGCGCGGCACCGGCCCGACCTGGGGGAGCCCCGTCGCCCAAGGCTGGGTGGTGACCATGGCAATACCGGCGGCGACCGCAACGATCGGCGCAGTACGCGACAGAAGCAGGGCCACAGCGGGACGCAGGCCCAGCCCTTGCAGCAAGGGCCGCAGCCGGTTTCGGGCCCATACCAGCCACAGCAGCGCGGCGCCGCCTAGAAGCACACCCGGCCAGGCCAGCGACTCACGTTGGCCGAAGAGCCCGGCCAGCTGCGCCGGCAGTGTGGCCCCACCCCCTTTCAGGCCCACCAGCGGCCCCAGCTGTGAGACGACAATCAACACGGCAGAGGCCGCGGTGAAGCCCTCAAGCACCGGACGCGACAGCGCGTCGGCAATGAAGCCCATGCGGATACGCCCCATCAGGTACAGCAGCCCGCCCGACAGCAGCGCCAGCCAGGCGGCCAGCGCAAGGTAATCGGCACTGCCCGGCTCGGCCAGTCGTGACAGGGTGGCCGCCGTGAGCAGTGACGTAACCGCCATCGGCCCCACCGACTGCGCATGGCTGCGGCCGGCCAGCGCATACAACACCAGCGGCACTACACTCGCATACAGCCCTGCCTGCGCAGGCAAGCCCGCTACCAGCGCATAGGCCAGGCTCTGCGGCACCAGAAGCAGCGTGACCACCACCCCGGCCGTCAGATCCGCCGGCAGCCATGCACGACGGTACTGCCGCAGCCAGCCGGGCAGCACGCCAGTCATTGAAAGAGCCTGTCCAGACGGGGATAGAGCAGCATGCCCACCACCATGGCGGCCACGAACAACAGCGCCGGCGCCAAGCCGGCCCCGGCCAGCACCAGCGCCGGGCCCGGGCACAAGCCCGCCAGACCCCAGCCCACACCGAAGACCAGACTACCGAACACCAGCCGTGGCGTGACGTGCCGTGTACCCGGAAGGTGGATGGGATCCCCCAGAAGGGCCCGGTGACGCCCGCGCAGCGCGGTAAAGGCCGGCAAGGCCACCGCGATCGCTCCCGCCATCACCAAGGCGAGGCTGGGGTCCCACGCGCCGGACAGGTCCAGGAAACCCAGCACCTTGGCCGGATCGGCCATGCCGGACACGATCAGACCCAGTCCGAACAACAGTCCCACACCGAAGGCGGACAGCGCACGCATGATCTGGAGCCGTTTCATGGCATTGCCTGCAGCAGGTGGTTAAAGAGGTACACGGTGGCAAAGCCGGCCCCCATGAAGGCCAGCGTGGCCGCCAGCGAACGTGGCGAGCGACGCGCCAGACCGCACACCCCATGGCCACTGGTACAACCCGAGGCAAAGCGTGTCCCCACGCCGACCAGCACTCCGGCGATCACCAGCCGCAGCATAGAGGCCCCGAAAGTGGGCGCAAGCGTACTGCCGGTCACCAGACCGTACACCCATGGCGCCGCCAGCAGCCCCGCGAGGAAGGCCAGGCGCAACCAGGCGTCGGGCTGGCGCTCCAGCAAGCCTCCCAGCATGCCACTGATGCCAGCGATACGGCCGTTGACCCAGACGAACCAGGCCGCAGCCGCGCCGATCATCAGGCCACCGGCCAAGGCCGGTCCGGGAGAGAAAACTTGCCAGTCTATGCTCATACCACCGCTCCATCCTCAGCCGGGGCCGCTTCGGTCTCGGCGCAGAAGGCGCCATGCAGGGCCGACAGCATCAGCAACACTTCCCGACTGGCGATGCTGTAATGAATCCATTTGCCTTCACGACGGGTAGCCACCAACCCCTCATTGCGCAGCACGCCCAGCTGCTGCGACAGCGTCGGCTGACGGATACCGGTGAGCACCTCCAGTTCGGACACTGCCTTTTCGCCCTCCACCAGCTGGCACAGCAGCATCAGCCGGTCTTCGTTGGCCAGACTCTTGAGAAGGGCGGCAGCCCGGCTGGCATTGGAGCGCAAGACTTTCACGTCCATGGACGATTCCTTCATCTGCTTTGTGTCTTAAATTATATTGATGGATATTATATTTTTCAATATATTGTTTACGCCGCATCCGGCTCACCCGAGGAAGCCCGCATGAAACCGCTTGTCGCATCGTTCTTCGAACCGGTCACCATGACCTTCAGCCACATCGTTTATGACGCGCCCGGCGGCGAAGCCGCCATTGTAGACCCGGTGCTGGACTACGACCCTAGATCGGGACGGACTTGCACTCTTTCAGCGCAGAAACTGGTGGATTTCATCCACGCTCAGCGGCTCTCGGTGACGTGGCTGCTGGAAACCCATGCCCATGCCGACCATCTCTCGGCCGCACCTTGGCTGCAGGCGACGGTGGGCGGGCGCATCGCCATCGGCGCGCACATCCGCGAGGTGCAGGCGGTCTTCGGGAGGCTCTTCAATCTGGGGGCGGACTTCGCCACGGACGGCCGCCCCTTCGACCAGCTGTTCAACGATGGTGACACCTTCCGCATCGGGGCGCTGGAGGCCGAGGTGCTGCACGTACCGGGGCACACGCCTGCGGACGTGGCCTATCGTGTGGGGGACGCGGTGTTCGTGGGTGACACGCTGTTCATGCCTGACGTGGGCAGCGCCCGCTGCGACTTCCCGGGGGGCGACGCCGCCACGCTCTACCGTTCGGCCCGCCGTCTGCTGGCACTGCCGGATGAGACCCGGCTGTTCATGTGCCACGACTATCCGCCTGCCGGACGGGGGCCCGTCTGCGAAACCACCGTAGGGGCCAGCCGTTCGGCCAACCTCCACCTGCGGGACGACATCGACGAGGCCCGCTTCGTGGCACTGCGGCACGCGCGCGACCGCACACTACCGCCTCCGGCACTGATGCTGCCTTCGGTGCAGGTCAACATCCGCGCCGGCCATCTGCCGCCACCCGAGGACAACGGTCAGCGGTATTTAAAGATTCCTTTGAACCTGTTGTAGACTGAACCGGTGTTCAACAACGCGGGGCCCCGTTCAAGGCCCCTTCCGTCTGAATGGAGTCTTCCTCTCTTCCCCCCGCGCCGGCCCGGCTGGTGCACGCGCGCGGGGTACCGGCCTTCGGCATGTACCAAGGCCGGATCGAAACGCTCTCGTGGCAGCGCCTGAAGGCGCCCACTGCCAAGAGGCTGACCCGCCGGCTGCACCACAAGCGCTGGCAGTATGCCGGCATCGCCCACACCCGTTTCTTCGTGGGACTGGCCATCGTGGATGCCGGCTGGACCAGCGCCGCCTTCGCCTACCTGTTCGACCGCGATACCCGGCAGGTAGCGGCCTCGGCTTCGGCCAACGGTCTGCCCGGCACGGCGCGGCTGGAAAGCCGTCCCTTTGGCACTGCCCGCTTCCGCCACCGGCGCCTGACGCTGGACTGGGCCCGGGAAGGCGAGCGGCTGGTGCTGGCCGTGGATGCGCCCGGCTTGTGCCTGGCTGCGCACGTGCATCTGCCGGCTGACGCGCCGGTGATGGCAGCGATCGCCCCGGCCAACTGGCTGGCCCATTCCACCCACAAGACGGGTGCGCTCGAGATCAGCGGCTTTGTGGACACCGGCAGGGCCCGCTACTCGCTGGACGGCGCCCACGCCAGCCTGGACGCTTCCGACGGACTCCTGGCCCGAAATACCGCCTGGCAGTGGGCCAGTGCCCACCGACCGGACATCGGCTTCAACCTGCAAGCGGGCTTCATGGGGGATGCGGAAAACGCGCTGTGGATCGACGGCGAACTCTTCCGCGCCGGTGCGGCCCACTTCACCTTCGAGCAGACCGACCCGATGCGTCCGTGGACGATCCGTACCGATGATGGCTGCCTCGACCTCGTCTTCACTCCGGAGGGCATGCGCCGCGAAGACCGCAACTACTGGCTGGCCGCCAGCCGCTACGTGCAGCCGGTGGGCACCTTCAGCGGCACCGTGGTGCACCCGCTCACCGGTGCCCGCCGCTGGGTGGAGGGGCTGACGGGCGTGACGGAAGACCACGCTTCGCGCTGGTAAGGTACGGTGGCCACGCAGGACGCGCCCTTCCCGCGGCAAGCCACCCCTCCTTACAGGATACGACCGGATTAGAGCAAGACCCCGGCGCGGGCTGCCTGATCGTAGAGGCCGGGCAGCCTCCGCAGTAGCTACGCCCTGTTGCCGATCTCGTTGCTGGCCACGCTCTTCTCCTGCGCAGGGTGCTCAGTCACGGCTCGCGTACGTCGGTGTCGCGCTGGCAGGGGGCGGCATCGGCCTTCGCAGTGCCACACTGTCGCTCCTTGTGGCTGCGTACGTCCCCTCTGTGCCCGTTTCTTCAGCGTCTACAGACGCTTGGGGATACGCTCGATGTTAAGCACCCAGCAGAGCGCAACACGCCAGGCGCCGGGCATCACCCCCTTGGTCCTCGCCACTGTCTGTGACGGACTGCGCCTTGCGACCGGAGGTAACGTGGTGCACGCCAGGGCATCGACGCCCTCCGCCTACACTAAGCCCTGACCGGCCAAGGTTGGCCGAAGGCTTCGGCCAACCTTGGTCCTGCGGAACTTGGCCTGGAAGTACGCAAGCTCCACACGCTGGCCACTGGGTGAAAGACACCGGCATCGCCGGCCTGGGGATCGCCGAAGGGACGCTGCAGGTAAACATCCCCCACCTCGGCACACCGCTGCAAACAGTACGCTCTACCCCACTGGCGACAGTGCTTCCGGAACAGTACGGCGCAGTGACGCCGGCAGCGAACGCCTTCTAGCTCAGCCCTGGATGCGGCAGCGGTTTTTAGCCGGGGGCCGGCAGGCCGGGCGCTTTATGCGCACCTACAACACCACGAGGCGGTGCGACCGAACGCAGCGGTACGCCCCCCACGGCGGGTGTTCTGCCAAGCCGTAAGCACCGGCCCCGCTGCACGGGCCGCAGGCGCCCGATAGATGGCGGGGGTCGTGTGACAGGGCTACACGGGGCTTCGGCCAACCGGTCGACCAGCCTTAAAAACCAAGAAGCAAGGCGCGCCAGCATTGGGCCGGTGTCGCCTGCCGCCCGCGGCGGCAACACCCTGACCTGACGCAAAACCCTGTGCCAATCGGGGTTGGCAGGCCGGGCAGGCGTGGTAGCATTGCGCCCGCCAGACGTTTGTAGAGCAAACGCACCAATTCAGGCGGCCGGCGTCCGGCCCGCCGCCCCATGCAGAACAGGAGAACACATGACCATCTTGTCTCAGGTACTCGAACACAATCAGTCCTTCGTAACCAACCGCGAATACGAGCAGTTCAAGACCGACAAGTTTCCGCACAAAAGCCTGGCGGTCCTGGCCTGCATGGATGCGCGTCTGGTCGAGCTGCTGCCCAAGGCGATGGGACTGAAGAACGGCGACGCCAAGCTGATCAAGAACGCCGGCGCGCTCGTCACCCACCCGTGGGGCTCGGTGATGCGCAGCCTGCTGGTGGCGGTCTACGAGCTGCGGGCCGAAGAAATCTGCGTCGTGGCCCACCACGACTGTGGCATGCGCGCCATCGACCCGCAGCACATCCTGGACAGCGCCTGTGCCCGGGGCGTGAGCGAAGAGACGCTGACCACGCTGCGCGGGGCCGGTATCGATCTGGAAAAATGGCTTAAGGGTTTCGACAACGTGGAAGACAGCGTGCGTCACACGGTCGAGGTGATCCGCTCGCACCCGCTGATGCCCCACGACGTACCGGTGCACGGCATGGTGATCCATCCCACCACCGGCGCTCTGTCGGTGATCGTCGACGGCTACGCCGGCCGCACCAGCCAGGCCGCATGACACGCAGGCTGGGCTGCTTCGGCGGCACTTTCGACCCGGTACACCAGGCCCATCTACGGATGGCGCGGGCGTTCCGCGATGAACTCGGACTGGACGAGGTGCGACTGATCCCGGCCGGCCAACCCTATCACCGCACGGCAGGCCCCCAAGCCTCGGCACAGGACAGGCTGGCGATGGTGACGCTGGCGTTGGCCGACGAGCCGGGGCTTGTTGCCGATGGCCGGGAAGTGGCACGCCTGCGACCGGCCTACACGGTGGAAACCTTGGCCGAACTGCGCTCGGAAATCGGCCCCCAGGCCGAGCTGTGGTGCCTGATCGGAGGCGACTCGCTCGAGCAACTGGACACCTGGCACCGCTGGCAGGACCTTTTGGGGCTGGCCAACATCGCGGTGGCGCTGCGCCCCGGCTTCGATGCCGAGCGCCTGCCCCCCGCAGTGGCCACGGAATGGCAGGCACGCCAAGTCACTGATTTTTCAAAACGAACGCCTTCCGGTACAATGCGCCCCCTGGCGCTGCCACCTGTCGACGTGTCGGCCACCGACATCCGTAGCCGGCTGGCCCGTGGCGCCTCTGTCGCCGATGCGCTGCCACCGGCCGTGGCCGCCTATATTGCCCGCCACGGCCTGTACCGGACGCCCTAGGCGCACCGGCACCGAACCGGGCCACGACCCCGTGGCCCGCGCTCTTTACAGGGGACCTCTGCCGGGCACGCTCTCTGCCGCACAGCATGTCCCCGCCCAACCGAGTACACAAGGACACCATGGAAGTACAAGATATTGCGAAACTGGCCGTCGAGGCCCTTGAGGACATCAAGGGCAAGGACATCATCGAGCTGGACACCACCAACCTCACTTCGCTGTTCCAGCGCATGATCGTCTGCACCGGCGACTCCAACCGCCAGGTCAAGGCCTTGGCCAACAGCGTCAGCGTGGCGCTCAAGGAAGCTGGCGTAGAGCTGGTCGGCACCGAAGGCGAGCAAAGCGGCGAGTGGGTACTGGTGGACGCCGGCGACGTGGTGGTCCATGTCATGCTGCCGGCCGTTCGCGACTACTACGACCTCGAAGCCCTCTGGGGTGGCGAGAAGCCTTCGTTCGTACCGCCGGGCGGCAAGCCCTGGAAGGCCGTTTGATGCACCCCGGGTCGGGCACGCTGTCCGACCCTTCCGTTGCACTTGCCCTTCTGTGGCCATCGCCCAGCGGGGCGCTGCGGATCACACCGTCTCACCGATGAAGATTACCGTACTGGCTGTTGGCACCAAGATGCCGCGCTGGGTGGATGAAGCCTACCGGGACTACGCCAAGCGTTTCGGCCGCGACATCAGCTTCGAGCTGAAAGAGATCAAGCCCGAGAAGCGCGGCGGCGGCGTGACCGCGGAAAAGGGCATTGCCGCCGAGCACACGCGTCTGGTGGCGGCCTTGCCCCAACGCGCCCGGCTGGTGGTGCTGGACGAGCGCGGCCGCAACTGGACCACACTGCAGCTGGCCGAGGCAATGAAGGGCTGGCAGGCCGCCGGTGACGATCTGTGCTTCGTCATCGGGGGTGCCGATGGGCTCTCTGCGGAACTCAAGGCCCGTGCCGACGTTCTATTGCAACTCTCGGCGCTGACCCTGCCGCACGGCATGGTCCGTGTTCTTCTGACCGAGCAGCTCTACCGCGCGCAGTCCATTCTGCACAACCACCCCTACCACCGCGAGTGACGGGGCGCGGCCGGCCCGGGTTGAAAGCCAGTCCTTCGCCCGCAGCTAGAGAGCTCTCCCAACCGGAACCCCCTCTGCCCATGAAACCACGTTTCCTGCTTGCCCTACTGGCCGGTCTGGCATTCAGCCCGATGGCCTTGGCCGATCTGTACGGCTTTGTGGACGAAGACGGCCATGTGTTTCTGGCCGATCATCAGGTGGACAGCCGCTACCAGCTCTTCAGGAAAGGGAATGGCCCCGCCGCCGCGCCCCTGGAACTCAACACCCTGAACCGTCCCGAGGGCAAGGCCGTGGCCGGCCGGGGCCTGGCTGCCGCCATCAGGGCGCCTTCGGCCAACCCTCGCCTGAAGGCCAGCTTTTCCCGGCTGATCGCCCAGACCGCCCGCGAGCACAAGCTGGACGAAGACCTGCTGCATGCCATCGTCAACGTCGAATCCGGCTACAACGCCCAGGCCCTCTCGCCCAAGGGCGCGGTGGGGCTGATGCAGGTGATGCCGGCCACGGCCGAGCGCTTCGGTGTCACCAACCTCAACGATCCACGCCAGAACCTCAAGGCTGGCGCGCGCTACCTGCGCTTCCTGCTGTCACAGTTCGGCAATGACCTGCCGCGGGTGCTCGCGGCTTACAACGCGGGCGAAGGCGCGGTCCAGAAATATGGCAAAACGCTCCCCCCTTACCGCGAGACGCGCGATTACGTCGCCAAGGTGATGGCTTCGTATGGTCAACCCTATGCCGGCCCCGGCGCTTCCGGGCTCGAGAAAACAGTGGGCCGCAAGAAGCCGGGCGGACGTGTAAGTTTTACCATTTCCCCGGACGCACTCTAAGCGGCGAGCTGTTTGGCTCCTGCGCACGAAAACGGGCGCCCTCCCTAGTCGGAGGCGCCCGTTTACATTATTTTTCCCTTTTTAAACAGACGCTTGCGTGCCAGGACAGCACCATTTCGGCCCTGCACACAAGGAAAACCCCCAGCCGGGGGAAATCGGCTGGGGGCGCATCCACAGTCAAATCGGGAGGGGTAAAGCGGGCAATGGCTTAGGCAACGCTTCGGCCAACCCTACCACCGGTAAACCTTACCGGCCCCTTCCGCGGGCGTACCCCGCTGTCCCGCCCTCAGGCAGGACAGCGGTTTTCGCCAGCAGAATCATGATCTTAGAGGCGAACGCCTAGCAGGTCGCCTAGCGGTTCCGCGATGTCGCGGTACATGGCCTTGTGATTGAACACCCCGAGAAAGCCGGGGAAGTCTTCAGGAGATTGTAAAATTTGCCGAGCCTTGCGCGAAGTGAGCTTGTGCAGGCGCAGAATGCGACCATCCCAGTGAACGAGACGCGAGTCTTCCGCCAGCAGCAGTACGTCCAGCGCCTGATGGACCAGCTCTACGAGCACGATCTTGCTGCGGGTACGGCCTTCTGCCACGCAGATGGGGTTGAAAGCCTGTACAACGGGGAGAGTCATCGAGGCGGACTGCATACTCTTACCAACCTTTCTTCCTAATGCCTGTGGGAGCATTTGTGTAATTTCAGAGCCAGACGAGCGGCACGCGATGGCGTGTGTGCACGCATAAATGAGCAATTACCGTGCCCGATCTGAAAAAAGAAAGAAAAAGCCACGAAGGATTTCGTGGCTGGCAGTAAATGGCAGGGCCCGCAGGCCGACGTCAGCTTGCCAGGCGCACGCCCAGGGCGCGCAGTGCAAACCAGGCCTCGCCCGGCTCAATGCCCTTGATGATGCGGTCGATGCGTGCGCACTCCGCCCATGCTTCCATCAGGGCCCGGGGGCCCAACCGCGCCAGCGCTGGCTCGGCCAGGCGCTGCTTCTCCCCCCACAGCTTGAGTTCGCGCGCCATTTCGCGCACCGTACGGCCCGCCTTGCGCCCTTGGCGCAGACGGATCAGCGTGCGCACTTCCTCGGTCAACGCCCACAGCACCAGTACCGGCGCCTCTCCTTCAGCGGCCAGGCCGTCGATCATGCGCACCGTGCGCGGTACGTCACCGGCGAGCCAGGCTTCCGAGAGCTGGAAGACATCGAAGCGTGCCACATCGGCCACTGCTTCGGCCAAGGTGGTCAGGCTCAGCTCGCCAGGCGGATGCAGCAGGCCCAGTTTGTCGATCTCCTGACGTGCTGCCAGGAGGTTGCCCTCGACCCGGTCGACGAAAAAAGCAAGCGCCTCCGGGGTCATGGACTGCTTCTGAGCCGCCAGTCGCCGCGCCACCCAGGCAGGCAGGTCGGTGCGGCTGACGGGACGTGCTTCCACCACCACCGCCCCCTTCTCGAGCGCGGTGAACCACTTGCTGGAGAGCTGGGTGCGTTCCAGCTTGGGCAGGGTGACCAGCGTCACCGTGTCGGCGGGCGGATGCGCGACCAGGCGCACCAGTGCCTCACTGCCTTCGGCGCCGGGCTTGCCTGAGGGAATGCGCACTTCGAGAAGGCGCAGGCTGGCAAAGAGCGACAGGCTGTCCGCTGCACCTGCAAGCTGCGACCAGTCGAAGTCACCCTCGGCGGTCAACACCTCACGTTCGGCATACCCCGCCTGGCGGGCAGCCTCACGAATGGCATCCGCCGCCTCCAGCGCCAGCAGCGCCTCCTCCCCGTGGATCAGGTAAAGCGGGGCCAGCCCTCTAGCCAGCAGCCCCGGCAGCGCCTCAGGGCTGGCTTGTGGCATGCGCGGTCCCGACCGGCTGCGGCATGTCAGGACGAAGGAAGGACAGCCGGGTGACGATCTGCTCGGCGGCGTCGCGGCGCATGTCGTTCCACAGCATCGCCTCTTCTTGCTCCTTACCCAAGATATCCTTGTCGGAGTAGCCCATTTCACGGCGGACGACGATGGTCATTGGCGCACCGTAGCGTTCGCCGTTCTTGAGCAGCTCGGCGCTGACACGGTAGGTCAGCTGGTATTCGTTGACCTTGCCGCCGCGGTTGATGGTGAGGATGTCCCGGGCACTGGCCTCGCCGTACACCCGCAGCACTGCCTCGGCGCCCTTGGCCTGCGGCCAGAGCTGCACGCGTTCGTCACGGCGCAGAGTAGTGAGCAGGGCATCGCCCAGCGTCACATTCTCCAGCGATACGAACAGTGCGGTGAATGGCAGCGGCCGGGCCGGGCCCGACAGGCCCCGAAGATGGAAGCCGCAGGCCGAGAGGCCGACCATCACCAATACGGCGAAGGTCCACTGCATCAGACGGGTCATGCGTCGTCTCCTGAAAAAAAGGCCGGGTTGCCCCGGCCCGGGCCGCACTGCGGCTTATACCACGATATTGACGAGACGCCCCGGCACCACGATCACCTTGCGCGCCGGCTTGCCTTCCATGAACTTCAGTACATTCTCGTGCGCGAGGGCAGCCCCCTGGATAACGTCTTGTGGGGCATCCGCCGGCACGGTCACGCTGCCGCGCAGCTTGCCGTTCACCTGCACCATCAGCTCCACCTCGCTCTTGACCAGCGCAGCCTCATCCACCTTCGGCCAACCCTGTTCCAGCAGCTCGGTGCCCGGACGCAGGGCAGCCCACAGCGCATCGGCGATGTGCGGCACGATCGGGGAGAGCACGATGACCACTGCCTCCAGCACTTCCTGCGCCACGCTGCGACCGACTGCAGCGCTGCGGTCGGTCTTGTCGTAGGTGTTGAGCAGTTCCATCACTGCCGCGATGGCGGTGTTGAACTGCTGGCGACGGCCGTAATCGTCTGCCACCTTCTGGATGGTGCCGTGCAGCTTGTGGCGCAGTGCCTTGAGGCCGGCATCCAGCTCACCCCCGCTGTAGGCCGCCACCACGCCGCCCTCGGCATGTTCCCGCACCACCTTCCACAGCCGCTTGAGGAAGCGGAAGGCACCCTCCACCCCGGCGTCCGACCACTCCAGGCTCTGCTCGGGCGGGGCGGCGAACATCATGAACAGACGCGCGGTGTCGGCACCGTATTTTTCGATGAATTCGGACGGATCAACGCCGTTGTTCTTGGACTTGGACATCTTCTCGATGCCACCGATCGCCACCGGCTGACCGTCCACGCGGTGTGTGGCTGCCACGATCTTGCCTTTGCCGTCGCGTTCCAGCACCACGTCCTGCGGGGCGATCCAGTCCTTGCTGCCGTTGGGTAGGTCGCGGTAGAAGGTCTCGCACACCACCATGCCCTGCGTCAGCAGGCTCTTGAACGGCTCGTCCGACGACACCAGCCCTTCATCACGCATCAGCTTGTGGAAGAAACGCGCGTACAGCAGGTGCAGAATGGCGTGTTCGATGCCACCCACGTACTGATCCACCTGCAGCCAGTAATCGGCCGCCTGCTTGTCCACCATGCCGGTGGTGCAGCCGGGGCTGGCGTAGCGGGCGTAGTACCAGCTCGACTCCACGAAGGTGTCCATGGTGTCGGTCTCGCGCCGGGCTGCGCCGCCGCACTTGGGGCAGGTGGTCTCGTAGAACTCCGGCATCTTGGCCAGCGGGCTGCCGGCGCCGTCCGGAATCACGTTCTCGGGCAGCACCACCGGCAGGTCCTTCTCGGGCACCGGCACGTCACCGCAGCACGGACAGTGGATGATGGGGATCGGGCAGCCCCAGTAGCGCTGGCGGCTGATGCCCCAGTCACGCAGGCGGTATTGGGTCTTCTTCTGGCCGGCCTGTTTGGCCTCCAGATCGCCGACGATGGCTTCAAAGGCTTCGGCAAACGTCTTGCCGTCGTACTTGCCGCTGTTGACGGTCTTGAGGCCGTCCTTGGCGGCATACCAGTCCTGCCAGGTGGTGGCATCGAAGCGCGCCTCGCCCTCAAGGGGGGCATACACCTGCGTGATCGGCAGCCCGTACTTGTTGGCGAACTCGAAATCACGCTCGTCGTGCGCCGGCACGGCCATCACCGCGCCCTCGCCATAGCCCCACAGCACGTAGTTGGCGACCCACACCGGCAGTTTTTTGCCTGTGAGCGGGTGGATCACGAACAGGCCGGTCGGCATGCCCCGCTTCTCCTGCGTGGCGATGTCGGCCTCGGACACGCCGCCCTTCTTGCACTCGGCGACGAACGCGGCCAGTTCAGGGTTGGCCGAAGCGGCCTGTGTGGCCAGCGGATGCTCTGCGGCCACTGCCACGTAGGTGGCGCCCATCAGGGTGTCGGGGCGGGTGGTATAGACCTTCAGCTCGCCTCCGTGACCGATGCTGTCGGCATCGTAGGCGAACACCACGTCGGCGCCGTAGCTCTTGCCGATCCAGTTGCGCTGCATCGTCTTGACCTGCTCCGGCCAGCCATCCAGCTTGTCCAGATCATTGAGCAGCTCCTCGGCGTACTGGGTGATGCCGAAGTAATACATCGGGATCTCGCGCTTCTCCACCAGCGCACCCGAGCGCCAGCCACGACCGTCGATCACCTGCTCGTTGGCCAGCACGGTCTGGTCCACCGGATCCCAGTTCACCACGCCGTTCTTCTTGTAGATCACGCCTTTCTCGAAAAGACGGGTGAACAGCCACTGCTCCCAGCGGTAATAGTCCGGCTTGCAGGTGGCCAGTTCACGCGCCCAGTCGATGGCGAACCCCAGGCTCTTGAGTTGGCCGCGCATGGTATCGATGTTGGCATAGGTCCAGGCCGCCGGTGCGCCACCGTTCTTCAGTGCAGCGTTTTCCGCCGGCAGGCCGAAGGCATCCCAGCCCATCGGCTGCAGCACGTTGTAGCCCTGCAGGCGCATGTAGCGCGCCAGCGCGTCGGTGATGGTGTAGTTGCGCACGTGGCCCATGTGCAGCTTGCCCGAAGGATAGGGAAACATCGACAGGGCGTAGTACTTGGGACGGCTGGCATCCTCCACGGCACGGAAGGCGGCAGTCTGTTCCCATTTCTGTTGCGCGACCGACTCGATTTCGCGCGGGCTGTAATGTTCTTGCATGGTGATCTTTTTGTGAAAAGGCTTGAAAAGCGGGGAATTCGGTCGGGCCATTATAGCCGCGAGCAGGCCGGGCCGATAAGGGGCGCCAGGGTAGCGCCCGGCATCATCCGGCTCGGAGCAGCGACCAGAGCATTTCCGAAGCCATCACTACCATGAGGAGGGCAAACACCCGCTTGAGCCGGGCCACCGGCAGGCGATGGGCCATCCGCGCGCCCAGCGGCGCGAAGCATACCGTCACCGCCAGCAGTACCACCATGGCCGGCAAGTAGACGAAGCCCACCGAGCCCCACGGCAGGCCGGCGGCGGCGCGGCCACTGACCAGATAGCCCAGCGCGCCCGACACCGCGATCGGCCAGCCCAGCGCAGCGCTGGTGGCAATGGCCCGGTGGATGGGCACATTGCACCAGGTCATGAAGGGCACGCTCATCGAGCCCCCGCCGATGCCGACAAAGCTCGACACCACGCCGATCACCCCGCCGGCCGCAAAAGTGCCAGCCGCGCCGGGCATGGTGCGACTGGCCGCCGGCTTGAGGTTGAAGTACATCTGGGCAGCGATCACGTAGGCGTACGCGACAAAGAACCACTTGAGGGCTTGGCTGGGGATGCTGCCGGCGATCTGGGCGCCTGCGAAAGTGCCGATCACCATGGCCGGCACCATCCGCCGCACGATGCTCCAGTCCACCGCACCCTTCCGGTGGTGTGCCAGCACGCTGGAAAAGCTGGTGAACACCATCACCGCCAGCGACGTACCCACCGCCAGATGCTGAACATGGGCACCGCCGGGCGCGGCCGCTTCCAGCACCCACACCAGCGCCGGCACGATGACGAGCCCGCCTCCCACGCCCAGAAGGCCGGCCAGGAAGCCGGCCACCACGCCGGCGCAGACGAGGGCCAGCAGCAGGCCGGGAGCGGGCAGCAGGCCGAACAGCTCGTGCAAGGCCATCACAGCACTTCTTCCATGAGGTAGTTCCATTCCTGCGCCGTCACCGGCATGACGGACAGCCGGTTGCCACGGCGCAGCACCACCATGTCGGCCAGGGCAGGATGCCGGCGCAGCTCGGCCGGCGACACCAGCGGCGTGCGCGCCACGAAACGTACCGACACGCTCAACCAGCGGGGACTGGATGGGTCGGAACGGGGGTCGAAGTAGGGGCTGCCGGGGTCGAACTGGCTGCTGTCCGGCCCGGCCGCAGCCACGATTTCGGCCAACCCTGCAATGCCCGGGCGCGGGCAGGAGGAGTGCCAGAACAGCAGCCGGTCACCCGGTTGCATGAGGTCGCGCATATAGTTGCGTGCCTGATAGTTGCGCACGCCGGTCCATTCGAAAGCCTGCGCCGGCGCGGCAGCCAGGTCGTCGATGGAGAGGTCGTCGGGTTCGGATTTCATCAGCCAGTAGCGCACGGCTCGGCCCGGAAAGAAAAAGGGAGCTGCCGATTGTGGCCGGCCAGGCGGCTTTATGCAATCGGGGCGGACACCGGCGCTACGGCAGGCAAAGGTCGGCCGAACCGCCAGCAGCCGGACTCGGTGACAAGGTAGTCAAGGCGGATGTCCCAAGGTTCACGCGGGAGGACGGACACCCGCTGGCAGTCGTAGGCCACCCCCACGAGCAGGGGCTTGCGGAAATGGCGCCGGCGGGCCAGGTAAGCCAGCGTCGCGTCGTAGAAGCCGCCACCCTGTCCCATACGGTAGCCGGACGCGTCCACGCCCAAAAGCGGCACGAACAGCACGTCCAGACGCTCAGCGCGCCGGCGCGGGCCATCGTACTCGGGAATGCGGTAGCGGGGATGCAGGTACCAGCGGTCCTGCGCGCCCAGCGCGGAGAACCACAGTCGTCGGCCACGTGCCGGGATCACCGGCAGGAACAGTCGCGCCCCTCGAAAGAGTGCCTCGCTCATCAGCGGCTCCAGATCAAGTTCCGAACCGCACGCCAGGTACGCGCCCAGCCGTCGGCCGCGACCGATGAAACGACGGGCGTGGCGGGCGACGGCCAATGCGGCGCGGCGGCGTTCGGCAGCCGTGAGCGCCATGCGTCGGCGGCGCAGCGTCCGGCGCAGGCTGGCTTTGTCAGGGGGGGGAGAGGTGTCGTGCATGACCGCAGGGAGGAATGGGGATCCCCCCGCGAGTGTCGTTCTGGCGTAATCCGCTTGAACCCTGTTTCCAGGGGGTCGCCGGCCTCGCGCTTCGGGCGCATCCCGGAGGACGCGACGCACCTGCGCAGCAGATGCTAGCAACCAAGCGAACGCATTGGTTCAAAGGAATTATGTGCCATCACGTACACCGCAGGGGGATTTAAACGAAACCCGCGGTTCAGGCCTGCCCGGAGACCGGGCGGACCGTGCCGAGCGCAGCGTCGGCTGCATCGGCCATGGAACGAATCTTACGCTGAAACTGGGCCATTTCCAAGCCTTCGCCTAGGTTTGTTTTAAGCAAATCATGGGCAATGTTCAGCGCAGCCATGATCGCGATCTTGTCTGCATCCACGATGCGACCATGTGATTGTATGGTAGCAATTTTCTCGCCCAGAAGGCGAACGGCTTCTTCGAGAGTCTCGCGTTCGCTGGGGGGGGTGGCAATGGTGAAATGGCGACCCAGCAGCGAAACTTCAACCTGCACGGTATCACTCATGGGTTTCCTCCGCAGCCGGCAGCCGTTCGATCAGGCCGGCCACACGGCGACGCGTGTCCTCCAGACGGAACTGCAGTTCGGCATTGTCCTTGAGCGCGCGGGCGAGCGCCTCGGCAAAACGGCCGTTCTGGGTTTCGAGTTCGGCAATGCGCGCGATCAGCGCCTGCACCCGTGTTTCCAGATATTCGAGTTCGTGTTCCATGGGCGCGAGGATAGCCAAGCCATCAGGGCGGCGTCAAACCCGGGCGGGACCGCACCGCATCAATGCGCCGGCAGAGCTCGGCCGCCCCTTCAGCCAGCCGGGGACCTGGGCGGCTGACGGGGTCGGCGGCCACCACGAACCGTTGTCCGCGCGCTACAGCGGGCCAGGCATCCCAGCGCCGTAGCGGGGCCGGATCGGTGGCAACGATCACCTCGGGGCGTGCCGCCACCACGGCCTCCAGGCTGACCTGGGGGGCAGGCAGGGACAGCCGGCCAAAGACGTTGATGCCGCCGCACAGTCGGATCAGCGAGCCGACGAAGCTCTGGTCGCTAACAGTAAAGAGAGGCGCTTCGCCGATCTGGAAGAACACCCGCACCGGCCGCCGGTGCGCGTAGGTGCGCTCCAGCGCCGTCAGCCGTTCGCGGTACTGGCGCGCAGCCACCTCCGCCTGGGGGGCACTACCGGCGAGCGTGCCCAGGGCGACCAGTTCGCGCGCGACGTCCGGCAAGGCCAGCGGATGGCTGATAAACACTGGAATGCCCAGATCTTCCAGCCGGGCGATATCGCGGGGCGAGGTACCGTCACGCCAAACCACCACCAGATCGGGGCGCAGCCGCAGCACCGCTTCCAGGCTGATGCCGCTCAGGCCACCCACCTTGGGCAGGCGCTGCGCGGCGGGGGGCCAGTTGCTGTAGTCGACCACGCCCACCACCCGGGGCCCTGCCCCGGCCGCGAACAGCAGTTCGGTTGCGTGCGGGGCGAGGGAAACGATGCGACTGGCGGGGCGCGCGAGCGCGAGACGCCTGCCGGTGCCGTCCACGGCATCCAGCGCCAGGGCTGGCAGGCAGGCTAGCGACAACAGCAACAACAGGGACCTCATTTCAGCTCCAGGGGCAAACCGCAGGTGACCAGTGTCGCACGGTCAGCCAGGGCGGCCACGGCCTGGTTGAGCCGACCCAGTTCGTCGACAAAAAGACGGCTGGCGGCACCCAAGGGCACCACCCCCCAGCCGATCTCGTTGGTGACCACGAGCACCGTGCCCGGCAGGCGCACCAGCGTGGCCAGCAGGGCGGCGCGGGCCCACGCGTAGGCCTCGCTGTCGAAGCCGGACACGTCGTCGAGGAAGCGCATCAGCCACATACCCAGGCAGTCCACCAGCAGCACGCCGTCGGGACGGGCGTGCTGCGACAGGGCTTCGGCCAAGCCTTGTCCCGTCTCGACCACCTGCCAGCCCGCAGGCCGGCGGGCGCGGTGTGCCGCTACACGGGCGGCGAACTCGGTATCGCGCACATCGGCCGTAACCAGACAGCTGACCGGCCCGCCATGGCGGCCAGCCAAGGTCTCGGCCAGGGCGCTCTTGCCCGAGCGTGCCCCGCCCGTTATCAGGTGCAGCATGCTCAGAAGCTGTACTGCGTGCGCAGGTACCAGGTGCGGCGCTCAGCAGGATAGAGGTTGTAATTGGAGCCGTAGATGCTGCGGATGCCATAGCTGGCGTACTGCTCGTCCAGCACATTGCTCACACCGGTCTCCACCGTGATGTCGCGCATCTGATAGCGGTATTTCAGGTTGAGCACGGTGTGGTCGTCCAACTTGCGCCCCAGGGTATTGCCCTGGTCGTTGTCCATGAACTGCTCGCCTACATACTGCAGGTCGGCGGCCAGCAGGCTGCGCGGGGTCGCCTGCCAAGAGAGCCCGAGGCTGGCCAGATGCGACGGCACCATGGGCACGGTACGGCCCGACAGCGGCACAGTACCGGCTTGGCCTTCGCGGAAGGTGGCGTCCTGATAGGTGTACTGACCAGTCAGGCGCACGCTGTCGGAGACGGCCCAGCGGCCCTCCAGCTCCACCCCGCGCCGGCGGGTGGGGTCGAGGTTGCGGTTGTAGCCATTGCAGGTGCCCCAAGCGCAGGCGTAGGGGTCGTAGGGCGAATAGTGGATCTCGTTCTTCAGGTCGCTCTGGTAAAGCGCCAGGCGTGCGTAGCGGGTGGCATCCTGCCACTCCACACCCACCTCGGTGTCACGCGAGGTCTGGGGCGCGAGCAGCCGGTTACCGGTGGCCACGAGCTCGTCGGCATTGGCCAGGCGGAAGCTTCGGCCAACCTTGGCGTAGACCGCTGCCCCGCCCAGGTTCTGCCGCAGGCCGGCCTGCCAGGCCGACAGGGTATGCGCCTGCGATAGCCCGGGGGTAGCATCGCTGAAGTGGATGCTGTCCTCGCTCTTCTGACGACGCACGCCCAAGGTGTACTGGGTGGCATAGGGGCCCAGGACGCCCGACTGCTCCAGGAACATCGCCTGTTGCGTCTGGCGGCTGCGGCGCGGGGCCTCGAAACCGGCCTCACTGTTGTTGACCTCACCCCGCAGCCACTCACCGCCCACCACCAGCGTCTGGGCCTGCCCGGCAAGAGTGAACGGCAGGCGGACGCGCGGTGCGACCGACTGCTCCTTCAGGCTGCGCCGATCGGTGCTGTTGTAGGCACCGCCGTAATCGTAATCGCCGAAGAAGGCAAAGCTGTCCTTGTCGCGGCGTGCCACATCCACGTACAGCATGGCCTCGCCCAAGGCCTGCTGCCAGTGCAGCTGACTGCGGGTGGTATCGCTGTCGGCGTAGTCGGCCGGGGTGCGGCTGCCGGAGGGATCACGGCCGTACTCGTCCAGCCCGGTCCCCGGGTTGACGCGGCGCGGCCCGGGCAGACCGAGGCGCTGACTGTTCTGTTCCAGCGTCAGCGCCAGACGGCCGGTGGAATAGTTCCATCCAGCCACCATTCCGAGCAGGTCGGTGGTCTCGCTGGCGTTGCGGCGGGTGTGATCGTCGCGGATGCCGTCGGCGTAGAGCGCGATGTCGGCCACGGGGCCGGCTACCGTCAGCCGGGCGGCGCCACGGCGCCGGTCGTCGCTGCCGGCCTCGGCCAGCAGGTTGCCGTGCACGCCGGCCGCAGCCTTGCGGGTAACGATATTGATCACGCCGCCGGTGGTGCCACTGCCGTACTGCACGGCACCACTGCCGCGCAGGATCTCGATACGCTCTACCTGGGGCAGCGACACGGTATCCAGCCGCGGAGCAGCCAGGTCGTTAGTGGTCAGACGCACTCCGTCGACCAGGATCAGCGTGTTGCTGGAGGCCGCCATGCCGAAGCCGCGCAGATCCACCACGGCATGCGGCGAGGCACCGGTACGCACATGCGCGCCAGCCTGCAGCGACAGCAGTTCGGCCAACGTGCGGGCCGGGCTCGCTTCGATGGCGGCACGGTCGATCACGGTCACGCTGGCGGGCAGCGCGGAGACGGCAACGGGAACACGGGTGGCGGATACTTCCACCGGTTCGCCCTGAAAGACGGGCAAGGCGGCGGCCAGTACTGGGCCGCAAAAAGTGGCAGCAACGACGGCAACAGTCGTCCTGAGGCAATGCGAGGACATGAAAACACTCCCTGATGATGTCTGGCTTGACAGGAGTGCGGGACAGGACGCCGGGCGCGCGGCGCGGACACAGAATGGGCAGCGCGGCTTCCGGATGATCGCCTCCCCGCGATGCTCCTGGCGGCCCTGCCTTCCGGGCAGCAGCCGTGCGCAGGCCGGTCTCCGGGCTCGGCCTTGCGGGTACGCGCCTTCCCGCCCGACATCGGGGCAGTGGCATTTTCGAGCGTCCCTGGGCACCTGCGTGCCAGGCCTTACCGTTGCGGGGGCAGCGCCGGTCTTGCACCGGCTTCCCGTTTCACCCGCCATGGCGGGCACCTGCTGGACCGGAATTATAGCCGCGGCCCGTGCAAAAGGGCCGGCTTTTTCAGAGCTGCGCCGCCACGGGCGTTGCATTCGGCGCGCGGCAGGCTTAACGTGCGGACGATGAAAACCTGGACCCCCTCCCCCATTGCGCCACCGTGCGAAGAAAGCCAAACGGCTGCCCGCGCACGCCAGGCGCGCCTGACCAAGCCGGCCGGCAGCCTCGGCCGACTTGAAGACCTGGCCTGCCGCTTTGCCGGCTTTCAGCGGCGTGAACGGCCACAACCGCCCCAGGCAGCCATCACCGTGTTTGCCGCCGACCACGGCGTAACGGCGGAAGGCGTATCGGCCTACCCCTCGGCCGTCACTGCGGAGATGGTAAAGAACTTCGTGGCCGGTGGTGCCGCCATCTGCGTGCTGGCCCGTGCCGAGCAGGCGCGGCTGGAAGTGGTGGACGTGGGGGTGGATGCCGACCTTTCTGCACTACCAATCGTCCATGCCAAGGTCCGCCGTGGCAGCGGCAACCTGCGGCGCGCGGCAGCGATGACGCCTGCCGAGTGCGCGGCCGCCCTCGCCGTCGGCCAGGCTGCGGCCCGCCGGGCGGTGGAGGCCGGCGCCACGCTGCTGATTGCCGGCGAGATGGGTATCGGCAACACTACCCCCTCCGCCGCCCTGCTGTGTGCCCTGACCGGTGCGCTGCCCGAAGTGGCCGTAGGACGCGGCACCGGGGTGGACGACAGCACGCTGGCTCACAAGCGACGGGTGGTGGCAGACGCGCTGGCCCGCTTCGGCCAACGTCGCCAGCCCAGACCTCTGGACGTACTGGCCGAGCTGGGGGGGCTGGAGATCGCAGCCATGGCTGGTTTCTATCTCGAAGGTGCGGCATCGGGCGTGCCCTTGTTGGTGGACGGCTTCATCGCCACGGCCGCAGCCCTGGCAGCTGTGGCGATCGATGCAGCCGTGGCGCCGTGGCTGCTGGCCAGCCATCGTTCGGACGAGGCCGGACACGGCACCGCGCTGTGGGCCCTGGGGCTGGACCCGCTGGTAGGGCTGGGCCTGCGACTGGGTGAGGGCACCGGCGCAGCAGTGTGCCTGCCGTTGATCCGTCTGGCGCTGACGTTGCACGATCAGATGGCCACCTTCGACGAGGCCGGGGTGTCCGGGCGCGACGCATGAACATGCACCCGTACACGCTGACCCTGCTGCGCCATGGCGAGATCGACCATGGCGGCACCCTGGTCGGCAGGCGCGACTTGCCCCTGACCGACACCGGGCTTCTGCAGATGCAGGAAAGCTGGCAGCAACTGACACGGATTGCCCCGGTCACCGCGATGGCCACTTCCCCGCTGGCGCGTTGCCGTACGTTTTCGGTGGCGCAGGCGGTGACGGCAGCGGTGCCGCTCGTCGTGGAGGAGCGCTTCGCGGAACTGGACTTCGGCCCTTGGGACGGCCGCCCGCTGTCCAAGCTGGCGGAGGAGACCCCGGACTGGAGCCGTCGTCTGGCCGAAGGCACGCTGACAGTGTCGGGGGCCGAGACGGTGGAGGCGTTTCGCACCCGTGTGCTGGCGGGCTTTACCGCCTGGATGTGCAGCGCACGGGGCAGCCATCGGGTGCTGGTCACCCACGGCGGCGTCATCGGGGTCCTGCTGGCCGAACTTCTCGATCTCTCACTGGAGAGTGCCCGGCTGATCAACGTGCCGCGGGGCGGCTATGCCCAGCTGTCCATCCTCTCCGGTCATCCCGCCTACCTTACCCGCCTGGAAGGCCCATGCGCAGCCTGATTCTGGCCATCCAGTTCCTCACCCGTCTGCCCACGCCGCAACTGAAGACTTTCGATCCGGCTTGGCTCGCCGACAGCGCACGCTGGTTCGCGCCGGTCGGGCTATTGGTGGGCGGGGTGGTGGCCGCAGGATGGCTGGCGGGCAGCCTGGTGGATGCATGGCTGGCCGCCCTGCTCGCCCTGGTGCTGTGGGTGTGGGTCACCGGTGGGCTGCACCTGGACGGCCTGGCCGACCTGGCCGATGCCCTGGGTGCGGCCCACCGCGACCGCAACCGCTTCCTCGCCGTGCTCAAGGACCCCCATGTCGGCAGTTTCGGCGTGCTGGCGCTGGGCTTGGCCCTGCTGTCCAAGCTCGTCCTGCTGCACGGGCTGGCGCAGCAGCCTTCGGCCAACGTAGCGGTGCTGATCCTGGTGCCCGCCTGGGCGCGGCTGGGTGCCGTGGCCTGGTCGGCCTGCTTGCCCCCGCTGGCACCCGGCAGTGGCGAGCGCTTTGCGTGGCGCACGCACTGGCCCACCTTCTGGGCGGCTGTCGTGGGGCTGGCCGCAGCGTCTGCCTGGGCTGCCCCCGTTTTGCTGACGGCTCCGCTGGTACTGGCGGGCTGGGGGCTTTATCTCTACCGTCGCCTTGGCGGCATGACCGGTGACTGCCTCGGAGCGGGCATTGAAGTGTCCGAAACCATCCTGCTGCTGCTGGCGCTGCTGGGGCCGCGCCTGGCTGTCATACTGGCGTGACACGCTGCTGCTAGCCTGCCGCCCTTGCTCCTGCTCAAGGGTATGCCATGGCTGCCATCGAATACTCCTGTGACCCGGCCCGGCTGGACATCGCGGCCATCGTGCGCTTCCTGCAGCAGGAATCCGCCTGGGCCCGGGGCGAGTCAGCCGGACGCATCTGCCGTGCCCTGGAACACTCCCTGCCGTTTGGTGCCTATGCCGGCCCGGAGCAGGTAGGGTTCGCGCGCGTCATCACCGACCGCGCCACCTTTGCCTATCTCTCCGATGTGTTCGTGCTGCCCGGCTGGCGCGGCCGAGGGGTGGGACGCGGGCTGATGGCGGCGGTGCTGGCCCATCCGGACCTGCAGGACCTGCGGCACTTCCTGCTGGTCTCGCGCGAGGCCCGGCCCTTCTACCGAACGCTGGGCTTCGCCCCGCTGGAGGCGCCAGAGCGCTTCATGCGCCTGGCACGGCCGCACGTCCAATACCGGCCACATCCGTAATAGATCAAGGTTTGTCCGGTTTTTGCACCGGATAATGGTTGCTTCATTGTCTTTCAACCCCTGCCCATGAAGCTGACCGCATGAACACGGTGCCGCCCTCTCCCGCTCCTGCGTGGCGCGGCAGGCTGCACCTTGCCCGATGGCTGGCCTTCCCCGCACTGCTCCTCGTCCTGCTCGCCCTCTACTGGGGATCGCTCGAGCTGGCCCACCACACCTTGCGCCAGAACGCCCTGGACAAGGCGGCGGCACGTGCCACCCATACTGCAAGCGCGGTTGCTGTCCAGGTCAACACGATGGCCCAAGGCCTGGACTTCGTGCTGCAGAGCCTGATCGCCAGCTATAACGATGGCGGCACGGCCCGGCTCGACGAAAGCGTGGCCACCGTGATGCAAGCCTATCCGGACGGTACCTTCCTGCAGCTGGCGCTGGCCGATGCCAGCGGCCGGATCATCTACTCCAGCCTGGGCCATGCGCCCCGGGTATCGATTGCCGACCGGCCACACTTCCGTGCCCACCTGAAGGGCGGCACGCCCCGTCTGTACATCAGTGCCCCGGTGCTGGGTCGGGTATCGCACCGCTGGAGCCTGCAGTTCTCCCGTCCTGTGCTGCAGGACGGCGTGTTCCGCGGCGTACTGGTGGCCTCTGTCAGCCCCGACTACATCAGCCGGCTGTTCGGTCAGATTCAGGCGGGTCCGCACGACATGATCTCGCTGCTGCGCGAGGATGGCACCTATCTGGCCCAATCGCCCGGCAACAACCCGGTGCTGGGGCGCAAGGTGCCGCCCGATCGCCCCTTCCTGCGTCAGCGCCGTGAGGCTTCCGGCCTGTACGCTGCCACCTCGATCGCCGATGGCATCCTGCGCATCAACGGCTGGCAACGCGTGCCGGGTCTGCCCTTGGTGGCGATCGTGGGTCTGGACCGCGAGGATGTGCTGCGCCCGGTGGAGGCGCAGATCCACTCCGCTCGCTGGCGCGGGCTGTGGGGCACGCTGGTGTTCCTCAGCTTCGGCGCGCTGGTGAACTGGCTGCTGATGCGCCAGGTACGGCAGCAGCACCTGCTGCAGACGATATACGACATCGTCCCGGCCGGTGTACTGATGGTGGACCCATCCGGACGCATCATGGAGGCCAACGCCACGGCACACCGGCTGCTGTTGGCCGACACTCTGGCGGGCCGGACCCTGGCCGAAGTGTGCGGACCGCTGATGGCCAGCACCGACGGTGTGCATCGCCTGACCGAGATCGCTCGCTGGCTCACGCTGGGCGCCGGCCAGCGGCTGCATGGCATCTTGCTGCACCAGCCAGCTGAACCGGAACGACCCGCCCGCTGGCTGTCGCTGAGCGTGGCTTGTGCGCCCGATCCGCGGCTGGGCCTCGTGCTGGCGCTCAACAACGTCACGGCCCAACACGAAGCACAGGCGAGGTTGGCCGAAAGCGAGGAGCGTCTGACGCTGGCGCTGGAGGGCGGCTCGCTGGCGCTGTGGGACTGGGACATCCCTTCGGGCTGTATTGCCTATGACGGACGCTGGAGCCTGATCCTGGGGCGGCCGCTCAATCATCGCATCACCGACGTGACCGCATGGAAGAACCTGCTGCATCCGGCCGACCGCGAGGCGATGGAGGCCAGCATCCAGGCCCATTTCGCGGGCAGCGACAGTCGCTACGAGGCGGAATACCGTCTGGCGCGGGCCGATGGCGACTGGGTGTGGATCCAGGTACGCGGCCAGATCCTGCGCGACCCTGCCACCGGTGCACCGCTGCGCGCGCTCGGCACGGCACTCGACATCACGGCCCGCAAGTCGGACGAGGCCGAACGCGTGGCGCTGCAGAACCGGCTGGAAAAGCTCACTTCACAGGTGCCAGGCGTGGTGTATCAGTACCGGCTGCACCCGGATGGCCGCAGCAGCTTTCCCTACGCCAGCCCGGGCCTGGCAGAAGTCTATGGCCTCGCCCCCGAGCAGGTGCGCGAGGACGCGTCGCCCATCTTCGACGTGTTGCATCCGGCGGACGTCGACGCCGTGATGCGTTCGATCGCGATTTCGGCGCGCACGATGGAGATGTGGCAGCAGGAGTACCGCGTCTGTCATCCGGACGGAGTAGTGCGCTGGGTGCTCGGTCACGCCAAGCCGGAGCGGGAGGCGGACGGCAGCGTGCTCTGGCATGGCTACATCACCGATATCACCGCCCGCAAGGAAGCCGAGGAGGCACTGCACCAGCTGGCCACGACCGATACGCTGACCGGGCTGCAGAACCGACGCAGCTTCTACGAACGAGCCAATGCCGAGCTGGCGCGCACCCGCCGCCATCCCACCCTCGGTGGCGCGTTGGTGATGGTGGACCTGGACCACTTCAAGCGCATCAACGACACCTTCGGCCACGCGGTGGGCGATCGGGGGCTGCAACACGTCGCGCAGGTAATGCAGGATGCGCTGCGTGCCGAGGACTTTGCCGGCCGGCTGGGGGGTGAGGAGTTCGCGGTGTTCTTGGCGCACGCCAGCGAGTCGGGCGCCCTTCAGTTTGCAGAACGCCTGCGCGGGCGCATTGCGGTAACACCGGTCATCCTGCCCACCGGGCCGATCACGCTGACGGCCAGCTTCGGCTGCAGCGCCCTGGAAAACGGGGACCCGGCCATCGACACCGTACTGGCCCGTGCCGACCACGCGCTCTACCGCGCCAAAAGCGGTGGCCGCAACCGTGTGGAGGCATCGGCACCGCGAGCCCCGCTTTGAGGCCACACCAAGGTTGGCCGAAAACTGCCGTCCCGCTCAGGGCAGGGCGGTGGCCAGGCTACCAGGATGCTGTTTCACCACCGACCAGGGCAGCCAGCTCCAGTCGGGGTATTCGCAGGCGCGCGCCACACGGGCAAAGGACGGGCCCACATACAAGCCCTTGGGCGTGAAATACCAGCTGACGAACTGCCACACGCCCGGATCGGTATAGTCACAGCCCTCGGGCTCGGCCTTCATCTGGTGTGGATGAAGGCGCTGCATCGTGCGAACCAGCCAAGGGGCCAGCGTCTCGGTTTCGTAGCGGTACTCCGGCCGGCTGCCGTCCGGCTTGCGAGGCAGCCGTGGCGTGCCCTTGCCCAGCCACAGTAGGTCTTCCAGCTGCAGCTCGCGCCCGCTGGCAAGGTCCAGATTGAGTGGCCTGTCGCCGAAGTCCGGATGGGCCCCGCCGCAATCGTAGCTGGTGAAGATGCTGACGCTGAGCAGACGGGCATTGAGGAAACCGGGCGTCACCGTCTGTTCAAACTCACCGCCGCCATAGCGCGCCGCACCGCCACGGCAGTCAAAGGCCGCTTGTACTTCCTGCCACTGTCGCTCGGCCAAAAGCCGGTTGAGCCGGGCCTGTACGTCCTCCGAGAGACCGGTCTCGACACGGAACATGCGTACGCCGCTGACCGGTTCCTCCATCCACCGCAGCGAGTGCCCGGCGAAGGACTGCCGCCCCCCCGGCCGCAGCACCAGCCCGGAGAGGCGGGCGTAGGTATACGGGTCCTGCTGCTTCCAGGCACCCACCAGCGGGTCGAATGGCCGCAGGGCGGACACCTCCAGCGGCACCAGCACCACGGGCAGTGCGGTCCGTGCCTTCGGACCCTTCCACTGCCCCTGCCAGCCCTGGCCTTGGGCCTGCAGCGTGAAGTCGGTGCGGCTGCGGTCGTAGGGCAGGTTCTCGCCCAGCTGCAGCCGTCCATCCTGCGTGCGCTGTCCGGACAGGGCAATGTCCGCGTGGTATTTGCGATAGAAGTAGCGGCCTTGCACCTGTCCGTCCTTCCCGATCGCCAGCTCCATCACCACCGGCTGCGTGCCGATCCGTCCCTGATAGGTCTGGCCCACGGCCTGCGCACAGGCCGCCCAAAGCCACACCAGCATCCAGAACCCCCAACGGGTGTGTCGATTCATGCTGTCCTTCCGGTAAAGAAAAGCGCCGGCCCCCCGGTGGAGGCACGGCGCTGGATCAGGCTTCGGCCAACGCTTTCAGAGCGTGCCGGCCAGCTTCTTGTTGCGCATCATGCACAGCATATCGCAGGCGATGTGTGCGGCTGCCAAGGCCGTAACCTCGCTTTGGTCGTAGGCCGGGGAAACCTCGACCACGTCCATGCCCACGATGTTGAGGTCGCCCAGATTACGCACGATCTTGAGCGCCTGCGCGGTGGTCAGGCCGCCAGGCACCGGCGTGCCGGTCCCCGGCGCGAAGGCCGGATCCAGACAGTCGATGTCGAAGGTGACGTAGACCGGATGATCGCCGATCACCGACTTGATGCGCGCCAGCGTGGCATCGGTTCCGTTCTCGTGCACCCACGGCGCATCGAGCACGTTCATGCCCATGAAGTCGTCGTTCCAGGTGCGGATGCCTACCTGTACCGAGCGGGCCGGATCGATCAGCCCCTCCTTAACCGCTTTGTAGAACATGGTGCCATGGTTGAGCGAATCCGGGCTGTCATCGGGCCAGGTGTCGCAGTGGGCATCAAAATGCAGCAGGGCCAGTGGCTGTCCGTACTTTTCGGCATGTGCGATCAGCAGCGGATAGGTGATGAAATGATCGCCGCCGAAGGTCAGCATCTTGGCGCCCGACGCCAGGATGGTGCGGGCGTGTTCGATGATGGTGGGCTTGATCGTCAGCGGGTTGTGCGCATCGAACCAGCAGTCGCCGTAATCAATGACTGCCAGGTCCTCGAACGGATCGAAGCCCCAGGGAAAGGGCTTGAGCTCGGCCAGCTGCACGCTGGCCGCGCGGATCGCCGCCGGACCGAGACGCGCGCCCGGCCGGAAGGTGGTGGCCAGGTCCAGCGGTACGCCGGAGATGACCACGTCGGTACCGGCCAGATCACGGCTGTAATTGCGGCGCATGAAGGACAGCACGCCGGCATAGGTGTTTTCGATGGAAGAACCGTACAGCGAGGTACGGCGGATGGCGCCGTCGCCCAGGATGGTATCGGACATGGAGACTCTACCTGCCGAACACGCCGGCCGACCGATACCCGGACCACGCCGGCACCGGGCAGGCGGGGACAGGGAAAAGCCGGTGCGGCCGACGATTC
The DNA here is from genome assembly GCA_004346645.1 of Gulbenkiania mobilis. Lineage (GTDB taxonomy): Bacteria > Pseudomonadota > Gammaproteobacteria > Burkholderiales > Chromobacteriaceae > Gulbenkiania > Gulbenkiania mobilis. The sequence continues at coordinate 327,525 of SMDA01000004.1, forward strand.
CCGTCCATCTTTCACAGCCGACGGGTTGAGGCTGTCGCGCCCCTTGGCGCGCAGGAAGCAGCAGTGTGCCCGGAACGTGGGGATGCTTCAAGCCGTTTCAAGACGTGGCCGTCCGCCTGCCCGCCCGGAGCTTCAGTGGCCAGACGAAACGGCGGCGCGTCGCCTGCCCCCATGCGGCCTCCACCGCCTCCCAGCGTGGCCGGATCGGGTCTTTGCCGGTGGCTTCGATGGCGCGCTGTGTAGCAGACCAGGTATGCAGGTACCCCCAGAGCTCCTCAAGCGTCCAGTCGGCAGTGAGCGCCCAGTCCGGCAGGGCAATGTCCTCGAAGGGCCAGTCCAGCCCGTCGTAACCGGCTTCCACCTGGGCGCGTTCGGGCGGCCACCAGGGGCCGGTGTCTTCACGGTAAATGGCTTCCAGTTCCGTATCGAGCGGGCCCTCGGTGGAAAAGTGCGGATAGCACCACACCGCGATTACACCCCCGGGACGCAGCACCCGTGTGGCCTCCTCCCAGAAGCGTGGCAGGTCGAACCAGTGCAGCGCCTGCGCCACGGTGATGAGGTCGACGGTACCGTCGGCCAGGTGGGTATGCTCTGCCGGTTCGCAGCAGTAGCGCACCCGGGGGTGTGCATCCGCGTGCTCCAGCTGGGCCACACTGGCGTCGGTGGCCACCACATTGTCGAAATGGCTGGCCAGCGCTACGGCAGCCTGGCCGCTGCCTGTAGCCACGTCCAGCGCCAGCGCCCGCCCCGGGGCCGCTTCGGCCAACCGGGCGAACAGGGCATCCGGGTAGCGGGGCCGGTAGCGGGCGTAGTCGGCCGCCTGTACCGAGAAGTAATCCTTGAACGATCCCTGGCTCATGCTTGCGCCTCCACGGTGGATGGTCGCTACAGGGTAGACGACCCTTCCGGGTTTGGCAGCAGATCGCGGCAGGTGTTCCGTACAGGATTTTCCACCTCCGACGCCATTGAGTCTGCCGGCCGCGCCCCGGCACAAGGACGGAGCGATCGGGCGCTGTGGCCCTGCCCTCGCCTGCATGCCGGGTGCAGCAGGACGGCCTGCCGTCGCCGGACTCCACGGTGCGTCCCGCTGGCGGCGGCGGACGCAACAACGCCCGCCGGCGGCGCCGGACGGGCGTCAAAAAGGCGGGGCAGCTGGCTCAGCTGCCGATCACGCCGCCGTCGAGCTTGTGGATGACCACGGTGCCCGAGCGCGGGCGACCGGCAGCCGGGCCATCCGGCCAGCGCGAGATTGCTGTCGGCTTGGACGGATCGGAGCGCTCATCGGACGGTTCACCCGGATGCTGGATGTTGATGAACATGGTCCTGTTGTCGGGAGTGAAGGCGATGCCGGTGATCTCGCAGCCGTTCGGGCCGGTAAGGAAGCGGCGGAACTCGCCGGTTTCGGGGATCACCGCCAGCATCTGGTTGTTGCCCATGCCTTTGTATTCCTTCATGTTCACCGTCGAGGTGGACACGTCGGTCTGCACCCAGAGCACGCCGTTGTTGTCGAACTTGAGCCCGTCCTGGCTACCAAAGGCGTCGCCCTTGATGTTGCCCTTGTGCTCGGCCTTTTCGGCATCGGGGCGGCCGGCCAGGACGAAAATGTCCCACTTGAAGCCGCTGGCTGCCGGGTCTGCGCCGTTTTCGTTCCAGCGGATGATGTGGCCGAACAGGTTATTGGGGCGCGGGTTGGCGGCGTCCGGGCCGGGCTTGCCTTCCTTGCCGCGCTCGGAGTTGTTGGTGAGGGTGCAGTACACCTCGCCCGGCTTGTGCGGATGCACCGCAATCCACTCGGGGCGGTCCATCTTGGTGGCGCCCAGCACATCAGCGGCCAGGCGTGCCTTGATGACCACGTCGCCCTGATCGGCAAAGCCCTTGTCGGCGGTCAGGCCGTTCTGGCCGTGCACCAGCGGCAGCCAGCGCCCGCTGCCGTCCGCATCGAAGCGGGCCACATACAGCGTGCCTTCGTCCAGCAGGCTCATATTGGCCTTGCGGTTCTTGGGGTTGTAAGTGTTCTTGGACACGAACTTGTAGATGTACTCGAACCGCTGGTCATCACCCATGTAGACCACGGCATGGCCCGACGGTGCGATGGTGACGGTAGCGCCCTCGTGCTTGAAACGGCCCAGTGCGGTGCGCTTTGCCGGCTTGGACTTGGGATCGAAGGGGTCGATCTCCACCACCCAGCCAAAGCGGTTGGCTTCGTTGGGGTTGAGCTGCAGGTCGAAACGGAAGTCCTCCCAGGCCCACTTGTAGCCGGCATCCTTGGCCGAAATGCCGTAGCGCTTCTCCAGGTCGGAGAGCGCGCCCGAGTCATTGATGAACACCCCATCCCAGTTTTCCTCACAGGTGAGGTAGGTTCCCCAGGGCGTCTGACCGTTGGCACAGTTCTGCAGCGTGCCCAGCACTTCCACACCCTGCGGGTCGGCCTCGGTCTTCATCAGCGCATGACCACGGGCCGGACCTTGGATAGCAATGGGGGTGTTGGCATGGATGCGTCGGGCGTATTTCGACGGCCGCACCACACGCCAACCTCCTTTGCCGGTAGCCTCCACCTCGATCACCGACACGCCCACGGCAGCCTGGGCCTTCTTCACCTTATCGGCGTTCCAGTTGTTCATCCCCCCCACATGCAGCAGGCCGTCGTCGGTGTATTCATGGTTGACCGCCAGCAGGCCGTGCTTGGAGCCGGTGGCGCCCAGGGGCAGGGGGAAGTAGGCCATCCCGTCATGGTGCATACCGGCCTGAACGGCCTGCTCGTCGGCTGTATTGGAGGCATCCTGGCGGAAGGCCGGCATGCGGCCCGGGATGCCTACCGGGTCGCCCCAGGCATACAGCACCTCGGCCACATAGCCTTCGGGCACGATCACGCGGTCTTCGGTGGAGAAGCCCACCGGCTTGAAGCCCAGCACCGGCATCTTGCGGTTGAAAGGCACGCTGGCAGCTTCGGCCAAGGTGGCGAAGGTGCCGGAGAAGGCACCGGCCAGCGCCGCGGCCGAGCTGCCCTTGAGCAGGGTACGGCGCGAGAAGCGGGCATCGAGCACATCGGACAGGGCGGGGTTGGCGGACGGGTTGGTCACCTCCTCAACCCCGTGGTGTTTGAACAGCTGGCTCTTCTGACTCATGGTTTCTCCGGCAAGCGAGTGTGGTTTTGAAAACCCGCAAACCATAAGGCAGCAAGATGACAGACAGATCAAAGCGAAATGACCGTTGTATGACAGGTCATCGAGAAGGAAGGACAAGGGCCGCCTGAGAGCGGCCCTGCGGGGGAAGTGACGGGTTGCCCGGATATCAGCGGCAGGGGTTCACGTCCAGTGCGATGCCGGGCGTCAGACGCTTTTGCAGCGCGTTCAGCCGCGCCAGCTGCGCCGGTTCCAGCGCCCGGAACACCAGCGTGGACGCCTGCACCGTCTGGCTGCGCTGCTCCACCGCCACCTTGGCAAAGCCGGCGGCGCGGATGCGGGCAGCCAGCGCGCGGGCCGCATCCTCCCGGCCAAACAGGCCCAGCGACAGATGCCCGCGGAAGGCACCGTCATTCTGGACGATGTAGTTGTCGAAGCCCTTCTCCCTGAGTTCGGACGACAGGGTCTGGGTTTCGGCCTGGGTGGCCAGAGGCGGGTGATGCACCCAGAACCTGCCGCTACCCTTCTGGGCTTCGGTGGTACGGGTGTCGAGCTGTGCGGCCTTGAGCCCCAGTGTGCCCAGTCCGCCCTGCACGCGGGTCAGCAGCCGGCTGTCGAGCGGGCCCCACTGGGCACAGCTGAGCACGACCGCAGGGTTGGCCGAAGCGAGGGGTGGTTCGGCAGGGGCCGTCTTGGCAGGGGCCGCCGTTGCGCGCTCGGACGCGGGCGCAGAGGTAGGGCTTGTGGCTGCCGGCAGCGAGGTGGCGGGAGCGCTGGCGACGTCTCCGGCAGGCGCGGAGGCAGCCGCCAGTACCGGCGCGTCGGTCGCCTGCTCTGCCGCCCAACGGCCTGCGGGGACCAGCACCAGCTCGTCGGGGCTGACTTCTTGCGCCCGGATATCGACGGGCGGGTGCTCCGACAGGGTCGCATAGAATCCGACCAGGAGATTGAGCACCACGACCAGTCCGAATAACCACTTCATGAAGCGTCTGCCACGTTGAGTAAACCCAGAAGCACCAGATTATCCACGATCCGGCAGGGCTTTTCGAGGCTGGGGGCCAGCCGGGTCGCGTCGCCCCCGGTGACCAGCACCGGCGCGGGCGCACGTCCCGTGTGCCGGGCCAGGCGCAGCCGCAGCCGCTCGACGGCACCAGCCATCGCATCGCTCACCCCGCTGGCGATGGCGTCCTCCGTGCCCTGCGGAAAGGGCACCGGCTGTCCGGCAGGCCGGTCCAGCTGGGCGGTGTTCCGCGCCAGGCTCTGCAGCATCAGGCGATAGCCCGGCAGGATCAGCCCCCCCAGGTAATCCCCCTCAGCGGTCAGCGCTTCCACCGTGAGGGCCGTACCAGCCGAGGCCACGATGACATCGCCCGATTCCAGATGCCGGGCCGCCACCACGGCCAGCCAGCGGTCCGCGCCCTGTTCGGCAGGGTTGAGGTAATGGTTGACGATACCGCAGCCGGACGCGGCCGCGCGCACCCAGCGGACAGGCACCGTCAGGAAGGCTTCCAGCGCTGCCTGTACTTCCGGTCCGGCCACGCTGGCGCCCCAGGCCTCGCGAATCGGGTACGGCCGCCAGGCTTCGGCCAGGCTGAACAGGGTGTCGTGTGCCACCGCGCCTTCGGCCACCAGCCCGTGCGTGGCGTACAGCGCCCATTTCACCCGGCTGTTGCCGGCGTCGATCAGCAGTCTCATGTACGGCGTCTTCTGAGGCTGACTTCGCCCACATGGAAGGTGCGCAGCCCTTCGGGGGTTTCCACGAGCAGCGCCCCGTTGTCGTCCACCCCCCGCGCGATACCCTCCACCGGCTGGCCGTGGCTGAAGCTCACTCGCACCGGCTCGCCCACGAAGGCGGCATGGGCAGTCCACTCCTCACGGAAGGCGGCAAAGCCTTCGCGATTGAAGGTAGTGAGCACATCGTGTAACGCGTTGAGCACTGCAGCCAGCAACTGGTTACGTCCAAGCGGATGGCCGGCCGCGGCGAGATTGGCCACCGGCTGGTCGATCGGACCGGGGTCGGCCACGTTCAGCCCGATGCCGATGACCACGGTGGCCGGGCCGAGCGCATCCCCTGAAAGCTCGATCAGAATGCCGGCGAGCTTGGCCCCATCGATCAGCAGATCGTTGGGCCATTTGAGGGCTACCGGTACGCCCAGCGCGGTCAGCGCCCGCACCAGCGCCACGCCTACCGCCAGCGACAAACCAGGCAGGCCGGCAATGCCGCGCTCGAACCGCCACAGGAGCGAGAAGGTCAACCCGCTACCCAGCCGCGCCTGCCAGCGGCGCCCCAGCCGGCCTCGGCCCGCGCTCTGCCGCTCGGCGGCCAGGACCAGGCCGTGCGGCGCTCCGGCACTTGCGCGGATGGTGAGCTGGGTATTGGTGGAGTCGGTCTCGTCGACCAGCGCCAGTGTCCAAGTATCGGCCGCTGCTTCGGCCAACCCCTGCCGGACAGCGGCCATGTCCAGCCACTCGAAGGGTTGCGCCAGCTTGTAGCCTTGTCCCCGTACGCTGTAGACCTGCAGGCCGAACACGTTCTCGATGGTATGCACTGCCTGCCACACCAAGGTGCGCGAGCAACCCAGGCTGCCGGCGATCGCCTCGCCGGAATGAAACCGTCCATCCGACAGGGCGCGCAGCACCGCAAAGGCGTGGGCAAGCGGGCGACTGTCGGGCGGAAGGCCGGCGTGGGCGGCCGGGCCCGTCACACTCCGGCTCCGGAAGCGCGGATCTTCCTGAGAGTGGCGGTGGTAGAGGTATCGAACTGGAAGGGGATCGAATGCACCTGCCCGCCCCGCGCCAGGGTCTCGGCGCTGCCGACGATGCGGTCGATCGGCCAGTCGCCCCCCTTGACCAGCACCTCCGGCCGGATGATTTCGATCAGTCCGGCCGGCGTATCTTCGTCGAACCAGGTGACCAGCGCCACGCTCTGCAGCGCGGCGATCACGGCGGCCCGGTTTTCCAGCGGGTTTACGGGGCGATCCTCTCCTTTGCCCAGCCGGCGTACCGAGGCATCGGTGTTGAGGGCCACGATCAGGCTGGCCCCCAGCGCGGCGGCCTGTGCCAAGTAGGTGACATGGCCCCGGTGCAGGATGTCGAAACAGCCGTTGGTGAACACCAGCGGCCGCGGCAGGGAGAGGATGCGTTCGGCCAACCCTTCAGGCGGGCAGATCTTGCTTTCAAACGGCGGGTTTGGGTACTGCATGCGTTTCCTTGAGACTGGCTGCCACTTCCTTGCGGTAGCGGTTCAGCGCCTGGATCGTCTCGATCGGGCGCTCGAACAGGTTGGACAGGTTACGCAGGATACCACCCACCACCCGTGCCTCCCAAGGCTCGTCAAATTGGATCTGCCGGGTCAGCCAGTCCTCCAGCCACTCGGGGTCGGGCAGACGGCTCTGCACGGTGTCGTTCGGGAACAGGGCCTCGTTCACGTGCAGGTTGGTCGGATGCAGCGGCTTGCCCGAGCGGGCGCTGGACGCCATGAGCAGGCCGATCTTGGCAAAGGCGGCGCGGGCCTCATTGCCGAAGCGCTCGATCGCCTTCTTCATGTACTTGAGGTAGGCCCCACCATGACGGGCTTCGTCCTGGCTCAGGTGCTTGTAGATGGCCTTGATCACCGGCTCGGTGTGCCATTCGCTGGCACAGCGGTACCACTGGGTCAGCCGCACTTCGCCACAGAAATGCAGCATCAGGGTTTCGAGCGGCGGTGCCGGATCAAACTCGAAGCGCACCGCGTGCAGTTCCTCTTCGGTCGGGCATAGCTCCGGGCAGAAGCGCCGCAGGTACTCCATCAGCACCAGCGCGTGCTTCTGCTCTTCATAGAACCAGATGGACATGAAGGCGGAAAAATCAGAGTCGTGCTGGTTGTCGCGCAGGAACATCTCGGTGGCTGGCAGCGCCGACCATTCTGTGATCGCATTCATCTTGATCGTGTGCGCCTGCTCGTCGGTCAGACGGCTACCGTCAAAGTCGGCCCACGGAATGTCGTCGGCCATGTTCCAGCGGGCCTTTTCAAGTTGGCCGAACAGTTCGGGGTACAGCATGGGTCGCTCCTGGTGGGGGTAAGGCAGCCCGGATTGTAGGACAATCCGAGTCGTGCCGTCATGCCGTCACGCCATGGGTGCGCCTCAGCGGTTCCAGCAGTCGTCAGCCACCACGGTAACACCGCTTGCAGCGGAAGAAGCCCCGCGCGTGCCCTGATGGTCCAGCGTCAGGATGCGGCAGTAGTTGCGGCTGAACGCGCTGGTGAAACGGCTGGTGGCAGACGCGGTGATGGTGTACGAAAAGCTGGACGGCGTCACATAGCTCACGTCGAACATCGCATTGCTGCTGTCGGGCGTGCTGCAGGGCGCGGAAGCGTTGCAGGCAGCACCGCTGAAGCTGCCGGTGTTGCTGTAGCGCTGCTCCAGCTCCTGTGCCAGGCTCATCATACGGCTCTTCGCCTCGGCGATCCGGCCTCGTGCCACGTAATCGGTGTACGAAGGGTAGGCGATCGCGGCAAGAATCGACACGATCACCACCGTGATCATCACTTCGATCAGGGTAAAGCCGGTTTGGTTCTGGTTTTTTTTCGTCATCGGCAGCTTTCGGTTACTGGGCAGAAATCAGTTCGCGCCAGGATACACGCACGGGCAGGCGCATTTCCGAGGAAAGGTCTTCCGAGCCCAGCGTGCTTGCCATGCGTACCACCGAATGGTTGGGGCCACGCAGGTTGAGGAGCCCGCCGGACTGTCCGGTGATCTTGCGGCGTGAGGCGGCGGCGTCCCCGTCGCCCACGCCCCCTTGGCCATTGGTGTCGTAGATGGCGACCGGCAATTGCGCACCCGAGAAGAGGTTGACCTCGGTCACCCAAGTGTCGCCCCCGTTCGAACACAGGTCGGTCGAGGATACGCTGGTGGTGAACTGCACACGCCCCTGGAGCAGTCGGGGCGAGGCGAGGTTGCGCTCGGTGGAGGTCAGATTCATGAACCAGCCGTTCTGGGTGGTGTAGTTGACGCTGTTGGTGCTGGTGGTGGCAAAGGTTCCGACGATGGAGGAACCCTGCGGCGCGGTGGGCGCGCTACCGATCGTCTGCTGTACCAGGCTGGCGCTGGCGGTGTTGCCCAAGGCTACACCATTGTCGCGGATGCCATACAGCGTCTGGGTGGAAGTGTCGCTCCGGTCGTTGCTACTGTAGAGCTTGCCGGTTCCGAACAGGACCATGTAGCCCCCGGACGGATGGGCAGTCACCAGAGGCTGGGCGGTGATCGGCTGCCGTTTGACGCGGGAGTACGCACCGGTCGAGCCCGTAACCGACCAAGCTGTGAACAGGGGCTGGTTGGCCGAAGCATCGTTGCAAACACCGGTGGTACTGTTGCGTCCGTTGATGCAGAGCCCCCAGAGGGACTTGTCCGTGGTGGAGATGTCGAACTTCCACAGATTGCCGTTCAGGTCGCCGGCATAGATCAGGTCAGTGGTGCCATCCTGGTTGATGTCCACCCCGACCGGGCTGACGATGCCGTTCGGTGCAATCGGGTCGTCTCCGGTCACCGAAGCGTCGGCGGTCACGGCAGGCACGTCCAGGCGCCAGTAATTGGTGCCGCGCACCCAGCCGGTGCCAGGGCCATTGATGTCGAGCAGAAACACCGCTCCCTGCGTGCTGCCTGTGTTGTCGATGCCGCTGCCCACCAGAACCATGTAGCGGTAGGTGGTGCGGCCTTGTGCATCCACGCCGTCCTTCACCTTGATGATCTGGGGAGTCCCCACCGTCATCCGCAGGGCGCTGTCATCCGCCGAGGAGAACTCCCACATGACATCGCTGGTGCCAAACGCCTGGCCAGTCGCTGTGGCGTCGGTCACATCCAGAGCAAAAACCCCACGCCCCCCGGCCCCCGTAGTACCGACCAGCACAGTCCTCGCCTCATTCGCGCTCGCGATCGTGCGGCAGACGTTCGCGGCGGCCAAGGGCCCGTCCACATAGTATTCATGCGTGTAGCTCTTCGAGGTCAGGCGCGACAACTTGGAAAGGATGGCATTGGGCACGTAGGCAAACACCTCGGTACCGCCCGTGCTGTCATCGGTCGCCTTGAAAACGTGCAGCATGCCGTCGTTGGCACCCACCGCCACCATGGGGCTACGCGCCTGGATGGCAGCCTTCAGGGTGGCGTTGTAATCGCATTCAGCGGGCTTGGGCCCGTTGTTGGGAATGAACACCGGCGTGCTGTTAATGATGTCTCCCAGAGGCGAGCCTGTGGTGGGGTCATTGCCAGCAGCCGTACGCGGACGCATCTGCGGCGTGGCGTTGGTAGCTTCCTTGGTACGGTCACCGCGAAGGTAGTTGATGCGTTCGGCCGCATACGCATCCGCAGTACCGCCATAGCCATCCGAGCTGAAGTTGTCGGTCAGCCAGGTCCCCGCATTCGAGGCAAAGGATGCCCCCTGACGCGTGGCACGGTTGTAGGTGAAGATGTTGCGGTTGACAGCGGTCTGGGCTGCGATGCGTGCTGCAGCCGACCACAGGTAGGAGCCGTTGACCGAACCGTAGGCATCCATGCTGTACATCAGCAGATCGCCGCGCCAGTTGGCACTGCCACTGTTGGTCGAGGTCAGGCTGTAGGTGGGGCGGAAGATTCGTGTGGAGCCGTCCGGGCGCACGAAGGCACCATTCACGGCAGGGGTGACGAGCGAGATGTTCTGCTGCTCCGCTACGTTCTCGAACGCCTTCTGCAGGCTGAGGACCATGTTTTCCGGGTTGTTGGCCTGGGCAAAGTAATCGGGCACACCGTTGGGATAGGCATTGATCGTCTGGCTGTTGTTGGCCCATTCACTCTTGACGTCCGGCAAGCCGTTGCCGTTGCTGTCGGTAAAGCCACCGTATTTGGCGGCTTGGTAAAAGGCGTTGGTCGTTTCTCCTTTCGCGCCACCGTTCTCGACGGTATCGATCATGAATGCCTTCACTGTCTGCGTGCCGCTCAGGTCACTGCGCAGGTCCGAGGTGTTGGCAAAGAAAGCCAGCCCGGCGATGTAGGGTGGAGAGTTGGAAGAGCCAGTGTTGTTCGCAGGGTTGGCGCCCGTACGGCCGGTCCATGCATAGACATCCAGGCCACTGTCATCGCCCGGTATGCGCAGCGCAGTCTGGTTGCCGGAGGGTTGCCAACGGCTGCCGGGCAGGTCTGCGTCGCCGTGGGTGTTGGTGTCGCCGATGTACAGCAGGTAGTTCTTCTGACAACTGTAGCCGGAAGGATCGATCGGATCATCCCAGTCCGTGATCACCGGAAAGCCATCCTTCATGGCATCGCTCATGTTGGATGTATAGGCATCGACCGACCCCTTCTTGCGGTAATAACGCAAGGTGGCATAGAAGAGCTCGGCAGCCGGGTCGTAGGTCTTGTAGCCGGTGAAATCCCCGAACTTGTTGATGAAGTTGATCACCCCGCTATTAGAGATCGTCGTGGTGGCTGAACTGCTGCTGGCCGCATCGGCCGCATCGGGGTTGGTCACGAACTGACCGGTGGAGGCCGACCACTCCGCCCCAACGGTCAGGGCTGTGCGGCTCAGAGTAGTGATACTGGTCGACTGGTCCGTCCGCTTCAGGCGGGCACGCATCACTCCGCCGTCACGGTTGTAGCTGTCATCCTTGAGATAACTGAAGACCCCGAAGCGCATCTTGCTGCCGTTCTTCTGGATCAGCCCCACCGGCTTGTAGACCGTGTTTCCCCCTGAAGTGTAGGCCGCGCAGTTGCTCTCCAGCCCAATGGTGTTGTCACACACCTTTACCACGGCACGATAGGTGCCAAGGACGCGGTTGCTGCTGTCCTTGACGGTGAAGTCCCAGTTGAGGCTGGAAAACTTAACTGTGCCAAGGTTGAAAGGCGTGAGCGTGTTGGTGGAATAACTAAGTGTGCGTGCGTTGTCGGTAAAGCCATAAGTCTGGTTTTTGCCCGCAATCACCTTGGCGCGCCGCAGGTAAGTGGCAGAGGCCGTATCCCCAGCGGTGTAGTCAGCCGTTCCCCCAGTCGCGCCCAGTGCCCGGTTCCCCCCGGTAAGGGTGGCACGGAAAATGTCGATGGCCGACATCGTTGCCCAGTTAAGAAGGTTGCCGCTCCACTTCCGGTTGGCACAAGTGCGGTTGGTGGCATTGTTGACTCGGGCAACCGGATAGAAATAATCACCGCTGTCATTGTAGTCGTAGCACTTATCCGGGTCGAAATACCCCAAGTACTTTCGCTGGATGTCGGCAGCCGTGCCAAGCGTGCGGTTGGTATAGGCCTCGCCCGCAGTCGGATACTCGATCGACAGAGCCATCGCCACGTTGGGCAAGACGCCCATGCCGCTGGTGTTGGCGGGGGCTTGGTCCACGGATTGCGTCGCAGCCGCCGACAGCCCGGACACAAGCACCAGAACAAGGGCCGGAAGGAAGCGATAGAAGTTGTTTTGCATGACGACAGTTCCCTGCAACTACTGGAAGGTGGCCTCGATGGTGCGGCTGATGGGCTCGGGCCCACCACGCCGCGGACCAAAACCCCGGACCGTGATCCGATACTGGTAGGTGATGTCCACCTTGCTGGCCGCCTCTGTGAAGCTCAGATTGCCAGAGAGCGAACTGCCGGCCAGCCCTCCCAGTGGGGTGGAGACTTCGGTTCGCTCGACGAAATAGCGCGGTGTCACCACCGCCTCTCCCGCACCGGTCGTCCAGTCGCCAAAGCTGCCGGACAACCGGCTGGCCCGGCCAAGCGGGGAAGTGTTCTTGAGCTCGTCAAAAAGGGGGTTCGTCCCGTAATAGCGCTCGATCAGGGCCGGATCGGACTGTTTGACCTGGCAGATGCCTGTCAGGGCGGCATCAGGCGTAAAGGAAGATTCGGTAAAGCGGGCACAGTCAGGCAACTCCGTGCGACTGATCCGGTCCAGCTCCTTGAGCTGGAGACGACGGATGGCATTCTCGGCAGCATTGAACGCCACGCTATTGTCGCGAAAGCCTCGCCCCAGCCGCTCCTCCATGATGGAGGAAAAACCCATGCCCACTGCCAGCAGGGTTAGGCCCACCAGCAGGACAAGCACGGTGATCAGCGTGGAACCTTCTTGCCGCATGCTTTTTCTCCTATCGCCAGCACAGGTTGCGCAGATGGAAAACGGTGTTGTAGACCCGGCGCAGATAACGGGCATCGTAGCTGCCAGAGGCAGGGGCCAGGTTAGCCGTCGTCAACTGCACCACACCGGAGGCCGTCGTTCCGAACGGCGCAAAGGTCGTGGGCGCATTGCGGTATGCAGCCGGGATCACATCATCGGAGCGCAGCACCAGCCCTACCTTCAGCGCCACCACAGGCGTGGTCAGGGTGGGGGAAGCAGCCGTGGTTTGATACGCGGACAGGGTGCATAGTGAAGGGTCGACATCGCTCAGGTCTACCTGACCCCGCGCTCGGCCGACCATCACTCTGAAGGCCTCGACATTTTCAGCTATGACGATCGGATCCGTCGTGGAAGCGGGGACGAGCGAGGATTCACACACCAAACGACGCTGCTGATTGCTTACCGCCACGCGGAAGGTATTGGTGATCACACTGCCGGCAGGGGCGGTCTCGCCGCTGCAATCCTGCATCGAGGCCTGCACTGCGCCGCCCGAAGCGGCGACAGCCCCCACTGCATACCGCACTGTCAGCGTATCCGAATAGGCATTGAGGTTGGAGACCGTCACCGGCGCACTGGCCAGAGGAGCATTGCTGGGCGTATATGCCGCTTGGCGCAGCGCACGGTCCAGAACGGTGAAGACATAGCGCGCATTTTCCTGCATCAGTGCGTTCTGGTCCTGGTTGCGGCCGATCGCGCTACTGCGACTGAAGACCACCGCCGTGGCGGCCACTACGATCAGCCCGATAACCAGCGCCACCATTAGTTCGACTAGCGTCAGCCCGGACTGCCGCTGCCGGTAGGCATACTGTCTCATGCTTACGGCCTTAACAGGGTTTCATAAGACTGGACGGTACCTCCGCTGCTGGAGCTGGCGGTACGGGCCACCCAGGAAAGGGTGATGCGATACAGCACGCCCTCCGAGGCGGAAGGAACCTCTTGCGCGATCGTCAGCGTGCCACTGGGAAGTCCGCCCTGAGCAACATCTCCGACCTTGCTGCACAACTCGAAAACATCTTGGTTTCGCCACAGGAGAGTAGAGCCACACAACACCCCCGAAGCCGCCGAAGTACAGGCCGGAGCCACAGGCATCGAAGCGGTCGAGCAGTTCACCGCATACGTGGGCGATACCGAAAGGCTCAGTGAGGCTGCAGTGCCGCTGGCAATCCAGTATGAATTGGTGCGGATACGCTCGGCAGCCTCCTCAGCAAGCAGGGCCGCCTGGGTGCGCCAGGCGCTGTTGCTGGACGAACGCACGTTGCTGAGCAGCAGCCCGGCAATGCCCAGCAGCCCGATGGCCAGGACCACCATCACGATCAGCACTTCCAGCAGGGTAAAGCCCTGGTGGGGTCGTTTAACTGCAGCCACTCACATCATCCTTCTCGGGTGCAAGAGTCACCCTGCCGTTTCGGCCAACCTCTACTGTTCGGAAAGCTATGGCCGCATTTGCTCTGCAGGCTATGGTGAAAACCAGCGTGGAAGAAGCCGTTGCCCGACTGACCAACCCGGTCGGTGCAAAGGAAAAGTCGCCCACGCTCGTGGAAATGCCCACCAGCGCCGGTTGCCGTGTGACCAGCAACACCCTCTGGCTTGCCACCTGCGCTCCGGCACTGGCCATACCGTACCAGGCAATCCAACCATTGCTCCAGTCTGCAGCCGTACCGCACGCTGGCGACGAGGCGCCGGAATGGCTGCAGATGGAGACGGTCTGACCAGTCTCCACCGCTTGGGCCCGAGCCATCATGATGGAACGCGAAAGCTCAGCACTGAGCGAGCGCGCCTGTCCCTTGGCCAGGAACCCTTGTAGGTAGGGCATGCCCACGGCCAGCAGGATGGCGGCAATCGCCAGCACGACCATCATTTCTATCAAGGTAAATCCGCGGTTCATACGCACTCTCCCTATCTAAGCTTAGCCTGCCTATAGCAGGCCCGGCGTATCCGGTGACAGGCGGCAGCATTGGATGGACAAGTGGCCCGAGCGATTTTGAGTGAGAGTTTGACGGAGGCGGTGACGCGTGCGAAGCAGGAGGGGCTGCACGAGGACGACATCATGAACCTGCTTTTGGAGACCAACCGGCTGGACACGATCCGCGCTGCGGCGGACACGGGGCGTCTGGTGCTGATGGATGTGCGCGGGCCGGGTTCGGAGCGGCTGGTGGTACCGGTACCGGAGCGCTGATTGGATTTTGTGTGAACAAAGCAAAGCGCCCTGACGGAAGTCAGGGCGCTGTAATGGGGGTCTGGCGGTGTCCTACTTTCACACTCCCAAGGGAGCACTATCATCGGCGCTAAGGCGTTTCACGGTCCTGTTCGGGATGGGAAGGCGTGGTGCCACCTCGCTATGGCCGCCAGACATAAACTGTACAAACTGTAGAAGCCTATCGGGTGGTGGAACCACCCGAACGGTAGAATTCTGTATCGTGCGCTTTGCTGAGCAAAGCCACTCAAATGATAGGATCAAGCCTCACGAGCAATTAGTATCGGTTAGCTTAACGCCTCACAGCGCTTC
>SMDA01000005.1 GCA_004346645.1 Gulbenkiania mobilis
CTCCCTTGGGAGTGTGAAAGTAGGACACCGCCAGACCCCCATTACAGCGCCCTGACTTCCGTCAGGGCGCTTTGCTTTGTTCACACAAAATCCAACCCCCCACCCCCTTCGGACAACCTCATCCAATCAGATCGGATCCTCGCCAGCCTCTGCTTCCAGGCGGCGGCGTTCAGCACTGAAAAAGCGCTGGAACCCGCACCCCCCATTCTGCACGGGCATTTTAGTGTCTTGGCCTATCTCCTTTAGCCAACCCTCCCATCTAATTGTTTTCTTTTATTTTTAGTGGGATGTCAGAGTGGCTGGATGGTGACGGAAGTGGAGAGATGAGTGGTGTTGCGTGGGCGGAGGGGTTCGTGTAGGGCATGACGCTGCTGAATGAGGACTGGGCATTGCTGTTCGGGGCGGAGGTGGGGCAGGAACTGCTGTATCCGATCCTACTGCTGGGCCTGGAGAAGGAAGCGATGACAGAAGGTCTGCAAGGCGCCAAGGCCACACCGGTACCCCGCCAAGAACTGCTGGGGGCGCTGGAACCGTCGGTGGAGGGGGAGGGGTAGCGGCGACGAGCAGGTCACAGGAGGGACACTCGTGCTTGGCTAGAGGGCCTGCCAGGTAAGCTCATGAAAAGTATTTTCTGCGCAGCGCAGAACCTGGGCTTTCCGTGTGCAGCCGCCTTAAGACAGCTTTGCTTGCCCTTGAGGTAGTGTCTTTCCTTGCCTGCTTGGCCTACCCTGCCATTTCGCATAGCATGACGCCTCCGCGCGTCTGTCCCGATATGATTGGCTGAGCCCACTTCGGTGGCTGTTGACGGCTCATTCCATTGATAAGGAAGGTTTTCTATGGCAGGTAGCAGTCTGTTGGCGCTAATCGACGACATCGCCACGCTTCTTGACGACATAGCCGCTATGAGCAAGGTAGCCGCCAAGAAAACTGCAGGGGTGCTCGGCGATGACTTGGCGCTCAATGCGCAACAGGTGTCCGGGGTCAACGCGGACCGCGAGCTTCCGGTAGTGTGGGCGGTAGCGAAGGGTTCATTGCGCAACAAGCTGATTCTGGTGCCGGCGGCGCTGGCGATCAGTGCGCTACTGCCGCAGGCGGTGACGCCGCTGCTGATGGTGGGGGGCGTCTTTCTCTGTTTCGAAGGCTTCGAAAAGCTGGCGCACAAGTACCTGCATTCCCCCGCTGAGGACGCGGCGCGACATGCTGTAGAGCGGGAGGCTTTGGCGAACCCCGCTATTGATGTTGTCGCGCTGGAAAAAGAAAAGATCGAAGGGGCGATCCGGACGGACTTCATCCTCTCGGCAGAAATCATCGTTATTACGCTGGGGACGGTGAGCGATCAGCCTTTCCTGCAGCAGCTGACTGTGTTGGCGGTGATTGCACTGGTGATGACCATCGGGGTGTATGGTCTGGTGGCAGGGATCGTCAAGCTGGACGATGGCGGTCTGCTGCTGAGCCGCCAGCCGAGCCCTTTGGCCCAGAAGATGGGTCGCGCCATCCTCCGGGCCGCTCCGTGGCTGATGAAGACGCTATCGGTGGCGGGTACGGCTGCCATGTTCTTGGTGGGGGGCGGCATCCTCGTGCATGGGCTGCATCCTTTGGCTGAGACCTTGCATCATATTAGTGTAGCAAGCG
Organism: Gulbenkiania mobilis; assembly: GCA_004346645.1. Taxonomy (GTDB): domain Bacteria; phylum Pseudomonadota; class Gammaproteobacteria; order Burkholderiales; family Chromobacteriaceae; genus Gulbenkiania; species Gulbenkiania mobilis. The sequence goes on from SMDA01000005.1 coordinate 1,633, forward strand.
GCCTGCAGGGGGTGGCTGAGGGGCTGCTCGATGCAGTGCTCAATGGGGTGACAGGTATCGTGGCAGGGGCCTTGGTGCTGGGGGTGGTAACGCTTTTCAACCGACTGCGCGGTAAGTAGATGCAGGGGCTTCGGCCAACCCTGCAAAAAGAGAAACGCCCGTCAGACGGGCGTTTCCTGCATGAGGAGCAGTCACCGGCTCAATGGCGGCTGATGCGTACCTTGGTAAAGGACAGCGCAGCCAGGCCTGCCTGTTTTAGGTGACGCATCACCTTTTCGGAAAGCTCATCCAGAGCCGGCATGTGATCGAAGCTGAGCGAGAGAAAGCCGGGGGTGCCATCCTTTTCCGAGAACACCTCGATCTGAGCAATGTAGCGGGCGGCGGAAGCGGTACGGAGTGTAGACTGGAGTTGCATGGCTTTATCCTTTTGGGATGACTGCGTGTTGGTAAAGGGTTGGGGCTGTTTTAACCAACCGTTTGCAGTAATTAGAGCAACCGGCGTGCCTGCATGAGCGATAGGCGTGAGAAAAAGCGCAGTCATGGCTTTCTTGAGCGGCTTGGTACTTCGGCGCCGGCGTGGGACAATGCCCGCCTTTGCCCCGGCCCTGCCTGACCAAGACGCCATGTCCGCTCTTACCGCACTGCGTGTGCTGTCGATCATCCCTCCGATGACGCAGTTGAACACACCTTATCCTTCCACCGCTTACCTTACCGGCTTCCTGCGTGCGCAGGGCGTGGCAGCCATGCAGGAAGACCTGGCGCTCGCTCTGGTGCTGGAACTCTTCTCCACCCAGGGCCTGCCTGCCATCCATGTGCGGGCCGAGGCGATGCCGGCCCCCATGCGCAGTCCACAGCTGCAGCATTTCCTCGCATGCTATCCCCAATATCTGGCCACGGTGGACCGGGTGATCGCCTTCTTGCAGGGAAGGGACACCACCTTGGCACATCGCATCGCCAGCCGCGGCTTTCTGCCAGAGGGAGCGCGGTTTGCCGCGCTGGACAATTATGTCGATCCGGACGATCCCTATGGCGGCGACCCTCTAGCGTGGGCCTTCGGCGCGCTGGGAACCTACGACCGGGCCCGCCATCTGGCCACGCTGTATCTCAATGATCTGGCTGATGTGCTGCGCGAGGCTGTGGACCCTCGCTTCGAATTTGTGCGCTATGCCGAGTCGCTGGCCATGGCCCAACCCACATTCGAGCCCTTGGCACAGGCCTTGACTGCCGTGCCCAGCCTGGTTGACGAAACGCTGGCCCGGTTGGTGGAGGCCAGTGTGACTCGCCATCGGCCGGACGTGTTGCTGCTCTCGGTGCCGTTTCCGGGTTCGGTCTATGCCGCCTTCCGGATCGCTCAGACCGTACGCCAGCGTTGGCCGAAGATACGCATCGTGCTCGGAGGCGGTTTCGTCAACACAGAGCTGCGCGAACTCAGGGAACCCAGGGTATTCGACTATTTCGACTTCATCACCCTGGACGACGGCGAGCGGCCGCTGCTCGCCCTGCTGGATCATCTGGACGGCCGGCGAGCCGCCGGCTGCCTGGTCCGTACTTATGTGCGCGAGGAAGGGCAGGTACGCTATTACAACTGGCCCGAACCGGATGTGCCGTTTGCCGAGGTGGGTACTCCCACTTGGGACGGTCTGCCGATTGACCGTTACTTGTCATTACTGGACATGCTCAACCCAATGCACCGGCTATGGAGCGATGGCCGCTGGAACAAGCTTACGGTGGCCCACGGCTGTTACTGGAAGAAGTGCAGCTTCTGTGATGTTTCGCTTGATTACATCTCGCGTTACGAAACGGCATCTGCCGAACTCTTGGTCGACCGTATCGAGGCGGTCATCGCTGAGACTGGCCAGACAGGGTTCCATTTCGTGGACGAGGCCGCGCCGCCCAAGATGCTGAAGGCGTTGGCCGAAGAACTGCTGCGCCGCCGTGTCACCATTTCTTGGTGGGGTAACGTACGTTTCGAGAAATCCTTTACCCCCGAGCTGTGCCGATTGCTGGCTGAATCCGGTTGCATTGCCATCTCCGGCGGGCTGGAGGTGGCTTCAGACCGGCTGCTCAAGCTGATGAAAAAAGGGGTCTCCGTCGATCAGGTGGCCCGCGTCACACACGCCTTCACCGAGGCCGGCATCCTGGTGCATGCCTACCTCATGTACGGTTTTCCGACACAGACGGTGCAGGACACGGTCGATGCCTTGGAGTATGTGCGACAGTTGTTCGAAAACGGCTGTATCCAAAGCGGTTTCTTTCACCGTTTCGTCTGCACCGTACACTCGCCCGTAGGACAGGACCCGGCCGCTTACGGCGTGCAGCTTCGCCCCCTGCCGGACATTACTTTTGCCAAGAATGACGTGGGCTTCATCGACCCCACTGGCACCGACCACGAAGCCATGGGCCGAGCCCTCAACAAAGCGCTCTACAACTACATGCATGGCATCGGTCTGGATCTGGATGTGCGACAGTGGTTCGACGTACGCGTCCCCAAACCACGGGTGGCACGTCAGTTCATTGTTCGTGCTTTACAGGCGCAGTAAGCAGGGGGCAATGGGCGTTGCAGACGCCGCATGGTAAAGCCCCGCCCTCAAGCAAATCAGCTTTCGGAGCGTTACCCGTCACTCTTGCCTCAGGTGGGCCTGTGGGAGTTGTTCCAGCAGATTTTCATCTTCTTTAAGTGTTTAAGCGACGGCTCAGGTAGGCAGGGGCGCCTTTTATCGCCACAGCGCATGGGCCTTGGGCGGCGAGAGTCGGATGTGCATCCACCACGAGCCCTTTCCGTGTTCCGGTAGCATCATTGGTGCGGCCCCCCCCTTGAGTCGACAGCGCTCATCAGCGAGCTACGGTGTTGATGGCCTTCAGCAGTTTCTGCAAGAGCCCGCTGGGAGGCCGATACAGTCTTGTGTACCTAGCCGAAAGAGCGTTTCCGTCGAACACGGTTGGTCTATTGGCAATTAGCCGTCAACGAACTGCGTCCCCATCTTGCCGTGATGCTCTTGGAAACACGGTTATTGTCCAACGTGCTGTCCGAAAAGCAGGTCAGGGCCCATGCGTCTGCGAGCTTCCCGGATTCGATCGCTGCTTGGTTTCATGAAGCGACTGCAGCTTCACGCCGGGTTGGAGAAGCTGGATGGGTAAGTAAGGCGCGGAGCTTTCAGATGGGCAGCGTCAGCGTGTGGCAATTGCCCGTGTTCCCTTCAAGCGGTAAGCGGCCGAAAACGCCAATCTTAGAAGAAGCGCTCCACAATCGGGATCAGCAATCCGCCAAATGTTTGGCCCTGTATACCACCCGGCTTGAGGTGAAGAGGAAAAGAGTCGTGATGCACGCTGACGTGGATGGCATGCTTTTTTTCCGCTTTTCCGCGTAAAGCGGCGGAGGGTGGGATAACAAAACGGGCCTTGCATCACTGCAAGGCCCGTGGATATTGGTGCCGGCGAAAGGAGTTGAACCCTCGACCTTCTGATTACAAGTCAGCTGCTCTACCAACTGAGCTACGCCGGCGAAGAGAAGGCGATTATGCCCTCACTTGGCGGGCCGTGCAAGTTTGCGGGGCGTGGTGCCTTTCCCGGTCGGACGGGATTTCTTCGACATTCTGGGCGCTACGGCAGTCTTGCGGGCGGTAGCGGTACGCGCCTTGCTGTGCACGCTGGCAGGCTTCTTGCGAGCCAGCGGGGTGCGGGCCTTTGCACGGGTGGCCACGAGGCGTGCTCTCTGCTTGGCCGAAGGCTTGCGGGAGAGCGCTTTGCGCGACTTGAGCGAGCCCTGCTGACGTTTGTTGACCGACTGCGCTACCACGCTGCGCTTGCTGCTGCGCTGTTTGACTAGGGTGCGCCGCTTCTGGTGGCGACTGGCCGTGCTCTTGCGTGAAGACTTGTGCACCCGGGCGTGGCGCGGTGCGGCAGTAGCAGGGGTCACCATGGCAGGCCGTGCGGCAGGTCGGGCAGAAGGCCGCGCCTTGGGCGCCGGGGCAGCCTGGAAATCGCCCGGTAGGGGGGCATCTTCGGTTTCGGCACGGCTGGGCAGGGCGGTGAAGGCCATGCTGAGGGAAACAAGCATGGCAGTGAAGTATTTCGGCATCATCGTGAGTGAATTCAGCATGGGGGAACGCTGAATTGTTGCTTGATAAAGGGGTTGGTATATTAGCACGCAGGTGGTCCTGCCACCTTACATCTAACAATTGCTCAAGGAGTAGGGGATGAAAGCTTCCAGAAGAACGCTGCTGGCCGGCATGCTGGTCTCGGTATTTGCCCTGTACGGCTGCGGCAAGCAGCAGTCCGAAACCCCGGCCGCTTCGGCTGAAGCCAGCGGTGCCGCACCGGCCGCGGCAGAAGCCCGCACCTATGTGGTGGGGACCGATGCAAGCTACGCCCCGTTCGAGTTCCAGAACGATAAGCAGGAAATCGTCGGCTTCGACGTGGAGGTGCTGACCGCTGCCGCGGCCAAGGGAGGCTTCAAGGTCCGCTTTGAGAACACCCCTTGGGAAGGGATTTTTGCCACCCTGGCCCAAGGCGACCGCGACCTGCTGGCGTCCGCGATCACGATCACCGACGAGCGCAAGCAGAGCATGGACTTCTCCGAGCCCTACTTTGAAGCCCGTCAGCTGATCGCCGTGGGCAAAGGCGTCACCGATGTGAAGACTTTCCAGGACCTCAAGAACAAGAAGGTAGCCGTTCAGACCGGTACCACTGGTGACGAGGTGGTGCAGAAGCTGCTGGGCAAGACCAACCCCAACATCAAGCGCTTCGAGAGCATGCCGCTGGCGCTCAAGGAACTGGAGAGCGGCGGCGTGGAAGCGGCCGTGGGTGATAACGGCGTGGTGAGCAACTATGTCCGCAACAACCCGCAGAACGGCATTGCCACGGTGGAGGACACCCAGAGCTTTGCGCCCGAGTACTACGGTTTCGCGGTGAAAAAGGGCAACAAGGAGATGCTGGACAAGATCAACGCTGGGCTGAAAGCTATCAAGGAAGACGGCACGTACGACGCCATCTACGGCAAGTACTTCGGCGCCAAGTAACACCGAAAAAACAATAACATAGCCCGTACCCGGCCGCTTGGCGGCCGGGTGGGAGACCGGGGAGCTGGTTCATGGATTTTCGCTGGGGAATGATTGCCGAGTATGCGCCGCTGTTCATCGACGGCGTGCAGATGACCCTGCTCATCACCGTGTTCGCGGTGGTGATGGGGACGCTGATCGGCCTGTTCATGGGCATGGCCCGTCTGGCGCAGGGGCGGTACGGCCTGTCGCGCTTCTTCCTGAGGTACTTCGTACGCCTGCCGGCGACGGCCTATGTCACCTTCTTTCGCGGTACGCCGCTATTCGTGCAGATACTTCTGGTGCATTTCGCGCTGATGCCCACACTGATCCATCCGACGGACGGGCTGGTCATCAGCGGGGACATGGCGCGCGAAATCCGGCAGAACTATGGTGCCTTCATTTCGGGTCTGCTGGCCCTGACACTCAACGCCGGGGCTTACATTACCGAGATTTTCCGCGCTGGTATCCAGTCCATCGACAAAGGGCAGATGGAGGCCGCTCGCTCGCTGGGTCTGACTTATGGCCAAGCCATGAAGCATGTAGTGGTGCCGCAGGCCTTTCGGCGCATGTTGCCCCCTCTGGGCAACGAGGCCATCATGCTCCTGAAGGACAGTTCGCTGGTGTCGGCCATCGGCTTGGCCGAACTGGCCTTTGCCGCACGGACGGTAGCGGGGGTGTACTCGCGTTACTGGGAGCCGTATCTCACCATTTCCTTCCTGTACCTGGCCTTGACCATGCTGATGGCCTGGGGGGTGGCGTGGCTGGAAAAGCGCTACCAGATTGCCACGCGCTGAAGCGGGTTCAACACGCAGAAGCCGGTCCTTCGGGGCCGGCTTTTTTCATGCCAGCTGCCCGCCGGGAAGGGGTGCCAAGGGGTGAAATATGATAAAATCTCGCGATTCATCCGGAGAAAAATACGTTACCCATGACTGATCAGCTTTTTGCCAAGGAAACGATCCCGGTCAGCCTCGAAGAGGAAATGCGCCGTTCCTACCTTGACTATGCCATGAGCGTGATCGTCGGGCGTGCGCTGCCCGACGTGCGCGACGGTCTGAAACCGGTGCACCGGCGCGTGCTGTATGCGATGCACGAATTGTCGAACGACTGGAACCGTCCGTACAAGAAGTCGGCGCGTATCGTGGGTGACGTGATCGGTAAATACCATCCCCACGGCGACACAGCGGTCTACGACACCATCGTGCGACTGGCACAGGATTTCTCGCTGCGCTATCCGTTGGTGGATGGGCAGGGCAACTTCGGCTCGGTGGACGGCGACAACGCTGCCGCGATGCGTTACACCGAAATCCGCATGTCGCGCATTGCGCACGAGCTGCTGGCGGACATCGAGAAGGAAACTGTCGATTTCGGCCCCAACTACGACGGTTCCGAGCAGGAACCGCTGATCATGCCGGCCAAGATTCCCAATCTGCTGATCAATGGCAGCTCGGGCATTGCCGTGGGCATGGCCACCAACATCCCTCCGCATAACCTCAATGAAGTGGTGGAAGGCTGCCTGGCGCTGCTGGAGAACAGCGAGATCACCATTGACGAGCTGATCGACTTGATCCCGGCGCCGGACTTCCCGACTGCAGGCATTATCTACGGCACGGCGGGCGTCAAGGAAGGCTACCGTACCGGACGCGGCCGCGTGATCATTCGGGCGCGTACTCATTTCGAAGATATCGGCAAGGGTGATCGCCAGGCGATCATTGTGGACGAGCTGCCCTATCAGGTGAACAAGGCCCGTCTTCTGGAGCGCATCGGCGAGTTGGTGCGCGACAAGCAGATCGAGGGTATTTCCGACCTGCGCGACGAGTCGGACAAGTCCGGCATGCGGGTGGTGATCGAGCTCAAGCGGGGCGAGATGCCTGAGGTAGTGCTCAACCATCTCTACAAGCTGACCCAGCTTCAGGACAGCTTCGGCATCAACATGGTGGCCCTGGTAGACGGACAGCCGCGCCTTCTGAACCTCAAGCAGGTGCTGGACGAATTCCTGCGCCACCGGCGCGAGGTGATCACCCGCCGCACCATCTTCGAGCTGCGCAAAGCTCGCGAGCGCGGGCACATCCTCGAAGGCCTGGCCGTAGCCCTGTCCAACGTGGACGAGATCATTGCCCTCATCAAGGCCTCCGAAACCCCGGCCGTGGCCAAGGCAGCCTTGTTGGCGCGCCCTTGGCGGTCGGAGCTGGTTGAGGGCATGCTCGAGCGTGTGGATGCCAGCCAGGCACGCCCGGAAGGGTTGGCCGAAGGCTATGGCCGGCAGCCCGATGGTTATCACCTGTCCGAAGCCCAAGCCCAGGCCATCCTGGACCTGCGCCTGCAGCGCCTCACCGGCCTGGAGCAGGACAAGATCGTGGCTGAATACCGCGAGATCATGGACCTCATCATCGATCTGCTGGACATCCTGGCACGGCCGGAGCGCATCAACCAGATCATCCGTGACGAACTCGTCGCCGTACGAGACCAGTTCGGCGACAAGCGCCGCTCCGAAATCGAACCCTTCGGCGGCGACATCAACATCGAGGATCTGATCACTCCGCAGGACATGGTGGTCACGATTTCCCACACCGGCTACATCAAGGCCCAACCGATGGACGACTACCGCGCGCAGCGCCGTGGCGGCCGCGGCAAGCAGGCCACCGCCACCAAGGACGATGATTTCATCGACACGCTGTTCGTGGCGAACACCCACGACTACGTGCTGTGCTTCTCCTCGTTCGGCCGCTGCTACTGGATCAAGGTGTACGACCTGCCGCAGGGCGGGCGTGCCAGCCGTGGCAAGCCGATGGTCAACGTGCTGGCGCTGGCCGAGGGCGAGCGAATCAATGCCCTCCTGCCGGTGAAGGAGTTCAGAGAAGATCAGTACATCTTCATGGCCACCGCAAACGGCACCGTGAAGAAGACCCCGCTGGTGGATTTCTCGCGCCCGCGTACTGCCGGCATCATCGCCGTCAACCTGGATGAAGGCGATAACCTGATCGGCGTAGCCCTGACGCACGGCAACGACCAGATCATGCTCTTCTCCGATACCGGCAAGGCGGTGCGTTTCAACGAGACCGACGTACGTGCCATGGGGCGCAATGCCACTGGCGTGCGCGGCATGGCATTGGCCGAAGGGCAGAAAGTGATCTCGCTGCTCGTCACCAATTCCGAAGAGCAGATGGTGCTGACCGCCAGTGATGGCGGCTACGGCAAGCGCACCCGCATCGGCGAGTTCCGCCACACCAGCCGCGGCACGCAGGGTGTGATCGCGATGGACCTGACCGAACGCACCGGCCTGAAGCTGGTGGCCGCCAGTCTGGTGGAGGAAACCGACGACGTAATGCTGATTACCACGGGGGGTGTGCTGATCCGCACCAAGGTGGCCGAAGTACGCGAAACCGGACGGGCCGCACAGGGCGTGCGCCTGATCAATCTCGACGAAGGTGAGAAATTGATCGGCCTGGAGAAGGTGGCCGAGACCGAGGAGGATGCCGAGCTGGATGGCGAGGAGATCGAGGGCGGGCAGCCAGAGGATGGGGAGGGCGCATGACGCCGGCCCCGGTCAATCCGGCGGTGCTGGAGGCGATGAGCGCGCTGTTTGTCTCACTGCCGCACTGCGAGACACTCGGTTTCCAGTATCTGGGCACCGACGGGCGCAAGCCCGTGCTGAAGGTGGAGTGGCGCGAGGCCCTGGTGGGCAATCCCGGAAATGGTGTGGTGCACGGAGGCATCATCACCTCGCTGGTGGACACTACCAGTGCAATCGCCGTCACCGCCCAGTTGCCCGATTTCGAGACGATCGCCACGCTCGACCTGCGCATCGACTATCTCAAGGCCGCCACGCCAGGGCGAGCCATCTTCTGCCGTGCCGAATGCTACCGCCTGGCCACCCAGATCGCTTTCACCCGCGCCGTCTGCTATCACGACCGGCCGGAAGAGCCGATCGCCCATGGGGTGGCCACCTTTATGCGCGAGTCCAGCCCGATCCCGATGCTGGAAGGGGGTGCGGCATGAGCGACTTCATCGGACGCTTTGCCCGCCTGCGCGAGGCGGGCGACTGTGCGGCCATCATCGAGGCGATTCCCTATGCGCGGCTGATGGGTGTGGAGTTCTGCGAGGACGAGGACGGTCATCTCCTGTTTCGCCTGCCCTTCAACCCGCGCAATGTGGGTAACACCCGTCTGCCCGCCCTGCATGGCGGACTGATCGGTGGCTTTCTGGAAAATGCCGCACTGATCCATCTAATGTGGAACCGCGAGTCGCAGGAAGCGCCCAAGATCGTGGACTTTTCACTCGACTACCTGCGCCCCGGCAAGCCGCAGACCCTGTTTGCCCGTTGCGAAATCACCAAGCAGGGCAAGCGCGTGGCCCATGTGCTGATCGAAGCCTGGCAGGACGACCCCGCCCGACCGGTGGCCGTGGCCCGTGCGCATTTCCTGCTCTCCACCGACTGAAACGCGAAGGACGATCCATGAGCAAGGTGTACAACTTTTCCGCAGGTCCCGCCGTTCTCCCTCACGAAGTGCTGCTGGAAGCCCAGGGCGAGATGCTCGACTGGCATGGCTCCGGTATGTCTGTGATGGAAATGAGCCACCGCGGCAAGGAGTTCATGGAAATCATCCATCAGGCTGAGCAGGATCTGCGCAGCCTGATGAACATTCCGTCCAACTACCGCGTGCTCTTCCTGCAGGGCGGTGCCTCGATGCAGTTCTCGATGGTGCCGCTCAACCTGCTGGGCGACCGCGCTTCGGTCGACGTGGTTAACACTGGTCACTGGTCCAAGCTGGCTATCAAGGAAGCTCGCCGCTATGCCGGCGTGAATGTGGTGGCCTCCAGCGAGGACCGCAACTTTACCTATGTGCCGGCCTCCGAAACCTGGCAGCGTGACCCACAGGCGGCCTACCTGCATTTCACCTCCAACGAGACCATCGGCGGGGTGCAGTTCTCCACCTTCCCAGAGCCGGAAGGCGAGATCCCGCTGGTGTGCGACATGTCGTCTGACTTTCTTTCTCGAGAGATCGACGTTTCGCGCTTCGGGCTGATCTATGCCGGCGCGCAGAAGAACATCGGACCGTCCGGCCTGACGTTGGTCATCGTGCGCGAGGACCTCTTGGATCGCGCGCAGCCGCAAATCCCCACAATGATGAGTTACCGCGTGCATGCGGATGCCGACTCGATGTACAACACGCCGGCCACCTATCCGATCTATATCGCCGGGCTGGTATTCAAGTGGCTGAAGGCGCAGGGTGGCGTGCGGGCGATGGAGGCGCGTAACGAGGAAAAGGCAGGCCTGCTGTATCACGCCATCGAGCAGAGCGGCGGGTTCTACCACTGTCCGGTGGAGGTCGCCTTCCGTTCGCGGATGAACGTGGTCTTCCGTCTGCGCGACGAGTCGCTGGAGGAAGCCTTCGTGGCCGGCGCGCGCGCTGCGGGCCTCGTGCAGCTCAAGGGACATCGTGCGGTCGGAGGCATGCGGGCGTCGATCTACAATGCGATGCCGCTGGAAGGGGTAAAGGCGCTGGTGTCCTACATGCTGGAGTTTGCCCGCCAGCACGGTTGATGCCGCGCGATTGTTCTGTCTAGCGTACACTCTGTCCACCAACCCGTGCCTTCGCGCGGGTTTTTTCATGGCCGCTTTCCCTTATGATGGAGGGCCCCACCCCCTCGGACCTCCACGACATGGACATTTCTCTGCGCCGGCTGCTGCTCGCGTGCGGCCTGATTGTTTCGCTGAGCATGGGTATCCGCCACGGCTTCGGCTTCTTCCTGCCACCGCTGACGCAGGCCTTTGGCTGGAGCCGGGAGGCCTTTGCCTTTGCTCTGGGCATGCAGAATCTGGTCTGGGGGGCTTCCCAGCCCTTTGCCGGGGCCCTGGCCGACCGGTACGGGCCGGGCAGGGTGCTGGCTGCCGGTGCAGGACTGTACGCCCTAGGGCTGGCATTGATGACGGTTTCGGCCAACCCGGCTGCCTTCACCCTATCAGCCGGCGTACTGCTGGGGCTGGCGCTGTCCGGCACCACCTACAGCGTGGTCTTCGGTGTGATCGGCCGGGCAGTTCCGACGGCGTACCGTTCCCGTGCGATGGGGCTGACGGCGGCGGCCGGCTCCTTCGGGCAGTTCGCCATGGTGCCCTTGGAACGGAGCCTGATCGACGGGCTGGGCTGGCTGCCTGCACTTCTGATTCTGGCAGCCTGTGCACTGGCCATGCTGCCGCTGGCGCGCGAGCCGGCTCGGGTGGATGTCCGGCCTGCACGTCCCGCTACGGAGCGCAGCCTGCTGGGTGCGATGACTCATACCTTCGCGGCGGCCTGGCAGGAAAAGGGCTTTCGGCTGCTGATGGCCGGCTATTTCGTCTGTGGTTTTCAGGTGGTCTTCATCGGCGTGCACCTGCCGGCCTACCTGCGCGATCACGGCCTGGGCGGGGAGACCGCCAGTTTGGCACTGGCCCTGATCGGCCTGTTCAACATCGCCGGCACCTTTTTGGCTGGCGAACTGGGCGCCCGTCTGCCCAAAAACTACCTGCTCTCGGGGATCTATCTTGCGCGCAGTATCGTGATCGTCCTGTTCCTGCTAGCACCGCTCACGCCCCTGAGCGTGGCCCTGTTTGCCGCAGCCATCGGCTTTCTGTGGCTGTCCACCGTGCCCCTCACCAACGGCATCATCGCCACCCAGTTCGGCGTGCAGCATCTGGGGCTGCTCTCGGGAGCGGTGTTTTTTTCGCACCAGGTTGGCAGCTTTCTGGGGGTGTGGCTTGGCGGACTACTGTATGACCTGACCGGCAAGTATGACATCGTGTGGGGGCTCGTCATCGCTCTGGGCCTGATGGCGTTCGTGGCCAACCTGCCGGTGCGCGAAGTGCCGTCACGTGCCTTTGCCAGCGAGCCGGCCTGATGAAACGCCTCGTGCTGGGGGTGGCGGTGACAGCCCTGTTGGGCTTTCTGCTGCTGCAGTATCTGCGGCCTGGTTTCGTGGTGTCGTTTGCCGACCTGATCACGCAGTGCTTCTAGGAGGCGCCATGCAGGAACCACAATGGCTGGAGGCACTGCAGAGGCTGTGGGAAGAGGGCGAACGCCACGATGCCGTGGCCTTGGAGCGGGCCCACAAGAACCTATTCATTACCCCCGACACCGGGCGCTTCCTGTATCAGCTGGTGCGTAGCCTGCGTCCGGCACGGGTGCTGGAAGTGGGCACGAGCGTCGGTTACTCCACCCTCTGGCTGGCGCTGGCATTGCGGGATCGGTCCGCTAGCCACCTCAAGAGCCTGGATATCGATCCGGCCAGGCAGGCGCAGGCTTCGGCCAACCTTGTGCGCTTCGGTCTGGCCGGACGGGTCTCCCTGCTGGGGACGGACGCTGGCCCCTGGCTGGCCGCCGCGCAGACGAACAGCCTCGACTTCATCTTTCTTGATGCCGACCGCCGCCGGTATGCCGGCTACTGGCCGCACCTGCAGCGCCTGCTCGTACCCGGCGGGCTCCTGGTAATGGATAATGCCCTGTCGCATGCGACCGAATGTGCGGAATTTGTCGACGCGGTGATTGCGACAAAAGGCTATCTCGCGGAAACTTATCCCATTGGGAAAGGCCAGTTTGTCATTGTGAAAGACTGATTCGTGTCGGAAGAACTGCTCAAGCAACACCGCGACGCCATCGACGCTATCGATGTGCAAGTTCTCAAACTGCTCAACGAGCGTGCCAGCCACGCGCGCGAGATCGGCGAGATCAAGGGGGGCGGCATCATCTACCGTCCCGAACGTGAAGCACAGGTCCTGCGCCGCATTGAGGCATTGAATCCGGGCCCCTTGCCCGATGAATCCGTGGCCCGGCTGTTCCGCGAGATCATGTCCGAATGCCTGGCACTGGAAAAGCCGCTGTCGATCGCCTACCTGGGACCGGAGGGCACCTTCACCCAGCTTGCGGCTACCAAGCACTTCGGGCATGCGGCCCGGACGGTGGCCTGTGCCTCGATCGACGAAGCCTTCCGGCTGGTGGAGTCGCGAGCGCTCGACTATCTGGTGGCGCCGGTGGAGAACTCCACTGAGGGTGCGGTAGGCCGCACCCTCGACCTGATGGTCAGCTCGCCGCTGAAGATCTGTGGCGAGGTAGTGCTGCGCGTCCATCACCACCTCTTGCGCGCCCGACCCGATGCGGACGGCGTCCGGCGGGTCTATGCCCACGCCCAGGCGCTGGCCCAGTGTCACGAATGGCTGAACAAGAACCTGCCGGATACCGTGGAGCGGGTTTCGGTGGCCAGCAATGCCGAGGCGGCCCGTCTGGCCAGTGAGGATGCCTCTGCCGCTGCCATTGCCGGTCAGGCAGCCGCCGAGCGCTACAGCCTGCACAAAGTGGCCGAAAACATTGAGGACGAACCCAACAACACTACCCGCTTTCTGGTGTTGGGCCATCAGGACGTCGGGCCCACCGGGCAGGACAAGACCTCGATCATCGTCTCCGCACCCAACCGGCCGGGCGCGGTACATTCGCTCCTTGCGCCCGTGGCGGACAATGGTGTCTCGATGACCAAGTTCGAGTCCCGCCCCTCGCGGGCGGGGCTCTGGGACTACGTGTTCTTCATCGACATGGAAGGCCATCGCAACGACCCCAACATCGAACAGGCGCTGGCAGGGCTGGCAGAGCGCACTTCCTTTGTGAAGGTGCTCGGCTCGTATCCCCAGGCTGTGCTCTGATTCTTATGTTTTCCTGTTCGGTCCGGCCCTGCCGCCGGACCCACGACCGAGACCATGCTGAAATCCATCTGTCTTTTCTGCGGTTCCAACCGCGGCGTTTCCCCTCTTTATGAAGCAGCGGCCCGTGACTTTGGGCGTACCTTGGCCGAAGCCGGCATCACACTGGTTTACGGCGCTGGCAATGTGGGCCTGATGGGCGTGGCAGCCGATGCTGCTCTGGCCGCTGGAGGCCGTGTGGTGGGGGTCATTCCGGAGTTCCTCAAGGCCAAGGAGGTGGCGCACACCGGCCTGAGCGAGATCCACGTCACCCGGACCATGCACGAGCGCAAGGCGCTGATGGCCGAACTATCGGACGGCTTCGTGGCGCTGCCAGGCGGTCTGGGCACTTTCGACGAGCTGTTCGAGATCCTGACCTGGGCCCAGCTGTCGGTACACCGCAAGCCGGTGGGGCTGCTCAACGTCAACGGTTTCTTCGACCCCCTGAGCGCGCTGGTGGACCACGCCATCGCTGAAGGCTTTGCCCGGGAGGAGAACCGCACCCTGTTCACGCTGGCGGCTGAAACCCCCGCGCTTCTGGACGCACTGCAACGCTATCGTCCCCTGCAGGTCGACAAGTGGCTCGACCTGTCAAAAACCTGACCTGTTCACTTCTTACAGAGGCACCATGGATCTGACCGCCCTTGCGCCCGACTACGTTCGTGCCATCGCCCCTTACCAGCCTGGCAAGCCGATCGGCGAACTGGCCCGTGAGATGGGGCTGGCCGAAGCCTCCATCGTCAAGCTGGCTTCCAACGAAAACCCGCTCGGCCTGCCGCCTAAAGCGCGCGCTGCGCTGGAGGCGGCCGTAGCTGATCTGGCCCGCTATCCCGACGGCAACGGCTTTGCCCTCAAGGATCGCATCGCGGAACGCTTTGCCGTGGGGCACGACACCATCGTGCTGGGCAACGGCTCCAATGACATCCTGGAGTTGGTGGCGCGCACCTTCCTCCAGGCCGGTGATTCGGCGGTATATTCTGAATATGCATTTGCGGTGTACCCGCTGGCCATCCAGTCTGTGGGGGCCGAGCGCATCGAGGTGAAGGCGCGTGAGTACGGCCACGATCTCGATGCCATGCTGGCAGCCATCCGTCCCGACACCAAGCTGGTGTTCGTCGCCAACCCCAACAACCCCACCGGCACGCTGCTCAAGCCTGGCGCACTTTTGGAGTTCCTCGAGCAGGTGCCTGAGCGGGTGCTGGTAGTGCTGGACGAGGCCTACACCGAATACCTGCCGTCCGAAGTGGCTTCCGACAGCATCGGCTGGCTCACCCGCTTCCCCAATCTGATCGTCTCGCGCACCTTCTCCAAGGCCTACGGGCTGGCAGGCCTGCGTGTGGGCTTTGCCTTGGCACATCGCGAGGTGGCCGGGCTGGTTAACCGTCTGCGCCAGCCATTCAACGTCAACAGCCTTGCTCAGGCTGCAGCGGCCGCCGCACTGGACGATACGGACTTCCTGGCCCGCTCGGTAGCGCTCAACCGGCAGGGCATGGCGCAGCTGACCGGAGCCTTCCAGCGCCTGGGGCTGCCCTACATCCCTTCGTGGGGCAACTTCGTCACCTTCCACGTGGCCGATGCGAAGGCACTCAATGCCCACCTGCTGCGCAACGGCGTGATCGTGCGGCCGCTGGCCCCGTACAACATGCCCAACAGTCTGCGGGTGAGCATCGGCCTGCCGGAAGAGAACGCCCGTTTCATCGAGGTACTGGAAGCCGCGCTCGGTTGAGCCACGGCGGCTTTACAGCGCGCCAGCGCCAGCGCAGCATGGCTTCCCGCAGGCGCTGAAGGGTTGGCCGAAGCCTTCGGCCAACCCTGATCTTGCAAGATCGAGGAGAAAAGCATGGAGAACACCTTGCCCGTCGCACTGGTCCTGTCCGGCTGTGGCGTATACGACGGCAGCGAAGTTTCCGAGGCAGTAGGCGTGATCGTGGCTTTGTCGCAGGCCGGTATTCCATACACCTGTTATGCGCCCGATCGGCCGCAGCTGCATGTAATCAATCATGCCAAGGCCAGTGAGACCGACGAAACCCGCAATATCCTCGACGAGGCGGCGCGCATCGCACGCGGCAACATCCTGCCGTTGGCCGAACTGGATGTCTCCCGCCACAGCGCTATCGTCTTCCCGGGCGGGTTCGGCGCAGCCAAGAATCTGACCAACTTTGCCCGGGCCGGCAGCCAGGCCGAGCTTGCTGATGACGTGCGCGCAGCCGTCTTGCCATTCATCCAGGCGCACAAGCCGGTGGTGGCGCTGTGCGCGGCCCCCCTGGTGCTGGGACTGGCCGCCCGTGAGGCCGGCATCACCGGCGCACGCATCACCTTTGGCAATCCCTCCGAAGGCAAAGCCATGGCCGAGGCCCTCGTCTCGTGGGGGCAGCAGCATGTAGAGACGGCAGTGGATGCTGCCTGCGTGGACGAGCACCACCGCTTCATCACTGCGCCCGCCTATATGTATGGCCAGGCCACGCCTGCAGAGGTGTTCGCCTCCTGCCAGGCGGCCATCCGTGCACTGGGCACGATGCTGGGCCACACCGCCACCGCTGCCTGAGGGCGGCATAGTCCGTATCCATCTGAAAGTCATCGCAGCATGATTATTGTCATGGCCCCCGGGGCTTCCGAGCAGCAGCTAGCTGGTGTGGTGGACAAGATCCGCACGGCCGGCCTTACTGAACACGTTTCCCGCGGCACCGAGCGCACCATCGTCGGGGCCGTAGGCGACGAGCGGGCCCTGACTTCCGATATGTTCGAGCTGATGCCTGGTGTGGAGCGCGCCATGCGGGTAGTGAAGGAATACCGCATCGTGTCGCGCGAGAGCCATCCACAGAACAGTGTGGTATCGGTACGTGGCGTGCCCTTCGGGGGGCGGGCGCTGCAGCTGATTGCCGGGCCGTGCTCGGTGGAAACACCGCAGCAGATGGCAGAAGCCGCGGCAGCGGTTGCGGCGGCCGGCTGTCGCCTGATGCGCGGGGGAGCCTTCAAGCCGCGCAGCAGCCCCTACAGCTTCCAGGGACTGGGCGTGGAAGGGCTGGAATATCTTCAGTCCGCCGCACGCGAGCATGGGTTGCCTGTGGTCACCGAACTGATGGACGTGCGCATGCTGGATACCTTCCTGGAATACGACGTCGACGTGATCCAGATTGGCGCGCGTAACATGCAGAACTTCGACCTGCTCAAAGAAGTGGGTCGGGTCAATAAACCGGTGGTTCTCAAGCGCGGGCTTTCTGCCACCGTTAACGAATGGCTGATGGCTGCGGAATACATCGCAGCGGGTGGCAACCACAACATCATCTTCTGCGAACGCGGTGTGCGGGGCTTTGAGCCGGCCTACCGCAACATGCTGGACGTGACCGCCATCCCCGTCCTGAAAAAGGAAACCCACCTGCCCGTGATCGTGGACCCGAGTCATGCGGGCGGCAAGGCCTGGCTGGTACCGGCGCTTGCGCGGGCTGCCATTGCCGCCGGAGCCGACGGACTGATGATCGAGATGCACCCCCATCCTTGCGAGGCTTGGTGTGACGCCGACCAGGCACTCACCCCCGAAGAGCTCACTACTCTCACCGCTGAGCTGCGTATCTTGGCCGAAGCCTTGGGCCGCACGCTCTGAACCCTGTAAAGGAGCACGCATGAGCGATCAGGTACGGGTCAGTCTGAAAGAAGTCGAAGGCTATCGGTTCGAGAATATGTTTGCCGGCGGTGGGGCGCCGCTCGTTACCGACGAGCCGCCACCGCTCGGGGAGGGGGCTGGACCCTCGCCGTCCCAGCTGCTCACCGCTGCCGTGGCCAACTGCCTGTGCGCCAGCCTGCGGTTTGCGCTGCAAAAGTTCCATCAGGATGCGTCGCCGCTCACGGCCGAGGCGACCGCCACCATCGAACGCAACGCGCACCAGCGCTTGCGCGTGGGCCGGATTGAGGTCGTGTTGCAGCTGGGCAGACCGGCCTCAGAGATTGCCCACCTGGACCGCATCCTTGCTTCCTTCGAGGACTACTGCACCGTCTCGCAGAGTGTGGCGCAAGGGCTGCCCGTGCTGACCAGCGTCGTGGATGTCCACGGGGTGCGCTGCAAATAAAAACGGCCCGTTCGGGCCGTTGTTCGCACTGGGCCGTAGCTCAGCCGTAGCGTAGCGCCACTGGCACCAGCCATTGTCCCAAACCCCCGGCGATCAGCGGGCTGGCGATCGCTACGGCCGCAAACAGCCACCAGCCGAAGCGCGCGGTGTCTTCCCGTGCGCGCAGGGTCAACATCAGGCGATAACTGGCATAGCCGACCAGTGCCATCAGCGGCGGCAATAGGGCATAGGCTGCTAGGGGGCGCCATGCCAGCCACTGACCGAGAGCAGCAAACCCCACATGCATGGCCAGCTGGCTCAGAAGGTAGGCCGACAGCAGTGGGGAGGCGCCGGGAAAGCTTAGTCCGCGGCGGTCCACCCGTACTCGTGCCAGCACCCACAGCAGGGCGGTGGCACCGGCCCAGCTGTAGGGATAGATGAAGGGCAGCCAGATCGGCACCATGGGCTGTTCGGGCAGACTGGTCTTGAACACCACCGCCAGCAGAAAGAAAGCTGCCACGAAGGCACCCTGTGCAATGCCATCGCCGCTGGCGATCAGGCGCCACAGTGCATGCAGCCAGTAGAGGCCGATGGACGCCACGAGCAGAAGGGCCACGCCGGTCATGCCGTCTCCAGCCAGCCAAGCAGGGCCGTAGAGACCAGCTCGCCCATCAGCGAAAGATAGTGTGTTTGCATGTCCAGCGTGAAGCGGTGGGCATCGTCGCTGGCCAGCACCAACAGTCCAAAGGGCTGGGCATTGCCGGGCGCACTCAGCGGCACCTGAGCAAAAGACTGCAGCACCGGCGTGGGCGGGAACCAGCCCATGATGGTGTCGTTGACATAGGGGCCGCAATACGGTCGTGCCAGTTTCTCTGCCTGGGCGCGCACTATCTCATTGTCAGTGCTGAAAGCCGGCGCACGCAGTGCAGCTGCCGGGTGCCAGAGCCGCAGCGCAGCATGGGTCAGTCCGAAAGTCTGTTCAAAGCAGAGCACGGCTGCTTCCACAGTGGCCGCCGCACTGCGTGCCCGCAGCAGTGCCAGGGCTAGCGCATGCATCCGTTCCACGGTCTGATCGTTGGTCTCGCCGTGCTGGATCAGCTGCTGCAGCCGGTTTTCCAGCTGGCGGTTGTGGTCCTTCAGGTCCAGCATCAGCCGCTCGGACAGGGAAAAAACGCCGCGTTCATGCGCATGGGCCGGCTTCAGTCCCAGCGCATGGGCCTGCTGCAACAGAAACTCAGGGTTGTCGCGCAAGAAGGCAATCACGTCTTCAGTCTGCATGCTTCTCTCCTGTGTCTGCCAGGCTTCAGGCTTCGATTTCACCGTTGAACACGGTGACGGCCGGCCCAGTCATCTTCACTGGCTGGCCTTCGCCGGCCCATTCAATGGTGAGGTCGCCGCCATGGGTGTGAACGCGCACCCGGCTGTCGAGCAGCCCGCGCAAGATGCCTGCCACTACCGCGGCACAGGCGCCGGTACCGCAGGCCAGGGTCTCGCCCGCTCCGCGCTCGAAGACACGCAGACGGATCTCGCTGCGCGACACAATCTGCATGAAACCGGCGTTCACACGGGCGGGAAAGCGTGGATGGGACTCGATCAGCGCGCCGATTCGGCCCACTTCGGCGGCTTCCGCATCCTCCACCACCTGCACGGCGTGCGGATTGCCCATGGAGACCACGGTGATCTCCAGCGTGCGTCCGTCCAATTCCAGTGGGTGAACGACCGCGTCGCCCTCAGCCGTGAAGGGGATGTCCGCGGCCTTGAGCCGGGGTACCCCCATGTCCACGATCACTTCGCCGCCGCCATGGAACTCGGGCACGATGACCCCACGGGCAGTTTCCACGCGGATGGCCTGCTTGTTGGTCAGACGCTGGTCGGACACGAACTTGGCGAAGCAGCGTGCGCCGTTACCGCACTGCTCCACTTCGTGGCCGTCATTGTTGAAGATGCGATAGCGGAAGTCGTTGTCCTGCGATTGCGGTGCCTCGACCAGAAGTAACTGGTCAAAGCCGATGCCGAAATGGCGGTCCCCCCACTGGCGGATGCGTTCCGGCGTCAGTGACACCGTCTGGCGCACGCCGTCGATGACCATGAAGTCATTGCCAAGGCCGTGCATCTTGCAGAATTTGAGTTTCATCGAAATGGGTTACCGGTCGGGTTGGCCGAAACGGCTTCATCATACCCGAAGTTGTGCAGCGCGCGGCGCAGAGAATGCCCCGGGCATGCGCATTGACACCTTACTGACCGGTAAGTAGAGTGGGGCGGATGAAAGCCGAAACCGAAGCCCGCACCGATACTCGCAAGCGCATTCTCGACATCGCGGAGGAGCTGCTCCTTACGCGCGGGTTCAATGCCTTCAGCTACCAGCACATCAGCCGGGAGCTGGGCGTACGCAATGCGGCCATTCACTATCATTTCCCGCACAAGACCGACCTCGGGACGGCACTGGTTGAACGTTACATCCGCCGACTGGAGCGCTTCATCGAGCAGCATGGGGAGGCGTCTGCCACCGCGCAGCTGGAGCGTTTCTTCGAGCTGGCAGACGCCTATTTCCGGAACGATCGCCAAGTATGCCCGAGCGGCATCCTGACGGTTGAGCTCCATACCTTGCCTGTCGAGATGCAGGTCGCGGCGCGCCGCTTCATCGAGGTGATGCGCCAGTGGGCCGAGCGCATCGCCACGCTGGGGCAGGTGGAAGGCAGCATGCGCTTTGCCGGCACGCCCGCCGCTATGGGCCTGACCATGCTGGCCACACTGCAGGGCGGGCTGCAGCTTGCCCGTATCGAGGCTGCATGGCTCAACAGCATCAAGCAACAGATCCGTTGTCTGCTCGGCCTGGCCGACTGACGTTTAGCCACCAACACGAGGGGAATCCATGGCTTACAAAAAAAACAGCATGAGCCGTATGGCCGACAAGGCCGCCAACCTGCCGTCCGGGCTGCGCAGCTTTGTGCTTTCGCGGCTTTTCGGCCGAATCGTGCCGTTTCTGGGTACCGCCGGCCTGCGTTTCGAGGAGGTTGGCCACGAGCGGCTGGTGGTCTCCATCCGTAACCAACGCAAGGTGCAGAACCATATCAAGGGCGTGCATGCAGCAGCGATGGCCCTGTTGGCCGAAACGGCCACTGGCTTCGTCGTGGGCATGAACGTGCCCGACGACAAGTTGATGCTGCTTAAATCGATGAAGGTGGATTACCTCAAGCGTGCACAGGGCAACATGCGGGCAGTGGCCACGCTCTTGCCGGAACAGATCGAGGCGATGCATACCACCGAAAAGGGCAATGTGACCGTGCCGGTGGTGGTCACCGACGACTCGGGCGAAGCGCCGATCCAGTGTGAAATGATCTGGGCCTGGGTGCCCAAGAAGCGCAACTGAGGGAGATGACCATGGATTACACCACGCTCACCGTCAAGGTGGAGGAGGGGGTTGCGCAAGTTACGCTCAACCGCCCCGATAAATCCAACGCACTCAACGAAGCCATGTGGCAGGACATCAAGGCTGCCTTCGACTGGTGTGATGCGGAGCCAACGGTACGGGTCGTCGTGCTCTCGGGCAGCGGCCGCCACTTCTGCGCAGGCATCGACCTTTCGATGCTGATGGGCATGAATGCCCTGATCGAAGAGCGTTGCGATGCGCGTAAACGCGAGAAGCTGCGCCGCATCATTATTGGCCTGCAGGACAGCGTCAGCAGCCTGGAGCGTTGTCGCAAGCCGGTGGTGGCGGCTATCCAGGGGGCCTGTGTCGGGGGCGGACTGGACGTGGTGCTGGCCGCGGACTTCCGCTACGCCAGCGAGGATGCCGTGTTCGGAGTACGCGAGGTGGACGTGGCGCTGGTGGCAGACGTCGGTTCGCTGCAGCGTCTGCCGCGTGTGGTGGGCGAGGGCGTGGCCCGTGAAATGGCACTTACCGGACGGGATGTGACGGCACAGGAAGCGCTGTCCGTCCGCTTGGTCAACCGCCTGCTCCCTTCGGCAGAAGCTACTCTGGAGGCCGCGTTGGAAGCCGCGCGCCTGATCGCTTCCAAGTCGCCCGTCGCGGTGCGGGGCACCAAGGAAGTGCTCAACTACAGTCGTGACCACTCAGTGGATGATGGGTTGCGCTACGTGGCAACCTGGAACGCTGGCATGTTGATCTCCGAGGACATCCAGCAAGCCGCGATGGCGGCCATGACGCGCCAGAGCGCCCGCTTCCGCGACTGAACCTGGACGCAGCAAAAAGAAAAACGGCACCCCCTTTGGGTGCCGTTTCGCATGGTGGCCGCTTATTGGGCCGCGCTGGCGGCGGCTGGAGCCGGGGCCCCCACCTCGGCCCACTGGCCGTTCTTCAGCTGGTACAGCGTCACGCTACCGTTTTTGATGTCACCCTTTTCGTCAAAGGCAATCGGACCCGTCACGCCTTCGAACTGGGTCTTGGCAAGCTCCGGCAAGTACTTGGCGGGCGTGGCCGAGCCGGCACGCTTCATGGCATCGATCAGCACGCGGGTCGCATCGTAAGTGTAGGGCGCATAAGCCTGAATGTCGGCGTTGAAGGCTTTCTTGAATTTGTCGTTGAACGAGGCAAACCCCGGCATGGCTGCCTTGGATGCGCCTGCGCTGGAGGCATAGGTACCTTCAGCATCTTTGCCGCCCAGTTTGACGAACTCAGCCGTATTGACACCATCTGCCCCCATGAAAGGCACGGTCAGGCCGATTTTCTTCATCTGCTTGACCATCGGGCCGGCCTGGGCGTCCATACCGCCGTAGAAGATCAGTTCCGGCTTCTCTCCCTTGATCGAGGTGAGGATGGCCATGAAGTCGGTTGCGCTGTTGCTGGTGTATTCGCGCTTCACCACGGTACCGCCCGCCGTTTCCACCGCCTTGGCAAAGTCGTCTGCCAGCCCTTGGCCGTAGGTGGTGCGGTCATCGATGATCGCGATCCGCTTGACCTTGAGGTTGCCTACGGCAAACTTCGCCAGCGCCTGCCCCTGCTGCAGGTCGTTGGCGATGATACGGAAGGTATTCTTATAGCCCTGCTGGGTAAATTTGGGGCTGGTCACTGAGGCTGCCACCATCGGAATGCCGGCTTCGGAGTAGATGCGCGAGGCAGGAATGGATGCGCCCGACGTCAGATGACCGATTACACCGGCCACTTGGCCATCCACGAAGCGCTGGGCCACCTGGGTGGCCACTTTCGGATCGGCCTGGTCATCTTCCGATACGACTTCGAAGCGCGCCGTCTTGCCGTCGAGCTGGATCTTCTCGGCGTTGGCCTCTTCGGCCGCCAGCTTCACGCCATTGTCGCTGTCACGCCCCCAGTGTGCAAACGGACCGGTCAGGGGGTTGGCCGAACCGATCTTGACGACAAGTTCGCCGCCCGACGCAGCCGCTGCAGTGGGTTCCGAAGCCGCCGCTTCCTGTTTGTCGGATTGTTGGGAGCAGGCGGCCAGAGCGGCCACGGCGGCAGCGATAAGAGTAGTGCGATAGATAAACATGGAAATGCCCGTTGTTTTTAGTTAGGAAAACGCGTGGGTCATTCACCATGACTGCTTTTGGCAGGACGGTCAGGACAGGCGGGAGTGGGGCCTATCCGGTATGCTGTCGACTGGATACAATCAACCTCATTGACCGCTCCATTCTTGATCGTTTCACCTGAAGCGTCAAGCCAATTCCCGCTGGGTCTGCTTGCTCGTTTCATCGCGGGCTTAAAATCCGGGCAGGGTTAAAACTATCGAATAGCTTCTGCTAAAAGCAGAGGCTATTCGTTCTAATGCATTAGCGCGGAATCTTGGCCATAACCTGTAAACAAAAACGGCGCCCGAAGGCGCCGTATTAGGATTGATGCGGGCTTACTGGGCTGCACTTGCAGCCGGTGCTGCTGCATCGGCCCCACCACCCACAGTGGAAACCACTTCCCATTTGCCGTTCTTCACCTGGTATACCGTAACGGCACCGTTCTTGATGTCGCCCTTGTCGTCGAACTCGATCTTGCCAGTTACGCCGGTGTAGCTGGTCTTGGACACTTCCGGCAGATAAACCTTCGGGTCGGTCGAGTTGGCGCGCTTCATCGCATCGACCAGTACGCGGACGGCGTCGTACTCGTACGGGGCGTAGATCTGAACTTCGGTGTTGAACTTCTTCTTGAACTTGTCGTTGAAGGAAGCGAAGCCCGGCATCTTGTCGCGCGGCACGCCGCAGCTCGAGGCGTACTGGCCTTCGGAGGCGTCACCGGCCAGCTTGACGAATTCCGGAGTCTGCCAGCCATCGCCGCCCATCAGCTTGGCATTGAGGCCCAGACGCTTCATCTGTTTGGCCAGCGGGCCAGCCTGTGCATCCATGCCGCCATAGAAAATCACTTCCGGCTTGGCACCTTTGATGGACGTGAGAATGGCATTGAAGTCGGTGGCCGTGTTGGTGGTGAACTCGCGCTTCACCACTTCGCCGCCCTTGGCCTTCACGGCCTTCTCAAATTCGTCCGCCAGACCTTGGCCGTAGGCGGTGCGGTCGTCGATGATTGCCACACGCTTGGCCTTCAGGCCGTCGATGGCGAACTCGCCCAGCGCCTTGCCCTGCTGGATGTCGTTGGCAATGACTCGGAAGGTGGTTTTGAAGCCCTGCTTGGTGTAGTCGGGGTTGGTGGCCGACGGGGAGATCTGGGGCAGGCCGGCATCCGAGTAGATCTTGGAGGCCGGGATGGTGGTGCCAGAGTTCAGGTGGCCGACCACGCCCACGACGCCTGCGTCAACCAGACGCTGGGCCACCTGGGTGCCGATCTTCGGATCAGCCTGGTCGTCTTCGGAAACCAGCTCGAACTTGACCTTCTTGCCTCCGATTTCCACGCCTTCGGCGTTCAGGTCCTCGATGGCCAGCTGGGCGCCGAACTCGTTGTCCTTGCCCAGATGCGCGATCGGGCCGGTCATGGGAGAGACCTGGCCGATTTTGACGACTGCGTCACCCCCGGTGGCTTCGGTCGAGGCACCGGAAGCGGCGGTATTGCCCGCACCTTCGTTATTTTTTTCACCGCAGGCAACCAGCGTGACGGCAGCGGCGGCAATGAGGCTCAGACGAGCGTATTTATTCATGTTCTATTTCCCCTGATCTTATCGATGTAGACTTGGTGATCTCTGTATAGTCGCTGGCAGGCATTCTTGTGAAATACCGCCAGGTGCAATCGATTATGCTGAGGCCCCTATACAGTGTCAACGATGTTTTCAAGGGGTCTGAAAGACAGGTTCGCGCCTACTGTTTCGCTCCAAGTTTTTGTGCTCTTTCACAGCGCAGTGCGGGGTTTTCCCGTGTTTGCGGCAGCCATCCCTGCAGTTGTGAAACCACCATTTCCGCAAGACCCGAAATCCATGCCGGAGAGCTGTTGAGACAGGGGATGTAGTGGTATTCCCCACCGCCTGCAGCGTGGAAGGTTTCCTTCCCTTCCTCCGCGATTTCCTCCAGCGTTTCCAGACAGTCAGCCACGAAGCCCGGACAGATCACGTCAATGCGGCGTGTACCGGCCTGTCCCAGTTGCGTCAGGACATCGGTGGTGTAGGGTTGCAGCCATTCGGCGCGTCCGAACCGGCTCTGGAAGCACACTTCATAGGCGTCGCGGGGCAGTTCCAGCGCTTCGGCCAGTAGCCGGCCCGTCTTGTGACATTCGCAGTGGTACGGATCCCCCTTGTCCAGGGTAAAGCGCGGCACGCCATGAAAGCTCATCACCAGCTTGTCGGGGCGTCCGTGCCGCGCCCAGTGGCTGCGTACGTTCTCGGCCAGCGCGGCGATGTAGGCCGGACTGTCGTGAAAATGGCGCACGGTGCGTACCTCCGGCATGTTGCGCATCTTCATCAGGGTGCGGAACGCTGCGTCCAGGGCCGTTGCACTTGAAGAGCCAGCATACTGCGGATACATCGGAAACAGCAGGATGCGCTCCACACCCTGGCCGCGCAGCTTCTGCATTACGCTTTCCACCGAGGGGTTGCCGTAGCGCATGGCAAAGTCGACCACGAGATCACTCAGGCCGCGTGCCTGTAGGGCTTCGGCCAACGCAGTCGCCTGGTGCCGGGTGTGTACCAGCAGCGGACCTCCCTCCGGCATCCAGACGGTAGCGTATTTGGCCGCTGACTTGCGCGGGCGGGTGTTAAGGATGATGCCGTTGAGGATGAACCACCACACTGCGCGGGGGATTTCCACCACACGCGTATCCGAAAGAAACTCCTTGAGATAGGGCCGCAGTGCCGCGGCCGTGGGCGCGTCCGGTGTGCCGAGATTGATCAGCAGTACCGCTGTGCGTGGCGTGTAGTCGTGACGGAAGGCGGGCTCGTCGAGATAGCGGGCCATGAGAGATCCATTCAAGTAAGGGTCACGTGACAGACAGCCCCGGCAGCTTGGCCGGGGCGCTCATCATTCTTCCCGGGCGGGCACGAGGACGGTGCGGTTGCCGTTGGTTTCCATGGCGGATACCACGCCAGCGGCCTCCATTTGCTCGATCAGACGGGCTGCCCGGTTGTAGCCGATGCGCAGATGACGCTGTACCGAGGAGATGGATGCCTTGCGCGTCTTCAGCACCACGGCAACCGCTTCATCGTAGAGCGCATCACTCTCCGGGTCGCCCCCGCTCACCCCGCCGGCCAAGCCGAATTCTCCCCCTTCGGCGGCACCACCCTCGGTGCCACCGGTGAGGATGCCTTCAATGTAGTCGGGTTCGCCAGTGCTCTTGAGGAATTCCACCACATGATGGACTTCCTCGTCGGCCACGAAAGCGCCATGCACGCGCAGCGGGTAGCCGGTACCCGGCGGCAGGTAGAGCATGTCGCCCTGTCCGAGCAACGTTTCGGCACCCATCTGGTCCAGGATGGTGCGGCTGTCGATCTTGCTCGATACCTGGAAGGCGATGCGGGTCGGGATGTTGGCCTTGATGAGGCCGGTAATCACATCTACCGACGGGCGTTGAGTAGCCAGGATCAGATGGATGCCCGCGGCGCGGGCCTTCTGGGCCAGACGAGCGATCAGTTCCTCGATCTTCTTGCCGGCTACCATCATCAGGTCGGCCAGCTCGTCGATCACCACCACGATCAGTGGTAGCGGATCGAGCGGCTCCGGGGTTTCCGGGGTCAGGCTGAAAGGGTTGGTGAGCTTCGCTCCGCTTTTCTCGGCCTCACGGATCTTGGCATTGAAGCCGGCAAGGTTGCGCACGCCGAGCTTGGACATCAGCCGGTAGCGCCGCTCCATCTCGCCCACGCACCAGTTGAGCGCATTGGCGGCCTGCTTCATGTCGGTGACCACGGGAGCTAGGAGATGCGGGATACCCTCGTAGATGGACAGTTCCAGCATCTTGGGGTCTACCATGATCAGACGCACTTCCTGCGGGGTGGCCTTGTACAGCAAGGACAGGATCATGGCATTGATGGCCACGGACTTGCCCGAACCGGTGGTGCCTGCCACCAAGAGGTGGGGCATCTTGGCAAGGTCGGCCGAAACCGGCTGGCCGGCAATGTCCTTGCCTAGCGCCATGGTCAGGCGGGAGGCCATACCCTGATAGCCTTCCGAGCCGATGATTTCCGACAGGCGCACGATCTGCCGCTTGGGGTTGGGCAGTTCGAGGCCCATGTAGGTCTTGCCGGGGATGGTTTCCACCACGCGGATGGAGACGAGGCTCAGAGCGCGCGCAAGATCCTTCATCAGGTTGACGATCTGGGCCCCCTTCACGCCCACGGCCGGCTCGATCTCGTACCGGGTGATCACCGGTCCGGGATAGGCTGCCACCACCTTGACCTCTACGCCGAAGTCGGCCAGCTTGCGCTCGATCAGGCGGGAGGTGTACTCCACAGTGTCGGGCGAAACAGGCTCGGCCTGTTCCTTGGGGGGCTCCAGTAGCGCCAGTCCCGGCAGCTCACCGTGGTTGGGGTCGGCGAACAGCGAGGGTTGCACCGGTTTTTGCAGCTTGGG
The DNA here is from genome assembly GCA_004346645.1 of Gulbenkiania mobilis. Taxonomy (GTDB): domain Bacteria; phylum Pseudomonadota; class Gammaproteobacteria; order Burkholderiales; family Chromobacteriaceae; genus Gulbenkiania; species Gulbenkiania mobilis. The sequence continues at coordinate 29,322 of SMDA01000005.1, forward strand.
CGCCACGGGGACATCCAGCACCGGGGGCTCGATGCGCACTGGCGGTTTCTCTTCGGTCTTCTTCTTTTCCGTGCTGACCCGGGCCTCCCGCTTCTGCGCCACCTCGCGACCGATCTCGCGGTCCTGACGCGCCTGCCAGGCCTGATAAGCGCGCAGCACGGTTTCTTCGGTCCAGCCACCCACCCTTTCCATCAGGTCCAGCCAGGAAATGCCGGTAAATAGGGAGAATCCGATGGCTGCCAGCACCGAAAGGAGCAGGGTGGCGCCACTGAGGCCCAAGGCATGCATCAGCCCCTCACCGAAGAATCGACCGAACATTCCTCCCGCCGTCAGGGGCAGCGGAAGCAACTTCTTCCCTAGGAACACCGCTTCAAGGCTGGCGCTGGCGAGCAGCAGCAGCAGAAAACCGCAGACAGCCGCCACCGTCATCGGATTGAGCTTGACCCCCAGCGTCTCGATACGCCGGTAGCCCCATGCGATCGCAACCAGGCAGAACACCACCAGCCACCAGGCAGACAGTCCGAAGACATACAGCAGCATGTCGGACATCCATGCGCCGAAAGCCCCGCCGTAGTTGCGGATGCTGGGGTCGGAGGAGCTGTGGGACCAGGAAGGATCCTGCGGAGAATAGCTGGCCAGGATCAGCACCAGATAGACCGCAGCCACGGCCATCATCATCCACCACGCTTCCCGCAGCAGGCCGGACAGACGGGGCGGCAGCGGGGAGGCAGTGTTGCGGACGACAGCCTTTTTCTTGAAAAGACGCATAAAAACCGGGTTCGTGGGGGTCGTGTTCAGCCGCACATTATAGCGGCCCAAACCCGGTGCGGGGGGAGTGGCTGCAAGGGGCCGGGCACGGGGCCGCTATCGCGCGGCGGGGGCCGTCCGTCGGGGCGATCAGGCGGGGTAGAGGGCGCCCAGCAGGCGAGTGCCGGTGGCACCGGTAACGGCCGGCAGATTGCCTGCCTGACGCTTGACGAACTGGCGGGCCAGCCAGGCGAATGCGGTGGCTTCCACCTGATGCACCGGCAGGCCAAGCGCTTGGGTGGTAGCGAGCTGTACTCCCGGCAGTGCTTCGGCCAACCCCTGCATCAGCCAGTCATTGCGTGCACCGCCACCGCAGACATATACCGCCTTGACTGCCGCGGCATGATGGCGAATGGCTTGGGAAACGGACTGCACGGTCAACTGCATCAGCGTGGCCTGTACGTCGGTGGGAGAGGGGTCCATGGCATGGCGTGCCCTGAAAAGCTGCAGTTGACGCTCCAGCCAGCGCAGGTCGAAAAGGTCGCGCCCGGTGCTTTTGGGCGGTTTCATCCGGAAGTAGGGCTCTTCCAGCAGCTGTTCCAGCAGGGCCGGGAGGCAGTGCCCCTGCCGTGCCCAGCGGCCGGAGGCATCGTATGGAGTCCCCAGATGGCGTAGTGTCCAGGCATCCATCAGCATATTGCCGGGGCCGGTGTCGAAGCCGGTAACAGCTTCGCCTGGCAGCAGGCAGGTGAGATTGGCGATGCCCCCGATGTTGAGAATGACACGGCCTTCGGTGGCGCTGGCAAAGGTTGCATGGTGAAAGGCGGGCACCAACGGGGCTCCCTGGCCCCCTGCGGCGATGTCGCGGCTGCGGAAGTCGCCGGTCACATCAATGCCGCAGCCTTCGGCCAGGCGTGCGAGATTAACCAGTTGCAGCGTATAGCCGGCTTGCGGCGCATGGCGCACGGTCTGACCGTGACAGCCGACCGCGACCACTGCCGAGGCGGGAAGCCCGCTATGGTCCAGGACCTGCCGCACAGCCTGCGTGTACAGGTCGGACAAGGTGTTGGCCAGCCGGGCTGCCCGGTCCAGTTCGTCGTAGCCAGAGGGCTGCAGCGCCAGCACTTCCGCGCGCAGCACATCACTGAAGGGGACGAATGCCTCGCCCTGCACCGCCAGCTTGCCGCCCTCGTCGAAGGCGACCAACACGGCATCCACGCCGTCAAGACTGGTGCCCGACATCAGGCCGATGTAGTACTCGGTCATCAGTCGAGCTGCGCCACGTTGACGGGGATGTCACGCAGCAAGCGGAGACTGCCTGCCAGCTTGAGGCTGTCGTTACGGAAGGCGATGCGTTCAGAGGCCGTCAGCCCCGGCGTGGGCAGGGCGGTGGTGGCCGGGTCGACAGGCTGGCCGGCCACCTTGACCTCGAAGTGCAGGTGCGGACCGGTGGAGCGGCCAGTATTGCCCACATAGCCGATCACCTCGCCGGCCTTGACCGCCTTGCCGGGGCGTAGGCCGGGAGCGAAGGCGCTGAGGTGGCCGTACAGGGTGGAAAGCTTGCTGCCGTGCCGCAGTTCGATGACGTTGCCGTAGCCGTTCTGCGTTTCGGCCAACTCCACGGTGCCGTCGGAAGGGGCCACCACGGGGGCGCCTATCTTGGCGGCATAGTCGATGCCCTCGTGCATGCGCAGGGCGTGCAGTACCGGGTGGTAGCGTAAGCCAAAGCCCGAGCTGATCGGGGCATCGGACACCGGCTGTTGGCTGAAGCCCTTCTTCATCGGGCGGCCCAGTGCGTCATAGTAGGCACCGGCCTCGCTGCCATGCGCAAAGTAGTAAGCCTGGTAAACCTGTCCGGCTTTTTCCACCTCGGCCGCGAGGATGTTGCCGGTGGCGATCGGCGTACCCTGGTAGTTGAGCGTTTCGTAGACCAGTGACACCCGGTCGCCACGGCCCAGAGTGTTCAGGTCAATCTGATCGGAAAAGATTTCCGCCAGTTGGGCCCGGATTTCCACCGGCACGTCGTTGCGTGCCAGCGCGCCGGTCAGGCTGGAAGTAACGTCCACTGCGCGGACGGTCTGGGTGGCTTCGGTTTCCGGGGCCTGGGCGCTGGCCTGCCAGCGTTCGCCTGCCTTCTCCAGCGCCACCAACACCTTTTCGCCGTTCTCGTCGTCGTTGAGGAAGCGGACGGCGAAAAGCTCGCCCTGGTCATTGGTCTGCACCGACAGTGTGGCGCCTGCCTTGAGACGAAGCAGGTTACGCGAAAGGCTGGGGGTGGAAAGCACGCTTGCCACGTCCCTGTCGCGGATGCCGAGGCGATGCAGCAGCTGCGACAGCGTCTCGCCGCGTGCCACCGGCTCCTCCCGCCAATAGCGGGTGGGGCTGCTGTTCAGCTTGAAGTCGGGCAGGGCCAGACGCTGGGTGATTTCCTGGACGGCCGGGGCCGGTTCCGGCATCTGGCTGCCCGGGGCTACGGCAAAGGCGGTCAGCATGCCGAAGGCAGGCAGGCTGGCCGCTACAGCAAACCAGCCCAGCTGATGATTGACCAGCGAACCGAGGCCGTTTTGCGGTATTTTCAGCAGTTTGCGATAATCCATTGTTCCCGATGGCGCAGACGGAATGCTGCGCGGTTAAACGGTTTCTCTACCCGCCCCTGGGCACTCGAATGGGATGGATGGCGCCCTCAAGGGTGTGTCGTTGCAACACGCACAAAAGCGCATGCTATCAGATCCGGCTGCAGGGCGGAAATCTTTCCCGTTAAGAAACATGAACATAGCCCCGTGCTGCAACAGTACGGCAACAAAACGATCGTTGACAGGAAGCCTCATGACCTCTGGTGTTCGCCCCGAAAATCCCTCCATCGACGAAGCGCTGCGGATCATCAAGCGCGGTGCGGAGGAAGTGCTGATCGAAGCCGAACTCATCGCCAAACTCAAGGAAAACCGGCCACTGCGGGTGAAGGCAGGCTTCGACCCGACCGCGCCCGACCTGCACCTGGGGCATACCGTGGTGCTGACCAAGATGCGCCAGCTGCAGGACCTGGGCCACAAGATCATGTTCCTCATTGGCGACTTTACCGGCATGATCGGCGACCCCTCCGGCAAGAACAGCACGCGCCCGCCCCTGACGCGTGAGCAGGTGGAGGCCAACGCCCGTACTTACCAGGAGCAGGTGTACAAGATCCTTGACCCGGCGCGTACCGAGATCTGTTTCAACTCCACCTGGAACACCGAGCTGGGTGCCGCCGGCATGCTGCGGCTGGCGGCTAGCACCACCGTGGCGCGCATGCTGGAGCGCGATGACTTCAAGAAACGCTTTGCGGGCAACCAGCCGATTGCAATCCATGAATTCATGTATCCGTTGCTGCAGGGGTACGACTCGGTGGCGATGCAGGCCGATATCGAGCTGGGGGGCACGGACCAGAAGTTCAACCTGCTGATGGGGCGCATGCTTCAGGAACAGCACGGTCAGAAGCCGCAGTGCGTGATCATGATGCCCTTGCTTGAAGGGCTGGACGGCGTGAACAAGATGTCCAAGAGCCTGGGCAACTACATCGGCATCGCCGAGCCGGCCGGGGAAATCTTTGGCAAGGTGATGTCGGTGTCCGACACCCTGATGTGGCGCTACTACGAACTCGTGTCCTCGCGTTCGCTGGAAGACATTGCCGTGCTCAAGGCCCAAGTGGAGGCCGGTCGCAACCCGCGCGACGTGAAGATCGAACTGGCGATGGAGCTGGTGACGCGTTTCCACAGCACCGAGGCGGCGCAGGGTGCGCTGGCCGACTTCCAGGCACGCTTCCAGAAAAATGCCATTCCCGATGCCCTGCCCGAGGTGAGCGTCAGCACCGGCGCAGAAGGCCGTATGGCCATCGGTCAGGTGTTGAAGGAAGCCGGGCTGGTGGCCTCCACCTCGGAGGCCTTTCGCATGATCCAGCAGGGCGGGGTGAAGGCGGACGGCGAAAAGGTGGAGGACAAGGGGCTGATGCTTGATGCCGGCACGACCGTGGTGCTGCAGGTGGGCAAGCGCAAGTTCGCCCGCGTAACCCTTGCCTAAGCGGCCAAAACGACGATGAAACTCAAACTGGTGGTGCCGGGGCTTGCCTGGCTGGATGCCGAGGATGGCGCCGAGGTGGCGGCAAAGGTGCCGGTGCCCGCACTCTCCACCCTGTTGGGCCGGGGCCGGCTGGTGTCCGCGCCTCGCCCCCTGTCGGTGATGGCTGCCGGCCTCTTCGGCCAACCTGGTCTTTCGCTGGCGGTGCATGAAGCCCGCCGGGATGGCCTGCTTCCCGACCCTGACAGCCACTGGCTGGTGGCCGATCCGGTTACGCTGCGAGTCGACCGGGACCGGGCGCTCCTGGCGGATGTGGGGGTGATGGCGCTGTCGCAAGAGGAGGCCGATGCCCTCGTGGCCAGCCTCAACCGGCATTTCGCGGAGGACGGCCTGCGCTTTCATGCACCCGGCCCGGGCCGTTGGTATGTGGAACTGCCCGGCCCGACGAAGGCACTTTTCGTGCCGCTGCCGGATGCCGTGGGCGAAGACGTCAACCGCCATCTGCCGGGCGGGTCAGAGGGACTGGTCTGGAGCCGCTTCCTCAATGAACTGCAGATGCTGCTCTATACCCATCCGGTCAACGACGCACGCGAGGCCCGGGGCGAGGTGCCGGTGAACAGTGTCTGGCTGTGGGGCGAAGGGCAGCTTCCGGAAGTGCCGGCGCTCTCCGATGCCGTGCTCGCCGACGACCGGCTGTGGCAGTCGCTGGCCGAGATCGGTGGCACCTTCCATGCTGCCGCGCCTTATGCTTTCGAGGGGTTGGCCGAAGCCGCCACGGCTGCCGAGCGTCCGCTGGTGGTGGTGGATACCCTGCAGGGGCCGGCGCAGTATCGCGACGCCTGGGGCTGGCGTGAGGCGTTGGCCGATGTGGAGCGGCGCTGGTTTGTCCCGGTGCTTGCCGCCATGAAGGATGGTATCGTCAAGCAGCTCGAACTCTCTGCCCATGGGCCGAGCGGCTTCACCCTTGAGGTGAAGGCGTCCGACCTGCTGAAATTCTGGAAGCGTCCGCGTCCGTTGTCCGTCCTTTACTGAAGCCTTCCATGTCACGCATCCTCACCCGCTCCGTTCCGGACGCCGCACACCGCGCGCTGGTGGACGAAGGGCTCTCCCCTCTGATGGCCCGTCTGTATGCCGCGCGCGGCATCGGCACGGCGTGCGAGCTGGACTACACCTTGCGGGCGCTTATTCCTTTCGGGTACCTCAAGAACATCGGCCCGATGGCCTGTCGCCTTGCGGATGCGGTAGAGAAGGGCGAGCGCATCCTGGTGGTGGCCGATTACGATGCCGACGGCGCCACCGCCTGCGCGGTGGCGGTGAAAGGGCTGGGGATGCTGGGCGCGCGTGTCGACTTCATCGTTCCCAACCGCTTTGAATACGGTTATGGCCTGACCCCGGAGATCGTGGAACTGGCAGCGCAAACCCATCCAGACCTGATTCTTACCGTGGACAACGGCATTGCCAGCGTGGCCGGCGTGGAGGCCGCGCGCGCGCGCGGCATCGAAGTGCTGATCACTGACCATCACCTGCCCGGCGACCTCCTGCCTGATGCACTGATCGTCAACCCCAACCAGCCAGGCTGCGACTTTCCCTCGAAGTGCCTGGCGGGTGTCGGGGTGATGTTCTATGTGCTGATGGCCTTGCGCGCCGAGCAGCGCAGCCGTGGCACCTACCGCGAGCGGCCCGAGCCCAATCTGGGCGAGCTGCTGGACTACGTGGCGCTGGGCACGGTGGCGGACGTGGTGCGCCTGGATCAGAACAACCGCATTCTGGTGGAGAACGGCCTCAAGCGTATGCGCGCCGGCCGCATGGCACCGGGTATCGCCGCCCTGTTCCGGGTGGCCGGGCGGGCGCCGCACAAGGCCAATACCTTCGATCTCGGGTTCACGCTGGGCCCACGGCTGAATGCGGCGGGCCGGCTGGACGACATGAGCCTCGGGATCGCCTGCCTGCTCGCCTCCAGCGACACTCAGGCCGAAGCGCTGGCACAGGAGCTCGACCGGCTTAATCGGGAGCGGCGCAGCATCGAGCACAGCATGCAGGACGAAGCCTTGGCAGTGCTTTCCACCTTCGACCCGGCCGATCGCTACACGCTCTCGCTCTACCGTGACGACTGGCACCAGGGCGTGGTAGGCATCGTGGCCTCGCGCCTCAAGGAGCGCTTCCACCGGCCTGCCATCGTGTTCGCCCCAGGTGACTGCGGCGAGATCAAGGGCTCCGGTCGCTCCATTCCGGGCTTTCACCTGCGCGATGCGCTGGATCTGGTCAGCAAGCGCCACCCCGGGCTGATTCAGAAGTTTGGCGGGCATGCCATGGCAGCAGGCCTGACCTTGGCCGAAGTAGCGTTCCAGGACTTCCAGCAGGCCTTCGAGCGCGTTGCACGCGAACTGCTGGATGCCGGGGCTCTCACCCGCACTATCGAGACCGACGGCAGCCTGCCAGGGCGGGAGTTGCATCTGGCCTTGGCCGAAACGCTGGCAGGTGAAGTGTGGGGGCAGGGCTTCCCTCCACCGTGCTTCCACGATGTGTTCGACGTGATCAGCCAGCGGGTGGTGGGTGGAAAGCACCTCAAGCTGCGGCTGGCGCGCGAGGGGGCAGAGTTCGATGCCATGCTGTTCAACCAGAGCGACTGGCTGCCCGACCGCATCGATGCGGTGTACCAGGTGGTGGCCAACGAGTGGCAGGGGCGCAAGGAACTGCAGCTTTATCTCCAGCACTGGACAGCCTGCTAGCTTGCGCGGGCAGGGACTCCTTCCTCCTTTGAGCAAACTGTTTTTGCCGCTTGCCCAACTGGCACTCACGCGCACTGAAGCAAGTACCTGCCCGGCTGATCGTCTTGAATTTGTACATTTTCATCAGATCGCTTAGGCTTGCCGCTGACCCCTTCCCCGAGGATGCACGTTCATGATCGAGATGGTTCTATCTGCTGGTCTGGTGCTAGCCGGTGCACTCGGCTGGTTCGCCGGCCGCGCCCGGCTGTCTGCGCGCCATGCGGAAGAGAGCCGCCTGTGCTTGCAGGAGCAGGCAGCCCTTTCAGCACAGCTGGCCGTCTCTGTGGAACAGCAGCAGCAATGGATGCAGCGCCTGAACGAGGCGGAAGCCACGCTGAGCGCTCTGCGACAGCAACTGGGTGAGGCCCAGCAGCAGGCGGCTGCGCACTGGGCCACGCGTCAGGAGCAGCAGCGGCAGCTGGAGGCGGTGCGCCAAGCGCAGCAACAGCAGGCAGAGCAGGCCCGCGCCCAGGCAGCAGAGCTTGCCCGGCTGGCTGCGCGTGAGCAGGAACTGGCCACACTTCTTGGGGAGGAGCGCCGACAGGCCGCCGAAAAGCTCACTCTGCTGACAGAGGCGCGCGAAGCGCTCTCCAACCAGTTCAAGGCACTGGCGGCCGATATCCTTGAGGAAAAGTCACGCCGCTTCACCGAGCAGAACCGCGAGAACCTGGGCCAGTTGCTCGGCCCGCTGCATGAGCGGATTCAGTCGTTCGGCAAGCTGGTGCAGGACACCTATGACAAGGACTCCAAGGAGCGGTTGACGCTCGAACAGGAACTGCGGCGCCTGCAGGCGCTCAACACCCGGCTCAACCAGGATGCGGTGGCGCTTACCAATGCGCTGACCGGCGCCAGCAGTAAGGCGCAGGGTACCTGGGGTGAAATGGTCCTGGAGAAAGTGCTGGAAACCTCGGGGCTGACCCGCGACCGCGAGTACCGGGTACAGGTGTCGGATGTGGTAGAGACCGAGGAAGGCGGGACGCGTCGCTACCAGCCGGACGTGGTGATCGACCTGCCGGAAGGCAAGCAACTGGTGGTGGACTCCAAAGTATCGCTCAATGCCTACGTGCGCTACACCGCAGCCACCGACGAGACCGTGCGGGACGCCGAACTGAAGGCACACATCACTGCCTTGCGCACGCACATTCGCACGCTCTCCGAAAAGCGTTATCAGGACCTCTACCGACTGCGGACGCTCGATTTCGTATTCATGTTCGTTCCGGTGGAGCCGGCCTATCTTCTGGCGGTGCAGCACGACATGGCCCTGTTCAACGAGGCCTTCGAGCGGCGCATCATGATCGTGGGCCCCAGCACGCTGCTGGCCACCTTGCGCACCGTCGCCAGCATCTGGCGCTACGAGTACCAGAACCAGAATGCGGTGGAGATTGCCCGTCAGAGCGGTGCCATGTACGACAAGTTCGTGGGGTTTGCCGAGACGCTGGAAAAGCTCGGCAAGCAGCTGGGGACGGTGCAGGATACCTACGGAAATGCCATGAGGCAGCTTTGCAGTGGAAGTGGCAATCTTGTGGGGCGGGCAGAAAAGCTGCGCCGCCTCGGCATCAAGAGCAACAAGCAGCTTGCCCCGCATCTCCTGGCGGATGCCGGGGAGGAGCCGGTCCAACTGGCCGATGAGTGAGAAGGCCGCTTCGGCCAACCCTAGACGGCAGCAGGGTTGGCCGAAGCCGGCGCGCTGCTCAGTGCTCCGCGCGATGTAGCCAGCCGGTGCGTGCGGCCCAGATGGCGGGGCCAGCCCGGACAAGGCCCCAGGTCGCCAGCAGGTTGACCACCGAAGCAATCAGGAACAGCAGGGCCACATTGTTCTTCAGGGCCAGCACTAGCCCGCTCGCGCCCACCCCGGCCACCATGTAGAAGCCGTTCACGATGTTGTTGGCAGCCACCGCCTGTGAGCGGAACACCGCCGGGCTGGCGGTCTGCAGCCAGGTGTAGAGCGGTACGGTGAAGAACCCGCCGGAAAACCCCAACAGCGCCACATCCGCCATTACATGCCAGGCGGCGGCACGCCCGAGGAAGGCCTGCCAGCCCAGAAGCCGGCCTGCCTCGTCCACCAGAGGCTGAGCGCCTTCCAGCGGGGGCAGGTACAAGAGATAGTTGTTGAAGGCCAGGTCCAGGCCGAATAGCGACAGACCCAGCGCCCCCACCAGTACCAACCCCAACTCCAGACGGCCACGCGAGAGCTTGGCGCACACCACCGAACCGATACCGATCCCTACCGAGAAGCAGGCGAGCAGCACCGTGTATACCGAACCATCCCCGCCCAGGTGCAGGCGGGTGAAGATCGGCAGCTGTGTTGTGTAGAGCGTGCCCATCAGCCAGAACCAGGAGATGCCCAGGATCGCTGCGCGCACATCCGGGAGCCGCCAGGCTTCTTGCAGCAGGTCGCGCGAGTCGGCCCAGATGTTCCACGACAACCGAAGCTCCGGCGCGGCCGGCGGCGCCGGTGGCATGGCATGGCTGAAGCCGTAGCCCGCCACGGCAGCGGCCACAGTCAGACCGATGATCAGCCCGATGTGATGGTCGGCTGCGATGCTGCCGCCGATCTGGCCGGCGAGAATGGCAATGAAGGTCCCCATCTCGATCAGCCCGTTGCCGCCCACTAGCTCCTCTCCATGGAGGTACTGCGGCAGCACCGAGTATTTCAGCGGGCCGAAGAAGGTCGAATGCACGCCCATCAGGAAGAGCGCGGCCAGCAGCATGGCGGCTGACATCAGTACAAAGCCGCCCGCCGCCAGCAGCATGATGCCGACCTCCACCTGCTTGATCCGCCGTGCCACCAGGGCTTTGTCGTAGCGTTCGGCTACCTTGCCGGCGGTGGCGGAGAAGAGGAAGAAAGGCAACAGGAATACGGCGGTGGCGACATTGACGAGCTGGGCCGGGGGTAGGCCGGCCAGCGTCAGACCATGGAAGCTGATCAGTACGATCACCGCCGTCTTCAGCAGGTTGTCGTTGAGCGCGCCAAGAAACTGCGTGCCAAAAAGAGGCAGAAAGCGCCGCCGGGCAAAAAAGGAAAAGTCGGTCTTCACGATGCCATCGGAGTGGGCTGCGGGACCGCCATGCTAGCCCACCGCCTTTACCCTGTCATGTCAGGGCGTGCGGGGCGGGCGTCCGGCGCCATCGGCCGGCGGTGGGGAAGGCGGACTGTCCTGCGGTGGCGTGTCGTCGTCCATCAGGATGCGGTGGGCCGGCCCTTCCAAGTCATCGAACTGCCCCGAGCGGGTAGCCCACCAGAAGCAGGCGCCGATGACGAAGGCCAGCACGATGCTCAGCGGAATCAGGAGATACAGGCTTTCCATGAGTGTGTCCTGTCAGCGCCCCGAGGACGCGTTGGGGCCGGTGCGTCGCACGAGGCGCAACGCATTGCCGACCACGATCAGTGAACTGAGGGCCATACCCAAACTGGCCAGCCAGGGCGTGACGTGCCCGGCGATGGCCAAGGGCAGCGCCACCAGGTTGTAGCTGGCCGCCCACCACAGGTTCTGGCGTATCACCCCCAGCGTGCGGTGGCCCAGGGTGACCGCTTGGGGCAGCGTACCCAGACGATCGTTCACGAGGATCATGTCACCGCTGGCACGGGCCACATCGGTGCCGCTGCCCATAGCCACGGACACGTCCGCCCGGGCCAGGACCGGGGCATCATTGATGCCGTCGCCCATCATCAGCACCCGCCGTCCCTCGGCCTGCAGCGCCGCGACATACGCGAGCTTGTCTTCCGGGCTGGCTTGGGCCTGCCAGGTATCCAGCTCCAACATGCGCCCCAAACGCTCCACCACGCCCGGGTTGTCCCCCGAGAGCAGGTGTAGCCGAAGGCCGCGCCGCTTCAGCGTCGCGACAGTGGCTGCCGCGTCCTCCCGGACCGCATCGCCAATGGCGAAGGCGGCAATCCATCCGGCCTCGCTGCCTAGCACCACTACGGTCTCGCCTTGTCGCCAGTCTTCCAGCGCGGCAGGTGGCGTGCCTGCCAGCGACATCACGAAGGCCGGGCGACCCAGCCGCCAGCGGCAGCCCCCGATGCGGCCTTCCACGCCCGCTCCGGGCATGTTCTCCGTTTCCACCAGGGTGGGCAGTTCCAGTCCACGCGCGGCGTCGTTAAAGGCGCGGGCAATCGGGTGTTCAGAGCCCGCTTCAAGTGCGGCGGCGATCGCCAGTGCCTGCTCGGGAAGCGATCCGTCGAGCACGAGAGTGTCGATCAGCTGCATCCGGCCATGCGTCAGTGTGCCTGTCTTGTCGAACACCACGTCGGTGACGTGTGGCAAGGTTTCCAGCGCATGGCCGCGCGTGGTCAGCATCCCCAGGCTGGCCAGATGGCCGGTTGCCGCCGTCAGGGCGGCCGGGGTTGCCAGCGAGAGCGCGCAGGGACAGGAGATCACTAGCACCGCGACCATGATCCACAAGGCACGGTCCGGATCGACAAAGTGCCACCCGATGTAGCTGACGGCAGCCACCAGCAGCAGCACGGTCACGAACCAGCTGGCAAAGCGATCTGCCAGCACAGCCAGCCGCGGCTTGTCGGCCAGCGCCTGGTCCAGGAGCCGCACGATGCCGGCCAGCCGAGTGTGCTGACCGGTTTCGGTGACCTCCACCACCAAGGGACTGGCGGTGTTGACGCTGCCAGCGACCACGGCATCGCCCTGGGCTTTCGGGATGGGGCGGCTTTCGCCGGTCAGCAGTGACTCGTCGGCGGCACTGCGTCCTTCCAGGACCAGGCCGTCGGTGGGCAGGGTCTCGCCCGGCTTCACCAGCAGCACGTCGCCCTTGGCCAGGTCGGCCACAGGCGCTTCGCTCGCCTCCCGGCTCTTCGGCCAACCTTGCAGCCGGTGTGCAAAGGCCGGCAGCAGCTTCACAAGATTTTCCGAGGCTTCGCCCGCCTTGCGCCGCGCCACGCCTTCCAGGTAGCGCCCCCCTAGCAGCAGGAACACGAACATGGACACCGAATCGAAATAAATGCCGTGTTCCACATGATGGATCAGTGCCCAGAAGCTGGCGAAGAAGCCGGTCAGGATGCCGATAGTGACAGGGGTGTCCATGCCCAGCCGGCGGGTCTTCAGGTCGCGCCAGGTGCCACGGTAGAAGGGCAGGGCGGAGTACAGGAGCACCGGCAGCGTCAGCGCAAAGCTCGCCCAGTGCAGGATCCACAGGAACTCGGGGTCGATCTCTCCGTCCCCCGCAATGTAGATGGGCACCGCATACATCATTACCTGCATCATCGACAGGCCCGCCACCCACAGTCGGTTGATCGACTGCTTGCGCTCCTTCTGCTGCATCGCCTCCTGACGTGCTGCATCGTAGGGGTGAGCACGATAGCCGATGGCGCTGATGGCCTCGAGGATCTGCGACAGGCGTAGCCGGGTGTTGTCCCAGCGTACGCGGGCGCGGTGACTGCTGTAGTTGATGTCCACCGACAGCACGCCGGGCAGGCGCTTCACATGCTGCTCGTTCAGCCACACGCAGGCGGCGCAGGTGATGCCTTCCAGCATCAGCGCGGCTTCGCGGATGTCGCCATCCTCCACCCGAACGAAGCTCTGCTGCAGTGCATCGCTGTCATAAAGCCGGATCTGGTCCAGCAGCTCTTTGGGCAAGGGTTCTGCCTGGCGGGCACCTTCGGTACGGTGGGCGTAGTAGTCGCCCAGCCCGCTGTCGATGATGGTCTGCGCCACAGCCTGACAGCCGGCGCAGCAGGTCGCTTCGCTTTTCTCGCGATGGCGGACGGGAAAGTCGGCGGACTCTGGTATGGGGAGTCCGCAGTGGAAACAGGGTTCATCCATAGCGTGCTATTGTAATCAATCCATCAGCCCTCGGGCGCGAAAGGAGAATGACATGTCGATGCAGGCAGTGGTGCAGCACCGGCCGGGTGGCATTGAAACGTTGTCGCTGGAGGTGGTGGAACGGCCCATGCCCGGGCCGGGCCAGCTTCTGGTAAGGGTTCTGGCTGCCGGTGTGAACCGCGCGGACGTGGTGCAGCGCGAAGGGCATTATCCGCCCCCCGCCGGGGTGACGCCCCTCCTGGGGCTGGAAGTGGCCGGCATCGTGGAAGCTGTGGGCAGTGCCGGACGCTTTCAACCGGGCGACGCTGTCTTCGGTTTGGTGCCCGGCGGAGGCTACGCAGAATACGCCGTGCTCGAGGCCGACCTGGCCATTCCCAAGCCCGACTGGCTGGGGTGGGCCGAGGCTGCCAGCCTGCCCGAAGTGTGGATGACGGCCTGGCTCAACATGGTGGAGGTGGCCCGGCTGGCCGAGGGCGAGAGCCTGCTGGTGCATGCCGGCGCCAGCGGTGTGGGTGCGGCCACGATCCAGTTGGGCCGTCTTCTTGGGGCACGGGTGTTTGCCAGTGCCAGCAGCGCGCCCAAGCAGACCTTCTGCCGGGAGCTGGGGGCCGAAAGGGTCTTCAAGGCGCGTGGTGGTGGCTTTGCGCCGCTGATGAAGGAAGCCGGCGGGGTGGACGTGATACTGGATCCGGTTGGCGGGGCCTACCTTGCAGACAATATCGCCAGCCTGCGCCAGGACGGACGCCTGATCTTGATCGGCGTGATGGGCGGCAGTCATGCGGACCTCAATCTCGGGCCGGTGCTGGTCAAGCGCCTGTCGGTGCGCGGCTCCACCCTGCGCAGCCAGCCGGTCGAGGTGAAGGCCAGACTGGCGCGCGCTCTGGAGCGCACCATCCTCCCCGCGCTGCACGACGGGGCGGTGCGCCTCACCGTGGATACCACCTTCCCGTTTGCGCAGGTGGGCGCGGCACACACCCATATGGAAGCGGATCGCAACCTCGGGAAGATCGTGCTGACCATGCCTGCTGTCACCACCTTGTCATGAAGGGTGGTTACGATGGCGGCGCTGGAAGTCTTCTCCTTGATGCAACCCTTGTAACGGATGGGCTTGGGCGGTGCCTGCGGGCGCCGCCCTCTTTTTTTGTCCTCTCTCAGGCGCTATGCGGGCTGAGGGCCTCAATCAGTGCCACCTCCTGGGCATAGCTGAGATCCTTGAGTCGCTGCAGCAGTCGCGCTGCGTCCACCCCCAGCGCGCGATCGATCTCGTCGTCGACCAGCCGGGCCTCGACAGCCAGCCACAGGCCGCGGCAGGAGGCGGCACTGTCGAAAGTGAGCGGGCGGATCACCTCAGCCACCAGGCGCAGCTCATCATCGCTGAACAGTCTGGAGAGCACGGCCTGCTCGCGGCGCACGATCTCTGCATAGCGATCGCAGATCTGGTCCAGGCGGCCCCCTTCAAAGCCATCGGCGCCGGAGGGGGCCGCTTCGGCCAACCTCGAGAGTTCGCCGGAGAAATGGCTTTCGATCAACGGTGCCAGCTGAGGCAGATCGTCCTGCCACAGGCGGTAGAGGGCGTCGCGAAAAGATGCATTGTCGGTGAACGACAGATCATCGAAGGGCATGGGCGGCAGCACCCCTTCTCCCAGAAGACGGCTTCCCACCCACAGCCGACCCTCGTCGTCGCGGCGGACCGGGCTGCGCCACGCATCGCTCTCCCCGGTGGCGAGGTTGTCGACGAGAATGTTCACCTCGGGTTCGCCGCTTTCATTCTCGGGGACGAAGCGCAGCGTCAGTTCGAACAACTCGCGCTTGGGCAGGGTGAGCAGGGCAGGCGGCGCCTGACGCGCCAGCAGAAAAGCCTCATCGGTTTCATAGACCGTCAACGGGATCTCGCCATCGGTTGTAGCCACGGCGCGCGCCGCGTCCGGTGGACCGGAGAGCGGGGCCTCCAGCGTCTTGATACGGTCGGTGTTGTCTTCCCACAGGGCATTCCAGTCGTACATCGCCATCTCCTGACTTCGGGCTCGAGAGTGTAAACAAAGCGGCGCAAACTGTCGTGCAGGCGCGTTGCGGTTAGGAAGGTTGCCGCGAACGTGCTAGAATCGCGCGATTTTCCGTTACCAGACAAAGCTTTCCACCCTAGACATGACCCGACAGATCCGCAACATCGCCATTATCGCCCACGTCGACCACGGCAAGACCACCCTGGTCGACCAGCTCCTGCGCCAGTCCGGCACATTCCGCGACAACCAGCAGGTTGATGAGCGCGTGATGGACAGCAACGACCTCGAAAAAGAGCGTGGCATCACCATTCTCGCCAAGAACACCGCCATCGAATACGAAGGCGTGCACATCAACATCGTGGACACCCCGGGGCACGCCGATTTTGGCGGTGAGGTGGAGCGCGTGCTGGGCATGGTCGATGGCGTGCTGCTGCTGGTCGACGCGGTGGAAGGCCCGATGCCGCAGACCCGTTTCGTGACCAAGAAGGCGCTTGCCCTCGGTCTGCGTCCGATCGTGGTCATCAACAAGATCGACCGTCCGGGTGCCCGTCCGGACTGGGTCGTGGACCAGACCTTCGATCTCTTCGACAAGCTTGGCGCCACCGATGAGCAGTTGGACTTCCCGATCGTTTACGCCTCTGGCCTGAACGGCTTTGCCAAGATGGAGCTGGATGAAGAGTCCGGCGACATGCGCCCGTTGTTCGACACCGTGCTCCAGCATGTTCCCACCCCCCCGGGCAGTGTGGATGCCCCGCTGCAGCTGCAGATTGCCGCGCTGGATTACTCCACCTATACCGGCCGCCTGGGCGTGGGCCGCATCCTCAACGGCCGCATCAAGCCGGGCCAGCAGGTCGTGGTGATGAACCACGAGGACCAGGTCGCCTCCGGCCGCATTAACCAGGTGCTGGGCTACAAGGGCCTCGAGCGCGTGCCGGTAGAGGAGGCCGAGGCCGGTGACATCATCATCATCTCCGGCATCGAGGATATCGGCATCGGTGTGACCATCTGCGACAAGGAGCAGCCGATCGGCCTGCCGATGCTGTCGGTGGACGAGCCGACGCTGACCATGGACTTCATGGTGAACACCAGCCCGCTGGCCGGTACCGAAGGCAAGTTCGTGACCAGCCGCCAGATTCGCGACCGCCTGACCAAGGAGCTGCTGACCAACGTGGCACTGCGTGTCGAAGACACTGAGGATTCGGACATCTTCCGTGTCTCGGGCCGTGGCGAGCTGCACCTGACCATCCTGTTGGAGAACATGCGCCGCGAGGGTTTCGAACTGGCAGTAGGCAAGCCGCGTGTAGTGTTCAAGGAAATCAACGGCGAGAAGTGCGAGCCGTACGAAAACCTGACCATCGACCTGGAAGACGACCACCAGGGTGCGGTGATGGAAGAGATCGGCCGCCGTCGTGGCGAGCTGACCAACATGGAGTCCGACGGCAATGGCCGCACCCGCCTGGAGTACCACATCCCGGCGCGTGGCCTGATCGGCTTCCAATCGGACTTCCTGACCATGACCCGCGGCACCGGCCTGATGAGCCACGTGTTCGATGACTACGGTCCGGTCAAGGCCGACCTGCCGGGCCGCCACAACGGCGTGCTGATCTCGCAGGACAACGGTGAAGCCGTGGCCTACGCGCTGTGGAACCTGGAAGACCGCGGCCGCATGTTCGTGAGCCCGGGCGAGAAGGTATACGAAGGCATGATCATCGGCATCCACAGCCGTGACAACGACCTGGTGGTGAACCCGCTGAAGGGCAAGAAGCTGACCAACGTGCGCGCTTCCGGTACCGACGAAGCCGTGCGCCTGACCACCCCGATCAAGCTGACGCTGGAATCGGCGGTGGAGTTTATCGACGATGACGAGCTGGTGGAAATCACCCCTAAATCGATCCGTATCCGCAAGCGTCACCTGCAGGAGCATGATCGTCGCCGTGCGGCGAAGGGCAGCAACTAAGTCCGCACTGGACGCGTGGCTGAGGCAGAACGGAAACGGCATCCCCAGGGATGCCGTTTTTCATTGGGGTGACGGTTCAGTCCAAGGTTGGCCGAAGGCTTCGGCCAACCTTGGCGGGGGCGCGCTCAGACTGCCAAGAGCTCCCGCAGTACGAAGGGCAGGATGCCGCCGTGCCGGTAGTAGTCCACCTCGATCGGGGTGTCGATGCGCGACAGTACCGTCACGTCGCGTACCTGTCCGTCCGTCGAGTGGATGCGCAGCGTCAGATCCTGCTGCGGCTTCAAGCCCTCTTCGATGCCCAGGATGTCAAAACGCTCGGTGCCGGTGATGCCCAGGCTTTCCCAGCTGTCAGTGCCCTTGAACTGTAGGGGCAGTACGCCCATGCCGACGAGGTTGGAGCGGTGGATACGCTCGAAGCTGCGCGCCACCACAGCCCGGATGCCGAGAAGCTGGGTGCCCTTGGCCGCCCAGTCGCGGCTGGAGCCAGTGCCATACTCCTCGCCCGCGAACACGATGGTCGGCACGCCCCGCTGGATGTACTCGGTCGCTGCGTCGTATATCGTGGTCTGAACCCCGTCCAGCAGGGTGAAGCCACCTTCGATCCGGCTGCCGTCAGGGTTGGGCGGAAGCATCAGGTTCTTCACGCGCACGTTGGCGAAGGTGCCGCGGATCATCACTTCATGATTGCCGCGCCGGCTGCCATAACTGTTGAACTCGGGGCGCTGCACTCCCTCGCTCAGCAGGTACTTGCCTGCCGGGGTCGATTCGCGGAAGGAGCCAGCCGGAGAAATGTGGTCGGTGGTCACCGAGTCACCCAAGAGCAGGAGGGCTTGCGCATCGCGGATGGGGTTGACCGCTGCCGGCTGCATCGAGAATTGCTCGAAGAACGGCGGACGCGCAATGTAGGTGCTCTTGGGCCAGCTGTACACCTGGCCTTCAGGTGCGGGAATGGCGTTCCAGAGGTCGTGATCGCGCGTGAAATCGCCGTACAGCTCACGGAAGGTGGCCGGATCCATGGCGTGGTGCATCAGTTGGGCCACCTCGTCGGAGGTGGGCCAGATGTCGCGCAGGTATACCGGGTCGCCATGCGTGCCGTGACCCAGGGGCTCTTGGCTCAGATCGATGTTGGCGCGTCCGGCCAGCGCAAAGGCCACTACCAGCGGCGGGGAGGCGAGGAAGTTGGCGCGGATGTTCGGATGGATGCGAGCCTCGAAGTTGCGGTTGCCCGAGAGCACGGCCGCGCAGACAAGGTCATTCTTGGTAATGGTATCGTTGAATTCCGGTGCCAGATCGCCCGAGTTGCCGATACAGGTAGTGCAGCCATAGGCGACCACGCTGAACCCCAACTGGGCCAGTGGCTCGAGCAGGCCGGCCTTCTCGAGATACGCGGTTACCACACGCGAGCCTGGGGCCAGGCTGGTCTTGACGCGTGGATGGACCATCAGCCCCTTTTCCACCGCCTTCTTGGCCAGCAGACCGGCGGCCAGCAGCACTCCGGGGTTGGAGGTGTTGGTGCAGCTGGTGATGGCGGCGATCAGCACGTCGCCATGGCCCAGATCGATGCCGGGCAGGCCGGTGGGGTAGCGATTGTCCAGTTCGTCAGGCTTCTTGTTGAAGCCGTTCTCGACCGGAGGCTTGCTGAACAGGCTGTTGAAGGTGGCGGCCATTTCCGGCAAGGGAATGCGGTCCTGCGGCCGCTTGGGGCCAGCCAGGCTGGGTACGATGGTCGACAGGTCCAGGCTCAGGGTCTTGGTGTACTGGATGTCACCCGCGCGCGGCATGCCGAACAGTCCTTGGGCGCGGAAGTAGGCTTCGAACAGCTCTACTTCCTCGTCGCTGCGGCCGGTCTTACGCATGTATTCCACGGTCTGTTCGTCCACGGGGAAGAACCCCATGGTGGCGCCGTACTCGGGGGCCATGTTGGCGATGGTGGCACGGTCGGTCACCGTCAGACTGGCAGTGCCCTCGCCGAAGAACTCGACGAACTTGCCCACCACTTTCTCGCGCCGCAGCATCTCGGTGATGGTGAGAACCAGGTCGGTAGCGGTAATACCTTCGTTGAGGCGCCCCGTCAGCTCTACGCCAATGACATCGGGCGTCAGAAAGTAAACCGGCTGGCCCAGCATGCCCGCTTCCGCCTCAATGCCGCCGACCCCCCAGCCCACCACGCCCACACCGTTGATCATTGTAGTGTGGCTGTCGGTGCCCACCAGCGTATCCGGAAACGCCATGTCTCCCCGTACTTGCACGCCACGGAAGAGATATTCCAAGTTGACCTGATGCACGATGCCGAATCCGGGCGGCACCACCTTGAAGGTGTCGAATGCCTGCATGCCCCATTTCATGAACTGATAGCGCTCCTGGTTGCGCTTGAATTCCAGTTCCATGTTCCGGCGCAGTGCATCCGGCTGGCCGTAGTAGTCCACCATCACCGAATGGTCCACCACGAGGTCCACCGGCACCAAGGGCTCGATCGTCTTGGGGTTCTTGCCCATCTCCGCCGCCACGTTGCGCATTGCAGCCAAGTCCGCCAGGAGTGGCACCCCAGTGAAGTCCTGCAATACCACGCGCGCCACTACAAAGGGGATCTCGTCGGTTCGCGCGGCTGTCGGGTTCCAGTTGGCGAGCTGTCGGACATGGTCGGCGTTTACCTTCTTGCCGTCACAGTTTCGCAGTACCGACTCCAGCACGATGCGGATCGATACCGGCAAGCGCGACACCGGCCCCACGCCTGCCGATTCGAGGGCCGCCAGGCTGTGGTATTGAAAGGTGCTGCCCGAAGGGGTCTTCAGTTGGGCAAGGGTATTGAAGGGGTTGGCGTGCATGATTCCTCCGTAGGGTGAGACGTTGGCCGGACGCTAAGCACTTGTTGGCTTTGTCCCGAATGGCATCCCGCATCTGGGTACGACCTTAAGCCTAGCACGCAAGTTCTGCGGTGCCATAGCAGCGCGGCCATCTGTAGTCAGAAAGGGTTTTTGAATATTGTCAGACAGCTGAGTGACGCTATGCAGACACAGGCGTCGCACATGGTGCAATGCACAGGATTTGCCTTCACAGCAGGGGGCTGTACAAGTAAAATGGGTCAGGCAAAGAGACCCATCATGAATGTCCTGCGCCGCTTCCCGCCCTCTCGGGAAGCGTGGCCGCCAAGAAGGCCGGCCGCAACCAACGACCCATCGCTTATCAGATACCAAGAGAGGATGAACCGTGCTCGAAGCCTATCGCCAGCATGTCGCAGACCGCGCTGCACTCGGTGTTCCCCCGCTGCCCCTGAATGCTAAACAGACCGAAGATCTGGTCGAACTCCTGAAAAACCCGCCGCAAGGTGAAGAGGGTTTCCTCGTCGACCTGATCACCCATCGCGTTCCGCCGGGCGTGGACGATGCGGCCAAGGTCAAGGCCTCGTTCCTGGCAGCTGTAGCTGAAGGCACCGTCGTGTCGCCACTGATCTCGCGCGAGAAAGCGACCGAGCTGCTGGGCACGATGCTGGGCGGCTACAACATCAAGCCGCTGATCGACCTGCTGGACGACGAAGCGGTGGCGCAGATCGCTGCCGACGGCCTCAAGAAAACCCTGCTGATGTTCGATTCCTTCCACGATGTGAAGGCAAAGATGGACGCAGGCAATCGTTATGCCCGTGAAGTGGTGGAATCGTGGGCCAATGCCGAATGGTTTACCTCCCGCCCGGCCGTTGCTGAAAAGATCACCGTCACCGTGTTCAAGGTGCCCGGTGAAACCAACACCGACGACCTCTCCCCCGCCCCCGACGCCTGGAGCCGTCCGGACATCCCGCTGCACGCACTGGCGATGCTCAAGAACCCCCGTCCCGGCATCGAGCCGGACGAACCTGGCAAGGTGGGCCCGCTCAAACTCATCGACGAGCTCAAGAAGAAGGGCCATCTCGTGGCCTATGTCGGCGACGTCGTGGGTACCGGCTCGTCGCGCAAGTCCGCCACCAACAGCGTGATCTGGCACACCGGCGAGGACATCCCCTTCGTGCCCAACAAGCGCTTCGGTGGTGTCTGCCTGGGCGGCAAGATCGCCCCGATTTTCTTCAATACGCAGGAAGACTCCGGTGCGCTGCCGATCGAGGTCGATGTGTCGAAGATGGAAATGGGCGATGTCATCGACATCTACCCCTACGACGGCAAGATCGAGAAGAACGGCGAGGTCATCGCCACCTTCCAACTCAAGAGCGAGGTGCTGCTCGACGAGGTACGCGCTGGCGGCCGCATCAACCTGATTATTGGCCGTGGTCTGACTGCCAAGGCGCGCGAGGCGCTGGGCCTGCCCGCGTCCACCGCCTTCCGCCTGCCCAAGGCCCCGGTCGACACGGGCAAGGGCTACACGCTCGCGCAAAAGATGGTCGGCCGTGCCTGCGGCCTGCCGGAGGGCCAGGGCGTGCGCCCGGGCACCTACTGCGAGCCCAAGATGACCACCGTCGGCAGCCAGGACACCACCGGCCCGATGACGCGCGACGAGCTGAAGGACCTGGCCTGCCTGGGCTTTTCGGCCGACCTCGTCATGCAGTCGTTCTGTCACACCGCCGCCTATCCGAAGCCGGTGGACGTGAAAATGCACAAGGAGCTGCCGGCCTTCATTGCCACCCGGGGCGGGGTCGCGCTGCGTCCGGGCGATGGCGTGATCCACAGCTGGCTTAACCGCCTGCTGCTGCCGGATACTGTGGGTACCGGTGGTGACTCGCACACCCGCTTCCCGATCGGCATCTCTTTCCCGGCCGGTTCCGGCCTGGTGGCTTTTGCCGCCGCGACCGGCGTAATGCCGCTGGACATGCCCGAATCGGTTCTGGTGCGCTTCAAGGGGCAGATGCAGCCGGGGATTACCCTGCGCGACCTGGTGAACGCAATTCCCCTTTACGCCATCAAGCAGGGCCTCCTTACCGTGGCCAAGCAGGGCAAGAAGAACATCTTCTCCGGTCGTATCCTGGAGATCGAAGGCCTGCCGGAGCTGAAGGTCGAGCAGGCGTTCGAGCTGACCGATGCGTCGGCCGAACGCTCCGCCGCCGGCTGCACCGTGCAGCTGAACAAGGAGCCGGTGGTCGAATACCTGAAGTCCAACATCACCCTGATGAAGTGGATGATCGCTAACGGCTATCAGGACGCCCGCACGCTGGAGCGACGCATCCGCAAGATGGAAGAGTGGATCGCCAACGGTGAGCTGCTGAAGGCCGATAGCGACGCAGAGTATGCTGCCGTGATCGAGATCGACCTGGCCGACATCAAGGAGCCGATCGTGGCTTGCCCGAACGACCCGGACGATGTGAAGTTCATGTCCGAAGTGGCCGGCACCCAGATTGACGAAGTGTTCATCGGCTCGTGCATGACTAACATCGGCCACTTCCGTGCCGCTGGCAAGCTGCTCGAAGGCAAGGCCGACATCCCGGTACGCCTGTGGGTGGCGCCGCCGACCAAGATGGACGCCCAGCAACTGACCGAGGAAGGCTACTACGGCATCCTCGGCCGTGCCGGTGCCCGCATGGAGATGCCGGGCTGCTCGCTGTGCATGGGCAACCAGGCTCAGGTGCGTGAAGGCGCGACCGTGATGTCCACCTCCACCCGCAACTTCCCCAACCGTCTGGGCAAGAGCACCAATGTGTTCCTTGGGTCTGCGGAACTGGCCGCGATCTGCTCGAAGCTGGGCAAGATCCCGACCGTGGAGGAGTATCAGGCCAACATCGGCATCATCAACGAGAAGAGCGCCGAGGTTTACCGTTACATGAACTTTGACCAGATCCAGGACTACCAGGATGTGGCCGAAACGGTGAAGATTTGAGTTATCTCCTGAAAGCAAGTGCTTAGGCTGCTTCGGCCAACCTTGCAGCAAACGCCCTGTACGACTTGTACAGGGCGTTTTTGTTGTAGCGCATGGGTAGGGGAGGGCAGGCTTCGGGAGTGGATGCTGGTCTCGGGGCTAGCTGCGTCCCGTAGCCGTGCATGGCTGCGGTGAGGCCGCGATGGCTTCCCGGGAGGGCGGTCGTCGCTTGCTTCACCAGGGCAGTGTGCGGCGTGCAGACAGAAGGCCGGGATGCAACCGGGCAAAGGGCGTACGCACAGGCGGCGGCGGGCAGAGAATGGGTGGAAAGCGGCAGTACGACGGCGGGCGTACGCACACCCGGGGGCGGGGGCGCATCCGTCCCGGGCACGAGGACCGCCGGGGACGGAGCTGTTGCTAGTGTCCGGTGCGCGCTACGTGCAGGGCGCACTGCTGGTGCAGGACGCTCATTTCTACCTGGAAAGTGGCGTGATGAATGCCGAACTCCTCTTCCAGCGTATGGGTCAGCCGGTCGAGGAAGGCGTCTCCGGGGTGCCCCTCCGGCATCACCAGATGAGCGGTGAGGGCGTTCTCGGTCGTGCTCATGCCCCAGATGTGCAGGTCGTGAATACTGTGCACGCCAGGCTGCTCGGCAAGATAGCGGGCCACGGCAGTGTGATCGAGCTGTGGCGGCACGCCCGACAGGGCCAGCTGCAGCGATTCACGCAGCAGCCCCCAGGTGCCCGCCACGATGACTGCCACGATCGCCAGACTGATGGCCGGATCCAGCCAAAACCAGTGGGTGAACGAGATCAGGGCTCCGGTGACCACCACGCCCAGTGATACCGCCGCATCGGCCGCCATGTGCAGGTAGGCACCCCGGATGTTGAGGTCGCCTTTGCTTCCCTTGAAGAACAGCCAGGCAGAAAAGCCGTTGATGATGATGCCGACGGCGGCCACGGCCATGACGGTCCCTGCAGCCACTGCGGGCGGGGCGGTGAAGCGCATCACCGCCTCCCAGGCGATGCCGCCGCACGCCACCAGTAGGAAGATGGCATTGGCGAGAGCGGCCAGGATGGAGCTGCTGCGCAGGCCGTAGGTGTAGCGGCTGGTGGAGGTTCGCCGTGCCAGCCATGCTGCGCCCCAAGCCAGCAGCAGGCCAAGCACGTCCGAGAGGTTGTGCCCGGCATCGGCGATCAGTGCGGTGGAATTGGCTGCCAAGCCGAAGGCAAACTCTGTGGCGACAAAGCCGGTGTTGAGCAGGATAGCCAGCACGAACGCCCGGCCGAAGTCGGTAGGGGCGGGGTGATGGTGGCCGCCATGGCCATGGTCATGATCAGGGGTGTGGCCGTGTGGATGCGTGTGGGCGTGTCCCATCAGTCGTTCTCCGGGTGGGGTTCGGCGATATGCTCCAGCATGTCGCCCAGCATGTCCGAGATATGGCGGTCGGCCGCTACGTAAAAGACCTGTTTGCCATGGCGATCGGCCTTCACCACCCGAGCTGCGCGCAGCAGGCGCAGGTGGTGGCTAACCAGCGAAGGGCTAAGGCCGAGTCGCTGGGCGATGTCCCCCACGGCGATTGGTCCGGCCAGGCAGGCCAGCACGACGCGCAGGCGGCTGGTGTCGCCCAGAAGGCGGAAAAGATCGGCCAGTTCGGTGATGTGGCTGTCGTGTTCGGGAGTGTGCATTTCACTTAACAATTGAACAATTGTTCATATGTTATGCAGGTTGGCCGAAAGAAGCAAGCATGGCACCGTCCCTGGATTCGACTGGAGGGGTAGGGCGGGTGAGGATGATGCAGAGATGAGGAGACGACTGCCAGCCGCCATGCTGTTGCCCGCCCTCGACGCCGCGCAGCGGGACCGGCACACTGGGCCTATGTGCGTGAATTATCTGACACCCGGACGCCGGGAACTGGCCGATCACTTTGGCATACAGCCTCCCGAGGAAGACTGGAAGGAAGAGGTGTGGCAAAACTATGCCGCACCGATCATCGTCGACCGTGGCCAAGGGCCGGAAGCGCTCTTGGCCAACTATGGCTTTGTGCCCAAGTCGCACCTGCCCCCAGGCGTGCGTCTGACAACAATGAACGCCCGCGCCGAAACCGCTGGCCAATTGCGCACCTACCGGCATGCCTGGCATGCGGGGCAGTTCTGTCTGGTGCCGATGCAAGCCTTCTTCGAGCCTTGCTATGCTACCGGCCGGGCCGAGCGCTGGAAGATCGGGCTGGCCAGTGGCGGGCCGTTTGCCGTGGCCGGCCTATGGCGGAGCTGGGAAGAGGCAGACGGACGCACGACGCATGCCTTTACCCAACTGACCGTCAATGCGGACTACCATCCACTGATGCGGCAGATGCACAAGCCCGGAGACGAGAAGCGCTCGCTGGTCATCATCGAGCCAGAGCAATGCGCAGCCTGGCTGGAAAACCGCGATCCAGAACTGGCGCGCAGCTGGCTGACGCTTCTGCCCGCCGCGAGCCTGCATGCAGAGCCTGCTCCACGCACGGCGCCCTCCCGCCGCCAGACGCCAGGCCTCTTCGAGTGATCCCTGCGTCCCCTGCGGCGGCAGTATCCGGGGGCGCCTGGCAGTAAACTGTCGCGTTTGCTTAAGGCTGGATTCATTTTTCCAATAAAAACTTGTCCTTGATGGCGGAAAACGCGAGGATGAGAGCAAGGCCCGGTCCGTCATGGCATGGGAATACAGGGCCTGCACCAAGGGAAGACACCAATTGAATCAGCCTGACGCCACGTCCTCGCCACCGTGGCTGGACGCCATCCTTCACCACGCCTCCTCCCTGGCCGTGATCGCCATCGGCGCAGACGCACACATTGAGTTTTTCAGTCCGGGTGCCCAGAGACTGACGGGGTACGATGCGACGGAGATGCGCGGCTGTTCCCCGGAGCGGCTGTTTGCGCCGGAGGCGTTCTCCACGTGGCAGGAGGAAGCTGCGTCAGCGGTGGTAGTGTTCCGCACCTTGGCCGAAACGGCCGCCACGAAGTGTGTGCCCCTGATGTGCAAGGACGGCAGCCGGCGCAGCGTGCAACTGTCTGTTTCGGTCTGGCGCAGTGCAGACAGCTCTACGGGTTACCTGATCGTGCTCAGCGATGTCACTGCGGCAACCGAAGCGTGCCGCACCTTGGCGCGCCACTACGCACTTTTCGAGGACGGGCCGGCTGTCGCATTCGCCTGTGCCTCCGGCGAGCCGGACCGCATCGAGGAGGTCAGCCCCAATGTCTGGCGCTTGCTTGGTTACGCTCCCGAAACCGTTTGCAGCCCAGGCTGGTGGCCGGCGCATGTGCACCCGGTGGATCGGCCCCTGCTGGCTGCGCCAGCCGCCGAGGTGCCGCCTGGCAGTGCCTTGCCGGTACGGCGCTATCGGATGCTGCATGCAGATGGTCGTTGGCTGTGGGTGGCCGAAATGCGCCAGCAGGGGGGCGATGGCCGTCTGCATGGCTACTGGCGCGATGCCAGCGTGCAGGTGGACGAGCAGGCGCGGCTGTCCAAGATCGCCTCGCAGATATCGGGGGTGCTCTATCAGCTGCGCCTCTATCCGGACAACCGGGCCCGCTTCGTGTATGCCAGCGACGGCTTCGAGCGTCTTTATGGCATGGACAGCCGGAGGCTGGCCGAAGATGCGTGGGTGCTGTTCGAGGTCATCGTCCCGGAGGATCTGCCACGCGTGCAGGCTTCCCTGCGCCGGGCAGCAGACACCCTTACTCCTTGGCGTTGCGAGTACCGCATCCACTGGGCTGGTGGTGTCCGCTGGTTCGAAGGCTTCAGCATGCCCGAGCCCATGGGCGACGGCAGTGTGGTGTTCCACGGTCACAACCTGGACATCACCGACCGCAAGCTGACCGAAGAGGCCTTGGAGCAGAGCCGGCAACGGCTGGAGCTGGCCTTGGAGAGCGCCGAGATCGGCCTGTGGGACTGGGCTGCGGCAAACGATCGACTGAGTTACGACAACCGCCTGGCACGCATTCTGGAGATGCCAGGCGGCAGCGATGCCCAGGGCCCAGGCGAGGCCGGCATCGACGCCTGGAAGCGGCTGCTGCATCCGGACGATGCGCCTGCCGTGGAGCAGGCGTGGCGCAACCATCTGGCGGGCCGCACCCCACTTTATGAAGCGGAATACCGCTTGCGGCATCCGCGCGGCGGCTGGAAATGGCTGGCGGTGCGGGGTCGAGTGGTGGAGCGCGATGGCGCAGGGCAGCCCCTGCGGTTGATCGGTGTGGCGCAGGACATCGGCGTGCGCAAGCGCGCCGATCTCGCCCTCAAGGATAGCGAAGCCCACTTCCGCGCGCTGTTTCAGTCGCATCATGCGGTGATGGTGCTGGTCGACCCGCAGACGGGCTGCATCGTGGATGCCAACGAAGCAGCGGTTGCCTTCTATGGCTATCCGCGAGCCCGGCTGGTAGGCATGTCGATGAGCCAGATCAACGCTCTCCCGCAGGAAGAGCTGGCGCGCCGACTTCGCGATGCCACCGCACAGAAGCACAACCATTTCGTTTTCGGGCACCGCCTGGCTTCCGGTGAGCACCGGATCGTTGAGGTGCATTCCTCTCCGGTGGAGAGCGGCGGGCGCACGGTACTGTTTTCGATCGCGCACGACATCACCGCCCGCCATCGGGCCGAGGAGGCGCTGCACACACTGCAGCGCCTCCTGCAGGCGGTGATCGACAACATACAGGCCGGGGTGCTGATGGAAAACGACCTCGGCGAAGTGGTGATCGTCAATCAGCTTTTCTGTCGCCTGTTCGGGCTGGACGTTGCTGCGGAAAGCCTGCTGGGTAGTACCTGCGCCGACATACTGGACCCTGCCAGTCGGCTCTTCGACCAGCCCGAGCGTTTCGTGCAGCGGGTAAAGGAAGTGCTGGCGGCGCGCGCCCTGTGCGCCCAAGAGGAGTGGGCCTTGCGTGACGGGCGGACCTTCGAGCGGGACCATATCCCAGTGGAAATCAACGGCCACTACCGGGGGGCGCTATGGGTTTACCGGGACATCACCCAGCGTAAGGCACAGGAAATGGAGCTGCGACGGCTGGCCACGACCGATGCCCTCACCGGCTTGCCCAACCGGCGCAGCTTCATGGAGCGGCTGGCGCAGGAGTTCGCCCGCTTCCAGCGCTTCGGCCAGCCGTGCAGCGTGCTGATGCTGGACATCGACCACTTCAAGCACATCAACGATACCTATGGGCACGCGGTGGGTGACCTGGTGCTGCAGGGCCTGAGCACGCTCTGCCTGCGCAATCTGCGGCTGACCGACACGATGGGGCGGCTGGGGGGCGAGGAGTTTGCCGTGTTGCTGCCCGGTTGCGATGAACTCGACGCGGTGGAGATGGCCGAACGCTTGCGTACCAGCGTCATGGAAGCCGGCTTTCCCTACCAGGACCTCCAGCTGCGGATTACGGTGAGCGTGGGGGTGGCCAGTTTTGAGGCGGGGCAGGACGACATGGACGCGGTGCTGGTCCTGGCCGACAAGGCGCTCTATGCTGCCAAGCGTGCCGGCCGTAACTGCAGCCGGGTCAGCCGGGGCGACCGTAACCGCGAACGGGAGGACTCCCATGCTTGAAAAACTGTTGGAAATGGTGGGCACGGCCCGTGACAGTGCCATGCTGCGTTTGGGCATCGCCACCGAAATGTTGCGTGCCGGCCGGGTGGACGAAGCGGAGACCCACCTTCGGGCGGCACTGGCGATGCAGCCGGGCTATTCGGCTGCCTGGAAACTGCTGGGCAAGGGGTTGGCCGAAGCCGGACGCACCGAGGAGGCTCTGGCGGCCTATCGTCAGGGCATTCAGGTGGCTCAGGAGCGCGGCGACCTGCAGGCTGCCAAGGAAATGACGGTGTTTGCCCGACGCCTGGAGCGCACGCTGGATCCGGACAAGCCGGCTGGAGAAGCATGATGGGCCGGCCGCCGCATGAAGGGCTCCGGCGGGTTGGCCGAAGCCTCAGGCCGGTAGCGGTGCCTTGCGCTGCAAGGTGCGGATGGCGTCTTCCAGCCCATGCAGCGTCAGCGGATACATCCGGCCCTGCATCAGGTCACGCATCATCGTCAGCGACTGAGTGTACGACCAGAAGCGCTCTGGCTGTGGGTTGAGCCACACTGCGCGGTGAAAGTGGCCCAGTAGCCTGCGCATCCACACCTCGCCCGCTTCTTCGTTCATATGCTCCACACTTCCACCGGGATACACGATCTCGTACGGGCTCATGGTGGCGTCGCCCACGAAGATCAGACGGTAGTCGCTGCCAAAGGTGTGGATCAGGTCCCAGGTGGACACCCCTTCGCCATGTCGGCGGGCATTGTCCTTCCACACCCGTTCGTACACGCAGTTGTGGAAATAGTAGTACTCCAGATGCTTGAACTCGGACTTCACCGCCGAGAACAGCTCCTCGCAGGCGCGGACGTGGTCATCCATCGAGCCCCCCACGTCGAACAGCACCAGCAGTTTCGCTGTATTGTGCAGGGCGGGCACCATTTGCAGATCCAGAAAACCTGCACGGCGCGCGGTTGCAGCGATCGTGCCTTCCAGGTCCAGCACGTCCGGCGCGCCTTCGCGCGCAAAGGCACGCAGGCGGCGCAGGGCAAGCTTGATGTTGCGCGTGCCCAGCTCCACGGTGTCGTCAAAATTACGGAACTCCCTTCGGTCCCACACTTTCACCGCACGACGGTGGCGCGAGACGTCCTGCCCGATGCGGATGCCTGCCGGGTTGTAACCCCAAGCCCCGAAGGGACTGGTGCCCCCGGTGCCGATCCACTTGTTGCCCCCCTGATGACGTGCATGCTGCGTTTCCAGACGCTTGCGCAGCGTATCCATCAGGTCGTGCCAGCCACGAGCTTGCAGCGCGGCCTTTTCTTCGTCCGTGAGGTATTTCTCCACTTGCCTGCGCAGCCAGTCTTCGGGAATGGCCGTTTTCAGGTCTTCCAGGCTCGCCGTCAGCCCCGCGAAGCACTGCCCGAAAACCTGATCGAAGCGGTCGTAGTATTTCTCATCCTTGACCAGCACGGCCCGCGACACCACGTAGAAGTCGTCCACGCTGCCAAAAACCACCCGCTGCTGCAGCGCAGACAGCAGGGTCAGGAATTCCTTCAGCGAAACCGGTAATCCGGCCGCTCTCAGTGCGGTGAAAAAATCGATCAGCATGGGGGCGACGATGACAAACGGACGAGACGGTGATAGGTTAGAGCCTCGGCTCTAAACGAGCGTTGGCATCTGGCAGAACACGTCACGAGGATAGCACATGGAGACAGCGCAGGCCCCGCAAGAGGGGGCAGCCGCCCTGGACGGCATCCTGCAGGCCCTGAAGGCCGCCTGGCAGCGCGAGCCGTATCCTACACTTGCCACACGGCTAGGCTGGCTGGAGCGGCTGGAGCGGCTCATCACCACACACGCCGATGACTTGGCGCAGGCGGTCAGCCAGGACTTCGGCCACCGCAGCCCGGTGGAAACCGAACTGGCAGAGTTCTTTCCCTCGCTGCAGGCTAGCCGCCATGCTCGGCGCCATCTGGCACGCTGGATGCGGCCTCAGCGGCGTGGGGTGTCGTTGTGGTTCCAGCCGGCCCGGGCCGAAGTGCGGCCGCAGCCGGTAGGCGTAGTCGGGATCATCGTACCTTGGAATTACCCCATCTTTCTGGCGCTGGGCCCGCTGGTGGCGGCGCTGGCCGCTGGCAACCGGGTGATGATCAAGATGTCGGAATACACGCCGCACACCGGCGCACTGCTGGCCCGCCTTGTGGCCGCCCATTTCGGTGACGACGTGATCCGTGTGGTCAATGGCGATGTGACCGTGGCCGAAGCCTTCAGTCGCCTGCCGTTCGATCATCTGCTTTTTACCGGCTCCACGGCGGTGGGACGGCACGTGATGCAGGCCGCTTCGGCCAACCTCACGCCGGTAACCCTAGAGCTGGGGGGCAAGTCTCCGGTAATCGTCACGCCTGGCTTCGATGCCGGGCGTGCGGCACGACGTATTGTGGCCGGCAAGATGCTCAACGCCGGGCAGACCTGTGTCGCGCCCGACTACGTGCTGGTGCACGAGAGCGACCGCACTGCCTTGATGACGGCCCTCGTCGAGGCTGCGCGCCAGTATTATCCCACCCTGGCCGAAAACCCCGATTACTCTGCCATCATCCACCCGCGGCAGTATCAGCGCCTGCAAGACTGGCTGGAAGAGGCCCGCTCCGGTGGCGCGACCATCGTGCCGGTCAATCCCGCCAACGAAGACCTGACACCGGTGCGCAAGTTGCCGCTGACGCTGGTGTGGGGTGCGCCCGCTCAGTGCCGGCTGATGCGGGAGGAGATCTTCGGGCCGCTCCTGCCGGTGGTGGGCTACCGGGATGTGGACGAGGCGCTGGCGTATGTCGCAGAACGTCCGCGGCCGCTTGCGCTTTATCTGTTCGATGATGACCGGCGTCGGGTGCGGCAGGTGCTGGAACGCACCATCGCCGGTGGCGTGACAGTAAACGACACCGTACTGCATGTGGCGCAGGACGACCTGCCTTTCGGCGGAGTGGGGCCCTCCGGCATGGGGCATTACCATGCCCATGAGGGCTTCCTGACGCTCTCCAAGCTCAAGCCGGTGTTCTACCAGAGCCGCTTCAACGGCATGGCACTGACGACCCCGCCGTACGGCCGACGGATCCGCTGGCTGCTGCGCTGGATGCTGGGGCGGAGGCCATGAGGCTCAGCCGGCGTCAGCTGCTTCAGGCCGGCGTGGCCGGCAGCCTCGTCCTTGCGGGGGGCGGCTGGCTGGCTGCGTCCCGCAAGACGCTGCCCCGGCCTGGGGGCCTGCGTTTCCTCACGGCCGACGATGCAGTGGTGGTATCGGTGCTGGCCCCGGTCCTCCTGGGCATCCCCGAGGTGCCGCGCGCAGCCGTCGTAGCGGGTGTGGATGCAGCGGTCCTCAGTCTGCCCCGTCCGGTGCAGGCGGAGGTACGCGAACTCTTCGATGTACTGGCGCACCCTCTGGGACGCCGCTGGCTGGCTGGGCTGCGGGACGACTGGAGAGAGGCCACGCCCCAGGCGCTGTCCGGATTTCTCGGCCGCTGGCAGACCAGCCGCCTTGCCTTGCTACGCAGTGGCTTCCAGGCACTGCACAGCCTGATCGGGGCGGCCTGGTATGGCCAGCCGGCAAGCTGGGAGGCCATCGGCTACCGCCAGCCCCAACATGTAATGGAGCGACTGCCATGAGCGCCGACCGCATTCCTGATCCGATTGCCGAAGGATTGGCCCGCGGCTGGAAAGTCCGCGATGGTGCAACCTTGGCCGAAGACCTCCAGCTGACGGCTGACGTGGTCATCGTCGGTACCGGCGCGGGGGGCGGCATGGCGGCGGAAACGCTGGCGCAGGCGGGGCTGGACGTCATCCTGCTCGAAGAAGGGGGGCTGCACAGCTCGCGCGACTTCCGGCTGGATGAAGCCCGGGCCTACCCGGCGCTTTATCAGGAGTCGGCCAACCGCAAGACGGCGGACAAGGGCATCACCATCCTGCAGGGCCGCACGGTTGGCGGCAGCACCGTCGTCAACTGGACCACATCCTTCCGGACGCCCGCCGATACCCTGGCATGGTGGCGTACCCATCATGGACTGACCGACCTGACCGAGGCCGCGCTTGCGCCCTGGTTCGATGCGGCCGAGGCACGTGTCGGCGTGGCCGACTGGCAGGCCGACCCCAACCCCAACAACGCTGTCATCGAGCGCGGCTGTCAGGCGCTGGGATACGGGTTCGGGCGCATCCGACGCAACGTGCGCGGCTGCTGGAACCTAGGGTATTGTGGCATGGGCTGTCCCACCAACGCCAAGCAGTCGATGTTGGTGACCACCCTGCCGGCAGCGCTCGACCGAGGCGCCCGGCTGCTCACCCGTGTTCGGGCCGAACGGCTGCTGATGTCGCCGGACCGCCAGCGGGTGGAGGCGGTACTCGGCCAGGCGCTGGCTGCGGACGGGATGACCCCCACCGGGCGCAGCGTGCGCATCCGGGCGCGCGAGGTGATCCTGGCCGGCGGCGCCATCGGCACCCCGGCGCTGCTTCTGCGCAGCGGTGCCCCAGACCCGTGGTTGCGCACCGGCGCCCGCACCTTCCTGCATCCGGTGGCGCTCTCCGGTGCGGTATTCGGCACGCGCATCGAGCCCTACAGCGGTGCGCCCCAGACCGTGTATTCGGACCACTTCCTGCATACCCAGCCGGTGGATGGCCCGCTTGGCTACAAGCTGGAGGCGCCGCCCGTGCATCCACTGATCCTGGCCGCCACGCTCAGCGGTTTCGGCGAGGATTACCGCAGGCTGATGACCTCCATGCCGCATCTCAACGTTCTGCTTGCCCTGCTGCGCGACGGATTTCATCCGCACAGTCCGGGCGGACAGGTAAGGCTGCGCGCCGATGGGACGCCGCTGCTGGACTATCCGCTCACCGACGCTGTCTGGGACGGGGTGCGGCGCAGTTGGCTGACGATGGCCGAGGTACAGTTCGCCGCCGGCGCGCGGCAGGTGCTGCCAGTGCACGAGCAGGCACATCCGGTTTCCACGCTCGCCGAAGCCCGGCGCATGATTGCCGAACTGCCGCTGGTGTCCGGCCTGGCCCGCATCGTCAGCGCCCATGTCATGGGTGGCGCCGCGATGAGCGTCCGGCCGGAAGAGGGTGTGGTGGATAGCCTAGGGCGCCACTGGCAGCTGGACAATCTCACCATTGTCGACGGCTCTGTCTTTCCCACCAGCATCGGGGCAAACCCCCAAGTATCCGTCTACGCCTTCGCACTGCGCGCGGCCTCTGCCGTGCGCCATCGAATGAAAGCCTGATTTGGTTTATGCTTCCGGTCTGACGCGGCGCAAAGACGACCGCGTCCTTCCTGCGTCATTCTGCAAGCATTTCTGAATGGAAATTCATTTAATGAAGCGTACCGTTTTTTCCCTGGCCTGGCTGGCTCTGGCTGGCGCGCTGTCAGCCACGGCCTACGCCGAAAGTCTGGAAGATGCCTGGCAGGCCGCGCTATCGGCCAGCCACCCTCTGCGTGCCGACCACTACCGCATCGAAGCGGCCCGCGAGGATGTGCGCGCGGCGGAGGCGGCCGGCCGTCCCAAGCTGGACCTGCAGGGCAGCTGGACCGCGCTCGACGACGAGCCCCGGGCGCGGGTGGACCTCTCTCCCTTCCGGCGTGGCCCGCTGGCCGCCGTGGTGCCCGGCTCGCTAGAGGTGCCGCTTGCCGACAACAGCCTGGCCCTGGCGCAGGCCAAGGTGTCGCTGCCGGTGTACACCAGTGGCCGGCTGGACGCGCTACGAGACGCGGCAAGGTTGGCCGAAGCGGCTACCGCCCACGGCACCGACCGCACCCGGCTGGATGTGAAACTGCAGGTGGCCGAAACCTACTTCGCTGTCTTGCGCGCCCAGGAAGCCCGTCAGGTCGCCGCCCAGTATCTGGACAGCCTCACCGCCTACCGTCGGGACGTGGGCAACTTCCATTCGCAGGGGCTGGTTCCCCGCGGGGACGTGCTCGGTGCCGACGTCGCGCTGGCGGATGCTCGCCAGAAGGTGATTGCCGCCGACGAGGCCTTCCGGGTGGCCTCAGCTGCCTACAACCGCCTGCTCGGGCGCCCCTTCGACCAGCCGGTGCGGCTGGATGACCGGAGCCTGCCGCGCGAGACGCGTCGCTACGAAGATCTGGTGCAGCTGGCCGGAGAGCGGCGTCCTGAGCTTGCGGCCCTCTCTGCCCGCAGTCAGGCCCTCCAGGCGCGCTCACGTTCGGTGCGGGCGGAGGGCGGTCCGCAGGTGGGTGTATTTGCCTCGTACCAGTATCTGGATCATCCCGCCTTGGTCAAAAAGGGCATTGCCGCAGCCGGGATCGGCGTGGAGTGGGCGGTGTTCGATAGCGGACTGACCCGCGCACGGGCGGCCAGTGTGGCCCGTGAGGCCGAGGCCGCCCAGGAGGAGCGCGACGACGCCGAAAGCCTCATTCGGCTGGACGTGCGTCAGGCGCTCAGCCAAGAGAATGATGCAGCCGAACGGCTGAAGGTGGCCGAGGCCGCGCTGGCTTCGGCCGACGAATATCTGCTGATCCAGCGCGACCGTTATGCCAACGGGCTGGCCAGCCAGACCGAAGTGCTGACCGCTGAGGCCCGCCGGGCAGAGAGCCGGCGCAATCTTTTCAACGCGCGTTACGACCATGCGCTGGCGGTATACCGCATCCGCCGCGCCACCGGCGAGCTGTAACGCCCACCCCGCAAGGAACAGACATGCAGAAGAAAAACCTGCTGACGGCGGCCATCGTGGTTGCCGTGGTGGCCGCGCTCGGCTACGGCTGGTGGCAGGCCACGCGTGATAAGGGCCTGCCCGAAGGGCTGGTACAGGCTAATGGCAGACTGGAGGGCGACGCCATCCGCGTGGCCACCAAGTACGGGGGGCGCCTCGTGGAGGTGAACGTGCATGAAGGCGACCGGGTTCAGCCCAAACAGGTGATCGCCACCCTCTCTGCCGACGAGATCAATGCCCGCCTTGCCGCCTCCCGCGCAGGGGTGGAGGCTGCCCGGGCCCAGGTTGAGCGTGCCACGGCCGCCTACGCACAAGCCAAACGGGATGCGGGCCGCTATGCCGAACTGCTGTCGCGCGGCTCGGTCGCGCGCATCCAGGCTGAGCAGGCCACCCTGGCCGCCCTGAGTGCGCAGACTCAGCTGGCGCAGGCAGTGGAACAGATGCACCAGGCCGAAGCGGCGCAGACCGAGGCGGCCACCGTGCAGCGAGAGCAGACCCTGCGCGCTCCCGCCGGCGGCGTGATCACCCAGCGCTTGCGTGAGCCGGGCGACGTGGTGGCGGCTGGGGCGGCCGTGGCCGAGATCGTCGACTTCGATCGTCTGTACCTCAAGGTGTACATCCCAGAAAACCAGATCGGGCGCGTGCGCCTGGGTTTGCCGGCACGTATCTACACCGATGCCTTCCCAGAGAGCAGCTTCGAAGCCACCGTTACCAGCATCGCCAGCCGTGCCGAATTCACCCCCAAGGAGGTGCAGACGCCCGACGAGCGGGTGAAACTGGTGTATGCGGTCAAGCTCTCGCTCAAGGTCAACCCAGACCTCAAGCTGACACCAGGGTTGCCGGCTGATGCGGTCATACGCTGGAAGAACGACGTGGCGTGGCAAAAACCGAGGTGGTGAGTGCATGAGCGAGATCGCGATTGCCGCCGAAGGCTTCGTCAAGCGTTACACCCGGCATGAAGCGGTGCGCGGCTTGGACCTGCAGGTGCGCCGGGGCGAGCTGTACGGCCTGATCGGCCCTGACGGCGCCGGCAAGTCCAGCTTCATGAAGGCCGTTGCGGGCGTACTGGCGTATGAGGCCGGGCGCCTGACGGTGTTCGGTCACAGCATCGACAGCGAGCGTAGTGCCGAGGCGATCAAGGGTCGGCTGGGCCTGATGCCCCAAGGCTTGGGGCAGAACCTGTACGGCGACCTCTCCATTGAGGAGAACATTGATTTCTTCGCCCGACTGCGCCTTGTGCCACGCGACGAGGCGGCTGAGCGCAAGGAAAGACTGTTGCGGATGACGCGGCTGGATGCCTTCCGCGACCGGCCGATGAAGAAGCTCTCCGGGGGCATGAAACAGAAGCTGGGTCTGGTATGCACCCTGATCCACGCTCCGGAGTTGATCGTACTGGATGAACCCACCACCGGCGTGGACCCGGTCTCGCGCCGGGATTTCTGGTCCATCCTGGCGGAGCTGATTGCCGAACAGGGCCTGACGGCGCTGGTGTCCACTGCTTACATGGACGAAGCCAGCCGCTTCTCGCGCATGAGCCTGATGCATGAGGGCCGGGTGCTGGCAGAAGGCACACCGGACGACATCCTCGGACGGGCACCCGGCACCATCGTCGAGTGCGAGGCCAGCCCGCAGGTTGAAGCGATGAAACGGCTGGGTGCGCGCTTCGAGCAGGTAGAAGCCATGGGCACCACGCTGCGGCTGTTCGTCCCGGAGTCCGACGAGGCGTCCGCAAGGAGCGAGGTGAAAGCGGCGCTTGAGGGCTGCGAGATCGGCAGTCTGGAGACGCACGAGCCGGAACTTGAGGATGTTTTTGTGGCGCTTCTGGGGAAAGAGACAGGAGAAGCTTCCGCAGACACGCCGCGGCCGCAGGCCCTGGATGCCGAATCGGCGAGCAGTGAGCCGGCGCACTCCACCGGCGAAGGCGTCGACCCGCAACAGAGGTTGGCCGAAGACGGCTCCGTCGCGACGGAGCGCGATCAGCCGGCCTACGCCATCGAAGCGCAAGGGCTCACCAAGCGTTTCGGCGATTTTGTCGCGGTGGGCGATGTCAGCTTCAGGGTGCGGCCCGGCGAAATCTTCGGGTTATTGGGCGCCAATGGGGCCGGCAAGACCACCGCCATCAAGATGCTCACCGGTATCCTCCCTCCCTCCGGGGGCGAAGGACGCGTGGCTGGTGCGGACATGCGCCGGGCCGGCTCGCTGATCAAGACCCGCATCGGCTACATGTCCCAGGCATTCTCGTTGTATCTAGACCTAACGGTGGTGGAGAACATCCGCCTTTATGCCGGACTCTACGGCCTGTCACGCAGCGAACGCGACCAGCGCTTGGCCTGGATTATCGATATGGCCGGGTTGCATGGTCACGAAACCGATCTGGCAGCCACCCTGCCGATGGGGCTGCGCCAGCGCCTGGCTCTGGGGTGTGCACTGGTGCACCGACCCCGCGTGCTCTTTCTGGACGAACCCACCTCGGGAGTGGATCCGCTTGGCCGTCGAGCCTTCTGGGAGATTCTGTTCCGCCTTTCCCGAGTGGATGGGGTGGCCATGCTGGTGACGACGCACTACATGAGCGAAGCGGAGCACTGTGACCATTTGGCGCTGATGTTCGCCGGCAAGGTGGTGGCTGATGCCTCGCCTGCCGAGATGAAGCGTCAGGTGACCGAGGAAGCGGGCGCCCTCTACGAGGTGGCAGCCGATCAGGCTGCCTCCCTGGTGAGACCGCTGCGGGAGGCGGGCTTTGCCAGCGTATCGCCCTACGGCCGCAAGCTGCATGTTCTGACCCGTGAGCCCGAGAAGTTGTCCGAAGTACTGAAGAATGCCGGGGCCGCTGCACGTGTCACGCCCCGGGCCATGGCCATGGAGGATGTCTTCGTGCATAAGGTCAGCCAGCTCGAGGCCGAAAACAGGAAAGAGTCCGCATGAACTTCAAGCGTGTAGCCGCCATCGCCTACAAGGAATGGCGCGAAATCGTGCGCGACCGGCTGTTCTTTTCGCTCGCCTTCGTGGTGCCGGCACTGCTGATGGTGCTGTTCGGCTACGGCCTGTCGCTCGACGTCGAGAATATCCCCTTCGCGGTGGTGGATCACGACAAGTCGGCGCAGAGCCGGGAATACGCGTACCGCTTCATCGGTTCGCGCTATTTCCGCTTCGAAGGCTACGCCATCAACGAAACCCAAGCTGCGCGCCTGATCGAGGACGGGCGGGTACGGGTGGTGCTGGTACTGCCGCCGCGCTTCGGGCGGGACCTGGCCGCTGGCCAGCCGGTGACGATGCAGACGCTGGTGGACGGCACCTTTCCCAGCCGGGCGATGACCACCAAGGGCTATGTCACGGCCATCAATGCCGCCTTCTCGTTGGGGTCGATCGCCCAGGCGGTGTCGCAGGTCACCGGCCTCGGGCGCGATGCGGTACTGGCACAGCTGACTCCGGTGCGGCTGGAAACGCGCTATCTCTACAACCAGAGCGTGGCCAGCATCTGGTCGCTGGCACCCAAGCTGATCATGGTCATCCTGATGCTCTCGCCGCCATTTCTCACCGCACTGGGCGTGGTGCGGGAGAAGGAGAACGGCTCCATCTTCAACATCTATGCGTCCAGCGTCAGCCGCGGCGAATTCCTGCTGGGTAAGCTTGCGCCCTATGTGGCCATCTCCACCGCCAACATCCTGGTGTTGTGGACACTGGCCACCATGCTGTACCGGGTACCCTTCAAGGGGGACTTCGGCTTCTTTCTGGGCGCCACGCTGGTGTATGTGCTGTGCACCACCGGCATCGGGCTGCTGGTATCGGTGCTGGTGCGCACCCAAGTGGCCGCGATGATCGTTACCATGATCGTCACCATGATTCCGGCGGTGCTGTACTCCGGGCTGATTATCCCCATCGTTTCGCTCGGTTCGGGCGCACGCGCCATGGCCCACCTGATGCCGGCTATGTATTACACCGACATCGTCGTCGGCTGCTTTCTCAAGGGAGTGGGCTGGGCGGCCCTGTGGCGGCCGGTAGCTATTCTCGCGGCCTACGCCACGGTACTCTACACCGCCGGTTACCTGCTTTTCAGCAAAAGGCCCCGCACATGAACGATACCCGTCTGTGGTGGATGCTGGCGCTGCGGCGTTTTTCAGTCATGCTGAGCAAGGAGCTCAAGCAATTGAGCCGCGACCGTGTGCTGCTGCTGTTCATCCTGTACGCCTTCACGGTGGACATCTTCCTGGCTGCCTCCGGAGTCACGCTGTCGCTCAACAATGCAGCCACGCTGGTGCAGGACGCCGACCGCACTGCTGCGTCACGCGAGCTGCTGGGCCGTTTCCGTGAGCCGTACTTTCGCATCACCGGCGAGGCCTTGCATGACCGCGCGGCGCTGGCAGCCCTGGACCGCGGCGACGCCATGGTGGTGCTGAGCGTGCCCGATGGCCTGGGGCGCAAGCTGGAAACCGGTGAGCCGGTGCAGGTGGCGATGCAGGTAGACACTACCAACTCGGTGCTGGGCTTTCTGGCCACCAGCCATGCGCAGGAAATCATTACCCGCTTCGGCCTGGAGTCGGCGCTGGCCCGGATGGGTCTGGGCGGGGGCGCTTCGGCCAACCTGCCGGCGGTGGAAAACGAGGTGCGCGTCTGGTTCAACCCCAACCAGGAAGACAGCTGGTTCATGGGCATTTCCGAAATGCTGAACATCGCCACCGTGTTCGCGGTGCTGCTGCCGGCTGCGGCCATGGTGCGCGAGAAGGAGCGCGGCACGGTGGAGCAGCTGGTGGTTTCGCCGCTGACGCCGTTTGGCATCCTCTTTCCGAAGGTGGTGTCGATGACGGGCGTCATCCTCGTTGGGGTGGCGATCAGCCTGTTTGTGGTGCTGATCCCGCTGTTTTCCATCCCGGTGAAGGGCAGTCTGGGGCTGTTCTTCCTCGTCAGTGCGCTGTATGTGTTCACCACCGCCGGGCTTGGGCTGTTTGCGGCCACCATCGCGCACAACCTCGCGCAGGCCGGTATGCTTTCCATCCTCATCATCGCACCGATGCTGTTTCTCTCGGGGGCTTGGACGCCCCCCGAAGCCATGCCGGAGTGGCTGCGTGGCTTGATGCTGGTGTCGCCCCTGCATTACTACCTGGACATCGCTTTTGGCGTGCTGCTCAAGGGCCAAGGCTTCGCCGAGCTCCTGCCCTCGATCGCCGGCATGACGTCTATCGGGCTGCTGGTATTTGGAGGCGGTCTCGTCCTCTTCCGACGGCAGTTTGACTGAGCGTGGCAAGACGGGAGTTCCGTTCCTGACCGGCGAGCCGACAGGGGCCGGGCCTTTGTTGACAGGCATTCTTGCAGGCAAGGTTTCGGCCAACCTTCTAGCCGGGATAGCCCAAGGTCCAAAGCAAAGCGCGCCCCTCGGGGCGCGCGCTTGATGGGACAGATTGGCAGAGGCTCAGGCCGTGGCCGGATAACGCTGCTGCAACTGCCGGAAGGCGGGCAGAAACTCCGGGGTCACGTAAGGCTTGAGCAGCGCCAGCACCTGCTGCACGCCGCGATGGCCGGAGGCTTCGGTGATCGGCGCCTTGGGCCGGGCCGTCTGTTCGAAAGCAAACCAAAACTTCACCACCAGCCAGATATTGATGCTGACGGCTTCGATGTCTTCGTCCTCCATTTTCAGCAGCCCCAGCCGGATGAATTCGCGGAAATGCCGACCCAGGATGTCGCGCAGTTCGGTATTCACGAACTGGTGGTATTCGGTCTGCATCTGCGGATTGCGTGCCAACAGACCCGGCAGATCGTAGAACATAAAGCGGAACTTCCACATCGCCAGAAAGGCAGTGTCCAGATAGTTCACTAGATCGGCCACAGTCATCGCGTGGTCCTCGGGCACCGACAGCCGCTCGTTGATGAAATCACGATACATCAGGAAGATCTGGTAGACGATCTCTTCCTTGTTGCGGAAGTGGTAGTACAGGTTGCCTGGACTGATGCCGAGGTGGGCAGCAATGTGGTTGGTGGTGATGGTGCGTTCGCCCTGCTCATTGAAGAGCTTGAGGCTTTCCAGAATGATGCGGTCGTAAGTCTTGATGCGGGGTTTGGTCATGATGGCGTCTCGGCCTGATGCAATGGCAACTTCAACCATTATGCCACGATTCGAGTTATTGCTCTAATATTTTATTAGTCGGAAGCAGTCTGCTGTCATGCGGGCTGGGTCGGGCCAACCGACGGTGGTGCCTGGCGCAGCGGATGCACCCGATCAAGAAACTCCTTCAGGATGGCTTGCTCCACGCGCTGGCGCTCGCGGGCTGGAATGGCCACCCGAAGCAGCATGCGGTAGATCTTGTCATCGATGGGCTGCACCGACAGGATCGGGTCTACCGACGGGGTGTCCACCAGATGCCGGGCCTCGATCCGCTCCATGTGGCGCCGTGCGGCCTCCACATGCGGCAGGCACACCTTCTCGGCCACGTCCTTGAGCAGGGCCAGACCCACCGTGGGCGAGATCGCCCAGCCCATCGGCACCGTGATCATGTGCACCACATACTCACCCATGTAGTTCTCGCGGATGACCGGGTTGGTCAGCAGCAGACTATTCGGAAAGCTGATGGCGCGCCCGCTGAGGAGATGGGCCTCATGGGCCGGGCCGATTTCCATGATCGTGGTAGAGAAAAGGTTGATGTCCACCACCCGTCCTCTGTACTGCGCCACCTCGATATGGCTGCCCAGGCCGTAGCTGTTGCCCATCGCCCGCAGGAACGAGCCGGCAAAGCACATGATCAGCTCCTTGGTGGCCAGCACCAAGGCAGCAGCCACCGCTACCAGTGATACCGCCAGGGCCTCCAACTCCTTGGCCCAGATCGTCACCAGTCCCACCAGCCCCAAGCCGATCAGGCCGTTGCGGATATTCACCGACCAGCGCCGGCGCGACTCAACGGGCAGGTTGGGGTTGGAGCCCAATGCCCGTTGCAGCCCCATCCGTGACAGCACCAGCAGCAGCACCAGCAGG
Source organism: Gulbenkiania mobilis (assembly GCA_004346645.1). Lineage (GTDB taxonomy): Bacteria > Pseudomonadota > Gammaproteobacteria > Burkholderiales > Chromobacteriaceae > Gulbenkiania > Gulbenkiania mobilis. Next base: position 71,584 of record SMDA01000005.1, read on the forward strand.
ATCGACCGCATGATGTCGATCACCAGGCCGCGCTCCAGATGGCTGGCCCAATCCAGCAGGCTTTGCATGAATCTCCTTAGTCGTTCAGCTTCACTGCGTGTTCACGCGTTTCGTGGAAGACGATGTCCGGCCAGCGCTCCTGGGTCAGCGTCAGGTTTACCCGGCTGGGCGCCAGGTAGGCCAGGTTGCCGCCCGCGTCGGTGGCAATGTTGTTCACCAGCGCCTTGACGAATTCGTCCAGCTTCTTGCGGTCGGGGCAGGTGAACCAGCGCGCGCTCCAAGTACTGGTGGATTCGAAGACCGCATCCACTCCGTACTCGGTCATCAGGCGGTGGGCGACCACTTCGAACTGCAACACACCCACCGCGCCCAGGATCAGGTCGCCGCCGTTGTGCGGCTTGAACACCTGTACTGCGCCTTCCTCCCCCAACTGTTGCAGACCCTTCTGGAGCTGCTTGAGTTTCAGCGGGTTCTTGATGCGTACGGTCCGGAAAAGTTCGGGTGCAAAGAATGGGATTCCGGTGAACGCCAGATCCTCTCCTTCGGAAAAGCTGTCGCCGATCTGGATGTTGCCGTGGTTCGGGATACCGATGATGTCGCCGGCAAAGGCCTCCTCGATGATCTCCCGATCGTGGGCCATGAAGGTCACCACGCTGGATGCCGCGATCTCACGGTTCAGGCGCAGGTGCTTCATCTTCATGCCGCGCTCGAACTGGCCGGAGCACACGCGCAGGAAGGCGATGCGGTCGCGGTGCTTAGGGTCCATGTTGGCCTGGATCTTGAACACGAAGCCGGAGAACTTTCCCTCCTCGGGCGCCACCATGCGCACGGTGGCGTCTCGCGGAGCAGGGGCCGGGGCCCAGTCGATCAGCGCATCAAGGATCTCGCGCACGCCGAAGTTGTTGATCGCCGAGCCGAAGAACACTGGCGTGAGCGTACCGGCCAGGAAGGCCTCCAGGTCGAACTCGTTGGAGGCACCCTTGACCAGTTCGATCTCCATGCGCAGCTGTTCCATCTCCAGCGGGAAAAGGTCGTCCAGGCGCGGGTTGTCGATGCCTTGAATCACTTCCACGTCCAGCGACAGTTTCTCTGTGCCGGCCTCGAACAGCAGCACCTGATCGTTCAGTAGGTGGTAGACCCCGCGGAAGGTCTTGCCCATGCCGATCGGCCAGGTAATGGGGGCGCAGCGGATCTTGAGGACGTTTTCCACCTCGTCCAGCAGCTCCAGGCTGTCACGCACCTCGCGGTCGTACTTGTTCATGAAGGTGACGATCGGCGTGTTGCGCAGACGGCAGACATTCAGCAGCTTGATAGTCTGCTCCTCCACGCCCTTGGCCGCGTCAATCACCATCAGCGCGCTGTCCACCGCGGTCAGCACTCGGTAAGTGTCTTCCGAGAAATCCTGATGGCCCGGGGTGTCCAGCAGGTTGACCGTATGGTCGCGGTAGCCGAACTGCATCACGGATGAGGCGACGGAAATGCCGCGCTGCTTCTCGATCTCCATCCAGTCGGAGGTGGCGAATTTGCCCGTTTTCTTGCCCTTCACGGTACCGGCCAGCTGGATGGCGCCCGAGAACAGCAACAGTTTCTCGGTAAGCGTGGTCTTACCGGCGTCCGGGTGGGAGATGATGGCGAAGGTGCGGCGGTGGGCCACTTCCTCGGCGATGCGGGTCAGTTCGGCAGACATGGTGGTTGGGCAAAAGGAAAAACGCTGGATTTTACTGTATTTACAGCGCCTTCACACGCCGCCGCACGACGGCCAGTGCGGATGGCATCGTCAGCCCTGCCGGCTTTGGCTATCATGTGGGCTTGAGCGGCACGCAAGCAGCGTGCCGGGCACTACCGGAATCCGACATGTTTACAGGAATCGTTCAGGGTATGGCCGAAGTCGTGGCCATCGAAGAGAAGGAAAACTTCCGCACCCATCGCGTTCGGCTGCCGCAGGGGTTGGCCGAAGGGCTGGCCGCCGGTGCCTCGGTGGCGCACAACGGATGTTGCCTGACGGTGACCCGGGTCGATGGCGATCTGGTTGACTTCGATCTGATGCAGGAAACCCTTCGCCTGACCAATCTTGGCCTGCTGGGCGTAGGGGACCGTGTCAACGTCGAGCGCGCAGCGCGTTTTGGTGACGAGATCGGTGGGCATGCGATGTCCGGACACATCCTGGGCACCGCTCCGGTGGTGGACGTGCTCACCACGCCCAACAACTGCCAGGTCTGGTTCGAGGTTCCAGTGGGCTGGGCCCGTTACATCTTCACCAAGGGTTACATCGGCATCGACGGCATCAGCCTGACGGTGGGCGCGGTTGAAGGCCGACGTTTTTGCGTGAACCTGATCCCCGAGACGCTCTCCCGCACCACGCTGGGCAGCCGTCGTCCGGGCGACCGCGTCAACATTGAGGTAGATCCGCAGACTCAGGCCATCGTCGACACCGTCGAACGCGTACTGGCGGCCCGCGACGCAGACTCCCGCTAACCCTCTTCACCCATATGCTCCGCTCCGCGCGGGGCCTAGCTACCGGATGGACAGCGCCATGAGCATTTCTCCGATCCAAGACATCATCGCCGATATCAAGGCCGGCCGCATGGTTGTCCTCGTCGACGCCGAAGACCGTGAAAACGAGGGCGATATTGTCATTGCCGCCGAACACGTTACCCCCGAAGCCATCAACTTCATGGCCAAACACGCGCGTGGACTGATCTGCCTTACCCTCAGCGAAGAGCGGTGCCGCCAGCTGAGCCTGCCCCTTATGGTCAGCCAGAATGGCACGCCGCATGGTACCAACTTCACTGTGTCCATCGAGGCGGCCGAAGGCGTTACCACCGGCATCTCCGCCGCAGACCGGGCCCGTACCGTGCAGGCCGCTGTGGCACGCCACGCCCGGCCGTCGGACCTGGTGCAGCCCGGGCACATTTTCCCGCTCAAGGCTCAGAAGGGCGGTGTACTGGTGCGGGCTGGCCATACTGAGGCGGGCTGCGATCTGGCCCAGTTGGCCGGGCTGGAGCCGGCGGCCGTCATCTGCGAGGTGATGAACGATGACGGCTCCATGGCCCGCTTGCCGGAACTGATGACCTTTGCTGCCGAGCACGGACTGAAGGTGGGTACGATTGCTGACCTGATCCATTACCGCAGCCAGACTGAATGCCTGGTGGAGCGTGTGGGCCAGCGGCCGGTGGAGACCCCGTTCGGTGCCTTCGAACTGCACGTCTTCCGCGATACCACCACAGGGGCCACGCATCTGGCGCTGGCGAAGGGACGCATCGACCGCAGCCATCCCACGCTGGTGCGCGTGCATGAGCCGTTCTCGGCCATGGATCTGCTCGATCCTTTGGCCACTCCTCATACCTGGACGGTGCCCAATGCACTCGAAGCCATCGAGGAAGAAGGATGCGGAGTGGTCGTGCTGCTGCATCGTACCGAAACCGGTGACACCCTGCTGGCACGGGCACTGCCCGGTGCGGGGCAGCCTGAAAAACCGCGCTGGGATAGCCGCAGCTTCGGCATCGGTGCGCAGATGCTCAAGGCGCTGGGGGTGGGTCGCATGCGTCTGATGTCCAGCCCGGTCAGCCTGCCCAGCATGCCGGGCTTCGGTCTGGAGGTGGTGGAGTTTTGCCAGCCTGAACATCTCTCGATCGAAATCGAGTAAAATGCCCGGCTTTCCTAACGTTTCGATTGTCAGGGGTGTGCCATGCTCGACGCGCTGAACCGCATTGTTCCGAATCTCGATGGCCGCGGGCTACGTATCGGGGTGGTGATGAGCCGCTTCAACGAGCCGGTCTGTGAGGGGCTGCGCGATGCGTGTCTGGCCGAGCTGGCCGTGCTGGGCGTTGGGGCACAGGATGTGACGCTGGCCACCGTTCCCGGGGCGCTGGAGATTCCTCTCGTGCTGCAGACGATGGCGGCAAGCGGGCGTTTTGACGCGCTGGTAGCGCTAGGTGCGGTGATCCGTGGCGAGACTTACCACTTCGAGCTGGTCTCGAATGAGTCGGGCGCTGCCATCACCCGGGTGGGTCTGGACGCACGTTTGCCCATCGCCAATGCCGTGCTGACCACCGAAACCGACGAGCAGGCCGAAGTGCGCATGCTCGAAAAAGGCCGTGATGCTGCCCGCGTGGCAGTAGAGATGGCCAATCTACAGAAGGCGCTGCGCGGCTGAACCGGCCGGCGTCTTACCCGGCGGCCCCCGTGGCCGCCTGTTCTTTTGCAAGGACCCTCCGTATGAAAACCGCCCGTCGCCGTGCGCGTGAATTTGCCGTGCAAGGCATCTACGAATGGCAGCTGAATCCGGACCGTCCGGCTTCGCTGATCGAAAAGCATCTCAAGGAAAACGATTACTTCGTGAAGGCCGACGAGGCCCTGTTCCGCACCCTGCTGTTCGGGGTGCTGCAGCAGGCCGAAGAGCTGAACGGTCGTGTGGCTCGCTATTTCGAGCGTGCGCCCGAGGATGTCAATCCGGTGGAGAAGGCCATCCTGCTGATGAGCGCCCTGGAGCTGACGCAGCACCCCGAAACGCCCTATCCGGTCATCATCAACGAAGCGATCGAGATCGCCAAGACCTTTGGCGGCACCGATGGGCACAAGTTCGTCAATGGTGTACTGGACAAGCTGGCAGCCGAGGTGCGTGCCGACGAGGTGGCAGCACAGAAGGCGCGGCGCCGCGACTGAGCGGGCGCCCGGTCAACAGACACCCGCCCAGGCGGGTGTTTTTGCATGAGCGTGCATGAACGAATTCGAACTGATCCGCCAGTACTTCGCCCGACCCGCCACCGACGCGGTGCTGGGTGTGGGGGACGACGCAGCCCTCCTTCGGCCAACCCCTGGCTGTGAACTGCATGTGGCGGTAGACATGCTGGTGGAAGGGCGCCACTTCTTCGCCGACGTGGACCCTGCCGACCTGGGTCACAAGACGCTGGCGGTCAACCTGTCGGACATGGCAGCCATGGGGGCGGTGCCACGCTGGGCACTGCTGTCGCTCGCTTTACCCCGGGCGGATACAGGCTGGGTGAGCCGGCTGGCCTCCGGGCTCTTCGCCTTGGCGGGGCGTCATGGCGTCACCCTCGTGGGTGGCGACACCACGCGCGGCCCCCTTACGCTCTCCCTGACCATCCTCGGCGAGGCACCGGCCGGCACCGCGCTGCGCCGTGATGGGTCCCGTGAGGGGGACGACATCTGGGTGAGCGGCGAACTGGGGCTGGCGGCGCTGGCGCTTGCTCACCGGCTGGGGACGTTGGATGAAGAGCTGCCGGATGAGGTGAGGGGGTTGGCCGAAGCCCGCATGGACCGCCCTGAGCCCCGGGTGGCACTTGGCGTGGCCCTTCGCGGCCTGGCCCACAGCGCCATCGATGTTTCCGACGGGTTGCTCGCGGACCTGAGTCATATCGCCGCCGCCTCTGGTGTGGCCGGCGAGGTGTGGCTGGACGCACTGCCAAGCCATCCGTGGATAGAGGCGCGCCGTGCCTGGTGCGCCGCGCTGCTCGCTGCAGGCGGTGACGATTACGAGCTGTGCTTCACCGCGCCGCGTTCGGCACGTGAAGCCGTCCTGCAGGCGGGAGCGCGCGCAGGCTGCCGGGTCAGCCGCATTGGCATGATCCATGCAGGGCAGGGGGTGGAACTACTGGATGCGCACGGTACGCCCTGTTATCTCGGAAGGAGCGGTTTTGACCACTTTGATACACCCTGACCGGCGCTTCCTGTTTGCCCACCCCGCCCATTTCCTGGCTTTGGGCTTTGGCAGCGGGCTGATGCGCCCGGCACCGGGTACATGGGGGACACTGGTGGCATTGCCGCTGGCCTGGCTCTGGTTCCGCTTCGGGGGCTCGCCTTTCCTGCTGGTACTGCTGTGCCTGCCGTTCTTCGGTCTGGGGGCTTGGGCGGCACGTGTCACCAGCCGCTCGCTGGGCGTGCACGATCATGGTTGTATCGTCTGGGACGAAGTAGTGGGCATGCTGCTGGTGCTGGCCCTGATCCCCGGTGACTGGCTCAGCTGGTGCATGGGTTTCGTGCTCTTCCGGCTCTTCGATATCTTCAAACCATGGCCGATCCGCTGGTTCGACGACCACGTGCATGGTGGAGCCGGCATCATGATCGACGATGTGGTGGCTGCCTTTCTCACCGTACTGGTGTTTCTGGCGGTGCATCGCTGGCTGCCCTACCTCTTCTAGTATGCCACGTGGGTTTTTTGGGGCTCGTCCAGGCTGTTGGCCCCGCAGTTGCTGGTGTTCGTGCTATCCTTCCGCCCCTTTTTGACGTCCTCACTCCGCATGAAAGACGCCTGCGATCACTATACGCTGGACCTCCTGGGCAATGTCCGCAGCAAACCGGGCAGAAAACCTCTGGGGGAAAAGGCGATGACCGTTGCTGAACGCAAGCGGCGCAGCAGGGCCCTGCGCCGCTACCGACTGCAGGAGCTGTCGGTGACGGTGGAGTTGTCGCGCGATGCGCAGAAGGCGCTGGATAAAATGATCGAATGGTGGGGGGTCAGCAAGAAAGAGGCGATCAACCGCGCCTTGGTGATCGCCCTACAGTCGCAGACCGGCCGCACCGGCTCGCTCTTCGACGACCCGCCCCCAAGCGAGGCCAAGAAAAAGCGCCGCCCCTAATTCAGAAAACCCGGCTCAATCGCCGGGTTTTTCCTTGTCGGTGTCGGAGGCGCGTGAACGCAAGCTGTGCACGCCGCTGGCCGCATGGCGTGCCTCATCTTCGGTATGAAGATAACGCCGCGTGGTCTGCAGGTTGCTGTGGCGCAGGTTCTGGCTGACCACGATCAGGGGGACGCCGGCTTCCAGCTGGTGGGTGGCGGCAGTGTGGCGCAGCCAGTGGGTGGTGGCTTGCTTCAGCTGCTGGCAGATTCCTGGGTCGTCTGTACGCTGCGCTGCACGGCGGAACAGCTCCCGCACAACAAGGTAGATACCCTTGTCGCCCAGCGGCAACAGGGGCCCGGCTTTGCGCAGCGGGATCTGCGCGAGTAAGGGGGTATCTTCACCCGGCGCCGGTTGGGCGGGCAAGCCCAAACTTTGCCGGTAGCGCTGGCAAGCGGCCATCAGCTCTTCGCTACAGGGAATGCGTGCGATTTTGCCGCCTTTTCCCTGCACTGCCCACCACCACAAGCCTTTGCGTTCGAAAAGATCTCCCATGCGCGCGCCGGCCACCTCGCTGCGCCGCGCGCCTGTCAAATACAGCAGACTGATCAGCCACAGCGCCCGCTCTGCGTGCGCCTGCTCCCGGGCCGTTTCCCTGGGGAGGGTTGCCACGCATTCCAGCACCGCCTGCCAAGCGGTCTCGCTGAGAAATCGCTCCTGCGTGCGCTGCGTGGGTGGGGCTTTCTGTCGCAGCAGCCGGAACGGGTTGCCGCTGACGAACCCGGCATGGTTTAGATAGCTATACAGCCCGGCCAGAATGGTCTGTGCCTGATGCTGGCTTGCGGCAGAGAGCGGGCCGGTCAGGGGCCGCCAGTCAGGGTGGATGCGTGGGCGGCTAGGGCCGGTCCAGTGTGCTGGCGGCGCTGCCAGAAAAGCCCGGTAGGCAAGCACATCCTCACGTTTCACCGTCCCCAGTTTCAAACCCAGCTCCCTCAGCCACAGCAAAAAGCGCTCGGCTTCCTTGCGGTAAGCCGCCCAAGTGCGGGGGCGGTCTGCGTATTCTGCCAGCCAGATCGCTACTGCCTGCTCGTCGCTGCGGGCGGCAAGCAGGGGCGTTGCCGCTGCGTTCGAAGCCGACTCGACAGATGCGGTAGCCCAGGCAGGCGGAGCCAAGAGGGGAGTAGGGAAGGGGGGCATAGCGTTAAGATTAGTGGGTGATTTTCGTAGTGGAATGCGGCGTACTTTAACGCAAATTGTTCCGATAAGTTAAATTATCGGAAATAAAAACAGAAGATATGTAAAAAATTAATGTATTACATAATCTAATATCCAAACTTCTCTGTATAATGGCGAACGCCCTTTAAGGAGAACCCATGGCGTCCGATATCTATGCCCGTATCCGAGCGGCCGCTGCCGAACTGGCCGCGGCCGGAATTTGGCCAACCGTCACCGAGGTGCGCAGCAGGCTCGGCAGCGGCTCGAATACCACCATCAATGCCACCCTCAAGGAGTGGCGACAGGAGTTCCTGGCTCGGATGGCCCTGACGGCCAAACGGCCCGACTGGCCCCAGGGGCTTGCTGCGGCATTCGACACGGTATGGCAGCAGGCCTGTCATGAAGCCGAATCCAACTTGGAACAGGCCCGTGCCGAAGCCCGGGCAGAGGCAGAGACCTTGGGGGTTGCATTAAAAGACGCGCAGGCGCGAGAGATCGAACTCGTGCACCGCAACGATGCGCTGGCTTCCAGTCTTGCGGAAAGTGAGGCCCAGCGGGCCCAGATGGCCGCTACCCTGGCCGAGCGCGAGGAGCTGCTCGCTCGCCAAGGGCGCGATCTTGAAGAGGCGCGGCGCACCCTGGCAGAGCTGGCCGCCCGAGAGGCTGCGCAGCGCCAAGAGCATCAGGAAAGGTTGGCCGAAGCCGAGGCCCGAGCCGAAATGCAGCTTGCCGCCGAGCGTGAGGCAGGGCGCAAACGGGAGGAGCTGGCTTACGAACGTCTGGAAGGCGTACGCGTCCGTCTCTACGAGCAGGTGGAAGAGGAACGCAAGCTGATGAAGCAGTCGCTGACCTCGATGGAACGTCAGATGGCGCGCACGAAAGCAGAAGCGGAAACGCTCGAGGCTTCGCTAAGGAGCGCGCTTTCCGACAAGGATCGGGCCTTGGGTGCAGCCAATGCCGAAGCCGATGGTTTGCGGCGGCAGCTAGAGGAAGGTCGTACCCACCAGGATGCGCTTGAGCAGACGCATCGGCAGATGCAGACTCAGCTGCTGGCTTTGCAGTCAGAGCTGGCCTTGTTGGCAGCTCGTCATCAGGCTGCTCTGGAACTGAAGGCAGAGCGGTTGCGGGACAGTCTGGCAGGGTTGGCCGAAAAAGAAGGCGGACTGGATGCGCGGCTTCGGGCAGTGCTGCTAGGCCTGGTGGACGACATCATGAAGCCCTGACAGAGGGAGGGGCTGGGCAAGACAGTGCGCTGGTGCCGCGGCCGACACCAGCATTTTCACATCAGGCCGTGAACAGGTGGGTCAGCGAGGCTACGATGGCTTCCAAGTAACGGGCATCGGTTTCGTCGAACTGGCCGGGCGCGGTGGCGTCCACGTCCAGCACGCCCACCACGTCGCCTGCCGCATTCCTTAGCGGCACCACAACCTCTGAGCGCGACAGCGACGAGCAGGCGATATGGCCCGGGAAAGCGTCCACGTCCGGCACCACCAGAGTACGGTTTTGCTGCCAGGCGGCGCCACACACACCCTTGCCGAAGCCGATGCGCGTGCAGGCGATCGGCCCTTGGAAGGGCCCGAGGACCAATTCCCCGTTCTTTACCAGGTAGAACCCGGTCCACAGCCAATCGAAGGTGTGGTGCAGGGCTGCCGCCAGATTGGCCAGCGCAGCCACCAGATCGGTCTCGTGCACGACCAGTGCCTCGGTCTGCGGCAGCAGGGTACGGTATTTTTCTTCCTTGGTTTCGCCCGAAACCAGCAGGCTCTCAGCCATGGGGGGTCTCCATTATCATGTTTTCCTTCACTGCCAAGCTTACCAGACTGGAACACGAAAAGACCCGGGTCTGTGCCGAACGCAAAAGGAGTCCGGCGCGGTTACATCATGTGCTGGCCACCATTGATGGAAAGGTTGGCGCCGGTCATGAACGAGGCCAGGTCGGAGACGAGATAGGCCACCAGCGCCGCGACTTCCTCGGGCTTGCCCAGCCGGCCCACAGGGATCTGGGCGATGATCTTGTTGCGCACGTCCTCCGGCACGGCCATGACCATGTCGGTACCAATGTAGCCGGGCGAGATGGTGTTCACTGTCACGCCCTTGCGTGCCACTTCCTGCGCCAGCGCCTTGGTGAAGCCGTGCATGCCTGCCTTGGCCGCAGAGTAGTTGGCTTGGCCGAACTGACCTTTCTGACCGTTGATCGAGGAGATGTTGACGATGCGGCCCCAGCCGCGCTCGGTCATGCTGTCGAGCACCGGCTTGGTCATGTTGAACAGCGAGTCGAGGTTGGTGCTGATGACCGCACGCCAGTCCTCCAGCGTCATCTTGCGGAAAGTACCGTCCCGTGTGATGCCGGCATTGTTGACGAGGATGTCGATCGGGCCGACCTCGCGGCTTACCGTCTGTGCCAAGGCCTCGCAGGCGGCTGCATCCGTCACGTCGCAAGCATAACCGTGGACCTGATAGCCAGCGGCTTCCATCTCGGCTACCCAGGCTGCTTCCTTGCCGGGCTTGCTGCAGGTGCCCACCACCGTGTGGCCGGCTTCGGCCAATGCGCGGCAGATGGCCGTTCCGATACCGCCCATGCCTCCGGTTACCAGTGCAATGCGGGGTGTAGTCATAAGTGTCGGCTCCATTTCTGTTCTAGTGGAAAGCGGCTACGGTACTGCTATGCCGTTATTCTTTTTTTACAGAATAGAAGCCAGCCTGAAGGAAGTAAATCCCCGAAGACAAAAGGGTTATGGCTGACTGCGGTTGCGGTTGGTCAGGCGTTGCAGGAGTTCCAGCCGCGATGGACGGATCGTACCCGCTTCCACTGCCGCCTTGATGGCGCACCCGGGCTCGGCACGGTGGGTGCAGTTGTGAAAGCGGCAGTGCCCAAGCAGGGGACGCATTTCCGGAAAATAGCTGGCCAGCGCGGTGGCTTCCAGGTGCGATAGCCCAAACTCCTGCAGCCCGGGCGAATCGATCAGGTCGCTGTTTCCGTCCAGATGGTAGAGCGTGGCGTGGGTAGTGGTGTGACGGCCGGTATCCAGGGCGGTGGAGATCTCGCCAGTGCGTGCACCCGCGTCGGGCAGCAAGGCATTGGTAAGCGTGGATTTACCCATACCCGACTGGCCCACCAGCACGCTGGTGTGTCCCTTCAGCAGCGGACGCAGCGGCTCTATGCTGTCGCGGGCCGAAAGCACCACCAGCTGGTAGCCCAGCGCCTGATAGGGCGAGAGCCTGTCCAGCAGTTGGGATGTCTCGGGCAGGTCGGCCTTGTTGACGACGATGATCGGCTCGATATCACCGGCCTCGGCCGCCAGCAGGCAGCGGTTGATGAATTCTTCGCTGGGTGAGGGCACGGCAGCGGTCACCAGCAAGAGGCGCGTCACGTTGGCCGCGATCAGTTTGGTGCGCCAGTCGTCCTGGCGGTAGAGCAGGCTGCGGCGTGGCTGCGCGCCTTCGATGACGGCCTGTTCGCTATTTTGCACCGTCAGGTCTACGCGGTCGCCACAGGCATAGTCCACACGCTTGCCGCGCGTGGTGCAATCGTAGACGGTGCCGTCCGTTGCTTCGACGATGAAGCGGCGCCCGTGGCTGCGGATGATCTGGCCGGCGGTCTTCATCGTGGCAGCAGAGCCTCGGCCTTGGCGGCACAGATGAAGTCGTTGAGCGTCAGGCCGCCTGCATCATGGGTAGAAAAGCATACCCTCACCCGGTTGTAGTGCACCGAAAGATCGGGATGATGGTCCTCGGTATGGGCCACCCAGGCCAGGGCATTCACGAAGGCCATTGTGCGGTAGTAGTCGTCAAACGCAAAGGTTTTCACCAGCTCGATGCCTTGGCGTTCCCAGCCCGGCAGGGTGTCGAGCAGGCGCGCCACTTCGTCGTCACCTAAGGGCAAGGTGCCATGCTGGGGCGTGCAGTGCTGGGCGGTCAGATTCATGCGTTCAGTCCTTTCAGGTGTCCGATGCGCAGGGCAGCGGGCGGGTGGGAGTCGTAAAAGGCAGAGTGCATCGGGTCCGGCGTGAGGGTCGAGGCATTGTCACGATAGAGCTTGACCAGCGCGCTGACGAGCGCATCGGCGCGTGCTTCGGTTGCGGCAAACGCGTCGGCCTCGTATTCGTGCCGACGCGAAAGCAGGCTGGAGAGCGGCGTGAACACAAAGGTGAACACCGGCATCACCAATGTGAAGAGCACCAAGGCCACAGCCGTGCCCGGCTGGCTCACGCCAAGGCCGGCGTAAAACCATGCCTGATCCAGCAACTGGCCCAGCAGGTACAGGAAGCCCAGCGTCAGTGCAAAGCTGAATATCATGCGCTGTGTGATGTGGCGCCGTCGGAAGTGTCCCAGCTCGTGGGCCAGCACAGCCTCGATCTCCTCATCGTCCAGCTCCTTGAGCAGCGTATCGAAAAAGACGATGCGCTTGGCGCGGCCCATGCCGGTGAAGTAGGCATTGCCATGGCTGGAGCGGCGCGAGCCATCCATGACAAAGATTCCGTTGCTGGCAAAACCGGTACGGGCCAGTAGTGCTTCGATGCGCGCACGCAGCGCCCCCTGCGCCAGCGGGGTGAAGCGGTTGAAAAGCGGGGCGATGAAAGTGGGGTACAGAACCAGCATCAACAGGCTGAAACCGCTCCATACCAGCCACGCATACAGCCACCACAGCGAGCCGGAGGCCTGCATCAGAAAGAGGATCACCCCGGCAAGCGGCAGGCCGATCAGCGCCCCTAGCAGCAACCCTTTGATCGCATCGGCCAGCCACAGGCGGAATGTCATGCGGTTGAATCCGAAGCGCCGCTCGATGCCGAAGGTGGTGTAAAGCCCGAAAGGCAGCGAGACCAGCATCGATACACCCGCTACCAGGGCGATCAGCAGGATGCCGCGGGACAGCTCACCGCCTGCAAGGTTGGCCGAAAGCCATTGCAGCGCGTCCAGCCCGCCGCCGAGCGTCAGTACGGCCACGAGCACGGTGTCGGCCAGAGCCTGGAACAGGCCCAGCCTGGTCTTGGCAGTGGTGTAGTCGGCTGCCTTCTGGTGGGCAGCCAGGCTGATAGTGCCGGCGAACGCCTCGGGTACCGCATCACGATGGCGCGCCACATGGCGCAGATGACGCACGGACAGCATCCAGCGCAGGGCAAGGGTGAAGATCAGTGCGCCGATAAAGGCGTAGGTGAACGGGTTCATGGCTGTGGCAGGAACGGATGGACGCTGCGTCGTTGCCCCGTAGGCAACCTTCGCAGACAATAGAAGGATTCATCGAAAGAAGACGAAGTATGGCACAAGATCAGAACAACCTCATCTGGCTGGACATGGAAATGACCGGTCTCAACCCCGATTCTGACCGCATCATCGAAGTGGCGGTCGTTGTGACTGACAGCCACCTCAACGTTGTGGCCGAATCGCCGGTGTATGTAGTGCACCAGAGCGATGACATCCTCAACGGCATGGATGCCTGGAACACCTCCACCCATGCCCGCACCGGGCTGACCGAGCGCGTCCGGGCCTCCACCTTCAGCGAGGCCGATGTCCAGCAGAAGCTGCTGGATTTCCTGGGCGAGCACGTACCCCGGCGCGCGTCGCCGATGTGCGGCAATTCCATCTGCCAAGATCGACGCTTCATGGCGCGCTGGATGCCTGAGCTGGAGGACTACTTTCACTACCGCAATCTTGATGTCTCCACTCTTAAGGAACTGTGCAAGCGCTGGAAGCCCGAGATCGCCAAGGGCGTGGTGAAAAAAGGTCGCCACGAAGCGCTGGCCGACATCCTCGAGTCGATCGAGGAGCTGCGCTACTACCGCGAGCACTTTCTGCGCATCGAAGCCTGACCTCCTGCAACCGGACGGGCGGCCTTCTGCCGCCCGTCGCTCTGTTCGTGTCCGACCGATGACCATTCCCCGCCATAACGACATCAATGCCAGCCCGGTCTGGGCCAAGCTGCACCAGCACCAGCGTGCCACCCGGCACATGCACATGCGCGAACTGTTCGATACCGACCCGCGGCGCTTCGACAAGTTCTCGCTGGAATTCGACGGCCTGCTGCTGGACTACTCCAAGAATCGCCTGACCGAACGGACGCTGTCGCTGCTGTTCGAACTGGCCGAGGCTGCTGACCTGACCGGGTGGATGGATCGGATGCGCAGTGGCGAGCGGATCAACATCAGTGAGAACAGGTCGGTGCTGCACACCGCGCTGCGCCTGCCCGAAAGCGCCAGCCTGATGGTGGACGGTCGCAATGTGGTGCCCGAAGTGCATGCCGTGCTGCGGGCGATGAAGCAGTTTACTGATACCGTGCGCGCCGGTGCCTGGCACGGCATCGACGGGCGACCGGTAACCGATGTGGTCAACCTCGGCATCGGTGGCTCGGACCTGGGGCCGCAAGTGGTGACCGAGGCGCTGGCGCCCTATGCCACGCCCGATCTTCGGATCCACTTTGTCTCCAACGTGGACGGGCAGGACATTGCACGCACGCTGGCCCGCCTGCAGCCGGAAACCACGCTCTTCATCGTGGCCTCCAAGTCGTTTACCACGCCAGAGACGCTGCTCAACGCCGAAGCCGCCAAGAAGTGGTTCGTAAAGCGCACGGGGCAGGGCGACATCCGCCGTCACTTCGTGGCTGTTTCGGCCAACCCCGAGGCGGTGGAGGCCTTCGGCATCGACCCGGCGAACCGCTTCACTTTCTGGGATTGGGTGGGGGGCCGCTATTCTGTCTGGTCTGCGATCGGCCTGCCGGTGATGATGGCGGTAGGGTACGAGCGCTTCTGCCAGCTTCTGGATGGCGCCCATACCATGGACAACCATTTCTTCGGTGCGTCGTTCACCCGCAACATGCCGGTGATCCTGGCGCTGATCGGGGTGTGGTACAACACCTTCTACGGTGCGCACACCCACGCCATCATGCCCTACGACCATGGCCTGCGCCGGCTGCCGGCCCACATCCAGCAGCTGGATATGGAGTCCAACGGCAAGCGCGTGGGGCGCCACGGTGAGCGGCTGGATTTCGATACCGGGCCGGTCATCTGGGGGGAGGAGGGCGTCAACAGCCAGCATGCCTTCTTCCAGCTGCTGCATCAGGGCACGCGACTGGTGCCGTGCGACTTCATCGTACCGATGAACACCCATTACCCCGTCGACCACCAGCACGCGGTGCTGGTGGCCAACTGCTTTGCGCAGTCCGAGGCACTGATGCGCGGCAAGGGAGAGGCAGAGGTACTGGCGGAGCTGGCCCATTTAACAGGTGACGAGCTGGACATGCTGCTGCCGCAGAAGCTGTTCCCGGGCAACCAGCCGTCCAACACGCTGGCCCTCGATCGCGTCACGCCCCGCACCCTGGGCATGCTGCTCGCTCTTTATGAACACAGGGTGTTCGTGCAGGGCGTGATCTGGGGCATCAATTCCTTCGATCAGTGGGGTGTGGAATACGGCAAGCAGCTGGCGCGCCGCATCCTGCCCGAGCTTAAGGCGCCGGATCAGGCGCTGGCGCACGACAGTTCCACCAACGGCCTGATCCGCCATTTCCGGCGTCAATACCATGCAGACTGAAAACGAACTTGCCGCTCGCCTGGGCGATTTGCTTTCCGAACACAAGCAGCGGGTGGCCACGGCCGAGTCCTGTACCGGCGGTCGGATTGCCGCATCCCTGACTTCGGTGTCTGGCTGCTCGGCCTGGTTCGGCTTTGGCTGGGTCACCTACAGCTATCCGGCCAAGATGTCCGAACTGGGCGTGCAGGCCGAAACGCTGGAGCGCGACGGGGCCGTCAGCGAACAGACGGTACGGGAAATGGCCTCCGGCGCGCTGGAGCGCTCCGGCGCCGACTGGGCGGTCGCTGTGTCCGGTATTGCCGGACCGGGCGGTGGCGGCGAGAAGAAGCCTGTGGGCACGGTATGGTTCGGCCTGGCCGGTCGCAAGGGGTTGCTGGAGTGCGTGCAGAAGCAGTTCGAGGGCGACCGGGATGCGGTGCGCCGGCAGGCGACCGAGGCCGCGCTGCAGTTGCTAATCGAGCGCGTCGAACAGCAGGTGAAGGATCCGGGCTAGTCCTCGGCCTTGTCTGCCGGCACGGCCGGGTCAGGGTGGTCTTCCAAGCGTGCCCGCGGATGGGTGGCATCGTACACCCGCGCCAGGTGCTGGAAGTCCAGCCGGGTATAGATTTGGGTGGTGGAAAGGTCGGCGTGGCCCAAGAGCTCCTGGACTGCGCGCAAGTCGCCGGAAGACTGCAGCACATGCGAGGCAAAGGCATGCCTCAGCATGTGTGGATGCACCGGTTCGCTGCCGCCGGCCAGCAGGTTCCAGCGATCCAGCCTTTTCTGCACCTGCCGGTTGCCCAGCCGCCCGCCCCGGATGGTAAGGAACAGCGCCTCGCTGCCGGACGGCCGGCAGGCCAGCCAGACCGTCAGGGCTTCCGCTGCCTGCCGGCCTACCGGAATCAGCCGGTCCTTGTTGCCCTTGCCTGCAACATGCACAAGCCGCCCCGCCAGATCGAGATCGTTCACGTTCAGCGCCGTCAGCTCGGACAGGCGCAATCCCGACGAATACAGCAGTTCGAACATCGCCCGATCGCGCACTGCCAAGAGGTCGTTGCCGACGTCCGCTTCCAGCAGCCCCGCCATCCGGTCCGCGCCCGGGGCCTTCGGTAGCAGGCGGGCATCCCGGGGGGCCTTCAGTCCGGCGCAAGGGTTGGCCGAACCACCGTTCGCCCCACCCAGCCAGGCAAAGAACCGCCGCCAGGCCGAAAGCATGCGTGCAATGGTTCGGCCAACCTTGCCCTCATCGGTCAGCCGGGCAATCGCCTTCTGCAGATCACGCCGGCCTACCTCTGACGGTGAGCGTGCAGGGAGCAGGCGGGCCAGGGCTTCCAGGTCCCGGCGATAGGCTTCGCGCGTGCGCGGGCTTTTGCCCTCGCTATGCAGCATGTCGTCGAAGCCGTCGATCGCCGCCGACCAGCCGTGAACGGTTTCAGCCACGGCGCAGCCGTCCCATCTGCAGCAGACGCTCGATTAGCCCCAGGTCTTGCTCGGTCTTGAGCAGGGCACCCGAAAGCGGTGGCAGGGCTTGGCCGGTGCGGGCGGGTGCCAAGTCTTCCGCCTCCAGCCGTTCGGCTGTCAGTAGCTTCAACCAGTCCAGCAGTTCGGACGTGCTCGGCTTCTTCTTCAGCCCCGGCGTCTCGCGCAGGTTCAGGAATACCTCCAGCGCCTCCTGAACCAGCGCTGCCTGCAGGCCCGGGAAGTGCACGTTCACAATCGCTGCCAGCGTTTCAGCGTCTGGGAAACGGATGTAGTGGAAGAAACAGCGGCGCAGGAAAGCGTCGGGCAGCTCCTTCTCGTTGTTGGAGGTGATAAGGATGATCGGACGCTGGCGCGCGCGCACGAACTCTTGCGTCTCGTGCACGAAGAATTCCATCTGGTCCAGCTCGCGCAACAGGTCGTTGGGAAATTCGATATCCGCCTTGTCGATTTCGTCGATCAGCAGTACGGGGGCCACGTCGGCCTCGAAGGCCTGCCACAGTTTGCCCTTGACGATGTAATGGCGGATGTCGTGCACCCGCGGGTCGCCCAACTGGGAGTCGCGCAGGCGCGAGACGGCATCGTACTCATACAGGCCGTGGTGAGCCTTGGTGGTGGACTTGATCGGCCATACGATCAGCTCGCGCCCCAAGGCACGGGCCACCTCTTCGGCCAACATTGTCTTGCCGGTACCCGGTTCGCCCTTGATGAGTAGCGGGCGTTCCAGCGTGACGGCTGCGTTCACGGCCAGCATCAGGTCCTCGGTGGCTACATAGCGGTCGGTACCGGTGAATCGGGTGTCAGTCATGGTCGGTCAGACAAAACGAAGCCGCCCGCCACAGGCGGACGGCTCGGGGTGAAGGTGCAGTCAATTGCGGATGAATTCGTTTTCGAGGTCATCCAGCGTGATGTTCCAGTGCGCCATCATGTAGCGCAACAGGGTCATTTCCGATTCGCTGATGGTACCGTCGGCCTTGGAGAGGTCCAGCGCCAGTGCGCACACCAGAATGCGGCGGTTACGGTCGGTCACGTCCTCCAGCAGGCGGTCCACACGCGGCAGGTCGATCAGGTGGATGGTGCCGTCCTGCTCGGCCTCGTCGGAGATGTCGTTGCAGTAATCCACCAGCACCTGCATGAAGTCCTTGCGCGACAGGCCGAGCACTTCATACACATGCAGGGCGTCCAGCGCCTCGATCTCGTGCTGGTCCAGGTTGCCGTCGGTCACGATCAGCATGGCCAGCAGGCGCGACATGGCCTCTGGGCTGTTGGGGCTATACGGTCTCATGATGCCGTTCCTTGTTCTGTTGCCGCGGTTGTCGGGGGGGCAAAGCGCCGGGCAAACGCCTCGGGCATGCGGGCCACCTTGCGCGCCCCATAGTCGAAGAACACGATGCCCGTCTTGATTCGTGCCACTTCCTGGCCCGTATCGGCTCGCGTTGCCAGGTAGACGATATCGCATCCGTATTTGTTGAAATCTGCAAACCCCACTTCAAAGCGCAGGGCATCGCCGTGAAACGCTTCCGCCTTGTAGACCACGGCGGCATCGGCCATGATGAGGCCGCAGCCTTCAATGTCCAGCTCGCTGTAGCCGTAATGCTTCAGGCACTGCAGCCGGGCTTCGTGGGCCAGCCGCAGCACGGCGTCGTTGCCCATGTGGCCGCCGTAGTTGATGTCGCCGATCCGCACCGGCAGTGTCGTCTCGAACACCCAGTCGGTCGGCAGCGCGATCTGTATTCTTGGCATCGGGTTGAGCTGTCAGGGTAAACGGGTCCAGTCTAAACGCACCCTTAACCTGCATCAACCTTGTGCATCACCGCTTTGCTAGACTGAAAGCATCGCTTCAACGAATAAAGGAGCCCACCATGTATCAACGCATTTTCGTACCCGTCGACGACAGCGAGACTTCCAACCTGGCGCTGGCCGAAGCCTGCAAGCTGGCACGCGAGGTAGGGGCCACCGTCCGTCTGGTCCACGTGGTGGATCTGGCCCAGTTCGGCTGGGGGGGCACCGAGTTCCTGGATGCCTCCGAGCTGCAGAAATCGATCAAGGAAGCTGGGGAAAAGGTGCTTTCTCAGGCGCAGGCCCGCGCTTCGGACGCAGGCGTCAAAACCGAGGGCGTCATCCGCGAGAGCTGGGGAGACAAGATCGCTTCGGTCCTGATCGAGGATGCGAAGGAATGGGGCGCCGATCTGGTGGTGATGGGCACGCACGGCTGGAGCGGTCTCATGCATCTGCTGATGGGGAGCGTGGCCGAGGGGTTGCTCAAGCAGGCGGATATCCCGGTGCTGCTGGTGCGCACGCCCGAAGAAGACTGAGCATGTCGCTGACCCACGACAACCACGCGCGCATGCTGGACGGCTACACACTGGTGTATGCCGTCCTGTCGCGCCGTGCAGGTGGCGTGTCGGTGGGGATCAACCTCTGTCCGGACCGGCGCTGCAACTGGCAGTGTGCTTATTGCCAGGTGGAAGGCCTGCAGCGTGGCCGCCCGCAGCCGGTGGACCTGTGCCTGCTCGAGCAGGAACTAGAGCACCTGCTACACGCGCTTGTACGAGGGGAGGGTCTGGCAGCGTTGGGAGCGCCCGACGGTGCGCGTCTGGTGGACGTGGCCTTTTCTGGAGATGGAGAGCCCACGCTTTCGCCCGTATTCCCTCAGGCGGTAGATGTGCTGGCGCGGGTTCTTGGCCGCCTCGGCTTGCATGGTCTGCTGCGCCCGGTACTGATCACCAATGGCAGCCAGCTTCACAGGCCCGAGGTGGTGGCGGCTCTGAGCCGGTTCGCCGACCTGGAGGGAGAGGTCTGGTTCAAGCTGGACCGTGCCACGCAGGAAGGCTTCGCTTCGGCCAACCGCGTTCGCTTATCCCCGCAGGGGCACCTTCAGCGTGCCCGGCGTTGCGCCCTGCTGTGCCCCACCTGGATCCAGACCTGCATGTTTTACGAAGCCGGGCAGCCCCCTTCGGAAAGTGAAGTGCTTGCCTATCTGGACGCCGTAGGTTCACTTTCCTCCATCCGCGGAGTGCGGCTCTATGGCATGGCTCGCCCCACCAGTAATGCCGGCAGCCAACAGGTCACCGCACTGCCCGCCGTATGGCTGGAACAGCTGGCGACGCGTCTGCGCGCGCGAAACATCCCCGTTCAGGTCGCTCCCTGAGCCTTATGTGCGTATGGCGGCGCGCAAAAAAACAGGCTGCCTGGGCAGCCTGTCGATGTGTGTGAGTGGGTGCGGTCAGCTGGCAACGGCTTCGCCGGTGCTGCCTTCCTGCTGCGCGTCCAGTTTGGCGCGCACGGCCTTTTTCAGGCTCTTGTAAAGGTCCGGGTGGGTGGCCTTTAGGTATTCGACAATTTCAAAGTCTTCGCGGCGGACCTTTTCCAGATCGATCTGCTCGACATGAACCAGGCGCAGCAGTTCGCGTACCGGTTTGGGCATGTTGCGGCCGCTCTCATAGCGGGAGCCCCCCGATTGGGTGACGCCGATGCGGCTCCAGAATTCCTGCTGGTTCAGGCCGAGCTTGCGTCGGATTTCGCGCGGGTTGGCGATCTTTTCAAAAAGTTTCATGATGAGTCCTCTTGATGGCAATCGATGCGGATGAATTATTTTTAGGTCTTGCACACTGAACAATAGAAAAAAATAATTCATTGGGAATAATTGATTGTACTGTCAGCCAATAGTTCCGCTGCTGGTTGAATATTAAGTTTTGCTAATGTTATACGCTTGCCGCATGCATGAACAGTGCATTCCACAGTCATGTCACCATGATGGAATCATGTGTCGCAAAGAAATAAAAAGAGGGGAGGGGTGGCGAGCCTGACCCCCGGCACTTGTGCGAAATAACTGTGGCTGCTTCCTTCCGGACCTGACCAGGTTCGCTATTGCACAATGCGGGGAGACCCGCCATAGAAGGACTTCATATTACCTGCAAACAGCGGTCTTGCCAAGCTATCGGTGCCGGAGAGCGCCTTGGCCTGCGAGCAGAGGGAGCATCTGGGGTCTTCTCTTTTTCATCAAAGGCCTGGCTGTGCTGCAAGCCCTATGGGCAGCAACCGGCGGTAGCCATTAAGGGGCGTTGGCACGACTGGCACGGGCGCCAAAGGCACGGTTGAACGTCCCGCAGCCGACAGCGGCTTGCCGCCTTGTTACACTCAGGGTTCAACTTTCTTTTGCCGCGGAGCGACCGTGCTTTCCACTGTTCTGGAACATCTTGCGCGGCTGGTGGCCTTCGATACCACCAGCCGCCTTTCGAATCTGGCGTTAATCGACTGGGCCGAACGGCAATTGCAGGCTACCGGTGCGCGGATGCGGCTGACTTTCAACGAAGAGCGCACCAAGGCCAACCTGTTTGCGCTGATCGGCCCGGAAGGCGTGCCCGCCATCGTGCTCTCCGGGCATACGGACGTAGTTCCGGTGGACGGTCAGGTTTGGCAGTCACCTCCGTTCGAGATGGTTCAGCGTGAAGGGCGGCTCTACGGGCGGGGCACTGCGGACATGAAGGGTTTCATCGCCTGCGTGTTGGCCTTGGCGCCGCACTTTGCACGGTTGGCCGAAAGCGGCTGTTTGGTGCGCCCCATCGGCATCGCGCTTTCTTACGACGAGGAGGTGGGGTGCTTGGGGGTCCGTGGCCTGATCGACGATCTGAAAAGGCAGGGCATTCCCGTAGCAGGCTGCATCATCGGAGAGCCGACCGAGATGCAGCCTGTGATTGCCCACAAGGGCATCGCCCATTACCGTTGCCGCATCACCGGGCGGGCAGCACATTCCTCGCTGACCCCGCAAGGCGTGAACGCCATCGAATATGCGGCGCGGCTCATCGTGCACATCCGGCAACTGGCGGAGGCCGAAGCTGCCTCGGGGGCGCGGCATGCACTGTACGACGTGCCGTTCACCACCCTGCAGACCGGTACGGTAAGCGGCGGGACAGCCCCCAATATCGTGCCTAAGGACTGCGAATTCGTCTTCGAATGCCGCTGGCTGCCTGGCAGCGATCCCGACCGTTTTCTGGCCTCGGCAAGTGCCTACGCTGCCGAACTGGAGCGCGAGATGCAGGCCGTGGCGCCGGAGGCGGGGATCCGTTTCGAGCCTCTGGTGCATTGTCCAGCCTTTGAAGCCGAGGAAGGGAGTGCGGTCTTGAAGTACCTAGAGGCACTTGGGGGTGCCACCTCGGGACAGGCGGTGGCGTATGCGACTGAGGCTGGCCTTTTCCAGGAGGCCGGCATGCCGGCGGTGGTGCTGGGGCCGGGCTCCATCCGGCAGGCGCACCGGCCGGACGAGTACATCGAGATCGCACAGTTGGAGGCCTGCGTGGATTGGCTCGGCAGGTTGGCCGAAAGGTTGTGTCAGCAGGGCGAGTTCGGCAAAGTTTGACCAAAAAGCTTGTCCTGTCCCGGTGCTAGCGGTCAGAATCGCGTCACCGGAGAACCCGGACCAGGGAGCCCGCCCCGGCCACAAGCCCGGCGGGCCGTTTTTTGGACAAGGAAAATTCGAACATGGGCAGAACCTCCCCCACCCCCACCGAACGCCCGGTCGCCACGCGCGACGGGTTTACATCAAGCTTCGGCGTACTGGCCGCCACCCTAGGCTCGGCGGTCGGCCTGGGCAATATCTGGAAATTCCCCTACCTGACGGGCACCAACGGCGGTGCCGGTTTTCTGGTGGTGTACCTGCTGGCCACCTTGCTCGTAGGGCTGCCGGTAATGATTGCCGAAATCATGCTAGGCCGGAAGGCCAAAGCCGATCCGGTGACCGCCATGCGCGAGCTGGCGCCCAAAGGGCAGCCCTGGTGGCTGGTGAGTGCAGCCGGTGTTCTGGCGGCCTTCCTCATCATGGCCTTCTATTCGGAGGTGGCCGCGTGGGTGTTCGCCTACGTCTTCAAGGCGATCGACGGCGCCATCCTCTCCAGTGATCCGAAGGTGACTACCGCGGCATTCAAGGCGCTTGTGGGCGACCCGGTGCAGTCGCTGCTGTGGCAGTGGCTGGTGCTGCTGCTGATCGGCGGCATCCTGTTGATGGGGGTGGCCAAGGGCATCGAGGCGGTAACCAAGAAGCTGATGCCGCTACTCTTCGTGCTGCTGCTGGTGATCTGTGTGCGAAGCCTGATGCTACCGGGCGCTTCGCAAGGGCTGGCGTTTCTGTTTGCGCCCGACTTTTCCAAGATCAATGCCAGCGTCCTGCTCGTGGCCATGGGGCTGGCCTTTTTCAAGCTGTCGATCGGCATGGGCACGATGATGACCTACGGCAGCTATTTTCGGGATGACCAGAACATTCCGGCCACCACCCTGCGTGTGATGGGAGCCGATCTGTTCGTATCCATGCTGGCGGGCATCGCCATCTTCCCCGCCGTATTCGCGTTCGGCTTCGAGCCGGCGGCTGGCCCCTCGCTGGTATTCATCACCATCCCCGCAGTCTTTGCCAGCATGCCCTTCGGCCATCTGTTCATGATCGTGTTCTTCGTGCTGACCTCGATTGCCGCCATCGGCGCCATGCTGTCGATTCTCGAAGTGCCGGTGGCCGTGGTCAGCGGACGCTTCGGGCTCAGCCGCAAGCTGGCAACATTGCTGAACCTGGTGGTGCTCGCCGCGGTTGGCGCCACCTGCGCACTCTCCAGCAGCCTGCTGGCAAACGTGAAGGTGCTGGGACGCACCTTCTTCGACCTGTTCGACTTCCTCTCCTCTTCGCTCTTGATGCCCGTAGGCGGCATCGTACTGTGCATTTTCGTCGGCTGGGTGTGGGGCTATGATCGCCTGCGCGATACGCTGAGCAACGGAGGCGTACTGCACAACGAGGGCGTGCTGCGGGTGCTGTTTTTCGTGATCCGCTTCATTTCGCCCGTGCTTATCCTGGTGGTGATGCTCAACGGGCTGGGCGTCTTCTGAGCAGGGTTGGCCGAAGCGACCTTCGGCCAACCCGTGCTTCTGGCCCTTCCTGCAAAAAAAGCGCCTCGCAGTTGCGAGGCGCTTTTCGTAGGGGCGGCTGGCTTACAGCTTGCCGCTTGCCCACTCGCGTACTGCAGCCAGCGCAGCCGGCAGGTTTTCGGGCTGGGTGCCGCCGGCCTGGGCCATGTCAGGACGACCGCCCCCTTTGCCGCCCACCTGCTGGGCCACGAAGTTGACGAGTTCCCCGGCCTTGATACGGCCGGTCAGGTCGGGGGTCACCCCCGCCACGAGGCTGACTTTGCCTTCGGCACGGGCGCCCAGGACGATCACGGCCGACTTGAGCCGATCCTTCAGTTTGTCCAGCGTCTCGCGCAGTGCGGTGCTGTCCGCCCCTTCCAGCTCCGCAGCCAGAAGCTTCACGCCCCCGAGGTCGATGGCGCTGTCAGCCAGACTTTCGCCTGCGCTGGTGGCCAGCTTGGCCTTCATGCGCGCCATTTCCTTTTCCAGTGCCCTGAGCTGTTCCTGCAGCGCGCTGATCTTGGTGACGACTTCGTCGCTGCTCTGTGCCTTCAGCATGGCGCTCGCCTCGCGGATCAGGCTGTCCTGCGCCTGTGCATAGGCTACAGCATTCTCGCCGGTCACGGCCTCAATGCGGCGTACGCCGGCAGCCACACCGGACTCGGAGACGATCTTGAAGAAGCCGATGTCACCGGTACGCACTACATGCGTCCCGCCGCACAGTTCGGTGGAGAAGTCCCCCATCTTCAGGACGCGTACTTCGTCACCATACTTTTCACCAAACAGCGCGATGGCTCCGGAGCGGATGGCGTCGTCGTAGGTCATGTGGCTGGCGGCCACTTCATGGTTGTGCAGGATGGCGCGGTTGACCATACGCTCGATCTCGGCGAGCTCTGTGGCGCTGACGGGTGCGCCGTGAGCAAAGTCAAAGCGTGTGCGCTCGGCCGTCACCAGCGAACCCTTCTGGGCCACGTGGGTGCCCAGCACGTGACGCAGCGCACTGTGCAGCAGGTGGGTGGCCGAATGGTTGCGTGCGGTGGCCAAGCGCTTGTGCAGATCGATGGTGGCCTGAACGCTGTCACCCACCGAAAGCGCACCACGGGCCATGCGTCCCTTGTGGCCGAACACCGCCGCCTGGATCTTCTGCGTGTCTACGACATCGAACAGCGCGTCCACGCCGCCGTTGGCCGAAATCTCGCCGCTGTCACCGATCTGGCCGCCGCCTTCGGCGTAGAAGGGGGTGTTGTCCAGAATAACGAGGCCTTCTTCGCCCTGCTGCAGCGTGGTGACCGGTTCATTGTTGCGGTACAAGGCCAGCACGTGTGCGTCCCGGCTGACTGCGTCGTAGCCGTGGAAGGCGGTGTCCTCACCGCTGTAATCCACGTTACCGGTCATCTTGAAGCTGGAAGCGGCCCGCGCACGCTCGCGCTGGGCTTCCATCTCGCGCTCGAAGCCCTCAAGGTCCACCTCGATCTCCCGCTCGCGGCAGATATCCGCTGTCAGGTCCACCGGGAAGCCGAAGGTGTCGTACAGCTTGAACAGCGTGGCACCATCCAGTTGCTTCTGGCCGCCAGCCAAGGCACCGTCCAGGAGGGCCATCCCCTTGTCCAGCGTCTCCGCAAAGCGGATTTCTTCCTGGCGCAGGGCATCCTCCACCACCGCCTGACGCTCGCGCAGTTCAGGATAGGCAGCGCCCATTTCCGCCACCAGGTCGGCCACCAGCTTGTGGAAGAACAGACCTTTCTGGCCCAGCTTGTAGCCGTGCCGAATGGCGCGTCGGATGATCCGGCGCAGCACGTAGCCGCGACCGTCGTTGGAAGGCTGTACGCCGTCAGCGATCAGAAAGGCACAGGCCCGGATGTGGTCCGCGATCACCTTGAGAGAGGGTACATCCATGCTGAACGGTACGCCGGTTTCCCGGGCCGCGGCACGAATCAGATTCTGGAACAGGTCGATCTCGTAGTTGGCATGCACGCCTTGCAGGACGGCGGAGATGCGCTCCAGGCCCATGCCGGTATCCACCGAAGGCTTGGGCAGCGGATGCATCACGCCGCTTTCGTCCCGGTTGAACTGCATGAATACGTTGTTCCAGATTTCGATGAAGCGGTCGCCGTCTTCTTCCGGGCTGCCCGGAGGCCCGCCCCAGATATGCTCGCCATGATCGTAGAAGATCTCAGTACATGGACCGCAAGGGCCGGTGTCGCCCATCTGCCAGAAGTTGTCGGACGCGTAAGGGGCGCCCTTGTTGTCCCCGATGCGGACAATCTTATCCGCCGGTACGCCGATTTCCTTATTCCAGATGTCGTAGGCTTCGTCGTCGGTGGCATACACCGTCACCATGAGCTTCTCGCGCGGCAGACCCAGCCATTTGGGGTCGGTCAGGAACTCCCAGGCGTAATGGATGGCATCACGCTTGAAGTAGTCGCCGAAACTGAAGTTGCCCAGCATCTCGAAGAAGGTATGGTGGCGAGCGGTGTAGCCGACGTTTTCAAGGTCATTGTGCTTGCCTCCGGCGCGCACGCACTTCTGTGCGGTGGTGGCGCGGGAGTAGGAACGCTTGTCGAAGCCGAGGAACACGTCCTTGAACTGGTTCATGCCGGCATTGGTGAACAGTAGCGTCGGATCATCCCAAGGCACGAGGGAGCTCGACGGCACCACCTGGTGGCCTTTCGAAGCGAAGAAGTCCAGGAATTTCTGGCGGATTTCGGATGTTTTCATGTTCTATTCGTTCTGGTATGGACTGACAGCAAGCGAGCGGGCCCTCTGCGAAGCGCATCGCCCCCCGGCGGGGTACACGGCTGCGCAAGCAGAGCAATGCCTAGGGCTGTCCGGATGCAATCTTGTGCACGGATTGTGGCAAGCCAGGCCTGTGCTGGCAAGGGTTTTGCGGCGTTGCCGCAAACGGTGAAGGCCTTCAGAGGGAAGGATCATCCGGCAGGTCGTCGGCTGCATGGCGCAGGATGCGCCGGATCACGTCCATGCCAAAGCCACGGGTAGCCAGAAAGCGGATATGACGAGCCTTTTCCTCCGGAGACTGCGGCAGTTGGCCGAACTTCTTCTGCCATTGTGCCAACGCAGCCGGAAAATCATCATGGCCCGAGAGGGCTTCGTCGATCAGCCCGGCATCCACACCACGTTCACGCATCTCCAGGCGGACACGCCGCGTGCCGTACTTGCGCGCGCGCGCCTCGGCAAACTGCTCGGCAAAGCGCGCATCCGACTGCCAGTTTCGCTCCGCCAGTTCGTCCAGTACCGCAGCCAGCGCCTCGGCGCTTTCCGCATGCGGAGCGAGCCGCCGCTCCAGTTCGCGCCGGGAGTACTCCCGGCGCGACAGAAGATCGACGGCCCGCGCTTTCAGGCTTTTTTCCATGCCCGGTCAGCCAGGTCAGCCCAGCAGATCGTCCGGCAGCGCCTCGTCCGGCTGGCCTTCGGTGATCTGGACGTTGATGCCCACCGCGTCGCGGATCTTGCGTTCGATTTCTTGCGCAACTTCCGGGTTGGAACGCAGCCACTCACGGGTGTTGTCCTTGCCTTGGCCGATCTTCTGGCCGTTATAGCTGTACCAGGCGCCGGATTTCTCGATGAAGCCATGCTCCACGCCCATCTCGATGATCTCGCCTTCGCGACTGGTGCCCTCACCATACAGGACGTCGAAATCGGCCTGCCGGAAGGGTGGGGAGACCTTGTTCTTCACCACCTTGACGCGGGTTTCGTTGCCGATGACCTCGTCACCCTTCTTGATCGAGCCGATACGGCGAATGTCCATACGCACCGAGGCGTAGAACTTCAGCGCGTTACCACCCGTGGTGGTTTCCGGGCTGCCGAACATCACGCCGATTTTCATGCGGATCTGGTTGATGAAAATCACCAGAGTATTGGTGCGCTTGATGTTGGCGGTCAGCTTGCGCAGTGCCTGGCTCATCAGACGCGCCTGAAGGCCGACGTGGCTGTCGCCCATCTCGCCTTCAATTTCCGCCTTCGGCACCAGGGCGGCGACCGAGTCGATCACGATCACGTCCACGCCGCTGGATCGCACCAGCATGTCACAGATTTCCAGTGCCTGTTCGCCGGTGTCCGGCTGGGAGATCAGCAACTCGTCCACCTTCACGCCCAGCTTCTGGGCATACTGCGGGTCCAGGGCGTTTTCCGCGTCGATGTAGGCGCAGGTGCCGCCCAGCTTCTGGGCTTCGGCCACAACCTGCAAACATAGGGTGGTCTTGCCGGACGACTCCGGACCGTAGATTTCAACCACGCGGCCGCGCGGCAGGCCGCCCACCCCCAACGCCAGATCCAGCCCGAGCGAACCGGTCGACACGACCTGGAGGTTTTCATTGATCTGGTTGTCGCTCATGCGCATGATCGAGCCCTTGCCGAACTGCTTTTCGATCTGGGCTAGGGCCGCGGCCAGCGCCTTGCTTTTGTCTTCCGTACGCTCCGCCATGCTGTCTCCACATTACGGGTTGATTGAGAGGTTGATTATCGCATATGGGGCTTTCGCCGGCACTTGCAAGAGGGTGGTCGGTACCTGGTTTTCGGCCTCTCTGGCCTCATATAACAAGAGAAGAAAAAGCGGCGTCCCTGCCGGCTTTTCATGCAGATCGGGAGGTGTAAAATGGCTTGCATGATCAGTGAACGCGCAGAACGCCTTCTCAAGACGCTGGTGGAACTCTACATCGCCGATGGCCAGCCCGTCGGCTCTCGCACGCTGTCGCGGATGTCGGGTCTGGACCTGTCCTCGGCCTCCATCCGCAACGTGCTGGCGGACCTGGAGGACATGGGTCTCGTGGCTTCTCCACACACCTCGGCCGGACGCATTCCCACTGCCCGGGGTTACCGGCACTTCGTCGATCGGCTGATGACCATCCCTTCGCTGGGTGAAGAGGAGGTGCGCGAACTGGAACGCTCGATTCGCCCGGGCAGCCCGAAGCGCCTGGCGCAGGCAGCCTCCACGCTGCTGTCCGAGCTGACCCACTACGCCGGGGTCGTGATGACCCCGCAGCGCCCGGACACGGCTTTCAGACAGGTGGAGTTTCTGCGCCTTTCCGAGCGTCGTATTCTGCTGATCCTGGTGACCACTGATGGCGACGTACAGAACCACCTTTTCATGCCCGAACGCGACTACTCTCCTTCGGAGCTGGTCGAGGCCGGCAATTTCATCAGTCAGCACTATGCGGGAAGCGGGCTGGGGGCCGTGGCCGACCGCATGGAAGGCGAGTTGCGTCAGCTCCAGCACGACATCTCCGAGCTGATGGCTGTCGCGATGCAGGTGGGGCGGCGCCATCTGGAAAGCCGATCCGAGGCGGTGGTGATCGCTGGCGGAAACAACCTCCTGCACGTACGTGACCTTTCGGCCGACCTCAACCGGCTGCGTGAACTCTTCGACACCTTCGAGCGCAAGACCGAGCTGCTGCGGCTGCTGACCGAAACCCGTGCCGCTCAGGAACTCAACCTTTTCATTGGCGAGGAGTCCGGTGTCACCACCCTCGACGAGTGCTCGGTGGTAACCGCCCCTTATTTCATCAATGGTATGCGCGTAGGTACGCTTGGGGTTGTCGGCCCCACGCGGATGGCGTACGAACGCGTGATTCCGCTGGTGGATCTGACGGCACGACTCGTCAGCGACGCCCTGTCCTATTCCGAATGACCCCGGTCGCCTCGCGGCCGCGCAGGAAGCCTTCCATGAAAAGACTGATCTTCAGCGCGCTGGCCGCGTTGCTTGTTCCCCCCATGACCCTGGCCGATACGCAGTGGCTGCTGCGTCCCGATGTGCAGCGTTACATTGATGAACAGGTGACCGAAGGCGCCCTTACACGGGCGGAGCTGGAAACGGTGTTTGCCAATGCCGAGCCCAAACCCTCCATCATCGGCATCATGGACCGGCCGTCCACCTCGCGCCCCTGGTACCAGTTCCGTCCCAATTTCTTCAACGAAAAGCTGCTGGCCAACGGTGTGGCCTTCTGGAAGGACAATGCCGCTACGCTGAACCGTGCCGAGGCACAGTACGGGGTGGCCCCGGAGATGATCGTGACCATCCTGGGTATCGAAACCCAGTACGGACGTACCACCGGCAGCTTCCGCGCGGTGGATGCGCTGGCTACCCTGGCCTTCGACTACCCCCGTCGCGCCGATTTCTTCCGTGCCGAACTGACCGAACTGCTGAGGCTGGCCCGCGAGGAAAACCGCAATGCCTTGGCGCTCAAGGGCTCGTATGCGGGCGCAATGGGTTATCCGCAGTTCATGCCTTCCAGTTTCCGCAAGTGGGCGGTAAGCACGCGAAAATTATTTGAGACAAGCGCTCGAATTATTTGAGACAAGACGGATTATTTGAGACATCAGATTCGGGGCATTTTCTCACCAAAACCAGGTCACCAAGAACGCCCTCCACGGTGCGCCTTGCACTGCAATGCTTTGAGTAGGCAAGAAACGACATAACCCTTTGCCGAACAAATTCCAGGCCAATCTCTCCCGCATGGTACTGGGCTGCCATTTCCCGGAAGGCCAGGCGCGCCCGCTTGATGTTCCGCTTGCGTGGCAGGATGTGCGTCGGCCAGATGCGGTAGCCGCAGAAGTCGATGCCGCGCTGCCACGGGTGGATCGCGGTCTTCGGGTTAAGTGAAAGCGCCAGGCCATTCACGGCCTCGCCGAGTTCCTGCATCACCTTCTGGGCTGAAGCCTTGTCCGGCATGATGGCGACGAAATCATCCATGTAGCGGACGTAGAAGCGGATGCCCATGTCGTCCTTGGCGATGTGATCGAGGCGGTTAAGCATGACGTTCGCACCCAGTTGGCTGGTCATGGCGCCGACCGGCAGTCCGACGCCGGCGTCATGGCCGTAGCCGCTGATGATCTTGCGCCACAGCCAAAGCACGTCCTTGTCAGAAATCGTGCGCTCCACCTCGGTCATGAGCATGTCGTGCCGGATGCTGGCGAAGTATTTGCTGATGTCGGCCTTCAGGACATAAGCCTTGTCGCCCCAGTTGCGCCGAGCGACGCGCAGGAAGTGCTGGGCACGGAAGACGGCGCGCTGGGTGCCCTTGCCCTCGCGGCAGGCGAACGAGTCCGGGATGAATTTCGCCTCGAAGAGCGGATCGACAAGGCGTACCAGGGCATGATGGATGACGCGATCCTCGAACGGAGGCGCCTGGATCATGCGCATCTTCGGCTCGAAGACGGTGAATTCGCGCTGCTTGCCGGGCGCCCAGGTCTTCCAGATCAGGTGATTTTGCAGGTTGATCAGGTTCTCTTCGAGATTGCTGGCGAAGCGCATCACCTCAAGGCGATACCGCTTTCCGTGGCGCGCTTCCTGGAAGGCTTGGTACAGATTGTCGAAGTCGATCAGCTTGGCCCATAGGCCGTTGGTTGTTTTCGGCATGATGTTCTTGTGGGTGGCCGGGCGCCGCCACGTTCGCCGGTTTCCCGGCTACTGGCCGCAGCGCCCTGTTCATCTTCGACAGCATGGTCAGGACAATGGCCCCAAAGGAAATGCGCTGGACGGCGGCCACTTGTGCCGCTCGTCTTCTGGCGTTAGTCGTTTGCGAGGCGGCCGCCGATGTTCGTATTCGAGTTCGATGCGGCGTTGTTGACGTTCAGATAGAACAGGCCGGCGTTCGCGCCGTTGCTCCAATTGCCGCCGTTACTAAGCCATTGCCCCTCAAAAAATCAGTGATGGTTACATGGCACT
Organism: Gulbenkiania mobilis; assembly: GCA_004346645.1. Classification (GTDB taxonomy): domain Bacteria; phylum Pseudomonadota; class Gammaproteobacteria; order Burkholderiales; family Chromobacteriaceae; genus Gulbenkiania; species Gulbenkiania mobilis. Next base: position 102,922 of record SMDA01000005.1, read on the forward strand.
CCCTTCGTGCTTGATCCACGCGCCGACCATCTTGCCTATTTCGTTCGTGTGTCGCATCCAGACTTCCAGTCGGTTGGTGTTGATGTAGCCCATGCGGTGCGCCTTGCGGATGAAGCCCCGGAAAACTTCGATTTCGACATCAAGATCAAACAGCGCGCCGGACTTCTGCCGCCGCTTCCATGCGACCACTGTCTGGCGCAGCATCTTGTTCATGGCGGTGCGCATTTCGGCGCACAGCAGATGCCGCTCAATCCGTGGAAACTGGTGCAGAACGGTGTGGGTGTAGGCGTCCAGCTCTTCGAGCTTGGTCAGCAGAGCAAGGTGCGCTTCGTTCAATCCACAGGCTCCCCTTCGTCGCGCTCGATATTCCGGGCGCAATGACCGGGGTCGATCTTGTCGAGAAGCCGGCAGAGCAGGCACCCCCATGCCTTGCCCTGGCGGGCGGCCTTGCCGGCCCGGCTGCTGACCGTCTCGTCCTCGCTGCCAGTGCGCCCGACCAGGGCCGCGTTCAGCGCCTGGTCGTTCGCCACTGCCACAGGCCACGCCCGATTGCTCCCCACGATGGCGGCACCCAGGGCAATCAGGTTGCCGGCCAGCGCCATGAGCATGGAGCCGATCAGCAGGCCGATGCGGGCGCAGTAGCGTTTCATGGCCTCGCCCTTTACCAGACGATGGATGCCACGTCTTCCGCCGTGGCCGCCAGGTCGATCAGGTCTTCGGCGGCCTGCCGACGGCCGATCAGGGAGCCGGAGGCAGCGGCGTAGGCGTTCATTTTGTTCAGCACGCGCGAGGCCAGTTCCGCCACGGGCAAGCCGCGCGCATCGGCGATGGCCGTCAGCAGCGGCGCCGGGGCTTGCGGGTCGGCGGCCAGGGCTTCGGCTTCATTGACTTGCTGGGGCCAGGACTGGATTTCGCGCTCCGGGTAGGAGGCGGCCAGCGATGCGACGGCGGCATTGCAGGCGTCGTTGATTTCGGCGCGCTTGGCGGCCTTGGCGGCTTCCAGCTTGGCCTCAATGCCGGCATCAAGCTCAAGCTCGCCCAGGAGTTCGCAGGCCGCAAGATCGCAGGCCGGGATTTCCTCGGATTCGCCCTTGATGGTGACGGCGACAAACAAGCCGTCCGCCCGGTAGTCGGCGGGCACTGCCCAGGCTTTCACCTTGGCATCGGCGGCGACGGTCGGCAGCGGGACGGTCTTTTCGACGCCTTGCACCGTGACAACCAGAGAACCATTTTCGATCTTCATTCTTCGATACTCCTTCAGGAAGGAATGGGCGGCCCGCTTGGCGGGCCCGCCCGATTACATGACGCGGGTCACATGACCCATTACACCTTTGCGAGGCGGCCGCCGACGTACGTATACGAGTCCGACGCGGCGTTGTAGACGTGCAGAGCGAACAGGCCGGCGTACGCGCCGTAGCCCCAATTGCCGCCGTGGTATGCGACGCAACTGGGGTTCTGGTAGAAGTAGTCGCCATAGGTGCCGTTGCCGGCGGTCGCATTGGTGGTTTCGGCGGCAAAGACGGTCGACAGGTCGTAATCCGTGCCGCTGGCGGTCGCCATCGTGACGGGGTAGTTGCTGCCCGGCGCCGTCAGGCTGGTGGTCTGGTAGGTCTTGTTGCCGTTCTTGTCCCAAATCTTGTACTTGGAACTGGCGTCGGTTTGCAGGCCATCGACCATCTGCCACACGTTGCCCCACAAGCCCACGATGCCGCGCCATGTGGCCTGGGCGACGGTGGCGTTATCGACTGCCAGTGCGGACGAGCCGGAGACGTGGCCTTGACCGACCAGGGCCTGGCTGTCGGAACCGCCCATTTCGATCAGCGCCAGCGTCTGGATGGCTGAAAGCTGGTAGATGTTCCACAGGCCAAAGCCGGTCACGCCGCCAGTGTTGCGTGCGGCCGCACGGGCCTGCATGGTCGGGAAGTCGATGGAGACCAGCGGCGCGACGCCTGCCACAGAGCCCAGCTTGGTGCCGCCGTCGTTGGTGCCTTGGTACTTGCCCACCCAGAACTGGTCGATCTGTGCACCGGCATTCATGAAGGCCGGATGCACGCTGAAGCCGGCGACGGGCTGGTCGGAAACCATCCAGTAGCGTTTGCCGGCATAGGGGCCACTCGGGACGGTGCCGGTCTTCAGGTAGAACTTGGGCACCTTCACCATCGCCTGGCCGTCAATCGTCTGCGGCACGATGCCGGCGTAGGTCGGGTGGTTGTTGAAGGTCGCGGCTGTGGTCGTGATGGCGTTGAAATTCTCATCGACGCGCTGCCATGCGCCCGCGCCGCCGCCGGTGGCCGTGCAGACGATGCCGATGATCTGGGCGAACTGCTGCTTGGTCATGAAGGCGATGTCGGAAGACCACTCGGACGCGCCCAGGCTGGCGCCGATGTGGCGAACGCGCATCACGTACTGGGTCTGCCCGGCAACCAGGACGCCGGCGGGAACCGTGTAGCTGGTCTTGGCCGTGGTGCTGGCGCCGGAATCGTGCAGCGGCGCGGCCCAGGTGCCGGAGGCGAGGCGAATCTGCCACTGGCTGGCGGCGTGCGTGTCAGCGCCGCCGGTCGTGGCGAAGGCGGAGGATTGCAGCGTCGGCTGTTCCGGGATTTCGGCCTGGCCGCTGGTCGGCGTGATGACGGTCGGGGTATTGACGTAGGCATAGCTCGCCTTGGTCGTGAAGCTGGTGACGGCAGACCAGTCCGACACCAGGCCGGCAACGTCCTTCACGCGGGCGCGGACGTAGAAGGTGGTATTGACGGCGAGCACGCCGGCCGGAACAGAATAGGTCATGGCCGACTTTTCGCCGGAGTCGTGCAGGACGCTGGCAAACGTGCTGCTGGTGCTGATCTGGAACTGCGCCGTCGAGAAGGCGTTGCCCGCCGGGCTGACGTAGTTGGAAGCGGTCAGGGTCGGCGTCTCGATGACGTTGGTGGCGCCGGTGGCCGGGCTGCTAATCTTGGGCGCATTCGGGCGCATGAGCGGATTGACGTAACCGCCCTGCCCGGTGCCGCTGCCCAGCGCGACGACGTGCTTGATCACCATCGGCTCGCCATCGACCACCAGGCGCAGATAGCCATCGCCGCGCATCGGCACGACGTACTCATAGTCAGCGAAGCCTTCAGGTACGCCGCTGGTGCCGCCGCCGGAGCGACGAACCGACCAGGCGCGCTCAGTCCATGCCGTTGTGTAGGCGTCGCGGAAATACAGGCGGGCCTCGCCGGCATTCAGGCTGCGACGGATGACGACGGCGCGGGACGTGTTGTCGTCGCCCAGGTTGATGGCACGGGAAACCCACTGGCCGCCAATGGCGCCATCAACGCCGCCTTCGGGCCGCGCGACGAGCGTGGAACCGGTCAGCTTGGCGCCAGCGCCCCAGTTACGGGACAGGTTGGCCGCCAGGCGCAGGCGAGTACCCGAGTGGATGGCGGTGACGCGCACCAGGGCGGTATCGGTCGCATCGGACAGCAGGTAGTCTTCGCCGACCTTGACGCCGCTGGTATCGGCAACGTCCAGGGAGTCGTCGCCCATGATGCCGGAGGTGACGGAAACGCCCAGGTGGTTTTGCAGGTTGTAGCCGGCCGCAAAAAGCTCGAAGGCGATGCGGCGATTGCGATACAGCCAGTCCAGGCTCACGGCGTTCTGCACCGACGTGGGCGATGCCAGGCCGGAGAGCGTGCCGGAAATGCCGCCGATCTGGGCGACGATGGCATTGATCGTCTCAGAGAGGGTCGGCTTACCGACGCGGGCCGCGCGGATTTCGTTTTCGGTTGATGTCTGGCGCTGGTCGAGACTGGCAAAATTCTCGTCGATCTCTTCGTAGCGGGTGTTCCACAAGGCCGGAATCGCTTCCGGCTCGTTGTTGGGAATCGGGGTAATACTCGGGTTAGGCAGCGTCATGGCCCCTCCTGATTAAAAACGGGGTTTGATACGGACTTCGTACACTTCGCCGGCATCGACCACCTTGGGCGCCATGGTGCGATACGCCACCAGCCCGCCCTCAGCATCAATCAGCCCGGCCTCGGAAAACGCCATGCCCGCCGGTGCATCAGCCGCCACCAGCTCGGCAATCGCCAGCGCCTCGGTGGGCACCGGCAGCGTCAGACTGGCAATCGGCACCCGCAGGCGCTCGCTGTACAGCGCCGTGCGATTGGCCGGCGCCGGCCTGGCGGCAGCGCCAGCGTGCCCGCCATCGCCGAACGCCATGTGGGTGATACGCGGCAGCGCCCGGCCGCCCGCGCAATGCTCGGCCAGCCGGCCGCGCCAGTAGTCCGTCACCACCGCCTCGGCCTGATACAAGAAATCAGTCATTGAACCTTCCTCACGCTAAATTCCGGGCAGCGCATGCCACCCAGGCGCCACAAGCCAGAAACGCGCAAGCGGGCCGGCTCAGGCAGCAGCACCCGCGCCCCCAGCGCCCACGCGCCGTCCAGCCGCCGGCAATCGAAAAACCGCTGCCCCCACAGGCGAAACCCGGTCTCGCCCACGCGCCGCCCGCCATCGAGCCGCGCCGCCGACAAACGCCAGCCGCCATCGAGCCGCCGCCGGCGCCAGAACAGCCGTTCCGGCGGCAGCACCCGGACTCCGGGATCAACCGGCAACACCTCGGGCCGGGACACCGGCGCCACCGCCACCGCCAGCCGCGCCGACACCTCGCCGCGCACCCTGCCATGGCGCAGGCGATAGCCCGGCACCGCGCCATGCACGCGCCCCAGCACAAAACCGAAGGCCCGGCCATCCAGCCGCACCCCCTCGCCATCCTTGCCCAGCCGCCAGAGCGCATCGGCATAGCCGGACAAGCTGCGGTTTTCCCAGGGGTAGAGCCGGGTCGACGGCAAAAAAGCCCGCAGGCCCGCCGTCGCCGTCACCTTGTGCCGCGCCACCAGGGCCAGCCACAGCTGCCAGATCGCATGACGCGACACCGGCTTCCATTCCTCGACCAGCGCCTTGATCAGCGGCAGCGCACCAGCCTCGCTCACCTCGGCCAGATTCATCCGCACCAGAAACTGCGCCCAGTGCTGCACCTGCGGGATGTAGGTCATCCGATCCAGCGGGCGCAGCGCCACCGCACCATCCAGCGCCCACGAGCCGTCGAGCAGATGCGGATTCAGCGCCGCATAGGCCGCCCGTTGGTCCGCCTGCTCAATGATCTCCACATTGACGCCCACCGGCTTGAGCGCCTCGCGCACCGCCCACGGCGTGCCCTTCTTGCGATGCAGCGCAATCGAGCGCTTGATCAGCCGCCGCCGCGCCTCATCTGTGTTCGCCAGGCGCCAGCCTTCCAGCCCGGTCAAATGAAGCTGCCGCCCCAGCTCGGGCAGCAGTTGCGCATCCACCGCATCCACCAGATAGACCAGCAGCTTCTCCACCGGCAGATCAGACAAGCGCGTCACCAGCGCCGACAGCGGCCCGAAGCGCGCATCCAGCGCAATCACATCCGGGGCAACAGGATCGTGCAGCAAAGGCTCAGTCATCACCCACCCCGGCAAGCGTCACCGACTGGCTCACGGCATGCGCCCATGCCTCTGCCGGCACCACCGTGTCCGCATTCGGTGCGACAAGATTCACCCGATACACCCCCGGCACCGACAGCGCAGCAATCAGTTGCGAGCGCACCACATCGCGCCCCAGGCTGCCCGCCACCTCAGCGCAGAAGGCTGCCAGCGCGGCTTCCGCCCGCGCCAGCGTGGCCGCTGCATCGGCATCGGAAACCAGCGCCAATTGCGCGTCGACCGCAAAAGGCACATCCAGCGGGTCCGCCACCTCCACGCCATCGCACAGGGGCCGCACATCCTCGGCAGAGGCTGCCGCCAGCACCAGGGCTTTCACCTCAGGCGAGGGCAGGCCGGTCGTCGTCAGCGGGTAGAGGCGCACCAGGCCCGGCGCGGGCGAAGTCACCGCCACGTCAACAATCAAAGGGGAGGCACTCATGGCCGCAAAGCGATACGCCAGACGCGGCCCAGCGGTAGAAAACATCTCGGGCGCCAGGCGGATACGCTCGCGCAAACGGTCGTCGCCCTCCGGGTCGGCGCCGCCGGAAGTCGTCGTCAGATTCGCCACCGTCACCGCATCGGGCAGGATCGACAGCGGCTCCCTGATCTGCCCCGGCAGGTAGCCGTTGCCCATCGGCCCATCGGTATCGCACACCGCCGGCAGGTCGATGAACTGCCCGCCCGCGCCGGCTGCAATCAGCCCATCAGCCGTGGTGGAAAAATACAAACCCGGCGCCGCCTGGATCAGCGTGCCGGACGGGATCAGGGTCGCCGCCGCCGCAGCCCCCGGCCGGGTAAAGCGCAAGGTCGTGCGCGCCGGCTGGGCAGCAAGGCGGGACACCCCCACCAGCTCCCCCAGAAAATCCAGCATCGGCGCCCGCGCAAAAGCCACCAGATTCTGCCGCGCCACATCGTTGATCAGGCCGCGCACCAGGGTTTCCCGGTAGGCAATCAGGTCGATGAACAGGCGCTCGATCTGCGCCGGGTACAGCGTCTTGCCGGTCGCAGCCTCATAGGCGCGCACCAGCTCGTCGGTAATCGCCAGCGGATCATCCGCCACCAGTTTGATTGGCTCACTCACCGGGCATCACCTCCGCCGTCGCCTCCAGCCCATCGGCCAGACGGAACACCACGGACACCTTGATGCCGGCATCGCCTTCCTGCGTCACCGTCACCTTTGTGACGGTCACGCGCGGCTCCCAGCGCCGGATCGCCGCCACCGTCTCGCGCACCACATGCGGCCGGGCGCGATTGATCGGGTAGTCGATATAACGGGCGAGATTGGAACCGAAGTCCGGGCGCAGCGGGTCAGACCCCAGCGGGGTCTTCAGGATGATGGCAATCGACTGGCGCAGATCATCCAGGCCAATCGCCTCGCCATCGCCGCCCAGGGCGGGCTGCCAGTGGTGTTCTCTCGGAATCATGCCGCCATGATGGCGACAGGCTGCGCCGGGCTGAATTAAACGGATTTACCCGTCGACAAAGACGTTCGGACTTCCGGTTGCGCAAACGGAACCGCACGCCACCGCATCGCCGATGCGCGCCAGCGCCCGGCCATTGGCGAATACCGTCGGCGAACCCGTCGCCTGCACCGATCCATGGCATTCAGGGATAGCCGGGCAGCAATGCACCTCCCAGGCATCGCCCACCCGGTGCGCCCCCAGCCGATTGATGAACACATCCGGGCTGGCCTCGGCATTTGGCCGCGACGGCCAGCAGCCGTGCCCGGTGCAAATATCGCGGTGACGGTGCGCGGCCGGCATATCAGTTCAAGTCGATGCGCGGCGCGCGCATGATGATATGCGTATCCGACACGATCTCGATGTCGCCCACGCAATGAATGAACAGCTTGTGCGACGCCCGGTCGTAATCAATCAGCGTGCCATCGTCGAACACCACATGATGCTTATCCACGCTCGCCACCGGCGCCGGGTCGCGCTCGCTGTAAATCGCCCCCAGCACCACACCTTCCTCGCCCGCACCATCCAGCAGGCAGGCCACCTGCTCGCCCACGTCCGGCAGGCAATAGTGCTTGTCGCGGTGCGTCTTCGGGTGCGGCACATGCAACCAGTAGCTCTCCAGCCCGTCCAGATCAGGGAACTGCACCCGCACCCGGCAGCCAGCCTCATCCAGCGCCGTCACAAACCCAAAGCGCAGCGTCGGCGTCGACTCTTCGCGTGTCTCGCTCATGCCCCAGCCTCCCGCAATCGCTTCATCGAAAGGGACGTGGCATAGCCGCCACCCACATCAATATCGTGCCGCGCTTCCAGAATCACATAGCGCCCGTTCAATTTCGCCAGGCCGCGAATGTCGACCGCAGCCCCGGCAATCAGCGCCGGGTCGCCCATCAGCGTACACTCGAAACTCGTCTTGTCTGCCTCATGCCGCTCCTGCATCGCCTGCGCCTTGGCCTTCGCCTGCTCCGGCGTTTTCGCGCGCACCACCTTCTTGTCGGCATCCTTGGCCGCCACCGTATTGGCCGCCACCAGCTGCCCGCCCTCGACCTTGTACGTCACCAGCTTGCCGGTTTTCGGGTTATGGTGCGCCACCTCGCTCCTGGCCGGCACGTCGGTAATCCGGTCGCGGTAGCTCCAGCTCGACAAATCCTCCGGCCACAGCTCACGCACCACACCCTCAGCCAGATCGGCCAGCCGCGCCACCGCCAGCGTCTTGTTGTTGTCCGTCAGCTTGGCGGCATAGCCATATTCGCGCAGCAGGCGCACCAGAAACTGCCAGTCGCTTTCCTGGTACTGCGTCACCCGATCCAGCTTCACCGCCTCGATCTTGCCACGGCGCACAGCCCCCAGGCGCTTCGCCACCTGGTCGGCAATCGCAGAGAGCGTCGTATTCTCATAGGCGCGGCCCTGGCGGGTGCGCACGCTCTTGGTGATGCCGGTCGCCAGCGCCCGGATACGCACCGTCATCGGCGGACTCTCCACCGCCACCTCATCCACCTCGAAGCGCCCGGCAAGCTGAAGCGGCGCATGGGTGTAGCCAAAATGCGCCACCACCTCCATCGCCTTGTCCGGATACCAGCCATCCAGCCACTTGGAAATGCTGTGATGCGTTTCCGCCAGCTCGATGTCCAGGCTATCCGCCTCGCCGTTCAGCCGGTCGACAAAAGAAAACCGCACCAGGTACGGCGACAGGTCGGCAGTGATGTCCCGCCCGTTGTACTCAATCACCACCTCGGGCGAAATCGCTCGATTCACCGACGCCACGGCGGCACCCCGTTCGTATTATTTGCAACGTCCCGCGCCAGCATCGGCACCGTCAGGCGCAGCCCGGAAGGCAGCACGGCAGTGGCCGGCGCCTGCGGGTTGGCCTCCATCAGCCGCGCCACCTGGCGCACGTCCCGGTAATACCGCCAGGCAATCAAGTCCCAGCGCTCGCCCGCCTGGGTGATGTGCGTGAGATTCATACCGCCACCCCGCCCAGATCATTGCCGCGCACCGCCACCCGCGCCGCCAGTTTCGCAAGCGACGCCCCGGCCTGGTCGGCAAACCACACCGCCTGCCCGGCCCGATCCGCGGCAGAAGACAACACCGCCAGCGGGTCGCCCGATTGCAGCCAGCCCGCCGATTCTTCCAGCGCCGCCCGCGCCCCGTTGAAGGCCGTCGCCACCTGCGCCGCCTCGGTCGCCACCGCCGTCACGCCGGACAGGGTTTCAAACGCCGCCGCCGGCAAGGCCGCCGCCGCATCCAGCAGCCCGCCCGCCTTACCCGCCACCAACGACACCGCCGCCGGCGGATTGCTGGCCGCCAGGCTCACCAGCGAGCGCACCTCCGACGCCGCCGCCGCCACCTGGCCCACCGCCGAAACCGCCTGCGACACGGCAGACGCCGTCCCGGAAAACGGCCCGGCCAGCGCGTCGACCGCAACCGCACCAGCCACACCCTGCCCCGCCCCCACCGGAATCCGGTAGCCCTGGGCAATCACACCCGGCGGCTCGGGCAGCGCCGGGTCGCCGATGTATTCCTTCAACTGCACCTCGGCCTCAAAGGCAATCGCCACCCCCGCGCCGTCCGTCTGCGTCGACATCACATCCAGATCGGTCAGCACGAAAACGCCGCGATACTCGCCGGACCCCAGCACAAACGCCACCGGCTCCGCGTCATCCATGATCCGCTTCAGCCGCGCCAGCTCCTCGGCCGGCTGGCACCACTGCGCATGCAAGAGCACCCGCATCTTCACCTCATCCGGCGCAAAACCCGTGTGCTGCAACAAGCCCTTGCGGCCGATCAGCGCCTGCTCGGCGTAGTGCGCCGAAAAGCGCATGTCCAGGCCATCCAGCCAGGCGATGATCTCAAGCTCCGTCTCACCCAGCACCGCATAGATATTGCCGCTCATTTCACACCTCTGCGCTGCTTGTCCGCCTCATAGCGGCGCATCATCTTTTCAAACTCCACCAGGCTCATGGACAGCGCCTTTTCTGCCTCCTGGCGCACCGCGCCCGCCTCTGAATTTGTCGCATGGATTGTGAGCACGGGCGCGTAATGCACCACCATGCCCGCGCTGCCGCCCGCCGCCACGCCAGGGCGCGGCATCGCCGCATCCGGCACGCCCGGAACCGCCGCCCCAGCCACCGACACCGAAGCCGCCGCCGCCATGCCCGCCGCCGCCTTGGTCACTGCCCCCAGCTTGGCCGTCATGCCCAGCGACAGCCCCTCGGACAGATTGCCGCCCATCTCGGCAAAGACGCGGGAAGGCGAGCGAATGCCCAGCATGCCCTTGAAGGTATCGCGCACCGAAGCGCCCACCGACTTGATCGCCTCGCCGGCTGCCGCCAGCTTCTGCTTGATGCCGTTGATCAGCCCGGCCACAATCTCGCCGCCCAGGCGCAGCATTTCCCCCGGCAGCGCCAGCAGCTTGCCCGGCAACGACAGGAACAGGCGCACCGCGCCCGCAACCGCCTGGCCGACACGCACGCCAAAGCGCTCGGCTGCGCCGCCCGTATCCTCCACCGGCTTCAGCAGACCACTGAACCAGCCGCCCACCTTGGCGAGCAGATCGCCAATCGGTTTCAGTACCGGCGCCACGGGCGCAAACGCCGCCTGGATCGACGCCCCAATCGGCGCCAGCCCAGCCTTCAGACCGGACCACAAGCCCTTGAAGAAGCCAGCAATCGGCCCCCAGAATTTGTAGACGAGCAGCGCCGCCGCCGTCAGCGCCAGGCCAATCGGGTTCATCAGCACCGCCCGGCCCAGCCACATCACCGCCTGGCCCGCCAGGCGCAAGCCCATCACCAGACGCCCGGCCAGCAGCCTGGCGACCTGGCCGATCCGCGCCCCAAAACCCACAAACGCCCCAGACTGCCACAAGCCCTTAAACCACAGCACCCGCCCGCCCACAGTCAGCAGCGCCCTGCGCAGCCTGTTCAACGGCGACAGCACCAGAAAATTCACCGCCCAGCCCATGCCCAGCACCGCCAGCTTGCCCGCCGTCAGCGCCAGCCCGATGCCGACAATGGTTTTCACCAGGCCGGGGTTCGCCTGCGCCCACTCGCCAATGCCTTTGATCACCGGCGCCAGGCCTTCCATGATCGACACCAAGGGCGGCAGCAGGGCATTGCCAATCGACAGCCCGATGTCCTGCGCCAGAATGCCAAAACGCTTCATCTGCTCCTGGCTGCCCGCCATGCGCTTGGCAAAATCATCGCCCAGCATGTCCTTGCCGCCGGCCGCCATCGCCCCTTCTTTAATGCGCTTGAACGCCTCCATGTCGGCAATCGCCGGCCGGATGAAGCTCATGGCCTGCATATCCTGGAAGAGGGCACCCAGGCCGTAGGATTCCGACAGCGCCTTGACGCCATCCATGTCGCCCGACTTGGCCGCAGCGTCGAACCGCTTCACCGCCCCCTCGCCGCCGACCTTCTTCATATAGTCGCGGATGATCTCCAGCATCGCCATCATCGGCGTCATGCCCTGGGCGCGAAGCTGGATCAGGCTGCCTTTCAGATCAATCCCGGCCTTCTCAAAATCCTTCAGCGTATCGGGCGCCGTCACCTTGGACAGGAAGTTGCGCAGATTATTGGCCGCCTCATCCGAAGACCCCGCCCCCTTCCTTGCCACCTGCAAGGCCGCGCCCAATTCGGCCACCGCCTCCTTGCCCGTCACCCCCATAGCCTGCATCATCGGCGCCAGATTCGGCATCCACTTGGCCATCTCTTTCAGCTCGAACTGGCCCTGCTTGCCGGCATAGGCCAGCATGTTCAACGCCGCCTCGGTATCCTGCGCCCCGACATTCAGGTTGTTCTTCAGCGCCACGAACACATTGCCCAGATCCTCCACGCTGGCCCGCGTCGCCGTCGCCGCCTTGGCCAGAATCGGCGCATAGCGCTGCAACTCTGCCGACGAGGTAATGCCGGAAGCCGCCAGCGCCTGAAGCCCGGCGCCCACCTCCGTCGCGTGCTGGTTGTACTGCCGCGCCGTATCGCGCAACACCTGCCCCAGCTTCTGCTCTTCCGCCCGCGTCATCTCGCCGGTAATGGCAATGTCTTTCACCAGGTCTTCCAGCGCGGCCGCCATCTTCACCGACGCCACCACCGGCGCCCCCACGGCCAGCGCCGCCCCGGCGGTTTCCCGCATGGCAGAGAGCTTCTCGTCGCGCCCGGCCTTAAGCGCCGCGCCGCGCTCCATCGCACGGTTCAGCGCCTCGGTCTTCTGCCTGATCTGATCCAGCGTGCGCCCCAGCGCCTCGTAGCGCCGATGCAGCTCACCCAGCGGCCGCCCCGGCGACGCCATCGCCCGCGCCATCACGCCGCCAAGGCGCTCATGCCGGGACTGCAACCGCTCGGCCACCGCCCCCAGGTCGGCCACCGTCTTTTTGGCGCCACCCAGCACCGCCTGGAAGGACCCGGCCAGCGCCGCCCCCACCACCAGCTTGAGTCCGATTTCAGATGCCATGCTATGCTTTCCCGATGGATAAAGAAGACCGCGCCGAAGCCATTGCCACCGCCCTGATCTGGCTGATCGGGCTGGCCCTGTTCGCCTGGAGCTGGCAGGTGAGCGGCTCCTTCATCGCCGCCCTGATCGTCACCGCCGTCGGCGGCTTCTTTCTGGTGCTGCTGGCCGGCCCGCTGGTTGCGGTCGCGGCCTTCCTGCTCAGTCTGGCCGCCGACCTCATCTGGCCGCCTCGTTCTCGGCCTTGATCTGCTCCGCCGCCAGACGGCACCAGCTCAAAAAATCATCCACTTCCAACCCGTCGATCTCCGAAGGCGGGAAGCGGAACCAGCGGGCCAGCAAGCCGGCCCCCTTCCAGAGGTCTGCCGGGTTAATCCAGCATGCCGCGAAAGGCATCTTGCAGCGCCTTGTAATCGGCCAGGTCCAGCTCCAGCACATCCTCGGGCAGCAGGCCGGCAAGACGCGCCAGCAAGGCCACCTCCTGATCCTCCTGACTGGCGCCGCCCTTGGACGCCTCGCGCAGATCGGCCACCTTGGCCCGGCGCAGGGCCAGCTTGTCCAGCACCTTGCCGGAGGCCAGTTGCACGGGATATTTGAGACAAATTTCCTGCGTCATGGCTTAACCCCCGATGTTGGCGCGGTAGCTCGCCAGCACATCCCGGCCGCCCGCCTTGTAGATATTGGCCAGCACGTCAATCTCGGTGATGTCCTCGCCGCCCACCGTCAGCTTCATATAGGTGGCGATAAACTCGGACTCCACTTCCACGTTGTCGTGCTGCTTGAAGTTGCCGCCCGGAATGCTCTTGAAGATCACGGTCAGCAGCGCCACCACCGGCTTTTCCTCGGTGCGGCCCTGGCTCGAATACACCTCCACCGAACCGCGCACCTGGAGCTGCACGCTCTTGAACGGGTTGGCCGTCTTCTTCAGCGCATCCGCATAAAGAGAGGACCACTTGATCTTGCCCTCCAGCTTCTCGAAGCCGGCAAAGGCTTCAATGGTGCCCACCATGCCCAGCGCCTTGTGCTCGGCCATCTTGGCCTTGAGCACCGGCAGATTCACCTCGTCGGCGCGGCCCAGCATCGAGCCGCCGTCCAGATAGACGTTGGCATTGGTCAGGCGATTAATGGAAATCTTGCTCATGGCCTACTCCTTATTGGCCGCTGCCCAGACCGCGCAGCAGCTCGATGTCGATGAACGACTCAAACGTGATGCGCTCGGCAGGCGTGGGCGGCATGAAGGTGATGTCGAAAGTCAGATGCCCCAGGGCAATCTCGGTGGGCGGATTCTTCGCCGGGTCGTAGGTGCAACTGCCGTCGATCAGCGCGCCCCGGCTCACCAGGGTGCGAATGAAGGCATCCACGCTGCCCTTGATGGCGTCGATCAGCGCATCGTTGATCGGGTAGTCGATGAATTGCAGCATCGAATACTCCACCGACTCGTGCAGCACGTCCGCCGTGCGGCGCACATTGATGAAGTTCTTCGGGTGGGTCATGGACGGCCAGGCAGCCGAACGGTTGCCCCAGGTGCGCAGCCCGGTGCCGAAGCTATTGAACAGCGTTACGATGCCGTTTTCGTTCAGCAGGTTGGCCTCCGACTGCGGATCATTCACCCGTGCCGTAATCGCCCGCTCCACACCCGTGATGCCCATGATCTCGGTGTTCGACGGGCTCCACCAGTAGCCGTTTTCCGTGTCCTTGCGGCAGATGACGCCCGCCAGGCGCTGGCTGAAGGGCTCCAGCCGCTCGCTGTCGGTGGCCTGGTCGTAGACCTTGAGGTGCGGATAGCACAGGATGGCGCGCTCGGAGCTGGTGTTGAAGTTGATCGTGCCCGCCGGGCCACGGCCTTCCACCGCCTGCTGCACCGTCACCCCGATGGGGGCGTCCAGAATCGCCATGGCCCGCAACTTGTGCGCCATCGCAATCATCTCGGTCGAAATCGACAGCAGGGTGCAATACACCGGCGCCAGCACCAGCTTGGCGTCGAAGCCGAAGCGGTTATAGGTATCGTCCAGCGCCTGGATGCCGGTCCGCTGGCCGCCTGCCGTCACCGTGCCGATCACCTCGGCAGGCGTCACCTTGGCCGGGTCGACATACTCATAAGCCACCTTCAGGCTGGCGCCCGCCGCGATGTCGCCGGTCTTGACGCGCACAATCTCGCCCTTTTCGGCGTCGACCGTGTAATCGTCATTCAGATCGTACGTCGTCAGGCCGTCCGCCGACTTCACCACGACAGCGCTGACATAGGGGTGCGCCAGCGCCGCGCGGCTGGTGATGGTCGAGAGCGCCACCACCTCTTCCGGCACCGCCGTGCGATGAATCGCCGGGTCGCACACGTTGATCACGATCACCGTACCGGCGCCCTGGTCGAAGATGGCGTCCAGCGCCTGCGGAATGGTAAAGCCTGCGGCCACGGCGGCATCACCAAACTGCACCGCATCGCGCGTCGACAGCACGATCACCGGCTCATTCACCGCGCCGGTCGGCGCCGTGCCGATCAGACCCACCACCGCCGTCTTCACCTGGCGGATGGGGCGCGGCCCCTTCATGATTTCGATGGTCTCAACACCATGCAGAAAATTCGCGGCCACGGCTCAAGCCTCCTTCTTCTTGGTGGCCGGCTTTGCCGCCTCGGCCACCCGTTGCAGATACCCCTGCGCCTCCAGGGTTTGAGTCAATGCCGACTCGGGCAGATCAACCTCACGCCCAGGCCACAGCAGCACCTCGGTGCCGTCGGCCAGCGTCACGCCCGATGCCGGGCCGTTGTACTTGAACTTCATTCCACGATCTCCTGTTCAAAACCGTAATCGGCCACCACCCGGGTGAGCGCCGGCCCGCTATCGCCCTCGGCATCCTCAACGGCCAGACTCTCCGCAGAAAACACCAGCTCATAAATCCAGTTGCCCGCCTCCTGCGACACAAAGCGCTCGGAGGCAAGCCGCAGCTTGCGGCAGTCCGGCAGGCGCTGCCCCAGGAGCGCCAGGCGCACCGCGTCGGTAATCGCCAGCGCCCCGTAGGCGTCATGCAGCGTGCGCGCCACCACGGAAATGCCAATCGACAACTCCCGCGCCTGCGCCACGATGCCGGTATCCACCACCTCGCCATAGCGGCTGCCCCGGTAATCCACCAGGAGCGCCGCACGCGGATGATTCATGCGCCAGGCAGCAGGGTTGTCCGGGTACAGCTCCACCGCCACGCCGGGCACCTGGGCCTTCAGACGCTCGGCCGCCGCCAGCAAAATGGCCTTGGTCGTCGCCATTAAAATTCACCCCCCACGAACACCCGCCCCGGCGTCGCCGCCTTCGGGCTGCCCGCAGGCGCCGTCGTGCCCAGGCGCAGGTCGCCGGCTGCAATCGCCGCCAGCGTCTTCCGGGCCGCATCGCACTCGCGCCGCACCGCCTCGGGAAAATCCATTCCCTCCGGCCGCCGGGCGTACAGCCGGCAGCGCGCCAGGCTCACGCACAGATGCTTGATGATGGCCGGCGCAGGCACCGGCAACACCAGCCCGCCATCGGCCAGCGCCGCATCAATCTCGGCGGATGCCGCCGCCAGCATCTCGCCAATCACCGTCGCATCCGGCACCGTCGCCATCGGATCATCCGCACTCAAACGCAAGAGCGTTTCGGGCGGAATCGCCAAGGCGAGGTCGGATTGCAGGGCGTAGGTCACTCAGAACCCCCGTTGCCAGCGGTTGCCCCGGCCTTGTGCCGCGTTTTTTTGCCTTGGGTAATACCAACACCCACCCCGGCATCGTTTAACGCCTTGGCGGGGCTGTTTTGCGTTTCTGCCGTTTTTTCACCATCGACCGCGGAAACCGCCCCCTCGGGGGCAGCCTCCGGGTTATGGTGGCGGCGCAAAGTTCCGATGCCCATGACCACCCCCTCTTACTGAGTCACCAGCTTGACCACCGGCAGCGGGCTGTCCTGGAACATCGCCGTGGCAAAGATGGAATCCGCCGTGATGACCGTGGTGCGCTTGATGGTGTCGCGCTCGGTCTCCACGTTCATATTGCGCTGATACCACAGCCCCAGGGCGCCCTTCTTCAGCAGCAGGTTGCGGTAAGTGTTGGGCGAACCGGCCACCGTGGTGATGGCATCCGACACGCGGATCGGCACGCCGTAAACCTGGCCCACCACGCCCTTCTCGATCACCTGGTCGGCCTTCTGGGTCAGGGTCTTGAACTCCGGGAGCTTGATCAGGTCGCGGTAGACCTTGGAATGCACCACCAGGCCGGAGATATTCACCGAGGCGTCATTCCACTTGCCGATGGCGTCCACGATGTCGTTCAGGGTGATGGTGCCGGCGGCCGTATGTTGCAGGCTGCTGGTTTCCGCTGCCACGATCAATTCGCGGTCGGCGGCGCGGGCGGCATAGCGGGCGAACTGGCGGGCCACTTCCTTCAGCGGGTCGTCGTAGCTGGCCAAGAGCGCCTCGTCGGTCACCTCCACGCCACGGGCAAACTTCTTCACCGTGGCCGTCGCAGCGGTGGCCGCGATGTTGGCCACCGGCATGGCACTCCCCTCGGCCACCTCGGTAAAGTCGCCAATGGTGCCCCAGCGCGGAATCTTGATCGTATTGCCGGGGCCGCCCTTCAGGTTATCCAGCACAGTGACGGCATCCGAACCCGCCAGCGCAAGCTGGCCGGGGATTTCGGCGGCAATCATCGCCGCCAGCACTTCCGGGATGATCACATTCGAGGTCGTGGTTACAGGCATGGTCGTGCTCCTTATTCAGTAAGGCCGGCAGCGCGGCGGAAGGCTTGCGGGTCGCGCTGGAACAGCGCGGCGGCTTCGTGGCCGCTCATCTGTCCAATCGGCTTGATCTCGGCTTCCGAATGGTCAGCAGCCGCCTCGCCCATCGGGATCACGGCAGGCAGGGCAGAGAGCGCCTCGCGGAAGACTTTCACCAGCGGCTCCTGTTGGCCACCCTCGGCAAAGTCGGCAGAGGATTCGGCCAAGTAGTCCAGCGTCGCCACCATGGCCGGCGCCACGCCGGGGGTCAGCTTGCCGGCCTTAACCAGGGCTTCGGCAAAGGCCGCGTGCTCGGCGTGCGTCGCCGCGCGCTTCTGTTCATTGAGCGCAGCCGTGGCCGCCTCGGCGGCCGCCTTGAGGCTGGCGTTCTCCGCCTCGATGGCGGCAAGCTTGGCCTTGAGTTCAGCCAGCTCGGGGGTTTGGTCAGACATTACGGGGTCTCCTTGCTCGGATTGCTTGCGACAAACTTCTTCAAATTCCGCCACCCCGTCACCCTCCGACAGCGTCACCGGCGCCAGTCCCTTAACGGCAGGCGCAGCACCGCCCAAGAGCCCGACATGGCGCAGATACAGCACGCCAGGCACGGGGTTGGCCGGGGATTCGGGGAGATACAGTGAAGCGGAAATCTTGCGGTACATGCCCACGCGGATCGCGTCGGCCAGCAGAGGGTCGATGGTGTCCACCTCGGCAAACAGGTCGTCGCCTTCGGCCACCAGACGCGCCACCCAGCCATAGGCCGGTGTGTTGTCCTGCGGGTGGCCGATCACCAGCGGCGCAGCAAAGCGGGCCGGGTCGTAGGCGGCCGCCATCGCCGCCAGCTCGTCCGCTGTATACAAGCGGGTGATGCCGTTGCCCGACGTGTGCAGGCCAGCCTTAAAAATATGCAGCCGGGCCACGGGTTGCCCCGGTGCATCCGGCTGCCAAGGGCCCGCACTCGCGTCGAAAGAGGAAATCAGGGAGGGGTGCGTATACATGCCGCCATGTTGCCGGCGGCGGGCATCTTGCTGAATTAAAGGGATTTACCCCTTATCCACAGCCCGGAGAAATCAGGCCAGATCGGCCAGCACATCCTTGATGTAGTCGGTCAGTGTTGCCAGGGCAGCCCCCTGGGCGGCCTTGTCGTCGGGGAAGAACGGGCGGGCCGGAATGTCGCCCCACGGAATGGGCGCGCCGCGCCGGGTCTGGCCGAACTGCCCGCGCTTGGCGCCGTACTGCAACACCGCCGCCTGAACGCCGCCCGCCGACACCAGCACCGACTGGCGGCCCTGAACGTGGTGTGCCAGGCGCGCATCCTTGAAATTGCCCGAGTCGATCAGCGGCTTGTCACCGCGTTTCCTGAGCAGCGTGGTCGGGCTGTTGGGCGCAAACGGACGCCCCGCCCAATCCTTGCCCGCCTCGATGCCGGTGCGCGTACCTTCCACCAGGCGCTGCCCGATGCGGTCCAGCGCCGGGCTCATGTCGCCCAGCCGCGCCGCCAGCTTGTCGAGCGCCTGCTTCAGCGCCCGGTCGTCGAGTTCGAGACGGATCATGCAATTCGACGGGGGCGCTGCCCCCCGTTTTTCATTTCAGCCGCCATGCTGCTTCAGCCCCTTCACCACCAACGCCACGCCGCGCTGTTCGCCTTGCTTGAAAGCCTCGGCCAAAGAAAAGCTCAAGCCCAAGGCCAGCGCCGCCGGGTCCGTTTCCTGAATAATCCTCAACCACCCTTCCCGCGACCGCCACTCATCAACCTCGCCTTTTGCGCAGCGCAAGGCATACTCACGAACCTCGCACGCTGCATCAGTCACTTCTCTCGACAATCTAATCATGACCACTCCCTCAAACATTGAACGTTTCAACGAACTGACGGCAAGGATTCTTGCCGACCTTTACCAGGCATTCCCCATGCCGAGCGAAGTGTTCTCCGCTCACTACGCAACAGCACCCGAATACGGCACGGAAGGCCAGCCCGATGAGGCGACCGAATTCTTTGCCGCCACCATTCGCTGGCTGGAGGCGTCCGGCTACATCCGTATCGGCACGGACCGGGGCTTTGTGTTTATGGATACCGTCCTCACCCCCAAGGGCCTCGAAGCCCTGTGCGTCACGCCCCGTTCGCTCCAGGGCGAAGCGCCGCTGGGCGAGCGCCTGTCTGAAGCGCTCAAGTCGGGCAGCAAATCCCTGCTGGCCGAAACCATCAAGGCCGTGCTGGCCGCTGGCGCTTCCCGCTGGTTTGGCGGGTGAGCTATACTGATCCTGGCTGAGGCATGGTGTACGCCGACGGGTAAGGGCAGTCCGCATAGGATGATGATGCTGGTTCGAGTCCAGCCCCATGTCACAGCCACCCTTCCAGCAGCGTGTAGCCCTTGCCGATACTGCTGGCAATGCCTTCCACATCCACCGTCTGGCCGGTTTCAACGATGTTCATCTCGCCGGCCTTCTTGCCCCGGTAATTCACACGCACCACCAGCTTCTTGGCGTCGCCTGGCGCGTCGTAGATCAGTAGCAGCGCCGGGCCTTCCCTATGGGTTTCGTCCAGAATCACCGCCTGCGGGTTGCGCAGATGGCGAGGCAGATCGCGGAACCACGTTGCCGGCAGCTTGTGCCCCTTGGCATCCCGGAAGGCGTGCGCAATGTCCCGGTCGCGGATGGCGATTTCTGCGGTCGACGGCATCACCCCGGCGGTTTTCATGCGGGCCACCCACTCGGGCTTCATGGCCCCCACCACCATCCATTTGCCTTCAGGCCGGGCGCGGCTCGCCAGCGCCCGGTCAAAGAAGCCGCCAAACTCGTCGGCCAGTTTATCCAGGGGCAAATCCTTGCCCAGGTAAGCGCCCACCTCGGCAGGCAGCTTGGGCACCTTGCCGGCAAGCTGGCTGATGGAATCCGCCACCGTCCCGCCCGGCATATACCCCCAGCCCTTATCAATCCCCACCGGCTCGCCGGTCTTGGGGTTGATCTCATCCCAGCCCTCCGGCAGCGGCTTGTTCATGTCGCCGCCCAGGCGCTTGGCCGATGCCGGGCCATCCACGCCAAGAACACGGCAACGGCAATTGCTAACCACTAGCCCGCCCGCTAGAATCAATCCTGTTTTCGTGGAGAAATCATAGACATGTCCAGCCCAATCGTATTGCCTGACGTCGACCACTTCATCCGTCGCTACCAGTCCGGCGTTAGCCTCAAGCAGCTTGCCGAAGAGACCGGATATTCCCGCTGCGCCCTCTCCAGAATCCTGCGCCAGCACAACATCCCCGTCCGGAACAGAAGCGACGGAATGCGCGCCAGGTGGGAAACCGAAAAGACCACGGGCGACTGGCAGGCCCGCCTGATGTCCGCCGCCTGGGCCATTGCCGATGCGCGAAACGACGACATCGAGCGCAAGGTCGTTTCGATGTACCGAGCTGGCAATGTCAGCCAGGCCGCCATTGCCCGCCGTCTTGGCCTGGCAAAGCCCACCGTCGGCGGCATTCTGAGAAAGAACGGCATCGCCAATGATCGCCGCCTGGTTCGCCGTGCCGCCGGCAATGTTGGTGGATTCAACACTGCCAGCCAGTGCGCCATAGAAACCGGGTTTGCCGCCGCCATGTCCCAGCGCGGCATGGACTACATCCACCAGCATGCCGTCGGCACCCGCAATGTGGACTTCGCCTTCCCCGCTGCCGGCGTCGCCGTGGAAATCGTCCGCCGCCATTGGAATGACGCGAAATCCCTGCGCCGCGAGCGCCTGGAACAGATTGTCGGCACGGGCTGGCGGCTGTGGATTGTGTACGATCCCAACCAGCGCGGCATTGATGTCGACGCCTGCCTGAATCATCTGGTCGCCTGCCTGGACTTCGCCCGCAGCAACCCATCCGCGCCCGGTCAATACTGGATGATTGACGGTCAGGGCAATCCGCTTGCTGCTCGCCGTCCGCAACTCCACCATCTGGCCGCGATAGAAGAACCGCTGGCCTAAACGGGCATCGGCCCGCACCAAGGTGTCACCAGGGAAGCAATTCCAGCCATTGGGCGGGTAGTGCGTCTGCCAGAAAGCATCGTCCGCCGGGCGCACCACGCCGTTCAGCGCCTGGTGATGCGGGCGGGGGTGGCGCACCGAGTCCGAATGCTTGTACATCCAGTAGCGGTAGCCGCCGGCCTTCAACTGCGCCAGGCGCCCGGCGCTGTAGCTGGTCAAGAGGTTGGTTTCGTAAATCACCCGCGTGCGCCAGGCTTCGCCCGCCTTGCTGCCTTCGCCGGTCCAGCCGTACCAACCCCGGTCGCTCACGATCTGCTTGAAGCGATTCCTGAACTGCGCCAGCGTCTCGCCCTGGGCAATCGCCGCATCCACGGCGCCGGCCAGATCAGCCAGCAGGTCGGCCTTGGCCGCCCCCGCCACCATGAAGGCGCGGTCGTGCTGGCTTTTCCATAGATCGCGCCAGGTGGCCGTCGGCACCTGGTTGCCCAGCTTGCCGCGAAAGAAGGCCACCTGCTCGGCAAAGGGTCGGCGCAGGGCAAAAGCCAGCTTCGGATCAGAGGCCACGGGCATTGGCCCACTCCCAGTCATCCCGGCATTCGGCATCGCACCAGCGGGCGTTGTCTGTCACCACATGGCCGCACCACAGGCAAAAGCCCGTCGGCTGCGCATCCTGCTTGCCGGCAGCGCGGCAGATTTCCGCCACGGCGGCACTCGCCATCATCGCCACCAGGTCGTTGGCGCGGTCGATTTCATCGGCCATCGCCGGACTCCTCTTTCACATCCAGCCGCCCAGCCAGATCGGCGGCGGCAAAGCCCATCGCCATGATCTCGGCCAGCTCATCCGTGGGCAGGTCGCCGTAGGCGGACAGCAGGCGCTCACGCAGGGCCTCCAGGCTTTCCGCCTCATCGGCCAGGGCCTGCACCCGCTCCAGAATCTCCTCCCAGGCAATGCGGGCCTCGGCCTGCATCTGGGCCACCTGCGCCGTCACCGGCGTGGGGTCGGCGTCTTTCGGCTCGGCGTGGATGGGCGAACCCGAAGTTTCCGCATGGTTCGCCAATGGCTTCGCCGCCGGTTCGCCAGTCGGATTGTTGCGGCCAACGGGCTCGGGCTTGGGCTTTTCTTCCCACTCGCCGCCATAGGTCTCGGTCAGGTATTTCAGACTGGGCACAAAGCCCATGTCGAAGATGGCCTTGTCGCGCACGATGCGCCGGTCCAGGTCTTCGTCGTCAAAGACGCGCCACACCTGCGGCACGGCGGCGCCGGGGAAATTCCACTCGGTGAGCCAGGTCGACACGCTGTCGCAGAAGCTGGCCGAAAGCACGTCGGCATCGGCCTGTAGAATCGCGTCCTTCACCCGCTCGCGCTCGCTGTCGTTGCCCAGCTTGCCGGCGGTGCCTTCCACGGTGGCGGTCTGCCCCAGGGAAACCTTCAGGATGGCGCGGTCCATGGCGGCAATGAAGCCGGCGTGGTCCGCCGTGCCGGCGCGGGTCGCCTCCAGCAGCTCGGCCGCCATGCCCTCGGGCAGGATCACCGTGGAATCGCGCACCACCGCTTGCAGGGCTGCCAGCAGCTTGTTCTGCTCTTCCTCGCTGGTGCCGCCGGGATAGCGCCCAAGCACCGTCGGGGTGCCGAACTTTTCCAGATAGACGGCCCAGAAGCGCAAGGCGTTGCGCTTCATCCACACCGGCCAGTAGAGGTAGTGCGCCAGGCCCAGCCCATAAGGCGCATCGAAATGATCAGCGCCGAAACGCGCCACCCAGAACTTGCGCTCCGGCAGCAGCTCGCCCGGCCAGGGGTTTTCCAGGGTCTTCAGGCGCAGGCGGGATTCGCCGTCGAAGCCGAAGCGGCGGCGGTTCCTCACGCGAATGTCCGCAATGCCCACCTTGCCACCGTCGGCCCGCCAGATGACCTCCGCCACGGAGAAGCCGTAGAACACGCCCGATAGCATCTGCGCCGTGACGTTATCCCATTGCAGCGCATCCAGCTCGCCCTGGAGGAAGTCGGCGGCGGCCTTGTCGATGGCCCGCTTGCCGCCCGGCCGCACCTGCCAGGGGCGGGCAATCACGCCATGCACGCGCTGATTGACGGCAGCGCGCACGGTGTCGTCGCGGATCACTTCATCATAGGTGCGGTAATCGCCGCCGCCGCGTTCGAGCAGCACCGTGTCATCCACGGGGGCCAGTTGCAGCGGGTAGAGCCAGCCACGGGTAATGTCGCGCCCGTCCCGGCTGGCGGCAATCTCCTGCTTGTCGGCCTTCGTGGCCGCAAAGTCGGCCACGGCGCCCGGCGCTGGCCGTCTGGAGCGGGTTTTCGTTGGTTTAGCCATAAAAGCCTTCCCAGTTGCTGTTGTAGGGCAGGCCGGCGGCTACTCGCTGGCCGGCGCTCTTGAATTCGATCGGCACGCGCGGCTGGTGCGCCGCTGCGGTCGCCAGGGCAATCGCCCAGAAGCGGTCGGCGTGGCCGTTCTCGCTGCGTTCCGCCACCAGGCGCGGCGCGCCCGTGGGGCCGGCCACCCGCTGCACGCTGTGCAGGTCTTGCCGCAAGGTGGTATTGCCCACCGGCAGGCGCAGGCGCTTGTCTTCCATGCGCTCCTTCAGGGCCGTCGCCATGTCGAGCTTGCGCGCCACGGAGAACAGCACGCCTTCCACCCGGTAGCTGCCATGCCGGCGCTGCGCTTCCTGTACCGGCATTTCGCCCAGGCCGGTCTGGTCCAGCGCGGCGCGGGTGACGCGGTAATCCCGCATCACGCGGTCGAGCGTCGCCAGTTGTTCCGCAAAACTTGTCGCGCGCAATTCGATCAATTCCCGCAGCCACAGCACGTCGCCGACCTGCTCCAGCACGGCAATCACCGTGAGGTCGCCACGGGCGGCAAAGTCCATGCCCACATACACCGGCCCGCCCTGGTACACGCCGGGGGCGTCGGCATCCTCGCAGCCGTCGATGAGGTCATAGGGCAGCCAGGCGGTAGCCTCGTCCACGAACTGGCACTCGAACTCCTGCGCCCAGGCGATGGGGTCGGCCATCGCGCGCTTGAGTTCGTCCACGTTGCGCGGCAGGCCGTCCGCCACGGCGTCGTGGATGGTGACCACGTGCCGGGAAAACAGGCTGTCCGGCGCGGTCATGATTTCGTAGAACTTGTCGCCCCGCCCGTTGGGGGTGGAAATCACCCGCAGCTTGAGGTCAGGGCGCGAGACCACCGGCAAGAGCGCCGTCCAGATGGCGCGGTTGTCCTGGTGGTGGGCAAATTCGTCGAGGATCAGGTTGTCGCTCATGCCGCGCGCGGTGGAAGGCTTGGCCGCCACGGCGCGGATATAGCTGCCACGTTGCCCGATGCGCACCACGTGGGCGAGCTCGTCCACATCCAGCGGCTCATCCAGCGCCTGGAACGCCTGCCCGATGGCGCGCAGGTGCAGCTTCACGCCATTGTCCATCGCATCCAGCGCCCGGTCGCGCGAGACGGAGAGGATCGTCCAGCGCGACACCCGCCCGGCGGTTTCCGCCTCCAGCACGTCCAGCACCGCCTCCAGGGTGGTGGTGAAGGTCTTGCCCGTCTGGCGGCTCCACATGCCCGCCTTGAAGCGGGCATCGTCGGCCAGATAGCGGCGCTGGTAGGGGTAGAGGATGGGGGGGCTCATGGCGCGATCACGAGCTCCACGTAGTCACGCTTGGCGGCCTGATTCAGCGCGCGCACACGTCGCACCTCCTCGATGTGGCAGTCGCGATAGAGGTCGCGGATGAGGGGATGATCGCCGTAGGTCAGTATCCAGCGTCCGCGCACGGATCGCAGCCGCTCGCGCAGCGCGGCGTGGTCGTCAGCGCTGAAGGCGTGGTCATAGATCTGCTGGTCGCCGTCCGCATAGGGTGGGTCCAGGAAAAACACCGTTCCCTCCCCGTCGTAGAGGTCGATCATGCGCTGCCATGGCAACTGCTCGATCATGACGCTTTGCAGACGCTGCGATACGGCGCGCATCTGGTCGACAAGCTTCGGGATCGGCTTGGCTGGGGCTGTCTTGCTGACACAGAAGCCGCGCCCGGCTCCACCCTGAAACCCTGAGTGCCGAACCATGATCCAGCGTGCCGCGCGCTGGATGTCAGTCTCGCCTGGATGCGTCGCCCGCCACCGTAGCCGCTCGCCGCGGTGCATGAGCATGAAGGACAGCTCGCGCTCCAGTTCGTCCGGGTGGTATTTGGCGCAGCGCATCACGTTGGCGAGTCCGCCATCGATGTCGTTCCAGGCCTCGACCTTGCTGCGTGGCTTGGCCAGAAGCACCGCGCCCATGCCGCCGAACGGCTCGACGTAGCAGGTGTGCTCGGGCAGCATGGCGATGATGCGGCGCGCCAGCCAGCGCTTGCCGCCCACGTACCTCAGAAATGGTGTTACCGGCTTGTGCTCACCCGCCATACAACCCCTCCCTTACCGCTCTAAGCGTCTCGGCATCGAGCGTGCGGCCGGCGCGTCCGGCCTCGCGCTCGATGGCGTCCAGTTTCGTTTTCACTTCATCGGCCCACTTCTTTTGTCCGATGCTGGCCCGGCTGGCCTCGGCAATCGCCCGCGCCGCCTGGCTTAAAATCTTCACCTGGTCGGCGGGGTCGGCATCCTGCGCTTCGGTCACTCGGGTCATGGCCTCAAAGAGGCTCGATTGCACCATCCGCAGCACGGCCGCGCTGTGCTCGTCGGCTTCATCGGGGGCGGATTGCGCAATCAGCCGCGCCGCCTCGGTGCTGGCCTTGATGCGCGACATGACGTTTTGCAGGCGCTGGTCGTAGCGATGCACGGCGGCATGGCTGATTTCAAAGCCTTGCTCCTTCAGCCAGGCCGACAGCGCCATGTAGCCGCCGTGGGTCTTGTCCAGCAGCAGGCGCTCTAGCTGGGTTTTCAGATCGGCAGGCAGGCTGTCGATTTTGGGTCGGCGGGCCATTACGCGCCCCCCAGAATGATTCTGGCAAGCTGCCCGATGGCATCCATCGTCAGGGCCACGCCACGCCGCTTGGCCTCATCCTTGATCTGCTGAAAAAATCCTTCTTTGCGCAGGATTTCCGCCAGGTCGTGCCCGGCCCACGTCAAGCCCATCAGCCGATCAGGCCACACCTTCGGATCGCCCTTGACCAGTCCGGCCTCTGCAAGCATCCAGAAATACTCAACCGCTTCGTCAGCCTCAAGGCCAGGGATGTCATCCCGGCCAACGGAGCGCCCCTTGGGCGCATCCTCAACCGCCCGGAGCACGGCGCGAATCTTGTCCCAGTCGCGGCGCATGTCACCACCTCGGCGGGCGGGCGATGTCGGGCGGGCAGTCGGCGCGGTATTCCACCAGGCTCTCGCCCTCCGCCGTCAGTTCCGCCCACCACACGGGGCCGCTCTTGCCAATCGCCACCAGGCCGCGCTTTTCCAGGCTGCACAATTCAGCGCGCACCTGGTCGGCCGTGGAGCGCAGCAGCACGTCACGCGCCGTCATCAAGAGCACATGCTCATTCACGCCATAAGGCCGCCCGTGCCACAGCGCCGACAGCAGGATCCAGCGCAGCGCCTCGCGCTCGGCCCGCGCCATGTCGATGGCGGCATCAATTCTGTTTTGCATTCATCACCCCCCGGATGTCGATCAGCACTTCGGTCAGGCGGTCGATCTTGGCGTTGATCGTGGTGTATTCGCGGATCGCATCCTCGCGCCGCTGGTAATGCAAGGGCAGTTCCGCCATCAGCCGTTCAAAGCGGCCTTCCAGGTCGTCGATACGCTTCAAACGGGTTTCGATCTCGTCGATCATGCGCCCGGCAAACCACTTCAACAGGCCGAACACGCCCCCCAGCACGATGCCGGAAACGCTCAATAGCCAGGTAATGGGGATGCCGTCGGCAATCTGATATTCAGTCATTGCGGCCACCCGTCGAGGAGGAGCCGGACATCGGCGGCATGGCCGTCAGCCTGCTGCGCCAGATCAAGATATGTTGCCGCGCACTCGCCGAGTAGCTCTCGGGCGGGATCGGGGTTGAGACCGTCGGCGCCGCCGGCAGCGAGGGACAGGCCGTAGGGCTGGGCAAGGGTGTCGCGCAGCCGCTCAAGCTCAGTGCGAGCAGCGCGATGATCGGCGCGCACCCGCGCCAGGGTTTGTTGATGCGCATGGGTTGCCTCATGGATTCGCGTTTGAAAAATCCGCTCCTGCGCCCGCGCCGCTTCCTGCGCCGCCGCACGCGCGGCCTCCAGTTCGCTGCGCAGTTCGGCCTCGTGCCGGGCGCTCTCCAGCCGCACGTTATCCAGGCGCACGGCCTGAACAAACCAGACGGCGCACCCCGTGACCGCCGCCGCCAGGAGCGGGGTCGCCCACGGGCGCCAGCTTGCGACAATGGATACTGGCGTCATGGCCGCCCCTCCGTGCACAGTTTGAATTCATCCTGCCGGCGCCTGACCAGCCCGGCCATGACCCGGCCGCCCGCCCGGTTCCACTTGAGGATTTCGGCGCAGGCCGCGTCGTAGTTCGGCGGGGTTTCTTTCAGGCGCTTGACCAGCGTCGACCGGCAAAAGGCGCCTGTGCCGATGTTGTAGGTCAGCGAAACGTAGGCGTCCCACTCATGCGGGTAGAGCGGCACCGGCCCCAGGCAGGCTTTCATCTCGCGCTGCATGCGGTCCACGTCTTGCCCCAGGCGCACCAGGGCACGCTCCACCGACATCTTGTCGCCGCGCGCTACCTTGCGCCCATCGGCATGGGTGGTGCTGCCAAAGCCCACGGTCTGCACGCCCACGCCGTCGTCGTAGGCGGTTTCCCGGTAGCCTTCGTGCACGGCGATGCCGATCAGGCCGGCAGCCGACAGGACAAGAAAGGAGGGGAGGAGTCGTCTCATGCCGTCCATTCTGGCGGCATGGACTGAGCGGGCTGAATTAAAGGCGTTTAGCCCGTTTCGCCAGGGCAAGGCAGGGTGGCGGATTACAGGCCCAGCTCGGCCTGGCGCTCTTTTTTGTCTTTTTCCCGCTGGCGGGCAATGATCTGATAGACGTACTGCACGGTGATGCCGAACTCGCGGGCCAGTTGCCGCTGGTTGTGCCCGGTGAATTTGCGCCACACCTCGATGTCGCGGCCATGCGCCGCCAGGCGGATGTCTTTGGGCACGTAGAAGTATTCGCCGCCGCAGGTTTCCAGCACCCGGCGCAGCACGTCATAAGCCGCCTGGTCGGCAGCCTCGGGGGCAAGCCCCAGCACTTCGGACAGTCCGGCGGCGATGGATTCATGCAGGATCACCGCGCCTTCGGGCAGGGTCTCAGGCAGCGGCATGGGTCGCCTCCATGCGATAAAACCAGGTGTTGCCCTCGCGGCGGCAGGTAATCGCCAGCCCGTTGTCACGCAATTCGGCAATGCAGGAATTCACGGCGCACACACCGGCGCCGATGATGATGTCGAGGGTGGAGTATTCTCGCCCGTCGGCGAGCAGATCAGCCACGCGCCTTAGGCGTGCGGAGTTTTTCAGGCGAGCCGCTTTCATGGCTGTGGGGCATCCTCAGCTTTTTGGTGATGCTGGCCAACATCACCCGCGCCCTCTCGCGGTCTGCCTCCGTTGCCGGAGGCGCATGGAGTTTAAGCGGTTCCGGACGCGCCGGCAATGCCTCCAGCAAGTGCTTGGGGGCAGGCCAGCTTTCACGCACTCGCGCCAGGGTCATGAACGCCGTATGAAACCTTCCGGCATCCAGCGCTTCATCGTAGTCGCCACTCGCAGCAAGTGTTTCCGCCCAGATGCGCGTCACTTCGCCCATTGCCACGCCAGCCGGCGAGCCGTCGAGATTCAGAAGGCGCAGCCGCTCCATGTGATACTTGACGATCTCACCCAGCCAACGAGGAACTTTGACGTGGACCTTCACTCGTCATCTCCGAACGATACATTCCTGATAGCCATAGCCGCTTGCTCGGCGGCAGTGATGCGCCGGCCAGCAGCGGGAGCTGATCGCCTTACCGCCTCTTCGTGCATGCGCACCGCCAGTGCATCAACAAGCTGCCCGCCAGCCTGGACTGGCATGGCAGCAGGCATCCCTTCCAGCACCCGCCGCAGGTAGTTGTGATTCTTCATCGGCACCGCGCCGGACTTGGCGCGAATTGCCTCCACCGTCTCGGCCATGGCCGCAGAAAGTCGCAAAGAATCCGCGCAAAGCGCCAGCGCCTCACGCGCCAGGCGCAGCGCCCTGTCGTTCGACAGGTCGCGCTTTTCGGGGCGGAACAGGCCCAGATACTGCACCAGTGCGCGGGAAGCTTCGCCCGGCAGGTTCGCCAGAATACCCAGCAGCTCGCGCCCGGCCTCGTCCTGGCACACCGCCTCCAGGCTGATCTGGCTGTGGCACACGGGGCAGCGTCCCAGCATCATGATTCACCCCGCTTTGAAAGGCTCTTCTGCCAGCGCTTCAGCCCGGAAATCACGCGGGTCGCGCCATCGCGGGACAAAAACCGCACCGCATCCACCCCCGCCGTTCGGCCAACGAAGCTCGCCAGCCGGCCATCGTCCAGGCCATCCGCCCAGCCAAACGACAGGGCCAGGCGCTCGATCTCCGCCCACTGGCTGGGCGTGGGCCGCTCCCAGCCGGCACCGCCGCGCGGCTTCGGCCCCGGCACGCCAATCTGCACGCCCTTGCCCTTGTAATGCCAGAGTAGCCGTCGCAGCTCGGTATCCGTCATGTCGGCACAGCTTTCCTTGCCCACCACGGCCCGCTGCACGGCCTTGCGCTCGTCGTCAGACAGGCCGGCCAGCACGGCGGCCTTGTGGGCCAGCCCGATCAGGGCGCGGCGCTCAGGCGTTGCGGCAGGCATCGTAAGCCTCGGCAGCGGGTTCGTAGGCAAATTCCGGGTCGCACAGCACCCGCGTGGCCAGCATGGCGGCATCGCCCGCGCCATGCACGGCAATCCGGCGCAGGGCTATTTCGTAGGCGGCCGCCCGGTGCAGCACGCGATCAACCAGCCGGGCGTCCTGCTCGGTGGTCATGCCTTTGTTGATACGATCAACCAGGGTACTCATCATCTTCTCCAGTTCTCCAGCCAGTCTGGCGAATGCCCCGCCCGCAGCACAGGCGGCAGGGCATTGACCCGGCGGGCTGTTACTTTTCGGCCAGGAATTTCACGCTGGTGGACTTGCCCACCTTCAGGCAGGCGCGGATCGACGGCTGCAAGGGGTCGTCGGCATCGCACGCCATCTCCACCAGGCGCGGCTCCGGCTTATAGACGGCCTCGCATTTCACCAGGTCGCCAAAGCGCTCGCCCAGCACCGCCGCCAGCTTGTCCGCATCGCCAATCGACACCCGCTCGGACTCGGAAACCACCACCCGGCAAACCCCCTTGATCACCAGGCTGTTGCCCACCAGCGCCTCGGCAAGCTGCGCCTTGATCGGCTTCAGTTCTTCTTCCAGCGCAGCAATCTGCTTCTGGATGTCCCAGCCCTTCATCCCCAGCCGGATCAGGGAAGGATCGGCCGCGCTCACCTCGCCGGTTTCGCGCTCAACGATTTCTGCTGCCACCACGACCTCATCTTTCAGTTTGGCTTTTGCCATTTCGATTTCTCCAAAGCCCACCCCGGCCAGGGTGGTGATGCCCTCAGATACCGGCCCGCTTGGTGGGCCTGGCTGGAAACATGACTCGGGTCACATGCCCCATTACACCTTTGCGAGGCGGCCGCCGATGGTCGTGTAAGAGTTCGATGCGGCGTAGAAGACGAGCAGAGAGAACAGGCCGGCGTACGCGCCGTTGCCCCAAGTGCCGCCGTGGTAGGCCACGGTGTTGGGGAAGCTCCAGAAGTAGTCGCCGAAGGCCGATTCGTCGCGGTCGTCGCGCGTCGTGGCGGGCAGGAAAACCGCGCCCAGGTCGAAACCGGCGTCGCGGTCGGTGGCGCGGCGGCGGAACCAGCCATCGCCCGGCGCCCCGACATCAGTCTCCACGTAGGTCTGGCTGCCGTCGGTGGCCCAGATGCGGTATTCGCTGTCGGCATTGGTCTGCAAGCCATCGACCATCTGCCAGACGTTGCCCCACAAGCCGACGATGCCGCGCCAGGTGGCCTGGGTGACCACTTCATCATCAACCGGACGCACGCCGCCGCCATTCACGTTGCCATCGCCCAGGATGGATCTGGCGTCCGGCGTGCCCAGCTCGATCAGCAGCAGCGCCTGGATGGCCGCGAGCTGGTAGATGCTCCAGAGCATCCAGCCCTCGCCGCGCGCGGCGGCGCGCGCCTGCATGGTCGGGAAGTTGATGGAGGCCAACGGCTTCAGGCCGGGCTGGCTGCCCAGCTTGTCGTCGCCGTCCGGCGTGCCCTGGAACTTCCCGACGTGGAACTGGGCCAGTTCGGCGCCGTGGTGACGGAACGCGGGGTGCAGCTCGAAGCCGGGCGCGGGTTCGGGGCTGACCCACAGCGCCTTTTTGCCCGCGTGCTCGCCGGCGGGCACGGCGCCGGCGCGGTAGTAGAAGGCCGGCACACGAACCATCTGCTGTCCGTCGATCACCTCGTCGGCGATGCCGGCGTAGGTCGGGTGGGCGTCGAAGTCGCCGGCGGCCGGCGCGATGCTGTTGCCCTCGGCGTCGATGCGCTGCCAGTTGCCCAGCGCCTTGCCGATGATGATGCCGATGATTTTTTCCATGTCTTTGCTCCTTAATGTCCTGTATGAGTCAGCCGCGCAGCGTTGGCATAAGATGTCCGTTTCGCTCGAACTGCCGGAGCCACCGATGCACCGCGTTTTTCCCGACCTTGAAACCGACCTCTCCATCATTGCCAACGTCCGCGCCAGCTTGATCGGCCTTCCGGCGACGCCGGAGAACCGGAGGAGCATTTCGCCCTTCACCTGCGCGCCGCGCTGCTACCTCATTGACGGCACCGGTGTCGTGGCCGTCTTGACCTTCGATGTTCACGACGAGCTTGACGCCGTGCTGCTTGCTCTCTTGCCGCATTGCAAACCTCCGCTTGAATACTGGTTCCTGGAAGACGATCAGGTCGTGCAGCATGGCGAAACCGACGAGGCCGATATTGCCGATGCTGCCGCCTGGCACGCCGCCAGGGCTTAAACCGTCAATTCCGCCACCCGGCAGCCGCCGCAATCCTGCCGGGGGCACGCGAAACACAAATCGTTCAGGCTGGCTTTTTCCTTGCCCGCCGCCGCCTTCTTCACCACTTCTTCCAGCGCCTGATACCGCTGGATCAACTCGCTGCCGGGCCGCTCGTACTTGCCGGAGCGCAACCGGCTGGCCACCGCCTTGGAACATCCCAGCACGGCGCCGATGTCTGCCAACGTCAGCTCCATCAGTCCTCCGGCTCAAATGCCACCGTATCCGTCACCAGCAGCCGGCGCTGCATCGTTGCCAGGGTGCGCTGCTGGTTGCTCGCCATCTGTCTCGGGGTCTGCGCCATCACTCACCCTCCCGTGCTACGCTTTCGGTATGAAACCGACGATTAAAGACCTTGCCGCTGAAGTCGCCATCCTTCGGGAACATCACCTGCTCCGCGAATTCGAGGCCAGCCAGCTCCGCGTCGAGCTTTCTTCGATGCGCCAGCATGTCAGCAGCCTGCGGGCTGAGAAGGATCGGCTTCATGACCAGCTTTTCTCCACCATGAACCAGCTCGACGTGCTGGTGCTGGCGATCAAGCAAGCGGATTTCCGTATGCGCGGCTTCAATCCGCTCATGGATGCGGTCGATCTGCTCTACCGAGACCTCTTCATGCAAAACGAGTCCGCTAGATCGCAGGAGGATCAGCGCCTCATTGAGGAGACACAGTGCCTGCTCGATGCCTGTGAGCGCTTGCGTGACCGGCTTTTCGACTAGCTTTTCCATCTCACACCTCCACCGCATGCCGGTTCGCCGTCCAGGCCAGCGCCGCATCCAGCACCGCCGCATTCAAGGCTGGCAACTCATGCACCGCCATCAGCCGGCGGCACTCCTGCGCCAGCTCCATGCCGTCGCCCCAGTTGCCCTTGCGGCAGCCGTGCCAGAACTTGGTCACGATCTCCTTGTCGGCGCAGTCGCCGCACACCGGCTTCAGGATGTGGCTGTACGTCTCGGCCCGGTCCAGATGCCCCATGCGGCTGCGCTTGGCGCCGATGCGCCGGCCCAGTTGCAGCAGTAGCTCGCGGGTGCGCGCCCCGGTGAATTGCCGCTCGTAGAACTCCGTCCCCACCAGCACCACCGCCACGTTGCATTCGTCGGCCAGGTAGCGCAGCGCTTCCAGCGCCCGCCAGTTCAGCTTGTTGGCCTCATCCACCACCAGCATCCGCCGGGCGGCGCCTTCTTCCACTGCATCCATCAAGAGCCGATCCACCGCCCCCGTGCCCTCGATGCCCAGCGCCTCAGCGGCCTTCTTCAGCAACTGGTGGCGGCTGATGCCGTCCCAGCACGCAATCCGCTTCGCCCCCAGCACCTCCACGATGCGCTTGGCCGCCGTGCTCTTGCCGCTCCCGGTGCCGCCGGTAATCTCGGCAATCGGGTTGTCCGCTTCCAGCGCCAGCCGGGCCACCGCCAGCGCCTCCTTCACGAACCTGGTATCTCTGACTTCCATTGGTTTTTCTCCTTTTTTACGCGAGTTGAAACAAATCAAAATCCCATCGCCCGTGCCGCTTCCACGTCCGGGTCGGCGGAATGGTCAAAGCGCCGGTCGAGAATCTGGGTTTTCTGCTGCGCGGCGGCATCCACCAGGGCCAGCACCGCCGCCTGCCTGGCGTCCAGCATCGCCTGCGCATCGGCAGACAGCGCAATGCGCCGCTCCCCGTGGCTGGCGGCGTCGATCACGCGGTCGACGCGGGCAAGCCGGGCGAATTCGCCCATCAGGTCGCGCGGGTCCAGCCAGGCCACTTGCCCCTTCATCACGCTCACCGCCTGGCGGGCTTCCGTTGCCAGCTTGCCGGCATGCTTGGCGCCAGCCGGGTCGGCAAAGGCAAACACCGGGGCGGGCAGGGCCACGCACAAGAGCTGCCCCTTCCTGAACACATAGGCCGCATCCGGCGAATGGCGCGGCCAGCGCACGCTCACCGTTTCGCCGTCGTACTCATGCAGCCTGGGGTGGTAGTAGTGCCAGCCCCCGGCCTCCACCTGCCCGGCGCGCACCTTGCGCTCGCTGCGCTCAGAAAATGCCAGCGCCAGCGCCTCGCTATTGACCACCGTGCGCTTGAAGCCCAGGTTCTGGAACTCCGCCATCTTCTCGGCCGGGCTCATGCCTTCCAGATGCCCACCCTGCGGCACCCCGTGGTAGAACGCCAGCGACTGGCCGATGAATGCCTTCAGGTCATCCAGGCTGGTGGCCGAAACCCCCTTGCCCAGCGTCGCCACCTTCTTGCGCATCCGGTCGCTGCCGCTAAAGCTCTTGTGCCAGCTAAAGAAGCGCAGCAGGTTGGAGAACTGGCCTTCCAGGCTCTTGGCGCGGGGTTTGAACGGGATCGAGCGGAACACCCGGCCCTCTTCGCCCAGGGCGTCGTCGCCCCACGCGCCGCCAAACGCCCCGGCGGAGAACACCGCCAGATCGCGCCAGGCATCCAGCATCTCCATCCACGAATACTCAGAGCCGTTGTCCAGGTACAGCCGGCGCGGCATGCCCCAGGGCGCGTCCTCGCACATCTTGGCAAAGGCCAGCGCCACATGCTCCCGGCGCACGCTGCCGCCGGGATTGGAAAGGAACCCGGTGATATGCAGCATGTTGGTCGCCGCGTCCTGCCAGGCAATCAACCGCGCCCAGCCAAGCGTTCCATCCGGGCGGGTAACGGGAATGTCAGACGGCGACACGTCGCCAAACACAATATCCCCCGGCTTCAGCATCGCCCGGCTGCGGGTAATGCTCGTCTGGTGCCGGTCGTAATGCC
Organism: Gulbenkiania mobilis; assembly: GCA_004346645.1. GTDB lineage: Bacteria > Pseudomonadota > Gammaproteobacteria > Burkholderiales > Chromobacteriaceae > Gulbenkiania > Gulbenkiania mobilis. The sequence goes on from SMDA01000005.1 coordinate 137,783, forward strand.
CCTTGCCATCCCGGCTGGCCGTCGCCACCACCGCAAAGCGCCGCTCCCCCTCGATGAAGCGCCGGGCCTTCAGCAACTTGCACGCTTTATCTGCGACAAACTCCGGCATTCCGGCGGCGACCGACAGCTTGTGCAGCACCGGGTAAGCCAAGAGCGCCACCTGCTTGGCCGAACGCTGCCCCTGCTGCGCCCACAGCCCGCGCACCACCAGCGTCAGCTCATGCGCAATCTCAAGCTGCTTCTCCAGCGAAATGCCGCAACCCCGCGCCGCCACTTCCCAGTCGGAATAGATCACCACGCGGGCCTGATGCCTGTCGCTGCGCGGCTTGTCCATCAAGGCCGGGAACCCGCCTTGCTGGTAACGCTTGATCCAGCGGTACAGCGTGGCCTTGCTCTCGCCGTGGGCCTGCGCCTGCGCCACCACAAAATCCGCCTTGCCGCGCTTGCCATCCGGCCAATCCAGAATGGGCTTGATGATGCGCAGGCGGCGCTCCGCCTCCTTCACCCGCTTCATCGTCTCGGCCCTGTTTTCATCCACGGCCAGACCGGCAGCCAGGCCAGCGGCGAAGAAATCCGCCGCTGCATCCGCCCCGCCCCCAGGGGTGAGCCCACCCGCCACGGTGGCCGCCGGGCTGGAATTAGCAGGGGAGGGCAATCCCGCCTGGATGGGCTCGCCGCTGGGGGCGGGAAGGGAAGGCGCTACATCCGGCGTAGCAACAGCGACATTTGGCGTAGCCGGCAAAGCCGGCGCCGGCGGGACGGCGCCCGCCTCGCTGCCGGTGTGCTCCTTGGCCTTTTCAATCGCCAGATGCACGTTGATGGCGGCTTGGACTTTCGGCGGCAGGGACGAAACGTGGATTTCGATGCCTTTGCCTCGCTCTTTAGTGCGAGTTGCAGCCAAATTTTTTTGCACCTGCTTGCGCCATCCGCGATCAGTTGAGGGCATACCAGGCAGCCGCATGTCAGCCAGCTCCTGCGGCGAGAACCATTCGCGCTGGCTCATGGCATCACCTCATACAGGGTGGCGATCAGCTTGGCGCGGCCCCGTTTGGTGAAGTTCTGCGCCATCCCATCCACCAGTTCCATGCAGCGCTCCAGCCGCTCGGCATTCGGGCGTCCCGCCACCCGGCGGGCGCGGGAATGGTCGGCATGACGCATCAGGGAAATCGACTTGTCTTCCGGGATGAACACATAGTGCGCCCAGCCGCCGCGCACGGGCCGGGACTCGATTTGCAGCCCCATCCGCTCCGCCCAGGTCTTGGCGGTTTTCTTGCAGCAACCCAGCATGTCAGCCAGGTCTTTGGTCCGCATCCACATCATTCCACCTCCAGCATCACCGGCTCGTCGGCCAGCGTCTTGCGCAGGTCGGCCATGATCTGGCGGGTGATGCCGCCGTGCGGCTCGCGGTCTTCCCGCTGGCCCCAGTCATAAATCGCCCGCCGCACAGAAGCCGAAATATGCCCCCGGCTTTGCGCCCATTCCTCCACGCTCCGGTAGCCGCGCAACATCAGTTGCGTCCGAACCTGCTGCATGTTTCCGATTGCTTTCATGGGTGCTATCCTCGTTCAACAAGTTGAGTAACTAGCTCGCACTATAAGGCGTTCAATATGCGCTAGTCAAGCACTTTGGTGCGAGTTTTTTAGTTCCGATTCCAAACCGGAACTGGTTGGCGGGCAAGAAAGGCGGTTTATTGTGAAAAATCATACAGATGGAGACGAATCGGAACGCCTTCCCGGTTCCGATTCTCAAGTTCCGATTCTCAGCACTGAATCGGAACTGAAAGACCGCATCCGAGAAATCATTGACGGCGAGGCTGTCGCTGCCTTTGCGCGCCGCTGCGGCATCACGGAGAGCCTTGTCAGAAAGTACCTGTCCGGCTCGCAGCCATCTGTGGAAAACCTTGTTTTGCTGGCGTCGACCGCAGGAGTGTCTGTTGAATGGCTTGCTACGGGCCGTGGCATCCGCCGTGCCGTAGATATGCGCAAAGCCGAGAAAGCCTTGCAGGACGGGGCTTTCCGCGTCATTGAGGGCGAATCCCGCCCCCTCACCGCCGCCGAACAAGACGCCAGCACCGCCCGCCGCCTCGAAGCCATCGCCCACCTCGTCGCCAGCCTGGATTCCCCCAGGGAGCAGGCCGCCCTCCTCGACGAGCTTCTCTCTCGCGCTCAAAACGCGGCAGAAATGCACGCGCTGAAGCGGGCGGTCGCTGAACTGCGCGCCGCCCAAAAATCCGCCTGAGCCTTGCACCCAGGCCGTTTCACAGGAATCCCGATGACCCCACTACAACAACTGGTCAGCCTCCAGGCCCACACCATCGCCGCCGCCTTCGCGGTCTAGTTTTTCTCAAATAATCCGCGCAAATCCCCGCCCCCGCGCCGCGCCCCCGAAAGCCTTATCCCACAAGCCTTTCACGCCATTTCGCGCCATTTCACGCCGCTTCATGTCTCATCTAGGTTGTCTCACCTAGTCTTTTCCCTCTTAGCGGTGGACTTCGACGGCGATGGCCAGCGCGACATCTGGAACAGCCCGGTGGATGCCATCGGCAGCATTGCCAACTACTTCCGTCAGCATGGCTGGGTGCATGGTGACGATGTGGTTGTGCCTGCCACGCTCGCGCCGGGAGCCGATGTGGCCGCGCTGGTGGCCGACAAGTTCAACCTCCATTACACCGTGGCCGACCTCAAGGCGCGTGGCGTGATGCCGCTGGGTCCGGTGGCCGACAACGTGCCGGCCGTACTGGTACCGCTGGAAACCTCGCCTGGCGTGACCGAATACTGGCTCGGCTTGAATAACTTCTATGTCATTACGCGCTACAACAAGAGCACCCTCTACGCCAAAGTAGCGCAGGAGATTGCGCTGGAAATGAAAGCGCGCTACCTGGCTGAAACCGCCGCACCGCAGGCCGAAAGCCGTTGAGGCTGGCCGAAGCCGTCCGGCGCCTGTGCGCTCCCGTGTGTCGACCGGGCCCGAGCTACAAACCAGTCGCCTCCTTGGGCGAATGTCTTTAGAATCCGCCGCATGAGCTATCAAGTGCTGGCGCGCAAGTGGCGCCCCAAACGTTTTGCCGATCTGGTCGGGCAGGAGCATGTGGTCCGCGCGCTGGCCAATGCGCTCAAGAGCGAGCGGTTGCACCATGCCTATCTTTTGACCGGAACGCGTGGGGTGGGCAAGACCACCATCGCCCGCATCTTGGCCAAGAGCCTCAACTGCGAGGCCGGCATCGGCGCCGAGCCTTGCGGTGTCTGTCAGGCCTGCCAGCAGATCGACGCGGGGCGTTTCGTTGACCTGCTTGAGATTGACGCCGCCTCGAATACCGGCATCGACAACATCCGCGAAGTACTGGAAAACGCCCAGTACGCACCAAGCCTCGGCCGCTACAAGGTCTACATCATCGATGAAGTGCATATGCTCTCCAAGAGCGCCTTCAACGCGATGCTCAAGACCTTGGAAGAGCCGCCGGCCCATGTGAAGTTCATCCTCGCCACCACCGACCCGCAAAAAGTGCCGGTGACCGTACTCAGCCGTTGTCTGCAGTTCTCGCTGCGCAACATGACGCCACAGCAGGTGGCTACGCATCTGGCGCATGTCCTGGAGGCAGAGGGGGTGTGCTACGAGCCGGCTGCACTGACGCTGCTGGGGCGTGCCGCCAGCGGATCGATGCGTGACGCGCTGTCGCTGCTGGACCAAGCTATCGCCTACGGGGTGGGCGAGGTGGCCGAAGACGGTGTGCGTGCGATGCTTGGCGCGGTGGACCGCCGTTATCTTTTCAGCCTGCTTGCCGCGTTGGCCGAAGGCGATGGGGCCCGGCTGATGGCCGAGGCCGATGCCTTGGCGGAGCGTGGGGTAGGTTTCGAGAGCGCACTTTCCGAGCTTTCGCTGCTGCTGCATCAGGTGGCCTTGGCGCAGACCGTGCCCGCCGCCATCGCGCCCGACGACCCGGAGCGGGACGCGCTGTTCGCCCTTGCGGCTGGGATGGCCCCCGAAGATGTGCAGCTTTATTACCAGATCGCCATCCACGGCAAGGCCGATATCGGCTTGGCGCCGGACGAGCATGCCGGTTTCAGCATGACTCTGCTGCGCATGCTGGCCTTCCATCCGGTGGAAGGGGGGTACAGTGCCCCGCCCGCCGGGGGGGGGCGCCCGGCAGCGCCTTCCATTCCTGCGGCCGGTGGTCATGAGCCTGCCCGTGCCATGCATGACGGTGAAGGCCATGCCGGAGCCAAGGCGCTGATCGCGCGCATTTCCGGTCGTCCGGCAGCGGGCGAATCCGCAGCCACCCCTCCGGAGGCCGCTTCCGAAAACAGTGAGCCAGAGCCTGCATCCGCCTCGGCAGAGGGGGCGCCAGGCGCCGTGGACATGGCTTCCCAACCCCTCCGGGCAGCGAGCGTCACGCTTTCCGCCTCGCCGGCCTCGGACGTGGTGCCGCCGTGGGTAGAAGAACCGAGCTTGGCCGAAGAGGCTGTCTCTCATGGCGAAGGCCGCAAAGTGGCGGCCGGCGCGCCCACCCCGTTGAGCACGGCCGAGCCAGACAGCGAGGCTGTTGTAGCAAACGTAGACGAGGCGGTCTTCGACGGTGACTGGAACGGCTGGGTGGCCCGGCTCAGCGGGCGCATGGGAACAGCCCGAATGTTGGCGCAGAATGCCGCACTGCGCAGCTGGGATGGTCAGCGGCTGGAGCTTTCCGTCAGCGAGGCCTTCCGGCATCTGGCGTCGCGGGACTATCAGGAAAAGCTGCGCGCGGTCATCCGCGAATGTTTTGGGCCCGGGCTGGAACTGAGCGTGCGCGTGGAAAACTCTGCCGAGGAGACACCTGCCATGCGTGACGCGCGGGTGCGCCAGAAGCATCTGGCCCAAGCCAAGGAATCCTTGGAAAACGACCCTGTCGTACAGCTGATGGTGCGTGAGTTCAACGCCACCTTGCTGCCCGACACGATTCAACCCGTTCAGGAGTAAACGATGTTTGGTAAAGCCGGAATTGCCGGGCTGATGAAGCAAGCCCAGCAGATGCAGGAAAACATGAAGAAAGCCCAGGAAGAGCTGGCCCGTATCGAGGTGGAGGGCCAGTCCGGCGCAGGCCTCGTCAAGGTGGTGATGACCTGCGGCCATGACGTAAAGCGGGTATCGATCGACGAGAGCCTGCTGGCCGATGCCAAGGACGACAAGGAAATGCTGGAAGACCTGGTTGCGGCTGCAGTCAACGATGCGGTCCGCAAGGTGGAAAGCACCTCGCAGGAGAAGATGTCCGGTTTTACGCAGGGTCTCAACCTGCCGCCGGGCATGAAACTGCCGTTCTGAGCCGTCTGGGGCCGGTGCCTGCCGGCCTTTCCTCCGGCCCCGGGATGATGATGCGTGCCGGGTCCGGTTCTTCCTCGTCCCGTTCCTCCCTTCCAAGCATGAAAAATCCTCCTTCGCTCGATCAACTGATCGCGGCCCTGAAGGTGCTGCCGGGTGTGGGCCCGAAGTCGGCCCAGCGGATGGCCTTTCATCTCCTCCAGCGCGACCAGGCCGGTGCGCTCAAGCTGGCGCGCGCCATCGGACAGGCGCTGGAAAATCTCCAGCATTGCGAGCGGTGCAATACCTTCAGCGAGACGGCCCTTTGCAACCTGTGTGCCGATGCCTCACGGCGTCAGGACCAACTGTGCGTGGTGGAAATGCCCGCCGACCTGATGACGATGGAGCAAGCGCAGTGCTTTGAAGGGTTGTACTTCGTACTCATGGGGCGGGTGTCGCCCATGGACGGGATCGGGCCGCGAGACGTGCATCTGGACCGGCTGCTCAACCGTGCGCTGGATGGGCAGGTGGAAGAAGTGATTCTGGCGACGAACTTCACCGCCGAAGGCGAACTGACTGCCAACATGATTACCGAGCTGTTGCGCAGCCGCGGCCTGCGGGTCAGTCGGATCGCGCGCGGCATGCCGGTCGGCGGCGAAGTGGAGTATGTTGACCTGGGCACGCTGGCCCAGTCGCTGTACGAGCGGCGTACACTGAGCGAGTAGGCGGGCAGGGACTGAGGCTTCGGCCAACCTTCACAAGGTTTGAAGTGCGGTTGTGCGCGGTTCTGGAGGGTGGGGGGCTGGTGGCGGTTCGGCGGTGGCGGGCAGCCCTTTGAAGAAGACTCCGGCCTCAACGGGCCGTCCAAAGAGGTAGCCTTGACCCAGTTCTGCACCCATCGCGCAGGCCTGGGCATGCTGGTACTCGGTTTCGATGCCTTCCACCACCACGCGTAGCCCCAGATCCTGTCCCAAGTGCACCATTGCCGCAACCAGCAGCGCGCTCTTACGGCTCTGATCTAGATTCTGAACTAGGCGCTGGTCGATCTTCAGGCTGTCGAAGGGCAGGGCCTCGAGCATGTTGATCGAGGCATAGCCCGAGCCGAAGTCGTCCATTGCCAGTTCATAGCCTAACTGGTGAATCGTATCGAAAAATTGCCGTGCCTTTTCCATGTTGGGGAACAGCGCGGTCTCGGTCAGTTCCAGACGCAGTGCCACCGACTCCGGCAGCAGGGCGGCAACCTCGGCCAGTACCGGCAGCAGTGCCTCGTCCAATAGCTGCCGTCCAGATACGTTGATCGACAGAAAGAAACCGGCAGGGAGACGTGCGGCCGAGGTGTGCAGCAGCCGCGCTGCCTCCGTCACCACCCAGCGGCCGATCGGCTGGATCAGGTCGGTTTCTTCGCAGGCGGGGATGAATTCGCCTGGAGGGACCAGACCACGTACGGGATGTCGCCAGCGGATCAGTGCTTCTGCCCCCACGATGTGCCGGTCCTTCAGGCGTACCACGGGCTGCAGGAACAGCTCGAACTCGCCTTCGGTGAGCGCGCGCTTCAGCTCATGCTTGAGGCGCAGCTGGGCATGTCGCCGCGACAACAGCCCCGGTGAAAATTCGCGATACCGTTCTGCACCCTCGGGCAGACCCTGTACAGCCAGCTTCGCTTCGCGAATCACCCCTTCGGCATCACGATGGCGACTGTCCAGTCGGGTTGCCCCCAGCACCGGCTGCACCGGCAGGCCCAGGTGGCACTCTCCCATCAGTGCAGCCATTTCCTGATCGCACAACTCCAGCAGTTGTGGTACTGGAAATTCCAGCGGCAATACCAGCCCGAGGCGGTTCTCACGCACGAGGAAAAGGCGCGTATCGAGGTCGGGGTGCCGGAAGGCTTCCAGCCTTAGCGCCAGGCAACGGGCAAAGTCGGCAAAGACAGCGCCCCCGAGCGCATCCCCATGCAGTGCCCGCAGATCGGTCAGCCCGGCCAGCCGGATGAGGATGAAGCGCCGGCTCTCCTGTTGCGTAGGAAGCGTGCGCAGCAGGTGCTCAAGGTGAGTTTGCAAAGCCGACGGGGAAGAAAGCAGGGCCGAGAGGTCTGGGCTCGGGAGTTCCACTGCCGGCGCAAGCGCGCCGTAAAGATGGCGGGGGCGCCCTTGTGCATCGCGTTCCAGAGAGGCGCGGAGGCGCGTCCATTCGTATTGATGTCCCCCGCGCATCAGGCGGCACTCGGCTTGAAAATGCAGGTGACGGCCGGCCAGAAAGGCATGGTACTGCTGTGCCAGTAGCGAACGGTCCTGTGGGTGTACCAGCGCCAGCCAGTTGTGCAGCTTCTGTCGCAGTTCCGCTTCCACCTGGGGCTGGAAGTGCAAGGCTTGGTTGAGGAAGAACTGCAAGTGCCGCGTGGTGTGATCGTAATGCCAGGCGGCACCGTTCTCGGCGGCCACCAGTTCGAGCAGGGCGGGATGAGCGGCCGATGGTGTCAGCCCGCAGCCGTGGGACGGGTTGCGGGCGTAAAAGATGTCGACCTTGGCCGGTAGATCGATCTCCGGCGGAAGGGGAACGGCGGTTCGGGAGGCGAGCACGTTGTTCTTTTATTGTTAACGGCCGGAGACAGCATCATATCAGCCCCTCTGTCGGAGGGCACCCCTCTCCTTGGGCCCGCTCAGCCCTGGCCCCCCGGTGCCAGGTTCTGCAGGTGGATGCGTACCTCCTGCGGTTGGTGCAGGGGCTCTCCGGCGGTGCGGTAGATTTTGAGCTGGCCGTTGGTGATGATGCCGGTCTCCAGGCGTTGCGAAGCGGGGTCGACGATCAGGTAGGCACTGCAATCGCCAGCGGCATGGGGCTTGTTGCCAGTGACGTACAGCACGGTCTCCTTGGACAGCGGCCCGCTGGTGGCGATGCACGTCTTGAACCGGTTAAAGTCTGCTCCTAGCACCGCGTGCAGCGGCTCTGCCAGGGGAGGGCTATCGTAAAGCCTGAGGTCGGCCGGGTATTTGCCCACTCGTGTTTCCAGCAGGGCCCACTGGCCCGCGTTCTTGACGATCTGGGCCGAGGACTTCCACTGGGCCAATTTCTTTTCGACCTCCGGGCGTGCTTCGCTGGCCATGACCTTGGCTTCGGCCAAGGCCTCGCTGGCTTCCCGCTTGATCGCGGCCACCGGCACGCTGGCCTGGCGCGCAATATCATGTGCCTGTACTGCGGCTGCTGAGGCGGCTTGTCGGATTTCGGGTGTGGGTGCGTCGTCGCAGCCGCTCACTAGGGCGGTGACCAGCATCCCGGACAGGGAAAGAGCGAGCGGGTGGTGCATGACGACTCCATCTGGATATGGTGATAGAGTAGAGAACGCCCTTTGCGCATGAAAGTTCCGGGCAGGCCGGGGCAGGGCGCAGGAGGGGGCGCAGGCAACAAAAAACCCGGCCGGGGCCGGGTTCTTGATCGCGTCGGTTACCGACGAATCAGATGGCTTCGATGTTGGAAGCCTGCTTGCCTTTCGGGCCTTCGGTTACATCGAAGGAGACACGCATGTTTTCGGCCAGGCTGCGGAAGCCCTTGCCTTTGATCTGGGTGAAGTGCGCGAACAGGTCGTCGCCGCCTTCATCCGGAGTAATGAAACCAAAGCCTTTAGCGTCGTTGAACCATTTAACGGTACCGGTTGCCATTATTGCTGCTTCCCTTAAGTAATGAAAATAAATCGACTTCTATGATGCAACGAAAATCAAGGGAACGACGAGTCAAGATACGGACAAACCAGACTTGGCCAACGGATTCACTGCTTGAAAATCTTGCATCGCTGATTGTGTAGCAAAATGCTCGCCAAGCAAAGCCTTTTTTGCATCCAGCAGCTTTTTTTTGAAAAAATACCTGCACAGTCCGGTGCTAATGCCTTGGCGTACGCACCGAGTGCGCATGGCAGCGAACCCGGCTGGGCCAGGTTCGGGCAGGGGGTCAAGCGAGGAATTTGCTGGGATAGATCTCGTCGATCAGCGTTCGGCAGTCGACGATGCGCAGATCGTTGTCTTTAGCGAAATCCATCAGGAAACGGAAGACCGGGGGGTGGGCCTTTTCCAGCTTCTTGTCGACCGCGACGCAGCGCACTCCCTCAAGCAGCATGGGGCGGACGTACTCGTGGTAGGCCAGTTTCTGGTCCTCGCCGAAGGAGGCCAGGATGCCCGAAAGGCGTTCTGCCCAATCGCTGGGCCGGAACGTGCGCCCTTCGCTGGTGAGGCCTTGGATGACGATTTCGTACGGGTTGCAGATCATGATGGGCCGGATGCGTTCTGTCGGTGATGTCTCTTTGCCGGTGCGGTTATTGTTGTGGTCCGTCTTCCTGCCTGTGAGGTCCGCCCGGAATTTTGAACAATTTTACCTGAAAACTAGATGCGCTTGAATGGCGGCAACGAGGCGAGCAGTTTTTTGCCATAGCGCTGTCGTGTCAGGCGGTTGTCGAGGATGGTGACGCGGCCATAATCGTGCTCGGTTCGGATCAGCCGTCCCACTGCCTGCACCAGCTTGACGGAAGCCTCGGGAATCGTCAGTTCGATGAAGGGGTTGCCACCCCGCTTCTCTATCCAGCGAGCAAGCGTCTTGCCGACCGGGTCGTCGGGCATGGCGAACGGCAGCTTGGCAATGATGACGTGCACGCAGGCCTCGCCGGGCAGGTCCAGCCCTTCGGCAAACGAGTCCAGCCCGAAGATGATGCTGGGCTGCCCTGCGGCCAGGCGCTGGTGATGCGCCTCCAAAAGGCGCGCCTTGGGTAGCATGCCTTGCACCTGTAAGGCTTCTTGGTAGGGCTCGGGCAGACTTTCGGCCACTTCCATCATCTGCCGTCGGGAGGAAAACAGCACCAGTGAGCCGACAGCATGACTCAGGTCCACGAGCCGGGGCAGCCATTCGACGATTTCCCGCGTGTGGGCGCCAGGATCCTTGGGGCTGGCATTGAGCGGCGGCAGGTAGAGCTCGCCCTGGCTCTGGAAGTCGAAGGGGGAGTCCAGGGCCTGGCAGCTGACTTCCGGCAGCCACTTGAGGCCGGTCTGCGACAGCAGGAGGTCGAATTCACCCAGGGATCGCAGTGTGGCCGAGGTGAGCAAGGCCCCGGCGGCACGGCGCCAGAGAGTGCTCGCCAGACTGGCTGCGGCACTGACCGGCGAGGCGCAGAAGAGGTAGTCGCCCTTGCCCTCGCTGCGACGGATGATCCACTTGGCGATCGGCGGTGCGTTCTCGTCGGGTTCTTTTTCGAAGAGATCCCATACCGCCATCATTTGTTCGGCACGACCAAGGAGGAAGCCCAGGTCGCTGGCAAGCTTGTCCGACTGCGCGGCATCCGGCCCCTTGCGCTTTTCCGCCAAGGCGTCGGACAGTCCTGAGAGATGCTTGAATACCATCCGGGCCGAGAGCGCAAGGTTGGCCGAAGGCAGCTTCAGATGCTCGGGCAGCCTGCCGTCCTCGATCAGCCAGGTAGGCTCCAGATTATCGCTGCTGGCGGCCAGAGCGGGCTCTGCGCCCAGAAGCCACATCCATTCGGTGAGCGTTTCCATGGCGGCCCCGGCCGCCTCGATTGCCTGATCGGCCAGTTCGTGTTTTGCGGTGAGGGCCTCGACCTTTGCGGCCGTAGTGGCCACTTTTTCGAGCCAGAACATTGCCTGAGACAGCGAGTGTTCGGCAGCAAACTGGCTGATGGCCTTCTTGGCCAGGTGATGGGCCTCGTCGATGCAGTAGAAGCTGCTGTCGGGCGCCGGAAGGATGACGCCGCCCCCCATGGCAATGTCCGCAAGCAACAGGTCGTGATTGGTAACGATGACGTCCACCGTCTCCAGCACCTCGCGGGCCAGGTAAAAAGGGCACTCCGGGCGGTTCGGGCAGGCACTCTTGAGACAGCCGTGCCGGTCGTTGGTGACGCGCATCCACAGGGCGTCCTCCACATTGGCCGGCAGGGTGTCGCGGTCGCCGTTCCACTGGCGATGCTGAAAGCTGTCTGCCATCTCCCGCAGCTGAAGGATCTCCGCTTCCTCCGGCTTCTTGTCCCACACCGCCAAGCCTGGGTCGAAGCCCAGCATGTCGGCCTGGGCATTCTCACTGGTGAGCTGGTAAAGGCGGTAGGGGCAGAGGTAGCGGCTGCGGCCCTTGGCCAGCGCGAAGGTAAGCGGCAGGCCGCTTTTTTCCACTACGAAGGGCAGGTCCCGGTTGACCAGCTGCTCCTGCAGGGCGACGGTGGCGCTCGACACCGTCAGCTTCTTGTTGCGGGCGCGGGCCATGATGCCCCCGGCCAGCAGGTAGGCGAGGCTCTTGCCGACACCCGTGGGACCCTCCACCACCACGATGCTTTCGCCTGCCCGTTCCGGCAGGTCGCCTTCCTCCACCGCTTCCTTGCTGCGCGAGAAGGCGTTGGCAATCGCGGCCAGCATCTGCCGCTGGGCGGGGCGGGAACGGAAGCCAGGAAGGTTGTCGGCGATGGCGCGATAGTGATCGCGGATGGCAGCTTTTTCGGCGTCGGTGAGCATGGCCGGCATTTTACCCGATGCCGCAGGTGTGCACCCGCAAAATGACGGAAGGGCTGCTGCCCGCTAGGATAGTCCGACAACAAGCAAGAACGAGCGTACACGGACAGATCAAAACAAGTACGCATCCATACACGCAAAGGAGATGACTGTGACCCCCATCAGTCGAGTACTGGTTGTCAGTGATGATGCGGCCTGGCTGGCAGACCGCCTGGCCGGGCTGGGAGCCGCCGCGGTGCGGCTGGAGAACCCCTACGGGCTGACCTTTGTCGGCTCCGCCGATGCCCAAGCGGCGCTGGAGGCGATCGCTGCCGATGGCGAGATCCAGATCGTGCTCGTCGACAAGCGGTTGGCCGAACGCCGCAGCCGGCAAGCGGCCAGCGAACTGGCCAACCGCATCAATGCCTTCCGTCCGGAAATCTCGCTCTATGTTTTCCTGGAAGATGATGATCAGAAGGCAGGCGTGGAAGAACTGGCCAGCCATGCGGTGGATGGCTATTTCTACCGCGACGAGACCGATTTCCACGGCTGGTTCCGCATCCTTTCGGCTGAGATTGCCGAGAAATCTGCCACGCCCTTCTACGACCGGCTCAAACAGTATGTACGGATGGCCAAGGATTCCTGGCACACCCCGGGCCATTCGGGTGGGGATTCCCTCAAGGGCAGTGCCTGGGTGGGGGAGTTCTACGATTTCGTGGGGGAGAATCTGCTGCGCGCCGACCTCTCGGTCTCGGTGCCCATGCTGGACTCGCTGCTGCATCCCACCGGGGTGATCGCCGAGGCGCAAATGCTGGCCGCCAAGGCCTTCGGCGCGCGCAAGACCTACTTTGCCACCAACGGCACATCCACCTCCAACAAGGTGATCTTCCAGACGCTGCTGGCCCCCGGCAACAAGCTGCTTCTGGATCGCAACTGCCACAAGTCCGTCCATCACGGAGTCATCCTTTCCGGGGCCCGGCCCGTCTATCTGGATTCGTCCGTCAATCGCCGTTACGGGATCTTCGGGCCGGTGCCCAAGGCCACGGTGCTGGAGGCGATCGAGGCCAATCCCGACGCGCGCGTGCTGATCCTGACGTCGTGCACCTATGACGGGCTGCGCTACGATCTGGCGCCTATCGTGGAAGCGGCGCATGCGCGCGGCATCAAGGTGATCGTGGATGAGGCCTGGTACGGGCACGCCCGCTTTCATCCCGCTTTCCGGCCTACGGCGCTGGAGTCGGGGGCGGACTATGTCACGCAAAGCACGCACAAGGTGCTGTCGGCCTTTTCCCAGGCCAGCATGATCCACGTCAACGACCCAGGCTTTGACGAGCACCTGTTCCGGGAAAACTTCAACATGCATGCCTCCACCAGCCCGCAGTACAGCCTGATCGCCAGCCTGGATGTGGCACGCAAGCAGGCGGTGATGGAGGGTTACCGCATCCTGGAGCGCACCTTGCGTCTGGCGCAGGAACTGCGGCAGAAGATCAACTCCACCGGCGTGTTCCGGGTGCTGGAGCTGGAAGACCTGCTGTCGGAAGAGGTGCGAGAGGACGGCATCACCTTGGACCCGACCAAGCTGACGGTGGACATCTCCGAGTCTGGCTACACGGCCGACGAACTGCAGCAGCTGTTGTTCGAACGCTTCAACATCCAGGTGGAGAAGACCACTTTCAACACGCTAACGCTGCTACTGACGATGGGCACCACGCGCAGCAAGGTGTCCCGCCTGCACGACGCCATGCTGCGCGTGGCCAAAGACCGGCGGCCGCCGCGTGTGTTCTCCCGCCTCCCGGAGATTCCGCGCTTCACCCGCCTGGCCTGCCTGCCACGCGATGCCTTCTACGAGGGCGGGGAGCGCCTTCCCCTGCTGGACGACGACGGACGCCCCAATCCGGCCCTGGTGGGGCGGGTATGCTGCGACCAGGTGGTGCCATATCCGCCGGGTATCCCGGTGCTGGTGCCAGGCCAGGTCATCGAAGAAACGATCACGTCCTATCTTGCCCGTCTGCAAAAGACACAAAAGACCATCGAAATGCACGGGTTGGCCGAAGATGGCGGGGAATTCATGGTGCGCGTGCTCAAGCCGGAAGAGCTGGAGCGGCTCCCTGGCAGATTGTTGTTTTCGTAAGCCTTGTCACCCGCGCTGATTTCCGATAAATATAACTCTTGTCGCAATTATGTAAATCATGCATTTGTCGTGCATGAGGGGCGACACCTGTGAATCGACTTGAAACCAGCGTGTAGTAGTGTGCCGTCGCGCATGACACACCTTCCGTGTTTTGTGTGCGATGGCTTCTTTTTTTGGACAAACACCATGACCCAACCCCGGCATTACCTGCAGTTTTCCGATCTGGACAAGAACGCCTATCGCCACCTCTTCCAGCGAAGCGCGGTCCTGAAGCGACGACAAAGCGCCGGAGAACTGTACCGACCCCTGGTCGGCAAGGTGATGTCGATGGTGTTCGAAAAGAACTCCACCCGGACGCGGGTATCGTTCGAGGCCGGCATGGCCCAGCTTGGCGGGCATGCGATGTTCCTCGATACCAAGACCTCGCAGATGGGGCGGGGCGAGCCGGTGGAGGACACCGCGCGCGTGCTGTCGCGCATGAGCGACATCATCATGATCCGCACCTTCGAGCAGACACTGGTGGAACGGCTTGCGGCCCATTCGCGTGTGCCGGTGATCAACGGTCTGACCAATGAGTATCACCCCTGCCAGATCCTGGCCGATATCTTCACCTTCATCGAGCACCGTGGGCCGATCGAGGGCAAGACGGTGGCGTGGGTGGGCGATGGCAACAATGTCTGCCGGACCTGGCTGCAGGCGGCGCGTGTACTGGGCTTCAGGCTCAAGGTGGCCACGCCAGTGGGCTATGCACTGACGGTGCTTGACGGTCACGAGTACGGCCCGGACGTGTTCGAGGCCGGCCACGACCCCGAGGCTGCCGTGGCCGACGCGGATCTCGTCACCACCGACGTCTTCACCAGCATGGGTTTCGAGGGCGAGTTCGCTGCGCGGCTGAAGGCCTTCGAAGGCTTCCAGGTGAATGCTGCGCTGATGGCCAAGGCTCGTCCCGATGCCCTGTTCATGCACTGCCTGCCCGCCCACCGCGGCGAGGAAGTTGCCGCGGAGGTGATCGATGGCCCGCAAAGCGTGGTCTGGGACGAGGCCGAAAACCGTATGCACGTGCAGAAGGCGCTGATAGAGTATTTGCTCCTGGGCTCGGTCAACCACTGAACCGCCCAGGCGCGCAACCCCCATTATTGAAAGAAGTCGAGAATGTCTGAAATCAAGAAAGTCGTACTGGCCTATTCGGGTGGTCTGGATACTTCCGTGATCCTCAAGTGGCTGCAGGACACCTACCAGTGTGAAGTAGTGACCTTCACAGCCGACATCGGCCAGGGCGAGGAAGTGGAACCTGCCCGCAAGAAAGCGATTTCCCTCGGTATCAAGCCCGAAAACATCTACATCGATGACCTGCGCGAAGAATTCGTCCGTGATTTCGTGTTCCCCATGTTCCGTGCCAACGCCATCTACGAAGGCGAATACCTGCTCGGCACGTCGATCGCACGTCCGCTGATCGCCAAGCGCCAGATCGAGATCGCCCGCCAGGTAGGAGCGGATGCGGTATCGCACGGTGCAACCGGCAAAGGCAACGACCAGGTGCGCTTCGAACTGGGCTACTACGCGCTCAAGCCGGACATCCACGTGATCGCTCCGTGGCGCGAGTGGGACCTGCTCAGCCGTGAGAAGCTGCTGGCGTACGCCGAAACGCACGGCATCGACATCAGCAAGAAGAAGAATGGTGGCAGCCCGTACTCCATGGATGCCAACCTGCTGCACATCTCCTATGAAGGCACCGTGCTGGAAGATCCGGCGGCCGAGCCGGAAGAGGACATGTGGCTATGGACGGTCAGCCCCGAGGCGGCGCCTGACACGCCGGAATATGTGGAGCTGGAGTTCCAGCGCGGTGACATCGTGGCCATCAATGGCCAGACGATGAGCCCAGCGCAGGTACTGACGGAGCTCAACCGCTTGGGCGGCAAGCATGGCATTGGCCGCCTCGATATCGTGGAGAACCGCTATGTGGGCATGAAGTCGCGCGGTTGCTATGAAACCCCCGGGGGCAGCATCATGCTCAAGGCGCACCGTGCGATCGAGTCGATCACGCTGGACCGTGAGGTGGCGCATCTGAAGGATGAGCTGATGCCGCGCTATGCCAAGCTGATCTACACCGGCTACTGGTGGGCACCAGAGCGCCGCATGCTTCAGGCCATGATCGACGCCAGCCAGGAAACGGTGAACGGCTGGGTCCGGCTCAAGCTCTACAAGGGCAACGTGATGGTGGTGGGCCGCGATTCGAAGACCGATTCGCTGTTCGACCCCAACATTGCCACCTTTGACGAAGACGGTGGCGCCTACAACCACGCCGATGCTGCGGGCTTTATCCGCCTCAATGCGCTGCGCATGCGCATCGAAGGCAATCTGCGCAAGAAACGCGGCGGCTGACAGGGTTGGCCGAAAGGCCCCTACCGCAAACCGCACCCTTGGGTGCGGTTTTTGCTTTATGTCCCTTATACTTTCCTTTTTTGATTACGCCTGCCACTCATGTCCGAAGAACAGTTCACCAATATTTCCATGGCCGTATGCCTCACCGGCCTGATCGTTTTCATGGGCTTCATCATCTGGGACCTCGGCAAGAAGTCCGGGGCCGGCAAAACCGGTACCGCCATCCTGTTTATGGTGTTGGGCGTGGGCGTGCTCGGCTTCGTATTCAAGAACCTGCTGGTGGAACTCTTCCTGCTCAAGCGCTGAGCTGACAAGTCCTTCCGAAAGCCAAGAGGGTTGGCCGAAGCCAACCCTTTTCTCTTTCGGGCTCAGCGCTCCGGCCATATCAGCCGCAGGCCCAGCGCCACGAAGATACTGCCTGCGATCCGATCGAGCCACAGGCCTGCCTTTGGACTTCGTGCCAGTTGACGACCGATCGCGCCGGCGCCGTATCCCAGCATGCCGAACAGCACGGCGGCCTGCAGGGTGAACACCAGGCCCAGCAGTAGGGTCTGCAGACCGGGCTGGCCCTGTTGTGGCTGGACGAACTGGGGCAGGAAGGCAAGAAAGAACATCACTACCTTGGGATTGATGGCGTTGGCGAACAGGCCTTTCAAAAACAGGTGCAGCAGCGACGGGCTGTGCCCTGCCGGAGCGGCGGGTTGCTCGAAGGCCTGGCCACGGCTGCGCAGGGCCTGCCATCCCAGATGGATCAGGTAGCCGCCCCCAGCCAGCTTCAGCAACAGGAAGGCTGTAGGCGAGGCGGCGATGAGTGCGCTCACTCCCAGGGCGGCCAGCAGGGTGTGTGTGATACAGCCGGAAGCGCACCCCAGCCCGAAGACCATGCCCTGCCTGCGTCCTTGTGACATGCCTAGACCCAGCACCATCAGGTTATCCGGCCCCGGCGTGAGCGTGATCAGGATGGCGGCGGGAAGGAAGGTGAGAAACTGTGTGGCAGTGAGCATAAAGGCCCTCCAAGTGGCAAGCCAGCCATTATTGGCTGCCGGCCATCATGCTTCAAGCATGGGGCGGTGACATTTGGCGGAAGGGCTTCTAGAATCGCCCGATTCAACGAAAGGAACCCGACATGCCCTCATTCGATATCGTTTCCGAAGTGAACAAGGTGGAAGTGAAGAACGCGGTGGAACAGGCCAATCGCGAGGTCTCGACGCGCTACGATTTCAAGGGCAGCGATGCCCGGCTGGAGCATGCGGACAAGACGGTTACGCTGTTTGCCGATGCGGAATTCCAGATCGAGCAGATCAAGGACATCCTGATCAGCAAGCTCTCCAAGCGCGGTATCGATGTGCGCTGTCTGGAATACGGCAAGCTGGAAAAGGTCAGCGGCAACAAGGTGAAGCAGGCGGTGACCGTGCGCGAGGGGGTGGAGACCGAACTGGCCAAGAAGATCGTGCGCATCATCAAGGACTCCAAGCTCAAGGTGCAGGCCAGCATCCAGGGTGAAGCGGTGCGGGTGACCGGGGCCAAGCGCGACGTGCTGCAGGAATGCATTGCTCTGATGCGCAAGGAGATTGAAGATTTTCCCTTGCAGTTCAATAACTTCCGGGAATGATGGCGAAGTACTCTCGCTGAGCCTGGTTGTTGAAGATTGTATACAGTTTGCGTTTGCTCAATAAGTAAAGCCTGATGTGCTTCTAGACTGCGCCTAGCTTTTTGCAGGAGAAGGCGATGCGTAGCGCGCAAACATCGGGCCGGGCCACGGGCATGCTGCTTCTGGCCATCGCCCTGTGGGCAGGCAATGTGGTGGTGACGCGGGCCATCCGCTCGGAAATGGCACCGCTGTGGATGGCTTACTGGCGCTGGCAACTGGCCGGTCTGGTGGTCCTGCCTTGGCTCGGCCCGGCGCTCTGGCGGGCACGCCAGCAGCTGTGGTCACAGCGCGGGCTGCTGCTGCTTTTGGCCTTCGTGGGTATTACCGGCAACAACGGCTGCATCTACCTTGGGATCGTACAGACCAGCGCCAGTAGCGCGGCAGCACTGCAGACCTTCACCCCGGTGTGGATCGCACTGATGGGGCATCTTTTCTTCGGCCAACGTTTGTGTGGCTGGGGCTGGGGCGGAGTGACGCTCTCGATTATCGGCGGACTCGTCATTGCCGGCCAAGGAGCCCTGCCGTTCGCCTCGGGGGCGGGTTTTGGAGTCGGGGAAGCCTGGATTCTACTGGGTAGCCTGCTCTGGGCCCTCTATACGCTCCTGATGGCACGGCTGTCGCCCACGCTGGACCGCAAGCTCGGTCTGGCGGTACAGATGCTGGCAGGCGCCACCCTGCTGCTGCCGCTTGCGTGGTACGCCGCGCCCCCGGTGGGTAGTCCGGTGTTTTCCTGGACCGTCGTGGCGGCACTCGCCTTCATGGGCATTTTTGCCTCGGCGCTTGCCTACGATTGTTACGGCCGCGCGGTAGATGTGCTCGGCAGCACCGTTGCCGGCAACTACATGAACCTCTTGCCCGCCTTCTCCAGCTTTTTCTCCTTTCTCTTTCTGGGTGAAACCCTGGCGCCGTTCCATCTGGCCGGTTTTGCCCTGATTGCCGCCGGACTGCTTCTGGTGTCCGGACAAGGCCCGAGGTTGGCCGAAGGGATGCGTATCTGGCTCGCGCTGCTCACGCCACAAGCCCACATCCGGTTTCGCTGAACATAAAAAAGGCCGCCTGAGAAGCGGCCTTTGGCTTATACGGGCAGGGGAGATGGATGCCCCGGCTTTAGAGCTTGATCACAGTGCTCTTGAGCTCGGTGTACTTCTCGAGCGCATGCAGCGACTTGTCCCGGCCGTTGCCCGACTGCTTGAAACCGCCGAACGGGAAATTCATATCGCCACCCTCGTCGTAGCAATTTACCCAGACGGTGCCGGCGCGCAGCCGCCGTGCCACTTGGTGCGCAGTGCTGACATTGGAAGTCCATACCGCGGCGGCAAGCCCATACTCGGTGTCGTTGGCGATACGGACCGCTTCGTCCACCGTGTCGAAGGTAATGACTGACAACACAGGTCCGAAGATCTCCTCTCGGCAGATGGTAAGGTCCGGCTTCGGGCAGTCGAAGGCGGTGGGCTCGATGAAGAGGCCCTCGGTCTCGGACAGGGCTGCGCTTCCGCCACACACCAGTTGGGCGCCTTCGCTGCGGCCCTTGGCGATGTAGGACAGCACCTTGTCGTACTGGATGCGGTCCACGATTGCCCCCATGCGGGTGGCCGGGTTGAGCGGGTCGCCCGGATAGTAGCCCTCGGCCGCCTTGCGCAACGCTGCAAGGAAGGGCTCCTTCACCGAACGGTGGACCAGCGCGCGCGAGCCCGCTGTGCACATCTCGCCCATGTTGAAGAAGATGCCACCAGCCGCGGCGCGTGCCGCCCGCTCGATGTCGGGGCAGTCTTCCAGGATGATGTTGGGGGATTTGCCCCCCAGTTCCAGCCAGGTACGCTTGAGGTTGGACTCTGCTGCGTACCCTGCGATCAGCTTGCCCACGCCGGTGGAACCGGTGAAGGCGATGCAGTCCACCTCCATGTGCAGAGCCAAGAGACGGCCGACATCCCCCGCACCCGGCAGCACTTGGAAGATCCCTTCCGGAATGCCGGCCTCCCGCGCCAGTCCGGCAAGGCGGATCGCGGTGAGGGGCGATTTTTCCGAAGGTTTGACGATCACCGCGTTGCCGGCGGCCAAGGCCGGGCCGAACTTCCAGCTGGCCATCAGGATGGGAAAGTTCCAAGGCACCACTGCGGCCACCACGCCCACCGGTTCACGCGTCACCAGCCCCACCAGGCGCGGATCGACCGGCGCCACCTCGCCGCCCACCTTGTCGATGGCTTCGGCAAACCATTCCACGCAATATGCAGCCCCCGGGACATCCACGCTGGTGGAGTCACCGATCGGCTTGCCCATGTCCAGCGTCTCCAGCAGCGCCAACTCGTCGGAATGAGCACGGATCAGGGCGGCAAAGCGTTTCAGGATGCGCGCGCGTGCCAAGGGAGCCAGGCCCGACCAGCGTCCGTCATCGAAGGCGGCACGCGCCTGGCTGACGGCCCTGTTCACCTCCCCCTCGCCACACCAGGCCACCTTGGCCAGCAACCGGCCGTTGGCGGGGTTGACGCAGTCGAAGGTGCGCGCGTCGGCCGCTTCGCAGTAGCCATCGCCGATGAAGGCGCGATGCTCGATCTGCAGGCTATCGGCAAGCTGGGTCCATTCTTGGTGAGTGCGGGCCATCGGATTCTCCTCTTTTATGGTGGGCCAGGCAGCCTAAGCTGCCCGGGCGTCAAAACGTGGGGGGCGAACTGGCGCTGACGATCTCGCAGTGCTCCGGGCCCGGGTTGCGGAATCGGTGCGGCAGCTTGCTCTCGAAGTAATACGCATCGCCGGGGGCAAGCAGACGGGTCTCACCGTTGACGGTCAGCTCCATGCGTCCCTTGATCACCACGCCGCCTTCTTGTCCCTCATGCACCAGCATGTCCGGGCCGGTGTCGGCGCCCGGCTCGTACACCTCGCGCAGGATGGCAATGTCGCGCCGCTCGTGGCCGGTGCCTACCAGCATGAGCTTGATCTGCTCGTTGCCAAGGTTGGGCAGTTCGTCAGCGGTATAGAACACGCGCGGCTGCTGGGGCTCGGCGTCAAAGGTGAAGAATTCGGCCAGCGTGATCGGCAGCCCCTCGAGTACTTTCTTCAGCGAGCTGATCGACGGGCTCACGCGGTTCTGTTCGATCAGCGAAATGGTGCCGTTGGTGACGCCTGCACGTTTGGCCAGCTCGCGTTGCGAGTAACCAAACCGCTCACGCACCATCCTGAGTCGGGCTCCAACATCCATTGTGGCGGGTTCCATCCTGTTTGTTAATAATTTTAGACGTCCGCTGATGAGTATATCGACCATTTGCCCCGGAATCTGTTGCGTCGCAAAAACGCTTTTCTTTGCAACTTGCGGAGTTTATAGTCAAAATCAGTGGAAGGTAGCAAGCGTAATGTGAATTTTTTTAAACGACCGGCGCTTGATAGACCCCTACACCGGCAGAGGAGACAGCTATGTTAATCGGCGTTCCCAAGGAGATCAAAAACCATGAGTACCGGGTGGGGTTGACCCCCTCGGGTGTGCGCGAACTGGTTGCAAGCGGCCACCGCGTCATGGTGCAGACGCAGGCAGGTCTGGCGATCGGTTATGCAGACGAACAATACCTCCAGGCAGGCGCCTCCATCGCTTCCAGCGCGGCAGAGGTGTTTGCCCAGGCCGACATGGTCGTGAAGGTGAAGGAACCCCAGCCTACCGAGTGCCGCATGCTGCGACCAGGCCAAGTACTGTTCACCTACCTGCACCTGGCACCCGATCCGGAACAGACCAAGCTGCTGATGGAATCCGGTGCGGTGGCCATCGCCTATGAAACCGTCACCGACGACCGTGGCGGTCTGCCCTTGCTGGCGCCGATGTCTGAAGTGGCAGGCCGTATGGCGATCCAGGCCGGTGCGCATGCGCTGGAAAAGGCACAGGGCGGCCGCGGCGTGCTGCTGGGTGGAGTGCCCGGTGTGGCACCCGCCAAGGTGATCGTGCTCGGTGGCGGTGTGGTAGGGCTCAACGCTGCCCGGATGGCGCTGGGTCTCGGTGCCGATGTCACCCTGCTGGACAAATCGCTGCCGCGACTGAAGGAAATCGACATGACCTTCGGCGGCCACATCAAGACGCTGATGTCCAATGCTGCCAACATTGAGGACATGATTCGCGAGGCCGACCTCGTGATTGGTGCGGTGCTGGTGCCGGGCGCTGCCGCCCCCAAGCTGGTGACCCGTGCCATGCTCAAGACAATGAAGCCGGGAGCGGTGCTGGTGGATGTCGCCATCGACCAGGGCGGCTGCTTCGAGACCAGCCGGCCCACTACCCATCAGGATCCGATCTATATGGTGGACGGCATCGTCCACTATTGCGTGGCCAACATGCCCGGCGGTGTGGCCCGCACCTCGACGCAGGCGCTCAACAATGCCACCTTGCCTTATACGCTGGAACTGGCGAAGAAGGGCTGGAAGCAGGCGCTTCTGGACAATGCCCATCTGCGTAACGGTCTGAATATCTGCCACGGCAAGGTCACCTATGCCGCCGTAGCGCATGATCTGGGGCTGACCTACACCGACCCGGTGGAAGCCATCAAGGCCGCCGGCTGAACCCGACAAGCGAGGACTACATGCGCAAACCTGTCATCGGTATTCCCTGTGACATCAAGGCGATCGGCCACCTGCCGTTCCATGCGGTGGGGGAAAAATACGTGGCTGCCGCTGCGGGCGGTACGGGCGGCATGCCGCTCCTGATTCCGGCACTGGGCGAGCAGACGGACATCGACACGCTACTGGACCTGGTGGACGGAGTGCTGCTGCCGGGCTCGCTGTCCAATATCGAGCCGCACCATTATGCTGGGCCTGCCAGCCGTGAAGGCACACTGCACGATCCGCAGCGTGACGCCACCACCCTGCCGCTGATCCGCCGGCTTCTGGAGCAGGAAATTCCGCTCTTTGGCATCTGCCGAGGCTTTCAGGAGATCAACGTAGCGCTCGGAGGGGAGCTCTACCAGCACGTGCAGGAAGAGGAGGGCTTCAACGATCATCGCGAGCCTCAGACCGAGGACCTGGAAGCGATGTACGGCCCCGCCCATGCCCTGCACCTCGAGCCCGACAGCCTGCTGCGCCAGTGGCTTGGCACCGATACCGTCAAGGTCAACTCCCTGCATCAGCAGGGCATCCGCCGCCTGGCCGAAGGGCTGGTGGCGGAGGCGCTGGCGGATGACGGGCTGATCGAAGCCTACCGTGTCCGTGACGCACGCAGCTTTGCCTACGCCGTACAGTGGCATCCGGAGTGGAAGTACGCCTCCAATCCGGTATCGCGCGCCCTGTTCGATGCGTTTGGCAAGGCCTGCCGCCAGCGCTGCGAGCGTCGTAACCGTTAGACCACCCGGTCTTGCAGAGCCGGATCACCGGCCGGATAAATAGAGGAAACTCGAAGATGAACAATCAGATCGTTGAATGGCTGCGAGAACATCGCATTACGGAGATGGAATGTATCCTGCCGGACATGACGGGCGTGGCCCGCGGCAAGATCGTTCCGAAGGACAAGTTCATTTCCGACCCGGAAATGCGCCTGCCCGAAGCGGTCCTTATCCAGACCGTAACCGGCGACTATCCCGATGACAGCATGCTGGACCTGACCGACCCGGACATGGTCCTACAGCCGGACCCCAATTCCCTGCGCCTGGTGCCTTGGGCCACCGACCCGACCGCCCAGCTGATCTACGACTGCTACCGTTCGGACGGCGCCCCCGTGGACGTGGCGCCGCGCAACGTACTCAAGCGCGTGATCGGCCTTTTCGATGAGCTGGGCTGGGCCCCGGTGCTGGCGCCGGAAATGGAGTTCTACCTGCTGTCGCCCAATCCGGATCCGGATATCCCCCTGTCGCCGCCCGTGGGGCGCACGGGGCGTGCGGAATTCGGGCGCCGTTCGTATGCGATCGATGCCGTCAACGAGTTCGACCCGCTCTTCGAGGACATCTACGACTATTGCCATGCGCAGAACCTGGAGGTGGATACGCTGATTCACGAGATTGGTACCGCGCAGATGGAGATCAACTTCCTGCACGGCAATCCGCTGGATCTGGCAGACCAGGTGTTCCTGTTCAAGCGCACCGTGCGCGAGGCGGCCTTCCGGCACAACATGTACGCCACCTTCATGGCCAAGCCGATGGAAAACGAGCCGGGTAGCGCGATGCACATCCACCAGAGCGTGGTGGACAAGAATACCGGGCGCAACATCTTCACCAATGAGGACGGCTCGCCTTCGGACCACTTCTTCCACTTCATCGGCGGGCTGCAGAAATACCTGCCGCAGTCCATGCCGCTTTTCGCGCCATACGTGAACTCCTTCCGGCGTCTGAGCCGTTATACCGCCGCTCCCACCAACGTTGAGTGGGGGTACGACAACCGTACCGTCGGCTTCCGCGTGCCGCATTCCTCGCCGGCGGCCCGGCGTATCGAGAACCGGGTACCCGGGGTCGACGTGAACCCTTATATCGCCATGGCGGCCACGCTGGCCTGCGGCTATCTGGGGATCACGCAGAAGATCAAGCCCACCGAGCCGCGCCAGAGCGATGCGTACGAGTTGCCGTTCCAGTTCCCGCACAGCGCCGAGGATGCGCTGGTGAAGATGCGCGACTGCCACGAGCTGGCCGAGGTGCTGGGGCCACGCTTCGTGAAGATGTACGTGGGGATGAAGGAAAGGGAGTATTCCGAATACTTCCGCGTGATCAGCCCGTGGGAGCGCAAGTTCCTGCTACTGCACGTTTAATAAGAACCCGCGACAACGCCCGCAGGTTGGCCGAAGCGCTTCGGCCAACCTGGATAACCAGAGAGAAAACAAAGGAGTCTTCCGATGCAAACTGCACGCACGACCGAACAATGGCGCGAGCTGGACGCCGCCCACCATTTGCATCCCTTCACCGACCCCCACTCGCTCAACCAGCAGGGCGCCCGCGTCATCACGCGCGGCGAAGGCATCCATCTGTGGGATTCCGAAGGCCACAAGATCATCGACGGCATGGCGGGCCTGTGGTGCGTGAACATCGGCTACGGCCGCAAGGACCTGCCCGAGGTGGCGCGACGCCAGATGGAAGACCTGGCGTACTACAACACCTTCTTCAAGACCACCCATCCTGCGGTGGTGGAGCTCTCCCACCTGCTCTCGGAAGTGGCGCCGGAGGGCTTCCGCCATATCTTCTACACCAACTCCGGCTCGGAATCGGTGGACACCATGATGCGCATGGTGCGCCACTTCTGGGCGGTGCAGGGCAAGCCCGAGAAAAAGGTGCTCATCGGCCGCTGGAACGGCTATCACGGCTCCACCATCGGCGGTGCCAGCCTCGGCGGTATGACCTATATGCACGAGCAGGGCGACCTGCCAATTCCTGGCATCGAGCATGTGGAGCAGCCGTGGTGGTACAAGTACGGCAAGGACATGACACCGGAGGAATTCGGCCTGGCCGCCGCGCGCTGGGTGGAAGACAAAATCCTCGAGGTGGGGCCAGAACGGGTGGCTGCCTTCGTCGGCGAGCCGATTCAGGGCGCTGGGGGCGTGATCATCCCGCCGTCCACTTACTGGCCTGAGGTGGAGCGCATCTGCCGCAAGTACGACGTGCTCTTGGTGGCGGACGAGGTCATCTGCGGTTTCGGACGCACCGGTGAATGGTTCGGCCAGCAGACGATGGGCTTCCGTCCCGACATCTTCACCACTGCCAAGGGCCTGTCCTCCGGCTATCTGCCGATTGGGGCAGTGTTCGTCGGTGATCGGGTAGCGAACGTGCTCGTCGCCGGGGGCGACTTCAACCACGGGTTCACCTACTCGGGCCACCCGGTGGCAGCGGCCGTAGCCCACGCCAACGTCAAGGCCCTGCGCGATGAAGGCATCGTGGACCGCGTGAAGAATGAGACCGGCCCCTACATGCAGGAGCGCTGGCGTGCCACCTTCGGCAACTTCGACCATGTGGACGACGTGCGTGGAGTGGGCCTGATCCAAGGTTTCACGTTGGTGCGCAACAAGGCCACCCACGAGCTCTTCCCGGAGTGGGGTACCGCCGGGACGATGTGCCGGGACATCTTCTTCGAGAACAACCTGATCATGCGTGCGTGCGGCGACCACATCGTGGCTGCGCCACCCCTGGTGATCACCAAGGCCGAGATCGACGAAATGTTGGGCGTGGCCGGGCGTTGCCTGGAGCGTTTCGAGAAGGTGGTGCGCGAAAAAGGCATGGCCGGCTGATTCCGGACACGGTTTTTTTGGTTGCGGCAAAGCGGGTTTGATACAATCAGCCCGCTTTTTTATTGCGTGAAGCCCCGGCTGTTTCGTATAGACTAGGTGCTTCATTCCGCATCCTCCCACAGGACTTTCGCGCATGTTCGTTGCAATCGGTTACATCATCGTTCTGGCTTCGGTGTTCGGTGGCTTTGCCATGGCCGGCGGCCACCTGGCAGCGCTGTTCCAGCCGCTGGAGCTGGTGATGATCGGGGGGGCGGCCTTGGGTGCGTTCGTGACCGCCAATGGCGGGGCACCGCTCAAGGCCACGCTCAAGGCATTGCCCACCGTGTTCAAGGGGGCGCAGTACAGCAAGGCCGTCTACATGGAGCTGTTCGCCCTGCTGTTCGAGCTGCTCTCTAAAGTGCGCAAGGAAGGTCTGATGTCGATCGAAGGCGACGTGGAGAATCCCGAAGCCAGCCCGATCTTTTCCAAATATCCGAAGATCCTGGCCGACCATCACCTGGTGGAGTTCATCACCGACTACCTGCGCCTGATGGTGGGGGGCAGCCTGAATGCCTTCGAGATCGAAAACTTGATGGACGTGGAAATCGAAACCCATCATCACGAGGGAGCCATCGTCCCTTCCGCGGTTAACTCGATGGCCGATGGCATGCCAGCCTTCGGTATCGTGGCCTGTGTGATGGGCGTGGTGCACACCATGGAGTCGGTGGGGGCGCCACCGGCCGAACTGGGCCTGCTGATTGCCAAAGCGCTGGTGGGTACTTTCCTCGGTATTCTCTTGGGTTACGGCTTCATCGCCCCGCTGGCCAAGATTCTGGAATACCGCCTCGAGGACCAGACACGCATCCTGCAGACCGTCAAGGTGACGCTCCTGGCCAGTCTCAACGGCTATGCGCCGCAGGTAGCCGTCGAGTTCGGACGCAAGGTTCTCGCCTCGCACGATCGTCCGAGCTTCAAGGAGCTGGAAGACCACGTCAAACAGGCCAAGGCCAAGTAAGCCTTAGGCGCGGAGCTTTACATGGCCGATGAATCCCAACGTCCCATCATCGTAAAACGCATCAAGAAGGGCGGCCACGGCCACCACGGCGGCGCATGGAAGATCGCCTACGCCGACTTCGTGACGGCGATGATGGCTTTCTTCCTTCTGATGTGGCTGCTGGGCTCGGTTTCGCAGGGCACGCTGGCCGGTATTGCCGAATTCTTCCGTACCCCCTTGAAGGTGGCGCTGTCGGGCGGCGAGGGGGCCGGCGACGCTCAGTCCGTGA
This sequence comes from Gulbenkiania mobilis, assembly GCA_004346645.1. GTDB lineage: Bacteria > Pseudomonadota > Gammaproteobacteria > Burkholderiales > Chromobacteriaceae > Gulbenkiania > Gulbenkiania mobilis. Next base: position 165,111 of record SMDA01000005.1, read on the forward strand.
TCAAGGGCGGGGGCACTGACCTTACCCGTCAGGCCGGTCAGGTGAAGCGCGGCGCGCGCGAACAGGAGGTGGAGGCTGAGAAGAGCCGCCTCAGCCAGCTGCAGCGCAAAATCCAGTCCGCCATCGATCAGAGCAATCTGCTCAAGGAATACCGCAACCAGGTCAAGCTGGAGTTGACCCCGGAAGGGCTCAAGATCCAGCTGATCGATGAGCAGAACCGGCCTATGTTTTCTTCGGGCAGTTCGCAGTTGATGCCGCATACCCGTGCCATCTTGCAGGAGCTGTCGCGCGACCTGAACCAGTTGCCCAACCGCATCAGCATTTCGGGGCATACCGACGCCACACCGTATTCGGGCGGGCAGGGCGGCTACAGCAACTGGGAGCTTTCTGCCGACCGTGCCAACGCCGCACGTCGCGAGCTGATCGCCGGCGGGCTGATGCAGGACAAGGTGTTGCGTGTGGTCGGTCTGGCTGCGGCCGATCCGCTCAATCCGGGCAATGTCTTCAGTCCGGAGAATCGCCGGATTGCGATCGTCGTGCTCAACAAGGAAACCGAGCGCACCATTCTGAACGACGGCGTCAAGGACAGTGCGGCAGGAGCCGCAGGTGAAGCATCCGCGCCCGCAGTGGCCGGGGGCGGCTGATTGGGGCAGGCGCTGCGTCATGCCGGTCTCCAGCTTCTTGCTGGGCTGCTGGCGTGGTTCTTGGTGGCCCCGCTGGCTGCTCCCATGGGGTGGGCGGGTCTGCAGGGGCTGGCAGCGTTCGTGCTGGCTGCCGCCTGGCACGCTCCGGGCTGGGTGCGGCTCTTGCATCTCTTCTTCATGCCGGTCGTGGTGGCCGCCCTGTCCCTGGGCCTGTCGCCCTGGCTTTACCTGCTGGCGCTGGTGCTTACCTTTGCTCTGAGTCGCAACGCCCTGCTGGAACAGGTGCCCTTTTACCGCTCGTCCGAGGAAGCTGCCCACCGCCTGGCAGCGCTGCTGCCTGAGAGTGCCAGGCTGCTGGAGGCCGGTTCGGCCGATGCGCGGCTGGCTTTGCTTCTGCACGGCCTTCGCCCCGATGTCACGGTAGAGGCCTGTGAAAATGCCTGGGCTGCACGTCTGCTGGCGCAGTGGCGCTGGTGGCGCGCCGGCTCGCCAGCAGGAGTGCGACTTTCCTCACAGAACTTCTGGGCCATGTCCTGGCAGCCCTACAATGCGGTATATGTATTCCTGTCCCCTGCACCGATGGCGCGGGTGTGGCAGAAGTTCTGCAGCGAGGCAGGCCCCGGCAGCCTGCTGGTCAGCAACAGTTTTGAAGTACCGGCGGTGGAGCCTGATGCGCGTATTGCGCTCAGCGGTCCGCTTCAGAAAGAACTCTTGATCTGGCACCGTCCCCATGGAGCTCGCTAACTGGTTGCAGTCGATTGCCGAAAGGCGCTGGCCCATCCTGCCGGACACCCTGTCCGACCTGCGGCAAGCCTGCGCGCGTCATAGCGATCTCATCCGTTTCACCGACATGGCCAACCTGTGCCTGTCGGACCCGCTGCTGCTGTTCGACCTGATGCGCATGGTGGGTGGTTCGCGTTCGCTGCAGCAGCACGACGTGCTGCCTTCGGTCGAGAAGATCCTGATGCTGATCGGGCTGGAGGGTGCGCTCGGCCGCTTCGGTCGCCTGACTCCTCTCGAATCCGTGCCGGGCCGGCTGTCGCCAGAAGTGATCGAGGCGGTGGGCGACTGGCTTGCACGTGGCCGGGTAGCGGCCATCCTTGCCAAGACATGGCTGTCACAGGCGGGCGAACTGAAAGTTGAAGACTGCTACATGGCAGCCTTGCTGTACAACCTGCCGGCCTGCTTCTATCTCATTTATCGCAACGACATCCCCGACAAGCCACTGCTGCAGGCAGTATCGGAAACTTTCGGAGTGGCCTATCCGCAACTCCTGGAAGCGTTTGTACGGACCATGCCTCTGCCAGTTGGACTGCTGGCCCTGCTGGGCAAACAGGGGGGCGCTTCACGCCGCAAGCAGATCCTGAGGCTGGCGGTGGCCACTGCCAACGGGCTGGAGCAAGGGTGGTGGCGTGCGACCTGGACGGTTGGGATCGAGGCCGCGGCCCGCCTGACGGGCCTGACCTTTGAAGAGGCATACGGTGGGGTCGTGAACGCTGTGCGCCAAGTGGCCCTGCATCCTCGGGCGCCGGGTTATGCGCACCCGGCGAAGGCCCTGCTGCTTCTGGAGGGAGAGTACCACCGGCCGCGTCAGCATGCCGTCAGCACGCTGACCGATGCGGAGCAGCTGGACCTCTCCATCCGCGAAGCCATGCGTCACCTCGCCAACGACCTGCACTTCGAACGGGTGCTGTTTTTTCAGTACGTCCGAGACAACCATCATCTGCGGCTGCGCTATCAGCTGGGGGTGGCAGAGGATCAGCCCCTCCGGCGCGCGCGCATTGAGCTGGAGCCAGGCAGCTTCTTCGCCCTGCTGACCAGCAAGCCGCAGAGTTTCCATGCGCCGGCCGCAGTGCGGGCACAGCTGCGGCAGAAATACGGTGATCCTTTCTTCACACTCAGCGGCGAGAGTGATTTTGCGCTGCTGACGCTGTTCTCGGGACAGACGTTGGCAGGCGTGTTCTATGTCGATCACGGCAACAGCGGCCGTGCCATCGACGAGGATAGCTATCACGGCTTCAAGTCGCTGATCACCCGGCTTACACATCGCTTCTGAAGGTTTCCAGCTCTTGAAAGAAATCAGCTCTCCCCATAACGACGCGGTCAAGCGTCTGGCCCGATACATGGAACACACAAGGGACCGCCGCCGCGACGGGTTGCTGGTGCTGGAAGGCCTGCACCTGCTTCAGGCGGCCTTGGCGGCTGGCTGGGGGGTGGAGGGGGTGTTCTTCAACCGGCAGGCACTAGAGCACACTGAAGTGCAGGCTCTGCTGGCGAGCCTGCCCGAGGGGTGCCAGCCGGCCGTGCTCAGTGAGGGGGCCTTGGGCCGGATCAGCGCGCTTTCCTCCGCACCGGAACTGGTGGCCCTGTGTCGGCGGCCACCCGCCCGTGCTGCGCAGGCGGGCCGGGACTGGCTGCTGCTGGAAGATATCCAGGACCCGGGTAATCTGGGCACCATCCTGCGCTCGGCCGCCGCAGCCGGGGTGCGCGACGTTCTGCTGTCGCGAGGTTGTGCCGAAGTCTACTCACCCAAGGTATTACGGGCCGGCATGGGGGCGCACTTCGCGCTCAACCTGCAGGAAAACGCTGATCTGGTGGCGGCACTACAGACTTACCGTGGACGCAAGCTGGTGACGCATCTGGAAGGCAGCAGCTCGCTCTACGGTGTAGACCTGACCGGGCCGGTGGCGTTCGTCATGGGCAATGAAGGTGCGGGGGTGTCGGCGGGCCTGTTGGCCGAAGCGGACTGTAGAGTGCGCATCCCGATGCCGGGCACGGCGGAATCCCTCAATGTGGCCATGGCCGCTACACTGTGCCTGTTCGAGCAGGTGCGCCAGCGCGAAGGCCTCCGGCAACACGCCTGAATCCGTCCCCCGCCGAGAAGGCGGCGGGCTGGGGGTTGGCATGGAACCTATCAGGACCGAGGCAGAAGCTTCGGTTTTTTACTTTGACAGCCTTCAGGCTCAGTCCGCAATCGCAAGCCCTGCCTTGCAGGCGGCAATGGCCGCTACCCGGGCCTTGTCCACTGCCTCGGGGATGGCCCGCTTATCCTGGCACTGACGCGCAATCTCGCCGGCATCCACCGCGCGCGCGGCCTCAAGCATTGCCTGCAGCCAATCGGCCTGAGGGTAGGGGGCCGATTCGAAGTGCAGCCGGCCGCGTGCATCCGCAATGCATGCCTGCAGCAGTTGGCCGAAGCGTTCCGGCCGTCGCAGTGCGTCAGTGTCGCGGAAGAGCCGCAGCACGGTATCCGGACGCAGCTGCCCGGCAGTGTGCACCTTGGTGTGGTACAGCGTGACCAGGCGCGCCAGGTCCCGGCAGTCGGCGGGCACCCGCAGCCGCTCGCACAGCGCCAGCAAGGGCTTCTCCCCCCGGGGTTCGTGGCCGATGTGACGGGGCAGGACCTCCGGTGGTGTCAGCGCCTTACCCAGATCGTGCATCAGCGCGGCAAAGCGGGCCGGCAGCGGCAGGTTGGCCGAAGCGGCATAATCCACCACCCGCATCACATGGTCGCCCGTGTCCACCTCCGGATGGTAGTCCGCGCGCTGCGGTATCCCGAACAAGGCATCCACCTCTGGCAGCAGGCGGGCCAGCGCGCCGCACTCGCGCAGTACGAGGAACATGCGCGAAGGCACGTCTTCCATCAGGCCCCGCGCGATCTCCTGCCACACACGCTCGGGCACCAGAGCGTCCACTTCGCCACTGGCCACCATGCTACGCATCAGCGCCAGCGTCTCCGGCGCGACCCCAAAGCCGAAGCGTGCCGCGAACCGGGCCAGCCGCAGGATGCGCACCGGGTCTTCCACGAAAGCCGGCCCCACATGGCGCAGGAGCCGCAGTTCGAGATCGCGCCGACCGTCGAACGGGTCCACCAGCGTGCCATCATCCGACTCGGCCATGGCGTTGATGGTCAGGTCCCTCCGGCCCAGGTCCTCTTCCAGCGTAACGTCGGGGGCAGCGTGGAAGGTGAAGCCATGGTAACCCGGCGCTGTCTTGCGCTCGGTACGCGCCAAGGCGTATTCCTCGTGCGTCTCCGGGTGCAGGAAGACGGGAAAGTCCTTGCCCACGGGCCGGAAACCCTGGGCGCGCATTTGCTCCGGCGTGGCGCCCACCACCACCCAGTCACGGTCCTTGACTGGCAGGCCCAGGAGACGGTCGCGCACGGCCCCCCCAACGATGTAGACCTTCACGTCAGCGCCTTACCGTGGAGCGGTACAGATTCAAGCGATGGTTGTATTCGTCGTCAGCCAGATAGTGGGGCGCGACCGCTTCGAGCGGAGTGGGGGAGAAGCCCAGCACCTCGGTAGGGAAGGGCGCCTCGCTGACGTTGTCTACACTCAGCGAGCGCACATTGTCGCGGCTCATCAGAGTGGGACCTGGCATCACTTCCATCAGCCCGGCCTGCAGCATGGCCACCGAGGGTGGGACGGCAATGATCGAGCGCTCGTGTCCGGTCAGGCGGCCTACGTACTCCACCAGTTCGCGCAGGGTGTATACGCGCGGCCCGGCAAGATCCAGCTTCATTCCGAAGGTGGCCGGGTCCGGCAGGACGTTGGCCACCGCCTGCGCCACGTCGTTGGCCCAGACCGGCTGCATGCGGGTGTCCGCTCCGGCCAGCGGCATGAAGGGGGCCGCCTTCAGCAGGCGGGCGAACATGTTGAGGAAGTTGTCGCCGGCGCCGAAGACGACCGAAGGACGCAGGATAGTCCAGTCCAGCCCGCTCTCTGCGATCCGCTGTTCAGCGATGCCCTTGGTCTGCTGATAATCGCTGGGTGCGTCCGGTGCGGCGCCCAGGGCGCTGATATGCACCAAGCGGCGTACCCCGGTTTTCTTGCAGGCGGCGATGATGCGTTCCACCAGCCGCACGTGCACGGTTTCGAATGCCGAGCGCGAACCGTGCAGGATGCCCGCCATGCTGATCACCGCGTTGTGCGTGCCCACCAGGCTTTCGAGCGAGGCGTCGTCATGTACATCCGCCGTGGCCAGCAGCACCTTGGGCAGAACCAGCAGCGGCTCGCGGCGCGTGTGCTCCGGGTTGCGAGTAGCGATGGTGGTTTCGAAACTGGCCTCGGACAACTTTTCGGCCACATAGCTGCCAACAAAACCGCTGCCGCCGATGACGGCAACGCGCAGGATCGGGTACATGTGTTTTCCTCCATCAGAAACTGCGTGGCCCGGTCATGCCGGGCCACGCCATCCGCCAGGTTGCGGCGGTCGGAAAGGGCGGGCGGCCTATCCCGCGCTAGCGGGCGGGTACGACGCCCATCCGCCCGGAAAGCGCCAAGGGCGAACGGTTGAGGCCGCCGGCATAGTATGCCGCGTTTGCCATCACTTTTTGCACATAGTCGCGTGTTTCATCAAACGGGATGGTCTCCGCGTAGATCGGGCCCTCCAGCGGCCGGCTGTCCTGCCAGCCGCGTGCACGACCGGGGCCTGCGTTGTAGGCGGCCGTGGCCAGCACCGGGCTGCCGGACAGCGTGTCGAGCACGTGGCGCAGATACCAGGTGCCCAACTGGATGTTGGTGTCCACATCATTAACGACGTAGCGGCCCAGCCCGATCTTGCCGGCCACCCACTTGGCGGTCGCCGGCATCAACTGCATCAGACCCGAAGCGCCCACACCGGAGCGGGCCACATTCACGAAGCGGCTTTCCTGGCGGATGAGCCCGTACACCCAGGCTTCGTCGATGCCCAGCTCGCCGGCGTAGCGGCGGGTGATGTCACGATAGGGTGTCAGGTAGCGCAGCGAGAAGTCATGCTCTTCCCGGGTGCGCTCGGCACTGTAGATCGCCATGTCGTAAAAGCCGGCGCGTCGCGCTGCCTCCGCCGCAGCCAACAGCATGGTGTCAGTGCGGTTGCGCATCGCCCATCGCCATTCTCGCTGCGCATCGGTGCGCAGCTCGGGCCGGCTGTAGCGGCCGGCGATTTCGTGAAGCTCCAGCGCCCGCCGGATGGCCGGCTCTGACGAAACCTGCCGGACCTGTGCCTCACTGGGCGAACCGCCCGCCGGGGGCTCGCTCAGAGAGGTCCCCAGCGATTCCTGGGCCAGCAGCGCATAGTAGTGGTGGCCACGGCTCGCACGGGCGAGCAGGACCTGTCCTTCGGTCGTGCGTCCCAGCGCCTTCAGCGCCCGGCCTCGCCAGTAAAGCCAAGCAGGGGTTTCGGCCAACCTTGAGGGCATGGCCCGCACGATCACATCCAGACCCGTCCAGTTTTCCAGTCGCAGCGCAGAGCGGGCGCGCCAGGACCAGTCATCGTCGGTCAGCTGCGCCGGGTCGGCACGCTCGTACCACACAAGTGCCTGGGCAGGCTGGAGCTTGCGTGCGGCCTGAGTGGCCAGCTGGCCCCATGCAAATCCTGCCTGTTCGCGGGTGAGCTGCGGTTCCAGTGTCTGGAGTAGGGTGCTGGCGCCCGGAAGATCGCTGCGCGCCTTGCGGACGATCTCGAACACTCGCGCCTCCTGTCCGGCCACGGTGCCGAGGTCGGCCAGCGCCGGCTGGACCAGAGGGGCGGTATCGGCAAGCAGGCCGGTCGAGGCGGCGAGCTGCCGTGCCTGGCTCTGGTAATTGCCGGCCAGGAGCAGGCGTACCCGCTTCCACAGCCAGGCCGGCCCCACCATCTGGCGCTGCGCTGCCGCCTCGATCAGCCGATTGCAGCCCTCCGGCAGTGGACGGCTCTCCTCAAAGGCGGTGGGGAGGTTTGCGGGCCGTCCCTGCTGCAGGTCCACCAGCGTGGCATAACAGCGGCTTTCCTCGTCGCGCCCGTCTTCTGGCAGACGGGCCAGCTCGCGGGCGGTGCGGGCCCAGTCCTGGCGCTGGCCCAGCCTCTTCACCCACTCGTTGCGCAAGCGTTCGGTTAGCAGGTTCTCGCCCTGACGCGAGAGAAACCGCTCAACGGTGGCATCGTCATCGGTCTCCGCCGCCTTCCATGCCAGCCAGAAGGCAGGGTAGGGGGCCAGCACATGGTCCGAGGGGAAGGTTTCGGCCAACCGGGCCAGGGTGTTCATGTCGTTGCGTTTGAAGGCATCGCGTGCGGCAATCAGGTCGTCTGCGGGCGCAGCGGCGGCGGGCAGGGCCAGCGCCAGCACGGCCACGCCAGCGGCCAGGCGGTGTAATCGGGACATGGAGCTCATCGTCTGTTCGGTTGCGGCTGCCCTGCAGGCAGGCGCCACCCCCTGGCGGCGCAGGAGGTTGGAAGGCGCGGGGTAAGAATAGTTCGACACCAGACGTGCCAGCTCGCCTGGTAGGGCGGGTCAATCCGCCGCGTGATAGGCGGTTACCCGCTCCACTTCCTCGCGGGAGCCGAGGAAGATGGCTACCCGCTCGTGCAACTTGGAAGGCTGGATATCAAGGATAGGCATCCGGCCGTTGGTGGCGGCGCCGCCAGCCTGTTCCACGATGAAGGCCATCGGGTTGCCTTCGTACATCAGACGCAGCTTGCCCGGCTTGGAAGGATCGCGAGCATCTTTGGGGTACATGAACACGCCGCCACGTACCAGGATGCGGTGCACTTCGGCCACCATCGAGGCGACCCAGCGCATGTTGTAGTCCTTGCCCAGCGGGCCGGTGGTGCCCGCCAAGAGCTCGCCGACGTAGCGCTGCACCGGGGCCTCCCAGTGGCGCTGGTTGGACATGTTGATCGCAAACTCCTTAGTGCTGGCCGGAATGCGCATGTCTGGATGCGTCAACACGAACGAGCCCTGTTCCCGATCCAGGGTGAAGCCGTGCACGCCGTGGCCGAAGGTCAGCACCAGCATTGTCTGAGGACCGTAGACGGTATAACCCGCCGCCACCTGACGGCGGCCGGATTGCAGGAAGTCCGCTTCGGACGGGGCCACATCGCCCGGTGGGCACTCCAGCACCGAAAAGATGGTGCCGACCGAAATGTTCACGTCGATGTTGGACGAGCCGTCCAGCGGATCGAACAGCAGCAGGTAGCGGCCGCGCGGGTAATTCTCGGGGATCGAGTACGGCAGTTCCATCTCTTCGGACGCCATGGCAGCTAGGCTGCCGCCCCATTCGTTGGCTTCCAGCAGGATGTCGTTGGCGATTACATCCAGCTTCTTCTGAGCTTCGCCCTGAACGTTGCCCGAGCCGGCTTCGCCCAGTACCCCGGCCAGCGCGCCCTTGTTGACCGAATGGCTGATCGCCTTGCATGCCCGGGCCACGGTTTCGATCAGCAGCCGCAGTTCGGGCGGAAGGTTGCCTTCTGTTCGCTGGGCTTCGATGAGAAAACGGGAAAGACTGATGCGGCTCATGGGCTACCTCGTGGCACAAAGGGTTACGGGCGATACGATAAAGGCCGGATTATACGTCAAGCCGACATCACACGCGGCCGTAGGGCGTAAATGGGGACTGATCCCGACAGGCAGATCGAAGAGACCAGAGAAGAATATGCTTTAGTTCGCATAATACATATTATGTCAAATTAAGAGGATGGTACGTAGAACTACGTATGTTCGTTTATGCGAGGTTTGATCCGGCCAAAAGCCGGGCTTTTGCTTCGATGGCAAGACTACCTCGCGTGCCCAACGACCTGGACATGACCATAGAACGCGCAGCATCACTACTCTGGAAATCCAACGCCAAAGAACTCGGCGTATCACACACCACGTACAAGGCGTACTGCTCCGGCAAGACGACGGTTCCGGTGCTGGTCTTGAAGTACCTTGACCTCAAAGAGCGAGCCGGCTGGCTCGACAAAGGACCATTTGCAGGCGCACACATCGACGGCGATGATTCTTGCACCCCGAAGACCTGGCGATCTTGGCAGACATAAAGATGGCTCACCGCCTGGCCGAACGGCAGGCAGACTTGATCGAGCAGTTGAAAACCGAACGGGATTTCTACAGGCAGAACTGCCACCGACAGGCACGCTTCGGTCTTATGTTAAATCGACTGTTCCGCTAACTTCTGCTTGTCCAAGCGCCTGAGCACCTCCGCCATGCGCTGGACAGGCTCATTATCGGGTGTGGCCGGCAGACGGAAGACCAGAAGCCCCGCTTGCTTGCACACCTCATCCCTTGCCTTGTCCTGCTCGTGCTTGTTCCGATGACTGCGGTCATCTAGTTCTACGACCGCAGCAATGGTGAAGTCACGCCGGCAGACGAGGAAGTCAGCAACCTTCTGGCGCATCTTTCCGAATTCTCGGAAACGCGCAGACCTGCTCCCGCTCCGTCAGAGGACGACGGGCGACGAATCGAACATTTGAAGAAGGTGAAGATTGCGTAGAAACCTGCTTCTTCCTCAAATGGGGAGCAAAAAAAGCAATAAGCAGGAGAACAACTACGGCGAGCACAAGAAAAACCAGCATTATCCGTCCTTAGAGAGGATAAAAGGCTAGACCAGCTCGCCGCTGGGTAGTGCCGCCTGGAGTCTGTTCCAGGGGGCGCGTCCTCGCCTTAAGGAGCTGCGGGCAGTACTACCCACTTTCGCTAGCGTCGCCTACCCGTACCTCATGATGGCGGCAATCAAGCGCGGAAATCGATACTGGGTGGTTATGTCAAATATGATGGGGTCGCTCTTTTCCCACACGCGGGGTGTCTTGTACCAGGTCGCCGGAGGAAGCTTTCACCAAAACGGAAGAGCCGCCGGAGCCTAGTAGGCTGCGTGTGCCCGCGTCGGGGTTTGCGTGGCTAGAAAAACAGCACGATGGTGACGATCAGCGTCAGCAATGCAGCAAATACTGCAATGACAGCTGTCAGAGGTTCTTCTCTACTTGTAGATACATTCTCGCAGCGCCGTCCTGCGTGTCTGCATCGTGCGCGGTGTGCCGCCCTCCTCCATCTGCACGGTACAAAAGAAAACCCCCGGCACGCCGGGGGCAAGAGGAGAGACAGCGATGAAACCGGATGTCAGGCAAGGTTGGCCGAAGGAAGCTGGGCAGCTGCATCGCGCAGTGCGGTGCGCAATCCTTCTTCCACCACGGGATGGTAGAACGGCATTTCCAGCATCTGCGGCACCGTCAGGCCCAGTTGGTATGCCCAGGCCAGGGTGTGGGCGATGTTTTCGGCACACGGACCGATCCATTCCGCGCCCAGGAAGCGGCCGGTGGCTTTGTCGGCGTATACATGCATCAGGCCACGGTTCTTCAGCATGACGCGGCTGCGACCCTGATCCTCGAAGCTGACCACCCCCACCACGACCTGCCCGGCCTCAATGTCGGCGGCCAGGCTGGCCTGGCGCTCGCCCACCATGGCAATCTGCGGGTCGGTGAATACCACGCCGATCGGGGCACGGCGGTGTCCGGCCGCGACATGCGGATAGCGGGCTGCGTTTTCGCCAGCGGTCTTCCCCTCATCGGCGGCTTCGTGCAGCAGCGGCAGGATGTTGTTGGCGTCGCCGGCAATGAAGACCGGGCTGGTGCCGCACTGCAGTGTGGCTTTGTCGAAGATCGGCACGCCACGGCTGTCCAGCTGCAGCGTGGTGTTCTCCAGACCCAGCCCGCGCACGTTGGGGGTGCGGCCGGTGGCTGCCAGCACGTAGTCGAAGCGTTCGGTCTGGCGCTGGCCTTCACGGTCGATGAAAGTCAGTACGGCCTGGTTGCCTTCCTTCTCCATCTTTTCCACGCGGGCATCGGGGTCCAGATAGAACTCGCGGCTGAAGGTTTCACGGGCATATTCGCGGATGGCAGGGTCTGACAGCGGCCCTACCCCGCCGCCCACACCGAAGACACGAATGCGCACGCCCAACCGGGCCAGCGCCTGGCCAAGCTCCAGCCCGATGACACCGGGACCGAACACCGCCACGCTTTCGGGCAGGGCCTCCCAGGAGAACACGTCGTCGTTGATGATCAGGCGGTCTTCCAGCGCCCTGAAGGGGGCTGGAATGGCCGGGGACGAGCCGGTGGCGATCACCACGCGCTGGGCCTGTACTGTCACCTCGCCCACTTCGAGCGTGGTGTTGTCAATGAAGCGGGCATAGCCCTGAAGCCGGTCTTCGGCGGGAATGTTTTCCACGCTGGCCACCACGAAGCCGACGAAACGGTCGCGCTCGCTGCGTACCCGGGCCATTACCTCCCGGCCATCCACGCGGACTTCCCCGTCCACATGCACGCCAAACGGGGCGGTGTGGCGTGCTTCGTGGGCGGCCTCCGCCGCGGCGATCAGCAACTTGGACGGCATGCAGCCGACGCGAGCGCAAGTGGTACCGTACGGGCCGCCCTCGATCAGAACAGTGCTCTTCCCGTGTGCCTTCGCGGCACGGTAGGCAGCCAGGCCGGCGGTGCCGGCGCCAATGACAGCGATATCGATATTGAGGGTGCGCATGTGCAACAGTCCTTTCTGAATACGGGCTTGCGGCTTTTCGGATTCGGGGGGCAATGCGTCACGCGGCCCAAGCAGCGTCACGCATTGCGACACGGGGTAAAAGAAGCCGGCACGGGGCCGGCCCGGAAGGCCCCGGCGGCGTCAGGGCAGAAACCGCCGGGAGAAACGTTGCGCCAGGTTGGCCGAAGCCTCAGGCGAGATGGGCGGCCAGATCGTCAGCAGAGCCGATCAGCTTGCCGTTGATGAATACCTGCGGGGCGGTCATCTTGCCGGATACGGCCCCGAGCACCTTGCCGCGTACCTTGTTGTCCAGCGGCACTTCAACGAACTCGTAGCCCTTCTCTTCCAGCAGCGCCTTGGCACGTGCGCAGTGGGGGCAGCCTACTTTGCTGAACACCACGACCTGGTCCGGTTTCTTGGCGTTGGGGTTGATGTAGTTGAGCATGGTGTCGGCGTCGGATACCTTGAACGGATCGCCCGGCTCTTCCGGCTCAATGAACATCTTTTCGACCACGCCGTCCTTCACCAGCATGCTGTAGCGCCAGCTACGCTTGCCGAAGCCCAGGTCGTTCTTGTCCACCAGCATGCCCATGCCTTCGGTGAAGTCGCCGTTGCCATCCGGCACCATGATGATGTTGCCGGCTTCCTGATCCTTAGCCCATTCGTTCATCACAAAGGTGTCGTTGACCGACACGCAAAGGATGCTGTCCACGCCGTTGGCCTTGAAGGCCGGGGCCAGTTCGTTGTAGCGCGGCAGGTGACTGGACGAGCAGGTAGGGGTAAACGCGCCCGGCAGGGAGAACACCACGACGGTTTTGCCTTCGAAGAGGTCGGCGGTGGTGACATCCTTCCACTCGTTGTTTTCACGGACACGGAACGTTACGTTGGGAACGCGTTGGCCTTCACGGTTTTGCAGCATGTCGTACTCCTTGCGGTTGATTGGATGAGTTACGTTTAATCAATCAGTGACGGTATTGTGATAGCTAAACACATTTTGTTCCAATTGATTGTTTCAAGAAAATGCATTGTGTTTCTTTATCGAAGCACAAGTGCCCTCTCCTCCCTCGCGCGAGCACATGCCAGGCCTGCCCTTCAATGCGTGAGTCGTCCGAACCCGGCTGTCGATATGGTCGCTGCCTGCGTTATGCTGATGGCAATCGCGATGCAAGGGAGAATACACATGCCGACACTTGGGTTTGCAGGGCTGGGCTTGATGGGGACGCCGCTGGCACGCCGGCTTCTGGCGGCAGGGCACGCCGTATGGGTGTGGAATCGCAGCCTGGACAAGGCCGAAGCCCTGAGGGCGGACGGTGCGCAGCCTGCCACCCTTATGGAGATGGCAGCCACGTGCGAGATCATTTTCCTGTGTCTGGCCGATACCGCAGCCGTGCAGGAGGTGGTGTCGGGCGCACAGGGTCTGAGGGCCAGCCTGCGTCCAGGCCAAGTAGTGGTGGATCTTTCTTCCATTGACCCGGCGGCTACCCGGACGCTTGCGGAAACGGTAGCGACCTGTGGGGCCCGCTGGGTGGATGCCCCGGTCTCGGGCGGAGTGCGCGGCGCGCAGGAAGGCCGCCTGGTGGTGATGGCGGGGGGCGAGGCCGCTGCGCTTGAACGGGTGCGCCCTTACTTGGCGGCGTTTGCCCAGCGGGTAACGCACATGGGCGGCAGCGGCGCCGGGCAGCTGACCAAGGTGTGCAATCAACTGATCGTAGCGACACAGTCGCTGCTGATCGCCGAGGCGGTATCGCTGGCAGAAAGGTCCGGCGTGGATGCGAGCCTGCTGGCACCGGCATTGGCAGGCGGCTTTGCCGACTCCCTGCCCTTCCAGATCCTGGCGCCGCGCATGGCCCACCGCAGCCATGCACCCGTACAGTGGAAGGTATCCACCCTGTTGAAAGACCTTGAGAACGCCCTGCAAGTGGCGCGCAGCTGCGAGGCGGCCGTGCCGTTGGCGGCGCTGGCCACACAGCTGATGCGCATGGTGGCGGCTGGCGGCCGGAGCGAGGCCGATCTGAGTGAGGTGATCGCCCTCTACGCCACCGCGGAGGGCGCCTGATGCTGAAACTTTCGGCCAACCTGAGCCTGCTCTACACCCACCTGCCTTGGCGGGCCCGCTTCTACGCTGCCCGCGCGGCGGGGTTTGAAGCGGTGGAGATCCAGTTTCCCTACCAGACACCGCTGGCGGAGTTGGTGGCTGCCAGTCAGACAAGCGGCCTGCCGGTCGTACTGATCAATCTACCGGCAGCCGACCTGATGGAAGGCGGCGCTGGGCTCGCCTGCCATCCGGCCCGCCAGGGCGCATTCCGGCAAGCCTTCACCACCCTGCTGCCGTACGCCGAAGCGCTCGGGGTGGAGGCGGTCAACATCCTGCCGGGGCGGTTGCCTGCCGGAGTGGCGCGTGAAACCGCACTGGAAGTGCTTTCGGCCAACCTGCACCACGCTGCCGCCTTGCTGGCAGGACATGGCATCCGCGCGACCTTCGAGGCCATCAACCGCCACGACATGCCCGGCTTTCTGGTGAGCTCTGGCGATGACATGCTTGCACTGCTGGAAGATGTGGCCCACGCCAATCTATACATGCAGGCCGATCTCTACCATCTGGCACGCAGCGGGGACAACATTACGGCATTTCTTGCAAAGCACTGGGCCCGCATCGGGCATATCCAGTTCGCCGATGTGCCCGGTCGGGGTGCGCCCGGCAGCGGCACCCTGCCCTTTGACGATCTTTTTGCCCAGATTGCTGCCCTGCCCTACCGCTACTGGACGGGCGCGGAGTACCGGCCGGGCGCGCCCGCCGAGGCGTGGCTGGAGCGATGGCGCCGCCGGTCCTGAGGGGCGGGGGCCGACGCGGGAACTGTTCTTGCTTGGAAGTGGACAACGCAAATGTCCCCTTCCTTTCCTATGCTGAAGGAAGGGCCTTCGAGCAGTACCTGACCTCTTTAGGAGACTCCAGCCATGAAAACCCTGAAAGTCCTCGCTTCGGGCGCGCTCGCCCTGGCTCTGCTGTCCGGTTGTTCCAACATGACCCGCACCGAACGCAACACCGCGCTGGGTGCCGCAACCGGCGCCGCCGTAGGTGGCGTGCTCTCCGGTGGCGATGCATTGGGTACCGTGGGCGGTGCTGCCGTCGGCGGCCTGATCGGCAACCAGATCAAGTAACACCGCTGCGGCGGGCCCTGCGGGGCCTGCCGGTGCGCTTCAACCAGACAAAACAATATTCCGTCCCCGCTCAAGGAGTAAATGACAATGAAAACCCTGAAAGTACTCGCTACCGGCATCCTGGCCCTGTCCCTGCTGTCGGGCTGCTCCAACATGACCAAGCGTGAAAAGAACACCGCCATTGGTGCCGGTGCCGGTGCTGCGGCAGGTGCCGTCCTTTCCGGCGGCAGCGCCTGGGGCACGGCCGGTGGCGCTGCGATCGGTGGCCTGATCGGCAACCAAGTCACCAAGTAAGCCCCGCTTACCCTGCAAAAGGCCGGCCCCGCCGGCCTTTTGTCTTGTCCGCCCGTGCCCGCTGGCACGGAAGGCTTGCGGTATGATGGCAAGGTATCCACCTTCGTTGCGACATCCATGACCGCACCCGACCGCATGCAGTGGCAGCGCCTGCTTTCCCCTCAGCGTTTCAAGCTTGCAGACGGCTCCGTTTGCCGCACCCGTACCCCCGCCACCGAAGAAGGCAGCCCGGGCCTGCGCACCGACTTTCATATCGATCACGACCGGGTAGTGTTCTCCAGCGCCTTCCGGCGCCTGGGACGTAAGACCCAGGTACACCCGCTGGCGACCAACGACCACACACACAATCGCTTGACGCACAGTGTGGAGGTGGCCAGCGTTGGCCGAAGCCTCGGCAACCGCGTGGGGGTAATGCTGGAGCACGCAGGACAACTGCCGCGAGGCTTTACGCCTTACGACATCGGCGCGGTGGTACAGGTAGCCTGCCTAGCGCACGACATCGGCAACCCTCCCTTCGGCCACACCGGCGAGGATGCCCTGCGGCACTGGTTCCGGCGCCCTGAGCATGTGCACCTGCTGGCACCGCTGACCGATGCCCAGCGGCGAGACGTGCAAACCTACGAAGGCAATGCCCACGGCCTGCGCATGGTTACCTCGCTGGAGATGTATGCCGGCGAAGGCGGCATGCGCCTGACGGCCGCGGCACTGGGGGCGCTGATCAAGTATCCTTGGACCTCCGATGACGAAGCGGCTCAAGCCCGGGACAAGTTCAACATTTACCGCACCGAATTGCCCTACTTCGAGGCGGTGGCTGAGGAACTGGGTCTGGTGCGGCTGGATGCCACCCGCTGGGTGCGTCATCCGCTCTCCTACCTGATGGAAGCGGCCGACGACATCTGCTATGCCATCCTGGACCTTGAGGATGCAGTGGAGATTGGCATTCTGGACTTTCACGAGTTTGAGCGCCTGTTCGCGGGCTTTACAGAGTACGAGCGGGTATGGGAAATCCAGGACATCCGCCAGAAGTGCGCCATGCTGCGCGGCATCGCCATCGGACGCTGCGTGGCCGAGATCGCACAAAAATTCATGCTGCACCACGACTCGCTGTTGGCGGGCACCTTCCCCGCCAAGGATCTCATCAATGTCAGTGACCCGTTGGTGCAGGAGACGCTGCTGGAAGCCAAGGAGCTGGGCAGTCACAAGGTTTACCGACATCGGACCAAGGTGGTGACGGAGCTGGCCGCCTACCCCTGTCTGGGTGCGGTGCTGGACGTGGTGGTGCCGGCGGTGCATACCCGGATGATGCAGGGCGAAGAGGCGCTGTGCCCGCGCGATCGGCTGGCGCTGGACCTTTTCGAGCTGCATATCGAACAGGCCCCGACGCTCTACGAAGCCTACATGCGTGTGCTGGATGCGGTCGGTGGCATGACCGACAACTACGCCGCCACCTTGGCGCGCGAGATCTCCGGCATCGGTTTGCACTAGCCTTCGGCCAACCTTCCGGCCCAGGCTCTTCCGAAGGCACGCATGCACGAGCGCATTCTCACCATCATCTTACCGGTACTCGTTATCGTGCTGGCCGGCTGGGTCTATGGCCGGCGCACCCGGCCGGACATGCGCGTGACCAACCGCATCAATATGGATGTATGCGTGCCGCTCCTGGTGTTCTCCGCCCTGGCCGCACGCGACTTCCATCTTTTGGCCTACTGGAAGCTGATTCCGGCCGCCGTGGTCGTGGTGCTGTTTTCCGGCATGCTGGCCTGGCCCCTGATCCGGCTTTCCGGTCTCAGCCAGCGCACGCTGCAGCCACCCACAATGTTCAACAATTGCGGGAATATGGGCCTGCCGCTGGCACTCTTGGCGTTTGGCCGTGAAGGGTTCAACGCCTTCGTGGTGTTGTTTGTGGTGTCCAACCTGCTGCATTTCACCCTCGGCGCCTTCATCTTCAGCAGCAGTACCCGCTTTGCCGGGCTGGCGCGCAACCCGATCGTGCTGGCCACCGCGGCCGGGCTGCTGTTCGGCCTGGCGGGCTGGCATCTGCCTGAAGGGCTGATGATCGGGCTCAAGATGCTGGGCGATGTCACCATTCCACTGATGCTGTTCGCCCTGGGCGTGCGCATGGTGGACACCCAGCTGGCCGGCTGGAAGGTAGGCGTGCTGGGTGCTGTCCTCTGCCCACTGACCGGGCTGGCGGCCGCCGCGCTCGCGGTGCCGCTCCTTGGGCTGACCGGTCGCGAGGCCGGGCTGGTCTATCTGTTTGGCGCCTTGCCCCCGGCCGTGCTCAACTTCCTGATGGCCGAACTGTACCGCCAAGAGCCCGACCGCATGGCGTCGATCGTCCTGATCGGCAACCTGGCCAGCGTGGTCTTCGTTCCTGTTGGGCTGTGGCTGGCCCTGACTGTCTGATTGCCTTCTCCATGAACACCCTCCCCACCATTCTCGTCCTTGTCCGCCATGGCGAAACCGACTGGAACGCCTGCGGCCGTCTGCAGGGTCATACCGATATCCCGCTCAACGCACACGGGCACGCCCAGGCCGAAAGGTTGGCCGAAGGGCTGGCCCGGCGTGGCGAGCGTTTCGATGTGCTCTATAGCAGCGACCTCTCCCGCGCCCGGGCGACCGCCGCCCCCTTGGGGCAGGCACTCGGGTTGCCGGTCATTGAGGAGCCTGCGCTGCGCGAGCGCCACTTCGGCGTACTGCAGGGGCTGACCTTGGCCGAGGCCGCCGAGCATCACCCTGCGGCATATGCCGGATACCGCCAGCGCCGTGTGGAGGCGGTGCCGGAAGGCGGCGAAAGCCTGGAGCGCTTTTGTGCACGGGTCTCCGAAGTGTTGACCCGTCTGGCGGTGCGGCATGTGGGCGGCCGCATTCTGGTCGTGGCGCATGGGGGCGTGCTGGAGATGGCCTACCGTCTCGCCGCCGGCATCCCTCTGTCGGCCCCGAGGGATTTCGCGCTGCCCAATGCCGCGCTCAACCGCTTCTGCTTCAGCAACGGGACTTGGAAAGTGGAGAATTGGGCCGACATTTCCCATCTGGAGGGCGACGCCTTCGACGAGCTGGCTTGAAGTTAGCTGGCGTAACCCTGCCCACCCATGACGATGAGGACACCATGAGCGACAAGATCGTGAAAACCGAACAGCAGTGGCGTGCAGAATTGACGCCGGAAGCCTATCGCGTCACGCGGCAGGCCGGCACCGAGCGCCCCTTCTCGGGCGAGCTTTACTATCGGAACGACGTCGGCGAGTACCACTGCGTGTGTTGCGATGCTCTGCTCTTCCGCTCGCAGACCAAGTTCGACGCCGGCTGCGGCTGGCCCAGCTTCTGGGAGGAAGCCGTGCCGGGTAGCATCACGCGAGTGCGTGATACCTCACATGGCATGATCCGGACCGAAGTGCGTTGCGCCCGCTGCGATGCGCATCTGGGCCATGTGTTCGACGATGGCCCGGCTCCCACCGGCGAGCGCTACTGCATCAATTCGGTGGCAATGCGTTTCGAACCGCAAGACGACGAGCGCTAGCCTGATCTTTTCACCGACTTCGCAGGATCGCCCATGATTCCCTTTTCTGTCTTGGACCTCTCTCCCATCCTGAAGGGGAGCGATGCCGCTCAGGCCTTTGCCAATACCCGCGACCTGGCACGTCACGCCGAACGCTGGGGCTATACGCGCTACTGGTTGGCCGAACACCACAACATGACCGGCATTGCCTCGGCCGCCACGGCGGTGGTTATCGCCGATGTGGCGGGCGCCACCTCCACCATCCGGGTGGGTGCCGGCGGCATCATGCTGCCCAACCATGCGCCGCTGGTAGTGGCCGAGCAGTTCGGCACCCTGGCCTCGCTGTACCCGGGGCGCATCGACCTCGGGCTTGGACGGGCGCCGGGCACGGACCCGCAGACCGCCCGCGCGCTGCGGCGCAACCTGGCTGCCGACAGTGCAGACACCTTCCCGCAGGATGTGGCCGAACTGCAGGGGTACTTCCGTCCGGCCAGTGCCGGCCAGGCGGTACGCGCTGTGCCGGGCGCCGGCCTGGAAGTGCCGATCTGGCTGCTTGGGTCCAGTCTCTTCAGTGCCCAGCTCGCTGCGCAGATGGGGCTGCCCTTTGCATTTGCCTCACACTTCGCTCCCACTTACCTGCAGGCCGCGCTGGAAATCTACCGGGAGCGCTTCCAGCCCTCGGCGTTCTTGGAAAAGCCCTATGCCATGGTGGCTGCCAACCTGTTCGCCGCCGACACCGACGAGGCGGCACGCGCGCTGTTCTCGTCGCTGCAACAGCAGTTCCTCAATCTGATCCGAGGCCGTCCCGGCCCGCTCAATCCGCCGGCCGAGAATGGGATGGACGCGCTGTGGACACCAAGCGAGAAGCTGCACGTCGAACGCGCCCTGGCGTGTTCGCTGGTGGGAAGCCCCAATACAGTGCGCGCCGGTCTGGAGCGCCTGATTGCGGAAACACGCGCGGACGAACTCATTCTCACCGGGCAGATCTACGATCATGCCGCCCGGTTGCGCTCGTTCGAGATCGCCGCCGAGCTGCGCCAGTCGCTTCGACCGCAGCTGGCGCTCTGAACACGCCGCTCTATGGCCCCAAGCGAAACGTCCCGCTGTGCTGTGTGATTTGCATGGCCCGTGGGGCCCCTGCTTTGCGGCAGCCTTACCCAGGGGCCATGCTCTTCTAATCCACCCGATAAAAAACCCGGCCAAGGCCGGGTTTTCCTGAGGCATCTGGAGCACTTACTGGGTTCCCCCCACCGTCAAGCCACCGTCGATGCGCAGGGTTGGCTGACCCACACCCACCGGAACGCTCTGCCCCTCCTTGCCGCATACGCCCACGCCCAAGTCCAGCGACAGGTCGTTGCCCACCATGGTCACATAATTGAGCACGTCCGGCCCGTTGCCGATCAGCGTGGCGCCTTTCACCGGGTAGGCCAGCTTGCCGTCCTCAATCTTCCAGGCCTCGCTGGCCGAGAATACGAACTTGCCGCTGGTGATGTCCACCTGCCCGCCGCCGAAGTTGACGGCATAGAGCCCGTCTTTCACCGAGGCAATGATCTCCTGCGGGTCGCGTTCGCCGGCAAGCATGTAGGTGTTGGTCATGCGCGGCATCGGCAGATGGGCGTACGACTCGCGCCGGCCGTTGCCGGTGGGGGCCACGCCCATCAGGCGGGCGTTCATCGCGTCCTGAATATAGCCCTTCAGGATGCCATCCTCGATCAGTGTGGTGCACTGCGTGGGTGTGCCTTCGTCGTCCACCGACAGCGAGCCCCGCCGGCCGTCCAGCGTGCCATCATCGACGATGGTGACCCCCGGGGCGGCCACGCGCTCACCGATGCGTCCGGAAAACGCCGAAGTGCCCTTGCGGTTGAAGTCACCTTCCAGTCCGTGCCCGATGGCCTCATGCAGCAACACGCCCGGCCAGCCGGGGCCCAGTACCACTGTCATTTGCCCGGCCGGTGCCGGGCGAGCGTCCAGGTTGATCATGGCCTGATCCACCGCCTGGCGCACATAGCGTTCGATCACCTCGTCGGTGAAGTGCGACAGGTCGTGCCGGCCGCCCCCGCCGCTGGCGCCCTGCTCGCGCCGGCCGTTCTGCTCGGCGATCACATACACCGACAGCCTGACCAGTGGCCGTACATCGGCGGCGCGCACCCCGTCGTGCCGGGCAAGGTAGACCACGTCGTACTCGGCCGCCAGACCTGCCATCACCTGGGTGATGCGCGGATCCATTGTCCGCGCCAGACGCTCCACTTTTTCCAGCAGGGCTACCTTGGCCGCGGCCTCCAGGCTCTGGCATGGGTCGATAGCCGGGTAGAGCCCGCGTGAGTGGGTGGGGTGTGCCACGCCGATCCGGCCGTCCCCTCCGGCGCGGCCGATGGCGCGTGCGGCGTCGGCTGCGCGCAGGAGCGGCTCCAGCCCGATCACGTCGGAATAGGCAAAGGCCGTCTTGTCGCCCGAAACAGCACGCACCCCCACGCCCTGATCGATGTTGTAGCTGCCGGACTTGACGATGCCTTCCTCCAGGCTCCACCCCTCGTTGCGGGTGTACTGGAAGTAAAGGTCGGCGTAATCGAGTTCGTGGTGCGTCAGGCGCTCCAGTGTGCGGCTGATGATGCCTTCATCCAGGCCATACGGCGTCAGGAGCAGGTCTTCGGCGGTTTTGAAGGCTTCTTGCATGGGTAATCTTTCAGGTGGTTTGGCCCAGCACGCGGTGCGTGAGGGCCGGCAATCGGGTGCGTACGGACTGGATGACAGTGGGGTCGATCTTGCCGAATACGACCCCTTCGCCCTTCATCTGCTGGGCGACGATGCGGCCCCAGGGGTCGATGATCATCGACTGTCCGTGCGTTCTGCGGCCATTCTCGTGCTCGCCGCCTTGGGCCGAGGCGATCACATAGCACTGGTTCTCGATGGCGCGAGCGCGCAACAGTACCTCCCAGTGCGCCTCGCCGGTGGTGGCAGTGAAGGCCGCAGGCAGGACCAGCAGGTCAAAAGGCAGCAGGGCGCGGAACAGCTCGGGGAAGCGCAGGTCATAGCAGATGCCGAAGGCGATGTCCGCCAGTGGCGTTTCCACCTTCAGCGGTTCGTGCCCGGGCAAGATGGTGGCCGATTCGCAATAGCTCTCGCCAAGGCCGGAGAAGCCGAACAGGTGAATCTTGTCGTAGCGCTTGACCGCCTCGCCCTCGGGTGAGAACACGATAGTGGTGTTGTAAACCTTATCGTCCTCGGGGCATTCCAACGGAATGGTGCCGGCGATCAGCCAGATACCGTGCCGGCGGGCCAAGTCGGCCAGGAAGGACTGGATCGGCCCCTGCCCCCAGCTCTCGCGGCGGGCGATCTTGTCGCTGTCGCTGCGTCCCATCATTACCCAGTATTCAGGCAGGACCACCAGCCTGGCACCGCCGGCAGCCGCTTGGGCGACCAGCCGGGTAGCCGTCTCCATGTTGGCCGAAGGGTCGGTGGCCGACACCATCTGAACGGACGCTGCTACAAAGGCTTCTTTCATCGGGGGTTACCTCGCTATCGGGGCTTGGCGCCGCTGCCGGCGCGTTTGATCTGCGGGTCGGTGATCGGGCCGGTGATCGCATACTGGACCGATAGCATCTTGCCGACCGGATCCTTGAGTACCTTCTGCGCTGCCAAGGCCGCCACGCCTGCGAGCGGGTTGACGAGCGCCGCACCCGCTGCGATGGCCAGGCTGTCTGCCACATGCGGTTGTACCGTCACCATAAGATCCTGCGTTTCGCTGCGCATGTCCACGCGACCTTGTACGGCCACGTCGGCTGCCGGCCCGCGCATGCGGATGCTGTCGGAGGTGAATACCCCTTCCGTGATGCCGGCGTGGCCGGTGAGTGTATCGAAGGCGAAGCCCTCGCTGAAGACATCGGTGAAATCCAGACGGATGCGGCGCGGCAGCGACTGCAGGCTGAGCACGCCCAAGAGGCGCGCTACGCCCGGGTCCGCCTTGGCAAACTGACCGTTGACGAGGTTGACCCGGGCGCTGCCGCTCAGGTGGGCCACCGCGAAGTCTTCCACCGAGCCAGGCCAGCGCAGCTGGCCGGACAGGGTACCGCTGCCGCGCCGGAAGGTGTCACGTTGGCCGAAGCGTGCAAGCAGCCTGCCCAAGTCCTGGGTTTCCACGCTGTAGCGCACGTCCACGTGGCTGCCAGGCGTTACGGTCAGGTCCCCGGCAAAGCGTCCTTCGTCGTTGACGAGCAAAAGCTGCTCCAGCTGCCACGCCGGACCATCGCGCCGGGCGTTGACGGTCAGCCGGCCCAGCGGCTCGCCACGGTAGAGGAAGCTGTCCACCTGCGCGCGGATGGCCGGCCAGCGGGCCGACTGACCGGTGTCCGGTGTGTCGCCTGCCACGCCTTCGCCCGAGGGCAGCGGCAGGGCCAGCCGTTCCAGATGCAGGTCCAACTGCCCGCCATCGGTCGGAACGAACCCGGCCTGTCCACGTACTTCCTTGCTGTCCAGCGCGATCTGCCAGCGGCTGTTGTTGGCAGGGCGCTCCACCCGGCCGTGGACGGCCGCCAGCTGGTAGCGGCCATAGCGGAGACGGTCGACATTGAGGCTGACGACCAGCCCCTGCCCCCGACCGCCAGAGGCTGGCGTCTCACCGGGCAGCCCGCCTGCCAGCCGGCTCCATGCACCCAAGTCCAGCTGCGCGGCGCGAATACCGACGCCAATCTGGCCATCGACTGCGGGCGCGGCAGGCTGCCCGATGCCGATCTGTGCTGCGAGGAGGTGACCGTCGTCGTCCAGGCGCAAGCGTCCGTCCGCCCGCTTGTCGATGCTGAAGTCGGTGTTCCAGCCATGATTGCGGCCCGGCGTCAGCTTTACCTGTAGTGGCCAGACCTCTGCCGCAGCCTTGCTGGCTGGCGGGGGAGCAAGGCTGCGCGTGCCCGTCAGCGGTGAGCTGACGGTCAGGCTTTCCAGGCCGTGCAGAACCGAGAACGCCACCCGATAGTCGGCGCGACCTTCCACATGCGGCGCCAGCGCGGGAACCCAGTTCTGCATTACTTGGCGTGAATCAGCGTTGCCACCCACCGTAAAGTGCATGCGCCGCTGGGCATCGGTGTGTGCATCCAGCCGCAGCACGCCCCCTAGCGCGCTGACGCGCAGGCCGGCGATCTCCACGCCACTGTCGGTGAAGGTGAGCCGGCCACGTGTGTCCTGCAGGGTCGGGATGGGCCAGCCACGGAACGTAACCGGGTTGCCGGCAAAGTCCAGATCGCCGCGTACGGCAGTGCGACCGTCGCCGTGCAGCGGTATGCCCAATTGCAGCTTCAGACTGGCTGGGCCACTACTCTCGATGCGGCCGGTCAGCCCGTCCAGCCAACGGTCCACCGGGCTTAGCGTGGTGTAGCGCAGCATGGCCGGCAGCGGACCGCGGGCTTCGCCGGCGATGTTGAGCATCGGAATGTCGGCTCCCAGGTCCGGGATGGTTACGCGCACGCCATGCAGGGGCACATCGGCGGTGCTGGCACGGCGGCTGAGGATCTCCATTTTCTCGTTGTGAAAGCGCAGGGCTGCGTCGATGCCATCGATCGTCGGCCAGTCCTGCCCGAAGGCCAGCGTGACGTTGTCGGTGTCGGCCTCCACGCTGAACTCGCCCCCTTGGCCACCCCGGAATGGAAAGCGCCCCAAGTCTCCGCGCAGGATGAAGCGGGCGTTGCGGGCAGTACCGCGCTTAAGTGCCTGGGCCAGCCAGGCCGCAGTATGGCGCCCGGCCGCATACGGCAGGTAGTCCGGCACACGGGCGGCCGGCACGGCATCGATGCCGCCTGTCAGGTTGATTTGCCCGGCGCCCTGGCCGGGGTTGAAGTACTCGCCCTGCACGCTGCCGGTAAGGTCGGCATTGCCGAAGCGCACTGACGGCAGGCGCACCCGCACGCCCTGTCCTTCGAAAGCCCAGCGGGCTTCGGCCTGCAGCCGGTCGAAGGCCAGGGTATTGGCGAACACCAGCGGCATGGTGACCGAGGCCCGCCCGGTGTCGAGCACCAGCTCGCCGCCCCGGTTATCGAAGCGCACACGCCCGTCCACGCCCGCCACGCCCGGCATCGGACCGAAGGGCTGCCAGGCCAAGGCGGCAAAGCGGCTGCTCAGATGGTAAGTGGCGGGGGCGTCAACCGGACCGGTCCAGCCCGCCTTGAAGTCGCGCACCTTGCCCGCCGGCGAGAAGCGGGCAAACAGTGGGTTGCGGTCGGCACCCAGCGCGTGGATGAAGGGCGACAGGGGCGCGAGGTCGGCGTTGTCGAGGGCGAATTCACCACTGCCCTGGGCACCCTCCTCGAAGCGGCCGGTGATGTTGGCATTGTCGAAGGCAAGGCCGGTTTCGCTGGCCAGCGTGAGCCGGCTGGCCTCGATGCGATAGGCGCGCCCCTCGCGCTCGATCAGCAGCCGGCCGCCAAAGCGGGGCAGGCTCAGCTCGCCGGCGCGCGGTGGCTGGTAACGTGCATTGCTGACCTGTAACTCGGCCGAGAGCCGGTCCAGCCGGCCTTGCGAAAAGGTCAGCTCCCCGACGCCGTCTCCTTCCCCGGCGCGCAGCACCCCCAGCCTTTCCACATACTTGGCCCACGGCTTTACACGTGCGCCCTGCAGGCTGACCTCGATGGTGCCCTTCCATTCCCGCCAGCGGCTGACCGTGTCGCCGCGCCAGCGGGCCTGTAGCGCGGCGCTGCGCCCCACTTGTGAGGAAGGTTGGCCGAAGACCTTCAGGCTATGGCCGAACAGGCCGTTTTCCAGCAGCAGATTGCCGCGGCTCAGTCCGACGCGGGGCAGTCCGAGAAATTCATCCTGCCAAGTGATGCGGGCATCCCGGATTTCCAGTTCGCCTTGCTGCAGCAGCCAGTCGAACAGGGAGCGGTCAGAGGCATTGCCACCGGTGGGTGTGCCCAGACCGTTGATGTACAGCCGGCCGTCCCGGCCGCGTACCACTTCTACCTGCGGCGCTTCTACCGTCAGCCGCGCCAGGCGCAGGTCGAAAGCCGCCAGGCTACGCCACGAAGGCACCAGCGCCACCGAGGCCAGACGCAGGGCCTCGCCGCTACGCGGATTGGCCAGCTGGACCCCTTCGAGCTTCAGCTCGGGGGCGATCCCGGCCCAGCGTCCACTCAGGCGCTCCACCCGCACGGTACGGCCGGTGGCGTCAGACAGGGCGATCTCCAGCCTGGGGCGGTAGTCGTCGAGGGACGGCAGCACGGCCAGAGAGAAATAGGCAAAGACGGCACCGATGAACCCGGCGCACAGCACGGCGAGGACCAGCACGGTCTTGAGCGCCTGTCGGGCCGCGTGGATGACCCGCAGGGATTTCAGGGATGACAGGCGCTTTTCCAAGAGAGGCAAACCATTACAATGGAGAGGTTGACAGGCAGGCACGGCAAGGACCCAATTATGCCAGCAAAACCCTCCACGGCCATCGAAGATGGCGTGCGTTTCTCGCTTTATCTGCAGCGTCTGCTCGAAGCCCGACCCGAGGAGGCTGCCAGGTTGGCCGAACGGCTGGACCAGCCCTTCGACGAGGCAGAGATGCACGCCTTTGCCGACTGGCCCGCACTGGTGGCCGACAGCGATGCGCTGGGTAGCGCGCTGCGCCGGCTGCGTCAGGCCGTGATGGCCCGCCTGATCGTACGCGACCTCTCGGGACGTGCCGATCTTGACGAAGTCGTCACCACCATCAGCCTGCTGGCGGATTTCGCCATTGGCCGCGCCCTGCCAGCGGCAGAGGCCGCATGTATGCAGCATGGCCGCCCCATGGGTGAGGACAGTGGAACAGAGCAGTCACTGATCGTGATCGCGATGGGCAAGCTGGGCGGCTACGAACTGAACGTCTCCTCGGACATCGACCTCATCTTCATCTACCCCGAGAGCGGCGAAACCGACGGCCCGCGCCCGCTCAGCAACCACGAATACTTCACCCGGGTGGGCAAGAAGCTGATCGCGCTGCTGAACGATGTCACCGTCGATGGTCAGGTGTTCCGCGTGGACATGCGGTTGCGACCCTATGGCGACTCCGGCCCGCTGGTGATGAGTTTTGCCGCGCTGGAGAACTATCTGCTTACGCAAGGCCGCGAGTGGGAGCGCTACGCTTGGATCAAGGCGCGCGCGGTTACGGGCGATGCGGAAGGGCTGAACGAACTGGTGCGACCCTTCGTGTACCGCAAGTATCTGGACTACAACGCCTACGGTGCGATGCGCGACCTGCATGCACAGATCCGGCGCGAAGTGGCCCGGCGTGACATGTCCGACAACATCAAGCTGGGGCCAGGCGGTATCCGTGAGGTGGAGTTCATTGCCCAGGTGTTTCAGCTTATTCGAGGTGGTCGCGAGAAGAGTTTGCAGCTGCGCAGCACACGCCAGACGCTGGAACGCTTGTCCGAGATGCGGCTGCTGGAGCCGGATGCGGTGGCCGAGCTGTCGGAGGCGTATGCCTTCCTGCGCAATCTGGAGCACCGGCTGCAGTATGTGGACGACCAGCAGACCCAGGTCTTGCCGGCCACGCCTGAGGGCCGCGCCCGGATCGCCGGCAGCATGGGGCATGCCGACTGGGGCGACTTCATGGAGGCGCTGGACCGGCATCGCCGTCGGGTGCGCCGCCATTTCGAGCAGGTATTCTTCCTGCCCACCGAAAACGCACCGGCTCACCCGCTGACGGCGCTGTGGCAGGA
Source organism: Gulbenkiania mobilis (assembly GCA_004346645.1). Taxonomy (GTDB): domain Bacteria; phylum Pseudomonadota; class Gammaproteobacteria; order Burkholderiales; family Chromobacteriaceae; genus Gulbenkiania; species Gulbenkiania mobilis. The sequence continues at coordinate 192,636 of SMDA01000005.1, forward strand.
CATCGCGGAGCAGGACTGCTGCGGACAGCTGGGCACGCTCGGCTTCGGCCAACCTGCCGAGGTGGAGCGGCAGCTCAAGGCACTGGCCGGCAGCCAACGTTACCTGCAGATGCCGTTGGGCGCGCGCAAGAAACTCGATGCACTGATCCCACCGCTGATCGAGGTGTCGGCCACCTTCCCCAATGCCGACGAAACGCTGTCACGCATTCTCTCGCTGCTGGAGGCCATTGGGCGGCGCGCTTCCTATCTTGCCTTGCTGAGCGAATACCCGCAGACGCTGCAGCGTCTGGCTTCGCTGTGCTCTGCCAGTGCCTGGGTGGCGGGTTACCTGTCCCGCCATCCGATCCTGCTCGACGAGCTGCTGGATGCCCGCGTGCTGTACGCCCCGCCGGACTGGGCGGCCCTGACCCTGCAGCTGGAAAGCCAGTTGCAGGAGGCAGATGGCGATGTTGAGGGCAAGATGGATGTACTACGGCACTTCCAGCATGCGCAGGCCTTCCGGCTGGTGGCGCAGGATCTGGCTGGCATGTGGACGGTGGAAGCGCTCTCCGACCAATTGTCGCTGCTGGCCGACATCGTGCTGGCCGCGGCTCTGCGGCATGCCTGGCTGGACATTCCCGCCCGCCACCGCGAAGACCCATGCTTCGCCATCGTTGGCTACGGCAAGCTGGGCGGCAAGGAGCTGGGCTACGCTTCGGACCTGGACATCATTTTCCTCTTCGATGACGAGCACCCGGACGCGCCAGACCTCTACTCGCGTCTGGCGCGCAAGCTTTCCACCTGGCTGACCAGTGCCACCCCGGCAGGCGTGCTCTACGACATCGACCTGCGGCTGCGGCCCAACGGCTCCAGTGGCCTGCTCGTGAGCACCGTGGAGGCGTTTGCCACCTATCAGACCCGCCAGGCGTGGATATGGGAGCATCAAGCTCTCACCCGCGCCCGCTACGTCGCCGGACACGCCGGCATCGGTGAGCGCTTTGAGGCTATCCGCCACGGCGTGCTGACCCAGCCGCGCGATGCAGTAGCGCTGGCAAGTGAAGTGCTGGCGATGCGGCGCAAGATGCTCGACACGCATCCGGCGCGCGAGGACGACGTCAAGCATGCGCGCGGTGGCATCGTCGACATCGAGTTCATCGTTCAGTACCTCATTCTGGCGCATGCGCATGCGGTACCGGCCCTGACCGCCAACGCAGGCAACATCGCGCTGCTTGCGGTCGCCGCCGAGTCGGGCTTCGTCGATGCAGGGTTGGCCGAAGGCGCACGCCGGGCCTACCGCCACTACCGGCGGCTGCAGCACGCGGCCCGGCTCAACGAGCAGTCGCGCGTCACCGTGGACGACACCCTGCGGGCACACTATGCCGCCGGGCGCGCGCTGTGGGCCGGGGTGTTCGGAGAAGACGCTGCGTGAGGCTGCGGTTCACAAGCGGTATTGCGGCGGTATAATCGCCCCACACAGACCAGAACGGAGAGACTCAAGATGTCGATGGCAGATCGTGACGGCTACATCTGGTACGACGGCGAACTCGTGGACTGGCGCAATGCCACCACGCATGTCCTCACCCACACCCTGCACTACGGCATGGGCGTCTTCGAGGGCGTGCGTGCGTACGAAACCCCGCGCGGTCCTGCCATCTTCCGTCTGCAGGACCACACCGACCGCCTCTTCCGTTCGGCGCACATTCTCGGCATGACCCTGCCCTTCACCAAGGACGAGATCAATGCCGCGCACACCGCGGTGGTAAAGGCCAACGGCCTGAAGAGCTGCTACTTCCGCCCGATGGCCTTTTATGGTTCCGGCAAGCTGGGCGTGGCTCCGCCAGCGGGCGACGTGCACGTCATCGTGGCGGCCTGGCCTTGGGGCGCGTATCTGGGCGAAGAAGGTCTGGAGCGCGGTATTCGCGTCAAGACCAGTTCGTTCACCCGCCACCACGTCAACATCACGATGTGCAAGGCCAAGGCCAACGGCAACTACATGAACTCCATCCTCGCCAACACCGAAGCCACCCGCGACGGCTACGACGAGGCACTGCTTCTGGACGTGGAAGGCTACGTGGCCGAAGGCTCGGGCGAGAACATCTTCCTCGTGCGTCGCGGCAAGCTCTACACGCCCGACCTGACCTCTGCGCTGGAAGGTATCACGCGTGACACCGTCGTCCAGATTGCTGGCGAAATGGGCCTGGAGGTCATCGAGAAGCGCATCACCCGCGACGAGGTGTACAGCGCCGACGAGGCCTTCTTCACCGGCACCGCTGCCGAGGTCACCCCGATCCGCGAGCTGGACAACCGCCAGATTGGCGAAGGCCGACGTGGCCCGGTCACCGCCGAAATCCAGCAGCGCTACTTCGATTGCGTGAAGGGCCTGGATCCGGCGCACGAAGACTGGCTCACCTACATTCAGTAAACTCTCGGCCCGCTAAGCGCGGGCCCTGCAAGGAAAGACAAGCATGGCCGAACTGAAGCAACTTGATCAGCGCGTGATCGAAATCACCGAAAAAGACCTGCCGCTGCAATGCCCGATGCCCGACATGGTGAAGTGGAACGCCCATCCGCGCGTGTTTCTGCCCATCGTCAAACAGGGCGGCGAGGCCCGCTGCCCCTACTGTGGCACGCAGTACAAGCTGGTTGGCCCGGTCACCGGCCATCATCACTGAGCCGAACTCTCCTCTGAACCACCGAGGTGCGGCCCAGCCGCACCTTTTTGCTTGATCCGCATGAAGAAAATCCTGGTAATTGCGCCTTCGTGGGTGGGCGACAGCGTCATGGCGCAGCCACTTTACCGTCGGCTGCATGAACGGCATCCCGGTCTGGAACTGCATGTTTTCGCACCGGGGTGGACGCTGCCCCTCCTGGCCCGCATGCCGGAGGTGGCGAAGGCACATCTCAACCCCTTCGGCCACGGCCAACTGCGCCTCATCGAGCGCTGGAAAGCCGGGCGTGCGCTGGCACGCGAAGGTTACGACCAGGTCATCGTTCTGCCCAATTCGCTCAAAGCGGCGCTGATTCCTTTCTTTGCACGCATTCCGTTGCGTACCGGCTTTGTCGGCGAGTCGCGCTACGGCCTGCTCAACGACACCCGCGAGCTGGACGAAAAGCTCCTGCCGATGATGGTGGAACGCTTCTGTGCGCTGGCAGAGGACAAGGGGGTTTCGGTGCAACGGCCGATTCCCTATCCGCGACTCGCCGTGGACCGCGTCCGCCAGGAAGGGGTGCTAACCCGGTTGGGTCTGCCGTTCGACCGGCCGGTCGTGGCCTTCTGTCCGGGCGCGGAGTATGGGCCCGCCAAGCGCTGGCCTACCCGGCATTTCGCGGCTCTGGCCCAGCAGTTCCAGATGGCTGGATACGCCGTGTGGCTGTTCGGTTCGGCCAAGGACCGGGCGATCGGTGACGAGATCGCCACCTTGGCCGAAGGGGCCGCGGTAAACCTCTGTGGCGCCACCGGACTTGAGGAGGCAATTGACCTGTTGGGTCTGACCCGGCTTGCCGTGTGCAACGATTCCGGCCTCATGCATGTTGCGGCCGCGCTCGACAAGCCACTGGTGGCCCTTTACGGATCTTCCAGTCCGGACTTCACCCCGCCGCTATCGGGGCAGGCCAGCGTGGTGTCGCTCGGCGTCGAGTGCAGTCCCTGTTTCGAACGTACTTGTCCGTTCGGCCATACCCGTTGCCTGGAAGACATGACCCCCGATCACGTATGGAATGCAGCCCAACGCTGGCTGGATGGGGCCGCACAGGTCACGCCCATCGTTCTGCACCGCTGACAACTCTATGAACAATAACGATAAAAAATCCTTCCCGCCCGAAGAGAACAGCCGCCGCATGGAGTTGGTGCGCGTTGCTGCTCGGCTGTTCCGCGACCAAGGGTATGAGCGTACCACCGTACGTGACCTAGGCCAGGCCGTGGGCCTGCAATCCGGCAGCCTGTTCTACCATTTCCGCACCAAAGAGGAGATATTGGTGGCGGTCATGGCGCTGGGTATCACCAGCACCACCGACCAGCTCCAGCAGGCCCTGGCACTGGCGCGTTCTCCCCGGGAGAAGCTGGCTGCGCTATTTCACGTTCATCTGACTTCGCTCCTTGGGGACAACCAGGCCGCACTGGAAGTGATGCTCTACGAATGGCGTAGCGTGTCCGAAGAAGCACGCCCCGGCCTTATCGTCCTGCGCGACCGGTACGAGGCTCTCTGGCAGGAGGTGCTGGACGAGGCGGCTGCGGCCGGGCTGGTCAAGCCAGACACGCGTCTGTTGCGGCGAACTCTCCTGGGCAGCCTGCACTGGTCGGTGCAATGGTACCGCCGCGACGGAGCGCTGACGGTGGACCAACTGGCCGACCGCATGCTGGAACTGATCTTGCTAACACCCTGAGGTGTTCCCGAAGCCGGGCACCTCTGCCGCTTGCCGGCGAGGGATCGTCGGGCTAGAAAGAAGCTGGAGGTCGTTCCGTATGCCGTCTGTTTCCCGTTGTCTGCCCGCCCGCTGGCTGTGGCTGTGCGCAGGGCTCGTCTCACTCTCCGCTGGCGTGGTCGGGCTGTTCGTGCCGCTCCTCCCCACGACCGTGTTCATCCTGATGGCGGCCGCCTGTTTCGCGCGCTCCTCACCCAGACTGCACGGCTGGCTGCTGCGTCATCCGCGCTTGGGCCCTGCCATTGTCCACTGGCAGCGCCACCGGGCGATTGCGCCGCGCGCCAAGCGACTGGCGCTGGTCAGCATGGCAGCCAGCTTCTCACTATCGCTGGCACTGCTGCCTTCGGTAGCGTGGGTGTATGTTATTGTAGTAACGATCTGGGCGTTGCTCAGTCTGTGGATGTGGCGATTGCCGGAAATGCCCGAACCGGTCGGCATAAAAGTGGAACCTGCTTCCTCCTCCGGCGTCTAATACCTGTCACCGCCTGGCGCGTCCGAAACACGAAAGCGAGGCCACCATGATTTCGCCCTTGGCAGCCATCAGTACTTCTCCGGTCTATCTGCCCCGGGCAGAGAACGTGAACGCTCTGCAGCCGTCCACCCGTACCGAGCGACCGGCGGCCACCGAAAGCGTGGTTGCCCCCCCGCCTGCTTCCTCACCCAGCGACCTGCCCGCACTGGCCACCGTCCCGACCGTCAACCCGGCCGTTCAGGCGGTGGAGGACGAGCTGAACCGCCAACGCATCGACGCTACCATCACGGCTGCTGTGGCCGACACTGCACCCGAGCTTGATCTGGGCAGTGCCCCCGATGCCGTCACTACGCAGGCCGCCCTGGCCGCTGCCGCACGTCCCGATCCGGCAGCCAGAGGCGATGTGATCTTGGCACAGCCTGTGGTTGCGCAAACCGGCGCCCCGCTGGCGCGGGAGCCTGTCGAGGTAGTGGAGGCGCCACCCGCCTCACCCCAAACGCCGGATGCCGCCCCGCCCATTGAAGACCCGCTGACTACCACCACCTTGCCAGACGCGCAGACTACGCTGGCAGGTCTTGCACAGACCGTTTCCGAAGACGGGGACCCGCTGCTAAGTCTAGGTGGCGCGACCGACTCGGCCGCCACGGTGTTTGCCAATGCGGCGGCCGGCCGGCTGGAGGCCGCTGAGCTTGCCGATTCCACCGTGGGCGAAGAGGCCCGCATTGCCGAAAACCTGCGGGCAACCCTGATTGATGACCAGGCTGAGGCGCTGCGTGCCCAGAATGCCGCAGACATTGATGAAACGCAGGCAGAACGGGCCGATGTGGCTCGCCAGCTGGACCGGCAGACGCGTTTGAACGATACCGCCAATGCCGTGCCTGCCGAAGAAACGGTCGCCTACAACACCCGCACCACCCTGCCTTTTGAGGCGCGTGGGTTGCCGCCGCTTTCGGCCAACCTCGGTGTCGAGATTGACGGGACAGCCGCCGGTTCAAGGCCTGCCGGCCGGCTCGCTGACCCGCTTCGGCCGCAGCCGGTGAGCACGGATGTAGCCGCCTCCCCTGCTCCGGGTGCCACGACGCCTTCGCCCTTGACACCGGCCGCGGCCATGCCGGTACAGACGCCGGCCGAGGTGGCGTTGGACAACGCTTTTGACCGGCGCCTGACCGACATGCAGCTGTCAGTGGGGGCTTCTTCCCCGATGTGGGTCCCGTATGCCGACCGCGGCCGTGACAATACCGTTACCGGTATCGCCCGGCCGGTGGCGGACGGTGCCGTGGCCTCCATGGCGGCTGCTCCTGCCGTGGAGGGTAATCTCGACCGCGACGTCAGGACGGATACATCGGTGGACACCACCCGGGAAGTCACGCTTTCCCCCGCGGAAACGCTCTCCGGCCAGGTGGCGGTTGAGCAGTATCAGGCGAGCCAGAGCCTGCTGCAGGCCGCGCCCCCCATTATCGAGGAGCGGGTTTGATCGCCCAGCCACGCTGGCAGCACTAACAAAAAAGGACGCCAGAAGGCGTCCTTTCAACAGGATAAGGTAGTTAGGCCGTAATGTCGATGTTCTGACCCAGATGGGCCGGATTGTTGCGGGCCTCGGGCGCTGCGATGCCCTGTATCAGCGCCAGCGTGCCTTGGGCAGCCACTTCGCTGGCACGTTTGAGCGCGAAGATCTGCACGCTCTGCGCAACCTTGGCCTGGGCCATGGCCGTGGAAAGACTGGCAATGCCGTCCATGCGTTCTCCCTATCGGCCTCATTGAAACAATCAAACGCCATGAGGGGGCCGAGTGCCCTGACGGCATCAATTTAACTGGTAAAATCGTCGCTTACAAACGAAACCCATGAACAGGAAAGAATCATGAGTGCTACCCGTCACGCCCCCCTGCTGATTCTTGGCTCCGGCCCGGCCGGCTACACCGCTGCCGTGTACGCAGCCCGCGCCAACCTCAAGCCGGTGCTGATCACCGGTCTGGCCCAGGGTGGGCAGCTGATGACTACCACCGAAGTGGACAACTGGCCGGCCGATGCCAACGGTGTGATGGGTCCGGAACTGATGCAGCGCTTCCAGCAGCATGCCGAGCGCTTCGGCACCGAGATGATTTTTGACCACATCCACACCGCACAGTTGCAGGAAAAGCCGATCCGCCTGATCGGCGATGCCGGTGAGTACACCTGCGATGCGCTGATCATTGCCACCGGCGCTTCGGCCAAGTACCTGGGTCTGCCTTCCGAGGAAGCCTATAAGGGCCGTGGCGTTTCGGCTTGTGCCACCTGCGACGGCTTCTTCTACCGCAACCAGGACGTAGCCGTGATTGGCGGGGGCAACACCGCTGTCGAAGAGGCTCTGTACCTGGCCAACATTGCTCGCCACGTCACCCTCATCCATCGCCGTGACAGCTTCCGTGCGGAAAAGATCATGGTGGACAAGCTGCACGAGCGTGTAAACGAAGGCAAAATCACCCTCAAGCTCAACGCTACCCTCGACGAAGTGCTAGGGGATGCCTCGGGTGTGACGGGCGTGCGCCTGAAGTCGGTAGCCGACGGCAGTACTGAGGACGTGCCGGTTATGGGCCTGTTTGTGGCTATTGGCCACCATCCCAACACCGACCTTTTCAAAGGCCAGCTGGAGATGGACGGTACCGGCTATATCGTGACCCGCGGCGGGCGCGAGGGTAATGCCACTGCCACCAGCATTCCCGGGGTATTTGCCGCCGGAGACGTGCAAGACCATATTTACCGCCAAGCCGTGACGAGTGCTGCCTCGGGCTGCCAGGCCGCACTGGACGCCGAGCGCTATCTCGACACCCTGAAGTAAGCCCCAGAGGGCCGTGACTTGAAGCGCCCGCTCAAGGAACAGCTGCGCCATGCCCGGCAGCAGGTTCGCGCCCTGCGCGAATCTGCTGCCGATGCTTCGGCCAACCCGGGTGCCGCACCGCCCTCCATCCCTCTTCAGTCCGAACCCGACTTTCCCAGCCTTTTTCCGGACATCGTCCCGCTTAAGCCAAGTGGACGTCATCTGCCGGTCGTCAAAAAGCCCAGTCCACACCCCAAGCGGCAGTCCCTACATGCCCCGACGCGGGGCGACATCGAACGCGCACTGCTGTTTGAGGCTTCACACTGGTTCGAGCCGGTCGACCAACCCCATCAGCACGCTCGCCCCGGCCAGCCGCACGGCACGCTTCGCAAGCTGCGCAATGGCCACTGGCCGGTGGCTGCAGAGCTGGATCTGCATGGACTCGACCGCCACCAGGCGCACGATGTGCTTGCTGTCTTCCTGCATCGCGCCCGTCAGCGCGGGGTGTGCGTGCGCATCATCCACGGCAAAGGCTTCGGCTCTGATGGGCAGCCGGTGCTCAAGCGCATGGTGCGTACCTGGCTTGGCCAGCACCCGGATGTGCTGGCCTTCTGCGAGACGCGGCCGGAGGATGGTGGAGGCGGGGCGGTCATGGTCCTGTTGCGCCGGCATCCATAAGAATGAACATGCGCCTGTCACCTTCGGCTGTTAATGTCGGGCTGGCTTGGTTTAAGCTTTGGATCATTCAAAACAAAAAAGGACCCATCCATGCAAGGCATGCCCTGCCCCGAACTGACGTTGCAGGCCACCTCGGGCCGCACCTTCTGCACTGCCGAGGTCGAGAAGCCCTTCGTGCTGTATTTCTACCCCAAGGACAACACCCCCGGCTGCAGCAACGAAAGTGCGGACTTCGCCGCGCTGCATGCCGAGTTTGCCTCACTGGGTGTGACGGTATGGGGATGCTCACGTGACAGCCTGCGTTCGCACGAAAACTTCAAGGCCAAGCTCGGCCTGCCGTTCGAACTGGTGAGTGACCCCGAGGAGACCGCCTGCGAGGCGTTTGGCGTGATGAAGATGAAGAACATGTACGGCAAGCAGGTGCGGGGCATCGAGCGCAGCACCTTCGTCGTCGGGCGTGACGGCACCGTGCTCAACGCATGGCGCGGAGTGAAAGTGCCAGGTCATGCAGCGGAAGTGCTGGCGTACGTGAAGACTGTGTAACCACTGCCGCTGTCCGGGCAGCTTTCAAGGGGGTTGATCATGGCTGGCCGCAAAAAGAGCAAGACCACGAAACTGTTCGTACTGGACACCAATGTCCTGCTGCACGACCCCACCTGCCTGTTCCGTTTTCAGGAGCACGATCTCTTCATCCCCATCGTGACCTTGGAAGAGCTGGACATGCACAAGAAGGGCATGTCCGAAGTGGCGCGCAATGCGCGGCAGGCAAGCCGCTTCCTGGACGAGATCATCAGCGGGGCTGAGCAGGCCATCGAAAACGGCATCGACCTTTCCGGCCCCAGTCGTGAGGCCGCCACCGGGCGGCTGGTGCTGCAGACCCAGGCGATTCACGGCGAGCTGCCCGCGTCGCTGCCGGTGGGCAAGGCGGACAACCAGATTCTGGGCATCGTGATGGCGCTCAAGGGCCGCGATGCCCACCGCCCCGTGATCCTGGTGTCCAAGGACATCAACATGCGCATCAAGGCCCGTGCGCTGGGCCTGGAGGCGGAGGACTACTTCAACGACAAGGTGCTGGAGGATACCGACCTTCTCTACACCGGCATGCGGGAAATCGACAGCAGCTTCTGGGAGCGCAACGGAGGCGATCTCAAGTCCTGGCAGGAAAACGGCCGCAGCTATTACCGGCTCCGAGGGCCGGACGTGCCAGGCCTCTTTCTCAACCAGATGTTGTGGCAGGAAGGCGAACAGCCGTTTCAGGCCCGGGTGCTTTCGGTGGAGGGCAAGGAAGCCACGCTGCAGACCCTCAAGGACTATTCGCACGGCAAGAACAACGTCTGGGGCATCACCGCACGCAACCGCGAACAGAACTTTGCGCTCAACCTGCTGATGGACCCGGAGATCGACTTCGTCTCCCTGCTGGGCCAGGCCGGCACGGGCAAGACCCTGCTGACGCTGGCCGCCGGCCTGACGATGACCCTGGAGCAAAAGCTGTACAGCGAAATCATCATGACACGGGTGACCGTGCCGGTGGGCGAGGACATCGGTTTCCTGCCCGGGACGGAGGAGGAGAAAATGACACCGTGGATGGGTGCGCTGGAAGACAACCTGGATGTGCTCAACAAGAGCGACGACGACGGCGGTGACTGGGGACGGGCTGCCACGCGCGACCTGATCCGCAGCCGCATCAAGGTGAAGTCGCTTAACTTCATGCGCGGCCGCACCTTCCTCAACAAGTACCTCATCATCGACGAGGCACAGAACCTGACGCCCAAGCAGATGAAGACTCTGATCACCCGGGCTGGCCCCGGCACCAAGGTAGTCTGCCTGGGCAACATCGCCCAGATCGACACCCCGTACCTGACCGAAGGCAGCTCCGGTCTGACGTATGTGGTAGACCGCTTCAAGGGCTGGGGGCATTCCGGCCATATCACCTTGCAGCGCGGCGAGCGCTCCCGCTTGGCCGACCATGCTGCGGAGGTGCTGTGATGCGCGATATCCGTCTTGAGTGGGCACACTGGCCCGCCAAAGGACAGACTGCTGGAGCGCCCCCCTTGCTGTTCGTTCACGGCGCCTTCAGCGGACTGTGGTGCTGGGAGGCCAACTTCCTTCCCTGGTTTGCCGAACGGGGCTTTGATGTGTGGGCGGTGAGCCTGGAAGGGCACGCTGGCAGCTCCGGGCACGAGCGACTGGCACGGATTGGCATTTCCGACTACGTGGACAATCTCCAGCAGGCGATCGACCGCATCGGCCAGCCACCCATCATCGTAGGTCATTCGATGGGCGGCTACGTCACGCAGGCGCTGCTGTCACGAGGTGTGGAACTGCCGGGTGTGATCATGCTTGCGGCCGTGCCGCCCTATGGGCTGACGCCCTCGGTGCTGCGTCTGCTCGGCCTGGCGCCGGGCAAGCTGATGAAGGTGCTCCTGTTCCAGCAGGGGGTATACCAGCCCTCTTCCTTCGAGCTGCGGCACCTGCTCTTCTCGCCTGCGGCGCCGGAATCTGCCACCGCGCTGATGGCCAGCCGCGAGCAACGGGAAAGTTACCGGGCGATGGTGGACATGATGCTCTGGCCGGTGTTGCCGCCCTTGCGCGCCCTGCCCCCTGCCCTAGTGCTGGGCAGCACATTGGACCAGATCGTCATGGCCCCCGACGTTTATGCTACCGCGATGCGTTTCGGCGTGGCACCGGTGTTCTTCCCTGGCATGGGGCACATGATGATGCTGGATCAGGGGTGGCAGGATGTGGCCGAAACGATGGCCAACTGGCTCCAGACGCAATGGCCCGCCCCTGCGCCCGCGCCTGCCGGTACCGTGGAAGCCTGAGCACGCCTCAGTCCAGAGAGTGCAGTCACGAAAAGGGTTGGCCGAAGGCTTCGGCCAACCTTTTTCTTATCCGGACTAGTGTACAGCGCACAGAGAGGACACAGCGTCACTCTTCTTGCAGGGCGCGCTGCGCCTGGCTGCGCTCACGTTTTTTACGACGGTAGTCCCAAGGCGCGACCGGTCGTTTGTCCTGCCACAGGCCGATGCCCTGCGAGCGGGCGGCCAGCTCAGCCGCTGCGTAGCGCGCATAGTCCACCGGGGGCTGGTTCTTGGCATAGGCACGGTAATGCCAGGCCAAACCCTGCTCGATCTGGCGCAGGTTGACGTCGGTTTCACCCAACCAGATACGGCCGACCACACGTCCATAGCGGTCCTGCTCGAAGGTTTCCACGCGTACAGCCTGCCGGTATACCAAGTCCGAGAGGGCCTGCTTGGCTTTCTGCCCATACGGCTGGGCCTTCTCCGGAGCATCGATGAAGGCAAAGCGGATGCGGTGCTGCTGCTGAGCCAGGTCCAGCACCGTGATAGTGTCGCCATCCGCCACACCCACCACGATGCCGCGCAGGGCGTTGTCTGCGGCACAGCTGCCCAGCCCGGTAAGTAGCCCCAGCAGGATCAGTCGTCCCAACAGACGGCCCAAGGGCCAATCCAGCCTCATCGGTCAGCCTCGTCATCGGTGCGACGAGGCTGCCATAGCACATCGGGCTTTCCTTGCGCTCGGTTCAGGGCACGAGCCAGCACGAACAGCAGATCCGACAGCCGATTCAGGTATTGACGGGCAGCCTCCAGCCCCGGCTGCTCCCGCGTCAGGCGCACGACTGCCCGCTCTGCCCGACGGCAGACCGAACGGGCTTGATGGGCCAGCGCGGCAGATCGGCTGCCGCCCGGGAGGATGAACTCCTTCAAAGGGGGAAGCTCAGCGTTCAGTTCGGCCAACCAAGTCTCAAGCGCGGCAATCCGGTCTTCGCCCAACGCCCGATAGCCGGGTACTGCAAGCTCGGATCCGAGATCGAAGAGGTCGTGTTGCACTCCGTTCAGGCGATCGGAGGTGGGCATGGGCAGCGGTTCGGCCAGCAGTACGCCCACCACCGAGTTGAGTTCGTCCACTTCGCCCAGTGCATCCACGCGCGGAGCATCCTTAGGCAGCCGGGTGCCATCACCCAGTCCGGTCGTGCCATCGTCACCCGTGCGGGTGACGATGCGGGAAAGGCGGTGTCCCATCGTTCGTTCAATTCCTTTTTTCGCGCTCCAGGTCCGACAGGGCCTGGCGCAGGCTGTCACGCAGCGTTTCGCTGAACAGCATTTCATAATCGGTCTTCAACTGCTGCATCACCCCCGACAGCATGGCCTTGGCCTGCATTTCCAAGGCGTCCTGCAGCCACAGCGACAGCTCCACTTTCATGCGCGGCATGATGCGCCGATACAGCGACTCCACCAACGCGGCCTCGTCCACGACAGTGGCCGACGGCCCCTCGGCTGGTTCTACGATGCTGACTTCGGGTACAGCCCCGGGTACTGCTTTGGCCTCGGCAATTTCTTCGGGGGCCGGGGCGGCCTCCTGATCGGGTAGTGTTGCCTCTGGTCCTGGCCCGATCGCGGGTACGGTCGGCAGTTCCGGCGCGGCCACTTCCACCGGGAGTTCAACTTCCTCGATCACCAGTGGATAGCCCTCGGTAGCCGGTTGCGGTGGCAGCGCAGCTGTTGTCTGGGCAGCCGTCTCTTCGGGCACTTCCTGGCCTTCCCCAGAATGTATGGGCGCGGCAGTGTCCGTCACCAGCGGCAAGCGGTCCTTCATGCCGAGCGATCGTGTCTCCTCCGCAGTCAGGAGGCCTGCTTGCCCAGACGCTTCGGCCAAGCTGTCGGAGAGAGGCATGTCACATAGTTCGGATGCGGCCCCCGCCGCTGTTTCAACCGGCGGTTCCGTCGACGAGGACAGCGGGGCAGTCGACGCCGGTTCGATCGGTGGTTCGATTGCGGCGGCCTCTTTGGACGCCAGCATTTCTTCGTCCGCGGGCGTCAAGGGGGCCGTTAAGTCTTCCAGCGCGGCCGAAGCAGTGCTTTCACTTGTTGGGTCGTTTTGCCCGCCGGGCAACGCCGTTAATGGCACCTCTGGCCCTGCTTGGGCGACGATCGGCTTGAGCCAGTCGGGCCAATCAGGCTCGGGCGCTTCCACGGGTCCTTGGCCACCGCCGAGAACGCCCCGCGGCAGACTGTCTATGTCGAAGCTGGCGGCGGGCGAGTTAATGGTGAGCGGTTCGGTGGATGGTGCAGGCTCAGGCTGGTGCGAAGCTTCAGATGCGGCAGTCCCTTCCGGGCGCTGGGGTACTTGCGTCGAAAAGGATTGATTGAAGACGGGTGTCTCCTGCCGAGCTTCCTCAGTCTCTGCTGTGGCCCCCAGGAGAGGGTCATACCCCCCGCTCGCCTGCAGGGCTGCTGCAGCTGGCGACAGATCTGCGGGGGGGGCATCCGGCGCTCGGGTCAGGTCCGGGGCCGCTGGGGCCGTGCTGTAAAAGGCAGCCGGTAGGATATCTTCCTCCGGGGGGGCAAGCGGCGCGGCCTCCATCGGGCGGGAGAATTGCGCAGAGGATTCGGTCGCAGCGTTCTCGTGCGTAGCGGGCTGCACCAAGGCTTCTGTTACGGGAGTGATCGCAACCGCTGCCAGTTCGGGAGAAGCGGACGAGGCCGCGGTGTTTTCGGCTGCCGTCGGCGTACCGAACAGGGCTTGGAGGCCGGCGGCTGGCGAAGGGTTGGCCGAAACCGTGGTCGGGTCAGCCTGTGGCGACAGGTCGAACTCGAAATCGTCCTCTGCCGGCGGTTGGGGCGGCGCAGTCTGCCGCTCGGCAGCCGGAGCCATCGGCAAGGGGGCGAGCACATCGTCGAGTGACAGCTCGTCCGCGATGGGGACATCCAGATCCAGCGAGGGCAGATCCTCGAACGGCAGCGTGACAGGTCGTTCGGCACGTTGCGGTCCGGCATCGACCACGTCTTCGAGCGGAAGGTCGGGCGGAATGTCCAGGCCGGTCTCGTCGGCGCTGTTCGGGTCGAAGGTGTCCAGTTCGGCGCTGAAGTCGAAGTCGGGAATCTCGACTTCGGCATCTTCGGTCAGCACTGGCAGCACCGGCTCCTCGGCCACTTCGGTCAGGACAGGGAGTTCCAGCGCGTCCCAATCGACGGCGGCTTTGGACGGATCGCTCATGGGTCTACCCCTGGCTCATATCGTGATGTTCGATGGAAAAGCCCTGCTCGCGATAGGCACGGTAATGGTCGCGCGCGCGGGCCATGCTGTCCGTGTCACTGCCGACGATTTCCAGGATGCGAAGGAAGCGCGCGGGACGCGCAGGCATGCGCCCGGAAAGGTTCAACAGCACCGGATGGGACAGGTTGTCGGGGAGGCTGTCTGTCATCCAGATGGGCGTGTCGTCAGCCTCGGGGCTGCCCAGCGGCGCATGCGGCACGAATAGCGTGTCTTCCAGACTCCATAGCCGGTGACTGAAGCCTTCAAGCGCAGCGGCATCCGGCAACCACACCAGAAGCCGCTCGCCGCTACGGTACACCCGAGCCGCCAGGCGGCAGGCAAACTGCCGTGGGTCGGCTACCCGGGTGTAGAAGTCGATCCGGTTCGGATCACTCGATGTCATCGTCGCCCGCTTCCGGCACCTCACGGCGCGGCCGGCCACGGCGGACCACGTTGCCCAGCGCGATGTCCGCACGGTCTTGCAGGAACTGCATCAGAAGCGGTACCGGCCGGCCGGTGGCACCCTTGTCCTTGCCGCCTTTCCAGGCCGTGCCCGCGATGTCCAGATGGGCCCAGTCGTAGGCCTTGGCAAAGCGTGACAGGAAGCAGGCGGCTGTGATGCTGCCACCGGGGCGGCCGCCGATGTTGGCCATGTCGGCAAACGGGCTCTTGAGGAGCTCCTGATACTCCTCCCACAGCGGCATGTGCCAGGCGCGGTCACCGACTTCTTCGCCGGCCGCGATCAGCTCGCGCGCCAGACCGTCCTGGTTGCTGTAGAGGCCGGTGGCGACATTGCCCAGCGCGATCACGCAGGCGCCGGTGAGCGTGGCAACGTCGATCACGGTGGTCGGGTTGAAGCGCTCCGCATAGGTAAGCGCATCACACAGGATCAGGCGGCCTTCGGCGTCGGTGTTGAGCACTTCCACCGTCTGGCCGGACATGGTGGTGACGATGTCGCCGGGCTTGAGCGCATTGCCCGACGGCATGTTCTCGCAGGAGGGAACGATGGCGATCAGGTTCAGCGGCAGCTTCATCTCTACGGCTGCGCGGAAGGTGCCAAGCACGGTGGCCGCACCGCACATGTCGTATTTCATCTCGTCCATGCCCTCGCCGGGTTTGAGCGAGATACCGCCCGAGTCGAAGGTAATGCCTTTGCCGACCAGGGCCACGGGGCGCTCGCCCTCGCGTCCGCCGTTGTAGCGCAGCACGATCAGCCGGGCGTCCTCGGTGCTGCCGCGGGCCACGGACAGGAAGGAATGCATGCCTAGCTCGGCAATTGCGGCACCATCGAGGATTTCGGCCTGGGCGCCCAGCGTCTCGGCCATGCGGCGGGCTTCTTCGGCGAGGTAAGTGGGCGTGCAGATATTGCCCGGCAGATTGCCCAGGTCCTTGGCGAATTTCATGCCGTTGGCAATCGCCAGCCCACGCAGCAGGCCCTTCTCCCCATCGGCCAGATCACTACGGCGCGGCACCGCCAGCGTCAGCTTGCGTGGCTCACGGGCAGGTTCATCGGTGCGCGTCTTGAAACGGTCGAAGCGGTATAGCGCGTCCAGCGTGATGACGGCCGCCTGCTCCACCATCCATTCGACGTCGTGCTTCTTGACCGTCAGTTCGGTGAGGTAGCTGACGGCTTCGTTGGCCGAAGTTTGCGTCAGCGCGCGGATGGAGGCACGGATAGCCTCGCGATATTCCTTGGCCCGGAAGTCGCGCTCCTTGCCTAATCCCACCAGAAGGACGCGATCACACAGGGTGTGAGGCACTGCATGCAGCATGAGTGTGCTGCCCAGCTTGCCTTCCATGTCGCCACGGCGCAGCACGTCGCTGATGAAGCCGTTGGAGATGCGGTCAAGCAGATCTGCGGCGAAGGTGAGCTTTCGGGATTCATGAACGCCCACGATCACGCAGGCAACGCGCTGCTTCTCCGGGCTCCCGCTTTTTATGTTAAATTCCATGTGTACTCCCGTTGGTGACGAGTGCCAGCTCTTCTGCCCTGCCGGCGGGTTTTGCCCGGCGCTGGTCGTGTTCTTTCGAGCCAGCCTTCCTTGCGTGTGCGCTGCCGATCTTCGTACGATTACGCGAAAACCTGTCGGAAAAGCCGCTTCAGCAATTTCGAATTAAATTATCACTACGCTAACCGGAAAAAGTCAAAAAGGCCGCCACTCATGGTTTTTCACAAGAGCCTGACCCGCGAACTGACCTTCACGGCAGTCGGGGTTTTCGTCGTGCTCCTGGCAATCCTGCTTTCCACCCAGGCGATCAACCTGCTTGGTCGTGCTGCGGAAGGCCGCGTGGCCAACGAGGCCGTGGCCGCACTCATCGGCTTCTGGGCCCTGGGCCTCTTCCCCCTGCTGCTAATTCTTACGGTGTTCGTCAGCACGCTGGTAGTGCTCACCCGGGTCTGGCGTGATCACGAGATGGCGGTATGGCTGTCCGCCGGCGTGTCACTGCGCAACTGGACGTGGCCGATCCAGCGCTTTGCCCTGCCACTGGCCCTTCTGGTGGCCGTGGTCTCGCTGTATGTCGGCCCTTGGGCCCAGCAACGCAGCAAGCAGTATGCGGAAATCCTCAAGCAACGCGAAGAGCTGTCGGCGATCGCACCGGGCATCTTCAAGGAGTCCAA
Source organism: Gulbenkiania mobilis (assembly GCA_004346645.1). Taxonomy (GTDB): domain Bacteria; phylum Pseudomonadota; class Gammaproteobacteria; order Burkholderiales; family Chromobacteriaceae; genus Gulbenkiania; species Gulbenkiania mobilis. Next base: position 209,659 of record SMDA01000005.1, read on the forward strand.
GGCGGCCAACCGCATCTATTTCGTCGAAAACTATTCCGGTGAGCGAGGAGCGGCGTCCAACATCTTCGTGCAGGACATCACCGAAGGCCGCGTGGCCACGGTACTGGCGCGGGCGGGTAAGGTGGAAACCAAGGAGAACGGCGAGCGGGTACTGGTGCTGGAGAACGGTCGACGCTACGCGGGCGAGCCGGGCAGCAAGGACTACGAAGAGGCGGATTTCGAACGCTTCACCGTCAGCATCGGTGAGCAGCAGCCGCTGATTGGCCCGGCTACCAACAGGCAGGCGCTGCCGACGGCGCTGCTGTGGGCGAGCAACCGGGCTGAAGACAAGGCTGAGCTGGCGTGGCGGCTCTCGATGCCGCTCTCGTGCCTGATTCTGGCTTTCCTTGCAGTCCCGCTATCGTATTTCAACCCGCGCAGCGGCCACACCTACAATCTGGTGTTCGCGCTGCTGGCATACTTCCTTTATCAGAACGGACTGACGCTGACCCGCAACTGGATCAGCCAGGACAGGATTCCGGTCTTGGCCATCCTGCTGCCGCACGTGCTGATGGCTGGCCTGGGCCTGCTGCTGATGGCCTACCGCAGCCGGCCTTCGATGCGCTTCGGGCAGTTCCTGATGCGTGGCCTGAGGAGCAAGGCATGAAGCTGATCACCCGTTACGTGCTGGGCGAACTGGCCCTCTACACATTCTTTACCCTACTGGCGCTGCTCGGGCTGTTCGCCTTCTTCGACATCGTCAAGGAGGTGCCCGATCTGGGACAGGGCAACTACACCCTGTGGGTGATGCTGGCTTATGTGGGCCTGCTGATGCCTGGCCATGCCTACGAGCTGATGCCGCTGGCAGTGCTGATCGGTGCGCTGGTGGCGATGTCACAGCTGGCGATGAGCAGCGAATATACGGTTATCCGTACCAGTGGCGTGTCGCTGCGCCAGGTGGGGGGCATTCTATTTCTCTTCGGGCTGATCTTTGCACTGGTCACGATGCTGCTGGGCGAACTTGTGGCGCCGGCCGCCGAGCAGCAGGCCGAGCGAATGCGGCTGGGAGCGACGCGTTCCATGGTGGCGCAGGAGTTTCAGTCGGGAATCTGGGTGAAGGACAACCGCAACTTCATCAACGTGGGAGAAATGCTGCCGGACAACACGTTGCTGAAAGTGCGCATCTATACCTACGATCAGGACTACCGTCTCGTCACCACGCGCTATGCAGACCGTGGCGTCTACAACGGGGAGCGCAAGCTCTGGCAGCTGGAAAACGTGCGCGAGTCCCGGCTGTTCCGCGATCATGTCGAAAGTCAGGTCTACCCGCGTCTCGACTGGAACTCTGTGGTTGAACCTCGCATTCTCGATGTACTGCTGGTGGTGCCAGAGCAGATGTCCGCAGCCAGCCTGGTGCGTTACATCGAGCATCTTTCGGCCAACAAGCAGAAAACCAGCCGCTACGAGATTGCGCTATGGGGCAAGGTATTCTACCCGCTCGCTTGCGTGTCGATGGCGCTGGTGGCGCTGGCATTCACTCCGCGCCAGCGCCGTCAGGGACAACTCGGGCTGCGGGTATTCGCCGGCATTTGTCTCGGGGTGGGCTTTCACTTCATCAACCGGCTCTTCGGCCACCTGGGTCTGCTCTACGACTGGAATGCCGTGCTGGCAGCCACTGTACCCACCCTACTCTTTCTGGTGGCCGGGGTGGCACTGATCCGGCTTCAGGAGAAGCACTGACATGATCGCGACTTCGGCCGACCTTGCCCGCGAGATTCGCGAGGCCCTGCATCAAGGCCAGCAGGGGTTGGCCGAAGAGTACCACCTGCTGCGGGACCCGGAGCGCTATCTGGCTGGGCACACGGCCCTGGTGGATGTCGCACTTCAAGGCCTGTGGGCGTCACTGGGCGAGTGCGCCTCGCAGGCAGCCTTGGTAGCGGTGGGCGGTTACGGTCGGGCCCAGCTCTTTCCCCATTCGGACATAGACATCCTGCTGCTCTTGCCCGAGACGCCCTCTGCCTCGCTTCAGGCCGGCATCGAACAACTGGTGGGGATGATGTGGGATGTGGGTCTTGTGATCGGACACAGCGTTCGCACTCCCTCGCAGTGCCGCGAGGAGGCTGCAGCTGACCTGACGGTGGAGACCAATCTTTTGGAGCACCGTCTGGTCGCCGGCGATGCCGCGCTCTACCGGGGCCTTTTCGAGACGCTGGACCTGCATCGCGACCCGGTGGCCTTCAGTGAAGGCAAAGTGCTGGAACAGCAGCATCGCCACACGCGGCATTATGGCGTCACCAACAATCTCGAGCCCAACGTCAAGGAAAGTCCGGGCGGACTGCGCGACTTGCACACGTTGCTCTGGATCAGCAAGGCTGCCGGGCTGGGCGGTCACTGGGATGCGCTGGTGCAGCGGGGCATTCTCACCCTGTCCGAAGCGCGACTCATCAAGCACAGCGAACGGCAGCTGCAGAAGCTGCGCATCGACCTGCACCTTCTGGCACGCCGCGGCGAGGACCGGCTGATCTTCGACCTGCAGCAGCAACTGGGGCTGGCCTGGGGGCTGGTGGACACACCGGCCAAGCGTGCCAGCGAGCAGGTGATGCAGCTCTACTACCGTGCAGCCAAGACCGTGGTGCAGCTCAACGGCATCCTGCTGCCCAATCTGCGCGCCCGCCTCTACTCGGCTGTTCCGCGAGTGACCCAGACCCTCAGCGACCGTTTTTATGCGGTTAATGGCATGCTCGGCATTCGTCGTCCGGATGTGTTCGAGAAGTCGCCTTCTGCGATCCTCGAGGCCTTCCTGATGCTGCAGCGTCACCCCGAGCTCACCGGTTTCGCCCCCCGCATGCTGCGGGCCCTATGGCATGCACGCAGCCGCATCAACGAGAAGTTCCGCAACGACCCCATCAACCGTCAGCTTTTCATGGAGATCCTGCGCTCGCCGGGGCTAACGCGTTGCCTGCGGCGGATGAACCTCTACGGAGTGCTGGGCAAGTATCTCCCCAACTTCGGTCGCATCGTCGGCCAGATGCAGCACGACCTCTTTCATGTCTACACCGTAGACGAACACATCCTGATGGTGGTACGCAACCTGCGCCGCTTCGCCATCAGCGCGTTCAACCACGAATACCCCTTCCTGTCGCGCCTGATCAATGATTTCGAGCGACCGGAGGTCCTGTACATCGCCGGCCTCTTCCATGACATTGCCAAGGGACGGGGCGGAGACCATTCACAGCTGGGCATGGCCGACGTCGCTGCCTTCTGCGAGGGCCATGGACTGTCGCAGGAAGACACGGCGCTGGCCACCTGGCTGGTGGGCCAGCACCTGACGATGTCCAGCATCGCGCAGAAGCAGGACATCTACGATCCGGAAACCGTGCAGCGCTTCGCCGAGATCGTCAGGACACCGCGACGGCTAACCGCGCTTTACCTGCTGACGGTAGCCGACATCCGTGGCACCAGCCCCAAGGTGTGGAATGCCTGGAAAGCCAAGCTCCTCGAGGATCTCTACAACGCCACGCTCAAGACGCTGCTGCGCGGCGGAGAGCTGGACGTGGAATCCGAACTGGAGGAGCGCAAGGCGCAGGCGCAGGCGCAGCTGCGCCTGTTTGCAGTGCCAGAGGGCGTCGAGGACAGGCTCTGGAGCCAACTCGACACTGTTTATTTCCTGCGTCACGAAGCACGGGAAATCGCCTGGCATGCGCGACACCTCAACCGCTACGTGCACACTGCAGACCCTATCGTGCGGGCCCGGCTGTCGGACGACCGGGAGGGGATCCAGGTCATGGTTTACACCCCGGATCAGCCCGAACTCTTCGCGCGCATCTGTGCGTTCTTCGGACGGACCCACTACAGCATTGCGGATGCCAAGATCTATACCACTCGCCATGGGTATGCGCTGGACACCTTTTACGTATTCATCCCAGAGCACCATGATGGAGATTATCGCGACCTCATCAACTTCATCGAGTTCGAACTGGCCCAGACGCTGGTGCGGGCCGAGCCGGTGGAGCTTCCGGCCGGCGGGCGCATCAGCCGGCACCTGAAGCATTTTCCCGTCACGCCACAGATCACCCTTCGTCCTGACGACAAGGAGAACTTTTTTGTGCTCTCCATTGTGGCAGGCGATAAGCCGGGCCTGCTGGCTTGCATCGCGAAGGTCCTGGCGGATTACCGGCTTAATGTGCACTCGGCCAAGATCATGACGCTGGGCAGCCGGGTGGAAGATTCCTTCCAGCTGACCGGACCGGGCCTGCACGATGACCGTACCGTGCTGGAACTTGAAACCGACCTGATGGCTGCCCTGCGCATCTGACACCCCTACGAGGAACTATGACTCAGAAGCTTTATTACGAAGACCTGGAGCCAGGCCGCTGTTTTGAGAGCCGGGTGCATGAGCTGACCGAGGAGGAACTGATCGGCTTTGCCCGGCAGTATGATCCCCAGTTCTTTCATACCGATCCGGAGGCCGCACGCGACAGTGTGTTCAATGGCCTGGCTGCCAGTGGCTGGCATACCTGTGCTCTGTCGATGCGCTTGATCACGGACTCTCCTCTTGGACGCGTTGCCAACGGCTTGGTCGGCATGCAAATTGACAGCCTGCGCTGGCCCGTACCGACCCGCGCCGGCGATACGCTGCGGGTGGAAGTGGAGGTGCTGGAGCGGCGAGTGTCGTCCAGTCAGCCGAAGTTCGGCGTGGTTCGGTTGCGCTGGACTACGCGCAACCAGCGCAACGAGATCGCAATGCAGCTGGAGAATGCCATCTGGGCCGCGCGGCGGCCGCAGGTGGGCTGACCGGCTGCCAGATGAGAAAAAGCGCTCCCTAGGGGGCGCTTTTTCGTGGGGTCGGCAGGAGCGGGACGGCCAATCGTCTTCAGGCTCAGCGCGGAACGAAGATCATCTCCACATCACGCAGTGCCCTCAGGTCACGACCGCCGGCATAGCTGATCGACGATTGAAGGTCTTCCTGAAGTTCCACCAGCAGCTTGGCGATGCTGCCCTTGTACTCCACCAGGATCTTCTTCCCTTCCACGTTGACATACGCGCCCTTGTTGAACTGCGAGGCACTGCCGAAGTATTCCTTGTAGTGCTTGCCGTTGATCTCGACGATATTACCGGCAGATTCGTCATAGCCTGCGAACAAGGAGCCGGCCATGATCATTGTTGCGCCGCATGCGAGAGCCTTGGCCATGTCGCCATGCTCGCTGATGCCGCCATCGGCGATGACCGGAACGCTCACTGCGCTCGCACAGTCGCTGACGGTGGAGACCATGGGGCGATGAAAGCCCGTCTTGTTCTTGGTGATGCACACCCGACCGCCAGCGATGCCGGCCTTGATAGCATCACATCCCCAGCTTTCCAGATCCCGTGCGGCTTCGGCGGTGGCGATGTTGCCTCCGATCAGGAAGGTTTCGGGAAAAAGATCCTTGATGGTCTTGATCATCCGCTCCGCCTTCACGCACCAGGCGTTGGCGATGTCGAGGGTGATGTATTCCGGGGTGAGGCCGGCTGCCTTGAGCGCATTGAGCTGCTCCACCGTGTCTTCGTTCACGCCGGCACTGATGGAGGCGAACAGGCCCTTCTGCTGCATGTCCGCGGTGAAGGCCACCGCATCCACGTTGAAGCGGTGCATGGTGTAGAACCAGCCGCGGCGGGCGAAGTATTCGCAGGTCTCAGCATCCACCACGCTCTTCATGTTGGCCGGGTAGATGGGCATCGTGAAGCGACGCGGGCCGAAGGTGACGGAGGTGTCGCATTCCTTACGGCTGTCGACGAGAGTCTTGCGCGGGACGAGGTATACATCGCCGTAGTTGAGTTCGGTCTTGATCATGCCAGTGTGCTCGGTAAAGGTCGGTTGCGTAAAACTGGGGGCCCCAAACAAAACGGGAGCCGTCAGGGGCTCCCGTTTGCGATCCGCCCTGCGTCGCCCCACCGGGGTTCGCACGAATCAACGCTGCTAAGTTAGACCCCGTGCTGCGGGGTGTCAACAACTTTCTTCAAGTAAAGATTATTTGTCGCACCACGAGGGCTGCGGCGTCAGCCAGTCGATGATGGGTTGCCATTCTGCACGGTCGCGTGCGGTGCGTGAGGGGGGCAGATCGAATAGAGTGAGCCCGGCTGTGGCTGTCTGGACATAAAGCTGTGTGTCGCGCAGCCAGGTGAGCACGGGCACATCGTGCCGGGCCAGGAATTGCTCCAGTTCCCGGGCCGAGCGGGTGCGCGGGTCTACCCGCATGCCCACCACTGCAAGGAATGCCTTCTGCTTGCGCAGTGCCTTCTCTTCGAGTACGCCTTCGAGAAACGCTTCGCTGGCCCACATGTCGAAGGGAGAGGGCTGGATGGGCACGAGTATGCGATCCACCCGCCCCAGCAAAGCGGCCAGCTTCTTGCCCTTGAGGCCGGCAGGGGTATCCAGTACCACCAGCTCCGTGCCTTTGGGCGCACGGGCGGGAGCGCCCGGCTCGATTTCCCAACCGGCAATCGCCGGCCTTTCGGGTGGCCGACGCGTCAGCCAGTGCAGCGACGACTGCTGGCGGTCAACATCACCCAGCATCACCTTTTTGCCTTGACAGGCATAATAGCCGGCCAGTTGGGTGGACAACGTGGATTTGCCACTCCCGCCCTTGGGGTTGGCAACCAGTATGCTCAACACGGTGGATCCTGCTTTCTTGTCGGGGTTCGATCACTATAACAGACCGCATGACGATTGATTAGTTGCGTGAGACTGACGGAGGGTGCATGAATCCAGCTTGGCAGGCCACCATCTTCGACCTGGATGGACTGATGGTCGACACCGAGTCCCTCGGCACGGCAAGCCTGAGCGCCGCCGCTCGCTCGCTCGGCGTGACGCTGGCGCCGCAGTGGCTGGACGACCTGGTCGGTCTTTCCACCACGCGCACGCTGGCCTATCTGTGCGAACACCTACCGGAAAGGACGGCCCGGGCGGTGTACGAGACCAGCCGCAGCGGTTATCGGCGCCAGCTGGAGGAAGCTGAAATTCCGCTGCGCCCTGGCATTGTGCCCTTGCTCGACTGGCTAGCGGACAGGACGTTGCCACGTGCCGTGGCCACTTCCACCCAGCGTGTCCTGGCCGACCTCAAGCTGCAACGAACCGGCCTTGACCGCTACTTCCCCGTGTCGGTAGCGGGTGACGAAGTGCCAGCCACCAAGCCAGCCCCTGACCTGTACCTGAAAGCTGCAGCGTGTCTGGGAGTGCCACCTGTCCATTGCATCGCCTTGGAGGATTCGCCGGTGGGCGCCGAAGCGGCCCTGGCAGCAGGCATGCGTGTGATCATCGTGCCAGACATGGTGCAGCCCTCCCCGTCTCTTGCCCGGCAGGCACTGGCAGTTTGCCCCAGTCTGCATGAAGCATGCGAGGTCTTGCGCGGGTTGCGCTGACCCCAGGGTTGGCCGAAGCGCCACAAGCCGTGCGGGCCGCTGACCAGCCTGCCACCGAAGGGCCTCCTTGCCGCCAGCCTTGTCAGCCCCGGTCCCCACCCCCATAATTCCCCCATGAAATTTCTGGCTGACCTCTTTCCAGTGGTGTTGTTCTTCGGCGCCTACTGGCTGACGCGCAACATGTTCGTGGCCACAGCCGTCGCGATCGTTGCTACCTTCGTGCAAGTGCTCTGGGCCTGGATCCGCCACCGTAAGGTGGAAACCATGCAGTGGGTCAGCCTCGGGCTGATCGTGGTTTTGGGCGGGGCCACCCTGCTCTTTGGCGACAAGCATTTCATCATGTGGAAACCCACAGCCCTCTACTGGCTTATGGCTGGTGGCCTGCTGATCGGGGAACTTGCCGGCAAGAACGGTATCAGAGCCCTGCTGGGCCGTGAGGTGACCCTGCCCGAGCCCGTGTGGCGCAAGCTCAACTACGCATGGGTGGCGTTCTTCGCCGTGATGGGCGGGCTCAACCTTTTTGTGGCCTATCACTTCAGCGAGGACGTATGGGTCAACTTCAAGCTGTTCGGCGGCCTGGGGTTAATGATTGCCTTCGTCGTCGCCCAGAGCCTGTTTCTTTCCCGTTATATCGAGGACAAGCAGTGATGCTGTACATGATTCTGGGGCAGGACCGGGAAGGCGCCCTGCCTGACCGGCTGGCCGTACGCCCTGCCCACCTTGAGCGACTGCAGGCGCTGCAGGCTGAAGGGCGGCTGGTACTGGCAGGCCCGTGTCCCGCCATTGATGCCGCCGACCCCGGCCCCGCCGGTTTCAGCGGCAGCCTGATCGTTGCCGAGTTCGAATCCCTCGAGGCCGCCCAAGCCTGGGCCGATGCCGATCCGTATGTGGCAGCAGGCGTGTATGCCCGTGTCGAAGTCAAACCCTTCCGCAAGGTGTTTCCCGCATGACGGGGCCGTCGACCCAGTGGTTGGCCGAAGCGCTGGCGGTGCTGGAGCCCGAGCATCTCTCGATCGAAGACGATAGTGCAGCCCACGCCGGCCACGCCGGTGCCCGTTCCGGGGGAGGGCATTACACCGTGACCGTGGTCAGTGCACGGTTCTCCGGCCTTAACCGGGTAGCACGGCACCGGCTGGTCTATACGGCGCTGGGCGACCTGATGAAGACCCGTATTCATGCGCTGGCGCTGGTTGCGCTGGCGCCCGACGAACTTTGAATTTCCAACCCAAGGTATGACCATGCAGCAGAAACGTCTGGCCGCGCTGGCGGCCGCTCTTGTCATTGGTGTTTCCGGCTCTGCTTTTGCCCAGTCGGTTGCAGTGGTTAACGGTGTGGCCATCGACAAGAAGGAAGTCGACGAGGCCGTGAGCGCCCTGGTCAAGAACAGCGGCGGCAAGATGCAGGACACTCCTGCTCTGCGGGACCAGATCAAGGACAGCCTGGTCACCCGCGAGGTGATCAAGCAGGAAGCTACCCGCCGGGGTCTGGACAAGCAGCCGGCGTTCGCTGAGGAGCTGGCCCGCGTGCGCGAGGAAATGCTGCGCCAGGCGCTATTCATGGATATCCTCAAGCAAAACCAGGTAACCGAGGCCAAGGTCAAGGCCCGCTACGACCAGATCGCCGGCAAGCTGGCCGGCAGCAAGGAAGTGCATGCCCGCCAGATCGTGGTTGCCAGCGAAGCCGACGCCGCCAAGGTGGTGGAGGACCTCAAGAAGGGCACCAAGTTCGAGGCCGTCGCCAAGTCGCGCTCCAAAGACCCTGCCGTCCAGAAAACCGGGGGCGACATGGGCTGGGGCAATCTGAACGCCATGGAACCCAAGCTGGCCGAAGTGCTGAAAACCATCCCCAAAGGACAGTACAATACCCAGCCGTTCCGCTCCAATCTCGGCTGGCATATCTTCAAAGTAGAAGAAGTGCGCGATGCCAAGTCGCCGGCCTTCAACGACGTGAAAGAGCAGCTGGCCCGCCAGATGCAGGAAGAGGAACTCGCCAAGGCCGTGGGTGAACTGCGCGCCAAGGCGAAAATCCAGTAAGCAAAACAACAAGGATCACTTTTCATGCATAAGAAACTGCTGGCGGCTGCCCTTGTCGCCGCTCTTGCCTCCACCGGCGCCGCAGCCGCGGTTCCGACCGTCAGCCAGGCTCGTATCGATGCTGTCGTCCGCATGATGGAGGCGCAGGGCCAGCCCTCCTCGCCGCAGATGCGAGAGATGGTGCGGGAACAGCTGGTGACAGCCGAGATCCTGCGTCAGGAAGCCATCAAGCAGGGGCTGGACAAGTCGGCCGATTACCGTGCCGAGCTGGAAAACATGCAGACGATGGCGCTGGCCAACCGTCTGGTGCGTGAATACCAGCGGAGCCATCCGGTTTCGCAGGCAGAGCTGGTTGCCGAGTACAACAAGCTGAAAGGTGAGTTCAAGCCCAAGACCACCTACCATGCGCGTCATATCCTGGTGGGTAGCGAGGCCGAAGCCAACGCGGTACTGGAATCTTTGAAGAAGGGCAAGCCGTTCGACCAGCTGGCACGTGAGAAGTCCACCGATACCGGCAGCAAGGGCAATGGTGGCGATCTGGGCTGGAACGAACCGGGCGCCTTCGTGGCCCCCTTCTCCGAGGCGATGACCCGTCTGGCCAAGGGCCAGGTGACCTCCAAGCCGGTGAAGTCCGAGTTCGGCTGGCACATCATCAAGCTGGACGACATCAAGACCGAAGCGGCCCCGCCGATGGAAGCCCTGCGCCCGCAACTGGAGCAGCGTGTGATGGGTGCCAAGGTGGAGGAGTACGTCAAGTCCCTGAAAAAACGGGCTGCCCAGTAAGACCAGCCTGCTCGTGGAACTTGAACGGGGCCTTTCGGCCCCGTTTTTCTTTGTCTGCGCTCAGTCGTCCTCCTCCGGGTTCCAAGCTGGATTGCGTTTGTCGAGGAAGGCCCGGATGCCTTCACGGGCTTCGGCCTGCCCCATCAGGCTTAGCACAGCCTCGCGTTCCGCCGACAGGTGCTTTTCCAGGGAGTGCAGCGGGCTGTCCTCTATCAGACGTCGCGCGGTAGCGACAGCGGCCGGCGCCTGTTGGGCTACCTTGTTGGCTAGGCTGAGGGCAACAATTTTGGAAAATCCGGGCTCTACCAGTTCTTCGATCAGCCCGATCGCCAGCGCACGCTCGGCGCGGACCATTTCTCCGCCGAGGATCATGCGCTTGGCCCAGGCAACCCCTACCCTGCGAGGCAGAAGGTGCGTACCTCCCGCGGCGGGCACCAAGCCTACCCGTCCTTCGGGAAAACCGAGTTGGGCGCCACGCTCAGCCACGATGTAATCGCAAGCAAGCGCCCACTCGAGACCGGCACCTAGGGCGAAACCGTTGACAGCCGCCACCGTCACCCCGCGAAAGCCTCGCAACGCGCGGTGGGCGGCCTGAAAGGCCTCCAGGAAGGCCTCGGCCTCCTGACGGGACGCATTCTCCAGATGCCGCAGGTCGGCACCCGCCGAAAAGAAGCTTTCGCCGGCCCCGGTAAGGACCACCGAACGCACGGCGTCCTCCTCCGTCAGGCTACGCAGGGTTTCTGCAAAGCGCTGCAGTGCCTCTGGTGTCCACAGGTTGGCCGGAGGATTGTTCAGGGCGACGATTGCCGACTTGCCCAGTCGTTCAACCGCAAGTTGTGTAGTCATCTCGTTCCTCTTGCACGGTGTGCGGGCGGGCAAAAACGTGGCGATCGACGATCAGCTGAGGGACGGTGCCTTTTGCTGTAATGATTGCCGGCGTTTTCACCGAAAATGGTCGGAATGCACGTTTTATTCCAACGTCAAACCAGTGTTTAAAGAGGAAGCAAGGCACGCGCCTGCTACAATGCGCCCAGCGGGGGCCCAAAGATCATGCTTGAAACCAGTTATCTCATCCTTTTCCTTACCGGACTGCTTGGCGGTGGCCACTGCCTAGGCATGTGCAGCGGCATCGTCACCGCGCTGAGCCTGAACCTGCCTGCTGGCCGTCGGCGCTGGCCGCTAATGTTGGCCTACAACCTGGGCCGGGTGGGCAGTTATGTTCTGATTGGCGCCCTCTTGGGCGGGTTGGCCGAAGCCGGCCTGAGCCTTCTGGACTTCCGACCCTTGCAGACTGGTCTTTACGTGGTGGCCAGCGTGCTGATGATCGCTTTGGGGCTCTACCTGGCCGGACTGTCGGCGGCTGTGACGCGGATCGAGCATCTGGGGCGCCCGGTATGGCGACACATCCAGCCACGTCTGGGCCGCCTGCTGCCGTTGCGCTCGGCATGGCAGGCACTTCTGGCCGGGGCGGCCTGGGGCTGGATTCCATGTGGCTTGGTGTATACCGCCAGCTTGTCTGCGCTGGCCACCGGCTCGGCCGTGGGCGGCGCGCTGTGCATGCTGGCTTTTGGTGCCGGAACGCTGCCCAACCTCCTGGCAATGGGAGCGCTTGCCGACCGCCTGCGTATGGTGATGCAGAAACGGCCAGTCCGCCTGATGGCGGGACTGGCCGTTATCGCAATGGGGGTGTGGCAGCTGTGGCGGGTCAGCGTTTCGTGAGGGCCTTCAGCAGCGTTTCCACGTTGTAGCGGAACATCGAAAGATAGCTGGCAGCGGGGCCGGCTGGGCCGGAGAGGGCATCCGAATACAGCTTGCCTCCCACCTGTACGCCGGCCTCGCGTGCCAGCTGATCCAGGAGCCGTCGGTCGGCCATATTCTCTATGAACACCGCCGAAACTTTGTCGGTCCTGATCTGGCGTACCAGCCGCGATACCTGCTTGGCCGAAGCCTCGGTGTCCGTACTGACGCCTTGCGGAGCGAGGAAGCTGATAGCGTAGCGTTTGCCCAGATAATGGAAGGCGTCGTGCGAGGTCAGTACCTTGCGCTGGGCAGCGGGAATCGCGGCGAAGGACTTGGCCGCCCACTGGTGGGCCGCCCGGACGCGGGTGGTGTAGTCGGCGGCACGCTGTGCGTAGGTTTTGGCACCTTCCGGATCAGCACGGCTCAGGCCGGAGGCTATGTTGCGGATGTAGGTTTCCACCAGCACCGGGTCGTGCCAGGCGTGCGGGTCCAGCCCGTCGTGTCCATGGTCGTGGTCGGCGCCGCCATGCTCGTGTTCGGCGTCCTCTGCCTTCAGGGGCTGTATACCGTGACTGGCTTCGACGAGGGTCCCCTTGAAGCTGGCAGAGCGCGACAGCCGGCCCAGCCATCCCTCGAATCCCAGACCGTTGACCACGAACACCTTGGCGCCTGCCAGCTTCTTCACATCGGCAGGAGCAGGCTGGAACACATGGGCGTCCTGGTCCGGCCCCACCAGCGAGACCACCTCCACCCGGTCGCCGCCGATTTCACGGGTCATGTCCGCCACGATGCTGAAACTGGCCACAACAGGCATCTTAGCCCAGGCAGAAAGCGACAGTCCGCCCAGCAGGAGGGCCAGAGCGATTTTCTTCATCAGGGTTCCTTTGGTGGTAAAAGTTAGTGTTCGAGATGCCGGCCGCGCACGTAACGGGGCAAGGCCCCTCCCAGTGGCGCGAACAGCAACGAGAAAAGATAGGCCAGCCCGGCCAGCAGGATGATGGCTGGACCCGAGGGCAGTTCGAAGTGGTATGAGAGAAGCAAACCACCCAGCCCGCTTGCAAAAGCAAGCATCACCGCCACCGCCAGCATGCCACCGACCGAAGCTGCCCAGAGGCGTGCGGTGATGGCGGGCAGCATCATCAGTCCCACGGCCATCAGAGTGCCCAAAGCCTGGAAACCCGCGACCAGGTTGAGCACCACCAGCATCAGGAAGGCGAGGTGCCATAGCGCACCCCGGGCCCCTACAGCCCGCAGAAAGACCGGATCCAGGCTTTCCAGCAGCAGGGGGCGGTAGATCAGCGCCAGCGTGAGCAGGGTGAAGCTGGCGACGCCGGCCACAAGCAGCAGCGCGGCATCGTCCACCGCCAACACCGAACCGAACAGGATGTGCATCAGGTCGACATTGCTTCCGCTACGTGACACCAAGAGAACACCTACGGCCAGCGACAGCAGGTAGAACGCAGCAAAGCTGGCATCTTCTCGGATATCGGTGAACCGTACGGCCAGCCCGGCCAAGAGGGCCACCACCACGCCGGCGACAAAACCGCCCAGGCTCATGGCGGGCAGGCTCAGGCCAGCCATCATGAAACCGATGGCAGCGCCGGGCAGCACCGCATGGCTCATGGCATCGCCCATCAGGCTCATGCGCCGCAGCACCAGGAAAAGGCCGATAGGGCCGCTACCCAAAGCCAGGGCCAAGCACCCGGCCAGCGCGCGGCGCATGAAACCGAACTCGACGAAGGGTGATACCAGCAGATCGTAAAGATGCATCATGCCGTGCCCTCCCCGCTCACGGTGCAGACAGGTGCCCGGTCCTGCCAGTGGGCGGCTGTCTGTGCGGCGCGCCGCAGGTTGTCGTCGGTGAGCACACTGGCGGTTTCGCCCCAGGCCACCACCTCCCGTGCCAGGAGCAGCGTGTGGGGAAAATAGGCGCGGACCTGCTCATAATCATGGAGTACCGCGATTACGGTTCGCCCCTCTTCCTGCCAATGACGGATCAGCTCCAGAAGATCGAAGGTGGTGCGCGCATCCACCGCATTGAAGGGTTCATCCAGCAGGATCAGGCGTGCGTCCTGGGTCAGGATGCGGGCGAACAGCACCCGCTGGAACTGCCCGCTGGAAAGCGCATTGATCGGACGGGCAGCGAAGTCCTTCAGCCCTACTGCAGCCAGCGCATCAGCCACCCTGCCCCGCCCGGCGTGTGTGACCTGACCGAACAGCCCGGTGCTGTGCCAGAGGCCGGTGGCGACCAGATCGCTGACCGAGACCGGCAGGGAGCGGTCGATTTCCGACTGCTGCGGCAGGTAAGCAATGTCGCGTCGGGCAAAGCCGGCCAGCTCCACGCTGCCCGAATCAGGCTTAAGCAGGCCCATCATGGTCTTGAGCAGCGTGCTCTTGCCAGCGCCGTTGGGGCCGAAGATGGCCGTGGCCCGGCCCGGGGCAAACTGGCCGCTGACATGATGCACCGCCGGATGACGCTGGTAGGACACTGTCAGGTTGTTCAGGCGGAGGCTCATGCCGCCTCCTTCAGTGCCCAGAAAACCACCAGCCACAGGCCGGTGAGCACCGTGCAGGCCAAGAGCAGTCTCTGCCAGGCCGCCATGCCCAGCAGGCTGATGCGCGGACCAGGGTTGGCCGAAGGCCGGTTGAAGTGTGAATGCATGGTTGTTAAGGGTTGGTTATTTTTCCAGGCACGCGCGCAGGCGCATCTCTACGGCTTCCGAGTCGAAGGCGGGAGCGATCAGTTCGAAGCGGCTATCACGGCGCCAGGCCACCTGGCTTGCACCCCACTGCCCCTCTGCCCAGTTCAGCCAGACCCAGCTATCCAATACACGGAAGACCCCTTTGGCGCGCACAAGTCCCGGCACCTGTCCGGGCAGGCTGTCGAAGAAAGCGGTGAGCGCTTCACCGCTAAAGCTGGCATCGGCAGCAAACGTCCAGCCGATGGACTGCCAGTCACTGGGCGTGCCGCGTGGGGCAGCAGGTCGGTAACGTGGCTTGGCCACCACGGCAGCATTCAGCCAACCCAGCTCCACCGCACCCTGCCGGGTCTCGGCCACTAGCGCCTTGGCTGGGAACAGAGCAGCGGCCTGTTCGCGGAAGGCCGCCATCGTCACGGCGTCGGCCATGTCGGTCTTGTTGGCCACCAGGACGTCGGCAATCGCAATCTGATCGCGATACAGCGGCTGGCGGGCATAGTCGGGGCTGACGAACTGGCGCGGGTCTACCAACGTCAGCACGGCGGCCACCTCCAGCGCATTGCCAAGGGGCGGCTCGCGTAGCTCGTCAATAACGCTTGCGGCGTGAGCCAGCCCGCTCGCCTCGATCAGCAGTCGGTCGGGGCGTTCGCGGCGCAACAGAGTGGCCACGGTGGCGGTCATCTGCGGGCCTGCCACGCAGCACAGGCAGCCGCCGGCGATCTCGGCCACCGGCACATCGCCGGTTGTCAGCGCCGCTCCGTCGATGCCGATCTCGCCGAATTCATTGACAATGATCGCCCAGCGCTCGCCGGCTGGCCGCTGCTGCAGCAGGTTGAGCAAGGCGGTGGTTTTGCCAACGCCAAGGAAGCCGGTAATCAGGTTGACCGGGGTTTTCATGCATGACACTCCTTGCAGGTGCCGGTAAGAACCAGATTCTGGCGGCGTGGGGCAAAGCCGCGCTCGGCGGCGGCCTGATGCAGCATGTCCAGGCTGTTGGTGGCATCGGCTTCTTCCACCAGGCCACAGCGTTCGCAAACCAGGATCAAGCCTTCATGGGCGCATTCGAAATGCGGGCAGACGATGAAGCCGTTGAGGGCATCCACGCGGTGGAGCAGGCCCTGCTCCACCAGGAAATCCAGTGCCCGGTAGACGGTGGGTGGGGCTGCTGCGCCACGCTCCCGCTGCAGGTCCGCCAGCACCTGGTACGCCTTGACCACGCCCGGCTGGCTTAGTACCAGCGCCAGCACCTGGCGGCGCAGGGCGGTCAGCTTGGAGCCGCGCGCTTCGCAGTAACGCTCGGCGGCGGCCAGGTAATCGTCGGGGGACATGGCAGGCTCTCCGGATGAAGGGCGTAATGTTATACAATAACAATCAGGTTAACAATGCTTAACACCTGTCGGCTTTCGACCGTCATGCCAACGTGCTAGTGTTGCAATGCTTACCGACTCCAAAAGAGGAAACGTCATGCTGAAGAAAACCCTGCTGATCGCCTTGGCCCTGGCCTGTCCGCTGACTGCCCTGGCCGCCACCGACCCGATCACCGCCCGCAAGGAAGTGTTCAAGCAGTACAAGGAAACCGTTGGCCCGATGGGCAAGATGGTCAAGGGCGACATGCCCTACAACAAGGACGAGTTTGCCAAGCTGGCGACCCGTCTGGACACCCTCGCCCAGCAACCGTGGCAGCACTTCACCCCCGGCAGCGACAAAGGCAAAACCGATGCCAAGGCGGAAATCTGGAGCAAGCCTGCCGAGTTCAAGCAGGCCGTGGATACCCACAAGGCAGAGGTGGCCAAGCTGCGTCAGGTGGCGGCTACCGGCAATCTGGACCAGATCCGGCCGCAGTTTGGCGCCGTGCAGAAAACCTGCAAGGCCTGTCACGACAGTTTCCGCAGCGAATGATTTTTGCTGCATCCTGCAGCCCGGCCTCTTGGCGGGGCTGTTTTTTTGGCGCACGATGAGCGTTTTGTCGTGCCCAATCCAGAGGAAGCAATGAAACAGCGTTTGTACGCCCTCGCCTGGCTGATGCTGGGCGCCGTGGCTGCGCCTGTCTTGGCCGCAACCCCCACCGAAGCACGGGTCACCGCTTTCAAGACCATGCTACGCACTTTCGAGCCGATGGGGCTGGTCGTGCGTGAGCAGGAGCCCTATCGCAAGGACGCCTTTGCCAAGCAGGCTGCCACCCTCAAGACCCTGGCCGCGGAGCCGTTCAAGTACTTCCCCGCTGGTAGCGCGGATGCCAAAAGTCGGGCCAAGCCGGAAATCTGGAGCCAGGCCCCGCGTTTTGCCGAAGCGCGCACACGCTTCCTGACAGCAGTGGATGGGCTGAATGCCGCAGCTCAGACCGGAGACCGTGCCGCCATCCGCAAGGCTTATGGTGAGGTGGCACAGGGCTGCAAGAGCTGTCACGACGCCTTCCGGGGGCCCGAGAAGTAAGTAAGGTTGGCCGAAGACAAAAAAGCCCGGCGATTCCGGGCTTTTTTGATGGGGGCGTGGGTTAAATCCTTGTCAGGCTCCACACCGCCACCCCGATGAGGGCAAATACGACCAGCGCCAGCCAGCCCGGGGCAAAGCGCAGGGCCGGTGGCTGCAGCGGCTGCTCAGCGCGACCGGTCAGCATGGGTCGCACCAGGTTCTGCCGTTTCACCAGGCGGTAGAAAAAGATGGCCCCGACGTGCAGGAGGACCAGCCCCAGCAGCAGGTTGAAGTTGGCTTCGTGCAGACCCGTCAGGCGCTCAGCCACGCTCGCGTCCACGAAACGCGCCAAGGGGCCGTCGAACAGATAGCTGTCGGTGTCGGCGGCAAACAGCCCGGTACCGGTCTGCACCAGCAGCACCAGCAGCATGAGGGCCACCATCCAGCCGCCCAAGGGATTGTGCCCGGGCGCAGCAGTTTCTCCAGCCAGGTAGCGGCGGATCGCGGCCGGTCCACGCAGGAAACGGGCAAACCGTGCGGTATCACTGCCGATCAGTCCCCACACCACCCGAAACAGAACCAGCGTCAGCACCGCCAGCCCCGCCCGGATGTGCCACGCCAACCAGTCCCCACCCTGTTCGGCCGTCCACCACATGATTCCGAACAGCAGCACCAGCACCCAATGGAAAAGACGTGTCGGTACGTCCCACAGTCGATTGTCCTGCATGGTTTTCTCCAGAGAAGGTCTACGTTGCCATTGTGCTCCGCATCACGCCGTTGGCATAGTGCAGCATTGTTAAGGGCTGTTAAGCGAACCCAACAATAAAAACGGGCGCCGCAGCGCCCGTGGTTCTTTCGGCCAACCTTTTGCTCATACCCCAGCGCCGTGTGCCTGCTGGTCGGCATGGTAGCTGGAACGCACCATGGCACCGACTGCCGCATGCTTGAAACCCATGGCGTACGCTTCGGTTTCGAACATGCGGAAAGTGTCGGGGTGAACGTAGCGCAGCACCGGCAGATGGCCGTCTGAGGGCTGGAGATACTGGCCGATGGTAATCATGTCTACGTCGTGGGCGCGCATGTCACGCATCACTTCAAGGATTTCCTCGTCGGTCTCCCCCAGACCCACCATCAGCCCGGACTTGGTCAGCACTTCGGGGTTGCGTGCCTTGTAATCCTTGAGCAGGGTCAGAGAGTGCTGGTAATCGGCACCGGGACGGGCCTGCTTGTAAAGGCGGGGCACGGTTTCCAGATTATGGTTCATCACGTCCGGACGGGTGGTCGTGAGGATGTCCACGGCGATCTCCAGACGGCCGCGGAAATCGGGCACCAGCACTTCGATCTGGGTATGGGGCGAACGACTGCGCACCGCGGCAATGCAGTCGGCAAAGTGCTGGGCACCGCCGTCGCGAAGGTCGTCGCGGTCCACCGAGGTCACCACGACATAACGGAGCTTGAGCGCAGCCACGGTGTCGGCGAGGTGCGTCGGCTCGTTTGGGTCCAGCGGATTGGGACGGCCATGGCCCACGTCACAGAAGGGGCAGCGTCGAGTGCAGATATCACCCATGATCATGAAAGTGGCCGTGCCTTTACTGAAGCACTCACCGATGTTGGGGCAGGTGGCCTCCTCGCAAACGGTGTGCAGCTTCTGATCGCGCAGGATCTGCTTGATCTCGGTGAAGCGCTGGCCGTTGGGCAGCTTGGCGCGAATCCACTCGGGCTTCTTCAGCTTTTCCTCGAGCGGCACGATCTTGATGGGGATGCGGGCCGTCTTGGCCGCGCCCTTGTGCTTGATGCCTGCCTGGTTTTCCAGCTTCATTCTGTCCTCTCCGTCACCGCCAGGTGGCGTTCGATGTGAGGCAGAAGGCGCTTGGCCGTTTCTGCCACCGTCCACGACACGCCCAGATCCTTCAAACGCGTTACCCTGAGGTTGGCATAACCGCAGGGGTTGATCCAGCCGAACGGCGTCAGGTCCATGTCCACGTTGAGCGAAAGCCCGTGATAGACCGCGCCGTTTTTTATTCTCAGCCCCAGCGAGGCAATCTTTGCCCCGTCCACATAGACCCCGGGGGCGTTTACATCCCCGTTGGCCTTGATCCCGGCTTCCGCCAAGGTGTCGATCACGGCCTGCTCGATGCGCCGCACCAGTTCACGCACGCCGATGTCCATGCGCTTGAAGTCCACCAGGAGATAGACCACCAGCTGGCCGGGGCCGTGATAGGTCACCTGTCCGCCGCGGTCGGTCTTTACCACCGGAATTTCGGTTCGGCGCAACAGGTGCTCTTCCTTGCCGGCCAGCCCCAGCGTATAGACGGCCGGGTGCTCCAGCACCCACAACTCGTCGGCTGTACCTGCGGTGCGGGCATCGGTCAGGGCCTGCATGGCGCGCCAGGTCGGCTCGTAGTCCACCAGCCCCAGATGCTTGACGACCCGTTCCACCTTAGAACACCACCTTGACCATCGGATGGCCCGTTAGGGCGCGGTACAGATCGTCGAGCTGGGTACGGGAAGTGGCCGTTACCGTGACGGTTACCGAGGTGTAGCGGCCGCTGGAGCTGCCACGCAGTTCGATATCGTCGTCGGCCAGGTCGGGCGCGTGCACGCGCACCACCTCGACGATGGTGCTGACGAAGGTATCGTGGTGCTCGCCCATGATCTTCAGAGGAAAACGGCAGGGAAATTCCAGCAGTTCGGCGCGTTCGGTCATGACTAGTCTTTCTGCAGGGCCGGGTGGTGTCCACCCGGCACGAAGATTACAGCCCAAGCAGCAGTTTCAGGCTGTCGATCAGGCGACTGAAGAAGCCGCCCTCCTCCACTGTCTGCAGGGCGACCACCGGCTGCTCCACCACCGGCTTGCCGTCCAGGCTGACCTTCAGCGTGCCCACCACCTGTCCTGCGCGGACCGGCGCGATCATCGGCTGGCGCGTAGTCAGGTCAGCCTTGAGGCGGCCGGCCTGCCCCTTGGGGACGGTGGCGTAGATGTCGCGGGTGAATCCAACAGGCACGGTTGCACCCGCACCCTTGTACACGGTGACCGTGGAAACCGGCTTCTTGCCCGCATAAAGTTTGGGCGTATCGAAAAACTGCAAGCCGTAGTTGAGCAGCTTGGAGCTTTCCACCGCGCGCGCTTCCTCGCTGGCGGTGCCGACCACCACCGAAACCACCCTGCGGCCATCGCGCCGGCTGGAGGCGATCAGGTTGTAGCCGGCGCTGTCGGTGTGGCCGGTCTTCATGCCATCCACGTTGGGGTCGCGATAAAGCAGCAGGTTCCGGTTTGGCTGGGTGATGTTGTTATAGGTAAACGACTTCATCGAGTAGATGGGGTAAAACTCGGGAAAGTCGCGGATGATCGCACCCGCCAGGGTGTTGAGGTCGCGCACTGTGGTGTAGTGCTGCGGCCCGGGTAGGCCAGTGGCGTTCTCGAAGTGGGTGTTCTTCATGCCCAGTCGACGTGCTTCGGCCGACATCATCTGGGCAAACACTTCCTCGCTGCCGGCGATGGCTTCGGCCAAGGTGACGCAGGCATCGTTGCCCGACTGCACGATCATGCCCTTGATCAGGTCATCGACACGGGCCGGCTTCTTCGGGTCCAGGAACATCCGCGAGCCTTCGGTCTTCCAGCCCCGCTGGGAAACTGTCAGGGTCTGTTCGAGCGAGAGGCGCTTTTCCCGGATGGCCTTGAAGGTGAGGTAGGCCGTCATCAGCTTGGTGAGCGACGCCGGCTCCACACGCGCGTCGGGATCGCGCGCCGCGAGCACCTGCCCGCTGTAGAAGTCGGTGAGGAAATAAGCCTTGCCGGCGATTTCCGGAACAGGGGGTACAAAGGGCGCGGCGGCAAACGACATCATCGGCAGAGCCAGGGCCGCGGCGGCAAATAAGCGGGAGATTCGTTTCATGGTGGGGACAGCGTTGGTGAAGGACGCAAATCAATCAGCCGCTGATTATACACCGCCTGCGCCTGCTTAGGCGGCAGAAGGCCCGCAAGGCGTGCTGCGGTGCAAAACGCGCTTTCCCGCAGGCAATAAGTTTTGCTAACCTGCCTGAATCCTTATAAAGCATACATAACAGACAAAGAGTCATTATGCCCGTCCCCAACGATTACCTCGAGCGCATCCTCACCTCGCGCGTCTACGATGTGGCGGTGGAAACGCCGCTGGACCCGGCCCCCAACCTCTCCCGTCGTTACAGCAACACGCTGCTGCTGAAGCGAGAAGACCTGCAGCCGGTGTTCTCCTTCAAGATCCGTGGTGCCTACAACAAGATGGCACGGCTCTCCCCGGGCGAGCTGGCGCGTGGCGTGATTACCGCCAGCGCCGGCAACCACGCCCAAGGTGTGGCCTTGTCCGCCAGCCGCATCGGCTGCGAGGCGGTGATCGTGATGCCGGTGACCACGCCACAGATCAAGATCGACGCGGTCACACAGCGGGGCGGCAAGGTGGTGTTGCATGGCGACTCGTTCACCGATGCCTTCCGTCATGCCATGACCTTGGCCGAAGAAACCGGTCGCACCTATATCCCGCCCTTCGACGATCCGGACGTGATTGCCGGCCAAGGCACGATCGGTATGGAGATCCTGCGCCAGCACCCGGGGCCGATCGAAGCGGTATTCGTGGCCATCGGTGGTGGTGGCCTGGCCGCTGGCGTGGCCAGCTACATCAAGCGCTTGAAGCCGGAGATCAAGGTCATCGGTGTGCAACCGGTGGACTCGGATGCCATGAAGCAGTCGATCGACCGGGGCGAACGAGTGGAGCTCAAGGACGTGGGGCTGTTTGCCGATGGGGTGGCAGTGCGCCTGGTGGGCGAGGAAACCTTCCGTCTGTGCCGCGAGCTGCTCGACGAAATCATCCTGGTGGACACCGACGCCATCTGCGCCGCCATCAAGGATATCTTCGAAGACACCCGCTCGATCACCGAACCGGCCGGTGCCTTGGCCGTCGCTGGCGCCAAAGCGTACATCGAGCGCGAAGGCATTGAAGGCAAGACGCTGGTGGCGGTGAACTGCGGCGCCAACATGAACTTCGATCGCCTGCGTCACGTATCGGAGCGCTCAGAGCTGGGCGAGCGGCGCGAAGCGATCATCGCGGTGTCCATTCCCGAACAGCCGGGCAGCTTCAAGACCTTCTGTTCGGTGATTGGCAACCGCAATATCACCGAATTCAACTACCGTTATGCTGATGCCGGCACCGCTCACGTGTTCGTGGGCGTGCAGATCACCCGGCGCGACGAGGTTGGCCGAATCCTCGCCGATCTGGCCCAGCACGATCTGCAGGCCATCGACCTGACCGACAACGAGCTTGCCAAGCTGCACATTCGTCACCTGGTGGGGGGGCATGCGCCCGGCCTGTGCGATGAGCGGGTGCTGCGCTTCGAGTTTCCGGAGCGGCCCGGCGCGCTGATGCGCTTTCTGGAGGCCATGCGCACCGACTGGAACATCAGCCTGTTCCACTATCGCAACCACGGCGCCGATTACGGGCGCGTGCTGGTCGGGATCCAGGTGCCGCAGGATGACCATGCCGGCTTCCAGCAATTTCTCGAAACCCTGGGCTACCCTTGGGTTGAGGAGACCGACAACCCGGCATACCGCCTCTTCCTGGGCAAGGGTAGTCGGCAGCACTGATCCCTGTCAGGTCTCTGGCCTGTATGATGTGCTTTTGCCTTTTGGACGGGTTCATGATCAAAGCCGTACTGTTTGACCTGGATGGCACGCTTGCCGACACCGCGCGCGACCTTGGCGCCGCCCTCAACCGCCTGCTGCGTGAAGAGGGTCTGCCACCGCAGCCGTACGAGGCCATCCGCCCCATTGCGAGCCACGGCGCGCGGGGTTTGGTCGGGCTGGGTTTCGGCATCGACCGAGACGACACCCGCATGGAACCGCTGCGCCTGCGCTTTCTGGATCATTACGAGCAGAGCTTTGCCGACGAGACCGTGCTGTTCAAGGGCATCGACCCGTTGATCCGGGGGTTGGCCGAAAGAGGGCTGGCATGGGGCATCATTACCAACAAGCCGATGCGTTTCACCGACAGGCTGGTGCCCACCCTGCCCTTCCCCTTGCCTCCGGCCATCGTAGTCAGTGGCGATACCGTCGGCGTGGCCAAGCCAGACCCGCGGCCGATGCTGCATGCCACCGACGCCATCGGCATTGATCCTGGGCAGTGCCTGTACGTGGGCGATGCCGAACGCGACATCCAGGCCGGCCGTGCCGCCGGTATGCGCACCGTGCTGGCGCGCTGGGGTTACATTGCCGATACCGACCGTCCCGATGCGTGGCAGGCCGATCTTGCCATCGACCAGCCGGAAGACTTGCTGAACTATCTGTAAGTGTGCGGAACTTTCTTCGCCGCCCGCTTGTCTGTATAATCACCCACTCTCCACATCTGGGGGCGACCTGGCTTCGACGGGGGTTGCAAAGCAGATGAGGGCATACCGGGATCTCAGTCACCCCGTAAAACACTGAATTTATATAGTCGCAAACGACGAAACTTACGCTCTAGCTGCTTAATCCCAGCTGGACTCTGCAGCGGTTCGCTGATGGGCCGTGGAAGCAATTCCCGCAGAGTCATTTCACATCAGCTCGCCTCGGTTCGGGTCGCTTGATCCGGGGTTAAACGCAAGGCGACTCGCCGTTGACCAGCCTGCCCGTCGGCGTGTTAACGGTCAAAACCAAATGACACGGCTAAGTATGTAGAACTCACTGTAGAGTGCTTCCGGACGGGGGTTCGATTCCCCCCGCCTCCACCATAATGTGAAATCCCAACCCTTATCGGTTGGGATTTTTTTTGCCCTGAGCGCCAGTGTTGGCGCGGTTCCGGCCCGTTGCCTCGTGAGCGCTGCAACGCCAAACGACGCCGTTTCGGAGTACTTCTCGCCTCTCTGCTGCCGTTTTTCTCTGCTGGGCTCGTGAGCGTTCACCGAGCCAGAGCCAGCACTGGCGCGGGTTTCCGGCTTCCGGGTTGCGATTGTGAATTGGTCGGCCGTTGGTTACCGAATCTGCACTGCTCACCTCGTCTTGCATCAAGGTACGGCGAGCTCGGCGGCAGATACTGGTTGAGACAGTTCGCACAGGATGCCGCACTGTTCGGCGCTTCTGCCTTCGGAACACATTTCCCTCAAGGATCTGAGCTGCTGCTCAAGTGCGCTCAGTTCCTGGATACGCACCGCGACCTGCTCGATGTGTGCCTCAAGAACACGGTTGACCTCACTGCAATCTTGGGTTGGCACGTTCTTGAGGCGCAACAGCACACGAATCTCGTCGAGCGTCATGTCCAGCGAACGACAGCGGCGAATGAAAAGCAAGCGTTCGACGTGTGCGTCGCCATATAAGCGGAAATTGCCCGCGCTCCGGGACGGGGGCGGCAGGAGTCCTTCCTGCTCATAAAAGCGAATCGTTTGAATCGGACACCCGGTTTGCCGGGCAAGCGCTCCGATCTGCATAGCTGCAACCCCTTTTTATCATCGACTTGACTCTATAGTAGCTATAGAGTGTTAAATCTCAAAATACCCTCCGGATGCTTGCTGGTTTCTGCAAGAGCCTCGCCGGATCAGGAACGAGAAGAATCAAGGACCAATGACTATGACTGATGAATTCCAGAAATCCTGCGGATGTGCGTCCGAGCGGAAGGCGGAGTCCATGACGGGTGCCACGCCGACCGGGACGGGAAGGATGAGTCTGTTCTCGGTGCCGAAGATGGACTGCCCTTCGGAGGAGCGCATGATCCGGCTCGCGCTCGAGAATACGAGCGGGCTGGCCGCACTCGAGTTCGATCTTGGCAAGCGCGAGTTGCGTGTTTTTCACGACGGCCCCGTCGAACCCATTGCAAGCAAGCTTGAAAGTCTCGGCTTGGGCGCCCGTCTCATTGCGTCAACTGAATCGAATGGCCCGCACACTGTCGATGGGCAAAGCGACAGCCAGCCGTCCTCCGAGCAAGAGTCTCGCGTTCTCAAATGGTTGCTTGCCATCAACGCCGCCATGTTTGTCGTCGAAGTGACGATCGGGTGGATTGCGCAGTCCACGGGGCTCATGGCTGACTCACTGGACATGTTCGCGGATGCCGCCGTCTACGGGCTCGCGCTCTACGCCGTCGGCCGTGATACCGGGCACCAGCTGAAGGCGGCGCGGTTGTCAGGCTGGCTGCAACTGTTGCTCGCGCTCGGCGCAATGTCCGAGGTGCTGCGCCGCTTCGTCTTTGGTAGCGAGCCCGAGCCACCGCTCATGATGGGGATCGCGCTCGTTGCGCTCATTGCAAACGTTACCTGCCTTGTCTTGATCTCCAGTCATCGAAAAGGCGGCGCTCACATGAAGGCAAGCTGGATTTTCTCCACGAACGACGTGCTGGCAAACCTGGGGGTGATCGCGGCCGGGGCGTTGGTCGCCTGGACAGGATCGCGTTACCCCGATTTGGTGATTGGCTCGCTCATCGCGCTGCTGGTATTGAACGGTGCGCGGCGCATCCTGCGCCTCGGTGCCTGAAGCAGGCGAGCGCGGGACATGCCGCCCCGGCAATATCAACGACTGAATTCCCGCCCTGGAATTTCACGCTGCGCTGCCCAATCCAATGGCAAGGCTCGCCGGATCAGGCGCTCCAGCACAAGCCCGACTGCCTTTTCCACCACGCACGCCTCGACGATGTCAGGTGCAAGCCGGGTCAGTTGCGCGATCCGACTTGCATGCCCCCGGTCAATGCTCTCGGCTGCCGCGATCTCGGTGATGGAGGTGAAGCGCCCCTCGTCCAGCAGCCGCTGCCAGTGGTAGGCGAGGCCGAGCGCACGCATCAAAGGCGTGTCCTGAGCCGCTTCACGAACCAGTCGCTCGCGGCGCGCCTCCTCCAGGAATTCCTGCGGCGCGCCTCCTCCAGGAATTCCTGCGGCGCGTCCAAGGGCGTGATGACCTGCTTCTTCAGCCCCCGCTTCACCAGCGTCCAGGGCACGAAGGTTTCCAGTTGCACGCCGCCTGCCGGGTTCGGCAGTTGATAGGTGACCGGATCACCCTTGAACCGGCCCCGGTGCTTCTTGCTCATGCGTCCTCCTCGAAGCGCTTCACGATCTGGCGTTGCGCCTCCCAGTCCGCCGGCAGCGGGTTGCGCTGGAACCAGATCAGGTTCATCCGGCGGGGCTGCCGCCCGGCCATCAGCAGTTCGAGGATGTCGGGCGCGAGCAAGGTCAGGCGCATCAACTCGTTGGGCACCGAGGGGTGCAGTCCTTCGGCACGGGCGATGTCCGAACCGCTCTTCATCACACCGGTGTCCACGAGGTGCTGCCAGTAGAAACCGCGTGCCACCCCCTCCAGCAGCGTCACATCGTGGACGTGGCGGTCGTCGGCGGCCACCCGCCGCGCGCCCCGGAGGCGAAACGTCAGGGGCACGAAGGTTTCCAGTGTGTCGTCCATCAGGCTTCGACCTCCAGCAGTTCGGCACCAATGCTGTCCGGGGCGAATTCCTCGATGAGCGCGTTCCAACCCACCTCACGCCATTTCACCTTGATCCCTTGCACCTCGCCCGCGTGGACGAGGTCGGCACCGAGGTGCTGCTGACGGTGGGCTGCGACCACAGCACGGCTACGTGCGAGTCGCGCTTCGGCAACCTCGACAACTACGGAGGCTTTCCCGCCATCCCAAGCAAGAACCCGTTCTCGACCGGCGTGTTCTGAATCCCTGGAGAAATAGCCATGTGGTACCTCGTCGTCATTGTGGTGGCGGCGCTGGTTTCGGTCGCGCTCGCGCCAAAACCGCCCGAACCCAAACCAGCGTCCCTGTCTGACGTCGATGCCCCCACCGCAGAAGAAGGTCGACCGATTCCTGTCGTGTTCGGCACCGTGCTGCTGCGTGGCTCCAACGTCGTCTGGTACGGCGATCTGGAAGCCGACCCGATCAAGAAGAAAGGTGGCAAGAAATGACCATGCAGACCGTCATCACCATCGATCATGTGCGCGCCGTAGGCCTGTGCGTGAACGGCACGCGCACTTGGTTTGCGCGCCACGACCTGGACTTCCGCGCCTTCCTGCGCGATGGCTGTGACGCTGACACCTTGCTGGCCACCGGCGATGCAATGGCACAACGTGTGCTCGAACACGCCCGCAATCAATCCAGCCAGCGGGAGCAAGGCTGATGGGTGGCAGCAGCAAGAAGCAAACCGTCGGCTATCGCTACCGCATGGGACTACACCTGGCCCTGTGCCAAGGGCCCGTCGATGCGGTGCAAGAAATCCAGATGGGTGACCGCACCGCGTGGGGCGATGCCGACCGCGCACCGTTGTCCTCCGGGCATGGTTTGACCAGCATCAGCATCAACAAGCCCACCCTGTTTGGCGGCGACGAGCGCGAAGGCGGCGTGGTCGGCACCATCGATGTGCTTTCTGGTCATGCCGGACAAGGACGCAACGACTACCTGATGAGTCGCCTCGGCGGTTCCATTCCGGCATTTCGGGGCGTGCTGTCCTTGGTGGCACGCAAGATCCTGTTCGCGGCCAACAACCCCTACATCAAACCGTGGGCAGTGCGCGTCCGGCGCTTCACAGCGGGTTGGTTCGATGCGCCGTGGATGGAATGGAATGCCGAAGTCCGCACCTGGGATGAGGACGAAGGCCGTGAGATCAGTGTCGGTATGAACCCGGCGCACATTCTGGTGCAGTGCCTCACCGATCCGCATTGGGGTATGGGCTATCCGCAGAGCACCATCGGCTGGAGCTTCTGGAACGCGGCATGGGCTTTGTCGAGTGAGGGCTTCGGCCTCAATCTGATCTGGACACGGCAGCAGCCCATCGAGAGTTTCATCGGCCAGGTCATCGACCACATTGGCGGCATCCTCTACACCGACCCGGAGCAAGGCACGTTTGAGCTCAAGCTGCTGCGCGACGACTATTGGATCGACAGCCTGCCGCAGTTGGGGCCTGACGAAATCGTGCGGTTGGAACGCTTCGAGCGCGCCCAGTGGGGCGAGTTGCCCAACGAGTTCACGGTGGTCTACACCGACTGGCAGACCGGCGGTGATGCTGCCGTTACGGTCGAGAACCTGGCCGCCATCCAGTTGCAAGGCGGCGTGATCAATCAACGCCGCGACTACCCGGGCGTTAACTACGGGCCACTGGCCGCGCGGCTGGCCCTGCGTGACCTCCGCGCCTTGGGTTCGCCCCTGGCCCGGGTGAGTCTGACCGTGGCACGCGACACGCTGGAACGTGCGCCGCTGCCGGGCGATGTATTCCTGCTGAACTGGCCGCGCTTGGGTGTAGATCAGATGGTGGTGCGCGTCACCGGTATCGACACCGGCACCGTGGGCGCGGCCGAGTGGCGCATCGAAGCCATAGAAGATGTGTTCGGGATGAGCAACACCGTGCTGTCGCCCCCGCCACCGCACGTCGAGGAGCCGACCATTGAGCCTTTGCCGCCCGCCTTGGTGCTGGCCGTCGAGGTGCCGTATTGGGAGCTGGCCCGGCGTTTGTCGCGCGCAGATCTGGCCTACCTGACCGATACGGACACCTATCTCGGTGCGCTGGCTGCTGCCGGTGGCACCGGGCAGTTGAATTGGCAACTGGCTACCGGCGCATCCAGCGGCGACCTCACTGCCGTCGTGGGCGAGGACTATGCGCCACTGCTGACGCTCAATGCAGCTTTGCCTGCCAGCGAGGTCGATGCCATCGGCGTGCCGGTGACGGCCATCAGCCAGCCGGAGAGACTGGCCGAGGGCGACCACGCCTATCTGGTGGATGCCAGTGGGGCGATTGCAGAGGCCGTTGCCATCCTAGCCTTCGATGCCGCCGAAGCGACCATCGATCTCGCACGCGGCGTGCTCGACACCACGCCCAAAGCGCATGCACCCGGCACGCGGCTGATCGGTGTCGGCGAATGGCTGGCATCGGAAGGTGCGGAGCGGGCCCCGGGCGAGTCGGTGTTCGTGGGCGCGATTCCACGCACGTCGACCGATGAGGGCGTTCCTGTGTTGGCAGCCAATGGGCAGCCGATGGTGCTGGCCGGTCGGCAGGCTTTGCCGTATCCCCCCGGTCGCATCCGCATCAATGGCCAGACCGAGCCTGCCGTGGTGGCCGGTGACCTCACCTTCGCGTGGGCCCACCGCGACCGCACTCAGCAGACCGCCTATCTCGTGCGGCAGGACGAAGGGGACATCGGGCCGGAACTGGGCGTGACCTACACGCTGCGTATCCGCAATCGCAACGGCGTGCTGGCGCACACCGAAACGGGACTGCTCGACACCACCTTTATCTGGACGGCAGCAGTGGCCGCGCTGGATGCCGGTGCGCTGGGCGAGCGCATCACAGTCGAAATCAGTGCCGAGCGCGATGGTTTGAGCAGCTGGCAGCCCCAGGTGCGTGTCTTGGATCGTGCGGGCTACGGCCTGCGTTGGGGACAGTATTGGGGAGGTGTGTGATGGGAGCGCGCATCGATGTTCATCTGCTCACCCTGAACGAGCCTGCCGAATGGCGGGAGGCCTGCATCGCTAGCATCAAGGACGCACCGATCCAGTTGCACATTCTGCCCGGCATTCCGGGCCGTATCGGTGAGGCACGCGCGGCAGGCTATGCACAAGGCACGCTGCCGCTGGTGTCCTTTGTCGATCCCGACGATTTGTACGAAGCCAGTGCCTTCACGCAACTGGCTGATGCGCTGGATGCCTGCCCCCAGGCCGTGATGGCCTACACCGACGAAGCACTGACCGACGAAAACGGCCAGGACATTGCCGTGCGGCGTCTGGCCTACAGCCGTTGGCAACACGCTAACAGCGCCAGCCACGTGCACGGCCTGATCGTGATGCGCCGATCTGCCGTCGAGGCCGTACTCAAGGAAACCACCGACCTCAACAACTTCGCCGACTGGTTGCTGACCCTGCTGGTGGCCAAGCGCGGCGGCGTGCTGTACCTGCCCATCGTTGGGCGTCACTGGCGACAGCACCCGCAGCAAAGCCACCGAACCGGCGATCCCGAAGCTGTCCGGCGCATTCGCCACACATCGAATCTCTGGAGATAAACCATGTCATCAACCGACCCGAACCTGGGACTCAACTACGGCTGGACGCTCGGCGAAAGCGGCTGGGACACCGGCATGGACGCCAACCTCAAGCGCCTCGGCGCGGTGGTCGGCCTGTCCGTGAAAGACCGCGACCTGACCACGCCACCGGCCAGTCCCGCCAATGGCGACCGCTACATCATCCCTGCCGCTGCCACCGGCGTGTGGGCAGGCAAGACCAACCAGATCGCCGTGCGCATCGCCGATGCCTGGGAGTACCACACGCCCAAGATAGGCTGGCTTTGCTACATCGAGGACGAGGTCAAGCTCTCAGCCTACAAGTCCACCGGCTGGAGCGCAGGCCTCGCCATCTGATTTCCCATCTTCGTACCCACCCGAAACCCGCCCAGATGTTCATGCACTGGGCGGGTTTCGCATTTCTGGAGACTGATATGACCGAACCCGAACAACAACTGCCTGCACTCGTCGAGAACATGCTTCTCTTGCGACGCGAGGACTTCGACGAACTGCTCGACCGCGCTGCTGAACGCGGAGCCGAGCGTGTCCTGACCCACCTTGGATTGGAAAACGGCCACGCCGCCCGCGACATCCGTGAACTGCGCGACCTGCTTGAAGCCTGGCGCGATGCCCGGCGCACGGCCTGGCAGACCACCGTCAAGGTCATCACCACCGGCATCCTGGCCGCTCTGCTGGTCGGTGCCGCCATCAAGCTCAAACTGATGGGGGGCCCGCAATGATCGAGACCTTGCTCGGTGGTCTCCTCGGCGGGGCCTTCCGTCTCGCGCCAGAACTCCTGAAATGGCTCGACCGCAAAGGTGAGCGTGGCCACGAACTGGCGATGCAGGACAAGGCGCTCGAATTCGAGAAGCTACGCGGTGCTCAGCGCATGGACGAAATCGTCGCCGGTGCCGATGCGGCGTGGAACGTGGGGGCGATAGAAACGCTGCGCGAAGCCGTTCGCACCCAGGGCGAAAAAAGTGGCGTCCGCTGGGCCGACGCTCTGTCGAGCAGCGTCCGTCCAGTCATCACTTACTGGTTCATGGCACTGTACTGCGCCGCCAAGACGGCCGCCTTCGTGGCTGCCATCGAAGGCGGTGCCGACTGGGGCGTCGCCATCGTCCATGCTTGGACCGATGCCGACCAAGCCCTGTGGGCCGGCGTGCTGAACTTCTGGTTCCTCGGACGTGTGTTCGACCGGGTGCGGTCGTGATCGCGGTTCCGCAGGCGGCCATCGATCTGGCCAAGCGTTTCGAGGGCTTTCACCGCGTGCCGAAGAACGATCCCGGCCGCGCGCATCCCTACGTCTGCCCAGCCGGCTACTGGACCATCGGCTACGGCCACCTCTGCGATCCGAAGCACCCACCGATCACGGAGACCGACGCAGAGCGCTACCTGGCTGCCGACCTCATGACGGCATTGAACGCGACGCTGCGCTACTGCCCGGTGCTGGCCACCGAGCCAGAAAAGCGACTCGCGGCCATCGTCGACTTCACCTTCAACCTCGGCGCGGGGCGACTTCAAACGTCGACGCTGCGGCGGCGGATAAACCAGCGGGACTGGCATAGTGCGGGCCAAGAGCTGCGGCGCTGGGTGTATGGCGGTGGCAAGGTACTGCCGGGGCTTGTCACGCGGCGAGAGGCCGAGGCGACTTGCCTGCTCCGCGCCGCCTGATAGACCGGGTCGCCTCGATCAAATTCCCGGTTGCAGCTCCACACGCACCTCGCGCGATTTGCCGGCCCGTTCCACTGACAAGACCACCACATCGCCGACCTTCCTGTCGTCTAGCCGCGCGAGCAGCTTGGCCACATCGTCCGTCGCCTTGCCATCAACATCGATGATGCGGTCGCCCGGCACGATGCCTTGCGGCGTGACTTCGACACCCGCGAGGCCGGCCTTGTGCGCTGCCGAACCAGGGGTAACACGCAACACGAACACGCCCTTGCTTCCAGTCAGCGCCAGCAGGCGCTGATTGAGCTGTTCGTCCACCTCAATGCCCAGCGCCGGACGGATGTACTTACCGGTCTTGATGAGTTGCGGGACTACGCGCATGACGGTGTCCACCGGCACGGCGAAACCAATCCCGGCCGAGGCGCCGGAGGGGCTGTAGATCGCCGTGTTGATGCCGATAAGCCGCCCGGCCGAATCGAGCAGCGGCCCACCGGAGTTGCCAGGGTTGATGGCGGCGTCGGTCTGGATCAGGTGATCGATGGCCGGGCCGCCCGCTTCTCCGGGTAACGAGCGGTCGAGCGCGGAGACGATGCCGGTGGTGAGCGTCCAGTCCAGGCCGAAGGGGTTGCCGATAGCGAACACCTTCTGACCCACCTTGAGGTCGGCACTGGTGCCGACCGGCACAGCCGGCGGGCGCTTGAAACCGACGCCGATCTTGAGCACAGCGATGTCGTGCGCAGGGCTCGCCCCTACCAGCGCGGCCTGGTAGTCGCGTCCGTCGGCGAGTTTGACGGTGGCCTCCGACGCGCCCTGGATGACGTGGAAATTGGTCACGACATGGCCGGCGTCGTCCCAGATGAAGCCCGAACCAGTGCCGCGCGGCACGGAGAAGACGTTGCGCGTCCAGACATCGCGTACCAATTGTGCGGTAGTGATGTAGACCACCGAGGCGCGCGATTTTTCGAACAGTTCGATGGTGGCCTTTTCGTCCGCCGCCAAGTCGCCGCGCGCCGTCACGGTGCGCTCTGCCGCCTCGCGCGGACTGAACCAAGCTTCGATTGCGGGCAGGAACTGCCACAACAGCATGAGGGCGGCAACACACGCGGTCATGATGAGCCAGCGCCGAACGAATTGATTCGGCACGCTGCGCTGATGAGGGTCTGGGTAAGGCATGATGAGTCTCCTGTCGGGTAGGTCAGCGCCAAAGGCCGCCCGGCCGCCAACGTGGCGGGCGCATTGGGGCGAGGGGCTTCGGAGCGAATGGATCTGCGGGGAACAGTGGCGCCAACGAAGGCTGTGGCGCGAACGCCAGCAGGCGCGCGACACGCTCCGCCGTTGGCGGATGCGTGCGCAACCATGAAGGTTCGGGGTTGCCCCATCCGGGCAACAGCCAAGCACGCCACGAACGGCTCACCCGCTCGATCTTCGCCAGCGCCGAAGCGAGTCCCTGCGGATCGCCTGTCAACTCCGCAGCCATTCGGTCGGCGTCAAACTCGCGTACGCGCGACAAGCCGAGCTGTGCGAGCAATGCGAGTTGGGGTGAGGCTGCCAGCAACAGCAACCCCAGCCAATTGACCTCTACCGCGCCGATCATCAGCGCCGGTAAGCTGAACAGGATCGATATCTGCCCCAGTAGCGCCAGAAGATTCGTGAGCCGGCTGATGGAATCGGCCAGCCCCATGACACGAAGATCTTCCTGAGCGATGTGCGCGATCTCATGCGCGAGCACACCTCGCAGCTCGCGCTCGCTCAAGCTGTGCAACAAGCCATCTGTGAGAGCGATGGCGGCATGGCGCTTCGAACCGATAGCGAAGGCATTGACGACGGCGGTGGGCACATAGTGAGGTGTTGGCGTGGCTGACAAACCGGCGCGAGTGGATAGATCTCGCAGCATCGACCAGATCGCAGGAGCCTCGTGCGGATGAAGCACGTGCGCGCCATACAATCGCAAGGTCAGCGTCGTGGCGGCTAACGGCTCGATCAAAAAGGTCAATGCGCATACTGTCAGTGCCAGCCAGAATCCGTTCTCGCCGAACAGCAGGCTGCCGGCAGCGGTGGCGATCCCTAACAAGGTCAAACCCAGCAGCCCCGTTTGCAAGCGATTTAGCCAACGGTGCCGTGAAAAGGCATCGCATGGATTGCTGCCGGGGTCACGATGGGTCATGCGTGGCTTTCTCGGTCATCTGATCGTCACGCTCGCGCAGCAACCAATAGGTAATGCCCAAGGCCAGCGTAGCGCCTGCAAGCGCTGCAACCTTGCCCGGGCTGGCTTCGGGATCGAGGATCACGAACTTGCGCGCGAGCGCGATGAGCGCGATCAGGATCACCGTCTTGACCTGGATAATGCTGTCGCGGCGCAAGGCCACGCGCACGATCGAGTGCTTGAACTCCATCGCAATCAACAACGTCATGATCATGCCGAACACGCTCTGGAACATCTTGTGGTCGAGCGGATTGAACGCCTCGACGATGAGCAGGGAGAAGACGATGGAGATCAGCTGGATCAGCGAGACCACGATAATCACGGCGATCACCGCCGACAGAACCAGCGCCACGACTTGCTCGAAGCGCTCGTAAACCGTCATCAACCGCCACTGGGAGCGCATCTCGTCAAGGGCCGTGTGGCCAGATTCTTTATGCATAAGCGTTGCTCTCTCTTTCAATGAAACGTTAATGGAACGGGGAATCCGAGAAGACGACTCGATTACACCTGGATTGCCGAGGCAATTGCGAAGCCACCCAGCGCATAATGTCCTGCGCGCCCGTGGCGCCGCCGATGGGTGGATCAGCCTCTTGCACGTCAACCCTTTGTCCCATGCATGGCATCAATCCGGCTTCTGGTCTGGCGGCAGCAATCCCAGCAGATCCGCCTGCAAATGTTGCAACTTGTCGATGCCAGCCCTCAATGCCTCGACACGGCCGGCATTTTTCATTTCACTCAGGGTGTGCGCTAACTGCTGGATGCTCTGATGCAGGACATCGACCTGATCATCAGGATCCTTGCCGAAGAACGTAGGGCGGCCACTTTGATCCCGCCAGTATTGGAGTGCTTCGGGTTGAGGCGGCACTTGGGTCTTACCTGACAGATAGTCGATCATCCGGGAAATCCAGACCCGGTGGTCGGCGTATGTGAACGGCACGGGCAGCGCGGAGCGACTGTCAGGTTTGAATCCCTTCCAGGATAAGGGTACCTGCCAGGTGTGTAGCCATTGCTCGAATTCATGCGCCGGCATCGGATGCCCGATGGCATAACCCTGGCCCCACTCGCATCCCAGACGCAGCAGCATTTCACCATGCTGAATGGATTCGACTCCCTCCGCGATGCAGTTCCTGCCAAACGACCTTGCCAGTGCCAGTAGCGCATCCAGGATGGCGATATCGTCCGGATCCTCGAGCATGTCGCGTATAAAACCTTGGTCGATCTTGAGCAGGTGCGCGGGCAGGCGCTTCAGATAGGTCAGCGATGAATAGCCACTGCCGAAATCGTCGAGGGCAAAACGCAATCCCATCCGCTCGCACAGCGTCATCAACTGAGACACTTGAACGAAGTCCTCCACGGCGCTGGTTTCGAGGATTTCCAGTTCAAGGTCTTGCGGCTGGGCGCCGGGATGTCGTGACAACATACCCCGTAGATGCATGATGAAGTCCGGTTGCAGCAAGTGCCGCGCACCGATATTCACACTGATCGGGACATGGAGGCCTGCCTTGCGCCAAACTTCGATCTGGGTCAGCGCAGCCTCGATGGTCCATTTCCCCACGTCAATCCCGAGCGGATGGTTCTCAATGATGGGTATGAAGGAGGCAGGAGATAACAAGCCACGCGCCGGATGTTGCCAGCGGATCAAGGCTTCGGCGCCCAGCACCTCGCCGGTGCGCATGTTGACCTTGGGTTGGAAGTAAAGCAGAAACTGCCCATTGGCAAGTGCATTCTCTATGCTGTCAAATCCTTCGTGACGGGTGCGCAGCGTACGATCCTTCTCCGAATCGAAAACGTGATATCGATTCTTGCCGGCTTGCTTGGCGAAATACATGGCCTGATCTGCCTGCCGCAGCAGTTGGTCGGCGTCGATATCTTCGCCTTGCGGGTAGTAGCTCACACCGATACTCGCGCTCACTTCGCACAGTGCGTCACCAATCGGTACGGGCTGCGCAGCCACCTCGATCAGGCGATCAAGAATCGGTACGCTGATGGAAACATCCGGCAGGTCGATCAGAACAGCGACAAACTCATCACCACCAAGGCGGGCCAAGGTATCGCCTTCGCGCAACACCTGCGTCATACGCCTGGACAGGACGGACAGCAATTTGTCGCCGACTGCGTGGCCGTGCTGGTCGTTGACCTTCTTGAATCCATCCAGATCGATGAAGACAACCGCCAGGTGCATGCCACGCCGACGTGTCTGACGAATGGCCTGCTTAAGGCGGTCTCCAAGCAATAGTCGATTGGGCAAGCCGGTGAGCAGGTCGTAATGAGCAACGCGTTCAAGCTGTCGCTGGTTCTCCTTCAGCGCCGTGATGTCGGAGAACATGGCTACGTAATGCTCGATATTGCCCTGCATATCCGGGACTGCACTGATCGTCAGCAGCGCGGCAAACTGGCTGCCGTTCTTGCGTCGGCACCAGAGCTCTCCGTGCCAGTAGTCGCGCTCAAGCAGAGCCTGCCAAACGGTCAGATAGAACTCATCGTCATAGTGATCGGACTGGAGTAGGCGGGGTGTCTGGCCCAATACTTCCTCCCGCGCATAACCAGTGATCACGGTAAACGCCCGGTTGACGTTGACAATGTGGGCCTGAGCGTCCGTAACGAGGATGCCCTCTCCTGCGTGCGCAAAAACTTTAGCCGCAAGGCGAAGCTCTTCCGCGGATCTTCTGCGTGAGGTGACATCATGGATATAGCCGTGCCAGAGGATGCTCCCATCCGGCATGGCTTCAGGCGACGCCTCGCCTTCGACCCAGATCACCCGACCGTCTGGAAACTGCACACGGTACTCGTCATGCCAAAGCGCGAGTGACTGCCCCGACGCCTGTATGGTTTCATGCACACGGTCACGGTCTTCAGGATGGAGCGCCGCGAACGCAGGAGTGGCATCTTCAACAACATCCTCCGGTGCAACCCCGTATATTTCCCGCATCTTGGCGCTGGCATAAGGGAAGTGCGAGCTGCCGTCCGGACGAAGACGGTATTGGTAAAGCATACCGGGAACGTGGCTGGCCAACTCTTCTCGCTGTCGGCGCATAGAGTTCAGCGCCTGCTCGACCCTCTTGAGATCGGTGATGTCCTCTACCGTCCCGTCTGCCGCTATGGGCCGACCAGAGGCGTCGCCCTTGAATGTTGCCCGCAGGTGTATCCAGCGAACCTGCCCTCCGCTGACGATGCGATACCGCAGATCAAGGGACTTTCCGCACATGGCAGCATCCCATGCCCTCTCGAAGAGGGGGCGGTCTTCAGGGTGAATGCACTGCAGGAATCGCTCGAAGGCTATTGGCGCACCAACATCCAGGCCGAGCACGCGGCAGGCTTCATCGGAGCAGGTGAAGAGTTGCGAGCCAAGATCGAGATGCCAACTGCCAAAATGGGCGTTCTGGTTAATCTGGCCACAGTGTTGGGCTGAGATTTGAGGAGTCTCGTTCAAAGGTGGCGCTCATTATGGGTGAAACAGAGGTTCCAAAGTTTCTGCAACTGGGAACGCATTTCGTCAAAGATTGTGTGGTTGGGGTCGCTATGCATCGCGTCTACGCACTTTCTTCAAGGATCGAACAACTGATAAGCAGGGTGGTTCGCGCCGGGTTATCACGACAAGCGGGATGCCACCCAGCGCACCATGTCCTGCGCGCCCATGGCGCCCGCCTGACGTGCAACCTCATGTCCCCCTCGGAACAAAATCAGGGTTGGAATGCTGCGAATACCGAACTGGGCGGCCAGGTGAGGCTCGGCCTCGGTATTCACCTTGGCCAACCTGACCTTGGGTTCAAGCAGGGAGGCTGCCTGCTCGAACTGCGGCGCCATCATCTTGCACGGTCCGCACCACGGCGCCCAAAAGTCCACCAGCAGCGGCAGGTCACTACGCTCCACGTGGCGCGAGAACGTCGCCGTGGTCAACTCGATGGGTTCGCCCGTGAACAAGGGCTGCTGGCAGCGGCCGCAGTTGGGATGTTCCGATAGCTTCGCAGTCGGTACGCGGTTGATGGACTGGCAATGCGGACAGACGAGGTGAAGATCATTCTTCATGGTTCGCCTCCTTGGACCACAGTGAGGCTGCCGCGCTTCGGGTCACAGACAATGCCGACCAATCAACGCCTTGGAGCCAATCGTTCCCGTCTTTGCTTACTCCGGCCTCTTCCAAATGAGCAGCGATGAACGCTTCGGCCTGCATGAGCCACCTTTGGACAGTATCTTCCTTACTAGGAATCAGCAGGATTTCAGAGACGCTGCTGGCATCCAGCCCGTCCACACGGATAAGCAGAAAAATGCGCCGCCACAAACGCGGCATGTCCTTCAGCAGGTCGAATGCAAAAGCGAACTCGCTCGACCGATCAACTAGCTCCTCCTGTTCCGCGATCGTTGCGGCATCGGGATGCTGACTGTCAGCGATGATATCGGCCAGCCTGAGTGTGTCGTCGGGCTGATAAAATTCGAAGACTTCCTCTTCCACCATGGCCTCGGCGACGTCCTGGGCATCCGCTTCGACCTGCGCGTCCAGAGAAACGAATTCGCCAAATTGCCGGCTGTTTGCCACTTCGTTATCCAGGACGGCGAACAGATGCTTCAGAAGACCGAAGTAAGCCGCTTTTTCTTCCGGCACGGATTGCCATTCCACCTCAGCTTGGACAATCGCTTCATCCACCACGTCGCGCAGCGTCGGATAATCACGCGGCAAATCGCCGACGGCACGCAGATAAGCCAGCTCACGCCTTGCGACAGCCTCAAGTTTCGACAGTAGAGGCATTCGGGTCACTTTGGCCTCATGGGCGGCTGACGCGGGTTTTGCGGCAATCCGCACCTTGAGCTCGCGCAAGCGCTCGCGTCGTGCTTTGCGCTTGATTTGATCCTGAGCATGCAGCCGGTCAAAATGCTTCTTGGCCTGACGGAACAACGACTGTGCGAGCATCTGCGCGAGGGGCGTCAGCTCGTCATGTGATGCAGTAACGCTGACAATCTTTTTGCCGGGCAGGTGCATATAGCCACTGGCCAGAAATTGCCGCTTGATCTTGTCGCGATCAAGGACGATTTGAAGTCGCGCTGAATCTTTAGTGTGTTTGTCGAGCAATGGCTTGAGGGCGTGCTCGATCACATTTCCCAAAGCTCTCTGCCAAGGTTCATGAAACTCTTTGTCGATAGCTCGATAGCTATATTGCATCTGCATGTATGACTCCTTCGATGTCATTTCTATGGAGGCACGAACCGAAAATGCTCATATCCATAGAATTTAGTTTGACCCGCTCTTATCCCTGGCGCGTTTTGCGAAGACGCCAACTCAAGAACAAAAGCGTGACACCATAGACTGCCGCATAGAAGCCCAACAGCCAGCCTGCGGCCAGGAATGACTCGACCGGACGGGTAAAAAATATCCACAAGACGATAGCACCAAGGATAATCGAGAGCAGTCCACTGAGGGCAAGCCAGATTTCACCCTTGATTTCCCGACGCAGCCGAACGGCGGCGGATATCTCCAGCACACCGGTGAAAATCGCCCAGAAGCCCACGCTAGCCCATAAAAAAGAAGCCAAGACTATCGTGGCGACCCAAGGAGCAACCAGGACGACGACGCCCGTAAGTATGCCGACAATGCCGCTGAACAGCAGCCAGCCCCAGCGCTCTTTTTTCTGGATATGGCGCACCGCTGCAACCAAGTTGAACGCGCCATTGACCAAGGAAAATGCGCCGAACATGATGGTCATGGCCAACAGAGCCGATTGTGGCATCCAGAACGCGAGGGCTGCAAAAATCAATGCCAAGACACCGCGCAGCACAAAAAGCCACCAATTTTGGCTCAGCGAACACAGTGCTTTGGTGGGGTCATCCGCATTGGAATTGGCGATGGTGTCTGTGTTCATGCAATATCTCCTAAAGATCTATACAAAATAAAAAATCAAACACTCATGGGACAAGAGAGGGGGCGCTATGCGCCCCCTCTCCAGCGGTTTCAGAACAACTTGGACAGTTTTGCCTTGACTTCATCGAGCCAGCCTTTTCCGCCGCCTCCCCCAGCCGTCTTTTGCTTGACTTTCTTGAGTTCAGCATACAGGGGCTCAAAGTCCTTCTTCTTTCCATAGCCCAGCAGTTCTGCCATTTCCAACTGCTGCCGCGCTTCGTTCAATAATGTCTCCAGGCGCTCATTGGACGCTTCGCTCCGCTGACCATCTTCTACCAAGGTCTCGGCGCGCTTCAGGAGCAGCCTGGCGCGCAGGGCGGGCAGCGGATGCACGCTGCGCGTCTCGACCAGCGTGCTGAGCGCTGCCTGCAGCGCGGCTTTGGCTTCTTCGATCTTGCCCTGATCGATCAGCGGCACGACTGCCTTCACGGCTGCGGGATAGGACGCCAAAGGGATGTTGGTGACCGTGATCACGATTTCACTGGCCAGCAAAGCCAGCACGTGGCGAGCCTGTTGCACCTCGCCATGTTTGAGGGCATCCAGCGCCTCGTCGGTCATCGCCTCAATGGTTTCCGTGTTGGCGAACAAGTCGTGCACGATGGTGCGCACATCAACGGGGGCCAGGGCGAGCGTGGGTTCGCGCGCAACGATCAGCTCCAGCTTTCCCGTCACTTCGGCCAGCGTTGCCAATGCGCGTGCAGCGTCCTTGCCGTCAAGTGCGGCCAGCGCTGATTTGGTCAGCGCCAAGGCCGAGACGGCCTCATCGAGGACTTGTTTACGTTTGTCTGCCGCCTGCGAGTCCGTTTCCTTCTGAACCTCAGGCTGCACCTCCGTAACGACTTCAGGCTTGGGCTCTGGACTGACAGGAAGGTTGCTTACCGCGGCCTGTTCGTTCGTGCCTTCGTTGATCGCGTTGGGATTCGATGTTTGCTCATTCATGGTGATATGCCTCGTATGAGATAGTGAAAATAGGCGAATCTATTGGGGCTGACTGCGAATATCGCGAGACTGACCGATGGAGCAGTCGGCTCCTTCATCACCTCAAAACAGCTTTTGGATGCGCGTCTTCAACTCGTCGAACCATCCCTTGCCGCTTTTGCCACCAGCCGACTTTTGCTCAATGGACTTCACCTGATCGAAGATGGGTTTGAAGTCCGCCTTCTTGCTATAACCCAGGATCTGCGCCAGCTCGATCTCCGTGCGCACGGACGACAGCAAGGTGCTGAGCTCCTCGTTCTGCTTGGCATCGCGCTTGTCGGTCTCGGCCAGCTTTTCAGCTTTTGCCATCGCGGCTTCGGCCCGTAGCACGGGCAGAGGGAGTACAACTTGGGTGATCACCAGCGTGTTCAGTGCTCGGGCGAGCTCTGCTTTGGCTTCGTCGATCTTGCCGCTGTCGATGAGCCGTGCGGCCGACTTGATCGCTGCCGGGTACGTTGCCATGGGCAGGTTGTCGGTTTCGATCACGATTTCGCTGGCCAGATTGGCAACGATGGGCCGGGCCTTTTGCACCTCGCCATCACCCAACAACTCCCGAGACAACTTGACCGCTTTCTTTACCGATTCCACGTTGGCGTGGATATCGTGGGTGATGACGCGTACATCGACCGGCGCCAAAGCAAGTTTGGCGTCGCGTGCCAATACCAGTTCCAGCTTTCCGCTGGCCAGTTCCAGCGCAGCGAGCGCCTCCTTGGTCTTCTTTGCATCAAGGAGGGTCAAAGCCTCCTGGGTCTTGGCGAGCGCCGTGATGGCGTCCTGAGTGAGCTCGGCACGCTTTTTTTCGGCTTCCCGGGCGGCCTTGTCGTCTACTTGTGGCTGCGCCGCCTTGGGTGCGACAGAGGGCGCTGCAGCGCTTGGACTTGCCGCCGATTGGGCCAAAACCGGTCCACTCAGTCCGATGCAGACCGCCAGGGCAAGTGCGGAACGGATGTTATTGGGCTGTTTGTCATTCATGATGATGGACTCCTATTGAAGTTAATTGACTGAAATTTCAATCTGCTTCGGCTTGGCTTGCTCGGCCTTGACAAGCCGCACTTCCAGCACGCCGTCTTTCATCGAAGCCGTCACCTTGGTCGGATCAACGTTGTCAGGTAAGACAAAGCTGCGCACAAAGCGGCCATACGCACGTTCGATGCGGTGGAACTTCTTGCCTTGCTCCTCTTTTTCCAGTTTGCGCTCGCCGCTGATGGTGAGCACCCCGTTCTCCGCGCTAACGCGCACGGCATCCTTGGGGACCTCCGGCAGATCCAGCTTGAGGAGGAATGCGTTCTCATCCTCGCTGATGTCCACCATTGGTGCCCAGTCCGCCGTGGTCATGGCTTCGTTGCCGGTACGGGCGCCCTGTCGCTGGGGTGTCCGTCCGAACATCGTCGCCAGGCGGTTTTGCAATTCATCCAGTTCCCGGAAGGGGTCCCACGGAGTCAATGCAGACATATCGGTTCTCCTTGAACGATGCCGACGAATTGGATGACACACCGAACAGAGCCGTCGGCTTACTCTGAATGGCGCCTACTGCTTTTGTTTCCATCAAGAACAAGTCCTTGCGTCAATTGAAGGATGTCGTTCTCGTCGAGCGTTTCCCGCGCCAGCAGCTCGCGTGCACAGCGCTCCAGCACTTCTCGGTTGATGTCGAGAATTCGGTATGCACGATCAAACACACTCATCACGATGTCACGGATGGCTTGGTCGATGCGTGTCTGAGTCGATTCGGCTACCCGGCAGCCACCCTGTACCAGTTCAGGCGCATCAAGAAAACGCGGCCTCTGTGCCTCAAAAGCAACGTACCCCAAGTCCTCATCCATGCCGAAGCGTGTAATCATGTCGCGGGCGATGTCGGTGGCCCGCGCCAGATCGTCCGCCGCCCCGGTAGACAACTCGCCGAACACCAGCTTTTCGGCAGCTCGCCCGCCCAGCAGCACGGCAATCTTGTGTTCCAGGTCGGCGCGCGTCATCAGGAAGCGGTCTTCGGTGGGGCGCTGCAAGGTGTAGCCCAGCGCGCCGATGCCGCGCGGGATGATCGAGATCTTGTGTACGGGGTCGGTGCCGGGCAGCGCCAGCGCCACCAGCGCATGGCCCATCTCGTGATGGGCCACGGTTTCCCGCTCCTTGGGATTGAGCACGCGGCTCTTCTTTTCCAGACCCGCCACGATGCGCTCGATGGCCGCGGTGAAGTCCTGCAATTCCACGGCGGATGCACGGCGTCTCGTCGCCGCCAGCGCCGCCTCGTTGACCAGATTCGCGAGGTCCGCGCCGGAAAAGCCCGTGGTCAGTGCGGCTACCTGTTCGAGGTCTACATCCTGGGCCAGCGTCACCTTCTTGATATGAACCTTCAGGATGTCCAGCCGTCCCTTCTTGTCGGGCCGGTCCACCAGCACCTGACGGTCGAAGCGACCGGCGCGCAGCAGCGCCTGGTCGAGGATTTCGGGGCGGTTGGTGGCGGCGAGGATGATCAGCCCGACCGAGCTGTCGAAGCCGTCCATCTCCGTGAGCAGCTGGTTGAGGGTCTGCTCGCGCTCGTCGTGGCCGCCGATGGGGCCGCCGACGCCGCGCGCGCGGCCCAGCGCATCGAGCTCATCGATGAAGATGATCGCCGGTGCCTGCGCACGCGCCTGTTCGAACAGGTCGCGCACACGGGCCGCACCCACGCCGACGAACATCTCGACAAACTCTGATCCGGAGATGGAGAAGAAGGGCACCGCCGCCTCGCCGGCAACAGCCTTGGCCAGCAATGTCTTGCCGGTGCCCGGTGGGCCGACCAGCAACACGCCCTTGGGAATGCGCGCCCCGAGCCGTCCATACTCCTGCGGATTCTTGAGGAAATCGACGATCTCAACCAACTCCGCCTTGGCTTCATCGACGCCAGCGACATCGGCAAAGGTCACGCCAGTGTTCTTCTCCATGAATACCTTGGCGCGGCTCTTGCCGATGCTCAGGAAGCCACCCATGCCCTGCTTCTCGGCGAAGCGGCGGAACAGGAAGAACCAGACGCCGAAGAAGGCCACCGCCGGCCGAATCCAGGAGAGCACATCACGCAGCCAGGGGCTTTCCACCACCCGCGCATAGGGCACGTCGTACTTGGACAGCCGCTAGGCCAGTTGGTGTTCGACTCGGGAGGCCACGAGGGTGGTATTGCCCCGGCTGTCCGGCGATTTCAGGCGCCCGGTGACCGTGCGGTCCGACACCAGCACTT
>SMDA01000006.1:0-45953 GCA_004346645.1 Gulbenkiania mobilis
AATAGTATGGCCGGGCTCCACATGCCAAGCCACGATAACTGAATGCGAAGATTCAACAACAACAGACCGTATTGGTTCTTTCTCGGCTGGCTGCATGAATTCATGGGACTTATACACGCGGTGAGTGCTCATTTTTTGCTCCGTAAATGCAAGCCTTTGGGCAGCAAGATTCGCGCCGCCCAAAAGTCTAACAGCATCTTAAGGGTGTAGCTTGCAGGTGAGAGCCCGCTCAAAGGAGGAAGGGGTCTAGCTCTTTGGAGGTAGGCGGGGTGGGATTACCGCTGTTCTTATTTCTTCAAGCGATAAAAGGTGAGACATTGATTGCATAAGGATATATCCAATCGGTTTTGAAGCGGCCTGCGCCCTTTCGGTAGAGTCACGTCATGCCGCCGGCCGTGTTCGGCCAACCTTTCGGATGCCCTGCCATGAACCTGAGCCAAGACCGCCTTACCCATCTGAAGCAACTCGAAGCCGAATCGATCCACATCATCCGGGAAGTGGCTGCCGAATTCGAGAACCCGGTGATGCTGTATTCCATCGGCAAGGACTCTGCCGTGATGCTGCACCTGGCCCAGAAGGCCTTTCACCCCGGTCGCCCG
Organism: Gulbenkiania mobilis; assembly: GCA_004346645.1. Taxonomy (GTDB): domain Bacteria; phylum Pseudomonadota; class Gammaproteobacteria; order Burkholderiales; family Chromobacteriaceae; genus Gulbenkiania; species Gulbenkiania mobilis. Next base: position 600 of record SMDA01000006.1, read on the forward strand.
CCATTCCCCTTGATGCATGTGGACACGACCTGGAAGTTCCGGGAAATGATCGCGCTGCGAGACAAGCAGGCGCGCGAATATGGCTGGGACCTGATCGTGCACGTGAACGAGGAAGGGGTGAAAGCGGGGATCAACCCCTTCACGGCGGGAAGTGCCAAACACACGGACGTGATGAAAACGCAGTCACTCAAGCAGGCGCTTAACAAGCATGGCTTCGATGCTGCATTTGGCGGGGCCCGCCGGGATGAGGAAAAATCGCGCGCCAAAGAGCGGGTGTACTCCTTCCGTGACCGCAACCACCGCTGGGACCCGAAGAACCAGCGCCCCGAACTCTGGAACATCTACAACAGCCGGATCGACAAGGGTGAAAGCATCCGCGTGTTTCCGCTGTCCAACTGGACCGAACTGGACATCTGGCAATACATCTTCCTCGAGAACATCGAGATCGTGCCGCTCTATTTCGCTGCAGAGCGGCCGGTGATCGAGCGCGACGGCACGCTGATCATGATCGACGACGAGCGCATCCTGCAGTACCTTTCCGAGGAAGACAAAGCCCGTATCCAGCATAGGAAGGTGCGCTTCCGTACGCTGGGCTGCTATCCGCTGACCGGCGCGGTGGAGTCGTCGGCGACGACGCTGCCGGAGGTGATTCAGGAAATGCTGCTCACCCGCACCAGCGAGCGCCAGGGCCGGGTCATTGACCACGATTCGGCCGGCTCGATGGAAAAGAAGAAGATGGAAGGCTATTTCTGAGTCGCCCCCACCGAACATGCATATAAACCGGACCTGACGATGGCACACCAATCCGACCTGATCGCAAGCGACATCCTCGGCTACCTGCGGCAGCACGAGAACAAGGACCTGCTGCGCTTCATCACCTGCGGCAACGTCGATGACGGCAAGTCCACCCTGATCGGCCGTCTGCTGCATGACTCCAAGCTGATCTTTGAAGACCAGCTGGCAGCAATCGAACGCGACTCCCGAAAGTACAACACCACCGACGAAAACGTGGACCTGGCGCTGCTGGTCGATGGCCTGCAGGCCGAGCGCGAGCAGGGCATCACCATCGACGTGGCTTACCGCTACTTCAGTACCGAGAAGCGCAAGTTCATCATTGCCGACTGCCCGGGCCATGAACAGTACACCCGCAATATGGCCACCGGTGCTTCCACCAGCAACCTGGCGGTGATCCTGATCGATGCCCGCTACGGCGTACAGACGCAGACCCGCCGGCACAGCTACATCGTCAGCCTGCTGGGCATCAAGCATGTGGTGGTGGCCATCAACAAGATGGACCTGGTGACGTTCGACCAGGCGGTCTTCGATCGCATCCGCGACGAGTACCTCGCCTTTGCCGCTCAGCTGGACATTCCCGATATCCGCTTCGTACCGCTGTCCGCCTTGCGCGGAGACAACGTGGTCAGCCGGAGCGATCGCATGCCATGGTATGAGGGGCCCACACTGATGGGCCTTCTGGAGTCCGTCGAACTCGGCCATGACGTGCGCCTGCCTGCCTTCCGCCTGCCGGTGCAGTACGTCAACCGCCCCAACCTCGATTTTCGTGGTTTCTGCGGTACGGTTGCAGCCGGTGAGATCCGGCCCGGCGATGCCATCCGCGCTCTGCCATCGGGACGGACCAGCCGAGTGCGCGAGATCGTCACCTTTGAGGGCAGCCTAGCGCATGCCTTTGCCGGGCAGGCCATTACCCTGACCCTGGAAGACGAAATCGATGTCTCACGTGGCGACATGCTGGTCCGCACGGATGAAGCAGCGCCGCATGTGGCCCAGGCCTTCGAGGCCCATGTGGTGTGGATGAACGACGCTCCCCTTGAGCCGGGGCGTGAATATGGCTTCAAGTTGGCCGGCAAGGCGGTGACCGGCCGTGTCAGTGCTATCCGCCACCGGGTAAACGTGAATTCCCTGGAAAAGGAAGCCTCCGATGCCCTGGCACTCAATGAGATCGCCTTGGTCGAGGTCCACCTGAATGCGCCGGTGGTGTTCGATGCCTATGCCGACTGCCGGGCCACCGGCAGCTTCATCGTCATCGACCGACTAAGCAATGCCACTGCCGGTGCCGGCATGATCGTCGCCCCACTCGCCGGGGAGGCCGGGTTGGCCGAAGGCAACGAATTGGCCCGGCTGAAAGCCTTCGAAGTGGAACTGAACACCCTGGTGCGCAAGTACTTTCCGCATTGGGAGGCAAAGGACATTTCCCGGCTGCTGTAGGCAGGTAGCTGTGGCAGATGAAATGCAGAGGGGCTGCTCCGGTCAGGGCGCAGCCCCTCTGCATTGCAGCCGAGACTGCGATGCGGCCCCGGGCTGCTCTGTTCTACAGATCGCCCCCTGTCTCCAGGATGAAACGGGCCCGGTCGTCGGTGGCCAGGGCGGCCGTCAGCCAGGGAAGCGTTTCCTGCAGCACACCCGGCAGTGTCCAGGGCGCGTTGAGGATGAACATGCCGCTGCCGTGCATGCCGAAGCCGTCTGTAGACGGGGTGGCTACGTCCACCGCCACATGCAGCCAGTTCTTTGCGGGCAGTTTCTTCAGGTTTTCGGGCAAGGTGCGCGCCTCGACACGCTGCAGTCGCGGGTACCAGATGGCGTACACGCCCGTGGCAAAGCGTTTGAGCGCTTCCTTGAGTGCGGAGACCACGTGCTGATAGTCCCGCTTGTCCTCATAAGGCGGGTCGATCAGGGTGAGTGCGCGGCGCGGAGGCGGGGGCAGCAAGGCCTTGATCCCTTCGAAACCATCCTCCCTGCGGATCTGCACACGCCGGCCGGCCTCGGCGAAATTCTCGGCCAGGATCTGATGGTCGGTGGGGTGCAGTTCGAAAAGGCGCAGCTTGTTACTGCTATCCATCACATGCGCCGCACACCAGGGCGAGCCAGGATACAGCCGTAGCCTTCCGTCCGGGTTGAGGGCGCGCACCGTTTCCAGGTAGGGCTGTAGGGTTGGCGGCAGGTCGCTGCGGTCCCACAAACGGGCGATGCCGGTCTCGTGTTCCGCATTTCGCGCAGCATAGCCTTCGGTCAGTGCATACACGCCGGCACCGGCATGCGTGTCCAGGTACCAGAAAGGCGTACCTTTCTGACCCAGGTAGCGCAGCAGTTCGATTTCGACGAAGTGTTTCAGCACGTCGGCGTGATTGCCAGCGTGAAAGGCATGACGGTAACTCAGCATGACGGTGTTTCCGGATCGAAGGCGGCGATTGTACCCGACCCAGCCGGCAGCTGGGGACGCCAGCTTGCCGGTACTGCCTCCTGCCAGCCCAGTCAGGTGGCGGCCTGCATGAAATCTTCGGCCAACGGTGCCGTCAGCACCAGAGGCGCACCGGTCACCGGATGGGGCAGGGCCAGTTCCACCGCCGCCAGCAGCAGACGCTGCACCCCCGTTTCACGGGCGAACACCCGGTTGTGCACGCCCTTGCCGTGTGTGGCATCCCCAATGATCGGATGGGCGATGTGCTTCATGTGCCGGCGCAGCTGGTGCCGGCGGCCGGTCTCGGGATGCAGGGCCATCAGGGCATAGCGAGTGGTCGGGTAGCGGCCATCCACCGTCCACGGCATCTCGGCGATGGCAAGGCGCCGGTAAAGAGTAAGGGCGGGCTGTGGAGCAGTCGGCACACGTCCAGCACCCGGGTCATGGTCATCGTGCTGCCGGCTCAGCGCATGGTCGATCCGGCCTTCGCCCAAGGGATGGCCGCGCACGATCGCCAGATAGGTCTTCCGGGCCTGCTGGGTTTCGAAGGTCTGCGAGAGGGCACGGCCCGCCTCCGGAGTAAGTCCGAAGACCAGCACGCCAGAAGTGCCCTTGTCCAGCCGGTGGGCCGCATAGACCGTCTGACCCAACTGGTCTCGTACCATCTGCAAGGCAAAGCGGGTCTCGTGACGGTCGATGGGGCTGCGGTGCACGAGGAGCCCGGAGGGCTTGTGTACCGCCACCAGATGGTGGTCCTGATAGAGTACGGGCAGCATCATGGGCAAAGGGGCAAAGCCTGCATTATCGCCGCAGGCGGCCGTGCGCGCATGTGCGTTTTTTCGCCTTCAACCGTCGGCCATGCGACACCGGCTGCCCACCCCTGCCGAAATTGTTTACAGGGTTTTACCGTATCATTAAAATCGCCGCCGCTCTAACGGTCGGCTTCAGTCGACCGTTTGGTTTTCAGGGCGAAAGCGTTCATGCCTCCCTGCTGGCGAAGACAGGCGTATGATGCCGTTTGGCTGCAGCAGCAAACCGGAAAATCAGGGCGCAACCGGCGCACACGCGGACGGGGCGCAAGTTGCCACGGCCAAGCACCTAGCGGACTTTCGTGACAGCACCTTGCCGGCGGCAGGTGTCTTTTCCTTCATCACACGACACGAGACTTACATGAAGATCCAACTGAAACAGGTCAGCTTTGCGGTAACTGCGGCGCTCCTGGCGACTTCCGCGTTTGCCAAGGATTTCACCCCGGCCGTCGTCTACGACCAGGCTGGCAAGTTCGACAAGAGCTTCAACGAGGCCGCCTACAACGGCGCAGAGCGCTTCAAGAAGGAATTCAAGATCAACTACCGCGAGGGCCAGATCGCGTCCGAAGCCCAGAAGGAACAGCTGCTGCGCAACATGGCCCGCAAAGATGCCGATTTGGTCGTAGCGGTGGGCTTCTCCTTCACCCAGGCGGTCGAGACCGTGGCCAAGGAGTTTCCGAAGGTCAAGTTCACGCTGATCGATGCCGTGGCCAAGGGTCCGAACGTGCAGAGCATCGTGTTCAAGGAACAGGAAGGCTCCTTCCTCGTGGGCATGGCTGCCGCGATGGCTTCCAAGACCGCCAAGGTCGGCTATATCGGTGGCATGGACGTGCCGCTGATCCGCGCCTTCGGTTGCGGTTACGTGCAGGGCGCCCGCTTCGCCAACAAGAACGTGCAGGTTATTCAGAACATGACCGGCACCACCCCGCAGGCCTTCAACGACCCGGCGCGCGGTACCGAACTGGCCAAGAGCCAGTTTGACCGTGGCGTCGACGTGGTGTTTGCCGCTGCCGGTGGTACCGGTCTGGGTGTGCTGCAGGCCGCCAAGTCCGCGGGCAAGTACTCCATCGGCGTGGACAGCAACCAGAACCACCTGCACCCCGGCTCAGTGCTCACCTCGATGGTCAAGCGTGTCGACAACGCTGTCTACGATACCTTCAAGTCCGGCATGAACGGCACCTGGAAGGCCGAGGTCAAGGTGATGGGCCTGAAGGAAGGCGGCGTGGACTGGGCACTTGACGCCAACAACCGCAAGCTGATCTCGGCCGACATGGAGAAAAAGATCTCCGCTGCCAAGACCGACATCATCAACGGCAAGATCAAGGTCGTCGACTACCGCACGGCCAACAGCTGCCCGGTGCAGTAAGCCGTCGTCTGCCGAACCGAGGGTCCATCACGCATGACTGATTATGCGATCGAGCTTGTCGGCATCAGCAAGCGCTTCGGCGCCGTGCAGGCCAACCGCAATGTTTCGATGAAGATTGCCAAGGGCAGTATCCACGGCATCATCGGGGAAAACGGCGCGGGGAAGTCCACGCTGATGAGCATTCTGTACGGGTATTACCAGGCCGATGCCGGCAGCATCCACGTCGGCGGCCGGGAAACCCGCATCCGTAACAGCCATGAGGCGATCGCCCTCGGGATCGGCATGGTCCACCAGCACTTCATGCTGGTGGACACCTTCACCGTGCTCGAGAACATCGTGCTCGGCGCCGAGGGCGGTCTGCTCCTCAAGGACGGGCTGGCCCGTGCCCGCGACCATCTCAAGGCCCTGAACCGTGAATATGCGCTGGAGGTGGATCCGGACGCAGTGGTGGGCGAACTGGGGGTGGGCCTGCAGCAGCGGGTGGAAATCCTCAAGGCGCTGTATCGCGGGGCCGACGTGCTGATCCTGGACGAACCGACCGCAGTGCTCACCCCCCAAGAGGCCGACCATCTGTTCCGCATCCTCCGGGCGCTGAAGGAGCAGGGCAAGACGGTGATCCTGATTACCCACAAGCTGCGTGAAGTGATGGACATCACCGATGCCGTCACCGTGATGCGTGGCGGCGAGGTGGTAGGCAATGTGGCCACCACCGACGTCGACAAGGAAACGTTGGCTGACCTGATGGTTGGCCGAAAGGTATCGTTGCGCGTGGACAAGGCGCATCGTGAGCCGGGCGCGCCAGTGGTGACTGTGCGCGGCCTGGGCCTGACCGACGCACGCGGCGTGAAGCTTCTGGATAATCTCAACTTCGAAGTGCGTGCCGGCGAGATCGTCGGCATTGCCGGCGTTGCGGGCAATGGTCAGTCCGAACTTCTGGAGGTGCTGGCCGGGATGCAGACCCCCTCCTGTGGCGAGATCGTCTACAAGGGGGAAACCCTCACCGGCACCCGCAGCCGCCGTCCCCGTCCTGCATTATGGCGCGAGAAGGGTATCGGCCATGTGCCTGAAGACCGCTCGCGCGAGGGGCTGGTGAAGGCATTCTCCGCCTTCGAGAACGCCATCCTGGGCTACCACCGCGAGAAAACGGTACGCAAGGGGCCGCTCTATGCGCGGCGCACCCTGATCGAGCGCACCCGCGATTTCATCGAACAGTTCGATATCCGGCCCGCCAACCCGCTCCTGCGGGTGGGCCTGATGTCCGGCGGCAACCAGCAGAAGGTGGTACTGGCCCGCGAAATCCATGCCGACCCCGACCTGCTGCTGGTGGGCCAGCCCACGCGCGGTGTAGACATCGGCGCCATCGAGTTCATCCATAAGCGTTTGGTGGAGCTGCGCGACCAGGGCAAGGCCATCCTGCTCGTTTCGGTGGAACTGGAGGAAATCATGGCCCTGTCCGACCGCATACTGGTAATGGCCGGCGGACAGATCACCGGTGAGGTGGCTGGCAAGGACGCCACCGCCAAGGAGCTGGGTCTGCTCATGGGAGGGCACAAACATTGAAGTTCGGACAACCGTCCACCTTGCCCCGCTGGGCTTCGCTCACCATCCTGCCGGTGTTGAACCTGGCCGCGGCCCTGCTGGTAACCGCGCTGGTGACCTGGATGATCGGTGAAGACCCGTGGGAGTGCCTCAAGCTGCTGGTCAGCGGGGCCTTCGGCTATGGGGAGGGCATCGGCTATACGCTGTTCTACACCACCAGCTTCATCTTCACCGGTCTGGCGGTGGCCACGGCCTTTCATGCCGGGCTCTTCAACATCGGCGGAGAAGGGCAGGCCTACATTGCCGGCCTGGGCGTCACGCTGACGGTATTGGCCTTCGACCATACGCTGCCGGCGCCGGTGCTGATGCCGCTGGCCATCCTGGCAGCCATGGCCTTCGGCGCGGCCTGGGCCTTCGTCCCGGGCTGGCTGCAGGCACGGCGTGGCAGCCACATCGTGGTCACCACCATCATGTTCAACTTCATCTCGTATTCGGTGATGTTGTACCTGCTGAGCCACCACTTGATCGAGCCGGGCTCGCAGAACCCGACCACGCGCGAGTTCGGTCAGGCGGCCTGGATGCCTGCCATGCACGACATGGCGGCCGTGCTGGGCTTCGACCTGCCTTCCACGCCGCTGAACGCCTCGTTCATCCTGGCCATCGTCGCCAGTGTGGTGTTCTACCTGGTGGTGTGGCACAGCCGCTGGGGCTTCGAGCTGCGCACTGTGGGGGTAAACGAAAAGGCCGCCACCTACGCCGGCATGAGCGTGAGCACCGTCATCATCGTGGCCATGTGCTTCTCCGGCGCGCTGGCGGGCCTGTCAGCCGTCAACGAACTGATGGGCTCCACCCACCGCATGAACGTGTCCTTTACCAACGGCGTGGGCTTCGTGGGCATTGCTGTGGCATTGATGGGACGCAACCATCCGGTTGGTATCGTGCTCTCGGCCCTGCTGTTCGGTGCGCTTACCCAAGGCGGGCTGGAGCTTTCCTTCGAGAAGCCGGTGATCACCCGCGAAATGATCCTGCTCATCCAGGGCCTGATCATTCTGTTCTGCGGCGCGCTCGAAAACCTGTTCGAGCCCTTCATCGCCCCGCTGTTCAAACGCAAGGACTGACCATGGAACAGTTCATCAGTCTGCTCGACTCCACCATCCGCGTCGCCACCCCCTTGGTGCTGGCGGCGCTGGCAGGGCTTTTCTCCGAACGTTCTGGCATCGTCGACATCAGCCTGGAAGGCAAGATGCTGCTGGCGGCCTTTGCCTCGGCGGCTGCGGCCTTTGCCTTCCATTCGCCCTGGATCGGCCTGCTGGCCGGCATCGCGGTGTCGGTAGCCTTCGCCATGTTGCACGGCTTTGTCTCCGTCACCTACAACGGCAACCAGCTGATCTCCGGCATGTCGATCAACATCATCGCCTCAGGGATCACGCCGGTACTGGCGCTGGCCTGGTTCCAGCAAGGGGGGAACACCCCCCAGCTGGAGCCGGACAGCCGCTTCTCCGAAATCGCGCTGCCGTTCGCCGACAGCGTGCGCGAGGTGCCAGTGCTGGGGCCGGTGTACAGCCAGCTGCTATCGGGGCATTCGATCCTGGTATACATGACCATCGCCATCATCCCGGTGGTGACCTGGTTCGTGTACCGCAGCCGCTTCGGCCTGCGTCTGCGCGCCGTGGGTGAAAACCCCCATGCTGCCGACACGGCCGGCGTTTCGGTGGCGCGCGTGCGCTACATCGCGCTCTTCTGGGGTGGCGTGCTTTGCGGATTGGCGGGCACCTTCCTGTCGGTCTACCAGACTGGGGCGTTCATCAAGGAGATGACGGCAGGCAAGGGTTTCCTGGCGCTGGCGGCGCTGATCTTCGGCAAGTGGCGCCCGGTGCCGGCGGTGATCGGCTGCCTGCTGTTCGCCTTCGCCGACGCAATCCAGATCCGCCTGGAAGGGGTAGATCTCCCCGTGGTGGGGCAGATTCCGTCCCAGTTCATCCAGGTGCTGCCCTATGCGCTGACGGTGTTCCTCCTGGCGGGCTTCGTTGGCCGGGCGGTCGCCCCCAAGTCGATCGGCATCCCCTTCGTTAAGTCGCGCTGAGGGGGAAGCCCGTCAGCGTTTATCAACGCCACCTCCGGGTGGCGTTTTGCATGGTGCCGTGGCCTGCCCGAAAGGCGCTTGCCAGACCTGCCGGCTTCGGCCAACCTTCGTTTTTTGTCCAGGAAAAGGCCATGCCTGTTTTTGCCATCTGTGCCGGGGCCTCGCTGGGGGCGCTCTTACGCTGGGGCCTGAGCCTCGGTTTCAACCGACTTTTCCCCCTGCTGCCGCCGGGGACGCTTCTGGCCAACTGCCTGGGCGGCTATCTGGCCGGGCTGTTCATGGCCTACATAGCGCACTCGCCGGCGCTACCCGCCGAGTACCGGCTGTTCATTGCCACAGGTTTTCTGGGCGGGCTGACCACCTTCTCTACCTTTTCCATGGAGGTGGTCAGCCTGATCCAGCAAGGCCGACTCGGCATGGCCGCCGTGGCCTGCACCACGCATCTGGCCGGCGCCTTGGCGCTGACGTTTGCCGGTTTCGCCACCGGACACTGGTGGTGGGGGCGCTAGTCGGCACAGTACCTTAGGGTGCAGCAGAGGACTGGTAGCGCTGACGGATGCGTTCGATTTCGCCGCTCATCTGCATCGTCTCCAGCGTCGCGCGCAGCTTCTCCACGATGACCGGATCCGTCTGCGGATGGGCGGCCAGGTAAAGTCGGTTGGGCTCTCCCAGTGGCAGCACCTGTTCGAAATGCAGGCGTCCATGAAGCGTGTGGGCTGCCTCGGTGTCGAGCAGTGCCGGGCTGGTCACGAAAAAGTTGACCGAACCGTCCCCCACGAGCCGGAGGCAGTCGTGCACGCTATTGACGCTGACCAACTGCTGACCATTGCGGAAGCCATGGCGGCGCAACACGGTCTCGGTGGCATCCTGATTGACCACACACACCCGGCAGCAATCCCGGATGGCCGCGAGCGTGCGCGGTTGGAACGGCATCGGAAAGGGCGCGCGGTAGAAGTAGGCCTGCTGACGCTTGAGTTCCGCTACCCAGATGAAGCGACGTTCGCGCTCGGGCAGCCGGGCCAGGCTGAAGATCAGCGTGTTGGGGCGGGTCTGGGCCAAGGTGTAACTGCGGGCCCATGGGAAAAGAAGAATATCGGCCGTCAGACCGCTGCGCGCCAGCGCAAGGCGCAGCGTTTCCACATGGGCACCCGCTGGGCGTCCCGCCGGGTCCCGGTAGTTGTCCGGCGGGCGGTCCTCGGTCACCGCCCATAGCGGGGGCGCCGCCCCTACGTGGCCTGCGATCAGGCTGCATGCCAGCCAGACCATCCAACGGGGCCGGTGCAGGCCCGAAGCTGCTTTCATGCCCCGCGTCCTTTCAGTGATGTAAGGAACGCTTCACATTATCGATGGCAGTCCCGACTGACAAGCCGGCGTGGAAGTCCGCTCTAGCGCCGTGCGTGAACCAGCAGGTTACGGGGCGTCAGCGCACGGGCACAGAAACGGCCGACGGCCACTTCATAGCCCTGTGCCTCCAGCCGGAGCGCCTTGTCCAGCACCAGCCAAGCCTCCAGCGGCGCGCGAAAGGCCAGCCGCAGCAGTGACAGTCGCTCTGTGCGGGCATGTCGGGCCTGACCGCGGGCTTCGGCATCGGCAAGGTTGGCCGAAGAAGGCAGCTTGATGCCGGCGCGTTCGGCCATTGCCCGGCAAAAGTCTTCGAAGCTGCCCCGCAGCCAGGCCTTGGGAATGGGGGGCTGCGGCTGATAGATAGTGCAGCCGGTCACGACCTGCAGCAGGGCATCGAACCCCAGCCGCCACACGGCTTCCTGAAGCCGCTGTCGCCGGTCATAGCCGCGCGCGGTTACGGTTTCCGTCAAAGGCAGCCGCAAGCCGTCCCGGTCCAGGTACAGTCTGCCCAGCAAACTCTGGTAGCGGGGGCGATTGGTGAGGTGATAACAGCACGGCACGAGGTCCAGCGCGGCGATATCGAGAGCATGGGCCTGCAGCACCAGATGCTGATGCAGGTCACCGCAGGCGTGCAGGGCGACCACATGCCGGCCCGAGAGCAGGCGAGAGTCTGGCAGGGCGAGCACATCCGCCTGTACGAAATGCTGTGCCAGCCCGAAGGCCCTGCTTGCCGCCTGTCCTGCCGCCACCAGTTGGGCGTCCCGTTCCAGGCTGGTGACCGGATGTTGGGGCCACTGCGCACTCATCAGCCGGCCTAGGTGACCTTTGCCGGCGCACCATTCCACACGGGGCAGCGAAACCTCGGGCAGGGAAGCCACCAGCGCTTCCACCTGCTGCCACTTGCGCCCCGGTACAAAGCGGTCCAGCCGTTCGGGCTGCGTCGGCTGGCGCAGTCGAGGCCATTCTGGAAAGCGGGATAGCGCCAACGCTTCGCCCAGACCGGGCACCCAGCTGGCGACCAGTGCCTCCAGCACGGCAGGGTCTTCCTGGAGTCGGGCCAGGCTGTTGTCGTCCAGAGCAAGCAGACTGTGAGCAATGTCTGCACGGTTCTGCAGCCACGCCGGGGTCGCGTGCCGGTACGGAACGGGCGACCAGAGCGGCTGGGTGCCCTCAAGGAAGGCGTCTAGCGCGTGGAAGTGGGCTAAGAGGTCCATGGCTGGCGGGCAGGAAAACCCGCAAGCTTAGGGCAAAGCCCACGCGCTGGCGAGGCCCTTACCCACCCCCGGCTCGCTGTCAGGCCAGGTCGTACATGCGCCGCGCGCGCAGGCGGGCCCGCTGCACCGGCCGCGCCGGGAGGGGGCCAAAGCCGTGGACTGCGCCACGCGGCCTTTGCAGGAGGAGCGCAAACCAAATGGTGGCACTGCCAAAGGACCAGGCCGCCAGGATGAAACAGGCGTACGCCTCAAGCTGGCTGTGGAACAACTGCGTGCCCTGCAGCCGTAGGGCGTAGGGGTCGAAAATCGAATAGAACAGCAGGCTGGCCAATACCGCACAGAGGAAGGACGGCCACAGCAGCAGAATCAGCTTTTTCATCGGAACCTCCGGTGGATGGACGATCGCTACGCAGGGCTGAGCCCCCCGGCGGTTCATTCCATAGCAAAAACCGCGCTCAAGGCGCGGTTCCCATGGCATATCCAGCCGAAAACACTACTTGCGGTTGGTGTACATGAAGGTTTCCATTGCCGATTCGGCCAGGCCAGACCACCCGTGCGCGAGGGTGCGGAATTTCTTCCACTCGGTGTAGATCTTCTTGAAGGCCGGGTTCTTGGAGGACTCTTCCTCGTAGAGCTCGAAAGCCACTTTCTGAGCCGCCTGCAGTACGTCGGTGGGGTAGCGGTGCAGCTTGACACCCTTTTGCAGCAGGCTCACCAGTGCCTGAGGGTTACGGGCGTCGTACTGGGCCAGCATGATCGCGTTGGCTTCGGCGGCCGCCACTTCGAACGCCGCCTTGTAGGCGGGCGGCAGCTTGGCCCACTCCTTGGCGCTGACATAAAAGGATACCGTCGGGCCCGGCTCCCAGAAGCCGGGGTAATAGTAGTGCTTGGCTACCTTGTAGAAGCCCAGCTTCTCGTCGTCATAGGGCCCCACCCATTCGGTGGCGTCGATGGTGCCCTTCTCCAGCGCCGGATAGATGTCCCCGCCTGCAAGCGTCTGCGGCACCACGCCTAGCCGGGACATGATCTCCCCGCCCAGGCCAGGGATGCGCATCTTCAGCCCCTTCAGGTCGGCCAGATTCTTCACCTCGCGACGGAACCAGCCTCCCATCTGCGTGCCGGTGTTGCCCCCGGGGAAGTTGACGATGTTGTAACCGGCGAAAAGGTCGCGCAGCAGCTTCATGCCACCGCCCTGATAGATCCAGGCATTCTGCTGGCGCGCAGTCAGGCCAAAGGGCATGGAGGTGTCGAAGGCGAATGCCTTGTTCTTGCCCACGTAGTAGTAGCTGCAGGTGTGTCCGCATTCCACGGTGCCGTTCTGTACTGCGTCCAGCACCTGGGTGCCCGGCACGATCTCTCCGCCCGGGAACACCCGGATCTGGAACTTGCCGCCGGTCAGCTCGCTTACGCGCCGGGCCAGCGTTTCTGCAGCGCCATAAATGGTGTCTAGGCTCTTGGGAAAGCTGGAGGCCATGCGCCAACGTAGGGTAGGGCCATCGGCTGCCAGTGCCGGTGCCGCCACGGTGGCGCCGGCCAGCCCCAGGGCTCCGGCTTTCTTCAGGAACGAGCGTCTTTGCATGTTGATCTCCTTTGTCGTTGTGTTGGCCGAAGGTGGGCCTTCGCTGTTATCGGGCGGGGTCAGCCGCCCGTCATTTGCTTGAGCAGGTCGCTGCTTTCGTCACTGCCGGAGGGCGCCGGACTGCTGTCTGGCGAGGTACCCGATGCCTCGGGCGCTGCAGGGGCCTGGAACTGCTCTAGAATGGCGGCCGCATTGTCCTGGGTGGTTACCGTCTCGTGGGTAAGGAAGTGGGTGACGATGCCGGGCATGGCGATCAGCAGTCCCACCATCAGGACTTGTATCACCAGAAATGGCACTGCTCCCCAGTAGATATCGCTGCTGCGGATGCCTTTGGGCGCCACACTGCGCAGGTAGAACAGGGCGAAGCCGAACGGTGGGTGCATGAACGAGGTTTGCATGTTGACGGCCAGAATCACCCCGAACCAGACCAGATCGATGCCCAGGCTCTGCGCCACCGGGGCCAGCAATGGCACCAGGATGAAGGCGATCTCGAAGAAGTCGAGGAAGAAGGCAAGGAAGAACACCAGCAGGTTCACCACGATCAGGAAGCCAGTGGCCCCGCCGGGCAGCGAGGTCAACAGATGTTCCACCCACTTGTCGCCATCCACACCCAGGAAGGCGATGCGGAACACTCGTGCGCCGATCAGGATGAACACCACGAAGGTCGACAGCTTGAGGGTGGATTCCATCGCCTGGCGCAACAGGTCCAGCCGCAGTCGTCGATTGATGAGCGCCAGAATCAGAGCGCCTACCGCGCCCATGGCGCCGCCTTCGGTCGGAGTGGCGATCCCCAGGAAAATCGTGCCCAGCACCAGGAAGATCAGCAGCAAGGGTGGGATCATCACGAATACCACCCGGCGCAGCAGGGCCAGCCCCCGCAGTGTGCGGGCCTCGGGCGGCAGGGCTGGCGCCCAGTGTGGCCTCACCAGCGTGACCAGCAGCACGTACAGCACGTAGAAGCCGCACAGCAGCAGGCCAGGCACCATGGCCCCGGCGTACATGTCGCCCACCGAAGTGCCCATCTGGTCCGCCAGGACGATCAGCACCAGCGACGGCGGGATGATCTGGGCCAGGGTGCCCGAGGCAGCGATCACGCCGGTGGCCAGCTGCTTGTTGTATCCGTAGCGCAGCATGATCGGCAGCGAGATCAGCCCCATCGAAATCACCGATGCGGCCACCACGCCGGTCGTGGCGGCCAAGAGCGCGCCCACGAAGATCACCGCATAGGCCAGCCCGCCACGCAGGCGGCCGAACAGCTGACCGATAGTGTCGAGCATGTCCTCGGCCATGCCCGACCGCTCCAGGATCAGCCCCATGAAGGTAAAGAAGGGGATCGCCAGTAGCGTGTCATTGCGCATGATGTCGAACACCTGACGCGGCAGGGCTTGCAGCAGCTCCGGACGCAACAGGTCGTAGTGGATGCCGATCCAGCTGAACAGCATCCCCACCGCCGCCAGCGAAAAGGCTACCGGGTAGCCGATCAGCAGAAAGACGATCAGCGTGCCGAACATGATCGGCGCCATCATTTCGAAGCTCATACCGGCTCCTCCCTATGATGCTCGGGCGCCTTCTCCAGTGGGTCTGGACCGGCGCCAGCCAGGAAGGCCAGTCGCTTGATGACTTCGGAAAGGCCCTGCAGCCACAGCAGCGCAAATCCGACCGGCACCAGCAGCAGCGCGGGCCAGCGAACCAGACCGCCTGCATCGGACGACATTTCCTGCGTCGTCCACGCATCCACAAAGATCGGCCAGCTGAAATACACCAAGAGGGCACACAGAGGAAAGAGGAAGAGCAGTGTGCCCAAGATATCGATCACTGCTTGCGCGCGGCGTGACAGACGGCTGGTGATCAGGTCGATGCGGATGTGTTCGTTACGCTGGAGAGTGTAGGCGGCGGCCAGGAGGAAAAGCGCAGAGAAGAGGTACCACTGGATTTCAAGCAGACCGTTCGAACTGTAGTTGAACAGCTTGCGGACGATGGCGTTTCCGGCACTGATCAGCACGACCACCAGCACGATCCAGGACACGGATCGACCGATGATCGCGTTGACCGCGTCGATCAGACGCGACAAGGCGAGCATCCACTGCACGGTGTATCTCCTTTGTAGTTCTATACGGGCGCCTCTGACGGGTGCCCTTAGAGCGTTGGCCGAAGACTTCGGCCAAATCATCTAAACACAGCAGCATGTGTTTGAGAAGGCAGGAGGAAATAGGGGAAAACCCTCGATTTCGGGGCGTTTTTTGCCCTTTGGGGAATGGTGGCGCCCGCAGCGTCGGTGCCGTGCTAGACTGTAGGGCATCCGGTTTCTCTCATCCTGCCGACGCCCGGGCCTGCCCCGGCTCGGCTGTTTTGCATACACATGGAGCCCCGCATGACCTCTTCGATCTTCGCCGCCGTGGAAATGGCACCGCGCGACCCGATTCTTGGCCTGAACGAAGCCTTCAACGCCGATGCGCGCGAAACCAAGGTCAACCTTGGTGTCGGTGTCTACTACGACGATAACGGCAAGATTCCGCTGCTCAACGCCGTCAAGGCAGCCGAGAAGGCCCGCCTGGAAAGCATGCCGCCGCGCGGCTACCAGCCGATCGAGGGGCCCTCCGCCTATGCACAGGCCGTACAGGCCCTGCTGTTTGGCAAGGACAGCGCGCTTTTGGCCAATGGACAGGTCATCACCGCTGAAGCGCTCGGCGGCACCGGGGCGCTGAAGATCGGCGCCGACTTCCTCAAGCGGCTGAACCCGGATGCCACCGTCTACATCAGTGACCCGTCGTGGGAGAACCACCGCGCGCTGTTCGAGTTTGCCGGCTTCAAGGTGGAAAACTACCCGTACTACGATGCGGCCACCCGCGGTGTGGACTTCGCCGCCATGAAAGCCTGCCTTGGCGGGCTTCCGGCCGGTTCCATCGTGGTGCTGCATGCCTGCTGCCACAACCCGACTGGCGCAGACCTGACCGACGCACAGTGGCAGGAGGTAGTCGGCCTCTGCCGTGACGGCGGTCTGGTGCCCTTCCTCGACATGGCTTATCAGGGCTTTGCCGACGGCATCGAACCCGATGCCGTGGCGGTGCGCCATTTTGCCGCGTCCGGCCTGCAGTTTTTCGTGTCCAGCTCCTTCTCCAAGAGCTTCTCGCTGTACGGCGAGCGCATCGGTGCCCTCAGCATCGTCACCGCGGCGCGCGAAGAGTCGGCACGCGTGCTGTCGCAGCTCAAGCGTGTGATCCGTACCAACTACTCCAACCCGCCGATTCATGGGGCCGCGGTCGTGGCTGCCGTACTCTCCAGCCCCGAACTGCGTCAGATGTGGGAAGACGAGCTCGCCGGCATGCGCGACCGCATCCGTGCAATGCGCACCGGGCTGGTGGAGGCGCTCAAGGCCGAAGGCGTGAGCCAGGACTTCAGCTTCGTCATCAAGCAGCGCGGGATGTTCTCGTACACTGGCCTGACCGCCGAGCAGGTCGAACGCCTCAGGACGGAGTTCGGCATCTATGCCGTCTCTACCGGGCGGATCTGCCTGGCCGCGCTCAACAGCCGCAACCTCGCCTACGTGGCCCGGGCAATCGCCAAGGTCGTGGCCTGAGCGTTTCGGCCAACCCTTGAAAAACCCCGCTTCGGCGGGGTTTTTTATTCCGGTGCTGAGCGGGCGAAGCGCAGGCGCAGGGCATCCTCTTCGCAGTCGAAGGCGCTCAGCCGCAGGCGCTCGCCCAAGGGTTGGCCGAATACCGGCTGCGTTAGCCAGCGCTGCAGGGCGGGTATACGGTCCAGATGCAAGATGAGTTGCCGATGTGTCAGGCTCAGGAAAGGGAGATGCTCCAGCTGGGCAGCGATCAGCTTCCAGCCCATCCGGGTATCGGCCTGGGACAGCACCAGCCGGGCCATGCCGCGGCCTAGCGTCGACCCGGCAGTGGAGGTGGCGCTGACGCTGGCCCCTACGCGCAGGCACCGGTCGGCCCAATCCACGCCAGTCGGGGTAAGCGTCAGGTGTACCTCGGCAGACAGGGGGCGCTTCACGCGCAGGAGCATGCAGGCTTTGCCTGGGGCGAGGGTGAGATGCTCGAGCGTACAGTCATCGCTGTCGATGGCACGCTTGAGCCTGGGCAGCAGGAATGCTGCCGGCAGCGAGACCCCGTCACGATGCGGGACCGGAAGGTTGGCCGAAACCGTGCGCCAGCGTTCCCGCAGCCGCTCGAACCGGGTCTTCATCCGGCAAACAAGGTACGCCCGCCCTGAAAGCGGCTGGCGAAGTAACTGTTGGAGAGGGTGTCCACCCGGATGGCGCTGTTGGTGCGCGGTGCATGCACGAACTTGCCGTCGCCGATGTAGAGCCCCATGTGCGAGAAAGGGCGGCCGGTGGTGTTGAAGAAGACGAAGTCACCCACCCGTAGCGCGCGCGCCTCCACCGGGCGCGACAGCTCGGCGATGGCTGCGGCATTGTGCGGCAACTGCACGCCCAGCGCATTCTGGTAGATGTAGCTGACCATGCCGCTGCAGTCGAGGCCGGCCTCCGGGTTGCCACCACCAAAGCGGTAGTCGATGTCCAGCAGGGCCAGTGTATACATCAGGATCTCGCGCCCGGCCCCGTCGGCCTGCAGTTGCGACAGCACGATCGGGGGGCGCGGGCGGGGCTTGGCAGTGGTCTTCTTCGGTGGCGTGCTCGAGCAGGCGGCCACGGCCAGCGCGGCAGCCAGGCAAAGCGCACGGCTCAGCGCCGGGCTTCCAGTTCTTCCCATCGGCTCAGCTTTTCCAGTAGCAGGGTTTCGATCTCTTCCACGCGCTGCTGCCAGGCATGCGCCTCACGCGGGGTGTCGCGGTAACAGGCCGGGTCCAGCAGCTTCTCGTTCAGTGTAGCCTGTTCGGCCTCCAGCGCCGCGATCTCGTCGGGCAGGGCCGCCAACTCCCGATTCTCGTTAAACGAGAGCTTGCTGCGTACAGGCTTGGGCTTTTCCGCCCGGGCAGGGGCGGCCTTGTCCGGCTCCTTCTCGCGGCGCGGTGCTTCCTGCGGCTTGAGCGCCGCCATGCGGGCCCGTGCCTCCACCCAATCCTGATAGCCGCCCGGATATTCCTCCAGCCGTCCTTCGCCCTCGAAGGCGATCACTTGGGTGACCACGTTGTCGAGGAAGGCCCGGTCGTGGCTGACCAGGAATACGGTGCCCGGATACTGGGTAATCACGTCCTCCAGCAGCTCCAGGGTGTCGATGTCCAGGTCGTTGGTGGGCTCGTCCAGTACCAGCACGTTCGCGGGTCGGGTGAACAGCCGTGCCAGCAGCAGGCGGTTGCGCTCGCCGCCGGACAGGGAGCGCACCGGGCTGCGCGCGCGCTGCGGCGAGAACAGGAAGTCCTCCAGATAGCTCATGATGTGCTTGCGCTGGCCGGCGATCTCGACGAATTCGTTGCCCTGGCTGATGGTGTCGGCCACGCTGGCCTCTTCGTCGAGCTGCTCGCGGAACTGGTCGAAGTAGGCGATCTCCAGCCGGGTGCCGCGCTTGACCGTTCCGCTGTCCGGTTCGATCTCGCCCAGGATCAGCTTGAGCAGCGTTGTCTTGCCTGCACCGTTGGGGCCGATCAGTCCAATCTTGTCCCCACGCAGGATGCGGGTGGTGAAGTCACGGATCAGCACCCGCCCTTCGTAGCCTTTGCTGACATGTTCCAGTTCGGCCACCAGCTTGCCCGAGCGCTCGCCCGGATCCAGCCGGAACTGGATCTGACCCACCCGCTCGCGCCGTGCGGCGCGCTGGCGACGGATTTCCTCCAGGCGACGTACGCGCCCTTCGTTGCGGGTGCGGCGTGCCTCGATGCCCTTGCGGATCCATACCTCTTCCTGGGCATGAAACTTGTCGAAGACGCGGTTTTGTTCCTCCTCCACCGCCAGCTCTTCCGCCTTGCGCGTCTGATAGGCGGAGAAGTTGCCTGGATAGCTGCGCAGCACGCCGCGGTCCAGCTCGACGATGCGGGTGGCGACGTTGTCGAGGAAGCGCCGGTCGTGGGTGATGAGCAGTACCGCCACCTGAGTACCCTTGAGCAGGGTTTCCAGCCATTCGATAGCGGCCACGTCCAGATGGTTGGTCGGTTCGTCCAGAAGCAGCACGTCCGGCTGGGCCGCCAGTGCCCGTGCCAGGGCTACCCGCTTCTTCCAGCCGCCCGAGAGGTCTTCCACCAGCGTGTCCGCCGGCAGGTCAAGGTGAGATAGGGTAGTGGAGATCAGCGCATCCAGTTGCCAGCCGTTCTGTGCTTCCAGTGCCTGCTGCAGCTGGTCGATCTCGCGCAGCACAGCTTCCTGGTTGGCCGAAGGGTCCGACAGGGCATGGGTGGCCCGATGGTAATCGGTCAGGAGCTGCTGCAGCGCGCCCAAGCCTTCAGCCACGGCTTCGAACACCGTGTGGCCAGCCTTGAACTCTGGCTCTTGCGGGACGTACGCCACACCCACATCGCCCTTGGTGTTGATCCGCCCATCGTCCAGGCGGATTACGCCGGCAATTGCCTTGAGCAGTGAGGACTTGCCTGCACCGTTGCGGCCGATCAGGCCGACGACCTCGCCGCTGTCGAGGGCGAAATCCACATTGTCCAGCAGGGCATGGTGGCCAAAGGCCAGGTGGGCTTTTTCAACGGTAATCAGGGCCATGGGGTGTGCTGCAGGCGTCAGAGTCGATCATCGGCGCGATTGTAGCATGCACGAAGAGTCGCCTTCGCCGGTCGCGGCCAGGCTGGTACAATGCGCCGCATCAGGCCCCGTCCGGGGCCGTGCTGTTTTCCAGAAAGGACCGTCATGTATTTCGTAGACCGCTGTGTGGCCGTCATCAAGCCGCGCGAGCCCTTTGTCGCCTGGCTCAATGCTGTGCCCGGCAACGATGCGGAGCTGTCGCTCGAAAGCCTGCGGGCGGACTGCACCGTGATCCTGCTGCCGGAATTCACCGATCCGGAGGAGGGGGTCGCCTGCATCGACGACCTCTACGACAAGCTGTTCCGGATGGAACTTGCTTCATGGTACGACGACGAAAGCCTGTGGCCTGCAGACCGCTCGCTCAAGACCTTCTGGGAGTGGTTCGACGTCGAAATCCACTCCACGGTCATCGATAGCGTCGATGCCGATCTCACCAACAGCCCGGCCGGCTTCGACGAGTGAGATAAGCCATGCGCCCGACAGCCTTTCCTGCCTTTGCCGTCCCGCTTCGACCATCGCGGCTTTTGCGCCAGCTGGTGGGGGTGAGCCTGCTGCTGGCGGTGTGGGCGGGTGCGCACGCCTTTGAGAGTGCAGGCTTGGCCGGGTACGCCGTGCTTGCGATGGCTGCGGCGGGCTTGGCCTTGCGCAGCCTGCAGCCCGGCGGGCGCGGTGCTGCCTCTGGCTTGGCGGTTGATGCGCGAGGCGAACTGTGGCTGGAAGAGGCGGGGTGCGCCTGCCAGGTGGTGCGTCTGCCGGGTGGCCTGGTTTCTCCTTGGCTGACGGTGCTGCGACTTCAGACCGGGGATTGCCGACGCCTGCTTGTCCTCCTGCCCGATTCAGCCAGCTCCGACAGTCTGCGGCAGCTGCGCGTCTATCTGGACTGGTACCGGCCACATGCGGTGGCCGCCCCGAAACAACCCCGACATTCCGACTGCGATGAACTCCCTGCCCGAAACGCTTGAAGGCTGGCTGGCCCGGCTGGAAACCCTGCATCCCGTCACCATCGACATGGGGCTCGAGCGCGTGCGCCGTGTGCGCGACGCCATGGGGCTCGCCCCAGGCTTTCCCCTCATCATCGTTGGGGGTACCAATGGCAAGGGCTCGGTCTGCGCCATGGTCTCCACCATCCTGGCCCGGGCCGGCTACAAGGTAGGTACCTACACGTCCCCCCATCTGGTGCGCTACAACGAACGGGTCGCCCTGAACATGCAGCCGGTAGACGATGCGTGCCTGATGCGGGCGTTTGCCACCGTGGAGTCCGGGCGGGGGGAAACCGGCCTGACCTATTTTGAGTTCGGCACGCTCGCTGCGATGCAGGTCTTCATCGAGGCCGGTGTAGATGTTGCGGTGCTCGAAGTGGGGCTGGGCGGGCGGCTGGATGCGGTCAATGTGTTCGATCCGGACGTGGCAGTCGTCACCAGCGTGGATCTGGATCATCAGGCCTATCTGGGCAATACCCGCGAAGCCATCGGCTACGAGAAGGCCGGTATTTTCCGGGCCGGGGTGCCGGCGATCTGTGGCGAGGCGGAGCCGCCCGCAAGCCTGGTGGAGCACGCCAAGGCGATCGGTGCCGATCTGCGCCTTTTCGGTCAGGCTTTCGGCTTCACCCGCCTGGATAACCAGTGGTCCTTCCACATGGGGGCGGTGCACCGTCACGCCCTGCCGATTCCGGTGCTGCGCGGGGGGTATCAGCTCGTCAATGCCACGGTCGCCCTGGCTGCGGTGGAATGCCTGCGTGAGCGTCTGCCCGTCCCCATCGGGGCGGTCAAGCGTGGCTTGCTGGAGGTGGACTGGCCCGGGCGCTTCCAGATCCTACCAGGACGGCCGGTAGTGGTGCTGGATGTAGCGCACAATCCGCACGCGGCCCGCGCCTTGGTGGCCAGCGTACGGCAGCTGGGGTTTGCCGAGAACCGCTATGCCGTGTTCTCCATGTTGTCCGACAAGGATGTGAAGGCAGTGGTCGACATCGTACGTGACGAGTTCGATGCATGGTTCGTCGGCGGTCTGGACATGCCACGTGGGCAAAGCGGTACCGAGCTCGCCCGTACCTTGGCCGAAGCCGGTGTGCGCAACGTCGAGTCAGCCGAAACGGTGGACGAGGCGTGGCAGGCTGCCTTATCCCGCGCCGGGGAGAATGATAGAATCGTGGTCTTCGGGTCTTTCCATACGGTTGCCGCGGTGATGCAGGCGCGGCAGCGCAACGGCTGAGGAGCTCATGCCAGGTCTTTCTGCTCAAGAGGAACTGATTCTTCTGCGCAAGCGGGCACGTCGCCGTCTGGTGGGTGCCATCGTCATCGTCTCTATTTCCACTGCCGTTCTGTGGAACGTGATTGGTCGCGTTCCGGAGCAGGCCATGAAGCCGGAGTCGGTGGAAATTCTCGGCGAAGCCTCCACTCCGGTGGCCAGCAGCACCGCCGTCGAGATGGCTCCGGCGTCAGCACTCACTGCTGGCAACAGCAGTGCGCCGGTTTCGGCGCCGCCACCCAGCACCACGCTGCCGGAATCGCTGTCTTCGGTGGAGGAGGTCCCTCCTCCTGCAGCCGCGCCCGTACAGGCTCCATCCGCAGCGGTGGAGCAGCCTGCCCCATCCGTAAAAGCCGAACCCAAGCCTGAGCCCAAATCCAAGCCGGAGGCGCCCGCCAAGGTCGAGAAGCCCAAGCTTGCCAAACCCGAGCCCGCGCCCGAGAAGCAGGCGCCGCGCAAGGCGGACCCGGCCGCCATCCTTGAAGGCCGCGCCGAAGCAGAGCCCGCCAAGGCGCCCGCCAGCGAAAGCAGCACGGTGCGGCCTGTGATCCAGCTGGCTGCCTTGTCCGACCCGGAAAAGGTGGAAGCCCTGCGCAGCAAGCTGGACGGTCTGGGTGTGCGTGCCCATTTCAGCAAGGTCAGCACTAGCAAGGGTGAAGTCACCCGCGTGCGGGTCGGCCCGTTCGGCAGTCGTGAGGAAGCAGAGACTGCCCTGAAGAAACTTGAGCGAGCCGGCATCACCGGCATCGTGGTGAGCAAGTGAAGCACCGATGACTGCATTTGATTACATGGTGATCGGCATCACGGTCGGCTCCGTCATCGTGGCGCTGGTGCGTGGCCTCGTGGCTGAGGTGCTGGCCCTAGTGTCGTGGCTGATTGCCTTCTGGTGCGCCAAGGAGTTTGCGCCGGCGCTAGCCGGTTTTCTGCCGGCAGACCTGCCCTCAGAAGGGCTGCGCCTGGTGGCGGCCTTCGTGTGTGTGTTCTTCCTGACTTGGCTGGCAACGGCACTGTTGCGAATCGCCGCAACCACCGTCGTGCATACGGCAGGTCTGGGAGGGCTCAACCGGATGCTGGGTGCCGTGTTCGGCCTGGCACGAGGCTTGGTGCTGGTCACCATACTCGTTCTGGTCGGGGGGCTCAGCGAGTTGCCAAGGGAGCCCATGTGGCGTAACGCGGTGTTTGCGCCGCCGTTCGAGACGGCGGCGCTGGCCTTAAGGCCCTGGTTGCCGGCCATGCTGGCCGACAACATCCATTACACGGGATAGTGTGATGAGACTGGCGGAATGTCTTGATATCTTCACCTCAAGAATTCCGCCTTTTTCTTTATGTGTTTTCAGGTAGTCGGGAAGAGAGCGGAAGATGTGTGGAATTCTAGGTGTCGTGGGGCAGAGCCCGGTCAACCAGTTGCTGTATGACGGACTGCAGCTCCTGCAGCACCGCGGCCAGGATGCGGCAGGCATCGTGACAGCGCACAACAAGACCTTTCACATGCACAAGGGGAGCGGCATGGTGCGTGACGTGTTCCGCACGCGCAACATGCGCTCGCTGCAAGGCAATGCGGGGATCGCTCACGTGCGCTATCCCACGGCAGGGTCCGCGGCCAATCTGGCCGAGGCCCAGCCCTTCTACGTCAACTCTCCGTTTGGCATCGTGCTGGCCCACAACGGCAACCTGACCAACACCGATGAGCTGAAGGCGGACATGTTTCGCCACGACCTGCGGCACATCAACACCAATTCCGACTCCGAGGTACTGCTCAATGTGTTCGCACACGAGTTGGCGATCAACGTCACCGGCTACGAGCTGAGCGTGGAAGCAGTGTTCAAGGCCATCGAAGGCGTGCATCGCCGGGTGAAAGGCGCCTATGCGGTGGTGGCCCTTATCTCGGGTTATGGCCTAGTAGCCTTCCGCGACCCCAACGGTATCCGCCCGCTGGTGATTGGCAGCCACGACCATCATGGTCGGACCGAATACATGTTCGCCTCGGAATCTGTGGCGCTCGACTGCTCAGGTTTCTCTCTGCTGCGTGACGTGGAGCCAGGGGAAGGCATCTTCGTCAGCTTTGACGGCCACTTCGAGGCGCGCCAGTGCGCGGAGCGCATCCGTCATGCGCCCTGCCTGTTCGAGTTCGTCTATTTTGCGCGTCCGGATTCGGTGATCGACGGCGCTTCGGTCTATCAGGCACGCCTTGCCATGGGCGAGCGCCTGGCGGAAAAGGTACGCCAGGTAGTACCCGAGCTGGACATCGATGTAGTGATGCCGATCCCGGACACCAGCCGCCCCAGCGCGCTGCAGCTGGCCAATGCGCTGGGCCTGCCTTACCGCGAGGGGTTCATCAAAAACCGCTACATCGGCCGCACCTTCATCATGCCGGGGCAGGGCGTGCGCAAGAAGTCGGTGCGACAGAAGCTCAACCCGGTGGCCTGCGAGTTCCGCGGCAGGAACGTGCTGCTGGTGGACGATTCGATCGTACGGGGCACCACTTCACGTGAAATCGTGCAGATGGCGCGCGATGCCGGTGCGAAGAAAGTGTACTTTGCCTCGGCCGCGCCGGCGGTGCGTTTCCCGAATGTCTACGGGATCGACATGCCCACCCGCGCAGAACTGCTGGCCACCGGGCGCACCGAAGAGGAAATCGCGCGCGAGATCGGTGCGGATGCGGTGATCTACCAGGATCTGGAAGCCTTGATGCATGCGGTCAATGCCGCAGCCCCGTCGCTGCAGGTGTTTGAAACCTCCTGCTTCGACGGCAACTACATCACTGGCGATATCACGGAAGCCTATCTGAATGCGATCGAGTGCGCGCGCATGGGGCCGAGGAGTACGGTCGAAAGCAGGGACGAGGAGGGCAGTTCACAGCTGGTAGACCTAAATCTGAATGTTGCCGAGCAGAACCTGATCTGAGCAAAATGAAGAGCGCCCGAAAGGGCGCTCAAAATTTACAGCCCGGGCATCGCCCCATGCCCATAGACCAGGCAGACAAGAAGATTTCCCATGACGCATCCTCAGTCCGATGAAGCCGGCCTTCATCCAGAAACCCTCGCCATCCGTGCCGGACGCGAAACCAGCCAGTACCGCGAACACAGCCAGAGCCTGCAACTGACCTCCAGCTTTACTTTCGATACCGCAGAGGAAGCGGCGGCCCTTTTTGCCGGACAAGTAGAGGGGTATACCTACTCGCGTTTCACCAATCCCACCGTCAGTGCCTTCCAGCAGCGTCTGGCCGCACTTGAGGGTGGCGAGCGTGCCATCGCCACGTCCAGCGGCATGGCTGCGATCCAGGCAGTCATGCTGACCTTCCTCAAGACTGGCGACCACGTGGTTTCTTCGCGCAGCCTGTTCGGCTCCACCACCAACCTGCTCTCGGGCGTGCTAGCCCGCTTCGGAGTGGAAACCACCTTCGTTGATCCAACCGACACGGCTGCCTGGGCAGACGCGGTTCGGCCAACCACACGGCTTTTCTTTCTGGAAACGCCGTCCAATCCCCTGACCGAAGTGGCCGACATCGCTGCGATTGCACAGGTGGCACATGCGCATGACTGCCTGATGGTTGTGGACAACTGCTTCTGCAGTCCTGCGTTGCAGCAGCCGCTGGCGCTGGGTGCCGACCTCGTGGTCCATTCGGCCACCAAGTATCTGGATGGTCACGGCCGTGTGCTCGGCGGGGCCGTTGTCGGTGCTGACCGACTGGTGGAACAGGTATATCTGCATGTGCGCACGGCCGGGCCCACGATGGCCGCCTTCAATGCCTGGGTACTGCTGTCGGGGCTGGAAACCCTCTACCTGCGGATGGAGCGGCAATGTGCATCGGCCGCTCGCTTGGCCGCTTGGCTGGAAGCGCACCCGTCCGTGGAGCGCGTGTACTATCCCGGGCTGCCTAGCCACCCCCAGCATGTCCTGGCTATGCGCCAGCAGAAGGCCGGCGGGGCGGTCGTCTCCTTTGTGGTGAAAGGCGGGCGCGAAGCAGCCTGGCGAGTGGTGGACACCGTCCAGGTGATTTCCCGTACCGCCAATCTGGGAGATGTGAAGTCCACCATCACTCACCCGGCCTCCACCACGCACGCCCGTATCACGCCGGAAGCCCGGCAGGCGGCAGGCATCGTTGAAGGGTTACTGCGGCTGGCGGTCGGACTGGAGCATCCGGACGACCTGCAGCACGATCTGGCCGCAGGGCTGGGCTGACGGGCTGGAACCTCTTCCTACCTAGCGGCAGTCTAGAATGGAGACTGCCGTTTCTTCGTGTGCGGGAAACACAGGGTCGGCCCTGTACCTTTCTTGACACTGGTCAAATTAAAACGTAAGTTTGAAACGCTTGTTCGAAAACCGATATGGATACGGCAAGACAGCTCGATACCACCTACAAGGCGCAGCCCCCTATGGAAGCCAGCAAACCCGATACTGCCACCCGTATTCTCGATGTCGCCGAGAGACTGTTCGTGGAGCACGGGTTCGAGGCAACCTCGCTGCGCATGATCACCCAGCAGGCCGAGGTCAACCTCGCCGCAGTGAACTACCATTTCGGCTCCAAGGATGCACTTTTCGAGTCGGTGTTCATGCGGCGCCTGACTCCGCTGATCGCAGCCTGTCTGGCAGAGCTTGACGGCATGGAAGCACAGTTCGGCACGCTGACGCCCGAGCAGCTGGTAATGGCCTTCATCCGGCCTTGCCTCGCCCTTTCGAAGGATCCTTCGCGGGGCGGAGCGCTGTTCGTGCGCCTCTTGTCGCGCACGCTGGTCGAAAACCACCGCCTGCTGCGGGAAACCCTCTCGCAGCAGTACAGTGTCTTCGTACAGCGTTTCGGCAAGGCTTTCCACCGGGCCTTGCCTGCCTTGGGTCAGGAGGACTTGGCCTGGCGGATGCACTTTGCCTTCAGTGTGATGTTCAACGCCTTTGCGGGCAATGACGTGCTGAAGATCTTCGTGCGTAGCCAGATCGTCAGCGCCCGCGACCCGGACATGATCGTCAAGCATCTTGTACCGTTCGTGGTGGCCGGGCTGACTTCGCCGCCCCTGCGGTAAACGAAGGGTCAACACGAGGAAATTACAAAAATGCTATCCGCCATTCTTCTGATCGTGCTCGTAGGAGTACTCGCGTACTACCGCGCGCCCGTTATCGTTTGGACCATCGGTCTTGCCATATGGCTCCTTGCCCTGCAGTTCGGCTTCGGAGTCGCCGTCCACCCAGCCGTATGGGGGGTGTTTGCCCTCGTGGCTGCCGTGCTCAACATCACTCCGCTGCGTCGCGCCGTGTTCACCGGCCCGGTCTTCGGCATCTTCAAGAAGATCACCCCGCCGATGTCGCAGACCGAGCAGGAGGCTATCAATGCCGGCACCGTTTGGTGGGACCGTGATCTGTTTTCGGGCAGGCCGGACTGGCAGCGCCTGCTGAGCTTTCCGGACCCCAAGCTAACCGCTGAAGAGCAGGCGTTCCTGGATGGTCCCACCGAGCAGTTGTGCTCGATGATCGACGACTGGAAGGTAACCCATGAGGACATGGACCTTCCCGAGCCGGTGTGGCAGTTCATCAAGGACAACGGCTTCCTCGGTATGATCGTGAAGAAGCAGTATGGTGGACTTGAGTTTTCCAATTATGCCCATGCCAAGGTAGTGACCAAGATCGCCACCCGTGGTGGAACGGCCGCCGTCACCGTGATGGTGCCCAACTCGCTCGGTCCAGGCGAGCTGTTGCAGCATTACGGCACGGATGCCCAGAAAGATTATTACCTGCCGCGTCTGGCCAAGGGCTTGGAAATCCCTTGCTTTGCCCTGACGAGCCCGTCTGCAGGCTCCGATGCGGGCAGCATCCCCGACTTTGGCGTGGTGTGTCGCGGTAGCTATACCGACCCCCGTACTGGCGAGCACCATGAAGACGTGCTGGGCGTGCGTGTGAGCTGGGAAAAGCGGTGGATCACCCTTGCGCCGGTGGCCACCATCCTGGGTCTGGCGTTCAAGATGTACGACCCGGACCATCTTCTTGGCGACAAGGAAGAAATCGGTATTACCTGCGCACTGGTGCCCACCGAGCATGAAGGGGTGTGCATCGGTCGCCGCCACTATCCGGGCGGTGCCGCCTTTATGAATGGCCCGACTTGGGGGAGTGAGGTGTTCATTCCCATGGACTGGATCATCGGTGGGCGTGAATACGCAGGGCAGGGCTGGCGCATGCTGGTGGAGTGCCTTTCCGTCGGACGCTGCATCTCACTGCCGGCCATGTCGGTGGCATCCGGCAAGGTGGCTACCTTCGTCACTGGTGCCTTCGCGCGCATCCGCGACCAGTTCGGTCTGCCGATCGGCAAGTTTGAGGGCGTGGACGAGGCGATGGCCCGCATTGCAGGCTATACCTATCAGATGGAGGCCTCGCAGGATCTGGCGCTCACTGGCCTAGACATGGGCGAGAAGCCCTCCGTGCTGTCGGCGGTGCTGAAGTATCACAACACCGAACGCATGCGCAAGGCTCTGAACGACGCCATGGACGTGCACGGTGGCAAGGCGGTGGTGCTTGGGCCGCGCAACTACCTGGCGCGGGCGTATCAGGCCATTCCCATTGCCATCACCGTTGAAGGGGCCAACATCCTGACCCGTTCGATGATCATCTACGGACAGGGGGCCATCCGCTGCCATCCGTTCGTGCTTCGCGAGATGAAAGCCGCCATGGCCAACGATGGCAAGGCTTTCGACGCGGCGATCACCGGACACATCAACTTCGTGATCAGCAACGTGTTCCGCTCGCTGTGGCTTGGCCTGACCGGCGCACGGTTTGCCGGTAGCCCGAAGTCGGGAGTGACAGCGCGCTATTACAAGCAGCTGACCCGCTTCTCCAGCGCGTTTGCCCTGCTTTCCGACATGGCGATGTTCAGTCTGGGCGGTTCGCTGAAATTCCGTGAGAAGCTGTCGGCCCGTCTCGGCGACATGCTGTCGAATCTCTACATCGCCTCGGCCTGCCTCAAGCGTTTCGAGCGAGACGGGGCGCCTAAGGAAGACATCGCTGTGATGCAGTGGGCGGTGGAAAACGCGCTCTACGATGTGCAAATGGCCATGACGGGCTTCCTCAATAACCTGCCCAACCGTTTTCTTGCAGGCGTGCTGCGCAAGATCATCTTTCCGTGGGGGCAGACCCTGCGGCCCGCTTCGGACCGTGTCGGCACTCAGGTGGCGCGTGGCATCATGGAGATGGGGCCGATGCGTGAGCGCCTGACGCGTGGCATGTATCGTCCGAAAGACGAGTCGGATGCCGTCGGTGTGCTGGAGCCCGCACTGCAGGCCGTGGTAGCCACCGAGCCGATCGAACAGAAGTTGCGCAAAATGGGCCGCGAAGGCAAGTTCCGCACGATCACCGCCAAGGAAAGGTTGGCCGAAGCGCTGGCGGCGGGATGGATCACCCAGTCGGAGTACGATGCTGTGGCCCGCGCTCGCAAGCTCAAGCGTGACGTGATCATGGTGGATGATTTCGACATGGGCATGAAACAGTTCGACGAGAAGCTGCTGGAGCGGCTTATCTTCTAAATCTGCCGGGCGGGTGCCTCAGGGCACCCGGCTGATCCTAGCCGCCTGTAAAGACAGACGGCTACAGTCAGCCCCAAGGAGGGAAACTCATGGATCACCACGCTCAGCGTGTTCCCGCACTGCGGGTGCGGGCCCTGCCCAAGAGCACCAATGCCTATGGCAGGGTTCAGGCCGGCTGGCTGCTCGAGCAGATCGACCTGGCCGGCAGTCTGGAAGCCGAACGCCTGTCGCGCGGTCCGGTTGCCACCGTCGCGGTGAATGCCTTCCAGTTCAATGCTCCCATTCTGCTTGGGGATGTGGTGAACCTGTATGTGGATCGTCTCCGTGTCGGACAAAAATCCGTTACGCTCAAAATCGAGGTGGAGTCGGAGCGAATGGAAGGCGAGTGTGTGCGCATCACCGAGGTGATTGTGACCTTCGTGGCGATCGACGCAGAAGGGCGCTCAAGATTTCTTGAGGATAAAAACCAATAAAATCAAACGATTATCAAGGTAAATGGCTAACTAAACGATCGTTTAGAACAAGTGCTCTGATCTTAGTGGACATACTCTAAATCTCTGGTAGTATCGGCACTGGGCCGATGTGCAATGCGGCCCGCAAGGCAGAAGTCATATCAAATTATATGCAGAGAGGGATAACATGAAGCTCAAGCACCTCAGCCTGTCCGTGATGCTCCTGGGTACCGCTTTCGCCGGTTGGTCCACCGGTGCAGTCGCGTCGGGTTACCACTTCGGTACGCAGTCGGTCAGTGCGCAAGCCACGGCCAACGCCAGTGCCGCAGAGGCCGGCGATGCCACCACCATCTTCTACAATGCCGCCGGCATGACCAAGCTGGATGGCACCCACTTTTCCGGCGCGCTGAACATTGTTGCGCCCAGTGTCGAATACTCCAACGCCCGTGCCTTCTATCCGAGCGGCACACCGGCTGCGGTCTCCGGCGTCAACAGCGGCAAGATCACCGACGATGTGCTTCTGGTACCCCACCTGTACCTGACGCACAAGCTCAACGATCGCATCAGTGCCGGTCTGGGCGTGTACGTACCGTATGCCTCGGCCACCGAATACCAGCGCAACTCGGTGCTGCGCTACAACCTCAACGAAACGAGCCTGACCACGATCGACATCAACCCGACGATCGCGTTCAAGCTCAATGAACAGCACTCGTTCGCGGCCGGCGTCATCGCTCAGTACGCCAAGGCGGAACTGCGCCAGTATGCAAACTTCGGTGCACGCTTGGCAGCTATCAATCCGGCCTTTACTGGCGCACCGACTAACGGCGCGGCGGACGGCTATGCGGATGTGGACGGGGATGACTGGGGTTTCGGTTACAACCTGGCTTGGCTGTGGGACATCAACGAGAAGGCACGTGTCGGCCTGAACTACCGTTCCGCTATCAAGCACAACCTCCAGGGCAATGCCAAATGGTCACTGCCGACCCAGGTGGTGATCGGCGGCAATGTGGTGCCGCTTCCCCCCTCCCAGATTGCTGCGGCCCAGGGGGCCCTGCGTTCGCTCGGCTATGCGGCCAATGAAAGCGCCAGCGTAGAGATCAAGACGCCGGAATCGCTCTCGCTGCATGGCATGTACATGGTCGACTCCAAATGGAACGTATTCGGGGATGTGACCTGGACCAAGCACTCGCGCTTCGACCGTGCCGAGATCAAGTACGGCAACAAGAAGCCGGGGCCTGGTGGGCTTGCGCCGGTCACCAATGTGACGGTACTGACCCCGAAATGGGACGATACCTATAAGGTTTCGCTGGGCGCTTCGTACCAGTACAGCGAACCGCTGCAGCTGCGTTTCGGCGTAGCCTACGACCAGACCCCGGTGCAGAGCGACGACCTGCGTCTGGCCACCATGCCCGACAACGACCGCTACTGGTTCTCGGTGGGTGCGAAGTATGACCTGAACAAGAACAGCTCCATCAACGTTGCTTACAGCTACATCCATATCAAGGATGCCAAGGCCAACGTCAACGGCTACTGCGGCGGTGCTGCGCCGGGCGCGGTCAGCTGCGTGTCGAGCTACACCCGCGGTTCGGCCGACTTCAAGAGCCATGCCAACATCCTGGGTGTGCAATATAACCACAGCTTCTAAACCCTTTAGCGTTTAGAGGCGTGGACAAAAAAGGGCGGGGCGCAAGCTCCGCCCTTTCCGAAGCAAGGCGGGAACGAGGGGCCCTGCCTATAAATTGTGTGTTTCAACAATTCGAGGAAACCATGTCTCAAACCAAGTTCAACGTACGCAAGGTGGCCGTGCTCGGTGCCGGCGTGATGGGTGCGCAGATCGCAGCCCATCTGGTCAACGCCAAGGTGCCTACCATCCTGTTCGACCTGCCTGCCAAGGAAGGCGACAAGAACGGTATCGTGCTCAAGGCTCTGGAAGGCCTGAAGAAGCAGAAGCCTTCGCCGCTCGCGGCCAAGGACCTGGTCAGCTTCATTCAGCCGGCCAACTATGAGGAACACCTGCATCTGCTGAAGGACTGCGATCTGGTGATCGAAGCCATTGCGGAACGGATGGACTGGAAGGCAGACCTCTACCACAAGGTTTCCCCGCATCTGGGCGAGCGCACCATCTTCGCCACCAATACTTCCGGCCTGTCGATCAACAAGCTGGCCGAAGCCTGCCCGGACAATGTACGCCCGCGCTTCTGCGGTGTGCACTTCTTCAATCCGCCGCGCTATATGCACTTGGTGGAAATCATCCCGTGCCACACTTCGGATGCAGAGATTCTCGACAACCTCGAGCGCTTCCTGGTGACCACCCTGGGCAAGGGTGTCGTGCGTGCCAAGGATACCCCCAACTTCGTGGCCAACCGCATCGGTGTGTTCTCCATGCTGGCCACGATCGCCAACGCCGAGAAGTTCGGCATCCGTTTTGATGTGGTCGATGACCTGACGGGTCCCCGTCTGGGACGCCCCAAATCGGCTACTTTCCGTACCGCTGACGTGGTGGGCCTCGATACCTTTGCCCACGTCGTCAAGACCATGGAAGACACCTTGCCGCAGGATCCGTGGCACGCTTACTTCAAGTCGCCCGAGTGGCTGCAGAAGCTGATTGCGGCCGGCGCCTTGGGTGCCAAGACCAAGGCTGGCATCTACAAGAAAGAAGGCAAGCAGATGTTCGTGCTCGACCCGATCAAGGGCGAGTACGTGGGCAGTGGCGAAAAAGGGGACGATGCCGTCAAGGAAATCCTCAAGATCGCCAACCCCGCCGAGAAATTCAAGAAGCTGCGCGAGAGTCAGCATCCCCAGGCACAGTTCCTGTGGGCCTGCTTCCGCGACGTGTTTCATTACATCGCCTTCCATCTGGCTGACATCGCCAATTCCGCGCGCGACGTGGACTTTGCCATCCGCTGGGGCTTCGGCTGGTCTGTTGGCCCGTTCGAAACCTGGCAGGCCGCAGGCTGGCAGCAGGTAGCCCAGTGGATCGAGGAAGACATCAAGGCAGGCAAGGGGCTGACTTCGGCCGCCCTGCCGGGCTGGGCCCTGGAAACCGACCGCAGCGGCGTGCATTTTGCCGAAGGCTCGTACGATGCCGCTTCCGCCAAGCTGGTGGGGCGCTCCACGCTTGACGTGTACCAGCGTCAGCTCGCCCCGGCCCGCGTACTGGGCGAAGCCCAAGGGCCGCTCGGCGAGACCGTATTCGAGAATGATGGCTTGCGAGCCTTCACTACCGGTGATGGCGTTCTGGTGGCTTCGTTCAAGTCCAAGGCCCATGCCATCGGCCCGGATGTGCTGGCCGGCCTGAACACCGCCCTCGACATCGCCGAGGAGCGTTTCAAGGCACTGGTAATCTGGCAGACCGAAGAGCCGTTCTCCGTCGGTGCCGACCTTTCTTCGATGATGCCGGCGTTCATGATGGGCGATTGGGCCGCGATTGAAGAAACCATCCGCCGCTTCCAGGCCACCTCGATGCGTCTGCGCTACAGCCAGATTCCGACCGTGGCCGCCACCCAAGGTTATGTGTTTGGAGGCGGCTGCGAGTTTGCCATGCACTGCGACCGCGTTGTGGCTGCGCTCGAGTCTTACGTTGGCCTGGTGGAAGTCGGCGTCGGCCTGCTGCCGGGCGGCGGCGGCTGCAAGGAGTTCGCGCTGCGCGCTTCGCAGGAAGCCAAGGGTGACGTACTGGCGGCGCTGAAGGACTATTTCATGGCAATCGCCACGGCCAAGGTGGGGACTAGCGCCATCGAAGCCCAAGAAATCGGCTATTTGCGCAAGACCGATGTGGTCGTGTTCAACGCCTACGAACTCCTCTATGTGGCCAAACAGCAGGCCCTGGCCATGGCCGAGTCGGGCTACCGTCCGCCGCTGAAGGTCAAGGGCTTCCCGGTGGCAGGCCGTTCGGGTGCCGCTTCGATCAAGGGTCAGCTGGTGAACATGCTCGAAGGCCACTTCATCAGCCAGCACGACTTCACCATCGCCTCGCTGATTGCCGACGTGATGACTGGGGGAGACGTGGAGCAGGGCACACTGGTCGACGAGCAGTGGATCCTCGACCTGGAGCGCAAGGGCTTCATGCAGCTGCTGAAGAACTCCAAGACCCAAGACCGCATCGCCAACATGCTGACGACCGGCAAGCCGCTGCGCAACTGATCGAAGACAAAACAGGCGCAGCGGACGCGAGGGGCGGTTTCGCTGCGCGACAGGAGAATTGAAAAAATGGTCAAGCAAGTACAGGAAGCTTATATCGTAGCGGCGACGCGTACGCCGGTGGGTAAGGCCCCGCGCGGCATGATGCGTCATGTGCGCCCGGATGACATGCTGGCGCATGTGATCAAGAGCGCGATGGCACAGGTGCCTAATCTGGATCCTTCCATGGTGGCCGATGTGGTGGTGGGGTGCGCCTTCCCGGAGGCGGAACAGGGCCTCAACATGGCGCGTATTGGTGCGCTGCTGGCCGGCCTGCCCGATACCGTGGGCGGTATCACCATCAACCGTTACTGCTCGTCCGGCATCAACGCCGTGCAGATTGCGGCTGATCGTATCCGACTGGGCGAGGCCGATGTGGTGATTGCCGCCGGGGCGGAGTCGATGTCCATGGTGCCGATGATGGGCAACAAGGTATCGCTCAACCCGGCCATCTTTGCCAAGGACGAGAACTACGCCATTGCCTACGGCATGGGCCTGACCGCCGAAAAGGTGGCCCAACAGTGGAACGTGTCGCGCGAGGACCAGGATGCGTTTGCCCTGGAGTCGCATCGTCGTGCGATTGCCGCTATCGAGTCCGGCGCTTTCCGCTCGCAGATTTCCCCGCTGGAGGTGACTTATCGCACCCCCAATCTGGAAACCGGCGAGGTGATCCTGAAGACACGCGTGCTGGACACCGACGAAGGCCCGCGCCGGGATACCACGCTGGAAGGTCTGGCCAAGCTCAAGACGGTGTTCGATGCCAAAGGCAGCGTGACGGCGGGTAACAGCTCGCAGATGTCCGACGGTGCAGGTGCGGTGATCCTGGTGTCCGAACGTGTGCTCAAGCAACTGGAACTGGAACCGCTGGGCCGGTATGTCACCTTCGCCGTCAAGGGCGTACCTCCCGAGATCATGGGGATCGGCCCCAAGGTGGCTATCCCGATGGCGTGCCAGCAGGCGGGCATCAGCCAGGATGACCTGCAGCGTATCGAACTGAACGAGGCCTTTGCCGCCCAGGCACTGGCCGTGATCCGTGACCTGAACCTCGATACCAGCCGCGTCAACCCCTACGGCGGGGCCATCGCTCTGGGCCATCCGCTGGGTGCCACCGGTGCCATCCGTACTGCCACGCTGGTGCACGGCATGCGCAACGACGGCGTCAAAGGCTATGGCATGGTGACGATGTGCATCGGCACCGGTATGGGCGCCGCCGGCATTCTCGAAGTGTTCTGATCGGCCCTGCCCGCCAAGCAAAAAGCCCGCCGAAAGGCGGGCTTTTCATTGCAGGCTTTCAACGGTCGGCTTCGGCCAACCTTGTGCTCAGTTGCTGGGTTGGCCGAAGCTCAGTCGACCTTGGCGAGAGTGTCGAAGTCCGACTGGATACACTCGATGAATTCGCTGTGCGGCGCCTTCAGACGGATGCGGTAGGACTTGCCTTGGGCTGTGAGGATCAGCTCCCGGCCCGCGGCAAACATGAGGGTGGGCACGAGGAACCAGCGCTGCCCCTGGCGCGAATTGGGCTGCGTGATGTAGAGGGCGCTCGCTGGAGTGGCATCCGGCTGGTCCGGCTCGCTCAGTGATACCGCGACAGGATGCTGACCAAGAAGCTCCACACCGACTTTGGTGCCATCGCTCTGCTGGCGACTGATGCGGCGGATGACGCCGAGGAGTGGGGCCGAGCCCTCCTGAGCGATGAGCAGCAGCTTGCCGATGGAGAGATGCTCGACCGACTTGCCGAGGTAGGCCAGCCCCATGCCGGTGGCACTGACGTCGCTGATGCGCCACTCTTCCGTGGACGCACTGTTGTCCTGCCCGTTCTGCACCTTCACCAGAAAGGCGATGCGGTCAAAGCCCACACATACCCGAACCTGGCCGCTCTGGAGAGAACGTTCGGCCCGCCGCAGCGATTTGCCACCATCCTGCGACCAGCGTGCCGAGAGCTTTTCGCACAGCACGTTCCACTCCTTGCGCTCCAGATCGAGGCCCAATCCTGCCAAGGCCGAAGGGATGCGCAGGTCGAGGTCAAACATCAGGTCGGCTAGGCGCGAGGTCAGGGGGTCGGCCAGCCAGTAGCGACAACCCTTGCCGACCATGCTGCGGCGCATCAGCTGGGGCTCGTCCGGCGTGGCAAGGTTGACCGCAAATACGGTATCACCCGCCAGGGGCTGGTGTTCAAGATGCAAGGTGGGGACCAGCAGACGCAGGAGCTTGTCCACCGCTACGATTTCGCGTTGCGAGAAGTTGTCCGGGTTGGCCAAGTGCAGCATGCAGCCATGCAGCAGCAGGTTCTCCGCCGTCACCTCGTCCGAACTGTCCTGGTAAAGGCGCACCGGTCCGCGTGCAAACCCGGCTTCCTCGGCGTGGAGGTAGAACCGGTAAGCCTGTTGCCAAGTGCTGCCGTCGGCGCGCAGGTAGCGCAGGGCGTTCCAGCTGATCAGCCGCATCTGGTGGTGTACGCCGCGCACGGTGGCCAGCCGGATGTCTTCGTCCAGCCCGCCCGAGGGCGCGCCAGCGTGCACGCGCAGGCAGATCTGATAGGCGTTGGCCAGTTCGTGCCAGTAAGCAAGGATGGTAGGCAAAAAGCCGCGGGTGTTGGCCTCGTTGCGCAGGTATTCCCTGCACAGCCGGTCGTGGATGCCGTGTGCGCGCTCGTCGACGTACAGCAGCGTCTTTAGGCGTTCCTTCAGCGGCAGATCGGTGTCAGCATTGATTTTTGCCACCGCCTTGACGATTTCCACCACCGCGGAAAAATACTCCGCCTCCGGAAGGTCCCGCACCAGCATCGTCGCCGACTGGGCCACGCTTGAGGAGGGCGTGTTCTTCGTGAGCAGGGAACTGACGAGGGTCTTGAAATCGAACATGGCTTTCGGTGTGCTTCCCGTGAGGAGTTTCTCTGTATAGTTCTGGCTGTGAAGAGAAAACGCTGAGAGCGAAGATTAACAGTTAATCCTGATTTATGAAAACAGAAACCCGCCGGTTCTGCCGATTTATGGCAGGGATGACCCTGGTGGCTGCCTTGCAGGTGCATGCAGCCACTCCCCAAACCCTGCAGATTCCCGCTCCTTTGGCGCCGGGCGAGCGCGTTGGCCTGGTACTGGGCGGCGGCGGTGCGCGCGGCTTTGCCCATCTGGGTGTGCTGGAAGAGCTGGAGCGCCTGCGCGTGCCGATCTCGTGTATCGCAGGCAGTAGTGCGGGTGCGCTCGTCGGAGGCATGTACGCCAACGGCATGAGCACCGCTCAGATGCGGCAGGCTTTCTCCAAGGCCGACTGGGAAAGCCTGCTTTCCGGTGCCACATCGCGTCCCACCGTGCCGTTCGACCGCAAGCGGGATGATTACCGCAACTTTTTCAATCTTTCCTTCGGGGTGGGCGACAAGGGACTGCAGTTTCCCCGCAGTGCCATCAATTCTCAGGAAATCGAGTTATTCATCCGGGCGCTGACGCGAGATCGGACGGTGGAGAGTTTCGATCAGCTGCCCATCCCCTTCCGTGCGGTGGCCACTGACTTCGTGACCGGCGAGGCGGTGGTGTTCGATCAGGGCAACCTTGCACAGGCGCTGCGGGCCAGCATGGCCGTGCCGGGTGTGTTCGACTGGGTAGAGGACGGCGACCGCCTTCTGGTGGACGGCGGGCTGGCCCGCAACCTGCCCATCAGCGACATCAAGGGCAAGTGTGCCGACCGGGTAATCGTGGTGGATGTGGGGTCGCCGCTGCTCAACAAGAAGCAGATGAATACGGTGTTCGACGTCCTCAATCAGACCACCAACCTGATGGTGAATGCCAATGTGCGCACCGAGCTGGAAAAGGTGGATGGCAACGACGTGGTCATCCGGCCCGAGCTCGACGGGATCAGCAGCACGGCATTTCAGGACAATGCCCAGATCATTGAGGCGGGACGCAAGGCCGTGGCCCCGTTGGCCGAAAAGCTACGTCCGTTTGCCGTCAGCCCCGAGGCCTATGCCAGCTGGCACGCGCGGCTGGTGATGGCGGATGAACCGCGAATCGATGAGGTGCGTATCAAGAATACCCGCTACGTCAATTCGGATGCGCTGGCCCAGCGCCTTGGTACCGGTAAGGTGGAAGCGCCTCTTTCGGCGGACGAGGTGCGCGAGCAGCTGCGAGTGCTGTTTGCCGAGGGCGACTACGATCGCCTGACCTACAATCTGGACACCCACGGCGGGCGTACCGTGCTTGAGGTGATGCCCTTCGAGCGCAGTATTGGTCCCAACTACCTGCGCTTCGGGCTCAACCTCAAGAGCAGTTCCCCTGGCGATTCCTCCTTCAGCATGCTGGCGTCGCATCAGCGCACCTGGCTCAACAGTGCGGGTGGTGTGTGGCGGAACGAGCTGCAGATTGGTGCCAACACGCGCCTGAAAACCGAGCTGTACCAGCCTTGGTCGGCTTTCAGCCCGGCATTCGGCTCGCTTTCCGCGCTATACGAAAGCAAGGACGTGCCGGTGTTTGGCAGCGATCACAAGCGCTTGGCCACCGTGCAGACGCGCGAGCGCTCGGTGCATGCCGACGTGGGTGTGGCGCTGGGGCCGTGGGGTGAGATGCGTGCCGGGGTCTTCCATGCCCTGACCAGCGCCCAGACCGAAGTCGGGGCGCCCAGCCTGCTAGGGGAAGACAACGCGCGGCTGGAGGACACCGGGCTGCGCGCCGGGCTGGTGATCGACCAGTTCGACAATCCGCGTTGGCCGCGCAACGGCTATCTGCTCAATACAGAATTTCGATCGTCCATCGGGCGCTGGGGCAGCAACGATGACAGTCATGCCCTGACGCTGGAAGGCGAGTGGGCCGCCACCCGCAACGACGTGACCTACCGCCTGGCCGGGCGCTACCGCGGCTACTTCAACAGCCAGCACAAGGAAAACCGTTATCAGAGCCTGGGCGGCTTCCTCAACCTCTCGGGTTACCAGACGGGTGAGCTGGTGGGTGAGCGGGCTGCGTTGCTGCGCCTGATGAGCTACTGGCGTGTTGCTACGCTACCGCCTGCGCTGGGTACCGGGCTATATGTCGGCGCTTCGGCCGAGGTAGGACGCATCTGGAACGGTTGGCGGGACCTGACCGACGAGCGTTGGCTGCCGGCAGGCTCGCTGTTCGTGGGTGCCGACACCCTGCTAGGGCCATTCTTCGTTGGTGTAGGTCATGCCAGAGGAGGCCGGCTGACCGGCTACATGCTGCTGGGACTGGACTACTGAGTCCGACATGAAAAAGCCCCGCGTAGGCGGGGCTTTCGCTTTGCAAGCTGATTGGGTCAGGCAAACAGGTGCGCAAGTGCAGCGCCAGGGTCTGGCTCGCGCATGAAGGCTTCGCCCACCAGGAAGGTATGCACTGCCTGGCTGCGCATCAGCTGCACGTCCTCGACCTGATGTATGCCGCTTTCGGTAACGACGATGCGTTCTGGTCCGATTTGCGGCAACAACTTGAGCGTGGTGGCTAGGCTGACTTCGAAGCTGCGCAGGTTGCGATTGTTGATGCCAATCAGCGGTGTGCGCAGGGTGAGGGCCATGTCCAGTTCCTCAGCGTTGTGCACTTCGACCAGCACTGCCATTCCCAGTTCTTCGGCCAAGGTTTCGAATTCCCGTAGCTGCGGACCGGGCAGGGCGGCGGCAATCAGCAGGATGCAATCCGCCCCCATGGCGCGGGCTTCGTAGATCTGGTAGGCGTCCACGATGAAGTCTTTGCGTAGCACTGGCAAGTGGCAGGCCGTACGCGCTGCCTCCAAATAGGCGGGGCTGCCCTGGAAATACTCGCGGTCGGTGAGTATGGACAGACAGGCTGCGCCGTGCTCCGCGTAGCTGCGGGCAATGGCGGGTGGGTCGAAGTCGGGCCGGATCACGCCCTTGCTGGGGCTGGCCTTCTTGATTTCGGCGATCACGGCTGCCCGGCCGAGGGCATGCTTGGCACGCAGTGCCGCTACAAAATCCCTGTGATCGGCCTGGCGGCTCTCGGCGGCCCGGCGGACCTCGGTCAGCGGGCATGCTGTCTGTGCGGCCGCCACTTCCTGGCGCTTGGTGGCAAGAATGGTGTCAAGAATGTCGGACATTGCAGGTTTCCTTGGGCACGGAGCGGGCCGCGCCGGCTGAAAGGGAATGGTCGAAGAAGCTCAGGAGCCGTTGCGGCAGCCAGTCAATCCGGCCGGGAAAGCGACCGGTAACAAAACCCACGTGGCCGCCTTCAGCCGGCTGCTCCAGGGTGACGGCTGGGCTGACGTCGGCTGGGGTAGGCAGCGCGCTGGGCGGCAGGAAGGGATCGTTCACCGCATTGAGCACCAGCGTGGGACGTGCGATGGTCTGCAGGTACGGCTTGCTGCTGGCGCGCTCCCAGTAATCCTCCGCGCCCGCAAACCCGTGCAGGGGTGCGGTGACGATTTGGTCGAATTCGCGAAAGGTGCGTGCCTGCCTTAGGGATCGGACGTCGAACAGGTCCGGGTGGGCCTGCCATTGGCCCAGCGCCTTGGGTTTGAGCGTTGACAGGAACATGCGGGTGTAAACATGCCGGCCCAGCCCGACATCGAGACGGGTGCTTGCGGCCGCCAGGTCCAGTGGGGCTGAGATCGCTGCGGCGGTATGCACCGGCGTGTCATCGCCGGCTTCGCCCAGGTACTTGAGCAGCATGTTCCCACCGAGTGATACACCGGCGGCAAACAGCAGTGGGTGGCGTATGGCCAGCCGCTCGCAGATCCAGCGCACTTCTTCCGAATCGCCAGCATGGTAGGCACGGCGCGTGGTGTTGGCCTCGCCTCCGCAGCCACGGAAATGAGGTACCACGCACCACCAGCCGCGGGCAAGGGCGGCATTGGCCAGCGCCCGTGCGTAATGGCTGTCGCTGCTGCCCTCCAGGCC
Organism: Gulbenkiania mobilis; assembly: GCA_004346645.1. Classification (GTDB taxonomy): domain Bacteria; phylum Pseudomonadota; class Gammaproteobacteria; order Burkholderiales; family Chromobacteriaceae; genus Gulbenkiania; species Gulbenkiania mobilis. Next base: position 41,609 of record SMDA01000006.1, read on the forward strand.
GTGGAAGAGCAGCACCAGTGGCGCACCCGGCTGACCGGCCACCGTATCCACAGCAATCTGGGCGCCGTCGGGTGTGGTCCAGTGGGAGCGGTGATAGGGCGGGGCCGGCTCCCGGATGGCCACGGCAGGCCAGATGGTCTGGGCGTGACCGCCGCGTAGCCAGGAGGGGGCGCGGTACGACATCACGCCTGCGGTTTCTGGGCCGACTTGGGGCGGAACGCTTTCACCACCGCCGGATCGGTTTCGATGTAGGGCGCACCGATCAGGTCCAGGCAATACGGAACAGCGGCAAAAATGCCCGGTACCTCGACCTCGCCAGCAGTATTGCGCAGGCCTTCCAGCGTTTCCTGGATAGCCTTTGGCTGGCCCGGCAGGTTGAGGATGAGGGCCTGCTTGCGAATGACCCCCACCTGGCGCGAGAGGATAGCTGTAGGCACGAAGCGCAGACTGATCTGCCGCATCTGTTCGCCAAAGCCCGGCATCACGCGATCCGCCACCGCAAGCGTGGCCTCGGGCGTCACGTCGCGCAGGGCGGGACCGGTGCCGCCCGTGGTCAGCACCAGCTGGCAGCCTTCATCATCCACCAGTGCACGCAGCGTGGCCTCGATTACGGCCTGCTCGTCCGGAATCAGCCGGCTGATGCACTCGAAACGGGAGGTAAGCGCCCGCCCAAGCCAGGCTTCCAACGCAGGCAGACCCTTGTCTTCATACACGCCCTGACTGGCGCGGTCGGATACCGATACCAGGCCGATGCGCAGCGTCATGCCTCATCCTCCTCGTCGCTGTCCTTGTGATGGATGCGCGGCTGTCCCGGCTCGGCGATCAGCGTCTTCAGGGTCTGGAAGAGCTGGCGGTAGGCTTTGGGGGCCCGTCCTTCCTGCTGTTCCTTGCGCGCATTGCGCACCAGCGTGCGCAGCTGCTGTGGGTCGGCTTCAGGATAGTCACCGATGAAGCGGCCCAAGGCTTCATCGTCGCCGACCAGGCGGTCGCGCCAGCGCTCCAGCAGGTGCAGCCAGGCGGTATGCTCGGCCGACTCTCCCTTGAGCATGGCCAGATGCTGGCGAATCGGTTCTGGGTCCACGCTGCGCATCAGCTTGCCGATATACTGCATCTGTCGTCGCAGGGCGCCATTGGCGGTGAAGCGCTTGTAGTCGAGGACAGCGGTTAGCAGATCCTCCGGCAGGTTCATCTGCTTGAGGGTGTCGCGTGACAGCTCGACCAGTTCGCGGCCCAGATCTTGCAGGGCATCCATTTCCTTCTTGCGCTGCGTCTTGCTGGCAGCCTCTTCGCTGCCCGGGCCGTTGGGATAATCGGTCATGGTACGTCTCACTTCGAATTCAAGGCTGGTATCATACCGGAAAAGCTGTCCCGGGCGGCGCAAGCCCCGACAGTGGCCCTTCTCAGGCCGGTGTAACGGCCTTCTCGCACACCAAGGACATCATGGCAGATACCACGTTCAGCGTTGACCCCTCCACCCTGCAGGCCCTGGCGACACGTGTGCTCGCCCTGGCGGAGGCGCAGGGCGCCACGGCCTGCGAAGTGGACGCCTCGGAAGGCATGGGTCAGACGGTTACCGTCCGCCTCGGGCAGGTGGAAACCATCGAGTACAACCAGGACAAAGGTGTGGGCGTGACCGTTTACATCGGTCAGAAGAAGGGGCACGCCAGCACTTCCGATTTCTCGGATGCGGCACTGCAGGCCACGGTGGCGGCAGCCGCCAACATCGCCCGTTTCACGGCCGAGGATGGCGCGGCCGGTCTGGCCGATCGCACGCGCCTGGCCACGAACTTTCCCGATCTCGACCTTTATCACCCGTGGGCGCTCCCGGTGGAAGAAGCAATAGAGATCGCGACGGCATGCGAGAATGCGGCCCGTGGCGTGGATACGCGCATCGCCAACTCCGAAGGTGCCACCGTTTCCATCCAGGCAAGCCATTTCGTCTATGCCAACAGCAACGGTTTTCTGGCAGGCTACCCCACCTCGCGGCACAGTCTGTCCGCAGCCGTGGTCGCCCAGTCGGGCAGTGCCATGCAGCGCGATTACTGGTATGCCTCTGCCCGCAACAAGGACGATCTGGAAACGGTCGAGGAGGTTGGCCGAAAGGCGGGTGAGCGCGCTGTACGTCGCCTGGATGCACGGCGGGTGAAAACCGGACGCTACCCGGTACTGTTCGAGGCGCCTGTGGCCGCCTCCCTGCTGGGGCACCTGGTCGCGGCGATCAGCGGCGGTAGCCTGTACCGCAAATCCAGTTTCCTGCTTGACAGTGCCGGCCAGCAGGTTTTTTCGGCCAACGTCGTCATCGACGAAGATCCTTTCGTGCCGCGCGGCTTCGGCTCCACTTCTTTCGACAGCGAAGGGGTGGCCACCCGGGCCCGCCGACTGGTGGACAGGGGGGTGCTGACAGGTTACATGCTTGGTAGCTATTCGGCCCGCAAGTTGGGACTGGAAACCACGGGCAATGCCGGCGGGGCGCACAATCTCCTTGTGCACTCCACCGGCGAGGATTTCGAAGGCTTGCTCCGCGCCATGGGCACCGGACTTCTTGTGACCGAGCTGCTGGGCCATGGGGTCAATACCGTCACTGGAGACTACTCGCGTGGCGCGGCCGGCTTTTGGGTGGAAAACGGTGTTATTGCCTATCCGGTCGAGGAAATCACCATAGCCGGCAACCTCAAGGACATGTTCCTGCAGGTGGCGGCCATTGGCAACGACGTGCTTCCGCGGGGCGGGCGGTATGTCGGCTCCATCCTCATCGAGTCGATGACCGTGGCAGGGGAGGGCTGATGCCCCCGTCCTACTGGCAGAAAGCCCGTGCCGAGCTGGCCGCTTCCGATCCGGTGATGGCCATGCTGGTGGCGCGTTACGAAGGCAGCATACGCAGCCGTGGTGCGCCCTTCGAAACCCTGTTGCGTGCCATCGTGGGTCAGCAGATTTCCGTCAAGGCAGCCGATGCGGTCTGGGGGCGGTTGCAGGCACTGCTGGGCGAAGTGCTGCCCGAGCATGTTCTGGCTTTCGACCCGCAGGCCTTGCGGGAAGCGGGCTTGTCCGCCCGCAAGGCGGAGTATGTGGTGGATCTGGCTCTGCACTGGATGGATGGCCGCCTCGCACCGGAAACCTTTCCCGACAAGACCGATGACGAAATCATCGCAGATCTCACGGCGGTGCGTGGTATTGGCCGCTGGACGGCCGAGATGTTCCTGATGTTCAACCTCAACCGTCCCGATGTGTGGCCGGTGGACGACATCGGCATCCAGAAAGCAGTGGCGCTGCATTACTTCGAAGGGGTTCGGCCAACCTTGGCTGCCCTGCGCGAGGTGGGGGAGCGGTGGCGCCCCTGGCGGACCGTGGCCAGTTGGTACCTCTGGCGCAGTCTTGATCCTGACGATATCGCCTATTGAATCATGGGCCGCCCCAAGGGGCGGCTTTGCAGTTTTTCGTTTCAGCAAGGAGCAGTAAGGTGAAGATCACCCTTCCCGGCTACAGAGCCGGTTTTTTCTTGGTTGCACTCGCGTGTACCGGCGCCATGGCATTCGCACTCTTTGCCCAGTATGTGATGGGGCTGGAGCCTTGCCCGTTGTGCATCTTCCAGCGGGTGGCCGTGATCGCCGCCGGTCTTGTGGCTCTGATCGCCGCGCTGACCAATCCTGGACGGACGGGGGCGCGTGTCTGGGCCGTTCTGGTGTCGCTGGCCGCACTGGCGGGCGGGGCTGTGTCTGTCCGGCACGTATGGCTGCAAAGCCTGCCCGCCGACCAGGTACCTGCCTGCGGCCCTGGCCTCAGCTACATGCTGGAAACCATGCCGATGGCTACCATGCTTGGCAAAGTGCTCAAGGGTAGCGGTGAGTGCGCCAAGATCGACTGGACCCTTTTCGGGCAGTCGATGCCGTTTTGGACCGGAGTGTTCTTTGCCGGAATCATCGTCTGGGTGATGGTCGTGGCATTTGGCCGACGCTGAACGCGGTCTGCTGCAGGAAGCCGGGCCCTGGGCCCGGCTTTTTACTGGGCGCGTGTTTGATCACAGCTTTTGAGCACCCAGTGAAGGAGGGTGCGGTAGAAAAGCAGAAAGCAGCCCGAAGGCTGCTTTCTTGTGTTGGCGGAGTGGACGGGACTCGAACCCGCGACCCCCGGCGTGACAGGCCGGTATTCTAACCAACTGAACTACCACTCCGAACCCTGGTGGGCGGTACTGGACTCGAACCAGCGACCCCTGCCGTGTGAAGGCAGTGCTCTACCAACTGAGACTAACCGCCCGAAATCGGATACTGCTGAATTATGAGGTTGGCGGAGTGGACGGGACTCGAACCCGCGACCCCCGGCGTGACAGGCCGGTATTCTAACCAACTGA
>SMDA01000006.1:46051-178446 GCA_004346645.1 Gulbenkiania mobilis
GAACTACCACTCCGAACCTTGGTGGGCGTTGACGGAGTCGAACCGCCGACATTCTGCTTGTAAGGCAGACGCTCTACCAACTGAGCTAAACGCCCGGAAATCGGGTACTGCTGAATTATGAGGTTGGCGGAGTGGACGGGACTCGAACCCGCGACCCCCGGCGTGACAGGCCGGTATTCTAACCAACTGAACTACCACTCCGAACCTTGGTGGGCGTTGACGGAGTCGAACCGCCGACATTCTGCTTGTAAGGCAGACGCTCTACCAACTGAGCTAAACGCCCGATAAGTTCTGCTAATTCGCCGCGTTTTGGTTTGCGTCCGGCGAGGTGGCGAATTAAAACACAGCACTTTGGCTTGCGCAAGAGGGGGCGGTGAAATTGTTCGGTTTGCTCTGGGACTGCTCCGTTCGAACGACTGTTTTGATTGAATTTTGTCCGACAGAGGGGGTGACGATTTTTTCGGGGCTCATGTATGATTGGCCGCTTATTCTTCTCGGAAGATGGACAGAATGAAACCAACCTTTCTCGATTTTGAGCAACCGATCGCCGAGCTCGAGAACAAGATCGAAGAATTACGCTTTGTTCAGGACGACTCCGTTCTGGATATCTCCGAAGAAATCGCCCGGCTGCAGAAGAAGAGCCAGGAGCTGACCAAGGCCCTCTACGGCAAACTAACGCCCTGGCAGATTTCGCAGGTGGCGCGTCATCCCCAGCGTCCCTACACCCTGGACTATATCCAGGGCTTGTTCACCGATTTTCACGAACTGCACGGCGACCGCAGCTTTGCGGACGATCCGGCCATCGTCGGTGGCATGGCCCGTTTCAACGGGCAGGCGGTGATGGTGATCGGGCACCAGAAGGGGCGCGACACCAAAGAAAAGATCTATCGCAACTTCGGCATGCCCCGTCCGGAGGGCTACCGCAAGGCGCTGCGCTTAATGAAGCTGGCCGAAAAGTTTGGCCTGCCCGTAGTGACCTTTGTCGACACCCCCGGCGCCTATCCTGGTATCGGCGCCGAAGAGCGGGGCCAGTCTGAGGCCATCGGCCGCAATCTGTACGAAATGGCAAAGCTGCGCGTGCCGGTGATCTGCACGGTGATCGGGGAAGGGGGCTCTGGCGGCGCCCTGGCCATCGCCGTGGGTGACTACGTCAACATGCTGCAGTACTCCACCTATTCGGTGATTTCGCCGGAAGGCTGTGCGTCCATTCTCTGGAAAACCGCCGAGCGCGCATCCGACGCTGCCGAGGCGCTGGGCATCACCGCCAACCGACTCAAGACACTGGGGCTGGTTGATCGCGTGGTGAGCGAGCCGCTCGGTGGGGCGCACCGCGATCATGCGCAGATGATGAATGCCCTGCGGCGCGTGCTGCAGGAGCAACTGAAGGATCTGAACACCCAGCCGACGGAGCTACTCCTCAAGAACCGTTTCGATCGCCTGATGCAATATGGCCGCTACCGGGAAGAAGCAGCCTGACCTTCTGCAGCGACTGATCGCCAGCTGGCCGGAATCTGATTCCGGCCTTTCTGTTTTGGAGGTTGGCTTAAGTGGCGGCTGCGATTCGGTGGTGTTGCTCGACCTGTGCTGTCGCTGGCGGGCTGAAGGTGGGCCGCAGGTCACGGCCGTGCATGTGCATCATGGGCTCAGCCCCAATGCAGATGCGTGGGCAGACTTCTGTCGGGAGCTGTGTGCGAGTCGGGGGGTATCCCTGCGCATCGAACACGTCAGCGTAGCCATGGCGGCTGGCAAGAGTGTCGAAGCCGAGGCGCGCAGAGTGCGCTATGCGGCCTTTGCCCGTTCTTCGGCCAACCTTCTGGTGCTGGCGCATCACTGTGACGACCAAGTGGAAACCGTGTGGCTGCAGGCGCTGCGTGGCGGCGGCCCACGTGCCTTGGCGGCAATGCCCGTCTGGCAGCCCGGCGTACACCCCCCGTTATGGCGGCCGCTGCTAGGTGTGCGCCGTGTCGAGATCGAAGCCTATGCCTGCGCGCACGGCCTCTCGTGGGTGGAGGACGAAAGCAACGACAGTCTCGTTTACCGTCGTAACTGGCTGCGACACACGCTCCTGCCTCAGATTGAAGCGGCCGTGCCGCACTACCGTAGCCATGCGGTGGGATTGGCGGCCCGTATGGCCGACGCGGCCTCCATCCTTGATGAAGTGGCGGCCGAAGATCTCCAACACGTTTATACAGATGAAGGCCTGAGCCTGGTAGGCCTGCGGAAGCTGTCGCCTGCTCGGCAGCGTAATCTGCTGCTGACCTGGCTGGAGGGCCTCCACCCGCAGGCCCGCCTGCCGCGGCCGGAAGAGTTGCGTGTCGTTCAGGGCATGCTGGCCGCGACCCAGCGCTGGCAGAGAGCCATGATGGACGGCTGGCTGGTTTCGGACGGGCAGACGCTACGTCACCTGAAGGCCGTGGGGTCGGAGAAGACCACTCGGCAAGAAGGGCCTGTGCCTTTACCAGAGGAGGTGCCACGTTGGCGGCCAGAGGGGTGGGGCGGGTGCATCAGCTGGCAACGCAAGCCGGGTGGGCTGAAGGAGGGCGTCTGGCACGAGGGAAGGGTGTGTCTGAAGCTGCGGGCCGGCGGCGAGCGCCTGCAGCAGAAGGTTGGCCGAAAGCCACTGAAAACCCTGTTTCAAGAGGCAGGGGTGCCGGCGGTGCTGCGTCCTGGCTGGCCACTGCTGTTTCTGGACGAGGAGCTTATTGCCGTCGTTGGGGTGGCGGTTTCGTCAGCGTGGCAGGATGACCGCTTAGGCTGGTGGCCCGAGTGGCAGCCCGATGCGTCCTGATCGCCTCATGAAAAACGCCCGGAAACTTCCGGGCGTTTGAATGTAAGGCAAGTGCTTCGTTGTGGTCAGTCGCGGCTGTTGCCCGAGAAGGCGATCAGCAGCTGCAGCAGGCTGGAGAACAGGTTGTAAACGCTGATAAAGATCGAAAGCGTGGCGGAGATATAGTTGGTTTCGCCACCGTCCACCACGTTTTTCACTTCCCACATGATCATCAGCGAGCTGAAGAGTGCGAAGGCAGCGGCAATGGTCAACTGCAGAGCCGGCAGGCGCAGGAAGATGTTGGCCACGACAGCGATCATCAGCACCACGGCCCCTACGGTCAGGAACTTGCCCAAGCCCGACAGATCGCGCTTCGTGGTGGTGCCGATTGCGGCCATTACGAAGAACACCGCAGCGGTGGCGCCGCCGGCGGTCATGATCAGTTGTGGGCCATTGGCCAAACTGAGGGCCACCTGCAGCAAGGGGCCAAGCAGCACGCCCATCACGAAGGTCAGCAAAAGTAGCAGCGCCACACCCACGCCACTGTCACGGTTCTTCTCAACGGCGAAGAAGAGTCCGTAGATCACTGCAAGCATCAGCAGGGTGGAGACGATCGGGCTACCCATCATGAACGCAAAGCTCATGTTGGCGCCGACCGCGGCACCAATCACCGTGGGGATCAGCGAAATGGCCAGCAGCATGTAGGTATTGCGCAGTACCTTTTGGCGCACGCTGCCAACAGACGTCGTCTGGTACTGGGTTTGGAAGGTAGGCTGCATATGCGATAGATCTCCTGAGAGGGCAAAACAAGGGATGTTTTTGCTTCTTGTGCGCAAATAGAGTGCCTGAACCGGAAAAAGTTTCAAGTGCATCGGCCCATTCCGTCTTGCGCGCGTGACTGCGCTGGGGTATCCTGCGCAGCCTCCAAGGGTGACAACTGAGACACCCGTCCCGGGCGAGGGTGGCGGAATTGGTAGACGCACTGGATTTAGGTTCCAGCGCCTATGGCGTGAGGGTTCGAGTCCCTCCTCTCGCACCACGCAAGGCTAGGATGCACGCAAAGCATGTAAATTCAAGTAAGTACATGAATTTACAGTTTTATTTGTTCTCGCTGCTTGCGTTTTTGCAGGGCTTCCCGTGTTTGAGTCGCGGTATTCCAGAGTCGTTCCAGGCACTGTCCTAACGCAGGCAGCAAGAGAGCCGCTTTGGGTAAAGGGCTAGAAGCTTGCAAAGGGACGGTAAGCAAGGGGTGCTTCCCTTGAACTACGTGAAGCACAGCACCAGGCGCTGGGCAGTCTGGACCTGAATCCACTGTTTGCGGCAAACCGCAAAAGTGGATTTTTTGTTGTCCGTCGCCTGCGACAGGCGACGTGCCCGGCGGTTGGAGAAAAACCGGTGTTGCGCTAAACTCGGCCTCTTGATCAAGCCGCACACGGGCTGGCTTGGCCGCCGAAGTGGCCCGTCAGAAAGCCCTCCGGTATCTGTGTCGCAGCGCGTCTGGCCGCCGGTATGCTGCCGGTAACATATAAAAGATACGAAACACCGTTAAGGATTGGACATGCAAGTACAGCTGGAAACGTTGAGCACTCTCGAGCGCCGCATCAGCATCACCCTGCCCATGGCCGAAATCGATGCCCAAGTTGGCGAGCGCCTCAAGCGCGTAGCCCGCAATGCCAAGATCCAGGGCTTTCGCCCGGGCAAGGCGCCGATGAAAATCGTCGAAATGAATTATGGTGCGCAAGTGCGCGAGGAAGTGCTCGGCGAGCAGGTCCAGCAGGCCTTCTACAAGGCGGTCGGTGAAGAAAAGCTGCGCGTGGCTGGCTACCCGCGTTTCGAGCCGGTGAATAATGAGGGCGACAAGGAAACCTTCAAGTTCGCAGCCACTTTCGAGGTTTACCCCGAAGTGAAGGTGGGCGATCTGACCGGCAAGGACATCGAGAAGCCGGTGGCTGAGGTGACCGAGGCAGAGGTTGACAAGACCGTCGACATCCTGCGCAAGCAGCGCACCCGCTACAGCCGTGTCGAGCGCGAGGCCGCCAGTGGTGACCGCGTAATCATCGACTTCAAGGGCACCATCGATGGCGTACCGTTTGAAGGCGGCTCTGCAGAGAACTTTCCCTTCGTCCTGGGTCAGGGTCAGATGCTGGCTGACTTCGAGACCGGTGTCACCGGCATGAAAGAAGGCGAGACCAAGAGCGTGGAAGTGTCCTTCCCCGAGGACTATCACGGCAAGGAAGTGGCCGGTAAGAAGGCCGTGTTCGAAATTACCGTGAAGAACGTGGCTGAAGCCCAGCTGCCGGAAGTGGATGCCGATTTCGCCAAGATGCTCGGCATCGCCGACGGCGACGTTGAGAAAATGCGCGCCGAAATTCGCAAAAATGTCGAGCGCGAGAGCAAGCGCCGCCTGTCCGCTCGCGTGAAGGAAAACGTGATGCAGGCCCTGCTGGACGTGACCGAGATCGAACTGCCAAAGTCTCTGGTGCAGCTGGAAGTCGGTCGGCTGATCGAACAGGCCCGTCGCGATCTGGAGTCGCGTGGTATGAAGGTGCAGGACATGCCCTTCCCGCCGGAGCTCTTCCAGCAGCAGGCCGAGCGTCGCGTTGCGCTCGGGCTGATCCTGTCGGAACTGGTTGAAGCCAATCAGCTGGAAGCCAAGCCCGAGCAGGTCAAGGCCATGATCGAGGAATTTGCCGACAGCTACGAGCAGCCGGAAGAGGTCGTGAAGTGGTATTACGCTAGCCCGGACCGCCTGGAAGGCCCGACTTCCATGGTTCTGGAAGACAACGTGGTTGAATTTGTCCTGTCCAAGGCCAATGTTGTTGAAAAGCCGCTGGCTTTCGACGAACTGATGGGTAACAACGCCTGATCCTGATCAGGTATAACCGGAGTGGCCGATGAATCTTATGGAACCCCAAGCCTTGAATCTCGTACCGATGGTGGTTGAGCAGAGCGGTCGTGGCGAACGCGCCTATGACATCTATTCGCGCCTGCTCAAGGAGCGTATCGTTTTCCTGGTTGGACCCGTAACCGATGAGTCGGCCAATCTGATCGTTGCACAGCTGCTGTTCCTGGAATCGGAGAACCCGGACAAGGATATTCATCTGTACATTAACTCGCCTGGCGGTTCGATTACGGCCGGCATGTCGATCTACGACACGATGAACTTCATCAAGCCGGACGTCTCCACCTTGTGCATCGGCCAAGCCGCAAGCATGGGGGCGTTCCTGCTGTCGGCAGGGGCCAAGGATAAGCGTTTCGTGCTGCCGAACAGCCGGGTGATGATTCACCAGCCGCTGATCGGCGGGCTGTCCGGTCAGGCCACCGATATCGAGATTCATGCTCGCGAGCTTTTGAAGATTAAGGCGCGCATGAACGAACTGATGGCCAAGCACACCGGTCAGCCGATCGAGAAGATCGCCCACGATACCGAGCGCGACAACTTCATGTCGGCCGAAGAGGCGGTCGAGTACGGTTTGGTGGACAAGATGCTGGCCGCGCGCGACGCTTTGCGCGCCTGATGAAAGGGCTTTACGCCGATGTCTGATAAGAACGGCAACGAGAAACTGCTTTTCTGCTCGTTTTGCGGCAAGAGCCAGCACGAAGTGCAGCGGCTGATTGCGGGACCTCAGGTCTTCATTTGTAATGAGTGCGTGGACCTTTGCACCGACATCATCCGCGAAGAGCTGGAAAATGCCACCGTGGGCGAGGCTACTGTTGACGGGGAGGCCTCTCGCCTTCCCACGCCGCAGGAAATTCGTACCGACCTGGACCAGTACATCATCGGACAGGAGTATGCCAAGAAGACGCTGTCGGTGGCGGTGTACAATCACTACAAGCGCTTGCGCACTCCCAGCACACCCGAAGATGTGGAGATTGCCAAGAGCAACATTCTGCTCATCGGTCCCACCGGTTCAGGCAAGACGCTGCTTGCCCAGTCGCTGGCCCGGCTCCTGGATGTGCCTTTCGTGATTGCCGATGCCACCACGCTGACCGAGGCCGGTTATGTGGGGGAGGATGTCGAACACATCATCCAGAAGTTGCTGCAGAAATGTGATTACGATGTGGACAAGGCCCAGCGGGGCATCGTTTACATCGACGAGATCGATAAGATTGCACGCAAGTCCGAAAACCCTTCCATCACTCGGGATGTGTCCGGGGAAGGGGTGCAGCAGGCACTACTCAAGTTGATCGAGGGTACGGTGGCTTCCATCCCGCCGCAAGGGGGGCGCAAGCATCCTAACCAAGAGTTCATCCAGGTCGACACTACCAACATCCTGTTCATTTGCGGTGGTGCGTTCGATGGGCTGGACAAGATCATCCGTCGCCGTTCGGAGAAGGGCGGAATCGGCTTTGGTGCCGAGCTGAGCTCCAAGGACGAAACGCGATCGCTGACAGCGCTGTTCCGCGATGCCGAACCGGAAGATCTGATCAAGTTCGGCCTGATTCCGGAACTGATTGGGCGTCTGCCAGTGGTAGCCACCTTGGAGGAGCTGGACGAAGAGGCACTGGTCACTATCCTCACCCAGCCAAAGAATGCCCTGGTCAAGCAGTATCAGCGCCTCTTCTCGCTAGAAGGTGTGGAACTGGAAGTGCGCCCGTCGGCGCTGCGCACCATCGCCAAGCAGGCACTGGCGCGCAAGACCGGAGCACGTGGCCTGCGCTCCATCCTCGAGCGGGCTCTGCTGGATACCATGTATGAACTGCCTTCACTGGAGAGTGTCTACAAGGTCGTGGTGGATGAGAAGGTCATCGAAAAGGGCGAGAAGCCGCTCTACCTGCACAAGGAAGAGGACGGCTTGCAGTCGGCCTAATGCCCACGCCAGCTGTCAGCCAGACGCCACGGGTAACCGTGGCGTTTTTCTTTCTCGTGCGGGGAGTTCCCCCAGTTTGCGCGCCAGACAGCTACGCATGTTTTTTGCAGGAAAGTGCACAAGCGGTTTTTCGCACTTTTCGTCCCAAATAGAACTGTTTTAGTATGGGGAGGTTGATTTGATAGGTTTGCCCCCCATTTCCCTCGGATCGTTCACAAGCAAGGTTAGGTGATATGCCGCAACCCGCAGAATTTCCAGAAGACACCGTACTACCCCTTCTTCCATTGAGGGATGTGGTGGTCTTCCCGCACATGGTGATCCCGCTGTTTGTAGGCCGTACCAAGTCCATCCGTGCGCTCGAGATCGCCATGGACGAGGGCAAGCAGATCCTGCTGGTGGCCCAGCGCAGCGCCGCCAAGGATGAGCCGGCTGCAGAAGATCTGCACACCGTTGGAACGGTGGCGACTGTGCTGCAGATGCTGAAGCTGCCCGACGGTACCGTGAAGGTCCTGGTCGAGGGACGCCATCGCGCGCTCGTGGACCGCATCGAAGAGAATGAGGAGAGCTTTCTTGCCTCTATCCGCCAAGTGGAGAAAGACGAGGAAGACTCCACCGAGGCTGAGGCAATGCGTCGTGCATTGCTGGCCCAGTTCGAGAACTACGTCAAGCTGAACAAAAAGCTTCCGCCAGAAATTCTGTCTTCGCTGTCTGGTATCGAGTCTGCCGGACGCATGGCCGACACTGTGGCCGCCCATCTACCTCTTAAGATCGAACAGAAGCAGGAAATTCTGGAGATGTTCGAGCCGAAGGCACGCCTGGAACACCTGCTGTCGCAGTTGGAAAGCGAAATCGACATCCTGCAGGTGGAAAAGCGCATCCGTGGCCGGGTGAAGCGGCAGATGGAAAAGAGCCAACGCGAGTACTACCTGAACGAACAGGTCAAGGCCATCCAGAAAGAGCTGGGGGAACTGGACGAAACCTCCGATCTTGATGAACTTGAGAAACGTATCCGCACCGCCGGCATGAGCAAAGAAGCGCGCGACAAGGCCAATGGCGAGCTCAAGAAGCTACGCATGATGTCGCCGATGTCGGCCGAAGCCACGGTGGTGCGCAACTACATTGATACCTTGGTCGAGCTTCCCTGGAAGAAGAAGACCAAGATTAACAAGGATATCGCCCAGGCCGAAAGCGTGCTGGACGAGGACCACTTTGGTCTGGAGAAGGTTAAGGAACGCATCATCGAATACTTGGCCGTACAGCAGCGGGTCGATCAACTCAAGGGGCCAATCCTGTGCCTGGTCGGACCGCCAGGGGTGGGCAAGACCTCGCTGGGCGAGTCGATCGCCAAGGCCACCAACCGTAAGTTCATCCGCATGGCGCTGGGTGGCGTGCGAGACGAGGCTGAGATCCGGGGGCATCGACGTACCTACATTGGGTCCATGCCGGGCAAGGTGCTACAGAGCATCACCAAGACCGGCGTGAAGAATCCGCTGTTCCTGCTGGATGAAGTGGACAAGATGGGCGCTGATTTCCGGGGTGATCCGGCTTCGGCACTGCTGGAAGTGCTCGATCCTTCGCAGAACCATGCGTTCGTCGACCATTACGCCGAAGTGGAGTACGACCTCTCGGATGTGATGTTCGTTGCGACTGCCAACTCGCTGAACATTCCGCCGGCGCTGCTGGACCGGATGGAGATCATCCGGTTGTCCGGGTACACCGAGGAAGAAAAGGTCAACATCGCGCTTAAGTACTTGGTGCCCAAGCAGAAAAAGGCCAACGGGTTGGCCGAAGACGAGGTGGTGATCCAAGAGTCCGCAGTGCGCGATATCATTCGCTACTACACCAGAGAGGCCGGTGTACGCGGGCTGGATCGTGAGATCGCCAAGATCTGCCGCAAGGTAGTCAAGAGCCATGCGGAAGGCAAGACGCGTTCGGCAAGGACCACAGTAGGGGCCAAGAACCTGGACAAATATCTAGGTGTACGACGCTACGACTACGGCGTGGCGGAAGAGGAAAACCGCATCGGCCAGGTCACCGGGCTTGCCTGGACCGAAGTGGGTGGTGAACTGCTGACGGTGGAAGCGGCTGCCTTGCCTGGCAAGGGCAACATCATCCGTACCGGCCAGCTGGGAGAGGTGATGCAGGAGTCGATTACCGCTGCCATGTCGGTGGTGCGTAGCCGTGCGCAGCGCATGGGCATCCGCGCCGACTTTTACGAAAAGCACGACATGCATATCCATGTCCCTGAGGGGGCCACCCCTAAGGATGGTCCCTCCGCGGGCATCGCGATGACCACGGCGCTGGTATCGGTACTGACGGGTATTCCGGTGCGCAAAGATGTCGCCATGACCGGCGAGATCACTCTGCGGGGTGAGGTGCTGCCGATCGGTGGCCTCAAGGAGAAGCTGCTGGCCGCCCATCGCGGTGGCATCAAGCATGTGTTGATCCCCAAAGGCAACACCAAAGACCTGGCCGACATCCCGGGTAGTGTGCGACAAAAGCTGGAGATCCATCCTGTGAAGTGGATCGACGAAGTGCTGGCACTGGCGTTGGAACGCATGCCGGCGCCTCTGGAAGAGGGTGCTTCGAAGGATGTGGCACCGCCCGCCAACGGTCAGGAACCTCCCGCTCCCCTCGTAACCCATTGATTCGCGTTCGGGGCTGGCTGTCAAGGCTTCCAGTGCGCATGACAGCGTGGCAGAATGCCGCTGGAAGCCGCTTGACACAAGGATTTTGGGCTTGTTATAAAGCAAGCGGTTTTTATCCGAACGACCCAGACCGAAGAACGACGAAAGGGGACTTACGTGAACAAGTCTGAACTGATTGATGCGATCGCCGCAGAGGCCGACCTCCCGAAAGGCGCTGCCGCCAAAGCACTGGAAGGCATGATCAACGCCGTAACCGAAGCCCTGAAAAAAGGCGATACCGTGACCCTCGTCGGTTTCGGCACCTTCTACGTGGGCGAGCGTGCCGAGCGTAGCGGCCGCAACCCCAAGACCGGCGACACCATCACCATCCCGGCCGCGCGTTCCCCGAAATTCCGTGCTGGCAAGGCACTGAAAGACGCCCTATAATCTGCGTCTAGTCTTCCCGGGCGTTTAGCTCAGTTGGTAGAGCGTCTGCCTTACAAGCAGAATGTCGGCGGTTCGACTCCGTCAACGCCCACCAAGGTCCGGAGCGGTAGTTCAGTTGGTTAGAATACCGGCCTGTCACGCCGGGGGTCGCGGGTTCGAGTCCCGTCCGCTCCGCCAGATACAGACAAAAAGGTGAACGGATCGTCGTTCACCTTTTTTTTTACCGGAACGGCGCTACGCCATACAGCCATGTTCGAGTTTGTCGAGAACAACAAGTTAGCCATCAAGGTAATCCTGGGGGCGATTGCCCTGACTTTTGTCGGCTTTGGTGTCGGCAGTTACTCTTCCGTCGTGGAAGATCCCTATCTGGCCAAGGTCGGCCATGCCAAGATCGTAAAGCAGGATCTGGACCGTGCCCTGGAGGGGCGACCGGCTGACGCGGCAGTTCGTCAGGCGGTACTGGAAAACCTGATCCGTCAGGAGCTGCTGCTTGCCGCTTCCGGTGATGCGCATGTGGCCGTATCGCCGGAACAGCTGCGCCAGGCGATCGCCTCCATTCCCGCCTTCCAGGACAACGGTAAATTCAGCCAGGCCAAGTACAAGGAATTCCTGGCCAACCGCTATCCTTCGCCTGCCGCTTTCGAAGCTCAGGTGCGCCGGGACCTGCTGCTGCAGGGGGCGCTGGCCCCGTTTGCCAACGAACAACTGGTGTCAGGCGCATTGCTGAGTCGCTTGGGACAAGTGATGGGCGAGACGCGTTTTGTGAGCCGTGCAGTGTTCAATCCGACGGATTACATGACGCAGGCCAAGGTGGACGATGCAGCGGTCAAAGCTTTCTACCAAGCCAATACCAAGCGCTTCCAAGCGCCTGAAGCGGTGAGGCTCGAGTACGTCATGCTCACGCAGGAAGCCTTGGCTGAAGCGCAGACCGTCACGGATGCCGAAGTTCAGCAATACTATGACCAGCATCGCAATGAGTTGACAAGCGAGGAGCGGCGTGTGGCGCACATCCTTCTGGCTGTGCCCAAAGATGCTCCGGCGGCTGCCCGCGCCAAGGTGCGTGCCGAGGCTGAGGCCTTGCTCAAAGAGGTGCGCGCCAACCCCGGGCGCTTTGGCGAACTGGCCAAGGCCCGTTCGCAGGACCCGGGCTCTGCCGCCAACGGCGGGGACCTGGGCTTCTTTGGCAAGGGCATGATGGTTAAGCCCTTCGAGGATGTGGCCTTCCGCATGAAGCCGGGGCAGATCAGCGAGGTGGTGGAAACCGAGTTCGGTTATCACATCCTGCGCCTGGAAGAGGTCAAAGGCGCCGACCTTGCCAAGCTGAAGCCGGAAATCGAGATGAAGCTCAAGCGCCAGAAGGCGGCCGGACTCTTCCGCAGTCAGAACGAAAAACTGGCTGAGCTTGCCTATCAGCAGCCCAATTCGCTCAAGGCTGTGGCCGAAGGTCTGAAGCTGGAGATCCAGACCAGCGATTGGGTGGGGCGCGGCGCCCAAGGCGCGCAAGGCGTGCTGGCCAGTCCGAAGGTGCTGGAAGCAGCCTTCAGCGATGATGTCATCAAGGGCAAGCACAACAGTGAGCCGGTGGAGGCTGCCAATGGCGTGATGGTGGTGGTGCGTGCCAAGGAGCATCGTCCGGCCCGCCAGCTGCCCCTTGCCGAAGTGCAGGACGCCATCCGCCAAGAGCTGTTGGCTAAGGAAAGCGCGAAGCTTGCCGAAAAGCAGGGTGAGGCCGTGTTGGCGGCCCTGCGCCAGGGTACTCAGCCCGCCGGTCTGCCGGCCTTCGGCCAACCCCTGAGTATTTCCAGGCGTGCCCTGGGGGATTTAGGTCTGAACGAAGTCCGTGCTGTGTTTGCAGTGCCCAGTGGCAAGTTGCCCGGCTATGCCGGCGTGAAGCGTGACAACGGCACTTATGTAATCTACCGGGTGGAAAAGGTAGAGGCCGGGCAGGCCAGCCAGCCGCAGGAAAAGGCCCAGCTCTCTCAGGTGGTATCCGAGATGTACGCCAACGCCCAGGTGGCGGCTTATCTGGAGTCTCTGCGGCAGAAGTACCCGGTAGTCATGGGCAAGCTGGCCACCGAACAGTAACTTTGAAGGTGAGGCAGACTAGACGGTCTGCCCCTTCAACTGGCAACAAAAAAGGCCCCTTTACGGGGCCTTTCTGCTGCGGGAGGGATCAGGCGGCGAAGTTCTGTGCCACGAAGTTCCAGTTCACCAGCTTCCAGAAGTTGTCCATGTAGTTGGGGCGGCTGTTGCGGTAGTCGATGTAGTAGGCATGCTCCCACACGTCACAGGTCAGCAGCGCCGTCTTGTCGCTAGCCAGCGGAGTGGCGGCATTGCTGGTGGAAACCAGGTCCAGTTCGCCCTGCGGGGTTTTTACCAGCCAGGCCCAGCCGGAGCCAAAAGTGCTGATCGCCACCTGATTGAAAGCTTTCTTGAATTCTTCGAACGAGCCCCACTTGGCGTTGATGGCCTCGGCCAGCGCACCGGTCGGCTCGCCACCGGCATTGGGTGCCAGGCAGTGCCAGTAGAAGGTGTGGTTCCAGACTTGGGCGGCATTGTTGAAAATGCCGCCGGAGGACTTTTTCACAATCTCTTCAAGGGAGGCATTCTCAAACTCGGTGCCCTTGATCAGGTTGTTCAGGTTGGTGACATAGGTCTGATGGTGCTTGCCGTAGTGGAACTCCAGAGTTTCGCGGGAGATGTGCGGTTCCAGGGCATCCAGGGCGTACGGCAGTTCCGGCAGTTTGTGTTCCATCATGCTCTCCTTGTTGAGAAAGTAAGCCGCTTAGGCGGTTGGCCTAAACCGTCATTTTACTGGAAGGGCCGTTTCTGGCCAATAGTTGACTAAATAAGTAGACTAAAGGCCGGGCCTGTGGCAGGCGTGGCCGTGTTTGCCGGTAGCGTGTGCCAGGACGCTCGCGTATGCCGATTGCTTCATTTGCATGCCCGAGGGTTCGGCGCTGGCAAGCCTGTTAGAATTGCACCTCCGATTTCCTTGCGGCTGTCCGTACAGCCGCCGCAGAAACCCCCAGATGAACGAACTGATAGACACCGTGATGGACAGCGCAACGCTGGCCATCCGCACCCCGCCGCATTCTGTCGAGGCCGAGCAATCCGTGCTAGGTGGCCTGCTGCTCGACAACAGTGCCTGGGACAAGATTGCAGACGTCGTGGCCGAAGGCGACTTCTACCGGCAGGATCACCGGCTCATCTACAAGGAGATCGCCAAACTCATCGAGCAATCACGGCCGGCCGACGTAGTGACGGTGGCCGAAAGCCTCGACAAGAGCGCTGAGCTGGTGAATGCCGGCGGGCTGGCCTATCTGGCCTCGCTGGCGCAAAACACGCCTTCGGCTGCCAACATTCGCCGCTATGCCGAGATTGTGCGTGAGCGCTCGATCATGCGCCAGCTTGCGCAGGTGGGGACCGAAATCGCTGAGTCGGCCTATGCGCCGATGGGTCGGGATGCCGCCCAGCTGCTGGACGAAGCAGAGGGCAAGGTGTTCCAGATCGCCGAATCCACCGCCAAGTCCAAGCAGGGCTTCCTGGAAATGCCCAACCTGCTCAAGGAGGTGGTGGAGCGCATCGACATGCTTTACAGCCGCGACAACCCCGACGAGGTGACCGGCATCCCCACCGGTTTCATCGATCTGGATAGCAAGACCTCCGGCTTGCAGCCTGGTGACCTGATCATCGTGGCTGGGCGTCCGTCGATGGGCAAGACGGCCTTCTCGATGAATATTGCCGAGCATGTGGCCGTGGAGCAGCACTTGCCGGTGGCCGTGTTCTCGATGGAGATGGGGGGTGCCCAGCTGGTGATGCGTATGCTCGGGTCGGTCGGTCGGCTGGACCAGCACGTGCTACGCACCGGCAAGCTGCAGGACGAGGACTGGAGCAAGCTGACCTACGCCATCGGCAAGCTCTCCGATGCGCCGATGTACATCGATGAGACCCCCGCTCTGACTGCGCTGGAACTGCGCGCCCGGGCGCGCCGCCTGGCCCGCCAGCACGGCGGAAAGCTGGGCCTGATCGTCATCGACTATCTGCAGCTGATGTCCGGCTCTGGCCGGGGCGACAACCGAACCGCGGAGCTGGGCGAGATTTCCCGTGGTCTGAAGGGGCTGGCGAAGGAGTTGCAGGTACCGGTGATCGCACTGTCGCAGCTCTCGCGCGCAGTGGAACAGCGTCCCAACAAACGCCCGATGATGTCCGACCTACGTGAATCCGGCGCGATCGAGCAGGATGCCGACCTGATCATTTTCATGTACCGGGACGAGTACTACAATCCGGACACCCCGGAAAAGGGGTTGGCCGAAGCGATCATCGGCAAGCACCGGAACGGCCCCACGGGCACGGTGCGGCTGGCGTTCCTCGGACATTACGCCAAGTTCGACAATGCCGCTCTGCATGGTGCGCAGGGCTGGGCGGACAATGATTCCTAAGCCGGGAGGGCGACATGAGCTTTTTCGACAAGCATGTTTTCATTTGCACCAACCAGCGTTCGGGCTGCGAAGACTGCTGTGCCAATCACGGCACGCCTGCACTGCTGGGCTATTTCAAGGACCGCGTAAAGGCGGCAGGGCTGGCCGGACCCGGCAAGGTGCGCGTTTCCAAGGCGGGGTGCCTGGGACGCTGTGATGACGGACCGGTGATGGTGATCTACCCGGAGGCGGTGTGGTACACCTTTGTCGATACCGAGGACCTGGATGAAATCCTGGACAGTCACCTCCGACAGGGCCGGGTGGTGGAAAGGCTGCGTGTCTGATGCTGAAACACCCTCCCAAGACCGTGATCGCCGGGCCTGTGGGCCGGCTGGATACCATCGTTGTGGCCCCGGAAACGCCGCCCAGCGGGATCGCGGTGATCTGCCATCCCAACCCGCTGCAAGGCGGCACCCATTCCAACAAGGTGGTGCAGACCGCTGCCAAGGCGTTGTCACAGATGGGGTACGTCTGCTACTGCCCCAACCTGCGGGGCGTCGGGGAGAGCGAGGGCTTGCACGACCATGGCGTCGGCGAGGTGGACGACGTGCTGGCGGTGGTGGCGCATGCGCGCAGCCTGCACGGTGATCTGCCGCTGGCGCTGGCGGGGTTCTCGTTTGGCGGCTTTGTGGCGGCCCGTGCCCGCGAGCGCGTCACGTCCGACAAGTTGTTGCTGATGGGCGTGGCCGTCGGGAAGTACGCCATTCCCACCCCCCCGGTGCCGGCAGACACCTTGGTGATCCATGGCGAGAAAGATGAGGTGATTCCGCTGTCGGCGGTGCTGGACTGGGCCCGTCCGCAAGCCTTGCCGGTGATTGTGTTTCCGGGGACCGGTCACTTCTTTCACGGGCGGCTTGTGCCGCTGGCGCAGACCATCCAGCGCTGCTGGTAAACGCCATTGCATGCAAGACGGGCAGCCCACAGGCTGCCCGTTTTCTTTTCGGCCAACCCTTGGACTGGGGCGGTATCGGCCGGTCAGGCGGTGACCGCCTCAATGGTCAGGATGGTGTGCGCGCCCGAGGGCAACGGCCAACGGATGCGCTGGCCGACCGACAGCCCGAGCAGTGCGCTGCCTACTGGGGCCAGCACCGAGATGCGGCCCTGTTCGGCATCGGCCTCATGCGGGTACACCAGCGTCATCTCGCGGCAGGGGCCGTCCTCTTGCGAGAATCGGACGCGGCGGTGCATGGCCACCACATCCCCAGGCAAGGCGTCGTCCTCCACTACGTGGGCACGGTCCAGTTCTGCCTCCAGTGCGCGGCCGGCCTCGGTTTGGCCCGCCGCGCCTGCAAGCAGGGTACTCAGACGCTCGAGGTCCCTCGTGGAAACGGTGATGCTGGGCTGTTGGATGGACATGTTATACCTCCTCGTGGTTGCGCCTTGCTGGCGGCTTGCCAAAAAGCAGAAGGCGTGGCCCCGGCCACGCCTTCCTTCCGTTTCCGTCCCCGCTGGCGGGGCGGCTTCATCAGTGCCTGAAAACCGGTTTGGGCGGCGTGCCCTCCGACGTGGTAAGGATCTCGTAGCCGGTTTCGGTGACCAGGACGGTGTGCTCCCACTGGGCGGAAAGGCTGCGGTCCTTGGTCACCACCGTCCAGCCATCGCCCAGGATGCGCAGATGGCGCTTGCCCTGGTTGATCATCGGCTCAATGGTGAAGATCATCCCCGCCTGGAGTCCCAGCCCGGTGCCAGGCCGGCCGTAGTGCAGGATCTGCGGTTCTTCGTGGAATTTCTTGCCGATGCCGTGGCCGCAGAATTCCTGCACCACGCTGTAGCCGGCGTTTTCTGCATGCTGCTGGATGGCATAGCCAATGTCTCCCAGGCGCGCGCCCGGCTTCACCTTTTCGATCCCTTTCCACATGCATTCGTAGGTGATCTTGCACAGGCGGCGGGCGTGTTCGCTCACCTCGCCCACGTAGAACATCCGGCTGGTATCGCCGTGG
Source organism: Gulbenkiania mobilis (assembly GCA_004346645.1). Taxonomy (GTDB): domain Bacteria; phylum Pseudomonadota; class Gammaproteobacteria; order Burkholderiales; family Chromobacteriaceae; genus Gulbenkiania; species Gulbenkiania mobilis. Next base: position 63,125 of record SMDA01000006.1, read on the forward strand.
TAGCCATCCTTGATCACGGTGATGTCCATATTCATGATGTCGCCGCTCTTGAGCGGCTTGTCATTGGGGATGCCGTGGCAGATGACGTGGTTGATCGAGGTGCAGATCGACTTGGGGTAGGGGTTGCTGCCGTCCGGAGCGTAGTTGAGCGGAGCGGGAATGGTGCCCTGTACGTTCACCATGTAGTCGTGGCAGAGGCGGTCCAGCTCTTCCGTGGTCACGCCAGGTTTCACGAATGGGGTGATGTAGTCCAGCACTTCGGCTGCCAGGCGGCCGGCTACGCGCATCTTCTCGATGTCTTCCGGGGTTTTGAGGGTGATAGCCATCAATCGTCAGCTCGGTTTTCCATTGCAATAAACAATGATAACAAATCCCGCCGCGAAGGGGCAGCCGGCCCAGAGGCGGGCCGCCCGGTAAGGTTTTCGGCAAAAGCTGTCTAACGGACGCCGTGGTGGGTGAACCATTCGAGCATCCGTGCCCAGCCGTCTGTGGCGGCGGGCGCGTTGTAGCTGGGTCGGTAGTCGGCATTGAAGCCGTGGCCGGCGTCGGGGTATACGCGAATCTCGGAACGCGCCGGCGCGTTCAGCAGCGCAGCGCGCATCGCCTCGATGGTGTCGTGTGGGATGCTGGCATCCTCGCCGCCATAAAGGCCCAGCACCGGTACCTTGAGGCGTGTCGCCACGTCGACCGGCTGGATGGGCGTGTTCTCGGTCCGCTCGGCGGCCAGCTTACCGTACCAGGCCACTCCGGCCTTCAGGCGTGGGTTGTGGTCGGCGTACAGCCAGACGATGCGTCCACCCCAGCAGAAGCCAGTCACCGCGGCACGCTCGCTGTCTCCCCCGTTGGCCGAAGCCCAGGCGAGGGTGGCATCGAGATCAGCCATTACCTGCTGGTCCGGCACCCGGCTGACCAGCTTCGAGACCAGGTCGCCGATAGCCTTGTAAGCCCGCGGGTCCCCTTGGCGAAAGTAGAGTTCCGGCGCGATGGCCAGATAGCCTGACTTGGCCAAGCGCCGGCACAGATCCTGAATGTGTTCGTGCACACCGAAGACCTCCTGCACCACCAGCACCACCGGCAATAGCCCCTTGGCCTCGGCGGGGCGTGCCTGATAGGCGGGCAGCATACCGCTGCTGACCGGGATGGCAACTGTCGAGGTGAGCAGGCCGGTACCGTCGGTGGTAATCGCGCCGGCCATCACAGGCTGGACTGCCATGGCAAAACCCGAGGCGAGGGTAAATGACAGGAAAGCCCGACGCCCGTCATTGTGAGCCGAGGCCTGGGTACGTTCGGTGGGAAGAGTCTGGTTGTCTTTATCGATCGTCATGGGGGTCTCCTGTCGTGCCCGCCGCAATGGTCGGTGCGACGGTGGCGGTGGCAAGGCGCGCCCAGTTACTGCAGTGGCGGAGCTTCTTCTTCCGGGGGCGCGGGGCGCAGGGTGCGGCGGATGGCATCCAGGTCCGACAGCACCTGCCAGGTCAGATGGTCCAGACGGCGATGAAGTTCATCAATCGAAGCGTCCGCCTTCAGGTTTACCTCGAAATCGCGCAGCATTGTCATCCGGTCACGCGCGGCTTGCCGGTTCTGCGACATCATGATGATCGGGGCTTGGATCGCGGCCAGCATCGACAGCACGAGGTTGAGAAACACGTAAGGGTAGGGGTCGAATGCCCGCGCTCCGAGGATCTCGGTGTTGACGAGCGCCCAGCCGAACAGGAAAGCCCCGAACAGCGTGATGAAGGTCCACGAACCACCGAATTCGGCTACACGGTCGGCTAGCCGCTCGCCGAAAGTCAGCCCAGGGTCGTGCAGGGGCTGGTCGCTGCGGTTGGCCTGCAGCTTGCGGGCGATTCGCAGCAGGGCGTGCCTTTCCCGGTCGGTCAGGTCGTTTACGCCGGTGTGGAGCAGGTGTTCTGCAAGGTAGCGGATGTGTTTGTTGTCTTGGGTCATGCTGCATCTCCTTGGGGCTCTCTGGCTAACGGTCGGCAACGCCGGAGGTTGACGTCCTGCCCGGTTCCGGCAGAAGCGGGCGCGCCTCCGTCATCCGGTGGATGGGCAAATCCGCCGGCTCGCCTACAATGAGGCTTTTACTGCCACGGGATTGTCGTCTGATGACCACCCTGAAAGATTTTTCCCAGTTACTGCAGGCTGCGCGCCAGCAGAGTAGCCCGCAGCGCCTGCTGTTCGTGTTCGTGGACGCAGTCCTGCCCGAGGATGCCACCCCGGAGGAGCGTCTGCATTTCGAACGTGGCGAAGGCGGCGTACTTGAACCGATGCTATGCGTGGACAAGCACCCGGATGAAGTGGGCGATTTTGACGCGCTGCGCGAGGAGTCCGAAGCCACCGGGCAGCCATGGCTGATGGTGTTCGTGGCGGCGCTCTCGGGTAAGGGCAGCGAGCCGCCCTCGGCCGAAGAGGTGGACCAGGCACTCAAGCGCATGGTGCAGACGGTGCGCACCGGCGGTGACATCAGCCGCTATGTGGCCTTCGGACGCGACGGAGAGCCGGTGCGCTTCTATTGAGCGGGCGTGACCTGGGCGGCCGCTTATGGTTAACTTGTCGGACGGGCAGCGATAAGCCCTTGGCATACCGACACGGAGAACCCATGGAGCAGCAATTCAGCAACGTCAGCGTCAGCAAGAAGGCGAATGTTTATTTCGAAGGCAAGTGCGTCAGCCATGCCATTACCCTGCCCGATGGCAGTCGCAAGTCGGTTGGGGTGATCCTGCCGGGCAAGCTGGTGTTCAACACCGCTGCGCCGGAGGTGATCGAGGTCATCGAGGGGGTCTGTAGCGTCACGCTTGCGGGGCAGACCACCGCCAGCGATTACCGCGCGGGCGACGCCTTCCATGTCGAGGCCGACAGCAGTTTCACCATCGAGGTGAGCGAGACGCTGCACTATGTGTGCCATTACGGCTGAGCCGTCTGGCGGACAGGACAAGGCGACCCACGGGTCGCCTTTTTTGCGTGTCAGGCTTCGATGGCCGAGGCGGACAGGGTGTGCAGGTGATGTGCCATCGCCTCACGCACCTTTAGGGCCGCGGAGCTTTCCAGCCGGGCAGCATCCCAGTTGAGATTGAGCGTCATCTCGCCGCGCCAGGTGCTGACCGCGGTGAAAAGCGGCTGGTAGGGCATCGGGCACAGTGCAAAAGACAGACGTTCTACCGTCAGCCCCTCCAGCAGGGCGGGACCTTCGATCACGCCCACATTGCTGACGAGCGAGGACGGCGGCGTGGCGAGCACTGCCTCGCCAAACGCGGCCAGGCCGGCGTCGGTGGCGGGCAGGGCAATCAGCGGCGCCATCATCTCATACAGCAGATGGCCGTCTCCGCGCTCGCGCTGCAGACGGATGTCATCGCTCAATGTCCGGGCCAGGTCCTTGAGGTCGGCGCCCGGCATCACGTGCGCGTTGGTGGTGAGCAGGCTGACATAAAAGCCCGGCGTGGCCGGACTGACCGGCTCCACCAAGCTGGCGCGCAGATCCACCGGGCTCGTCAGCGACAGGACGTGCGCGGCGGCATCCCCAAACGTCTGACAGAGTGCCAAAAGTTGCGCAGCACCGATCAGACCGTGCACCGTGGTGCCTGCCGCGCGGGCGCAGCGTTGCAGGGCGCTGGTCGTCGGAGCCGACAACAGGATGCGCGCCAGAGCGGGGTGGGCCGGGTTGGCCGAAGGCCGGTGCGCTGGCAGCGTCTCGGGGCGGCCGTGGCGCTTGAGCGCGGCCTTGCGTGCCTGACGCACCGACTGCGCCGCCTCACCGCGAGCCTCCGCCTGCCACTGTGGCGGATAAAGCGCATGCAGGGGCGGGTGGAGCGGATGTGTGGTCTCTACCTGCTCGCCAGCCGCAGCTGCGAGCACCTCTTGGAGGAAAGCCATGGCCGACCGGCCATCGGCAATGGCGTGGTGGAAGGTCAGGGCCAGCCAGCCTCCGCCTTCGGCGGGCAACCACAGTGCACGGATCAGTGGCGCTTCGTTGGGCTGAAAGCGCCAGGCCAGCGTGGCGGCCAGCGCATCCTCGCGGGCGGTGGTGACCTGTACCGCCAAGGGGATGGGTGTGACGTCCGGCACGAATTCCAGGTCGCCGGCCGCGGACCGGTCGATGCGCACCCGGGCCATCGGATGGCAGGCCTGTACACGGTCGAGTGCAGCCTTGAGCGTGGCGGGCTCCACGTGACCGGCCAGTTCGGCCAGGACAAGGAAGTTCATGGTGGAGAGCCGGTCCAGCATCCAGAAGAAGCGTTCGGCCGGGTCCAGCGGGCGGGCAGGGGCGGTAACGGGCATGACGGTTGCGTCTAGAAAATCAATCGGGCGAACGGAGCGCAAAACCATATTCGCCGCCTTTTTCCAGCGCCCGCTGGTAGGCGGGGCGATCGCGGATGCGGGTGAGAAAGGCACGGATGGCCGGGTAGCGCTCTACCTGCTGCATGCTAGCCGCTGCCGCCTCCAGCGGGAAGCTCATCTGTATGTCGGCTGCCGTCAGTTCGTCTCCGGCGAACCAGCCGCTGGTGGCCAGGCTGGTTTCGATGTGGGCGAAGTGCTGGGCCAGTTGTGGCTGCAGATAGCGCTCGCTCACGCTGCGGGCGATCATGCCGGTCATGGGCCGCAGCAGCACCGGCATCGGCGGATGCGACAGGCGCGAGAACACCAGCTTCATCAGCAGCAAGGGCATCAGCGAGCCTTCGGCGTAGTGTAGCCAATAGGTGTACTGCCTTCTTGCCGGGGTGCCCACGGCCGGCTTGAGCCGGCCAGCCCCGTAGGTGTCGACCAGGTATTCGATGATGGCGCCCGATTCTGCGACGGTGATGTCGCCATCGGTGACGACCGGTGCCTTGCCCAAGGGGTGCACGCCCTTCAGGGTGCGCGGCGCGAGCAGGGTTTCCGGGTTGCGCTGGTAGGGACGAATCTCATAGGGCACGCCCAATTCTTCGAGCAGCCACAGGATGCGCTGCGAGCGCGAGTTGTTCAGGTGGTGGACGGTCAGCACGGGGGTTCCTTGTTGCAACATACGGGGGCATGCTAAACGAGGCCCTCTGCCCTCACCAGCGAGCGCCGTCGCCGTACAGCATGGCTGAAGGCGTACAATGACGCCAGAATGCGTGAAAGGGCCGGCCAAGAGCCCCCCACCACACTGTTTACCAGCAGGGCACGATCATCCGTGCTCAGGGAGCCAGCCGATGAAGACGCTCAACGAACACCTGATCCAGTATGCGGCCTACCATCGCGACCGCCGCAACATTCTCACCCACTTCTTCGGCATCCCGCTGATCGTGATCGCTGTCGCTGCGCTTCTGGGCCGTCCCCAGTGGGCGCTGGGGCCGCTGTTGTTGACGCCGGCGCACGCGGCCGTCCTCGCCACGCTGGTGTACTACTTCCGGCTGGACCGAGGCTTTGGCTGGGCGATGCTGGCCTTCATGGGGTTGGCACTCTGGGCAGGGGTGGCGGTGGCCGCCATGCCCACCCCACTGTGGCTGGTGGTGGCTGCCGGACTTTTCCTGATGGGGTGGATGCTGCAGTTCCTGGGTCATCTGTTCGAAGGGCGCAAGCCGGCTTTCGTAGACGACCTGATCGGCCTCTTGATCGGTCCGCTGTTCATCGTGGCCGAGTGGGCGTTCATGCTGGGCTGGCGGCGCGAGGTAGCCACCCAAATCGAGGCGGCAGCGGGGCCGGTGCGCCAGGGGCGCAGGTTGAAACTGCCAGCCTGATCCGTTCTTGCAAACGCACGGCCCCGGTCCAGCCAGGACCGGGGCCGTGTTCGCTTTGTAGTGCTGCCTTACTTCTGTTTGAAGGTGAAGGCGGTGGATGCAGCTTTCTTGGACGATACGGTCAGTTTGCGGGTCTGCTCTTGACCGTTGACGGCGGCCGTGACGCGATAGCTACCGGCCGGTAGCTTGGCATACAGCAGCGGGCCGGTGGAAACGGTATCCAGAACCGTCTGACCCTTGGCGTTCACGACGCGCACCTGCACGTCGGCCAGATATTCGCCGGTGGGTGCGGCAAAGGTCAGCTTAAGGTTGTAGCCGCGGGCGCTGTTCATCGCCTTCTGCGAGGCATCGCCCACCCCCCCGGAGATGTACTCCACCCCTTGCTCGGAGGTCATCGGCTTGGGCAGTAGCGACTGGGTGTCGGGAACACCTTGGGCCGGCATTTTCCCAGGCTGGCCTTGCATCTGGCTCTGTTGCCCGTGCATCGGGGTATGCGGCTGCTGTGCTTGGCTGCCCTGACCATGCACTTGCCCCTGCGAGGCAGGCTGGCCTTGGCCGATACGGTAATCCTGGGTATTGGTGCCACCTTGACCATTCGTGGTAGTGGTGACGGTGTCGGTGGTGCTGTACTGCTGTACCGGCACACCGCCGGGCTGGGCAACTACGGTACCGTCCGGCAGCACGCTGACGCTGGACGGGTCCACCGGGGTGAGGGTGGTGGTTTCGCTCACCACCGTGGTGGTGGCCGAGGCGGCCATTGCGGGGCCTGCGGCCAGGGCCATCAGGGCAGCGATGGTGAGAGTTTTTACGGCAGTCATCGGTTTTTTCATCGGTCGGTTTCCTTTCTTGTCAAAAGACATGCCTTCCCGGGCGTGCGCAGCACGGGAAGAGACGGCAGAAAACCATTGGCAAAACCGATGCCTGCCAGCCATGGCCGTAGAATAAACCCTTAAGGATCAGCAGGCTGGCGGGCAGACGAAGCAGGCTGAGACATGTCCACGCTGCGCGGGGGGCGCCGGGTGAGTGCGAGAAAGCGTGCCAGTGATCGTGGGGCAAAGCGAGGGGTTCGGTATTGATAAGCGGATGGCATAGCACGGCTTCGGCCAACCAGAGCCGGCGGTTCAACACTATCTCCACGGCACTGTCCGGATCGTTGAAGGCCGCCAGCAGCGTGACGGCCACCGGGGTCAGACCCCGAATGATGCAGGAGCCCGTCCGCCGAGGCCAGGCGCAGCCTCTTTACTTCCAGCACATCGGAAAGTAGCCGCAGGTCGGCAGTGGCAGTGGCGGGAAGCGCGCGCAGGAAATGGCGCCGTCCCTTGACCTCGCAGAGGAACAGGTTCTTGGTTTCGGCCCCCGGTAGTTCCGGCGCGAGGTGCCACGCGTCCTCGCAGGTGTAGACCGGCGGATGCTCGAAGCGGCTGTACGTCAGCCCATGCAGAGGCAGAAAGCGGGCCAGGGCGTCTTTCATGTCGCAAGCACTAAGGCCGGCGTCTTGCGCCGGTGCGCCCGTGGCCGGTACGGGGCGCTGCTTTGGCACGGGAGGCCGAAGGTGCGGCTGGCCCGGCTTCCAGCGGGTGCAAATCCTCCGTCGCAGGCTCGGTTACCATGGGCAGCGGTGCCTGCAGTGGGATGGGGGACTGATGAGGGAGACGGTGCCCCGGGGGCTGCACCGGTAGCGGTGCCGAAGCCTCCCTTAGCAAGGGCTGCCCGTGGGCAGGTTGGCTACCGGCCAGCACCAGCAGCATCAAAGTGGGAACAGGTTTCATGATGGGGTCGCTTGGGCGGCAGGGTCCGATGCCTCCAGCGTAGTGTGAGGCCGCCGTGCCGGCCAGTGAAGCACCCCGAAATCAGCCAAAGGCAGGAGACGCAGGCCGCACTCAGGCAGGCTTACGTGTGGAAACGGCTATGCCGGCTTCTGAGGCAGGACAGACATTGGCTGTCCATGCCCGGCGGGCCGGTGCCGTACCTCGGCATCCCTCTCGCCCAGAATGGCCCCTCCCTATGCCCAGCCGGAAGACTGTATGTTTGTACGGTGACGGCTTAATTTTGAATCGGGCCGGCAGCGGGCGCCGGGTAACCGCGAGCGTTCCGGCACGTTCCGGATGGGCCTGTCGGGCAGGGCGCCGTGCCGTTGCCCCCACCGTCTGGGCGCCGGGTGGGTGCGCACCGCACGAAGCGCTTCGGCCAACGTGGCTAGGCAGGGATCGTCGGCGCTGCGGGCGGAGCAGGGGCGATCGTCGTTTGCAGATAGTCCACCAGTCGGCTGACCTTCGGGGGCAGGTAGCGGCTGCGTGGCCAAGTGGCCCATATTCCGTCTTCCAGCGTATAGGCCGTCAGCACCGGCACCAGCGTACCGGCCTCGATATGGCGTGCCACGTAGTAGTCCGGCAGCTGGATCAGGCCCAGGCCCTTGAGTGCCGCATCCACGAGTGCAGTGCCGTTGTTGCAGCGCAGGCGGCCCGACACCCGCATTTCGTGCAGCCGGTCGCCTACCGAGAAGCGCCACACATCGATGGTGCCTACCAGGCACTGGTGGCTCGACAGCTCGGATAGCGTGTGCGGTTCGCCGTGGCGGGAAAGATAGTCGGGTGCGGCGCAGACATGATGGATGCGGCTGGCCAGCCGCTTGACCGCGAGGGAAGAGCCATCCATCGGGCCCAGGCGGATGCCCAGATCGAAGCCATCGGCCACCAGGTCGATCTTGCGGTTGTCGAGGATGAGTTCGGCTGTTACCTGAGGGAAGTCCAAGAGATAGCGGTGCAGCACCGGCGCGACCACCGTCTCGCCGTAATACACTGGCGCCGTCAGGCGCACGTGGCCGGTAGGGCGCGTCTGTGACTGTGACAGAGCCTGCTCGGCGGCCTGCAGCCCATCCAGCAGCGGTCGGCAATGCTGGTAAAACAGCTGGCCCGCTTCCGTCACGCTGACCTTGCGGGTGGTACGGTACAACAGGCGCGTGGCCAACCGGGCCTCCAGCGCCGAGATCTGGCGGCTGACCTGAGCCACCGACACGCCGAGTCTCTGGGCAGCGACGGTGAAACTCTGTGTCTCGACCACCGTCACGAATTCTACGATCCCTTCCCAGTGCATCATTTTTACGGTACCGAAAAAATATCTTTCTGTCCGCCCGGATTGTTTCCCGGCCGGCGCTTTCTACAATGAAAGCCCATCCACAAGGAGCCCCGCAGATGAACATGATCAAAACCCGTGCTGCCGTAGCCTGGGCGCCCAACCAGCCGCTCTCCATCGAAGAGGTAGACCTGATGCCGCCGCAACGCGGCGAGGTGCTGGTGCGCATCGTGGCCAGCGGCGTTTGCCATACCGATGCCTACACCCTGTCGGGCAAGGATTCCGAGGGCGTGTTCCCCTGTATCCTCGGACACGAGGGGGCCGGCATCGTGGAAGCGGTGGGCGATGGGGTTACCAGCGTGGCAGTGGGCGATCACGTGATCCCGCTTTACACACCCGAATGCGGTGAGTGCAAGTTCTGCCGCTCCGGCAAGACCAACCTATGCCAAGCCATCCGCGCCACCCAGGGCAAGGGCCTGATGCCGGACGGCACCACCCGATTCTCCAAGGACGGCAAACCCATCTACCACTACATGGGCACGTCTACCTTCAGCGAATACACCGTGCTGCCCGAGATCGCACTGGCCCGTATCGACCAGTCCGCCCCCTTGGAAGAGGTATGCCTGCTCGGCTGCGGCGTGACCACCGGCATGGGGGCGGTGATGAACACCGCCAAGGTCAAGGCTGGCGACACCGTGGCCATCTTCGGTCTGGGCGGCATCGGTCTGTCAGCCATCATCGGCGCCCGCATGGCCGGGGCCAGCCGTATTATCGGCATCGACATCAATCCCTCCAAGTTCGAGCTGGCCCGCAAGCTGGGTGCCACCGACCTCGTCGACCCGCGCGAGCACGACCAGCCCATCCAGGACGTCATCGTCGCGATGACGGATGGCGGCGTGGACTTCTCCTTCGAGTGCATCGGCAACGTGCAGGTGATGCGCTCTGCCCTGGAGTGCTGCCACAAAGGCTGGGGCGAATCGGTCATCATCGGCGTGGCCGGTGCGGGCGAGGAAATCTCCACCCGACCGTTCCAGCTGGTCACCGGTCGGGTATGGCGGGGCTCTGCCTTCGGCGGCGTGCGCGGCCGCTCCGAACTGCCCGGCTATGTGGAACGCTACCTCAAAGGCGAGTTCCAGCTGGACGACTTCATCACCCATACCATGCCGCTGGAAGAGATCAACACCGCCTTCGACCTGATGCATGAAGGCAAGTCGATTCGCAGCGTGATCCATTTCTGAGGCGAGTCTGGCATGAGCACACTGGAATGCCTGTCCAGCCAGCGCGCCTTCGGCGGCTGGCACAAGCGCTACCGGCATCGGTCGGTTTCTACCGGGACCGACATGGTTTTTGCCGTCTACCTGCCGCCGCAGACCGCCGAAGGCCGCAAGGTGCCGGTGCTGTACTGGCTGTCGGGGCTAACCTGTACCGATGAGAACTTCGCCACCAAGGCTGGTGCACAGCGGGTGGCCGCCGAGCTCGGGCTGGCTCTCGTCATGCCGGACACCAGCCCACGCGGTGCGGAAGTGGCGGATGCGGAGGGCTACGACCTGGGCCAAGGGGCGTCATTCTACGTCAATGCGACCGAGGCGCCGTGGTCGGCACACTACAGGATGTACGACTATGTCGCCACCGAGCTGCCCGCGCTGGTGGAGGCGCACTTCCCGGTGACGGCGCAGCGTTCGGTCAGCGGCCATTCCATGGGCGGGCACGGTGCGCTGATGCTGGCGCTGCGCAATCCCGGACGTTACTGCTCGGTCTCGGCGTTCTCGCCCATCGTCAACCCCTGTGACGTGCCCTGGGGGCAAAAGGCCTTTGCCGCCTATCTGGGCAACGATCGCTCGGCCTGGGCGGCGTACGACAGCATTCGGCTGCTCGCCACCCATGCTGTCTCACTACCGGCGCTGGTGGACCAAGGCGAGGCCGACAGCTTCCTGGGCGAGCAATTGCAGCCTGAGGTGCTGGTCGCCGCGGCACGGAAGGCGGGCTGGCCGCTGGAGTTACGCATGCAGCCAGGCTACGACCACAGCTACTACTTCGTGGCCAGTTTCATCGAGGCGCATCTGCACTTTCACGCCCGGCATCTGTACGCCGAGCGCTGAAGCGTCGCGTTGCTCAAGGGCCTGTGCGAACGGGCCCTTCTTCGTTCTCGAGTTGGCCGAAACCTTCGGCCAACCCTGCGGGCGGCTGCCACTTCTACCGGGCAGCCGCCTCCGCCTGCACGCTGGCCTATGCTGCGGACGCGGCCAAACGCCGCCGCTGTGGTAGAGTCGCGCCCGTCAGATCGTGGAGATGCAACATGGAATCGGTAGTCCGCTTCATTCTGGAAATCGACAGGCTCAAAGGCGTGACGCGCAAGACGCGCCCGCTGGGGCTGGACAGGCAGGAAAACTCTGCCGAACACAGCTGGCAGATCGCACTGTTGGCCGCCTCGCTCGCGCCGTATGCCGACTCGCCGGTGGACATCGACCGGGTGATCCGCATGCTGCTGCTGCACGACATCGGTGAAATCGAAACTGGCGACACCATCGTCTACGCCGAGGAGGGATGGGAGGAGCGCAAGGCGGCCGAGCTTGCCGCCGTCACACGCATATTCGGCCTGTTGCCCGAGGCACAGGCCGCAGAGTTCCTGGGGCTGTGGCACGAGTTCGAGGCTGCCCAGACGCCGGAAGCACGCTTTGCACACGCGGCCGATCGGGCCATGCCGGTGCTGCTGAACCTGGCCAACAACGGCCAGAGCTGGCGCGAGAACGGGATCAGCCATGCGCGCGTGGTGCGCCGCATCGGCCCGCCGATCCAAGCCGGCTGCCCCCGGCTGTGGGCGTATCTCGAAGCGCAGCTGGAAACGGCACGCCAGCAGGGCTTGTTCGGCGCCTAGCGCCCGCCGCCTTTCAGGCAGCCCCCGCCTTCAGCGTAAATGGGCGCAAGCGGGTGCGTAGGCGGCGCGCCGGCTTCGGCCAACGCTGTGAGCCGTCCAGGCCAGCCGGACCATGAGGGCGGCCTTGAGATCCCTGGGCTGCTCGGGGCAGGCGCAAGGCTTGCTTCTGTGCAGCGCAGGCCCCGTCCGGGGCGTGCCTGTCTGCCACCTCAAGGAGTATCCATGCAAGAAGCCGCCAAGCCCACCGTTGCCGTTCCCGCAGGCATGGATGACGAAACCCTGGCCTTTGCCCAGCAGGTATTCCAGCTGGTGCGTCTGGGTGATGCCGTCCGTTTGCGTCCTCTGCTGGGAAAGGGGGTGCCGCCCAACCTGCGCAACCAGCGCGGAGACAGCCTGCTCATGCTCGCCTGCTATCACGGGCATCTGGAAACCGCCCGCGCCCTGCTGGAGCATGGCGCTGATCCGGAAGTGGCCAACGACATGGGGCAGAAGCCGCTGGCCGGCGCGGCTTTCAAGGGCTTTGTGGACGTGGTGCAGCTGCTGCTTGATCACGGCGCCGATCCGGAAAGTGCCTCACCGGATGGCAAGACGGCGCTGATGCTGGCGGCGATGTTCAACCGGGTGGACGTGACTACGCTGCTGCTGAACCATGGCGCCGATGCGGCGGCCCGCGACCTGCGCGGCGCTTCCGCGCTGGATGCGGCGCTGGCGCTCGGAGCGCCTGACACGCCGGCCCTGCTGGCGCGCTATCTGCCTGCCTGAGCGGCAGGCTGTTCTTTCCTTACAGCCGGGTGATGACGCTGTCGGCTGGCAGGCGGGATTTGGGCAGGCGTGCGTTGAAGTCCTCGGCGCTGCGCTTGCCCAACGCCACGATCACCGCACTGACGAGGCCACGCTCGCGCAAGCCCAGCGCCTCATCCATCACCTTCTGGTCAAAGCCCTCGATCGGGCAGGCGTCGATGCCCAGCGCTGCCGCGCCCAAGAGCAGCGTGCCGACCGCGAGATAGACCTGCTTTTCCATCCAGTGCTGTGCATCCCGTAGTTCGAATCGGTGCATATTGACGAAGTGTGCGCGGCCTCGCTGCTGGCCAGCCTGCGCGGCTTCGTCGGCAAAGCGGCCGTCGCGGGCCTCCTGCGCCAGCACCGCATCAAGGTGGGCATCGTCTGCCATCGCCCGCGTGCAGAACACCACTACATGGGAGGCATTGCGCACTTTGGCTTCATTGAAGGCATAGGCGCCTGCTGTGGCGCGCGCCACACGGGCCTTGCCTTCGTCGCTGGAGGCGATAAAGAAATGCCAGGGCTGCAGGTTGGTGGAGGAGGGGCTGAAACGCAGCAGCGTTTCGATCTGGGTTACCTGCTCTGCGCTCAGGCGGAAGGTGGGGTCGAAAGCCTTGGTGGTGTAGCGGCGGCAGGCCAGTTCAGCAATGTCCATGGTTCGGTCTCGTGTGATTTGCAATGTTGGTCTTGGCCGTCCGGCCAGGCCGGACGGGACAGGTGCTATCATCGTCTTATTGTTCAGATTGAAAAACTGCCATTCTTTTTAACCACTTTCATGCTGGATTTGAAAATGCAGGGCTTGCAGGATCTGGAGGTTTTCGTTCGTGCAGTCGATGCCGGCAGCCTGTCGGGGGCAGCCCGACAGCTGGGAGTAACACCAGCGGCGGCCAGCGCTGCGGTGAAGCGTCTTGAAGCTGAGCTGCAGGCCCCCCTGCTGGTGCGCTCCACCCGCAGTCTGCGGTTGACGCCGCAGGGCGAGCTGTTCCTCGCCCATTGCCGCCAGGCGCTGGAGCTGCTGGCCACCGGACGTGACGCTGTGCAAGGTGGGCAGCAGGTGATGCGTGGCTTGCTGCAGCTGTCCCTGCCGTCGGATCTGGGCCGCAACGTCATCCTGGCTTGGCTGGACGCCTTCCAGGCGCAGCATCCGCAGGTCACACTGCGCGTGCAGCTTTCGGACCGGCTGGCTGATATCTACCGGCAGCCGGTGGACCTGGCGGTGCGCTATGGTGCGCCGTCGGACTCCAGCCTGATCGCGCTGCCCCTGGCGGCTTTCAACCGTCGGGTATTGTGTGCCGCGCCCGCCTACTTGGCCCGTGCCGGCTATCCAGGCACCCCCCACGAGCTGGAGCGGCACAATTGCCTGTGTTACATCCTGGGTGAAGAGCTGCACAGCGTCTGGCGTTTTGAGCGGGAAGGCGAAGTGGCGACGGTGACGGTGCGTGGGGACCGCATGGCCGACGACGGCGAGGCCGTGCGGCGCTGGGCGGTGGCAGGGCATGGCATCGCCTACAAGTCGGCGTTGGACGTGGCCGACGACCTGCAGACCGGCCGGCTGGTGCGTTTATGTGGGGAATGGCAAGGTGAAGCGGCGCCGCTCAACCTGCTGTGCGCCGACCGGCGCCAGCTCAGCCCGGTGGTACAGGCGCTGCGCGGCTTTCTTACCGAACGGCTGGCCCGGCGGGCAGCCGGCACGGTACCGGCAGCGCCCCCTGCTTCGGCCAACCCTGAGGCGGCCTTCCCCGTTGGCGGCTAGCCGGCCGAAGGCGCAGCCCCGGCGCTCGCCTTGCGGCGCAGCAGGCGGCTATGGTCGATCAGCCCGGCCGCCCGCGCCCGCAGCTGCCCGCAGCCGCCTTCCACCTCTTGACCCGCCGAGTCGCGGATCTTGGTAAGAATGCCATGGCTCTGCAGGTACCGACGGATGGTCTCGATGCGGGCGCTGCTGGGGCGACGGTAGCTGTCGCCCACCACGCTGTTGTAAGGGATAAGGTTGAGCACGCCGTATCGGCCTTTGAGCAGGCCTACCGCTGCATCGAGCTCTTCCTGAGTGTCGTTGATGCCGGCCAGCAGCGTCCACTGGTACTGGATGGGATAGTCCACCAGACGGGCATAGGCTTCACCCTGCGCCACCAGCGCCTCGGGTGTGATGCGCGGCGCGCGTGGCAGCAGCTGAGCACGCAGGTCGGCCCGCGTGGTGTGTAGCGACAGGGCCAGCGCCGGCCGCACCGCCAGCGTCGGCAGCCGCTGGAACACCCGGGCGTCGCCCACGGTCGAGAACACCAGGTTCTTGTGGCCGATGTTGCCGTCGGTGCCAAGCAGCTGGATGGCCTCCAGTACGTTGTCCAGATTGTGGGCCGGCTCGCCCATCCCCATGAACACCACCTTCTTTACCGGACGCAGCCGTCGCGCCAGCGCCACCTGCGCCACGATCTCGGCACTGCCCAGCTGACGCAGCAGGCCGCTCTTACCGGTCATGCAGAAAGTGCAGCCCACCGCGCAGCCTACCTGGCTGGAAACGCACAGGCCGTCGCGTGGCAACAACACGCTCTCTACCAGTTGGTCGTCGGCCAGAGCAACAAGCAGCCGCAGGGAGCCGTCCGCGGCCGCATGCTGCGCATGGATGCGGGCCAGTGTGTCCAGAGTGTGGCTCACCTGTGGCAGGCCTTCGCGCACCACACGCGGGAAATAGTGCTCGCCCCGCTGACGCAAGGTGCCGTGATCGAGCGGCAGCCCCTTGAGCCAGGCGCGGGTGATGCGGCCGATATGGCAGGGTCGGGCACCGATGTCGGCCAGTGCCTGGTGGAAATCCTGGATGCGCATGTGAATACGGGCAGGGCGGTGAGGATGACAGGCGCGCAGGATACACCAAGCACGCCACCGCTGCAGACGTGGCCCGCTCTTGCTCGGTTTGCGCTCAGGCGCGTCGGCCGTACCGCAGCCCCCATACTGTTGCCAGCACGGCCAGACCCAGCACGAGAATGGCGAGGCTGAAGGTGTAGGCCAGCGCGTGACGCAGCGCGAAGGCGGAGGCGTGCGCCGGGTCCCGGCCGCCTGCTGCCCCGGCAAAGGCCGACCCCATCAGCGTAGCCCCGGTGATCAGGCCCAGATGGCGTGCGAGGTTGAGCAGGCCGCTTGCCAGCCCACGCTGCGCCGGGCCGGCAGTGCCCAGCACTTGGGTGTTGTTGGACGTCTGGAAGAATGCGTAACCGCCTGTCAGCCCGGCCAAGGACAGCGCATACCCCAGTGCTCCGCCTGTTGGGGCCTGCAAGACCAAGGCCGCACACCCCCCGGCCATGCCGGCAAGCCCGGCCAGCGCCATGCGCGGCGCACCCAGCCGGTCCACGCAACGTCCGGCAGGCCAGGCGCACAGAGCCGCCACCAGCGGGCCCAGCGCCATGACCGCGCCAAGCGGTGCGGCCTCCAGCCTCAGGGCGCCCGACAGGTAGAAGGGGCCGGCCACCAGCGTGGCCATCATTACACTGGCAACTGCGGCGCTGGTGACCAGCCCGCTGGCTAACAGCGGATCTCGCAGCAGGGCCAGTTTCAGCAGCGGATGCGGGCTTCGGCCAAGGTGAAGCACCAAGCCCGTGCCGGTTGCGACTGCGCACGCCAGCAGCATGAGGCGTGGAGCGGCAGGGGCTTCGGCCCGCGCTGTCATGGCCAGCGCATAAACTGCCAGCGTAGCTGCGAGGAGCAGGCTGCCTCCCCAATCGAACGGCGTGGCCAGCTGCGCACGCGGCAGGTCGGGTGGCAGGTGAAGCCACAGCAGGCCCCAGGCCAGCAGGCCCAGCGGCACTTGGGCCAGGAACAGGGCCTGCCATCCGCCAAGCGCGAGCAGGGCTCCCCCTACGGCCGGCCCCAATGCCGTACCCAGCGCCGATACCGTCCCCAGCAGCCCCACTATCCGGCCCGCCCGCTCCGTCGTCACCAGCGCATGGGCGGCGGCCAGGCTGAGTGCCATCATCACTGCCGCGCCCACCCCCTGCAGGGCCCGCGCGCCGATTACCACCGGCAAACGCGGTACTGCACCAATGGCCGCCGACAGCGTGAAGAGCGCCACGCCGGCCAGCAACAGCCGCCGTGGGCCGGTGAGGTCCCCCAGACGGCCCGCGCTGACGATCACCGTGGTCAGCGCCAAGAGATAGGCCACCACCACCCACTGCACCTGGACAAATGGTGCGTGAAAGGCGGCTGCCAGCGCGGGGAGGGCTACAGGGGCGATGCTGGTACCCAGCGAGGACAACAGCGATACCAGCGCCAGGCTGGTCAGCGCCGCCCGTGGAGGGCGTAAGGTCGGAGGAAGAGAGGGTAGGGTCATGGGTATCTCCGGACGCGGGAAGAATCGGAGCCCCCAGCGGGGCCACGCCCTGCGGCCTTTTCCGCTGCAGGGTTGGCCGAAGCGTAAGTCGTGGCCAGTGCGGGCGGAAGACGCATGGATTGCAAGTGACACCTGCGTCCGGTGCACGCATGAGGGCAGGGTGCTAAGCTGTCGCGATGACCTCCCCCGACTTCAACCTTCTGATCGCTCTGGAAGCGCTGCTGGACACCGGCAGCGTGGCCGGAGCCGCCCGGCGACTGGGTCTGAGCGCTTCTGCGATGAGCCGCACCCTGCAGCGGCTGCGCGACACCACGGGCGACCCCTTACTGGTGCGCTCCGGACGGGGCCTGGTGCCCACGCCCCGGGCGTTGGCTTTGCGTGCGCGCGTGGGTGGACTGGTCCAGGAAGTCGGCCAGATGTTGCGCCCGGCCGCGCCCTTGGACCTATCCACCGTCCGGCAACGCTTCACCGTGCTGTGCAGCGACGGATTCGTGGAGAATTTCGGCGCCGCTCTGTTGGCTCGGGTGGCCGCCGAAGCGCCAGGCATTCATCTGCATTTTCGCCCCAAGGGGCAGCGCAGCAATGCACCCTTGCGCGAAGGGGCCGCCGATCTGGAAATCGGTGTGGTCGGTGCCACCACTGCGCCCGACTTCCATGCTCGTGCCCTGTTCCGAGACCGCTTCGTTGCTGTTGTCAGGGCCGGTCATCCACTGGACAAGGCAGGGCTCACCCCGACCGAGTACGCTGCAGAACGCCACGTAGTCGACGACCGTCACGCCCCGGCGCAGGACCCGGTGGATGGCGCCCTGAGCGCGCTGGGGTTGGCGCGCACCATCGTGGCCACGGTGGGCGGCTTTGCCCCGGCGCTGGCACTGGTGCGCGACGCCGGTCTCGTGGCCACCGTACCCGAGCACCACACCCGCCATCTGCGGCAGGGTCTGTCGGTCATCCCCTTGCCCGTGGCCCTGCCGGACATCACGGTGTCGATGTTATGGCCGCCGCGGCTGGATGCAGACCCGCTCCACTGCTGGCTGCGTGGTGTGGTACACGCGGTCTGTGCCGGCTGAGAGCCTGCGTCCGCATGCCGTCATAAAGGCGCACAGGGACAGTCCGCTTTCGAAGAGCGCGAGCCGTACCGTGCCGCTTGCTACAATCTGCCCCATCCTTTCGGTTTCTCATTCCATGCGCATTCTTCACACCTCCGACTGGCATCTGGGCCAGCATTTCATGGGCAAGACCCGGCATGCCGAGCATCAGGCCTTTATCGACTGGCTCGTTCGGCAGGTGGACGCACACGCGGTGGACGCCGTGCTGGTGGCCGGTGACATCTTCGATACCGGCGCGCCCCCCAGCTACGCGCGTGAACTCTACAACCGGCTGGTAGTGGACTTGCATCGCGCCGGGGTGGCACTGCTGCTCTTGGGCGGCAACCACGACTCGGTGGCCACGCTGGAAGAGAGTCGTCCTGTGCTGTCGTGCCTGGGGGTGACGGTGGTGCCCGCCCTGGCTGAAGACCCGGCCCGGCAGGTGCTCACCCTGTGCCGGCGCGATGGTTCCCCCGGGGCCATCGTCTGCGCCATCCCTTTCATCCGTCCGCGCGACGTGCTGCACAGCCAGTCGGGCCAAAGTGCGGAGGACAAGCAGCGCGCGCTGCAGGAAGCGATCCGCCATCACTACCAGAGGGTGCACGACCACGCGTGCCGACAGCGTGAGGCGCTGGGGCAGGCGCTGCCGATTGTGGCCACCGGGCACCTGACCACGGTAGGCGCCAGCGCCAGCGAGTCGGTGCGCGAGATCTACGTGGGCAGTCTGGAGGCTTTTCCGACCGCTGCCTTCCCACCGGCCGATTACATCGCACTGGGGCATATCCACCGACCGCAGAAGGTGGGCGGGCTGGACCATGTGCGTTACTGTGGTGCCCCGATTCCGCTCAGCTTCGACGAAACCGGCCAGCGCAAGGAGGTGCTGCTGGTGGAGCTTCAGACGGGAGCCCCGGCACGCGTGCATCCACTGGAGGTCCCGTGCTTCCAGCCGCTGGCGTCGGTACGCGGCACGCTCGCCGAGCTGGAGATCGCCATCCACCAGGCCGCAGGCCTGGCCCTGCCGGAGAAGCCGGTCTGGCTGGAAGTCACCGTTCGGGGCGACGATTACCTTTCGGATCTGCAGGCACGGGTGCAGCAGATTGCGCAAGGGCTGCCAGTGGAAGTGCTGCGCCTGCGCCGGGAGCGCACCCAGACGGCCGGGGCATTGCACGCCGCCGAGCGCGAGACGCTGGACGAATTGACCCCGTTCGAGGTGTTCGACAAGCGAATGGCGCAGGAGACACTGGACGAAGCCCTGCAGGTACGGCTGCGTGCGTGCTACCGCAGCGTGGTGGACAGCCTGACGGAGGGCGCAGCATGAAGATCCTTACTCTGCGGCTGAAGAACCTCAACGCGCTCAAGGGCGAGTGGAAGATCGACTTCACCCGCGCGCCCTTTCGCGACAACGGGCTTTTTGCAATCACCGGCCCCACGGGGGCGGGCAAGTCCACCCTGCTGGACGCGATCTGTCTGGCGCTCTATCACGAAACGCCACGCCTCAAGACGGTTTCTGCCTCCACCAACGAGATCATGACCCGTCATACCGCCGATTGCCTGGCCGAGGTGGAGTTCGAGGTGCAGGGCCAGGTGTACCGGGCGTTCTGGAGCCAGCGCCGCGCACGTGACAAGGCCGATGGCCAGCTGCAGGCACCCAAGGTGGAACTGGCGGATGGCAACGGCACCATCCTCACCACCCACATCAATGACAAGCTGCGGCGCATGGAGTCGATTACCGGGCTGGATTTTGGCCGGTTCACCAAGTCCATGCTGCTGGCGCAGGGCGGGTTTGCCGCCTTCCTCAACGCCAGCGCCAATGATCGTGCCGAGCTTCTGGAGCAGCTGACGGGCACCGAGATCTACGGCCATATCTCGCAGCGGGTGTTCGAGGCCGCCCGCAGCGCCCAGCAGGCGCTGGAGCAGCTGCGCGCCCGGGCCGAAGGGGTGGAGCTGCTGTCGGACGAACGCCGTCAGGCCATGCAGCAGGAAGTGGGCGAGCGGATCGGACAGCTTGCCACTCTGCAGGAGGCGCTGGTCCGCACGCAGAGACTCCGGCAGTGGCGGTACGATCTGGAGCAAGCAGAGCAGGCGTTGCGGCAGGCAAGGTTGGCCGAAGCCTCCGCCGAGGCTGCCCTGCACGCCGCGAGCCCCCAATTGAAGCCTCTTGCCCAGGCTGCCCCTGCCGAAGCCTTACGCCCGCTCTACCAGGCATGGCAGGATGCCACCACATGCGAAGCCCGCACGCGCGCAGCCTTGGTTACCGCCGATGCGGCCCTGCAAGATGCACAGCAGCAGGCGCTGGTCGGCCACTGGCAGGCCAAGGCCGTGGCGGACGCCCTCGCCGCCGCAGCCTGCGCACAGCACGGCCGCGCCCGGGATGCGCTGGCGGGGGAGGAGGCGTGGCTGAAGGCCCATGCACACTTCGGTGTGTTGGGAGAAGCGCTGAGCGGCTGGCGCAGCCGTCACGAACAGATCGAACAGGGGCGCCAGCAGCATGCACACCTGCTGGCCCAGCTTGAGGCCCAAGCAGACACCCTGGCCGGTGCCAAAGCGCGCCTATGCGCACAGCAGCAGACCCTGCAGGCCGCCCAGGCCGCCCACACCCGCAGTCAAACCGGCGTCCGCTCCGCCGAAGCGGCAGTGGAGGCGCTGCTGTCCGGCCGGTCACTGGCGGCTTTGCGGACGGCGTGGCAACGTTGTCAGGGCAGGGTGCAAGACTGGCAGCAACTCGTGGAACTGGCTGCACAGCTACGCCAGCAAGCCGCACGACAGGCGCAGGCGGCTGCACGGTTGGCCGAAACCCGGCAGCAGCATGCGGCCGGCCAGGTGTCGCGTGAAGCACTGCGGCTGGCGTACCGCCGATTGAAGGAGCAGGTGGAGGACAAGCGCCGCCTGCTGGAGCAGGAGCAGCGCATCCAGAGCTTGGAGGCCCATCGTGCCCGCCTGCAGCCTGGAGCAGCCTGCCCGCTGTGTGGGGCGCTGGACCATCCGGGCATCCAGGCATATCAGGCGCTGGATGTTTCTGCAACGGCGCGTGCATTGCAGGAAAAGCAAGACCAGTTGCAGCAGCTGGAGGCCCGCGGGCTGGCTGCTGCCGGCGAGGTGGCCCGGCTGGAAGGCCAGCTGGCACAACAACAGACCGAGCTGGAGACCTTGAAAGCCAGCCTGGACCAAGCACACGAACGCTGGATGACGCTGGCCGGGTCGCTGGGGGTGGAGGCGGAGCAATGGCAGGGCGCCGAGCAGCTGGCCCAGGCGCTGCAACAGGCACGACAGGACGCCACCCATAGCCAGGCAACGCTGCAGCAGGCCGAGGCTGCGGAACAGGCCCTCGGCGCTGCCCGGCAGCAGGAAGCGCATTGCGCCTCCGCCCTGCAGACGGCGCACAGTCAGCAGGCACTGCTGCAGGAAGGTGTCACCCATGCCGCCAGTCGCCTGGCCGACCTGCAGGCACAGGCCCATGCCACCGGCCGCAGCCTGCAGGAGGCTGAGGCCGATTTGCTGCAGGCGATTGCCGGGCAGGGCTTTGTGATCGAAGGCGAGATGGCGCTGTGGCTACAGGCCCGGCAGCACGACTGGCAAAGCTGGCTCGCCCGACAGCAGGCACGACAGCAATGCGCTGCCGACCTGCTGCGCCTGCAGGCCGCGGCCACACAGGCCGAAGACGCGGCGCAGTCCTGGCAGGCCCGTTGCGAAAAGCTCGGGATAGGGCCAGCCGAAACGGTCCGCCCGGGCGAAGTCACCCCGGCGGTGCTGGCTGCCTGCAGCGACCAGGTCGAGACCCTGACCGCCACCGTGTCGCGGCTGCAGGGCCAGCAGGCGCAGTTGCAGGCCGACCTGCAGGCACAGCAGCAGTCCGCCAGCCAGGCTCGAACGGACTGGCTGGCAGCGCTGGAGGCCAGCCCGTTTGCCGATACCCCTGCTTTTCTGCAGGCCCTGCTGCCTGCCGAAGAACGACGCAGGCTGGAAACATTGCAGCGCGCGCTGCACGATGACCTTGCTCGCAGTCAGGCGGTGCGCCAGGCCGCAGAGACTACGCTGGCAGGCCTGCAGGCGCAGGCCCTTACCACGATGGACCTGCCCACGCTCGATCAGGCCCTCGCGGACCTGGATGCGCGCCGTCAGACGCTCTCTGGCGAACAGGGGGCCCTGCAGGCCCTGCTGCACGAGGATGCCCAGCGCCGGCAGCAGCAGTCTGTGCTATGGCAGCAGATCGCCCTGCAAGCGGAAGAGGCCGACATCTGGCAGCGGCTCAACAGCCTGATTGGCTCACGCGAGGGAGACAAGTACCGGCGCTTTGCCCAAGGGCTGACGCTGGATCACCTGCTGCACCTGGCCAACCGGCACCTGCTGCGTTTGCAGGGCCGCTACCAGCTGCGCCGCCGGACCGGGGGCGAGCTGGAGCTGGAAATCGTCGATACTTGGCAGGCAGACGTGGCGCGCGACACCCGCACCCTGTCCGGCGGCGAGAGTTTCCTGGTCAGCCTGGCTCTGGCGCTGGGCCTGTCCGATCTCGTCAGCCACAAGGCTTCCATCGATTCGTTGTTCCTCGACGAAGGATTCGGCACGCTCGATGCCGAAACGCTGGACGTGGCGCTCGACGCACTGGATGCGCTCAATGCCAGCGGCAAATCCATCGGCGTGATCAGCCATGTGGAGAGCCTGAAGGAGCGCATTGCGGTGCAGATAAGACTGAAGCCCTTGGGTGGAGGCGGGTTGTCAGTGCTGGAAGTCGGCTGACCTGAGGCCTCTCTAACCTCGATAACGTGTAGACCGGCTGCTGTGCCGCGCGGTGGGCTCACGGCCGGGCAGGGGACGCGGAGGGGCGTGGTCCTTTGTCCGGGCCGGGCGATAACTGTGCTGTATAAGTTATCGCCAGCCTGCGCCCCCGTGCTTCCTGCCAAGGAAGATCCAGGCCCTGCGGCAGGGCTGCAGCCGCTGCACCGGTACAGAACACCTGCCACCTTTCCTGCGCACGGTGCTCTCCTGCAGGCTTCGGCCAACCTTTCGGTTTCCGCCCGACTTCTGCCCGCCCTGCGCTCTCATCCGCTATAGCACGCCCCATCCGGCTTGCCGGGCTTCACTACGCCAAGCCCAACGAATTGTCGGGTGGTGCGATGTTTTCTGCTCCTGTCATTTCTTTGCCGAAACACAAACAAACTTCAGAATGGCGGTTTTAAAAGACACTACTGTCCCAAAAAGAAAACCGCATGGCGCATTGATGTCTTTTTGCGTTGTTTAAAGCAAAATTAGGTTTTTAGAGCCGGGTCTCGGCAAATGATATAGCGTAGCTATATGATTGAATCCGGAACGGCAGTTTAATGGTTATTTATAAGATGATAAATACGTAGATTCAGCAATGACGGACCTGTACGCATCTGGAATTATGATCCGGATCTTTTTTTAAGAAACCGTGTTGACAATGCCTGGGTGGCCGCTCATAAAATCCCGCCACGTCATACCCACCGCCCGTAAAAACGTGGCAAATGTCGATAACGTAACGGGTGGCGTGCCTGGCACGCCAATTACCCCACTCACATCAATCAGGTGATCATCTCATGAGCGGCTATAACGCAGTCCTGGCAAGAAATACTGAAAAAGCCCCCAAGGCCATCGGTCCCTATTCGCATACCGTCGCCTTCTCGCATTACAACAACCTGTCGGCCCAATTGCCGGTCGACCCCGCTACGGGCAAGCTGGTCAGCGGCGGTGTGAAAGAGCAAGCCGAACAGTGCTTCAAGAACATCAAGGCCATCGTTGAGAGCATCGATCACGTCATGGACGACGTGGTGCGCATCACCATTTTCGTGAAGAACATTGCCGACCTGGAAACGGTCAGCCAGGTGTACAAAACCTTCTTCCCGATCTATGTGCCGGCGCTGACCACCGTTGCCGTGTCGGCTCTGCCGCTGAATGCGCTGGTACAGGTAGAAGCGCTGGTTTCCAACGGCGAAGGCACCATCCCCAATGCCCCCCAGGCCGGTGATCTGGTGAAACTGGCCCGCAATACCGAAGCAGCTCCGCAAAGCCCGCTGTCCACCCAGACCGTGGCGTTCTCGCATTACAACAACATCACGGCCCAGCTGCCCATCGATCCGAAATCCGGCAAGCTGGTGGCAGGTGGTGTCAAGGAGCAGGCTGCGCAGTGCTTCCGCAACGTCAAGGCCATTCTGGAAGGCATCGACGTACCGTTTGACGACATCGTCAAGATCAACGTGTTCCTCAAGAACCTGGCCGACATCGATGCAGTGAACGAGGTTTACACCACCTTCTTCCCGGATTCCGCCATCGCCCGCGCTGTGGCCTACATGCCTGCACGCACTGTGATCGCCGTGGCCGCCCTGCCGATGGACGCCCTGGTGCAGATCGAAGCTGTGGTATCGCATGGCGACGGCACCCCGCCTCAGGCTGTTGAAGACCGTCACGGCATCGTCATCAAGCCGAACAACACCGAGGCCGCCCCGAAGAACCCGCTGTCCACTCAGACCGTGGCCTTCTCCCACTACAACCACATCTCTGCCCAACTGCCGCTGGACGTGAAGACCGGCGCACTCGTCGCTGGTGGCGTAAAGGAACAGGCCGCACAGTGCCTGCAGCACATCAAGACCATCGTGGAAAGCATCGGCCACGTCATGGGCGATGTGGTCAAGGTCAACGTGTTCCTCAAGAACATCGAGGACATGGAAGCGGTGGACGAAGCTTATGCCGCCTACTTCCCTGGCGGTGTACCTGCCCGCCGTACCGTGGGCGTATCGGCCCTGCCGCACGACGCGCTGGTGCAGATCGATGCGGTAGTGTCGCACGCAGAAGGCACTGCACCGAAAGCCTGAGGGGTTCTATCGTGGTAAAGGGCTGAAAACGCAGCATCGCGTTTTCAGGGAAAGAAGCCGGATGATTCCGGCTTCTTTTTTTGATGAAAGGTATCTAGAAAAGTTGGAGTGATTCAAAACGATATCGCGCTAGCCCCTCTTTGCTTGGATGGCCTCGAGCATCGCGTCCCCGATTTCATGATCTCCGCCCTCCTTGAGCGCCTGACCGGCGCCCAGGATGTCACGGTTTTCCTCATCTTGCCCCAGCTTGCTCTTGCCAACGAGCTGGGTGATGTCGATCTGCACGCCGACGATTCGCTGCAGCAAGCCAGCGATGTAGTCGCCGGGGGCGTCGGTCATCTTCCACGGGGCGGGTTGCGACGCCTCGTGGGTGCGGGTCAGCCGGGCCACCACGCCCCTGACGAAGTTCTCATCATCGTAAAAACGGATTCTGCCGTAGGCGTGGGCGACGATGTAGTTCCATGTCGGCACTTGTCGATGCGACTCGTGTTTGCTCGGATACCAATTGGGCGAGACGTAGGCATCGCCCGCTCGAAACACCGCCAGCACTTCCGCGCCGCTCTCGACGTCCTGCCATAAGGGGTTGGCACGCGCGATATGCGCTCGCAGCACGCCGAGTTCGCCTTCGTTTGCCGACAGCTCGAACGGCAGATGGTTGGCGTCCAGCCCGTTTTGGCCGTACGTGATCAGGGTGCCGAGCGGATGCCGGGCTATGCACTCGTGCAGGACCTCGGTGCGAGACTCGTTGATATGAGCGGGTAAGTACATGTGTCGGTTCCATGCCGGGTTGGTAGGGGCTTGAATGGCGGGCCCGCGTGTTGTCCATCCGCCACTCAAGACTCGCGATTCGCTATCGCGACCAGCACGCTGAGGGCCAGCATGGTGACGCCAGAGCAACGGGACAGCAGCCGTTGCCGCGCCGCCTTAGCCGAGCCGGACGCGAGAATGCGGTTTGCCGCGAAAACGGCGATCAGATCCACCAGGCTATTCAGCAGCACGCAGACGGTTCCGAGTAGGATGAATTGCGGGGCCAGCGCGTGCTGGGTGGAAACGAATTGCGGGAGGAAGGCGAGGAAGAACATCGCTGTCTTCACGTTGAGCACTTCGACGACCACACCATCCCGCCATGCCTTGCGGGCTCCTGCGCGCGGGACGATGGGTGTTTCCAGAGGCTCTGTCTTGGACGCCAGGATCCGGATGCCGAGATGGACCAGATAGGCCGCTCCCAGTACTTCACGGCCGCGAAGGCGAAAGCCGACTGGGCAATCAGCAACGACAGGCCGAGCGCGGCCGCCAAGACGTGTACCATGCCGCCAACGGCGGTACCCAATGTGGATTTGATGCCTTCGGCCCGCCCGCCAGAGACAGTGCAGGCGACGACATAGGCGATGCCGGGCCCCGGGGTTATAGCCAACAGGGTGGCAGCGAGCAAGAAAGTCAGGGATGGCAGCATGGTCGGCGTCCTGTGTCGGCTATGGGGCCCCGAAGCCGATCAGCGTCGACGCGATGGCGGCACCCGGCATCATCAGCCGTAGCCCTTGGGTCAATTGATCGCCGGCCTCGTGCAGCGCCTCGAGCGGCATCGCTGGGAGGCTCTCCAGAATGAACCACATCTGCTTTGCTTCGGCATTGAGTCGGGTCCTAACGCCTTGCCGCCAGTTCCAGCGTCGGCAGGTTACGCCGGCGTCGTCGCGCCAGACGACTTCGCCCGCCTCGGGGGATTCGTGGGCCAGCGCGCCGTCTTTCATGGTGTCGAAGTGTTCGGCACCCTCCGCGATGGTCAGCCGGGGTGTGCCGACATAGGCGGCGTAGTTCTCGCCGCCGACGGGAACGGCGTACTGGAGGCTGATAGCGTTATACAGGTCGACCACCGGGTCGATGCTCGACAGCCCGCCGTCGCGCAGTACCCGCTTACGTAATGCTTCGGCGGAACACGGCGTGCGCTGCGGCTTGGCGCCGAATTGCCTGAACACCTCGGCCCAAGCCACCAGATGGGCCTCGCTCCAAGCGGCCCCTCCTGTAAGCAGCAATTGGCAGGCGCGGCGCAGTGCCTCGCCTGCCACGTCCGGGTTGACGATCGGAGCTGCGTTAACGCTGAGGCTGAGCGCCCGGAAGCCGGGAGCGAGGCTGGCGATCCGCGGGTCGATTGACGGTGAAACAGAGAACATTGGAGAATCCTTTGGTGACCGATTCATTCTAATTTACCGACCAATGGCAAAAAAAGTCAATATATCGACCGATTCGGGCGCCGATGTGCAAAGCGTCAGCGAGGCGGTTGCCGCCAGGCTCAAGGAACACCGGAAAAAGCAGAAGCTCTCGCTGGACGAGCTATCGCGGCGCACGGGCGTCAGCAAGGGCATGCTGGTAGAGATCGAGAAATGCGCCGCCAACCCCAGCATCGCCATCCTGTGCAAGATCGCGGCGGCACTCGGTGTGTCGGTGGCGGATATCGTGAACGTCGCGAGCGCACCCGCGGTACACCTGATTGAGGGTCAGGACATCCCGACCCTGTGGACGGGACCCAAGGGGGGGGGCGCCAGGCTGCTAGCGGGCACCTCGGGGCCCAACATGATCGAGCTGTGGCGCTGGGAAATGCCGCCGGGGGAGTTATTCGAATCGCCCGGCCATCCACAGGGGACGTTCGAGCTTTTCCATGTGGAGCAAGGTCAGCTGACGCTGACGGTGGAGCAAATCGAGCTGATCGTTCCCGCCGGCTGCTCGGCGGTGGCCAAGACCGACGTGCCGCATCGCTATGCGAATCAGGGCGACAGCACTCTGATGTTCACGATGACTGTCGCGGAGCTTCACAAGGTATGAACGGTCTGAATCGCCCCCATTTTCTAATTCCTTATTTTCCAGCCGCCGGCCGAGACGGGCACTCTGGACGCTACTGAGGAGTTTCCGTGAATGGCTCTCCGCCATGCCAATCCCAATGGCTGGGGGATGGGCTGCTGCCGGTTTGAAGTACACCTTGTTAAGGTGTGAAGTTGAATCGGAGGTGGTTTATGGCAACGAGAAGGCTGTTCAGCCGCGAGTTCAAGCTTGAGGCAGTCAAGCTGGTCGCTGAGTGTGGTGTGTCCGTGGCGTAAGGGGCCAAAGATCTGGATGTTCATAAGAACGTCCTGCGCAAATGGGTCCGGGATGCAAAGGCTGACCCGCAGTACGCCTTCCTTGGCCAAGGCGTGATGAAGCCAGAGATAGCCGAGCTGAAGCGCCTACGCAAGAAAATGCCAAGCTCAAGATGGAGCGTGACCTGCTGAAAAAGCGGCGGGCTATTTCGCCAAGGAGTTGATGTGAAGTTCGGCTTCATGGCGAAGCACCGAGGGGCCTGGCCTGTGGCGATGATGTACGAGGCGCTCGGTGTGTCCCGCAGTGGCTTTTATGCTTGGCTATCGAGGCCGCAAAGCCAACGCTGCCGCGATGATGAGGAGATGGCGCCGCATGTACGCCACAGTTTCATTGCAAGTGACCGCACCTACGGCGCCAGACGCGTCTGGTTCGACATGCTGGAGCTTGGCTATGAGAGTGGCCTGCATCGCATTGAGCGGCTCATGCGTGCGCAAGCACCGCAGGCGCGGATTGCCCCAGGACAAAGGTGAGCGCAGCGTCATTACACGGCAACGTGCCGGACAGAGAGTTCACCGCTGCAGCCCCCAATCAGAAGTGGGTGGCCGACTTCACCTATATCTGGACAGCGCAAGGCTGGTTGTATGCTGCTGTGGTGCTAGACTTGTATTCCCGTCGGATCGTGGGCTGGTCGATGCAAGACAGCATGACATCGCAGTTGGTGGCGGACGACTTGATGATGGCTGTGTGGCGGCAAGGCAAACCGATGGCCGTGCTGCATCACTCCGACCAAGGCAGCCAGTACACCAGCAAGCAGTTCCAAGATTTGCTCAAGGAGCACGGCATCACCGGCAGCATGAGTCGTGCGGGCGAGGTGTGGGACAACTCGGCCATGGAGAGCCTCTTCAGTTCAAGGAAGACCGAGCGCATTGCCAGGAAGGTCTGCCGCAGCCGAGAGCAGGCCCGGGCGGACGTGTTCGATTACATTGAGCGCTTTTATAACCCCAGGCGGCGCCATTCGACGCTCGGCTACGTCAGTCCGATACAGTTCGAGAAAGCTCAAGAAGCTTAGGTCGGTGTCCACGACACCGGCATCAGCCCAGCTTACTGTTTTCTTCCTTGATTTCTCTTACGCACCAAGGCGTATACAGCCTATCCAAGCTCCCTTCTGATGGATCGGCTCTTTACTAAATTGCGTGATGATTAAAAGGGTCAAACTCGAATTTTTCAGCATGGGTTTTACAAAGGGGGAGGGTGAGGTGTCGTTCAACTCCGAGCCCACCTTGCGAATGCCCGCTTTCAGTACAAGTCCCGAATGATTGCCCCTGGCCGACAGTGGGTCCGGCCAGCACATCAACATGACCGTCAATCATTCGTAGCAGCCGTGCTAGCACAAAAGCATGAATGATCATTTTGGTTTTAAACGCATGTCCTAAAAAATAGCCCATGCGAAAGCCCCATCAAGGATGGGGCTTTTTTGTGCTGAACTCAACTAGAGTGCAACTTTATGTGTCGTCGAGTGCAAGCTTATCTATCGTTCTGGCAAGCTTATGTGTCGCTCGACACGATTTTGTGTCAATCCCAGCTCAGCGCGCCGCCTGTCTGGTACTCGGTCACACGCGTCTCAAAGAAGTTTTTCTCTTTCTTCAGGTCGATCATCTCGCTCATCCACGGGAAGGGGTTGTTTACCCCCGGGAAGAGCTGATCCAGGCCAATCTGCTGCATGCGGCGGTTGCAGATGAAACGCAGGTATTCCTTGAACATGCTGGCATTTAGGCCCAGCACGCCGCGCGGCATGGTGTCCTCGGCGTAGGCGTATTCCAGGTCCACGGCCTTGCGGAAGAGGTCGGTCACTTCGGCCTTGAACTGCTCTGTCCAGATTTCCGGCTGTTCCAACTTGATGGTGTTGATCAGGTCGATGCCGAAATTGCAGTGCATGGATTCGTCGCGCAGGATGTACTGGTACTGCTCGGCGGCGCCGGTCATCTTGTTCTGGCGGCCCAGCGCCAGGATCTGCACGAAGCCCACGTAGAAGAACAGGCCTTCCATGATGCAGGCGAACACGATCAGGCTCTTGAGCAGCTTCTGGTCGTTTTCCAGCGTGCCGGTCTTGAATTCCGGGTTGCACAGTACGTCGATGAACGGAATCAGAAATTCATCCTTGTCACGGATGGACTTGATCTCGTGGTAGGCATTGAACACCTCGCCTTCATCCAGGCCCAGGCTTTCCACGATGTACTGGTAGGCGTGGGTGTGGATCGCTTCGTCGAAGGCCTGGCGTAGCAGGAACTGGCGGCATTCCGGGCTGGTGATCTGGCGGTAGGTGCCCAGCACGATGTTATTGGCGGCCAGGCTGTCGGCAGTGACGAAGAAGCCGAGGTTGCGCTTGACGATGCGCATCTCGTCCTCGGTGAGCTGGCCGGTCTTCCACTGCTCGATGTCGCGCTGCATGTTCACTTCCTGCGGCATCCAGTGGTTGGCGCACTGGGCAAGGTACTTCTCCCAGGCCCACTTGTGCTTGAAGGGTACGAGCTGGTTGACGTCGGTGGTGCCGTTGATGACCTTCTTGTCCACCACGTTGACGCGGCCGGTGCCGTGGGCGTCCATGGAGTTGGCGGTGGGGGCGGCCAGTGGGGTGTCGTCGAAACTCAGGCTCATCGGGGTCTCCGTATCTTTTCAATCGTGGATGTACTGTGGTGTCTGGCGCGCCGTCTGGTGGGAGGGCGCCGCGTCCATTCAGAAACCGCCTGGAACAAGCGGCTTGAGAATGTAGGTTGGCCGAAGGCTTCGGCCAACCTTGGGCCGCTCCGGCGTTGCCGGGGCGGCATCCGTCAGGCAGTTACTGGCAGGCCTCGCAGTCCGGGTTGTCGATGCTGCAGAACTTGGCATCGGTGGCCGGGGTATTGTCCACCGTGGCGGCTGGGGCTGCGGCTGTCGGTGCGCTGCTGCCCACACCACCGGCAGCCGGTACGGCGTTCAGCTCGCCACCGCGGCCAGTGGATTTCTCGGCATTGGAGGCGGCCAAGGTGCGCAGGTAGTAGGTGGTCTTCAGGCCCTTCACCCACGCATGCTTGTACAGTTCGTCCAGCTTTTTCCCCGATGCGCCGGCCATGTAGAGGTTGAGGCTCTGTGCCTGGTCGATCCACTTCTGGCGGCGGCTGGCCGCTTCCACCAGCCATTTCGGGTCGATCTCGAAGGCAGTGGCATAGATGGCCTTCAGCTCGGACGGAATGCGGTCGATGCGCCCCAGGCTGCCGTCAAAGTATTTCAGGTCGGCGACCATCACTTCGTCCCACAGGCCCAGCTTCTTCAGATCGCGCACCAGATGTTCGTTGGTGACGGTGAATTCGCCGGACAGGTTGGATTTGACGAACAGGTTCTGGTACGTGGGCTCGATGCTGGCCGACACGCCAATGATGTTGGCGATGGTGGCAGTCGGGGCGATGGCCAGGACGTTGGAGTTGCGCATACCGTGCTTGGCAATACGCTCGCGCAAGGCGTTCCAGTTCATGCGCTCGGTGCGGTCCACCTCCACATAGCCGCCGCGCTCGGCCGCCAGGAGGTTGATGCTGTCCTGCGGCAGGATGCCGCGATCCCACAGGCTACCTTTGTAGGAGGGGTAGCGGCCCCGCTCTTCGGCCAGCTCGGTGGAGGCCCAGTAGGCGTAGTACGCCACCATTTCCATGGATTCGTCGGCGAAGTCCACGGCCGCGTCGGAGGCATAGGCGATGCGTTTGGCGTGCAGGCAGTCCTGGAAGCCCATGATGCCCATGCCCACCGGGCGGTGCTTCAGGTTGGAATTACGCGCCTTTTTCACCGGGTAAAAGTTGATGTCGATGACGTTGTCCAGCATGCGCAGTGCGGTCTTCACGGTGCGCTGCAGCTTTTCCTGATCCAGCGAGCCGTCCGCCTTGAGGTGCGCGGCCAGGTTGACCGAGCCCAGATTGCACACTGCGATCTCGTCATCGTTGGTGTTGAGCGTGATCTCGGTGCAGAGGTTGGAGCTGTGCACCACGCCCATATGCTGCTGCGGGCTGCGGATGTTGCACGGGTCCTTGAAGGTGATCCACGGGTGGCCGGTTTCGAACAGCATGGTCAGCATCTTGCGCCACAGGCTTAGCGCCGGGATCTGCTTGAATACCTTCAGCTCGCCGCGCTTGCCCTTGGCCTCGTAGGCGGTGTAGGCCTTTTCGAAGGCCTGGCCGTAGAGGTCGTGCAGATCCGGCGTCTCGGAGGGGGAGAACAGGCTCCACTCGCCCCCTTCCATCACACGTTTCATGAACAGGTCCGGAATCCAGTTGGCGGTGTTCATGTCGTGGGTACGGCGGCGGTCGTCACCAGTGTTCTTGCGCAGCTCGAGAAATTCCTCGATGTCGGCGTGCCAGGTTTCCAGATAGGCGCACACCGCGCCCTTGCGCTTGCCGCCCTGGTTGACGGCCACGGCGGTGTCGTTGACCACCTTCAGGAACGGCACCACGCCCTGCGACTTGCCGTTGGTGCCCTTGATGTGGCTGCCCATGGCGCGCACTGGCGTCCAGTCGTTGCCCAGGCCGCCGGCAAACTTGGACAGCAGTGCGTTGTCCTTGATGCCTTCGTAGATGCCGTCCAGGTCGTCGGCGATCGTCGTCAGGTAGCAGCTGGACAGCTGGCTGCGGCGGGTGCCAGAGTTGAACAGCGTGGGGGTGGACGACATGAAGTCGAAACTGGAGAGGATGTTGTAGAACTCGATGGCGCGCGCCTCGCGCTCTACCTCGTTCAGGGCCAGGCCCATCGCCACGCGCATGTAGAACGCCTGCGGCATCTCGATGCGGGTGCCATCCACGTGCAGGAAGTAGCGGTCGTACAGGGTCTGCAGGCCGAGGTAGCCGAACTTGAGGTCACGCTCGGCATCGAGCGCCGCGCCCAGTCGCGCCAGGTCGAACTCGCCCAGACGCTCGTCCAGCAGTTCGGCCTCGATGCCCTTGCGGATGTAGCTGGGGAAGTAGTGCGCGTACTGGATGCGCATTTCCTCCTGGCTGACGGCCTCGTCCAGGATTTCCAGGCGGATATTGTTCAGCAGCAGGCGGGCGGTGACGTAGTCGTAGGCCGGGTCCTGCTCGATCATGGCGCGGGCGGCCAGGATGGAGGATTTGTTCACCTCCTCTTCCGAGACGCCGTCATAAATATTCTTTAGCGTCTCGGTCAGGATGGCGTCCACGTCGGTTTCGGCCAACCCTTGGCAGGCGGACTCGATGGTGGCGCGCAGACGGGCCACGTCCAGCGGCATCTTGCGGCCATCCTTGCGCACTACGTTGATCTGGATCTGCGTCAGCGCCTCGCCCCGGGCGGCGCGCTCCTGCGCGCGCTGTTCGCGGTACAGCACGTAGGCGCGGGCCACATCATGTTCGCCGGCACGCATCAGTGACAGCTCGACCTGGTCCTGGATGTCTTCGATGTGGATGGCGCCGCCTTCGGGCTTGCGGCGCATCAGGGCGTTCACCACCTGTTCGGTCAGGTGTGCCACCTTGTCGCGGATGCTGGCGGAGGTAGCGCTCTGCTGGCCCATCACGGCCAGGAAGGCCTTGGTGACGGCAATGGAGATTTTCACCGGCTCAAAAGGCACCACTGCGCCGTTGCGGCGGATGGTCTTGTACTGGCTATAGTCGGCTTCCGGGGCGGCGGAGCGGCCGAGTTCGGCGGCGATCTGCCCATCAAAGGTCGTCGGTTGCATGGTGCCCTCTGTTCGGTGGTGGGACAGGGTCGATGTGCCCTGTGGACAAAACTGTTGAAAAACTGTGAGCGGCCTGTGTACAAACACAATATGTACTGTTTGTACTGCCAAACGGTCGCAAATTCTAGTGGTTAAGGTAGGCGGGCACAAGGCCTTGACAGAGCCGGGAAAAACGCAAAACCGCGCCGTTTCTGGCTTTGCGCCGGTTTTGCGAAATGAAGCGGCGCGAGGGTGGGAGAAGGGAAAAATCGCTTGAGCCTTGATCCGCAAGGCTTCGGCAGGATGATGCACGTATGCTACATGGCTGTGACGCCAGAGAGGTGTGGCATGGCTGCCACGGGGATAAAAAGCCACCCCGCAGGGTGGCTTTTTATCAGGTCTCCAGCCAGATCAGGCTGGCCATGCGGCCGCTGGTGCCGTCGCGTCGGTAGGAGTAGAAGCGTTCGCGGTCGATGACGGTGCAGAAGTCGCCACCGTAGACGGCGTCCACTCCAAGACGCCCCAGCCGCTTACGGGCCAAGGCGTAGATGTCGGCGAGGTATTTGTCGTCACCGATGGGAGTGAAGGCACTGGCTGCCGACGCGTCGCGCTCTAAAAAGGCCGCGCGTACTTCGGCGCCCACTTCGAAGGCGTCCGGTCCGATGGCCGGGCCCAGCCAAGCCAGTACTTCTCCCAGTGCGACCTGCATGGCCGCCACGGTCGCTTCAATGACTCCGTTGCATAGCCCGCGCCACCCGGCGTGGGCGGCAGCCACCACGGTGCCCGCGCGGTCGCACAGCAGTACCGGCAGGCAGTCCGCCGTCATGACCACACTCACCAGCCCGGGCGCATGGGCAACGCTGGCGTCCGCTTCGGGCGGAGTGCCGCCAGTGTAGCGGGCCAGATCAAGCACCTGGGTGCCATGCACCTGCTGCAGCCATACGGGTTCGGCCGGAAGATGACTGCGTAGCCGAGCGCGGTTGGCCGAAACATGGACGGGGTCGTCGCCTACGTGATCGCCCAGGTTCAGACCGGCCCAAGGGCCTTGGCTGACGCCGCCTGCGCGGGTAGTGATGAGCGTGCGCACCGTAGCAGGGGCTGGCCAGTCCGCCTGCAACCACTCATTCACGGACATAGATCACCTCCACATCGCCGTCGTCCTCGTCATCGTCGTCCCAATCTTCCCCTTCCCAGTCTTCGGACGCTTCGGCAGGGCGCATGCGCTCGCCTTCCTCGGCGCGCAGCGTGGCCAAAAGCGCCTTCATGTCATCCGGTAAGGGGGCATTCCAATGGGCTTCCCGCCCTGTCACAGGGTGGATCAGCGACAGTTTGTAGGCGTGCAGCGCCTGCCGCCCCAAGGCCCGGACGGCAGCGGCAAGTGCCTCGGGCATGGGGTGGCGCGGATTGCCGTAAACCGGGTCGCCCGCCAGCGGATGGCCGGCTTCCCGCATGTGTACGCGAATCTGGTGGGTGCGTCCCGTCTCCAGCTGGCATTCCACATAAGAGTGCGTGGCAAAGCGCATCAGCACGCGCACATGGGTGATCGCCGGCTTGCCGCCGTACTTCAGCACTGCCATGCGCAGCCGGTTGTTGGGGTCGCGGCCGATCTGCGTCTCGATCTTGCCGTCGAAGGGCACTACGCCATCAGCAATGGCACGATAGATACGCTTCACGGTGCGGGCCTGCAGCTGACGCACCAGGTCGGTTTGGGCTGCCATGGTCTTGGCGACCACCATCAGGCCGCTGGTGTCCTTGTCCAGACGGTGCACGATGCCAGCGCGCGGCAGCTGTGCCAGGGCAGGGCAATGGTGCAGCAGACCGTTGAGCAGCGTGCCCGTCCAGTTGCCGGCGGCCGGGTGCACCACCAGTCCTGCGGGTTTGTTGATGACGATGAGGTCATCGTCTTCATAGATGATGGGCAGATCCATCGGTTCAGGCGCAAAGGCCACGGCCTCCGGCAGGGTGCCAGGCACCACTTCTACCTGCTCGCCGCCAAGGAGACGGGTCTTGGGCTGGCCGGGTGCGCCATCCACGCTGACCTTGCCTTCCTTGATCCACTGGGTGAGGCGGCTGCGCGAGTACTCGGGCATCAGACGGGCCAGCGCGGCATCCAGGCGTTCCCCGCACAGGGAGGAGGGGATATCCAGCACAACAGGTGCGGATACCTCGTTTTCCGAGATATCGCTATAATCTTCGGAATCAAAATAAGGATCGGTCATGAAAAGATACGTTGCAGCTATGTTGGTGGCGCTGGGACTCGCCGGTTGTGCGACCACGGACACCCATGACGAAACGCGCGGCTGGACCGTGGAGCGTTTGTACAGCGAAGCCCGCGAAGAGTTGAATAGCGGCAATTATAGCCGTGCCGTCAAGCTCTACGAAACGCTGGAAGCGCGTTATCCGTATGGCCGCTTTGCACAGCAGGCGCAGATGGACCTGGCCTACACCCACTACAAGGATAACGAGCCGGAGCTGGCCATCGCTGCAGCCGACCGCTTCATCAAGCTGCACCCCACCCATCCCAACCTTGACTACCTCTACTACTTGAAGGGCCTGGTCTACTACAACGATGACTCCGGGCTGCTCTCCAAGTGGGCCGGGCAGGACATGAGCGAGCGCGACCCCAAGGCCACCCGCGAGGCCTTCATTGCCTTCCGCGAGCTGACCAGCCGTTACCCGCAAAGCAAGTACGCCGCCGATGCCACCGAGAAGATGGGGCGCCTGGTGCAGGCGCTGGGTGGGCATGAGATGCATGTGGCCCGCTATTACATGAAGCGGGGCGCTTACCTCGCCGCCGCCAACCGGGCCCAGACGGTGATCAAGGAGTACGCCAACACCGGCTACAACGAGGAAGCACTGGCCCTGATGGCCGTGGCCTACGACAAGCTGGGCATGGCCGATCTGTCCAACGACGCCAAGCGCGTGCTGGCGCTCAACTACCCGAACAGCGCCTATCTGCGCAACGGGTGGAAGGTGGAAGAGATGCCGTGGTGGCGGTTCTGGAAATGAACAGGCTTCGGCCAACCCTGCCCATCGGCGGGGCATGAAAAACGGGTCGCAATGCGACCCGTTTTTTTGGGCCTGCCGTAGGAGTCAGGCGCGGCGTTCGATACGGATGATGCGCCCGTGATCGTCGTGATGGACCACCGTGATGGAAGCTTCACGCGCGGCGGCCAGCTCCTCTTCCGGCAAACCGAAGTGGCTGGCGTACTCCGTGATCTCGCGGCTAGGCTGGGCGTCGCTCACTCGGCGTGCCGGCAAGCGCGACCACAGCAGCAGGGTACCCGAGGTGCCTACCAAGGCGTACACCGAATGCTCCAGCGAGCCGGGGGCCAGGCTCGCAGCCATCTTCAGCACCACGCTGTGATAGTTGGCGCCAAAGCCGTACACCCAGTTGCCAAAATTGACGAACGGCCGCCACAGGTAAA
The DNA here is from genome assembly GCA_004346645.1 of Gulbenkiania mobilis. GTDB lineage: Bacteria > Pseudomonadota > Gammaproteobacteria > Burkholderiales > Chromobacteriaceae > Gulbenkiania > Gulbenkiania mobilis. Next base: position 99,958 of record SMDA01000006.1, read on the forward strand.
GCCAGCCTGCCCACAGAGCGGCGGTGGATGCGTTCGAAAGCAGGCGCTGGCTCCAGCTGAGCTGGTCCCGGGCGTTGATGATCAGGTTGTCGGACATCGTCTTTTCTGCAGCCTCAATACAAGTTGCGGGTTCAAGACCCCTGCGAAGGGGGGTTATCTGATTTAACGCGGATACCCCGGTCGGGGCTGACCCAGCGCGCTCTTTTTCCGTCGCCACGGCGCAGCACTTTGGGAAAGGCGGTGACCGTGGAAGCGATGTTGATGATCCAGAACACCAACGGGTACCAGATCATCCAGTAGTAATTGCGCCCCAGCCCCTTGTCGTAGTGGCTGTCCAGCCACTTGCTCAGGGCAAACTGGAACAGGCAGGTCGCCCCAAGGATGATGCCGCTCCACTGCGGAATCAGCGGCGAGCCGACTGCGGGCACCGTGCCAGCGGGAAGCACCAGACTCGCCATCCACAGCAGCGTCGTCAACAGCATCAGGTAGGACCACACCAGGCTCAGGCATAGCTCCAGCATCAGTGGCCACAGATGGTTTTGGCTGGGGCGCCCGAGGATGGTGAGGTTTTTCAGCAGCACCTGCGCGCCGCCCATGGCCCAGCGCAGGCGCTGCTTCCACAGGCCCTTGAGGGTTTCGGGCATCAGGATCCACACCAGTGCCTTGGGTTCGAAACGCACGTCCCACCCGGCACGCTGCAGCTTCCAGGTGATGTCGATGTCCTCGGTCAGCATGTCCGGGCTCCAGTAGCCCACTTCGTGCACCGCTGATCGGCGGAAGGCAGTGATGACGCCGGAGACGGTGAACAGTCGGCCGAAACTGCGCTGCGCCCGCTTGATCATGCCCACAATGGATGAGAACTCGCCCACTTGCACCCGGCCCAGCAGTGTGGAGCGGTTGCGGATGCGCGGGTTGCCGGTGACGGCCGCCACGTCCGGTGCCTGCACGAAATGCCGCACCATCCAGTGCGCCGCATACGGGTCCAGCAGTGCATCCCCGTCGATGCACAGCAGGATGTCGTGACGGGCTACCAAGCTGCCGGCCTGCAGGGCCATGGCCTTGCCTTGGTTTTGTGCCAGGTGCACCACCCGCAGGCGAGGATGGCGGGCGGCCAGCCGGTCCAGCACCTCGCCGGTGTTGTCGCGGCTGCCGTCATTGATGGCGATGACCTCGAAGTCCGGATAGTCCAGCTTCAGCGCATGGCTGATGGTTTCTTCGGCGTTTTCCCCCTCATTGAAGCAGGGGATCAGTACGCTGACCGGCGGGGTGCCGGGCAGCGAAACCGGCCGGTTGTACGGCCCGTCGCGCCGCTCGTGCCGCCAGTAGAAGAGGGCGGCGCCCACCATCCACAGGTAGGACATGAACAGCGGATAGTAGTACACGAAGCCCAGGAGGCCCTGCCAGAGGGTTTTCATCAGATTCGGCATCACGTCCGGTCAGGTCAGGGCAGTTGCGGGGCGTTCGGTTTGCTGGCAAAGACGGGCTTGAGCACTGCCGGATCCGGATGGTCGCGGTGCAAGGCGTCCGGATAGTAGCCCACATGTTTCACGCCCCAGCCATACAGCATCTTGATGGTGTCGGCCATTTCCTTGCTGGGCACGGGTTCGTTGTTGCGCCAGTCGATCGCCTGCAGTTCGAACACGGTCTTGCTCAGTCCTTTGGGGTATTCGGAAACGCGCTCGAAGATTTCCCGATAGAAAGCCTTCGGGTCCTGTGCGTTCTCCATATAGGGCATGGCCATGATGGCAGTAAAATCGTAGTTGTTCAGCGAGTTTTCAAGCGCCTGCGAGTACCACACTTCGGAGCGCGGATTGAGTGCCACGCTGGCGTAAAGGTTCCGTGCCGTCTTCAGGCCGGGATGGTCCTGTCGCACCACGTCCGCCAGTTCACGGGCGAAGTTGTCGAGCGCGTTGATCTTGAGAATTGTCCAGCGTCCAAGCAGGCTGTCGCTGGCACGGATCGCCTGTAGGTCCTGCGGCAGCCCCCAGGCCTTGTAGGTGGCCAGCGCCCAGGGGCTGGCATCCTCGTAGTCGGACAGGGTCACGTCGTCGTGGAACAGCAGCCCTTCAAAGGGCGCGGCACGGGCCAGGTCCTGGTAGATCTCGCGGATGGCCTGCCGGGCACGCGGCGAGAAGGGCGAAAGCCGCGGGTAGCCCATCGAGACATGGTTGGCCTTGTTGGGCTGTGTAACCACTTTGTCGCCTGCTGCAGGATCCTTGGCCGGCAGCTCGAAGGCGAGCATCGGCATCCAGGCGTACAGGCGCTTCACCGGCGTGCGGGTGCGGATCTGCCAGGCTACACGGTTGAAGAGGTCAGCACGCATCGGCAGGTGGCGATTGGGGAAGTAAACGGCATCGGCTGCGCCGTTGCCGTCGGGGTCGGCATAAGCCTGCAGGTAGACAGTGTTGACGCCCATGGCAACAATGCGGTCGAGCAGATGGCCGAGGTTGCGCTCCTGTTGGGCCGGGTCCGGGTCATAGATGTAGTCCAGGTCGACATGCATGATCTTGGCCGGACGATCGTTATCGGTCAGGCCTGCGTCGCGGATTTCCAGCTCGTTGCGCAGGTCCCAAAGCGTGTAGCCGCTTTCGATCAGGACACGGCGCAGCCCGGTCAGTGGGGTATGGCTGTCGTTGGGGCCGTCGTCCAGGGTGAAGCCGACCGGCATGCCCAACTGCTGGGCGGCAGCCACGGTGGTGGTGTTGTAGCTGCCGTAGGGCCAGGCAATGGCTCGGGGGCGCTGACCGGTGTGCCGGTAAAGCACTTCATTGTTGTGGCGCAGGTCGTCCAGCACGCGCTGCCGGTAGACGGCCTCGTTCTCATAGTGCTTCTGGTCGGTCAGATAGCGGCGCGTGGTGGCGGCTGGCTCCATGTTGCCCTGGGGGTTGGCGCGGATGCCTTCATGCATGGAGTGGCTGTGGCTGGCCACCTCGACCAGTCCGCTTTCGGTCATTTCCTTGATTTGCGCCCACGACAGCAGGTCGCTGCGGGGTACTGCCTTGCCGTCGAAGCTGACGGTGCCGCTTTCCGGTTCCAGCCACTTGCCCACCAGGGCAATTACCGCGGGGGCGTGAAAGAGCTTCAGCGTAGGGTAGGCGTGGTCATACACAGAACGGTAGCCGTCGTCGAAGGTCAACAGCACGGCCTTGGGGGGAAGGGGTTTCTTGCCCTGGCGATCGGCAATCACATCCCCCAGGCCGACGAAGTGGTAACCGTTGTTCTTGAGCCAGTCCATCTGGCGGACGAAGTTGGTCGGGGAGACCGCATAATCCGGAACCAGGGCCTGATTCTTCTCGGCGATTTCGTGGTAGCTGAGGATGGTCAGTTTGGCGGGCGCGGCCAGTGCGCAGGCGGCCACGAACTGCAGCGCAATGGCCAGCAGCAGGGAACGTAAACGTTTCGTCATTGCAAGTATTCGGTGGGTCCAGGATGGGGCGGCGGACCGGGCCGCTCCAGGGGTGTAACAGGGCCTGCCGCGTTGCGGGCGGGCCGGGCTGCGATTCTAGCAGGCTTGTCGCTGGTGCAGCGCAATAAAGCGGGCTAACCGGCAGGCCACCATCGTCTTGTGTTGCAAAACCCGCCAGCGTGCGCCCGGTCCGTGCTGCTGGCCGTGGGTTTACCCTTGCCTAACGCATGAAAAAGAAAAAGGTGGACATCGGTCCACCTTGTTTTTCTTCGGCCAACCTGCCTGGTTCAGACCGCGTCCTCGTCCGTCTCGCCGGTGCGGATGCGCACCACTTGTTCCACCGGAGTGACAAAGATCTTGCCGTCGCCGATCTTGCCGGTGCGGGCCGTGGCAACAATGGCCTCAATCGCGCGGTCCACCAGCTCCTCGGCCAGCACCACTTCCACCTTCACCTTGGGCAGGAAGTCCACCACATATTCCGCACCACGGTATAGCTCGGTATGCCCCTTCTGGCGGCCGAAGCCCTTGACCTCGGTGACTGTCAGGCCATTGATGCCGATTTCGGACAAGGCTTCGCGCACTTCGTCGAGCTTGAAGGGTTTGATGATGGCTTCGACCTTCTTCATTGGAATAGCACTCCTGGTTCACCTTATGCGCCGTCGATTGTCGCCTGTAGGACGAAACCTTGGAACGGCCTTAATTTTCAAGGGGGTTTGCTGTATTATGACGCGCTTTGATGATACTTGTCGCGGGTGTCGAATGTCGCACATTCTCAAGCTGCGGGGCGGAGTTGCTCTGTCCCGGTTCCGTCTCGATAAACTTCAGGAGCGCGCACGCGAAGCCGGCCTGCCGGAGCTGGCCATTGCCAGCGAGTACTGGCACTTTGCCGAATGCACGCGTGCCTTGGCCCCGGAAGAGCAGGCGGTACTGGACAAGCTGCTGACCTACGGCGAAGCGCCTCTGATCACCGTGCCCACCGGCGAGATGTTCCTGGTGACCCCTCGCCTGGGTACGCTCTCGCCCTGGGCCTCCAAGGCGACCGACATTGCCGTGCATTGCGGCCTGGAGGCCGTGGCGCGCATCGAGCGCGGCATCGCTTACCACGTCACCCCGACCCGGCCGCTGTCCGACGCGGAGCGGCGCGTGTTGACGGGCCTGCTGCACGACCGCATGACGGAAACGGTGCTGGCTTCCCTGGACGATGCCGATCGCCTCTTCACCCACATCGATCCGCAGCCGATGTCTACCGTGGACATCCTCGGCGGTGGACGTGCGGCACTGGCTTCGGCCAACCTTTCGCTGGGCCTGGCCCTGTCCGAGGACGAGATCGACTACCTGGTCGAGAACTTCCAGCGCCTGGGCCGCAATCCCAGCGACGTCGAACTGATGATGTTCGCGCAGGCCAACTCCGAGCATTGCCGCCACAAAATCTTCAACGCCGAGTTCGTGATCGACGGCGAGAAGATGGCCAAGTCCCTGTTCCGCATGATCCGTGACACCCACGACGCCCACCCGCAGGGCACGCTGGTGGCCTACAAGGACAACGCCTCGGTCATCGAAGGCGGCTTCATCGACCGCTTCTACCCGACCCCGGGCAGTCATGTCTACGGCTACACCACCGAGCCGACGCACATCCTGATGAAGGTGGAAACCCACAACCACCCGACGGCCATCTCGCCCTTCCCGGGCGCCTCCACCGGCTCCGGCGGCGAGATCCGCGACGAGGGGGCCACCGGGCGTGGCTCGCGCCCCAAGGCAGGCCTGACCGGCTTTTCGGTGTCCAACCTCAACATTCCCGGCTTCAGGCAGCCTTGGGAGACTTACAGTGATACCCAGGCCGAGTACGGTCGCCCCGGTCGTATCGCCTCCGCCCTGGAAATCATGCTCGAGGGGCCGATCGGCGGCGCCGCCTTCAACAATGAATTCGGACGTCCCAACCTTGCCGGTTACTTCCGCACCTTCGAGGAAGTGGTCGACGGCGAAATGCGCGGTTATCACAAGCCGATCATGCTCGCCGGCGGCGTGGGAAACATTCAGCAGCAGCAGATCCACAAGAACGAGATCCCGGAAGGCGCACTACTGATCCAGCTGGGCGGCCCCGGGCTGCTGATCGGCCTGGGCGGGGGGGCGGCCTCCTCGATGGACACCGGCGCCAACAGCGAGAATCTGGACTTCGACTCTGTGCAACGGGGGAACCCGGAAATTCAGCGCCGCTGCCAGGAAGTGATCGACCGCTGCTGGCAGATGGGCGAACACAACCCGATCCAATCGATTCATGACGTCGGCGCGGGCGGCCTGTCGAATGCTTTCCCCGAGCTGGTGAACGATGCCGGCCGTGGCGCCATCTTCGAGCTGCGCAAAGTGCATCTCGAGGAAAAGGGCATGAGCCCGATGCAGATCTGGTCCAACGAGTCGCAGGAACGTTATGTCCTGGCCATCCTGCCAGACGATCTCGACACCTTCCGAGCCCTGTGTGAGCGCGAGCGCTGCCCGTTCGCCGTGCTCGGCGTGGCTACCGACGACGGCCACCTGCAAGTGCGTGACGACGTGTTCGATAACAAACCGGTGGACATGCCGCTGGAAGTGCTGCTGGGCAAGCCACCGCGCATGACCCGCGACGTGACCACGGTGACGCCGGAGTTCCGGGTGTTCGACGCCTCGCGCTTCCCGCTCAAGGAAACCGCCTACCGTGTGCTGCGCCTGCCGTCGGTGGCCGACAAGAGCTTTCTGATCACCATCGGCGACCGCACCGTGGGTGGCATGACCGCACGCGACCAGATGGTGGGCCGCTGGCAGGTACCGGTTGCAGATGTGGCCGTAACCGCCATGGGTTTCAACTCCTATCGTGGCGAAGCCATGGCCGTGGGCGAACGCACCCCCGCCGCACTGTTTAATGCGCCTGCATCCGGCCGCATGGCGGTTGGCGAGGCGCTGACCAATCTGGCAGCCGCCTATGTCGGCCACATTGAAAATGCGAAGCTTTCGGCCAACTGGATGGCTGCTGCCGGTCATCCGGGCGAGGATGCCAACCTCTATCGCACCGTGGAGGCGGTTTCCACGTTCTGCCAGGAAATCGGCGTCAGCATCCCGGTGGGCAAGGATTCGCTGTCGATGAAGACGGTATGGGAAGAGGCCGGAGAGAAGAAGGCGGTGACGGCGCCGCTGTCGCTGATCATTTCCGCCTTCGCTCCTGTTGAAGACGTACGCAAGACAGTGACGCCGGCACTGGTGGAAGACAAGGATACTGACCTGATCCTGATCGACCTGGGCTACGGCCGCTGCCGTCTGGCAGGCTCCGCCTACGCTCAGGTATGGAAGTGGATGAACGGGCGCACACCGGACATCGAGAGTCCCAGCCAGCTTGTCACCTTCTTCAATACCATCCAGACGCTGCTGCGCGACAACCTGCTGCTGGCCTACCACGACCGCTCCGACGGTGGTCTCTTCACCACCTTGGCCGAAATGATGTTCGCGGGCCACGTGGGGGTTTCCATTGACCTGCAGGAGCTGGTCGTTGAACGCCGCAACACCCAGCGCATCATCGATGATTTTGTGCAGCCGACGCCGGACGCGGCGACCCATGCGCGCATCATGCGCGTGCTCTTCAATGAAGAACTTGGGGCCGTACTGCAGGTTAAGAAGGCCGACACTGCCGAGGTGATCGCCCGCTTCATGAAGGCCGGCATCGGGCGCGAGCTCTTCGTGCTGGGCAAGGTCAACAGTAAAGACCGCTTCATCATCAAGCACAAGGGTGTCGAGCTCTTCAACGAGTCGCGTATCGACCTGCATCGTGCCTGGTCGGAAACCAGCTACCGCATGCAACGCTTGCGAGACAATCCGGCCGGCGCCGACAGCGAATACGCACTGCTGTCCGACCCCAAGGCGCGTGGGCTGTTCGCCGAGCTGAGCTTCAACGTCAACGAGAACCCGGCTGCGCCTTTCGTTACCACCGGGGCCCGCCCGCGGGTGGCGATCCTGCGCGAGCAGGGCGTCAATGGCCAGATCGAGATGGGTGCCGCCTTCGACCGTGCGGGCTTTGAAGCGGTGGACGTGCACATGAGCGACGTGATCGCCGGGCGTGTGTCGCTGGCCGATTTCAAAGGACTGGCGGCCTGCGGCGGCTTCAGCTACGGCGATGTGCTGGGGGCCGGCGAGGGCTGGGCGAAGAGCATTCTCTTCAACCCGCGTGCCCGGACCGAGTTCGAGGCCTTCTTCGGGCGCAAAGACACTTTCGCCTTGGGGGTGTGTAACGGTTGTCAGATGATGTCCAACCTGTCGGGCATCATCCCGGGGGCGGAGCACTGGCCAAAATTCCATCGCAATGCCTCGGAGCAGTTCGAGGCACGGTTCAGCATGGTGGAAGTGCCCGCCTCGCCGTCGATCTTCCTTGCCGACATGGCAGGCAGCCGTCTGCCGGTGGTGGTGAGCCACGGCGAGGGTCGTGCGGTGTTTGCGGCTGGGGCGCAGGAGAAGGCACTGGTAGCGTTGCGCTACATTGATGGGGCGGGGCAGCCGACAGAAACCTACCCGCTCAACCCCAATGGCTCGCCGGCGGGGATTACCGGGGTGACCACAGAGGATGGCCGTTTCACCATCATGATGCCGCATCCGGAGCGGGTGTTCCGTACCGTTCTCAACAGCTGGCATCCTGAGGGCTGGGGCGAAAACGGGGCCTGGTTCCGCATGTTCGCATCCGCCCGCCGCTGGGTGGGTTGAGCTGGTTCGGTAGGTTACAAAAACGGGCGCCAGGGCGCCCGTTTTTTATGGCCCCGCCTGAGAAGGCTAGTGGTCCGCGGCCGCAGCATAAAGGTTGCGCGGTCCGAAGGCGCCGGGAAGTAGCGCTTCCAGCGTGGTGTCGATATGGTCCGGTCCGTCGCAAATGGCACGAACCGCCATGGCAGGTCCAAATTCATTGAGCACCTGACGGCAGGCGCCGCAGGGCGGGGTGGGCGTGGCGGTGGGAGTGTAGATGCAAACGGCTACGATTTCGTCCATGCCGCCGTTGATACGGGCCGAGAATACTGCAGTGCGTTCGGCGCAATTGGTCACCCCGTAGGCCGCATTTTCGATGTTGCATCCGGGAAAGAGGCGCCCGTCACGCGTGAGTACGGCGGCCCCCACGGCAAACCGGCTGTAGGGCACGTAGGCCAGACGGGCTGCGTCCCGGGCGGCCTGTTCGAGCGCTGTCCATTGTTCAGGCGTAGGCATCATGTCGTCCTTGTATGCTGGGAGGCGGATGGTGCGCGCTGCCTTTGGCAAGGTCAATACATCGGCGGTGATATTTCGAATTCATAATACATTTCCATAGAATAACCATATGGGTTGGCAGGGTTTCATGGTATTGTTCGGCATTGTCTTAGCCGCGCACACTTGACTCAAATCAATTTGCGTGCATTGCCGCCCTTGGCGGTCCTTGACTGAACAACGCATGAGCATCCAATCCCTGCCACCGCTCGAATCCCTATGCCGTTATGTCGGTTTGCGTGCACAGCATCTGGCGCTGCTCGCCGAGCATGCCGAACAGCTGCTGGGCAACCCCGATGCGCTGGGCAAGACTTTCTATTGGTATCTCCTCAAGAACACTGAGACTGCCGACTCGCTGCTGGCCCTACCGTCCGAGCGGCTGAACGGACTGGTAACCTCCCAGGTGCGCTACTTCGGCGCCTTGCTGCGGCAGCCGCTGGACGTGGCGCAGGCAGAGCGGGTACGGGCCTTGGGCGCGCTCCATCACCGGCTGGGGATTAGCATGGTGTGGATGACCGGAGCATACGAGCGTTATCTCATCCATACCCAAGAGCGGATCGAGGACCTGGACCTGCCTCCGCCCTCGCGCCGGCTTCTGGAGGAGGCGGTACGCAAGCGGGTGCTGGTGGACATGATGCTGCAACTGCAGGGTTACCAGCGTGGCCTAGACAGCTACGCCGAGGCCCAGCAGCAGTATCTACGTTCCATGTCACGGCTGTATGCGCTTTCCAGCAGTGTCAGTCTGGCGATCGTGCATGCGACCGACCGACGCGCCCTGTTCGATGCCATCTGTCGGGTATGCATCGAAGAAGGCGGATTCCGCTACGCGATGATCGGCTGGGTGGACGAGGCCAGCGAGCTCGTAGAACCGGTCTCCGCCGCCGGCGCCGACCTTGGCGACTTTGCCGACCGGATCCATGTGTCGCTCCGGGCCGATACGGCCTTCGGCCAAGGGCCGACCGGGCGTGCGCTGCGTTCGGGTCAGATCGAGGTGGTCAATAACGTCTGTGAGGACAGCTCGCTGGAGCCGTGGCGGCCATTGCTGGAGGCGCAGGGCATCGGCAGCATGCTGGTGGCGCCGCTGATGCTGCACGGACGGGCCGCCGCTTCGCTCGCCGTCTATGCGCACGAGCCCGATTTCTTCGATACCTCCAAGCGGCAGCTGATGGCCACACTGGCCAGCGAGATCGGCCATGCTCTGGAGCGCTTGGACGCAGTGGAGCGCAGCACGCGCGCCGAACAGAAGGTGGCCTACCTGACCAGCTACGATGCGCTGACGGGTCTGCCGAACCGGCAGCTGATGCTGGATCGTATCGACCAGTTGCTGATGTATGTGCACGAAGGCCACGAAGTGGTGGTACTCACATTGGTCGTCGAAGGCTTTGACGAGATCAATGCCCGGATCGGTCATGCCCGCGGCGACATGGTGCTGTGCGAAGTGGCCCGACGGATCAGCCGGCTGGTACAGACCTTCGGCAGCGTTGGGCGCGTGGGAACAGCCCGTTTCCTGATCGCCTCGGACCGCAGCACGCAGCTGGAAGGGGTACTGGCCGACCTGCTCGCGGTGATGCAGGTACCGGTGCACTGCCAAGGCGACCGGATTCCGGTGCGGGCAACGCTGGGTGTGGCCAGTGGGCAGGCCGGAAGTTGCGATGCCTCTACCCTATTGCGACGCTCCGATCTGGCGCTGACGCGGGCCCGGAGCACCGGCCGCGACTATCGTTATTTCGATGAGGACATGGATGCCGAGATCCATCGGCGCCATGCCTTGCGCAATGCCTTCGCCGATGCGCTGGGCAACGGAGAAATGGAGCTTTTCTACCAGCCGCGCATCCATCTCGAGACGCAAGAAATCCTTGGTGTGGAAGCACTGGTGCGTTGGCGTCAGGAAGAGGGGCACTTGGCGCCCGGGGCCTTCTTTCCGGCGATTGAGGCTACCGACCTGATGCGTGACCTGGACCGCTGGGTGATCCGTCAAGCGATCCGTCAGGCCGTACGCTGGCAGGCGTCGGGGCTGCACCTACCCATCAGCATCAATCTTTCCGCGCAGACGCTGGGCCACCCCACCTTTGTCAATGAGGTGGCCGCCCTGCTTCGCGGCACTCCACTGGCGCCGGGCATGCTGGAGTTCGAAGTGCTGGAAACTGTCTCGCAGCAGCAGGCAGAAGCTGTGATCGACCGGCTGGAAGCTTGTCGCCGTTTGGGCATCGTGGTGGCGCTGGATGACTTTGGCACCGGCGCCTCCTCGCTGGTTCATCTGCAGCAGCTTCCTTTCGATGCGCTCAAGATCGACCAACGCTTCGTGCAGCAGCTGCTGGAGGTGCCAGGCAACGAGGCCATCATTCGCAGCATGCAGGCATTTGCGCAGCATTCCGGACGACGACTTGTTGCGGAAGGAATCGAGAGCCGGCAAATCTGGGACCGGCTGCGCGCCTTGGGCTGCACTGAAGGGCAGGGCTACGGTATTTCCCCGCCACTGCCGGTGGATGCCTTACTGCAGTGGCTGAAGGCGTGGCCTTTGAGCGCCCGAACTTCTGGGTTGGCCGAAGCTTCGCCTGCGGCCTGATCATCCCGCAGGCTGCTCCGCCGACGGTCGCAGGTTCGCCCGGCCATAGGCCTCGAGCGTGTCCGCCAGCGAGGCGGCCACCTGCGAGCCGATGCGCCACTGATGCCAGTAAAGTCCGATGTCCACCCATTGCCCCGGCAGCAGGTCCACCAGCCGGCCGGCGCTGCACGCGCCCGTGGTCATCATTTCCGGCAGTAGGCAATAGGCCATGCCCTGTAGCGTGCACTCCAGGAAACCCTGGGCGGAAGGCAGACGGAAGCTGGGAAAGGGCCCGTGGTAATCCAGCGCCGAGGCGAGAAATTCGCTGTGGATGTCGTCCTTGTGGCTGTAGAGGATGGCGGGTGCCGATGCCAAGGCTGCCGCAGTCAGCCCATGCGGGAAGTGCCGGGCGCTAAAGGCCGGGGTGGCCAGGCAGTGATAACGCATGGCTCCAAGAAAGCGGCATTCGCCACCTTGCAGGGGCACCGTTTGGGTGCTGACACAGCCGATCACGTCACCGTCGCGCATCAGCGCATGGGTGTAATCCTGATCGTCCACCCGGATGTCCAGCAGCAGCCGGTGTGCCTCCACCGCTGGCCTGGCCGCTTCCAGGAACCAGGTCGCCAGCGAGTCTGCATTCACCCCGATCGACACCCGTGTATAGCTGGCCTCGCTAGCGGCGGGCGCAAGCGTGCCCAGCAGCTCCTGCTCCAGCAAACGCATCTGCCGATGGTGCTGGATCAGCCGCCGTCCTGCCGGTGTCGGCTCCGGCGGTTGCGTGCGGCTTACGACCGGTTGTCCCAGATGCTCCTCCAGCTGACGGATGCGTTGCGACACCGCCGACTGCGTCAGGCATAGCCGCTGCGCCGCACGGTCGAAACCGGATTCGTCCACCACGGCCGTCAGAGCTTCCAGCCAGCGCGGATCAAGCATGCTGCGCTCCCATTAGTTCGATTGATATGGCATCAAAACGTTTGCTTTTACTTCTGCCGGACAAGCCGGTGTAATGCAGACATTCATCGGGAGAAAACATTGAACTGGAGCATCTATCTTTCGGCGCTGGGCCTGACAGCCAGCCAGATTGTGGGCATCGGTCCGCAGAATGCCTATGTGCTGCGCCAGGGCATCGGGCGCAGCCACGTGCTGCCCATCGTGACGATCTGCATCGCCTGCGACATCCTGCTCATCGGCAGCGGCGTGCTGGGCCTGGGCCGCCTGATCGCCACGCAGCCGATGCTGATCCAGGTTGTGACCTGGGGCGGTGCCGGCTTCATCATCTGGCTAGGGATCAAGGCGCTGCGCAATGCCTTGCGTCCCGGCGCGCTGACGGTGCAGGGCGGGGTGGAACGCGACCGCAAGACAGCGATCCGAACCATCCTGATGGTGACGCTGTTGAACCCCTATGTCTGGCTGGATACCGTGGTGCTCATTGGCAGTTTGTCGACGGTCTACGGCGAAAGCGGCAGGGTGCCCTTCCTGCTCGGCAGCCTGACGGCTTCGTTCTGCTGGTTTGCCGGGATCGGTTTCTTTGCCGGCAAGCTGGCGCCTTACTTCGAAAAGCCGGCCAGCTGGCGGGTGCTGGACGGTTTCATCGCGGCCGTAATGTTCTTCACCGCCGGCATGCTGGTCTTCAATTTCGGCCTGCGGTAGCGGGGGGGGCTTCGGCCAACCTTGCAACGGTTGCGGGGTTGGCCGAAACACTTACAGGTCGCCGTTGACCTGTGCCTCCACCAGATCTTCACGGGTCAGCAGGAACACAAAACCGTCCCCTCCACTGGTTTCCAGCCAGACGAAAGGCAGGCGCGGATACGCATCCTCCAGTGCCTCGCGGTTATGGCCGATCTCCACCAGCAATACACCATGCGGGTTGAGCCGCTCCGCCGCGGCCGCCAGAATGCGGCGCGTGGCATCCAGCCCGTCCTCGCCCGAGCCCAGCGCCAGCTCAGGCTCGTGCAGGTATTCCTCGGGGAGGCTGTCCACCGACTCTTCGTCCACATAGGGCGGATTGGAGATGATCAGGTCGTAGGTATCCTCGATCCCCTCGAAGAGGTCGGTATGGATCAGCTGTACCCGGTCCTCGAGTCCGTAGTTCTCCACGTTGATCGCGGCCACTTCCAGCGCGTCCAGCGAGATGTCCACCGCGTCGATCTCGGCATCGGGGTAGTGATGGGCCATCTGGATTGCCAGACAGCCCGAGCCGGTGCACAGATCCAGTGCGCGATGGACCAGCTCGGGGTATTCAATCCACGGCGAAAGCGGTTGGCCGAGCAGTTCGTAGATGAACGAACGGGGCACGATCACGCGCTCGTCCACGTAGAAGTTGAAATCGCCCTGCCAGGCTTCGTGCGTCAGATACGCTACCGGCACCCGCTCCTCGGCCCGACGCTCGATCAGGTCCACCACATCCTTGACCTCGGTAGGCAGCAAGGTGGCGTCCAGGAAGGGTTCCAGCCGGTCCACAGGCAGCTTGAGCGTGGCCAGGATCAGGTAGGCGGCCTCATCGTAGGCGTTGGTGGTGCCGTGACCGAAGGTCAGACCGGCATCGTTGAAACGCGTTACGGCAAAGCGCAGCAGGTCGCGCACGGTTTTGAGGCTGCTGGCAGCGTCGGCGTACATGGTCTTCCTTTTCTTCAAAAACGTCAGGGACACGCGCCGGGCGGTGTCCCTGTAAAACACGGGTCGGGCAAGTACCCAACTGGGGTCAGAAGGGCAGCGGTGCGTCCACCTCCGGGGCCAGCACGCGGCGGAAGTCGTCCTGGATGCGCTCGAGCGCAGCCTGATCGTCCGCTTCGAACCGTAGCACAATCACCGGCGTGGTGTTGGAGGCACGCATCAGGCCAAAACCATCCGCATACTCTACCCGCAGCCCGTCGATGGTAATTACGTCCCGGGCATCGGTGAAGCTGGCCGTCGCCTGCAGCTTCTCGATCAGGGCGTGGTTTTCGCCCTCGTGAGCCATCTTCAGGTTGAGCTCGGGCGTGCTGACGGCGTTGGGCAGCGCATTGAGCAGGGCGCTGGGGTCGTCTACGCGCGAGAGCACCTCCAGAAGGCGCGCGCCGGCATACATACCGTCGTCGAAACCATACCAGCGCTCCTTGAAGAAGACGTGACCGCTCATCTCACCGGCCAGCAGGGCGTCGTCATGCGCTTTGAGCGCGGCCTTCATGAAGCTGTGCCCGGTGCGGCTGATCTCGGGCGTGCCGTTGTTCTCGCGTATCCAGTCGGCCAGCAGGCGCGTGCACTTCACGTCGTAGATGATGCGGGCTTTGGGGTTGCGCTCCAGTACGTCGGCAGCAAACAGCATCAGCTGCCGGTCGGGCCAGATGATGTTGCCATCCTTGGTGACCACACCCAGCCGGTCGCCGTCGCCGTCGAAGGCAAGCCCGACCTCGGCATCGGTCTTTTCCAGTGCCTGGATCACGTCCTGCAGGTTTTCTGGCTTGGCCGGGTCCGGATGGTGGTTGGGGAAGTGCCCGTCCACATCACAGAAGAGCTCGCGCACCCGGCAGCCCAGGCGACGATACAGGATGGGCGCGAAGGCGCCGGGCACACCGTTGCCGCAGTCCACCACGATGCTCATCGGTCGCTCCAGCTTGATGTCACCGGTGATGCGCTCGAAATACGCCTCGCTGATGTCGTGAGTACGGTACTGCCCTTCGCCCGTCTCGAAGTCGCGCGCCACGATGCGCTGGTAGAGTGCCTCGATGGCGTCGCCCGAAAGCGTGTCGCCCGCCATCACCATCTTGAACCCGTTGTAGTCGGGCGGGTTGTGGCTTCCGGTGACCATCACGCCTGAATAGGTACCCAGCTCGTGGGCGGCGAAGTACAGCATCGGGGTGGCCACGCGGCCCACGTCGACGACGTCGGTGCCCGTGGCACGGATGCCTTCGGCCAAGGCATGAGACAGATCCGGGCCGGACAGACGACCATCACGGCCGATCACCAGGGCCTTCACCTTCTTCTCGCGGGCAACGGTGCCCAGGGCTTGGCCGATCAGCCTCGCGGTCTCGGTCGTCAGCGTCTTGCCGACAATGCCGCGAATGTCGTACGCCTTGAAAATCTCCTTGGAGAGTGTGTTTTTCATGTTAGCGCCGTGTTGGAAGTAATTGGCCGGCAAAGCCGGCCAAAGATCAGTGGGAGGTTGAGTGGCTGAATTCTACCAGCTGTCCCAGTTTTCGGCGGGCCTGGCCGGTCAGAAGGGCTTCGCGGGCCCGGTCGATGCCTTCGACCAGCGAGTCGGCCACTTCCGCGACGTACAGGGCTGCGCCGGCGTTCAGCAGCACGATATCGCGGGCCGGGCCAGCCTCACCGTCCAGTACCGAGAGCAGCCGGGCGCGGGCTGCGTCCTTGCCGGTGACCCGGATGTCGCGCGGGTCGAAGAAGTCGAAGCCGAGCTCGCGGGGGTCGAGCAGGTATTCGTGGACTTCGCCGTTACGCAGTTCGGCCACCATCGTTCGGTCACTGAGGGTGATTTCGTCCAGGCCGTCACAGCCATGCACGATCATCGCGCGGCGGCTGCCCAGCGCCTTGAGCACGCGGGCCTGGATACCTACCAGGTCCGGATGGAAGACGCCCATCAGCTGGCTTTCGGCACCGGCAGGGTTGGTAAGCGGCCCCAGGATGTTGAACAGCGTGCGCACACCCAGTTCCTTGCGGATGGATGCGACGTGCTTCATCGCACTGTGATGGTTGGGAGCAAACATGAAGCCCACGCCGATTTCGTCGATGGCCTGACCCACGCGCTCAGGCGTGAGGTCGAGGTTGACGCCGAGGGCCTCCAGCACGTCGGCGCTACCCGAGCTGGATGACACCGAACGCCCGCCGTGCTTGGCCACCCGTCCGCCTGCGGCGGCTACCACGAAGGCTGCGGTGGTGGAGATATTGAAGGTATGGGCCTTGTCGCCGCCGGTGCCACAGGTGTCTACCAGATGCTGACGGTTCTTCACGGGCACGGGGGTGGCGAACTCGCGCATTACCGTGGCGGCAGCGGCAATCTCAAGCACGCTTTCCACCTTGACACGCAGGCCGATCAGGATGGCGGCCGTCAGGGGTGGGGAAACCTCACCACGCATGATCTGGCGCATCAGATCCAGCATTTCGTCGAAGAAGAGCTCGTTACCGTCTATGAGCCGGTTCAGGGCTGCCTGGGGTGTGATCATTGCTGTCGTTCCTGTCCGTTGGGTGCGCAAGGCTTAGCCGAATTCGCGCAGGAAGTTGGCGAGCATGTCATGGCCGTGCTCGGTCAGGATGGATTCGGGATGGAACTGGACCCCCTCGATCGGCAGCGTCTTGTGCCGCACGCCCATGATCTCGCCGTCCTCGGTCCAGGCGGTGATCTCCAAGCAGTCGGGCAGAGTGTCTCGCTCGATCACCAGCGAATGGTAGCGGGTGCAGGTGACCGGATTGGGCAGTCCGGCGAAGACACCGGCATCGTTGTGGAACACCGGGGACACCTTGCCATGCATTAGCTGGCGCGCGTGTACGATGCGCCCACCGAAGGCCTGGCCGATGCTTTGGTGGCCAAGGCACACACCCAAGATGGGCAGCCGGCCAGCAAAGGCCTGGATGGCAGGTACGGAAACGCCGGCTTCGTTGGGCGTGCAGGGGCCTGGCGAGAGCACCAGGTACTGCGGCGCCATCCGTTCGATATCCTCGACGGTGATTTCATCATTGCGGTACACACGGACTTCCTGACCCAGCTCACCGAAATACTGGACGAGGTTGTAGGTAAAGCTGTCGTAGTTGTCGATCATTAACAGCGACATGTTGCATCCTTTGCGGCAGGTTGGCCGAAGCGCTCGGCCGATGGGGTCAGGCGTCGAGGCCGTTCAGGGCGAGTTCGGCGGCACGGATCACGGCCCGAGCCTTGTTCCGGGTCTCCTGCCACTCGGCTTCCGGCACCGAGTCGGCCACGATGCCCGCACCCGCCTGTACGTAGAGCCGGCCGTTCTTCAGCACCGCAGTACGGATGGCAATAGCCAAGTCCATGTCACCATTGAAGCCGAGGTAGCCGACTGCGCCGCCATAGATGCCGCGCTTGGTCGGCTCGAGCTCGTCGATGATCTCCATGGCCCGCACCTTGGGGGCACCGGAGAGGGTGCCGGCCGGGAAGGCAGCCTTCAGCACGTCGATATTCGACACCTCGGGCGCGACTGTGCCTTCCACGCTCGACACGATGTGCATCACGTGCGAGTAGCGCTCAATGACCATATTGTCGGTGACGCGCACGCTCCCGGTGGCAGCCACGCGCCCGATGTCGTTGCGGCCCAGGTCCATCAGCATTACGTGCTCAGCAATTTCCTTCGGGTCGGTCAGAAGCTCGGCCGCCAGCCGCTCATCCTCTTCCCGCGTGCGGCCACGGGGCCGGGTGCCGGCAATGGGGCGTACGGTGGCAGTGCTGCCTTCACGACGCACCAGGATCTCCGGCGAGGCACCCACGACGTGGAAATCGTCGAAGTGGTAGAGGAACATGTACGGCGAAGGGTTGAGGCTGCGCAGCGCGCGGTAGAGCGACAGCGGCGATTCTTCGTAGGGCATCTGCATCCGCTGCGCAAGCACCACTTGCATGATATCGCCGTCGTGGATGTAGGCTTTGGCAGCCTCCACCGACTGCATGAAGACGTCGGCGCCCATCTCGGACACCGCATTGCCGCCGTGTCCTGGCAGCGACAGCGGAATGGTGACCGCATCGCGTAGCCGGGCACGCAGCTGACCGAGTCGGGCCTCGGCCTTGAGGCGGGCATTCGGGACTGCCGGGTCGGCGTAGACGATGAGGTAGAGCTTGCCTGAAAGGTTATCGACTACCGCCAGCTCTTCGGACAGCATCAGCAGGATGTCCGGCGTGCCCACCGGGTCGGGTTTTTCGATGTCAGCCAGACGCTTCTCGATATAGCGGATGGTGTCATAGCCAAAGTAGCCTACCAGCCCGCCGGTAAAGCGCGGCAAACCTTCCAGCACCGGCGTGCGGAAGCGGGCCTGAAAACTTTCGATGAAGGCGAGCGGGTCGCCTTCATGGCGCTCCACCACCTTGTCACCGTATTCCACCTGCACGCTGCGACGGTTGATGCGCAGTCGGGTAGTGGCGGGCAGGCCGATGAAGGAATAACGGCCGAAGCGTTCGCCGCCGACCACGGATTCCAGAAGGTAGGTGTAGGGCTGGTTGGCGAGCTTGAGGTAGACCGACAGGGGGGTGTCCAGATCGGCGAACAGCTCCAGCGAAACCGGGATGCGGTTATAGCCGGCGGCAGCCAGCCGCTCGAATTCGTCGTGCGTCATGCCATGACTCCAAAATGACCAGAAGGGAAAAACAATGGGGGTGGGGGGCGCCGGGATTCAGCGTTGCCATCGCCAGCTGGCCAGATTGGGCAGGAATTTCATGATATGCGCAGGGGATTTATCAGGTTAAAACGTCAGTGCGATTCATTTTTCAACAAATCGTAGAGTTCGACAAGGCTTGTCACGATATGGTCGGCACCCAGCGTGGCGGCATCCGCGTAGCCGTAGGCCACGACGGCAGCACCGCACCCCGCGGCACGGGCAGCCAGGACATCGTTGGCCGAATCTCCAACCATCAGCAGCTGCCCCGGCTTCAGCGCCAACTGCTCCGCCACGTGCAACAGCGGCATCGCGGAAGGCTTCTTCTCGGGCAGACTGTCGCCACCGAGCACCATGCAGAAGTAGCCCGCCAGCCCCAACTGCTCCAAGAGCGGCATGGCCAGGCGCGACGACTTGTTGGTGACCACGGCCAGGGGGAGCTGCAGCTGCTTGAGCAGGCCCAAGGCTTCGGTTACGCCCGGATAGGGGCGGGTATGATCGGCAAGATGTGTACGGTAGTGCTGCACGAACAGGGCGAAGCCCTGCTCCCACAGCGCTTGCGGCGCCTCGCCATCGTGCGCGTCGGTTAACGCGCGGTGAACCAGTGTGGCTACGCCATCGCCCACATGGGTGCAGATGCGGGCCTGGGGCAAGGGTGCCATACCCAACGCTTCGCGCATGGCGTTGGCGGCGGCGGCCAGATCGGCGATCGAATCGACGAGAGTGCCGTCCAGGTCGAAGGCAACGGCGCGGTAGAGGGAAGCGGTCATGCAGGCGATCTCAGGCAGAAGCGGTGCGAATGTCATCGACCGGCGTGGAGCCGAACGACGGCGCGAACAGGTAGGTGGCGATGTGGCGGGCGGTGTCGGCCGGCGAGGCGAGCCCACCGTCGCGCTTGAGCGCCTCGAAGGCGGGGCGGTCCGGAAAGGCGTCGGGGTCGCTGCTGCGGATGGTGGCCTGCATGTCGGTATCCACCACGCCCGGATACAGCGACACTACGCGCAGGCCCTTGCCGCGTTGGGCGGCTTCGGCGGCGGCGTGACGGGTGTAATGGTCCAGCCCGGCCTTGGTGGCACCGTACACCGCCCAGCCCGGGAGGGTCTTAACGGCTGCGCCCGAGGAAATGTTGAGCACACGCCGATCGTCGGCCAGACCTTCGCTCAGACGGATGAAATCTCCCGTCAGCACCATCGGCGCCAGCAGGTTGATGTGCAGGGCCGCTGCGGTTTGTGCCGGATCGGCCTCGCCGACGCGCGCCACCGGGGTGACCACCCCCGCATTATTGATCAGAGCCAGGGTGCGCAGACGTTGTCCGGAAAGCGCGGCCAGCGCCGCGGGCATCAGCGCGGACAAGGCGCCGGCGGAGGAGAGGTCGGCGGCGATGAAGTGGACGCTGCCCGGGCAGCGGGCCGCAAGCGCGCACCAGCCCTCGCTTTCCTTGCGGGCAACGCCCACTACGGTCGTGCCCGCGAGCGCAAGATCGGTCGCCAGGGCCAGCCCCAGACCGCGCGAGGCCCCAGTCAGAATGACGGCGTTCATGCGATCCTCCGGGACTGCGCCAGTTCGGCGCGCATCGCGGCGATGACCGCCTGATAATCGGGTTGGCCGAAAACGGCACTGCCGGCCACGAAGGTGTCGGCGCCGGCTTCGGCGATGGCTCGGATGTTGTCAACCTTCACGCCGCCATCCACTTCCAGCCAGATCTCACCACCATGGCGCGCGGTGTGCTCGTCGATCCGCTGGCGTACGGCGCGGATCTTGTTGAGCGCCTCTGGAATGAACTTCTGCCCGCCGAAGCCAGGGTTCACAGACATGATCAGCACCATGTCGAGCTTGTCCATCACGTGATCCAGATACGTCAAGGGTGTGGCCGGGTTGAATACAAGGCCTGCCTTGCAGCCAGCATCCCTGATCAGCCCGAGCGTACGATCGATGTGTTCGGAAGCTTCCGGATGGAAGGTGATCAGACCGGCACCTGCCTTGGCGAAGGCCGCGGCCAGCGCATCCACCGGCTTGACCATCAGGTGCACGTCGATCGGCACACTGCTGTGCGGGCGAATGGCCTCGCAGAACATTGGGCCCATCGTCAGGTTGGGCACGTAATGGTTGTCCATCACATCAAAATGGATAAGGTCGGCGCCGGCTTCGATCACGGTGCGGACTTCTTCGCCCAGCCGGGCGAAGTCTGCGGAGAGGATGCTGGGGGCGATGCGGTAGCTCATGGCGGGAGGCTTCGGGCAAAACCCGGATTCTACCCGCGCCGCCCGATGCCGGCCACGTCTGCGGCCGGGCCAGCATCAGGGGGTCTCTGCCTGGCTGAGTGTCATCCGGCCACAGGCAGCGCCGTCCCGGCATACCGCACGCCCGGTGGCCGCTTCGATCCGGTCGTCGAGTTCGGCCCGCAAATCGGCCACTTCCGGCGTATCGGCGGCCCGGGCCTCCAGGACGTCGATCAGGCCTTGGGCAAGATAGAGGTCATTCTCCTCCAGCGAGCGGCGCGCCTGACTGAGCAGGGGCCGGATGTCGGCCTGAAGGCGTGACAGGTTGCGCTCCCCCGGTGAAGCCTGGGGCAAGGGTTCGAAGTGAGCCAGTTGGTCTGCTTCGGGCAGCCCGCCGTACCTGGGGTCGCCTGGTTTCAAGGCGAGCGGGTCCTCGTCCAGCGGCAGGGGGCGGCTGACGTAATACCCGCTGACTACGCTGGTGTTGGATGAAGGCGTGGCAGGAGAGAGGGTTTCCACATAGCTCGGGGCGTTGTCGCTCTGGCCTGTCAGCGGCTGCACTGCCGGGGTTGGCCGAAGCACCATCCAGCCGGCGGTGGCCACGGCGGCCAAGGAGAGGAGGGCGGCGCCGGCGAGCCCGGCCCGCAGGGGGCGCCAGCCGGGGCGCCCGTGTCGGGTGAGGTCCTTGGGTTTCATCTTCGTTCTCGCAGGTTGAAGGTTGCCTGGCTCTGCCGTGGGGCGGCGGTCACCGCGCGCCCGTGTTCACAGGAGAGGCGTTTGCTAGAATTCTTGGCAAAATCCGTGCTGACCTGGAGAGCGCAATGAAAAACTACACGATCAGGGTGGAAGCCGACCCGTACTACATGGAAGACAAATCCGAGCCCGACGAGCAGCGCTACGTCTTCGGCTACAAGGTGGTGATCGTGAATGAGGGCGATGCGCCGGCCCGTCTGGTAAGCCGCCACTGGTTCATCACCGATGCCCACAACCGTGTCGAGGAGGTGCGCGGCATGGGCGTGGTGGGCGAGCACCCTCGCCTGGCACCGGGGGAGCGTTACGAGTACAACAGCTGGACGCAGATCTCCACGCCCTTTGGCAGCATGCGCGGCAGCTATCAGATGCTGGCCGACGACGGCACCCGCTTCGAGGCCGACATCCCGGAGTTCCAGCTCATTGCACCGCGCATTCTGCATTGAGCACGATCGTTAGCGACGCGGCCAGGTCCACCAGATGATGAAGCCGGCCAACCCCAGGGCCAGCAGTGCTTCGAGAACGAGTATCCACATGGCGGGCTTTCTTTTACGATGAGGGGCCTCCATCTTCGGCCAACCCCTCCGTAACAGGCAACGCTCCGATGCGCTTCACCCATACCGGCCCAGCGCCGACCGAACGAAACGACCTTAAAACCCTCAAGACGCTCCTGCCCTATCTGTGGGCTTTCAAGGGGCGGGTGCTAACTGCGCTCTCCTGCCTGATCGCGGCCAAGGTGGCCAACGTGATCATGCCGCTCTACCTGAAGGACATTATCGACGAACTGTCGGTGCCGGCCACGATGCTGGCGGTGCCGGTGGGTGCGCTGATCGGCTACGGTTTTGCCCGCCTGTGCGCCAGCGTGTTTGGAGAACTACGGGATGCGGTATTCGCCCGAGTCATCCAGGGTGCGGTGCGCACCGTGGCGCGCAATGTCTTCGATCATCTGTTTCGCCTGTCGCTGCGTTTCCATCTCAACCGCCAGACCGGTGGCATGAGCCGTGACATCGAGCGCGGTACCAAGGGCATTGGTTTCCTGCTCAACTTCACCGTCTTCAACATCCTGCCCACGCTGCTGGAAATCACGCTGGTGTCGATCATCCTGTTCTCGCGCTACAGCGTGTGGTTTGCCGTGGTCACCCTGGGCACCATCGTCGCCTACATCGCGTTTACGCTTACCGTCACCGAGTGGCGCACCGTGTTCCGCCGCAGCATGAACGAGCTGGACTCCAAGGCCAATTCCAAGGCCATCGATGCGCTCATCAACTACGAGACGGTCAAGTACTTCAACAACGAGCGCTACGAATCGGCTCGTTATGACCAGAACCTTGCGGCGTGGGAAGCCTCTGCCATCAAGAATCAGGTATCGCTGTCCTTCCTCAACGCGGGTCAGGGACTGATCATCGTCGCCGGGGTGACAGCGCTGATGGTGCTGGCTGCCCGTGGGGTGGTTGCGCGCGAGATGACGGTGGGGGATGTCGTGCTGGTGTCCACTTATCTGACCCAGCTGTATGCACCACTGCACTTCCTTGGTTTCGTCTACCGCGAGATCAAGCATTCGCTGGCGGACATGGAACGCATGTTTGGGCTGCTGGATGCGGGTGCGGAGGTGGACGACGCCCCAGCAGCCATACCGCTGGCCACCCGCGAGGCCAGCGTGCGCTTCGAGCATGTGGACTTCGGCTACGATGCCAACCGCAAGATCCTGCACGACGTCAGCTTCGAAATTCCGGCCGGCCATACGGTGGCGGTGGTGGGCGCCAGTGGTGCCGGCAAAAGCACACTGGCCCGCCTGCTGTTCCGTTTTTATGACGTGACGGCCGGCACCATCCGCATCAACGGCACCGACATCCGTGCATTGACGCAGGACTCGCTGCGCCGCCACATTGGCATCGTCCCCCAAGATACGGTGCTGTTCAATGACAGCATCTACTACAACATCGCCTACGGTGCGCCGGACGCATCACGCGACGCGGTGATCGACGCGGCGCGCTCGGCGCATATCCACGCCTTCGTCAGCAGCCTGCCGGACGGCTATGACACCGCCGTCGGCGAGCGGGGTCTAAAGCTCTCGGGTGGCGAGAAGCAGCGGGTGGCGATTGCACGCACCATTCTCAAAAACCCGCCGATCCTGATTTTCGACGAGGCCACCAGTGCGCTCGACTCGCATACGGAAAAGGCCATCCAGCGGGAGCTGGCAGAGATTTCGGCCAACCGCACCACGCTGATCATCGCTCACCGCCTTTCCACCGTGGTGCATGCCCACGAGATTCTGGTGATGGAAGGGGGGCGCATCATCGAGCGCGGCACGCATGCCGCGCTTCTTAGCCGCAATGGCCGCTATGCGCAGATGTGGGCGTTGCAGCAGGAAGGGGACTCGGCCGTAACCCAGGCCAGCGAACAGGTCTGAGCCTGGCAGCGTCGGACCCATCAATGCAAAGGGCGCCGTCGGCGCCCTTTGCATGGTCAAGCCATCATTCAGGCCCAGAGGCGACGGATCAGCGCCATGATGGGCGTACACTGCTCGGGATCGACCCGACCGCTGATGGCGAGCGTAGGCTCGCGGGTGTCGCGCCGCTCCGGGGGCATCAGTGGCGTGCCGGTAGGGGACTGCAGTGCAAAGCACAGCGGATTGAGCGAATTGCTGCGCTTCTTGACCACCGCCAGCTCGCCGTTTTTCAAACGCACCAGCGAGCCGGGCGGCACGAGCCCCATCACCTTGATCAGCATCTGGATCAAAGCATTATCCAGCTGGTGCGACTGGCCGACGTAGAGGTCGCGCATTGCCGCCATCGGAAAGTAGGCCTTGGGGCGGTAGGGGCGTGGACGGGTCATGGCGCAGTACACATCGGCCACGGCAAGAATGCGTCCGGCCTGGCTGATCTCGCTGCCAGACAGACCGTAGGGGTAGCCGGTACCATCCAGCCGCTCGTGATGCTGCATCACCGCTTCCAGCCACAGCGGATCTTCCACGCCATGCTCCTTGAGGACGTTGAGCGAGAGGGTGGGATGCTGGCGGATCAGGATCTTGTGCCGTTCAGGCAGTTCGGCGGTATGGTTGGCCAGTTGCAGGATGCCTATGTCGTGGGTGGCCGCCGCGCACACGAGGCTGTTCACTGCTTCTGCCGGCAGATCCAGCCCTTGGGCGATCAGCGCGGTGACGGTTGCCACCGAAAGATGGTGGCGGATGGCGTAGTCCCCCTCGTGGAAGAGGTGGATGGCGGCAATGGCTGCCTCGGCATCGTCCGCGCAGGCTGCGGCCAGCCGGGTGGCCAACGAGCGGATGCGTGATTCAAAAGTGTGGGCATGGCGCCCCGCAAGGTAATCGGTGAGGATGACGTTCAGCGAAGAGGCAATGTGCTGCACGTTGGAGAACACCGGCTCGCGCGGCTTTTCCAGCGGTCCGCCCGATCGTGGCGCGGGCGGGGCGAGCGGGTCCACCTTGCGATGACCGCGCTCGACAACCTTACTCTTGAGGTTCGGGTCCTTGAGCACCGCTCCCTTGGACAGCAGCAGGGTGCCGTCCGCATCGTACACGGCTTCCTCGAGCGGCTTGTCGATCAGCACTTCTGCGGGAGAGAGGCGTTTAAGGAGCGGGGTATCAGCCATGGGCATCAGTCTTGAGGTGAATGAACCCCGAATTATTTGTCATTGCCAGCCGCCGCGCTTGATATTGGTCAAACATGGTTCATGTCAAACGAATGCTTGAAACGAGCGCTGGCGCCACCGGAACAGTAATGAGCCGGAGGGAGGCGCCGGGCCGGCCATGACGCCCTGCAGGGGGCGTGATAAAGTCGGTCTTTTCAGTCCTGTGTGCTGCCCATCTTCGGGAGCGGGCGACGTGCCTGGGCTGGCTCTTCCGATAACGTTCGGGCTGCTCACGAGGCGGCCCGCTTGCGCACGAGGATGACACCGTGACCCGTATTGCCGACCTGAACCCCACGGAAGTGTGGGAACACTTCCAGATGCTGTGCGACATTCCGCGCCCTTCCAAGCATGAGGAGGCGGTGCGGGATTACATCAAGGGCTGGGCCGAGCTGCGGGGTCTGGAGACGGTGGTGGACGGGGTAGGCAACCTCATCATCCGCAAGCCGGCCACCCCGGGTTACGAGAACCGTCCGGGGGTGGTGCTACAGGGCCACCTGGACATGGTCTGCCAGGCCAACAGCAGCACGGCGCACGACTTTTTCAAGGACCCGATCCGGCCAGTGCTGGAAGACGGTTGGCTGGTGGCACGCGATACCACCCTCGGGGCCGACAATGGCATCGGCGTGGCGCTGGCGCTTGCGGTGCTGGCCAGCGAGGATATCCCGCACGGCCCGGTGGAAGCCCTGTTCACGCTGGACGAAGAGGCGGGGATGGGGGGCGCGCTGGGCCTGGAGCCCGGCCTGCTGCAGGGACGGATGCTGATCAACATCGATACCGAGGAATGGGGTGAGTTCTACATGGGCTGCGCCGGCGGGGTGGACGTTAACGTCAGCCGCAGCTACGCCACCGAGCCGGTACCCCAAGACCATGCCGTCCTGCGTTTGGTGGTGAAAGGGCTGACGGGGGGGCACTCCGGGGCCGACATTCACCTGGGGCGTGGCAACGCCAACAAAATCCTGCTGCGGCTGATCAAGACTCTGGAGGTGGAGTGCGGCCTGCGCGTGGCGGCCTTCAAAGGCGGTACTGCGCGCAACGCGCTGGCCCGGGAAGCCTGGGCGGTAGTGAGCCTGCCGCAAGACCAGGCCGCCAGCCTGCCGGCACGACTGGAAGCTTTCCAGGCACTGATGCGCTTCGAGCTAGCCGATGTGGACGATCAGATTATGATTGCTGCAGAGCAGGCTTCGGCCAACGATGTGCTGGCCCCAGCCGACCAGCAGGCGGTCTTTTCCGCACTTCATGCTGCTCCGCATGGCGTCAAGCGGATGAGCCGCCGCGTCGAGGGCGTGGTCGAAACCTCCAACAATCTCGGCGTGGTGGTGGTGGAAGAGGGCAAGGCATTTGCCAACCTGATGGTGCGTTCCCTGCTGGATTCGGGTACTTGGATGTTGGCGCAGGAGATTGAAAGCCTGTTCCGTCTGGGCGGCTTCGAGATTCAGATGGAGGGCGGCTACCCAGGCTGGGCGCCGGATCCGACCTCGCCGCTGCTGGCGCTCTTTCAGGAGGTGTATGCGCGGGAATATGGTAAGCCGGCACAGGTGAAGGTGATCCACGCCGGGCTGGAGTGCGGCATCCTCGGTGCCAAGTACCCGGGTATGGACATGGTGTCGTTCGGCCCGGATATCCGTGGCGCGCACGCGCCGGGCGAGCGGGTGAGCGTAGACTCGGTAGGGCGCGCCTGGTCCTTCCTCAAGGCCGTGCTTGCCGCCGTGCCGGCATGAGCCGTCTTGCGCGCCTTAAAACCAAAGCCCCGCAACGCGGGGCTTTTTGCTCTTCAGGCGCCGGATTCCGGGCGACCTGCCCGCAGCCATCGGGCTGTCCGGGTAATCAGCCAGTGGGCGATGGACAGCTGACGCGGAATCTCCGGCAGATCATGCACGGAGAACCAGCCCGCCGCCTCGATCTCTCCCGGCTGCGGCGTCAGCACGCCATCCCGGTACTCGGCAGTGAAGGCCAGCATCAGCGAATGCGGGAACGGCCAGGACTGCGAGCCGACATACCGCAGGTTGTGCACGGTGACGCCCACTTCTTCATGCGTTTCCCGGTGCACGCATTCCTCAAGCGTCTCGCCCGGCTCCACGAAGCCGGCCAGTGCGCTGTAGATGCCGGGTGCGAAGTGCGGCGAGCGGGCCAGCAGCAGCTCTTCTCCGCGCCAGACCGCTACCATCATTGCCGGTGACAGCCGTGGGTAATACATCTGGCCGCAGGCACGGCAGGCCAAGCCTTGGTCATGCGCATGGGGATACAGCGGCGCAGCGCAATGGCCGCAGTAGCGATGGGTGTGGCGGAACTGGCGGATCTGTGCCGCCCGCGCCACCGCCGGCACAAGGTTGGCCGAAAGCGTCATCAGCGCCTGGCGCAGCGGCAGCCACTGGCCAGGCCGGTCGGGAGAAGGCGCCACCTCTTCCGCTAGAAAGAGGTTGACGCCTTCGTGACAGCCCAGAAAGTGGCGTCCGCCAAGGCTCCGTCCCGCAGCACCCTGCGCATCGGGTAGTGCGCCGTCCGAAGTCAGCCACAGCAACGGCCCGTCAAAGATGCACCAGCGCTCTGGCAGGTGCGGGTCGGGCTGTGCGGGCAGTTCGAAAGGCATGGCGGTGTCCGGGCAAAAGCGTCAGTGTACGGCGAGGGTGGGGCGTCCGTACATCCAGCGTTCGCTCTGGCGACGCACCACCTCCGACAGCGAGCCGCTGTCGGCATAGGCTTCCCGCAGCCACAGGCTGTCGCTGTTGCGCTTGAGGATGCGCTCGCGCAGCGCTGCGTGCGCATTGGTGCAGCCCAGCGCCTCGGCATGCGGCCACAGCCTGTCCAGCGTGAACAGCATGTCTTCCAGCAGGCTGGTCTGGCGCTGTTCTGCCGCATCCACCAGCACTGCGTCGTAGCCGAAGCGGCACGCCTGAAAGCGGTTGTAACTGTAGGTGAGCATGTGATCCGGGTTGTACGGCCGGGGTTCGCCTTCCAGACACTCGCGCGCCAGCATCTGCGCATACGCAGCGAGCAGCACAGGGGTGTCGATGGCCAGGGGCGTGTCGCAGATGCGGATCTCCACTGTGCCGTACTCGGGCTTGGGCCGGATGTCCCAGTAAAAGTCCTTCATGCTCGCCACGATGCCCAAGCCAGCCATTTTCTGGAAGTAGGTGTTGAAGGCGTCCCAAGTCTGCACCGCCGGCATCAGGCCAGACAGCGGGAAGGCGTTCACGCTCGTCAGCCGCGCACTCTGGAACAGGGTGTCAACACCCTGGGAGAAGGGTGAGGACGCCGACAGCGCGATGAAATGCGGCATGTAGCGTGCCAGGAAATGGGTGAGGCGCACGCCGGCGTCCCCGTCCGGGCAGCCAATGTGGATGTGCTGCCCATACACCGTAAACTGCTTGGCCAGATAGCCGTAAAGTTCTGACACCAGGCGGTAGCGTTCCTTGGGGTAGATCTGCTGGTCGCCCCAGTGCTGAAAGGCGTGGGTGCCCCCGCCAGCCAACCCCAGGTTGAGTTTCTGGGCGCTCTTGACGAGCAGGGCGCGGATCGCCAGCAGTTCCTGCAGCATCTCGTCGACGCTGGTGTGCACTGCCGTGCCGATCTCGATCATGCCTTGGGTGATTTCAGGCTTGATGTCGAAACCGTGGTCAATCGATTCGATCTGCAGCAGCAGGTCGTCCGAACCGCGCGTCAGGTTGTAGTCGCGACGGTTCACGATCATCAGTTCGAGTTCCACCCCCAGGGTGAGCGGGGTGCTGTTCTTGAATTCCAGCATGCATGTCTCCACGGATCAGCGCGGCGTTTCGCCGGCCTGCTGCAAGGCAAAACGGGTGAGGATCGGTCCAGCGATCTCGAGGATGAACACCCCGGCGAGCATCAGGCCAGTGAAGGCAGCCGAACCGGCGGGCAGTGAGGTGGCGCCCAGAAGCGCCAGCGAATGTGTTCCGCCCGACAGGGGGGACAAGGCCAAACCCAGCCATGCACCGCGCCGGTGGGTCAGCCCGTTGGCGCGGGCGGCGGCCCACCACACCACCATCATGCTCAGCGTGCGTACCGCGAGCCAGGCGGTGGCAACCAAGGCGAAGTGGCGTAGGTCACCAGGGGACAGCTGTGCACCGGCTGCCACGAAAAAGGCCACGAAGAAGAAGCTACTACGTCCGGCCAGAGGCGGTTCGGTCACCGTGTGGCCGCGTTCGATCTGGCGGGTGCCCACGCCCAGGACCAGCAAAGCCAGTGGCGGCAGGAAGTCGAGCAGGGCTGACAGCCCCACCACCAGCGCGATGATGCCAAATAGCAGCACCGCCTGTGCATCGCGCTCGCGTCCACCCAGCCACTGGTTGACACGGATGGCGACGCTGGCGCTGACCAGGCCCAGGGCCACAGAACCCAGTACCAGCCAGCCCGGTCCGATGAGGGATTCCTCCACGCCGTGCGCGGCTTCGAAGTGGTTGTAGGAAATGGCGATGCCAAAAGCGACCAGGCCAAACAGGTTGCCAAGGCCGGTGGCGGTCATCAGGCGTTCGGTCACTTGCCCTTCGGCCCGACTTTCCCGCACGATCTCGAGAATCACCACCGGAGACGTCATCATTGCCACCGAGGCCGTGAGCACCGCTGCGCCGCCCGGAATGCCCAGCGCGACCAGCACGGCAAACACGCCAACAAAAACGATCAGGCAGCCGATGGCCACCGTACCCAGCAGGATGCGCTCGCGCCGCAGCCAGGTCAGGTCGATGCGGCGGCCAATCTCGAACAGCGCCAGTCCCAAGGCCAGCTGCAGGAACAGGTTGGCCGAACGCAGCATTTCCGCGTCGATCAGGGCAAGGCCGGCCGGGCTGATGATCAGGCCGGCCAACACGTAGCCGGTAATGGCGGGTAGATGCACCACGCGCCGCGCGATCTGCCCGCCCAGCACGCCCACGATCAGTAGGATGCCGAATGCGGCCAGCGGGTTAAGGGTGAGGGTAGGTAGGGACCATTCAGACATTTCGCCTCCCATGATGGCCTTCTGGTTGGTAATCCTTCTCGCATGAAGGGGCGTGGGAATTACGAGTTGTCATAAACCTAGAGGTTCATTATTTCTTTCGTATGTTCTTGGACTGGTTTCGCAAAACACCCGGGCACGGCACGAACGATGCTGTTAACCGCGGGCTCGACTCTATAGCAAGTGGCATGCCCATTCTTGCTGGGCTTTCCGTTCCCGATAGAGGCACGCTCGTGGCTCTGGCAGGCTGGCTGATCCGGAACAAGGCTTTTGTCACCGCAGATGGGACCACGCTGGACGACGAGGCGGTGGCTGTGCTGGCCCTACAGCTGGCCCTGCCGGCGCTGCATCTGGGCGAGGCGGCGTTTGCCGGCTGGGAGGAGGTGATCGTCTATCCGGATGCGTTCCGTGTGCGCGATGTCTGGCTGGACGACGACGGACTGATGCACGAGGCGGATCGCTGGCTGGTGGGTGAGGCGCGGCATGACGGACCGTTGATCCTCTCGCTGCCCGATGTGCTCGATTCGCCGCGGCTTGATGGCTGGAACGTGGCCATTCACGAGCTGGCGCACAAGCTCGACCAGCTGGATGGGGAGGCCAACGGCTATCCCCCCTTGCATCGCGGCATGGATCGGGCTGCCTGGCATGCCGCGTGGAGCGATGCTTACGAAGGGTTCGGACGGGCGCTGGAGCGGGGCGAAGAGGGGTGGCTGGACCCTTACGCCGGCGAGCATCCGGCCGAGTTCTTTGCCGTGCTCAGCGAATACTTCTTCGAAGCCCCGCACTGGGTACGGGACGACTATCCCGCGCTTTACCAGCAGCTAGCGCAGTTCTATCGTCAAGACCCTGCGGGACGTCTGGCCCGCCTGCCTCTAGAGGGCTTGTTGCCGCCGCCCGAAGCAGGGTCGACGGCGCACGATTGAGCGCCAGCGAAATAAAAGGGTTGGCCGAAGCGGCTTCGGCCAACCCTGTCTGCCAGAACCCGTTCTATCGGGTGGCAAAAGCCAGCTTGGCGGCGCCGCGCTGGTTCAGTAGCAGGTAGAAGCCGAGCACCAGGCCCAGCGTGCACAGGCTGGCCACATAATGGGCCGGCGCCAGCGGGTCTGCCTTCATCCACAGTGTGACCACCATCGGGGTCAGCCCGCCGAAGATGGCGTACGACACGTTGTAGGAGAATGAAAGACCGGTAAAGCGTACCGGTGCTGGGAAGGCGCGCACCATTACGTACGGGACCGCCCCGACGATACCGACGGAGAAGCCGGCCACGGTGTAGAGCAGGTAAAGCTGGGACGGGTCGGTAGTCATGGTCTGGTAGAACACATAGCTCGATACGCCCAGCAGGGCGCTGCCACCGATGAAAGTGGCGCCGCTGCCGATGCGGTCGATCACCCGGCCCGCCACGATGCAGCCAATGGTCAGGGCTATCGTCGCCAGGCTATTGGCTTTGAGCGAGGTGGCCGGGTCCACACCAAACTGCTTTTGCAAGTAGGCCGGCGTCATCAGGATTACCACTACAATGGCTGCGGAAAGTAGCCACGTCAGCAGCATGGACACCACTACTGCGCGTTTGTGTGCCTTGAGCACCGTCTTGAGCGGCAGCTCTTCCGCCAGCGCCTTGCGCGCCTGCATCTCGGCGAAGACCGGCGTTTCGTGCAACCAGCGGCGCAGGTACATCGCCACCAGGCCGAATACCCCGCCCACGATGAACGGGATCCGCCATGCCCAGTCAGCGATCTGCGACTGAGTGAAAGACGTGTTGATTGCGGTGGCGATCAGTGAGCCGAGCAGGATTCCCGCCGTCAGGCCGGCGGTCAGCGTGCCACAAGCGTAGCCCGTGTGACGGTCGGGCACGTGCTCCGACACGAACACCCACGCACCTGGCACCTCTCCACCGATCGCTGCGCCCTGCAGAATGCGCAGCGCCAGCAGCGCCAGCGGCGCCCCGATGCCGATCGCAGCGTAGGTGGGCAGCAGGCCCATGGCCAGCGTAGGCAGGGCCATCAGGATGATGCTGAGCGTGAACATCCGCTTGCGGCCGAAGAGGTCGCCGAAGTGAGCCATGATGATGCCGCCCAGCGGACGCGCCAGATAGCCGGCCGCGAAGATGCCGAAGGTCTGGAACTGGCGCAGCCAATCGGGCATGTCTGGCGGAAAGAACAGATTGCCGATCACCACCGCAAAGAAAACGAAGATGATGAAGTCGTAGAATTCCAGCGCGCCTCCGAGTGCAGCGAGGGAAAGCGTCTTGTAATCCTGTC
The DNA here is from genome assembly GCA_004346645.1 of Gulbenkiania mobilis. GTDB lineage: Bacteria > Pseudomonadota > Gammaproteobacteria > Burkholderiales > Chromobacteriaceae > Gulbenkiania > Gulbenkiania mobilis. The sequence goes on from SMDA01000006.1 coordinate 132,290, forward strand.
GGTTGAGCGGGCGTGCCGGAGCCGCCCCATTGGTCGGGGAAGTCTGATGCGTGTCCATGCGTCTCTCTGTCTTGACTGTGATAAACGGGAACTGTCGATGGGCCGCTCTGCCGCCCTGGTGCCGGCAAGAGTTTTAAGTTTTGAAGCGGCCGTTTGGTAACGTCCGTGACAGTTCTGCCAGAAACGAGAGTACCGGCCGCCGGGCCGCAGGGCAACCCTTGCGGCCGGCAGGGCCGGGTTCACGCAGGGTGGATCACAGCCCGGCCAGCCGCTCGCGAGTGGCCAAGGCCTCCGCCATGATGCGTTCGAACAGTTCGCCCACGCTTGGCACATCATCGATCAGTCCCTGTACCTGACCGATCAGCTGGACGCCCCGCTCATGATTGCCATCCTCGATAGCCAGGCGGATCGACTCGGTAGCGGCACCGAACTGCGCGAGCTGGCGCAATGCCTGCGGCTGGCGCAGCAATCCGCCCAATACCACCTTGCCCACTGGCATCTGCATGCGCCGCGCCTGCCCCATGGAACGCCAGGCGGCCGTAGCCAGGCCCAGCGGCCGTCGGGTGGCTCGCCGCGCCGTCGGCGTGTCCATCACCCTGCAGTACAGGCCGTCGAAGTTGCGCGAATAGATGGTGTCGTTCACCGACTTATCGCGGATCAGGCCCTTGGTGCGATCGTGTACCGGGCTTTCTTGCGTCATCGCCAGCCGGCTGCCCATCGCCACTGCGTCCGCGCCCAGCGCCAGGGCGGCCAGGAGCCCGGCACCATCGGCAAAACCGCCCGCAGCGATGATCGGAAGCTGACTCACGCGTCGGATGGCGGGCACCAACACCAGCGAGGTCACCTCGCCACCGTGTGCGGCAGCCTCATGTCCCGTCACCAGGAGCGCGTCCACACCGATGCGCTCGGCTGACTGCGCGTGCTTCTCTGTCACCACGGTGGCGATCACCTTGCCGCCGTAGCGGCGTGCGCCCTCGACGATCCAGTCCCCTTTGCCGAGGGAGAAGTTGATCACCGGCACCTGTTCCTCCAGGGCCACCTTGGCATTGTCGGCGGCACCCGGCATCATCAGGGTGCACCCTACCCCGAAGGGGCGGTCGGTCAGCTTGCGGATGCGGTGGATCGCCTCACGGGTAGCCTGTGGCGACAGCGGGCCCGAAGCCAGAATGCCCAGGCCGCCTGCATTGGACACGGCGGCCACGAGTTCCGGTACGGCGATATAGCTCATGCCCGGGCAGACGAGCGGCCGCTCGATGCCGAAGGTTTCGGTGAAGGAGGTTTTCATGGTCCAGGTTCCGGTAATGGGGGGGTGCGAAATTCCTTTTTATCATAATTCAAACGATTGTTTGACATGTATCTTGTCCTGATTGGCTGGTTGTACGTCGTGCTGATGTTTGCCGTGGCACAGGAGACTCTGGTGCGTGGCATGCTGGTGCTCTTCTTTCTGGGTCTGCTCCCCGTGCTGTTCCTGGGGTGGCTTGGCCGAAGCAGGCGCCGCAGGAATGAAGAGACCGGCACTTGAGGTGGCGGGCGCTCTGGTGCTAGAATCTTGCGCCTTCCCGAATCCGGGAAGTACTACGCACATCCGCGCCAAAGGGTGCCCCGAAGGGGTTGTCTGCGCGGATGGAGGCATAACCCTTTTTGGAGTTTTCGAATGAGCACTACCGTTACCATGCGTCAGATGCTGGAAGCCGGCGTACACTTCGGCCACCAGACCCGCTTCTGGAACCCCAAGATGAACCCGTTCATCTTCGGCAGCCGCAACAAGATTCACATCATCAACCTGGAAAAGACCCTTCCGATGTTTGTGGAAGCCCAGGAATATGTGCGTCGCCTCGCTGCCAACAAGGGCACCATCCTGTTCGTGGGTACCAAGCGTCAGGCGCGTGAGATCGTGCGTGAGGAAGCCACCCGCGCCGGCAGCCCGTTCGTCGACCACCGCTGGCTCGGCGGCATGCTGACCAACTACAAGACGGTCAAGCAGTCGATCAAGCGCCTGGAAGAAAAGCGCGCCATTCTGGAAAGCGCCGGCGACACCGGCTACAACAAGAAAGAACTGCTGGACCTGCAGCGTGAAGTTGAGAAGCTCGAGCGCAGCCTCGGCGGTATCAAGGACATGAAGGGTCTGCCGGACGCCCTGTTCGTGATCGACACTGGCTACCAGAAGGGTGCCATCGTTGAAGCCAAGAAACTGGGCATTCCGGTCATCGGCGTGGTGGACACCAACAACTCGCCCGAAGGCATCGACTACATTATCCCGGGCAACGACGACTCCAGCCGTGCCATTCGTCTGTACGCGCGTGGCATCGCCGACGCGGTGCTCGAAGGCCGTGCCCAGTCGATCCAGGAAATCGTTGCTGCCGAAGCGGCCCAGGCCGAGTAAGCAGGCAAAAGGGGCGAAAGCCCCTTTTTTTGGACCTGTTCATTCCCCTTACCGAATACAGAATTAAGGAGTTCTAGCATGGCGGAAATCACCGCAAAAATGGTCGCCGACCTGCGCGCTGCCACTGGTCTTGGCATGATGGAATGCAAGAAGGCGCTGGTTGAGGCCGAAGGCGATCTGGCCAAAGCCGAAGAAATCCTGCGCATCAAGTCCGGTGCCAAGGCCTCCAAGCTGGCCGGCCGTACCGCTGCCGAGGGCGTGATCGCCACCTTCGTTGAAGGCAAGGTCGGCGCACTGGTGGAAGTCAACTGCGAAACCGACTTTGTAGCCAAGGACGAAACCTTCCTCGCCTTTGCCAAGGCTGCTGCCGAGGCTGCCGCCAAGGCCAACCCGGCCGACGTGGAAGCGCTGGGTGCCGTTCAGGCCGCCAGCGGTCAGAGCGTTGAGGAAATCCGCAAGGCTGCCATCGCGAAGCTGGGCGAAAACATGTCCGTGCGTCGTTTCGTACGCTACGAAACCGAAGGCCAGATCGCCACTTACCTGCACGGTTCCAAGATTGGCGTGATCGTCGATTACACCGGGGGTGACGAGCAACTGGGCAAGGATATCGCCATGCATATCGCCGCCTCCAAGCCGATCTGCGTTTCGAAGGATGAGGTTCCGGCCGAGACTCTGGAAACCGAGCGCCGCATCTACACCGAGCAGGCTGCACAGAGCGGCAAGCCGGCCGAGATCGTTGCCAAGATGGTGGAAGGCCGCATCACCAAGTATCTGGCCGAGGTCACCCTGGTGGGCCAGCCCTTCGTGAAGGATCCGGACCAGACCGTTGAGAAGCTGCTGGCTTCCAAAGGCGCGAAGGTCAATGCCTTCACCATGTTCGTGGTGGGCGAGGGCATCGAAAAGAAAGTGGTGGACTACGCCGCCGAAGTGGCCGCTGCCGCCAAGATCTGAGCCCTGGGCTCCTGATCGACCGAACGGCACCCTGCCAGCAGGGTGCCGTTTTGCAAACTGAATTCCGTCATCGCTCTATCATTCCGAGGTAATCATGAGCCAAGCCCCCACCTACAAGCGCATCCTGCTCAAACTTTCCGGCGAAGCCCTCATGGGTGACGACAGCTACGGCATCAATCGCGCCACCATCGAGCAGATCGTCGGGCAGATCAAGGAAGTGGTCGAACTGGGTGTCCAGGTCGGGATCGTGATCGGGGGTGGCAACATCTTCCGCGGCGTGGCGCCGGCCGCTGCGGGTATGGACCGGGCTACCGCGGACTACATGGGCATGATGGCCACGGTGATGAACGCCCTGGCCTTGAAGGATGCGATGACCAAGGTGGGGCTGGTAGCGCGCGTGCAGTCGGCCCTGACCATGCAGCAGATTGCCGAGCCCTACGTGCGCGGCAAGGCGATGCAATATCTGGAAGAAGGCAAGGTGGTGATCTTCGCCGCCGGTACCGGCAACCCCTTCTTCACCACCGACACCGCTGCGGCCCTGCGTGGGATGGAAATGAACGTCGACATCATGCTCAAGGCCACCAAGGTGGATGGCGTTTATACCGACGACCCGAAGAAGAACCCGGACGCGGTACGCTACCAGAGCCTAACCTTCGATGAGGCCATCGGCCGCAACCTGAAGGTGATGGACGCTACGGCGTTCGCGCTGTGTCGTGATCAGAACCTCAACATCAAGGTGTTCAGCATTTTCAAGGGCGGCGCGCTCAAGCGGGTCGTGCTTGGCGAAGACGAAGGCACGCTGGTACACTGCTGAGTTGGTGATTTGTGGGCGGAAACGGCGCCAAGCCGCTTTCCGCCTTGTTTTTCCGAGTTTCGAACTGGAGCTGAGATGATTAACGACGTCAAGAAATCGGCAGAACAAAAGATGCAGAAGTCGCTGGAAGCGTTCAAGACCGATCTGACCAAGGTACGGACCGGCCGCGCGCACACCGGCATTCTTGACCACGTCGTCGTGGACTACTATGGCAGCGATGTGCCGATCAGCCAGGTCGCCAACGTTACCCTGCTGGATGCTCGCACCATCGGTGTGCAGCCATGGGAAAAAAGCATGCTGGCCAAGGTAGAGAAGGCCATTCGCGATTCCGATCTCGGGTTGAACCCCGCTGCCATGGGCGAGATCATCCGGGTACCAATGCCCATGCTGACGGAAGAGCGCCGCCGTGACCTGATCAAGGTGGTGCGCGGCGAGGCGGAGAACGCCCGTGTAGCGATCCGCAACATCCGTCGCGATGCCAACAACGAACTCAAGAACCTCATCAAGGACAAGGCCATCACCGAGGATGAGGAGCGCCGTGCGCAGGACGACGTGCAGAAGCTGACCGATAAGTACATCGCCGAGATCGACAAGGCGCTTTCGGCCAAGGAAACCGACCTGCTCGCGGTGTGACAGATTGACCTTCTTTCAGAGTTCGACATCCGTCATTCCGGATGTTCTGCCGGTTCCGCGGCATGTTGCCATCATCATGGATGGCAACGGCCGCTGGGCCAAGAAGCGGTTTCTCCCACGGGTGGCGGGCCACAAGCGCGGTCTGGAAGCAGTGCGCGCCACCGTGGCAGCATGCACCGAACTGGGGGTGCAGTATCTGACGCTGTTTGCCTTTTCTACCGAGAACTGGCGTCGCCCGAGTGATGAGGTGTCCTTCCTCATGGATCTGTTTTTGCGGGCCCTGGAACATGAGGTCGCCAAGCTGGCCGGGAACAATATTCGCTTGCGAGTGATCGGCAGTCGCGAGCGCCTTGCGCCGTCCCTCGTGGAGCGCATCGAGGCGGCCGAAGCACGCACGGCTGGCAATACGGGCCTCGTGCTCACCATTGCCGCGGATTATGGCGGCCGGTGGGATATCCTGCAGGCCGCCAATAGCTTGCTGTCGGAAGGGTGTACCAGTCTGGACGAAGCCGCGCTCACCGGGCGGCTGTCCATGGCCTATGCACCCGAGCCGGATCTCTTCATCCGTACGGGTGGCGAGCAGCGCATCAGCAATTTCCTGCTCTGGCAGCTGGCGTATGCCGAACTGTACTTCACCGATACGTTGTGGCCCGACTTTGACCGGGCTGCGCTGGAGTTGGCCATCGACTCCTATCGGCAGCGCGAGCGGCGCTTCGGCCGCACGAGCGAGCAGCTTCCCGAAACCTTGCGCCGAGAATAAACATGCTGATCACCCGTGTCCTGACTGCCTTGGTGCTGCTGCCCCTGATGCTGTTTGCGCTGTTCGGCCTGGGGCCGCAAGCCTGGGCGGGGTTCAGCTGGCTGATCGTGGTACTGGCGCTGTGGGAATTCACACGCATGACCGGTATCGATGGGCCTTTGCGCTGGGGCTATCTGGTAGTTTCCACGGCTGTGGCCGGCTTTCTCTACCTGCAGCACGGTACCGCGCCGCTCTGGCTGCATGGCATTGCGCTGCTCTTCTGGCTGGTGGCGGCCCCCATGTGGCTCAAGCGGCAGTGGAAGGGACACAAGCCCGAACTTTCCATGCTGGTGGGCTGGGTGCTGGCACTGCCGGCGTGGTTCGGTTTTCTGGAGTGGCGCCCCACCTCTGCCTCGGGCCTGATCCTGCTGGCCATCATGGGCTTGGTTTGGGTGGCTGACATTGCCGCCTACTTTGCCGGGCGTACCTTTGGCCGTCGGAAGCTGGCTCCGGCCATCAGCCCCGGCAAGAGTTGGGAAGGGGTGGCTGGCGCCGTGGTGGCCGTAATGGCCTATACCGTTCTCGTCCACCAACTGGGGTGGTTCCCACACCCGGTTCCCCTTTACGTGCTCTTGCCCCTGGCGGTGGTGCTGACGGCGGTCAGCATCGTCGGTGACCTGATGGAATCCTGGTTCAAGCGCGTTGCCGGCATCAAGGACAGCAGTCACTTGCTTCCAGGGCATGGTGGCGTCTACGACCGTATCGACAGTCTTGTGGCCGTTCTGGCCGTAAGCAACGCCCTGCGCGTGCTTGGCAGTCTTTAAGCCTCTCCTATGAAATCACAAGGTATTGCCGTACTGGGCGCCACCGGCAGCATCGGCACCAGTACGCTTGACGTGGTGGCTCGCCATCCCGAACGCTTTCATGTCGTGGCCCTCACAGGTCACAGCCAGATTGAACGCCTCGCCGAGCAGTGCCTCAGGTTCAGGCCCCGCTATGCGGTGACAGGCACGCCGGAAGATGCCGCTGCCCTGCGTGCCCGCCTGCAGGGACGGGCCGACACGACGGAAGTGCTTGCCGGGCCTGCCGCGCTGGAAGAGGTCGCATCCCTGCCCGAAGTGGACGTGGTGATGGCGGCCATTGTCGGGGCGGCCGGGCTTCGGCCAACCCTTGCGGCAGCTCGCGCTGGCAAGCGTATCCTTCTTGCCAACAAGGAAGCGTTAGTCATGGCAGGCCCGCTGTTTACCGAGACTGTACGCGCCGGTGGCGCTACCCTGCTGCCGGTTGACAGTGAGCACAACGCCATTTTCCAGTCCCTGCCTGCCGATTATGCCGGCTCCCTGGAGGCTTCCGGCATCGACAGCCTGATCTTGACCGCATCCGGCGGGCCGTTCCGAAACACATCGCGGGCAGCCTTGCACGGGGTGACACCTGAGGATGCCTGCCGGCACCCGAACTGGAGCATGGGACGCAAGATTTCAGTGGACTCAGCCACGTTGATGAACAAGGGGCTGGAGGTGATCGAAGCCAGCTGGCTCTTCAGTGTGCCGGCACGGCAGATCGAGGTCGTGGTGCATCCTCAGAGTGTGATCCATTCCATGGTCCGCTACCGTGACGGGTCGGTGATCGCCCAGTTGGGTTCGCCCGACATGCGTACCCCGATCGCCCATGCCCTCGCCTGGCCGCAGCGTATTACGGCTGGCGTTGCGCCGCTGGATTTTCACGCCCTGTCCGGTTTGACCTTTGAAAAGCCCGACCTCGACCGTTTCCCTTGTCTGCGTCTGGCGTTCGAAGCGCTCGAAGCTGGGGGCGACGCACCTGCCGTCCTTAATGCGGCCAACGAAGTGGCGGTGGCAGCCTTTCTGGAAGGAAGAATCGGCTTCATGCGCATTCCGGAACTGGTGGCCTCTTCGCTGGCCGGCCTGGATCTTGCGGCCAGCACCTCCCTCGAGGCGCTGCTCGAAAAGGATGCACAGGCACGGCGCCATACCGAAAGGCAACTTGCCGCATGATCACTTTCCTGGCCTTCCTGGTTGCGATTGGCGTCCTGGTCACCTTTCACGAGCTGGGGCATTACTGGGTGGCCCGGCTGTGTGGCGTCAAGGTGTTGCGCTTTTCCATCGGCTTCGGCCGACCCCTGTTCACCTGGCAGCGGGGTGAAACAGAATGGGCGCTGTGCCCGATCCCCTTGGGCGGTTACGTCAAGATGCTCGATGCGAGTGAAGAGCCCGTTACACCCGAAGACCTGCCACGGGCCTTTGGCAGTCGACCGATATGGCAGCGGATGCTGATCGTGGCTGCGGGCCCGGTGGCCAACCTTGTGTTAGCAATCGTCCTCTACTGGGTGGTCTTGGCGCAGGGTGTGGATCTGCTGCGTCCCGTGGTCGGGACCGTGCTGAGTGAAACACCGGCCGCGGCGGCTGGGTTTCGGCCTGGGGACACCATTATCCGGGTGGGAGAGGTCCCGGTGGGCAGCTGGCAGGATATCCAGAGCGCCTTTCTCGATGTGCCCATGGATCCGGAAACACCGCTCAAGGTCGCCGTTCGCGACCAGGAGGGGCGGCAAACCAGTCGCACGCTGCTGGCGGCACGATTTCCGGACGCCGTTCAGGCCGGCTACCGTCAGGGCGCAGTGGGTCTGACTCCGGCGCGCTACCTGCCGGTGGTGGGCATGGTGGAAGAAGAGGGGGCCGCCCGGCGAGCCGGCCTGCGTCCCGGGGATCGCCTGCTGACGCTGGATGGCAGCCCGGTGTCTTCGTGGCAGACCTGGGTGCGCACCATCCAGCACAACCCGGGCCGTCTGATGCGAGTGGAGGTGGAGCGGGGTGGCAAGCGGCTTGCGCTGGCGCTGCGTCCGGACAGCCAGCAGACCCCGGACGGGTTGGTGGGCCGCATCGGGGCGGGCCCCACAGCTGACCGCGCCTGGATCGACAGCCTGCGCTTTCGTAAGGAATACAGCATCGGCCAAGCCGGGCAGGGTGCAGTCGAGCGCACGGCAGACACGGCATGGATGAGCTTGCGCTTTCTCGGGCGCATGGTGACCGGACAGGCTTCGCTCGACAATCTCAGTGGTCCGCTCACGATTGCCTCGGTGGCGGGGCAGACCGCACGTGTCGGCCTGATCGCGTACTTGGAGTTTCTCGCGCTCATCAGCATCAGCATCGGCGTGCTCAATCTTCTGCCTATACCCGTACTGGATGGCGGGCACTTAATGTATCATACGGCGGAACTCATCAAGGGTCGCCCCCTGTCCGAGCGCACCCAGGCGCTGGGACAGCGGATCGGCTTCGCATTGCTGGCATCGCTGATGGCTCTGGCATTCATCAACGACCTCAGCCGCCTTTTCGGGGGTTAATACGCGCCTATGAAATTGAAATTCCTCGCGGCAGCCGTTCTCGGTCTGTCTTACGCTGCCTCTGCTTGGGCGGTGGAGCCGTTCACCATCAAGGACATCCGGGTAGAGGGCCTGCAACGGACCGAAGCGGGCACCGTCTTCAACTACCTGCCGCTGAAGGTGGGCGACACCTTCACCGATCAGAAGGCCCAGGACGCCATCCAGTCGCTGTTTGCCACCGGCTTCTTCAACGACGTGCGTATCGAGACCGAGGGCGATGTCATCGTCGTGGCGGTGGCCGAGCGTCCGGTGATTGCAACGCTGAACATCAACGGTGCCAAGGAGTTCGACAAGGAGCAGCTCAAGACTGCCCTGAAGAACAACGGTTTCGCCGAGTCCCGCACCTTTGACCAGGCGCTGCTGGATGGCGCGCTGCAGGAGCTCAAGCGCCAGTACTACAGTCGTGGCAAATACGCGGTCGAGATCACCCCCAATGTCACCAAGCTCGAACGCAACCGGGTTGCTGTCACGCTCGATATCGCCGAAGGTATCACTGCGAAGATTCACGAGATTCGCATCGTGGGGGCGCAGGCCTTCCCCGAGGACGATCTCCTGGACCAGTTTGGCCTGACGAGCGGCGGCTGGTTGTCGTGGATTACCAAGGACAACCAGTACTCCAAGCAGAAGTTGTCGGGCGACCTGGAGAAGCTGAAGGCGTTCTACCAGAACCAGGGCTATCTCGAATTCAACATCGACTCCACGCAGGTGTCCATCAGCCCGGACAAGGAATCGATCTATCTGACAATCAACGTCAACGAAGGCAAGCGCTACACGATCTCCGACATCAAGTTCGCCGGTGACCTGAAAGCGCCAGAAGCCGACCTGCGCAAGTTGCTGCAGGTTAAACCGGGCGACGTGTTCAACCGCGAAAAGGTGAACGAATCGGTTACCGCGATGAGCGACCGGCTGGGCAATGACGGCTATGCCTTTGCGAACGTCAACGTACTGCCGGAAATCGACCGCGAAAAGCAGCAGGTAGCCTTCACCTTCTTCGTCGACCCGGGCCGCAAGACCTATGTCCGCCGCATCAACATCAACGGCAATACCAAGACCCGTGACGAAGTGGTGCGTCGCGAGATGCGCCAGCTCGAAGGCGCGGTTTACTCGTCCGAGAAAATCAAGCGCAGCAAGGAACGCGCCGAACTGCTGGGCTATTTCGAGGATGTGACGATCGAAACGCCGGCCGTGCTGGATTCGCCCGACCAAGTGGACATGAACCTGACCGTCAAGGAGCGGCCCACCGGCAGCATCTCGGCGGGGATCGGCTTCGTGCAGGGCGAGGGCTTGCAGCTGTCGGGGAATATTTCCCAGAGCAACATCTTCGGTTCGGGCAAGGCCCTGTCGGCCAGCATCTCCACCGGTTCGGCCAACAAGAACGCCACGCTCTCGTTCACCGATCCGTACTTTACGCCAGATGGCGTCAGCCTCGGCTATGACGTGTATCACCGTACCTACAACCCGAAGAAAGTAGACCGGTCAAAGTACAAGTCAGCCACCACCGGCTTTGCCGTGCGGATGGGGGTCCCCGTAACCGAGTATGACCGCATCAACTTTAGCCTCGGTCCGGAACATACCGCGATCGACACCTACGAGGACAGTCCCCAGCGCTATAAGGACTTCGTCAACGAATTTGGCCGTTCCAACCTGACCCTGCTCGGTTCGGTGGGCTGGGCCCGTGATACTCGAGACAGCGCGGTATGGCCGACGCGTGGCGCTACGATCCGTGTAGCGGCCGATGCCGGTCTGCCCGGCGGTGATCTGGAATACTACCGGCTGACGCACCAACAGACCTGGTTCTTCCCGCTGTCCAAGACCTTCACGCTGATGCTCAACGGCGAGCTGGGCTATGCCAACGGTTATGGCCAGACTCCGCGGATGCCGTTCTTCCAGAACTTCTATCTCGGCGGTATCGGCTCCGTGCGTGGCTACGACAACGGCAGCCTGGGTCCGAAGGATGTGGACGACGATTACCTGGGCGGCACGCGCAAGATTGTGGCCAATGCCGAGCTCCTGTTCCCCTTCCCGGGAATGCGTGACAACAAGTCGCTGCGCACCAGTATGTTCGTCGATGCTGGCAGCCTATGGGATCCTAAGGTACAAGGCAGTTCGATGTCCGAGGAGCTGCGCTATTCTGCGGGCTTGGCTCTGACCTGGCTGTCCCCGGTGGGGCCGATGAAGTTCAGCTACGCCGTGCCATTCGGCAAGAAGGAAGGCGACAAATTGCAGCGGTTCCAGTTCCAGCTGGGTACCGTGTTCTAAACGGAGAGAGCCCTTGAAACGTCTGCAACATGGGCTGACCGCCCTCATGCTCCTCGTTTCGGCCAACCTGATGGCCGCCGATTTCAAGTTCGGCTACGTCAACACCGAGCGCATTTATCGTGAGGCCGCGCCTGCGCAGGCCATACAGAAGAAGCTGGAGCGCGAGTTCGCAGACCGGCGCAACGAGCTGAAGAAGATGGAGGCGCGCGCCCGGGATCTGGAAGCCCAGCTTGGCCGTGCCAACCTACCGGCGGCAGATCGCAAGAAGGCTGAGCGCGAGATGGCCGGTCTGGACCGTGACTACCGGGCCAAGGCACGTGAGTTCTCCGAGGACTTCAACCAGCGCCGCAACGAAGAGTTCGCCGCAGTGCAGGAACGTGCCAACCGTCTGCTACGTCAGATCGCCGAAAAGGAACAGTACGACCTCATCCTGCAAGATGCGGTCTACGTTAACCCCAAGTACGACCTGACGCCCAAGGTCTTGAAAGAACTGGAAAAGTAAGCTTTTCCCAAGCTGGAGAAGCCGGCCTCGGGTCGGCTTTATTTTTGATGAGCTACTTGCTTTCATACATCGTCGCCAAGCTGGGCGGCGAACTCGTTGGTCCGGATATCACGATCGAACGCCTGGCGCCGCTGGATGCGGCCGGTCCCGGCGCGCTGACCTTTCTCGCCAATCCCAAGTATCGCAAGCAGCTGGACGGCACGGCGGCCAGTGCCGTCATTGTTTCTCCCGACATGGCTGAGGCCGCGGCAGGCCGTAGCCTGATCGTCGCGCGCGATCCCTATCTCTATTTTGCACAGGTGGCCACGCTGTTCCACCCGACCCCGGTCGCCGTTCCCGGTATCCACCCGCGGGCGGTAGTGGGCGAGGACAGCCGGGTAGGGGGCAGCAGCGAAGTGCGGGAGGGCGTGAGCATCGGTCGCAACACGGTGATCGGAGAACGCTGCCGCCTCTTGCCCGGCGTGGTGGTTGGAGACGATGTGGTGCTGGGGGACGACGTTGTCCTTCATCCCAATGTGACCATCTATGCAGGCTGCCGCATCGGCTCCCGGGTCACGGTCCATGCCGGTACCGTGATCGGATCGGACGGCTTCGGGCTGGCGTGGGCCAAGGATCACTGGTTCAAGATTCCGCAAACGGGCGTTGTGGTGATCGGTGATGATGTGGAGATCGGTGCCAACACCACCATCGATCGTGGCGCCATGGCGGATACTGTCATCGCCAACGGAGTGAAGATCGACAATCTGGTGCAGATCGCCCATAACGTCCACATCGGCGAACACACCGCCATCGCCGGCTGCGTCGGTATCGCAGGCAGCACGCACATCGGCGCCTATTGCACCGTGGGCGGGGCAGCGATGTTCGTGGGGCACATCGAAATTGCCGACCGCACCCACATCGGGGGCGGCACACTGGTTTCCAAATCGATCCGCAAGCCGGACAACTACGCCTCTTCGTATCCCTTGTCCACGATGAAGGACTGGCTGAGCAATGCGGTACACCTGCGCCATCTGGACGACTATGTCGAGCGGCTCAAGAAAATCGAGCGCGAGGTGGGGGCACTTCGAAACTCTGAGGAAGACAAAGAATGACTGAAGCCGTAGCCAACGGAAGCGCCGTGCAGATCGACGTGCGCGAAATCATGCGTTACTTGCCGCACCGCTACCCCTTTCTGCTGGTGGACAAGGTAACCGAATTCGAAGCGGATCACCGCATCAAGGCGATCAAGAACGTCACCGTCAACGAGCCGTTCTTCATCGGCCATTTCGAGCAGTACCCGGTGATGCCCGGCGTGCTGATCATCGAAGCACTGGCCCAGGCCGCCGGGGTGCTTGCGATTCGTAGCCAGGGCGGCCGCGCCGAGAACGAACTCTACTTCTTTGTGGGGATCGATAACGCGCGCTTCAAGCGTCAGGTGGTGCCGGGCGATGTGCTGGTGCTGGAGGTGGAACAGCTCGCCTCCAAGCGCGGTATTGCCAAGTACACCGCCCGCGCGCTGGTGGAAGGGCAGGTGGCCTGCGAGGCCCAGATCATGTGCGCCAAGCGGGAGGTCTGAGCATGGCCATCCATCCGACCGCCATCGTCGATCCGAATGCAGAGATCGCCGCCAATGTTGAGATTGGTGCCTATTCGATCATCGGGCCGAATGTGGTCATCGGTGAGGGCACTTGGATCGGCCCGCATGTCGTCATCGAGGGCCACACCCGCATCGGTCGCAACAACCGCATTTTCCAGTTCTGCTCGCTGGGGGCGATTCCGCAAGACAAGAAGTACGCTGGCGAGCCCACCCGGCTGGAGATCGGCGACAACAACACCATCCGCGAATTCTGCACCTTCAACATCGGTACGGCGCAGGATGCGGGCGTGACCCGGCTTGGCAGCGACAACTGGGTGATGGCCTACGTCCATCTTGGGCATGACTGTCAGGTGGGAAACCACACCATCCTGGCTAACAATGCCACATTGGGCGGCCATGTGCATCTGGGTGACTGGGTGATCCTGGGCGGTTTCACCAGCGTGCACCAGTTCACCGTGATCGGCGAGCACGCGATGACGGCCTTTGCCAGCGCGGTGGCGCAGGACGTACCCCCCTATGTAATGGCGGCCGGCAATCGGGCCACTCCCAGTGGCATCAACGCGGAGGGTCTGAAGCGCCGGGGGTTCACACCCGAAGCGATCCGCGCCATCCGCAATGCGTACAAAGCGCTGTACCGTCAGGGCCTGTCGTATGAGGAGGCGCGCGCCAGCATCATTGAAGCTGCGGCTGGGCAACCTGAACTGATGGCCTTCGTGCGCTTCTTCGAGCAGTCGAAACGGAGCATTATCCGCTAGCCATGCCCGAAACGCTGTTTACCCCCAACAAGGCCGGCCTGCGCATCGCGATGGTGGCAGGCGAAGCCTCGGGCGACCTGCTGGGCGCCCATCTCATCGATGCTCTGCGTCAGCACTGCCCCGATGCCGAGTTTGCCGGCATCGGTGGGCCGCGCATGCTGGCCCGAGGGTTTAGGACGCAGGTTCCGCAGGAAAAGCTGGCCGTGCGCGGCTATCTGGAAGTGCTGCGCAGTTTGCCGGAGCTGTTGCGCATTCGCGGCCGGCTTAGGGAAGCGCTGCTGGCGGAGCGTCCCGATGTCTTCATCGGTATCGATGCACCCGACTTCAACCTCGGGCTTGAAGCCGCCCTCAAAAAGCAGGGCATTCCAACCGTGCATTATGTCAGTCCTTCGGTCTGGGCCTGGCGACCGGAGCGGGTAGGGCGCATCGGTCGCTCGGTAAGTCACATGCTCTGCCTGTTTCCGATGGAGCCGCCGCTCTACCGGCAGGCGGGGGTGCCGGTTACCTTCGTCGGCCATCCCCTGGCCAGCGAGATTCCGATGCAGCCGGACAAGCGCGCCATGCGCGAGCGCCTGGCCCTGCCACAGAGCAGCCCTGTGTTTGCCCTCCTGCCGGGTAGCCGGCAGAGCGAGCTGGACTACATGGGGCCGCTTTACATTGAAACGGCCAAGCGGCTCTTGGCCGCCCACCCCGATGCCCAGTTTCTGGTGCCGCTGGCCACCCGTGCCACCATGGACCAGTTCGACCGGTTGCTCGTAAAACATAAGGGGTGGGAGCTGCCGATTCGCAAGCTGTTCGGCCATGCCCAGATGGCGATGATCGCCAGCGATGTTGTCCTGGTCACGAGCGGCACCGCCACGCTGGAGGTGGCGTTGTGCAAACGGCCGATGGTCATCAGCTACAAGCTGTCCGCACTGACCTACCACCTCGTCAAACGCAAGATCAGGCTGCCCTACGTCGGGCTGCCCAACATCCTGTGCGGGCGGCAGGTGGTGCCGGAGTTGCTCCAACACGATGCCACCCCGGAGCGGCTGGCCGCAGAGATGTTGCGCATCTATGAGGACAAGGGCTATCAGGCAGAAGTGGAGGCCACCTTCACCACCCTGCATGCGTCCTTGCAGGCCGATTCGGCCAACCTTGCCGCACAAGCCATTCTTGGGGTGGTCGGCTGATGTGGGTATGTGGTGTGGATGAGGCGGGCAGGGGGCCCCTGGCGGGGGCAGTGTTTGCCGCTGCCGTCATTCTCGACCCCGAGCGCCCTATCGACGGGCTGGCCGACTCCAAAAAGCTTACTGCTGCGCGACGTGAAAGCTTGGCCGAAGCCATTCGCGAACGGGCACTGGCTTGGCATGTGGCCTCTGCCAGTGTGGAGGAGATCGACCGGCTCAACATTCTGCAGGCCACCTTTCTCGCGATGCAGCGTGCCGTGGCCGGGCTGGCGGTCGTGCCCGCCCGGGCGCTGATCGATGGCAACCGGGTGCCACGCCAGTTTCCGGTAGCGGCCGAAGCCATCGTGAAAGGGGATGCCACCGAGCCAGCCATCTCAGCGGCCTCCATACTGGCGAAGACGGCACGCGATGCCGATCTGGTCGCCCTTGATGCCCGTTATCCGAACTACGGTTTTGCCCGGCACAAGGGCTATCCGACAGCCGAGCACCTCGCCGCCATCGAGCGCCTGGGCGTGTTGCCGATTCACAGGCGAACCTTTGGCCCGATACGGGTGCTGTTGCAGGCGGGGCAGCGCGAACTCTTCGGTTGATGGGCCGGTCGTACCGGCATGCGCAAGTATTCCTTTCCTCCTGTCTATGCACCCGATGCGCGTATCCTGCTGCTAGGTACCCTGCCAGGCGAGGTTTCGCTCAAGGCCAGTCAGTACTATGCCCATCCGCGCAACCAGTTCTGGCGCCTTCTGGGTGAGGTCCTGAACACTGACTTGGCCACATTGCCTTATCCGCAACGGTTGGAGCGGTTGGTCGCCCACGGTGTTGCGCTCTGGGACGTGGTGGCCGGTGCCGAGCGGCAAGGCAGTCTGGATGGTGCGATGCGTGCCATCGAGTACAACAGCCTCGCCTCGCTGGTGGCGGAGCTGCCCGCGCTGCGCGCGGTGGGATTCAATGGCGCAGCCTCTTACAAGGCCCGCCACCAGCTCGGGCGCGCAGACCTTGCCTGCCTGTCCCTGCCATCTTCTAGTCCGGCCTACACCCGCCCGTTCGAGGAGAAACTGGCTGGCTGGATGGTGCTGCGCGACTACCTATGATGGCGGAGAGGCGGGCCCCGGGGGGCGGTGCTATCATTGCCGCACGTCGCCAGGTCTGGGCCGGCACCTTTTTTCGGAATCCGACATGACTCAACTAACCGATATCGATGCTGCACTGGCGTGGCTGCTGACCCGCGCCACGCCGCTTGCCGAAACCGAACCCTGCGCCTTGCTGCGCGCCCGTGGCCGCATCCTCGCCGCCCCGGTCGTGGCGACCCTGGACGTGCCCCCTCACGACAATAGTGCAATGGACGGCTACGCAGTGCGCAGTAGTGAGTGCACGGACGTGGCATTGCCGGTCAGTCAGCGAATCCCCGCAGGCAGCCAGCCGGCGCCGTTGGAACCAGGCACGGTTGCGCGTATTTTCACCGGCGCCCCCGTTCCGGCTGGCTGTGATGCGGTGGTCATGCAGGAGGAGACGCTGCAGGAAGAGGATGGTCGCGTACGCTTCACGCGTCCGGTGCGGGCTGGGCAGAATATCCGCTGCGCCGGCGAGGACATCGCTGCCGGCGCCGTCATCCTGCCGGCGGGCAGTCCCCTGTCGGCGTCGGACCTGGGGCTTGCGGCGTCGATCGGTCAGGCCACGGTGGAAGTTGTGCGGCCGCTACGGGTAGCGGTGTTTTTCACCGGGGACGAGCTCGTGGAGCCCGGCCAGGCGTTGGGTGCAGCGCAGATCTATAACTCAAACCGCTACTGGCTGGTGCCTGCGCTGGAAGCCCTGGGCTGTACGGTATGCGATCTGGGTATCGTGCCCGACACGCTCGAAGCGACCCGGGCTGCGCTGCGCCAAGCTGCCGGGTCCTGTGATGTCATCATGACCTGCGGGGGCGTGTCGGTGGGGGAGGAGGATCATGTCCGGTCGGCTGTGGAGGCTGAAGGCCGTCTGGACCTCTGGAAGCTGGCCATCAAGCCGGGCAAACCGTTCGCGTGCGGTAGCGTCGGCAGTGCGGACTTCATCGGCCTGCCGGGCAACCCTGTTTCGGGTTTCGTCACCTTTGCCACGCTGGTGCGCCCCTTCCTTCTGCGACGGGCAGGGTTGGCCGAAGACCGGCTCCACCCTCGCGTGATGCGCCTGCCAGTGGGCTTCGACTGGCTTCGACCGGACCCGAAGCGCACGGAATACCTGCGGGTGCGCATCGTGACCGGAGAGACGGGACAGCGGCTGGAGAAATTTCCGCATCAGGGCTCTGGGGTGCTTGCCTCGTGCGCATGGGCGCATGGCCTGGCGCGTGTGGCACCAGGCCAAGTGCTGGCGGCGGGTGACCTGATTGAGTTTATGCCTTTCCCGGAGGGAATATGACCTGCATCCGCTTCATCGACCTGACCAGCGGGCACGTCGTGGCCGAGGTCGATGCGATGCCGGGTGACCTGCTGCTGGATGTAGCGCGCTTTCATGATCTTCCCTTGCACTGGCGTTGCGGGCAGGGCACCTGCGGCACCTGCCGCGTGCATGTCCGCCATGCGGCCCAGCCGGCCGTAGTGGAGGTGGGGCGCCGCGAGCGCAACGTACTGCTGCGTGCCGGTCTTGTCGATGCGGCTCGGGCGGGCGCCACGCAATGGCCGGATGTACCGGAAACCTGGCGCCTTGCCTGCTATCTTGAAGCCGGTGAGACACCCTTCGACGTACTACTCCCCGCGCCGGACACCAACTAGTTTTGCAGGGGCTGATTTCCGTTTGTATGACAATTCATGGGCTTGGCGTGCCTTTCATGAAAAAGCCTTGCTTTTACTCAAAAAAAGCGCTAGTATGGCGGACTTTTAGCGATTTCCCTGTCTGGCACTCCCGCCGGACAGATTGTCCTCATCGTCCCTGACCATTTCCAGGCTTCGTCCACCGGCAGAGTTTCACGCGCCCGGGTTTGCTGTTCGCCGCTTGCAGGTTGGTGCCGATGAACATGGCTTCGCGCCATTTGATCGCCTTCGGGCACCTTCCCGCCGAACAACCCGGCACGAAAGGAACTCCATGCATTTCAACGATCTGGGCCTTGCGCCCATCATTACCCGCGCCCTTGACGAAGCTGGCTACACCACCCCGACCCCGGTGCAGGGTGCTGCCATTCCGGCCGCTATCGCTGGACACGATCTTCTGGTGTCGGCACAGACCGGCAGCGGCAAGACCGCAGCCTTCCTGTTGCCCGCCCTGATGAAAATGAGCGAGCGTTCCACCCTGCCGGGCTCCGGACCGCGGGTGCTGGTGCTGACTCCGACCCGTGAACTGGCCCAGCAGGTAGAAAAGAACGCACTCACCTACGGCAAGCACATGCGCTTCCTGCGCACTGCCACGCTGGTAGGCGGCTCTTCCTTCGGCTTCCAGATCCGCGCCTTGTCGCGTCCGGTTGATCTGGTGGTGGCCACCCCTGGCCGGCTGATGGACCACATGCGCTCCGGTCGCGTGGATTTCTCCCGCCTGGAAATGCTGGTCCTGGATGAGGCCGACCGCATGCTGGACATGGGCTTCATCGAGGATATCGAGACCATTGTTCGCGCCACGCCGGCCACCCGCCAGACTGTGCTCTTCTCTGCCACGCTGGACGGCACCGTTGGCAAGCTGGCCGAGCGCATGACACGCGATCCGCAGCGCATCGAGATCGCCCATGTCGAAACCGGCGGCCAGATCGAAGAGCATCTGTTGTACGCGGATGACGGCAACCACAAGAACCGCCTGCTGAACCACGTGCTGAAGGAGTCTGGCTACGACCAAGCCGTGATCTTCACCGCCACCAAGATTGGCGCCGAAGAAATGGCGGACCGTCTGGCCGACGACGGCCACGCAGCGGCCTGCCTGCATGGTGACATGCCCCAGAGCTGGCGCAACCGCACACTGAACGACCTGCGTCGTGGCCGCATCAAGATTCTGGTAGCCACCGACGTGGCCGCTCGCGGCATCGACGTGCCCACCATTACCCATGTGATCAACTACGATCTGCCCAAGCAGGCCGAAGATTACGTGCACCGCATCGGCCGTACCGGTCGTGCCGGTCGTGACGGCATGGCGATTACCCTCGCCGAGGTGAAGGAATTTCACAAGGTACGCCGGATCGAGCAGTACCTGAAGCGCCAGATTACCGAGGGCGTGATTGAGGGTATGGAACCGACCCGTCGCCCCCCCAAGGGTCCGAAGCGTCACACTGCCGGTCGCCCGGGCGACAACAAGCGTCGCTACGGCAACGGTGGCGGCTATGCCGGCAAGAAGCCGGGCGGCCAGGGTGCTCGTCACGGTGGTGACCGTCGGGGCGCGCCGCGCAGCGAGTTTTCGCGCGACTGATCACCTCCCCCCACCTTTACACCTTTCTTATACGGCAGCGTTTACGCTGCCGTTTTTGTTTTGTGCTTTTTACGAATCGTTGCGCACGCACGCTATTTGCAATGGCACGTTTAAAACATGCGGCCAGTGCCCACGTAGTGAACGGCCAAATGGCCAGCACAAGAGGAAGGAAACGCAGAGGATGATGGAACAGAAGTGGCCAGATTACCTGTGGGTGGTCCGGCACGGCCAGAGTGCTGGCAACGTGGCACGAGACGAGGCCGAGTCCGCCGGTTTAGCCCTGATCGACATTGCCACCCGGGACATGGATGTGCCCTTGTCCGTCCTTGGGGAACGGCAGTCCCGGGCGCTGGGCCAGTGGTTTGGCCGCCTGGGTGAGGACGCCACTCCCACCGTGGTGCTGTGTTCGCCGTACAAGCGGGCCCGGATGACTGCGAAGCTGATTCTGGAGCATGCCGGACACGACCAGGCAGAGATTCCGCTTGTGGCCGACGAACGGCTGCGGGAAAAAGAATTCGGCATCCTCGACCGACTGACCAAGCACGGCATTGCCCAGCGCTATCCGGAGCTACACGCCCAGCGCCGTCACGTAGGCAAGTTCTACTTTCGCCCTCCAGGCGGCGAGAGCTGGTGCGACGTCATCCTGCGCCTGCGCAGCATGCTCGACACGCTTACCCGTGACTACCGCGGCGAGCGGGTGTTGATCGTGGCACATCAGGTGATCGTCAACTGCCTGCGCTACCTGCTGGAGCGGCTGGATGAAGAAACCATCCTACTGATCGACCGTGACAGCGACGTGCCCAACTGTGCCGTCACTTCCTACCGTTTTGACCCCCAGCGCGGCCGCCACGGAAAACTGGTGACCGATCTCGTCAACTTCGTCGTGCCGTTGGAGGAGGCGGGTGCACCGGTAACAGCCGAGCCCGACGCCCCGGCGGCCCCCAAACCCTGACCGGAGAACAGCATGAACTTGCCTCCCCCTGGCATATGTGTGGATGAAGCATGTCTGGGGGCATGGCCACTGCCCATGCCCCCTGAAGAGGCCGATAAGGAAGAGCGCGGCCGAGTACTGATCGTCGGAGGTTCCCGCGAGATGCCGGGAGCCGTGATCCTGGCTGCCACCGCAGCGCTGCGAGCCGGTGCCGGCAAGGTGGCGATCGCCACCAGTAGCAGCGCCGCACCGCTGGTGGCGATGGAAATCCCAGAATCCCGCGTGATCGGCCTGCCGGAAACCCAGACGGGCGGCCTGGCTGCGGAAGGCGTTGAAGAGATCGCCGACCTGGCACGCCGTGCCGGTGCAGTGCTGATCGGGCCGGGCATGGTGGACGAAACGGCTACGGCCGCCTTCGTGGAGCGGCTGCTGCCCCGGCTGGACAATACACCGTTGCTACTGGATGCCTGCGCCATGGGCGTGGTGCGTCAGCAGGATGACCTCGCCTTTAACACACCGGTGCTGATGACCCCGCATGCAGGGGAAATGGCGCATCTGAGCGGTACTGCCAAAGCCGCCGTGCAGGAAGACCCGGCCTCGGCCGCCCGGGCCGCTGCCGAACGCTGGAAGGCCGTAGTAGCAGTGAAGGGGGCGGATACCTACATCGCTGATGCCGAAGGCGGCTTATGGCACCATGCCGGAGGTAATGTCGGCCTGGCCTGCTCTGGCTCCGGCGACACCCTAGCCGGCATCATCGCCGGACTGGTGGCGCGCGGCGCGCCGCTGACGCAAGCCTGCGCCTGGGGCGTGGCCCTGCACGCACGCGCAGGGGAACGCTTGGCAGAGCGCAAGGGCCCGCTGGGCTATCTTGCCCGCGAGATCCTGGACGAGATCCCGCTGCTGATGCACAGCCTGGCCCATCAGCCAGGTGGCGGACAGCCGCATTATCTGGGTCACTGGTAAGCCTGCCGGTGGCAGATGCAAGGTTGGCCGAAGCTCTCGGGTTTCGGCCTTTTTCATGCCTTTGCCTCTGGCGTCAGTCCGATGGCATCGAAGTTGCTCTGGGGTATGCAAACGACCACCCGCCACGTCGTATCCGTCAGATCAACCTGCTTGAGAAAGGAATCCACCATGAATGTGTCGATGCTATTTGGCGAGCGCGCCCTGACCAAGCTGGCCGGGGTGTGCGACACCCCTGACCGGGCCAACGCGGTAGCCCAGCGCCTGCAGCGCGACGGGCACCTGTCGCAGGAGCAGGTGCAGGTCGTATTCCCCAACGATCCGAAGTTCAGCCTGAAGCTGGAGCCGGAGCCGCGCGGCATGGTCAAGACTGCTGCCCGCACCCACCTCATCCTCGGTGGACTGGGCCTGGTAGTGGGGCTGCTCGCCTACGGGCTGATGTGGTTGCTGCATGTGGATTTCGTGATACTGAGCCCGGTGGCCTCCTTCCTGGCGGCGATCATCCTCGGCCTCGTGTTCGGCATGCTGTTGGGCGGACTGGTCGCCATCCGCCCCGACCACACCGTAGTGGTGGAGACGGTGCGCAAGGCGGTGGATACGGGCAAGTGCGCGGTAATCGCCCATCCCAAGAGCGAAAAGGAACGCGCCGATACCACCCGCATCCTCAAGGAAGCCGGCGTGGAAGTGGTCGGCAGCTACTGAGCGCCAGCGGCCTAAAACGTGCCCCGGCGGGTGCATCTGCCGGGGCACGCGCACGTCCGGGCTCGGCATGACAGCCCAAGGACCAGCGGCGATAATGACGCCCTTGTCCGCAAGGGGAACAATGTTGAGCAAGTACGGCGAACTGGTGCGCTTGGTTGCAGAACGGATCGAACGCGGCGATTACCGCCCGGGAGAGGCGGTGCCTTCCTTGCGGACGCTGCAGCAGCAATATGGCATCAGCCTCAACACCGCCCGGCGCGCCTACTACGAACTGGAGCGTCTGGGCTATATCGAGGCCCGCCCGCGTAGCGGCTATGTAGTGACTGCAGGCGGACGGACGGCCGATCAGTCCGGTGAAGCTGCCAGCCTGGCTTCTCCCTTTCCCCATCCCTCGCTTTACGATACCCGCGCACTCTCGCACGCCTTTGTCGGGGCCATGCGTCACTACCACGACGCACTGGTCGACCCCGCCCCGGCCGGACTGCCCGCCCTGCGCCGACAGCTAGCCAGGCTGGCTGCGCAGGAAGGTTGGGAGATGTATGCCGATGAGATGCTGATCACCTGTGGCGGAATGGAAGCGCTGTCACTGGCGATCGGAGCCGTCACCCATGGTGCCGCCTCGCCGCAGGTGGCGGTACTGTTGCCGGCGTTTCCCGGCCTGCTGGGCAGGTTGGCCGAGCAGGGGATCCGCATGCTTCCGCTGGAGGTGGGGGCGGACGGTCGCCTGGATACCACCAGGCTCGAGGCGGCGCTGGCGGCGGGGCAACTGCAGGCGATTGCCTTGATGCCGGTGCATGCCCATCCGCACGGCCGCAGCCTCCCTTCGGCTGTGACCCAACAACTGCTGGCGCTCTCCGAACGCTACGACGTGCCGTTGATCGAGGATGATGCCTACCGCTGGCTCGGGTTTTCCGGCGACATCCCGTCACCGCTCAAGGCACAGGACCGGGCAGGGCGCATCCTCTTGTGCGGCACCTTTTCCAAGTCCCTGTCACCCGGTTACCGGGTGGGCTGGCTGCTACCGGGGCGGTACGCGGCCATCGCGGCCCGGCTGAAGACGTCCCACACACTGGCATCTCCTTTGCCCAATCAGTTGGCGCTGGCTGAGCTGTTGGCGGGCAACCGTTACCGCCCGGCGCTCGCGCGTCTGACTGCCGGCCTGGGGCAGCGTGTGCGACGGCTGGAGGCGGATCTGGCCGAGGTGGGCCTACCCGTGCCGCAGACGGCAGAGGGAGGCTGCTTTATCTGGCTGCCGGGCCTTCCGGCGCCTGTCACGCAACTGGCGACGGGTTCGGGCCATCCGGCGCTGCACTTCACGCCGGGCAACGCCTGTCACCCGGGCTTGGCCGGAGCGCATGCACTGCGCCTGAATGCCAGCTTCTATCAGCCCGCGCAGCAGCGGCCGGCCCTGGAGGCCTTGGCGCTGCGTCTGCGTCGCTTGGCCTAGGGCATCAGGAAGGGAGCATGGGCTTCCACCGTGCGCAGCGGATCGGCGGCGTCCTCCACCACAAAACGCAGCGGGTGGCTGCCGCTGGACAGCGCCTCCGGCTGGGCGGCTACCGTCACCACGAAGCTTCCATCGGCGTCTGCCGGCACTTGAAAACCATCCGCCCCCTCCAGGCGCACACCTGGGGCGCCTTCCAGACGCACCCGGTAGTGGCGGTGCTCGCCCCGGGTGTTGAAGATACGCAGCGTGTAGGCATTTTCGATCTCTCCCGCCTCATTCTCGCGTGCGAATACCGCCCGGTCCCGCAGCACATCCACCTTGAACGGCGCATGCAGGTAGAGCCCGACCCCCATCACCGCGCTGCATACAATCATCAGCCCGCTATAGAACAGTGCCCGCGGGCGCTGTAGCCAGCCCAAGGGCGGCTGGCCGCTCTCCAGTGCATTCTGGGTAGAAAAACGGATCAGCCCGCGTGGTCGCCCGGTCTTGTCCATCACTGGATCGCAGGCATCAATGCAAAGCCCGCAGTTGATGCATTCGTACTGCAGCCCCTGGCGAATGTCGATCCCGGCAGGGCACACTTGTACACACAGCCCACAATCCACACAGTCCCCTTGCGGCCGGGCGGCGGCAGGCGTTGACCGCCGCAGTGCCCCGCGCGGTTCGCCGCGCGTGGGGTCGTAGGTCACATGCAGTGTGTCCCGGTCGTACATCACTCCCTGAAAGCGCGCATACGGACACATGTGCTTGCACACCGCTTCGCGCAGGTGTCCTGCCAAGAGCCAGGTGAAAGCGGCATAGCCCAAGGCGAAGCCGGTCTCCCAAGGGCCCAGCATTCCTTCGGCCAACCTTGCCACCATAGGGCGCATCGGGCTGAAGTAGCCCACCAACGTCAGCCCAGTCCACAGCGCGAACACGGCCATGGCGCCCTGGCTTGCCGTCTTGCGCAGGATTTTTTCCGGTGTCCATGGCCCTGCATCACGCAGCCGGCGTGTGCGCTGTGGGCCTTCGAACACTTGCTCAATCCAGAGCATGATCTGCGTGTACACCGTCTGGGGACACGAAAATCCGCACCACAGCCGGCCGGCCAGCGTGGTCCAAAGGAAGAGGCCCAGCACCGACAGGATCAGCGCCCCGGCCAGATAGATCAGGTCCTGCGGCAGTAACACCAGATCGAAGAGGTAGCCCCGCATGGTGCCAAAGTCGAACCGCACCGCCGGCCGGCCATTCCACATCAGCCAGGGCAGCAGGAAGAAGACGAGCTGGGTAACGGCGACGAAGCCGACACGCCAGCGATTGAAGCGCCCCGTCACCGGCCTGGGATAAATCTTGAGGGTCTGAAACTGTAGCTTTTGCGACATGGTGCCTAAATCCTGCGATGAAATGCCGGCAGCTTAGGGAAGCGTGCACCCGGGCAACAGACACAGACCGTACCTCAGTGCGGGGCACAGCCGCGGCCTCTGGCCGCTTCCACGCCGCCAGGTGCCTGGCACCGCGCTTGCCGGGGCGAAGGCACGAATTGAAGGAGGGTCATCATGCCGGTCTGGCTACAGGCATTGTTGTGGGGGTTGCTGTCCGGGGGCGCATTGGTCATCGGAGCGACGCTGGGTTACTGCACGCGCCTGTCGCAGCGCATGGTGGCTGCGGTGATGGCTTTTGGCAGCGGCGTCCTGATTTCCGCTCTGTCGCTGGAGTTGATGCAGGAAGCCTTCGAGCAGGGGGGCTTTGACGCCACCATGCTTGGTTTTCTGGCGGGCGCTGCTGTCTACACCGGCGCCAACGTGCTCTTGGCACGGGCCGGCGCTCGCCACCGCAAGCGTTCGGGGTCGCAGCAGCGGGAGGAAGCCTCGGGGGCAGGCGGAGGGCTGGCCATAGCCGTAGGTTCCTTGTTGGACGGAATTCCCGAAGCAGTGGTGATCGGCGTCAGCCTGATCGGCAGCGGCAAGGTAAGCACCGTCGCGGTTGCGGCCGTATTTCTGTCCAACATTCCGGAAGGCCTCTCCAGCGCGGCCGGCATGAAGAAGAGCGGGCGCTCGGCCGCGTATGTGTTTGGACTGTGGACCGGAATCGCCCTGCTGGTGGGACTGGCAGCGCTGGCAGGCTATACCGTGTTCAGCCGTTTTCCGGGCGAAGTGGTGGCGGCCACCAATGCCGTGGCCGCCGGGGCGATCCTGGCCATGCTGGCCGACACAATGATCCCAGAGGCCTACGAGTCCGCGCACGACTACAGCGGGCTGATCACGGCCACTGGTTTCCTGCTTGCCTTTCTGCTGAGCAAGTGGGCCGGCTGAGGCCTCAGAAACGCAGCGGCAGCGCCTTCCCACCACTTCAGCACCGCGACCTTCTCAGCAATGATCTGGGTGCGCCATTCCTCCGTGGTGATGGATGCAGCCTGCGGCTCGTAATCACGCTTGAGCAACTGCATCAACGTGTAGGTTTTACCCGTCCCGGGCGGGCCGTAGTAGACGCGGTTGAAGCAAGTAGGTGGGTGTTTGTTGCCCGTGCTCGGCGTGGTGGTTGGCGGCGGAGTCACCCCTTCATCCAGGCTGGCAGCTTCAATTGGCTCGCCCGCCAGCGCGGCCACTTCTGCCAAGTCCGTACCGAAGAACGGCTTGAGCAAAGTGGACTCGAATTCCGGCAGATCGTGTGCGCCCACCTGCCAGAAGGTCGAATTGCCCTGCGGCGACCAGTTCTTGGAGTTGGCGGTGTAGCGGTCGGTACGCTGGGCAGGCTTGAGCACGCGGTAGCTGCGCTGCAACCAGCCGTCACCCTTGTCGCAGGGCATGGCAGCCGATGTGAACTGAGCAATACGCTGCGGGCTGTTGCCGTGGCACAGGAAGAACAAGGCGCCTACCGGTGCCTCCGCGAACTTCTTGCCTTGCTCCTTGCCGGTGTCCCGGTGCATCACCGCCCATTGGCCATCCAGATACTGCTGGCGCTCCGCATCGGTGAAATTGGGTGGGTTGCCGTGGGAGAGCTTCCAGATCGCCAGATTCTTCTGGCTCCACGCTTCCCACACCTGCCGCCCAAACTCCAGAATTCCCAGTCCACCGGGCCGCTTGGCTACCGTGGCCTGCTGCAACGCGGCCATGCTTTGGCTGGCTGTACCGCTGACGAATACCGCCAGCGGTGCACGCTTGAAGATGTCCACGATCACCGGCGTCTGACGGTTTTGGTAGTGAAAGGCGATCTTCCACTTGAAGGCTTCACCCAGATGCTCGAATGACTCGATGGCCTTCAGATCGCCCTGAGCCGCCCAGTCGGCCACCTGCACCACGAAGCCGCGCACTTTCTCGAAGGCATCTTGTGCCGTGGTGCCCAGCGATGAATACCAGCCGTGTGTATCCGAGTAGGAAAGCTTGGCGTCGGATTTCTTATCCTCGGTGTCTTTGCGCGAGAACACGCCGAACTTGAACGACGATCCACCCCAGATGCTGCCCAGTTCGTCGAGGCGCGATTCGATCCAGTAGGTGAAACTGTCTTTCGAGCCAGCCTGGCTGTATTCATCAAGCGTCATCGTGGCCAGCCGTGAGGCGGGCCAGACGGTCAGGAATTCATCCCACAGGGCGTATTGCTTTTGGAAGTCGCTCATTTCAGCGCTTCCTCAACCCAGTCCCACCGCTTATCCTTGACCATCACGAACCGGCAGCGGCCCTCCGACAGGTTGGCCCACAGCCCCCCGATCAAGCGATCATCCTCAGCCCCGTTCCAGCGATCAGCCCCCTTGTATTCCACCGCCAGAATCACGCCGGGCTTGTCTGCACTGCCGGGCAACTGGCACAGAAAATCGGGATAGAACCGGCCATCGGCCTTCTGCAGGAAGAACGAGCTGCCTTCGCGCCGAACCAGGTTGCGTACCCAGAACTGGATACGGCCCTGCTGTGCCCACATATCCAACTGGCAGGCGCACTCGAATTCCTCCTTGCTGTCGAAGTCGCCCATCCGCCCATAGAAATGCTTGCGGAAATCGAAATGGCCGAAGCGCCCGTCGTAGTCGCGGCTGGGGGCGTAGGCCTGGGCGTGAAACTCGAAGGCGTATTGATCCGTCACCGCCACCCGCGTGGCCGCATCGTCACCGAACAACGCCTGCTGGAATGCCTTGCCGACCGCCTGCTTGCGCAGTTCACGAATGCGCGCCTCGATCAGATTGCGGATCAGGAACTTCTGCAGGTTGGCGCGGGCCAGGGTGAAGCCATCCCGGCACAGCAAATCGGTGAGCCACGCCGCGACAAAGGCCTGCTTGCTGGCATGGGTCAGTGACTGCTCGGGCAGGTTGCGGCACAGCCAGGTGGCAAGGCGAACTTCATCCCAGTTTTCGGGTTGATAGACGAGACCCAGATCGCGTTGCAACTCGGGCAGGAAGCGCGACACCACGTGGCCACCCGCATCGATGTCGATCTCGCCGCCTTCCGATACTTTCAGCGCGGCACCCAATGCCGTCAGGTCATCCGCTGTCGGCGCGGCATCATAGGGAGACAAGTCCCACGGATACTCCAGCACCTCCGGGTCATCAAACAGTGCCAGTTGGCCCTGCACGCGCAAGGCCAACTGCGGCACCCGAAAACGCTCGCCCAATTCGGCAGGCGTCTGAAAGAATTCAATCGCCGTGGTGCGGCTGACTTCGGCGGCTTCCACAATCGCCGCTGCGGCGGTTTCGGAAGTGACCGAGGCCTTGAGCACTTCGGCTTCATATTCCGTGAGCGGCGTGCTGATGGTCAGCGTGTTGAGCTTGCCGTCCCAGCTCACCTTGTCACGCACCGGCTTCGGCACGCTCTTCAGATCAGGTTTTTCGGACAAGGTAATCGCTACCGGCCGAACGACCACACGCCCAGCGTGGCCCTCCAGATCCAGCCGTGCCTGTTCGGCCTTGGCAGCAGTGACGAATTCCGTGACCTCGCGCCGCTCGAACCCGGCACCGGCCACCAGACGATCCCGCAGCGCGCCTGCCGTCTCGGCAAAGTTGCGCGACACCACGAAGGCATAGGATTGGTTCAATGCCTTCGCCTGCCGATGGACCGCATCCGGTTGTCGCAACACACGCCCGAGCAACTGCTCCACCGCCGTGGCCGACGACAGCGAAGCCATGCTCACCAAGATGTAAGCAAATGGGCAGTCCCAGCCCTCAGCCAGTGCCTTCTGGGTGATGACGAACTTCACCGGGCAGGCCGGGTCGGATAGTCCCAACTGGTAATCGGCCTCGATTCTCTCCAGTCCCTTTTCTTCGCCGGTGGCCACCACAATCTCGCTGGCGGGAATGCCATGGTTGGTGATCAGCTCGTTTTTCACCTTCTCGAAATCCAGCGTCTCGAGGCCGGCACGGCGCGGCTCCGACTGAATCAGCACCAGCGGGCGCAGGTAGGGGGCACCGGCCCGGCGTTCTTCGTCCGCGAGCTTCTGTAGCGCATCGCGCCGCGCAATGGCATCGGCCAGACACTGCTGCCAGTTGGGCTCCGTCTCCAGCACCACCGGCAGCTTGATCATCTCCTCCGCCTTCAACTCGGCGGCGGATACGCTGTGCAGCACATTGCTGGGCGTGCGCGTAAGGTCGGGCGTGGCGGTCAGTTCCATCACGCCGCTGGGGCGCAAGCGTGCCAGCATGTCGAAGGCCAGTTCGGTGCGGCTGTTATGCGCCTCGTCCACCACCACGAAGGGCCGGCGCAGGCGCAGCACGTTGGCCAGCGAATAGGGCGTGGTGCGCTCGCTGCCCTCGCCATCGGTCAGCAACTCATCGCGCTGCGTTGGCGACAGGTTGTCGAAGTGATGCATCAAGGCGCCGCTGGACTGATACACCTTGCGGCATTCTTCCTCTTCCACCTGGAAGGCCTGGCGCGTGGCGACGATCACCGTGGTCGACGTATCCAGCGTGGCGCGGGTGACGCTCTTGGCTTCTTCCAGATCGAGTACGGTGATCGGCCCCGCCTCGCGCAGTGCAGCGTGATACGGGTGGCTGCGATCCTTCAATGCCTTGATCGTCTGCTCGCGAATTGGCTTGCTGGGCACCAGCCACAGAATCACGCTGTGCTCGCAGCGCAGCAGGTGCGTGTTGACCAGTTGGACGCTTTTCGCAGCCAGCCAGGTCTTGCCGCCACCGGTGGGCACGCGCAGGCAGAAGTACGGCATGTCGGCCGGAAAGCCCGACAGCGGGCTGTAGGGGTTGCCGCGCCCCCACAGGCGTTCGGTGGTGGCGGTGAAGGCGATCGAGGGCGACGGCAGTTCGTGGCAGGTCTTGAAATAGGCCGCCACGCTGTCGAGTACTTGCTGTTGATAGGTCTTGGGTGCAAAAGTTTTCATGCTTCAGCACCCGGCACAGACTCCCCGCGCAGATACAGGGTATCGGGCGACAGGTCGATTTCGTCCGTCCAGGTCACCGCGCCGTGCTCCACATGAGCACGCTGAAATAATGCCGGGTCTTGCAAGGCAGCGAACGCGGGGTAATGCAGATAACTCCGCATATCAAAACGGCGCCATTCGCCCGTCGCGAATTGAGCCACCAGGGTGTAATCCGGCAAAGGCCGAACCAGAATCACGTCAGGTGTCATTGCTCTTCTCCTTAGCGCAAGGGGTCAATTTTGAACGGCGTTTGCCCTGTGCTGGCCAAATGCCAGTCGGCCATCAACTCGTCGCGGTGAATCTCCAGCCAAGCTTGCAGCAGCTTCATTTGCCGAGTTGGCAATTCCCCTTCAAGCAGTTCTCCCTCTGGAATCTGAATCACCGCCTTGAATTCGTTATAACGGACATGAATGTGAGGAAGATGGTGCTTTTCGGTGTCCAGCACATACATCGCCACCAGAATCCCGTAAAACATGCTGATCGTCGGCATGATCAAATCTCCAGCGCATAAGGCGTTTGCTTGAAAGTGATGCCTTCGCGCACCGCGCGGGTGCCCATACGGTTGGCAGCGGCGTAGATCACTTTCGGACCGGCAAACTTCGGCAGCACCTCGAACACCGGGCCGGTGAGCACATTGCCCCCGTCCACGGATTTATCCTTGAGAATGCCGTTGTAGAGCAGATAGATGGCGCGGCCCTCATGGATGCCCAGCAAGGGGGAGTCGGCGGTGCCGGTGAAGCCGGTGCCAGTTTCGGCAAACCAGACGAACTCGGCCAGTTGCGCGAAGCTCACATCGCTGCGGATCTGGCCATCGGCGTCGAACAAGGGCTCGGCGGACAGGCGGCAGAATTGGAAGCCGCCGCCGAGGCCCTCGACGGCCTGCCCCTTGGCGTTGGTATAGCCTTCGGCCACGCGCCGAACGCGCTCGCGGGTGACGTTTCGAGCGATGCCCTCGTCCATCTCGACGAGGATGAAGCGGCGGTTGCCGCCGTCCTCGGCGTTTTGTTTCAGTACGGCGTGCGCAGTGGTTCCTGTCCCAGCGAAAGAGTCGAGAACCAAGCTATCCGGAGGAGCGCAGTAAGAGATTACTCGCTGTATCAGGGCAAGCGGTTTCGGAAAGGCAAATACACGTTCGTCGAGAATCTCATCGAGCTCTCGTGCTCCAGACTGGGTTTTGAACTCTGCCCAAAAGCTGGATGCCGGCATTCTTTCTTGTGTTTCGGACAGAAAGCGCTTCTTGCGAGGCCAGCCGGTTGCAGAGTTGGGTGGCCACCATATGCGGTTTTCGGACAAGAGCCGTTCATAGCCAGCCCGATCAGTGATCCAGCCCTTTGCCGGGTCGGGCTTCCACACGTTGGCAGTCCCAGGCTGCTCCATGTTGTAGTCGTGGAGGTTTGGGCGTTCGGAGGCGGTTGCCTTTCCCTTGAGTGGGTCGGTGACATACGGCCCCCTCGGGTCCTTATCTGGATTCTTGAAGTCCGAACGGTCGATTACCCGCCCTTCAATCTTTGACGATGCGGACTTCCCGTAGACGAAGATGTATTCATGGTCAGGAGAGAGCCGCGTCTTGATTCGGTTGTCTGTGTTGCGGGTATTCCACGTGATCGTTGCAATCCGATTCTTGAAACCGAAAATTTCGTCCAACAAAAGTCGAAGGTGTCCAGCTTCGACATCATCCAATGAAATCAGAATTACTCCGTCGTCCGAAAGGAATTGACGAAGCAGCACCAGGCGCGGGTACATCATGCACAGCCAGCGGTCGTGCCGGTCCAGCGTCTCGCCTTCCTTGCCCACCACTTCGCCCAGCCATTTGCGTATCTCCGGACTGTTGACGTTGTCGTTGTACACCCAGCCCTCGTTGCCGGTGTTGTACGGCGGGTCGATGTAGATGCACTTCACCTTTCCGGCATAGCGGGGCAGCAAGGACTTGAGCGCGTGCAGGTTGTCACCCTGCACGATGAGGTTCCCAGCATCCGCCGGGCCGCAGGAGAGTTCCGGCACCGGCTCCAGCAGGCGGAAGGGCACGTCCTTGTGGTGTTTGACGACGGCTTCTTTGCCGATCCAGTTCAATGTTGGCATTGGCGTCCATCCCCTCAAGCTTTGCGTGATGGCGTCTGGCCATCGCCGCGTTGTTCTTCATCCGCGCCCCCGGCGCGCACCCAGTCGTCCACCTCGGACACTTTGAACTTCCATAAGCGCCCCACGCGGTGGGCAGGCAGGCTCTTGCGGTCGATCCAGCGGTAGATCGAATCGCGCGTGACGCCCAGATGCTCGGCGATCTGATCTACGGACACCCATGGTTCAGCGGTCATGGCAACGCTCCGGCAGCAGCGGTTGGGGCGGCATAAAGTCGGTTTGAATCGCAAAGATTGCAATTTATCAGGTTGAAGGCCACCAGACGAGCTTTCGATGCCTTGGGCATCATCTTTTCTTGGCTTCCTGATCGTCCAGCGCGTGAATGGTGGCGTCATCCATCAAACAGGAGCCAACGATGACCACCCAGTCCACCGCCCTCGACACCTCCCTTCAGCGCCTGCCGCTGATACTCGACAAGATCGAGGTCCTACGACATCTGGCCAACGACCACTTCGGCCACGACCCGGACGCCATCCACTGGGGCCACGTTGGTGACCTCGGGCGGGTGGATCAGGCGCTGGATGACCTGCTGGCGATCTTCGACGTCCACGCCCAGTAAGAGAGGCCGCGATGGACACCCTACTCAAACTTTCCCCGGCCCAAAGCCTGCTGCTGCGTACCGCAGCCCGCCGTCCTGATGGGCGCGTGATCCCGCCAGACTCCCTGCGCGGCGGCGCACGGGTCAAGGTGCTGACCGCACTGCTGCAGCGCGGGGGGATCGAGCCTGCCGAAAGCGGCCACGTGCTGACCGACGCGGGCTACGCGGCTTTCGGCCAACAACGGGCCGTGCCGCTGGATGATGTCCAGCCGATGGACGCCATCGGTGACCTCCGGCTTCTGGAGGGCATCTCGGTGCGTCCCGGCACCAAGCTCGCCGCGCTGGTGATGGCGCTGCGCCGCCCGCAAGGTGCGACCTGCCTGCAACTGATGCTGACGACCGGCTGGCAGCCGCACACCGTGCGCGGGGCAATTTCCGGGATGCTGCGCAAGAAGCTCGGCCTGAACGTGGTGCTGGCGCACAACGACAGCGGCGAACGGGTGTACAGGGTGGTGTGATCAGCCGCCAAGGGTGTCCAGTTTCTTCAGGCCCTGCGGATACCCCGGCGTGTCTGACGCATCGGACACAGTTCCACGTAACTCTCTATACGCGTGCGCGTGCGCGCGCCTCACGGAAAGTTACGACAACCTGTGTCCGATGCGTCAGACGGGGTGCAAAGGCTCGTGGGCCGATTTCTGCAACCCAGCCAGCGAATCGGCTGCAAACCCGCACCAGCATTGAGTTTTCGTCCCTGGCCGTTTTCGCGCGCACCGGGGTGCAAACCTGCAAACCCGGTACGCACCAAGGTTCGCACTCTCCTCTTTCCCAACAATCCCGCACACGTCAGCGTTGACGCGGCATTCAGCCCGTTGACCCGCACCGCCAAGTGCGAACCGCAAACCCTGCAAACCTTGTTTCCTGGCCAGACGGTAGCGCAATGCTGCGCTCGCGCCCCCCGTATTGGAATATCGTCAGGAAGGACCCCTTTCGCCTGGGGCATGTATGCGTGCGCGGGCGACAACAATAGGCGCTGACCATCACCATCGTCACAACCATCACGGCCGGACTGATCTGCTGTGCAGGTCTGAGTCCAGAAGGTGCAGTCGAATACGCTCGAAGCCCTGGAACATCTTGTGAGCTGCCCGCTGCAAGCGTCTGAAATCAACCCACGTCTCCGGATCTGGCGCAGCGCCTGCCTTGTAGGATGAATGCGCGCCGTCAGGGTAGCGAAACACCGTGGACTTCGGGTCAAGCCGGTCGAATTCTGCGATCCGATCAAGGAGCCAACTGACCTGATCTGCCGGATATCTGCTTTCGATATGTGGCTTCAAAGAGTTTGCCAAATCACCCAGCCTGTGGCCATGCCTTTGATTGGGCATGAGCGCTTTGAGATACAACTCAAGGGCGTGCCGGTAGCAAAACAGGATCGGGTAGGCGGCTTCCCACGATTCGCGCCGCTCGGCCGCCGTAGCCAGAAGTCGGTCGGCTGCTTCGCCAAATGCACGGGCCACTTCGAATTCATTCATGCCTCCCGCGCCGACCGCGAACGTTCCAAAGTGAAACTCGTACTCCCCGAGCTCGTCTGGGGGCTCGGTGAAGATGTTGTGCTGATCGTCGCTCATTGCTTGCTCCTGACTGCGGGTGTCGAGACCCTTGATGGTGACGATTGTTTGATGATGTCGTTCGCCCGGTGTGACAGTGGTGATGGTTGTGACGGTCGCCCCTTATTGTTTACACCGGCGAAAGCACGGATATGCCCTCGGCACGGTCATCACGCAGGGAGCGTAGCGGTGGCTCGCAGTGGGCGATGGAGAACCGGCATGGATGAACGTGGACGGTGCTGGACCACCCTCGGTAGACTGATGGGCAATGAACCCGCATCTGCTCACCCTGGCCCTGACCACACCGCTCGAACAACTGCTGGAGTTGCCGAACGCGGTGCGGATTGCTGCCTGCGCCCGAGAAGATTTACAGCGCTTCAGCGCAGAGCAGTTGGCGCAGATGTTGGCCAGCATGGATGCCGCCATCACCGACTCCGTGACGTTGGCGCAAATCAAGCACGGCGGTGAACTGATCGACCGTTACGAGAAGCGCGACCTGGACTGGTTCATCGAGGTCACCAATCAAGCCGAATGGCCGCGCCTGAGGTCAGCACCTGCAACGGATCGCGATTACCTCCGGCTCTTGGCTCTGTACAAGTTGGGCGTGGTGATTGAGGCCACAGCAGATACCCCGTAAGGGATCATCATCATGCCAGCGGTAGATGCGCTGATGGAATCGTTGGAATCCTTGGTGCTGGCCGATCTGTTGCCGGAACCGCCATCAATGGAACAGCTCATCGAGGAAGCGTGGAAGGCCGGACTCACGCCGGAGCCCGTTGCCGCCGACGAAGTGCGCAAGGCCCAAAGCCAGGCAGTCAGACGGGCGGCCGATGCTCGACACGCCAGCAACCGGGCCGCAAGACAAAAGGCCCTGGAACTGTTCGCTTCGAACACCTACCGCACCAAGGAAGAGGCCTACCGCATCATCGGCGCGCAGGTCTGCAGGGCACCGGGCACGATCAAGAATTGGATCGCGGGCATTCCAAAAGACTCGCCGCCCAAGTAATTTCACTGCGAACCTTCACGCTGCGCGCAGCGTGATCATCGTGCGCGCACCGTGTCTATGAATGCCAATTCTTGTGGCATTCAATACAGAGCATCCCCAAACGACCACGGATGCTCGCCATGTACCAACCCCGTCCCGCACTGCCCGAAACCGGCTTCGTTCGGTTGCCGCAGATTCTGTCCCTGATCCCCATCAGCCGCTCGGCATGGTGGGCAGGCATCCGCGAAGGCAAATTCCCCCAAGGCATCAAACTCGGCAGCAAGACCACGGTCTGGCGCGCTGAGGACATTCGCAATCTCATCGAACGCTCGCGCTGATTCGGGCGGTGACGATGAGCGCGGCCACCCCTTCTCCGGACGGAGTAGTAGAGAACGACCGACACCACCATCACGACCATCACACGGTCGAGATGGATGCCGCGGCCACTCCGGCACCGACACCTGACACCGATCCCGTTGGCGTGATCGAGGCGGCGCTGGTCCGTCTGGTCGATGACGTGGGCGTGCTGGCTGAGGAAGACGTGGTGCGCGCCTTTTCCATCCTCAAGGCCACAGACCTGCCCGGCTACTTGCGCCTGCGCCACGCCGCCAAGAAGGCCAATCGCGATTGCTCGGTGACAGTGCTCGACAAGCTGGTGCGCGACGAACTGCCCGGCAGCGATGACGACAGCAGCGCGCTCGATGAACTCGTCGCCTTAGCCAGGGCACAGTGCCAGTTGCACCACGACGCGGACCGCAATGCGGTCGCCGTGATCCCGATGCCCAGTCGGCGCGAAGTGTGGCGCGTGTATTCCTCCGGCTTCGAGGACTGGTTGCGCGCTGCCTACTGGCGCGCCAAGGAAATGGGCGTGCCGGAAACCACGATGAAATCGGCACTGGCCACGCTCGCTGCTGCAGGCATCAACGACGGTGACGAGATCGAAGTCCACGTCCGCGCGGCCCGCTGCGACGACGGCTACCTGATCGATCTGGCCGATGAGCAGTGGCAGGCCATTCACGTCACCCCGCAAGGCTGGCGGGTGGTGAACGAATCGCCGGTGTATTTCACCCGCACGCCTTCGATGCGCCCGCTGCCTATGCCGGTGACCCATGGCGATGTCGGGTTGCTCTGGCAGCACACCAACATCCCGGCGCACTGCCGCGTGATGGTGCTGGCGTGGCTGCTGGATTGTTTCCGCCCGGACACCCCCTTCCCGGTGCTGGAGTTGGTGGGCGAACAAGGCTCGGCCAAGTCCACCACGCAATCCGTGCTGCGCAGCCTGGTCGATCCCAACAAGGTGATGCTGCGCGGGCGGCCCAAGACAGTGGAGGACGTGTTCGTCGCCGCCGCCAACAACTGGCTGGTCAGCTACGAGAACCTCTCTGGCCTGACGCCCGAGCAGCAGGATGCCTTTTGCACCCTGGCCACCGGCGGCGGCTTCGCCTCGCGCCAGCTTTACACCAACGGTGAAGAGCACGTCATGGAAACCAAACGACCGGTGGTGCTCAACGGCATCGCCGTGGTTGCCACGCGCCCCGACCTGATCGACCGGGTGATCCACGTTGATCTGCCGACCATCCCGGCCGATGCCAGGCGTGACGATGCCGACACCCACGCGGGGTGGGAACGTGATCAGCCCACGGTGTTCGCCGGCTTGCTCGATCTGTTCTCGGCGGCGCTGGCCATCCTTCCGACGGTCAAGCTGACCCAGAAGCAGCGCATGGCTGATTACGAACGGCTGGGCGAGGCAGTAGCCCGCGCCCTGGGCTTTGCCCCGGGTGAATTCCAGCAGCAGTACGCCGAGCTTGTGCGCGCTGGCATCGACCGGGCCTTGGAAAGCAACGCTGTCGCGCAGGCACTGGACAAGTACCTCGCGGACCGTGTGCTTCCCTTGAACTGGCAAGGCACCGCCGGCCAGCTCTACGACCTGCTGAACACCCACAGCATCCCCGACCGCAGCAGTTGGCCGCGATCACCCAAAGGTCTGTCGGATCAGTTGCGCCGCATCGCCCCGGCCTACCGCGCCAAGGGCATCGACATCACGCATCTCGGCCACAGCCGGGAGGGCGCGCGCTGGCGCATTGCCCAGACCCGTTCCCAAACCAATCCTGCCACGCCACCCGGCATCGAGGGTGGCACTCGATATGGAGCTCACCGTGAGTAATTCCAATTTGCACCCCGTCTGGGCCAAGGCCCTCGGCGTTCCTACGCCGTCATCGACAGTGTTGCCGCCCAAGCCAGCAAACGCCTCGGTCACGGCATCTGAAGCGACAGACGGCTGGCAAGTCATCGCTGCCGTCAATCCACGTCCCGGCGCACCGGTCGGCATCAAAAAGCAAGTCGGTCCACAACTGTGGATCAGCACGACCGTGCGTCCCGGCGACCCGCGCTACCCATCCGCCCTGCATGTCTGAAACCTCAACCCATTGGAGCCACCATGAGCCTGCTTTCTCAACTCAAAACCACTGTCAAGAAGTCACCTGCCAAGCCCGCCGTTGCGGCCATTGAGCCCCCGACCCCCGCGACCTCGGAATCTGTACCAAGCAGTCCTGCCGACGATATCTGCGATCTGGAGGTCCTGGCGGGGATGCTTCAGCAACTGCAGACCCGCAATCAGCAATACCAGCGCGCCCTTGATGCCTTGGTGGCCGCGCGCCGTGTCGTCAACGGCTGGGACCCGAAGCCCGAACCCGAATTGATCTGGTCGGTGCGCCGCGAAGTGCTGGTGGCGATGGATGACAAGGATGCCCTGGCGCGCTTTGACCGCGACCACGCGCAAGACCTGGCGGCCGAGCAGGCTGCACGCCACGCGGCCACCCAGCAAGCGCTGGAGGCACCGGCACGGGTCAAGGCCCTGGAGCAGTACATCAAGGACCTCGCTTCTGAAATGGCGGGCGATGTGGATGAGGGCTTCATCCACCAGGAAATGAAAAGGCTGTTCGAGCCCAGTGCACAGCGGATGCTGACGGCTGCGCGTGCCTTCGTGCAGGCGTGGCGGGAGATGAGGACGGTCGAGTCCAGACTGAAGAGCACGTTTCAGCTGACCCACTACAGCGTCCAGGGTGATCGCCGCAGCGGTTACGAGATGTCCTTGATCGGCAAGGCCAACGATGGCGACCTGCTGCCCAACCTGATCGAAGGCGTTGCTTATGACGATCTGGTGGACCTGAATCGCCAGTTCCGCCGTGGTGACGATGTGCTGTCGCGCCAGATCAATCAGCAACTGACTGAAGCCGGAATTCCTGCAGGGACCCTGCGTGTGTATCACCCCGGCGCTGCCAGCGACGACCGTCCGATCTATGCCCCTGATCCGAACCCGCCGCGCAAGCGTCCTCCGGAGTCGCCCTTCGGCGGTGCCACCGTGGTCACGATCCAGACCTGAGGCACTGCACCCCAGGCGAAATGGGTCCTTCCTCGCCAAAACGCCATACGGGGGGCGCGAGCGCGCTGCCCCGCTACCGACAGACCTCGAAACGGGGTTACCAGTTACCACCCCGGTTACCGCCCCGCGCCGTGCCGGGTTACCACTCAAGGAGCCTTTGATGAACCACACGACAGAACACCAAGCCAGCGATGGCACACGTCACGTGCCCGTTGAACGTCTGCAGCACTACAACCCCGAAGTCGAGCAGCGCGTGCAAGGCTGGTTTGCCAGCGGCCAGCCGTTGGTCTGGATTCCCATCCTGAGCCAGGAGAACTTCCCATACGTGCCTCAGCAACTGCTGGAGTTTGCCGACCACTACCAGGAGGCCATGCGCTGGCCTGTCCACCGGATGGAAGACCTGCTGCAGTTGCCCAATGGCATCACCGGCTGGTTGATGCCGGCCACGGCCAGTGACACCGATGTGGCCTGCGGAGTGTGGGACGGCGAGGTCTACATCCTGGGCATCAAGGACCGGCGCACCGGCAAACCGCAAACGCTGTTACGCGAGCGTTTCGATGTAGCGACAGGTCAGGTCGATGACGCTGATCAGAGCGCGGTTTGACTTGGCTTCTGGTCGCCACAGCGCGTTCATGGAGGTCCGCAAACCCCTCTCGGAGAAAGCAATGAGCACCCACCAAACCCTGCGCGTACAGGTTACCGACACCAACCAGCGCCCGCGCGGCGTGATGACCATCGAGGCCGATTTCGATCACCTCGGGCCGTACCGCGTACAGCACGATGGCCAAGCCTACTGGTTCACCGGCAAATCCGGCACCCACCGCGCCAGTGGCGTGGCCACCCGCGAAATGGCGACCGCTGACGATACCCGCCTGTGGATCACGCTCGGTGGCACCGCGATCCGGGAGGACTGAGGATGGCCGCCGAACAGCAACACACCATCTCGGCACAGTTGGCGGCGCTGCCATCACTGCCGATGGTGGAGCTCTGGGCGCTGTGGGATCAGCACTTTCCCCGGCGGCCCAGCCACCGCAATCGCAATTACGTGGAATCGCGTCTGGCCTACCGCATCCAGGAACTGGCCTACGGGGCGCTGCCCACCAACATCCGCAAGATGCTGGTTGAGGCCGGTGCAAAGCATTCCAAGATCAAGTCGGCCACCGGGCGCAGCGCGCAAACGCTGCTGATGCCCGGCACCACGCTGATTCGGGAATGGGATGAACGCGAGTACCGCGTGACGGTCACGCCCGATGGCCTGTACGCGCTCGACGGACAGGTGTTCAAAAGCCTGTCGGCGGCGGCGCGCCACATCACGGGCACGCGATGGAACGGGCCGAAGTTCTTTGGCGTGCGCGATGGCAAGGGGAACGGTCAATGAACGCGCCGTTACTCGTTCCGCACAAGCGCTGCGCGGTGTACTGCCGCGTCTCCAGCGACGAACGGCTGGACCAGTCCTTCAACTCCATCGATGCGCAGAAGGAAGCCGGGCACGCTTTCATCAAGAGTCAGAGCCACGAGGGCTGGTTCGCCGTGGCCGATGATTACGACGATGGTGGTTTCTCTGGTGGCAACATGGAGCGACCCGCCCTTCGCCGACTGATGGCGGACATTCAGGTGGGCAAGATCGACATCGTGATCGTCTACAAGATCGACCGGCTGTCACGCTCTCTGGCGGATTTTGCCCGGATGGTCGATGTGTTCGACCGCCACCGGGTCAGCTTTAGCGCCGTCACGCAGCAGATCAATTCGGCCACGTCGATGGGTCGGCTGATGCTCAACGTGCTGCTGTCCTTCGCGCAGTTCGAACGCGAGGTCACCGGTGAGCGCATCCGCGACAAGATCGCGGCCAGCAAGGCCAAAGGGATGTGGATGGGCGGGCCGTTGCCTCTGGGGTATGACGTGAATAACCGTCTGCTGGTGATCAATGAGGTCGAGGCCACGCTGGTGCGCCGCATCTTCGATGATTTCGTCACCATGCGCTCGGCCACGCTGATGGCCAAGGCCTACGGCGCGGAAGGGGTGCTCACCAAGGGTGGCAAGCCCTTCACCAAGCAGACCATCTACAAGATGCTGCACAACCGGATGTACCTGGGCGAGATCGTCCACAAGGGGCAGAGTTTCCCCGGCCAGCATCAGGCCATCGTGACGCAGGCGCAGTGGGATGCGGTGCACGCGTTGATCGCCACCGATGGCATCGAACGGCGGCGCGAAACCAACGACCGCCAGCGTGAGCCGGTGTTGTTGCGCGGCCTGCTGTTCACGCCTGACGGTGAACGGCTGGTGCCCAGCTACACCGTCAAGAAGGGCAAGACCTACCGCTACTACACGCCGATCAAGCACCGGCGCTTTGGCGCGTGGGCCAGCCAGCATGGGCCACTACCGGCGGCTCCCATTGAGGAATTGGTGACCCAGCAGATCGTAGCGGCGCTGTCGGCACCGCACATCGTGCAGTCGGTGTGGGATCGGATTCGGGCAGCCCGCCCAGACCTGTCGGAGCCGGAGGTGGTCTTGCCGATGCGAAATCTGGCTTGCCTGTGGCAACAGTTGTTCCCCGCCGAACAGTGTCGACTGGCACAGCTGCTGATCGACCGTGTGGTGATTGCCGACGGCGGGCTGGAGATCATCTGGCGCGATCAGGGCTGGCAGGAACTGGCCGGTGAGTTGATGCCTGGCACCATCGGCGGGGAATTGCAGGAATGGGAGCAGACGGAGGAAATGGCATGAAGCCGAAAGTGCAGGCTTTGGGTGGCCCCGTTGCGCGCGAGCGCCGGGACGGCGGCC
Organism: Gulbenkiania mobilis; assembly: GCA_004346645.1. GTDB lineage: Bacteria > Pseudomonadota > Gammaproteobacteria > Burkholderiales > Chromobacteriaceae > Gulbenkiania > Gulbenkiania mobilis. Next base: position 173,611 of record SMDA01000006.1, read on the forward strand.
AGGTGAAACTGTCCACCTTCATCCCACTGAAGATCAGGAAGCGCGGCCCCAGCAAGGTGGTGGTGCGGCCGGATGGGGCGGTCGAGTCGCCGGGCAAGATCGCCACACAGATCGACCAGCCCTTGCTGGTGGCCCTGACGCGGGCCTTCTACTGGCAGCAACTGCTAGACGATGGGGTGGTGGGCAGTGGCAGCGAGATCGCACAGCGCGAAGGCCTGCACCACTCCACGGTCAACGAACTGCTGCGACTGACCCTGCTGGAGCCGGCCATCATCCAGAGCATCCTGGCCGGGCAGCAGCCCCGGTGCATGAGCCTGCTGTGGTTCCAACGGAACCCACTTCCGACCGACTGGGTGGCGCAGCGGGCGGTGGTGGCGGGGTTCGACGCCTGACCGAGTTACGAGCCCTCGATGACCCGTGCCACATCACTGCGGCATTCGGCGCACTTGCCCACCAGCAGCAAGTCGCCACCCTTGATGGTGCCGCTGAAATTGGTGATCGTGGTTTCGTGACGGCACTGGCCGCACCAGACGTTGGACAGCAGCCGCTGGCGAATGTCGGCAGGGATGGACTCCCAGCGCTGGCGGGCCGGCTTGGTAAAAGTGGGCAGTGATTCGATGGTCATGGTTCAGCGGACCCAGCGACGGGCGTCCTTCAAGAGCAGCAACAATTGCTGTTCGCGCAGCGGTGACGCGATGAACCCGAACCGGGTGTAGAACCTCGCTGCTTCTTCATCGATGGGGTGGGTCAGCATGGCACGGATGCCGGCCTGTTCGGCAATCAGCATCGTGCGGCGAATCGCGTCCTGCAGCAGGCCAAAGCCTATACCTCGCCCCTGGTCTACCACCGAGACAGCGAGCCTCGCCAGAATCACCACCGGCAACGGGTATTGCCCCATCCCCTTGCGAATGCGCTCCGGCGCCTCCAGCGTGTCGACCTGCCCCACGGTCAGGCTGAAGTAGCCCGCCACGCGGCCATCGTCCTCGGCAACGACAAAGGTCTTGGCCGAGCCACTGCCCTGCGCCTGGCGAGCGTGGCGCAACAGCCAGTCATTCAGCGCGGGCTTGCCGCAATCAAAACCGTCCAGCCGATGCTGCGCGGCCAGAGGCTCCGGTGCGCGCAACGTCACTTCGTGTCCCAGGGCGCCTTGCGAGCAAACAGATCGCGCAACCCTTCGTTGGCCAGTTCGGGGCGATCCAGCAGATCCATCAGGGCCTGGTACTGGCTGCCCGAGACCATGAACAATCGTTGGTCCAGCAGCGTCTGCTCGGCGGCCAGGCACGCGCTGTCAAGGATGAAGTCGGTCAACGACTTGTGGGCCACCTCGGCGGCACGGCGCAGCACCACCTCCTGTTCGGGGGTAGCGCGCAGCCCAAGTCGGGCAGAACGGGCGGAAGGCGACGATGCAACGGCAGTCATGGCAGCACCTCTTTTGTTAGATCAACTGCCGCAATGTTAGTACAAGTGACGCACACCGTCTAGTTGTACTGGTGACTGGTGGTCTTGGTTGACGATGAACCGGCGCGCGTAAGTTGTTGATTTTGCGAGAGCCGCATCTGCGCCCACCCGCAGGCCAAACGGAGAACAGAGACGGCTCTGGCCGAGAAAGAGGCCAATTTGGGGCGTTTCGGCAGGTGGCCACCCGCAGCACGGATGGCCGAAACCCCGCGTGGCGTGGGGATTTCGCCCAAGAAAAAGGGCCCGGAGATTTTCCGAGCCCTTCAATATGGTGGTGGAACACGGAACCGAACCCGCGTCCGCTTTCAGAACCAGATAGTAACGCATGGGCTTTGAGGGCGTGGATTCGATGATTCGGCCTTTTTCGTCTTGCCGGAGCGCCTTCCAAGAGTTCATGACACGCCTGTCAAGCGGCTAGTTGCGGGCACTCCGGTGCAGCCTGACCTTCACGCCTGCAGGCAGCCCGATTACCAAGTCCAGCCCTTGGCAGCAGGAGCCCTCTCTGCAGGGTCAGCTACCCACCTTGACTACCTCTAAAACTTCTACCGTCATGCGTAGAAGTGCGTAGTGATGCGCACTTCTATAGACAACTGCCCAGCGGTGCGATATGATGGATCTTCGTCAAAATTCGAGCAGCGAGAACATCCTTGGACTCCAAACTGAAAAAAGTCACTGTGCTCTTAGATGAGCAGGAGTTCCGGCGTTTCGAGAGTTACTGCGAAGAGCGCGGATTTAAGAAGAGCACACTCGCTGCTCGATTGATCCGGGAGCACCTCGACCGAGAAGCATTCAACACTCAACAGCAGTTGCCTTTGCTTTCGTCATCAAGACAGGAGTAAGCAGATGGAACAACTGGCCGAACAAACACGGAAGAAAAAATTGAAGGAGCGGACTTGGGCCCACGAGGTCTCAGGCCTCTTGGCTAACATTCACCCCCCCTAATAGAGGGAGGGAGGGTAGGCGACGCTCGCACCCAAGCCCGTCTGGCAGGAGTGGCCGTGGCTACCCAGATAAGTGAATACTGGCGTAAGGCGCGATTAGAAGCGCCTGGCCCTATCATGCTGATGGATATGTTCAGTGGCTGTGGCGGCATGTCAACAGGATTTCGCGCGGCCAACGCCTTAGGGCCTATTTTCGACATTCGAGGCGCTGTTGATATCGACCCGGTAGCGAATCAGAGCTATGCGACTAACCACGGAGTGGAACCTCTGTGCGAGGATCTAGCTGCCCTGGCTAGCTCACCCAAGAAGTTAAACGACTTGCTGGCCAGAACAGGATTTGGTTCGGCTCAGGCCAACGTCTTGATCGGATGTGCCCCATGCCAAGGTTTTTCTTCTCATCGAAATGATGAAGGTGAGAGCGACACCAGGAACTCACTCTTCGTCGATTTCGCACGCATCGCTTCAAAGATCGGCCCCGATGCTATCGTAGTTGAGAATGTTCCGGAGTTGTTGACTGAACGCTATTGGCCTTACGTCGCAAAAGCGCGGCAAATATTGGAGAAAGCCGGTTACTACGTTCATGTGAATGTCCATAATATGGCCGAATTTGGGGTGCCTCAGGAGAGATTCAGAGCGCTCATGCTGGCCATGAAACGCCCCTTTGAAGCGCCCCGAGGTTTCCTGTCTCGAACTGAATTCCTGACTGTTCGAAATGCCATCAGTGACTTGCCACCGGTCGGCGCAGGCCAGAAAATTCCAAGCGATGCGATGCATTTCAGTGCGGGGCACAAACAGTCCACCATCGAGACAATACGGGCAGTGCCGAAAGACGGCGGGAACCGCCCAGACCATGTCGGCCCGGCGTGTCTCCAGCGTGCCAAGCAACGAAGCGGGAAGGCCGCTTACGAGGACGTCTATGGTCGCCTAGCTTGGGATAAGCCGGCCATCACAATTACTGCGTATGCCAGGAACCCTGCGAGTGGTCGCTTTGTGCATCCAGAGCAAGACCGTGGCTTGACTGTACGGGAGGCTGCATTGCTACAGAGCTTCCCACGCGACTATGAAATCGGTGGAGGTCTTGACGAGCGATTCCGGCAAATCGGAAACGCTGTGCCGCCCGCATTCTCTGCGTTTTTGGCGATGCACATTGTGGGTGAGCTCATTGGGCAGCCCTTGCCACCAGAAAAGTTCGATAAAGGAATCGTCGCACCAGTAGGGGCGTCTTTTTCGCGCATGATCCCATCTCTCAAGAACAAGAAGAAAAAGGAAAGCTAGAGTGATGCAATTTGCGCCTGAATTGAAACAGCGCGACAGCTCTGACGCGGACGGCTCCTCTACGGTCGGGGCACTCTCTCCTGAGCACATTGCAAACGGAAAACCTACGGCGATAGATTTATTTGCAGGGGCTGGTGGATTCTCGCTAGGCCTTGTATCCGCTGGCTTTGAAGTGCTCGGTGCGTTCGATAGCTGGGATGTCGCCGTCAATACATACGCGACCAATTTTGATCACCCCGTAGCCCAATGCGACCTTTCGAAAGTCACGGGGCAGGAGCTGCTTGCTCGGGTTGGTTCGACCGCAGAATCTATTGATGTCTTGGTTGGCGGACCTCCATGCCAGGGCTTCTCGGTACAACGAATCGGTTCCGACCACGACGTTCGAAACCACTTAGTCCTTGAGTTCGGTCGGCTCGTTTCCGAACTCAAGCCGCGGTTGTTCCTTATGGAGAATGTCCCGGGTTTGCTCGGTAAACGAGGTAAGGAGCTGGTGGCTGAGTTCACGTCACGTCTTGAAAATTCCGGCTACCGGGTAACGAGCACGATCATCAATGCAGCGGACTACGGGGTCCCCCAACTTAGAAAACGGGTTGTTTTCGCCGGCTGGAAGATAGGGCAGCCGCCTTTCGTGTTTCCCACACCATTCATAGATCCAAAGGCGTACCGGACCGTTGCTGATGCGCTCAAAGGGTTGCCTTCGCCCCCCATGGACTTGACTCCGCTTCCCGGGGATGCACTTCACCGCCGAACCCGTCTGTCCCCGTTGAATCAGAAACGCATCGAATTGATTCCACCGGGGGGGCATGCAAGACCTACCGGACGATCTCAAGGTTGACTGCCACAAGATTGGAGCGGACAAAATTGGCCACCGCTACGTCTACGGAAGACTAGCGCCTGATCGTCCGTCTGCAACAATTACGGCGCCGACGTCCACCCCACCTTGAGTAGCACGTGACTTTAGAGTCCAATCCACCATGACACGGAGATTGGACATGAAGAAACGTTTCACCGAAGAACAGATCATCGGCTTCCTGCGCGAAGCAGAAGCAGGCATGCCGGTTGCGGAGCTGTGCCGCAAGCACGCCTTCTCGGAAGCCAGCTATTACCTCTGGCGCAGCAAATTTGGCGGCATGAACGTCTCGGAGGCCAAGCGGCTCAAAGA
>SMDA01000007.1 GCA_004346645.1 Gulbenkiania mobilis
TGTTCTAAACTGTCAAAGATCAGGCCGGCGCCGTTGCGCTCAGCAGAGGAAGCGAACTATACCCACCTCTCAATTATGCGTCAAGCAGTATTCGGTGATTACCTTGAAGGTTTTGCCTGAAAACTACAAAAAACAGCCACAACACGTTGTTCACGAAGAACATTTCAGAAAACCAGCCACACCCGGACGTGTGAGGGGGGGGCCGCCAAGCCCCTAGCCGGGAATGGAAGGGGCGGCGCGATGCCAAGCCGAAGCATCACGCCTAGGCCGCTTTGCTGTCCCGCCCCCTGCCGACCGATGTCTACCCTGCCCGCCAGCGGGCGCCCTACCTTTCCAAAAGCTTTTCGGCTGCATTTCATTGCTGATAGGCTTGCCCACATCTCACAGGAGCAGGATGCAATGCTGAAATTCGATGTGGTGATCGTTGGCAGCGGGCTGGCCGGGATGACGCTGGCGCTGCACTTGGCCGAACGCTGCAAGGTGGCGGTGGTGACCAAGCGGGACCTTCTTGAGGGCAGTTCTTCCTACGCCCAAGGGGGAATTGCAGCGGTACTGGACACGGACGACACGGTGGAGGAGCACATCCGCGACACGCTGGTGGCCGGTGCCGGGCTGTGCAATGCCGCGACAACCCGCTTTATCGTGGAACACTCCAAGGAGGCCATCGACTGGCTGATCGACCTGGGTGTGCCGTTCACCCGCGATGCCACCCACCAAACCGGCTACCATCTGACCCGCGAAGGCGGACACAGCCACCGGCGCATCATCCATGCCGCCGATGCCACCGGCGCGGCGGTGACCACCACCCTGGGGCAAAAGCTGAAGGCCCACCCGAACATCACGGTGCTGGAAGAACATATAGCCATCGACCTGATCACCTCCAAGCGCCTTGGGCTGGAGGGCCGTCGGGCGTATGGCATCTACGCGCTGGACAAGCAGGCCGACAGGGTGGTGACGATTGCGGCCCCGCACACCATCATTGCCGCCGGGGGGGCGGGCAAGGTGTACCTCTACACTACCAATCCGGATACTGCCACCGGCGACGGCATTGCGATGGGCTGGCGGGCCGGCTGCCGGGTGGCCAACATGGAGTTCATCCAGTTTCACCCCACCTGCCTGTACCACCCGCACAGCAAGTCGTTCCTAATCTCCGAAGCCGTGCGCGGCGAGGGCGGCATTCTGCGTTTGCCTGACGGAACCCGCTTCATGCCCTCGCATGATGCCCGCGCCGAGCTGGCGCCCCGGGACGTGGTAGCGCGCGCGATCGACTTCGAGATGAAGAAGCACGGCCTGGATTGCGTGTATCTGGATATTTCCTACAAGCCCGCCCATTTCATCCGCGAGCATTTCCCTAATATCTATGCTCACTGCCTGGAACTGGGTATCGATATCACTCAAGAACCGATCCCGGTGGTGCCGGCTGCGCACTATACCTGCGGCGGACTGGTGACGGATCTTGCGGGACGCACCGATGTGGACGGCCTGTATGCGGTGGGGGAGGCGGCCTGCACCGGCCTGCACGGTGCCAACCGGCTGGCAAGTAACTCGCTACTGGAGTGTCTGGTGATCGGCAAGGCGGCCGCGGCCGACATCTTGGCTACCCCACCCGGCACGCAGCCGGCGATCCCCGACTGGGACGACAGCCAGGTCACTGACCCAGACGAGGAAGTGGTGATCTCACACAACTGGGACGAACTGCGTCGGGCGATGTGGGACTATGTGGGCATCGTACGCACCAACAAGCGTTTGGAGCGGGCGCTGCACCGCATCGAACTGCTGCGCGAGGAAATCAGCGAGTACTACCGGCACTTCCATGTCAGCAACGATCTGATCGAGCTACGCAACCTGGTGGTGACGGCGGAGCTGATTGTGCGCTCTGCCATGGAGCGCAAGGAAAGCCGCGGGCTGCATTACAGTCGCGACTACCCCGAAACCTTGGCCGAAGCGCACGACACTGTGCTGACGCCGCAGCGTTGATCTCGGCCGCGGCCGCTCAGGCCGCGGTGGTCTCCGCCTGTAGCAGGGGCAGCGTGAACCAGAACAGGCAGCCCCCGGACAATGTGGCGTTAACGCCAAACTCGCCACGGTGGAATTCCACGATCGAGCGGCAGATGTTGAGCCCGATGCCCATGCCCTCCTGCTTGGTCGAATAAAACGGCGTGAACAGGCGGTCGCGCATGTCTTCAGCCAGCCCCGGACCGTTGTCGGCCACCTCCACATGCCAGTAGGCGGGGCCGACCCGGGTACGGATAGCCACCGTCGGCCGTCGGGTCTGGCTTTCCACCATTGCCTCGATTGCGTTCTTGATCAGGTTGAGCAGCACCTGCTCGATCAGCACCGGGTCCATTTCCAGCCGACAGACGCGGCCATCCTGCGCGACCTCCAGCGCAACGCCGTTCTTGGCCGCTAGCCCTTCGGCCAACCCGACCGCTCGCCGGATGACAGCAGACGGATCGGTGGCCTCCAGCTGCGGGGCGTGCTTCTTCACGAAAGCGCGGATGCTGTTGACGATCTGCCCTGCCCTGCGCGCCTGATCTGCAATCGCCTGCACCGCATCGCGCACCCCGCCGGGCAACGGCAGGTCTGCCGGCAGCCGGCGAATCAGCCCGGAGGCGTAGGTGTTGATGGCGGTCAGCGGCTGGTTGAGCTCGTGGGCCAGACTGGAAGCCATCTCACCCATTGCAATTAGACGGGCGGTATCCTGAAAGCGCTCGGCCTGGGCCCGCTCGCGCGCTTCGTGCTGCCGGGCTTCGGTGACATCCGACAGGATGGTCAGCCAGGCGGCTTCCCCATTGACCCATTCGATAGCGCGCCGGTGCAGCAAATACCAGTGCTCACCGTGGTTGAGCACCACCTCCAGCCCGCTCCCGCCCGCTTCGGCCAACCTTGGCAGGCCCGGGAAGACCGGACAGCAGGCGCCGTCCGGCTCGCAGCTGAGCCACATCGTGGCAAAGCCCGGGTTAGCGTACAGCAGCTGCGCGCTGCCCCCTTCTGTCACACACACCCCGGCATCCAGCCCGTTGAGCACGGTCAGGAAGCGCTGGTGCGACAGGTTGAGGGCCAGCCGCTTCTTCTTCAACTCCGTAATATCGTAGAGCGTGGCAATCCAGCCGCGCTGGGTACCATCGCGGTCCACCAGCGGAGTGGCGTAAAGCCGCACTTCGAAGCGTTCGCCGTCGCTGCGACGGAAAGGCAGCTCGAAACCATGTTCGGGCTGGGCCCCGGCGCGCACTGCGCGCATGGCACGTTCCAGCACCGGCCGCTCCTCGCGCGGCCAGTAACTGTGGGGGGGGCGCTGACCGACAAGCGCCTGCGCGGCGGTACCCGTCATCTCGCAGAAGGCCCGGTTGACGTGCAGGATCTCCCCTTCAAGACCAATGGCCACCAGGCCACTCTTCATCGAATCTTCCATTGCTTCGCGCAGCGTCATCTCGCGCTCCAGCGCCAGTTCCGCCCGGGTACGCTCGCGGGTGTGCTGGCGTAGCCGCCACAGCGAATAGGCCAGCGCGCCCACGAGCAGCGCAATGACACCCGCCACCGCTGGCATCGTCAGCCCGACGCCGCTGCGGTAAACGGTGGCACGCAGCAGTAGCCCGTCCCCTGGCGGATCGAAGCCGATCTGGTGCGTCAGGGCATCGGCACGCACGGCTCCCTCGAACTTGCTGGCCAGCTCTCTTCCGCCCAAATCCACCACACTGATGTGGTATTTGGAGGCGATCCACCACGGCACCTGGTAACGCAGCAGCCGCTCAAGGCCGTACACCAGCCGCACGCCCCCGACAAAGCGTCCCTGCGAGAACAGTGGCACCACAAGATCGAACTGCACCTTGCCATCAGCCGCCCGGTAGTAAGCGCCGTAGGCGGGGCGACCAAGGCGGCTGGCGCGCCACAGCGCGCTGTAGGCCTCATTGCGCAACGGTGGTTCCTGCACCAGCGCGAGGTTGCGCTCGTTCCAAAGTCGGTGGCCATCGGCACTGACGCGCTCCACCGTCAGGAGCTCCGGGTTCTCTCGCAGGAAAAGGCGGGTGTTGGTGATGAACTGCGCGCCGGTCAGCGCTTCGTCGGCAAGCGCATCGGCCACGTTGGCGCCCCACTCCTGGTGACTTTCCATATGCAGCCGGATCGACTGTTCCAGCCACAGCACTTCCTGGATGAGGTTGTCGCGCTGTTCATCCACCCAGTCGCGGTAGACGAGATAGATGAGTCCGCCAAGCGCGACCAGAAGGGCCGCGAGGATCATGGCGGTGGACAGCCACAGTAGCCGGGGGGAGCGGCGTAGGGCGGCGCGGCGGATGGAAGAAGGCATGGAAAGGCGACCGGCAACAAGCAGAACTGCCAGTGTGCAGAAGGCCGGAGGGCTTGGCAAACCGCGCCGCCGTCCGGTTCAGCCCACTACAGGAAAACCCTGATGCCGAATTCCCCAATGGTGGCACCACCGCCCTCCCCCTAATTTAGCGTCTGCCAGACAGCCCGGACACAAGGGCTGCTTCGGGGATGCCCCCAACAACGCAAACCAGATACCGGACCCGGTATACAGGAGATTCGAGATGAAACTGAAATTTGCCGCCCTGATGGTCGGTGCCGCCTTCGGACTGTCCGGCGTAGCGCATGCTGCCGGTGAAATCGTGATCAAGTTCAGCCACGTGGTGGCGCAGGACACCCCCAAGGGCAAGGCAGCCGAATACTTCAAGAAGCTGGCTGAAGAACGCACCAAGGGCAAGGTCAAGGTTCAGGTCTACCCGAACAGCCAGCTCTACAAAGACAAGGAAGAGCTCGAGGCGCTGCAGCTGGGCGCCGTGCAGATGCTGGCCCCCAGCCTCGCCAAGTTTGGCCCGCTGGGCGTGAAGGAGTTCGAAGTTTTCGATCTGCCTTACATCTTTGACGACTATAACGACCTGCACAAGGTGACGCAGGGCCCGATCGGCCAGCAGCTTCTGGGCAAGCTGGATAGCAAGGGCATCAAGGGCCTGGCCTTCTGGGACAACGGCTTCAAGCATTTTTCGGCCAACAAGCCGCTCAAGTCGCCGGCCGACTTCCGCGGCCTGAAGATGCGCATCCAGTCGTCCAAGGTGCTGGAAGAGGAAATGCGCTCGCTGGGCGCGCTGCCTCAAGTGATGGCCTTCTCCGAGGTCTATCAGGCCCTGCAGACGGGCGTGGTGGACGGAACCGAGAATCCGCCGTCCAACATGTACACCCAGAAGATGCACGAAGTGCAGAAGAACCTGACCACTACCGGTCACGGCTATCTGGGCTATGCGGTGATCGTGAACAAGAAGTTCTGGGATGGGCTGCCGGCGGACGTACGCGGCACGCTGGAAGGCGCGATGCGCGACGCCACCAAGTACGCCAACGACATTGCCAAGAAGGAAAACGACGAAGATCTGGCCAATATCGCCAAGTCCGGCAAGACCACCGTCTACACCCCTACACCGGCTGAGCGCGCCGCCTTCAAGAAGGCCCTGGTACCGGTACACGCCAAGATGGCAGACCGGATCGGCGGCGACCTGATCCAAGCCATCTACAAGCAGACCGGCTTCACCCCGAACTGACCGGTTCCTGACCCGGGAGCGTGTGCCGCCCAGCGCGGGCACGCTCCTGTTCCATCCGGAGTATCCCCATGAAATTCCTCGATCGTCTCGAGGAGTGGCTGATCGCCTTCCTGATGGGCGCGGCCACCCTCCTGACCTTTGTCGCCGTCGTGCACCGCTATGCCTCGGGCACCGAGCTGCTGCACCCATACACTGCACACATCAACCTGGCTTGGGCACAGGAACTCACGATCTACATGTTCGTGTGGATGGCCAAGTTCGGCGCGGCCTACGGAGTGCGCACCGGCATCCACGTGGGTGTGGACGTGCTGATCAACAAGCTCTCCGACCGCAACCGGGCCAAGTTCATCGTGATCGGCCTTCTGGCCGGTGCTCTCTTTACCGGCATCGTCGGCACACTCGGCGGCACCTTCGTCTGGGAGATCGCTCACACCGACCAGACTTCGGCCGACCTTGAGCTGCCGATGTGGATGGTTTACCTCGCGGTGCCTGTCGGCTCCTACCTGATGTGCTTCCGCTTTCTGCAGGTGGCCTGGAACTTCATCCGCACCGGCGAGCTGCCGCGCCACGACCACAGCCATGTGGAAGGCATGGACGAGGCCGCCGAAGACATCAACTGGTTTGCGATGGATGACAACCTGCACCCGCACGACCTGAAGCACGGAGACAAAAAACAATGAGTGCGCTCATCATCTTCGGACTCCTGATCGTCCTGATGCTGACGGGCATGCCGATCTCGATCTCGCTCGGCCTGACCGTCCTGACCTTCCTGTTCACCATGACCGAGGTGCCGATCGAGGCGGTGGCACTCAAGCTGTTCACCGGCATCGAGAAGTTCGAGATCATGGCGATTCCGTTCTTCATCCTGGCGGGCAATTTCCTTACCCATGGCGGCGTGGCGCGGCGGATGATCAACTTTGCCTCCAGCATGGTCGGCCACTGGCATGGCGGGCTGGGCCTCGCGGGCGTGGTGGCCTGCGCTTTGTTCGCGGCGGTGTCGGGCTCCAGCCCGGCCACGGTGGTGGCCATCGGCTCCATCCTGCTGCCGGCCATGGTCAAGCAGGGCTTTCCCGATCGCTTCGGCGCCGGGGTAATCACCACCTCGGGCGCGCTGGGCATCCTGATCCCGCCGTCGATCGTGATGGTGATGTACTCGGTGGCCACCAACACTTCGGTGGGCCAGCTTTTCATGGCCGGGGTGATTCCGGGCCTGATGCTCGCCACCTTCCTGGGCCTGACCACTTGGTGGCGGGCACGCAAGTTCGGCTACCCCCGCCTGCCCAAGGCCAGTGCCGCCCAGCGCCTGAAGGCATTCCGCGAGTCGATGTGGGGCCTGTTCCTGATCGTGGTGGTAATTGGCGGCATCTATACCGGGGTATTCACCCCCACAGAAGCCGCGGCGATGTCGGCGGTGTATGCCTTCATCGTGGCGGTGTTCATCTACAAGGACCTGTCGCTCAAGCAGCTGCCCAAGGTGCTGCTGGACTCGGCGGCCATGTCTGCCATGCTGCTCTACATCATCACTAACGCGGTGCTGTTCTCGTTCCTGATGACCAGCGAAGGCATTCCGCAGGCCATGGCCAGCTGGCTGATCGACGCCGGCCTCGGTCCGATCGCCTTCCTGCTGGTGGTGAACATTCTGCTGCTTTTGGCAGGCAACGTGATGGAACCCTCGTCCATCGTGTTGATCCTTGCACCCATCCTGTTCCCGGTGGCGGTGCAGCTGGGTATCGATCCGGTCCACTTCGGCATCCTGATCGTGGTGAACATGGAGGTGGGCATGTGCCACCCGCCGGTAGGGTTGAACCTGTACGTGGCCTCGGGCATTACCAAAATGGGCATTACCGAGCTGACGATCGCAGTATGGCCGTGGCTGCTGACGATGCTGGTCTTCCTCGGTCTGGTGACCTATGTGCCGGCCATCTCGCTGTGGCTGCCGCGCACCCTTGGCATGATGTAAGGCCAGGGGCCGGAAACACGAACGCGACGGTGTCCCCGTCGCGTTTTTTGTCGGACACGTCGTAGCCGGGTCTAGGGTTAGCCCCTATAATGGCTGACCTGTTCTTCCAACCATCCTCAAAGAAAAAGCAACTCTCAGGAGCTCCCAGATGGATGAGCAATTGCGCCAGAACGCGCTCGACTTCCACCAGTACCCGTCGCCCGGCAAGATCCAAGTATCCCCCACCAAGCCGCTGGCTACCCAGCGTGACCTGGCCCTGGCCTATTCCCCCGGCGTGGCCGCACCCTGCATGGAGATCGTCGAGGATCCGCTCAACGCCTACAAGTACACCGCCCGCGGCAACCTCGTGGCTGTGATCTCCAACGGCACCGCCGTGCTCGGCCTCGGCAACATCGGTGCGCTCGCCGGCAAGCCGGTGATGGAAGGCAAAGGCGTCCTCTTCAAGAAATTTGCCGGTATCGACGTGTTCGATATCGAAGTGAACGAAACCGACCCGGACAAGCTAGTCGATATCATCTGCTCGCTGGAACCCACCTTCGGTGGCATCAACCTGGAAGACATCAAGGCGCCCGAGTGCTTCTACATCGAGAAGAAGTGCCGCGAACGCATGGGCATCCCCGTCTTCCACGATGACCAGCACGGCACGGCCATCGTCGCCGCCGCCGCAGTGCTCAACGGCCTGCGCCTGGTGGACAAGGACATCAGCAAGGTACGCGTGGTGGCCTCTGGCGCGGGCGCAGCCGCCATCGCCTGCTTGGACCTGCTGGTTGCACTGGGCGTAGCCCGAGAGAACATCACCGTCTGCGACTCCAAGGGCGTCATCTATCAGGGCCGCGACGAAAAGATGGACGAATCGAAGAAGCGGTATGCGATTGCCGACAACGGCCAGCGCAAGCTGGCTGACGCGATGGTCGATGCCGACATCTTCATGGGCCTCTCGGGCCCCAAGCTGGTGAGCCAGGAAATGGTCAAGTCGATGGCGCGCAACCCGCTCATTCTGGCCATGGCCAACCCGGAGCCGGAAATCCTGCCGCCGCTGGTGAAGGAAGTGCGTCCGGACGCCATTATCGGCACCGGTCGCTCGGACTACCCCAACCAGGTCAACAACGTCCTGTGCTTCCCCTTCATCTTCCGTGGCGCGCTGGACGTGGGCGCTACCACCATCAATGAAGAGATGAAGCTGGCCTGCGTGCGCGCCATTGCCGACCTGGCCATGGCCGAGCAGAGCGATGTGGTGGCCTCGGCCTATGGTGACCAGGAACTGTCCTTCGGTCCGGAATACCTGATTCCAAAGCCTTTCGACCCCCGCCTGATCGTGAAGATCGCCCCGGCCGTAGCTCAGGCCGCGATGGAGTCGGGTGTAGCAACCCGTCCGATCACGGACATGAACGCCTACGTCGACCAACTGGCACAGTTCGTCTACAAGACCAACCTGTTCATGAAACCGGTGTTCTCGCAGGCCAAGAAGGAACAGAAGCGCGTAGTCTTGGCCGAAGGCGAGGATGAGCGCGTGCTGCACGCCACACAGGAGATCGTGTCGCAGGAACTGGCCAAGCCCATTCTGATCGGCCGTCCAAGCGTGATCGAGATGCGCCTCAAGAAGCTGGGCCTGAAGCTGCGCCCAGGTGTGGATTTCGAGCTGGTGAACAACGAATCCGACCCGCGCTTCAATGAATACTGGCAGGAGTACTACCAGCTCATGAAGCGCAAGGGTGTGTCGCAGGAGCAGGCCCGTCGTCGCGTGATCGGCAACACCACCCTCATCGGCGCCCTGATGGTGCACCGAGGCGAAGCGGATGCGCTCATCTGTGGCACCTACGGCAACTACCGCCAGCATTTTGATATCGTCCGCGACGTAATCGGTTACAACAATCCGCAGCAGCACGCGGGGGCGATGAACGCACTGATGCTGCCCACCGGCAACATCTTCATTGCCGACACCTACGTCAATGCCAACCCCACAGCCGAACAACTGGCCGACATCACACTGATGGCAGCCGAGTCGATCAAGCGCTTCGGTATCGTTCCCAAGGCCGCCCTGCTGTCGCACTCCAGCTTCGGCAGCAACGACAGCGATTCGGCACAAAAGATGCGTGCCGCGCTGGGCCTGATCCAGGAGCGAGCACCCGACCTGGAAGTAGACGGTGAGATGCAGGGCGACGCTGCGCTGGTGGAAGCCATCCGCAGCCAGGCCATGCCCGACTCCACGCTGAAAGGTTCGGCCAACCTGCTGGTAATGCCGAGCGTGGAAACGGCCAACATCAGCTACAACCTGCTGCGGGTGTCGGCTGCCGATGGCGTGACCATCGGGCCGATCCTGATGGGCATGGCCAAGACCGCCCATATCCTGACGCCGATCTCGTCGGTCCGCCGCATCGTCAACATGGTGGCGCTGGCTGCCGTGGATGCGCAGGCCAACGCACCGGTAGCACCGCCGGCCGACCCGGCCCAGCAGGCTGGCGTCTGACCGCGCTGGCAGACGCTATACTCAACGGGTGGCTTCGGCCACCCGTTTTTTCTTGAGGAAGACCGCCATGAGTGCCGACTACAATCCTGCAGACCCCTTCGCCCTGTGGCGTCAGTTTGTCCAGGCCGCCACGCCTTCCAGCGCCCAACCTTTCCTGCCGCCGATGAGCGAGGAGGAAATCGAGCGCCGGCTGGCCGAGCTTAAGGTGGTGGAAAGCTGGCTGACCATGAACCTTGGCATGCTGTCGATGCAGATCAAGACCCTGGAAATGCAGAAGGCTGCGTTCGCCAGCCTGAAGAAGGGCGCCCCGGAATAGCGTGCCGGCATCAGGGCCGGGGCAGGGCGAAGCTGTCGCGGGTGAAGGTGTAGGCATCGCCCGCCAGCTTGCCTACCGCATCCAGCATTTCGCCGTCAATTCGACCCTCGTGCCAGAGTGCGTCGGCCACATGCACGTGCAGAACCTCGCCCAGCACCAAGCACCCTGCCCCCGGCTGGTTGCCCAGTTCCAGCAGCTGCTGCAGCCGGCATTCGTAGCGTATGGCGGCATCGGCGATCACCGGCACCTTCACGGTATACGCCAAGGTCTTTTCCAGCCCGGCCAGATCAAATTCGTCCACTTCGGGCGCGTAGTTGCCGCAGGAAAGGTTCATCGCCTCGATCTGCGTACGGCGCACCACGTGCACCACGAACTCCCCCGTGGCGCGGATGTTGGCCAGCGTGTCCTTCTCGCTGCCGTCGGGACGGCGCAGCAGGCTGAACGCCAGTACTGGTGGCGTGACACTGGCGACGTTAAAAAAGGAAAACGGGGCCAGGTTGGCCACCCCTTCAAGGCTTTGCGTACTGACCCAGGCAATCGGGCGCGGCAGTACCCCACCCGTCAGTAGACGGTAGCATAGGTCGTTGTCCAGATCGCGGACGTTGAATTCCATGGTCTGTTTCCCTTCTTGTTGTCCTCTCTTTCATTCTGATGCTGCAGTGCAATAAGTGCAAATCGGTACGTGCGTGCGGTAGTAGCGTCGAGGCCCAGCCGCTAAAATGCCTGAATGAACGCACCCCGCTTTATTCCCCTGCGCCTGCACACCGAGTTCTCCATCACCGACGGCATCGTCCGGGTGGACGATGCCGTCGCTCGTGCACGCACACAGCAGCTGCCCGCCCTCGGTCTTTCGGACCTGATGAACCTCTTCGGACTGGTCAAGTTCTACAAAGCCTGCCGTAGCGCCGGCCTCAAACCAATCGTCTCCTGCGACGTCTGGCTGGAGAACGAGGAAGACCGCGACAAGCCCTACCGCATGATGCTGACGGTGAAAAACCGTGCCGGCTATCTGCGACTGTGCGAGCTGCTGGCCGATGCATACACGCACAACCAGTATCGTGGCCGTGCCGAACTGAAGCGCGCCTGGCTGGAGGACGGCGACAACAGCAACCTGATCTGCCTGTCTGGCGCCCATCTCGGTGACGTGGGGGTAGCCCTGTGCAACGGCAATCCCGACGAAGCCCGCCGGCGTGCCGAATACTGGGCCCGCCTTTTTCCAGATGCCTTCTACCTGGAGGTGCAGCGCCTCGACAGCCCGCAGATCGAGCAGTGCGTACAAGCTACGCTGTGGCTGGCCAGCCAGACCGACCTGCCGGTGGTGGCCACCCACCCGGTACAGTTTCTCGATCCGGACGACTTCAAGGCACACGAAGCACGAGTGTGCATCGCCGAGGGCTACACCCTGGCGGACAAACGCCGCCCCAAGACCTTCCACCCCTGCCAGTACTTCCCTTCGCCGGACGAAATGGCCGAGCGCTTTGCCGACCTGCCGGAGGCGCTGGCCAACAGCGTGGAGATCGCCAAGCGCTGCAACCTGACCATCGAACTGGGCAAGAACTACCTGCCGCAGTTCCCCACGCCTGACGGCATGACGCTCGATGACTACCTCGTCCATCTGTCACGCCAGGGGCTGGAGGCCCGGCTGGAGAAGCTCTACCCCGATCCGGCGGAGCGCGCGAACCAGCGCGAGCGCTATGACGCACGGCTGAAGGTGGAATGCGACACCATCATCCAGATGGGCTTTCCTGGCTACTTCCTGATCGTGGCCGACTTCATCAACTGGGCGAAGGCCAATGGCTGCCCGGTAGGGCCGGGCCGAGGCTCGGGTGCCGGCTCGCTGGTAGCCTACAGCCTGGGCATCACGGACATCGATCCCTTGGCGTATGCCCTGCTCTTCGAGCGCTTTCTCAATCCCGAGCGGGTGTCGATGCCCGACTTCGACGTGGACTTCTGCCAGGACAACCGCTACCGGGTGATCGAATATGTGCGCCAGAAGTACGGTGCCGAGGCGGTATCGCAGATCGCCACCTTCGGCACAATGGCCGCCAAGGCGGTGGTGCGCGATGTGGGCCGTGTGCTAGACCTGCCGTACAACTTCTGCGATGGCGTATCCAAGCTCATCCCCGCTGCGCCGGGCAAGCAGTACAGCCTGGACGATGCGGTGGAAATGGAACCCGTCCTCAAGGAGCGTCTGGAAAACGAGGAGGAACTGCGCGAACTCTGGGCGCTGGCCAAAAAACTGGAGGGCCTGACGCGCAACATCGGCATGCACGCCGGTGGCGTGCTGATCGCTCCGGGGCGGATCACCGACTTCTGTCCGGTGTATCAGGCCGGTGGCGAGGAGGCGGTTCCGGTCTCCATGCTGGACAAGGACGACGTAGAGCAGATCGGACTGGTGAAGTTCGACTTCCTGGGGCTGCGCAACCTGACGATCATCGATCTGGCGGTCAATTACATCCGTGATCTGGACCCGTCCTTTGACACCGACCTGAACCTTCTGGAGTTCACCGACCCGGCTGCCTACAAGGTACTGCAGGACGCCAACACCACAGCGGTGTTCCAGCTGGAATCGGATGGCATGAAGCGGCTGCTGGAGAAGCTGCGCCCCGACCGCTTCGAAGACATCATCGCCGTGCTGGCCCTGTACCGTCCGGGCCCGCTCGGCTCGGGGATGGTGGACGACTTCATCCTGCGCAAGGCTGGCAAGCAGGAGGTGGACTACTTTCACCCCGACCTGACCGCCTGCCTGGAGCCGACCTATGGCGTGATCGTGTATCAGGAACAAGTGATGCAGATCTCGCAGATCATCGGTGGGTACACCCTGGGCGGGGCCGACATGCTGCGCCGCGCGATGGGCAAGAAAAAGCCGGAGGAAATGGCCGCCCACCGCGAAAAGATCGCTGAAGGTGCGCGCAAGAAGGGCTACGATCCCAAGCTGGCCGAGCAGCTTTTCGACCTGATGGCCAAGTTCGCAGAGTACGGCTTCAACAAGTCGCATACCGCAGCCTATGCGGTAGTGAGCTACCAGACTGCCTGGCTCAAGGCGCATCATACTGCCGCTTTCATGGCCGCCACCATGTCGTCAGAACTGGACAATACCGACCAGCTCAAGGTGTTCTACGACGACTCGCGGGCCAATGGTCTGGAATTCCTCCCCCCGGACGTCAACGAAAGTTTCTACCGCTTCGTGCCGGTAGACCGCAAGCGTATCCGCTATGCACTGGGCGCAATCAAGGGCACTGGCGAGTCGGCGGTAAACCACATCGTTGCGGTGCGCAACGAAAGCGGTCCGTTCAAGGATCTGTTCGACTTCTGCCGCCGCACAGACAAGAAGATCGTCAACAAGCGGGTGATCGAGTCGCTAATCCGCGGGGGCGCCTTCGACACCCTCGACGATAACCGGGCGCGCCTGTTCGCCAACGTATCGTTGGCACTGGAAGCGGCCGAACAGGAAGCGGCAAACGCCAATCAGGGCGGGCTGTTCGACATGTTCGCGGCCGAGGACGTGCCTGCGGTGGCCATGATCGACGCCAAGCCGTGGAGTGACGCGGTCCGGTTGGCCGAAGAGAAGCTCGCCATCGGCTATTACCTGTCTGGCCACCCCTTCAGCGCCTATGAACGTGAGGTGCGCGCATTCATCAAAACGCCCCTGGCGCGCTTGCAGCCCAAAAAGGAGCTACAACTGCTGGCCGGTTTCGTGACCGGCATCCGCGTCAAGGTGGGTAACCGCGGCAAGATGGCCTTCGTGCAGCTGGACGATGGTTCGGCCAAGCTGGAGGTCAGTATCTTCGCCGAGGCTTTCGAAGCCAATCGCACCCGGCTTAAGGAAGACACGGTGCTGGTGGTGGAGGGCAAGGTCAGCAACGATGACTTCTCCGGCGGCCTGCGCATCGTGGTGGACAAGCTCTACGATCTGGGCGAAGCCCGCAGCCGCTTCGCCCGCAGCCTGTTGCTAACGATGAACGGCAACGCCGATGTGGGACGCCTGAAAAACGTACTGTCGCCGTTCCGGGCGCAAGAGTCCGGCTGCCCGGTACGGGTAAGCTACAGCAATGGCACCGCGCGCGGCGACCTGTTGCTTTCGCCCGAATGGGGCGTGCGCCTGGACGACGGCCTGCTGCTGGCCCTGCGCGACTGGCTAGGCCAGCAGGCCGTGCGGGTGATCTGGTAAGGGGAGGTCGACCATGCTTGAAGCCGTGATCCTCTTTGCGGTGGCAGCCGCTGTCCTGACAGTAACGCCCGGACTCGATACCGTACTCGTGCTGCGCACCTCGCTTGCCGAGGGTGCCCGGCCGGCCTTTCTGGCCGGCCTGGGCATTGCTACCGGCGTGCTGGCCTGGGGACTGCTGGTAGCGTTGGGTCTGGGTGCCCTGCTCACCACCTCCGAGGCCGCCTACCATGCCCTGCGCGTGGTGGGCGCCGCCTACCTCATCTGGATTGGGTTGCGGCTGCTGCGGACGCCACGCCGTGCACTCGGCGCCGCGTCCGGCACGAGTGGGCAGCGCCAGGACGCTGCACAGACGTGGTTCATGCGCGGGCTACTCACCAATCTGCTCAACCCCAAGGTGGGCCTGTTCTACCTCACCTTTCTGCCACAGTTCATCCCGGCGGGCGCTTCCGTCGCCCTGACCAGCGGCCTGCTGGCCTTGGTGCATGCGGCCGAAAGCGTGCTGTGGTTTGCGCTGCTGTCGGCGCTGGCCGGTCCGCTGGGCGGATGGCTGCACCAGCCCGGCCGGATCGCAGCCATCGATCGGCTCACTGGTGGCCTGTTCGTGGCCTTTGGGCTGCGGTTGGCCTGGCAAGACTAAGCCTTCCCCACCGCTGGCGCTTGGCCGAAGCCTTTATAGGCTTCGGCCAAGCTTTTTTGTTTGACGAGCATGAGGCCGCGGCCTATCATCCAAACAAAAGCAAACAAAACAAACTTAAGTTTAGATGACCGAACGCGAACAACAGATCCTATCCCTGCTGCGTCAGGATCCGCTCATCCCCCAACAGGCGCTGGCCGATCGCTTGGGCATCAGTCGCCCCGCTGTGGCCACCCATATCGTCAATCTGATGAACAAGGGCCTGATCCGGGGCAAGGGCTACATCCTGGCCGAGGCTCCCCGCACTGTGGTAATCGGTGGCGCCAACATGGACATCACCGGTATCGCCGGAGCCCCGCTACGGCAGGGTGACTCCAACCCCGGCCGTGTGCTTGCCTCACCCGGCGGTGTCGCGCGCAACATCGCTGAGAACCTGGCCCGCCTGGGCCTGGACGTGCGTCTGGTAAGCGTGGTGGGCGACGACCTGCACGGCCGTTCGCTGCTGGAGGCCACCCAGCGAGCGGGCGTGGACGTGCAGAACGTACTGGTGCTGCCGGACGCGGCCACGCCAACCTATCTCTCCATCCAAGGCCCGGACGGTGACATGGCGCTCGCCATCAACGACATGGACGCCCTCGCCAGGCTGACCCCGGCACGCCTCGTTGGATGCCGCGAGCTGGTACGCCACGCCGGGCGCCTGATCGCCGATGCCAACCTCTCTGAAGACGCCTTGGCCTGGCTGTTCGCCGAAGCGCAGGCGCCGGTGATGGTGGACCCGGTCTCGGCCTTCAAGGCCGAGCGACTGCGCCCCTGGCTCGCCAGGATCAGCCTGCTCAAGCCCAACCGCCTAGAGGCAGCCTCGCTCTCCGGCCTGCCGCTCACAGCCCCGCACGATGCCCCCCGCGTTGCCGACTGGTTCCATGAACAGGGCGTGCGGCAGGTAGTGCTCAGCCTCGGCAGCGAGGGGCTCTTCTACAGCGACGGCCACAGCAGCGGCTGGGCGCCGGCCGTACTGCCTGCTGGCGGGATCGTGAACACTACCGGCGCAGGCGATGCCCTGATGGCCGGGCTGGCCTGCGGCCTGCAGGACGGCCTGCCGCTGGAAGAGAGCGCGCGCATGGCACAGGCCTGTGCCGCCCTGACCCTGGCGACCCCCATGACCAACAGCCCCATCCTGTCGCGCGCCGCCGTTGAGGCGTGCCTCGCTCAAGAACCTGCAAGGAGCTTCAATTGAACCTGCATCCACTGCTCGATATCCATCCGGACGTAGCCCAAGCCCTGGCGGCCAACCTTCCCGTGGTGGCGCTGGAATCCACCATCATCTCCCACGGCATGCCGTATCCGCAGAATGTGGAGACCGCCCTGAAAGTGGAGGCCGAGGTGCGCGCGTCCGGCGCCGTGCCTGCCACCATCGCCATCATCGATGGGCGCCTGAAGGCAGGCCTGTCGCATGAAGAGATCGAACGCCTGGGGCGGGCCGGCCATGCCGTGGCCAAAGTTAGCCGCCGCGACCTGCCGGTGGTGGTAGCCCGCGGTCAGACCGGCGCCACCACGGTGGCCTCGACGATGATCGTGGCAGCACTTGCCGGCATTCGGGTCTTTGCCACCGGTGGCATCGGTGGCGTGCACCGTGGAGCCCAGACCAGCTTCGACATTTCGGCCGACCTTCAGGAGCTGGCGCAGACGCCGGTGGCGGTGGTATGCGCTGGCGCCAAGTCCATCCTGGACTTGGGGCTGACGCTCGAATACCTGGAAACGCATGGCGTGCCGGTACTGGGCTACCGGACCGACCACCTGCCGGCGTTCTTCACCCGCGACAGTGAGTTCGGCGTGGATGCCCGTATGGAGGAAGCCGAGGAGATCGCACGGGTAATGAAAACGAAGTGGGACCTGCAGCTGCGCGGTGGCTTGGTAGTGGCCAACCCCATTCCTGAGGCGCATGCCATGCCGCGGGCAGCGATCGACGCTGCCATCTCCCAAGCCCTGCGCGAGGCGGAGGAACAGGGCATCGGTGGCAAGGCCGCCACGCCGTTCCTGCTGGCCCGCGTCTGCGAACTGACCGGCGGCAACAGCCTTTCGGCCAACATCCAGCTGGTACTCAACAACGCCCGTCTTGCCGCCCAGGTAGCTAGCGCCTACTGCACGCTGGGCGCCTGAGCACCAGCGTGCCGGCCTCGGTTGACGCGGCCGCCTGCCTCGGCTTCAATGTCCGGCCCTTCGGAGATTGAAGCCGTTTTCATGATCGATACCCTGCACGCACACTGGCGCCCCCGGCTTCTGGACATCCTCGCCACCGAGGCAGGGGAAGCGGATGGCGCCCACGACACAGCCCACTTCGACCGGGTGTGGCAGGTGGCGCGCGCCCTGCTCTTGGCCCACACCGAGGCCGACCCGATGGTGGTGATGGCGGCCTGCTACCTGCACGACCTCGTCAACCTGCCGAAGAACCATCCCGAACGCCATCTGGCATCACAGCGCTCCGCCGAGCGGGGACGGGCGCACCTGCAGGCCGTCGGGTTTCCCGAGGAAAAACTGGATGCGGTGGCCCACGCCATCGAAGCGCACAGCTACTCGGCCGGCATTACCCCCCACAGCATTGAAGCGCGTATCGTGCAGGATGCAGACCGCATGGATGCGCTGGGGGCAGTGGGCTTGGCGCGGCTCTTCTACACTGCCGGGCGCATGGGCGCCACACTGGCCCACCCCACCGACCCGCTGGGCGGCACTCGCCCGCTGGACGACCTGCGCTACGCGCTGGACCACATTGCGGTCAAGCTGGAGAAGCTGCCGGAGACCATGCAGACCGAAGCCGGCCAAAGGTTGGCCGAAGCCCGGCTGGAGCGAGTACGCCGCTTCCGCGACGACTTCATGGAAGAGTGGCAGGGACAGTAACCGATGCGGAAGCGCGGGCAGACGGCGCGGTCAGCCCGGCCTGTTCCAGAAGCCGCGCCAGCCGGCCGTTCTTGCGCAGCCGTGCCAGCGCCGCATCAAGACGCGCCTTGACCGCGGCGGCCTGTGGCATGGCCTTGGGCACACCGAGGAAGTTCGGGTTCACCGCCAAGGGGGGCGAGACAATGCGCAATGCCGACATCGCCACACCGGCCTCCCGGGCGCTGTAGGCCACCGCCGGTGCGCCCCCGGCGAACAGCGCGCCCTCCAGCCGTCCTGCCACCAGCATCTGCAGTCGCAAAGGCGGGGACCCATCCTCGTTGATCACCATCTTGGGCAGGGCAGCATTCAGCTCCGGCGAGTAGCGCGCCCCGCGCGTCGTACCGATGCGTCGCCCGGAAAGGTCAGCCAACGAGCGCACCGGGAACGGCCTGCTTTCCGCCTGCACCAGCACTACCGCATCTTCCAGCAGGAGATCAGTGTACAGAAAGGCACGGTCCCGCTCGGTAGTGCGGGAGAAAGACGTGATGATGCCGCTGCCGCTGGCGGACTCTCGGATAGCCCGCAACCACGGCAGGGCGACCACCTTGGGCACATAGCCGGCCTCCAGCGCCACCATGCGCGCAGCCTCCACCGCGTATCCCTTGGCCACGCCGGCTTCGGCATAGTGCTTGGGCGGCGTGTGCTCGCTGCAGTAAATGACCAATGTCTCGTCGGCCATGGCCGGCGTGATCCAGGCAAGCCCCCACCAGATTGCCCATGCTGCACGGTTGCGCATTCCCCCGACCCTCCTCTCGAGTCGCCCGTTTTCCCTTTGGCCCTGAGGGCTCTCTATGCGGGAAGCGGTCTGTGCATTCAGTGACAGAGGAATACCATTCTGAAGCGGACCCGACAACCCTGCCGCGCGGCAGGCGTTGCGGATGCGCAAAAAAAACGGAGGGCCAGAGCCCTCCGGAAGCCTTGATGCCAGGTGTATCACCCCATTGGCCAAACCTTCGGCCAACCGGGCAATCCGGTCGCGGTTGCCCGCTTATTTCCAGTCGGCCGGCAGCTTGTAGCCGGCATACTTCTGCTTGGCCCATGCCTTGAATTCCGGCGACTTGTAGGCAGCCACGACGTCCTTCACCCAGGGTTTCTGCACGTCTGCACTACGTACCACGCCCCAGTTCACATAGGCGTAACTCTTTTCCTGATAGATGGCTTCAGTCAGCTTGATGCCCGAGCTGGTGGCGTAGTTGCCGTTGATGACGGAGAAATCCACATCGCCACGCGAGCGCGGCAGCTGGGCCGCTTCCAAGGGCACGATCTTCACGTTCTTCACGTTCTGGGCGATGTCATGCTCGGAGGCGGTCAGCGGATTGATGCCCGGCTTGAGCTTCACCCAGCCCAGGTCGTTGAGCATCACCAGCGCACGTGCAAAGTTGGTGGGATCGTTGGGAGCGGCCAGCGTGCTGCCTGCCTTCACGTCCTTGAGCGACTTGAGCTTGCCAGGGTAAATCCCCAGGGGCGCCGTCGGTACTTGGAACACCGGCGTCAGCGAAAGGTTGTGCTCCTTGGCGAAGTTGTCCAGGTAGGGCTTGTGCTGGAACACGTTCACGTCCAGCGAGCCTTCCTGCAGGGCGAGGTTGGGGCGCACATAGTCGGTGAACTCTACCAGTTTCACGCTGTAGCCCTTTTTCTCCAGGATGGGCTTGATCGACTGCTTGACCATGTCGCCGAAGTCGCCGACGGTGGTGCCAATTACAATTTCCTTCTTGGCCGGGTCGGCTGCCCAGGCGCTGGCGGAAAAGGCCAGGCCCAGGGATACGGCAGCGAGGGTTTTCAGTACGGTTCTGCGCATTGTCATTCTCCTTATGGACGGATCTGTCCGGTGATCGAGGGGGAAAAGGGTCAGCGTTTGTCAAGACGCGAAGCCAGGCGGTTGCCGATGAACTGGATGATCTGCACGATCACCACCAACAGCAGCACCATGCCCACCATCACGTCGGTCTGGAAGCGGTAATAGCCGTAGCGGATGGCTAGATCGCCGATGCCTCCGCCCCCCACCACGCCGGCCACGGCCGAATAGCTCAGGAAGCTGATGGTGAGGATGGTCAGGCTGGAGATCAGGCCGGCGCGGGCCTCGTTGATCAGCACCTTGGTGATAATCTGCAGCGGACTGGCGCCCATGGCCTCGGCCGCTTCGATCACGCCGCGCGGGATTTCGCGCAGTGTCTGCTCCACCAGTCGGGCAAAGTAGGGAATGGCCGCGAACGACAGGGGCACGGCTGCTGCCACCGGGCCGATGGTGCTGCCCACCAGAATGCGCGTCAGCGGGCCCAGCGATACCAGCAGGATGATGAACGGGAAGGAGCGCACCAGATTCACGAACCAGCCCAGCACAGCGTTGAAACCACGATGGGCAAAGAGCTGCCCCGGCTGGGTGAGGTAAAGCACAATGCCCAGCGGGCCGCCGACGAACAGCGCCGCGCCCAGTCCGATGGATAGCATCAGTGCGGTTTCCTTGACGGCCTGCCAGATTTCCGGCGCCATCATCGACAGATTGGCTAGCGCACTTGCGAAGGTAATCGGTTCCATTACGCAGCCTCCAGCAGCGAGCGGGCAAGATCGGAGCGGGCATCGACCCGGCCGGCCTCCACATTGATGACCTCCACCACCCGCCCCGCATCCAGCAAGGCGGCACGGTGGCAGATGGAACGGATCACGCCCATCTCGTGGGTGACGATGACGATGGTCACGCCAAAGCGCGCGTTGATGTCGCGCAGGCACTCCAGAATGGATTGGGTGGTCTTGGGGTCGAGCGCCGAGGTGGGTTCGTCGGCCAGGATCACATGGGGCCGCGGTGCCAGGGCGCGTGCAATGCCCACACGTTGTTTCTGCCCCCCCGAAAGCTGGGCCGGATAATGGCCGGCACGGTCGGTCAGCCCGACGATCTCCAGGCACTCGGCCACACGCTGGCGGATGGCCTCGCGCTTCCAGCCGGCGATCTCCAGCGGAAAGGCAACGTTCTCGGCAACGGTGCGGTTGGCCAGCAGGTTGAACTGCTGGAATACCATGCCGATGTTCTGTCGGGCACGGCGCAGCTCCGCCCCCGACAGCTGGGTCAGGTCCTGACCGTCCACGATCACCGCACCGGCATCGGGACGCTCCAGCAAGTTAATCAGACGCAGCAGGGTAGACTTGCCTGCACCGGAGAACCCGATCAGGCCAAAGATTTCACCGGCGGACACCGACAGGCTGGTGTCGCTCACCGCGTCGAACCAGCCACCGTCAGGGCGACGGAAGCGTTTCTTTACATCATTGAGGTGGATCATTCGAAGGCTCCAAAGCATCAAGGCCCACCGATATGCGGCGGGCCTTGTGCATGGAAATCTTCGTATCCGAAAGATTGTGGCACACGGGGAAACCCTAGTGCTCCACGCTTTAGCTGTTTTACGCCCGCAAGCTGTGTTCAAATCGGCGGTAAATCTGATCGTTATTGAACCGCTGTTTTCGGTTGCTGTCAACGATTCTGGATACAACATTCAATAACGATTGGTTCTAACTACATAACGGACTGTCGGGTCTGCTGCGCGCCCTACGGCGGATGGCCTAGCCAGACAGCATGTGGCCGAGCTTGGCCATCTTGGTGGAAAGGTAACGCTCGTTGTGCGGGTTGCGCCCTACTTCAAGCGGTACGCGCTCCACCACCTCGATGCCGATCTTCTCCAAGGTCTCCACCTTGCGCGGGTTGTTGGTCATCACCCGCACCCGGGCGATACCCAGTTCCGCCAGCATATCGCGCACCAGGCGGAAGTCACGCATGTCGGCCGGGAAACCCAGCTGCTCGTTGGCTTCCACCGTGTCCGCCCCACCGTCCTGCAACTTGTAGGCACGGATCTTGTTGATCAGCCCGATGCCCCGCCCCTCCTGTCGCAGGTAGAGCACGGCGCCGCGACCCTCGCGCGCGATGGCTTCGAGCGCGGCCTCCAGCTGGAAACCACAGTCACAACGCAGCGAGAACAGGGCATCGCCGGTCAGGCACTCGGAATGCAGTCGGATAAGCACCGGCACATCCCCGGCACCCACCTCACCCAAGCTGAGCGCAACATGCTCGCGTGGACCGCCCACCTCCTCGAACCCGTGCAGCGTGAACACGCCAAACGGGGTGGGCAGCTGGCAGGCCGCAACGTGGCGGACGAGGCGGTCGTCGGAAACAGACATGGCAATACTCCGGGCATAACGTCGAGGGGCGATGGTAGCCCCGTTGCTGGCCAAAAGGAAAGTTGATCGTTTTAATCGGAACGGTCAGGCTTTCGCTATTGGACCGGCACTGTTCAGACGCCGGCTTCGTCCTCGTCGTCCAACGTCAGCCACGGCAGTGTGCCGAAGGGGTGGGCCAGCACCACCGCCAGCGCGGTCAGCCAAGCCTGCTTCTCCGGGGTGAAGAAGGCTGGCGTGGCGGACTCGGCATCGATGATACCCAGCACCCGGCCGGCTGCATCCACCACCGGAAGGCATACCTCGCTGCGGACCTTGGGGTCGCATTCGTAGTATCCGCCGCCCTCGGCTCGCCACACCGCTACATCGTCGATGAGCACGCCCCAGCCAGTCAGCCCCACCCGGCTGTTGTTGCTGCCCTCGGCAAATGCTTCGGTCAGGGGGAATTCGGCACGGCTGGGCAGGCCTTGGTAGGCCAGCTTCACCAGACGCTTCGCCTCCCCTTCGCCCGCCCGGACATAAATGCCCAGCCAGTCGGCACCGATCTGGTGCTGGGTGGAATGCACCAGCGCATTAAGGCTGGCCAGAAGGGTACGCGCCTCCAGCGTCTCGCCGCCGAAAAGCGGGGCAAGATCGAAGGGTTCGGGTGCCAGTTCGTCCACCAGCGAGCAGGCGCCATCGTCGGACAGCCTCGGAACAGGATAGCGGAACAGGTTGGCCGAAGGGTCGGGCTTGTCGGCATCAAGCACGGCCTTGAGCGTCAAGGCGGCAACCTGCACGTCGGCAAGATCCAGTTTCAGGCCCTGCTCGCGCAGATAGTCGGTGAGATGGCTCACGGGTATCATCATGGACTCCCTAAACGGGGCGGCGAGAGTGCGGCCCGCAAAAGCGCTAAAGCATAGCAAAAGCCACCGATCGCCGCCCACCCGATGCCGATGACCGCGATCCACATTCCTTATCGCCCCCTGACCCTGCGCGCCGGACACAGCGCCCTCAAACACCTTGCACGCGAGGGGCTGACAGCCGGTGCGGTCGGCGCACTGCCCGGTGCCGCGGGCGGCCCGAAAGCCGTAGGCCTAACCGGACTGGACAAGGCCGTGTTCGGCTGGCTGGCTACCGTACCCCGTGTGCGTGAGCTGATCGGCGCCTCTATCGGAGGCTGGCGCTTTGCCTGTGCGATGCAGCCTGACCCGGCCACCGCGCTGGAGCGACTGGCGCGGCGCTACACCGCAGAACGCTACCATGCCCGCGTGACCGTGGACGACATCACCCGGCAGACGCGGGTGATGCTGGACGAAATCCTGCCGCCTGAAGCGCGCGCCCGGCTGCTGACACACCCGGACTACAGGTTGACGCTGGTGCTGGTGCAGTCGCACGGCCTGGCCGCGTGCGAAAGCCGGGGAGCGCTGCTGGCAGGCCTGGCGCTGGCGGCTGCCTGCAACACCGTGGCGCGACCGCTGGTGCGACATGCCTTTACCCGGGTGCTGTGCCACGACATGCGTAGCGCCCTGGACTTCGTGCCCGATGACGGCATTCCCACCCGTACCGTGCCGCTCACCACGGACAACCTCGACGCAGCGCTGATGGGTACGGTGGCCATTCCGGGCGTGATCGGCGGCGTGCAGCTGCCGGGAGAGGCAGCCGGTGTCTACCGTGACGGCGGCCTCACCGACTATCACCTCGACTTCCCTTTTTCAGGACGCAACGAGATCACGCTCTATCCCCACTTCACCGATCGCATCGTTCCGGGCTGGTTCGACAAGTTCCTGCCTTGGCGCAAGCCGCAGGTTGCGCATCATGCGGACACCCTGCTGCTGGCGCCCTCCCGTGAGTATCTGGCGCGCCTGCCCGGAGGCAAACTGCCGGACCGCAACGATTTCCGCCGCTATTTGGGCCGGGACACGGAACGCGAGCGCCTGTGGCATACGGCGCAGGTGGAGAGTGAGCGGCTGGGGGATGCTTTTCTGGAGCTGGTGGAACACCAGCGGTGGGAGGAAGTGCTGGCGCCGCTATAGACGGCCCGGAAAGCCTTCGGCCAACCCCGCCTGTCAGGGCAGGGTTGGCCGAAGCGTCAGACAAGCGGCGCTTAGCGGCCGGTCTTGAAGGATTGCCAGAGGCGGGTGTAGGTGCGGATGGTCTTGGGTGAAACCGTCTGCATGATGAAGCCGTTCTTCACATCGTCGGCCGTGGGGAAGATCGAGCGGTTGGCCAGGTACTTCTTGTCCACGAACGGCCGTGCCGACAACACGCCGGGCGCATAGGTCACTGCGTTGGCGTTGGCGGCCGCGGTCTTGGCGTCCAGCATGGCGTTGATGAAAGCATGCGCGCTCTCCACGTTGGCTGCGTCCTTGGGGATGGCCATGCTGTCCACCCAGATCGCCACGCCCTTGGGCATCAGCACGTTGATCTTCACGCCGTTCTTGGCCTCCTCGGCGCGGCGCTTGGCGATGTTGAGGTCGCCGCCATAGCCCAGTGCCAGACACACGTCCCCGCCAGCCATTTCATTGATATAGCCAGAGGAGGAGAAGCGCGTGATGTAGGGGCGCACCGTCTTCAGCGCCGGCATCACCCCTTGGTAGTCCGCCTCGGCATCGCTGTTGGGGTTCTTGCCGTAGTACTTGAGCGCTACCGGAAAGAACTCGGACGGAGAATCGAGCACGCTCACCCCGCAGCCCTTGAGCTTGCTGACATACTCGGGCTTGAAGAACAGGTCCCACTGGTTGGCCGGTAAGGGGCCGCCCAGCGCCTTCTTCACCTTGTCCTCGTTGATTGCCAGCGTGATCACGCCCCAGAAGTAGGGCACGCCGAA
Organism: Gulbenkiania mobilis; assembly: GCA_004346645.1. Classification (GTDB taxonomy): domain Bacteria; phylum Pseudomonadota; class Gammaproteobacteria; order Burkholderiales; family Chromobacteriaceae; genus Gulbenkiania; species Gulbenkiania mobilis. The sequence continues at coordinate 24,996 of SMDA01000007.1, forward strand.
CTTGTTGCCAGCATCGAACTGGCTCATCAGCTTCAGGAGTTCAGGGTCCAGCGACTTGTAGTTGGGCAGCTTGCTCTTGTCCACCGGCTGGAAGAAGCCCGCCTTGATGCCCAGGTCCAGCGTGTTGTTGGTGGGCACCACCACATCGTAGCCGGAGCGCCCGGTCATCAGCTTGGCCCGCAGCACCTCCATACTGTCGTACACGTCATAGCGCACCTTGATGCCGGTGCCCTTGGAAAAGGCCGGCACCGTGCCTTCGGCAATGTAGTCCGACCAGTTATAAACGTTCAGTTCCTTGCCGGCCGCCTGGGCCGAGGTGGCTGCGACGGCCAGCGTGGCCGCCAGCGCACACAGGCGCATCGTGTTCATCCTCATTTCACCTTTGCATTGTCGTGTGTGTTATAGGCTGCCGGCTAAGGCAGCAATGTTTAGAGTAACGACACAAAAATACACTGTCCATCTATTTTTTTAAACATTGGGCGCATGAAAAAGGGCTGCCGCAGCAACCCTTCCGGGATGGGGTAGCCGTGCTCAGTGCCTGGCTTCGCGCACTGCGGCCACCACATCAAAGTCGAAAAGCTCACGGGCGTCCTCATCGTCGAACACATACTTCTGGTTGCAGAACTCGCAGGCGATCTCCACGCTGCCCTGCTCGTCGATGATCTCGCCCACCTCCTGTCCACCCAGCATTCTGAGCATGTCGCCCACACGCTCGCGGCTGCAGGTACAGGCAAAGGCCATCGGTTCGGCATCGAAAAGGCGCACCGCCTCCTCGTGGTAGAGCCGGTGCAGCAGGGTCTGCGCGTCCAGCATCAGCAGTTCTTCCGCTTTCAGGGTATTGGCAAGCGTGACCACATGGGCCCAGCTGTCCGGATCACCGTGTCCATCCGGAAGGCGCTGTAGCAGCAGGCCGGCAGCAGTTTCATGGTTGGCAGCCAGGATCATCCGGGTATCAATCTGCTCCGAACGGGCCATGTAGTGCTCCAGCATCGGCGCCAGGCTATCGCCTTCGAGCGCCACGATGCCTTGCCACGCCTCGCCCTGCTTCGGGTCCAGCGTGATCACGCACACCCCGCCCGTGCCCAGCAGTTCCTTGACCGGCACATCGGGCAGGCTGTCACCGTCCCAGCGGGCGGTGGCGCGCAGCGTGCGGTCGCTGTTGCTCTCGACCACCGCAAGCTGCAGGGCGCCCTGCCCCTGCAGTTGCATCACCAGCGTGCCCTCGAATTTCAGGTTGGCCGAAAGCAGGCTGGAGGCAGCCATCATCTCGCCCAGGAGACGTTCCAGCGGCGCCGGATAGCTGCGGCGCGCCAGCACCTGCTGCCAGGCGGCATCCAGTCGCACCAGCGCTCCGCGCACCGGGGCGCCGTCAAAGATGAAACGTTGCAGAATGTCTTGATGGGTCATGCAGCAGATCCTTGTGGTTCGGTGGCGGACGCCAGGGTGTGCAGCGTCATCGGCAGCGAGGAGGCCAGGTCGAACTCGCAGCCGGCGCGTACCCCGGCCGCAGCCAGGTCGCCGGCCGAAAGCGGGCTGTCATAGAGCGCATGGATGGCGCCCATGGCGAACTTGCGGCCCGAACCGATGGCCCAGTAACGCGAGAACTCGTACACCTCGCGCATCGGGTAGACCCCGAAGATGCCGTGTGGGTTGGCAATGACCACCATCATCTGGCTGGATTCGTACGGATCGTCTTCTTCTTCCTCCGGCCGCAGGAAGAAGGTTTCCTTCAGCTTGGGGTGCAGCTTGCGGAAGGTTTCGAAGATGGCGGCGCGCGAACTGAGGTCGCGGCTCTTCAGTCCCCGCAGTGCCTGCTGCAGCACCAGGTCGTGCGCGGCAGAGCCGGAGATCGCCAGATAGTTGTCTCCGAGGCGGAAGATCTTGCTGTGGTACGGATCGTAGGCGGCCAGCAGCTTCTGGTCATCGCCGAACGTCGTCTGGCTGTCGGCGGCAATGGCGATCTCGCCCGCTTTGCGAACAACGACGATGGTCGTCATGAGGCACCCTGTGTCTTTCAGAAAGGCTTAAATGGAGATTTTCTCACAAATTGCAAGCCGCTCCGGCTGCGCGTACGGATGCGTCAGGACGGGCATGGCGGGATGCGAACTTAAATGGAACAATGAAAGCCTAATTGCGGTGTTTTTCGAATAACGGCCTGCGGGCCCCTCAACAGACGGACGATCCCATGTGCCAGCTGCTCGGCATGAACTGCAATACGCCGACCGACATCCTGTTCTCGTTTGAAGGCTTTCACCGCCGCGGCGGCCTGACCGACCACCATGCGGACGGTTGGGGCATCGCCTTCTTCGAAGACAAGGGCGTACGGCTCTACATCGATGACAAGCCTTCGGTGGCCTCGCCGGTGGCCGACTTGGTGCGCCGCTACCCGATCAAGTCGGAGAACGTGATCGCCCACATCCGCAAAGCCACGCAAGGCGAGGTACGGCTGGCCAACTGTCACCCCTTCATGCGTGAGGCATGGGGTCAGTACTGGATCTTTGCACATAATGGCGACCTTAAGGCCTTCACCCCTCCTGTCGGGGGGCGCTACACACCAGTGGGCAACACCGATTCAGAACGGGCCTACTGCCACCTGATGAATCATCTGCGCAGCCGGTTCGCGTCTGCCCCCGGGCCCGAAGCCCTGTTCGATGCTGTGGCCGAACTGGTCGCCGAGATCCGCCAGCATGGCGTCTTCAACTTCATGCTTTCCAACGGCGACTGGCTGCTCACCCACTGCAGCACGCACCTGCACTACATTATCCGGCAGGCCCCCTTCAAGGCCGCCCATCTGGTGGACGACGATGTAACGGTGGATTTCGCTACCGTAACCACTCCGCGTGACCGTGTGGCCGTGATCGCCACCCAGCCGCTCACCGACAACGAGGTCTGGACAGCGCTGCAGCCGGGCGAGATGGCGCTCTTCATGGGCGGCGAACCGGTACGACGCGAACGGCTACCGGGTCCCTTGGCACCTGGTGCTTGTGGCTGCCCGGCATGAATGACTAATATGTTAAACATACTGTTTAACAATTAGCCGGCATGGCCGGCGGTTTCCGGCCATGTCCCTGTACGCTACGCTTTCCTCGCTGCACGGCCCGTCTCCGCGGGACCGCCTGCGTGCGCTGCGCCGCACGCCGATTCCGCTTGTCCGCCTTTGCGCTCTCGGCCATTGCGGAGTTGCCCTGCCCGGCTGACGGGCACTCCAGCCGGGCAGGGCATCCCTCAGCCGCACTTCTTTGCGGAGTTTCACCATGCAGACCCCGATCGACCGTACCCGCCTGGAAAGCCTGGCCCACCAGGAAACCGAACGCTTCATTTCGGCCAACCCCACCTCACGCCAACTGGCGCAGGCCGCCCGCCCGCATCTCTTGTCAGGCGTGCCCATGCACTGGATGACCGACTGGGGCACACCTTTTCCGCTGTTTGTCGACCACGCCCGTGGCGTGCACTTCACCGATGTGGACGGCCATCGCTATCTGGACTTCTGCCTGGGAGACACCGGTGCGATGTTTGGCCACAGCCCGGGCCCGGTAGCTGCCCTGGTGCGGGAACTGGCCGAACGGGGCTACACCACGATGCTGCCTACCGGGAACGCTGCCCGGGTCGGCGCCCTGCTGGCCGAGCGCTTCGGGCTCCCGGTGTGGCAGTTCACCACCACTGCCACCGATGCCAACCGCTCGGTGCTGCGCTGGGCCCGCGCCCTGTCCGGCCGCAGCCGCATCCTGGTGTTCGATGGCTGCTATCACGGCACTGTTGACGACACCTTCGTACGCCTGACGGACAGGGAAGCGCGTCATCGCCCAGGGCTCGTGGGGCAAGTGCACGACCTGACACTGCATACCCGGGTGGTGCCATTCAACGATCTGTCCGCCGTGGAGGCGGCATTGGCGGACCGCACTGTCGCCTGCGTGATCACAGAGCCCGCACTCACCAACATCGGCATGGTGCTGCCGGACCCCGGGTTCATCGAAGGGGTGCGTGCGCTGACTTGCGAGACCGGAACCTATCTCGTCCTGGACGAGACACACACCATCAGTGCCGGCTACCACGGCTGGAGCGGTGCACTGGGTGTCGTGCCCGACTTTCTCACCCTGGGCAAGCCGGTAGCAGGTGGCCTGCCGGCGGCGGTGTATGGCATGAGCCGGGAGGTTGCAAAGGCGGCAGAGGCCTACCTCGCTACCAAGGAGACGGGCCACTCCGGCATGGGCACCACGCTTTCGGCCAACATGTTCACGATGGCGGCGATCCGCGCCAACCTGGAGCAAGTGATGACACGCGACGCCTACTGGCACATGACGGCCACGGCCGCGTATCTGGCCGAGCGTCTGGAAGCTCTGTTCGCACGGCTGGCACTGCCCTGGTGCGTCACCCAAATCGGGGCCCGCTGCGAATTTCAGTACTGCCCGGTCCGCCCACGTACCGGTGTGGAGGCCGAAGCGGCCATGGATGACACGCTTGAAGGCGCGCTGCACCTCTATCTGCTTAACCGCGGCATTTTGATCACACCGTTCCACAACATGACGCTATGCTGTCCGGAAACGACCCACGCCCACGTGGACACGCTGGTCGACACCCTTGCCGAGGCGCTGGAGGGCCTGATCGCCTGACCGCTGCCTGCTTCGGGTCTGGCCGGCGCATGCCGGCCTTTTTGCTGCCGGCCCGGAGGAGAGACCATGAGCCGTTTCGATTTCAGCCATCCCCCTTTCGACACGCTGTCGGCGGCCGAGCGCGACACGCTGGAAGCCAACGCCGATATCGTGTTCTTCGATGACGAGTCCGTTATCCTCGGACCGGGCCAGCTGGTGGAAGCCCTGTATGTGGTCATCAAGGGGCTGGTGCGGGAGATGGCAGGCGACGAGGTGATCGCGGTGTATCGCGAGCGCGACACCTTTGATGCTCGGGCGCTGGTCGCCAGCGGCACGACACACCGCTTCGTGGTGCATGAGGAGGCGCTGGTGTTCAGCCTGCCACGCACGGTGGTGCTGCAGCTCACCGAACGCAATCCCCGCTTCGGCGCCTTTTTCTACGCCAGCGTGTCGCAAAAGTTCGGGGCGCTGGCCGAGCGTGCGGGCAGCCGCGAACTGCAGACGCTGCTGACCGCCACCGTGCGCGATGTGGGCAGCCGTGTGCCAGTGACCCTGCTGGGCCACCAGACAGTCCGCGATGCCGCTGCGGCCATGAAGGCACAGCGGGTGAAGTCGGTACTGGTACGGCACGAGGACCGGCTGGGTATCTTCACCACCACCGACTTTCGCGACATCCTGCTCGGTGACCTGCCGTCCAGCACACCCTTAGCGAGTGTGGCCCAGTTCGCCCTGCTGACGGTGGACATCGACGACTATCTGTTCAACGCGCTGCTGACGATGACCCGCCGCAATATCCGTCGCCTGGTGGTCACCGAGCGTGGCGAGGCCGTGGGCATGCTGTCGCAGGTGGATATTCTTTCCTATTTTTCCAACCACTCGCACCTGATCGCCCAGCGGCTGGAGCGTGCCAGCTCGCTGGACGAACTGGCCGAGATCGCCGGCCAGATCACGCGGCTGGTGCGCATCCTCAGCAGCCATGGCGTCAAGGCCCCACAGCTGGGCCGCCTGGTACAGACGCTTAATACCAGGCTGTTCGAACGTACTTGGAAGCTGATCGCACCAGCCGACGTGGTGGCCAATACCTGCCTGGTAGTGATGGGGTCTGAAGGACGCGGCGAGCAGATCCTCAAGACCGACCAGGACAACGCACTGATCCTGCGCAATGGCTTTTCCCTGCCGCAGCTGCCGGGGTTGGCCGAAGCGTTTTCGGCCGCCTTGGAGCGCTTCGGCTATCCGCCGTGTGCCGGCGGAATCATGATCAGCAGACCGGCCTGGCGGCAGACGGTGGCGGACTTTTCGCGCACGCTGCAGGGTTGGGTGGACCGGCCCGACGGTGAGGCACTGATGAACCTGGCCATCTTCGTCGATGCCGAGGCGGTGGCGGGTGATGCCAGCCTGCTGCAAGCCTGTCGCAGCACTTTGCGGGCGGCGTTGGTGGACGACCCGAGCTTTTATGCCCGGTTCGCTCGCGCGGTGGAACAGTTCGACACTCCGCTGGGGCTGTTCGCCCAGCTGCTCACCCAGGAACGCGAAGGCCAAGCGATGCTGGACCTCAAGAAGGGGGGGATTTTTCCGATCGTGCATGGCGTGCGTGCGCTGGCACTGGAAAGGGGCCTGACTGAAAACAATACCTTCGATCGGCTGGACAAGCTGGCCACCTGTGGCGCCCTGGAGCGCGAACTGGCCAGCGACATCGGAGAGGCGCTGGGCTTCCTGCTGCAGCTGCGGCTGGAGCAAGGCCTGGAAGAGATGGCCGCGGGCCGAGCCGCCACCAGCCGCGTGGCGCCCGCCCGGCTATCCACCCTGGAGCGCGACCTGCTGAAAGACGCGCTGGCGGTGGTCAAGCGTTTCCGCACCCTGCTGCGGCATCACTTCCGGCTGGGGAACTTCTGATGTTGGACGCACTCCGGCGGCACTGGGCCCTGAACCGTCTGCGCGATGCGCGCTACCGCACCTTATTCGAAGCACGGGAGGACGAAATTGTCAGCGTGGACTGCGAGACCACCAGCCTGAACGTGCGCGAGGCCGAGTTACTGTCGATTGGCGCGGTGCGCATCCGCCCGGCAGAACGGCGTATCCTCACCAGCGACGCCTTCTATCTCCTGGTCCGCCCCAGCCAGCGGCCCGATGACGACAACGTGCGCATCCACGGCCTGCGACCGCGCGACGTCGAGGAGGGTATGGCGCCGCAAGAGGCGGTAGAGCGCCTCCTAGCATTCATCGGCGGACGGCCGCTGACCGGCTACTACCTGGAATACGACGTAGCCGTGCTCAACAAGTATGTGCGCCCCCTGGCCGGATGCAGCCTGCCCAACCGCCAGATCGAAATCTCGGGCCGCTACTACGACTACAAGCTGCGTCAGAATCCGGACGCCTACATTGATCTGAAACTTCAGACCCTGGTGGACGACCTGCAGGTGCCCGCCCTGCCCCGCCACGATGCGCTCAACGACGCCATCACCGCCGGCATGCTGTATCTGGCCCTGTTGCGGCGCGGTTACGGCTGAACCGTACCGCTCGTGCGGGCGACGGCCGGACCGAACGCCTTGCGCAGGCGTGCGCGTGCATTGGCGTAGGGGGCGGCCGTGTTGAGCTGGACCATCCGTCCCAGCGTATGCTTGCCATACCACGGCGCGCCGTACAGGGTCCTATCGTCATGGCGCTCCACCAGCGCCACGAGTGCGGCGTGCGTTTCGGCCAACCGCTCCAGCAGTGCTGGCCAGGGCAGCCCCTCCCCGTCCCGGTAGAATTTTCGTGCCAAGGCGCCCAAGTTGTTCCAGCGGTAGCCGGTCTCGGGAAAGTCCACCGCCTCTCCGGTTTGCCAAGCAGCCTCCCACTTGAGCACCAGCTGGCCCCAGCCGATCAGGTAGGCGACGAGGTCGGCGGCACTGATCAGGCTGCCTTGCACATGGCCTGCCACGCAGGCCGAGCGCGCGCGCTCGGCCGGTACGCTCTTCAGTTGGTGCGTCAAGTGCAGGTAGTTGGTCTGCATCGCCGCCAGGAGAGTACGCCGGTCGTCAGGAATCGCCATGCTGTCCTCCAGCTTAATGTAGGCGCCGGGCTCATGAAAAAGGGGCGCTTGCGCGCCCCAAACCCTCGTCTGCTCATGTATGCAATGGCGTCAGTACGCCAGTTCGCTGTGCCGGGTTTCCATCAGCTTGCCTGCACACAGCGACATCATCAGGATGGCCACACGCTCGTGAACGATCACGGTGTGGGCATTGCCCGAAAACTGCATGAAGCGGCGCAGGTCCTCGCGTACCTTGCGCGAGCCGGTGACGTCGATGATGATGTCCACTTCCTCGCCCTGCTCCGCGATCTCGATGAAGTTGCTGGTAACGGGAACGCCATGCTCCTGAGCCAGCCGGATGCCCGGCAGTTCGAGGTTCAGGTCGGCCACGCCCACCATCTTGACAAACGGTGCTTCCAGCAATTGCAAGAGCAGCGGCGTGCCTGTCTCGCCGGCACCGATCATCCCTACACGAATTTTTTCCATTGCTCGACCTCGCTCTTCCTGGCTTCTCTAACCTACAAGAGCAAGCACTCTAGCCAGTGGGCAAGTTTCTGACTTTGCGTCAGGTCAAAGACGGTGCATTCTGAGTCGAATTCTGCAGAAAACTCTCCACCGCCGCTGCTGAGGGCATCCCCCCCTGCGCCCCCAGCCGGGTCACGGATAACGCCGCAGCTGCCGCGGCAAAGCGCATGGCCTGGCGTAACCCGCCCTGCCAGGCTGCGGCCAAGGCCGCGTTGAAGGTATCGCCGGCCCCGGTGGTATCGACCGCAGAAACGGCAAAACCGGGCTGGTGCCAGAACTGTCCCGAGCCATCCACATGGTAGGCACCATGCTCGCCCTTGGTCATCACCACCTTACCGGGCAACAGCGCCAGCATGTCCGGAAATGGGAGGGAGGGCGCCCCCAGTACGGTGGCCAGCTCGTGTTCATTGGGCGTCAAGCAGGCGACCTGGTCCAAGAGCGCCCGCGACAGACGCACTGCCGGCGCTGGGTTGAGGATCAGGGGCACACGATGCCGGCTGGCAAGCCGGGCTGTGGCCTCCACCGTTTCCAGCGGAATCTCCAGCTGGGTCAGCACCACGTCGGCCGAAGCGATCAGCTGTTCGGAGGCCTCCACCATTGACGGGGTGAGGCAGTGGTTGGCACCGGGCACGACCACGATGGTGTTCTCCCCGCCGCTGACGAGAATGCTCGCCACACCAGTGGACGCTTCACCGCTCACACGGATTGCCGAAGTATCTACCCCCTCTGCCGCAAGTCCGGACAAGAGTTCGCGTCCGAACCCGTCGCCGCCAACGCAGCCGACCATGGCCACTTCGGCGCCGAGGCGCGCCGCAGCCACCGCCTGGTTGGCCCCCTTGCCCCCGGGGAAGGTTTCGAACCGGCTGCCGATGAGGGTTTCACCGGGCGCCGGAAAGCGCGGGACGAGCGCTACCAGATCCATGTTGATACTGCCGACTACGGCTACTTTGGTCATTGCTGTCTCCGCCTCAATGAATGCTGCAAAGCAAAGCGGCCGGGCACAGCGCCGGCCGGGGCGGTCATTGTCGTAAAAAAAAACCGAAGGCTCAACCGGCATGGCCGGCAGGCGCTTCGGTCTGGCTGCAATCGGGCCGGATCAGTGGAGGCTGGCGCGTGAGACGAAACGCACGTACCCCACCGTCTCAAGCCAGAAGCCGCCATCTGCGAGCGGCAGGGCTTCCTCCAAGTCGGCGACGGTCAGGACGAAAGGCATGCCGTTGACTTCGGCCTCCACCGCCACGTCGTCATCGTCAGCAAAGTCTTCCGAGGCGAACAGGAGGTCGGGCTTGATCAGGTGGTTATTGATCTGGATGTATTCCGATTCATTGATCAGACGCAGGATGTTCATGGCAGCCTCCTCATCGGGCAGGTTACAGCCAGCCGTTCTCGGCAAAAGACACCGCACGCTGGCGGGTCACGATAAAGTGATCCAGTAGTTCGATCTCTAGCAATCCGAGTGCCGCCTTGAGCTGAACGGTCAGTTCGCGGTCGGCCCTGGACGCCTCTTCCTGTCCGCCGGGGTGGTTGTGGGCCACGATCAGCGCCGCGGCGTTGTGCGCCAGGGCACGGCGCGCCACTTCGCGCGGGTAGACCCGCGTCTCGTTCACGGTACCGGCAGATAACTCTTCGACAGCGATGAGCCGGTTTTGTGCCGTAAGAAAAAGGACTGAAAATACCTCGACCTGCCGGTGCCCCAGGGTGAGGCGCAAGTAGTCCCGCACCGCGTCGGGGCTGGTGAACGTCTCACCAGCCACCAGCCGCTCTGCCAGGGCACGGCGTACCAGCTCCGAGGTGGCGGCCAGCTGTGCATATTTGGCTTCGCCTAGCCCCGGCAGCGCGCAGAAAGCCGCAAGGTTGGCCGAAAGCAGGGTCGAAAGCGAACCGAAATGCGCCAGCACCTCCCGGGCCAGGTCCACCGCGCTCTTTCCCGGCAGCCCGGTGCGCAGGAAAAGCGCCAGCAGTTCGGCATCGGATAGCGCCGCTGCTCCGCGTGCCAGCAGCTTTTCGCGCGGCCGCTCGCTGGCCGGCCAATCGGAAATCGGCATGAAGCCCCCCCTTTGTCAGACATAAAAGTTCTAGCACGCGCCCTGGTTTCATGCAATAAGCATATATCGCCCTCTCTCCCTGCTTGCAGCTTTCGGTGGACGCTGTTCTGGGCAGCGCTTTTTGTGCCGGGCTGCGCAGGGCCCCGGGGTTTTGTTTACACTGTGCGCTTTGTGTCCGGGCTTACAACCATGTCTGCCAGAAGAATCCTGCTGGGCGTCACCGGTGGTGTCGCCGCATACAAGGCGGCCGAATTCACGCGCCTGCTCGTCAAGGCTGGCCATACGGTCGAAGTCGTAATGACCGAGGCCGCCACCCGCTTCGTTACGCCGGTCACCTTCCAGGCCCTGTCCGGAAATGCGGTCTACGCCGACCTGTGGGATCCACGCCCCCACAATGCGATGGCTCACATCGAACTCTCTCGCCGGGCCGATGTCTTCATCATCGCACCGGCGACGGCCAACACCCTCTACAAGCTTGCACACGGGGTCAGCGACGACCTGATCTCCACGCTGGCCGCTGCCCGCACCTGTCCGCTGGTGGTGGCGCCCGCGATGAACCGGCAAATGTGGGCCAACCCGGCCAACCAGCGCAACGTGGCCCAGCTGCGGGCTGATGGCGTGCAGGTATTCGGTCCGGCTTCGGGGGAGCAGGCATGTGGCGAAGTGGGCGAGGGACGCATGCTGGAACCGGAGCAGCTACTGGAGCGGCTTGAAGCCCTGTTCGTACCCCAGCGTCTGGCAGGGCGCAAGGTGCTGATGACGGCCGGCCCCACCTTCGAGCCGATCGATGCGGTCCGCGGCATCACCAACATTAGTTCGGGCAAGATGGGCTATGCGCTGGCGCGTGCCTGCCGCGATGCGGGTGCCGAGGTCACGCTCGTCTCTGGCCCCACCGGGCTGCCCTGCCCGGAGGATGTGCAGCGTCTGGATGTGGGCACAGCGCAGGAAATGTACGATGCCGTGCTGCGCCATGCGGGTTCGGCCGACATTTTCATCGGTGTAGCCGCCGTGGCCGATTACCGGGTACGCAACCGGGCGGAGCACAAGCTGAAAAAGGGCGATTCGGTGCCGGTGATCGAGCTGGAGGAAAACCCGGACATCCTCGCCACCGTAGCCAGCCTGCCGGCGGCTCCCTTCTGCGTGGGCTTTGCCGCCGAAAGCCGTAACCTTCTGGAATACGCCGATGCCAAGCGCCGGCGCAAAAAGGTGCCCCTGCTGGTGGCCAACCTGGTGCAGAAGGCGATGGGACGCGACACCAACGAAGTGCTGCTGCTGGATGACGCCGGCAGCCACGCCCTGCCCGAGATGGACAAGCAGGCCCTGGCTGCGCGCCTGGTAGAGGAGCTGGCCGCACGTCTGCCACCTGCCTGACCGGGGGCGGACTTTCCCACCTTCTGCAAACCGGCTATGCTTGCGGCCGCGCGGGGCAGCCCGCGCCCTGCCCTACCACCGTGCCTCAGGAGGCCTGCCATGAAACCTGTCATCGACGTCAAGATTCTGGACAGCCGGCTCACCGACCGCCTGCCCGACTATGCCACCCCAGGCTCGGCCGGCCTCGACCTGCGCGCCGCTATTGACCAAGCCTTGGATATCGCACCGGGCGAGACACAGCTGATACCGACCGGCATGGCGATCCACATCGGCGATCCGTCGCTGGCGGCGATGATCCTGCCCCGTTCGGGCCTGGGCCACAAGCATGGCATCGTCCTGGGCAACCTAGTGGGACTCATCGACTCGGACTACCAGGGTCAGCTGTTCGTGTCGGTCTGGAACCGGGGCAACGCCGTTTTCCACCTGGCCCCACTGGAGCGCATTGCCCAAATGGTGATCGTGCCGGTGGTGCAGGTAGGCTTCAACATCGTTGACGCATTCGACAGCAGCGACCGGGGCGAGGGCGGATTCGGCAGTACGGGGCGCAGCTAGCACAAGGTTGGCCGAAGCGCCTTGCGGGGTACCCAGAAGCGCAAAAGCCCGTCCAACAGGACGGGCTTTTGCTTGGGCTCGACGGAAAACGCTCAAACCTTTGCGGTGCGGATCCGCTCGCTGCGCCCACGCAGCCATTCCAGCGTAAGCAGCAGCACGATCGAGAACAGGATCAGCACGGTGGCGGCCGCAGCAATCGCCGGGCTGATGTTCTCCTTGATGCCGGCAAACATCTGCCGAGGCAACGTCACCTGCTCGGGGCCCGCCAGGAACAGGGTTACTACCACTTCGTCAAACGAGGTGGCGAAGGCGAACAGCGCCCCCGAGATCACGCCTGGCGCAATCAGTGGCAGCACAACGCGGCGGAACGTCATCAGCGGCGGTGCGCCCAGACTGGCGCTGGCCTTCATCAGGTTGACGTTGAAACCGCGCAGCGTGGCCGATACTGTGATCACGACGAAGGGTACCCCCAGCGCCGCATGCACCATGATCAGGCCGAGGTAGTTGCCGGTCAGGCCCATCGGCGCCATGAACAGGTAAGCACCCACCCCTACGATCACCACGGGCACGACCATCGGCGAGATCAGGATGCTCATCAGCACACCCTTGCCGGGAAAATGGGCGCTGGTCAGCCCCACAGCCGCCAACGTGCCCAGCGCTGTGGCCAGCACCGTGGCCGCCGGAGCGACGATGAAGCTGTTCTTCAGGGCATTGAGCCACTCCCCGTTTCCGAAGAAGGTTTCGTACCAGCGCAGCGAGAAGTGGTGGATCGGATACAGCAGGAAGCTGTCGGCCGAGAAGGACAAGGGCGCGATCACCAGCAGCGGCGACACCAGGAAAATCAGAATCAGCACGCACAGCAGGCGAAAGGTCCAGTACCAGATGTGCTCGATCGGCGAGGCATAGTTCGGCAGCATGCGTTTACCCCAGGCTCAGACGGTTGGCACCCACCAGCTTGCTGTACACGGCATACAGCGTCATCGTGGCGACCAGCAGCAGGCTGCCCAGTGCGGCGGCCATACCCCAGTTGATGGTGACGTTGGTGTAGAAGGCGACGAAATAGCTGACCATCTGCTCTTCGGGGCCGCCTAGCAGTGCCGGCGTGATGTAGTAGCCGATGCACATAATGAATACCAAGAGCGCGCCGGCAGCGACCCCGGCCACCGTCTGCGGGAAGTATATCTTCCAGAAGGCGGCGAAGGGATGATCACCCAGCGAGATCGCCGCACGCATGTAGGTGGCGGGAATCGACTTCATCACGCTGTAGGTGGGCAGGATGATGAAGGGCAGCAGGATGTGCACCATGGCGATGTACACCCCCATGCGGTTGAACGCGAGCGGCAGGGGACTGTCGATCACGCCCAGCCCCATGAGTGCCCGGTTGATCAGGCCTTCGGACTGCAGCAGAACGATCCAGGCCGCCACGCGCACCAGTACCGAAGTCCAGAACGGCAGCAGCACCAGAATCATCAGCAGGTTGCTCTGCCGCTTGGGCAGCGTTGCCAGCCAGTAGGCGATCGGATAACCGAGCGCGATACACCAAATGGTGACCCAGAGGCTCATCCACAGGGTTCGGCCGAAGATCTTGAGGAAGGCGCGCTCCTCCTCCGGTGCAAGCTCGGGCGTGCCGCTCTTGGTTTCGCGAAGGTCGAGGGCACTGTAGACGTAGTACGGCGTCCAGGACTTGGCATTGCGGGCAATCGCATGCCAGTGGTCCGGATCCCCCCAGCGTTCATCGATCTCGATGAAGCGGTCGCGTACCGAAGCACCGGGAGCGAGTTCCAGCGGCATCTTGCGTGCGGTACGCTGGATCAGCGAACGGAAGCCGCTGATCTCCATGTTGAGGCGCTTGGCCAGCTCCGGGACCGTCTTTTCCTCCCGGGCGCGCGTCAGGTCTGCGGCCAGTGCGTTGAAAACCGCTTCGGACGGCAGGCCGCGCTGGTCCCAGTCCGCCAGCAGCCGGCTGGTCTGCGGTAGCACGCTGACCACTTCCGGGTTGTCCACGCTGCGCTTGAGCAGCAGGCCGATCGGCAAGAGGAAGGTCAGTAGCAGGAACAGGGCCAGCGGCGCGATCAGGCCCAGGGCCTTCAGTTGCTTGAGGCGCGCCTGGCGTTTGAGCTTGACGGCAAGCGGTACGCCATCGGCGGCAGTCAGCGGAGCATCCATGACGAGGCTTTCAGACATCATGTAAACCGTCAGAAAGGGCCTTCGGCCAAGGTTGGCCGAAGGCAGGCGAAAAGATGGGCCGGCATTGCCGGCCCGCGTGGCTTAGCGCGAAGCCCAGGCGTTGAAGCGTTCTTCCAGCTCTTCGCCGTGCTCCACCCAGAAGCCCACGTCCAGCGCCAACGCACCCTTGAGGTTGGCCGGAGCGGTGGGCAGGTTGGCCGCCACCTTCGGATCGATCATCTTCACGGCCTTGACGTTGGTCGGACCGTAGGCGATGCGACTGGAGTACACCTTCTGGTTTTCCGGCTTGCTGGCGAAGTTGATGAAGTCCATGGCTTCCTTCAGCTTGGGCGAGCCCTTCGGAACAGCCCACGAATCCACGTCGTAGACGCTGCCGTTCCATACCACCTTCAGGTTTTTGCCCTCTTTCTGCGCAGCGTCGATCCGGCCGTTGTAGGCCGAGCTCATCACTACGTCACCCGAAGCGAGGAACTGCGGCGGCTGTGCGCCGGCTTCCCACCACTGGATGCTGGACTTGATCTGATCCAGCTTCTTGAAGGCGCGATCGACACCGGCCTTGGTGGCCAAGGTCTTGTACACCTGATCCGGCGGCACGCCGTCGGCCAGCAGTGCGAACTCCAGCGTGTACTTGGCCCCCTTGCGCAGGCCGCGCTTGCCCGGGAATTTCTTCAGATCCCAGAAATCCTTCCACGAGGCCGGTGCAGCCTTGAGCTTGTCCGCGTTGTAGGCCAGGGCGGTGGACCATACGAAGATGCCAACACCACACTCGGACACGGCCGGCTTCACGAAATCGGACTTGTTGCCTACCTTGGCCCAGTTGATCTTCTCGAACAGGCCTTCCTCACAGCCACGCAGCAGTTCGGGAGACTCCACTTCCACCACGTCCCAAGTGGGGCGCCCTGCTTCCACCATGGCCTTGATCTTGGCCATCTCACCGTTGTAGTCGGCGGCGGTGATCTTGGTCCCGGTCGCCTTTTCGAACGGCTGGTAATAGGCCGCCACCTGGGCCTCCTTGTTGGCGCCCCCGAAGGCCACCACGGTCAGATCCTTGGCTGCAAAGGCCGGCACGGCCAGAGTGGCAAGGGTCAACGCTGCAGTCAGTTTGAGACGGTTCATGGTTCTCTCCTTTGTAATCATACGCTTGCGCGTCTTTTTTGCTTGGGTGGGGGGTGTTCTCAGGCCGCCAGCGGGTCCAGCGCACGCAGATCGCGCGCCGACCAGCCAACATCCAGCGTATCGCCGACGCGCCAGCCCGAATCGAGCTGACCCACCGGCACCTTGACCATGAAGCCGTTCTGCCCGGCCACTTCCAGCCGTAGTCGAACGTGATCGCCGAAGTAGATGAATTCCGCCAGGCGACCCGCAAGACGGTTCTCGCAGCCGGCAGCCTGATCGGCCAGACGCACCCGCTCGGGGCGGATGGACATCGAGGTGACCGCACCCTTGTCGCTTGGGCAGACCGCCAGTGCCCGCACCACGTCGCCACCGGCCAGACGCACGGCGTAGTAATCGCCCTCGGCAGCCAGCACCTCGCCGGCCAGCGTGTTGTTCTCGCCGATGAAGTTGGCCACGAAGGAGTTGGCAGGCGCCTCGTACAGTACGTTGGCCGCGTCGATCTGTTGGATGATGCCGTCCTTGAACACCGCTACCCGGTCCGACATCGTCAGCGCCTCGCTTTGATCATGAGTGACGTAGACCACGGTTACGCCGAGGCTTTCGTGGATGTGCTTGATCTCGAGTTGCATGTGTTCACGCAGCTGTTTGTCGAGCGCGCCCAAGGGCTCGTCCATCAGCACCAGCTTGGGGTTGAACACCAGTGCCCGTGCCAGCGCCACGCGCTGCTGCTGGCCGCCAGAAAGCTGGCCGGGATAGCGATGGCCGAAGTTGTCGAGTTTCACCATCCCCAAGGCCTTCTTCACCTTCTCGGCGATCTCGCTCTTGGAGAGCTTGCGGATGGTGAGCGGGTAGGCCAGGTTCTCGGCCACGGTCATGTGCGGAAACAGGGCGTAGTTCTGGAACACCATACCGATGTCGCGCTTGTGCGGAGGCACGTTGTTCAGTAGGCGGTCTTCGAGCCGGATTTCGCCGTGGGTAGGGGTCTCGAAACCCGCCAGCATCATCAGACAGGTAGTCTTGCCCGAACCGGACGGCCCAAGCAGGGTGAGGAATTCGCCCCGACGGATGTCGAGATCGAGGTTTTTGACGATCAGGCTTTCACCGTCATAGCTCTTCTGTACGGCACGAAAACTGACGAGTACGTCTTGGCTGGGAGGGGCGATGGACACCAGTTGACTCCTTTGTCTAATAACATTCCGCACTGCGGAATGCCGTTTTATTTTCTCTTAGACTAATCAGGAACAAAAAAACTGTAAAGAGTTTTTGCTCGAGTTTTTCATGCCCGATGCTGCGCGACAGGAGGGAGTTCAAGACAGGCACCAAGAGTGCACAGGGCGCAAGCGTGTGAGACAAGTGTTTAACACCGCGTCACAGGTGTCCAGTTTGTTTCGGAATAATGAACAGCACGCGTCGCTTGCTCGCCGCAAGCACCGATGGTCCGACAGGAAAATGCCCGGATTGAGGGCAAAGATCAGGAAGATCGAAAGCCGTTGCCCCAGTTCGGGGCGGAAAAGCTCAAGGATGGCGCAGCCGGCTCGAACAGGTGTTTGTCGCACCCCGGCAACAGAGCACAAAAAAGCCGGCCCCGCAGGGCCGGCTGAAACAGACGGGGAGAAGATCAGGCGAGCAGATGGTTGTTCAATTCGCGCATACCGGCCGAGAGCATGGCCAGATCCAACGTCTCGAACGACTGCAACTCGCCGAACATCTGCTGGCAGACTTCGACGTGGGCTTGGCGCTTGGCCAACCAGTCCTCCACGAACGCCCCTTGCCCTTCGGTTTCCTGCAGGGCCAGCTTCACCAGTTTGCGATGCAGGCGGTAGAGGTCGTCACGCAGGGCAGAGCGCGCCAGCGACTGCCAGCGGTTGTCGCGCGGCAGGCGTGTGATCGCGTCGCGTAGCCAATCGAGCTGCAGGGTGCGGCCGAGGCGATAGTAGTTGAGCGCCACCTCTTCCAGCGACAGCGGGCTACCCTCGCCGATCTCGATGATGTCCATCAGGGGTACCGCAAACTCCAGCCGTGCCAGCACTTGCACCAGCTCCTTCGGCAGATTCGGCATGTCCATGCGGATTTCTGCCTGCACCACGGCCGGGTAGTCCACGGCATCGATCAGTTGCGGCAGTTTGCCCAGCAGCATCTGCACCGGCTGTGCGTACTGGTCGATGACGGCGTTGACCGACGCGAACGGGCGCTTGTTGCGCAGCACCCAGCGGGTGACGCGCTCGACCAGCGTACGCACGCGCACCATCAAGTCCATCTGCTGATCGGCCGGCACACGGGTGTCCAGTGCCTCGATCTGGGTCCACAGGCGCTCTGCATCGAACACGCGGTTGGCAATCCACCATGCGCGGGCGATGTCGGCCGCGGAAAACGGCGATTCTTCCTGCAGGCGGAACACAAAGGTCGTGCCCATGCGGTTGACGATCTGGTTGGCCAACTGGTTGGAGATGATCTCGCGCTTGAGGTGGTGCCGCTCCATCTGCGCGCCGAAGCGGGATTGCAACGGTTTGGGGAAATAATTCACCAGCACCGGCAGGAAGTCCGGATCATCGGGCAGGTCGGTGGCAAGCAGGGCCTGATCAAGATTGATCTTGCTGTAGGCAAGCAGCACGGCCACCTCCGGCGTGGTCAGCCCCTGCCGCGCCAGGCGACGCTCGTTGATCTGGGTGTCGGACGGCAGATACTCGATCTCGCGGTTGAGCTGACCGGCCTTCTCCATCGCCGTGATCATGCGGGCATGGGTGGAAAGCATGGAGGCGGACTCTAGCCGCTTGATGGCCAGCACTTCGGTCTGCAGATAGTTGTTGCGCAGCACCAGCTGGGCCACCTCGTCGGTCATTTCGGCAAGGAGTGCATTGCGCTGCTTGAGCGTCATGTCGCCCGCCTGCATCACGCCGCCGAGCAGGATCTTGATATTGACCTCGTGGTCGGAGCAATCCACCCCGGCAGAGTTGTCGATCGCGTCGGTGCAGATCAGGCCGCCCTTGAGCGCAAACTCGATCCGGCCCTTCTGGGTGCAGCCCAGGTTGCCGCCCTCGCCCACTACCTTCACGTTCAGCTGTGCACCATCCACCCGCAGGGTATCGTTGGCACGGTCGCGTGCGTCGGCGTGGCCTTCAGTGCTGGCCTTGATGTAGGTGCCGATGCCGCCGTTGTAGAGCAGATCGGCTTCGGCCTTGAGGATCTCGTGGATCAGTTCGGTCGGCGCCATGCTGTCGCGATCGGTTTTCAGCCATGCTTTGATCTGCGGCGACAGGGGGATGGACTTGGCCGAACGTTCGAAGATGCCGCCGCCTTCCGAGATCAGCTCGCGGTTGTAGTCGGTCCAGTTGGAGCGCGGCAGGTTGAAGAGGCGTGCACGCTCGGCGAAGCTGGCGGCCGGATCCGGGTTCGGGTCCAGGAAGATGTGCATGTGGTTGAAGGCGGCCACCAGCTTGATGTGTTCGGACAGCAGCATGCCGTTGCCGAACACGTCACCGGCCATGTCGCCGATGCCAATCACGGTAAAGTCCTGGGTCTGGGTATCGATGCCCAGATGGCGGAAGTGCCGCTTCACAGATTCCCAGGCACCGCGCGCGGTGATGCCCATTTTCTTGTGGTCGTACCCGGCCGAACCCCCCGAGGCAAACGCATCCCCGAGCCAGAAGCCGTAGGACTCGGAAACACCGTTGGCGATGTCGGAGAAGGTGGCCGTGCCCTTGTCGGCTGCCACGACCAGATAAGGGTCGTCCTCATCCAGACGTCGCACGTCAACTGGCGGCACGATCTTGCCGGTGACGAGATTGTCGGTGATGTCAAGCAGCGCCGAAATGAAAATCTTGTAGCAGGCGATGCCTTCGGCCATGAAGGCTTCACGGTCGGACGGCGCGGGCAGCTGCTTGCACACGAAGCCACCCTTGGAACCCATCGGCACGATCACCGAGTTCTTCACCATCTGCGCCTTCACCAGACCCAGTACTTCGGTACGGAAGTCTTCCATGCGGTCGGACCAGCGCAGGCCGCCACGGGCCACCTTGGAGCCACGCAGGTGTACCCCTTCGACACGCGGGCTGTAGACCCAGATCTCGAACAGAGGACGCGGCTGCGGCAGGAAGGGCACTGCATTGGACTGCAGCTTGAACGAGATGTAGCTCTTGCACTCGCCGGCGGCATCCTTCTGCCAGAAGTTGGTGCGGCGGGTAGCCAGGATCACCGACAGGAAGCCATTGAGGATACGGTCCTCGTCGAGGTTGGCCACTTGGTCCAGCAGTTCCTTGAGCTCCTGCTGCAGCGTTTCGGCCAAGGTATCGTTGGCTTCGGTGGGATGCAGGCGAGCCACGAACAGGGCCACCAGGCGGCGGGTGATCTCGGGATAATGGGCCACGCACTGCTCGATGTAGGCCTGGCTGAAGGTCAGCCCACCCTGGCGCAGGTATTTGGCCAGCGCGCGCACCAGCGAGATTTCGCGCCAGTCGAGCCCGGCGGTGAGGGCCAGACGGTTGAAGCCGTCATTCTCGCAGCGACGCGCGAAAACCTGCGTGAGCAGTTCCTGGAAATCGTGCTGGACTTCGTCGGACGTCATCTGCTCGAAAGCCTCGCCCACGTCCAGACCGAAGTCGCTGATCCAGATGCCGGTACCATCCGCCTTCTTCACGCAGTACGGATGCTCGTCACGCACCTTGACGCCCATGTTCTCCAGGATCGGCAGGCTGGCCGAAAGCCCCATCGGCTCGCCGGCGCGGAAGAGCTTGAGGTTGAACGTCTGTCCGGTGCGCTGGAACGGACGGTACAGCTTCATGGCCAGCGGTGCGCCGTCAGCAGCCGCTTCCAAGAGCTGGATGTCGAGCACGGCGTTGCGGACGGTGAACTCCTCGCGATAGGAGGTGGGGAAGGCATCTTTGTAGCAAAGGAAGAGCGCATTGCCCTTTTCCTCACCATGGGTCTCGATCAGCTGTTGATGGAGCTCCTCCACCCAGCCCCGCACCAGACGTGCGATTTCGGCCTCGATCTCCGCTTCGCGGAAGGAGGGCATGCTCGCAGCGTTGGTGCGGATGATGTAATGCACGCGGGCCAGCGTGGCATCGCCGATCTGCACGCTGTACTCGGCGCTGGTGCCGTTGAAGGCCTTCATCAGCGTCTTTTCGATCTTCAGGCGCACTTCGGTGCTGAAGCTGTCGCGCGGCACGTACACCAAGCTGCTCACGTAGCGGTGATAGCGGTCGGTGCGAACGAAGAGGCGCACACGTGGGCGCTCCTGAAGGCTGACGATGCCTTCGGCGATCGGGGCCAGCACCTCGGCAGGAATCTCGAACAGTTCGTCGCGCGGGTAGGTTTCCAGTGCAAAGTTGAGCGTCTTAGCCTTGTAGCTGTTGTCCACGTAGTCGCACTGGGCGATGACGTAGTCCACCTTCTGACGCAGGATCGGCACGTCCTTGGGCGATACCTGATAAGCCGAGGCGGTGTAAAGGCCGAGGAAGCGACGCTCCCCCACCACTTCGCCCTTGGCGTTGAAGCGCTTGATGCCCACGAAGTCCATGTAGGCGGAGCGGTGGATCATCGAGCGCGTCTGTGATTTGTTCAGGATGATCAGCTGTGGCAGGTGGGCCAGTTCGCGCAGCTCCTGCGGCAACTGTTCGAAACTGGCGGAGTATTCCTTCGTGCCCTGATCGCGCAGGATGCCCAGACCGGAATCTTTGACGATCTTGAGGCTGTCCTTGCCATCGCGCTTGACGAGGTCGTAATCGCAATAGCCGAGGAAAAGGAAGTGATTGTCGGCCATCCACTCGAGGAAGCGGGTGGCTTCCTGCGCTTCAGCTGCGCGCGGACCGGACAGATCGGAGAGATGGGTGGCGATCTCGCCGATCACCTGGCGCATCTGCGGCTCATCCTGTACCACGAGGCGGATGTCGTTGAGGACGCGCAGCAGTTCTTCTTCCAGCGACTTGAGGGTGGCGGCGTCACTGACGCGATCCATCTGCACGTGGATGAAAGACTCCAAGGGCAGGCTGCGGTCTTCAGTGCGCTTGAAGGTGGTGAGGTTGCCGCTCTCGTCGCGACCAACGGACAGTACCGGGTGCACCAGCAGGTGCAGGTTCAGGCTGTGACGCGCCAGCAGCATGGTGACCGAGTCCACCAGGAAGGGCATGTCGTCACTGACGATCTCGATTACGGTGTGCGTGCTCTGCCATCCGTCGCGCTCGAAATCAGGGTTGTAGATCCGTACCTTGGGTACCCCGGCCTTGCGCTTCTTGGCGAAGGCGAAGTGCGCCATGGCAGCACCGAACAGGTCCAGCGAAGAAAAGCGCCGCAGGTCTGCGTGCTCGGCCTCTTCGAAGTAGATGGGGAAGAAGCCGGAAAGCTGCTTGGACTCCTGCGAGGAAAGCTTGCTCTCGGCAACCGCCTGAATATCGTCAATCAGGCTCGCCAGTTCGGTCTTGTTGTTAAGCGACATGAGGCTTCTCTTGTTGTGAGCACAAAGATGTGTGGGCGCATTGTAGTAACCCCCACCCCAACGGCATTTCCAGAAAGCGACATCCTCTTACAAAAACCCAGGATGCAATGCAACAAGAAGGGCAACGGCGTTTACATAAACGCACGCTTGAGTGTCGTCATCCCTTACAGCAATGCGACGATGAATTACAGAAACAAACTTCTGCCCAAAGCACTGTTTTCATGTAAAAATACATGCAAATCATTGATTTATATGCCGATTCAAATTGTATACAGAGTTGTGTAAAATAAGTGGACAGGGTTTGAGGGCTTTGCCGGACAATCCGGCAGATTGTTGGCGCGTATCAATCATGCCAACATTTCCGTCAGCTTCACGGGCTGGCGAGGCACCCATAACACAAGATCCAGACCCCGACTCCGGCATGGCGCTCCCAGACGCCCGCCGGACGGCAAGAAGCAGGAGGCCGGTTTCGGCCAACCATAACGCCCATCGAGAAATAGAGACATCCGCATGAAAAAAGTTTTGGCTCTCACCGCATTGACCGCCTCGCTGTTCGGCATGGCCGCCCAGGCCGAAACCATCCGCTTCGGCATCGACGGCAACTATCCCCCGTTTGCCAAGCAGGGCCCGGACGGCAAGCTGCAGGGTTTTGACGTGGACATCGCCTACGCGCTCTGCGGCGCGATGAAGGTGACCTGCCAGATCGTCCCGCAAGACTGGGACGGCCTGATCCCGGCGCTTAACGCCAACAAGTTCGACGCCATCCTCTCGTCGATGTCGATCACCGACGAGCGCAAGAAGGCTGTGGACTTCTCCAACAAGTACTACCACACCCCCAGCCGCATGATCGCCAAGGAAGGCCTGAAGGTTGACCAGAACGCCTTCAAGGGCAAGAAAATCGGCGCGCTGCGTGCCTCCACCCAGGAGCGGTTTGCCAAGGACTACTGGGGCAAGGCGGGTGCAAGCGTGGTGTCGTACGGCAAGACCCCCGAAGCCTTCCTGGACCTGCGCTCCGGCCGCATCGACGGCGTATTCGTGGATGCCACGGTGGGCGAGCTCGACTTCCTGAAGACCCCGCAAGGCAAGGGGTTTGCCTTCGTGGGCCCCGACTACAACGAAGCCAAATACTTCGGTTATGGCGCGGGCATCGCGGTCAAGAAAGGCAATGCCGCACTGGTTAGCCGCCTGAACCAGGCGATCGAACAGATCCGCAAGGACGGCACCTACAAGAAAGTACAGGACAAGTACTTCACTTTCGACGTGTACGGCAAGTAAGACCGGCCGTCGTCCCGGCTGCCTGGCCTCCGGGCAGCCGTCTTCCTGTCCCTACAAGAAATCCGGAGAAACCTCTTGAAGAAGCCCTCGTTACTCCTGGGCGCGCTTGCGCTCGCCCTTTTTTCAGCCGGCGTGCACGCCGAGACCTTACGTTTCGCCACCGACGCCAGCTATCCGCCGTTC
Organism: Gulbenkiania mobilis; assembly: GCA_004346645.1. Classification (GTDB taxonomy): domain Bacteria; phylum Pseudomonadota; class Gammaproteobacteria; order Burkholderiales; family Chromobacteriaceae; genus Gulbenkiania; species Gulbenkiania mobilis. The sequence continues at coordinate 48,279 of SMDA01000007.1, forward strand.
TCCAAGCAGGGCCCGGACGGCAAGATGATCGGCTTCGACCCCGACATTGCCCAGGCCCTCTGCGCCGCGATGAAGGTCAGCTGCGAAGTCCTTCCGCAGGATTTCGACGGTGCCATCCCCGCACTCAACGCCCGCAAGTACGACGCGGTGATCGCCTCGATGAACATCACCGACGAGCGCAAGAAAGCGGTGAACTTCACCGACAAGTACTACAACATGCCCAGCCGGCTGGTCGGCAAGGCCGGCATCACCGTGAACGACGCCTGGTTCAAGGGCAGAAAGATCGGTGTGCTGCGCTCCTCCATCCAGGAAAAGTATGCGCGTGACCACTGGGTGAAGCTGGGTGCCACCCTCGTCAGCTATGGCAAGGCCCCCGAATCCTTCCTCGACCTCAAGTCCGGCCGTATCGACGCCAGCTTCGTCGACGCTGCCGTAGGCGACACTGATTTCCTCAAGACTCCGAACGGCAAGGGCTTTGCCTTCGCGGGGCCGGAATACAACGATGCCAAGTACTTCGGTGAAGGCGCGGGCATCGCCGTGCGTAAGGCCGATACTGCCCTGCTGGCACGCCTGAACAAGGCGCTGAAGGACATCCGCGCCAACGGCACCTACGACAAGATCCAGAAGAAGTACTTCAGCTTCGACATTTACGGCAAGTGAGGCTAAGCGGCGGGCCGCATGCGCGGCCTGCCCTTACAGACAGGAAACACGAACATGCTTCTTCAGGGTTACCTGCCCAGCATCCTGGAAGGCGCCGTACTCACCCTAAAGGTGGCGGGCGCTTCGCTGATGGTGTCGGTGGTGCTTGGCCTGGTCGGGGCGGCCTTCAAGATGGCGCCGTCCAAGCCGCTGGTACTGCTGGCCGAACTTTATTCTACCGTCGTCCGCGGCGTACCCGACCTGGTTTGGATGCTGCTGCTGTTCTTCGGCGTACAGATGCTGATCAACGAGGCCTGTGCCAGCCTGGGCTGGCCCGCGCCCGAGATCGACTCCTTCTTTGCCGGGGTGATGACCATCGGCTTTATCTTTGGTGCCTACATGACCGAGACCTTCCGGGGCGCCATCATGGCCATCCCCAAGGGGCAGATGGAGGCCGGACGCGCCTACGGTATGGGCCCGCTGCGGGTGTTCTTTCGCATCACTGCGCCGCAGATGGTGCGCTTTGCACTGCCCAGTTTCTCCAACAACTGGCTGGTACTGGTGAAATCCACCGCACTGGTCTCGGTGATCGGCCTGAACGACGTCATGTACCGTGCCGATACTGCCAAGTCCATTACCCAGGAACCCTTCACCGTGTATGCGGTGGTGGGGGCCATCTTCCTTGCGATCACCACGGTTTCCGACCTGCTGCTCAAGTGGCTGGAGAAGCGGTATTCGCTCGGCGTGCGGGAGAGTGAACTGTGATCGACGTGCAATTCATGCTGGACAAGCTACCGGCCTTCCTCGGCGGGGGGGACGGCCAGCCGGTGTTCTCGGTAACGGACGGCCTGGTCCTCACGCTCGAGCTTCTGGGCATCTCGCTGTTCTTCGGCCTGTGCCTTGCCGTGCCCCTCGGCCTGATGCGGGTCTCCCGGAACCGTTTTGTGTCCGGTGCGGTGTGGCTCTACACCTACGTCTTCCGGGGCACGCCGCTGCTGGTACAGCTCTTCATCATCTATTACGGGCTGTCGCAGTTCGAGGCGGTACGCGAAAGTTGGGCATGGGCCTATCTGCGCGAGGCCTATGTGTGCGCCATTATTGCGTTCACGCTCAACACGGCGGCGTACACCACGGAAATTATCGCCGGCCAGATCCGCAACACCCATTGGGGCGAGATTGAGGCAGCCAAGGCAATGGGGATGAGCAAGGGACTGATGATGCGCCGCATCGTGGTGCCATCCGCCCTGCGTCGTGCACTGCCTGCCTACAGCAACGAGGTGGTGATGATGATGCAGAGTACGTCGGTAGCCGGGCTGGTGACGCTGGCAGATCTCACGGGGGTGGCCCGCCGTGTGTTCAGCGACAGCTATCTGCCGTTCGAGCCCTTCCTGACCGCTGCGGCCTTCTATCTGGCTCTGACCTTCCTCTTCGTCTGGCTGTTCAAGCTGGCGGAGCGGCGCTGGCTGGCGTACCTGGCCCCGCGCAAGCACTGAGGAGCGATCATGCAACAACGTGAACACCTCTTGCTCTCGCCGAGCTTGGGCACGCAGCGAAGCGTGACCAGTTTCCATTTCGGCCCTGAGGGCACCGGACGCAAGGTCTATGTCCAGAGCTCGCTGCATGCCGACGAGCTGCCGGGCATGCTGGTGGCGTGGAAGCTGCGGCAGCGGCTGGCTGCGCTGGAGGAAGCGGGCCGTTTGAATGCCGAGGTAGTGCTCGTGCCGGTGGCCAACCCGATCGGCTTGGCGCAGTCGTTGCTGGGTCTGTCGCTCGGACGCTTCGACATCGCCAGCGGACACAACTTCAACCGTCACTATCCGGCCTTGGCCGAGACAGTGCTGGCCGCGGTCAGCCACCGTCTAGGCCAGGATGCTTCGGCCAACGTGGCGTGCATCCGGCAGGCGCTGCGCGAAACCCTGGCGGCGCGTTCGCCGTCCACCGAGCTGGACAGTCTGCGCCTGACGCTCATGCAGCTGGCCTGCGATGCCGACGTAGTGCTCGACCTGCACTGCGACTTCACTGCTGGTCTGCACCTCTATACCCTCACGCCGCAGTGGCCGCAGGTGGAGCCGCTGGCGCGTCATTTGGGCTCGTGCGCGCAGCTCCTGGCTACCGATTCGGGGGACCAGCCTTTCGACGAGGCCTGCAGCCAGTTCTGGCTGGACCTGACGCGCTTGGCCGAAGCCGAAGCCCGCGCGCAGGAGCGGCCCGTGCCGTCCATCCCGCTGGCCACGGTCGCTGTTACCGTCGAACTGCGCGGTCAGGACAGCGTCAGCCATGCTCTGGCGGAGCAGGATGCCGACGGCCTGATCGCCTATCTGCGGGAGACCGGACATATCAGCGGTCCGGCTGTCCCTCAGCCACCGCTGCCCTACCCTGCCACGCCGCTGGCGGGCTCCGAGAACTTGGTGGCCCCCCACGCCGGCGTGGTGGCCTTCCACTGCGAACCGGGCACTCGCGTGACGGCCGGACAGCCCGTGGCCGACATCATCGACCCGATCAGCGGGCAGGTGACGCCGCTTGCGGCCAGCCATGACGGCATGCTGTACGCACGTGCCAGAGATCCTTACGCCCGACCGGGCACCTGGGTGGCCAAGGTGGCCACGTCCGTCGCGTTCAAGACAGGAAAGTTGCTAAGCGCATGAAACCGATCGAACATCCTTCCGTGGCCGCCGAAGTGCGCGGCACCTCGCTCAAGCTGCAGGTAGAAGACCTGCACAAGAGCTACGGCAACCATGAAGTGCTCAAGGGCGTGTCGCTCACCGCGCACGCAGGCGACGTGATCAGCATCATCGGCTCGTCCGGCTCTGGCAAGAGCACCTTCCTGCGCTGCATCAACCTCTTGGAGCACCCGAACAGCGGGCGCATCGCTGTGGCGGGCGAGACGCTTGGGCTGGTGCCCGACCGTCGCACCGGAGCACTGCGCGCAGCGGATGCGCGCCAGCTGGCGCGCATCCGCACCAAGCTGGCCATGGTGTTCCAGCACTTCAACCTCTGGGCACACATGACGGTGCTGGAAAACATCATCGAGGCTCCCGTCCATGTGCTGGGCGTGCCCAAGGACGAGGCCGTGGCCCGGGCACGCAAATATCTGGAAAAGGTCGGACTGCGTAACGTCGAGGACAAGTATCCAGCGCATATGTCCGGCGGCCAGCAGCAGCGCGTGGCAATTGCACGCGCCCTGGCGATGGAGCCGGAGGTGATGCTGTTCGACGAACCCACCTCCGCGCTGGACCCGGAGCTGGTGGGGGAAGTGCTGCGCGTGATGCAGGACCTGGCCCGCGAGGGCCGTACCATGGTGGTGGTGACCCACGAGATGGGCTTTGCCCGTGAGGTATCCAACCATGTCATCTTCTTGCATCAGGGCCGGGTGGAGGAGGAAGGCAACCCGCGCGAAGTGCTGGTGAGCCCGAAGAGTGAGCGCCTGGCGCAATTCCTCTCCGGCAGCCTGAAATAAACTACAATAGCGCGCACTGCCGCGGCCCAACCTTGAGGCCGCGGTGACAAAACCGACTTCGCCATGCCGTCATGCATGGCGTGTTTTTTGGTCTGACAGAGCGAGACAAGTACGCCGATGGGTTCCCCGACGCCAGCCGCCAAACCGCAACGCTACGGCTTTTTGCTGTTGCCCCACGCCTCGATGGCCGACTACGCCCTGGCCGTGGAGGTGCTGACGCGCGCCAACCAGCTGGCTGAGAAGCGGCTGTACGAGATGCTGACGCTCTCGGTCAAGGGCGAGAGCGTCGTCACGGCCAGTGGCCAGAAACTGGCGGTGGAGCTGCCGCTGGCCTATGCCCCGAAACTGGACGCTCTCTTCATGCTGGCGGACGACATTGGCAACGATGTTTCCACTGAGGAGCTCAACAAGGGCCTGGCCTCGCAGTCGCTGGACACCCTGCGTTTGGGGGGAATCGGCTGCGGCAGCTACTGGCTGGCCAAGGCGGGCTATCTCAACGGTGTACGCGCCACTATCCACTGGCAGGAGATCAGTCGCTTTACCGACGAGTTCCCGGAGGTGATCGTCTCCTCCAACCTCTACGAGATTGAGCCGGGGCGCATGAGCTGCGCCGGTGGGGCCGCCACATTGGACTTCATGATCTCGCTGGTGGCCAGCGAGCACGGCAGTCCGTTTGCCGCCCAGCTCTCCGAGCTGTTCAGTATGGAGCGTGTGCGTCCCGGCAACGAGCGCCAGCGCATCCCGCTTGCCACCCGCATCGGCGGCAGCCAGCCCAAGCTGACCGAGGCGGTCAGCCTGATGGAAGCCAACATCGAGGAGCCGCTCACCACCGACGACATCGCCTATTACGTGGGGGTGTCACGACGCCAGCTGGAGCGGCTGTTCAAGCAGTACCTGAATACCGTCCCCTCCAAGTACTATCTGGAACTGCGCCTCAACCGGGCGCGGCAGCTGCTGCAGCAGACCAGCAAGTCGATCGTACAGATCGGCCTGGCCTGCGGCTTCTCCAGTGGCCCGCACTTCTCAAGCACCTATCGCAACCATTTCGGGATCACGCCACGCGAGGAACGCGCCCAGCGCACGCATACCTTCGTGGAAAGCCGCACTCCGACTGCCGGCTGAGCCGCAGCAGCCGCACGCGCCCGGCGGTTGCAGCGCAGATTGAAGGATATCCGGAAGCACCCGCGTGCCCCCTCCTAAGCGCACCGCAGGCTGCATTCCTTCCTGCGCCCAGCCCACGGCAGGGGCCTTGCCCCTGTTCTTCCGCATTGCTCTTGTCCTCTACCGGCGGTGCGGCCCACACCTTGATGTGATAGCGTCCGCCCTAACGGGGTAAACGGCCGACAGGCAGGGCCGTTGTGGGAGGCTCGGCGGCCAGGGGCAGGCATACGCGGAAGACTGCGCCCCCCGACGCTGGTGTCTCCACCTCGATGCGCCCGCCGTAGCGCTCGACGATCGTCTGGCAGATCGGCAACCCCAGCCCCAAGCCTTGCGGTTTGGTGGAATAGAAAGGCTGGAACAGCCGGGCCTGCGCTTCAGGGCCCAGCCCCGGCCCGTTGTCCCGCACTTCCAGGCGGCCCCAGCCATCTTCGGCCAACGTGGTAAGTACGATATGGCGCTCGCCTACGGGTCGGGACTGCAGCACGGCAGTAGCGTTGGACAGCAGGTTGAGCACCACCTGCTCCAGCTGGATGCTGTCGGCCATCACCGGTACTGGCTGACCTGACAACCACTGCACCACTTCCACCCCGGCGGCCTTGAGATCGTAGGCGTCCAAAAACACCGCATTGGCCACAACCTGATTGAGGTCCAGTGGACGAACGTCCACTTCCTGATTGCTCACGAAGGCCCGCAACCGGCGGATGATGTCCCCGGCGCGGTCGGCCTGGCGCACCGCCTGGTGCAGGGCAGCGCGCACTTCGGGTACGAGCGAGGGCTCGCCCTCCTCCAGCAGCTCAATCGAGGCTTGGCAATAGTTGGTAATCGCGGTCAGCGGCTGGTTGATCTCATGCGCGAGACCGGTGGCCATTTCACCGAGGATATGCAGGCGATCGGTATGCACCAGCCGCTCCAGATGACCCTTCACCCGATTTTCACTGGCTTCTAGGCGCTCGCGTGCCCGCAGGGTGGCCGGACCGATGTCGCGGAAGGCGAACACGGCGCCCGTGAGGTGGCCATCCTGGGCCCGACAGGGGGCCACTGCCCCCTCTACCATGCGCGTGCGGCCGTTCGGCAGCTGCAGCACGCAGTTTTCGGGCAGCTCCACTGGCACCTGCAGGCGGAAGCAGCTGGCCACCGGGTCTTCGGCCAACCCTTCGGCCAGCTCGTAGCGCAGCACCATCACTGTGCCCACCGGCTGGCCGATCACCTCGGTCTGCGGCCGCTCCAGCAGCGCCAGCGCCATCGGATTGGCCAGCACGATCCGCTGCGCTGCATCCAGGGTCAGCACCCCGTCGTGAATCGCCGACAGGGTAACAGCGGCCTCTTCCTCCCGGTCGAAAAGGCGTGCATCCGCGCGCTGTCGTGCCGCCCGCAGGCTGGCGAGCGCACGCTGGGCACGCCAGAGCGCCAGGGTAAGCAGCCATCCGAATAACAGCCCCAGCACCAGGCGCCCGTACTCGAGCGTTTTCCAAGGAACAAACTGCCGGAAGGTCAATTGCAGCCGCTGCGAATCGGTGGGTAGCCAAACTGTGCGCTGAAGCGTCCACAAGGTGCCGGCATTCTGGGTCGTCGGCCCCACGGCAAAGAGAGGCTCTGTATGCGTGGTGGGAGTGGCCATCGCCAGGGCAATGTCCGGATGAAGCGCCACCGACTGTAACAGTTGCTGGCCATCCACCAGCACCGCCACCAACCCCCACGGGCGGGCAGGAGCCTGATCATCGCCCAGATAGAAGGGGCGCATCATGAAGTAGACCTTGCGTCCTGACAGTACATGGAAGGGCGGAGAGGTCACGGTGCCGCCAGTGGACAGCGCCAACTGCGCGGCCGGCCCCAGATCCTGGTTGTGCAGGATGTCGAAACCGTAGACCGGCTGCACCCCCGGATGATCGGGCTCGATCAGGGTGGCGATCAGGTAGGAAGGCCGTGCCGGGGCGGGATGCCACACCCGGCGTCCGTCCACGTTGAAATCACGCACCAGCGGCCTTCCCAGCGAGGCCCGCCAGCGGGCCTCCAGCCGGAAGCGCTCGCGCTCGCCGATGAGACGGAACACCTCGGCCGAATACAGAAAGCGCTCCTGCCCCAGCAGGCGCTGCGCCACGCGGCGCCAAGCCTCCGGCTGGAAGTCACGCTCCGAGGCGGCCTGCGCCTCCAGCGCCCTGAGCAGCATGTCGGTTTTTTCGAGGCGGCGGCCGATCTCGGTCTGGAGACGCTCAGTTTCCAGGATGAACGCCGTCTGCGCCCGCCGGTACTCCAGCGCCCCCCACAAGGCGAAAACGAGGGCGGTCACCCCCAGAAGCGCCAACAGCAGGGGACGCCGCCATGTCATTGCCACAGACGCCATGCTGGCGCGCCCTTCCGGATAAAACCCGTATTCTAGTGGAGCAGCAGGCAGAGCGGTCAAAGACGCCCAGCAAAAAGCCCGGCGCTAGGCCGGGCTTTCAGGAGGCAACAGGCGCTTACAGGCCGAACGGATGACGCATCACGATGGTTTCCTCGCGGTCCGGACCGGTGGAGATAATGTCCACCGGCGCACCGCAGACCTCGGCAATGCGCTTGAGGTAGGCTTGGGCATTGGCGGGCAGGTCTTCCCAGCGCTTGAGGCCGAAAGTGGTCTCGCTCCAGCCAGGCAGCGTTTCGTAGACGGGCTCGCACTTGGATACGGCATCGGAGCCAAACGGCAGGATGTCCACTTCCTTGCCGTCGATACGGTAGCCGACGCACAGCTTGATCTCATCCAGGCCGTCCATCACGTCCAGCTTGGTCACGCACAGTCCGGACACCCCGTTGATCTGGATCGAGCGCTTGAGCGCGGCAGCATCGAACCAGCCGCAGCGGCGTGGACGCCCCGTGACGGAGCCGAACTCGTTGCCACGCTTGGCGAGGAAGGCGCCGATCTCGTTGTCCTGCTCGGTCGGGAACGGCCCCGAACCCACGCGGGTGGTGTACCCCTTCACGATGCCCAGCACGTAATCGAGCATCTGCGGCGCCACGCCCGCGCCCGGTGCGGCAGCCCCGGCCACGCAGTTGGAGGAGGTCACGAACGGGTAGGTCCCGTGATCGATATCCAAGAGTGTGCCCTGAGCGCCTTCGAACAACAGCGGTACGCCGGCCGCGTTCAGGTCGTACAGCGTGCGCGACACATCGGCCACCATGGGCTTGATGCGCTCGGCCAGCACCATGGTCTGCTCCAGGATGGCATCCGCATCCACCGGGTCAGCCTTGAAATACTGGGTCAGCTGGAAGTTGTAGAAGGCCACATTCTCGCGCAGCTTGCTCTCGAAGCGCTCGCGGTCGAAAAGGTCGATCACGCGCAGGGCCCGGCGGGCCACCTTGTCTTCGTAGCACGGCCCGATGCCGCGGCCGGTAGTGCCGATCTTGCCGGCCCCCTTGGCGGCCTCGCGGGCTTGGTCCAGCGCCACATGGTAGGGCAGGATCAGCGGGCAGGCCTCGGCGATCTTGAGGCGGGAAGCCACGTCCACGCCTGCGGCCTCCAGCTCGTCGATCTCCTTGAGCAGGGCTTCGGGAGAGAGGACCACCCCGTTGCCGATATAGCAGTCCACACCTTCACGCAGGATGCCGGAGGGAATCAGCCGCAGCACGGTCTTCTTGCCGCCCACCACCAAGGTGTGGCCGGCATTGTGGCCGCCCTGGAAGCGCACCACGCCCCGCGCGTGATCGGTCAGCCAGTCAACGATCTTGCCCTTGCCTTCGTCACCCCACTGGGTTCCGATCACGACAACATTTCTGGACATTGGAAAAGCCTCTTCGTCTGTCAAAACAACACTCAGTTAAACGGAATCACCTGCCAGCCTTCGCCAGCAGGCACAAGTTCACGGTCGCAATTGAGGGCTCCGGCCGACTCGGCCAGGTAGTCGATCACAACGATCTCACCCGCCTCCCGCAGCCGCTGCACTTCGGCAGCCGCCCCCGGTAGGTGCCGGGCGGCGACACGTATGCCGCGCGCCGGATCGCGCTCAGGCAGGATGCGCACCAGATCGCGCAGGTCCAGGCTGAAACCGGTCGCCGGACGGGCACGCCCGAACCTTCGGCCAACATTGTCATAGCGGCCACCACGCGCCAGTGCCTCGGACCAGCCTGGAGCGTAGGCGGCAAACATCAGGCCGGTGTGATAGTAGTCACCGCGCAGTTCGGCCAGATCGAAGCTCAACTCCACCTGGCCTTCCAGATGGCGCGCAATGGCGGCCAGCTGCATCAGGCCCAGCTCTACCTCCGGCAGAGACGGCAGCCGGGTGCGCGCGCGTTCGAGCACGCTGGCCGGGCCGTAAAGCTCGGGCAAGGCCAGGAAGGCGCTGCGGTAGGGTTCGGCCACGTCGGCCACCAGCAGGCGGAGGGAGCCGACATCCTTGGCCTGCAGGATCGCAAAGAGCTCTGCCGTCTGCGCACTGCCCAGGCCGGCGGCGGCTGCCAGCCCACGGAAGATGGCGATGTGGCCCACATCCAGCCGCAGGGCGTTCACACCCACCAGCCGCAGCGTAGACAGCATCAGGCCGATGATCTCAAGGTCAGCCTCGATGCCAGCATAACCGTACAGCTCGGCACCTACCTGCAGCGGTTCGCGCGAACTGAGGAGGCCGGCCGGGCGGGCGTGGACCACGCTTCCGGCGTAGCACAGCCGCGTTACGCCAGTGCGATGCGCCAGAAGGTGCGCATCGATCCGCGCCACCTGAGGGGTAATGTCAGCCCGCAGGCCCAGCTGTCGTCCGGAGAAGGGATCGTCGAGCTTGAAGGTCTTCAGATCGAGCGCGCTGTCCCCTTCGGACACAAGGGAATCTGCATATTCGATCAGGGGGGGCAGCACCAGTTCGTAGCCGGCGGTGCGGAACCGCTCCAGCATCGCCGCCTTGGCGGACTCCACCTGCCGCGCAGTGGCAGGCAGGATATCGGCAATATGTTCAGGTAACAGCCAGTTGCGCATCATTTCGGTACTACACAATAAAAGGCGGGATTCTTCATCCCGCCTTGTGTCATCGGACCGGTCCCCGAGGGGACCGTCGCTTTTCTGTCATTTTCCCTTGGCCGGTGCTGCCGTCCCCTGAGGGTTGCGGAAGTACCGGAAGAACTCGTTGCTCGGCTCCAGCACCAGCACGTCACTCTTGGACTTGAACGACTCCTTGTAGGCATCCATGCTGCGCCAGAAGGCATAGAACTCGGGGTTCTTGCCATAGGCTGCGCCATAGATGGCGGCCGCCTGCGCGTCGCCCTCGCCCTTCATCTCCTGGGCCTTGCGATACGCCTCCGCGAGCAGCACGTCACGCTCCCGATCAGCCTCAGCCCGGATGCGTTCGGCCTCGGCAGCCCCCTCGCTGCGGAGCTGGTTGGCCACGGTGCGCCGCTCGGACTGCATGCGGTCGTACACCGAGTCGCTGATTTTATCCGGAAAATCGACGCGCTTTAAGCGTACGTCCAGAATTTCCACCCCAATCTTGCGTGCGTCGGCATCCGCACGACGACGGACCACCTCCATCACCTGGTCGCGCTGCCCTGCAATCACGTCGGTAACCGTCTTCTGGCCGAACTCTGCGCGTAGGCCATCATTGATGGTTTGGCGCAAGCGGGCCACGGCTGCAGTCTCGTTGCCACCCACGCTCTTATAGAACTGCTCGACATCCACCACGCGCCATTTCACGTAGCTGTCGACGAGCACGTTCTTCTTCTCGCGGGTATTGAAAAGCTCGGGCGCCTCCGGGTCGATCGTCTGGATGCGCTTGTCGAAATAGCGCACGTTTTGCAGCAGCGGCACCTTGAACTGAATACCCGGCTCCTTGAGCACGCGCACCACCTCGCCGAACTGAAACACCAGCGCGTACTGGCGCTGGTCCACGGTAAAGAGCGACAGGCCGGCAATCGCAATCGCAAGGCCAGCTGCCACAAGTACAGGAATGATTCGTTCCATGCTTAGCGCTCCCCACCGAAGAAATCACGTCCGCGGCTCGCGTCGCGCCCGTTTTTGGGTGCGGGCTGCCCCTGCGTCGGGGACGGTTGCTCGGGCCGCTGAGGGGCGGCCGCCTGGGGTGAGGGTTCAGTGCCGGTCACATGGTTAGCACCCGGTGTAGCGGCCTGGATCAGCTTGTCCAGAGGCAGGTAGAGCAGGTTGTTTCCGGCCTTCTGGTCCACCACTACTTTGGTCGAATTGTTCAGAACCTGTTGCATCATGTCGTAGTAGAGACGGTCACGCATGACCTTGGGGGCCTTGTTGTATTCGGACAACACCTGGCTGAAACGTGCGGCATCGCCTTCGGCGCGCGATACCACCTGCTGGCGGTAGCCTTCGGCCTCGGCCACCAGCCGCGCTGCCAAGCCGCGGGCACGCGGCACCACTTCGTTGGCGTAGGCAACGCCTTCGTTACGCAGCTTGTCCTTGTCCTGCCCGGCCTTTACCGCATCGTCGAAGGCGGCCAGCACCTGCTCGGGCGGCTGCACGTTGTTGATGTTGACCTTGCTGATGCGAATGCCGGCCCCGTAGCGGTCCAGGATGTTCTGGATCAGGCGGCGCGACTCGGCCGCCACCTGCGCACGGCCTTCGTTCAGCACGAAGTCAACGTTATTCTTGCCCACCACCTCACGGATGGCGGTTTCGGCCGCCTGCTTGACGATGTCCTTGCCGTCCGCGTCGCTGACCGCATTCAGGAACAGGAAGGCTTTGGCGTCCTTGATGTCGTACTGGACCGAAAGCTGTACATCGATAATGTTCTGATCCTCGGTGAGCATCAGCGACTCTTCGGGCACGCGGTTCTTGGCTGCACTACGGTAGCCGATCTCCACGCTACGGACTTCGGTCAGGTTAACGATCTCGACAGTTTCGAAGGGATAGGGCAGATGCCACTGCAGGCCGGCATCCGTCGTATGGTTGAAGCTGCCCATGCGCAGGACGACGCCCTGTTCGCGCGCGTCCACTACATAGAGACCGCTGGCCAGCCACAGCGCCAGCAGCACCCCACCCACCACACCAGCGCCTCCCCGGAACGCCGTGCCCGGTGAGGGCGGCGGCGTGCCGGGGCCTGCGCCCTTCGCACCCAGGAGACGTGCCACGCGGGCGTTCAGCCCGCGAAAAATTTCGTCTAGGTCCGGGGGCCCGTCATTCCCCCGGCGACCCCGGTTAGGATCATTCTGCGACATCTTGTTCTTTATCCGTTGTTGTGTTCTTCAGGTCCAGCACGCGTTCGGCAAGCGCTTCACGCAAGAGTTCCAGGCCCGCGCCGGTCAGTGCGGAAACCCGCACCGCCACCGCCCTGCCCTGCTGGTCCCGCTCGATGCTCGGCGGTAGTCCGCGCAGGTCGGTCTTGTTCCAGACCACCAGCTGAGGGATGCCTGCGGCATCGATTTCCTCGAGTACCTTATTCACTTCCTCGATCTGCCGGTCGCGCATGGGGTTGGCCGAATCGACCACATGCAGTAGCAGGTCTGCCTGGACCGTTTCCTCCAGCGTTGCGCGGAATGCGGCCACCAGGCTGTGCGGCAGGTCGCGGATGAAGCCTACCGTATCCGATACCACTACCGATACCGACTCGTTCAGGAACAACCGGCGGCTGGTGGTGTCCAGCGTGGCGAACAACTGGTTAGCCGCGTAGGCCCCGGCCTTGGTCAGGCTGTTGAACAGTGTGGACTTCCCGGCGTTGGTATAGCCCACGATGGAGACCGACACCAGCCCTGCACGAGTGCGGCCACGGCGCTGCGTTGCCCGCTGGCGCTGCACCTGTGCCAGCCGCTCCTTGAGCATCTTGACGCGGTTGCCCAGCAGTCGGCGGTCGGTTTCCAGCTGCGTTTCCCCCGGGCCGCGCAGGCCGATACCACCCTTCTGACGCTCCAGGTGAGTCCATCCCCGAACCAGGCGCGTGGAGAGGTGTGACAGCTGGGCAAGCTCCACCTGCAGCTTGCCCTCATGGCTGCGCGCGCGTTGCGCGAAGATATCGAGAATGAGGCTGTTGCGATCGATCACCCGGCACTCCAGCAGGCGCTCGAGGTTGCGCTCCTGCGCCGGAGACAGGCTATGGTTGAAGATGACGACGTTGGCCGAAACAGCTCTGGCCGCAAGACCGATCTCCTCAGCCTTGCCTTTGCCGGCAAACAGCGCGGCATCCGGGCGCTGACGCTTGCCTTGGACCAGTCCGGCCACGTCGACCCCGGCGCCCTTCACCAGTTCGACGCATTCGTCGACGCTTTCCTGGTAATCGGGCTCGCCAAAATCCAGGCAGACCAGTATGGCACGGTCGCCAATATCGGGACGGTCAAACACGTAAGTTTTTTACCCTTTGAAAGAATAAAGGCCGACCCCGCCTAGTATTGCGGAGGTCGGCCGAAGGTGGCAGCTGGAAGCGCGATCAGGCGTCCTGACCGTCCTGCTTGCCGTTGGCCGCATGCTCGTGCGGGATGTTGACCGGACGCGCCGGCACCACGGTGGAGATGGCGTGCTTGTAGACCATTTGCGTCACGGTATTCTTGAGAAGAACAACGTACTGGTCGAACGATTCGATCTGCCCCTGCAGCTTGATGCCGTTGACCAGATAAATCGATACCGGGACATGTTCCTTGCGCAGGGTATTCAGGAACGGGTCTTGTAACATTTGCCCTTTTGAGCTCATTTGTTCTTCTCCGAGTCAATGATCGTTGTATTAAAAAGTCTGCAGCCCGCTTGTCAGCATTAGTTTTAGCAGAAAAATGCCGGCGATACTATTTCTTGCTCTTGCCGTACCGGACAGGCTTTTCCCGACCCGGCAACTGCGTGCGCGGCATGGGTTTGGCCCGCGGCTTATCGGAGGCCTTGTCACTATCGAACGGATTGTCGCCCGACTTGTACTGTACGCGCAGTGGCGTCCCCTGCAATTTGAATACCTTACGGAAGGTATGTTCCAGATAACGGGTATAACTTTCGGAAATGCTGTCCAGCGCATTGCCGTGCACCACAATGATGGGAGGATTCATGCCGCCTTGGTGAGCATACCGCATCTTGGGCCGGACGAGTCCGACGCGCGGCGGAGCCTGCCGCTCTACCGCCACCTTGAGCACGCGCGTCAGCTTGGGCGTGGACAGCTTGCACATGGCGGCCTGATACGCTTCGTCGATGGAGCGGAACAGGTCGGCGATGCCGCGGCCTTCCAGCGCCGAGATGTAATGGAACTTGGCGAAATCGAGGAAGGCCAGTTTGCGTGCGATCTCGTGCTTTACCTCTTCCTTGCGCGCAGCATCCAGGTTGTCCCACTTGTTGACCGCCACGACCAGCGCGCGCCCCGCTTCGAGGGCGAAGCCGGCGATGGTGGCATCCTGTTCCGAGATGTCCAGTTGCGCGTCCAGCACCAGCACGGCAACGTTGGCATCCTCAATCGCCTTCATGGTCTTGATGACGGAAAACTTCTCGATCGCCTCCGACACCTTGCCGCGACGGCGCACGCCGGCGGTATCGATGATGGTATAGGTCTGGTCACCGCGCTCGAAATCAATATAGATGCTGTCGCGCGTGGTGCCGGCCTGATCGAAGGCGATCACCCGCTCTTCGCCGAGGATGGCATTGACCAGGGTAGACTTGCCGACGTTGGGGCGCCCGATAACAGCAAACTTGGGGTGGTGGGCGCGCGACTCTTCCTCGGCTTCGGGGAAGGCTTCCAGCACCAGCTCCATCATTTCGCGCACGCCGTCGCCGTGCGCCGACGAAATGACCATCGGCTCCCCCAGGCCCAGTTCGTAGAACTCGGCGGCGGCCATGGAGTGTGCCAGCCCTTCGGCCTTGTTGACGGCCAGATAGACCGGCTGGCTGCACTGGCGCAGGCGATTGGCGATGATTTTGTCCTGTGGGGTCAGGCCGGTGCGGCCGTCCACAAGGAATACGACCGCATCGGCCTCGTCCACGGCCTGCAGCGTCTGCCGGGCCATTTCGAACAGGATGCCTTCGTCCACCACCGGCTCGAAGCCGCCGGTATCGACCACGAGGTAGGGCTTGCTGCCCACGCGACCGTGCCCGTAGTGACGGTCGCGGGTCAGGCCCGGCTGGTCGGCCACGAGGGCATCCCGGCTGCGGGTCAGACGGTTGAAAAGGGTCGATTTGCCGACATTGGGCCGGCCGACGAGGGCTACAGTGGGTTTCATCAAATACTGCTTATTTCAGGGTGAGCATCGCCAAGCGCCCGTTGCGGCCTTGCAGCAGCACGTTCTCGCCCAGCGACTGGGGTTGGGTAGCAAGAAGGTCGGCCTCGATGCGGGTTCGGCCAACGATGGCGCCGGTCTCATTGGATAGCAGGTGGGCATAGCCTTCCTGGTCGGTCACCAGCACGAAGCGGCCCAGCATCGCGGGGCCAGACACGGACCGGTAACGCAATGCGTCCAGCTTCCAGAGGTTGCGCCCGGTGCTGCGGTCGAAAGCCTGCACGCTGCCGTCGTCCGCAGTCACGTAGACATTGCGCTCGTCCAGCGTCAGGCCCTGGCTGGAAGAAATATCGCGCGCCCACTGCAGGGTACCGCTACGGGCTTCGAAGCACGCCACGCGCCCCTGATAGGCCACAGCGCATACCTGACCATTGTCGAAGGCGGGCCGTGAGGTTACATCGGTAACCCGCTCCAGTTCGGTAGCCCCGCGCGCAGTGGCGACGGTGGCTTCCCACAGGAGCGCGCCGCTTTCCTGGGCAAGCACGGCGATGCGTCCGCCGGCCTGGCCGATGATGAGGGCTTCGGTGCCCACCGGGGTCATGGAGCCGGTGTTACGCAGCGTCAGGAGCGGCTGGCTGGCGGCATACGTCCAGCGCTGCTGTCCGTCCGCCAGTCCAAAGGCGGTGATGCGCCCATCATTGGTGCGGACCATCACCTGCCCGCCGGATACGACCGGGGCCTCCAGGGTGAGGCTGGTCAGGCGCTGCTCCCAGCGCACGGTGCCTGTCCGCCGGTCCAGCGCAATTAGGGAGCCCTTGGCGGTGCCCAAGAGAAGGAGCTCCTCACTCACGCCCACTGCCCCGGTGAGGGGACGGCCAGCATCCAGCTGACGCACCTGGCGCCCGGTGGTGGCGTCGAACTCGCGCACTTGGCCACGCGCGTCGGCTGCCACGATGTTGCCGTTGTGGTAGGCCGGCATGAAGCCGCCGGTGCCGCTGTCTCCGAGCGAAGCGGACCAGCGTTCGGCCAACCCCTGCACCGGGTTGAAGGCGGCGAGTCGGGTCGGCTCTGGGCGGGATGAACCTTCGAACCAGCTGGCGCAACCGGTCAGCAGCGCACTGGCAAGCATGGTGGCAACTACGAGACGGCGATGCATCAATCAGCCTCCCAAGGCATCAAGTTTGGTCTGGATGAACTGGCGGTCCGGCGATTCGCCGGTCAGCTTGGCCAGCGCGGCTTTGTAGGCATCGCTGGCAGCGCGCTTGTCGCCGCGCGCGACATAGACGTCGCCCTTGGCATCGAGGAACAGCGCGTCGAAGCTGGCCGGGTGCGGCTGGTTCAGCTCGGTGATGGCCGCATCATAACGCTTTTCGTCGGTGAGCACGGCAGCAAGGCGAAGCCGGGCCAGCGCAGTCAGCCCTTCATCAGCGCTTTCCTTGGTGATCCATTCCAGCTGTTGGCGCGCCGTGGCCAGGTCGCCCGCGGCAAACGCGGCCCTGGCCACCACAAAGGCGGACCGAGCGGCATACGCAGTAGCGCCGTAGTCCTTCTGCAGTGTCAGCGCCAGCGGCTTGAGCTTGGCCAGGTCGGGCTGTTCGGACTGCCGCTCCAGCTGGGCATAGAGCGTACCGGCCTCCTCGGACTGCTTCTGAAGATAAAGGGTATAGCCCTTGTAGCCGACGTAGCCTGCAGAAGCCACCAGCACGGCGGTGGCGATCCACTTGCCCCACTGCTGCCAGAAGGCCTTCAGGGAGTCGAGCTGTTCCTGTTCCTGCAAATCGAACGCCATCGTGCGTTTTCCTGTGCTTTAATCGGCCAGTGCGCGCTGCACCGCTTCGGGCACGCGCACCAGATCCATCTGTTCCTGATCACCGCCACGCAGCGGCTTCACCACTGCCGTACCGGTCCTGATCTCATCCTCGCCCACGATCACCGCCACTGCAGCGCCACTGGCATCGGCCTTGCGCATCTGGGACTTGAAGCTGCCTTCACCACAGTGCATGACCACCCGTATGCCGGCCGTGCGCAATGCCTGCGCCAGCCGCATCGCATAGAGGGCGCTGCCTTCGCCTTGGTGAACCAGGTATACGTCGGTGCCTTGGGTTTCCGGCAGACGGCCTTTGGCTTCCAGCAGCAGTAGTACGCGCTCCAGACCCATGCCGAAGCCGATGCCGGGAGCAGGCTTGCCGCCCAGTTGCTCGATCAGCCCGTCATAGCGCCCCCCCGCACATACAGTGCCCTGGGCGCCAAGGTCGGTGGTCACCCATTCGAACACTGACTGGTTGTAGTAGTCGAGCCCACGCACCAGCCGGGGGTTCTCGGTGTAAGCAATGCCCAGGCCGTCCAGCAGGGCCTTCCAGCCTTCGTAATGGGCCCGCGATGCTTCCCCCAGGTAGTCGATCAGCCGCGGCGCCGCGTTGCACAGCGCCTGCAGTGCCGGATTCTTGGTGTCCAGCACGCGCAGCGGGTTGGTGTAGAGACGGCGCTTGCCGTCCTCGTCAAGACATTCGGCGTGCTGTTCCAGATAGCGGATCAGCGCCTCGCGATGCGCAGCACGCTCGTTGCTGTTACCCAGGGTGTTGATTTCCAGCGCCACGCTCTGGTCGATGCCCAGACGGCGCCAGAGGTCGGCCGTCATGGCCACGATCTCGGCGTCAATGTCCGGCCCGGCAAACCCCAGTGCTTCCACACCCATCTGGTGGAACTGGCGATACCGTCCCTTCTGCGGGCGCTCGTGTCGGAACATCGGGCCCATGTACCACAAGCGCTGGGTGGTGTTGTAGAGCAGGTTGTGTTCCACCACCGCCCGCAGCGTCCCGGCTGTGCCCTCGGGGCGCAGGGTCAAACTGTCACCATTGAGGCTGTCGGTGAAGGTGTACATTTCCTTCTCGACAATGTCGGTCACCTCACCGATTGAACGCACGAACAGGGGCGTGGATTCGACGATGGGCGTGCGGATGTTGTGGTAGCCGTAGTCTGCCAGCAGCGCGCGCAGCACGCCTTCGAAATACTCCCAGCGGAAGGATTCGCTGGGCAGCACGTCGTTCATGCCGCGCACCGCCTGGATTTTCTGAGTCATGGTCTTCTGTGCTTGATACGTTGGATCTGGTTGTCCTGCCCCTCAGGCCAGCGGCCGGATGGGGATGGTACGCGCAGCGCCTTCGCGCCGCTTGCTACCGCCCGGGCCGTAACGGCTGGCCACGTAGTGGTCCACGATGGCCTTGAATTCTTCGGCAATGTGCTCGCCCTTGAGCGTTACTGTTTTCTCGCCATCCACATACACCGGCGCCACCGGCACCTCGCCCGTACCAGGCAGGGAGATACCGATGTCCGCCAACTTGGACTCCCCGGGGCCGTTCACTACACACCCCATGACGGCTACGTTAAGCGATTCGACACCCGGATACTGCAGCCGCCATACCGGCATCTGGTCACGCAGATAGGTCTGGATGCGGTCGGCCAGTTCTTGGAAGAACGTGCTGGTGGTGCGGCCACATCCCGGACAGGCAGTGACCAGCGGCGTGAAGCTGCGCAGGCCCATCGTCTGGAGGATTTCCTGCGCCACGATGATTTCTTTGGTGCGGGATTCGCCCGGCTGCGGGGTCAGCGAAATGCGGATGGTATCACCGATGCCTTCCTGCAGCAGCACGGCCAGCGCAGCGGTGGAGGCGACAATACCCTTGGAGCCCATGCCGGCCTCGGTGAGCCCCAGATGCAGCGGAAAGTCACAGCGGCGGCCAAGGTCGCGGTAGACAGCGATCAGGTCCTGCACGTGGCTGACCTTGCACGACAGGATGATCTTGTCCGGGGAGAGGCCCAGCTCGATCGCCTTGTCAGCACTCTCCAGGGCCGAGACGATCAACGCTTCGCGCATGATGGCATCCGGCGGCAGGGGGTGGGCCGAACGGCTGTTCTCGTCCATCAGGCGGGTGGCCAGACTCTGGTCCAGGCTGCCCCAGTTGACGCCGATGCGCACCGGCTTGTCGTATTCGATGGCAGTGCGGATCATGAAGGCAAACTTGTCGTCGCCCTTTGCTCCGCGCCCAACATTGCCTGGGTTGATGCGGTACTTGGCCAAGGCGCGCGCGCAGTCGGGATACTCCCGCAGCAGGCGGTCGCCATTGAAATGGAAGTCGCCGACCAGCGGCACCTTGCAGCCCAGGTCGTCGAGGCGCTGATGGATCTCGGCCACGCGAGCAGCCGCCTCGGGACTATTGACGGTGATGCGTACCACCTCCGAACCGGCGTCGGCCAGCTCCTTGACCTGCAAGGCCGTGGCCTCGGCATCGGCGGTGTCGGTATTGGTCATCGACTGCACCACGACCGGTGCATCGGAACCGACAATGCAGTCCCCCACACGAACCTGGCGGGTGGGACGGCGGCGGATGGGCGTACTCATGGATGCATTCACCTGCGCGTTCAATTCAGTTCCAGCTTGGCGGTAGTGCCGCGGGTGCGGGCCGCCAGGTCGACCGGCTGCCCCTTGTAGCGCAGCTCGACATTCGGGGCATTGCCGATCACCACCTTGAAGGGAGGCTTGCCTGCCAGGCTGCGCTGCGTACCGGCCGGCAGCGTAGCGAACACCAGCTTCTTGCCGTCGGCGTCGGTCACCGAAACCCAGGCCGAAGCCTTCAGGTTGAGCTCCAGCGCTTCGCCAGCGTTGGTCGAAGCGGCGGCGGGCGCGGAAGCCGGCACCGGAGCCGACAGGACGGGCGCGGTCTTGGGGACACTGGCTACCGACGCAGCGTCCGTCCCTACAGCCGGCCCAGATACGGAGGCTGCGGACTCCGCGACGATCGGCGAGGCGGCCTGTTCGGTCAACATGGGCTGCAGCCCCTGCGGCGCTTCACTCTCGGGCTCGACCGGACGCTGACTCCACCACCAGCCGACACCGAGCAGGAGGATCAGCCCCCCTGCCAGCCCAGCCAGAGCGAACCCCCGGCGGGCTGGCACCACGGGCGCGGTGTCGGTGGCAGCGTCCGTTGCCGTGCCTAGGTCGGGCTCGCTACTCAGGCTGGACGGGAACCGGGTATCCAGCATGGCCATCAAGGGAGCGTCATCCAGTTCGAGAAAGCGGGCGTAGTTGCGGACGAAGCCGCGCACGAAGGCCGCTCCCGGCAACGCTTCGAAGTCGTCGCATTCGATCGCCTCGAGCTGGCGCAGGGAGAGTTTGAGGCGGTCGGCAACGTCGCCCAGGCTCAGGCCTGCGGCTTCCCGTGCCTGGCGCAGCGAGGCGCCGACAGAGACCGCAGGGTTGGCCGAAGCCTCCGGAGCAGGCTGGAAATGGTCCATTGTCAGTTTCCGCTTATCAGTTGCTGGGTTTCTCGTGAGTCGGGATAGCGCGTTTTGAGCTGGTTGGCCCAGTCGGCCAAGCGCGCGGCATCGCCGGTGCGGCGGGCAATGTTCACGCCGAGCAGCAGGTCGTCGGCCCCGAGTCCTTCCGGCAGGGCCTGCACCAGCCGCTCGAAGTAGAAGGCCGCCAGCTTGGGGTTGTCCTGGGTGGAATGCAAGCGCGCCAGCGCCCTCAGCGCGGGCGGATAGTTCGGTGCGGCCTGCAGCGCGGCCAGCAAGGCGCTGTTGGCCTCCTCGGCCCGTCCGAGCTTGATGTAGCAGGTACCCATGTTGAGATGGGCGGTCTGAGGGGCGTTGTAGAGGGGGTTGGCCAGCGCGCGCGCAAAATACTGCAGGGCCTCCTGCGGGCGGCCATGCTCGCAGAGATAGAGGCCGTAGTTGTTGTTGCCCTCGGGATTGTCTGGCTCCAGCTGCAATGCACGCTGATAGATGCGCACGGCTTCGGCATCCTGGCTCAGCAGGGCGTGGACATAGGCTTTGGCCAGCAGGCCGGGGACGAAGGTGTCGTCGGCGCGGACGGCCTGTTCGGCCGACTCCAGCGCACTCTTGAGGTTGCCGAAACGCACGTACTCGAACACCAGCTGGGTGCGGATCTGCGCCAAGTCACGGCTGCCGGAAGGCGGGGCGGCAAGAACGGGGGAAACGACCACCGAGGCAACCGTCAGTACGGCCGCGAGCGTTGCCTGCCACTTGCCTTTCATGCCTGCCTGCCCTCCTCGGCGATGCGCATCCACTTTTCCTGACGACGGGTCTTGTCCTGCACCTGGCCTGCCAGCTGGCCACAGGCAGCATCAATGTCATCACCCCGGGTCTTGCGAACGGTCACGACGAAACCGGCTTCCTGGAGGATTTCCCGGAAAATGCGGATGGCGTTGTTGCTCGACCGCGCGTAACCCGAATTTGGGAACGGGTTGAACGGGATGAGGTTGAACTTGCAGGGAACGTCGCGTACCAGCTCGATCAGCTGGCGAGCATGTTCCGGCCTGTCGTTCACGCCGTCAAGCATCACATACTCAAAAGTGATGAAGTCGCGGGGCGCCTTTTCCAGATAGCGCCGACACGCCGCCATCAGCTCGCTGAGCGGATACTTGCGGTTGAGCGGCACGATCTGATCGCGAATGGTGTCGTTGGAGGCATGCAGGCTCACCGCCAGGGCCACCGGGCATGCGTCACGCAGCCTGTCCATCTGCGGCACCATGCCGGACGTGGAAACGGTGACCCGACGACGCGACAGGCCGTAGCCGTGGTCGTCAAGCATAATCTGGAGCGCGGCGACGACGTTGTCGAAGTTGGCCAAAGGCTCACCCATGCCCATCATCACCACGTTGGAAATCACGCGTTCGTTCTTGGGGGTGACCCCCATCGCCTTGTTGGCCCACCACAGCTGACCGATGATCTCGGCAGTAGAGAGATTGCGGTTAAAGCCCTGGCGCCCCGTGGAGCAGAAGGTACACTCCAGCGCACAGCCCACCTGAGAGGAAATGCAGAGTGTGCCCCGATCATCCTCGGGGATGAACACGGTCTCCACGCCGTTGCCAGTACCTACGTCCAGCAGCCACTTGCGGGTGCCGTCGGTGGAGGCTTGGCCCGTGATCAGGTGTGGCACACCCACCTCGGCCGACGCCTGCAGCTTGGCACGCAGGCTTTTGGCCAGATCGGTCATCGCCTCGAAATCACTCTCTCCCATCTGGTGCATCCAGCGCATCACCTGCTTGGCCCGAAAGGGTTTCTCACCGATCGAGGCAAAGTGGGCGGTCAGTTGGTCGAGGCTGAAGTCGAGAAGATTGGTTTTCATGCAGGTCTCTTGAAAGACGACCGCCTGCAGGCGGCCGTCCGGAACGGTCAATCAGCGAGCGCAGATTTCCGAAGCGGCAAAGAAGTAAGCGATTTCGATGGCAGCGTTCTCGGCGCTGTCGGAGCCATGCACGGCATTGGCGTCGATGCTCTCGGCAAAGTCGGCGCGGATGGTGCCCGCATCGGCTTTCTTCGGATCGGTCGCGCCCATCAGCTCGCGGTTTTTCAGGACGGCGTTCTCGCCCTCCAGCACCTGGATCATCACCGGACCGGAAACCATGAAGTCCACCAGGTCTTTGAAGAAAGGGCGCTCCTTGTGCACGGCGTAGAAGCCTTCCGCTTCTGCGCGCGACAGCTGTTTCATGCGGGCAGCCACGACCTTGAGGCCGCTGGACTCGAAACGGTCGTAGATCTTACCGATCACGTTCTTGGCCACAGCATCCGGTTTAACGATGGAAAGGGTACGTTCGATAGCCATAAAAAATCTCCCAAATAGCAAGACAACTGGGTAAACTAAACGTTCACCCAGACTGAGGTTACCCAATTTTGAGGAACCCGGTATGTTACCAGCCTTTTCCAACCCTGTCGCTGCATAACCCGGTGCCATGAATTCCAGACCCGAGCCTCCCGCGCAGCCCACCTCTTCTGACAACGAACAGGACCTCAACACCCGGCTCAAGAAGCGGCTGCTGATTGCGGGCGGACTGGTGGCAGTGGCCATCGGAGCCGTGGCGATGCTAGACGGCCGCAAGAGTGTGCCGGAAGTGGCACCGGCCAGCACCTCGGGCAAGATCGTGCTGCCGGAAACGAGTGCGCCGGCAGCCCTGCCGGCCGAACCCCCAGCGACAGCCTCTGCACCGGCAATCGAGGCTTCGGCCCCTGAGGTAGCTGTGCCGCCCAGCCCCGACACCAGCAAGACACCGGGTGTGGCCGCGGCCAATACCCGTCCGCTGGCTGTCCCGAGCTTTCAGGCAGCTCCGTCCTCTGGCTCCACTCCAGCACCGGCGACCACGCCACAACACCCCTCGATGCAGGAACATCGTGCGCCTCAGGTAACGGCCCCGCGTCCCGCGCCGACCGAGGCGCAGCCCGCCACCGCGCCCAGCCGGCCGCAGCCTGCCGAGCGCCCTCCCTTTGCTGCGCGACCTCAGGCCCCGCAGCCCGACCTCCCACAGACATCGGGCGCAATCCCCAAGGCCCGGCCCGCCGGCACCTCGCTTGGCTACCAGGTTCAGTTGGGACTCTTCTCCAGCCTGGACAATGCCCAGAAGCTGGTCTCTGCGCTACGGCAGCAAGGCGTGGAAGTGCACACCGAGACCCGCGTCCACCTCGGCCCGTTCAACAGTCGGGTGGAAGCGGACGAAGCAATGCAGAAGCTCAAGACCCTCGGCTACAACCCGCTTCTGGTCGCACCCGGGCAGTAAAAGCCTGCTTCAACGCAACTGGAGCAGGGACAGCACTTCGGCAGGCCCGTCCTTTTCGGTCAGAGCCTGCCTTTGCACTCCCTCTGCCCCTAACACTTCGAGCCAGCCGCGCTCACGCAAGGCAAAGCGCACCAGCCCGTCGGTAAGGCCCATTACACCCCACTCTTTTCCTTGCACATCCGTTTCCACATCCAGCAATACCCCGGCGCACTGCGCCACAGCCAAAAGCCGATGTCGATGTGGCAGGCAGCGCCAGACGTGCTGCTTCTGCACTGACGTAAACCCTGGCCATTGACCCACTTCATCGAAAGTGCGCGCACAGCCGCGGCACACCATATCCCCCAGGGCGGTGGTGCAGAGTGCAATGCAGGGAGAATCCTTTCCAACAGGATGAGTTGAGGCGTGATCTGAAAAAGCAGCAGTCATGAATGGAAGCGAAAGAGACGTTTCAACAGGGCAAGGTTGGCCGAAAGGCCAGACAGGCGCAAGCACTTAGCGGTAAGCGAAACAGACAGATCCAGAGGGAGCAGATCCTTCTCCCGAGTTCCTGGGGAGCCCAATCTTGACCGACAGTCTGCTTCTATCAAGCTAGCCAACATGGCAGCATCCTGGCAGACCGTGGCAGAAATCATATTAGAAGTTCTTCTAATATGATGCACGCTAAAAACAAAAAAGCCATCCGTACTGGATGGCTTAAGTGCTTGATAAATCAAGGTTTTTATTGGTCGGGGCGAGAGGATTCGAACCTCCGACCCCCTGCACCCCATGCAGGTGCGCTACCAGGCTGCGCTACGCCCCGACACAACAGCGAAAGATTATAGATCAGCCGGCAACCTTTGGCAAGGCACCATCCAGAATTTCGAGCACTGCCTGCAACTCGGCGCGCACCTCCTGCGCTGTGAGCGGCGGTGCAACGCCCTCATCATGCATCAGGCGCTGGCGCGCGCCCTGGATGGTAAACCCGTCGTCGTAGAGCAACTCACGGATGCGGCGCACCATGAGGACCTCGTGGTGCTGGTAATAGCGTCGGTTGCCCCGGCGCTTCACCAACCGCAACTGGGCAAACTCCTGCTCCCAGTAACGCAGCACATGGGGTTTGACACCCGCCAGTTCGCTGACTTCGCCGATGGTGAAGTAGCGCTTGGACGGGATGGGGGGCAGCTCAGCCTTGCTTGTTAGCATGGTATTGTTCAACCATTCCCTTGAGTTTCTGGCTTGCGTGGAACGTCACCACGCGACGGGCGGTGATGGGAATCTCCTCCCCGGTCTTGGGGTTCCGCCCGGGGCGCTGGGGCTTGTCGCGCAACTGGAAGTTGCCGAAGCCCGACAGCTTGACGGTATCGCCAGCTTCCAACGCCTGCCGGATTTCTTCGAAAAACGTTTCGACCATGTCCTTGGCTTCCCGCTTGTTGAGGCCCACTTTGTCGAACAGCAGGTCCGCGAGCTCAGCCTTTGTCAGAGTCATGACTATCCCTTACTTCAACCACGTAACTTAAGTGAAAGCGGCCCTACCGGCAAGCTCGGCCGGCAGGGCCCGTCATCGCACACCCTAGCGGAGGACGGCACCGGCCTTCAGCGCGGCCGCATCCAGAAGGCGCTTCACCTCGGCCTCCACCTCATCGTCAGTCAGCGTGCGGGTCATTTCCTGCATCTGCACACGGAAGGCCAGACTCTTCTTCCCCTCCTCCACGCCCTTGCCGCGATAGACGTCGAATACCGCCACCTCGGTCACGAGCGACGAGGCAGCCTGCTGAAGCGCCACGAGCACGGTCTGCACCGGCAGAGACTCGTCAACCACCAGCGCCAGATCGCGCCGTACACCCTGGAATCGCGACACGGGCCGTGCCTTGACCGGGATGCAGGCCTCGACAGGCTGCAGATCGAGCTCGAACAGAACAGGAGCGGAAGGCAGATCGTAAGCCTGCACCCACTGCGGATGCAGTTCGCCCATCACCCCTACCACACGGCCCGCCACGACCACTTCCGCGCAGCGACCAGGATGAAAGGCGGGATGCTGGGCAACGCGATACTCCGCCTGCGGCAGGAAGGATTCGACATCGGCCTTCACGTCATAGAAATCAACCTTCTGCTGCGGCACACCCCATTGCTCTGGCCACCGACTACCCCAGGCCAGGCCCGCCACCTTCTCCGGCTGAACCAGCATACCCTCGTCCTTGCAGAAGACCCGGGCGATCTCGAAGATACGCACGCGGGGTTGCTTGCGGTTCAGGTTGGCCGAAAGCACCGATACCAAGCCGCCAATCAGCGTGGAGCGCATCACGCTCATCTGGCTGGCAATCGGGTTAATCAGACGCACCGGGTCGGCGTTGGCGGCGAAATCCTGCTCCCAGCGCTCGTCCACGAAGGCATACGACACCACTTCCTGATAGTCGCGCGCGGCGATCTGACGCCTCAGTTGGCTGCGCGGTAGCCGGTCTTCAGGCAGGGGCAGCATCCGCAGGCGCGAAACGGGCGCATCCGAGGGGATAGCATCGTACCCATGTACACGGGCCACTTCCTCGATCAGGTCTTCCTCGATCGCGATATCGTAGCGGGCAGCAGGCGGGGTCACGCAGAACCCGCCTTCGATTGGTACCACCTCGAACCCCAGACGCTGGAAGATAGCGTGCACGTCCTCTTCGGCCAACCGGATACCCAGCACACGGTTGATGCGCTCTATGCGCACCGTCACCGCCGGGCGCTCCGGCAGCCTGCCCACGCTCTCGGTCAGCGGCCCCGGCTCGCCTCCACAGATGTCCACGATCAACCGCGTCGCCCGCTCGATCGCATCGCGCTGCAGGGTGAAATCCACGCCGCGCTCGTAGCGGTAGGAAGAGTCCGACCCGAAGCCCAACCGGCGCGCTTTGCCAGCAATCTGTTCGGGATGGAAAAACGCGCTTTCCAAGAAGATATCGGTTGATGACGGGGTGACCCCGCTCTCCAAGCCGCCCATGATGCCAGCAATGGCCAGCGACTTGGCATCGTCTGCGATTACAAGCAGGTCTTCCTCGAGTGCCACTTCCTTTTCGTTCAGGCACACCAGTTTTTCACCCGGGCGCGCCATGCGTACCGTGATGCCCCCCTCCACCTTGCCCAGATCGAAGGCATGCATCGGCTGACCCAGCTCAAGGAGAAGGTAGTTGGTGATATCCACTATCACCGAGATCGAGCGCAGGCCGGCACGTTCCAGGCGACGGCGCAACCAGTCGGGGGTGGAAGCGGCGGCATTGACGTTGCGTACCACGCGGCCGATGTAGCGTCCGCACGCCTGTGGGGCCTCGATGTGTACCGGCAGGGTGGACTCGCAGACTGCGGCGACAGGCTGACAGGCAGGCGCCTGCAGCGGTGCCCCCGTCAGCGCAGCCACTTCACGGGCGATGCCACGCATCGACAGGGCATCCGCACGGTTGGGGGTCACCTTCAGGGTAAAGAGGCTGTCGTCCAGCTGCAGGTATTCGCGAATCGACTGCCCAACGGGCGCATCCGCAGGCAGTACCAGCAGTCCGTCCACCTCGTCGGGAACGCCAAGCTCCTTGCCCGAGCACAGCATCCCGTTGGATTCAACACCACGCATCTTGGTGGGTTTGATGCGGAAGTCGCCGGGCAGCACCGCGCCTGGAAGCGCGCACGGCACGCGCAGCCCCGGGGCCACGTTGGGAGCGCCGCAGACGATCTGGATCAGTTCGCCGGTCCCGGCATCCACCTTGGTTACGCGCAGCCGGTCAGCATTCTCGTGCTTGACCACTTCCTTGACCTCAGCCACCACGACGCCGCTGAAGGCAGGCGCCGCAGCCGTTACCTCTTCGACTTCGAGGCCGGCCATGGTGAGGAGGTACGACAATTCATCGGTCGACAGCGACGGGTTCACCCAGCTGCGCAGCCACTGTTCGGAAAATTGCATTTGAGGACTCCGCCAGGATCAGTTGAACTGTTTCAGGAACGACAGATCGTTCTCGAAGAAGAGACGCAGGTCGTTGACGCCATAGCGCAGCATGGCAAACCGGTCAAGACCGATGCCGAAAGCGAAGCCGGTGTAACGCTCCGGATCGATGTTGACGTTGCGCAGCACATTCGGATGTACCATCCCGCATCCACCGACTTCCAGCCAGCCACGCTCGCCCAGAACGTCGATTTCGGCAGAAGGCTCGGTAAACGGGAAGAAGGAAGGACGGAAGCGCACCTGCAGATCGTCACGTTCGAAAAAGCGCCGCAGGAAGTCGGTGAGCACCGCCTTGAGGTCGGCAAAGCTCACCCCATCATCCACCCACAGCCCCTCCATCTGGTGGAACATCGGCGAATGGGTAGCGTCGGAGTCGACGCGGAAGACACGCCCTGGAGCGATGATTTTGATCGGCGGCTGGTTGGCCAGCATGTAGCGCACCTGAATCGGCGAAGTATGGGTGCGCAGCACCTCGCCCCCCTCCACATAGAAGGTGTCCTGCATGGCGCGGGCCGGATGGTTTTCGGGAATGTTGAGTGCTTGGAAGTTGTGAAAGTCGGTCTCGATCTCAGGGCCGTCGGCCACGGCAAAGCCCATGGACCGGAACAACTCTGTGATGCGCTCGAGGGTGAGTGTGACCGGATGCAGCCCACCCTTGCCAGGACCGCGCCCCGGCAAGGTTACGTCGAGCGCCTCGGCAGCCAGCTGTCGGGCCAGCTTGTCGGCGTTGAGTGCATCGCGCCGCGCATTGAAGCTACCCTCGAAGGCCTGCTTAGCCTGGTTGATGGTGGCACCGGCCGCCTTGCGCTCCTCGGGCGGAAGCTTGCCCAGCTGCTTCAGCAGCTCGGTCAGCTCCCCACTCTTGCCGAGATAGCGCGCCTTGACCTGCTCGAGCTCGATCAGGTCGGCTGCACCGTCCAGAGCGGCCAGCCCGGCCGCAAGAATCGTGTCGACGTTGCTCATCTCAATCACACCGTAATGCATTAAAAAGGCTGACCGCACCGTAACGGCGGTCTGGTCAGACTTCTTGAAAAGTCCACTCGGGACGACAACCCGCGAAAAAAAAGGGAGGCGTTCGCCTCCCTTTTAATGTCCAAGCAATCAGGCTGCGAGGCTGGCTTTGGCTTTTTCGACGATCTGGGCAAAAGCCGGCTTGTCGAAAACGGCCAGATCGGCCAGAACCTTGCGGTCGATTTCGATGGCGGCCTTCTTCAGACCGTTCATGAACTTGCTGTACGGCAGGCCGTTTTCGCGGGCTGCGGCGTTGATACGCGCAATCCACAGCTGACGGAACTGACGCTTCTTCTGGCGACGGTCACGGTATGCGTACTGACCGGCCTTCATCACCGCCTGTTTGGCGATGCGATAGACGTTCTTCCGGCGGCCGCGATAGCCTTTCGCCAGGGCGAGGATCTTCTTGTGACGGGCGCGAGCGGTGACACCGCGTTTAACACGAGGCATGGATCAAACTCCTTAAGCGTAGGGCATCATTGCACGAACAGAAGCCATGTTGGTGGCGTGTACCATGGTGGTACCGCGCAACTGGCGCTTGTTCTTGGTGGTTTTCTTGGTCAGGATGTGACGCTTGAAGGCCATAGAGCGCTTCACACCACCATTGCCCAGCACTTTCAGACGCTTTTTCGCGCTCGACTTGGTTTTCATCTTCGGCATGGAAAACTCCCGCTGAATTTCGTTAGATTAGACGCACGGTGATCTTTCGATACTTTTAAAACCGTGACATCACGCTTTTGCGGGTGACGCAGCACCCAAAAAACCGATCCGGCAGGAAACCCTGCCGGATCAAGGTGATGATTATAACCGATTATTTCTTCTTCGGGGCAATCATCATAACCATCTGGCGCCCTTCAAGACGCGGAAACTGCTCGACCGTGCCTACTTCGACCAGATCGGCCTCCACCCGCTTGAGAAGGGCGAGACCAATATCCTGGTGAGCCATCTCGCGGCCGCGGAAACGCAGGGTAACCTTCGCCTTGTCGCCTTCGGCCAGGAAGCGGATCAGGTTCTTCAGCTTGACCTGGTAATCACCCTCGTCGGTGCCGGGACGGAACTTCACTTCCTTGATCTGCACCTGCTTCTGCTTCTGCTTGGCTTCGTGACGCTTCTTGGACTGTTCGTACTTGAACTTGCCGTAGTCCATCAGCTTGCACACGGGCGGCTGCGCAGTCGGGGAGATTTCCACCAGATCTACGTCATGCTCTTCGGCCAACGCCATTGCCTCACGGAGGCTGACGACGCCGAGCTGTTCCCCTTCGTTTCCAATCAGACGGATCTCGCGGGCGGTGATTTCGCCGTTGATCCGTGCTTCGCGTTCCTGAGCTATAGCCAATTCTCCTATGGTGTATTCAGCAGAGTGCCGTTACGTTCAGACCGGATGGCTTTCCGACTGAAGACGTTCGATGAACGACTCGAGCGACAACTGGCCGAGGTCCTCACCCCGGGCACGGACAGCCACCAGGCCCTCCGCTTTTTCCTTGTCGCCCACGATCACCTGATAGGGCAGCTTCTGCAAACTGTGCTCGCGGATTTTATAGCTGATCTTTTCGTTCCTCAAGTCAAGCTCGACCCGGAAGCCTTGTTTCCTCAGCACTTCGGCCACGTGCGTTGCATATTCGGCCTGGGCTTCGGTGATGTTAAGCACCACCAGCTGCACCGGGGCCAGCCAGAGCGGGAAGGCGCCGCCATGGTTCTCGATGAGAATGCCAATGAAGCGCTCGAGCGAACCGAGGATGGCACGATGCAGCATGACAGGGCGACTGCGGCCGTTGTCTTCGGTAACGTACTCGGCCCCCAGACGCTCGGGCAGGACAAAATCGAGCTGCAGCGTACCACACTGCCAAGACCGGCCCAGCGCATCCTTGATATGGTACTCCACCTTCGGGCCATAGAAGGCGCCTTCGCCCGGCAGTTCCTCCCACTGCACGCCACACGCAGCAAGTGCCGTGCGCAGGCCGGACTCGGCCTTGTCCCAGACTTCGTCGGACCCGGCGCGCTTTTCGGGGCGCAGGGACAGCTTCACCGCGACTTGATCGAAGCCGAAATGGCGATAGATCTGCATCGTCAGTTCGTTGAAGGCGCGCGCCTCCTCGACGATCTGCGCCTCGGTACAGAAAATGTGTGCATCGTCCTGCACGAAACCGCGCACCCGCATCAACCCGTGCAAGGCGCCGGAGGGCTCGTTACGGTGGCAGGTACCGAATTCCGCCAGGCGCAGCGGCAGATCACGGTAAGAGCGCAAACCCTGGTTGAAGACCTGGACGTGCCCCGGACAGTTCATCGGCTTGACGGCATAGTCGCGCTTTTCCGACTCGGTGGTGAACATGTTTTCATGGTAGTTCTCCCAGTGCCCGGATTTCTCCCACAGCGTGCGGTCCATCACCATCGGCGTGCGGATTTCCTTGTAGCCGGCTTCGGCCAAGGTGTGACGCATGTACTGCTCGATGGTCTGCCACAGCTGCCAGCCCTTGGGATGCCAGAAGACCATGCCCGGCGCCTCGTCCTGCAGGTGAAAAAGGTCGAGCTGGCGGCCCAGGCGACGGTGATCACGTTTTTCGGCCTCCTCAAGCATGTGCAGATAGGCGTCCAGGTCCTCCTTGCGGGCCCATGCCGTGCCGTACACCCGCTGCAGCATCTCGTTGCGACTGTCCCCACGCCAGTAGGCGCCGGCGACCTTCATCAGCTTGAAGACCTTGAGCTTGCCGGTGGAAGGCACGTGCGGTCCACGGCACAGGTCGGTGAAGCCCCCCTCGCGGTAGAGGCTGAGCACCTCGCCCTGCGGGATGGATTCAATGATCTCGGCCTTGTACTGCTCGCCAATGCCACGGAAGTAGGCGATGGCCTCGTCGCGCGGCAGCTCATAGCGCTCAACCGGAATGTCCTTCTTGGCCAGCTCGGCCATCTTCTTCTCGATGGCGGCGAGGTCTTCCGGAGTAAAGGGACGCTTGTAGGCAAAGTCGTAGTAGAAGCCGTTCTCGATTTCCGGCCCGATCGTCACCTGCGCCTCGGGAAACAGTTCTTTCACCGCATACGCCAGCAGATGGGCAGTGGAATGACGAATGATCGACAGGCCATCAGCGTCCTTGTCGGTCACGATTGCCAGCTCGGCATCGGCCTCGATGCGATAGCTGGTGTCGACCAGACGGCCGTCCACCCGCCCGGCAAGCGCGGCACGCGCCAGTCCGGCGCCAATGGATGCGGCCACTTCATGAACCGTGACCGGCTTGTCAAAGGAGCGGATGGATCCGTCCGGCAGACGAATGTCAGGCATGGCAACTCCAGATGTTTGGGCGCCGCAGCGATGGGGTGCGTGCGCAGGGTTGTGTCGGGACACGTCGAAAAAGCAAAAAAAAGTGCGGCCAGCGCCGCACTCTTTTGTCGTTGCAATGGAGCAACCCGCCAGCGCGACTCAGCGCATCAAACGGGTAGTTTTAGTTCGGAAGGGCATCCGAGGCTCCATGCAATCTAGAATTTGTTGGTAGGCACGATTGGACTCGAACCAACGACCCCCACCATGTCAAGGTGGTGCTCTAACCAGCTGAGCTACGTGCCTGTCGAAGAAGGCTGAACTTTACCGGCATTTTCGGAAGAAATCAAGCACCCAGCCGGCACAGTCGCGCCGGCCTTGTACGGTTGGAGTATACTGCCCGCTGAATTTACACGGCTTTTTGGACCCAATGCTGAAGTTTACGGTACACAAGACCTCGGGCGGCGCGCGCCGGGGCACGCTGACACTCAACCACGGCACGGTGGAGACGCCGGTCTTCCAGCCGGTGGGCACGTATGGCTCCGTCAAGGCAATGAGCCCGCTGGAGCTGGAAGATATCGGCGCTCAGATCATTCTGGGCAATACCTTCCATCTTTGGCTGCGCCCCGGGCTGGAGGTGATCGAGGCTTTTGGCGGCCTGCACGACTTCATCGGCTGGGACCGTCCGATCCTGACCGACTCCGGCGGATTCCAGGTCTTCAGCCTGGGGGCGCTCAACAAGATCTCCGAGGAAGGGGTCACCTTCCAAAGCCCGGTGAACGGCGACCGCCTGTTCCTGTCGCCGGAAAAATCCATGGAAATCCAGCGCACACTCAACTCGGACATCGTAATGATCTTCGACGAGTGCACGCCCGGTCAGGTGGACCACAAGCGGGCTGCGGAGTCGATGCGGATGAGCTTGCGCTGGGCGGAGCGTTCGCGCCGCGCCTTCGACGACCTAAAAAATCCCAATGCGCTGTTCGGCATCGTGCAAGGCAACCTCTACGGCGATCTGCGCCGGGAATCACTGGACGGGCTGATGGACATCGGCTTTGACGGCATCGCCATCGGTGGCCTGTCGGTGGGCGAGCCCAAGCCGGAAATGTACCGGATGCTGGCCGAGCTGAAGGACATGCTGCCAGCGGAGAAACCACACTACCTGATGGGGGTGGGAACGCCGGAAGACCTGGTCTACGGGGTGGCCAACGGCGTGGACATGTTCGATTGCGTAATGCCCACCCGCAATGCCCGCAACGGCTGGATCTTCACCCGCTGGGGTGACATCAAGATCAAGAACGCCCGCTACAAGGACGACAAGCGCCCGCTGGACGAAACCTGCGGCTGCTACACCTGCCGCCACTTCAGCCGTGCCTATCTGCACCATCTGCACCGCGTGGGCGAGATCCTGGGCGCGCGGCTCAACACCATCCACAACCTCCACTACTACCAGGACCTGATGCGCGACATCCGTTCGGCCATCGAGGCCGACCGCTTCGAGGACTTCCGTCTGACGTTTGCGGCCGAACGGGCGCGTGGCGTTAACTGAAGGGCCTGCCTGTGGAACCAGCAGGGTTGGCCGAAGTCCGAGACTCCGGCCGGCCTTGATGCAGCCCGCCTGACGATGGCGCTGCGGTTGGAAAAGCCCGGTGCCGCCGATACAATGCGCTGTTTCGTATAAAGACTGAATGCTCTGAAGGGAGTCGACTCGATGTTCATTACCCCCGCCTACGCCGCCACGCCCTCCGGCTTCGACCTGATGCAGTTCCTGCCGATGGTGGTGATCTTTGTCCTGTTCTGGTTCCTGATGGTGCGTCCGCAGCAGAAACGAATGAAAGAGCACCAGAAGATGCTGTCGGAAATCCAGAAAGGCGACGAAGTGGTTACCCAAGGCGGCATCATCGGCCGCGTGGTGAAGACCAGCGAGCAGTACCTGACGATCGAGGTAGCCAACGGCGTGGAAATGCACTTCCAGCGTGCGGCCATCGCCTCGAAAGTCGAAAAGGGCACGATGAAGTCGCTGTAAGGCTATGAAGTGCGGCCGCTCCCGATCGGGCAGCGGCCTTTTCTCATCCTCTCTCTTCCCAATTCGCATGAACCGCTACCCTCTCTGGAAGTACCTCGTCATTGCGGTGGCACTGGTCGTCTCGGCGATCTATACCCTGCCCAACTTCTATGGCGAAACCCCGGCCGTACAGGTCTCCAGCAGCCGGCAGTCCATCCCGGTGAACACGGACGTGATGGCCCGCGTGGAGAGCGCCCTCAAGCAGCAGGGTGTGCAGCCGGACGGCATGTTCCTCGATGGCAACAGCCTGAAAGTGCGCTTTCATGATCCGGATGCCCAGATCAAGGCCCGCGATACCATCCAGCAGGCCCTGGGCGACAACTACATCATCGCGCTGAACCTGCTCTCGGCCTCGCCCGAGTGGCTGACCCGGCTGAAGGCACACCCGATGTTCCTGGGGCTGGACCTGCGCGGTGGCGTGCACTTCCTCTTGGAAGTGGACATGAAGGCGGCCATCGACAAAACGATGGAACGCTATGCCGGCGATCTGCGCCGCGAGCTGAAGGCCAAGAAGGTGCGCTACGGCACGATCAAGCGTGACGCCAACGGGCTGGAGATCCAGCTGCGTGACGCCGAAACGCTCAAGGCCACCGAAGACGTGGTGGCGCGTACCCTGCCCGCTTTCACGCAGAATGCCGATGACAGCACCTACCGCCTGCGTCTGGCGCTGAAGCCGGAAGAAGTTACCCGCATCCAGTCGGACGCGGTGAAGCAGAACATCACCACGCTGCACAACCGTGTGAACGAACTGGGTGTGGCCGAACCGGTGATCCAGCAGTCCGGGCCGAATCGCATCGTGGTGCAGCTGCCCGGCGTGCAGGACACCGCCAAGGCCAAGGACATCCTGGGCCGTACCGCCACCCTGGAAGTACGCATGGTGGAGGACGACAGCGCCAAGGTGGCCGACGCGCTGGCAGGCAATGTCCCCACCGGCTACGACCTTCTGGACGAGATGACGCCGCGCGGGCCGCAGAAGATTCTGGTTAAGAAAGACGTGGAGCTGACAGGCGACAACATCAACGATGCCCAGCCGGGCTTTGACGAGAATGGCACCCCGGCCGTCCACATCAACCTGGACTCCACCGGCGCGGCCATCTTCCGCGACGTGACTGCCGAGAACATCGGTCGTCGCATGGCGATGATCCTGGTGGAAAAAGGACGCGCCGAAGTGGTGACCGCTCCGGTAATCCGCAGCGAGATCGGCGGCGGACGTGTGCAAATCTCCGGCAGCATGAATGCCGCCGAAGCGGGTGACGTGGCCCTGCTGCTGCGGGCCGGCTCGCTGGCCGCGCCGATGCAGATCGTCGAGGAACGCACCATCGGCCCGAGCCTAGGCAAGGAGAACATCGAGAAGGGCTTCCACTCGACCCTGTGGGGCTTTGCTGCGATCGCAGTGTTCATGATGATCTACTACCGCATGTTCGGGGTGATCTCCACCCTGTCGCTGGCAGTGAACCTGCTGATGCTGGTGGCCCTGCTGTCGATGCTTCAGGCCACGCTGACACTGCCGGGCATCGCGGCAATTGCCCTGACGCTGGGCATGGCCATTGACGCCAACGTGCTGATCAACGAGCGCATTCGCGAGGAGCTGCGCAACGGCGTGCCGCCACAGTCCGCCATTCAGGCCGGCTATCAGCATGCCTGGGCGACCATCCTGGATTCGAACGTCACCACGATGATCGCCGGCCTGGCGCTGCTGATCTTCGGCTCTGGCCCGGTGCGTGGCTTTGCCGTGGTGCACTGCCTGGGCATCCTGACCTCGATCTTCTCCGCGGTGCTGGTATCGCGCGGTTTCGTCAACCTCTGGTACGGCCGCCGCCGTCGCCTGACCACGGTGTCGATCGGTCAGGTATGGAAGCCGGAACAGTAAGGAACCTGCAGGCGGCCGGTGCCGCCTGCTTCCCGAGCAGAGGACGCAATGGAGTTTTTCCGCATTAAACGGGATATCCCGTTCATGAGTTACGGCCGGCTGACTACGGCCATTTCGCTGGTGACCTTCATCCTGGCGGTATTTTTCCTGGCCACCAAGGGGCTGAATTTCAGCGTGGAGTTCACCGGCGGCACGGTGATGGAGGTGCAGTATCCGCAGGCGGCCAACCTGCCGGACATCCGCAAGCGGGTGGAAGGTCTGCGGCTGGGGGATGTACAGGTCCAGAGCCTGGGCACTTCGCGTGACGTACTGATCCGCCTGCCGTCCAAAAAAGACAAGTCCTCGGCCCAGCTGTCCAACGAGGTGCTGGGCGCGCTGAAGGCGGGCGGCACGCAGGTAGACCTGCGCAAGGTCGAGTTCGTGGGACCTAGCGTGGGCGAGGAACTGGTCAGCCATGGCCTGACCGCAATCACCATCGTCTGCATCGGCATCATGCTCTATCTGGCGCTGCGCTTCGAATGGCGCTTCGCGGTATCGGCCATCATCGCCAACATGCACGACGTGGTGATCATCCTGGGCTGCTTCGCGCTGTTCCAGTGGGAGTTCTCGCTGACGGTGCTCGCTGGCGTGCTGGCGGTGCTTGGCTACTCGGTGAACGAGTCGGTGGTAGTGTTCGACCGAATCCGCGAGAACTTCCGCAAGCCGGGCATGCGCGGCCGCAACACCGCCCAGATCATCGACAACGCGATCACCTCGACCATCAGCCGAACGATCATCACCCACGGGTCCACTGAAGCAATGGTGCTGTCGATGCTGCTCTTTGGCGGCCCGGCCCTGCATGGCTTCGCCATGGCGCTCACGATCGGCATCGTGTTTGGCATCTACTCGTCGGTGCTGGTCGCCAGCCCGATCGCGCTGGCGCTGGGCGTGAAGCGCGAGCACATGATCAAGCCGGTGAAACCGAAAGAAGAGGCAGTGGTCTGAACGGCTGCACTTCCTCGCACGGGCCGGCTCTCCGGCCCGTTTTTCATTGAACCGGCCCTTTCGGCCAACCTGTACAATCGCGGCATGGACACCCTGAGCTTCCTGATCGACTTCATCCTGCACATCGACGTGCACCTGGCGGCCCTGGTGGCCGCCTATGGCCCCTGGATCTACCTCATCCTGTTCCTGATCGTGTTTTGCGAGACGGGGCTGGTGGTGACGCCTTTCCTGCCAGGAGACTCGCTGCTCTTCGTGGCCGGGGCGCTGGCCGCCATGGGCAAGATGGACGTGCATGCGCTGGTGGGGCTGCTGACCGTCGCTGCCATCCTCGGCGACACGGTCAACTACACCGTTGGCCGAAGGGTGGGGCTGGCGCTGTTCCAGCGTTATCCGCGCCTGCTCAAGCCGGCCTATCTGGAACGCACCAATGCCTTCTACGCCCGACATGGCGGCAAGACGGTGATCTTTGCCCGCTTCGTCCCCATTGTGCGCACCTTCGCCCCCTTCGTGGCTGGCGTGGGCGCTATGCATTACCGACGCTTCCTAGCCTACAACGTCGCAGGGGGCATCATCTGGGTGGCCGGGTTCTGCTATGCCGGCTACTTCTTTGGCAACCTGCCGGTGGTGCGCAACAATCTGGAGTACCTGATCTTCGGCATCATTCTGGTTTCCTTCCTGCCCGGCATCGTGGGCGTGCTGCGCCACCGCCGTGGCGGGGGTGCAGCATGAGCCGCATCCAGCGTCTGCCAGACCACCTCGTCAACCAGATCGCGGCCGGCGAGGTGGTGGAGCGGCCGGCGTCGGCGCTGAAGGAAATGCTGGAGAACAGCCTGGATGCGGGCGCCACGCGGATTGCGGTGGACCTGGCCCAAGGCGGCATCAAGCTGATCCGCGTCAGTGACAACGGGAGCGGCATCGCGGCAGAAGACCTGCCGCTGGCGCTGGACCGCCATGCCACCAGCAAGATCGCCTCGCTGGACGACCTGGAGTGCGTCGTGACACTGGGCTTCAGGGGAGAAGGCCTGGCAAGCATTGCCTCGGTCTCCCGGCTGACCCTCACCAGCCGGCCGGTTGGCAGCGAGCATGGCCACCAGATCGTAGCCATCGACGGCACCCTGCACCCGGTCGAACCCGCCCCCCATGCGCAGGGCACTACGGTGGAAGTAGTCGACCTTTATTTCAATACCCCGGCCCGACGCAAGTTCCTCAAGAGCGAGGCGACCGAATACGCCCACTGCGCCACCACCTTCGAGCGCATCGCGCTGGCCCACCCGCAGGTCGAATTCATCCTGCGGCACAACGGCAAGGTGGTGTGGCGCCTGCCGGCGCAAGCGCTGGCCGACCGTGTGGCCGCCCTGCTGGGACGCGACTTTGCCGACAACGCGCTTGCCGTGGAAACCTCGGCAGGCACGCTGGTGCTGACCGGCTTTGCCGGCCATCCCACAGCCTCCCGGGGCAACCGTGACACCCAGTACTTCTACGTCAACGGACGTTTCGTGCGTGACAAGACCGCACAGCATGCGCTGCGGCAGGCCTATCGCGACGTGCTGCATCACGAACGGCACCCGGCCTATGCACTGTTTCTGACGATGGACCCGGCACAGGTGGATGTAAACGTACATCCCACCAAGATCGAAGTACGCTTCCGCGAGAGCCAGGCAATCCACCAGTTCCTGTTCCACAGCGTGCACAAGACCCTGGCGGGCACCCAGGCCGGACAGGAGGCCGCACACCTTGCGTCGGAGGAGACGGCCCCGTCACCCGGGCCCCAACGCGAGGGTCTCCCGGGCGGTGCCCCGTCCAGAGCGGACTCCCCCTCTTCGGCTGGACGTTACCAGCAGCAGGCCATGCAGCTAGAGGTCACCCGCGGGGCCATCGGGCTGTATGAGTCCCTGTTCGGCGGACTGCGCGACGAGGAACGCAGCACCGCCGGCACCTTGGCCGAAGCCCCGGCGCCTTATGCGGTGCCCGCCTTGCCGGAGACAGCCGTCCTTAAGGCGAATCCCTTGCCCGCTGCGCCCGATGGCCTGCCGCCGTTGGGCTTTGCGCTTGCCCAGCTGCACGGTGTTTATATCCTCAGTCAGTGTGTGGACGGCCTGATCATCGTGGACATGCACGCCGCCCACGAGCGGATC
Source organism: Gulbenkiania mobilis (assembly GCA_004346645.1). Lineage (GTDB taxonomy): Bacteria > Pseudomonadota > Gammaproteobacteria > Burkholderiales > Chromobacteriaceae > Gulbenkiania > Gulbenkiania mobilis. The sequence goes on from SMDA01000007.1 coordinate 87,453, forward strand.
GTCTACGAACGGCTGAAGACGGCACTGGAAGCCGACCAGATTCCGATGCAGCCGCTGCTGCTGCCGGTATCATTTGCGGCCGACCGCTTCGAAGTGGCCACGGCGGACGAGCATGGTGAAGCGATGAAGCGGCTGGGTATCGACCTGGCCCTGCTCTCGCCCACGCAACTGGCGGTGCGGGGGGTGCCGGTGTGGCTGAAGGATGGAGACGCGGTCGAACTGGCGCGTGCGGTGCTGAAGGACGTGCGCGAATACGGGCTGACCCGGGTACTGACCGAGCGACGCAACGAGCTTCTGGCCACTATGGCCTGCCACGGCGCCGTGCGTGCCAACCGTCAGCTGACGCTGCCGGAAATGAATGCTCTGCTGCGCGACATGGAAGCCACCGAGCGCTCCGGTCAGTGCAACCACGGCCGCCCGACCTGGAGCCGCCTGTCGCTGCGGGACCTGGACAACCTCTTCATGCGGGGACGTTAGGATGCACCCTAGCTCAGAGCGCTGGCTGGGAATCGTTGGCGGCACCAGCTGGGAATCCACTGCCCTCTACTACCGCATCCTCAACGAAACCGTACGCACCCAACAGGGAGGACTGCACTCGGCGCGTCTGCTGCTCGCCAGTGTGGACTTCGCTCCGCTGGAAGCGGACATGCGCACCGGAAACTGGCCCGCAGTCGAGGCCTGCCTGCTTCAGGCCGGCAAACGGTTGGTCGCGGCGGGTGCCGGCGCGCTCCTGCTCGCCTCCAATACGCTGCATCGGCTGTACCCCATCCTGTCCACCGCCCTGCCGGTGCCGATGCTTCACATTGCCGATGCTGCCGGCGCAGCCCTATCCCGTGACGGCCATCGCAGGGTGCTGCTGCTGGGGACGCAGTACACGATGGAGGCGCCGTTCTATCGGGAAAGGTTGGCCGAAGCGTGGGGGCTGACCGCCCTCATCCCCTCCCCGGCGGAGCGCCAAGCCTTGCAACGCCTGATTTTCGACGACCTTTGCCAAGGACGCGTCCCTCCCGAGGGCACCCGTCTTCTCCAGGCGCTGACCGGACAGGAAGGCATCGACGCCGTGCTGCTCGGCTGTACCGAGCTGACGCTGGCCCTGCCAGGGCACGCTGCGGCCTGCCCGGTGTACGACACTGCCCGCCTGCATGCCGAAGCCGGCGCGGCCTGGCTGCTGGAGGACTGCGCATGACGCCTCGCGCCCTGATGCTGATGGGGCCGACCGCGTCGGGCAAGACAGGTCTTGCTCTGGCGCTGGCGGAGCGCTTTGACATCGAGATCGTCAGTGTGGACTCCGCACTGGTTTACCGGGACATGGATATCGGCACCGCCAAGCCAACGCTGGCGGAGCGCGCCCGCTGCCCGCACCACCTGATCGATATCATTGACCCGACCGAGGCCTACTCGGCGGCACAGTTCTGCGAGGCGGCCAACACGCTGGTAGAGACGATCTGCCGGCGTGGACGCCTGCCCGTGCTGGTCGGCGGCACCATGATGTATTACAAGGCCCTATTCGAAGGCCTGTCGGACCTGCCTCAGGCCGACCCCGCCCTGCGGGCGCAGCTGGACGCCGAGGCGGCAGCCGAGGGCTGGCCTGCCCTGCACCGCAGGCTGGCCAGCCTTGACCCTGACACCGCCGTCCGCCTGGCACCCAACGATGCCCAGCGCATCCAGCGGGCGCTGGAGATCTGCCTTTTGACCGGGCAGACCATGTCCGCCCTGACCGCCCGGGGCAAGGCTGCGTCCGCACGCTTTGAGAGTCTGGCGCTGGCCCTGGTACCGGCAGAACGCGCCTGGCTGCATGGACGGATCGCCAAACGCTTCGGCCAGATGCTGGAAGCCGGCTTCATCGACGAGGTAGCCTCGCTGCGGCGCCTCTACCCGGGCCTGACGCCCGAATTGCCTTCGATGCGTTGCGTCGGCTATCGCCAAGCCTGGGCCTTTCTCGATGGCGAGGACAGCTATGATGACTTCATCGACAAGGGCATCGCCGCCACCCGGCAGTTGGCCAAGCGGCAGCTCACCTGGACCCGCAGTCTTCCTGTGATACCGCTCAACGCCCAAGCGCCGGATCTGGCCGATAGCCTTTTTGGTGCGGTCGAAAGCTGGCAGGCCGGGCACCCTGCCGACCCCGCCCTCGCCTACACCGGCCCCTTCTGAAAGGGCGCAAAAATGACAAAGCCCGCTTACGCGGGCTTTGTCATTGTGTCAGGGTTGGCCGAACCTAGCGGGCGGCCACCAGCTTGATCTCCACCCGCCAGGCCGGGTTGGCCAAACGCGCCTCAACGGTAGCGCGCGCCGGCACCTGACCCGGCACCACCCAAGCGTCCCAGGCCGCATTCATGGCGTCATAGTCGTCCAGACTGGCGAGGAAGATGGTGGCATCCACCACACGCGATTTGTCCGAACCCAGTTCGGCCAAGAGCGCGTCGATCTGGGCCAGCACGTTTTCGGTCTGCGCCTTGGCATCAGCCTCCGGGTTTTCGGGCACCTGCCCGGCCAGGAAGATTAGGCCATTGACGACAGAGGCTTCCGCGAGGCGCGGGCCCGGCTTATGGCGGTAAACGGTCATACCCTCATCCTTTCAACATCACATCGAACAGTGCCCGATTCTACCGGCAAAGCCATACGGGGGCCCACTGGCCGCAGGCAAAGAAAAAGCCCGCACAGGTGCGGGCCGGGCGCAGGGGTCAACCGTAATCAGGCGACCGCAGCGCGACGCAAACTGGCGGCAAAGTCCTGCAGGGCGGCGATGCCGCTGGCCTCGGCACGTGCGCACCAGTCCTGCATTTCCTTCACCAGTTGCTCGCGCGAGAGCGTGGAACGCTCCCACAGCCGCGTCAGCTCCTGACGCATGGTATAGATGGTCTTCAGAACCTGGCTCTTCTCCAGCAGGCGTTCGAGCTGCTCGCGCTCGACGGCCGGGGTATCCTTGGCGTCCTGCTTCAGCCACACCTTCATCTTCCTCACCGGATTGAAACCGAACTCGCGTCGGTGCTGGGCCTCCAGGATACGCTCGATCTCGCTGCGGTAGACGGCTTTCAGCTCGCGTGCATAGCGGGCAGCCACTGCATAGCGGTTGGTCACCACCGCCTGCAGCTGCTCCAGCCCGATGTCCAGCGCGTTCTGCGTGGCATCGACGGCGAGCTTGGGCGCCACCTTGCGCACCTTGGCCAGGCCCAGGATTTCCATGATGCGGATGTACATCCAGCCGATGTCGAATTCATACCACTTGTACGACAGCTTGGCCGAAGTACCGAAGGTGTGGTGGTTGTTGTGCAGCTCCTCACCACCGATGAGGATGCCCCACGGGAAGAGGTTGGTGGCAGCATCCTCGTTCTCGAAGTTGCGGTAACCCCAGTAGTGGCCCAGGCCATTGACCACACCCGCGGCCCAGAACGGGATCCACACCATCTGCACGGCCCAGATGGTCAGGCCGATCGGCCCGAACAGGACCACGTTGATCAGGAGCATCAGCACGATGCCCTTGGCGCTGTGCTTGCTGTACACATTGCGCTCCAGCCAGTCGTCCGGGGTGCCATGGCCGAATTTCTCCATGATGGAGCGGTCCTTGCTGGCCGCACGGTAGAGCTCGGCGCCCTCCCAAAGCACCTTCTTGATGCCCAGCACCTGCGGGCTGTGCGGATCCTCGGCGGTCTCGCATTTGGCGTGGTGCTTGCGGTGGATGGCGGCCCACTCCTTGGTCACCATGCCCGTGGTCAGCCACAGCCAGAAGCGGAAGAAGTGGCTGGGGATGGGGTGCAGGTCCAGCGCCCGATGGGCCTGGTGACGGTGCAGGAAGATGGTGACGGACGCGATGGTGATGTGGGTCAGACCCAGCGCGACCAGAACATACCCCCACCACGGGAGGTCGATCAAACCGTTAAGCCATTGCATAGGTTTTTGGTTTACCTCTGTATTGCCTTGAAAAAGATTAAACGTCTAGAGACTTGGCTCTATTGTAGCGGTTTACGCTCTGCCCGACAGCCGCTATCTGGCGGTTCCTTCTGGCCGGGCATGGTGTACCATTGGGCCTTCACTCCAACGAAGCCAGAATGTACACGTGTTGAAGAAACAACGCCTTATTCTTGCAGGGGCCAGTGTTGCAGGCGTGCTCGTCCTGTACGGTGCCGCCGCCTACTGGTCCGGGCTCAAGGCCGAGGAAACCCTCGCCGAACAGCACAAGATGTTGTCCCAGCTGCCGTTTTTCAAGGTCAAGAGCCATGTTTACGAGCGCGGCTGGTTCACGTCCACAGAAACCACCGAACTCGTCTTCAACCGCAAACTGTTTGCGCCTTACGAGAGCCTGATGCCCGACAATGTGCGGCCCTTGCTCAACCGTACGATCCGCTACACGCACACCGTCCGGCACGGCCCCTTGCCGGGTCTGACCGAGGGCCACTTCCAGCCGGCCCGTGCGCTGGTAACGACCGAGTTCTCCATGAGCGATGAGACCCGGCGCACCCTGGCAAAGTTCTTCGGTGACCAACCTCCGATCACCGTCGTCAACCGCCTCGGCTTCGGCGGAGGCGGCGAACTGTCGGTCACCGTGCCCGCCTTCGACTACGAAGAAACGCTCTCGGGCGTACACATGAAGTGGCAGGGTTTCACCCTCAAGGTGGATTACGCCTCCGGCTACCAGGAGTACAAGACCGACGCCAGCACGCCAGGCTTCGTACTACAGGCGGCCACCAAGGGCAGCCTGTCGCTCGGCCCGCTGCGCTACCTCTCCGACATCCGCCCCGGTACCACCGGCGTGAAGCTGGGAACGAGCGAGCTGACGGTGGATGCCGTCGGTCTCAACTGGAAGGAAGCGGTTCCCTATAGCATCAAGCTGAACGAACTGGTGTTCCTGCTCACCCGCATGCGCGTGGGCGAGTTCATCAATCCTTCGGGCGAACTGCGGCCTTCGAACGTGGCCCTGAAGAAACTGCGTTACCAGATCGTGACCAGCGAGCAGGACAGCTTCATCAATACCCGTGGCAAGCTCGACTTCGAGACTTTCCGTTATAACGATCAGCTCTACGGGCCCCTGCGTCTGGATGTTTCGGCCAACCACCTGCATGGTCCGACGCTCGTCCGTCTGGACAAGACGATCTCGGCGATCCCGGTAGAAGGTGTGGATCCAGCGGTGCTGCGCCAGCGCTATCTCGACACCATCAAGACCGAGGGGCTGCCCCTGCTGGAAAATAACCCTCGCCTCGTGATCAACGAGCTCTACCTCAAAATGCCCAACGGCGAGGCGCGCCTGACCGGCAACCTCGGGCTGCAGGGCTTCACCCGCTCCGATCTCGACAACCCCACCGCCTTCCTCAAGCGCTTCAACGTGGAGGCGAAGGTAGACCTGCCGCGGCGCACCCTGGACGACCTGGTGGTGGCCCAAGCCCGCAACCTCTTCACCGTGGACGCGTCGGCCGAAGAGCAGCCAAGCCTGGAAGAGATCGACAACTTGGCGCTCAGCCTGCTGGACACCCAACTGGCACAATGGACCGAACAGGGCTACCTGACGCAGAACCAAGGCCAGGTGGCAACCGAGTTCGTTTTCCGCAACGGCGAACTGCGGGTGCGCAACCACAAGGTCGCCTTGCCCTGGGAAGAGGCCGACATCACACCAGGCGAGCCCGCATCGGCGGCCCAGTAAAGCGCCGAGGGTAAAACGAAAGGGAGCCACGGCTCCCTTTTTTCTTGCACGATTTTCGCGCTCAGCCCTACGTGCCCACCGCTGCCCTGTCAGGCAGGAATCACGATTCCATTTGGCTTTGTAGGTAGTTTTGCAGGCCGGTGGCATCCACAAGGCCCAGCTGGGTCTCCAGCCAGTCCACGTGCTCTTCCTCGCTCTCCAGGACGTCTTCAAGCAGGTCGCGCGTCACGTAGTCCTTCACCGACTCGCAGTAGGCAATGGCCTCGCGCAGGAGCGGCAGCGCTTCCATTTCCAGGCGGAGGTCGCCCTGCAGCATTTCCACCGGGTTCTCGCCGATGTAGAGCTTGCCAAGATCCTGCAGGTTGGGCAGCCCTTCAAGGAAAAGGATGCGCTCGATCAGCGCATCCGCATGCTTCATTTCGTCGATGGATTCGTGGTAGACACGGTCGTTGAGCTTCTTCAGCCCCCAGTTCTTGTACATGCGCGCATGCAGGAAGTACTGGTTGATGGCAGTCAGCTCGTTCTTGAGTATCTGGTTGAGGTAGCGGATGACTTTCTTGTCGCCTTGCATGACGGTCTCCCGTAGTTAACCTTGCCATTATGGCACAGGGTGGGGAGGAGACAACCGCAGGCCCCGAAGGTCGGTCAGGCTGCTTCGCGCAGGGTGGGCGAGCCGGACGCCTCGGCCAACGCGTCCTTGAGTACCTGATGGGCGCAACAGGCGCACTTGCCACACTCGCTGGCCACGCCCAGCTGCAGGTTAAGGTCGCGCATGCGGGTGGCACCGTTCTCTACGGCTTCCCGGATGTGGGTGTCGGTAACGGCATTGCAAAGACAGATATACATGGCCACGCCTGCTGGGCAGAAGAGTCGATCGGATCAACAATTGAGGTTTGATTGCATCCTAGATAAAAATAAGAATGATTGTCAACAACAAGAAAGGCGGAGCCCGCAATATGCAGTGGAAACCCAACACCACCGTCGCTGCCATCATCGAACAGGAAGGCCGCTTCCTCATGGTGCGGGAGGATACGGCCGACGGCATCCGCCTCAACCAGCCTGCCGGTCATCTGGAACGGGGCGAAACCCTCCTCGACGCGGTGAGGCGCGAGGTGCTGGAGGAAACCGCCTGGCATTTTGTTCCGCAGGCCCTGGTGGGGGTGTATCTCGCGGACCGCGCCGGCAGCAACATCACCTACCTGCGCTTTGCCTTTTGCGGCAGCCCGTTGGCCGAAGAACCCGACCGGGCTCTCGACGACGGCATCCTGGCAGCAGTGTGGATGACGGCAGAGGAAATCCGCGCCTCGGCCGCACTGCACCGCTCACCGGCGGTACTGGCCAGTCTGGAGGACTACCTGGCCGGCCAGCGCCTGCCCCTGACAGCCCTGCGCCGCCTGACACCATGAAGCGCCTTCTTCTCCTTTTGGCCATCCTGATAGGCCTGCCGGCGGCTGGATCGGTCGCTGCAGAGCAGCTGACCCTCTGCTACCATTACGGCTGCGACCGCCAGGGCCGCTTCGACATCCGCCCCGAGACCTTGCAGGGCCTCGCAGCCCGCTTTGCCGCGGCAGCGGATGCGGCCGATGAGCGCGAGGCCGTACGCGAGGCGATCAGGGCGTTGTACGCCGATGCTGCCCGCCTTCTCCCGATCTGGCAGGACAAGGCCGGCAATGGTGTGGACGATTCGGGCGACGGCCGCATGGACTGCATCGACCACAGCGAGAATGCTGTCCGGATGCTGGACTATCTCGCCCGACACCACTGGCTGCGCTTTCATGCGCCGGCCGGCATCGTTTCCCGCGCCCCGTGGCTGGTGAACTACCATCAGGGCGCGGCACTGGAAGAGACCGCCTCCCGGACACGCTGGGTGGTGGATGGATGGTTCTATGATTTCGGGGCACTGCCGGCGGTGGTGCCCCTTGATGTTTGGAAAAAAGGATTCTCCCCGTGACGGGCAAGAAAAGGATCGTCGTCGGCATGTCCGGCGGCGTGGACTCATCAGTCACCGCATGGCTGCTCAAGCAGCAGGGACACGAGGTGATCGGCGTCTTCATGCAGAACTGGGAAGACGACAACGACGACGAGTACTGCTCCATCAAGCAGGATGCGCTGGACGCGCTGAGCGTGGCCGACATCATCGGCATCGACATGGAGATCGTCAACTTCGCCAAGGAATACAAAGACCGCGTGTTCTCGTATTTTCTCAGGGAATATTCCGCCGGCCGCACGCCTAACCCGGACGTGCTGTGCAATGCGGAAATCAAGTTCAAGGCCTTCCTGGACTATGCCATGGCGATGGGGGCGGACGGTATCGCCACCGGCCATTACGCCCGCAAAGAGGAAAGGGAAGGCGTCCACTACCTGCTCAAGGGAGTGGACCCTTCCAAGGACCAGAGCTACTTCCTGTATCGCCTGCAGCAGCACCAGTTGGCCCGTGCCCTTTTCCCGCTGGGTGACCTCCACAAGACCGAGGTGAGAAGGTTGGCCGAAGAGGCCGGCCTGCCGACGGCTGCCAAGAAAGACTCCACCGGCATCTGCTTCATCGGGGAACGGCCGTTCCGGGCCTTCCTGCAGCGTTACCTGCCCACCCAGCCGGGTGAGATGATCACCCCCGAAGGCAAGGTGGTGGGCGAGCACATCGGCCTGATGTACTACACCCTGGGGCAACGCAAGGGGCTCAACATCGGCGGCAGCCGGGACGGTAGCGGCGAGCCCTGGTTCGTCGGCGGCAAGGACATCCCGGGCAACCGGCTGATCGTGGTACAGGGGCACGACCACCCGTTGCTGCTGCGGGCCACGCTGTCCATGGACGACCTGTCCTGGACTCTGCCCAGCCCGCCGCAGCCCGGTGAATATGCTGCCAAGAACCGCTACCGCATGGCCGACGCAGCCTGCAGCCTCTCCCCCATCGTTGACGGCAAGGCCAGCCTGACCTTCCAGGACAAGCAGTGGGCGGTCACACCCGGCCAGTCTGCCGTGCTCTACCAGGGAGACATCTGTCTGGGTGGCGGCATCATCGTCTAGCCCCCGGCAGCAAAGAAAAACCCGCCTCTGCAAGGCGGGTTTTTCCGTTCCGCGGCGCCTTAATCGTCCGCACGGTCTCTCTTCAGCAGCGGAGCGAGGTAACGGCCGGTGTGACTGGCAGGATGGGCAGCCACTGCTTCGGGCGAGCCCGCAGCGATGATCTGCCCGCCCCCGGCGCCGCCTTCCGGCCCCAGGTCGATCACCCAGTCGGCCGTCTTGATGACATCCAGATTGTGTTCGATCACCACCACCGTGTTGCCGTTCTCGCGCAGGCGATGCAGCACCTGCAGCAACAGGTCGATATCGTGGAAATGCAGGCCAGTCGTCGGCTCATCAAGAATGTAGAGCGTGCGGCCCGTGTCGCGCTTGGACAGTTCCAGCGCCAGCTTGACGCGCTGTGCTTCGCCACCGGACAGCGTGGTGGCGCTCTGGCCCAGCCGGATGTAGCCCAGCCCCACGTCCATCAGCGTCTTCAGCTTGCGCGCCACCGAGGGCACTGCGCTGAAGAACTCCAGCGCCTGCTCCACCGTCATCTCCAGCACTTCATGGATGTTGCGGCCCTTGTAGGTGACTTCCAGCGTTTCCCGGTTGTAGCGCTTGCCGTGGCACACGTCACAGGGCACATAGATATCTGGCAGGAAGTGCATTTCCACCTTGATCACGCCGTCCCCTTGGCAGGCCTCGCAACGGCCGCCCTTGACGTTGAAGCTGAACCGGCCCGGACCGTAGCCACGTTCGCGGCTGAGCGGTACGCCCGAGAACAGCTCGCGGATCGGGGTGAACAGCCCGGTATAGGTGGCCGGGTTGGAGCGCGGGGTGCGGCCGATCGGACTCTGGTCGACGTTGATGACCTTGTCCAGATGGTTGAGCCCGGCGATGTCCACGAACGGCGCAGGCTCCTCGCTGGCGCCGTTGAGCTCACGTGCGGCGATCTTGTACAGCGTATCGTTGATGAGAGTGCTTTTGCCGGAGCCGGACACCCCGGTCACGCATACCAGCATCCCCAGCGGCAGCTCCAAGGTGACGCTCTTGAGGTTGTTTCCAGTGGCACCGATCAGCCGCAGCATGCGTTCGCCTTCCGGCTGGCGGCGCTCGGCGGGCACCTCGATGCGACGGCGACCCGACAGGAAGGCACCGGTCACCGAGGCGGGGCTGGCGGCCACTTCGCCCGGCGTGCCGGACACCAGCACATTGCCGCCGTGCTCGCCAGCGCCCGGCCCCATGTCTACCAGATAGTCGGCTGCGCGGATCGCATCCTCGTCGTGCTCCACCACGATCACGCTGTTGCCCAAGTCGCGCAAGCGCATCAGCGTGGCGAGCAGACGGTCGTTGTCGCGCTGATGCAGGCCGATGGAAGGCTCGTCCAGCACGTACATCACGCCGGTCAGGCCGGAACCGATCTGGCTGGCCAAGCGGATGCGCTGTGCCTCACCGCCCGACAGGGTATCGGCAGAGCGCGCCAGGCACAGGTAATCCAGCCCCACGTTGTTGAGGAAGGACACCCGCTCGCGGATCTCCTTGACGATCTTTTCTGCCACCGCTGCCCGCTGTCCGCTGAAGGCCAGCCCGTCGAAGAAGGCAGCGGTTTCCTTGAGCGGCAGTTGGTTGATCTCGTGCAGGGTGCGCTGCCCGACGAACACATGGCGCGCCTCCAGACGCAGCCGTGACCCTTCACAATGCGGACACGGCTGGTTGTTCTGATACTTTGCCAGCTCCTCGCGCACCGTCACCGAGTCGGTCTCGCGGTAGCGGCGTTCCAGGTTGGGCACGATGCCTTCGAAGGGGTGGCTGCGGGTGAAGCGCGTGCCGCGTTCCGAAATATAGTTGAAGGCGATGTTCTCGCGACCCGAGCCGTACAGCACAACGTGACGCACCTTCTCGGGCAGCAGCTCGAAGGGCAGTTCGAGCGCGAATTCGTAATGCTCCGCCAGGCTCTGCAGCATCTGGTAGTAGAACTGGTTGCGCTTGTCCCAGCCCTTGATGGCGCCGGCGGAGAGCGACAGCTCCGGATGGGCCACCACCCGGCGCGGATCGAAGAAGGTGATCTCTCCCAGACCGTCGCACTTGGGGCAGGCACCCATCGGGTTGTTGAACGAGAACAGGCGTGGCTCCAGTTCCGGCAGACTGTAGGAGCAGATAGGGCAGGCAAACTTGGCCGAAAACCAGTGTTCAGCGTGGGTGTCCATCTCCACCGCGATCGCCCGTCCCTCGGCATGTCGCAGCGCGGTCTCAAAGCTTTCGGCGAGGCGCTGCTTCATGTCCGCACGCACCTTGAGGCGATCCACCACCACATCCACACTGTGCTTCTTGTTCTTGTCGAGCTTGGGTACGGCGTCGATCTCGTAGACCTCGCCGTCCACGCGCACCCGTACGAACCCCTGCGCGCGCAGCTCCTCGAAGAGTTCGACGTTTTCCCCCTTGCGTCCCACGATCACCGGCGCCAGCACCATCACCCGGGTTTCCTCCGGCAGCGCCAGCACGTGGTCCACCATCTGGCTGACCGTCTGTGACGCCAGCGCCACACCGTGCTCCGGGCAGTGCGGCTCGCCCACCCGGGCAAAGAGAAGGCGCAGGTAGTCGTGGATCTCGGTCACCGTGCCCACGGTTGAGCGCGGGTTGTGGCTGGTAGCCTTCTGCTCGATGGAGATCGCCGGCGACAGGCCCTCGATCAGATCCACGTCAGGCTTTTCCATCAGTTGCAGAAACTGGCGGGCATAGGCGGAGAGACTTTCCACATAGCGCCGCTGGCCCTCCGCGTACAGGGTGTCGAACGCCAGCGAGGATTTGCCCGACCCCGACAGACCGGTAATCACGATCAGCTGGTTGCGTGGCAGGTCTAGGTTGACGTTCTTGAGGTTGTGGGTGCGCGCGCCGCGTATGCGGATGGTATCCATGCCTAACTCACGATCATTCGGGGAACCTGTTAATATACCTGACTTGCTCAGTCAGACTCTACCTGCGCCGTCCGGATGGTCGGCGCCGTCTTGTCTTTGGTGACACTTTTCCATGAATTCGCTTGAACTACGTGCCAGTCTTGGCCTGGCGGGGGTGTATGCCCTGCGCATGCTGGGCATGTTCCTCATCCTTCCCGTCTTTGCCCTCTATGCAAAGACCCTGCCTGGCGCCACCAGCCTTACCTGGGTGGGGATTGCCCTAGGCAGTTACGGCCTGACGCAGGCCCTGCTCCAGCTTCCCTTGGGCATGCTGTCCGACAGGGTTGGCCGAAAGAAGGTCATCTACGGCGGGCTCCTGCTGTTCGCCTTGGGCAGCTTCATCGCCGCTGGCGCGCACGACATCTACTGGCTGACGTTCGGTCGGGTGGTCCAGGGCGCGGGCGCAATCTCGGCGGCGGTGACAGCCCTGCTTGCCGACCTGACGCGCGAGGAGAACCGTACCCAGGCGATGGCGATGATCGGTATGAGCATCGGCACCACTTTCGCCGCCAGTCTGGTACTCGGGCCGCTGCTGGCGCATTACATCGGGGTGAACGGCATCTTCGCACTCACCGGTGTGCTCACGCTGATGGCCCTGCTGGGCGTGAAGTTTCTCATCCCCGATCCGGCCGTCTCGCGCTTCCACTCCGACACCCAGGCCAACACCGGCCGGCTGTCCGCAGTGATGAGAAACAGGGAACTCCTGCGGCTGAACTTCGGCATCTTTGCCCTGCACGGCGCACAGATGGCGATGTTCGTCGTCATTCCCTTCGCACTCACGCAGACGGGCGGCCTCGACAAGTCGGAACACTGGAAGGTGTACCTGCCGGTGGTGATCGCAGGCTTCTTTTTGATGGTGCCAGCCATTATCTATGGTGAGAAAAAGGCCAAACTCAAGCAGGTATTCGTGGGCGCGGTAGCACTGATGGCACTGGCTCAGCTGGGGATGGCGCTCACCCTCAGCACCTTCTGGCAGATCGTTCTGTGGCTGGCCTGCTATTTCGTGGCTTTCAACATCCTCGAAGCCACGCTGCCCTCGATCATTTCCAAGATTGCCCCGGCAGACGCCAAGGGAACAGCCATCGGCGTGTATAATACCGCCCAGTCTTTCGGCCTCTTCCTCGGTGCGGCGGCGGGTGGCTGGCTTTACAACCACTACGGTAGCACCGGTGTCTTCGGCTTCACCGGCACGTTGATGCTGGCCTGGCTCCTCATGGCGATCACCATGAAGCCGCCGCGCGCGGTCAAGTCAGTGATGTTTCACATCGGTGACACCAGTGCCGATGCCGCCCAGCGACTATCCCAGGCACTGGCTGCGGTAGCGGGCGTCGAAGAGGCCGTCGTCGTGCGCGAAGACGGTGTGGCCTATCTCAAGGTGGCCCAGCATGGCTGGGACGAGGCAGCCGTCCAACAACTCATTCAGGAGAGCAACACATGGCGTCCGTCAACAAAGTAATCCTTGTCGGCAACCTCGGCCGCGATCCGGAAGTGCGCTACATGCCCTCTGGCGACGCCGTCGCCACACTGGCCATTGCCACGAGCGAAACCTGGAACAACAAGCAGACCGGCCAGCGCGAGGAGCTGACCGAATGGCACCGCGTGGTGTTCTTCGGCAAGACCGCCGAAGTGGCCGCGCAGTATCTCAAGAAAGGCAGCTCGGTCTACGTGGAAGGCTCGATCCGCACCCGCAAGTGGACGGACCAGAGCGGCCAGGAGCGCTACAGCACCGAAATCCGCGGCGACCGCATGCAGATGCTGGGCGGCCGCAGCGGTGGTGGCGCCAGCGCACCGATGGATGAGGGCGGCTACGGCGGTGGCAGCCCGCAGTATGGTAGCGGAGCCCCCCAGCGCCAAGAGTCGCAGACCCCGCCGCCGGCACCTCGCCGTCCGGAGGCCAAGGCAGCACCCAAGTTCGACGACATGGATGACGATATCCCGTTCTGAGCCGCCTACCGCGTTCACAAAAGCCCCAGCGCCCCCGCTGGGGCTTTGCTTTTGGCGCTCAGTGCAGTTTGATCCGCGGCCGTCGCACGCGGTCGATCATCTCGGTCAGGGTGATGAGCAGCATGCGTCCGACCCCCGACACCGCCATCTGGTGTCGCTTGTGCAGCATCCAGTACATCCATTTGGCGATCTGGCCTTCGATAAACAGACTGCCGTGCGAGAGGCTGCCCATCAAGCTGCCTACCGAAGAATAGCCGGCCAGCGAGACCAGCGAGCCCCGGTCTCGAAAAACATAGGGATGCAGGGGGCGCCCCTTCAGGAAGCGCTCAATGTTGTCGGCGAGCTGGAGAGCCTGCTGATACGCAGACTGCGCCCGGGCCGGGGCCCAGCTGCCGTCTGGCAAGGGGCAGGCGGCACAGTCGCCCAGCGCGAAAACAGTCGGGTCACGGGTGCTCTGCATGGTGGGGTGCACCACCAGCTGGTTGAGCTTGTTGGTTTCCAGCCCGCCGATCTCATGCAGGAAAGGGTGAGCCTTCACGCCGGCAGCCCAGACGGTGACGGTGCTTGGCAGGACCTTGCCACTCTTGAGTGCGACGAAGTCAGGCCCGACCTCGGTCACACGCTCGCCGGTCAGCACCTGTACCTGCAGCTGGGCCAGCTCGCGCCGGGCAGCCTCGGACAATCTGGGCGGCAGCGCGGCCAGGATGCGGTCGCTGGCCTCCACCACGGTGATCGTCAGGTCGGCGTCCGGGTCCACCCGGTCCAGTCCGTAGCTGGCAAGCACCTTGGCTGCCTCGTGCAGCTCTGCCGCGAGCTCCACCCCGGTTGCGCCGCCGCCAATCAGGGTGACAGCCATGCGCGGCCGACCGGGTGCAGGCGGGAGATTCTGGGCGCGCAGGCAGGCATCGATCAGGCGCTCGTGAAACCGCCGTGCCGTGGCCGGGGTATCCAGGCGGATAGCGTGTTCGGCCACGCCGGGGGTGCCGAAATCGTTGGTCTGGCTACCCACCGCTAGTATCAGCAGATCGTATTCCAAGCGCCGCTCCGGCAACACTTCGCTGCCGTCTTCTCCGGTCAGCGGGGCCAGCACGACCTCGCGTCGGGCACGGTCCAGACCGGCCAGCGACCCTTGCCGGAAGGTGAAGCCATGCCAGCGCGCATGCGCCAGGTATTCGATTTCCTCGGCATGGCTGTCATAGCTACCGGCAGCCAGCTGGTGCAGTACCGGCTTCCATACATGGGTGCGTTCGGCATCCACCAGCGTGATGCGGGCCTGCTGGCGACGCCCGAGACGATGGCTAAGGCGGGTGGCCAGCACCAGCCCGCCGGCCCCGCCGCCAACGATAACGATATGCGGAACGGTCTGGGTCATTGCGTGCCTCCGGGCGATCTGGATTCAATGGCTCAGAGCGTTTGCAAAAAAAATGCCCGCCGGCTGGCGGGCAAAACGCTCGAGGAGAACATTCACGCGGGCAAGCGCCGCGCCCGCGTCATACATTTCGGCCGCTTTCGGCCAACATCAGCGCTTCCAGCCAACCCTGCAATGCTTGGGCCTGCTGTGCTTCCTCCACCGATACCAGCCGGAACCGCCCGGACAGGTCTTTTTCCTCCTCGGCCTCGGCCAGGGTGGCCAGGGCCGCCCAGCCGGCGCTGTCCGCCAGAAGGACACTGATGGCGGCAAAGAGCACCTGCTGCAGAGGGGTGTCGGCACTGGCAGCCGCTTCTACCAGCCCCCCCAGCATGCATCCGATGCGCTCTGCATCAGCACTGGGCTGAGCGGCTGGCACATCCAGCCTGGCGAGGGCCTCCATAGCGGTTTCCAGCTGCCGTCCGAGCTCGGCCCGCAGGCCGACGACCTCGTCGTGAACCGTAGGAGGCGTCGCCACCCCTTCGGGCAGGTTGGCCGAAAGCACGGCACGCAAGGGTGCATCGGCGATCGTGTCGGCCACACGCTGCACCGCCTCTTCCAGCAGGTTGTACAACCGGATGCCGGTCTGCAGGGCGGCGATACGTTGCAACAGGTGCGCGGCCAGCGGCTGGAGCGCCAGCACGGGAGCGGGCGAAAGGGCATTGTCGGCACGTTTCAGTGCTGCGGTCGGAGCTGCGTCCATACTCGTCTTCCTGATAAAAGGGCTGCACGCGGCTGCGTGCCCCCATGCGGCAGCAACCGCCATGCCCTGATGCCAGGTCGCCGCCATGCCCTGCCACGTCGCAGTAACAGTTGAAGGCAACGAGGCGCAGCCTCATAATTTCACCTTTTGCTAATGGGCCCCTGGCGGGCAGCGGGAATGGAATTCGGACACTACGCGCTGATCCTTGTCAGTGCGGTACTCGTCAACAATGTGGTGCTGGTGCGCATCCTGGGGCTGTGTCCGTTCATGGGCGTGTCCAAGAAGCTGGAGCCGGCCATCGGTATGGGTGCAGCCACCACGTTCGTGCTGACGCTGGGATCGGGCAGCAGCCATCTGATGAACCTGCTGCTGACCGCCTTGGGGCTGGAATACCTGCGCACGCTGTCGTTCATCCTGGTGATTGCGGCCATCGTACAGTTCACCGAGATGGTGGTCAGGAAGACCAGCCCGCTGCTGTATCAGGTGCTGGGCATCTACCTGCCGCTGATCACCACCAACTGTGCAGTGCTGGGTGTGCCCCTGCTCAATGTGCAGGAAAGCCATACCTTCTTCGAGTCGCTGTTATTCGGTTTCGGCAGCGCGGTAGGCTTCAGTCTGATCCTGATCCTGTTCGGCGCGATGCGCGAGCGGCTGGAAGGCGCCGACGTACCGGCGGCCTTTCGCGGCACGCCCATCGCCCTGATGACGGCAGGACTGATGAGTCTGGCCTTCATGGGCTTTTCGGGGCTGGTGAAATGACGCTGCTCAATGCCCTGCTGCTGATGGCCGCGGTTGCGCTGATCCTGGGGGCAGTGCTCGGCTATGCGGCGGTGAAGTTCCGGGTCGAAGGCGACCCGCTGGTGGAGAAGATCGACGCCCTGCTGCCGCAGACGCAGTGCGGCCAGTGCGGTCACCCCGGCTGCCGTCCATATGCCGAAGCCTTGGCCGAAGGCCGGGACACGATCAACCGCTGCCCACCGGGTGGCGAGGAAGGTATCCGCAAGCTGGCCGATCTGCTAAATGTGGAGTTTCTCCCCTACGACGGAGAAGTGGCCCCCAAGCTGCCGGCGCTGGCCCGCATCGATGAGGACCGCTGCATCGGCTGCACACTGTGCCTGCAGGCCTGCCCGGTGGACGCGATCGTCGGCGCAGCCAAGCAGATGCATACGGTGATTGCCAGCGAATGCACTGGCTGCGAGCTATGCCTGCCCCCCTGCCCGGTGGACTGCATCCACATGGAAACCGTCGCCCCTACGCTGTCCACCTGGAAGTGGCAGTACCCTGTCGTCCCCCTGACGCCTGCGCCCGCAGGCAAGCGTGCCGCATGAGAACGCTCTACGACTTTCACGGCGGCATCCATCCGCCCGAGAACAAGCTCCCGTCCACCACCAGCCCGATCGCCACCCTGCCCTTGGCGCCCTTGTTGCATGTTTCGATGGCCCAACACACTGGCAACCCCGCACGGCCATGCGTGGCCCCCGGTGACCGGGTCGAACGCGGCACGCTGATCGGGCGCCCGGACGGCACGCTCTCGGCCGCAGTACATGCGCCCGCCTCTGGCACCGTGGTGTCGGTGGGGCCAGTGGTACAGGCGCATCCCTCCGGGCTCTGTGAACTCACTGTCACCCTCGAGACGGACGGACAAGATCGCCGCGCCGCGCCTACGCCCCTGACAGACTGGGCCAGCCGCAGCGAAGACGAAGTTCGGGCCTTTCTTGCCAGCATGGGCGTGGTGGGCCAGGGTGGTGGTGTATTTCCCAGCCATCTCAAGCTCAATGCGCGGGCGCTGGAGACCCTGGTGGTCAACGGTGCGGAATGCGAGCCCTACATCACCTGCGACGACCGCCTCATGCGTGAACGCGCCGGGCGCATCGTAGAAGGCGCGCTGATCGCTGGAACGCTGACGGGCGCGCGGGAAATCGTGGTCGGCATTGAGGACAACAAGCCCGAGGCCCTGGCCGCCATGCAGGCCGCCGCCCGCGGCACCCGCATGGAAGTGGTGGCCATTCCCACCAAGTACCCGTCCGGAGGGGCCAAGCAGCTGATCCGCATCCTCACCGGCAAGAAGATTCCGCATGGGGTGCGCTCCACTGCCATGGGCGTGCAGTGCTTCAACGTCGGCACGCTCTATTCGCTCGCCCAAGCCGTCCTGGAAGGCGAACCCGTGGTGTCGCGCATCGTCACCCTGACCGGTTCGGTGGCCCGCCCGCTGAATGCCGACGTGCCCTTGGGTACGCCTGTCGACTGGCTGATGCAGGCCGTCGGCCGCAGCGCGGACAGCGACGGCGTGCTGATGGGCGGGCCCATGATGGGTAGCCGCCTTCCAGCGCTGGAGGCGGGTATCGTCAAGGCCACCAACTGCCTGATCGCTACCAGCCCCGCCCTGTTCCCGCCGCCGCCACTGTCGATGCCCTGCATCCGCTGCGGCGACTGTGCCAACGCCTGCCCGGCAGAGTTGCAGCCGATGGACCTGTACTGGTTTGCCCGGGCGCGCCAGTTCGACAAGGCGCGCGCTTGGCAGCTGTTCGACTGCATCGAGTGCGGCGCCTGCAACAGCGTCTGCCCTAGTGCCATCCCACTGGTGGATTACTACCGCTTCGCAAAGAGCGAGATCTGGGCGGAAGAGCGCGAGAAACAGGCAGCCGACCGTGCCCGTGCCCGGCACGAGCAGCGTCTGGCGCGCATCGAACACGAGAAAGCCCTCAAGGCCGAGCGGCTCGCCCAGAAGTCCGCAGCGGCCAAGGCTGTGGCAGAAGCCGTTGCGACCTCTACGACCGACCCAGGCAAGCCTCCGGCCAGCGTTCCCGTGGACAGCGCCAAGAAGGCCGCCATCGAGGCTGCCATGGCCCGTGCCGCCGCACGCAAGGCAGAGGCCGCCCAGACACAGTCCGGCGTTTCACCCGAGGCTTCGGCCAACCCTCTCCCACCCGCCACACCTGTCACGGCGATGGACCCGGCCAAGAAGGCCGCCATCGAAGCTGCCATGGCCCGCGCCGCCGCACGCAAGGCAGAGGCCGCCCAGACACAGTCCGGCGTTTCAGCCGAGGCTTCGGCCAACCCTGCCCCACCTGTCACGGCGATGGATCCGGCCAAGAAGGCCGCCATCGAGGCTGCCATGGCCCGCGCCGCCGCACGGCGCGCAGCCACCGAACAGAAGGAATCCCGTTGATGCCGTTTGTCCCGCATGCCACCCGTACGGTCCGGGTTTCGCGCGTCATGTTCAAAGTCCTGCTGGCCCTGGTACCTGCCTTCGGCGTGTATTGCTGGCTCTGGGGCGCGGGCGTGCTGGTGCAGTTGCTGCTGGCGGTGTTCACCGCACTGTTGGCGGAGGCTGCCATGCTGCGTCTGCGGGGACGGCCGCTGGCACCGTCGCTGGGTGACGGCAGCGCCCTCCTTACGGCAGCGCTGCTGGCCCTGGCGATGCCCCCTCTGGGGGTGTGGTGGCTGATCGTGCTCGCCACGCTGTTTGCCATCGTTCCCGGTAAGCAGTTGTACGGCGGGCTGGGCCATAACCCCTTCAACCCGGCGATGGTAGGTTTTGCCGCGATGATCGTCTCCTTCCCCTCGCAGATGGGACAGTGGGGCTCGCCCCTGTCACCGCTGTCTACGGCGGAGCAGATCCGCTGGATCTTCCTGCGCACGCCACCGGCAGGCAGCTTTGACGCACTCTCATCGGCTACACCGCTGGATGCGCTCAAGACTGGGCTTCTGGGTGGGGGTGAGGTGTCCCGCCTGGTCGCCTCTCCGCTATATGGCCACTTCGGCGGCGCCGGTAGCGAATGGCTAGGCCTGGCAGTGCTGGCGGGCGGACTGTGGCTGTGGCGGCAACGCATCATCAGCCTGCGCGCGCCGCTTGGCCTGCTGTGCGGCCTGCTGGCCCTGGCGTTGCCGCTGTGGCTGGTCATGCCGGAACGCTTTGCCAGCCCCGGTTTTCATGTCCTGACTGGCGCTACCCTGCTGGGCGCCTTCTTCATCGTCACCGACCCGGTCACAGGGCCCACCACGCCCCGCGGTCAATGGCTGTTCGGATTCCTGGTGGGCGCGCTCACCTATCTGATCCGTGTCTTTGGTGGCTATCCCGATGGTTTGGCGTTCGCCGTACTGATCTTCAACATCGCGGTACCATTGATCGACACGCTGACCCGGCCGCCTGCCTTCGGTCAGGCGAAAGGGGCGCGACGATGAGCGAAGCCACCCGCGAGGCCCTGCGCCAGGCAAGCCGGCTGGGCGTGTTCACTCTGGTCGTGACGACCGTCCTGGCCGGCACCTACACCCTGACCGGCGACATCGTGGCGGCCAACGAGGCCGCCGCCCGCGAAGCGCTGATTGCTCAGACCCTGCCGCCCGGCGCGTTCGACAACCAGCTGGGCACCACCCGGCGCCTGCTTCCGCCGGAGGCAGTGCGCGAGCTGGGCGCCCCAGTCGAAGCCAGTCTCTACACGGCGCGGCTGCACGGCCGGATCAGCGGCCATGTTTTCGAAACCGCCGCACCCAACGGCTACGGCGGGCGCATCCGCCTGCTGGTGGGGATCCGCGCCGACGGCCGGCTCGGCGGCGTGCGCGTGATCGCCCACCGGGAAACGCCGGGTCTGGGCGACTACATCGACCCGGCCAAGAGCCCCTGGGCCCGTCAGTTCGAAGGGCTGCCCGCCAGGCCGGGCACCCAATGGAAAGTGAAGAAGGACGGCGGCCAGATCGATTACATGGCTGGTGCCACCATCTCGGCCCGTGCGGTGGCCGGAGCGGTGGCCCGTACCGTGGCTTACTACCATGCCCATCACGACGCCCTCGTCAGCGACTAACTTACGGCAGAACATGCACATGACAAGCGAAACTCTGCCCGACCCGGCACCCGTGCCCGGCCCGTGGCGCACCATCTTTCTCAACGGCCTGTGGAAGCAGAACACCGGCCTTGTCCAGTTGCTGGGTCTGTGCCCGGTGCTGGCGATCAGTACCAGTATCATCAACGGCGTCTCGCTCGGCCTGGCCACCGCGCTCGTCACCGCCCTCTCCGGCGGGGCAATCGCTGCGGTGCGCGATCACATCCCCAGCGAAATCCGCAACCCAGTGTTCATCCTGATCATCGCCGCCCTCGTCACCTGCGTGGACCTGCTGATCAACGCTTATCTACACGGTCTGTATGCGGTGCTGGGCATCTTCATTCCACTGATCACCACCAACTGCATCGTCATGGCGCGTGCCGAAGCCTTCGCCTCGCGCAACCCGGTGCGGGCATCGATGCTGGACGGCTTCTCGATGGGGTTGGGGCTGACACTGGTGCTGGCGGTGCTAGGCGCGGTGCGCGAACTGCTTGGACGGGGCACGCTGCTCTCCGGCGCCGAACTGGTGTTTGGCCCGGCGGGCAAGGCCATGACCCTGCATCTGGGCAGCGGTGCCAGCCCTGGTTTCCTGCTGGCCCTGCTGCCGCCCGGGGCCTTTTTCGGCCTGGGCCTGCTTGTTGCTCTAAAGCAGTGGCATGAGGCCCGTCAACGACAGCAAACAGCCGCCACAATACGGGAAATTGCAACGTGAATCCGGCCAAGCGTCATGAGATCTTCCGGCGCCTGCAGGCGGCCAACCCGGCGCCCACCACCGAACTCGAGTACCGTACGCCCTTCGAGCTCTTGATCGCCGTCATGCTGTCGGCACAAGCCACCGACGTCAGTGTGAATAAAGCCACCCGCAGGCTGTACCCGGTGGCCAACACGCCCCAGGCAATCCTGGCGCTGGGGGAGGAAGGCCTGACGGAATATATCCGCACCATCGGGCTGTACCGCACGAAGGCGCGCAATGTGGTCGCCACCTGCCGGATTCTGCTGGAGCAGCATGGCGGCGAAGTGCCGCAATCGCGTGCGGCACTGGAGGCCCTGCCCGGCGTCGGCCGCAAGACCGCGAACGTGGTGCTCAACACTGCCTTCGGCCAACCCGTGATTGCGGTGGACACCCACATCTTCCGGGTGGCCAACCGTACCGGTCTGGCCCCTGGGAAGGATGTGCGTGCGGTGGAGGAAAGGCTGATGAAGGTAGTGCCACCGGAGTTCCGGCAGGATGCCCATCACTGGCTGATCCTTCACGGCCGCTACACATGCAAGGCGCGCAAGCCCGAATGTGGGCGCTGTGTCATCGTCGACCTCTGCGAATACCGGGCAAAACCGGTATCATAGAAACCCGTTGGCGTACCGGCTTGGCATACGCCGGACGCATGCAGCCCTCGAAAGGACGATTCGTGAACGTATATCTTCGCGCAGCCACCATCGCCACCCTGACGGCGACGCTTATGACCGGCTGCGACAAGATCGAAGCCCTGTTCAAGAAGAACGAACCGCTCTCCACCGTGGCCGTTCCTGCCAAGCAGGATGGCACGGTGCAGATGCTGTTGCCGGACTTCACCCAGCTCGTGGACCGGGAAGGCCCAGCCGTGGTCAATATCCAGGCAAGCCGCACCGAAGCGGCCGCGCCAGCACAGAACGAGCTCCCCTTCCCCATTCCGGAAGACGATCCTTTCTACGACTTTTTCCGCCGCTTCATCCCCAACCCGAACGCCCAGCCCGAGCCGCAGCAACCCAGCGAGAGCGTCTCGTTCGGGTCCGGCTTCATCATCAGCGAGGACGGCTTCGTGCTGACCAACGCCCATGTGGTTTCGGGCAGCGGACAGATCAAGGTGATGCTGACCGACCGGCGCGAGATGAAGGCACGGCTGGTCGGTCTGGACAAGCGTACCGACGTGGCAGTGCTCAAGATCGACGCTTCTGGCCTGCCGGTGGTCAAACCGGGCAACCCGGCCGACCTGAAGGTGGGCGAATGGGTGGCCGCCATCGGGGCGCCCTTCGGCTTCGAGAACTCGGTCACCGCCGGCATCGTTTCTGCCAAGGGCCGCAGCCTGCCGGACGAGAACTACGTCCCCTTCATCCAGACGGACGTGGCCATCAACCCCGGCAACTCCGGCGGCCCGCTGTTCAACCTGAAGGGTGAGGTGGTCGGCATCAACTCCCAGATCTACAGCCGGTCGGGCGGCTTCATGGGCATCTCCTTCGCCATCCCGATCGATATCGCCATGAATGTGGCCGAGCAGATCAAGTCCAAGGGCAAGGTCAGCCGTGGCCAGCTGGGGGTGCATATCCAAGAGGTCACGCAGGAGTTGGCACAGAGCTTCGGCCTGAAAAGCCCGGCCGGTGCGCTGGTGGTGCGCGTGGAGCCCAAGGGCCCGGCCGCGGGCAGCGGACTGGAGGTGGGCGACATCATCCTGCGGCTCAACGACAAGCCGGTGGCCACCTCGAAAGACCTGCCGATCATGATCGGAGCTTTCCAGCCCGGCGCCAAGGTGCGCCTCGGCGTATGGCGCAAGGGTCAGGAAAAGGACATCACCGTCACTCTGGGCGAGCTCTCCGGCGACCCTACCCCGCAACCGCAGCAGGAGCAGCCTCAGACCTCCCCGCAGAGCTATCAGTTTGGCCGCCTCGGCCTGACGGTGGCCGAACTCACCCCAGCTCAGCGTAACGAACTGGGCATCAAGGGCGGACTGATGGTCCAGAAAGCGCAGGGGGTGGCGGCGCGGTCCGGTCTGATGCACGGCGACGTCATCGTCGGCCTCAATCAGACTGAGATCACCACCGTGGCCAGTTTCGAGAAGGCCCTGGCTTCGGCCAACGGCAGCATCGCACTTCTTATCAGGCGCATGGACAACACACTGTTCGTGCCGCTGCAGATACAGTGATTCCAGGCCGCCGCAAGGCGGCCTTTTTCTTGGCGAGGCGCCCGGCAGAGGCGCCCTCTGCAACGCAAGCACAAGGAGAAAGATGAAGATGGACTTCCAGACTACCGATCTTTGCGATGCCCACGAGGAGGCCGTCCGGGTAGTGGATCCGATCCTCGGATCCTACGGCGGCACCTCGCGCTTTTTCGGGCGCATCGAAACGCTGAAGCTGTTCGAGGACAACAGCCTCGTGCGCGAGACGCTGGGCGAGCCCGGGAATGGCCGGGTACTGGTGGTGGATGGTGGCGGTTCGCAACGCTGCGCCCTAGTGGGCGACCAGATCGGGGAACTTGCAGTGCGCAACGGCTGGGCCGGGGTGGTGGTCTATGGCTGCATCCGTGACAGTGTCGCCTTGGGCCGGCTGCCCTTGGGCATCCGTGCGCTGGCAACGCACCCGCGCAAGTCGGTCAAGCGTGGTGAGGGCCAGCGGGGTCTAGCCGTTACCTTCGGGGGGGTCACCTTCCAACCCGGCGAGTGGCTGTTTGCCGACGAGGACGGCGTGATCGTCTCCCGGGAGCCGCTCCTCGGCTGAGCCGGGCAACTGGGCAGCCTGGGCCGGCGTCAGCGGCCGGCCCCTGCGAAACTGCGCATACGCCGGCAGATCGGCCAGATGGTCGATCCATGGCAGCCGCTCCCGCCACCAAGTATGGTCTTCCGGTACCAGCCGCTCTGCCTGGTCCAGCGTCGCGGCCGTGATGTCGATCTCGTCTCCGGCAGCCTCGTGGTGGTAGGACAGCGGAGTGCCACAGTGCGGGCAAAACCCCCGCTCTACCGCTGCCGAGGAGCGGTAAAGGGTACGGGCGGTTCCCCGCCATTCCACCTCCGCATCCCGGACTGTAAACCAGGTCACAAAAGCCGCCCCGCTGGCCTTGCGACAGCTCTGGCAGTGGCAGTGGGTGATAAAAAGCGGTTCGCCGCGAACCTGATAGCGCACCGCGCCACACAGGCAGCTTCCGGATAGCCATTCCATGCGTCTCTCCTTTTCCTTACTATCCGGCAAGCTGGGCAGCTTGCCAACCTCCGGCATCACCGCTGCGCACGCCCTGCCCACCCTGCGGTCGGGGGGCGTAGCATAAAAGCAAACGGCCCCGCTTGGCGGGGCCGTTTTGCGAGGGCGCCGGTCAGGCCGGCTGCACCGGAGTGCTGCGGTCGATCTGCGCCGGCTGGTTGTGGCCATCCACAAACACCAGACGCGGCTGGTGCTGTGCGATCTCGCTGTCCTCGAAATGGGCAAAGGTAGCGATGATCAGAAGGTCACCGGGTGCAGCGCGACGCGCGGCCGAGCCGTTGACCGAAATGGTGCCGGAACCGCGCTCGGCACGGATGGCATAGGTTACGAACCGCTCGCCGTTGGTCACGTTCCAGATGTGCACTTCCTCGTACTCACGGATGTCGGCCGCTTCCAGCAGGTTCTCGTCGATCGCGCAGGAGCCGATGTAGTGCAGTTCGGCGTGCGTGGTCGTCACCCGGTGGATCTTGGATTTGAGCATCGTGCGCTGCATGTCTTGCCTTTCCTCGTGAACGGGCTGCATCGGGCAGCCTCGCATGAAACCGTCTCAACGCCTGGGTCAGCGATAGACTTCGATGTTATCGATCAATCGGGTGCGTCCCAGACGTGCTGCGGCCAGCACTACCAGCCGTGGCTCGCCGGCATGCGCCACCTCCAGCGTGTCGGCTTGGCGCACCTCGACGTAGTCCACTCGCCAGCCATGTTGCTCCAGCTCCCGGCTGGCGGCTTTCTCAAGGCTGGCATAGTCGCTGTCGCCAGCCAGCAGGGCGGTTCGGATGCCAGAGAGTACGCGGTAGAGCCGCGACGCCTCGCTGCGCTCCGCCGGGCTGAGATAGCCATTGCGGGAAGAGAGAGCCAGCCCGTCCTCGGCACGTCCGGTATCCACCGGCACGATGGTAACCGGCATGTTCAGGTCGTCGACCATGGCGCGGATGACGTGTAACTGCTGGTAGTCTTTCTTGCCGAAGCAGGCCACGTCTGGCTGCACAATATTGAACAGTTTGGTCACCACAGTGGCCACGCCGCGGAAGTGCCCAGGGCGGAAGGCTCCACACAGCTCGTCCTGGATGTGCGGAGGCTCGACGTTGAAATCCTGACGTACACGTGGGTACAGCTCGCGCTCGTCCGGGAAGAACAGCACGTCCACGCCGGCGGCCTCCAGCTTGGCGCAGTCGGAGTCAAAGGTGCGTGGATAGGCGTCGAAGTCTTCCCCTTGGCCGAACTGGAGGCGGTTGACGAAGATGCTGACGACTACGCTGGTCGCCTGGCGGCGTGCCTCGGCAACCAGCGCCAGATGGCCTTC
This sequence comes from Gulbenkiania mobilis, assembly GCA_004346645.1. Classification (GTDB taxonomy): domain Bacteria; phylum Pseudomonadota; class Gammaproteobacteria; order Burkholderiales; family Chromobacteriaceae; genus Gulbenkiania; species Gulbenkiania mobilis. Next base: position 113,165 of record SMDA01000007.1, read on the forward strand.
GTGGAGGTTGCCCATCGTGGGAACGAAGGCAACGGGGCCGGCCGAACGGCGCCATGCGCGCAGCTCGGCAATGGAACGGATGACCTGCATGGAAAACCTTTCAGAAGCAGTGTTCGGCGGTAGGGAAGGTTCCGTTCTTGACGGATTCGACATACGCCTTGACTGCCGCCTGGATGGAAGGGGCGCCGTTCATGAAGTTCTTCACGAAGCGGGCCTTCTTGCCCGGATACACGCCGAGCATGTCGTGCAGCACCAGCACCTGGCCGCTGACATCGGGGCCGGCTCCGATGCCGATGGTGGGTACGGAGAGGGTTTCGGTCACACGACGGGCTAGATCGGCCGGGACACACTCCATCAGCACCAGGCTGGCGCCGGCGTCGGCCAGACGCTGGGCATCCTCAAGGATGCGCTCGGCGTCGGTGGCGGACTTGCCCTGCACTCGGTAGCCACCGAAGGCGTTGACGAACTGTGGCGTCAGGCCGATGTGGGCACAGACCGGAATGCCCCGCTCGACCAGAAAGCGTACGGTGTCGGCCATGAAGCCACCGCCCTCGAGCTTGACCATGTGGGCGCCGGCCTGCATCAGCCGCGCGGAGCTGGCAAAGGCCTGGGCCAGGCTCTCCTGATAAGCGCCAAAGGGCAAGTCCGCCAAGACCAGGGCGCGCGAGGCGCCGCGCGCCACGCAGCGGGTGTGGTAGACCATCTCGTCCAGTGTGACAGGCAGCGTGGAGTCATGCGACTGCACCACCATCCCCAGCGAGTCCCCGATCAGGAGGATGTCGACGCCGGCCTCGTCCAGCAAGGCGGCAAAGCTCGCATCGTAGCAGGTCAGCATGGAAATCTTCTGCCCTTCGGCAGCCATTTTCTGCAGGGTGTTGACAGTGGTACGCATGGGATGGGGTCCTCGTTGCTGTGGCAGGGGCTCAGACGCTCTTGTTGAAATAGCTACGCTGTCCGCGCACTTCGCTGATGCAGCGCAACAATAGCTCGAAATCTTCCTGCCCTTCAACCAGATCCAGGTGGTCGGTATTCACGATCAGCAGGGGCGCGGAATCGTAGCGGTGGAAGAATTCGCTGTAAGCGGCATGCACCCGTTTCAGGTAGCCGTCCGGATAGGGGACGACCTCGCTGTCGGGCCGTGCCGCGACGCGGGAAAGCAGCGTCTCTTCGGACGCCTGCAGGTAAATGACCAGATCCGGCACGGGATGCTCGGGCAGAGCCAACTGGGCCAGCCGGCGGTACAGTCCCTGCTCTTCCTCGTCCAGGTTCAGGCCAGCAAACAGGGCATCTCGCTCGAAGAGGAAATCCGACACCAGAGGTTGGCCGAAAAGCTCGCCACCGATCATGGCGCGCGCGCTGTCGGCCCGCTGCATCAGGAAAGCCAGTTGGGTGGCGAGGGCATGGTGCGGAAAATGCCGGTGGAACCGCGCAAGGAAGGGGTTGGCCTCTGGCTGCTCTGCCAGGAGGTGCACGCCCCTATGCTCGGCGAGGCGACGGGCCAGGGCAGACTTGCCCGAGCCGATCGGTCCTTCCACGACCAGATAACGCCACTGCGGGCTGATGCCTTCTGTCTGTCTGCCAGTCATGCTTCGGCCAACCTTTCGATATCGGGAGTTGCAAGCGTTGCAGCCAGCGCGGCCACCGTACCGTGGCTTCCCACTGCACGATCCGGCGCCAGCTCGGCCAAGGGCACCATGACGAATGCGCGCTCGTGCATGCGTGGATGCGGCAGCGTCAGCGTCGGCCCCGCCTGCTCGCAGCCGTCGTACAGCAGCAGGTCCAGGTCCAGTACGCGCGGCGCATTGCGGAAGGAGCGTACCCGTCCGAAGCGCGTCTCCAAAGCCAGCAGGGCGGACAAGAGATCGCTGGCGGACAGCACCGTCTCGACCTCGGCCACGGCATTGATGAAGTCCGGCTGGTCCAGATACCCCACCGGACGGGTCCGGTACAGTGCGGAGGCCCGCACGAGACGCACCCCCTCCAAAGTGTCAAGGGCCGCGAGGGCGGCCCTGATCTGCTGTTCGGGTTGCTCCAGGTTGCTGCCCAGAGCGACGTAGGCACGGGTCACGATGGGGTTCCGTCGGCTTCGGGCCGGTTCTTGCGATTGTTGCTGCGTCGACGTCGCCGCTTGCGTGCGGGCGCAGCCGGGCCTTCGCCCTCGGACTTTGCCTGTTCGATCAGCGCCTCGCGCTCGGCCTCGTCCGCGGTTTCGAACGCCCCCCACCAGTGGGCCAGTGCCTGCGGCACTTCACCGGCCTCGGCGCGCAGCAGGAAGAAATCGTAAGCGGCCCGGAAGCGGGGCTGCTCGACGAAGCGGTAGGGACGCTGTCCGACGCGGCTTTCAAAGCGCGGCTGCAGCGTCCAGATCTCGCGCATTGTCACACTGAAGCGGCGCGGGATCGCGAATTCGTTGTCCTGGGCATTCTCCACGTCTGCCATGGCCTGGAATAGCGCCGGCATCGGCTTCTCGCCTTGATCGAGGTACTTCTGCTGCGCCTGCACCACCTGATGCCACAGCAGCGTGGCAAGCAGGAAACCCACCGAGATCGGCTTGTCCTGGCGGATGCGGGCGTCGGTGCGCTCCAGCGCCAGCTGCAGGAAACGGTCGCTGCCCTCCTCCCCCATCACCGCATCCAGCAGGGGCAGGATGCCGCGTGACAGTCCTTCCTGACGCAGCATGGCCAGACAGGCGTAGGCCTTGCCCGAAGTCAGCAGCTTGAGCATCTCGTCGAACAGGCGGGCCGGCGGTTCGTTCTTCAGGAGATGGGCATGGGCGCGAATCGGCTTGCGGGTGTGCTCGTCGATCTCGAAGCCAAGCTTGGCAGCCAGGCGCACCGCACGCAGCATGCGTACCGGGTCTTCCTGATAGCGTCGCGCGGGTTGGCCGATCATCACCAGCTTGCGTGCATGCAGATCCCTCACGCCATGGAGGTAGTCGATCACCGTTTCCGCAGAAGGGTCGTAGAACAGCGCATTGACGGTGAAGTCCCGACGGTGCGCATCTTCCTCTTGGGAGCCATAGGTGTTGTCGGCCATGATGCGACCGGTGGCGCTGGTGTCGTCAACCTCGCCCCCGCGGAAGGTGGTGACCTCGATGGTTTCCGGCCCCACCATCACGTGCACGATGCGGAAGCGCCTGCCGATGATGCGTGAGCGGCGGAACAGGTGGTGCACCTCTTCGGGTGTGGCGTTGGTGGCCACATCGAAGTCCTTGGGGTCTACATCTAGCAGCAGATCGCGCACCGCACCGCCGACCACGTAGGCCTCGAAGCCGGCTTCCTGCAGGCGGGTGACTACCTTTAGGGCGGCATGACTCAGCCGGTCGCGATGGATGCCGTGCTGGGCGAGGGGCAGCACCTTGGGGCTGGCGCGGCGTTTGCCGGCAGGCAGTTCGAACACTCGGCGGATGAGCTTGCGGATCATTTAACAGAAGAAGATGAGAAGAAGGTCGCGATAAGCGTTGTGCATGGTCCCATACGGCAGGACAAGTGCGGGATTATAGCCTGATGTTTTTGTCGCTGCCCAGCCAGCCATGACGATGGGGCGCTCGCGCACCGGCCGCATCCGTTGCCTGCGCTGCCCGCAGCCGCCTAGAATGCCGGATTGCTCAGGCATTTCCCAGGCTGCCACGATGAACCCGGTCCTCGCTTTCGACATTGAAACCATCCCCGACGCTGCCGGGCTCCGCGCACTTTACGGCTTCGATGCCACCACCCCGGACGCGGACGTGGTGGACTTCGCGCTACAGCGGCGGCGTGCGCAGACCGGTAGCGACTTCCTGCAGCATCACCTGCACCGGGTGGTGGCCATCTCCTGCGCCATGCGCTGGGGAGACAAACTCGTCATCAAAACCATCGGCGAGCCCGGGGACAGCGAAGCGAGCATGATCACCACCTTTTTCTCCACGCTGGAGCGGTTCACCCCGCAGCTGGTGTCGTGGAACGGAGGCGGTTTCGACCTGCCAGTCCTGCACTACCGTGCGCTGATCCACGGCCTGGCGGCGCCGCGCTACTGGGATATGGGGGACGGAGATTTTGGCGACAGTCGCGAGTTTCGCTATAACAACTACATCAGCCGCTACCATACCCGTCACCTAGACCTGATGGACCTGCTTTCGCTCTACCAGGCCCGTGCCTGCGCGCCGCTGGACGACATGGCCAAGCTGTGCGGCTTCCCTGGCAAGCTGGGCATGGACGGCTCCAAGGTATGGACCGCCTACCAGGCCGGAGAGATCGCCGCCATCCGCGACTACTGCGAGACCGACGCGGCCAACACCTATCTTGTGTTTCTACGCTTTCAGAAAATGCGCGGCGTGCTCAGCGAAACGGCGTATACCCATGAAATGACGCTGGCCCGTCAGTGGGTGGCCGGCCAGGACAAGCCGCACTGGCAGGAGTTTCTTGCAGCCTGGCCCGACGGGGCCGGCGCTTGACAGCCTCGACGCGCAGGGCTAACTTTGAACCTGCGCCGATTTGATGACAGCTTGCGGGCGCGTTACAAATGCCAGCTAAAGCGTGCGTTCACCCGCGTATGCTTGTTCATCGGCAGCGCGGGTTTTCGTTTTCCGGCAGTCTCGAACTGCCAACCGCCCCTTACGGGGCAGCGCCGAGTTAATCGACAACTTGCAGGGCGCCCTACAAATCCTGCTAAAGCGTCGCCTGGCACACGGGCCGGGCGACCGCCCAACCCAACCAGGAGCCAGCCATGTACGATTGCCAACACGATAGCTATACCGGGTTTTCGGTGAACACTCCGTCCCCTGCCTTCGTCCCCGTCCTCACGGGGTCTCTGACCGCCCTGGCGCACGACGCCTCCGCTTCGGCCAACCTCGACGAGCTGGCCGTCTTTGCCGCCGGCGAGGGCTGGAGCGTGTCTCGACAACCCCTCTCGCTGACCATTCAGGGCGTTTCCCTGCAGGCGGCCCTGCAGATCAACCACCGCTTCGGGCGCCACCTTGTCATCAGCTGCGCGCTGCGGCGGGAACCGCCTGCCACCTTTGGCTGAGCCGAACCGGGCGTCGCAGCCCTGAACGACAGCCGTAGCGCCCGATCCGTATAATCGGGCGTTTTTGCTTTCCGGAATAGGACATGCTGTTCGAACTCAATCGGGCCAGCCGGGCCGAAACCGTGCAGGAAGCCGGGCGGCTGACGCGTCTGGCACTGCCGATGATGGTGGCGCAGATCGCCCAGGTCGGCACCGGCTTCGTGGACACGGTCATGGCCGGCCACGTGGGTACCGACGATCTGGCTGCCGTGTCGCTGGGCTCCAGCGTCTTCGTCACTGTTTACGTCACGCTGATGGGTGTGGTCACCGCCCTCAATCCGATCATCGCCCACCACTTCGGTGCCGGGGAGCACGACCGTATCGGCGAAACCGGCCGCCAAGGCCTCTGGTTCGGGCTGCTGCTCGGGCTGTTCGGCATGCTGCTGATGCTGCTGGGGCAGCCTTTGTTGCGGCAATGGCTGGACCTGCCGGCGCATGTGGAGGACATGACCATGCTCTACATCACCGGCGCGGCGCTGGGCATGCCGGGAGCGATGATGCACCGGGCACTGCATGCGTATGCCTCCAGCCTCAACCGGCCGCGCGCCATCATGGTGGTCAGCCTGCTTGCGCTGGCGCTCAACGTTCCGCTCAACTACATCCTGATCCACGGTCTCTTCGGGCTCCCGGCGCTGGGCGGGGCGGGTTGCGGCTGGGCCACCGGACTGGTGTTCTGGTTCAATTGTGCGGCCCTGTTCGCCTACATCGCCTGGAACCGGCACTTCCATCCCTACGGCCTCACCACCCGGCTGAGCCGGCCTGACTGGGGCCGCTATCTCGCTTTCCTGAAGCTGGGCCTTCCGATTGGCCTGTCGTTCTTCATGGAAGTGAGCCTGTTCTCTTTCATCGCGCTGCTGGTGGCCAAGCTGGGCACGCTGGTGGTAGCCAGCCACCAGGCTGTGCTCAACTTCTCCAGCCTGGTGTACATGGTGCCGCAGTCGATCGCCACTGCGCTGACCGTGCGTGTTGGTCAGGAAGTGGGCGCCGGGCGCTACCATCGGGCCCGGTTCGTGTCGGGCGTTGGCCTGGCCACTGGGCTGGCCGGCGCCGCGGTGATGATGGTGCTGATTCTGCTGGGCCGCCATCAGGTGATCGCGATGTATTCGGCCGACCCGGCGGTGCAGGCATTGGGGGCCGGGCTGCTGATCTTTGCCGCCACCTACCAGCTGACGGATGCCATCCAGACCATCGCCTCGGGCGCGCTGCGCGGGTACAAGCTGACTACCGTACCCATGGTGATTCACGTGGTGGCGTTCTGGGGCTTGGGACTAGGTCTGGGCATCGTGCTGGGGCTGAGCGGCTGGTTGCCTTTCTCGCCCATGGGCGTGCAGGGTTTCTGGGCAGCCCTGGTGGTCAGCCTGACCGCTGCAGCCTTCATGCTGGTGTGGTACCTTGCGCGCGAAAGCCGGCGCCGTCTGCACCGGTCGGTGGAATGAAAGGACAGGCAGTGGCACTGGAAATTCGTCGGGATGTAGATCTGACTCCGTACAATACCTTCGGCATGCGGGTTCGAGCAGCCTACTTTACCGAGCTGTGCGCGAAGGACGACCTGCCCGCCCTGCTGGCGAGCGAGCCCTTCCGCCGCGGGCCGGTGCTGTGGCTGGGCGGTGGCAGCAACCTGCTCTTTACTCAGGACTATCCAGGCTTGGTGATCCGCATGGCGCTGCAAGGGGTGCGCATCCTCGAGGATGATGGCGAGACGGTATGTGTGGAAGCCGCGGCCGGAGAAAACTGGCATGGCTTTGTGAGCCACACCCTGTCGCAAGGCTGGGCCGGCCTAGAGAACCTCAGCCTGATCCCGGGCACGGTGGGCGCCAGCCCGATCCAGAACATCGGTGCCTACGGGGTGGAGGTACAGGACTGCATCGAGAGCGTGCTGTGCATGGACACCGCGAGTGGTCGGGAAACCGTACTTTCCCGTGCTGACTGCCACTTTGGCTACCGCGACAGCGTGTTCAAGCACGAGGGACGCGACCGACTGGTGGTGTTGGCTGTCCGTTTTCGCCTGGCCCGGCATGCGCCGCTGCGCATCGGGTATGGGGACATCCGGGCAGCCTTGGCCGAAGCGGGGGTCGAGGCGCAACCGTCCGCTGCCGACGTCAGCCGTGCGGTGATCCGCATCCGCCAGTCCAAGCTGCCCGATCCGGCCGTACTCGGCAACGCCGGCAGCTTCTTCAAAAACCCGGTGGTAAGCAGCGAACAGGCAGAGGCCTTGCTCGTGCGGCATCCCGACCTGCCCCACTACCCTGCCGGCCCCGGCCGCATCAAGCTGGCAGCGGGCTGGCTGATCGACCGGGCGGGTCTCAAGGGCTACCGCGAGGGCGACGCCGGGGTGCATGACCGCCAGGCGCTGGTGCTGGTCAACCATGGGCAGGCCAGCGGCAAGGAGATGTGGCAGCTGGCGCAGAAGGTGCAGGCCACCGTGGAAACGCGTTATGGCGTGCGGTTGGAACCGGAGCCGATCGTGCTCTGAGGCATGACAGGTAAAAATTTGCTGCGGTAGATGCATGACGTTCATTAGAATGGCATCACCCGCACAACCTGAATTGAGCTGTCATGAAAAAGATCGTAATGCTTATCGCCGCCGCTTCGCTGACCGGCTGCGCCGCCACTCAGGTCGCCATTTCCAAGCGCAACCTGGACGTGCAGACCAAGATGAGCGCCACTATCTTCCTGGAGCCCGTGGCCGAGAGCCAGCGCACCATCTTCGTCCAGGTGCGCAACACCTCAGACAAACCCGACTTTGACATCGCCGAGGACGTGAAGCAGAGCCTGAGTGCCAAGGGCTACCGCCTGGTTACCGACCCGGCCAAGGCACATTACATCCTGCAAGCCAACATCCTGCAGGTTGGCCGAAGCGATCAGTCCGCCGCCGAGAAGACCCTCAACGGCGGGTATGGCGCCATCACCGGCTTCGCCACCGGCGCGATTGCGGCAGCCACCATCAGCCCTTCCTACCGTGATGCGCTGGGCGCCGGCCTGGCAATCGCAGCCATCAGCACGCTGGCAGATGCCGCCGTGAAGGACGTGTACTACAGCGCCATCACCGACATCCAGATCCAGGAACGCATTCAGGGCAGCGGCAAGGCCAACAAGACCAGCCTGAACGTCCTGAAGCAAGGCACCAGCGGTGGCACCGCCGTCACCTACGCTGCCAAGACCAACATGCTCCAGTACCAGACCCGCATCCTGAGTTCGGCCAACAAGGTCAACCTGGAATTTCCCGAGGCCGCTCCGGCGTTGCGGGCCGGCCTGGTCCGCTCGATCAGCGGCATGTTCTAAGCCGGCGGGTAGCTGCATGCGACAAAAAAGGTGCCTGTGGCACCTTTTTTGTCGCATCGCTCCGGAGCCCGGATCAGCGTCGTCCTGCAGGTTTGTCGTTCAGGTAACGACTGTCGTCAAAGCTGGCCACCCAGGCAGGACGATATACCGTCAACACGGCCATCATCAGCCCCGACGTGAAGGCTTCGGACCAGGACAGCAGGAAGTAGTAAGGCAGTGTTTCGGCGAACAGTTCGTCCCAGGGATAGGCGCCGAATCCCCCCATCACCAGCACCCCCGCAAGTCCGGCCGCGAACAGGCTGGCCCCGCCAGCAAGAAACGCATTGACGAAGATGTAAATGAAGAAATGCGCCGGCAGCCAGCGCTGGGCTGCGCGCAAGAAGACAGAGGACACCGTTACCGGCACCAGCGCCATCGTCAGCCAGTTGACGCCGAGCGCGGCCCAGTCGCCCAAGCCGGCCCACGCCACACCCGCCATCACCACCGCCAGCGCCTGCAGCGCCAGCCACGGCCCCATCATCAGAGTGAGAACCGTGGCGCCCAAGAGATGATAGGTCTGCCCGGTGCGCACGCCACCATTGAGCAGCCACAGCAGCATCATCAGCACCACCGCTCCCAGCCAGCCATTGAGAGCGTGCACCGGCTGACGTCGCCAGTCAGTCCGCCACGCCGCCGCTCCCAGCCCCAGCAAAGCCAGCCCGGAAGACAGCCAGAGAAACCATTCTGGGAAGAATGCGGCGGGCATGTGCATGATGGAAGAGTCTTTCGCACGTTAGATGCAGAGACGTCCATGATACCAGAGGGCTCTTGCGACCGGCCTACGGCACGGCATGGCTTGAGCGCCTGGCGGTTTCTGCCGTTACAATAGCCTGTTTGAACGGAGACCGAGATGCCCTGCCCGATACCCGCCCATCTGATCGCCCAGCATGTCAGCCAGGCCCTGGCCGAAGACATCGGCCCCTGCGACCACACGGCTGCCCTGATCGACGGCAAGACACCCGGTCACGCCCAGGTCATCGCGCGCGAGACAGCAGTGGTGTGCGGACAGGCCTGGTTCGAAGAGAGTTTTCGCCAGGTGGACAGCCGTTGCCGGGTACATTGGCAGGTCGAGGAAGGTAAACAGGTAGAAGCCGGCACCGTACTGTGCGAGATTGAAGGGCCGGCCCGCGCGCTGCTGACGGCGGAGCGCACCGCCCTCAACTATCTTCAACTGCTCTCCGCGGTAGCGACCGAAACCCGCCGCTACGTGGAGGCGGTGGCAGGTACCCGCGCCCACATCCTCGATACACGCAAGACCCTGCCAGGCCTGCGCCTTGCACAGAAGTACGCGGTGACCATCGGCGGCGGCGACAATCAGCGCATCGGCCTCTTCGACGGCATCCTGATCAAGGAAAACCACATCATGGCGGCCGGCAGCATCACTGCCGCGCTGAAACAGGCGCAGAGCGTGTGCCCCCCCGGGGTCAGCCTGCAGATCGAGGTGGAAAACCTGGCCGAGCTGGACGAGGCGCTCGCTGCGGGCGCCACCTTGATTCTGCTGGACAACATGGACCACGCCACCATGTGCGAGGCAGTCCGTCGCACCGCTGGTCGAGCCCGTTTGGAGGCATCGGGCGGGGTCGACCTGTCCACGGTGCGCGCCATTGCCGAAACCGGCGTGGACCGCATTTCGGTGGGCAAGCTGACCAAGGACATCCGCGCCATCGACCTTTCGATGCGCTTCGTGCGCTAGAGCTCTGAATGGACAAACCCGTGCCCCACCGTCAGGGCCTGGCCGCTTCGGCCCGCTATGCTCGCTGGGCTGCCACGCTGTTCGTGGTGGCGATGCTTGCCATGCTGCTTCAGGACCTTTACTACACCCGGCAGGAAAGCCGGGAACACGCGCGGCTGCGGGCAGGGGAACTGGGAGAATTGCTGGCACAGCGCACCGCAGGACGGCTGGCCGAGAGCGAACGATTGCTGCAGGGCCTGCACGATAGCGTGGCGCTGCAGCCGATGCAGCAGGATGGCCAACCCACGCGGGCCGAAAGCGTGCGTCTATCCCGCTACTTGGCGGCGCGCCTGCAGGGGCTGCCCTTCATCGAACATCTTGAGATTCTAAACCTGGACTGTCGCCCGATCGCGGCCAGCAGCCACAGCGCGGACATGCCACCGCGCACCGATGTCTGCCGCTGGCTGCACCGGGCTGCCACCGGGCAAGCTCCGTTCACCGCCGTCAGCCAAGGGCCGCAGGGGCCGGAACTGGTGCAGGCCATCCGGGTCCACACTGCCTCAGGCGAGACCATCGGCCTTGCGCTCAGCCACATCCGGCGCGTGGCGCTTCAGAACGACCTGGACCGCAACCTTCCTGGTGCGCATGGTGAAACGCTACTGCTCGATCAGAGCCAGACCATCCTGGCAGCTTGGCCCCGGCGGGCCATCGAACTGCGCCGCCTCGAGGGCGTGATGCGCCCCGCCCAAGTCTTCGAGCGGCATGACAACACTCTGCTCTTCGTGGGCCCGTCGCTGATCGACGGCCGGGAGCGCTTCTACAGCGTCCAGCCCGTCGGTAACTATCCGCTGGTGCTGGTAACTGGCATCGATGCCAACGACCTGGCCCGGGACCTGCCCTTGCGGGCGGTGTCCTATTTCATGGGCTGGCTGCTGATCTGCGTGCTGACCTGGCTGGCGCTGCGGGCACATCTGGCCAACCTGCGGCAGACCGAACAGCTTCTGGAGAGCGCGCGCCGCATCCGTGAAGGGGAAGAGCGGGCACGACTCGCACTTGACACCGCACCGGTGGCCCTGCTGCTGGTGTCCAACCAGAACGGTCGCATCCTTTATGCAAACACCCCTGCACGCACCATGCTGCATCTGCCGGGACGGGACGGTGCGAGGGACAGCCAGGTGATGGATCTGCCTTTCGTGTTACCCCCTGTGGATGCCTGGGTGCGCACAGGGGAGATGGTGCGTGACCGTGAGGTGGAGATCGTACGCGAGGACCAGAGCACCCTGTGGGTGATGGTATCGCTGCAGCCTGCGTTGCACCACGAACAGCCGGCCACGCTGGTGGGTCTGTTCGACCTGAGCCAGCGCAAGGCCTTGGAAAACGAACTGGAAGAAAAGAACCGCCTGCTGGAGGAAATGGCGATCACCGACCCGCTGACCCGGCTATACAACCGGCGCCATGCGGATCAGGTACTGCGGGACGAAATCGTCCGCTGCGAACGCTACGGCCAGCGGCTGACGGTGGCAGTCTTCGACATCGATCACTTCAAGCGCTTCAACGACCGGTACGGGCACCAGGCCGGTGACAACGTGCTGCTGCTGGTGGGCAACGAAATCCGCGATGCCATCCGCCAGAGCGATACCGGTGCCCGCATCGGGGGCGAGGAGTTCCTGATCATCTTTCCCTGCACCCGACTGCGCGATGCCTACACGGTGATGGAGCGTATCCGCCAGCGCCTGGCCGAGACCGTGCTGCCCTTCACCGAGCGCCGCGTCACCTTCAGCGGTGGGCTGACCGACTGGCATCCGGGCGACACGCCGTCCTCGATGCTGATGCGGGCCGACAAGCTGCTCTATGAAGCCAAGGTGTCCGGTCGGGACCGGCTACTGCTTTCTCAGGAAGAAGCCTGAGGGGCATGCAGCACTGCCGCGAGCTGACGCAGCATCGCAGCCGTGGCGCCCCAGATGAAGTGCCGGGCATGTGGTAGTGAATAGTAATGTCCGGTCACGCCCTCACGCTCGTAGACGTGCTGGCGGTAGGCTGCCAGATCCACCACGTGGTCGAGCGCCACCTCGAAGATATCTGCCACTTCCCCGGGTTCGGCACTCAGTGCCAGCGGCGGCAACAGCAGGCCAACCACCGGCGTGATGCGAAAACCCGTCAAGGTGACATAAGGCGCCATTTCCCCAGCCACCTGTACGCAGTCTTCGGCCAACCCGATTTCCTCACGCGCTTCGCGCAGCGCGGCAGCCACGGGGCCGTCATCGGTGGGATCGATCTTGCCACCCGGAAAACTGACCTGCCCGGCATGGGTGGGCAGCGCATCGGTGCGGCGCGTCAGCAGGACTGTCGGCCCTTGGGGATGCCACACCAACGGCACCAGCACCGCCGCCTCCCGCAGCACATGCCCGGGCAAGGGTCGATCAAAGCCGCCGGGCTGACCGGAGCGCCGTGCTTCGGCCAACCTTGTCGTCAGCCAGCAGAGGGCCGCCTCGGGCTGGGCAGGCCAGGACTCAGGCGTCCGCATCGCTTTGCCGTCCCAATTTGGGCAGGGCCAGCTCCTGCCAGTGCGCCAGCAGCCGGATGGCCAGCCCCCCGGCAAACAGAAGGTGCAGGCTGACCACGTTCACCCATGCTCCCTGATCGAGAATGAAAAGTCCGGCGGCCACCAGAATGGACACCGTGCCGTAGAAGTCCTCGTGCAGGATAAAGGGAATGTCATTCACCATCATGTCGCGCACCACCCCGCCGCCTACCGCCGTCACGAAGCCGAGCAGCACCACGCCGAAAGCATTAAGGTCGAACATCAGCCCCACCTGTGCGCCGGTCATGCTGAAAGCCACCAGCCCGATCGAATCGGCCACGATGAACAGTCGGCCGAAGGTAGTATTCTCGCGGCGGTGCAGGCGCAGAGCCCAGGCACAGAACAGTGTCCCAGCGATCACCGCCAGGGCGTTGTATTCGTAAAACACCACCGGCACGCGGCTGACCAGCACGTCGCGGATCACCCCGCCGCCAATGGCGGTCAGCAGCGCCACGATAGTGATGCCCAGCAGGTCCAGGTGCTTACGCACGCCGAGGAGATAACCGGACAGGGTAAAGGCGATCGTACCGATCACCGCAAACCATTCCATCAGCGCGAAACGGCTCGGATCAATCATCGTTCTTCCAGCAAGCATAAAAAAACGCCAGACCGGGCGGCCTGGCGCGTCGGACGTTATTCCGTCCCTTAGCGGCGCATCGAATCGAAGAAGGCCAGATTCGACTTCGTCGCCCTGATCTTGTCCTGCAGGAATTCCATCGCTTCGATGTCGTCCATCGGATAGAGCAGCTTGCGCAGCACCCAGATGCGCTGCAGCTGTTCCTGGGGGATCAGTAGTTCTTCGCGGCGCGTGCCCGAGCGATTGATGTTGATCGCCGGGAAGATGCGCTTTTCGGCCATGCGGCGGTCCAGGTGGATCTCGCAGTTGCCGGTGCCCTTGAATTCTTCATAGATCACGTCGTCCATGCGGCTGCCGGTGTCGATCAGCGCAGTGGCGATAATGGTGAGGCTACCGCCCTCCTCCACATTGCGGGCCGCTCCGAAGAAGCGTTTGGGCCGCTGCAGGGCATTGGAGTCCACGCCACCGGTCAGCACCTTGCCGGATGCAGGCACTACGGTGTTGTAGGCGCGGGCCAGACGGGTGATGGAATCGAGCAGGATCACCACATCCTTCTTGTGTTCCACGAGGCGCTTGGCCTTTTCGATCACCATATCGGCCACCTGCACGTGGCGTGTGGCCGGCTCGTCGAACGTGGAGGACACCACCTCGCCCTTCACCGAACGCAGCATTTCGGTTACTTCTTCCGGACGCTCGTCGATCAGCAGCACGATGAGCACCGCTTCAGGATGGTTGGCGGTGATGGCGTGCGCGATGTTCTGCAGCATCACCGTTTTGCCAGACTTGGGCGGCGCGACCAGCAGGGCACGCTGCCCTTTGCCGATGGGCGCGATCAGGTCGATGATCCGGCCGGTGATGTTTTCTTCAGCCCGAATCTCCCGCTCAAGCTTGAACTGCTCGGTAGGGAAGAGCGGAGTCAGGTTCTCGAACAGGATCTTGTGCTTGGCGTTCTCCGGCGGCTCGCCGTTGACCTTGTCCACCTTCACGAGGGCAAAGTAGCGCTCGCCCTCTTTCGGCGTGCGGATCTCGCCTTCGATCGAGTCGCCGGTGTGCAGGTTGAACCGGCGGATCTGGCTGGGACTGACGTAGATGTCGTCCGGGCCGGCCAGATACGAGGTATCCGGGCTGCGCAAGAAGCCGAAGCCATCCGGCAACACTTCCAGCGTCCCTTCGCCGAAAATGCTTTCGCCTTTCTTGGCCTGGTTTTTCAGCAGGGCAAAGATCAGGTCCTGCTTGCGCAGGCGGTTTGCACCGTCGATCTCGTTGGCGATGGCCATCTCGACAAGTTCGGTGACGTGGAGGTGTTTCAGATCAGAAAGATGCATGGCAGCCGTTTATCGACTCGAAATACGGATTAGCGGGAAGCAAAAAAGAGGGTGTGGTGCGGATACGGAACGGGCGGCTGACTGCCGCCCGCTTTACAGAAGAATGCCCGGCAGGATAAACGCTTCAGATATGGCTGTCAATGAAGGCAGTCAGCTGGCTCTTGGCCAACGCGCCCACCTTGGTGGCCACGACGTTGCCGTCCTTGAACATCATCAGCGTCGGGATGCCGCGGATGCCGAACTTCGGCGGGGTCTGTTCGTTCTGGTCGATGTTAAGTTTCACCACTTTCAGGCGGCCTTCGTACTCCTTGGCCACTTCGTCCAGAATCGGCGCAATCATCTTGCACGGGCCACACCACTCGGCCCAGTAATCGACCAGAACGGGGCCTTCGGCCTTCAGGACATCGGCTTCGAAGGAATCGTCGGTTACGTGGTGAATCAGGTCGCTCATTGCTACATCCTCTCGGTGTTCTTTTTGACAGGTGGCTTGGGATGGCTTCGATGGTAGCAAGCGCACACCCGAGGGGCAACCCTGACCGCCTAATCCGCCTCGCCCAGCGCCGCCGCCAACAGCGTGCGCGTGTACGGGTCGCGCGGGGCGGCAAAAAGCTGCGCCGTGGGGCCCTGTTCCACCACCTGCCCTGCCCGCAGCACCAGCACTTCATGTGCCACGGCACGGATGACGGCCAAGTCATGGCTGATAAAGAGATAGCTCAGCCCGTGCCTTTCCTGCAGCGCCACCAGCAATTTCAATACCTGCTTTTGCAAGGTGGCGTCCAACGCACTGGTCGGCTCGTCGAAAACGATCAGCCGGGGCCGAACCACCAGCGCCCGGGCAATAGCGATGCGTTGACGCTGCCCACCGGAAAATTCGTGCGGATAACGCTCCATCGCGCTCGCTGGAAGGCCGACTTCGGCCAAGGCTTCGGCCACGGCCGCCTGACGCGTAGCCAGGTCCTGCCCCGGAAAATGCTGGGCCAGCCCCTCGCCCACGATCTGCGCCACCGTCATGCGCGGTGACAGGGCTGCGAACGGATCCTGAAACACCACCTGGAAATGCCGCCGCATGCGCCGCAACGCCTCACCCTTGAGGGAGAAGAGGGGCTCACCGTCCAGCGCGACCGTGCCTTGGGCGTCGATCAGCCGTGTGACAGCCAGACCCAGCGTGGTCTTGCCGGAGCCGGACTCCCCGACCACGCCGAGCGTGCGTCCGGCGGGAATGAGCAGATCCACATCGTGCAGGACGGTCTGGAAGCGCGTCCGAAACCAGCCGGCGCGCTGGCGAAAGGATACCCGTATCCCCCGGGCCTCCAGGCGCACGGGGGGGGCCGCTGTGCCGGCCTCCACCAGCGGTTCGGGGCGGCTGGCCAAGAGCGTGCAGGTGTAGGGATGCGCAGGTTGGCCGAAGACCTGTTGTACCGGCCCGGTTTCGACGATACGCCCTTCCGACATCACGGCCACCCGGTCGGCAAAGCGCCGCACCAGGTTGAGGTCGTGAGTGATGAAAAGCACCGCCATCCCGGTTTCGCGCTGCAGCGTTTCCAGGAGGGCCAGGATTTGCGCCTGCACGGTGACATCGAGCGCGGTCGTGGGCTCGTCGGCGATCAGCAGGCGGGGCTGGCACGCCAGCGCCATCGCGATCATGGCTCGTTGCCGCTGCCCCCCAGAGAGCTGGAAGGGATACGCATCCACCCGCTCCTCGGGCCGGTCAAGGCCGGTGCGGCCCAGCAGCCGAATGGCCTCGTCGCGCGCAGCACGACGGGGCAGCCCCCGGTGCAGCGTCAGCACCTCGCCAATCTGCCGTCCCACCGTCATCACCGGGTTGAGCGCGCTCATTGGCTCCTGAAAGATCATGGCGATATCCCGCCCGCGAATACGCCGCAGGGCGTCCTCACCCAGGCTGGTCAGGGATTGACCGGCAAAGCGGACCGAGCCGCTGACCGTTGCGTCCGGCTGCAGCCGCAGCAGGGCCTGCGCGGTGACGCTCTTGCCGGAGCCCGACTCCCCCACCAGCGCCAGCTTCTCGCCCGGCATCAGCGAGAAGGTCACTTCCTCCACGACGCGGCTGGCACCAAAGGTAATGCCCAGCCCCTCAACTTGCAGCAACGGTTCCATTTCACCCCTTGCGTGTGTCGAGGGCGGCGCGCAGGCCTTCCCCGATGAAGATCAACAGCAACAGCAGCAGCGTCAGCACGGAAAAGCTGGAGAGTGCGATCCACCAGGCATCCAGATTGTCCTTGCCCTGAGCCAGAAGTTCGCCCAGGCTCGGGGTTTCGGCAGGTACGCCAAGCCCAAGAAAGTCCAGGCTGGTCAGCGCCAGCACAGCCCCAGACAGCCGGAAGGGCAGGAAGGCCACTACCGGAGTCAGGCTGTTGGGCAGGATATGCCGCCACACGATCTGCCGGCCTGTCAGCCCCAGCGCACGGGCGGCCAGCACGTACTCCATCTGCCGGTTGCGCAACACCTCTGCCCGCACGTAGTCGGCCAGCCCCATCCATCCGAACAGCGACAGCAGCACCAACAGAAGGCCAAGGCTGGGCGTGAACAGCGAGGCCAGGATGATCAGCAGGTAAAGCTCCGGCAGGCTGCCCCATATTTCCAGAAAGCGCTGGGTAAAGAGGTCTACCCGACCACCCAGATAGCCCTGCAGCGCTCCCACCAGCATGCCGATCACCGTTCCAACGATAGTCAGCGCCAGCCCGAACAGAACCGACAGCCGGAAGCCGTACACCAGCCGTGCCAAAAGGTCGCGGCCACGGTCGTCGGTGCCAAGCAGGTTGGCCGAAGACGGCGGCGCCGGATTGGGGGATGACGCGAAGTAGTTGATGGTGTTGTGGCCGTAGCGGTTGGGCGGATAGATGGCAAAATTGCCGGGTAGACTGAGCCGCGCGGCGATGTAAGGGTCCAGATAGTCCGCCGGCGTGTCGAAATCGCCGCCGAATGTGGTCTCGTTGTAGTCGGCCACCACCGGGAAATACCAGTGGCCCTGATAGCGCACCACCAGCGGTCGGTCGTTGGAGAGCACCTCGGCACAGAGCGACAAGGCGAATAGCACCCCAAAGATCCACAGGCTGAGATACCCACGACGGTGTGCACGAAAACGCAGCCAGGCACGGCGTGCAGGCGATACGCTCATCGCGGCCTCCCCTCGAAGCTGACGCGCGGGTCCGCCCAGAGATAGGCCAGGTCGGACAGCAGCTTGGCCACCAGCCCCAGCAGGGTGAATACGTACAGCGTCCCCATCACTACCGGGTAGTCGCGCCGGATCACCGATTCATACGACAGCAGCCCGAGGCCGTCTAGCGAGAACAGGGTCTCGATCAGCAGGCTGCCGGTGAAGAAGGCCCCGATGAAGGCGGCAGGAAACCCGGTGATCAGCGGGATCATCGCATTGCGCAGCACATGCCGATACAGGATGGCCCGCTCCGACAGCCCCTTGGCCCGGGCGGTGTACACATACTGCCGGCGGATCTCCTCTAGGAACACGTTTTTGGTCAGTAGCGTCATCACGGCCAAGTTGCCCACCACCGAAGCGGTGACCGGCAGCGTGATGTGCCACAGGTAATCCACGAGTTTTCCGCCGAAAGAGAGCTGCGCCCAGTTCTCGCTGGTGAGGCCGCGCAGCGGAAACAGCTGCCAGAAGCTGCCCCCGCCGAACAGCACCAGGAGCGCCAGCCCTAGCACGAACCCGGGAATGGCATAGCCCACCAGGAGCGCACTGCTGGTGGCAACATCGAAGGGGCTGCCATCACGCACGGCCTTGCGGATACCCAGCGGCAGCGAAACCAGATAGGTAATGAAAAAGGTCCACAGGCCCAGTGTCATCGAGACGGGCAGTTTCTCCAGGATCAGCGCACCGACCGACTGGTGGTGGTAAAAGCTCTCGCCCAGATCGAACCGCGCGAAGCGCAGCAGCATGTCGGCAAAACGCTGTAGCGGTGGCCGGTCAAAACCATACAGCTGGGCCAGTGCGGCCACCTCATCCGGGGACAGCCCCTGGCTACCGCGCAGAGCCCCCGATTGGGCGGTGGCCGCTTCGCCCGCCACGCCGGCATGGGTCAGTTGCTGCACCATCTGCTCCACCGGGCCGCCCGGCACGAACTGAATGATGAGGAAGGTGACCGCCAGCACACCAATCAGGGTGGGTACCATCAGCAGCAGGCGGCCCAGCAGGTAGCGCCAGATCATCGTTGCTCCTTCCCAGGCAAGGCCCACCAGGTTTCCAGCGCCCAGTAGGTGGCGATGGGGTAGTAACGCGGCGTACGCGCAGGTTGGCCGAAGCGGTTCCACCACGCCACGCGGTGATACGGCAGATACCAGTTGGGCACCACGTAATGGCCGGCACGCAGCACCCGGTCCAGCGCCCGGCTGGCAGCCACCAGCTCGGTGCGGCTCTCGAAATGCAGGAAGTGCTGCAGCAGGCTCTCCACCGCCGGATCGCACAGCCCGGCCCAGTTACGGCTGCCGGGTGTGCGCGCCGCCTCACAGCTGTGGAAGTCGAGCTGTTCGTTGCCAGGGCTCTGGCTGGCCCCGTAGACCACCACGGTGGAGTCGTACTCGAACCGGTCCATGCGCCGCTGGTAGATGGCCGGGTCCACCACGCGCACGTTGAGGGTGATGCCCAGCCGGGCCAGGTTGCGCTGCCATACCGAGACGATTCGCTCGTAACTGCGACTGAAGCTGAGGAATTCGAACACGAACGGCCGACCATTCCGATCGACAAGGCGCCCGCCCTCGTAGCGCCACCCAGCCTCGAACAACAGGCTGCGTGCACGCTTGAGGTTGTTGCGCAGTCCGTAAGGCCCGGCGCTGTCTGGGGGAAGCACTGCTTCGCCGAACACGGCCGGATCCAGCCGTGCTCGCAGCGGAGCCAGCAGCTTCATCTCCTCCTGCGTGGGCAGACCGCGGGCTGCCATCTCGCTGTTGGTAAAGTAGCTGTCGCTGCGTCGGTACTGGTTGTAGAAAAGCTGGCGATTGGCCCATTCGAAGTCGAATGCCAGCGACAGGGCCTGCCGTACCCGCCGGTCGGCAAACAGGGGCCGGCGCAGGTTGAACACGAAGCCTTGCATGCCGGCACTGTTCTCGTGCGGCAGAGTGCGGCGCAGGATACGCCCATCCCGGAACCTGGGCCCGTTGTAACCGCGCGCCCAGTCCTTGGCCGTGTTCTCCTCGATGAGGTCGAACTCGCCTGCCTTGAAGGCCTCCAGCCGGGCGGTAGTGTCCTGATAGTAACGAAAGGTGATGTGATCGAAGTTGTACATGCCGCGCCGCACTGGCAATGTGACGGCCCAGTACGCCGGATTGCGGCGATAGCGGGCATAGCGGCCTGCGGCCCAGCTCTCCAGGACGTAGGGGCCGGACCCGATGGGCGGGGTGGTGGCCACGTCGGCGAGCGTCCTACCGGGCGGAATCCATTTGCGCGAGAACACCGGCAGTTGCCCCAGGATGAGATGCAGCTCCGCATTGCGCCGCTTGAAGGTGAAGCGCACCGTGCGGCTGTTCAGGGCGGCCGCCTCGGCCACATCCGCCCAGTACACCCGGTAGAGCGGAGTGGCGGTGCGGTCGGTCGTCAGGGTGCGGAAGGAAGCCACCACATCCGCTGCCGTCACCGGATCGCCGTTGACGAAACGTGCCTTCGGATTGAGTCGAAAAATGACTGACAGACCGTCCGGAGCCAGCACCACATCTTCGGCCAACAGGCCATAAAGGGAAAACGGCTCGTCCTCCGACTGCGCCAGCAGCGTGTCCAGGGTCAGGAGAGACACCCCAGCCTCTTTGTCGCCCTTGAGCGTGAAAGGGTTGAGCGTGTCGAAGCTGCCGGTAGCCGGCAAGACCAACTGCCCACCCTTGGGCGCGTCGGGGTTCACATAATCGAAATGGGAAAAGCCCGCCTGATAGCGCGGAACATAACCGAGGGCAATGGCTGGGGCGGACCGGGCGGGAAGGGCCACCAGCGCAGCCAGCCCCACCAACAGGAGAACTAGGAAGCGGATCATGCACTCCTCGGGCAGTCTGCAGAGTCTAAGGGGACGAACGATCGCGTCCGATCATACCGTTTTTGTCACAAGGGAGGGTGTCCGACAATCCGTCGGGTTCCGGTTGCGGGGGCATTGGGTATAATGCCAGCCTGTTTCTACCAGAAGGACTCAAGATGGGCTTCCTGCAAGGCAAAAAAATCCTGATTACCGGCATGATCTCCAATCGCTCGATCGCGTACGGCATCGCCCAGGCCTGTCACCGCGAAGGCGCGGAGCTGGCCTTCACCTACGTGGTGGACAAGCTGGAAGACCGTGTTCGTGAAATGGCCGCCGAATTCGGCAGCCAGCTGGTATTCCGCTGTGACGTGCAAAGCGATGATGAGATCAACCAGCTGTTTGCCGACCTGGGCAAGGAATGGGACGGCCTCGATGGTTTGGTGCACGCCATCGCGTTCGCCCCGCGCGAAGCGCTGGAAGGGGACTTCCTCGATGCGATCAGTCGCGAAGCGTTCCAAACGGCCCACGAGGTCTCTGCCTACAGCTTCCCGGCCTTGGCCAAGGCTGCGCGCCCGATGATGCAGGGCCGCAATGGCGCGCTGCTGACGCTCTCGTACCTGGGTGCCGTGCGCGCCATTCCCAACTACAACGTGATGGGTCTGGCCAAGGCCAGTCTGGAGGCCTCGGTGCGCTTCATGGCCGCCAGCCTGGGCAAGGACGGCATCCGCGTCAACGGCATTTCCGCCGGGCCGATCAAGACCCTGGCCGCCGCAGGCATCTCGGGCTTCTCCAAGCTGCTGAACATGGCTGCCGGTCAGTCGTGCCTGCGCCGCAACGTTACGACCGAGGAGGTAGGCAACACTGCCGCCTTCCTGCTGTCGGATCTCTCCTCCGGCATCACCGGCGAGATCACCTATGTGGACGCCGGCTTCAGCATCAACGCGATGAACGTGCCCGAAGCCTGATTCTGCCTACGACTGCCTGATCGCAAAACCCGGCCTACTGCCGGGTTTTGCGCTTTCTGAGCAAGGTTGGCCGAAACACCCGGGAAGCAGAAACGCAAAAGCCCGCCTGAGGCGGGCTTGTGTATGGAGGGCAGACCAATCAGAACAGGGCCTTGATGCCCAGGCCCAGCCCGTAGAAGAGAGCGCCGAACGCCATCGAGATCACCGTTCCGCGCCAGCCATGACGCTCCATGGCCACGCCGTAGATGCGCGCCACCAGAACACCGAGCACGCCGCAGGTCGCCACTTGAATGTCCGACTTGGCGAGCGTCAGGTTGGAGGAAGCCACGAACACCACCAGAGCCACCAGCACGGCAGCGGAAGCGGCATTGAGAAGGTTGCGCCCGTTCGGCGTCTCAAGAGTCACACCCAGCAGTTTCATGTCGTTCAGCCTGAAAAAGAAGTCATCCGTGTGCCAGGCAGCCAGGGCTGCCCTTCATTGTTCCGTCTGGACCTTCCGGGCGCTGCTGACCGTTAGGGGGTGCAGCCGCGGGCGGGCTCGAACATCAGATTTCAGAAGCTGGCCTGCCGGGAAAGTCAGACCATTGTAGGGGAAGGGCCCCTCGCCTCACAACCTTTTTGCCGCAAAAAATACAAATAAAATTAAAGACTTAAGTAATTTTTACCGCTTAATGACAGTAGGCGGATTCAGCCGCACAGGATTCAGCACAGCAGCATGTCTGGAAAGCACGGGAGGTGTGTTTTTTCGCTACATTCCTGCCTTCGCTGGGCTATACGCGGCCAGGCACCCAGGACAAAGGCAACCGACAAGATCGGCTGGTACCGCAATACTTGGGTAGGCCGCACACCAGCACGTGCCCTCCGGTCCGCCACTGCCACAGGCAAAACGTTTACCGCATTGTGCACAGACACTGCCGCCCTCAGCCCGGCTGGCTTCGGCCAACCTTGTCCAGACCGCCAGACGCTCGGCCTCGGTCATGCCGCTCCAGGCGGCGATCTCTTCCAGGCTGCGTCCACAGCCGGTACACACGCGGCCGCCTGCATCCAGCCTGCAGATCCCGACACAAGGGGAAGGGGTCATCTTAGGGGCTCCTTCAAACCGACAGCCACTACTGCCTGAGCAAACAAAAACGGCGCAGACATCGTCTGCGCCGTCAAAGCCAAATCCTGCAGCTTACTGGGCCGCCGAGGCAGCCGGAGCGGAGGCAGCAGCAGCCGGTGCAGCTGCACGGCCACCAACGGTTTCCATGACGGTCCACTCGCCGTTCACCACCTTGTAGACGGTGATGCCACCATCCTTCAGGTCGCCCTTGTCGTCGTAGGCCCACGAGGACGAGGTCACACCCGAGTAGTTGATCTTGGCCAGCACCGGCAGGTACTTGGTCGGATCGGTGGAGTTGGCTTCCTTCATCGCCTGGATCATGGCACGGGTGGCGTCATAACCGTAGGGCGAGTAGGTGGCCACGTCCATGTTGAAGCGTGCCTTGTAGCGCTGGGCATAGTCCGGGCCTTTGGGCATCTGCTCCAGCGGCAGACCAGCCAGCGAGGCGATCGAACCGTCGGCCTCCTTGCCAGCCAGCTTCAGGAAGGTCGGGGTCTTGGTCATCTCGCCCGAAACCAGCGGAGCCTTGATGCCCAGACGCTTCATCTGCTTGGCCATCGGAGCGGACTGTGCGTCGGCGCCACCGTAGAAGATGATGTCCGGATTGGCACCCTTGATCGAGGTCAGGATCGCTGCAAAGTCGGTGGCCTTGTCGGTGGTGAACTCACGCTTCACCACTTCACCGCCGGCAGCCTTTACGGACTTCTCGAACTCGTCGGCCAGACCCTGGCCATAGGCTGTGCGGTCGTCAACGATAACGATGCGCTTGGCGCCCAGTTTCTCGACCACGAACTTACCCATCACCGAACCCTGCTGGGTGTCGGAGGTCATGGAGCGGAAGGTGGTCTTGAAGCCCTGCTGGGTGAACTGCGGTGCGGTCGCCATGGCGATCTGCGGCAGGTTGGCGTCGGAGTAGATCTTCGAGGCCGGGATCGAGGTGCCCGAGTTGAAGTGACCGATGATGCCGCTTACCTTGGCGTCCACGAACTTCTGGGCGATCTGGGTAGCGGTCTTGGGGTCGGCCTGGTCGTCTTCGGCCACCAGCTCGAAGCTGACCGGCTTGCCGTCGATCACCGGCTTCTCGGCGTTGGCGTCTTCGATCGCCAGGGTCACACCGTTCTTGTACTCTTCGCCGTAGTGGGCTTGCGGGCCGGTCAGCGGCGCTGCAAAACCGAGTTTCACCACGTTGCCGCCGGCTGCTTCGGCAGAAGCACCGGAAGCGTCGGCAGCGCCGCCTTCCTTGTTACCGCAGGCAGCCAGGGCCAGAGCGGCAGCAACCGCCAGCGATACCGTTTTCAACTGAGTAAAGCGCATCATTTATCCTCTATTTTGTACTTGGGGTGAATCCCACCCGACCCGTCCTTGAGCCGGTGTCTCCTACGTTTTGCAACAACGCTGGCGCGCATTATTCCAATGGCGCCAGCGTCTGACAAGCTCGGCTTAGTCGCCGATGCTCATCAGGCTTGCATTACCCCCTGCCGCTGTGGTGTTCACGCTGACTGCGCGCTCCACCACCAGGCGATGCAGGTTGTAAGCGCCCTCTTCTGCCAGCACCAGCTGGACCAGCAAACCGTCACGCGCGGCCAGACGGCGGCGGAGTGAATCGGCCTGATCGGCAGTGCCGGCAAACAGCACAGCCGAAACATCAGCCTGTGCCATGTCGTTGACGAGGCGAATACCCGCTTCCGGCAGTTTCTCGGCCAGCAGGCGCCCGTTGGCGGCATCCTCCATCACCGGCAGGTTGCCAGTGGCCAGCACCGCGATCAGTTGCGCTACCAGATCAGCAACCGAGCCGCCCACGCAGCCCACGTGTCCACGCGGTGCGAAGTGCAGGGTGTTACGCTCCCCAGTCGGGCCCGGCAGGCTCACGTAGCCGGCCAGCGGGCTGTGGTGACGCGCACTCTGCGCCAGTGCCTGCAGCTGGTTGGCACTTTCGCCTGGCAGACCCAGCGTCGTCAGGCGGGTGGACACCCGCTCCAACACTTGAAGGTCCGCTCCCGCTTCCGACAGAGTGAGGCGCGGCGCCCAGCCTGCGCGGGTCATGCGGTAAAGATAGAAGGGGCCTCCAGCCTTAGGACCGGTACCAGACTTGCCTTCGCCGCCAAAGGGCTGCACGCCCACCACTGCACCGACGATGTTGCGGTTGACGTAGATGTTGCCCACCTTCACCCGGGCTACCAGCGTATCGATGGTTTCGTCGATCCGGCTGTGGATGCCGTGGGTCAGGCCGAAGCCGGTACTGTTGATCTCGTCGATCACGCGGTCCAGCTCGCTGGCATCGAAGCGCAGCACGTGCAGCACCGGGCCAAACACTTCACGCTGCAGATCCTTCAACGAATCGATCTCGAACATGGTCGGCGGTACGAAGGTACCGTTCTCGCAGTCGGCGCCCAGCGCGGCTTGATAGGTCCAGCGGGCACGGTCCTTCATGCGCTCGATGTGGTCGATCAGGTTCTTGCGCGCCTCGCCATCGATCACCGGGCCAACATCCACCGTGAAACGGGCAGGGTTGCCAACCGCCAGTTCGTCCATCGCGCCCTTGAGCATGCGGATGACCTTGTCGGCGATGTCCGATTGCAGGTACAGCACCCGCAACGCCGAGCAACGCTGACCGGCAGAGTCGAAGGCTGAGGACAGCACATCGGCCACCACCTGTTCCGGCAGGGCCGAGCTGTCCACCACCATGGCATTCTGTCCACCCGTCTCGGCTACCAGCGGGATGTCGCCGCCACGTTCGGCCAAGGTGCGGTTGATGATTTGTGCCACTTCGGTGGAACCGGTGAAGATCACCCCTTTTACGCGCGGATCACGCGTCAGGGCCGCACCGACCACTTCGCCACGACCCGGGAGCAGCTGCAGCACTTCACGCGGCACACCGGCCTCGTGCAGCAGACGTACCGCATAGGCAGCAATCAGGCTCGTCTGTTCAGCCGGCTTGGCCAGCACCGGGTTGCCGGCCGCGAGGGCGGCGGTCACCTCGCCAATGAAGATTGCCAGCGGGAAGTTCCACGGGCTGATACACACCACCGGGCCCAGTGGGCGGTGGGTGGCATTGTCGAACTCGCGACGGATCTGGCTGCCGTAATAGCGGCAGAAGTCTACCGCCTCGCGTACCTCGGCAATCGCATTGTTCAGCGTTTTGCCCGCCTCCCGCACCGCCAGGCCCATCAGGGTCGGCATATGCGCTTCCATCAGGTCGGCCATGCGCTCGAGGCAAGCGGCACGATCAGCAACGGGGGTGGCGGCCCAACGGTCGGCCGCCTGCTCGGCAATCGCCAGCGCGCGGCTCACATCGGCCTCGGTAGCCTCGATCACCGTACCCACCACGTCATGACGGTTGGCAGGGTTGGTTACCTCCAGACCGGCACGTTCAGTAATGTCGCCGTCACCCAGCATCGGGGCCGCAGTCCACAGCTGCTTTTCAGAGGCCATCAGGCCTTCCTGCAGGCGAGCCAGCTCATGCTCGCTGGAGAGATCGATGCCCCGCGAATTGGGACGGTCAGTGCCATACAACTGCAGCGGCAGCGCAATCTTGGCGTGCGGTTCGCCCTGGTAGCGGGCAGCCTCGGCCACCGGATCGGCAACGAGTTCGTCGATCGAAACCGCTTCATCCACGATGCGGTTCACGAAGGAACTGTTTGCCCCGTTCTCCAGCAGACGCCGCACAAGGTAGGCCAGCAGCGTTTCATGCGAGCCCACCGGGGCATAGATCCGGCAGGCCTTGCCCAGCTTGGAGGCGCCGACCACTTGGTCGTACAACGTCTCGCCCATGCCATGCAGGCACTGGAATTCATAGTCCTTGCCGGCAGCCAAGGTATAGATGGCCGACAGGCTGTAGGCGTTGTGCGTGGCGAACTGCGGATAGATCGCATCCTGCGCAGCCAGAAGGCGCTTGGCACAAGCAAGGTACGACACGTCGGTATATACCTTACGGGTATACACCGGATACCCCGGCAGGCCATCCACTTGGGCGCGCTTGATTTCGGCATCCCAGTAAGCGCCCTTCACCAAACGCACCATAAAGCGATGGCCCGTGCGACGTGCCAAGTCAATCAGGAAATCGATCACGTACGGGCAGCGCTTCTGATAAGCCTGCACGACAATACCGATCCCTTTGAAGCCGGCCAGGTCAGGGTCGTTGGCCAGAGCCTCGATCAGGTCGAGCGAAATCTCAAGACGGTCTGCCTCTTCCGCGTCGATGTTCAGGCCGATGTCGTACTGCTTGGCCAACATGAACAGGCCCTTCAGGCGCGGCAGGAGTTCGCCCATCATGCGTTCGTGCTTCATCCGGGCGTAGCGCGGATGAATCGCGGAAAGCTTCACCGAGATGCCGGGGCCATCGTAGACGCCACGACCATTGGATTCCTTGCCGATGGCATGGATGGCAACCTCGTAATCGCGCAGGTAACGCTGGGCGTCCTCTTCGGTCATGGCCGCTTCGCCCAGCATGTCGTAGCTAAAGCGGTAGCCGCGGCTTTCACGTTCCCTGCCGTTGGCCAGCGCCTCCTCAATCGTCTCGCCGGTCACAAACTGCTTGCCCAGCATGCGCATCGCCATGTCCACACCCTTGCGGATCAGCGGTTCACCACCCTTGGCGATCATGCGCGTCAAGGCCGCCGACAGACCTTGGGCACTGTGCGAGCCGACGAGCTTGCCTGTCACCAACAGCCCCCAGGCTGCAGCGTTGACGAAGAGCGAAGAACTGTTACCCAAGTGGGCTTTCCAGTCACCGCCGGCAATCTTGTCACGGATCAGCTTGTCTGCGGTCTCACGGTCCGGGATGCGCAGCAGTGCTTCTGCCAGACACATCAGAGCAATACCTTCCTGACTGGAGAGCGAGAACTCATGCATCAGGGCGTCCACCCCGCTGGCCCGGGTACGTTCACGACGCACCTGTGCTACCAGACGTCGCGCCAGATCCTGCACGCTGGCCACCTGTTCAGGGGTCATCGCCGCCTGCGGCAACAGGCTCTGTACGGCTTCGCGTTCATCACGCCGGTAAGCGGCAGTAATCGCATCCCGCAGCGGGGTTTGCGAACGGGCAAAAACCTCGAATTGCATGAATCCACTCCTGTTAGGCATCCAGGCTACACAGCCATAATTGACTATTGTATACAGAAGGCGATTGCACTGTCAGACAATAATGGGCCGATCCCGATCACTTGCCCATGCCGAAGTTGCTGCGGGAGAAAGATTTTTCTTAAGAGTCCGCCAAACAAGGCTTTCGGCCCTGCTGACCACCACCATGCTGTTGCATTACTGCAACCAAATTGACATTTTCCCCTCTTCAGGAGGAATCCGTGACTGCGCAGGGTGAATCGCCCCTCCTTTCCTAGACACCTCACGAGCTTCACACTAGGCCCTACAAGGAGGTGTCCTGAGCAAGCCGCGTTTCCCCGAAGAGTTCAAGATTGAAGCCGTCAAACAGGTCACTGAACGCGGCTATCCCGTTGCCGACGTCGCCAGCCGTCTCGGCGTATCTGCCCACAGCCTGTATCAATGGCTGAAACGCTACGACCCCACGCGGACCAAACCGGCCGAATCAGCTGACCAGCAAGCCGAAATCCGCCACCTCAAGGCAGAGCTGAAACGGGTGACCGAGGAACGCGACATCCTAAAAAAGGCCGCCGCATACTTTGCCAAGGAGTCCGGGTAAGGTATGCCTTCATCCGGGCCCACGAGCAGCAGTTTCCCGTCCGACGACTGTGTCGTGTCATGTCTGTGCATCCCAGTGGCTACTACGCCTGGAAAGCGTCCCCGCATTCACTCCGCGCCCGCGAAGACCAGCGCTTGCTGGGGCAAATCAAGCAAGCTTGGCTCGAGAGTGGCGGTGTCTATGGCTACCGCAAGGTGTATGACGACCTGCAGGCTCAGGGGGAGCGCTGCGGTAAACACCGTGTAGCACGGCTGATGAAGCAGGAGGGGCTGCGCTCGCAGACGGGCTATCACCGGCGCCCTGGGCATTACAGTGGCCGCCCGGCAGTGGTGGCGCCGAACCACCTGCAGCGGCAGTTCACTGTGGATGCGCCGAATAAAGCCTGGGTGACCGACATCACTTATACCCGCACGCATGAGGGGTGGCTGTACCTAGCTGTGGTGCTCGACCTGTTCTCGCGACAGGTCATTGGCTGGTCGATGCAGTCACGCATCGATAGAGAGCTGGTGCTGTATGCCCTGTTGATGGCGGTATGGCGACGTCAGCCCAAGCAGGAGGTGCTGGTGCATTCCGACCAGGGGAGTCAGTTCAGTAGTTACGACTGGCAGGACTTCTTGAAGGCCCATCGCTTGGTGCCCAGCATGAGTCGGCGCGGGAACTGCCACGACAATGCCGTGGCGGAGAGTTTCTTCCAGTTGCTGAAGCGGGAGCGCATCAAGCGAAAAACCTATCACGACCGGGAGGAAGCCCGGCGAGACATCTTCGATTACATCGAGATGTTCTACAACCCGAAGCGCCGTCATGGTTCCGCAAATGGGCTATCGCCGGTAGAGTTTGAGAAGCAATATTTCCAACGGCTCAAGAGTGTCTAGAGAAGCCGGGGCGATTCAGAGACGATCGATCCCCTTGAGTACGCAGAGTCGTACTGGTGTCTTCATTACAGGGTTTGGCGGAGGATGGGCCGGTGATTTATGTGGGCACGTTCAGCAAGGTGATGTTTCCGGCGCTCAGGCTAGGCTATATG
>SMDA01000008.1 GCA_004346645.1 Gulbenkiania mobilis
GACGCCAGCGGCCTACGCCAAATTACTGGCGGAGAAATCAGGTAAATTAGCCTTGGACTCTAAAGCGTAATGCTACTGAGATTGGGGGGACGTCGAACCTCATCCAATCAGACCAGATCCTCGCCAGCCTCTGCTTCCAGGCGGCGGCGTTCAGCAATGAAAAAGCGCTGGATGCCCTCCACTGAAGGGCCCAGCGCCCCCAGCAGTTCCTGGCGGGGTACCGGTGGGGCCTCGGCGCCTTGCAGACCTTCTGTCACCGCTTCTTTCTCCAGGCCCAGCAGTAGGATCGGATACAGCAGTTCCTGCCCCGTCTCCGACTCGAACAGCAGTGCCCAGTCCTCGTTCAGCAGCGTCATGCCCTGCACGAACCCCTCCGCCCACGCAACACCACTCATCTCTCCACTTCCGTCAGAATCCAGCCAAGGTGCATAGCTCCCTTCGACGGTCAGTGCCTGGGCAATCTCCATCCAGTGTCGGGAGAGAAGATCCACAAATTGCTCCAGTGCCTTCATCGATGAAAAAGCTTTCTCATCGTCGAAAGCCTCTCCGAGAATGAACGACAGGCACTCCTGGGGTCTGAGGGGCTCGGGCCCCGCGACCAGTGCCGCGAAGAACCCGTCCAGGCGTTCCAGCGACATGGCACCTTGGGTTTCAAAGTGTTTCAGCTGCTGGCCCAGCCGGGTGTAATCCGCATCGCTGAGGGGACGGTATTTCATGAAGTGGCCCTTTCAGGTTGGCCGAAGCTTGGTCGGGCACCGTACGGCACCCGCCTGCTGGCTAGGAAATTCAAGCGTCTTCGACCTTGCTGTTCTCGGCGGCCTGGAGGGCCGCGCGCTTGTCGTAGTAGTCCTTGTTTGCCAAGTAATGCTGGTAACGGGCTTCCTTGCGTGCTTGGCGTTCTGCCTCGGCCGCCACCTTGGCGTGCGCTTCCGCTTCCTCGCGGGCTTTCTTGGCTGCCCGGGCTGCTTCCCGTTCCGCGGCCTCGGCCGCTTCGATCGCCTCGATCTCTGCGCGTGTCTTGCCCGGGCCGGTCTTCTCGAACCACGCCACGGACTCCACATGCGCGGTGTGCGGGAACATGTTGATGATGCCGGCCGCTTTCAAGGTGTAGCCCTTGGTGTGGACCAGGATGCCCGCATCACGTGCCAGCGTGGCCGGATTACAGGATACGTAGACGATACGCGGCGGCGCGTTGTCATCGTTGAGCGCCTTGACCAGCTCCACCGCGCCATCACGCGGCGGGTCGATCAGCATCTTGTCGAACCGGCCCAAGCTGGCAAAACTCTCCTCGGTCATGAGGAAAAGGTTGGCCTCGCGATATCGGACGCGCTCGGCCAAGCCGTTGTGGGTGGCATTCTCGATAGCCCTTTTCACCAGCGCTTGGCTGCCCTCCATGCCGAGCACGGTGGCGCCGCTGCGTGCAATGGGCAAGGTGAAGTTGCCGATACCGCAGAACATATCAGCAATGCGCTCACCCGGCTGGGGATCCAGAAGCCGCAGCGCGCGGCTGACCATGACGTTGTTGATGTCCGGGTTCACCTGGGTAAATTCGGTGGGGTAGTAGGGCATCTCTACGGCAAAATCGGCCAGACGGTAGGTTAGGCGGGGCGCGTCGAGCGGGTAAAGGGGATAGCAGCTATCAGGCCCCTTGGGCTGCAGCCAGATCTGCACCGGTCGCCCCGGCTGGCTGTGCGCGTCCGAGAAAGCCCGCAGCAGGACCTCGTCGCCGGGGGTGATCGCATCCATGTTGCGGAAGACGAGCACGTCCACCTCGGCCCCCACAGCCACCTCCACCTGCGGCATGCGGTCACGGATTGAGAGCTTCTCGATCAGGGAGCGCAGGGGCATGATCAGCTGGGAAATGTGGGCGGGCAGGATGTGGCATTCGCGCATCTCGGCAATATAGCTCGAACGGCGCTCGTGAAAGCCTACCAGCACGCCGCCCTTCTTGGGCACGTAGCGTGCAGAGAGGCGGGCGCGATGACGGTAGCCCCAGGGGGCACCGGCGATCGGCGTGAGAATGCGCTCGGCCTTGACCTTTCCGATGCGCTGCAGGTTGTCCTCCAGCACGCGCTGCTTGTTGGCCACCTGTGCGGTGAACTCGACATGCTGCATCGTACAGCCACCGCACACCCCAAAGTGCGGGCAGCGCGGCGTGGTGCGCATGAAGCTCTCGCGCAGGATGACGCTGGCGTCGGCGTTCTCGTAAGTGGGTTTTTTGCGGTAGGAACTGTATATTACCTTTTCATAAGGCAGGGCCCCGTCTATGAAGAGGGTCTTACCTTCCACGTGGGCAACCCCTCGCCCTTCGTGGTCTAGAGATTCGATTACGGCCTGGTTCTGAGCAGAGTGCATGGTGTGCCGGAGTGACTGAACGTAAAGCCCGGTATTTTCTCAAAAAGCGGCGGCAGGCGCATGGGTTTTGGCACGGCTTTTCTGCCGGCATCTGTTAGAATTTGCCCGGGTTTTTTAAATGGAACATGTTAGATGAGCGGCAGGATTAAATGGCGGGCGCTGGTGGCGCTGTGCGGGATTTCTTGGGCATCGCTGACGGCGGCAGGCACACCACAGCCTGACGTGCCCATCAGCCCGCAGGGCCTGCATGTGGTGGTGAACCTGCCGCAGACGCGGCTGTTCCTCTATCAGGATGGCACGCTGGTGAAAAGCTATCCGGTGGCCGTGGGCAAGATGCTGACCAAGACCCCGACCGGCGATTTTTCGATCACCGGCGTTTATCGGGCCCCTTCGTGGCATGTACCCAAGTCCATCCAGGAAGAGATGCGCCGTCAGGGCAAGCCTGTGCAGACCGTGGTGCCGCCCGGGCCGCAGAACCCGCTGGGGCCGGTATTCATCCGTTTTGGCGAGCCCCGGCTGGGGTTGGGCTTCCATGGAACCAATGCGCCCGGCAGTGTGCCCGGTTTCCGGAGCCACGGGTGCGTGCGCCTGAAAAACGAGGACGCCTTGGAACTGGCCGGGACGGTCTACAACGGTGCGGCGGTCACAGTGGCCTACCAGACGGTGCTGCTCAACGAGGACGATGCCGGCGAGCTGTGGCTGACTGCCCTGCGCAACCCTTACAAAGGAGAGGACCCTTCCTATCCGATGCTGGCCGACACCCTGCTCAACTGGCAGCGCGAGAAGGCGGTGGCTGTGCACGGCAAGCGGGTGGATCTGGCGCTGCGCGAGCGCAGCGGCAAGCCGGTATGCCTGACCTGCACCCGCTCGGACGGCGCACGCATCAACGGGCAGTTGACTGCATTGCGCTGGCTCAACCCGTCGGTGCCGGTTTCCCCGGGACTGCCCGACGTACCGATGGATATCTCGGCTCCGATCCAGCAGGGTACAGGCTCCATGGCGCCGGCCCGCAAGCCACGGCCGTCTGCAGCGGCCCCTGCCAGCCGTCCCATGGCTACGCGCGCCATCGGCGCCTGAGCCGTCTGTGCCGTACCCAAGGCCCGCCGTCAAGGCGGGCCTTGTCGTTCGGCCAACCTTTGACACGTGCAGGGTTTGCCGCGGTTTTTTCCGGCAGCGTACAATACCCGCTTTGACCCTTACCGAGCCGTTTCCGATGATCCGTACCCGCTTCGCTCCCAGCCCGACCGGTTTCCTGCATATCGGCGGGGTGCGCACTGCTCTCTTTTCCTGGGCCTACGCCCGCAAGCATGGCGGCACCTTCGTGCTGCGCGTCGAAGACACTGACCTTGAGCGCTCCACGCCGGAGTCGGTAAAGGCCATTCTGGATGGTATGCACTGGGTTGGACTGGATTATGACGAAGGCCCGTTTTACCAGACCCAGCGCTTCGATCGCTACAAGGCGGTCATCCAGCAGTTGCTGGATACCGGTCATGCCTATCATTGCTATATGAGCAAGGATGAGCTGGACGCGCTGCGCGCCGAACAGGAAGCGCGTGGCGAGAAGCCGCGTTACAACCGCCTGTGGCGCCCGGAGGCAGGCAAGACCCTGCCCCC
Organism: Gulbenkiania mobilis; assembly: GCA_004346645.1. GTDB lineage: Bacteria > Pseudomonadota > Gammaproteobacteria > Burkholderiales > Chromobacteriaceae > Gulbenkiania > Gulbenkiania mobilis. The sequence goes on from SMDA01000008.1 coordinate 3,970, forward strand.
GGTGCCTGAGGGTGTAGCACCGGTGGTGCGCTTTCGCAATCCGGTGGGTGGTTCGGTGGTGTGGGAAGATGCAGTCAAGGGTCGCATCGAGATCAGCAACGAGGAGCTGGACGACCTGATCATCGCCCGCCCCGACGGCAGCCCCACCTACAACTTCTGCGTGGTGGTGGACGACTGGGACATGCATATCACCCATGTCATCCGTGGGGACGACCACGTCAACAACACCCCACGCCAGATCAATATCCTGAAGGCACTGGGGGCGCCGCTGCCGGTATACGCACACCTGCCCATGATCCTCAACGAGAACGGCCAGAAGATGTCCAAGCGCCGGGATGCGGTGAGCGTGGTGGACTATGCCGGCCAGGGTATTCTGCCCGAGGCCCTGCTGAATTACCTCGCCCGCCTGGGCTGGGGGCACGGGGACGACGAGTTTTTCTCTATGCAGCAGTTCGTAGAGTGGTTCGATCTGGAAAACGTCAGCGCGTCGCCCAGCCGCTTCAATCACGAAAAGCTGCTGTGGCTGAACGGCCTGCACCTGAAGGCGGCAGACCTCGGCAGGTTGGCCGAACTGGTGCGCCCGCGTCTGGCAGAGTCTGGCATCGCCACCGACGGTGGGCCACGTTTGGAGGACGTGATCGCGCTGGTGCGCGAGCGGGTGCAGGATGTAAATGCGCTGGCGCGCGAGTGCGACTACTTCTACCGCAAGCGCACGGCGGATTCGGCCGATGTCGAGAAGCATCTTGCCGGTGACGCGCCGGCACGCATGGCCCGGTTTGCCGAGCGGCTGGCTGCTTTGCCACAGTGGGAGACGGAAGCCATTCACGGGCTGTTCAAGCCGTTCTGCGCAGAGGAAGGCATCAAGATGGGGCAGCTTGGCATGCCGCTTCGTGTGTTGGTGTGCGGCACCACGCAGACGCCGTCGGTGGATGCCGTGCTGGCCTTGATCGGCCGGGACGAGGTATTGCGCCGTCTGACGGCCTGAGTCTGCCCTGCAGCGTTCCCCAGACACCCCGCCGGTTTTCCGGCGGGGTGTCTGCTTTTCAACGGACGGGCCTGGAACGCTTCAGCCCGCCAGCTTGAGACCGATGATGCCGGCGGCGATGGCCACTAGGCTGCCCAGGCGCAGTGGTGTGACCGGCTCACCGAGCAGTACCATGCCGAGCAGAGCGGTACCGCAGGCGCCGATACCCACCCAGACGGCGTAGCCCGTCCCTACCGGCAGGGTGCGCAACGCATACGCCAACAGCAGGAAGCTGCCAGCCATCGTGATCAGCGTGAAGAGCGAGGGCCAGAGTCGGGTGAAGCCATCCGAGGCCTTGAGCCCCAGCGCCCAGGCCACTTCCAGCAGGCCGGCAATAAGAAGTGCAATCCAGGAAGCGTTCATGCAAGTCGGGCGGGGCCGTCCCCGGCGGGATACGCCGACCGGGTCGTCCCGGGCGGGGGTTCAAGATGGAAACAGTCTACGAGGCGGCCGGAAGGGGGGCAAGGCGTCGCTGCATCGCCTGCTGGCACGCCAGTGTACCCACACGGGCCAAGGCGCCGGTATAGCGCTCATCCATCGGATAGCAGCAGGACAGACGCAGGGCGTTGGGGTAGCGGCCGCCGGGTGAATAGAGCGGCCCGGGCATCACGCTGATGCCTTCGGCCAAGGCGGCATGAAAGAGCGCCACCGTGTCGAACCCCTCGGGCAGCTCTACCCAGATGAGGAAACCACCCGCTGGGTGGGTGGCATGGGTGCCTGGCGGGAAATGGCGGTCGATCAGCCCCAGCACCCGGTCAACGTGACTTGCATAGCGCCGCTTCAGTCCGCGCAGGTGGTGGTCATAACCCCCGGTTTCCAGAAACAGCCCCAGCGTTTCGGACAGTACCAAAGGCTCGGCCACCGACGAAGCGAACTTCAGCTTCCGCACCGCCTCCCGGAACCGTCCGGCCTCCATCCATCCCACGCGAAAGTCCGGTGCCAGGGTTTTGGTGTAGCTGGTACATACGATTACCCAGCCCTCGGTGTCGAAAGCCTTGACCGCTGGCGCCAGGGTTTCGCCGAACTGCAGTTCGGCGTACAGCGCGTCCTCGATCAGCGGTACCCGGTGGTGCGTAACCAGCCGTGCCAGCCGTTTCTTGTTTTCCAGCGGCATGATGCAGCCCAGCGGGTTGTGTACATTGGGCATCGCCACGACAGCATTGAGCCGGTTTTCGCTCAGCAGCAGTTCCAGCGCATCCAGCGACAGGCCGGTCAGTGGGTCGGTGGGGATTTCCACCGCTTTGAGGCCCAGACTGGACAAAAGCGGCAGCAGGTTGAAATAGGTGGGCGACTCCAGCCCAACCGTGTCCCCGGGCCGGGTGACCGCACGCAGGGCCAGCTGCAGCGCCTCCATGCAGCCATGCGTGATCAGAATATTGTCCGGCCGCAAAGCCATGCCCAGCTCCATGGCGCGCCGGGCGATCTGCGTGCGCAGGCGCTCCGAACCGGGGGGCAGGGCATAGGTACTCAGCATCTGCGGCTGACGGCGCAGCACCTGCCCCATCAGCCGGGCCAGCTTGGCACCCGGGTAGAAGTCGCCTCCTTTAGGACAGGCCAGCGCCAGATCGATGAAGCCTGCCTGCTGCTGGGCGGACAGGACAGTACCGATCAGATCCAGCACCGCGCCGTCGGCGGGGGCCGCCTGGGTACTGGTGATGGGCGCCGTGCGCGCCAGCACCGGCAAGCGGGCACGTACGTAGTAGCCGGACTGTGGCCGCGCCTCGATCAGGCCACGGTCTTCCAGCATGCGGTAGGCGGCCACTACGGTGTTCAGACTGAGGGCGCGGCTGTGCGCGGTGCGGCGCACCGACGGCAGGCGTGCGCCCGGCTGCAGCGTACCGCCGATGATGGCCTGGGCGAGGTCATCGGCAAGCTGGTGATAGAGCGGAGGGTTGGCCGAAGTCAGCATGCTGGGCTTTTGGGGACAGTGGCCGGGACAATTCCCGGGTACAGTCGGCATTTTCGCAAAACTGTAACCGGAACAATACAGCTTTCTTGCGTCTGTCACCACTGCGGGGGCTGCCCTAGCATGAAATCTCCCTTCAATTGGCAGGAGCCCCCCATGTTCGATGCTGCGCTGGTGTCCTATGTGGCCATCATGTCCATTACCCCCGGACCCAACAACCTGATGCTGGCCGCCTCGGGGGTCAATTTCGGTTTCCGGCGCAGCCTGCCGCATGTGATGGGCATCAGCGCAGGTCATGCGGTCCAGGTTGCCCTTACCGCCGCACTGCTGGCCTACGTGTTGGCCGGGCTGGGCCCGGTGCGCCTGTGGCTGGCGGTGGCGGGCTGCCTCTACCTACTATGGCTGTCGTGGCAGATCGCCCGGGCCGGGCAGCCGGCATCCGCAGGCAGAACGCATGGCCGTCCGATGGGGTTTCTGGCCGCGGCCCTGTTCCAGTGGCTCAATCCGAAGGCCTGGGTGATGGTAATCAACGTGGCGCTGCTGTTCATGCCCAAGGCTGGGGCGGGCCATCCGGGCCTTGCCGTGGTCCTGGGAATCAGCTGCGCACTCATCAACCTGCCGTGCATCGCCGTATGGGCGCTGGCGGGCGACCGCCTCCGACGGCGGCTGGCGACTCCACAGGCGCTCTGGGTGTTCAACGGACTGATGGGTGGGCTGATGGCGGCCACCGCACTGTGGCTGCTCTTTGAGGAGACCGGCCTCTGGCCACGCTGAAAAGGCCGATGTGCTAAAGTTGCAGCCAGTCCGGCCGATACTCTTGATGAGTCGGCTCGCCAACGCGGCCCATCGAACCCAGCGGAAACCTTCCATGAACCGAATTCGACTTCTTCGCCTCTTTGTCCCCGCCGCGCTGGTCAGCCTGGCGGCCTGCGCCGCGCCCGGCGCTGCCGCCCCGCATGGCGGCGAGCCTGCCTCCGAGGGGCATGCCCAGGTCGCCCCCGCCGACCCGGGCGCAATGACCGGCGTAGGCTATGCAGGCCCCGGCATCGAAACCCCTGTCCCCAAGGTGATCGTGAAGGAGGTCAACCCCTTCCAGCCCATCACCATCCGTGTCGTCGGCAACGGGGCGCCGCCGTACAGTAATGCCCTGACCCCCTCCCAGCGCAAGCTGCTGGCGATGCGGGCCGCTCGGCTGGATGCCTTCCGCGCGATCGCCGAACAGGTGCAGGGCATGAAGCTGATCGGTAGCAGCTCGGTAGCCAACATGATCGCCACCAGCGATGGCTTCCGCACCTATGTGGACGCCTACTTGCGCGGTGTGCGCATTGTCTCGACCACGTTGCTGCCGGACGGCACCAGCGAAGCCGTGGCGGAAATCGTGCTGGACCAAGCCTTCTACCAGCAGTTCCGCATGGCGCTGCAGCGCACCGGGAGCGTGATGCAGGCGGCACAGGAAAGCCCCGCCATCGGGCTGGAGTGCGGCGACGGCAACTGTGCCAACAGCCGCTACCAGAGCCACTACTACGTCGCGCAGTAAGCGGCGTCCGATGGTAGCTACGATGACCACGTCACGTCTTGTGCGACGCGCCGCCCTCGGGGCGGCGTTTGCTTTGCTGCTGGGGCCGGCAGGCGCGGCGCGCTACACCGTCACCGGCGCCGCGCCGGTGGACGCCGGCCCGGTGGCGGCACGCGAGATGGCGCTGCGCGATGCCGAGTATCAGGCAGCCGTGTTCAAGGGCGCGCACCTGCAGTCGTCCCAACGGCTGGACAATGCAGGTAGCAGCGAAAGCGGCCGCCTGCAGCCTGATGCGGGGCCGGCGCCCACCTATCGTGTGTTGCGCGAAGGCGTCCGCAATAGCCTCTACGAGGTGACGGTGGAGATGGACGACGCGCCCTTGTCCGCCACCGCTGCAAGCCGGGGCCGCACGCCCGCTCCCGGACCGGTGTGCAATGAAGCCAGTGCCCGCCCGCTCAAGCGGCGGGTGATCGCCACTTATTTTCATCTGCTGCGTTCGGCCCAAGCGCCAGACTTACCTGGGTTGGGGACGGGGGTGCCGGCCGAACTGGCCCGGCGGCTCTCGCTGCGTCCGGCTTTCAGCGGCCTGTCTGCTGCCACGCTGGCGCTGGTGGCCGATCCGCAGCAGGCCGAACCGCTGGAAGGCGCTGAAACCGTGCGTGAGATCGGGCGGCGCGAGGATGCGCAGTTCGTGGTTGCCGGCCGCGTGATCGATACCTCGGTGACCGGGCGCAGGATGCGTCCGGTATGGTTCGGGTCCCCGGCCAACGGTGTGGACCCCAGTGCCCGCTACGAGGGGCCGTTTGCGGGCCTGCTGGGAACGGGAGTGCAGAATCAGGCGTCCGAACGGCAGTTCGAGATCGAGCTGTGGATCTACGATGCCTTTACTGGGGCAGTACTGGCCAACGATCGGTTGGCCGAAACTGCCCGGGGCGAAGTGATGCCGGCCCGGCCGCTGGCCTTCGGCACCCAGGCCTTCTGGAACAGCGATTACGGGCGCGCAGTATCGACGGTCATGGACCGGGCGGTGACACGGTTGGCCGAAACCACTGGCTGCATCCCGTTTGCGGCCCGGGTGGCCCGTGTAGAGCAGCGCCGGGTGTACCTGAATGCCGGCGGGCTGGATGGTCTGGAGGTCGGCGACCGCCTGCTGGTGTACAAGCCGCGGCCGGCCACGATGATCCGCTCGGCGGGCAATACCCGCGAGCTGGGGGTGCCCGAGACCTTGGTGGGCGATGTGGAACTGGTGCAGGTCCAGCCCAAGCTGTCGATCGGTGTAGTCAACAATGCCCGCCTCGCGGTGGAGGCCGGCGACCACGTGCGCTTCGTGCCACGGCGCTAGCCGGGCACCCGATTTGCTTGAACAACAGCGAGGTGTGAATCTCCTTTGTTGTTCTCTCCTGTACTTCCCCGGCGGTTTTCCGCCGGGGTTTTTTCATGTCTTGTGCCGGCATCGTTCTTGCCGTACAGCGGGTAGAGCCGGGGCTGCCGCGCCCGGCACCAAGAGGAGGTGGACATGAGCAAGATCGAAGAACTGGTAGACCGCATCGCCCAACGGGAACAGGAAGTGGCCCAGGCCCAGGCCACTGCACGCGAGGCAGCCACGGCCTGGGCGCAGGACGTGCATGCGCTGTATGCCCGCATTGTCGAGTGGCTGGCGCCGCTGACACAGCCAGGCTATGTTCAGGTGGACATCCGACCCGAGGCGCGGGTGGAGAACGTGGTGGGTGTGGAAGGCAGCGTGCCGTACGAGGTAGAGGAGCTGCGGTTAACCGGCAAGATGAGCTTGGTACTGGAGCCGCCGCCGCTGGTGCCCGGCTCCGAGCGCTTCATCGAGGTATACCGCGATCGCAGCGACCTGCCGATCGCCCGGCTGGTGCGCAGGCAGGGCGGCTGGCTGGTGCAGCTACGGGAAATCGCTTCAACCCCGGCCCCGGGCATTGCGGATGAGCAGCCGCTGGACGCGGATGTGTTTGGCCTGCTTCTGGAGAGGGCGATGGAGCCGCCCGCCGAGCGCGTTCGGCCCGGCATGGACGACCACGCTCACTGAACCGGCAGCACCCGGGCTGGGGCAAGCCGGTGCCTAGGGGGCGCCGTAGCGGCGGGCAATGCTGGAGAAGTCCAGGGGCCCCTGACCATCATCCACATGTGCGCGGTAGAGTGCGGTGGCCTGCCGTCCCATCGGAATGTTGGCCTCGCACAGGTTGGCGGCTTCTTCGGCCAACCCCAGGTCCTTGAGCATCAGGGCGCTCATGAAGCCGCCCTGATAGCCCCGGCTGGCTGGTACGCCGGGCATCACAGCCGGCCAAGGATTGTAGAGCTCCAACGCCCAGTTGCGGCCTGAACTGCGTGCCATGATCTCGGAAAGCACCCCCGGGTCCAGCCCGTTCTTCACACCCAGTGCCAGCGCCTCGGCAGTACCGGCCATCAGGATGCCCAGCAGCATGTTATTGCAAATTTTCGCCATCTGACCCGCTCCATGCCCGCCGGCATGGAAGATGTTGCTGCCCATCGCCTCGAACAGCGGCCGGGCGCGCTCGAGCGCTTCACGCTCGCCACCGACGATGAAGGTCAGCGTGCCGGCCGTGGCGCCGCCCGTCCCGCCCGAAACCGGCGCATCCAGCATCGGCAGACCGAGGGCTGCGGCCTCACTGGCCACACGTCGGGCGGTGGCCGTGTCGATGGTGCTGCAGTCGATCACCAGCGTGCCCGCCGTCAGCGCCGTCAGCACGCCTTCACTGCCACAGTAGAGGGCGTCCACATGACGCCCCGTAGGCAGCATGCTGACGACAGCGTCACAGCCGGCCACGGCCTCGCGGGCACTGGCGGCAGGGTGTGCTCCGGTCTGGGCAAGGCGCTCCATGGCTTCGGAGCTGAGGTCGAAGACACAGAGCTCGAAGCCTTTTTTGATCAGGTTGGCGGCCATCGGTCCGCCCATGTTGCCCAGTCCGATGAAAGCGATCCGCTTCATGCTGCTTCTCCTTTGCCAAGTCCGCTCAAGGGATGCTCATCCTTACTCCAAGGGGAGGCGAAATGGCGCGCCACCCAGGCGTCGTCCACCTCAGACAGATGCGCCCGATGCCAGCGGGGTGTGCGGTCTTTGTCCACCAAGAGCGCACGCACCCCCTCCCGGAAGTCGGGCAGGGCACAAAAGTTGACCGACAACACCAGCTCCATCCGGAATACCTCCGCCAGCGACAGATGGCGCGCCTTGTGCGCGGCAGCCCAGGTGACGGCCACCGAGCTGGGTGAGCCGTGGACGAAGCTGCGCGCGGCGGCAGCCAGCCACGGGTCGTCGAATGTGCTGCCAGTCAGTGCTTCGGCTACGGCCATCAGGCTGCCCCGGTGCATGAGCCGATGGATCGTCTGAAGGTTGTTTGCCAGCGGCGAGGCGGGCCAAGCAATGTCCGGCAGCGCCAAAGTGTCCAGCAGCTGGCTCAGCCGCGCGCGGTTGGCCGAAGCGTCCGCCATCCAGCGGGATTGGGTCAGGACGGCGCAAAGCGTGGGCCAAGCATCGTCGGGCAACAGATGGTCGGCGAGGTTGGCCAGCATCGCGTCGTGAGCATTGAGTGGGGCCCCGGTCAGACCGAGGAACAGCCCGGACGCGGCCGGCATGCGCTGCAGGAACCAGCTTCCGCCTACGTCCGGGTAGAGGCCGATGGTGGTTTCCGGCATGGCAATGCGTGTGGTCGGGGTGACGATGCGGTGGCTTGCACCCGCCATCAGTCCCAGGCCGCCACCCATTACAATGCCCTGGCCCCATATCGCGAGCGGCTTGGGGTAGGTGTGGATCCGGTAGTCGAGTGTGTACTCCTCGGCAAAGAAGGCTACTGCCGAGGCGGCAGGATGGGTGTCTTCTTCCAGCAGGGCCTGACGGACCGCACGCACGTCACCGCCGGCACAGAAGGCCTTCTCGCCCGCACCACGCATGACTACCAGTGCGATGCCGTCGTCGCGCGCCCAGGCCACCAGTTGCGCATCCAGCCGGCGCACCATCGGCAGCGTCAGGGCATTGAGGGTTTTTTCACTGTTGAGCGTGGCCACACCAATGCGATGTCCGCTGGCGGTGGGCAGCTCATCGAATAGGACGGTGTCGTCGTTCATGCTGCAATCCTCGGCTAGGCGGGAGGCCCGGCGTCAGCGGTTTTTCCAGAGGGGAGGGCGTTTGGCGAGGAAGGCCTGCACGCCTTCCTGCTGGTCTTCCGTATCGAAGAGCTTGATGAACAGCTCGCGCTCGTGAATCAGGTTGTGCGCCGGCGGAGCCAAGCGCGCACGCTGTACCAGCGTCTTGCAGGCTTTCACCGACGAGGGTGACTGCCGGGCCACCTTGTCGGCCAGCGCCAGCGCTGCGTCACGCGCCCCCCCTTGGGACACCACTTCCTCCACCAGCCCGATGCGCAGCGCCGTGGCGGCATCCACCCGCTCGCCACACAGAATCATGCGCTTGGCCCAGCCTTCGCCGACCAGCCACGGCAGATGCTGTGTGCCGCCGGCGCAGGGCAGCAGCCCCACCGCCGCCTCGGGTAAGGCCATGATCGCCTGTGCCTCCGCGATACGCAGGTCGCAGGCGAGGGCGCACTCGAGTCCGCCCCCCATGGCATAGCCGTTGATGGCCGCGATGCTGACCCCGCGAAAAGCCGACAAGGCTTCGAACGCTTCCCCGAACAGCATCGTCATTTCGGTGGCAACCCGCTTGTCGCCATCGGCGAACAGCTTGAGATCGGCCCCGGCCGAGAAGAATTTGTCTCCCTGCCCGGTAAGGACGAGGGCGTAGAGTTCCGGGTCGGCTTCCAGCGCGGCCACCGTGTCTTTCAGGGCCGCCAGGCTGTCCCGGGTCCAGGTGTTGGCCGGCGGGTTGGCGATGGTGAGCAGGGCGGTATGGCCATGCTTTTCCACTACAAGCAGCGGGGAGGGGCTCATGGGCAGTCTCCGTCGGTAAAGGGGGTCAGCGTAACGCGTCCGCAGCGCCATCGGCCAGCAGCCGCCGGGCCACGATCATCCGCATCACTTCGTTGGTACCTTCCAGAATCTGGTGCACGCGTACGTCGCGCAGGTGGCGCTCCAGCGGAAAGTCTTTCAGGTAGCCATAGCCACCGAACAGTTGCAGGGCATTGTTGACCACGTTGAACGACAGATCGGTGGCAAAACGCTTGGCCATGGCACAGTAAGCCGTGGCATCGGCACTCGCTGCATCCAGCTTGAAGGCGGCCAGGCGCACCATCTGACGGGCGGCCACCAGCTCGGTGAGCATGTCGGCCAGGCGGAACTGCACCGTCTGGAAGTCCGACAGGGGTTGGCCGAACTGCTGGCGCTCCTGCACGTAGCGCATGGCCGCCTTGAGCGCGGCCTGTGCCGTGCCCACCGCGCAGGTGGCGATGTTGATGCGTCCGCCATCCAGACCCTTCATGGCGTAGGCGAACCCCATGCCCTCCTCACCGAGGAGGTGGCTGGCCGGCACGCGCACGTTGTCAAAGGTGATGCCCCGAGTGGGCTGGCTGTTCCAGCCCATCTTCTTCTCCTTCTTGCCGTAGTGGATGCCGGGGGCGTCGGCCGGCACCACGAAGGCGGAGATGCCCCGGGGGCCCTGCCCTCCGGTTCGGGCCATCACCACCAATACGTCGGTGCTGCCTGCGCCGGAAATGAACATCTTGCTGCCGTTGAGCCGATAGCCGTCTTCCTCGCGTTCGGCGCGGGTCTTGAGCGAGGCAGCGTCCGAGCCTGCGCCCGGCTCGGTCAGGCAGTAGCTGCCCAATACCGCACCGCTGACCATGCGGGGCACCCATGCTTCCGCCAGCGCAGGTTGGCCGAAGCTGGCGATCATCCAGGCGACCATGTTGTGGATGGTGAGGTAGGCCGCGGTGGAGGTACACCCGGCCGCCAGCTCTTCGAACACGATCGCCGCATCCTGACGGCTTAGCCCCAGCCCGCCATGCGCTTCCGGTGTGTACAGTCCGAGAAAGCCCATTTCGCCCGCGCGGCGGATCACGTCCACCGGAAAGATCTCTTCCGCATCCCAGACGGCCGCATGGGGTGCCAGCTCGCGTCGGGCGAATTCGCGGGCGCTGGCCTGAAAGGCCAGCTGATCTTCGGTCAGCTGAAAGTCCATGCCTGGTCTCCTCTTTATTTCAGGCTGATGGTGGTGTTGACACGGCCGCTGCCGGCGTCGTCGTCGAACCAGCGGCTGGTCACGGTCTTGGTCTGCGTGTAGAACAGCACCACCTGCTTGCCGTAGGGCCCCAGGTCGCCGAGCTTGGATGCACGCGATCCGGTGAAGCTAAATAGCGGCACCGGCACCGGGATGGGCACGTTGATGCCCACTTGGCCCACGTCGATCTCTTCCTGGAACTGCCGCGCCGCAGCCCCGCTCTGGGTGAAGAGGGCGGTTCCGTTGCCGTTGGGGTTGGCGTTGACGAGTGCGATGGCCTCTTCCAGTGTGTCGGCCTCCATCAGGCACAGCACAGGGCCGAAGATCTCCTGACGGTAGATCTCCATCTGCGGCCGTACCCCAGAAAAGATGGTGGGACCGACGAAGTTGCCCTGTTCATGGCCCGGCACCGAAACCGTACGCCCATCCAGCTCCAGGGTGGCGCCTTCGGCCACACCCTGTGCGATCAGCCCGGTCACCCGCTCGCGGGCAGCGCAGGAGATTAGCGGTCCCAGGTCGGGGTTGTCCCGGCCGGGGCCCACCTGCAGGGCTCGCGCCTTGTCCACCAGTTCCGGGATCCACGTACGGGCTTCGCCTACCAGAATCGCCACTGACAGCGCCATGCAGCGCTGGCCGGCAGCGCCGAAGGCGGCACCCGTCAACTGGCTGAGCGTCTGGGCCCGATTGGCGTCGGGCAGCACGATGGCGTGGTTCTTGGCGCCCATCATGCATTGCACGCGCTTGCCCGCGAGGCTGGCACGCTGGTAGACATGCGTGCCGACACGGGTGGAACCAACGAATGACAGCGCCTTGATATCCGGATGGTCGCACAGCGCGTCGACCACCTCCGCCGCACCGTGCACCACATTGAGCACGCCCGGCGGTATGCCGGCCTCCAGTGCCAGTTCCACCAGCCGCATGGTCACCATCGGATCCTGCTCCGAAGGCTTGAGGACAAAGGTGTTTCCGGTGGCGATCGCCATCGGGAACATCCATAGCGGAATCATCGCTGGAAAATTGAAGGGGGTGATTCCGGCGCATACGCCCAAGGGCTGCAGTACGGTATAGGTGTCCACGCTACCGGCCACGTTCTCTGCGTATTCGCCCAGCTGCAGGTGGCCGATGCCCGCGGCATGCTCCACTACCTCCAGCCCGCGGAAGATGTCCCCCTCTGCATCGGCCAGGGTCTTGCCCTGCTCTGCGGTGAGGAGGGCGGCCAGCGCCTGCATGTGTTCGCGGATCAGCTGCTGGTACTTGAGGAAGATGCGCGCGCGGGTGCCGATGGGCGTTTTCTTCCAGCTGAGGAAGGCGCGCTTGGCCGCAGCCACGGCCGCGTCGACCTCCTCCGGAGTGGCCAGCGGTACCCGCGCCAGCACTTCCTGCGTAGCCGGGTTGATGACGTCGCGCCAGGTTTCGCTGGCGGACTCGACGAATTCGCCGCCGATCAACAGCTTCACGGTGGGCACGTGCATGGTGTGTCTCCTTTGTGGAAGGCTGCGCCCGCAGGCGCTGTCCGGGCGGCTCTTTGCGGCCGCTTCGGCAATGGGCTTAGTAACGATAAAAGCCTTGGCCCGATTTGCGCCCCAGCCGGCCGGCCTGCACCATCTGTACCAAGAGCGGGCACGCGCGGTACTTGCTGTCGCGGAATTCGGTGTAAAGGATGTCCATGATCGAGAGGCAGGTATCCAGGCCGATCAGGTCGGCCAGCGCCAGGGGGCCGATGGGATGGTTCATGCCCAGCTTCATCACTGTGTCGATGTCCTCGGCGGTGGCCAGGTTCTCGTAGAGCACGAAGGCCGCTTCGTTGATCATCGGCATCAGCACCCGGTTGGAGACGAAGCCGGCACCGTCGCGCACCGTCACCGGCGTCTTGCCGAGGGCTTCGGCCAACCCTGTCACCGCCGCATGAGTGGCATCATCGGTCTGCAGCGCGCGGATCACCTCCACCAGCTGCATGACCGGCACGGGGTTCATGAAATGCATGCCGATTACCCGTTCCGGTCGACGGCTCCAAGCTGCGATACGGGTCAGCGAAATGGAGGACGTGTTGGTAGCCAGGATGGCTTCGGCCGGCAGTACATCGTCCAGAGCCTTGAAGATGCCCTGCTTGATGTCCGCGTTTTCAGTGGCAGCCTCCACCACCAGCTGGCAAGGGGCGAGCGCGGCCAGCACGGTGGTAGGGTGGATGCGTCCTAGGGTGGCATCCCGCGCATCCTCCGGCAGTGTCCCCTTGCGGATCAGCCGCTCCAGGCTGTTGCGGATCGCCTCCAGACCACGCGTGAGTACCGTCTCACTCACGTCGGCCAGCCATACCTCCAGGCCATGCGTGGCCAGCACCTGCGCGATGCCGTTGCCCATCGTACCGGCGCCAACCACGCCTACCGTGCGAATCTGCATTGTCTTCTCCCATAGGTTTTTAGCGCTAACATAGATAACGTTGACGTTAACGTCAACATTGGTAGACGCCGCCCCCTTGGTAAAAGGCACGCCGATCATGTGGCAAAAAGGTAAAATGGGCGAGCATCCATACAGGGGCCTTCAGGACATGAAGCCGGATCAGAAAACATTCACCATCACCGAGCTTGCACGCGAGTTCGACGTCACCACCCGCACCATCCGTTTCTACGAAGACCAGGGCCTGCTGGAGCCAGACCGGCTCGGCCAGCGCCGGGTCTACTCGCGGCGCGACCGCGTGCGCCTGATGCTGACGTTGCGAGGCAAGCGTATCGGCCTTTCCCTGCAGGAAATCCGTGAGCTGTTTGCCCTGTATGACGCGGCCAACGACGACGAGCCGCAATTGCTGGAATTCATTCGCCTTCTGTCTGAAAAGGAGGCCCAGCTGCAGCAGCAGATGGAGGACATCAAGGTCGTCCTGCGTGAGATTGGACAGTTGCGCACCCAGTGTGAGCAGTGGCTGGAGAAGCGTGCCGCCACGCTGCCGCAGTGATCGCTCCCAAACGCAGGACACAGACGAGTCCCTTTCTAGGGCTTACTCCTCTTGTCCTCACTTACCCTAAAATGACTGCTGTGGCCGCTTCTCATGGCATAGCCTTGCGGCCGAGCCGACTGACGTTGCCGGGCCAACAGGCCCCTTCCCATTTCTCCCTTTTCCCTTCCGGCAACGTGTCCAGGCTCAGCCATGCTCCAATAAACTTCATGCGAGAGGCCTGAGAGTCACGGTGTCCGCGGGGTCGGGAAAGGCTTACCGGTAGCGTAAGTCTGGCCCGAATCCTGTCTTTTACTGTCGCTTCTTCTGGTGGTACTCCCTGGAGGCCTGCAGCCTTATTGAGGCCGGAAGGTCATGGCGGAGGATTGGGCGGGTTGCTCATCCCCTGCACGTACAAGGACGCTTGTGCCGGCGGCTACGTTTACGTTAACGTAATACTTTTGAGCATTGGAGAATCGGGCATGCAACAGGACGCAATCGTGGTCGTGGGAATGGCTCGTACCCCCATGGGCGGGTTTCAGGGCGACTTTGCCTCGCTATCCGCCAGTGACCTGGGCGCGGTGGCGATCCGTGCTGCCGTCGAGCGTGCCGGGCTCGCGCTGGATAACGTCGAGGAAGTGCTGATGGGCTGCGTGTTGCCGGCGGGGCAGGGCCAAGCTCCGGCCCGTCAAGCAGCACTGAAGGCAGGCCTGCCACAGTCTGCCGGGGCCACTACCCTTAACAAGATGTGCGGCTCGGGCATGAAGGCAGTCATGCAGGCGCACGATGCTCTGTTGGCCGGGTCAGCCAGCGTGATGGTCGCCGGTGGCATGGAGAGCATGACCAATGCTCCATATCTGATCCAGAAAGCCCGGGGCGGGTTCCGGCTGGGGCACGGCGAGATCAAGGACCACATGTTCCTGGACGGGCTGGAGGATGCGTACGAGAAAGGCACGCTGATGGGGGTGTTCGCCGAACAGTGCGCCGACAAGTACGCTTTCGACCGCGCGGCCCAGGATGCCTATGCGATCCGCTCGCTGGAGCGGGCCCAGCAGGCGGTACGTGAAGGCTGGTTTGCCGAGGAGATCGAGCCAGTGACGGTCGCCGGACGCAAGGGCGACCGGATCGTGGAAACCGACGAGCAGCCGCTGAAGGCCGATGCAGCCAAGATCGCCACCCTGCGTCCGGCCTTTCGCAAGGATGGCACGGTCACCGCGGCCAACGCCAGCTCGATCTCGGACGGGGCGGCCGCGCTGGTGCTGATGCGCGCCAGCGAAGCCGAGAAGCGTGGCCTGACGCCGCTGGCACGGGTGGTGGGGCATGCCACCCACGCCCAGGCACCTGGCTGGTTCACCACGGCTCCGGTGGGCGCGATGCGCAAGCTGTTCGAGAAGACTGGCTGGTCTTCGGCCGAGGTGGATCTTTATGAGATTAACGAAGCCTTCGCAGTGGTGACGATGGCTGCGATGAAGGAACTGGACCTGCCGGCGGAGAAGGTCAACATCCACGGCGGCGCGTGCGCGCTGGGCCACCCGATCGGCGCTTCGGGTGCCCGTATCATCGTCACCCTGCTGGCGGCCCTACGGCGCACCGGCGGCCGCCGGGGTGTGGCCAGTCTGTGCATCGGGGGCGGCGAGGCGACGGCGATTGCGCTGGAGCTGCTGTAAGCCGGTGTCGTGCCAGCACATAAAAGCCCCGCTTCAGCGGGGCTTTTGCTTTTAGGCTTGGGCCGGCGGATCTTCGGAAGCCACGGCGCCTGCATCGGCAGGCAGGACGATCCGGCTTTCGATCGCCGGGTCCAGCCACAGACGGAACAGGGTGTAGCCAACAGCCAGCAGCGTCGGGCCGATGAAGAGGCCGATCATCCCCCACGCCAGCAGGCCGCCGATCACGCCCAGGAGAATCAGCCACATCGGTAGGTTGACGCCCTGGCTGATCAGGATGGGCTTGAGGATGTTGTCGATGGTGTTGACGAGCAGGAAGCCCCACAGCAAGAGGAAGATGCCCATGCCGGTGTGTCCGGTGTAGAGCACCCACAGGGCTGCTGGCAGCCACACCAGCAGCGTCGGCAGCTGGGCCACGGCCATCATGAAGCACAGAAAGCCCAGTACCAGCGAGCCAGGCACGCCCGCGATCAGCAGGCCAATGACGCACAGTACCGTTTGAGCGAGTGCCGTGCCAATCACCCCGGCTGTCACCCCCCGAATCATCTTGGTGATGACTTGTGGCAAGGTGCCCACGGAGGCACCGCCCAGCCGGTCGGCCACGCGGATGGCCAGGCGCTGGGCTTCCTCGCCGCGGGCCAGCATCAGTCCGGACACACAGATGGCCAGCACGATCTCCAGCAGGCTGATCGACAGGTCGGCGCCCTTGCCTAGGGCCCAGAGTGCCGTTTTGTTGATGGTGGGGCGGGCCTTCTCCAGCAGACCGGGCAGGTCCGCCCGGGCATTTTCCCAGGCACCGGCCGCCATGTTGCCCACCATGGGCAGGCTCCGCAGCCAGTCGGGGGCGGGCGGCAGGGGCATGCCGGACAGCAGGTGGACCTGATCGGCGATCATGGGCACGCTCTCGGCCAGCGTCAACAGCATGAGCGCGAGCGGCACCGCCATTGCGAGCATCATTGCCACCACCATCATCGATGCCGCCAGCACGGTGCGTCCCTGCAGCCGGGCGCGCAGCCACACGAAGGCCGGCCAGACCGACACTGCGATGATCACCCCCCATAACAGTGCACCGATGAAGGGCCGGATGATCTCGAGGCAGGCGAGTACCAGCAGGACGACGAGCGCGACGCGCAGGACGGTCATAACACTCAGGCCTTGCAGTGCCCGTTCGATCATGGTGCGTTCCGGAGAGTGAGGTGTTTGCATGGTAATGACTGCAGGGTTGGCCGAACAGCGCAGGCGGCGATCAGGCAGCCGCTGGGCGCAGCGCTTCGAGGAAAGCCGGGGCTTCGGTAAAGCCAATGATGCGTCCTGCTTCCTGGCCGCTGCGGTCGTACAACACGATGCCCGGCGGGCCGAAGAGGCCAAAGCGCCGCAGCAGGGCCTGGTGGGCGGCCGTGTTGGCGGTCACGTCGGCGCGCAGCAGGGTGAAGCCACGCATGGCCGCAGCGACCGCCGGGTCGGTAAAGGTATAGGCTTCCAATTCCTTGCAGGCCACGCACCAGTCGGCATAGAAATCCACCAGTACGGGCCGGCCGGAGGCGCGGGCGGTCACAAGGGCGGCATCCAGTTCGGCAACCGAACCGATGGCCTGGAAGGCTGGTGCCGCCGCCTCGGCGCGTACCTTTTCTCCCCCAAGCCAGCGCAGCGGATAGCGTGGGCTGGTCTCGCCAGCCAGTACGCCGGCAATCTGGGCTGCGCCTACCAGGAACAGCGCCAGTCCAAGAGCCTTGCCCAGCCGCTGGGCAGCGTGTGCATTGGTGGGCAGATGCTCGAAGGCCCGCAGGAAGACAGCGGTGCCCAGTGCCAGCGCAGCCCAGCCGAGCATAACCCATGGCGCCGGCAAAAAGGGCGAGGCCAGCCAGAGCGCCAGCGCCAGCATGATCACGCCGAAGGCCGCCTTCACCGCCTTCATCCAGGCCCCGGCACGTGGCAGGAAGTGGCCGCCGAAAGCACCGATCAGAAGCAGCGGCAAACCCAGGCCCCAGGCCATGGCATAGAGCGCCGCCCCCCCAAGCCAGGCATCGCCGGTGCTGCCGATGTAGCCCAGCGCCAGTGCCAGCGGTGGGGCGACACAGGGGCCGATGATCAGTGCCGAGAACATGCCCATGGCAAAAACGGTGACGAAGCGGCCGCCACTGAGACGGTTGGACGACGCGGCCAGGCGTGACTGCAACGCGGAAGGGAGCTGGATGGATACCAGATCGAACATTCCCAGAGCGAACACCACCATCAGTGCGCTGGCCGTCAGCACTACAGCCGGCTGCTGCAGCCAGACGGTGAGCAGCGAGCCTGTCAGTCCGGCGATCACGCCCACCACGGTGTAAGTGAGGGCCAGGCCCTGCACATAGGCAAAGGCCAACAGTAGCCCGCGGCGCCGGGTCAGCTGTCCGCCCTGTCCGGCGATCATGCTGGAGACGATGGGCAGCAAGGGATACATGCAGGCGGTGAAGGCCATGCCCAGCCCTGCGATGAAGAAGGTGGCGAGTGTGGAGAGCCAGCCCCGTGCGTTCAGGTCGCGCTCTGGCTGCGCGTCCCTAGCGGCCGGGGCCAGCCAGTCTTCGGCCAACCCTGCCGCCGCCGGCGTGCCCACCTTCAGGCGATAGGTATGGGGGGGGTAGCAGATGCCCGCTTCGGCGCAGCCCTGGAGCTCCACCAACAGCGTGAAACGCTCCGGAGCGCCCGGCTTGAGCGGAACGCTCAGACGGGTGCTGCCGGTGAAGATCGTCTGCTGGCCGAAGAAAGGGTCGTTCTTGACCTTGCCGGCGGGGAACACCGGCGCTTCGATCAGGCCCGCCGGTTCAGTGCGCAGATGGGTGCGGTCGCGGTAGAGGTAATAGCCGGCCGCGACGTCGAAGGTCAGCTGCAGCCGGTTGCCTTCGCGCTCCACACGCGCCGCAAAGGCTTTCTCCACAGGGAGAAGGTCGTCCTGGGTCAGCGCATGCGCAGCAGGCAGCACCAGACAGAACAGCGACAGGCAGAGCAGAAGGACAGCCCGCAGGCGGAGCAGGGAAAAGGTCGGGATCGAACGCATCATGGAACGGTATTGTGGGGCCTCGTGCGCAGCCGGGCAAGCGGTGCCGCGGCTGGGCGCTCCGCCCGGCTTTGGTTAAGATGGCTCGCACTACAAAGGGGCGAACACGACACGATGAAAGATATCATTCACTTTGCGCATGCCAACAGTTTTCCGGCCAGCGTTTACCGCCGGATGCTGGAAGGCCTGGCCACACGCTACCGCGTGGGCTATCTGGACACCATCGGTCACGATCCTGCCTATCCGGTCACCGACTGCTGGCCGCATCTGGTGGATGAGAGCATCCATTACATCGAGCGCCACTACGACCGGCCCGTGGTGGCAGTAGGACATTCGCTGGGGGGGTATCTGATGACCTACGCCGCCCTGCGCCGTCCGGAGCTGTTCCGTGCGCTGGTGGTGCTGGACTCGCCCCTGATGGGGCCGTTCCGCTCGCGGGCGATCTGGCTGGCCAAGCGCTTGGGCTTCATCGACCGCATCACGCCCGGTGGCAATACGCTCAAGCGACGGGATCGCTGGGCATCGGTGGAAATGGTTCGCGAATACTTTGCCCGCAAACCGATGTTCGCGCGTTTCCATCCGGACTGCCTTAGCGACTATGCGCTGCAGGGCACCGAGCCGCTGGCCGAAGGCGGACGGCGGCTGAAGTTTCGCCCCGAGGTGGAGTACGCCATCTATCGGGGTCTGCCGCATGACTTGCCACGCTACCGGGGCCAGCTGAAGGTGCCGGGGCTGTTCATCGCTGGTACCGCGACCGATGTGGTGCGGCCCGACGACCTGAACTTCATTGCCAAGCATTTCGGTCTGCGCATCCTGCATCAGCCGGGGACGCATCTTTTTCCGCTGGAGCAACCGGACGAAACCGCTCGCCGTATCCTCGAAGGCCTGGATACGCTGTTCGCCGGGCTCGCACCGGCGTGTGCTTCGGCCAACCCTGTCCGCTAGCGCGCACCCTCAGGTCGCCCCCTTCGGACACAGCAAAAAGGGCGGCAGAAGCCGCCCTGATCGAGATCCTGAAAACGGATCAGCCCGCCAGCTTATCGCGCTCGATGAGAGCGTAGGCCGAGTGGTTGTGGATGGATTCGAAGTTTTCCGACTCTACCACGTAGGCCTGCACGCGCCCGTCGGCGTCCAGCTCTGCCGCCACGTCGCGCACCAGATCTTCCACGAACTTGGGATTTTCGTAGGCCCGCTCGGTCACGTATTTCTCGTCCGGCCGCTTGAGCAGGCCGTAGAGCTCGCAGGAGGCTTGGCGTTCCGCGATGTCGATCAGCTCCTCGATCCACACATAGTCACGGGTTTTGGCGGTGATGGTGACGTGCGAGCGCTGGTTATGGGCACCGTACTGCGAGATCTTCTTCGAACACGGGCACAGGCTGGTGACCGGTACCACCACCTTCATCGTGAAGCGGTATTCGCCTTCCACCATTTCGCCGATGTAGGTGACTTCGTAATCCAGGAGGCTCTGCACCCCCGACACCGGCGCGGTCTTGTTGACGAAGTAGGGAAAGGACATCTCGACATAGCCCGAGCGCGCCTCGAGACGCTCCACCATCTGGCGGACCACCGACTCGAAATGTGCCACCGACATCTCCCGCTCTTGGGCGTTGAGGATCTCCACGAAGCGGGACATATGCGTGCCCTTGAATTCGGCCGGCAGATGGACGTACATGTTGAACAGGCCGATGGTGTGCTGCACGCCGCCGGCGCGTTCCGCCACCTTGACTGGATGGCGGATGGACTTGATGCCCACCTTGTTGATCGGCAGGTTGCGGGTGTCCTGAGTGCTCTGTACGTCGGGGATGGTGGTCTGGTTCATGCGATTCGCAATCAATTAACAGGAATAAGACCCCCAGTATACGCGTGCGTAATACCTGAGTAAAGTTGTCGGGAATGTCAGTTGCTCAGCAGCACCAATGCTGCAAACCCGCCCCACAATCCTGCCAGGGAGCCGAGCAGCGTGGGCAGGATGCGCCATGCCAGCTGGCGCCCGCCCAGGCTGGCAATCAGCGCGAACTTGAGCAGAGTGTTGGCGCTGACCGCCAAGGCCAGCGCCGCAGCCACCGTACCCAGCGTGACCGAGTGCTGCCCGTAGAGACGCAAGGTGGCCAAGGTGATCGCGTCCACATCATTCAGTCCGGAAATCAGCGCCACCACATACAGCCCGCCGCGGCCGAAGTGGGCGTTGAGCCAGGCGGCCGAGACCGTAACCACCGCGAACAGAATACCGAAGCCGAGCGCAAGCTTGAGTTCCGAAGGGTTGCTCAAGGTGAGGGCCGGCCCGCTGCCGGCCGTCTCGGCCTGACGCAGCCGCCAGCCGCTGCAGATCAGCCCCAGGAGCAGGGCAGGCAGCATCAGCACGGCCACCGGGCCCAGGGCCCCCGGCTGCAGCGCCCCCGTCAGCACCATCAATCGCAGAAAGAGCACCAGGTTGGCCAGCATGATCACCGAGCCTGCCAGGCCCAGCGCTTCGGGATGGGCCCGTGCCTCACGCGCATACACCATACTGGTGGCAGTGGACGAGACCAGCCCGCCCAGAAAGCCGAGCAGCGGCCCGCCCACGCGCTCGCCTAAGAACTTCACGGCCAGGTAACCCGACAGGCCCACCCCTACGATCAGCACGACCATCAGCCACATTTCGTAAGGGTTCAGCGCACCATAGGGACCGAAGGTCCGGTCGGGCAGCACCGGCAGCACGATGAAGGACAGGGCTGCAAACTGCAGAATGGATAGCCAGTCTCGCCGGTCCAGCCGGTTGAAGAGCCCGGAGAGTTCCGGTTTCAGGTAGAGGAGGGCGGTGGCGATAATGCCCACCGCCACTGCCAGGGCCCCCTGGCCCTGCCCGACGAGCACGCCGAGCGTAAAGGCGATGACGAGGGCGATGACGGTGGTGGTGCGTGGCTCGGCCACATCACTGCCCGCGCTGCCTTGCGGCAGGAAGCCTAGCAGGCCGGTGAGCAGCAGCCCGGTGGCCACCGGCCAGGAGGACTGCATGCCTTGTCCGACCAGGGCGACCAGCGTGCCGAACATGGCCGTGAGAGGGAAGGTGCGGATGCCGGCGAGGGGATGCGTCTTGCGCTCCCGCTCCACACCCATCAGCAGCCCTATGGCCAGGCTGGTGATGAAATGGGGCAGGGCGGCAAAAGGTGTACCTTCGAGTCGAAACCACTGGCTCCAGTCGAAGGTTCCCATGTGTTCACCCCAGCCGGTTGCGGATGGACTGCTCCAGGCCGGCCGCGTCCAGTCCGCATTCGGCTAGCAGCAGGGCCGGGTCGCCGTGCTCGACGAAGTGGTCCGGCAGGCCAAGCTGCAGCACCGGTACTTGGAGGCCGGCTTCGGCCAACGCTTCGATGCAGGCCGAGCCTGCCCCACCCATCACGACGTTTTCTTCCACGGTGACGAGCAGGTCATGGCTTGAGGCCAGCGTGCGCACCAGCTCGGCATCCAGCGGTTTCACGAAGCGCATGTCGGCCACCGTAGCATCGAAGGCCGGAGCCGCCGCCAGCGCAGGGGCGACCATGCTGCCGAAGGCGAGAATGGCCACCCGGCCGGCACCCTGGCGGCGGATATGCCCCTTGCCCACCGGCAAGGCCGACATCGCTTCCAGGATGGGGGCACCAGGACCGGTGCCGCGCGGATAACGCACCGCCGTGGGCGTGTCGAGCGTGAAGGCGGTGTACAGCATCTGCCGACATTCGTTCTCGTCCGAGGGGGCCATGACCGTCATGTTGGGAATGCAACGCAGGAAGGAAAGATCAAAGGCGCCTGCATGAGTGGGGCCATCGGCACCCACGAGCCCTGCGCGGTCGATGGCGAACACCACCGGAAGGTTCTGGATCGCCACATCGTGAATCAGCTGGTCGTAGGCGCGCTGCAGAAAGGTGGAGTAAATCGCCACCACCGGCTTCATGCCGTCACAGGCCAGCCCCGCGGCGAAGGTCACCGCGTGTTGCTCGGCAATGGCGACGTCGAAGTAACGGTCCGGATGCTCCTTTTCGAAGCGTACCATCCCCGAGCCTTCCCGCATGGCCGGGGTAATGCCCACCAGCCGCCTGTCCAGCCGAGCCATGTCGCACAGCCAGTCGCCGAAGATCTGCGTGTAGCTGGGCTTGCCGCCCCCCTTGCTTCCCGACAACCCGTTGACCGGGTCGAACTTGGTGACGCCGTGATAGGCGATCGGGTCGTTCTCGGCCAGCTTGTAACCCTGCCCCTTGCGGGTCACTACATGCAGAAACTGCGGACCCTTCAGGGTGCGGATGTTACGCAGCGTATCGACCAGCACGTCGATGTCATGGCCGTCGATCGGGCCGATGTAGTTGAAGCCGAACTCCTCGAACAGCGTACCCGGCGTGAAGAAGCCCTTGACGTGCTCCTCCATCTTGCTGGCGATCTCGCGCAGCGGCGGCGCGATGCCCAGCACCCGGTTGCCGCCCTCGCGCACCGCCGCGTAAAAACGGCCGGACATCAGCTTGGCGAGGTAGTTGTTGAGGGCGCCCACGTTGGGCGAGATCGACATGTCGTTGTCGTTGAGGATTACCAAGAGGTCGGTATCCATCGCGCCGGCGTTGTTGAGGGCCTCGAAGGCCTGGCCGGCAGTCATGGCGCCGTCGCCAATGATGGCCACGCACTTGCGGTCGATGCCCTGTGCCTTGGCGGCAACGGCCATGCCGAGCGCAGCGCCGATGCTGGTGGACGAGTGGCCAACGCCGAAGGTGTCGTAGAGCGACTCTTCACGTTTAGGGAAGCCGGCCAGCCCGCCCTTCTGGCGCATGGTATGCATGCGCTCGCGACGACCCGTCAGGATCTTGTGCGGATATGTCTGGTGGCCCACGTCCCACACCAGCCGGTCTTCCGGCGTGTTGAATACGTAGTGCAGCGCCACTGTCAGCTCGATGCTGCCGAGGTTGGAGGCAAAGTGGCCGCCGGTCTTGCTGACCGACTCGACCAGAAAGTTGCGCAGCTCACGGGTGAGCTGTGGCAGCTGCGCGCGCGAAAGCCTGCGCAGGTCGGCCGGGGTGTCGATGGTGTCGAGCAGGGACGTCATTGTGTTGGTGAATCCTCAGAACGAGCGGGCGACGATGTAGTCGGCCAGTTCCTTGAGACGGTCCGCCCGGGCGCCGAAGCCGTCAAGCGCGGCAAAGGCGTCGTCGCGCAGTTCGCGCGCAAAACGGCGGGCCTCCGCCAGCCCCATCAGGCTGACGTAGGTAGGTTTGTCGTTGGCCGCGTCCTTGCCGGCCGTTTTTCCGAGCGTGGCGGTGTCCGCCGCCACGTCGAGCACATCGTCCACCACCTGGAAGGCAAGGCCGATGCGCTTGGCGAAATGGTCCAGCTTCTCGGTTTCGGTGTTCAGGAGCGGCGCACCGGCCCCGGCACCCATAAGGACTGAAGCACGGATCAGGGCGCCGGTCTTGAGCAGATGCATGAATTCCAGCTCGGGCAGCGACAGGGCAGTGCCCACGCTGGCTAGGTCGATGGCCTGGCCGCCTGCCATGCCGGCGTGCCCTGCGGCGCTGGCTAGGAGGGAAACCAGCGCCAGCTGCCGCGCCGGCGCCAGCCCGACCATCGGGCGCGACAGCAGGTCGAAGGCCAGTGTCTGCAGCGCATCGCCCACCAAGAGGGCGGTGGCTTCGTCATACTCCACATGACAGGTGGGCTTGCCGCGACGCAGGACGTCATCGTCCATGCAGGGCATGTCGTCGTGCACCAGTGAGTAGACGTGGACCATTTCCACGGCGGCGGCGATGCGTGCCAAGTGTTCGGGGTTGGCCGAAACCAGCTCGCCGGCGGCGAACACCAGCAGGGGGCGCACGCGTTTGCCCCCACCCAGCGTTACGTAACGCATGGCGTGATGCAGCTTCTGCGGCGCATGGGAAGGATCGGGCAGGGCCGTGTCCAGTGCGGCTTCCACGGTGTGCTGGATGCCGGCCATCCAGCTAGCGAAGGCGTCACGGGCCATTGGGCAGGTCCAGCGGCACGAGTTCGTTGTTTTCCAGAATCTTTAGCTGCTGCTCGGCATCGGCCAGGCGGCCTTGGCAGAACTTCACAAGTTCGATGCCCTGCTTGTAGGAGGCGAGCGCGGCTTCCAGCGGCATGTCGCCGCTTTCCATTGCCTGGATGATGTCTTCGAGCTGGGCAAGCGAGCTTTCGAAAGTCGCTGCCGTCTTGGCAGGTTTGGCCATGCCTGTTCCTTACGGGTGGGTGCGTCCGGCGCCCATTTTAAGGGTTTGCAGGGCGGATGTCAGCGCGACCGGCGCGGGCCGGTCGCGCTGCGGGCTCAGGCCTTTTTTGGGAAGACCAGCGAGGCGATCACCGAGCCGCCGATCACGGCGAACACCACCGCCAGCGACACAGTTACCGGTACGTGGAACACCTTGACCAGCAGCATCTTCACGCCGATGAAGGTCAGTACCAGGGCCAGTCCGTACTTGAGCAGGTGGAAGCGGTCGGCCACGTCGGCCAACAGGAAGTACATCGCCCGCAGACCCAGGATGGCGAAGATGTTGGACGTGAGCACGATGAAGGGGTCGGTGGTGACGGCAAAGATCGCCGGAATGCTGTCCACCGCAAAGATTACGTCCGACAGCTCGATCATCACCAGCACCAGGAACATCGGTGTGGCGTAGCGCAGACCGTCGCGGACCACGAAAAACTGCTCGCCGTGGAAACTGTCGGTCATGCGCAGATGGTTGCGCACGAAGCGTAACAGCGGATTGCTGCCGAAATCGGTTTCCTCGTCCTTTTCCGGCATCAGCATCTTCACGCCGGTAAAGACCAGAAAGGCGCCAAAGAGGTACAGCACCCAGGAGAACTTGGCCACAAGCACTGCGCCGATGGCCACCATCAGCGCGCGCAGCAGGATGGCACCGAATACGCCGTAGAGCAGCACGCGCCGCTGGTATTCGGCCGGCACCTTGAAATAGGCGAAAATCATCAGGAAGACGAAGATATTGTCCACCGCCAGCGATTTCTCGATCACGTAGCCGGTGAAGAACTCCAGCACTTTCTGCCGCGCGACCACCGGACCGAAAGCCGGATCGCCGGCCAGCGTCCACCACAGCCAGCCGGCGAAGGCGATGGCGACGCCTACCCACACCAGCGACCAGGACAGGGCTTCCTTCACGCCCACCTTGTGGGCACCCTTGCGGTTGAGGGCGACCATGTCGACGGCGATCATGGCCAGCACGGCGACGAAAAACACGCCGTAGAAAAAGGGTGAACCGATGGACGGTACATCCGGCTGCATCGTGATGAGACTCCTGAGTAGATGTAAGGTTGGGCTGCTGTCGGGATGCAGCCTGCATTCATGATAACCGGGTAAGCGTTGCCGGGCATTTTAGACAACCGGGCTACGACTGCCAGCCCGTTTCAAGGGTTCCCAATAGTATGAAAGAAAAAACCATTCTCATCACGGGTTGTTCCAGCGGCATCGGCCATTGCGTAGCGCACGGGTTGAAGGCGCGGGGCTGGCGCGTGTTCGCCAGCTGCCGCAAGCCTGAGGATGTGGCACGCCTGGAGGCCGAAGGGCTGGAGGCGCTGCAGCTGGATGTGGACGACAGCACCTCGATCCGCATGGCGTTGGACAGGGTGCTGGAGCGCACGGGCGGAACGCTGGATGCGCTTTTCAACAACGCGGGCTTCGGCCAACCCGGCGCGGCAGAAGACTTGCCCCGCGATGCGCTGCGCGCCCAGTTCGAGACCAACCTCTTCGGTGCGTGGGAGCTGACGGCGGCGGTACTGCCGGTCATGCGGCGCCAAGGACGGGGCCGGGTGATATTCAACAGCTCGGTATTGGGGTTTGCCGCGATGAAGTACCGCGGTGCCTACAACGCGAGCAAGTACGCCATGGAGGGGCTGTGCGATACTTTGCGGCTCGAGCTGGCGGGCAGCGGCATCTGGGTGTCGCTGGTGGAGCCCGGTCCGATTCTTAGCCGCTTCCGCCCCAATGCCCTGGTGAAGTTCCTGGCCGCCGTGCCAGTGGAGCACAGCGTGCACCGGGAGGCCTACCGCCGGCAGTTGGAGCGGCTGCAGAAGGAGGGCGAGGCCGCGCCCTTTACCCTGCCGCCCGAGGCAGTATTGCAGGCGGTGGTGCGCGCACTGGAGGCGCCGCGCCCGGCGGCACGCTACCGGGTCACGCTCCCCACCCGGGTGTTCTGGTGGCTCAAGCGCCTTCTGCCCACGCGCTGGCTGGATGCCGTGCTGCAGCGGGCGGCCTGAGCCGGATGGACCCGTCTTCGCGTCCACAGGGTATACCGGCTGCTCCACATCCCCGCATGACGTTGTTCCTGGTGTGTGCCGTCGCGCTGCTGAGTACAGTGGGCATTGCCCTGCCGTATCCCATTCTCGCGCCCCTGTTCGTGGCCGGCGCACCCGACGGCTTTACACAGTTCATGGGCCTGCCGCCCAAACTGCTGCTTGGGGTGGCGCTGGCGGTCAACCCGCTGGGCATCCTGGTCGGCACCAGTTTCACCGGTGCCTTGTCCGACCGCTACGGCCGGCGCCGGGTGATGCTGGCGACGCTGCTGTTCACCTGTGCAGGCTATGGCGTGACAGCGCTGGCGCTGGAGGCACGGCTGTATCCGCTCTTCGTGCTGGCGCGCTTTTTGACCGGGCTCACCGAGAGCAATGCCGCCGTGGCGCGCGCCATCCTGGCCGACCAGTCCGCCCCGACCGACAGGGTGCGCCATTTTGCGCTGCTGAATGCCGCTTTCTCCCTGGGATGGCTGGTCGGGCCCATGGTGGGTGGATTCACGCTCGGCTTTGGCGCCGCCGTGCCCTTCTGGCTGACGGCCGGGGCCATGCTCGCCTGCGCGCTGCTGGTATGGTATTTCATGCCCGAAACTGCCCGGCCGCATGCCGTGGCCGGCACGCTGTGGCCGGCGGTGGCGACACATCACAGTTTCCGGCTGGTGGCCCTGCATCCCACACTGCGACAAGTGTTCGTGGTGCAGGCGGTGTTCACGCTGGGGCTGAACGCCTTCTACGACTTCTATCCGCTCTGGCTGGTGGAGTTCTCCGGACGTAGCAGCCTGGGCATCGCAACGCTCACCGCGCTGATGTGCACGCTGATGACACTGGCCAGTATGGGGGCCGGTCGCTTGCGCCTGCAGCCGCCGCTTCGGGGCGCGCAGCTGCATGCGGTTTTTCTGGGAGTGGGCATGCTGGCGCTGGCGCTGGCGCTGCTGCCTGGCATGGCGGGCGAGGCAGTGATTGTGCTGATGGGGCTGCCGATCGCGCTTTACAACGCGGTTCTGCCCGCTTGGTGTTCGGAGCGTTTTGCCTCATTGGGGCAGGGCGGGGTGATGGGCGTGCTCTCTACGGCGTTCTGTGCCGCAAGCGTGGTGGTATCGCTGCTGGGCGGAGTGCTGTCGCTGCTGGACACCCGTTGGGTCTTGGTGCTGGGCGGGCTCAGCTGCCTCGTGGCCGCGAGCCAGGTGAAACGGCTGGGGACGCTGGCGGCTCCAGCCGCCTG
Source organism: Gulbenkiania mobilis (assembly GCA_004346645.1). Lineage (GTDB taxonomy): Bacteria > Pseudomonadota > Gammaproteobacteria > Burkholderiales > Chromobacteriaceae > Gulbenkiania > Gulbenkiania mobilis. Next base: position 31,654 of record SMDA01000008.1, read on the forward strand.
ACAGCCAGGGCCGGGCTGTTCCCCGTCATCAGGCTGCGTGGCGCCCGGTTCCTAAAAGCGCTTCGGCCAACCTTGTCAGGGTTGGCCGAAGAGGTGAGCGCAGTGGCGGGCTAGGCGGCGCAGACGCGGTTGCGCCCTGTCTGCTTGGCCTTGTAGAGCCGCTCGTCCGCCAGCTTCAGCAGTTCGCGCACATCCTTGTCCACGCCGGCAGCCATGCCCACGCTGACGGTGTAACGCAGGTCGCCCTTGTCATGGAACAGCGTCTGCCCGGCGATGTCCTGTCGCAGCTCCTCCAGCCGCTGCGCCAGCGGATGCGCGGTGTCGCGGCGCATCACCACCACGAACTCCTCGCCCCCGAAGCGCGCTACCAGCGCATGCGGGAAGTAGCGCCGCAAGGTGTCGGCTACATGGCAGATGACACCGTCGCCCACATCGTGGCCGAAGGTGTCGTTGATCACCTTGAAATGGTCGATGTCGAGGATGCCGATACCCAGCGCACCACGCATGTGCTGCACTTCCTCGAAGAAGTGACGACGGTTGGAGAGCCCCGTCAGTGGGTCGGCATGGGCGATATGCTCCAGCGTCATCAGGTTTTCGATGAACTCTACGTTGCGCGTGATGCGGCAGATGAATTCCTCGAAGCTGAAGGGTTTTTGCAGGTAGTCATCCGCCCCCGCTTTGAGGAAGCGCGCGGTCATGGTCGGGTCTTCCTGCACCGAAATGCCGACGATCGCCAGCCGGTTGTGGCCGGTGAGGCGCCGGATGGCGCTGGTCAACTGCATGCCGTCCATGCCCGGCATGCCGTAATCCGCCAGCACCAGCCGGATGTCGCCGTCGCGGCGCAGAATCTGCAGGGCCTCCTCGGCGCTGCTGGCGGTCACGGTGGTGTAAAGGTGCCGCTCCAGATAGTCGCACAGCAGCTGCTGCGCCGCGTGCGAATCGTCCACCACCAGCACTTTGATTTCCGGGTTGCGGTCCACCCGCTTGAGCAGCCGGGCCAGGTAGTCCAGCGAGGCGGGGCTGTCCTTGGGGATGTAGTCCACCACCGGCATCTTGAGGATGTCCTCGCGCGTCTGGCGGTCGTTCAGCGCTGTCAGCACGATGGTGGGGATCTGCCGCGCGAACAGTACCGGCAGCGTTTCCCCGTGGGTTGCATCCGGCAGGCAGTAGTCGGCCACTGCCACCGAAAACACCGGATAATCCTCGAGCGCCTGCCGCACTTCGGCCAGCGACATGGCGGGGATGGCCTCGAAGCCCTGTTCTTCCACCATGCGGCACAGGGGGCGCAGCAGTGAGGCACTGTCTTCGATGACGAGGGCACGTTTTCTGACGGGCATGGGTGCGTTCCGGTATCCAGGGGCGCGGCGCTGGCATGCAGGCCGGTTTGTTAGAGCAAAGGCGCCAGCTTAACGCGTGACGCGCGCGCTGCCAAACGTTAGCAAGGACGGCGGCGGCGAAGGCGGGCCGATGCGCTATAATCGCATCATTTTTCTGCCAGAACATTCAAAAAACGCATCATGGAACTTGCCAAGAGCTTTGAACCGGGCGACATCGAACGCCGCTGGTACGACCACTGGGAACAGGCCGGCTACTTCAAGCCGAACATGGACGCCACCCGCGCCGCCTTCTGCATCCAGTTGCCGCCGCCCAACGTCACCGGCACCCTGCACATGGGGCACGCCTTCAACCAGACGATCATGGACGGCCTGACCCGCTACCACCGCATGAAGGGCGAGAATACCCTGTGGGTGCCAGGCACTGACCATGCCGGCATTGCCACGCAGATCGTGGTGGAGCGCCAGTTGGCCGAGCAGGGCACCAGCCGGCACGACCTGGGGCGTGACGCCTTCATCGGCAAGGTGTGGGAGTGGAAGGAGAAGTCCGGCGGCACCATCACCAGCCAGATGCGTCGCGTGGGTTGCTCGGTGGACTGGGAGCGCGAGTACTTCACCATGGACGACACCCGCGCCGGCATCGTGACCGAGGTGTTCGTACGTCTCTATGAGCAGGGCCTGATCTACCGCGGCAAGCGCTTGGTGAACTGGGACCCGAAACTGGGCACCGCCGTCTCCGACCTCGAGGTCGTTTCCGAGGAGGAGGACGGCTTCATGTGGCACATCAAGTATCCGGTGGTAGGCAGCGACGAGTTCGTCACCGTGGCCACCACCCGACCGGAAACCCTGCTGGGCGACGTGGCGGTGGCGGTCAACCCCGACGACGAGCGCTACACCCATCTGGTGGGCAAGCAGCTGGAGTTGCCGCTGACCGGACGCACCATCCCGGTCATTGCCGACGAGTACGTGGACAAGGCATTCGGTACGGGCTTCGTCAAGATCACCCCGGCCCACGACTTCAACGACTACCAGGTCGGCAAGCGTCACAACACCCAGCTCATCAACGTGATGAGCCTGGAAGCCACCATTCTGCCGCGGGCACAAGTGTTCAGCTTTGATGGCACCGCGCAGGGCGCAATCGATCTGCCGGCAGCCTACGCTGGCCTGTCCACCGCCGAGGCACGCAAGGTGATGCTAAAGGACCTGGAAGCGCAGGGCCTGCTTCTGGAAACAAAGCCGCACAAGCTGATGGTGCCGCGCGGCGACCGCACCGGCTCGGTGATCGAGCCGCTCCTGACCGACCAGTGGTTCGTGGCCATGAGCAAGGTGGGCGAGGGTGACGCCACCGGCAAAACTATCGCGCAGAAAGCCATTGACGCGGTAGAGTCCGGCCAAGTGCGCTTCATCCCTGAAAACTGGGTTAACACCTACAACCAGTGGATGAACAACATCCAGGACTGGTGCATTAGCCGGCAGTTATGGTGGGGCCACCAGATTCCGGCGTGGTACGACGAGGACGGCAACGTCTACGTTGGCCGAAGCCTGGAGGAAGCCCAGGCGCGTGCGCCGGGCAAGACGCTGCGCCGCGACGACGATGTGCTGGATACTTGGTTCAGCTCCGCGCTAGTGCCGTTCTCCACCTTGGGCTGGCCGGCCAAGACCGCCGAGCTGGAGGCCTTTGTGCCCTCCAGCGTACTGGTCACCGGCTACGAGATCATCTTCTTCTGGGTGGCGCGCATGATCATGATGACCACCCACTTCACCGGCAAGGTGCCCTTCCGCGACGTGTACATCCACGGCATCGTACGCGATCACGAAGGCAAGAAGATGTCCAAGTCTGAAGGTAACGTCATCGATCCGGTGGACCTGATCGACGGCATCGACCTGCAGAAGCTGGTGGAAAAGCGTACTACTGGCCTGCGCCGTCCCGAAAAGGCGCCCGCCATCGCCAAGGCCACCGAGAAGCTTTTCCCCGAGGGTATTCCCGCTTACGGCACCGACGCCCTGCGCTTCACCATGGCCAGCTACGCCAGCCTGGGCCGTTCGGTCAACTTCGACTTCAAGCGCGCCGAGGGCTACCGCAACTTCTGCAACAAGCTGTGGAATGCCACCCGTTTCGTGATGATGAACGTGGAAGGCAAGGACTGCGGCCAGGACGAAACCCTGCCGCTGGAATACAGCTTCGTAGACAAGTGGATTATCGGCCTGCTGCAGAAGGCCGAGGCCGACGTTACTCACGCACTGGACACCTACCGTTTCGACATCGCGGCCCAGGTGGTGTACGAGTTCATCTGGAACGAGTACTGCGACTGGTATGTGGAGCTGGCCAAGGTTCAGCTGCAAAACGGCAGCGAAGCCCAGCAACGCGCCACCCGCCGCACGCTGGTGCGCGTGCTGGAGGTGGCCCTGCGCCTTACCCACCCGCTGATGCCCTTCATCACCGAAGAACTGTGGCAGACCGTGGCTCCGCTGGCCAATGCCAAGCGTACCGAGAGCCTGATGCTTGCCGCTTGGCCGGTGGCCGCCCCGGAGAAGATCGACGAGGCCGCCAATGCACGCATGGCCGCATTCAAGGACATGGTCAACGCTGTGCGCAACCTGCGCGGCGAAATGGGCATCGGCCCTGCAGTGAAGGCCCCGCTGTTCATCGAGACCAGCGATGACTCCGTGGCCGACTTCGTGCCTTACCTCAAGCTGCTGGCGCGCGTGTCCGAAGGTACGTTGGTGGCCACACTGCCGGCCGACGACGCGCCGGTAGCCATCAGCGGTGATGCGCGCCTGATGCTGAAGGTGGAGGTGGACAAGGCTGCCGAAACCGCCCGTTTGACCAAGGAGCAGGGCAAAGCGGAGGCGGAGCTTGCCAAGCTCACTGCCAAGCTTGAGAAGCCGGGCTACATCGACAAGGCACCGGCGCATCTGGTGGAGCGCGATAAGGCGCAGCTGGCCGAACTGAACGACAAGCTGGACAAGATCAGGGTGCAGCTGGCGAAGTTGGGCTGAGCCTGGAAAGGAAAAACCCCGCCGCAAGGCGGGGTTTTTATTTGGAAGTGGCAGAAGTGGCCGAGTGTGCCAGGCCGAGGTGTCGCAAGGCATCCACCCATCGGTCAGCCTTGGGCATGAACGCATTGCAGCCGACCTTGCCCCTCACGGACAAGCGCTGCCTGCCTCTCTGGATTGGAAGGCAGGGCCGCCTCGTAAAGGTTCGGTCGTTAAGGTGCAAACTTATCAAGCGAAGACATCACGTCCATCACCATGTCCAGGGCCAGCTTGGCAGACATCTGGTAGCCCTTGCCGAGGACAAAATTGCCATTTTCAAATTGGTAGGCCGTTCGCCGGCTTTGCGGTATGGCGTTGCTGCCGCGCTTGCGCAGCCCCGCAATCACGTGAACCAAGGTGCGTTCGGTGTCGGAGTATTCATTGGTAATGATCACGATCTCGCTGGTCTTGTTGTATTTGGCACAGTAGAGGTCCGTCACCTTCTCACCAATCTCATTCTTGATGAGGTTGAATACCGCGGGCTCGCCATAGTGGTACCACTGGAAGGTGCAGCCGGCAGAGGCCGATGCGCTCAAGCCTGCCAAGATTGCCGCCAAAACGATGTATTTCTTCATGCCTGACCTTTCGAGAATTCATTGCGCCACCGAGGTGGCTCCTGCCTTTAAAAGCTGTCGTATTGTAAGGGCTGCTCAAAGGATTAGCACTTCGTCATTTCTAGGCTTCTGCGTGTACCGGTATGACAGCGTAAGCCCCTGGCTGGTGCAGGAGACTGGATGTGCCTACCCTTTTCGTAAGGCAGACGCATGGGACAAGAGGCGAGGAGGTGGGTTGTGTTCAATGCCGGGCCCAGACAGACAGGCAGGGAGTGGAGCGGGGCCCAGCCTTGGGGGTAGGAGAGGGCGTGACATTGACGCACGTGCGTTCCGGTAGCGCCCGTCACACAGCCTGACAGACCTGGCGGCGTCGGGCGCTGCTCGGCAAGGGCCAAGCGCTGCGTATCTTCTCTCCAGCCCTCTTAACTGGCGGCTGTTTCCAGGCTGGCCCAAGAATCTCTTCCTGCAAAGGAGCGCTTTCTTCCTAAAGCCCTCATTCAGCGCCCCCCAGACAGAACCGGTGGCCCACCGCGATCCGACGGCGTACCCTGTGACCTTTGACTGCAGGATCGTTTCCATGAAGATACCGTCTTCCTCCCGTCTGCTGGGGTTTCTTGCTGCCCTCAACCTGCTGACAGTGGGGCTGGTGGAGTGGCTGGGGCGTTTGCCGGGCGGATATGCGGCCGGCGCATGGGGTGAGATGGCGGTATGCATGGCTGCTTCGCTGGCGTATGGCTGGCTGATGGTCTCCGCCGTGCGCCGGCGCGCGGGCGAAACGGTGCTGCTGTGCGCCCTGGGATTGATCGCCGCCAACTGGGTGGGGCTGGAACTGCTGGCCTGGCTGATCTGAGCAAGGTTGGCCGAAGCCGGCCAATCGCCGGCGGATGACGCAGTTCGTAAGGAGCGCTGCGACACATGGCCCTCTGACAGGGCTTCGCGGCACAATGCGCGGGTTGCCCACACGCACGGAGCCCATGATGACCGACTTGTCCGCCTTCCCCATCACCCGCAAGTGGCCCGCCCGGCATCCGGACCGGCTGCAGCTGTACTCGCTGCCCACTCCCAACGGGGTGAAAGTATCCATCATGCTGGAAGAAACCGGGCTGCCCTATGAGGCCCATCGGGTCAGCTTCGATACCGGCGACCAGCTGACCCCGGAGTTTCTCTCGCTCAATCCCAACAACAAGATCCCCGCCATTCTTGATCCGGACGGCCCAGGTGGCCGCCCGCTGGCGCTGTTCGAATCCGGTGCCATCCTGCTGTACCTGGCGGACAAGACGGGCCGCTTCCTGCCGGAGGAGCCGGCCGCGCGCTACGAAACGCTGCAGTGGCTAATGTTCCAGATGGGTGGGGTGGGCCCGATGTTCGGCCAACTGGGCTTCTTCCACAAGTTTGCCGGCAAGGCGTACGAGGACAAACGCCCGCGCGACCGCTACGTGGCCGAATCCCGCCGTCTGCTGTCGGTACTGGAAGGCCGCTTGAAAGGACGCGACTGGATCATGGGACGCGACTACACCATCGCCGACATCGCCATCCTGCCCTGGGTGCGCAACCTGGTGGGCTTCTACGAGGCTGGAGATCTGGTGGGCTTCGATGACTTTGCCGAAGTGCGGCGGGTCCTGGGCGCCTTTGTCGCCCGTCCGGCGGTGGCGCGCGGGCTGGAGATTCCAGCAGCGGACTGAGCCAAAACCGCAAGGACCCAACGGCACCTTTGGGGTGCCGTTTCCTTTTTCTCTGGAAATGCCCCGCAAAAAGCCGTTGTAGGGGCTGGAGAAAATTCTGCTCCGGCTGAGCCTTATTCCTGCACCCACTCAACCCAGTGCCTTAGTTTCTCTGCCGTGGGCGCTTGCTGGGGGCAGTCGCTACGGGCGGTACGGATGCACTTTTAAGCACTTTGAAATCTTCTGCCAGCTTGTAAGCGGAACGGGCTGATTTGAGAGAGGATTTTAAAAATGACTGAGTTTTTACGTCAGAACATGACGTAAATGTGCAATTTGCGTAGTGATAACGCCGCGTATAATCACTCTCCTTATCATAATCACACCGCATTGCCGCCCCGACACGGGACCCGCTTCTCGGGAGAGAACCGGGTGCGGGGCGCTTCCTTGGAAAGAGCACATGGCAACACAAAAAGGATAGGGGCTGCGCGCCAAACTGTCGGCGGCATTCGTTCTGGTCAGTCTGCTGATCGTGGCGTTCTACGCCTTCGAGGCGTACCGGCTGGTGGTGGAGTCGGAAATGAAGGGTGTAGACCAGAAGCTGCTGACCGCCGCACATGCCACGCAGCGGATGGTGGGGGAGGGGTTCCATGACCGGCTGGCGGCGGATGATCCGAACAAGCTGTCCACCACCCGTCGCCTGACCGCTTTCGTTCACGATTCCGGCCTGGCGTATGTGTACTCCACCATCGCACGCGACGGCAAGGTGCTCTACACCGCCTCCTCGGCCAGCCCGGAGGAGGTGAAGTCCGGCCATTACGAGAACTGGTATCTCACCGAGTACAAGGAAGTGCCCAGCGGTCTTGCGGCCGCGCTGCGCGACCGTACGGTGCACTTCGAGGAGTACAAAGGAGAGTATGGCCTGTTCCGCTCGGTGTTCGTGCCCTTTCAGTCCGTCACCGGGCAGGTGTACGTGATTGGCGTTGACATCTCGCTGGAGCAGGTGGATGCCGCGCGTCAGCGGGTACTGTGGCAGACGCTGGGTTTTGGCGTGCTGCTCCTGGTGGTGTCGCAACTGGTTGCTGCTTTCGTGGCCGCCCGCATCGTACGCCCGGTCAACGACCTCAACGGCGCGCTGCAGCGTCTGGCAGGGGGAGACTGGAACCTGACGCGCACGCTGCCGGTCACCACCGACGATGAAGTGGGCCGCATCGCGGCGTCGTTCAATACCTTCATGGGTGCCCTGCGCGAGCGTCTGCTGGAGGTGCAGCGCGAATCCACTTCGGTGGAGCAAGTATCGCAGCATCTGAACACCCTGGTAGGCGGGGTGGTCGAACGTTCACGTGCCCAGGCCGAGGACGTGCGCGAAAGCGCTGCCGCCGTGGAAGAGATGGCGGTCAGCATCGCGCATGTATCGGATGTGTCCAACGATGCCAGCCAGCTGATGTCGTCGTTCGAGGATCGCACCCAGGCCACGGTGGAGCTGATCGAACAGGCCGTGGGCGGCATGCACGACGTGCAGAAGGAAGTGACCGAGCTGGCCGGCAAGCTCGACGAGCTGGACAGCCGCGCCAATGCCATCAACAAGATCGTGGCCGTTATCAAGGACATTGCCGATCAGACCAACCTGCTGGCGCTGAATGCTGCCATCGAGGCGGCCCGGGCCGGCGAGCAGGGGCGTGGTTTTGCCGTGGTGGCGGACGAAGTGCGCAAGCTGTCCGAGCGCACTGCCAACGCCACGGTGGAGATCGGCGGCATGGTCAACTCCATTCAGGCCGATTCGGCCCATGCCACCAGCAGCATGCGCGAGGCAGTGGAGCATGTGGACGGTAGCGTGTCGCGCGCGGCCGAGGCGCAGGACACCCTGCGCGGCTTCATCACCCAGATCGAGGGCATCGTGCAGCGGATGAGCGACATCTCGGATGCGGTGCGCGAGCAGGCCAGCGCTTCCCAGCACTTGGCCGGTAATGTGGAGTCGGTCAGCCGCACCGCCGACAGCAACCGCATCGCTGCCGAGGAGTCGCTGCAGGGCGTGGCCAGCCTGGAAGAAAAAGCGACGGCGTTGGGCGGTGTGGTGCGCCAGTTCACGCTGTGATCGCAGCGGCCAGCCCGCACAAGGTTGGCCGAAACCTACGGATGGCATGAAAAAAGCCGGGCATCAGCCCGGCTTTGTCATGGATGCAGCAAGGCTCAGGCCATCGGCATGGTGTAGCCTTCGATTTTGGCATTGGCCACCAGTTCGCTCAGGTAGCGGTGCATCGCCTGACGGCCAGCCATGTCGTTGAGGTACTGGGCCAGACGGTCCTTGATGTCCTCGAAGGCTACCTTGCCGCCTTGCTGACGCTCCTTCACCTGAATGATGTGGTAGCCAAACTGGGTTTGAACCAGTTGCGGCGCGATCTGGCCAGGCTCGGTGGAAAACACGGCCTGTTCGAACTCCGGTACCATCTGGCCGCGACCGAACTGGCCCAGGTCGCCACCGTTGCGGCCGGACGGGCAGGTGGAGTGCTCGCGCGCCAGATCCGCAAAACGTTCCGGGTTGGCCTGTACTTCGGCCAGCACGCCTTCGGCCTTGGCCTTGGCCAGCATGCCCGACAATTCGTCGCCTGCGCCCAGCGGGAATAGGATGTGGCTGGCCACGGCGTTCTCGCCTTGGGAGAACTGTTCCGGGTACTGCTCGTAGAACGCCAGGCAGGTGGCTTCATCCACCGGCGTGAACTCCAGCGAGCGGTCCAGCAGGGCGCCGATGGCTTCGCCTTCATTGCTGGTGTCGATCCCTTCCTCGGCGGCCTTTTGCAGCAGCAGGCGGTGCAGCACCAGCTGCTGGATGGCCGCTTCACGCGGATTCGGGGCGTCGGCGAAGTTGGCTTCTTCGGCCTGGATCATCGCGTCGGTGATCTCGACGCCGTTCACGGTAATGGTCATGGAAGGTTCCTGTAGGTCGTTGCCACCCGGCAGGACCGGGGGCGGGCGGCCGGCAGATGGGCCGTGCCGGAATCGTAGTCCCCGGCTGAGCCGGGACTGGGCGGGCGGCGGCCCGGTCAAGGTGGGCGGCCGCAGTTTCCTTCATGGTGGGGCTGAACGCCGTAAATTGAAAGAGGCCGCATTCTACCCCATGTGTCTGGGCCGCGTGCGGCCGGCACTGGGCTTGCCGGAGAACCGGCACCGCAACAACAACTACAACAGGAGCCGTCATGCACCGTGTATCGCTCAGCATCCGTGAGGACGAAGTGGAACTGTCCGCTATCCGGGCTCAAGGCGCAGGTGGGCAGAACGTCAACAAGGTTTCTTCTGCCATTCACCTGCGCTTTGACGTTGCGGCCTCGTCGCTGCCGGCGGAGGTGAAGGCCCGTCTCCTTGCCTTGGGCGACCAGCGCATCACCCGTGAGGGCGTGGTCGTCATCAAGGCGCAGCAGTACCGCACCCAGGAGCAGAACCGGGCCGATGCACTGGCCCGCCTGCAGGCGCTGGTGGACGCGGCTGCGCACGTGCCCAAGCTGCGCAAGCCCACACAGCCCAGCCGGGCCGCGCGCCGCCGCCGGCTGGAAGACAAGGCAAGCCGCAGCGCCGTCAAGGCCGGGCGGGGCCGGGTGGACTATTGACGTACCGGCCCTCCTGTGTTGCACGCGCTCCGGCAAACCGGGGCGTTTTTACATAAATGAACTGTTAATGTTCAAATAGCGACATATAGGGATGTCCCGGGCTACCCCTCTGGCGTTTGTGCTGCCATTCTTTTCGGTTTCGCGCGACTGCGCACGCCTTCAGGGCTCGCAAGAGGCCCGCGCAGCGCGCCTACCGATTGATCAAACCAGGGACTCACTATGGAACATCTTGAACATGATGCGGACGCCCCCCGGCTGAGGCGGTCGCTCAAAGCGCGGCATCTGTCGATGATCGCCATCGGCGGCTCGATCGGCACTGGCCTGTTTCTCGCCTCGGGCGCCACTGTTGCCACCGCTGGCCCCGGCAGCGCTCTGCTCGCCTATGGCCTGGTGGGGCTGATGGTCTACTTTCTGATGACCAGCTTGGGCGAAATGGCGGCCTACATGCCGGTTTCCGGCTCCTTCCAGGTCTACGGTTCCCGTTTCGTGGACCCTGCGTTCGGTTTCGCGCTGGGCTGGAACTACTGGTACAACTGGGCTATCACCATCGCCGTAGAGCTGGCCGCCGCCGCCATCGTGATGCACTACTGGTATCCGGCGGTGCCTGGCGTGGTGTGGAGTGCCGCTTTCCTGTTGCTGATCCTGGCGCTTAACTATTTTTCGTTGACATCCTCCCCCGCCTAAAGTCGGGGGATTCCTACGGCGCTCACCCCGGCATCGAGCCGGAATGAGTCGCTTCGGTGGGTTCCTGCTGCTGGCGGCATTACTGCACCGCTCACTTCACAGGCGCAACGGGCGTGTCCCGCCCTGAGAATGTTGATCGCGCCGACCAGATCGGCGTTTTCCTCGAAGCCGCATTCGACGCACAGAAACCGGGCCTGCGTCTGGCGGTTGTCCGCCGACACATGGCCGCAGGCCGGGCACGTCCGCGACGTGTTCTGCGGCGGCACGACGATGAGATGTCCGCCGGCCCATGCCAGCTTGTAGTCCAGTTGTCGGCGGAACTCGAACCAGCCTTGGTCGAGGATGGCTTTGTTCAGGCCGGACTTGGCCCGAACGTGCTTTCCCGGCTGCTCGGTGGTGCCTGCCGCCGACCTGGACATGTTTCGCACCTGCAAGTCCTCGATGCACACCATCGCGTGGTTTTGGCTGATCGTGGTCGTGGCCTTGTGCAGGAAGTCGCGGCGGGCGTTGCCGATACGGGCGTGAATCTTCTGGACGCGGGCTTTCGCCTTCTTCCAGTTGTTGCTGAACTTCGTTTTGCGGCTCATCGCCTGCTGCGCACGGCGCAAGCGGTCTTCGTGCCGCTTGAAGCTGTTGAGCGGTACGTAGAACGTGCCGTCCGAGAGCGTGGCGAAGCGGATCACGCCCATGTCGATGCCCACTGCTGTGGTGGCCTGCGGCACGGGCTGCTCAACTTCGCGCTCGGTCTGGATGCTTACGAACCACCTGCCGCAAGACTGGCTCACGGTGACATTTCTGACTGTGCCCAGCACCTCGCGACTATTGCGGTAACGCAGCCAGCCGAGCTTTGGCAGGAAGATACGGCTGTTGCCCTGATCGAGCTTGATCTGTTTCGGGTCGGGATAGCGGAAGCTGTCGTGTTGACCCTTCTTCTTGAAGCGCGGGAAGTCGGCCCGCTTGGCGAAGAAGTTGGCGTAAGCGCGCTCCAGATCCTTGAGCGTTTGTTGCAGCGGATGCACAGGCGCATCGGCCAGCCACGGCGTTTCAGGCCCATTGCGCCACTCGGTGAGCAGCTTGCACAGGCCGGCGTAACCGAGCTTCTTCTCACCGCGCTCGTAGCGTTCCTTCTGCAACGCCAGCGCCCTGTTGAAGACGAAGCGGCACGACCCGGCAAAGCGGCGCATCTGGCGCTGCTGTTCGCCGCTCGGCATCAGTTCGTATTTGAAGGCTTGCAGACGTTGCATGGGCGAAATGATACGCTTGGCCTATGAGCAACGACAACGATATTCGGCGCGGTCGGCACTGCGTCTTTCTGATGCACGTGCATTTGGTCTTCGTGACCAAATACCGGCGCGAAGTGTTTACCAAGGAAATCCTCGACGACCTGCGTAACATCTTCTCCAGCGTCTGCGCCGACTTCGAGGCGGAACTGGTGGAGTTCGACGGTGAGGACGATCACGTCCACCTGCTGGTGAACTACCCGCCCAAGGTCGCCGTCTCGGCGCTGGTGAACAGCCTGAAGGGCGTGTCCAGCCGCATGATCCGCAAAAAGAACTACCCGAGCATCCGCAAGAAGCTGTGGGGCGGTGCCCTGTGGTCGCCGTCCTACTTCGCTGGCAGTTGCGGCGGTGCACCCATCGAGATCATCCGCCAGTACATCGAACAGCAGCAGACGCCACACTGACCGCCCAAAGGACGCCTACGGCGTCCGCGCTATCCTTCCCCGGCCTGAAGGCCGAGGCTTGCCGCGCACCAGGTCAAAGGCTTCGGCGAGGCGGAGTACTGGTGCTCCATCCTCAAGGTGATTACTATCATCGCCTTCATCGTCACCGGCGTGCTGATGATCTTCGGCATCATGAGCGAGCCTGCCGCGCACGATTTTCATCCCGGGTTGGGTGTGTTCCATACTGGTGAGGCACCGTTCGTCGGAGGACTGCCGGCCTTCATCGGCGTGGCCATGATCGTGGGCTTTTCCTTTCAGGGCACCGAACTGATCGGCGTGGCCGCCGGCGAGTCCAGCAACCCTGGCGAGACCATTCCGCGGGCGGTGCGCCAGATCTTCTGGCGCATCCTGATGTTCTACGCGCTGTCCATCCTGGTGATCGGCCTCATCCTGCCGTACAACGATCCCTCGCTGCTCAAGAACGGTATGGAGGATGTCGGCGCCAGCCCGTTCACGCTGGTGTTCAAGCGGGCCGGGCTGGCCTTTGCCGCCAGCCTGATGAACGCAGTGATCCTGTCGGCGATCCTCTCGGCGGGCAACTCGGGCATGTATGCCTCCACTCGCATGCTGTACACGCTGGCCCGGAACGGCATGGCTCCCTCGGTCTTTGCGCGGCTTTCGGCCAACGGTGTGCCCCGCAACGCGCTCTACGCCACCACCGTGATTGCCGGCCTGTGCTTTCTGACCTCGCTTGCCGACAACAATGCGGTGTACCTGTGGCTGCTCAACTCCTCGGGCATGACCGGGTTCATCGCCTGGCTGGGCATTGCCATCTGCCATTACCGCTTCCGTCGCGCCTATCTGCACCAAGGCTACACCCTCGATGACCTGCACTACCGGGCACGCTGGTTCCCGTTGGGGCCGTTGCTCGCCTTCGCGCTGTGCATGGTGATCATGCTGGGGCAGAACTATGCTGCCTTCACCAGTGCCAAGGTGGACTGGAACGCCGTGGTGGCTACCTACATCGGCATTCCGCTCTTTCTGCTTCTGTGGCTGGGCTACAAGTACCGGCACGGTACCCGTCTGGTGCCGCTCCACGCGATCGAACTGGCCGATTACCATCCCCATCTCGGGCGACGCGACGCCTGACTCCGGCCGGCTCAACAGCCGGCCTGCCTTGCGGTAAGCTCCGGAACATTCCCGTTCCGGAGCCCTGCATGACCTCTGCCTCAATGAAGCCCCAGTACGGCTGGCGGCGCACACTCTACGAAATCATCTTCGAATCCGACACCCTGGCGGGCAAGGTGTTCGACCTGATCCTGCTGGTAGTCATCCTCACTTCGGTGGCGGCGGTGATGCTGGAGAGCGTGGAGAGCATCCGTGCCCGCTACGGTGCCAGCCTCAACGTGTTCGACTGGGTCGTGACGGTGCTCTTCACTGTGGAGTACGTGCTGCGCCTGCTGTGCGTGAACCGGCCGCTGCGTTACGCCACCAGTTTCTTCGGCATCATTGATCTGCTGGCTGTCATTCCGCTCTATCTGGGGCTGGTATTCCCTGCCGGGCGCGTGCTGGTGGACATCCGTATCCTGCGGCTACTTCGGCTGTTCCGCATTCTCAAGCTCACCCGCTACATGGGCGAGGCCGATGCGCTCAAGCGCGCCCTGGTAGCCAGCCGACGCAAGATCACCGTGTTCCTGGTGGCGGTGCTGTCTCTGGTCGTGATCCTGGGTACGCTGATGTACGTGGTCGAAGGCCCCGAGAACGGTTATACCAGCATTCCTGTGAGCATCTACTGGGCGATCGTGACGCTCACTACCGTCGGTTTTGGCGATATCACGCCCAAGACAGCGGTTGGGCAAGCGCTCGCCAGCCTTGCGATGATCACCGGCTACGCCATCATTGCGGTGCCCACCGGCATCGTCACCGCCGAGATCAGCCGCACCCGCACCCGGGAAGACGGGCCCGAACCACTGCTGGAGCCGGTGGGCCAAGCCCGCGCCTGTCCGCGCTGCCTGAAGGGGGGGCACACGGCCGATGCGCGTTTCTGCAAGCACTGCGGCGCCGCGCTCGGCCCGCATCGTGCGCACTGACGGCTTCGGGCCTGCATGGTCCTGCCAGAAACCCGACCTTTTTGGAAAAGACACGCCATGCTGACCCGTGCCCAGCTTGCTGCCCGCGCCGACGCCTTGTGGCAGGCGCGACCGACTGCCGGCCCGACGTTGGCCGAAGAGGTGTTGCAAAGCCGGATAGCCCGACTGCCGGAGCTTGCCCGACGCTACCTGTGTACGAGCCTGGGGATGGACCGGCCGCTGCCTTCCGCAGTCCGGCTGGCAATGCACGGGCAGATTCGCCTGGGGCGCTGGTGCCCGTTCGTGGGCGAAGAGGTGCTCACGATGTCAGGCGCACTGTTCTGGCATGCGCGTACCCATTACTACGGCTTTCCGGTATTGGGCTATGACAGCTTCAGTGATGGGGTTGGAGCGTTGGACTGGCGGCTCCTGGGGATGTTGCCACTGGCGCGGGCAGACGGCCCGGACGTGGCGCGCTCGGCAGCGGGACGCGCTGCGGCGGAGGCAGTCTGGCTGCCCTCGCGGCTGGCAGATCCAGCCGTGCAATGGGCGCAAACGGAGGAGGGAGCGCTTCTGGTCAGGCTCCCGGCGGGCGCGGACATCGTGCCGCTGCGTCTGGTGCTGGATGAGGAAGCGCGCTTGCGCGAGGTGAGCATGATGCGATGGGGCAATCCGGAAGGAGGCGCCTTCGGCTGGCATCCCTTCGGAGGCCGGGTTACGGCCTGGGAGCGCTTTGGCGGCATCCGGTTGCCGTCACGACTGGAAGTGGGGTGGCTGGAAGCGGACGGCACCCTGGGGGCGGGCGCGTTCTTCCGGGTGACGATTGACGATGCGGTGTTTGGCTGAAGCCCCGCTGTGCGGGCTCAACGCACCGCGGCGATGTAGGCTTCGGCCGGATAGATGGCGCTGTCCAGGCCATGCGACGAGCGGAACGTCACCAGAAAGCGGCGGCCGGCAGCTTGGATCGCTTCGACAAACAGGGGAACGGGCTGGCCGTCGATCCGGTGGTCCACAATACGGTCACCGGGCATGAGAAACTTGACTTGCATGAATGTGCCTCCTAAAGGCAGGCGCGCAGGGGTCCCCCTGCACACCTCAACGACGCGGGTTCGGCCGCGGGCCGCCCACGTGGGGGGTAGGGTGGCGGTAATTGATCCGCCCTTTGGTCAGGTCGTACGGGGACATTTCCACGGTGACGCGGTCGCCCAGCAGCACGCGGATGCGGTGCATGCGGATCTTGCCCGAACCATACGCCAGGATTTCGATGCCGTTGTCCAGCTTCACGCGATAACGCGACTCGGGAAGCATTTCGGTCACGACACCTTCCAGTTCAACCATGTCGGATTTGGACATTTTTCTGCCTTTCTGATGTAAACGCGATACGCCGACGTACCCGGAAGGGCAGGCCGGCCGTGTAAGCCAACACGAGGGTCTTGCAAACGGGGCAAGAAGCGGGCGCAAGCCGGCTTCCGGGCGGAAGGCTCTCGAAATGGCGCTAACCGTGGAGGGAAAAGTGCTCCTGAAGGAAGGGGAGCACGTAGCGCGCCACCGGGACTGGCGGCGCATCGCAACGGCAATACGCCGATATTAACAAATTATTCTTTGTTTTTCAATTGTTTCGAGCTATTGCCCGACAGGGCCTTCAGAAAGGCACCCGACCGGTCAGCATGTCGCGATACATCACCCAGTCCCCCAGCAGGCTGTAGAAGGGGTGACGGAAGGTTGCGGGCCGGTTCTTCTCGAAGACGAAGTGCCCCACCCAGGCAAAACCGTAGCCGAATACCGGCAAGAGGGCGAGCGCCGACCACTGGCCCGTCAGCAAGACATAGCTCAGTGCGGCGAGCACCAGCGTACTGCCGGCAAAGTGCAGCCGCCGGCTGACCGGATGTGCATGTTCGGACAGGTAGAAAGGGTAGAACTCGCTGAAACTGGCAAAGCGGCGCTGCATGATCGTCTCCTCGTGATGTCAGCCTCTGGCGGGCAGGTGGCTCAGCATAGCAAAACCGGGCCTCGCTTCGCAGTCCGGCTTTTCTTTCCGCCACGGACGCGGCATGGTAGAGGGCGATCGCCATTTGTCATTCAACCAGGAGGCACCATGAGCACCTGCATCTTTCGCACCGCCCATGCGGGCGAGGCGGCTACCATCGCGGCCCTGCACGCCGAAAGCTGGCGCAGCGCGTATCGTGGGCTGCTGCCGGATGCCTATCTCGACAGAACCGTCCATGCCGAGCGTCTGGCGCACTGGCAGGCCCGGTTGGCTGCCGATGCCAGCCCCGCCTGCGAAGTGCTGCTGGCCGAGGTGGATGGGGCTCCGGCAGGCTTCATGTGCCTGATTCCCGATGCTGAACCAGAAAACGGGATCTACCTCGACAACCTGCATGTGCTCCCCGCATGGCAGGGGCTAGGCCTGGGACGCGCCTTGATGGCGCGGGCGGCGCGACGCACCCGGCTGCTGGCGCCCGGACGGCCGCTCTTCCTGTACGTGATCGAGACCAATCATCAGGCGCGCCAGTGCTATCTACGCTGGGGCGGGCAGGAGACCGGACGCCTGATGGCCGAATTGCCGGGACCCTGCCAACTGCCGGTGCTGCGCATCGCCTGGCCTGATCCGAGCGTGGCAGAAGGGTTGGCCGAAACCGGCGACTTATGAGAAACGGGGCCTGGAAAAGGCCCCGTTTCTCATGATCATGATGAAGTGGCTCAGTCGCGGTGACGGGCATGTCCCGGGTTGTAGCCGAAGACCGGATGGTCACGCTTCCAGTGCTTGTAGTGGCCCTTGCCGCGCTTGTGGCTGCCCGGCTCGTAATAGCGGCCGTAGCGGTAGGCCGAGGGCGCCTCGTTGCGCACCGCCGGGCGTTCGTTGCTGGTGGCCACTGCCACGCCGGCAGCACCGCCCAGTGCTCCGCCAATGATGGCGCCGTCACGGCCGCCGATCTGGTGGCCGACCACAGCGCCGGCAGCTCCGCCAATGGCGCCGCCAATGGCCGACTCGGTGACGGGGTTGGCAGCCCAGGCCGACCCGCTGCCCAAGAGCAGGGCGGCAATCAGAGAGTAAGCTGTCCGTTTCATGAAAAGACCTTTTTGTTGGGTGGCAGTATTGCCAGTCTAGGTAAAAGCATCCCGGCCGTGTTACGGAAACTGTTAGCAAATGTTACGGGTTCCACGAAAACCGGCAGATTTTGCTTACAGACACCGGCTAGGCAAAAAAGTGCCCGACGCTTCTTGCAGCCCCAGCCGCAAGCGTCCCTTAAGATGCCTGCGCTGATTCACTCAGGGAATTTCATGCAACGAGGATTTATTCTCCATCCTCACTAGGGCAACGGGTTTTTTCATAAAATTCAGTATCTTGTGCCCATGACGGGAGGGCTGTGCGGCATAAAAATTGCGGTTGTGTTGCCGCAAGGGTCGCCAGCCGGGCGGCCTGTCCACCTACAAAGGAGCCGCCAGTGAAAGCCCTCACCTATCAAGGCACGCTAGACGTTCGGGTCGAGAATGTCCCCGATCCCATCCTCGAAGAGGCAGACGACATCATTCTGCGCGTGACCGCCACCGCCATCTGCGGGTCCGACCTGCACATGTACCGGGGCAAGATTCCCGGCCTCGAGGCCGGCGACATTCTCGGTCACGAGTTCATGGGCATCGTGGAAGACGTCGGCCCGGCGGTGACGCGCGTGAAGAAGGGCGACCGTGTGGTGGTGCCGTTCACTATCTCGTGCGGGCACTGCTTCTTCTGCGAGAAAGAGCTGTTCTCCGCCTGCGAGAACACCAACCCAGCGCGCGGCACGATCATGAACAAGAAGTCGATCCGCTCCGGGGCGGGCATGTTCGGCTACACCCATTTTTATGGCGGCTACGACGGTGGCCAGGCGGAGTACGTGCGTGTGCCCAAGGCCAACGTGGGTCCGCTGGTGGTGCCGGATATTCTGTCGGACGACAAGGTGCTCTTCCTCTCCGACATCCTGCCCACGGGCTACCAGGCAGTGGTCAACGCCGGCGTGACGCATGGGTCCACCGTGGCGATCTTCGGTGCTGGCCCGGTGGGCTATATGGCTGCTGCCTGCGCCCGCATGCTGGGCGCCGAACGCATTTTCATGATTGACCATCATCCCTACCGGCTGGATTTTGCCGCCCAGACCTACGGTGTGATTCCGATCAACTTCGACCAGGTGGATGATCCGGCCGAAGTCATCATCGAAGCCACCGATTACCGTGGGGTGGATGCGTCCATCGACGCCATTGGTTTCGAAGCCAAGGGCAGCCTGGTGGAAACCGTGCTGGCCAATATCAAGCTGGAGGGCTCGAGCGGCAAGGCGCTGCGCCAGGCGATCGCTGCCACCCGTCGCGGCGGGACGGTGAGCGTACCGGGTGTCTACGCCGGCTTCATCCACGGTTTTCTGTTCGGGGACGCCTTCGAGAAGGGGCTGACCTTCAAGATGGGGCAGACCCATGTACAGCATTTCATGCCGGAGTTGCTCGAGCATATTGCTGCCGGGCGGCTGGAGCCGGAGGTGATCATTTCGCACCACCTTCCGCTGTCCGAAGCCGCACGCGGCTACAAGATCTTCAACGACAAGATGGAGAGCTGCCGCAAGGTGGTGCTGACTCCGGACGGGCCGCGTAACGGCGGGGCCACAGCCGGTGGGCTGCTGTCGCAGGGCTGATCACCTGGCACCCGCCTGGCGCACCCTGCGGGGTGCGCCTTTTTGTTTGAGGCTGCGGAGGGCTTGGCAGGTTGTCTCAATGGCCCGGGGCGCCGGCGGGCTGCAGCCGGATCAGCCGTCCGGCAGCCTCGTCGGTCAAAAGATAGACGCTACCGTCCGGGCCGGTGCGCACGTCACGGATGCGTCCGAAGGCTCCTTGAAACAGGCGTTCCTCCTCTACAGCCCGGCCGTTTTCCAGGCGTACTCGCACCACCATGGCATCCTTGAGTGCGCCCACCAGCATTTGGCCTTGCCAGCGGGGAAAGCGTGTGCCTTGGTAGAACGTGAGCCCCGAAGGCGCGATGGAAGGCACCCACTTGAGTGCGGGCTGCTCCATGCCAGCCTTGGCGGTGCCCTCGCCAATCGGCAGGCCCGCTCCATAGGTGCGGCCGTAAGTGATCACCGGCCAGCCGTAGTTGCGGCCGGGCCGGATCAGGTTGATCTCGTCTCCGCCTTGCGGACCGTGTTCATGGGCCCACAGCGCTCCACTGACCGGGTGGACGGCCAGCCCCTGAATGTTGCGGTGGCCCAAGGTGTATTTTTCTGCCTTCCAGCCGGCCTGGCCTGCCCAAGGATTGTCCGGGGGAAGGGTGCCGTCGGCATTGAGGCGGATCACCGAGCCCGCATGGTCAGCCCGAGTCTGGGCGCGCGCATCATGGCCCCGGTCGCCCAAGCCCAGATAGAGGCGGCCATCAAGCCCGAAAGCCAGGCGACCGCCATAGTGGTGGGTGGTGGCGCTGCGCGGCTGCTGGCGGAAGATCACTCGGCTGTCTACCAGAGCTTGGCCTTCCAGCCGCGCACGGACCACTTCGGTGCTGCTGGCACCGCGTTTGCCCCCGGCATAGCTAAGGTACAACAAGCGGTTGCGCGCAAAATCGGGATGGAGAACGACGTCGAAAAGTCCGCCCTGGCCTTCGGCCACGACCGTGGGCACACCACGGATGG
The DNA here is from genome assembly GCA_004346645.1 of Gulbenkiania mobilis. GTDB lineage: Bacteria > Pseudomonadota > Gammaproteobacteria > Burkholderiales > Chromobacteriaceae > Gulbenkiania > Gulbenkiania mobilis. The sequence continues at coordinate 51,899 of SMDA01000008.1, forward strand.
GCGCTGGGTCCAGCCTGCCCTGGGCATCCAGGCGGCGCAGGCGGCCGGCACGCTCCGTCACCAGCATGCTGCCGTCGGGCAGGAAAGCGAGCGACCAGGGGTGATCGAGGCCTTCGGCCACTACAGTGCTTTCGACACGGTACAGCCGGGTTTGCAGGACGGCGGCCCGGGCAGGCAGGGCGACGGTGGCGGCAACAAGCGCCGCAGGCACGAGCAAGGGCAGCATGGTCGGGTCTTCCAGTGGGCAGGTGCGGGTTCGAGCGGAAGGCTGGGCAAACAGTTCATGCAGGGCGCACGCCCCGGAGAGGAGAAGGCAATGCACGCAAGGAAGATGGGAGGCCTGGCAGGGCTGCTGGCGCTGGCGGCAGGCACGACCATGGCGGCCAGCCCGGTCAACGATACGCTGCTGGAAGCGTGCTTGGGAGGGCGCGGCACCACCACCCAAGGCATGGTGGAATGCTATGGCGAAGCCAACGCCCGACAGAACGCGCGGCTGAATGCGGCTTATCGTCAACTGATGGCTGTGCTGCCTGCCAAGCGGCAGCATGCGCTGCGCGCGGTGCAACGGCAGTGGATCGGCTGGCGCGATGCCAGCTGCGGCTTCTACCTCGATCCGGATGGGGGCACCCTCGGTCGGGTGGAGGTGGCGCAGTGCCTGTACCGCACCACGCACGAGCGTGCCGATACCCTACAAGAGTTGCTGGACCAACGGCGATAGCGCCGGGACAGGCGGGAGGGTTGGCCGAAGCCTTCGGCCAACCTTGCAAGTGGTAAGGCTCAGTGCCCAGCGCAGCCGCAGCCACCGCCGTTGCCGCCACAACCGCCGGTGGCTGGAGCAGCAGCCGGGGCGGGCTCGCCCGCTTCGGCCGGCAGCGTGATGGTGAAGTCGATCACGATCTCCTGATCGTCGCGGCGCTGGTAGGCGTAACTGACCTGCGGGCCGTAACGGTCGCGGATCTGCGCCAATAGCGGCAGCGGGTCATGGTCGTTGACAAAACGTAGCGTTTCGCCATCGTACAGCGCCTCCAGTGCGCCGAAGATGGCGGCATGGCGCACCCGCTTGGCAATGCCACGGGCGTCAAAGAGATGGATGGCCGGAGTATTGAGTACGGGCAGTTCCATTAGGCAGGCTCCAGAAGCGGTGAAAGCAGTCAGAGGGCGCGAGTGTGCCCGCGTGGCGGGCAGGCGGCCTTGAGCGCGGATAAGGAAATCCTGTCGGGCTACCTCTTGAAAGCGCTCTAGGACGTACGGGAAAATCCGCTATCGCCGGCGGCAAAGGCGTGCCGGCGGTGTCCACACTGTCCGACCAGCCATGCATGATCTTCCGTTTGTTTCCGGGCAGGCCGATGCATCGTCCTGCCTCGTCTGCGGCGCCTGCTGTGCCGCCTTCCGCGTTTCCTTCTACTGGGCCGAGGCCGACGATGGTGGCGGCACCGTCCCGCACACCCTGACAGAAAGCTTCCATCCCCACCTGCGTTGCATGCGGGGGACCTGGGCGCCGGCACCGCGCTGTGTAGCGTTGCAGGGCGAGGTGGGGCAGGGCGCCCGCTGCAGCATCTACCCCTTGCGTCCGTCGCCCTGCCGGGCCCTGCAGGCCGGGACCGCCGACTGTGCCCGCGCACGCGCCCGACACGGCCTGCCGCCGCTGCTGACTGGCGTGGCTGCCAGGGAAATGACAGCCACGCCCTCCTGATCGGGCACCGGCTGTGCGAATGATCGCCCTCGTTGGCGCAGAGAAACGCCCGTGACGAAAGCCCTGTCCTGTTCTGCCTGAAAAGGGCAGGGCATGGGCAAAGCGGACGCGGCGGGGTAGCATCGCCGTTCGGGCCCGCTCGGGCGTATCTCAGGCTGCCTTCAGGAAAAGCGCCATGTCCCTGCTGTCGTTACGCAATCCGCTCCTCGTCATCGATTCCTACAAGGCTTCGCATTACCTGCAGTACCCGCCTGACGCCGACGGGCTGTTCGCCTATGTGGAGGCGCGCGGGGGAAGTGGGGAGCACGACCGCACGGTATTCTTTGGCCTGCAGGCGCTACTGGGGGAGTACCTTTCCACCCCGATCACAAATGCCATGATCGACGAGGCGGGCGCACTGCTGACAGCGCATGGCGAGCCCTTCAACGAAGCGGGCTGGCGCAAGGTCGTGCGCGAACATGCCGGTCATCTGCCGCTGACGATCCGCGCCGTGCCCGAGGGCAGCGTGGTGCCGGTGCGCAATGCCCTGGTTACGGTGGAGTGTACCGACCCGGACCTCTACTGGCTGGTGACCTACATCGAGACCTGGCTGCTGCGACTGTGGTATCCGGTCACCGTGGCCACCCGTTCGTGGCATCTTCGCGGGCTGATCGCCCGTTATCTGGCCGAGACTGCCGACGATGCCAGTGGCCTGCCGTTCAAGCTGCATGACTTCGGCGCGCGCGGCGTATCCTCCGGCGAGTCGGCCGCGCTCGGCGGCCTGGGACATCTGGTGAACTTCCAGGGCACGGATACGGTGGAAGCCCTGCTGGCCGCCCGCTACTACTACGACACCCCGATGGCCGGATTCTCCATTCCCGCCGCCGAACACTCCACCATGACGGCCTGGGGGCGTGAAAACGAGGAGGCCGCTTACCGGCATATGCTGCAACGCTTCGGCCAACCCGGGGGTATCTTTGCCTGCGTTTCGGACAGCTACGACCTATGGCATGCGCTGGCGCTCTGGGGTGGTCCACTGCGCGAGGCGGTGAAGGCCAGCGGCGCCACGCTGGTGATCCGCCCGGATTCGGGCGACCCGGTCGAGGTGGTCGGTCATGCGTGCAGGGTGCTGGCGGATCATTTCGGCACCACCGTCAACCGCCGGGGTTACCATGTACTCAACACTGTGCGGCTGATCCAGGGCGACGGCATCAGCCCGGCTTCCATCGAGGCCATCCTTGCCCGGCTGAAGGCGGATGGCTTTTCGGCCGACAATATTGCCTTCGGCATGGGCGGGGGTCTGCTGCAGCAGCTTAACCGTGATACCGCGGGCTTTGCGATGAAATGCTCGGCCGTTCGCCGCCAAGAGCGCTGGCACGACATCTACAAGAGTCCGGTGACCGATCCGGGCAAGGCTTCGCGCAAGGGACGGCTGACCACGCTGCACAAGGGCGGTGCATGGCAGACCGTGCGGCTGGAGGAGGCTGCAGCGCTCCAGACCGAGGGCTGGCAAGAGGCGCTGCGCCCGGTCTACGTCCACGGCCGGCTGTGCGTGCGCGACACGCTGGAGGTGATCCGCGCACGTGCTGCCGCAGCTCACGGTGCCTGAAGGCTGCGGACCCATGAAAAAACCGGACGCTTGCGTCCGGTTTTTCGTTGGCTACCCTCGGTCAGGCGGGGCGGTTGTGGAATACGATGTCGCAGGCCAACCCGGTGACCTGCACGCCGTGCCGGGTCTTGAGGTTGACCAACAGCGGATTGCGCACATTGGCCTGCAGCGGCGCCAGCAGCGGATGACCGTCGTTGGCGGGGGCATCGCCCTTGTACACCATCAGCAACACCGCCAGATCGGCAGGGTCTTCAAGGCGCAGCAGCGCGCTTTCGTCTTCGGTCAGCTCGATCTCGTAGCGCAGCCCCAGCTCGGAAGGGGAAACCACGCTGAACAGCACGTCCGGGTGGTCGAGTGACTGCATCCAGTGCACCCGCGGCGACGGGCTTTCGGCATCGTGGAACAGCTTGAAGCGGGTGCAGGCCTCGAAGGCAGGGATGCCGCGCTCGAAGGTCAGGATGGTGGATTCGTCGACTTCGACTTCGCCCAGCAGGCTGGATGTGAACAGCATGGCGCTCTCCTCATTGGACATGCAGCCATTATGCATGAACTCCCGGGAGGCCGGCGGCGGTTATAATCGGCGGCCCCGTCCATCGAATGAGGAGAGCCAGACGTGTTCCTGCTGTTCAACCGGTTGCGCCGCAATCGCAAGGCTGCCCGCACCACACTGATCGTGGCCACACTGCTCTTTCTGGCTGGGTCCGCCGCTTTCTCGCTGGGCGAGGCACGCCCGCTGCCAGCGGTGGCAGGCGTGCTGGCGATGGTGGCCGGGGTGTTCGGCCAGTTTCTGGCGCTGGCGGCATTGATGAAAAGACCATGAGCCGGAAAGGGCATTGAAAAACAGCAGCTTAATGTCGCATTCCTGCCGTTGGGGCAGCTTGACGCTCCCGGCAGGCGCGCGGATAATCGCGCCGCACCATTGAACTGACCGGCTCCGTTGCGACGGAGCCTTTTCGTTTTGCCGTACCCGGAGACTGCGAACATGGATCCTCAGGCATTCGTCCGTCAGCTGGAAACGCTGGCACTGCCTGCCTCCGACTTCGACCACGCTGCCCACCTGATGGCGGCGTGGGCCTACCGCCGCCGCTATCCGGCCCGCGAAGCCGCTGCTCGCTGTGCCCATGCCCTGTCGCGTTTTGCGATGGCACAGGGCGAGGCCCAGAAGTATCACCACACGCTGACGATGGCCCTGCTGGCCATCCTCTACAACCGCATCGACGCCGAGCCGGGGTTGGCCGAAGACTGGCCTGCCTTCCTTTCGGCCAACCCCGACGTAATGGCCGATGCCCGTGCGGTGGTGCGTCGCCATTACAGCGAGAGCCGGCTGGAGGCGGACGATGCCCGGCGCGGCTTCGTGGAACCCGACCTGATGCCGCTGCCCACTGGCTGTCTTCTGCACTGAGGGGTCGCCGGCCCGCCCGGCCCCTCCCAACGGAACAACGATGAAAGCACCCGAACTTCTCCTGCCCGCCGGCAGCCTCGAAAAGATGCGCGCTGCCTACGACTTCGGCGCCGATGCTGTGTATGCCGGCCAGCCGCGCTACTCGCTGCGCGCACGCAACAACGATTTCAAGCTGGAGGAGCTGCGCCAGGGCATTGAGGAGGCGCATGCCCGCGGCAAGCTCTTCTTTGTGGCCAGCAACATTCTTCCGCACAACGCCAAGCTGAAGACCTACTTGGCGGATATGGAGCCGGTGATCGCGATGAAGCCGGATGCGCTGATCATGGCCGACCCCGGCCTGATCATGATGGTGCGCGAGAAGTGGCCCGAGGTGCCCATCCATCTTTCGGTACAGGCCAACACCACCAACTACATGGGGGTGAAGTTCTGGCAGAAGATCGGCGTGTCGCGCATCATCCTCTCGCGTGAGCTGAGCCTGGATGAGATCGCGGAGATCCGCCAGGAATGCCCGGACATGGAGCTGGAGGTGTTTGTGCACGGGGCGCTGTGCATTGCCTATTCGGGCCGTTGCCTGCTTTCGGGCTACTTCAACCACCGCGACCCCAACCAGGGTACCTGTACCAATGCCTGCCGCTGGGACTACAAGGTACACGACACCCAAGGCGACGATGCCGGTGACGTGCAGGTGATCAAGTTCGACTTCGGCCAGGCGCTGGAAGAGGCCAACCAGAACTTTGCCGCCTGTGGCGGGGCCACGCGCCACCCGCTGGCGGACAAGACCTATCTGATCGAGGAAGGCAGCCGGCCAGGCGAGCTGATGCCGATCATGGAGGACGAGCACGGCACCTACATCATGAACTCCAAGGACCTGCGGGCCGTGGAGCAGGTGGAGAAGCTGGTGAAGATCGGCGTGGACTCGCTCAAGATCGAAGGCCGTACCAAGAGCCTGTACTACGTGGCGCGTACCGCCCAGACCTACCGTCGCGCCATCGACGATGCCGTGGCCGGCCGGCCCTTTGACTACGGGCTCCTGGCCGACCTGGAGGGGCTGGCCAACCGTGGTTACACCCCGGGCTTTCTGGAGCGGCACCAGACGCAGGAGTATCAGAACTACCTGACCGGGCATTCGCAGGCACGCCGCAGCCAGTACGTGGGCGAAGTGCTGGAAGTGGGCGCCGACGGCTGGGCGCTGATCGATGTGAAGAACCGCTTTGCCGTGGGCGACCGCATCGAAGTGATCCATCCTTCCGGCAACCGCATCGTCAAGCTGGAGACGATGACGCGCGACGACGTACCGGTCAGCGTGGCGCCCGGCAACGGCGTCAAGGTGAGGATCCCTGATATGGCGGGCATGCAGAAGGCACTGATCGCCCGCCTGCTGGCGGACGAGTGAGCCCTGCGTTCTTCTTTTTTCTTCTTCGGCCAACCTGCACGGTTGGCCGAAGCGTGTCGCGCAAGGAGCGTGCATGCCCTCCCCGACGCACCGGCGGCTGACGCCGATACTCGCAGCGCTTGTCCTGGCTGGCTGCGGCGCCCCCTACCAGCCGTTGCCCGGCCGGCCGCACCACGGCCCCGAAGGCTACCGCAATCTCTACGACACCGGGCATCCCGAACGCTTCGCTTTCCTGCGCTGGCAGTGGCAGCGCCACACTGGGCCGGTTCCCGTCCATCATCCCGAACGCATCCCCCGCGTTAGCGCCGACTTGGCCGCCATCCATGCGCCGCACGGTCCTGATGCGCTCACCTGGATTGGGCACGCCAGCATGCTGCTGCGGCTGGATGACCGCCAACTCCTCATCGACCCGGTGTTCTCAACGCGGGCCTCGCCCGTTTCTTGGGCCGGGCCGGAGCGACAGGTGCCCCTGCCGCTTGCCACGGCCGAATTGCCCCACATCGATGGCGTGCTGATCTCGCACAACCATTACGACCATCTGGACCGCGCCACCATCAAGGCGCTCGTCCGCCAGCCAGGCGGGGCGCCAGCCTTCGTGGTGCCGCTGGGCTTGCGGGCTTGGCTGGTGGAGGCCGGCGTGCCGGCCGAGCGCGTGCAGGAGATTGATTGGTGGGAGCGCACCAGCCTGGCCGGTCTGTCGGTGACGGCCACCCCGGCGCAGCACTGGAGCAAGCGCAGCCTGTGGGGTGATACCAACCGTACCCTCTGGGCAGGCTTTGCAATACGCGGTAGCCGGCACAGCCTGTGGTACTCCGGTGACACCGGCTATGCAGCCGGCCTGTTTGCCGACATCGGCCGGCGCATCGGTGTGGTGGATATGGCACTGATCCCGGTGGGGGCGTATGCGCCGCGCTGGTTCATGAAGGCACAGCACGTCAATCCCGACGAGGCCGTGCGCATCTTCCGCGAGGTGGGCGCACGCCGTGCCATCGGGGTGCACTGGGGCACCTTTCTTCTCACCGACGAGCCGATCGAGCAGCCGATGGCCGACCTAGCGGCCGCCCGGCACGTGCACGGAGTCAGCGTGGCCGACTTTTCACTGATGGCCATTGGCGAAACCCGTCCGCTGCCCTGATTCTGCCCATAGCGTCTCAAAGCCCGGCTGGCGCGCATTGCCCCTGCTGCCGGCCCGGGCGTACAATCGAAGCCATCGACATTTTCGGAAGCGAAGCGCATGCGTTTCGCTTCCGCGTACCATTTCCGGGGTTCCTATGACGATTCTTCAACTGATCAACCAGCGGGTACAGGCGGCATTGGCCGCCGCCGGGGCGCCTGATGCCCAGCCCATCGTGCAGCCCGCCTCCAAGCCCGAGTTCGGCGATTACCAGGCCAACGGCGTGATGGCCGCCGCCAAGGCGCTCAAGACCAACCCGCGCGAACTGGCCCAGAAGGTCGTGGCAGCGCTGGATCTGGAAGGGATCGCCGACAAGGTGGAAATCGCCGGCCCCGGCTTCATCAATATTCATCTCTCCCCGGCCTACCTCGCCGAGCGCAGCAGCCGCGCGCTGGCGGACGAGCGCCTGGCCATTGCACCGGTGCAGCGTCAGAAGGTGATGGTCGAGTACTCTTCGCCCAACCTGGCCAAGGAAATGCACGTGGGGCACCTGCGCTCCACCATCATCGGCGATGCCATGGCCCGCGTGTTGGAGTTTCTGGGGCACGATGTGGTGCGTGCCAACCACGTGGGCGACTGGGGTACCCAGTTCGGCATGCTGGTGGCCTACCTCGTTGAAACCCGACATGCCGGCGACGAGGACCTGGCCCTCAACGATCTGGAGACCTTCTATCGCAATGCCAAGGTCCGCTTCGACGAGGATGAAGCCTTTGCCGACACCGCACGCAACTATGTGGTGCGTCTGCAGGGCGGTGACCCGGAGGTGCTCAAGCTGTGGGAACAGTTCGTCGATGTCTCGCTCAAGCATTGCGAGGCCGTGTACCGCAAGCTCAACGTCGGCCTGAAGCGCGAGCATGTGCGCGGCGAGTCGGCCTATAACGATGATCTGCCGGTGATCGTGAAAGAGCTGCGCGAGGCGGGCCTGCTGACCGAGGACGACGGGGCGCAGGTGGTGTTCCTGGAGGAGTTCCGCACTCAGGAAGACAAGCCGATGGGCGTTATCATCCAGAAAAAGGATGGTGGCTACCTGTACACCACCACCGACCTCGGCGCGGTACGCTATCGGCACAAGGTGCTGCATCTGGACCGCGTGATCTACGTGGTCGACGCACGCCAGAGCCAGCATTTTGCGCAGATGTTCACCATCTGCCGCAAGGCGGGCTTTGCTCCCGCGGGCATGTCGCTGGAGCACGTGGGCTTCGGCGTGATGATGGGCGACGACGGCAAGCCGTTCAAGACCCGTTCTGGTGGTACGGTGAAGCTGATCGAGCTTTTGGAAGAGGCCGAGGAGCGCGCCTACCAACTCGTGAGCGAGAAGAACCCAGAGCTGGGCGAGGAAGAGAAAAAGCACATCGCGCGCGTGGTGGGGATTGGCGCCGTGAAGTACGCCGACCTCTCCAAGAACCGCATGAGCGACTACATCTTCAACTGGGATACGATGCTTGCCTTCGAAGGCAACACCGCCCCGTACCTGCAGTACGCCTATACTCGGGTGCAGAGCGTGTTCCGCAAGGCGGAAGGCTACGATGCCGCTGCGCCGGTGGTGATCACCGAGCCGGCTGAGAAGCAGCTGGCGGTGGCGCTGGCACAGTTCGAGGATACTCTGCTGGCTGTGTCTGACGGTTGCTACCCGCACTATCTGAGCCAGTACCTTTACCACTTGGCCACGTTGTTCTCGCGCTTCTATGAGGCGTGCCCGATCCTCAAGAGTGAGGGCGCGGTACGGGCCAGCCGACTGCAGCTGGCTGCCTTGACCGCCAAGACCCTGCGTACCGGTCTGGGCCTGCTGGGCATCGAGGTGCTGGACACCATGTAAGCCTTGCCGATGTCCTTGCCGAGTCATCAGGCAAGGTTGGCCGAAGCCGCACAGCCCGCTCGCACACCTGCCGGCGGGCTGTGCTTTTTGGGACACCCCCAACGCCAAAGGCCTCCGGGCACGCGCCTTGCAAGACAGCACAATCCGGTTCTTGCGGCGGTTGTGCATGCATGCTCATTACAATTACTGGCTGGTGCTCGCTTCGCTGGCCGTAGCCATCCTTTCCTCCTGGTCTGCCTTCGATCTCGGTTCGCGCGTCCATACCGCCCAGCCACGTCACGCCCGTTACTGGCTTGTGGGCAGTGCGGCGGTGCTCGGCATGGGATTGTGGTCGGTCCATTTCCTGGGAATGCTGGCGATGCGTTGGAAGCCCGATGCCGGTTATGCCATTGCGCCCACTCTCGGCTCGTTGGCGGTGGTGATCGTTGCCGCCTCGGGGGCCTTGTGGCTGGCCAGCCGCATCCGCAGTTGGCCCAGCTGGGCCGCCGCCGGTGTACTGGTGGGCACCGGCACGACAGTGATGCACCTGATCGGGATGACGACCCGTCCGCTGGCCGGAGCGCCGGTCTTTCTGTGGGGTGGGCAGGTGCTGGCCTGGGCACTGGGCGCCCTGTGCGCAGCCGTGGCTTTTCCCCTTGCCTTTCACCGACCGCCCCTGATGCGTTGGCACAGGCCGATTGCTGCACTCCTCATGACGGCTTCCGTCGTCTCCATCCATTTCATCGGCCTGAGCTATACCCATCTGCCTGCCCCCTTGGCAGGGGGGCCGCACACCGGGCTGCCTGCCACTTGGCTTGCGTTAACCATCGCCACCAATACCGCGCTGGTGCTCTTCACGGCCATCGTGCTCTCGCGTCTCGATCGTCGGCATCAGCACGAGCAGACCTCGCTTGAAGCACGCACCCGGCAACTGCACGAGCTGGTGCTGCGCGATCCGCTGACCGGGCTGGGCAACCGCCGGGCGCTGGAGGAAGCGTTGGCCGAACGCTGTGCCGACCGACAGGTGCGGCGCTTTGCGCTGATCTTTGTCGATCTGGACGGTTTCAAGGCGGTCAATGACACCCATGGCCATGATGCGGGCGACGAACTGTTGCGCCTGGTCGCATGGCGGCTGGCGCACAACCTGCGTGATGGGGACGCGGTGATGCGGCTTGCCGGTGACGAATTCGTGGTGCTGGTGGAAGGTGCGAGCGAGCGCGAACAGGTCGTTAGCGTGGGCGAGCACCTCTTGCGGGCGCTGGCAGCGCCCTACCAGTTGGTGAGCGCCCGGGTGCGGCTTTCGGCCAGCATGGGCGCTGCCTTCTATCCGGCGGACGGCCAGACGGCTGCGGCGCTGATGGAGGCAGCCGATCAGGCGATGTATGCGGTGAAAAAGCAGGGGCGCAATGGTCTGCACTTTCACAATCCCCACCACAATGCCCCGGCCGCCATCAATGAGGAGGAAAGCCACCGCCTGCAGACTGTAGTGGAAGGCTGCCCGGCCAACTGGCGGGTGAAGGCCATGGTGGCCGCCAATGGCGAGGGTGTGCGCGGCGTGATGGTGCGCGCGGCAGAGGGCGAGCCGTGGGATTTCGGGGACAGTGCGCTACGTGGTCGCCTGCTGCGCCTGTTCGATGCGCTTACTGACGAGCCGATGATCGTGCTTGATCCGGGGGCGGCCGCCTGGCCTTGCCCGACGGCGCAGGATTTTCTGGGGCGTGCGGCCGAACGCCTGGCTGAAGGGGGCGTGCAGCTGATCCTGGCGCTGCCGGAAGGGGCGCTGGCCGAACGTCCCGCCCTAGCTGAGGATCTTGCACGACTGCATGGGGCTGGTGTCAGCTACGGACTTCTGGATCTCGCTCAGGGCAGGCTGAACTGGGCGGTGCTGGCCGCTTGCCCGCCCGCCGTGGTGATCCTGCCCGATGTGCGTGCTGAAGAAGCCAGCCTGCGCTACCGGCGTATGGTGGCCCAAGGCGCTGAAGGACTGGGGGCCTTGCGCCTGGCGCGTCTGCAGGTGGCGGCCGAGCTGCCCGCTTGGCGTGCGCGCGAGGGAGTGGACTGTTTCCTGGTCACGCTCGCTGCGGAGGCAGGCGCCATCCGTGGGCCTGCCCGGCCCGGCAGCGCTTCAACCGGCTCGCCGCCCCTTATGCAAATGCACTGAAAAGTGCGTTTTTCCCGAGGCGCTCTTGACGGTGGTCAAGTTTATTGTTCCATTGGTACAAGCACTTAGGGCGCAGTAAGATGGTTGACAAGGCCGGTTTTTTCCGCTGTAGCCACCACCGTCGGCACTGGGCTTTTTTGCCTCTTTTTTGGACATTTCAACCAAGTAGCTCACGCCACAACGGTTTTTTGATTTGTCCCTTCCTTATCCACAAGCTTATCCCCAGCCGCTGTGGATAGCCCCGCGCACGAAGGGGCGACCCGGCATCAGCCCGCCTGTGTGTCAAGCGCTTCGAGGGCTTCGTGCACCTCCAGCCAGGCTTCCTCCACCTCTTCCAGACGCCGCGCCACCTCACCCTGACGCCGCACCTTCTCTGCCAGCAGGGTGCGGTCCTTTTCCTGATAGGCGGCTTCGGACGCAAGGTAACTGTCGAGCCCGGCTTTTTCTTCTGACAGGCTTTCCAGCTCCTTTTCCAGCCGACTCAGACGAGCCTGCAATGGCTTGCGCTGTTGCGACAGTCGTTGCCGTGCTTCGGCCTCCTGGCGTTTCTGTTCTTTGCGGCTCAGGCCGGAGGAATCTTCGGAGGAAGGACGGGAAGCTTCGGCCAACCGCTCCAGGCGCCACGTCCGGTAGCTTTCCAGATCGCCATCGAAAGGGGTGACCCGGCCGCCGCTGACCAGCCAGAAGCTGTCCGTGGTGGCTTCCAGCAGTGCGCGGTCGTGCGAGACCACCACCAGCGCGCCCGGAAAGTCCTGCAGGGCCAGCGTCAGTGCATGGCGCATCTCCAGGTCGAGGTGGTTGGTGGGTTCGTCCAAGAGCAGCAGGTTGGGGCGTTGCCACACGATCAAGGCGAGGGCCAGCCGGGCTTTCTCCCCGCCCGACATCGGGCCCACCGGGTCGGTGGCCGCATCTCCCCGGAAGTTGAAGCCGCCAAGGAAGGTGCGCAGTGTCTGCTCGCGGGTATCCGGGGCCAGCCGCTGTAGATGCAGGAGCGGTGAATCGGCCGGCCGCAGGGTCTCCAGTGTGTGCTGCGCGAAGTAGCCGATGCGCAGCATGGGCGAGGCTACCAGCTCGCCTCGCAGCGGAGCGAGTTCGGCCGCCAGCAGCTTCACCAGCGTCGATTTGCCGGCACCGTTCACCCCCAGAAGCCCAATGCGGCTGCCGGCCTCTACCGATAGGCTGATGTCTTCCAGAATGGGGTGCTCTGCATAGCCGATGGCCACCCCTTCCAACCGCAGTAGCGGGTTGGGCAGGCTGTCGGGCGCGGAAAACTGGAAATCGAACGGCGAGTTGACGTGCGCAGGGGCGATACGCTCCAGTCGTTCCAGCGCCTTTACCCGGCTTTGCGCCTGCTTGGCCTTGGTGGCCTTGGCCTTGAAACGGGTGATGAAGGATTCCAGATGAGCGATCTGCCGCTGCTGCTTTTCGTAATCGCCCTGCTGCCGGGCCAGCCGCTCGGCACGCTGTACCTCGAACTGGCTGTAATTGCCGGTGTAGAGCGTCAGCGACTGCTGTGCCACTTCCACGATATGGCTGGTGATGCTGTCCAGAAAATCGCGGTCGTGTGAAATGATCAGGAGGGTGCCGGCATAAGCCTTGAGCCAGTCTTCCAGCCACAGCACTGTCTCCAGGTCCAGGTGGTTGGTGGGCTCGTCCAGCAAGAGCAGATCGGAGCGGCACATCAGCGCCTGGGCCAGGTTCAGGCGCATGCGCCAGCCGCCGGAGAAGGCGCGCACCGGCCGCTGGTGGCTGTCGGGCGAGAAGCCCAGCCCGGTAAGCAGTGTAGCCGCGCGCGCCGGGGCGGAGTAGGCGTCAATGCGGGCCAGCTCGCCATGGACGAGCCCGATGGCGGCGCCATCGTTGGCGGCCTCCGCCTCACGGAGCTGGGTTTCGAGGTGCCGCAGCTCGGCATCGCCGTCGAGCACGTAGTCAAGCGCGCTGCGGTCGAGGGCAGGGGTTTCCTGTGCAACGTGGGCAATCGTCCAGTTGGGCGGCAACAGCACGTCGCCGGCATCGGCGGAGAGACGCCCCATCAGCAGGGCGAACAGGCTGGACTTGCCGGCACCGTTGGCACCGACCACCCCGACCTTGTAGCCGGGATTGAGGACAAGGTTGGCCGAAACGATCAGTTCCTTGAGGCCGCGGCGCAGTGAGAGGTTCTTGAGTTGGATCATGTAAGGATGCGGCAGCGGCGGGCCAGGCCCGCCTGGGTTCGGGAAGGGACTAGCGCTTCAGGGGCGGGGCAGGGTGGTGAGGTCCCAGCGGGGAGCCACGCCGAAGCTGCCGGCCGGGCTGCGTTGCGACAGGCGCATGGCTCCGGCGTAGGCGATCATGGCGCCGTTGTCCGTGCACAGCGACAGCGGCGGATAGAACACTTCCAGCCCCCGGCGCGCAGCGGCGGTGTCCAGCCCTGCGCGTAATTGCTTGTTGGCACCGACCCCCCCTGCCACCACCAGCCGCTTCATGCCGGTCTGGCGCAGCGCCTTGAGGCTCTTGGTGACCAACACCTCGACGATGGCTTCCTGAAAGGCGCGGCAGATGTCCTTGCGGGTGGTCTCGTCGATTTCGCCCAAGGTGGCCTGGGTCTGGGTGACCAGGGTCAGCACCGCTGTCTTCAGCCCGGAAAAGCTCATGTCCAGGCTGTCCGCATGCAACATCGGCCTGGGCAGGGTAAAGCGCTGAGGGTCGCCTTCCTCCGCCAGACGCGACAGCATCGGCCCGCCCGGATAGGGCAGGCCCAGCAGCTTGGCGGTCTTGTCAAAGGCTTCTCCCGCCGCGTCATCCAGGGTCTCGCCCAAGATCTCGTACTGGCCGATGCCGTGCACTGCCATCAGTTGGGTATGCCCGCCCGACACCAGCAAGGCCACGAAGGGAAAGTCCGGTTTCGGGTCAGCCAGCAGCGGCGAGAGCAGATGGCCCTCGAGGTGATGCACGCCCACCACCGGGATACCAAGCCCAAAGGCCAAGGCATTGGCCACGCTGGCGCCCACCAGCAGCGCACCGCCAAGACCCGGGCCACGGGTATAGGCCACGGCGTCTAGATCTTTCAACGTGCGGCCCGCTTCGGCCAGGCAGGCCTCCATCAGCGGGATCGCCCGCCGGATATGGTCGCGGCTGGCCAGTTCCGGCACCACGCCGCCGTATCGGGCGTGCATGGCCATCTGGGTGTGCAGCTGATGGGCCAGAAGGCCCGCTTCGGTGTCATACAGCGCCACCCCCGTTTCGTCACAAGACGTTTCAATCCCCAGTACTAGCATCGGTCGCATTTATAACAGGTCAGTCTTTTCATTTTACCGGCGAATCTTTGATCGCCCAAATCGCAGGTGTTAGGCTCGGACCGGTCAATCTACAGGAGAACGCGATGCAGGCAAGGCTGAAATGGGTGGACGGCGTGTGCTTTCTGGGTGAAACGGGGAGCGGACATGCGGTGGTGATGGATGGCGCACCGGAGGGCGGGGGTCGCAACCTGGGGCCGCGGCCGATGGAGCTGGTGCTGCTCGGCACGGCAGGTTGCACCAGCTACGACGTAATCACCATCCTGCGCAAGGCGCGCCAGGACGTCCGCGACTGCTGGGTGGAGATTGAGGCGGAGCGCGCCGACACCGACCCCAAGGTTTTTACCCGCATCCATTTTCATTTCGTGGTGATCGGGCGTGGCCTGAAGGCTGAGGCGGTCGAGCGGGCCATCCACCTGTCGGCGGAGAAGTACTGCTCCGCCTCGATCATGCTGGCCAAGACTGCCATCATCACCCACGACTATACCCTGCGTGAGGACGACTAGGCTTCGGCCAACCCTGTACCGCCACGCCACCTTGCCGGTGGCGTTTTTGTTTGCCGCCGCGAGCGGCAGCTTTTGCCGTCAAGTTCCGTGAGAGCTGCGCAAATCCTGCTCGTACGCCGCGTGCCGGGCAGAATCAAGCTGGCATGGTTCGTGCTTTATAGGGCGCCACAGGAGGCCGTCCATGCTTGACAAGATTGCAAAACAGTTCGATTTCCAGCAGCGTGCGCTCAACCTGCGCGCCTACCGGGCCGAGGTGATCGCCAGCAACGTCGCCAACGCCGACACGCCTTACTACAAGGCGATGGACTTCGACTTCAAGCAAGCCCTCAAGTCCGCCGACGAGGCCAGCCGCAAGCTGGGGCTCGACACCACCGACCCGCGCCACATCGCGATGAGCGAGGGCGACAGCCACCGGCTTGGGGCGCAGCTGATGTACCGCTCGCAGGTGCAGCCCAGCCTCGACGGCAACACGGTGGACATGGACGTGGAACGGGCCGCCTTTACCGAGAATGCCCTGCAGTACCAGACCACGCTGACGTTTCTCAACCGGCGTATCAGCAGCCTGAACGACGCCATCCGCGGAGGCCAGTAAACCATGTCGCTCAACAGTGTCTTCACGATTGCCGGTTCGGCGCTTACCGCCCAGTCGATGCGGCTGAACGTGGTGGCTTCGAACATCGCCAACGCCGAGAGCGCCACCAGTTCCAATGCGCAGCCCTATCGCGGCCGCCACGTGGTGTTTACCGCCATCCCGGTCAGTACCGCCCAGCCCCAGGTGGCCGGCGTGCGGGTGACGTCTATCGTCGAGGATACGTCGCCGCCCAAGCTCAAGTACGACCCTGGTCACCCACTGGCCGACGAGCGCGGCTACGTGAACATGCCCAACGTCAATCCTGTGGAAGAAATGGCCGACATGATTTCCTCGGCGCGCTCCTACCAGACCAACGTGGAAATGATGAACACCGCCAAGATGCTGCTGCAACGCACGCTGCAGCTGGGCCAGTAAGCACGAGGTAAACCATGGCAACGATCGACAGCACCACCCTCAACCGTATCAACGGCACCAGCGGTAGCGGCACTTCCGGCACCACCACCGGCAATTCGTCCGAGGCGATCCAGAACCGCTTTCTCAAGCTCCTGACCACGCAGCTGCAGGCGCAGGATCCACTCAACCCGATGGACAACTCGCAGATGACGGCGCAGATGGCCCAGATCAGTACGGTCTCGGGGCTGGAAAAGCTCAACAGCGCCATGGAGATGCTCACGCAGTCGCAGCAGGCGGCCATGTCGCTGGCTTCGGCCAGCCTGATCGGCCGCCAAGTGCTGACCGAAGGCAGCGGCCTGAAGCTGGAGAACGGACAGGCCAAGGGCGCGGTCTATCTGGGCAGCAGCGCCGACCAGGTGAAGATCAGCGTGTTCAATGCCGAAGGCGCCGAGGTGGACAACTTCGTGATCAATAACGCCGCGTCCGGTACCACCTACTTCAACTGGGATGGCACCAGTCTCGACAACAAGCAGCTTGCGGATGGCAAGTACACCTTCCGCGTGGAAGCCTCCAGTAACGGCAGCAAGCTGACCGACGTGGCAGCAATGAATTACCAGAAGGTGAATGGTCTGAGCTTCAACGGTGGCGCCACCTACCTCAACCTGGCCGACGGCTCGCGCCTGGCGCTGGGCCAGGTGGCGGAAGTGGCCTGACAGACTCACGGTTAAAGGATACGAACAATGGGTTTCCAACAAGGTTTGAGTGGTCTGGCCGCTGCCTCCAAGCAGCTTGACGTGGTCGGCAACAACGTTGCCAACGCCAACACCGTGGGCTTCAAGGGTTCGCGCGCCGAGTTTGCCGACCTTTACGCCGCCAGCCTGTACGGTGTCTCATCGGCACAGGCGGGGATCGGTACCAAGACATCTGCCGTGGCACAGCAGTTCACTCAGGGCAACATCACCAACACCGGCAACCCGCTGGACATGGCAGTGTTCGGCAACGGTTTTTTCACCGTGCAGCGTCCTGGCACCAACGAACTGGTCTACACCCGTAACGGCCAGTTCAAGCTCGACAATCAGGGCTTTATCGTCAACAACGGCTATCAGCTCACCGGCTATACGCCGGATGCGCCGGGGGTGATCAAGCCGCTTCAGGTGGATGCCGGCAGCATCGGCGCCAAGGCAACCACCGCCATCAAGCTGGCCACCAACGTCACCGCCACCGCCACCGTGCCCACAGTGGCCTTTCCGGGGGCGGTTGCCACCGCGCCGGATCCCAAGTCGTACAACCACTCCACTTCGGTGACGGTGTACGACAGCCTGGGTACTTCGCATCTGGTGACGATGTACTACGTCAAGACCACCAATCCTGGCGAGTGGCAGGTCTATACCCGTTTCGACAGCAACACCATGGCGGCGGCCACGCCCACCACGCTGACCTTCGACGCCAATGGCCGGCTGGCCGGTCCGGTGGCGCCCATTGCCATCAACGTCGGCACCCTCCCAAACGGTGCCGCGATCGGCCCGGACGCCGACCTGGATGGCTATCCCGATAACACCCTGACCGTGGATGTCAATGGCACCACCCAGTTCGCCAGCGCCTTTGCGGTGAACAACCTGGTTACCGACGGCTACACCGATGGCGTGCTGACCGGGCTGGTCACCACCAAGGAAGGCAAGGTGCAGGCCAAGTTCTCCAACGGGCAGGTGAAGGATGTCGGCCAGATCGTGCTGACCAACTTCCGCAACCCGCAGGGGCTGGCCCCGCAGGGGGACAATATCTGGACCTCCACGCCCGAAGCGGGTGACGCCCAGGTGAACACACCGGGGGCCGGGGCCGTGGGCGTGATCCAGTCCGCCGCGGTAGAGGATTCCAACATCGACCTCACCACCGAACTGGTGAACATGATTACGGCGCAGCGCTTCTATCAGGCGAACGCCCAGACCATCAAGACGCAGGATCAGATTCTGCAGACCCTGATCAACCTGCGTTAACGACTGCTGAGGCCGCGACATGGACCGCATGCTTTTCCTGGCGATGACCGGCGCCAAGCACGTGGCCTGGCAACAGGCGACGACGGCGCACAACCTCGCCAACGTCAACACCAATGGCTACAAGGCCGACCAGGTCGCCTTTCGTGCTTTGCCAGTGGTGGGCGAAGGCACACCCACCCGAACCTATGTGGTGGACAACACCGTCGGGCACGACCTGTCGCAAGGCAGTCTGCAGCAGACCGGCAACCCCACCGACTTTGCGCTGGCCAGCGCCGGCTTCTTTGCCGTTCAGGCGCCGGGGGGGCAGGAGGCGTACACCCGTGATGGGGGCTTCGTCGTGGATGCCAACGGCCTGATGCGCACCCGTAGCGGGCTGCCCATTCTCGGGGACGGCGGGCCCATCACCGTGCCTGCCAATAGCGCCATCGAGATCGGCCAGGACGGCACCGTCATTGCCACCCCGCAGACCGGGCAGGACCGTGTGCCGCAGATTGCCGGCCAGATCAAACTGGTCAATCCGGGCGCGCGCGAGGTGTACAAGGGCGAGGACGGGTTGTTCCGCCTGAGTGCCGGAGGCGCCGCCCCGGCCGACCCGAACGTACGCTTGGTGGGCGGGGCCTTGGAGGCCAGCAACGTGAACGCGGTGGACAGTCTGGTGCAAATGATCGCGCACGGGCGGCAGTTCGACCTGAACATGAAACTGATGCAGACCGCTGACCAGAACGAGCAGCGCGCGACGCAGATTCTCTCCATGAACGGCTAAGGCCGGGCTGAAGAAACCGATCGAGGATTACCATCATGATGCGCGCCCTCTACATTGCCAAAACCGGCATGGACGCAAGCCAGTTCCAGCTGGACGTCACCTCCAACAACCTCGCCAACGTCAACACCAAGGGCTTCAAGCGCGGCCATGCGGTGTTCGAGGACCTGATGTACCAGACCTTGCGTCAGCCTGGCTCGCAACTGACCAACGGCAACACCTTGCCGACCGGCCTGCAGGTTGGCACCGGCGCCGCTGCAGTGGCGACCACCCGCATCCACTCGCAGGGCAACCCCGAGCGCACCGAACAGTCGTTCGACCTGGCCATCAATGGGGACGGATTCTTCCGTGTCGCCCGGCCCGATGGCACGATCGGCTATACCCGCAACGGCGAGTTTCGCCGTAACGACAATGGCGACGTGGTGAATGCTCAGGGCTACCTGCTGGATCCGCCAATCAATGTTCCGGCCACTGCTACCCGCGTCAACATTTCCAGCGGCGGAGTGGTGCAGTTCTTCCTGCCGGGCAACCCGGCGGCCCAGACGGCCGGTACCATCCAGATGACCACCTTCGTCAACCCGCAGGGGCTGGAAAGCATCGGCGAGAACCTGTATCTGGAAACCGCCGCTTCAGGCGCGCCGCAGGACGGCGACCCCGGTACCGACGGGCGTGGCTCGATCATGCAAGGCTATCTGGAAGGCTCCAACGTCAACGTGACCGAAGAACTGGTCAAGATGATCCAGGCACAGCGCTCGTTCGAGATGAACTCGCGCGCGATCCGCACCGCCGACGAAATGCTCCAGCGGGTGGCGCAGCTCTGATACGCTTCGGCCAACCTTCTCCCAGGCCGGCCATGGGGCCGGCGTAATGTCATGATCAAAGTCCTTCTGGGCAGCCTTGCCTGCCTGCTGCTTACGGCCTGTACCGTGAGCCAGCCTCCGCTCGTACACCAGCCGATGACCGCGCGGCCCCAGCCGGCTGCGTCCAGCCTGCCGGCCAACGGCTCCATCTTCCAGGCGGGCAGCTACCGGCCCCTGTTCGAGGACCGCCGGCCGGCACAGGTGGGCGACCTACTGACGGTGCAGGTTGAGGAGCGCACCAATACCTCCACCTCCCAAAACGCCAAGGGCGAGCGCACCACCAATCTCAGCAGTTCGGTCAACGCCAACCTGAACCTGCCCTTCTTCTCCAACTTCGTGGAAGGCAAGCTCGCTGGCGCCACCTTCGGGGCTCAGGGCAAGAATACGGTGGAGGGCAGCGGCAGCAGTTCGGGCGCCACCACCTTCAACAGCTCGATCACCGTCACTGTGATCGAGGTGCTGGGCAATGGCAACCTGCTCGTCAGCGGCGAGAAGCAGCTGCGCATGAACAGCGATACCGAAATCATCCGCCTGTCCGGCGTGGTCAATCCGGTGGACATCCGTCCGGGCAATGTGGTGTCCTCCACCAAGCTGGCCGATGCGCGCATCGAGCAGCAGAGTGAAGGCAACAAGCGCCGCTTCGTCGAACCCGGCTGGCTGTCCAAGTTCTTCCTCTCGGTACTGCCCTTCTGACGGGAGTCAAGCGATGAAACTGTTGCATACCGGGCTGATGTTGCTGGCCCTAGCCTTGCCAGTCTGGGCGGACCAGCCTATCAAGGAACTGGCCACCGTCGGTGGCGTGCGCCCCAACCAACTGATCGGATACGGTCTGGTAGTGGGCCTGGACGGTAGTGGCGACAAGGCTACCTCGTCCCCCTTCACCGGCCAGTCGATGTCCAGCATGCTCAACCAACTGGGGGTGCAGGTTCCCCCTGGTACCAAGATCGACCCCAAGAATGTGGCCGCGGTCACGCTGACCGCGTCGCTGCCGCCCTTTGCCCGGCGTGGGCAGCCGATGGACGTCACCGTTTCCTCAATCGGTGATGCCAAGAGCCTGCGCGGTGGCACGCTGCTGATGGCGCCGCTGAAGGGCGCAGACGGCCAGATTTATGCCATGGCACAAGGCAATGTGGTCGTCGGCGGTGCGGGAGCCCAGTCGGGCGGAACGTCGGCACAAGTCAACCACCTGAGCGTGGGCCGCATTCCGGGCGGCGCCACCATCGAACGCGAGGTGCCCACAGCGCTTGGAAGTGGCGAATTCATTCAGCTGGAGCTACTGACCGCGGACTTCACCACCGCCAACCGGGTGGTCGAGGCGATCAACCGGACGCTGGGTGCGGACACCGCGCGCGCCGTGGACGGCCGCCTCATCGAGGTACGAGCGCCCTTCGACAGCAACCAGCGCGTGCGTTTCCTGTCACGGCTGGAAAATATTGCCGTGAAGCCGGCAGATGTTTCCCCCGTGGTCATTGTCAATGCCCGCACTGGTTCGGTGGTGATGAACCAGTCGGTCACGGTGGAGCCGGTGGCCGTGGCGCATGGCAACCTCTCCGTCAGTGTGGGCAACAACGGGCAGGGCGGTGCGCCCGACGTCAACATCAAGGCCGACCGCAGCCGGGTGGTGCAGTTGCCGCGCAGCGCCAACCTGGCGCAGGTGGTCAACGCACTTAACGCGGTGGGTGCCACGCCGGTGGATCTCGTCTCTATCCTGCAGGCGATCAAGGCCGCCGGCGCACTCAAGGCAGACTTGCAGATCATCTGAACCTCGCTGCCGTGACAGCACCGGGTTGGCCGAAGCGCAGGGCTTCGGCCAACCTTTTTTCTGGCCTGCTTCTTGCTTTACCGCGCGCCGAGGAGGTCATCATGTCGATCAACAACGCCTACACCCGCTACAGCTCCCAGATTCTCGGCAACCGGCTGGCCGCCGATCCGACCGCCATGTCCGACCTGCGCCTCCAGGCCACCCGTGATCCCAAGAGCGCGGTCAAGGCGGTGGCCTCCCAGTTCGAGGGGCTGTTCATGAACTCCCTGATGCAGGCGATGCGTACCACCTCGCTGGACGGCGAGCAGGACTCCAACGGTATGGATACCTACAAGAGCCTGTACGACCAGCAACTGGTACAGGCGATGAGCCAGCGTGGCATCGGTCTGGGTGATGTGCTGACCCGGCAGCTGACGCGCTTCGTCGACAAGACCGACAAGCCGGCCAACGTCGAAGACGCCGCTCTGAAGCTGGAGCCCCCGCGTGCGTCGTCACGCCTGCAGCAGGCCCTTCAGAAGTATGGGGTCGCCCAACCGGCCGAGGCCGTGGGTGCAGTGGTGCGTCAGGGGGCCGAAGCTGCGGCACGCCTGCCTTCGTCGCCACGCGAGTTCGCCGCCAGCCTGTTGCCCCATGCCCAGGCCGCGGCAGAGAAGCTGGGTGTGGCCGCGGAAGCCATCGTGGCCCATGCCGCGCTGGAAACCGGCTGGGGCCGTCGCACCATCAAGGCTGCGGATGGCACCGAGAGCCACAATCTCTTCGGCATCAAGGCAGGGGCCAACTGGCAGGGCGATACCGTCAAGGTAATGACCACCGAATACGTGAATGGTACCCCCCAGAAACGTGTGGAAACCTTCCGTGCCTACGCTTCCTACAGTGAAGCCTTGGAAGACTACGCCCGACTGCTCGGCGACAATCCCCGCTACCGTGCTGCCCTCAACCAGGGTGACAACTACAAAGGCTTTGCCTCTGCCCTGCAGACCGGCGGCTATGCCACCGACCCGCGCTATGCCCGGAAGCTGGCCGCCGTCGCATCGCGCGTGGCGCAGACCACCATCCAGGTCTAAGCCCTCAAGTTCCGGGCATTCGAGCCGATTAAGAAAGAATCAAGGAGAGTCAGATGGGCACGGGCATTTTCGGCATCGGTCTGAGCGGTCTGAACGCGGCACGCGCCTCGCTCGAAACCACCAGCCACAACATCAGCAACGTCAACACACCGGGCTATCATCGCCAGCAGAATACCCAGGCCTCGCGCTTTCCCTTTCAGGAAGGCTTCGGCTTCGTGGGACGCGGCGTAGATACCACCAGTGTGTCGCGGGTGTACGACCGCTTTCTGGAGCGGCAGATGTCCGTGGCTACCTCCCAGAACAGCTATTACAGCACTCAAGAGGCGCTGGTGAGTCAGGTCGACAACGTCGTGGCCAATCAGAACACCGGCCTGGCCCCCTCGCTGCAGGAGTTCTTCCGTGGACTGCAGACCCTTTCGGCCAACCCGACCTCGCTGCCGGCTCGCCAGTCGGTGCTTAACCTGTCCCAGAGCCTTGCCGGGCGTATCCAGAGCCTCAACAGCCGCTTCGAGGAGCTACGCCAGCAGGCCAACGGTCAGGTGGTCTCCACGGTCGAGAACATCAATGCCAACGCCGCACAGATTGCCGACCTCAACAAGCAGATCCAGGCCCTGAACGCCGATAGCATCCGCGTGCCGAACGACCTGCTGGACAAGCGGGACCAGCTGGTGCTGGACCTGAACAAGCTGGTGGACGCCAGCGTGGTGCAGCAGTCCGACGGCACCTACAACGTGTTCATCGGCAACGGCCAGGCGCTGGTGGCCTCCACCAACTACAACAAGCTGCAGGCTGTACCCAATGCGGACGACCCGGAGCAGATGGACGTCGCCTACAGCTTCCAAGACTCGATCATCCAGATTCCCAATAACCTGATCACCGGCGGTCAGCTGGGTGCGGTGCTGAGCTTCCGTGCCGACAGCCTCAACCGTGCACAGGCCGATCTGGGCCGTCTGGCCATCTCGATTGCCGATACCGTCAACCGGCAGCATGCCTTGGGCCGTGACGGGGACAACCTTCAGGGTGGCAACGAGTTCTTCAAAGACCTGAATGTCTATCTGGATGGTGGCCTGACCACCAGCGGCATGATGGTAGACCTGGACAATGCATCGCCCGAGCGCCAGCTCAAACAGCTGCGGCAGGCCGCCAGCGAGTTCGCGGTGCGCATCAGCGCGCCCGAGAAGATCGCCGTCGGCAGCTCGCTCAAGTCGCAGCCGGACGACCCCACCCAGAGCAAGGCCTACTTTTCCTCGGTCTGGCAGGTGGCCAACGCCCGGCCCGAGACAGTGGCGCCTTTTGCAGGTCCGATCCAGCTTACCTACGATGCCGCCAACCAGACGTTCACCGGCCCGGCAGGGTTCACCGTCACCCCCAGCAAGGACATGGCCGGTGGTTACCGCGTCACCTCCGGCGCCACGCCGCCCTTGGTGTTGGAGTTCAAGCTGGAAGGCACCCCAGCCAATGCCCAGACCTTCACCATCGACGTGCGGGGCACCGGCAAGACAAGTCCGGACGCGGCGCTGTCGGACAATGCCAACATGCTGGCGATGGTGAAGCTGCAGAGCACCAATACCATGGCGGGCACACCCAGCGGTGGCAACGATTATGTGCCGGCCGACAACGCCTCGCCCAGTGCCAACTTCCAGAGCTTTTACGGCCAGCTGGTGAGCTACATCGGGGTTACAGCCAACTCGGTCAAGACCTCGGCCGATACCCAGGCCGCCATGCTGAAGGAGGTGACGCTAGCGCGGGAATCGTTCAGCGGGGTGAACCTGGACGAGGAAGCCGCCAACTTGCTGCGCTACCAGCAGGCTTACCAGGCCTCCAGCAAGGTCATCCAGATCGCCCAGAGCATCTTTTCCGACCTGCTTCAACTGGGCAGGTAATAGGGGACGACTACCATGCGTGTTTCTTCCAACACCCAGTACATTGCTGGCACCTACAGCCTGGGCTCGCAACAGGGCCTCCTGACGCGGCTGCAGGAGCAGCTCTCCACCCTCAAGCGTGTCAACCGGCCTTCGGACGACCCGGTGGCCTCGTCGCAGATCATCAATCTGATGCAGTCGCAGTCGCGCAATGCTCAGATGATCGAGAATGCGCAGACGGTGGTCAGCAAGCTGTCGATGTCCGAGTCGCTGCTCCACCAAGGCTCGGAAGTGATCCAGGCGATGAAGACGCTGGCGGTGAATGCCGGCAACGGGTCGCTGAAGGACACCGACAAGAAGGCGCTGCAGAACGAGTTCCGCGAGCGGGTGCGCGAGCTCGTCGGCATCGCCAACTCGACCGACGCCAATGGCGACTATCTCTTCGGTGGTACGCAGACCCAGTCGCTACCCTTCGAGCTGAAAATCGGCAGCACGATCTCGATCGAGTACAAGGGTAACTATGGCCAGCAGGATATTCAGGTTTCGGTGTCCCGGGAGATGTCGGTGACCGAGCCAGGCGCGGTGATCTTTGGCGGCAGCAGTGCGGCGGCGTTGCCCAGCCCGTTGCCCACCCCGCCGGAGCAGCCGAACCCTAATCTGATGTCGCCCGGCAACGAGCTGCTACAGACGATCCGCCGCTTCGACGAGATCCTATCGGGTATCGGCGTCTACGATGACAAGAAGCCCGCAGTGCCCGATCCGGCCGACAACCCCTTAAATGAAAAGAAGTATCCGTCGTATGCGGACAGCCTGGCGGCCGTGCTCGATGGCTTCGATGCCGGCTTGCAGCAGCTGTTGACGGTGGAGTCACGCATGGGCTCGCGCATGGCCGAAGCGGAGGCGCTGCAATCGGTGGGGGAGGACCTCAAGGTGCAGTATGCCACCTCCATCGGCAACCTCGAAGATCTGGATATTCCCGCGGCCATTAGCGATTTCCAGATCACGGTGCAAGCGCTGACCGCCTCGCAGAAAACGTATCAGCAGGTGACGCAGCTGTCGCTGTTCAACTACATCTGATCATGGCTGTTCCAGCAAGACGGCGTGCCAAAGGGCACGCCGTTTTTCATGGCATGCCCGGGGGTCAGAGCGTGGCAGGCTCCACCACGATGCCGGCGCGCAGCCCGCAGGCAACCTTGGGGTTGGGAAAGAGGATGCGCTCCTGCCCTCCGTGGGCGACATAGCGCATGCCTACGTCTTCCGCGATCAGGTAACCGTCAGGCAGAGGGGTAAAGTTCTCCACGTCGTCCGCAAGGTACAGGGTGAAGGCCTCGGTTTCCTTGATGAGGTCGTACTTGGCGCGGTATAGCTGCGGCTGGATGCCGGCTGTGCTGCCCAGTCCGGCCAGGCGCCGACGCAGCGCACGGTCGATGCCGGCAAAGCGAGGCAGGTCGTTCTGCCCGAAGGGGCGGGCCTTGCCCAGCTCCAGCGTGAAGGCATGGGCACCGAAGTGGTGACTGGTGAAATAGCTGAACGTGGCGGAGGGCTGGCTGTGGAGCAGCACCGTGCCGATGCCGGCTTCGGCCAACCACGCCAGCTCGCTTCGGTCGTGCGGACGTCCGTCCGGGAAGGGGTAGATGCCGAACTGCTCGAAGACCGAACCACGAATGGCAGTGTGCAGGTCGTAGTGCCAGCGTCGTGCGCCCGCGTCGGCCTGGGTGAAGAACGCGCGGGCCATCTCTTCCAGTTGCGCAGCCCGCCGGGCCTCTACGGCCTGCAGCTGGCCCGCGTGGCGTCCCATGAACAGGCGGTTCATGTCGTAGTCCAAATAGCGCCTGCCAGCGACCAGCGCGGCCGGGTTGCCGAACATCACCATCACCGTGACGTCCAGCGGCAGCCGTCCGTCGCACAGGTCGGCCACGATGCGGTTGAGCACTTCCACCGGTGCGGTTTCATTGCCGTGGATGCCCGCCGACAGCAGGATGAAGGCCTCTTGGTGCGGACGGGTGGGCCGTAGGATAGCGACCCCGGGTGCGACCCCTGTGGCTTCAATACCGGCTTCCAGCGTCAGGCTGGGAGGGATGGCCTCGGGCGAGGTGAGGGTGAAGGCAAGAAGATCGCCGTAAGGGTGGGTGGTCGACATGGCTGCCCCGCAAGGTTGGACTCAAGCTTCCGATTCTAGAGCAAGTCCGGCGTGCGCCAAGAGCGCTGCCGGGCTTGCGTACGTTTGTGGCGTGAATCGGTAAGAGGCGGCCGGCCTTCGGCCAACCGTGCCGGCTAGTCCACCCAGCCTGGTTTGCGTTTTTCCAGGAAGGCAAGGATGCCTTCACGTCCCTCGTCGCTCCCCCGGAGGCGCACGATGGTGTCCACCGTCAGATCGGTCACCCCGGGCGAGAGGCCGGCCGATCCGATAGTGGCCACCAGATGCTTGGCTGCGGTCATCGCATGCGGTCCGTTGATGAGCAGGTGGGACACCATATGGTCTACCGCATAGTCGATCTCGTCGTTTTCCACTACCTGGTGCAGCAGGCCAAGGCGCTTGGCCTTGCCCGCATTGAAGCGTTCGGCAGTAATGAAATAACGCCGGGTCGCCCGTTCTCCGATGGCGCGGATGATGTAGGGGGCGACCATCGCCGGAATCACCCCCAGCTTTACGTCGGAGAATCCGAAGAGGGCATCCGACACCCCAATGGCCACGTCGCAGCACGCGACAAGGCCCGCTCCCATGCCGAAGGCCGACCCGTGCACCCGTGCAATGGTCGGTTGTGGCAGGGTATCGAGCAGCGCCAGCATCTGTGCCACCTGACGCGCATCCGTCTGCAGGGCTTCGGGCGTGCTGGTGGCCATGCGCCGCATCCAGTCGATGTCATGACCCGTGGAGAAACTAATGCCATTGCCGGTGAGCACCACCACCCGCACCGAACGGTCTTCGGCCAGACGGGTCAGGTGGCGGCAGAGCAGGGCCACGGCGTGGTCGTCGAGGGCATTGTGCAGTTCGGGCCGGTTGAGGGCGATGACTGCCACCCCTCTGGCATCGATCGAAAGGGTCACCGCTTCGTTCATTGTTTCTCCTTTGTGGGCGGGTTGCGGCCGTTCAGTCGGTACAGTGTTCGATAATCGCCCGGGCAAGGGCCGCCGGGGCTTCCAGATGCAGGGCATGCCCTGCACCCGGCACAATTTCGAGGTGCGCATCGGGCAGGGCGGTGACCAGTGCTTCCGCCTCGTAGGGCGGTGTCAGCCGGTCGGCGCTGCCCACCACCACCCTGACCGGACAGCGCACCTGGCCCAGCCAGGACCGGGCATCGTGTCGACCGGCGCCTTCCATCAGACGCAGGCAGGCCGGCCAGTCCACCTCTGCAGCCACACGGGCCAGTTCCGGCAGGCGAACGGCCTGCTCTGTAAGAAAGGTGTCGGAGAAGAACCATGGCAGGCTGACCTGCTGGCGCAGTGCCGCGCCCCCGGCTGTCTGCACCGCCTGCCAAGCCGTGCCCAGCGCGGCGTTCACTGCGCCGGACCGGGCAAAGGTAGCGGCCAGCAGAAGGCGCTTCAAACGTTGGCCGAAGTCGCGGGCGAAATGCTGGGCCACCAGCCCGCCATAGGAAAGGCCGGCCATGTGGCAGCGGCCGATCCCGCGCCAGTCCAGCAGGGCGGCGAGGTCGGCGGCTTGGCGATCCAGTGGGTAGAACGGCGCCTCAGGTTTATCCGACTGTCCTTGGCCGACGAAATCCAGGCGAATCAGCCGGTAGCGGGCCTCCAGCGCGGGCAGCATCAGGCTCCAGGCGGCCGTGCTCATCGTCAGACCATTGAGCAGCACCAGCACCGGGCCGTCTTTACGCCCGGTCTCTTCGTAGTAGAGGCGGTGGGCCGCCAGCATGGCATGAGGCATGTCTGTTTCCGGTGGACTTTCCTTCATTCTAGAGCGTGACAGGACCGCTGACAGCTTCCTTGGGAAAGATGGCCTGTGGGGGCAGCAGTGTCACCTTTTTGTCACACCTGCGCGCTACAGTGCGTTCTCCCATTTTGCAGCGGTTCACGCATCGATGTTCAGCCTGACAGAGGTCTGCCTGCCCTTGGACGGAGCGCTTGCGCCCCGGTGTTCCGAACTGGAGGAAATCATCGCCAGCCGGCGGCTTCAGCCGGTTTTCCAGCCGATTGCCGATCTGGAGACCGGCCGGGTGATCGGCTTCGAGGGGCTGATCCGGGGTCCTTCGAATACCCCGTTGCACTCGCCGGTGAACCTCTTCGAGCGGGCAGCGCAGTGCGGCCTGACGGTACAGCTGGATCAGGCCTGCCGGCAGATCACCGCAGAACGCTTCGCCGAACTGGGGCTGCCGGGCTGGCTGTTCATGAACATCAATCCGATGTGCCTGATGGAGCCGCGCCATCGCGGTGGCGAGACACTGGCTTTCCTCGACCGCATCGGCCTGGCGTCCGAGCGCATCATCATCGAACTGACGGAAACCCACCCCAACGCCAGCTATCCCGCGCTGCGCGAGGCGACGGCACATTACCGCCGCAGCGGGTTCCGCATCGCACTGGACGACCTGGGCGAGGGCTTCTCGAACCTGCGGCTGTGGTCGGAGCTGCGCCCGGATTTCGTCAAGCTGGACAAGCACTTCGTGCAGAACTTGCATCATGATCCACTGAAGGAGCAGTTCGTCCGCTCCATGGTGGACATCGCCCGCCAGTCCGGTGCCTTTCTGGTGGCAGAGGGCATCGAAACCGCCGCCGAGCTGCGCATGCTGCAACGCCTGGGAGTGCGCTACGGGCAGGGTTACCTGCTGGCCCGCCCCAGCGCTACACCGCCCATGGAGCTGACCAATGCGCCCGAGGGGACGGAGTGGCCGGGCGGCCGGGGCCGGCTGGGCCTGCAGGTCCAGACCCGTGCACGCGATCTCCTGCTGGACGTGGAGTGCGTGGCGCCGACCACTTCCAATGAAACGGCCTACCGTCTGTTCGCAGCCGACCCCGACCGCTTTGCCATTCCAGTGGTGGAGGGCGACGGCACGCCGGTGGGTCTGCTGCGGCGCCATCACATCCTGGAGAGCTTCGCCAAACCTTTCAACCGTGAGCTTTACGGCAAGAAGCCCTGCCGGCACATGATGGACAAGCAGCCGCTGATCGTGAATGCAGACCTGTCGCTACACGAACTTTCCCACTTGGTGGTGGCCGCCGAACGCCGGTATCTGATCGACGGCTTCATCATCACCGAGCACGGACGCTATCTGGGTATGGGCACCGGCTTCGAACTGATGCGCAAGATCACCGAGCAGCAGATCTCGGCGGCCCGATATGCCAACCCGCTGACCGGCCTGCCGGGCAACGTGCCGATCAACGAGACCATCGACCGGCTGCTGGATGCCTCGGTGCCGTTCGTGATCGCCTACGCCGATCTGGACCATTTCAAGCCCTTCAACGACCTGTACGGATATTCGGCGGGCGACGACCTGATCCGGCTGCTGGGACAATTGCTGGTGGAGCAGGCCGACGGGGAGCGCGACTTCGTGGGCCATGTAGGTGGCGATGATTTCATCCTGCTCATGCAAAGCCCGGATTGGCAGCTGCGCCTCGAACAGGTGTTGCAGGCTTTCGACAGCCGGGTGCGGGTATTTTTCGAGCCAGGGCATCTGTCACTGGGTGGCTACGAGGTGGTCGGCCGTACCGGTGAGGTCACCTTCTTTCCACTGACCACGGTGTCCATCGGGGTGGTGCGTGCGCGTGCCGGGCAGTTCCTCTCGCACCACGAGGTGGCGTCCGCCTTGGCGGAGGCCAAGAAGATGGCCAAGAAACAGCCAGGCAGCAGCCTGTTCGTCGAGCGGCGTGGGCTATGCCCGCCAGACAGGGGGGCGTGACCGATTCGTTCGATGTATTAAACAAGCCACGCACCACAAAAGCCGGCAGGTTTCAAGCCTGGCCGGCTTTTGTGTATCTGCTGCGGCGCAGCGAAGCCCTGTTTTCAATGAGTAATGTATACCGGATGCGCGAGACGGCGATTCACGGGCTTGTCAATTTTATTAAACGTGGGATAAGCTGGTTTCACAGACGTGCACGAGCACGCAGGAAACAGTGAGACTGGCCGTAGAGCCGGTCCTTGTCCCACACCCCGCAACAAGAAAAAACGGCCCACGTTGGCCGAAGGGGGGCGGCCTGGCCGCCAAGGAGAATATTGAGGAGCCCACATGCATCAAGCCCTGCTGTCCGCAAGCCAGCCCCGCAAGGCGCGCCACCCGCGCCGGCACGAGGGGTATGACCATGCGTCCGGCCGCATGGCTGCGGCTTTCCTCCCCGTTTCGTACACGACAGTCCCAGCTGCCCGCCTGCCTAGCCACGCGGGTTTTTTGCGTGGGCGCCTGTCTCGTTAAAGCCTGCCCGTAGGGGCCCTTTTCCTGTCAAAGCCGGCCAAGCGGCCGGCGTGTGGAGGGAGTAGCACCATGATGGAAGCCGTGGCTGCCGCCGCACCGGTTCAGACCGGTGTGCAGGCACACAATACGCCGTATCTGCAGATTTCCGGCATCTTCAAGAAGTTCGGCGACAACGTGGCCGTGGACCACGTCGACCTGGACATTCGCCAGCATGAGATCTTTGCCCTTCTTGGCAGCTCTGGCTGTGGCAAGTCCACGCTGCTGCGCATGCTGGCGGGTATGGAGCGCCCCACGTCCGGCCGCATCGTGCTGGACGGCCAGGACATCACTCACTTGGCCCCCTACGACCGGCCAATCAACATGATGTTCCAGAGCTATGCGCTGTTCCCGCACATGTCGGTGGAGCAGAACATCGCCTTCGGCCTTAAGCAGGACAAGTTGCCCAAGGGCGAGATCGAAAGCCGTGTGGCGGAAATGCTGGATCTGGTGCAGATGCGCAAGTATGCGCACCGCAAGCCCTACCAGCTTTCGGGTGGCCAGCAACAGCGCGTCGCCTTGGCACGCAGCCTTGCCAAGCGCCCCAAGCTGCTGCTTCTGGACGAACCGCTCGGTGCGCTGGACAAGAAGCTGCGCCAGCAGACCCAGCTTGAACTGGTGAACACCCTGGAAAAGGTGGGAGTGACCTGCATCATGGTCACGCACGACCAGGAAGAGGCCATGACCATGGCCACGCGCATCGGCATCATGAGCGAAGGCCAGCTGCTACAGGTGGGCACGCCGGGGGAAATCTACGACTATCCCAACTGCCGCTTCACCGCGGAATTCATCGGCGAGACCAACCTGCTCACCGGCATGGTGTCGGTGGACGAGCCCGACCACGTCGAGATCGATGTGCCAGAGCTGGAAGGCCGCATCTGGATCGACCACGGTATCACCGGCCCCAAGGGTATGCAGGTATGGACCAGCATCCGCCCCGAAGACGTGCGGCTGGACCGCAAGCCGCCGGCCACACCCGGTGTGAACAGCGCCCGCGGCACGGTGGTGGAGATCGCCTATCTTGGCAGCTACTCCGTCTATCACGTGCGTTTGCCCTCGGGCAAAGTGATCAAGTCCATGGTGCCGTCCTCGCGCTGGTACGAGGCCGGTGAGGAAGCGCCCACCTGGGACGAGACGGTATACGTCAGCTGGCGGCCCGACCTGCCGGTGGTCATGACACGCTGAGGAGACGGCGATGAACTTCAAGCGTTTTGCCCGCAAGTGGCTGCGCCCCGGCCGGGCCACGGTAATCGCAGTGCCGTACTTCTGGCTGCTGGTCTTCTTCGCAGTGCCCTTCCTCATCGTGCTCAAGATCAGCTTTGCCGAGCAGGATATCGCCATCCCGCCGTTCACCAGCCTGCTGAACTACGAGGACGGTGGGTTGCTGCACGTCACGCTCAACCTGGCCAACTTCCAGTTCATCTTCGGTGACGAACTGTATGCCGACACCTACCTGTCGTCGCTGAGAGTAGCCTTCTTCACCACGGTGATGTGCCTGCTGATCGGCTATCCGATCGCCTATGCGATCGCCCGCACCGATCCGGCCCGGCGCAATGTGTTGCTGATGCTGGTGATGCTGCCCTTCTGGACCTCCTTCCTGCTGCGCGTGTATGCGTGGATGGGGCTCCTCAAGCCCAATGGCATCATCAACCATCTGCTGATGTCCGTCGGGCTGATCAGCGAGCCGCTGGAGATGTTCCACAACACCTTCTCGCTCTATCTGGTCATGGTGTACGCCTATCTGCCCTTCATGATCCTGCCGCTCTATGCCCATCTGGTGAAGATGGACATCCGTCTGCTGGAAGCGGCCAACGATCTGGGTGCCCGGCCGCTGAAGGCCTTCTTCGCCATCACGCTGCCGCTGTCCAAGAACGGCATCATCGCCGGCTCGATGATGGTGTTCATCCCTGCGGTGGGCGAGTTTGTGATTCCCGAACTGGTGGGCGGACCGGACACACTGATGATCGGCAAGGTGCTGTGGAACGAATTTTTCGACAACAACAACTGGCCGATGGCTGCGGCCGTGGCCACGGTGATGGTGCTGCTGCTGATCGTTCCGATCGGGCTCTTCCACCGGTACGAAACGCGCGAGCTGGAGGGCAAGAATGTATAACGGCAACAAGCTTTCGCCCGTACTCAAGGGTGTGCTGGTGGCAGGGTTTCTGTTCCTGTACCTGCCCATCGTCAGCCTGATCGTCTACTCGTTCAATGCCTCGAAGCTGGTGACAGTATGGGGTGGCTTCTCCACCCGCTGGTATGTCTCGCTATTCCACAACGAGCAGATCCTGTCGGCGGTGGGACTGTCGATCCGCATCGCACTGGCCAGTGCCACCGCGGCCGTGGTGCTGGGGACGGTGGCCGGTTTCGTGCTGGCACGCTTCAAGCGCTTCCGTGGCAGTACGCTGTTTGCCGGGATGATGACCGCGCCAATGGTGATGCCGGAGGTGATTACCGGGCTGTCGATGCTGTTGCTGTTCATCTCGATGCAGCAGCTCTTCGGCCAACCTTCCGAACGCGGCTTCTTTACCATCTGGGTTGGGCACACCACCCTGTGCATGGCCTACGTGGCAGTGGTGGTGCGTTCGCGGTTGATCGAGATTGACAAGACGCTGGAGGATGCGGCGATGGACTTGGGCGCTCGCCCACTCAAGATCTTCTTCGTCATCACCCTGCCGCTGATCTCGCAGGCGATCGCTTCGGGCTTCCTGCTGTCGATCACGCTGTCGCTGGATGACCTGGTGACCACCGCCTTCCTATCCGGCCCCGGCTCCACCACGCTGCCGCAGGTGATCTTCTCCAAGGTACGCTTGGGCCTGAATCCCGAGATCAATGCCTTGGCCACGATCACCGTATTGATCGTGGGCATCATGGTGGTAGCCGCCAACTACCTGATGCTCAACGCCCAGCGCAACCGCGAGAAGGCGATCGCCGCCGCCATGCGCGAGAACGAGAACGCGCAGGCCGGCCCCCCTAGTTCGGCGGTTTCCTCCGCCAGTGCCTGAACCCGGCGGGCCCCTTGTACGGCCCGCCTTGACCGCCGGCTTCCCTCGGGAAGCCGGCCCTTTCATTGGATGTGCATCTTGAAGACCAATCCCTTTCCCTGATTTCACCCTCTGACACGGAAGACCACCATGCTAGCCATTGCCCGCCAGGATCACGCCCCCTCGTATTACGCTGCCACGGCCCATCCCCGACCGCCTTCACCCGAATTGTCCGAAACCTGCCAGGCCGACGTGTGTGTGGTAGGCGGCGGGCTTGCGGGCCTTTCTGCCGCGCTGGAGCTGGCCGAGCGTGGCTACTCGGTGGTGGTGCTGGAGGCGGCGCGTGTCGGGTTTGGCGCCTCCGGCCGCAACGGCGGGCAAGTGATTGCCGGCTACGCCTGCGAGACCGACAGCCTGCGCCGTCTGGTGGGGGAGGAGGCGGCCCGGACAATGTGGCAGATGTCGGTGGAAGCGGTAGAGCTGATCGACAGTCGCGTGCGCCGTTACGGCATTGCCTGCGACTGGACGCGGGGCTTTGCCAGCGTGGCGGTCAAGCCACGGCAGATGGAAGCGTTGCGTGCCTGGGTCGACAGTGCCGCAGCGGAGTTCGACTACCCCCATCTGGAGGTCTGGGAGCAGCCGCTGCTCGCCGAGCGCCTGGCCAGCGGTCGCTACGTGGGCGGCGTGTACGACCGGTTCTCGGGTCACCTGCATCCACTCAACTACACGTTGGGCCTGGCGCGGGCGGCCGAGGCCGCTGGCGTGCGCATCCACGAGAACACGCCGGTAGTGCGGATCGAGCACGGCACGATGCCCGTGGCCCACACCGAGCGCGGCGCCGTACGCTGCAGCCATCTGGTGCTGGCATGCAATGCCTACATCGGCGCGCTGGTGCCCGAGCTGGACCGGCGCATCATGCCTGCCGGCACCTATGTCATCGCCACCGAGCCCCTGGGCGAGGCACGTGCCCGTGCGCTGATCGCCAATAACATGGCAGTGTGCGACACCAACTTCGTACTCGACTATTACCGACTCTCGGCGGATCACCGCCTGCTATTCGGTGGCAAAGTCAGCTATTCGGGCCGCGAACCTGCCAACCTGGCCGATGCCATGCGACAGGACATGCTGCGTGTTTTCCCGCAACTGGAAGACGTGAGGGTGGAGTACGCCTGGGGCGGCTACTGTGACATCACTGTCAACCGGGCACCGGATTTCGGCCGCCTTTCGGCCAACGTGTACTACGTACAGGGGTTTTCAGGACACGGGGTGAATGTCAGCAACATCGCCGGACGGCTGGTGGCCGAAGCCATCGCCGGCTCGGCAGAGCGCTTTGATCTGTTCGGGCGCATCCGGCATCGCAACTTCCCGGGTGGTCGGTTGTTCCGCACGCCTGCGCTGGTGGCCGGCATGGCCTATTACCGCCTGCGGGACTATCTGTAACGCCCGGGCGTCCGGACACGACAAAGCCGGCCATCGGGGCCGGCTTTTTTCTTGCCGACAGGGCGCAGGTCGCATCAGGGGCGAGCGGGCCGTTCAGCAGCGCGTCGGTCAGAATGAATGGGAATCGGGTGGAGCGGGGCGCCGGCTGGCGCGGGCAACTTCCCGGCTGGAATCGAAGGCGCCGACCAGCATGGCATAGACGCTGACACGGCTGGAAGGGTAGGGCGTGGCCGGGGTGAGCACGGCATTTGCAGGGTGGACATCATGAACACGGCGGGTCGGATACTGACGCAGGGTAAACATAGGCATTGCTCGGGTTACGAAGACCCGAACAGTATACCACAGACCGTTTTCTTTTATTAATCAGAAGCTTGTTGCCATGCGACGCATTCGTACAGCTTTTCGGGAATGCCGGATGGTGCGGCGGGGGGTAGGCGGGCTGTTCAATATCCTTGACGGCCAGGAGGATGTGAAGGGGTGGTCGGTCCGGTTTTTCTGTCTTGCGACAACCACTTCCGTCCAGCGCTAAGCCCCTGATTCCTCAGGGTGTTCATTAAATTGGACGCGGGAAAATTTTGCTTGTGTTCACGTGCGATGTTGCTAAAATCCGCGCTCGTTTTTGCCACATGGCAGACGAGGGTTCCGCTCCGACATCCCTGGCCCACATAAAAGCTGCCCAGCCCGAAAGCCGCGCACTAAGGAGCACGCTTTTGCATCATCCAACAGGGAAGGACACCACACATGGCCTGGAATGTGGCTGACAGCCGGAGCCTTTATGGCATCCGGCACTGGGGAGCCGGCTACTTCGACGTGGGCGAGAACGGCTGCGTTACGGTACGCCCCAATACGCGCCAAGCGCACGAGATCGACCTTTACGAACTGGTGGGGCAGCTGGCCGACAAGGGGCTGGATCTGCCGCTCCTGATTCGCTTCCCCGACATCCTGCAGGACCGTGTCACCCGCCTGTGCAGCGCCTTCGACAATGCGATCGCCCAGACCGGCTATGGCAACCGGTACACCGCGCTGTATCCGATCAAGGTCAACCAGCAGGAGGCAGTGGTTAAAAGCATCATCGCCACGCCGGATGTATCCATCGGACTCGAAGCCGGTTCCAAGCCGGAGCTGATGGCTGTGCTGGCGCTGGCGCCGCGTGGTGGCACCATCGTGTGCAACGGCTATAAGGACCGCGACTTCATCCGTCTGGCGTTGATCGGCCAGAAGCTGGGCCACAGCGTGTTCATCGTTATCGAAAAAGTGTCCGAAGTGGACATCGTGATCGAGGAGGCCCGCCGACTCGGCGTACAGCCCACGGTGGGGGTGCGGGTGCGTCTGTCCTCGCTGGCTTCCAGCAAGTGGGCCGACACCGGGGGCGAAAAAGGCAAGTTCGGCCTGTCGGCCGCACAGCTCATCCTGGTGAAGGAAAAGCTGGAGGCGGCCGGCATGGCAGAGTGCGTGCGGCTGCTGCATTTCCACATGGGCTCGCAGATCGCCAACATCGCCGACTATCGCGTGGGCTTCCGCGAAGCCATCCGCTACTTCGGCGAGCTGCGTGCGCTGGGGCTGCCGATCGACCATGTGGATGTGGGGGGCGGCCTGGGCGTGGACTATGACGGCACGCACTCGCGCAACGCCAGCTCGATCAACTACGACATGGACGAGTACGCCAGCGTGATCGTGGGCATGCTGGCCGAATTCTGCGACGAGGCCGGCATTCCGCATCCGCGCATCATGTCCGAGTCGGGTCGGGCGATGACCGCACACCATGCAGTGCTGGTGATGAACGTCACCGACACCGAGCGCCTGCCGGACACGCTGCCCGAAGTGGAGGACGTCAACGCACTGGCCCGCCCGGTGCAGAAACTGTTCGAGCTGATGCAGCTGACGGATGCGGAAATGGTGACGGAAACCTACTACCGCGCCAGCCACCACATGACGGATATCGCCGACCTGTACGCAGAAGGCCGGCTGACGCTGCAGGAAAAGGCCGTAGGCGAACAGCTGTACTTCGCCCTGTGCCGACGGCTTCATGGCCAGTTGCAGGCCACCACCAGCCAGCGCTCGCAGCGACAGGTCTTTGACGACCTGACGGACAAGCTGGCGGACAAGTATTTCTGCAACTTCTCGGTGTTCCAGAGCCTGCCGGATACCTGGGCCATCGACCAGGTGCTACCGATCATGCCGGTACACCGACTGGCCGAGCAGCCCACCCGTCGCGCGGTGCTGCAGGATCTCACCTGCGACTCGGACGGGAAGGTCAAGCATTACGTGGACCAGCAGAGCATCGAGTCGACCATGTCGGTGCACGAGGTGGCGCCGGGCGAGGAATATCTGATCGCGGTGTTCCTGGTGGGCGCGTACCAAGAAATCCTGGGCGACATGCACAACCTATTCGGCGATACCGATTCGGCCAACGTTTATGTGCGCGACGGCGGCAAGCTGGAGTTCGCGGGGGTGGAAGAACACGACACCATCGAGGACATGCTGCGCTACGTGCACCTGCAGCCGGATGAGATCCTCAACCGCTACGAGGAGAAGGCGCGTGCGGCCAGCCTGACGGCCGACGAGCGCAACCACTTCTTTGCCGAGTTCTGCCGCGGCCTCAAACAGTCGTCCTATCTGTCTGTCTGACCGTTGCCTTGGGCATCGGCGCCGGGCCAGCCTGTGGGCTGGCCTTTTTCATGGCTGCCGCACATGCCGTCCGGAGAGGGCATCGGCCACGGCCGCCTGCAGCGCCGGGACCACCTCGGACTCGAACCAAGGGTTGGCCGAAAACCAGCGGATGTTGCGTGGGCTGGGGTGCGGCAGTACGAAGGTACCCGGTAGGTAGCGGCGCCAGTTGCGCACCGTATCGGTAAGAGTGGCACCGCGTGCCGACCCTAGATGCCAGGTCTGGGCATACTGGCCGATCAGTACCGTCAGCCGGATGCCGGGCAGTGCAGACAGCAGGCGTGTGCGCCACAAGGCTGCGCATTCCGGACGGGGCGGAGCATCGCCGCTGCCGCGCTTGCCGGGATAGCAGAACCCCATGGGCACGATGGCGAAGCAGTCGGGCTGGTAGAAGGTGTCGTGATCCACGCCCAGCCAGCGCCGCAGGCGCTCGCCCGAGGCATCGTCGAACGGGCGGCCGCTGGCATGCACCTTGGTGCCAGGTGCCTGCCCCACCAGCAGCACACGCGCCCCGGGGGCCGCCTGCAACACCGGGCGTGGGCCCAAGGGCAGCACGGACGCGCAGTGCGTGCACGCCCGAATCTCGGCCAGCAGGGGCAGCAGCCTTTCCATCGCCGGCTTACTCTTCGCCTACGAAACGCATCTTGAAACTCTTGCCCTTGATGCGACCGGCCGAAAGCCGTTCGAAAGCCTGCCGGGCGATGCTGCGGTCCAGCGCCACGAAGGTGGCGGACTCAAACACCGCGATCTTGCCTACCTTGTCGCCGAGGATGCCCGCCTCACCGGTCAGTGCGCCCACCAGGTCGCCTGGGCGCAGTTTGTCGCGCTTGCCGCCGGCAATCTCCAGCGTCACCATCGGCGGCACGAGGGGACCGCCCGCTGCCGGCGTCAGGCTTTCCAGCGGGGCCCATACCAGCGGGCTGCCCTGATAGCCTTCCACCGCCAGCGCCCGGCGCTGGTCGCCTTCGCTTACCAGCGTGTAGGCCCGGCCCTGCTCACTGCCGCGTCCGGTGCGCCCGATGCGGTGGATGTGTACCTCCGGGTCGTGCGTAACATCGGCGTTGATGACGAGGTCCAGGTCCTTGATGTCCAGCCCGCGGGCGGCCACGTCAGTGGCCACCAGCACGTTCACGCTGCGCTGGGTGAAGCGCACCAGGATTTGGTCACGGTCGCGCTGCTCCAGGTCGCCGTAAAGCGCCAGGGCCGAGAAACCGCGCTCCGAAAGTGCCGCCGCCAGATCGCGGCAGCGGGCCTTGGTGTTGCAGAACACCAGCGTGGAGGTTGGCCGAAGATGCTGCAGGATGCGCGCCACGGTATCGAAGCGGATCTCATCCCGGATGCGGAAGAAGCGCTGCTCGATCTTGCCGCCATCGTGCAGCGCCTCCACCCGTACTTCCAGCGGATTGTGCAGGAACTGCGCGGCCAGCTTACGGATGTTGTCCGGATAGGTCGCTGAGAACAGCAGCGTCTGCCGCTTACGCGGACAGGCGCGCACAATACCCACGATCTCCTCCACGAAACCCATGTCCACCATCCGGTCGGCCTCGTCCAGCACCAGGGTGCGTACCCCTGAAAGATCCAGCGTGCCACGGGAGAGGTGGTCCTGCAGGCGGCCTGGCGTGCCCACCACGATGTGGGCGCCGTGCTCCAAGGAGCCGATTTGCGGCCCCATCGGTGTGCCGCCGGTCAGGGTCACCACCTTGATGTTGTCGATGGTGCGCGCCAGGCGGCGGATTTCCTGCGCCACCTGTTCAGCCAGTTCGCGCGTGGGGCATAGCACCAGGCCTTGTACCGCGAACCAGCGCGGATTCAGCGCTGTCAGCAGCCCCAGCCCGAAGGCTGCGGTCTTGCCGCTGCCGGTCTTGGCCTGGGCGATCAGGTCCCGGCCTTCCAGCACCGCAGGCAGGCTGGCCGCTTGGATCGGGGTCATCGTGTGGTAGCCCAGGCCATCAAGGTTGGCGAGCAGTGCCGCAGGCAGGGGGAGGCGGGAAAAACTTTCAGCTTTCACAAGGACTTGCCGCAATGTTGGTGACGGGGGCGTGAGTGTAACAGCCAGCGGCTGCTTCGGCCAACGTTGCCGTTCCGGCGCAGCCAGTCCGGAGGGAAGGTTGGGTTTCGCGACGGTTTCTGCAACAATCCGCAGCGCCCGCCCGCATGGGGGGCGCCGTTCCTGCCCAACCGGGCCTCTCTTCGGGAAGCACCCATGTCGCACCTTTCCCCTCCTGCCGTTGCCGTCGTCGGTGGTGGCCCTGCCGGCCTGATGGCCGCCGAGATGCTGGCCGAAGCGGGCCATGTCGTCGATCTCTACGATGCCATGCCCTCGGTCGGCCGCAAGTTCCTGCTCGCCGGTGTGGGCGGCATGAACATCACCCACTCCGAAGCCTGGCCGCAGTTCGTCGCCCGCTATGGCAGTCGCAGCGCGGTCCTGCGCCCCTACCTGGACCGTTTCGACGCCTTGGCCTTGCGTGACTGGGTGCATGGGCTGGGCATCGAGACCTTCGTGGGCAGTTCGGGAAAGGTGTTTCCGCGCGAGATGAAGGCTGCACCGCTCCTGCGTGCCTGGCTGCAGCGCCTGCGGGAGCATGGCGTGCGCTTTCATGTGCGGCATCGCTGGCTGGGCTGGGACGCGGACGGTGCCCTGCAGTTTTCCACGCCGGACGGGCTGCGGACGGTGCCGGTGCGCGCCTGCCTGCTGGCCCTTGGTGGCGCCAGCTGGAAGAAGCTCGGGTCCGATGGCGCATGGGTGCCCGTGCTTGCGGGAGCCGGGGCAGAAGTCGTGCCGCTTGCGCCCGCCAACTGTGGTTTTGACGCCGGCTGGACGGCGCATTTTGCCGAACGGTTCGCCGGGCAGCCACTCAAGTCGGTGCGTCTTTGCATGCGCTTGCCGGATGGCCAGGTGCTCAGTCGGCTCGGAGAGTGCGTGGTGACGGCCACTGGATTGGAAGGCGGACTGATCTATGCCTTTTCCGCTCCGCTGCGCGAGGCCATTGCCCGTGAGGGCCAAGCGCATTTCGAACTGGATCTGCTGCCCGCCCGGGAGGCGGACTGGGTGCTGCAGGAGGTGGCTCGGCCACGGGGTTCGCGTTCGATGGCCAGCCACCTGCAGAGCCGGCTCGGGCTCAAGGGTGTACGGGCCGGCCTGCTGCGCGAATGCCTGCCGCGCGAGGTCTTCAACGATCCCGCGTTGCTGGCTGCGGGCATCAAGGCTTTGCCGGTAAGAGTGCATGCGCCGCGGCCGATCGACGAGGCCATCAGCACCGCAGGCGGCGTGGCCTTCGAAAGCCTGACCCCCGGCCTCATGCTCAAGAGCCGGCCTGGCGTGTTCGTGGCAGGAGAAATGCTCGACTGGGAGGCCCCAACTGGCGGCTACCTGCTGACGGCCTGCCTGGCGACCGGACGGGCTGCCGGTCTTTCGATGGCAACGTGGCTGACCAACGCCGGCTAACGTCTAGGCCGTGCAGGAGGGCTTTTTTTGTCTATGCTGGAAAAACAGCCCGGGTTTGATCTGCGTCATCCCCGAGGCGGCCCAAAGACAAGGAGGAGCACCATGAAACTGGCCTACTTCAACCAGGTGGCCGATCGCATCGGCCTGGAGACCCATGCCCGGGAAGCCGTGTGGCTGATGGAGATCGACGGTATGCCCAGCCACTATGCGGCACGCCAGATGGACATGCCCCAGGCTAAGGTATCGCTGGCGCATGCGCGTTTCATGCGGGCGCTGCGCCAGACAACCGTCCTGCCCACCGATACCGGACACTGATCGTCCGCCTGAAGCAGAAAGGGGGCTGATTCAGCCCCGTCTGCTTTTCGTGTCGCGTCCGTGCGCCGCA
The DNA here is from genome assembly GCA_004346645.1 of Gulbenkiania mobilis. Classification (GTDB taxonomy): domain Bacteria; phylum Pseudomonadota; class Gammaproteobacteria; order Burkholderiales; family Chromobacteriaceae; genus Gulbenkiania; species Gulbenkiania mobilis. Next base: position 93,486 of record SMDA01000008.1, read on the forward strand.
GCTCACACCTTGAAGCGCGACACCGACTGTTGCAGGTCTTCGGCCAAGGTTTCCAGCGCCTCGCTCGCTTCCACCACCTGACGGATCGCAGCATCGTTGTCCTCGGCCATACGGGCGATCTCCTCGATGTTGCGCGTTACGGTGCCGCTTTCCTCGCGCTGGTGCACCGTCACCTGCACGATCTGCTCCAGCCCCGTGCGTACCGAGTGGGCGGACGAAGTCGCCGTGTGCAGCACCTCCGCCACCCGGTCTGCCGAGGCACGGCTGGCCTGCAGCGATTCCAGGCTCGCTTCCAGCGCATCGCGCACCGCATTGGACTTGTTGCCCAGCCCTGCCGTCACACTGTCGATCTGCGCTGCGGAAACGGCCGATTTTTCAGCCAGCTTGCGCACTTCGTCGGCCACGACCGCGAACCCCCGACCGCTCTCACCGGCGCGGGCCGCCTCAATGGCTGCGTTGAGGGCAAGCAGGTTGGTCTGTTCGGCGATCTCGCGCACCTGCTGGGTCATGGCCGTGATCTCGCTGGTGGACTTCATGAAGTCGTTCTCGGCCTCGGCCATGATCTCCACGGCCTTTTCCACTTCCGCCACGTGGTCGCGCAAGTGGCCCAGGCTGCGCTGGCCTTCCTCCGCGCGTGCCAGGCTTTCCTCAGCCCTCCGGCAGACTTCCTCTGCACTGCCTGCGATCTCGCCGATGTGGCCAGCGAGGATCTCCACCGTCCCGGCGGCGGCACCAGACTGCGCCTTCTGCTGCTGGGAGCCATCGGCCACCCGGGCCGCGTCGTCCGCCAGACGGCGGGCCGAGCGGGTGACATCGGTGGCGGACTGGCCCACGCGGCGTACCAGTTCGGCAATCGTCGCCAGCATGCGATTGAAGCGTTCGGCCGTGGCGCCGATCTCGTCCCGTCCCGCTACCGCCAGCCGGCGCGTCAGGTCGCCTTCCCCTTTGGCCAGCTCCTCCAGTCCGTCGGACATTGCCTGCAGCGGACGGGTGACGAAGCGGCGCACGAAAAGGTAGACCACCGCCATCAATGGAAGCGACACGATCAGCGCAAACAGGATGCTCTTGTCCCGGAAGGCGGTCACGGCGGCATTGGTCTTTTCCAGCGAGATGCGCATGCTCACTGCACCCAGCGGGGTATTTTCGGGCACCTGATGGCAGGTGATGCAGTTCTTGCCGAGGTAGTTGCGCGAGGCGAGGGTGGGGTACACCACACGCAGGTGCTCGCCCAGCTGGGGGGTGTTCTCGATCTCGATATGGGCCTTGCCGGTGGCCAGCACGGCCCGCTCGATGTCATCGTGCGGCTTGGCTTTCTCTCCGGCCCCCGGGCCGTAGAGCTTGCTGACCGCCTCGCCCCGGATTACGCGCAGGTCGCGCACGGCGGTCAGTTCGCGGATCTGGTCGAGGAAGACATCGCGCTGTCCCACAGTGCCGGTGATCATCATCCCGGTGAGCCCCGCCAATGTCATCTCGTTCATGCTGTGCGCAAGGTCGCGCGCCTGATCGATGGCGATCTCGCGGCTGACCTGCGTCTCCCAGGCGATCAGGGCCCCCCACGCCAGAACCAGACAGAACCAGATGGCCCCGGTCAGGCGCACCCAGACCGGCCAGTCTCCAAATCTCCGCATCGCTGTTGCCCGGCACGCCGCCGGCCTCCTCGTTGTTGTCAGCCTTGAGGGAAAACGGCCTTATTCCCCCAGCATTGAGCGGGCTATTGTGACAAAGGAATACCGGGCTTCCAAGCATTTTTCATGTTTTCTGTCCAGAGAACAGTGCAGGTGCATTCGCTGTGGATGGGGCCGTGCTTGCGCAGGGTGTCGCGTTTGTGCACGCTAACGGAAACAGGATAAGGAAGGATTGCCATGGAGCATGCACTCACCCCCCATCTGCGGACGCTGCCCTTCGTGCTCTTGGATGGTGCGCTTGCCACCGAACTGGAGCCTATGGGATGTGATCTGGCTGATCCGCTGTGGTCGGCCAAGGTGTTGCTGGAGGCACCCGAAAAGATCCGTACGGTGCATGCCGCCTATCTGGCGGCAGGGGCCGATGTAGTGACAACCGCCAGTTATCAGGCGACGTATGAGGGCTTTGCCGGGCGCGGGTTGGGCGCGGACGCCGCGACAGGCCTGATGCAGCGCTCGGTGCAACTGGCGCGCGAGGCACGCGATGCCTACTGGTCAGGGTTGGCCGAAGCTGATCGGGCAAGTCGCCTGAGGCCGCTGGTGGCCGCTTCGGTCGGGCCCTACGGGGCCATGCTGGCGGACGGGTCGGAGTACCGAGGGCACTACGGTCTGGACGTGAAAACTCTGATGGATTTTCACCGTCCGCGGCTGGCCGCGCTGCTGGCTGCCGGGCCGGATCTTCTAGCCTGCGAGACTTTGCCTTCGCTTCTGGAGGCGCAGGCATTGGTGCAGCTGCTGGAAAATGAGTTTCCCGACGCCCAGGCATGGATCAGCTTCTCCTGCACCGATGATCGGCACATCAGTGAAGACACGGCACTGGACGCGTGCGTGGCCGAGCTTTCGCCATGCCCGCAGGTGCTGGCAATCGGCTTCAACTGCACTGCGCCGCGTCATGCACAGTCACTGCTCGCTGCCGCAGCTGCCGTGCCTGACCACAAGCCCTTGCTGCTCTACCCCAATTCGGGGGAGGGTTACGATGCAGCCACCAAATGCTGGCACGGTTCGCGGGACGCGGCGGGCTTTGCCGCGTCTGCCAAAGGCTGGCTGGAGGCCGGGGCCCGGCTTATCGGCGGCTGCTGCCGAACCGGGCCCGCAGAGATCGCAGCGCTCGCGGCCTGGCGCACCACGTTGGCGACCTGACACACTCAGTCATCCGGCTGAAGGATACGCTCCAGCACCAGCCGCGGGTCGTTCTCATGGAAATAGTGCGGCTCTTCGGCCAAGGTGCGAAAACCATGGCGTTGATAAAGGCGGAGGGCGGCGTTATCGGGGTGCACTGTGAGCCGCGCGCGGCGGCGGCCCCGGGCGGCCAGCGCCTCCATCAGACGGCACAGCAGCCTCTGCGCCCACCCCCGGCCGCGATGGCCGGCCTCCACTGCCAGCGAGAGGATCCACGCCGCACCGTCTTCCTCGCCTGGCGCCCCCAGAATGTAGCCCACCACCCGGCCGGTGGTGTCGTCCTCGGCCACCAGCAACAGCGAAGGCCACAGGTCGTGGGCCTGCCGGAAGAAGAAAGCGGGATAGACTGGGTCGCCGAAGACGGCGCACTCCAAGGCATGAACGGTATTCAGGTCAGCAAGGCGGGCAGGACGCACGGGCATCGGGGTGGTCTCCTTCGGTCAAAGGGGCGCATCCTTACCGCAGGCAGGCCTGTTTGTAAAGACTGCGGGACAGGGCTGGCCCTCGCCAGGCCCGGCGCGGTATCATCGCCCGCCTTCATATCTGGCTGGAGCCTAGCCATGAGCCTGCACCCTGTTGACGCGCTGATCCGGCGCTTGCCCAAGACCGAGCTTCACCTGCACATCGAGGGCACGCTGGAGCCGGAACTGATGTTCGCCTTGGCCAAACGCAATGGCGTGGCCCTGCCATATGCCGATGTGGACGCCCTGCGGGCAGCGTATGACTTCAGCGACCTCCAGTCCTTTCTCGATCTCTATTACGCCGGTGCGGACGTGCTGCGCACCCGGCAGGACTTCTACGACCTGACCTGGGCCTATCTTGAGCGGGCACAGGCGGATGGGATCGTCCACACCGAGATCTTCTTCGATCCCCAGACACATACCGGGCGTGGCATTCCTTTCGATGTGGCGTTCGGCGGCATCCGGCAGGCACTCGACGATGCGCGCAGCCGGCTGGGCATCAGCAGCCGCCTGATACTGAGCTTTCTGCGTCACCTTAGCGAGGAGGATGGCTTGGCCACCCTGGAGGTGGCGCTGCCCCATCTGGCGGGCATCGATGGCTTTGGCTTGGACTCCAGCGAGCGTGGTCACCCGCCCTCCAAGTTTCAGCGGCTGTTCGCGCGTTGTCGCAGTCTTGGCCTGCCTTGCGTGGCCCATGCCGGCGAAGAGGGGCCACCCGCCTATGTGTGGGAGGCGCTCGACCTGTTGCAGGTGGTGCGCATCGACCACGGCGTGCGCAGTCTGGAGGACCTAGGGCTGGTGCAGCGGTTGGCCGAAGCGAGGGTACCGCTGACGGTGTGTCCGCTCTCGAACGTGCGGCTGAAGGTCTGTCCTCAGTTGGCGATGCATCCGCTGCGGCAGATGCTGCAGGCTGGGCTACTGGCCACAGTCAATTCGGATGATCCTGCCTATTTTGGCGGTTATCTGCAGGAGAACTTCCTCGCCTGCCGCGCAGCGCTCGACCTGAGCGCGGACGAGGTCGTCCGGCTGGTGCGCAACGGTTTCGAGGCCGCCTGGCTGCCCGCTGCCGAGCAGGCACGATGGCTGGCCGACGTAGAGCGCATTCACGCCGACTGGCAGGCGGGCAGCGCCGGCTGAGCTGGCAGACCGGGTTCAGGCCCGGGCAGGCAGGCCTTCTTTTTCCCAGCGGTCGAATTCGGCCATGATGGCGTCGTGTGTCTTCTGGCTGATCTCCGGCAGGTTGCCACCCAGCATTTCCTTCGCCTCGTTGAACCCTTTCTCCACTGCCTCGCGCATCGTGGCGATCTTGGCCGGATCGTCCCCGATGCCCAGCCGGGCAAAGCTCAGGATGCGTTCGGCCGTCTTCTTGACACCAAACTCGCCATCCTCGGAAATTGCCTGACGGGCGGCGTCGATCGATTCGGCGTCGGCAGAGAGCCGCTGCTCCCCGCTGACCACCTTGGACCAGGTGAGGCCCTGCTTTTGGATCAATCCCTGCAGCAGGTCGATCATCTCCTGGGCCTTGCGGTCGGACTCGGCAAGCAGGCTGGCCACGTCCGGCTGCTGCTGGGTGCCGGCCGCCTTGCGCGGATCGGTATAGGTTACTGCTTCATCGGGTTGCTGGCCCAAGGTGACCGTGTCCGTTCTGGGCGGGCGTCCACCGTTCGCGCGCGGGGCTTCCGCGTCGCGACTGGGCTGAGTGCGGTTGGCCGGTGCCGTGGCCGGCGTAGTAATCGGAGTGATGGCCATGAATTTCTCCTTGAGCAGCGGGCCGGTCCCCACCAGGGCAGCGGCCGCGTCGATCTTTCAGGGTGCTTATTCAAGTATCGGCAAAAAGAGTGCGCGCTCAAGGAAAGGGCGGAAAATTTCCGCCAGCCAGCGCAAAAAAACGGCCCGCGACACCGGTCGGCGGGCCCAGGACTGGGAAGCGGGTGAGCGCGGCAGCAGAGGGCTTCAGAAAGCGTCCGCCGGCACGCGGACCCAGCCTTCCATCAGGATGCGTGCGCTGCGGCTCATGATGGCCTTGGTCACCGTCCACTGCCCGTTGTGGCAGCAGGCTTCGGCGCCTACGCGCAGCGTGCCCGAAGGATGGCCGAAGCGTACCGTGTGGCGTTCGCCGCCACCGGCGGCCTGGTTGACCAGTGTGCCCGGAATGGCGGCCGCGGTGCCGATGGCGACCGCGGCAGTGCCCATCATCGCGTGGTGAAGCTTGCCCATGGACAAGGCCCGCACTAGAAGGTCGATCTCGCCCGCGCGCACCTGCTTGCCGCTGGAGGCATGGTAATCGGCAGGCGGCGCGACGAACGCCACCTTCGGGGTGTGTTGCCGGCTGGCGGCCTCGCCCGGATCGGCGATCAGGCCCATGCGCACCGCGCCGTGTGCCCGGATGGCCTCGAACATGGCCAGTGCGCGAGTGTCGTTGTTGATGGCGTCCTGCAGTTCGGTGCCGGTATAGCCGATATCGGCCGCATTGATGAAGATGGTGGGAATGCCGGCATTGATCAGCGTAGCCTGCAGCATGCCCACGCCCGGTACGTCCAGATCGTCCACCAGGTTGCCGGTGGGAAACATCGCCCCGCTGTCCCCATCGCCCTCGTCGGCCGGATCCAGGAACTCCAACTGGACCTCTGCCGCAGGAAAGGTGACGCCATCCAGTTCGAAGTCGCCCGTCTCCTGCACCTGTCCGCCGGTCACCGGCACGTGGGCGACGATGGTCTTGCCGATGTTCGCCTGCCAGATGCGTACGGTGGCGGTGCCGTTCTCGGGAACACGGGCCGGATCCACCAGGCCGTTGGCAATCGCGAACGCCCCGACGGCGGCCGACAGATTGCCGCAGTTGCCGCTCCAGTCCACGAAGGGCCGGTCGATGGCCACCTGCCCGAACAGGTAGTCCACGTCATGCTCGGGGCGCTGGCTGCGGTCCACGATCACCGTTTTGCTGGTGCTGGAGGTTGCGCCCCCCATCCCATCGATCTGCTTGCCATAGGGGTCGGGGCTGCCGATCACACGCAGGAGTAAGGCGTCGCGCGCCGGCCCGGGTACCCGGGCAGATCCGGGCAGGTCCTGCAGACGGAAGAACACTCCCTTGCTGGTGCCGCCACGCATGTACGTCGCCGGTATGCGGATCTGGGGTAGGGATGTCATGGGTATCAGTCCTTGATCGTCAATGGGGCTGGCAGGGCTCGCCTGCCCGAGTGCGCTTCGGCCAACCCGGCTCGATGGGGGTTGGCCGAAGGCCGGGTTCAGGCGGTGGGCGCGCCTTCCAGAAAGTCCTGGGCAAAGCGCTGCAGCACACCGCCGGCCTCGTAGATGGAAACTTCCTCGGCGGTGTCCAGACGGCAGGTAACCGGCACCGTCACCTCGGCGCCGCTCTTGCGATGGATAACAAGGGTCAGGTCGGCGCGCGGTTTGCGCTCGCCGACCACGTCAAAGGTTTCGCTACCGTCGATCTCCAGCGTCAGTCGGTTGGTGCCCGGCTTGAACTCCAGCGGCAGCACGCCCATACCGATCAGGTTGGTGCGGTGGATGCGCTCGAAGCCTTCCGCGACGATGGCTTCCACCCCGGCCAGCCGCACGCCCTTGGCGGCCCAGTCCCGCGAGCTGCCCTGCCCGTAATCGGCCCCGGCGATGATGATCAGGGGCTGGCGGCGCTCCATGTAGGTCTCGATCGCCTCCCACATGCGCATTACCTTGCCGTCTGGCTCCACACGGGCCAGCGAGCCCTGACGCAGGCTGCCGTCTTCCCCACGCACCATCTCATTCTTGAGCGTAGGGTTGGCAAAGGTGGCGCGCTGGGCGGTGAGGTGGTCGCCCCGGTGGGTGGCGTAGGAGTTGAAGTCCTCTTCCGGTACACCCATTTTCGTCAGGTATTCGCCTGCAGCCGATTCCGGCAGAATGGCATTGGACGGCGAAAGGTGATCGGTGGTGATGTTGTCACCCAGCACTGCCAGCGGTCGCATGCCTTGCAGGGTGCGCACCCCGGCCAGCGCGCCTTCCCAGTATGGGGGGCGGCGGATGTAGGTCGACAGCGGCCGCCAGTCGTACAGTGGGCTTACCGCCGGGCCGCTTTCCGTATGGATCGCAAACATCGGCTCGTATACCTGCCGGAAGTGCTCCGGTTTAACACTGCGGCGGATGGTGGCGTCGATCTCCTCGTCGGACGGCCACAGGTCCTTCAGGCGGATTTCGCGGCCGTCCACCACCGCCAGCACATCTTTCTCGATGTCGAAGCGGATGGTGCCCGCGATTGCGTAGGCCACCACCAGAGGCGGGGAGGCCAGGAAGGCTTGCTTGGCATAGGGGTGGATGCGACCGTCGAAGTTGCGGTTGCCCGAAAGCACGGCCACCGCATAGAGGTCGCGCTCGACGATTTCCTGTTGGATCGCCGGGTCCAGTGCCCCCGACATGCCGTTGCACGAGGTACAGGCGTAAGCCACCACACCGAAGCCCAACTGCTCCAGTTCTTCCATTAGGCCGGCCTCCTCCAAGTACAGCTTAACCGCCTTGGATCCGGGCGCCAGCGAGGTCTTCACCCAGGGCTTGCGCAGCAGTCCCAGGCGATTGGCGTTGCGCGCCAGCAGTCCGGCAGCGATCACATTGCGTGGGTTGGAAGTGTTAGTGCAGCTGGTGATCGCCGCGATGATCACCGCGCCGTCCGGCATCTGCCCGGGTTTCTCTTCCCAGGGGCCGGCAATTCCTTGGGCTGCGAGGTCCGTAGTGGCAACGCGTGCGTGCGGCTTGGAGGGGCCCGCCAGATTGCGCACCACCTGCGACAGGTCGAACGTCAGTGTGCGCTCGTATTCAGCGCCCTGGAGGGCATCCGCCCATAGGCCGGCCGTCTTGGCATAGGTTTCTACCAGTTTTACCTGCGCATCGGTGCGCCCGGTCAGACGCAAGTAGTCCAGTGTCTGACCGTCGATGGCGAACAATGCGGCAGTGGCCCCGTATTCCGGTGCCATGTTGGAGATGGTGGCACGATCGCCCAGCGTGAGCTTGCTGGCCCCCTCGCCATGAAATTCGAGATAAGCGCCCACCACCTTGGCGCGGCGGAGGAACTCGGTCAGCGCCAGCACGATATCGGTGGCGGTGATGCCCGGCTGTGGCTGGCCGGTCAGTTCTACGCCCACGATCTCCGGCAGCCGCATCCACGATGCCCGGCCCAGCATGACGTTTTCGGCTTCCAGTCCGCCCACGCCTACCGCAATCACGCCCAGCGCATCCACATGGGGGGTGTGGCTGTCGGTACCCACGCACGTGTCGGGGTAGGCCACGCCTTGCTCGGACTGGATGACCGGACTCATCCGTTCCAGGTTGATCTGGTGCATGATGCCGTTGCCGGGCGGGATCACGTCGACGTTCTTGAACGCTTTCTTGGTCCAGTTGATAAAGTCGAAGCGATCCTCGTTGCGCCGGTCCTCGATGGCTCGGTTCTTTTCAAAGGCCTGCGGATCGAAGCCGCCGCATTCCACCGCCAGCGAGTGGTCCACGATCAGCTGCACCGGTACGACCGGGTTGACCTTGGCCGGATCGCCCCCGCGTTCGGCAATGGCATCCCGCAAACCGGCAAGATCCACCAGAGCCGTCTGACCAAGGATATCGTGGCAGACCACGCGTGCAGGGTACCAAGGGAAGTCGCGATCACGCCGGCGCTGGACGATCTGGGTCAGGCATTCGCTCAGGATGGCAGGGTCGCAGCGCCGGACCAGGTTCTCGGCATGCACCCGGGCGGTGTAGGGCAGCGTGTCCCAAGCCCCGGGTTGGAGGTCTTCCACCGCGGCACGGGCATCGAAGTAATCGAGCCCAGTGCCGGGAAGCGGTTTGCGGTATTGACTATTCATGATGAGTTCTCGACCGTTGCCTGCCGGAGGGCAGGCTGTTCTTCAGAAGCTTGGTGCCAGTGTTGCCATCCTCCGTGCCAGTCGGTAGGGCGGCAGTGGGCATGGCTTGGCACGTGGGCAATGGACGGCGATGGCTGACGGACCATGCCGTGCCCCGCGAGCGCCCGGAGGCTCTGCTTCCCCTGTCGTGCCCGTGGCAGGGTTCCCGTCCGTGAGAAGGAGCAAAAGGCGCTGCCCTTTCGTTGCGCCATCAGCGTTTGTCCCTTGTGTGCAGGGCGCCTGCCTATCCCTTGCTGGGACGGTCTGGTGCCGGCACCGGCCGAGGGCGGCCACCCCAGCACCAGATAGGGCCGCTGCTGCTATGCCTCAGCGCTTGTCCAGCGGCACGAACACTTGGTCTTCGGGGCCGGTGTAGTTGGCCGAAGGCCGGATGATCTTGCCGTCCTGTCGCTGTTCGATCACGTGTGCGCTCCAGCCGCTCGTGCGGGCGATCACGAACAGCGGCGTGAACATCGCGGTGGGCACGCCCATCATGTGGTAGCTGACGGCGCTGAACCAGTCGAGGTTGGGGAACATCTTCTTCAGGTCCCACATCACCGTCTCCAGCCGCTCTGCGATGTCGAACATCTTGGTGTCACCCGCATTCTCCGACAGACGGCGCGCCACTTCCTTGATGACCTTGTTGCGCGGGTCGGAAACGGTGTACACCGGATGCCCAAAGCCGATCACCACTTCCTTGCGCTCCACCCGGGCCCGGATGTCGGTTTCTGCCTCATCCGGGGTCTCGTAGCGCTTTTGGATATCGAAGGCGACCTCGTTGGCACCGCCGTGTTTGGGGCCGCGCAGCGCACCGATGGCACCGGTGATGGCGGAATACATGTCCGAACCGGTGCCGGCAATCACACGGCCGGTAAAGGTAGAGGCGTTGAATTCGTGCTCGGCGTACAGGATCAGCGAGGTGTGCATTGCCCGCACCCACAGCTCGGGTGGTTTTTTGCCATGCAGCAGTTGCAGGAAATGGCCACCGATGGAGTCGTCGTCGGTTTCCACCTCGATGCGGCGACCGTTATGGCTGAAGTGGTACCAGTAAAGCAGCATGGACCCCAGGCTGGCCATCAGGCGGTCGGCAATTTCGCGTGCGCCAGCAAGGCTGTGGTCGTCCTTTTCTGGCAGGGTGCAGCCCAGTGCGGAAACACCCGTGCGCATTACGTCCATCGGATGGGCGTTGGCGGGCAGAGCCTCCAGTACGGCCTTCACTGAAGCGGGCAGACCACGCAGCGACTTGAGCTTCTGCTTGTAGCCGGCCAGTTCCGCCCGGTTGGGCAGCTTGCCGTGCACCAGCAGGTGGGCGACCTCCTCGAACTCGCACTGTTCGGCAATGTCGAGGATGTCGTAACCGCGGTAGTTGAGGTCGTTGCCGCTTCGGCCAACCGTGCACAGGGCAGTGTTGCCTGCGGCCACGCCGGACAGTGCCACCGATTTCTTCGGCTTTCCGCTCAGAACCACTTCACTCATGCCACTTCTCCTTGTATGAGGTTGCGACGGCCAAGGCCGCCAGCCTTCTGCTGTGTTCCCAAAGGGCCGCTTGGGCCACGGCCGGTGGGCTTACTTGTTCTTGCCTTCGGCGAACAGGGCATCCAGCTTCTGCTCGTAGGCGTGATAACCAAGGTGCTCGTAGAGATCCATGCGTGTCTGCATATGCTCCACCACATTCTGCTGGGTGCCGTCACGCCGGATGGCGCCGTACACTTCCAGCGCCGCCTTGCTCATCGCACGGAAGGCCGACAGCGGATAGAGCACCAGGCCCACCCCGTGGGCCGCCAGCTCCTCGGTAGTGTAAAGCGGCGTGGCGCCGAATTCGGTGATGTTGGCCAGGACCGGCACGCCCACCGCTTCGGCAAACTGCCGGTACATCGAAAGGTCGGTCATCGCCTCGGGGAAAATCATGTCCGCGCCCGCTTCGACGCAGGCACGCGCACGGTCGATGGCCGCGTCCAACCCTTCGACTGCCAGCGCATCGGTGCGTGCCATGATGACGAAGCTGTCGTCGCGGCGGGCGTCCGTGGCGGCCTTGATGCGGTCCACCATCTCTTCCTTGCTGACAATGGCCTTGTTGGGACGGTGGCCGCAGCGCTTCTGCTGAACCTGATCCTCGATGTGCACCGCGGCCACCCCTGCACGTTCCAGGCTACGGATGGCACGGGCAATGTTGAAGGCGCCACCCCAACCCGTGTCGATGTCCACCAGCAGGGGCAGGTCGGTGACATCGGTGATGCGGCGCGCGTCGATCAGCACGTCTTCCAGCGTGGTGATGCCCAGATCTGGAATGCCGCACGAGGCCGCAGCTACCCCGCCTCCAGACAGGTACAGGGCCTTGAAGCCGCTGTGTTCGGCCAGCCGGGCGGCATAGGCATTGATGGCGCCCACCACCTGCAGGGGGTGTTCCTGGGCGACGGCTTGACGGAAACGCTGGCCGGGAGTGCTCATCTGGGGCTCCTGAAAAACAATTGGGTGGAGTAATGACTCGGCATTCTAGCAAGTGCTTGGTTTGTGCGCAAACCAGCTGCCCGGGATGCAGGGGATTCATGGTCGGGGCCGCTCGTGCTAATGTTCACGCTTGGCCACAGTGGGAACTCATTTTCCGGGCAACGGTCTAGTGCGTGTCCACGGAAGCGATTCGACAAGATTTCAACAATACAGTCACACAAAGACAAAGCCGTGGGCGATTCAGGGAGCATTACAACGACATGAGTGATCGTGATATCGATCAACAGTTGGTGGAGCGTGCCCAGCGAGGTGAGAAGAAAGCATTTGATCTTCTGGTTGGCAAGTATCAGCGGAGGCTTGCCAGACTGCTGTCACGTTTCATCCGCGACGGCGCCGACATCGAGGACGTGACGCAGGAAGCGTTCGTGAAGGCGTACCGCGCACTACCTTCCTTTCGAGGGGAGAGCGCGTTTTATACCTGGCTTTACAGGATCGGCATCAATACAGCCAAGAATTTCCTGAGTTCGAGCGGGCGCAGGCCCGTGCTCAACAGCGAAGTCGAGGACGAGGATGGCGAGCACTACGACCTTGCGTCGCAGGTGCCCGACCTGAATACGCCCGAAACCGAGTTGATGAACAAGGAAATCGTGGCCACCGTGAATGCGGCAGTCGAGGCCTTGCCCGAAGAGTTACGTACCGCCATCACCCTGCGGGAGATGGAGGGCCTCTCCTACGACGAGATCGCCTCGGTCATGAACTGCCCCATCGGCACGGTGCGCTCGCGGATCTTTCGTGCGCGTGAAGCGATTGCGGCCGAACTGCGGCCCTTGTTGGATACGGCCAAAAACAAGAGGTGGTAATCATGAAAGAAACAGTATCCGCGCTGATGGATGGCGAACTCGAACCCGCCTCAGCCCGAAAGGCCGTTACGGCGCTCCACTCCGATGAATCGCTCAACGACAGTTGGAACACCTATCACCTGATCGGAGACGCGCTGCGTGCCAGTGCCGACCTCAAGGTGGACGTGCGCCGGGGCGTTGCGGCCCGCCTCGCCGAGGAGCCTACTGTGCTGGCACCGCGGCGCTGGCTGCGTCCGGTGCGTCCGCGCACCGTGGGGGCCGCGGCCATTGCGGCCAGCGTCAGCCTGGCAGCAGTGGTGGCCTGGCAGCAGTTATCGTTCACCACGCCTTCGGCCAACCTCGTGGCAGCCAACCAGGCCGTGCCGGTGCAGGTGCAGACCGGGGCTGTGGCAGACCCGGTGGATCCGTATGTCCAGGCCCACCAGGAAATGGCCGCGGACCAGAGCCTGATGGCAGTGTCTTACAGATAACGGAGTAACCCGTTGAAGCGCGTGTATTTCTTGTCGGGTTGTATGCTGCTTGCGGCGGCCATGGCCGCCCGTGCGGCCGATGACGACTGGGGGGTGCTGAAGAAGTCGGTGGCCAGCGCCCGCCAGTTGCCCCTGTCCGGAACCTACCTTCACCAGATGAGCGGTCTTCTGGAAACCTTCCGGCTCTACCGGGCCGGTGATGGGGACGGTGTGCTCGAGCGGCGCGAGTCCTTGGACGGACCGCCGCGGGAAATCGTGCGCACAGGGGGCGATGTCGTTGGCTATGCCCCCGACACCAAATCCCTGGCCGCGGCGCGGTTGAGTGCGATGCGGCTCTTTCCTGCGCTACTGCCGGACGAGATCGACGGCATTGCCCAATCCTACGCGGTGCGTCGCCTCACCGGTGACCGCATTGCCCAGAAGGACTGCCAGTGGTTCGAGCTCAAACCGCGCGATACTCTGCGCTACGGAGTGCGGCTGTGCCTGGAGAATGCGACCCAACTGCCGCTCAAGATCATGACGGTGTCGCCCAAAAGCGATGTGGTGGAGCAGTACATGTTCACCGACGTTGAATTCGGCGCGCCGCGTAACCGAGCGGTGCTCAAGCCTCACTATCGTCTGAGTTACCCGATGCGCACGCTGGCTACGCAGGTGCCGGAAAGCACGGCGGCCGACATCGAGGTGAGCGGTCTGCCCACCGGCTTCCGGCTGGTGCGGGCGATGAAGCGCAGCCTGCCCGGGCAGGCGGACAAGCAGGTGCGGCAGCTCATCTTCAGTGATGGCTTGGTGATGCTGTCGCTATTTGTCGAGCCGATGATGGGCGACCCCCGCACGCCTCGCGTTTCCAGCCTGCATGGTGTCATCAGCACGGCCAGCGGGCACCAAGGCGACATGCAGTTCACCCTGGTAGGTGACCTGCCCGAGCAGGGCATGAGTGCAGTGGCGCGTTCGCTGAAGATTTCCCGACCATGATAGAAACCGAAGCGCGTGTGGTGGCGGTGGAGCCTGGCCTGGCCCGGGTAACACCGCGACCGCACAGCCCCTGCGGCCAGTGCGATCCGGTGCACGGTTGCCGCTCCGTCTCCTTGGCCCGGCTGTTCTCGCAGGGTTCACTCGAATACATCGTCCGCGACCCCATCGGCACGCAGCCCGGCGACAGCGTGATCGTTGCCTCCCGCGAAGGCAGTTTCCTGCACAGCGTTGCCTGCCTCTACGTGGCCCCACTTGTCGGGCTGCTGGCCGGCGCCGCCCTGGGCCTGCCCTGGGGGGAAGCCGTTTCGGTGAGTGCCGCACTCGGTGGCGCCTTCCTGGCGCTCGTGGGGGTGCGCTGGCATGCGCAACATCTGAAGGCGGGTGCGGAGCTTGCCCCCTTCATCGAGCGCAGGATTCCTTCTTCCACCGTTCGTATGGAGAAAACATGCCAATCAAGAAAGTGATCGCTGCGGCGCTGCTGGCCGCGTCCGTACTCTCGGGCCCGCTGGCCCCCAGGCTTGCGCAGGCGCGCGAGCTACCCGACTTCAGTCGCATCGTCGAGGCCGAAGGCCGTGCCGTCGTAAACATCAGCACCAAGTCCACCGTCCGCGAGGCGGTGTCGGACCTGCCTGAAGAGTTTGCCGGCGATCCGTTCTTCGAATTCTTCCGCCGCTTCTCGCCCCCACGCCTGCGCGAACGGCAGGAAAACTCGCTCGGTTCGGGCTTCATCGTTTCCAAGGATGGTTACGTGCTGACCAATGCCCACGTGGTGGCCCGTGCCGACGAGATCACCGTGCGGCTCACCGACAAGCGTGATTATCCGGCCAAGCTGATCGGGTCGGATGCCCGCACCGATGTGGCCCTGCTCAAGATTGAGGCCGGCAACCTGCCTACCGTGCGCATGGGTAACGCCAACGACCTCAAGGTGGGCGAGTGGGTGCTGGCGATCGGCTCGCCGTTCGGTTTCGAGAATACCGTCACATCAGGCATCGTGTCGGCCAAGAATCGTCAGCTGCCTGACGAGAACTTTGTGCCGTTCATCCAGACCGACGCTGCCGTCAATCCTGGCAACTCGGGCGGGCCCCTGTTCAACCTGAAGGGTGAGGTGGTCGGCATCAATTCGCAGATCTATAGCCGGTCGGGGGGATTCATGGGTATCTCCTTCGCCATTCCGATCGACGTGGCGATGAACGTGGCCGAGCAGCTCAAGACACGCGGGCGGGTCAGCCGCGGCAAGATTGGCGTTGCCATCCAGGAGCTGAACAAGGAACTGGCCACCTCCTTCGGGCTGCCGCGCGCCACTGGCGCCCTGGTTAACGCGGTGGAACCTGGTGGGCCAGCGGACAAGGCCGGACTCAAGGCAGGCGACATCCTGCTGCGTGTGGACGGACAGCCGGTGGAGTCTTCGGCCGACCTGCCGCGGCTGATCGGCACCAGCCAACCGGGCAAGGCGGTGGCCCTGGACATCTGGCGCAACCGCGCCCAGCGCAGCATCTCGGTGGTACCGGTGGAACTGAAGGACGAGGATCCGCGCCTCAGCGAGCGCCAGTATCGCGGCAAGCAGCAGGAAGACCCACGCGCTCAGAAGCTCAACCAGATCGGGCTGGTGCTCTACGAGCTGAACCCGCAGCAGCTGGCGCAGCTGGGTGTGAAGTACGGGCTTCTGGTGCGCCAGGCCAGCGGGGCGGCTGCCCGGGCCGGCCTGACCAACGGAGACGTGATCGTAGGCATCGGCGGTGAGGCCCTCACTGGTGTGGCCCAGTTCCGCGCTGCAATAGAAAACGCCAAGAAGGGTGATACGCTGGCGCTGCAGGTGCGCCGCCGCGGTGCCACCCTGTTCCTGCCGTTGACCAAGGACTGAGATGACGCTGACCCTGTATTTTCGCGAGTATTGCAGCCTGTGTCATGCGATGCTCGCCGCGCTCGCACCTTGGCAGGCCCGCTACGGTTTTGCCCTTGACGTGGTGGACGTGGACGCCGACCCGGCGCTGGAGGCCCGTTTTAACGAACTGGTGCCAGTGCTGATGGACGGTGAAACCGAAATCTGCCACTGGCATCTGGATACCGGGCGGCTGGCTGCACATCTTGGCGAAATCGGCTAAAATCCGCGCGAGTGTGAGTTCTCGAGGGCACGCGAGCGTGCCCTTATCTTTTGCCGGATTCCAATGAAAAATATCCGTAATTTCTCGATCATTGCCCACATCGACCACGGCAAGTCCACGCTGGCCGACCGATTCATCCAGTACTGTGGTGGCCTCGAGCTGCGCGAAATGTCCGAACAGGTGCTCGACTCGATGGATATCGAGAAGGAGCGGGGCATCACCATCAAGGCCCAGACGGCCGCGCTGACCTACAAAGCCCGTGACGGACAGCTCTACAACCTCAACCTGATCGACACCCCAGGACACGTGGATTTCTCCTATGAAGTCTCGCGTTCGCTGTCCGCCTGCGAGGGCGCACTGCTGGTAGTGGATGCCTCTCAAGGGGTGGAAGCCCAGACCGTCGCCAACTGCTATACCGCCATCGACCTAGGGGTCGAGGTGGTGCCGGTGCTCAATAAGATCGACCTGCCGGCGGCCGAGCCCGAACGGGTGTGCCAAGAAATCGAGGACATCATCGGTATCGAGGCGGTCGACGCGGTGCGTGCTTCGGCCAAGTCTGGCATCGGCATCGAGGACATCCTGGAAACCGTGGTCAGCAAGATCCCGGCCCCGAAAGGTGACCCCGATGGGCCGCTCAAGGCACTGATCATCGACTCCTGGTTCGACAACTATGTGGGTGTGGTGATGCTGGTGCGCATCGTCGATGGCAGCCTGCGTCCCAAGGACAAGATCCGCTTCATGGCCACCGGCGCCGAGCATCTGTGCGAGCAAGTGGGTGTGTTCACGCCTAAGTCGGTGCAGCGCGACGCGCTCAGCGCAGGCGAGGTGGGCTTCGTGATCGCCGGCATCAAGGAGCTGAAGTCGGCCAAGGTGGGCGATACCATCACCCTGGCGGCTAATCCTGCGGCGGCGGCCCTGCCAGGCTTCAAGGAGGTGAAGTCGCAGGTGTTCGCCGGTCTCTATCCGGTGGAAAGCCACGACTACGATGCGCTGCGCGATGCGCTGGAAAAGCTCCAGCTCAACGATGCCTCGCTGCGTTTCGAACCGGAGGTATCGCAGGCGCTGGGTTTCGGCTTCCGTTGCGGTTTTCTCGGACTGCTTCACCTGGAGATCGTTCAAGAGCGCCTGGAGCGCGAGTTCGACATGGACCTCATCACCACTGCCCCGACGGTGGTGTATCAGCTGGTGATGAAGGATGGCGAAGTGGTTGAGGTGGAGAACCCTTCCAAGCTGCCTGATCCGAGCAAGTACGACGAAATCCGTGAGCCGATCATCACCGCGCACATTCTCGTGCCGCAGGACTACGTGGGTGCGGTGATGACGCTGTGCAACCAGAAGCGTGGTGTGCAGCGCAACATGCAGTACATGGGCCGGCAGGTAATGTTGACCTACGACATGCCGATGAACGAAGTGGTGATGGACTTCTTCGACAAGCTCAAGTCCACCAGCCGTGGCTACGCTTCGCTCGACTACGAGTTCAAAGAGTTCCAGGCTGCGGACCTCGTCAAGCTGGACATCCTCGTCAACGGCGAGAAGGTGGATGCGCTCAGCCTGATCGTGCACCGCCAGAGTGCCCAGTACCGCGGCCGCGAACTGGCCGCCAAGATGCGTGAGCTGATCCCGCGGCAGATGTTCGACATTGCGGTGCAGGCCGCCATCGGTAGCCACATCATCGCACGCGAGACCATCAAGGCGCTGCGCAAGAACGTGCTGGCCAAGTGCTACGGCGGCGACATCACCCGCAAGAAGAAGCTGCTGGAAAAGCAGAAGGCGGGCAAGAAGCGCATGAAGCAGGTGGGTAACGTCGAAATTCCGCAGGCCGCCTTCCTGGCCATCCTGCAAGTCGGGGACAAATAAGTGGACGGCAGCTATTTCTGGGTATTTACCGTGGTGGCCGTCATCGGCCTGATGTTGATCGTGTTCGGCGGCCGCAAGGCGCCCGGCGCCAAGGACTGGCCACAGTCGGTACAGTGGGGCTACCTGGCGCTGGTGGGCGGTGCCTTTGGCGTGCTCAGCAACTACATGAGCCTGACGGCGGTTATGTTGGTGCTGGTGCTGGTGACGGGTTCCGTCTGGCTGTTGGACCGGCTGGTGCTGGCGAAGAGGCGCGCTGCCTCCAGCCGCGAAGTGGGCCATTTTGTCGATTACTCACGCGGCTTCTTCCCGGTCATCCTGGTGGTGTTTATCCTCCGCTCCTTCCTGGCCGAGCCGTTTCAGATCCCGAGCAGCTCGATGCGGCCCGGCCTAGTGGTGGGCGACTTCATCCTCGTCAACAAGTTCTCTTATGGCATTCGTATTCCCGTGCTCAACACAGTACTGATCCCGGTGCATCAGGTAGAACGGGGCGATGTGGTGGTGTTCAACTATCCGGTTAATCCCAAGGTGAACTACATCAAGCGGGTGATCGGGCTGCCGGGCGACACCGTGGAATACCGCAACAAGGTGCTGTCGATCAACGGCAAGCAAGTGCCGGAAGTGGCCGATGGCACCTACGACTACCTTGAGCAGCGTCTGGCGATGATTCACAACGACCAGTTCCGTGAAACCTTGGGTGATCGGAATTTTCGCGTGCTGAAGATCCAGGAAGCCCCTACGCTGGTCCTGTCGCAAGTAAGCGACTTTCCCGACCGTGACGCCTGCCGTTACGATGAGGATGGTTTTGTCTGCAAGGTGCCTGCCGGACACTACTTCATGATGGGAGACAACCGCGACAACAGCCTGGACAGTCGCTACTGGGGGTTTGTGCCGGACCGCCTGATGGTGGGCAAGGCTTTCATGATCTGGATGAACTTCGGAGACTTGGGCCGGATCGGCCAACGTATCCATTGATGGGGCAGGGTGCCGCTGGCACCCTTGGCAAGGAGGCAAGCGCATGAAAAAACAGCAGGGCCTGTCCGCCCTTTCTGTCCTGTTAATCGTCGGCCTGATGGGCGCGGTGCTGCTACTCGCGTTCAAAGTGATACCGGTCTACAACGAGTACGCCAACGTCCGACGCACCATCCAGTCACTGGCTACCGAGGGCGGTCGTGGCGAGTACGAGATCCGGCGCGAGTTCAACCTGCGCGCACCCGTGGCGGACATCACTTCCATCCGCGGTGAGCAGCTGGTGGTGATCGCGCTGCCGCAAAACGTCAGCATCCGCGCCAAATACCGACGCGAGGTGCCCCTGTTTTCCAACATCAGCCTGGCATTCGATTTCGACACCCAGGCCGGACAAATACCGCAATCCTGATACGTGAACGTGACAGACAACCGGTTCCGGCGTCTCTCCGAGGCGCTGGGACATGCCTTCAGCCGCCCGGAGCTGCTGCGCCAGGCGCTGACGCACCGCAGTTTCGGCACGCCGCACAACGAGCGCTTCGAATTCATCGGTGACAGCATCCTCAACTACACCGTGGCGCGGATGCTTTACGACCGCTTCCCGCAACTGACCGAGGGCGAGCTGTCCCGGCTGCGCGCCAACCTCGTCAACCAGAATACCTTGGCCGAAATCGCCCACGAGCTCAAGCTGGGCGACTACCTCTACCTGGGGGAGGGCGAGCTCAAGAGCGGTGGCTTCAATCGTCCTTCCATCCTCGCTGATGCGCTGGAGGCCACTTTCGCCGCTGTCAGCTTCGATGCGGGGTTTGCCGAGGCGGAGGCGGTGGTGCGTGGCCTGTATGCGGCGCGTGTGCAGGCCATCGACCCGACCAAGCACGCCAAGGACGCCAAGACCCGGCTGCAGGAATGGCTGCAGTCGCAGCGCCTGGCCCTGCCGCGTTACCGCATCCAGGCCCAGAGCGGCGAGGCCCATGAGCAGCACTTCCTCGTGGTGTGCGACTTGGCCGAGATCGGCGTTGAGACCCAAGGCGAAGGCACCAGCCGGCGCAATGCAGAGCAGCAGGCCGCCGAAAGGGCCCTGCAGCAGCTGGAAGAAAAGCATCCCCAAGGAGGGAAAAGACTGCGATGACCGATAACGAATATCAAGAAGCCGGTGCGGCCGGTTACCATTGCGGCTTCGTCGCGATCGTGGGCCGGCCCAACGTGGGCAAGTCCACGCTGATGAACCACCTCATCGGCCAGAAGGTCAGCATCACCTCCAAAAAGGCGCAGACCACACGGCACCGTGTGCATGGCATCCACACCGAGCCGGATGCACAGTTCGTATTCGTGGACACGCCTGGCTTCCAGACTCATCACAAGGGCGCACTCAACGAGGTGCTCAACCGCAGTGTGAAAGAAACGCTGGGGCAGGTGGACTGTGTGTTGTTCGTGATCGAGGCGATGCGCTGGACCGGTGCCGACCGTGAGTTGCTGCCGCTGCTGCCCCGTAACACGCCGGTGATGCTGGTGGTGAACAAGTTGGACAAGGCCAAGGACCGTCTGGCGCTGTCCGAGTTCATCGACACCGTGCGTCAGGACTTTGCTTTTGCCGATGTGGAGGTGGTCAGCGCCAAGCACGGTCAGCGCCTGGCAGAACTCTTGGCCAAGGTTCGGCCAACCCTGCCCGAATCCATGCCGCTGTATCCGGAAGACATGGTCACCGACAAAAGCGAGCGCTTCCTCGCCGGCGAGATCGTGCGCGAAAAGCTGTTCCGCTACCTGGGCGAGGAGTTGCCGTATTCAATGAACGTGGAGGTTGAGCAGTTCGAGCTGGACGGCGCGCTACGCCGCATCCACGTCGCGATCCTGGTCGACAAGGAAGGCCAGAAGAGCATCGTCATCGGCAAGGGCGGCGAGAAGCTCAAGAAGATCTCTACCGAAGCACGCCTGGACATGGAGAAGCTCTTTGACGGCAAGGTGTTCCTGCAGGTGTGGGTGAAAGTGAAGTCCGGCTGGGCCGACGACGTACGCTTTCTCAAGCAGTTCGGACTCGACTGACGATGCGCTTTGCCCGGCTGCCCGAGCCTCCGTACTGGAGCGTGATCTTCGCCTCGCAGTCTAAGGCCGAGGATGCCGGCTACGTCGAGACGGCCAGGCGCATGTTGGTCCTGGCAGCGGCCCAGCCCGGTTTCCTCGGGGTGGAAAGCACGCGTGATGCCGAAGACTTCGGCATCACCGTGTCCTACTGGGACAGCCTGGAGGCTATCGACCGCTGGCGCCGGGACGTCGAACATGCCGCCGCGCGCGCCATGGGCCGCGAGCGCTGGTACGTGGCCTTCAGCGTCCGGGTGGCGCGGGTGGAGCGTGCCTATGGCTTCGGACCGGGCCACGCATGAGCCAGCCCGGCAAGGTGGACCGTCAGCCAGGCTATGTGCTGCATACCCAGGCGTATCGTGAAACCAGCCTGCTGGTAGATGTGCTGACGCGTGACCATGGCCGCTTGGTGCTGGTGGCGCGTGGCGCCCGACGCCCGAAGGCCGAGCTGCGCGGTGTGCTGCTGCCGTTTCATCCACTGCTGCTCGCCTGGTTCGGTAAGGGGGAGGTGCGCACCTTGCACAGTGCTGACTGGCAAGGCGGTCTGCCGCAGCTCTCGGGCCGACCGCTGTTGTGCGGCTTTTACTTCAACGAGCTGCTGATGCGCCTGACGGCCCGCGAGGACCCGCTGCCGGCACTCTATCCCCTCTACGGCGAGGCGCTGCAGGGGC
Source organism: Gulbenkiania mobilis (assembly GCA_004346645.1). Taxonomy (GTDB): domain Bacteria; phylum Pseudomonadota; class Gammaproteobacteria; order Burkholderiales; family Chromobacteriaceae; genus Gulbenkiania; species Gulbenkiania mobilis. The sequence goes on from SMDA01000008.1 coordinate 115,103, forward strand.
TTGCCGGTGCGGCCGACCTTGGCAGCGTGGTGCGCCGCTTCGAGATGGGGCTGGTGCGTGCGCTGGGGTACTCCCCCTTGCTGTCGCAGGATGCCGCTGGCCGTCCGATCGAGCCTGCGCGACATTATTTCTGCCGGCCGGGCGAAGCGCCCGATGCCGACGCACCACCAGCAGCGGTGCGGGGCGTCTGGCTCAGCGGCGCCACCCTGCAGGCGCTCGCCGACGATGACTATACGCTGGCATCCACCCAGCGCGAGGCCCGTAGCCTGACCCGTCTGCTGCTGGCCGAGCTCTTGGACGGCACGCCCCTGATGACGCCCCGCCTGCTGGAAGCCGGCGCGGGCGCACTCTCTCTGACCACAGGTTGGCCGAAAGCGGCCGATCCCTCTACCGAATGAGGATGCAATCATGATTCTTCTGGGTGTCAACATCGATCATGTCGCCACGCTGCGCCAGGCGCGCGGCACGCGTTACCCCAGCCCGGTGGAGGCGGCCCTGGTGGCCGAGACGGCCGGTGCGGATCTGATCACCCTGCACTTGCGCGAGGACCGCCGCCATATTCAGGACGCGGACGTCTTTGCCATGCGCCAGGTGATCAAGACACGCATGAATCTGGAAATGGCCCTGACCGAAGAAATGCTGGAGAACGCGCTGCGCGTGCGACCGGACGACGTCTGCCTGGTGCCCGAGAAGCGGGAAGAGGTGACGACTGAGGGTGGGCTGGACGTAATCCGCTATTTTGATCAGGTGCGTGACTTTACCCGCATTCTGCAGCAGGCCGGCATCCGCGTGTCGCTGTTCATCGATGCCGACCGTCAGCAGATTGAGGCCGGACGCGATGCAGGTGCGGGGGTGATCGAACTGCACACCGGGGCCTACGCCGATGCGCCGCATGCCGGCGAACAGGGCCGTGAACTGGCGCGCATTCGCGAAGCGGCGGTGTTTGCCTCGCACTTGGGCTTCGTGGTCAATGCGGGTCACGGGCTCAACTATCACAATGTGAAGCCGGTGGCGGCCATTGCTGAAATCACCGAGCTGAACATCGGCCATGCCATCGTCGCCCAGGCACTGTTCACCGGCTTCGAGGGGGCGGTGCGCGAGATGAAGGCGCTGATGCTCGAAGGCCGTCGTGACGGTCACCACTGAGCCTACGACCATGATTGCTGGCATCGGCACCGACCTGGTGGCCATCGCGCGCTTCCGCCCGATGGTGGAACGCTGGGGCCACGGCTGCGGACGCCGCTTTCTGGCCACTACGGAGCAGGCGGCCTTCATGCAGGCGGCCGACCCGGCCCGTTTCCTCGCCAAGCGCTTTGCGGCCAAGGAAGCGCTGGCCAAGGCGCTGGGAACCGGTGTGCGCGCCCCGGTCCTGCTGACCGCCATTGCCGTCGAGCACGATGCGCTCGGCAAGCCGGTGTTCCGCTTCGCCGAGCCGCTGGGGGCCTGGATGCGCGCGCGCGGCATCGGCTGCGCCCACCTTTCCATTTCCGACGAACAACACCACGCCCTGGCGTTCGTCGTGCTCGAAGCGGGCACGCCGGACTCAGAGGAACGGACCTGCGCATGATCCCGTCTTTTTCTTCCCTTTCCCCTGTCAGTCTGCCGCGTGGCCCGGTGATGGTCGATGTCGCCGGACAGGCGCTCACCGATGCCGAGCGCATCCGCCTGCTGCACCCGCTGGTCGGCGGCGTCATCCTCTTCCGGCGCAATTTTGCCTCGGTGGAGCAGCTGCGGGCGCTGACGGCTGAAATCCGTGCCCTGCGCTCGCCACACCTTCTGATCGCAGTGGACCACGAAGGGGGGCGGGTGCAGCGCTTCCTCGATGGGTTCACCCGCCTGCCGCCGATGCGGGTACTGGGCGAACGCTGGGATCGCGATCCCGCCGAGGCCGAAAGGTTGGCCGAAACCGTGGGCGAAGTGCTGGCAGCGGAGCTGCGTGCCTGTGGCATCGATCTGTCGTTCACGCCGGTGCTGGACTTGGATTGGGGCCAGTGCGCGGTCATCGGTAACCGCAGCTTTCATCGCGATCCGAAGGCGGTCTCCGCCCTGGCCTTGGCGCTGCAGCGCGGACTGGCGCTGGGGGGCATGGGCACCTGCGGCAAGCACTTCCCCGGGCATGGGCATGTGGAAGGCGACAGCCACCACGTCATTCCGGTGGACGAGCGGTCGCTGGAAGCGCTGTGGGCCGATGACATCGTGCCGTTTGCCCGGATGAGCGCCGCTGGGATGACCTCGGTGATGCCGGCGCATGTGGTCTACCCGGCCGTCGACAGTCAGCCTGCAGGGTTTTCGCGCATCTGGCTGCAGGAGATCCTGCGCGGCCGGCTGGGCTTTGATGGCGTGATTTTCTCCGACGACCTGTGCATGGAAGGCGCGGCCGGTGCCGGCGACATTACCGCCCGTGCCCAGGCCGCCTTTGCCGCCGGCTGCGATATGGCGCTGGTATGTAATCGTCCGGACCTGGCCGACGCGCTGCTGGCGCGGCTGAACCCGCCGGCACAGCCTCATCTGGCGGGGCGTTTGGCACGCATGGCCGGGCAGGGTGGGGACGCAGCCGTCTGGCAGGCCGCGATCGCCCGCAGCGACTTTGCCGCCAAGCAGGCAATGGTGTCGGCCCTCGGCCTGCCGCCGGGCGCCTTGGCGGGTCCGGCGGTGGGGGAAACCTGCTGAATCCGGCTTGATGCCAAAGTAAAAAACCGGCCATCAGGCCGGTTTTTTATTGTCGCACGCACGCGCCTGGTGGTGGGGCAGTGGTCGGCAGCAGCCAGGTCAGGGCGCCCACAACGGCACCAAAAAGGACGGGCGCACACCGGCCTGGGCCAGCGAGATCGGCCCGACGATGGAGAACTCCGGTAGCCGGGTGTTGCGCGGATGCGGTTCGCCGTAGAACTCCCCATTGGGGCTGCGCAGCGCAGCCACCCGCGGTTGGTTGGTCTTGCCATCGCTGGGGCGGTGGGTGACCACCGCATATTCATGGTTGGCCAGCTTGACGAAACTGCCCGGCGGGTAGATGCCCAGTTCCTTGATCAGCAGTGCGACAAAAGTCGGATCAAACTCTGCAAACTCCCCGCGGAACAGCCGGCCCAAGGCGATCGACGGCAGGTGGCCCGGGCGATGGGCATGGGTGACGAGCAGCGAGGTGAGCACATCTGCCAGACGTACCAGATGGGCCCCGGGGTCGATCTCCTCCTTGCGCAAACCGTAAGGGTAGCCGCCGCCGCCATACTCCTCGTGGTGCTGCTGTACCAGCAGATGCCAGCGCTCGTCCTCAATGCCCAGGTCGCGCAGCACCGCCGAGGCCAAGAGCGGATGGGCCTGCATTTCGGCCCGCTGTTCCGGGTTGAGAGGGCCGTCCTGTCGGCTCAGCTCGGTGTGCAGCTGGGTGGCACCGATGTTCATTGTCAGGGCCGCGCACAGCAAGGTCTGCAGCTCGGGCGGGGGCAGCTTCATCCGTCGGCCCAGCACTGCGAGGATGGCGGCGCTGTGCAGGCTATGGGTGCTGCCATAATCGTTGAACGGGACCAGCAGGCAGGCGGCGATCAGGCCATCGGGGCCGGTTTCGGCCAAGCGGATCAACTGGTCGGCGGTACGCCGGATGCTCTGCTCCACTTCCCGCATCGCGTAGAAATGGTTGAGCAGGCCCCGGCAGCGGTGGGTGAGCTGGTCCATTTCCAGTAGCGGGTTGGCCTCGCGCAGCCGCTCCTGCGCCCGGCGCTCGGCTTCGGCCAGCCGGGCCCGGCGCTCGCGTTCCTCCCGCTCGCTCAGCGCGGCTTGGGCGTCCACTGTCACCTGACCGGCGTGGAGGATGTGCTCCTTCTGTTCAGGGGTAAGGACATAGTGTCCCTTCTTCACCAGCAACAGGCCGTTGCGGGCGTACACGTCCACCGGAACTTCCTGGCCCACGCGCACCAGGCTGGGCGGTAGTTTGATCTTGGTGTTGTCTGGCATCGTTATCGTTATCGTGTAACCCCAATGCGCTGCATTCTAGACGACTTGGCCCGGCGCGGGCGGCCATCATGACTGGCGCAGCCCCTCCCAGATTTTCATCAGGCGCTTGGCCGACACCGGGTACGGCGTCTTGAGTTCCTGCGCGAAGAGGCTGACGCGCAGCTCCTCGATCTGCCAGCGGAAGGCCAAAAGCTCCGGCGAGGGCAGTTCGCCACGGGCGCGCACTGTTTCCACCCGCTCCTCCCACATTTTCCAGAGGGTGGCCACCTCGGTTGCACGCTGGGCATCGCGAGCGATATTGCTGGCGTACTTGTCCATGCGCAGGCTCATGGCCTTGAGGTAGCGGGGCAGGTGAGGCAACTGCTCCCAAGGCGTGGCAGCCAGAAAACCCTTGTACACCAGCCGTCCCAGCTGCTGTCGCAGTTCCTCGGCCAGCCGGTGGCGCGTCAGCTTGGCCGAGAGCGCCTGGTATTCGCTGGCGATTTGCGTGAGGATCTGCGTGACGGCCTGCACCACCGCAGGCAGGCGCGCGCGCGCCCGGTTTTTCTGCTCGTTGAAAGCCTTCTCGGTGCGTGGCAGCGGGTCGTCGCCAATAAAGGCGCGGTCGGTGATCGCGGCGATCGCATCTGCCAAAAGATCGTCCACATTGGCCACTGCACGCAACTGCAGGCCAATCTGCGTCATACCCGGCAGGCCCTTGGAGAGCTGCTTCATCTGCTCCTTGAGCTGTAGCTGCAGCAGGCGCACCACGCCGCCGCGCATGGCCTGACCAGCTGCGTCCGGCGTGTCGAACAGGCGGATGGCGATTCGGTCCCCTTCCACAGACAGTGCCGGATAGCCGGTGAGCTGCTGGCGGCCTCGGGCGAACTGCAGGCTTTCCGGCAGCTCGCCGAAATCCCACACCCGCACATCGTCCCGTTCGAAGTCGGCGGTGGAGTCGCGGAAGGTCAATTGGGCGGCCTGGCCGAATTCCCGCTGCAAGGCCACCAGGTCGCGCCCCAGCCCCAGCTCCTGCTTGCCGTCGTCCACGATGCGGAAGTTGAACAGCAGGTGCAGCGGCAGGGCTGCGGGGTCGAAAGCTTCCGGGTCCACCTTCAGTCCACCGGTCTCGCGCAGGATGAAATGCGCCAGCTGCGGTGCCACTGGCTTTTCCGTGTCGGGGTTGGCCGAAAGGAAGCGCGTCACAAAATCAGGCACCGGCACGCAGCTGCGACGGATCTGCTTGGGTAGCTGCTTGATCAGCATCTGCAGCTTCTCACGGATCATCCCGGGCACCAGCCACTCGAAGCGCGCAGGCGACAGAGTGTTGAGCAGCGCCAGCGGCACGTCGGCGGTCACACCGTCCAGCGGGTGGTTGGGCTCGAAACGGTAGCGCAGCCTTAGTCGGCCATCGGGCACGTCCAGCCACTCCGGAAACTGCTCCTCGTTGACGTGTTGGGCAGCATGCAGCATCAGCTCTTCACGGGTGATGAACAGCAGGCGCGGTTTGTCGCGCTCTGCCTCCTTGCGCCAGGCCTCGAAGCTAGCGGCATCGACCACCGTGACCGGGGTGCGGCTGGCGTAGAAGTCGAACAGCACGTCCTCGTCCACCAGGACATCCTGCCGCCGGGCCTTGTGCTCCAGCTGCTCCACCTCACGGATCAGCCGGTTGTTGTGCTGGAAAAAGGGTGCGTTGCTTGCGTACTCACCCGCCACCAAGGCACCACGGATGAAGAGTTCGCGCGCGCCGGCCGGGTCGATGCGGCCATAGGAGACCGGACGGCGAGGCACCAGCGTCAGTCCATAGAGGGTGACCCGCTCGCTGGCCACCACCTCGCCCCGGGCCTTCTCCCAGTGCGGGTCGTAGTAGTGCGATTTCACCAGATGCGGTGCCAGCGTTTCTACCCACTCCGGCTCGATGCGCGCCACCACGCGGGCGTAGAGCCGGGTGGTTTCCACAAGCTCGGCCGCCATCAGCCACTTGGGCTTGCCCTTGCGCAGCCCGGAGCCGGGAAAAATGTGGAAGTGGCTGCCGCGCGCGCCCAGATAGTCGTCGCCTTCGAGCGACTTCATGCCGATGTTGCCGATCAGGCCAGTCAGGAGCGCCTTGTGCAGCCGTTCGTACTGTACCTGGGCGAGCGCCTCGCGCTTTTTGGGGCTGGCAGACTCCGTCGCTTCCGCTGCCGGGGCGGTCGGCTTGCGCACCAGGCCCATCTCGCTGGCGATCTCAGCCAGCTGGCCGTGCAGGTCACGCCATTCGCGCATCCGCAGGTAGGAAAGGAAGTGTTCGTGGCACAGGTTCACCAGCTGGCGATTGGACTTCTTGTGACGCAGGGCCTCGTCGAAAAAGTGCCATAGATTAAGGAAGGCCAGGAAGTCGGACTTTTCGTCGGCAAAGCGCGCCTGGGCACGGTCGGCTGCCTCCCGGGCCTCGAACGGGCGCTCTCGCGGGTCTTGCAGCGACAGTGCGGAAGCGATCACCAGCACTTCGTTTACGCAGTCGAAGTCGCGTGCTGCTAGCAGCATTCGGCCAACCTTGGGGTCCACAGGAAGACGTGCCAGTTCCTTGCCCACTGGCGTCAGTTCGCCCCGCTCGTCCACCGCGCCCAGCTCCTGCAGCACCTGATAGCCGTCAGCCACCAGGCGCGAGGAGGGCGCCTCGATGAAGGGAAAGGCATCCACACGACCCAGCCGTAGGGCCGCCATCTTCAGGATGACGGCTGCCAGGTTGCTGCGCACGATCTCGGGGTCGGTGAAAGCCGGGCGGGCGTTGAAATCCTCCTCGCTGTAAAGCCGGATGCAGATGCCGGCCTCCACACGTCCACAGCGACCAGCGCGCTGACGCGCGGCAGCCTGGGAAACCTTTTCCACCTGTAGCTGCTCTACCTTGGCGCGGGGGCTGTAGCGGTTGATGCGAGCCAGTCCGGTATCAATCACGTAGCGAATGCCGGGCACCGTCAGCGAGGTCTCGGCCACGTTGGTGGCCAGCACCACCCGGCGGCCGCCGGAAGGACGGAAGATCTTCTGCTGGTCCTCGTTGGAGAGCCGCGCAAAGAGCGGCAGGATCTCGTAGCCACGGATGCCGGCCTTGCGCAGCTTCTCGGCGGTGTCGCGGATCTCACGCTCGCCCGGCAGGAACACCAGCATGTCGCCCGGCCCTTGGCGCGACAGCTCGTCCACCGCGTCCACGATGGCGTCTTCCATCTCCATCTCGCGCTCGTCCTCGTCGCGCTCGGCCAGCGGCCGGTAGCGCACTTCCACCGGATAGGTGCGTCCGGACACCTCAATCACCGGGGCGTTGCCGAAGTGACGCGAAAACCGGTCGGCGTCGATGGTGGCCGAGGTAATGATGACTTTGAGATCCGGCCGCCGCGGCAGCAGCTGGCGCAGGTAACCCAGCAGGAAGTCGATATTCAGACTGCGCTCGTGCGCCTCGTCGATGATCAGCGTGTCGTAGGCGTTGAGGAAGCGGTCGGTCTGGGTTTCCGCCAGCAGGATGCCGTCGGTCATCAGCTTGATGTGGCTGCGCTCGGAGGTATGGTCGGTAAAGCGCACCTTGAAGCCCACGGCTTCGCCCAGTGGCGAGCCCAGCTCCTGTGCGATCCGGTTGGCCACCGAGCGCGCAGCCAGCCGGCGGGGCTGGGTATGGCCGATCAGTCCGGCCGCACCGCGTCCGAGCGACAGACAGATCTTGGGTAGCTGTGTGGTTTTGCCCGAGCCGGTTTCGCCGCTGACGATCACCACCTGATGCCGGGCGATCGCGCTGCGGATTTCCTCCACCCGCTGGCTGACGGGCAGGGCGTCGTCGAAGGTGGGGACGGGCAGCCGGGCCTGGCGTGCGGCCAGCCGCTCCTGCGAGGCAGTGATCTGCCGCGCTACGTCCGCTTCCTGACGGTCGGCCGGTTGGCCGCGGCGCAGGCGGCCGGCAATCTCGTCCAGGCGGCGGCGTAAGGGTGCGCGGTCCTTCAGCAGACAGGTGTCCAGGGCGGCAATGAGGGGCGCGAGGCGTTCGGTGGGGTTCATGCGCGAGGCTAAAGAGCGTCTGGAAAAAGAGACCGCGATTATAGCAAGCCTGCCCCCTGCGGCGGCGTCCGGGCGCCCCGTCTGCGCGCGATGTCCAAAGGCAGGCGGATGCCTGCCTTGTGAACGGGCTTCGGCCAACCCTTGCAGGGGGTCAGGCGGGCGAGGCGGTTTCGCCGCTGAAGCGGTTGACCGATTGGCCCAGGTCCGCCATCAGCGCATCCAGCCGGCGGGTAGCCTGGGCAATGGTTTCGGTTTCCCCGGACAGGCTGCGGGTGGATTCGCCCACGGCGGTGATGTTGCTGGCGAACCGGGCAAAGCCGGCATTCTGTGTTTCCTCCGCTCTGGCGACCATCACCAGGATCTGGGCCAGCCGATGGGTGTCGTCGATGACGCCTGACAGTTTTTCTTGTGCGGCGGCGGTGAAGGCCTGACCGGACTGGATCTGCGTGCTGCCGCTGCGCATCGCCACGATCGCCTCGTTGGTGCCGTCCACGATCAGGCGGATCTTGTGTTCGATATCCAGGGTGGCCTGCTGGGTGCGCTCGGCCAGCTTGCGTACTTCGTCGGCCACCACAGCAAAGCCGCGGCCCAACTCGCCGGCACGGGCCGCCTCGATGGCAGCGTTCAACGCCAGAAGGTTGGTCTGGTCCGCAATGCCGCGGATTAGTTGCACGATGCCGCTGACCTCCGTGCTCTTTTCTCCCAGGTCTTCCAGCCGCAGCGCCGCCTGCCGGATCGCTTCGCTGGCCTGGTTGATCTGCTGCACTGCATTGTCCATTGCCTCGCCGCCACTGCTGGCCGCGGCCCCGGCGGTGTCTGCGGTACGTGTGGCGTCCTGGGACTGCTGCGTGGTCTGAGTGCTGACCACCGCCATGTCCTGCGCGGCTGATACCATTTCTTCGGCCCGCTCGCGCTGCTCGTGCATGGTGCGCGCCATCATGGTCGTGCTGGCTGCGATCTCGCGGCTGGCGCTGGAGGCTGCATGGATCGAGCGTGTCACCTGCTCCATCATGCGCTGCATCGCGTGGCTGGCCTGCTCGGCCTCGCTGCGGGCGGCTTCCAGTTTTTCAAAGCTGCGGCTCTTGGCGCGGTCGTAGGCCATGGCCAGGGCCAGGATCACCAGCGACAGGCCCACCAGTGACTTGGCCTGCAAGGCCGGGAACTCGGTGTGGGGAATGGGTGTGGGCGGCAGGCTGCCCGGGTCGTGGGCGGCGAGGAAGAAAAGCCCTATTGCCACCAGCGTCAGGCCGGTCCACACCATGCCGGACATCCGGCCGGCCACGAAGATGGCGGCAAACGGGATCGACGCGAACCAGACGGCGCTGGTGGAAAGGATGCCGCCATTGACGTACACCATCCAGCACACCATGCCGTACATCGCCAGCACAAGGAACTCGGCGGTCAGCCGGATGGCCCCGGTCATCTTGAGCAGGAAAGGGCCCAACAACAGACAGACGCCTCCAAGGAGGATGCCGTAGCCCATGGCCGGGTGATGTAGTTTGAAGTAAGACAGTGCAAAGAGTGGAGCGATGATGCCTGCAAGCAGACCCATGCTGACCACGGTGCGGGCGCGGATCGCCAGCTCCGGTGTCTGCCGGGCATTCTCGGGCACGAACCATTCTGCGATGGCAGCGAGTGTCATGCGTTTCTTCCTCGTCGTTGTGCGTCCGTAGGGACTTTTTATTGGTTTTTTGAAGCAACAGACGTAAAAAAGCCCGTTGTCTCCAGCCAAATCTAAAGCAAACGCTTGGCAGGGGCAACGGGCTCGACCGCAGGCGGACTTAGCTGCGCACGATCTGTTGTGCTTGGATGGCAGTCAGGGCGATCGTGTAGACAATGTCGTCCACCAAGGCGCCACGCGAGAGGTCGTTCACCGGCTTGCGCAGGCCTTGGAGCATCGGCCCCACGCTGACGACGTTGGCCGAACGCTGTACCGCCTTGTAGGTTGTATTGCCGGTATTGAGGTCGGGAAAAACGAAAACCGTGGCTCGGCCGGCGACCGGGCTGTCGGGTGCCTTCTGTCGGCCGACGCTCTCGACACTGGCGGCGTCATACTGCATCGGGCCGTCAATCACCAGGTCCGGTCGTTTCTCGCGTGCCAGCCGGGTAGCGGCCCGCACCTTCTCCACGTCCGATCCGGTGCCCGAAGAACCGGTGGAATAGGAGATCATTGCCACCCGCGGCGGAATGCCGAAGGCCGCGGCAGAGTCGGCGGATTGGATGGCGATGTCAGCCAGCTCTTCGGCGGTAGGGTCGGGGTTGACCGCGCAGTCGCCGTATACCAGCACCTGGTCCGGCATCAGCATGAAGAACACGCTCGACACCAGCTTGGCTTCGGGCGCGGTCTTGATCAGCTGCAGCGCCGGCCGGATGGTGTTGGCCGTGGTATGCACCGCGCCCGAGACCAGGCCGTCCACCTCGCCCAGCGCCAGCATCATCGTGCCCAGCACCACGTTGTCCTCAAGCTGCTGCTCGGCCACCGGCGGCGTCAGCCCCTTACCTTTGCGCAGCTCCACCATCGGGCCGACATAACGGCCACGCACCTCGTTCGGATCGACGATCTCGATACCTTCGGGCAGTGTGATGTCCTGTGCCTGTGCCACCTGCTCGATTTCAGCGCGCTGACCGATCAGCACGCAGCGGGCAATGCCCTTCTCATGGCAGATGGCCGCCGCACGCACGGTGCGCGGTTCGTTGCCTTCGGGCAGAACGATGCGCTTGCCGGCTGCACGCGCCTTTTCCATCAACTGGTAGCGGAAGGCCGGTGGAGGCAGCCGGCGTTCGCGCGGCTCGCCCACACGCAGCCGCAGTGCGGCCGCATCCAGATGCTCAGCCACGAAGTCGATCACCCGCTCCATCCGCTCGGTGTCGTCCGCCGGCACCTGACGGCTCATGTTGCTCAGGTAGCTGGTGGTCTCGAAGGTGTTGTATTCGCTGGACATCACCGGCAGGCCGCTGGTGAAAGCCTGATGGCACAACTGCTGGATGCGCGGGTCGGGCAGGGCGTCGCAGGTGAGCAGCAGGCCAGCCAGCGGCACGCCGTTCATCGTCGCCATTGAGGTTGCCAAGACAATGTCCTCGCGGTCGCCCGGCGTGATGATCAGTGCCCCTGGCTTAAAGAGATGCACGATGTTGGGTACGGTGCGCGCCGTCACCGCCATGCTGCGCACCCGGCGGCGGGTGATCTGGCCGGCGAACAGCAGGCGTGCGCGCAGGTAGTTGGCTACGTCCAGGGTGCGTGGAGCCAGAAGGTCCGGCTCGTGCGGCACGGCACCGATCATCGGCAGGCGCTGGTGCTGCAGCATCGAGCCCGCTTCCAAAATTTCCTGGGCCATTTCCTCGGCTCGCACGCCGCGCGGCACGCGGTTGAGGATGTAACCGGCAAAGGGGCGCACGCTGCCGCCGAATGCCTGGATGTTCATTTCCAGCTGCTCGGCGATTTCGTGCGTGGCCAGCCGGTCAGCCGCGCCCACGAAGATCGTCTGCGCCTGCAGGTTGCGCGCGATCTTGGTGTTCAGATAGGTGGAGTACACCTGCTTCTGGTCCGGTACCAGACCTTCCACCACCACCACGTCCACGTTCTGCGCTGCTTCTTGATAGAGACGGACGATCTCTTCCATCAGCTGGTCGATCTCGCCTTGCGACAGCAGGTGTTCCACGCGCTCCATCGGTAGGGGCTCAGGGGCACTCAGGTGGCAGATGGCGCGCGCGAAGTGGGTGGAGCGCTCCGGCTCGCTGGAATGGCTGCCCTGGGCCACCGGCTTGACGAAGCCCACCTTCAGTCCGGCCTGCTCGAGTGCACGCACCAGGCCGAGGGAGACTGAAGTCAGGCCCGCCTCGAAGCCGGTCGGTGCCAGGAAAAACGTCTGCATGTTAGGTCCTGTCCTGCCCCTTACAGCACGCCGGCCAGTGCGGCGGCATCCAGGGCGATCATCAGTTCTTCATTGGTGTTGATCACCAGAATGGGGGTGCTGCCTTCGGCGTGGATGAAGCCGCCCTGGCCGCGTACGCAGACAGCGTTGGCCGAAGCATCCACACGGAAACCGAAATGCTCCAGCCACGCTACCGCGCGTGCGCGTACCCAGGCGGAGTTCTCGCCAATGCCGCCGGTGAAAAGCAGGGCGTCGATCGGACCCGCCGCCACCAGTTGCCCCGCCAGGTGCTTGGCGAGGCGGTAACAGAACTTCTCCAGCGCGATACGCGCGCCCTCGTGCCCTTCTGCTGCGGCCTGTTCCAGTTCGCGACAGTCGCTGGACAGCCCGGACAGACCAAGAAGCCCCGAGCGCTTGTTGAGCAGGTCGTTGATCTCCTGGGCCGTCATGCCGCATTCGTTGGCCAGGTGACCGAACAGGCCCGGATCGACATCGCCCGAACGCGTGCCCATCACCAAGCCTTCCAGCGGCGTCAGTCCCATCGTGGTGTCCACGCTCTTGCCTTGCCGGATGGCGGCCACGCTGGCGCCGTTGCCCAGATGGGCGCAAACGAAAGAGGCCTCCTGCGGCGGCTTGCCCAGGATGCGCGCGGCTTCCTGGCTGACATAGCGGTAGCTGGTGCCGTGAAAGCCGTAACGCCGCACGCCATGCTCCCGGTAAAGTGCCATCGGCACTGCGTAGTAGTAGGCGTGTTCCGGCATCGTCTGATGAAAGGCGGTGTCGAAGGTCGCCGCCTGGGGCAGCCCAGGGAAACATTCGAGTGCGGTACGGATACCGATCAGGTGAGCGGGGTTGTGCAGCGGGGCCAGCTTGGCGCATTTCTCGATCTGGGCGATGACAGCTTCGTCGATCAGTACCGAGGCCTGGAAATGCTCGCCTCCGTGCACCACGCGGTGTCCGATGGCTGCGATCTGCGGTAAGAGGCCAGCCTGTTCCAGCAGGCCGATCAGCGCATGCAGGGCGCCGGCATGGGTGCCGTCTTCCAGCGGGCGTGTGTCGCGCGTCTCGCCCTGGCGGAAGGTCAGCGAGGCGCTGGCGTCGTTCAGTCTTTCGGCCAGGCCGGTCAGATGCGCCTGTCGGGTCAGGGCATCGATCACGGCAAACTTCAGCGACGAACTGCCGCAATTGATGACGAGAATGCAGGTTTTCATGAAAGGTCGCCCGTAACGGTGAAATTTGCGGCCAGAGGTGAAAGCGGGCCGGCAAGGCCCTGCCAACCGTCATTATCGGCCAAGCAGGGCAGGGCGCTCAATCATCCGTTTGAAGCAGCGCCTTAGTCCGCCGCTGCGGCCTGCATTCTCCCTGTTCGGTGCAGCACGGGCCAGCGGAGGCTGTTTCGGCGCTGTTTTACTTTTTCTTGTTACTAAGTTACTGATATATAAAATTTTTATTAGAATAAAAGCGCTTTTTTGCGTTTTAGGTAGGGTAAAAAGGACACAGCGGGGCTTTCGGCCAAGTTTTTTTTGCCGGAAAGGGCTTGCCCCCGGGGGGGCTTGGGGGCAAAATCCGCCCCTCGGGTTGTGGAGCCCGTGTTCTCAACCCGATGACTTTGCAGCACTTAAGTACCGTAAACTCGTCACAAGCGAGATTCGGCTGGTCTTATATCTTCTTCCACGGAGGTGTGGGAATAATGTCTGATCTGGCTTCTTCGCAGCTGCTTCAAGCGTCTGCCGCCCAGCTACCCGTTCATACCTATTTCGATCCGTCCTTTTACGAGATCGAGCAGAAAGTCCTGTTCGCCGACGCCCCGCAGTACTACGGCCACGCGCTGATGGTGCCCAATGAAGGCGACTACCATACGCTCGCGTGGATGGGACACGGCAAGATGCTCAAGCGCGTAGGAGGCGAGGTCAAGCTCATCTCCAACGTCTGCCGCCATCGCCAGGCACTGATCTACCAAGGCCGTGGCAACGGCAACCACATCGTCTGCAATCTGCACGGCTGGACCTATGACGCTGCAGGACAGCTGGTGGGTGCGCCGCACTTCCCCGAAACCCCCTGCCTCAACCTCAACCAGACCGCGCTCACCAGCTGGAACGGCCTGCTGTTCGATGCCAAGCGCGACATTGCCCGCGATCTGGAACAGTTGGGTGTGGCCCGGCACATGCGTTTCGAGGGCTTTGCCTTTCACTCCAGCCACATCACCGAATACGACTTCAACTGGAAGACCTTCATCGAGGTGTATTCGGAGGATTACCACGTCGATCCCTTCCATCCGGGACTGGGCAACTTCGTGAACTGTGGGGACCTGAAGTGGGAGTGGGGCGAGCAGTACCACGTGCAGACGGTGGGGGTGAAGAACCGCCTCGCCCGTGCCGGCAGCAAGATCTACGGCAAGTGGCACGAAGAGGTCCTCCGGCGCTATGCCGACCAGCAGCCCGAGTACGGCGCCATCTGGCTGACCTACTACCCCAACATCATGGTGGAGTGGTACCCGCATGTGCTGGTGGTGAGCGTGGCCATCCCCAAGGGGCCGGAAAAGTGCACCGTGATTACCGAGTTCTACTATCCCGAGGATATCGTCTGGTTTGAGCCCGAGTTCATCCAAGCCGAACAGGCCGCCTATTTCGAGACAGCCAAGGAAGACGATGAGATCTGCTACCGCATGCACGAGGGCCGCAAGGCACTGTGGCTGCGGGGCGAGAGCGAGGTAGGACCGTACCAGTCGCCCACCGAGGACGGGATGCAGCACTTCCACGAGTTTTACCGCCGCCTGATGGGTGAGCATCTGGTTGGCTAAGGCTGCCGTTTCGCGGCACAATGAAAAGGCGCGGAAGGTTCCGCGCCTTTTTATTTGTCCATCAGGCCCGTTCCCTCCATGCAACGCTTACTTGTGTCGCTGATCGCCGCGCTCGTGCCGGCCCTCGTTCTGGCCGCCCCCTATACCGATGCCCGTCTCGGTGTGCGCTTCAATGTGCCACCCGGCTGGCGTGTCCAGCCCGAAACCCTGCGTGGCGAACGGGTGCTGCGGGTGATTCCACCCAAGGCCGACCAGCGTGAACGGGCAGCCATCGACGTCAGCGTGCGTGTGGGGCGGGTTGGCCGAAAAGACACCTTGGAACGCTTTGCTCGGCGTCTGTCACAGCCGGCCGGAGAGCGTGAGGCAGCCCGCTGGGTGCGGTTGGATGACAAGGTCGGCCGGCTCGGGGCGCTGTACCGCGAGGGGCATTTTGTCGACAACCATCTTTGGATCGTGCGCAACACCCTGATGGTGGCGCTGCAGGTAGACCGCACACGCGCCGAGGCCCGCTGCAGCGCCACCGCCGCCGAGTACAAGACGTGGCGGCGCCCGCTGGAGTCGGTGTGCTGGTCGCTCGAGTTCGTCGCCAAGCCGCGGAGCACCAGCCGATGAACCTGCTGCTCGCCCACCCTCTTTTCCTGCGGCTACGCACGGGTCAGCTTGGAGCAGGCTGGATGCTGGTGGCTGCGCTGCTGTTCGCCTGGATGAGCGTGTTCGTTAAATGGGGTGCGGAGCGTTTTTCCGCCACCGAGCTCCTGTTCTATCGCACGCTGATCGGCTGGGTGGGCATCGGCACCGTGCTGGCCATCCGCCGGCAACCGCTGGGCACGCACCACATCGGCGCCCATCTGAAGCGGTCGGCTGCGGGTTACCTGTCGCTGCTGCTTTATTTTTACGCACTGGTGCATCTGCCCATTGCCACTGCAGTCACGCTCAACTACACCTCCTCGCTGTTCTTTGCGCTGTTGTGCGTGTGGCTCTTGCGTGAGCGCCTGTCAGCGCGGGTGAGCCTAGCCCTGGTACTGGGCTTTGCCGGCATCATCGTGCTGCTCAAACCCACGCTGTCGGGCGATGCCTGGTTTGCCGGCGTGATGGGACTGGGTTCCGGGCTGTCGGCGGGCCTGGCCGTCTTCCAGGTACGCGAGCTGGGCAAGCTGGGGGAGCCCGAGTGGCGCACGGTGTTCTTCTTCACCGGCTTCTGCACTCTGATGGGGCTGGGCACGATGCTGTTCCTGCCGATCCATCCGCTCTCGCCCGAAAGCCTGGGGCCGCTGCTTGGCATCGGCGTGACTGCCACGCTGGGGCAGCTGGCGATGACGCGGGCCTACCGCGAGGGGCAGAAGTTCCTGGTAGCCACCTTCGGCTACGTCACCGTAGTGTTCTCGGCGCTGCTCGGCCTGCTGTTCTGGGGGGACCCGCTGGGGCTGGATGCGGTGCTGGCCATCGGGCTGATCATTTTTTCAGGTGTACTGGCGGCAAAGCGATGAGCCTGACTTCTTCTCCAGTCAGCCCTGAGGCAGCACCCGGCTCGCGACTAGGCGCAGGCTGGATGGTGGTGGCTTCGGTGCTCTTTGGCCTGATGGGCTATTGTGTCAAGCTCGCCTCATCCGACTTCTCCCCCATCGAGCTGGTGCTGTGGCGCACCCTGTTCGGCGTGGCATTGCTCGGACCGCTGGCCGCTGTACGCAGGGCCCGCTTCCGCACTCCTCACTGGCGAGCACATCTGGGGCGCAGTCTCACCGGCTACCTGGCGCTTTTGCTCAACTTCTATGCCATCGCGCACCTGCCGCTGGCCACCGCCGTCACGCTCAATTACACCTCGCCGCTCTTTCTTGCGGTGCTGTCGGTCGTCGCTCTGCGCGAGCGGCTGACCACGCAGGCCACGGCCGCGCTGGCATTGGGTTTTGCCGGCGTGGTGCTGCTGCTTCGGCCAACCTTTGCCGCCGACGCCTGGTTGGCGGGCGTCATGGGGCTTGGTGCGGGTTTCCTGGCCGGCTGGGCCTATCTGCACGTGCGCGAGCTGGGCCGACTCGGCGAGCCGGAGTGGCGCACGGTATTCTATTTCGCGCTGGTGTCCTCGGTGGGTGGGCTTGTGCTGATGGCCTTCAACGACTGGCATCCGGTCAACGCACACAATGTCTGGCCCCTTGCAGGCATCGGCCTCACCGCCACCTTGGCGCAGCTGGCGATGACCCGCGCTTACAAGGTTGGCCGAAAGATGCTGGCTGCCAGCCTGTCCTACCTGACCGTGGTGTTTTCCAGCCTGATCGGCATCTTTGCCTGGAACGATCCGCTTTCGCCTGGCCTGCTGGGCGGCATGGCGTTGATCGTCGTCAGCGGCATTGTCGCCAGCCGGCGCTAGAATACGGGTAACGATTCGTTTTCACGCACGTCCCTGAAAAAGGAGCCTGACATGATCTCCATCCGCGAACAGAACTACGGTCTCGACGTGGCGCTCTTCAACGAATTCACCCTGGCCGACTTCAAGCTGTTCGAAGAAGCCCTGCTCAAGCGCGTTCAGGAGCAGGGCCGGCCCGACCTCCTCCTGGACCTGTCCGAACTGGTGGACTTCACGCTCGACATGGCCTTTGAGGAACTGCGCTTCATGCGCGCCCACGAGGGCGACTACGGCCGGTTGGCCATCGTGGTCAGCGACGTCTGGATCAAGCTGGCCGCGCATCTGTCGGGCCTGCTGGCCGCCACCCATGCCCGCTATTTCGACAGCGTCGAGGCGGCACAGGCCTGGCTGGCTGCGCCCACACCGGAAGCGGCTTGATTTCCGGGCCCAAGCGGCTAAAGTAACGGCTTTTTTCAAGCAGAAGAAAAAAGCCGAATGTTGAAAAGCATCGCCAGCCGCCTCGCGGCAGAACTCGCCGTCCGCGAGGCGCAAGTCGCCGCCACCATCGAATTGATCGACGGCGGCGCCACCGTCCCTTTCATCGCCCGCTATCGCAAGGAAGCCACCGGTGGCCTGGACGACACCCAGTTGCGAACCCTGGCCGAACGGCTCGTGTACCTGCGCGAACTGGACGACCGGCGCGAAACCATCCTCAAGAGCATCGCCGAACAGGGCAAGCTCACGCCCGAGCTGGAGTCCGCCCTGTATGCGGCCGACAACAAGACCACGCTCGAAGATCTCTACCTGCCGTACAAGCCCAAGCGCCGCACCAAGGCACAGATTGCCCGCGAGGCGGGTTTGGCCCCGCTGGCGGACACCCTGCTCGCCGATCCCCAGCAGGAGCCGACCGCGCTCGCCGAAGGCTTCCTCAATGCCGAAGCCGGCTTTGCCGACGCGCGCACAGTGCTCGATGGTGCCCGCGCCATCCTGATCGAGCGCTTTGCCGAGGACGCCGAGCTGCTGGGCCACCTCCGTGAACGCCTGTGGAATGAAGGCGAACTGGCCGCCACCCTGGTGGAAGGCAAGGAGGAGGCGGGCGCCAAGTTCTCTGACTACTTCAACCATCGCGAGCCCTTGCGCAGCACGCCCTCCCACCGTGCTCTGGCCCTGCTGCGCGGGCGCAATGAAGGCGTGCTCAACCTCGCACTCAAGTATCAGTCCGACGACACCCCTATCACCGAACGTTCGGCCTACGAGCAGGCGATCGCCGCCCGCTTTGGCATTGCCGACGCCGGCCGTCCGGCCGACAAGTGGCTGCTGGACACGGTCCGTCTCACGTGGCGGGCCAAGATATTCCTCTCGTTGGAGCTCGAACTGATCGCGCGCATCAAGGAGGCTGCCGATGCCGAGGCCATCAAGGTCTTTTCGGCCAACCTGCACGACCTGCTGCTGGCCGCACCGGCCGGCCTGCGCCCGACGATGGGGCTGGATCCGGGGCTGCGCACCGGCGTCAAGGTGGCGGTCGTGGATGCCACGGGCAAGCTCGTCGACACTGCCACCATCTATCCGCACGAGCCACGACGTGAATGGGACAAATCCCTCGCTGTCCTGGCTGCTCTGGCGACCCGTCACAAGGTGGAGCTGATCGCCATCGGCAACGGTACCGCCAGCCGGGAGACCGACAGGCTCGCCGCCGACCTCATCAAGGCCTTCCCACAGCTCGGGCTCACCAAGATCGTCGTCAGCGAAGCGGGCGCTTCGGTCTACTCGGCTTCAGAGCTCGCTGCGCGTGAGTTCCCGGAGCTGGATGTATCGTTGCGGGGGGCTGTATCGATTGCCC
Source organism: Gulbenkiania mobilis (assembly GCA_004346645.1). GTDB lineage: Bacteria > Pseudomonadota > Gammaproteobacteria > Burkholderiales > Chromobacteriaceae > Gulbenkiania > Gulbenkiania mobilis. The sequence continues at coordinate 133,903 of SMDA01000008.1, forward strand.
GTCGCCTGCAGGATCCGTTGGCCGAACTGGTCAAGATCGACCCGAAGTCCATCGGGGTGGGCCAGTATCAGCACGACGTCAACCAGAGCCAGCTTGCCCGCGCGCTGGATGCGGTGGTGGAAGACTGCGTCAATGCCGTGGGGGTCGACGTGAACACCGCTTCGGTCCCGCTGCTGGCGCGCATCTCTGGCCTCAACGCTACGCTGGCCAGCAACATCGTCAGCTACCGCGACCAGAACGGCGTATTCCACACCCGGCAGGAGCTGCTGAAAGTGCCGCGCCTAGGCGAAAAGACCTTTGAACAGGCCGCCGGCTTCCTGCGCATTTCCAACGGCCCCAATCCCTTGGACGCCTCCGCCGTCCACCCCGAGGCTTACCCTGTGATCGAAAAGATCGTTGCGCGGGTGGGGCGCGATGTGAAGCAGCTCATCGGAGACAGCGTCTTTCTCAAGAGTCTGCGCCCAGCGGACTACACCGATGAACGCTTCGGCCTGCCCACCGTCATGGATATTCTGCGCGAACTGGACAAGCCCGGACGCGACCCCCGGCCGGAGTTCAAGACCGCCACCTTCCAGGAAGGTGTGGAGGATCTGGCGGACCTGCAGCCGGGTATGGTGCTCGAAGGTGTCGTGACCAATGTGGCCAACTTCGGCGCCTTCGTCGACATTGGCGTGCATCAGGACGGACTGGTCCACATCTCAGCCCTTTCCACCAAGTACATCGATGACCCGCGCAAGGTGGTCAAGGCCGGCGACGTGGTCAAGGTCAAGGTGCTGGAGGTGGATGTCAAGCGCCGCCGCATTGCCCTTACCATGCGTCTGGATGACGAAGTGGGCCAGAGTGGGCGCGGTGGGGCTGCGCGGGGAGGGGAGGCGCGAGGCACGCGTGCCGGCACCAACCGCACGCAGGCGCCGGCAGCCGATACGGCCATGGCGGCCGCCTTCGCAAAACTGCGCGGCAAGTAATGACCTAAGTTCCTAAGCCCCTTGCACCCGGCTGTCGCTGGCAGAAGGTGCAAGGGCCCCAGGGCTGCCTCGCTCGTTCGTCAGAGGGGTGCGATGGGCCTGTTCCGGGGCTGGAAGAGGTTGGTTTGCAAATAATCCGTAACAAAGTGTTGACGCGTCCTTATTGGGTGGGTATAGTTCGCTTCCTCTGCTGAGCGCAACGGCGCCGGCCTGATCTTTGACAGTTTAGAACAACCGATAGGTGTGAGTGGTTTGCGAGAG
>SMDA01000009.1 GCA_004346645.1 Gulbenkiania mobilis
CCATTACAGCGCCCTGACTTCCGTCAGGGCGCTTTGCTTTGTTCACACAAAATCCAATCAGCGCTCCGGTACCGGTACCACCAGCCGCTCCGAACACATAAAAAAGCCCCTTTAAAGGGGCTTTTTTATGTGAAGGATATAGCTGCGTTGCGCAGCTTCGGCCTATTCAATGTTGGATCTGTTTATTGAGTATAGGCATGAAAGCCTTGCCAGTAAAGGATTGTGCTATTCGCTTTTTTGTTGTGGGTACACCCCTGGGTACACGCCAAAACGGAGTGCTCGGGTTTGGTGGCCTTTTGCCGGCCAGGTGGGCGGCTCGGTAGGGTGGGGCAGTCTGTACGCATTCAAAACCATGCCAGGCAAGGCCAAGCGCCTGTTACAGGCCGCTGCCGGCTGGATGTTAAGCCTTTTAACAATTTCCTCCAGAGGGGAAAAATCCGCACGTGGGAATACAGGCGGTCTAGAGGGGCGGGCATCTCAAGGTTTCGATACCCCCCTCCCTTACCATGCGGGCCGCTGTAGCTGTACTGCATCGCCACCGCTCAGGCGGCTACCCGTATCGCCTCGGGTGTCACGCCATGGTGCACGGCAAGGTGGGCATCCAGACACGCCACCAGCTCGGGCACCGGCACGCCATCACGGTCAATCTGACGGCGCAATATGTCCAGCCATTCCAATCGGTCGGCCTCGGGCCATTGCTCCAGTTGGCAGATCAGGTTGGCACGCGCCAGCAGATCGGCAGGCAGGGACGGTGCGGGTGTCGTTACCTTGGAAACACCAGGCGGTGCGCTAGGTGTTCTCGCGTCGTTACGAACCTTGCCATTTTTCACGGGAACAACGGGAACAACGGGAACATCAGCCGCAAAGCCTTGTGCCGTAAGGGTTTCAGCGTTTGCATTGTGTTCCCGCCCGGCGTTTTGGCAAACGGTAACACCGGGAACGTTGAGCCGGGAAAGGTCGAGTTTCATTACTCATCCTCCCAAACGGCTGGCGTAACCAGGTAGACGTTTGACGGCTTGGCACCCATTCCCGGTAGTCGGGCCTTGAAGGTGAATCTGTCCTTGGCTTGGGTCTTGAGCCATCCCTTACCGGCCATCGCTTTGGCAACCAGCGAGTGGCTGACGCCTCGGCACATCTCACGCTGAAAGGCAGCAGGCAGGACATAAAACCAAAGGCCGTCATCTTCCATTCGGCGGAACCCGGCGCGGTTAATGGTGCGTGCAGCGGTGGCAGGGTCAGCGTCCCATGAGGTAAACCGGCTTTCCCCGTGTGTCTCCAGAAAGGCGCGAACGGCGGCCAGTCCTTCGCGTGTTTCCGCGTCGCCAGCCCCTCCGCGCGAGCCTATCCATTCCCTGAACAGCCGAATGGCAGACGCCATGGCCTCGCCTTGCTGCCAGCCTGTCAGTCCCCAAGCGGTGGCAATTTCACCGGCGACGGCAACCAGGGCAAAGCGGCTGGCGGCGCGTATCACCTGGCCGGATGCGTCACTCGGTACGTCATCGGCAATGAACGTTGCTATCCCGTCGCGGATAGTGTCGGATACATCCTCGCGCCGTTCTTCGGTTAGCTTTCGAAGGAAGTCGCGTCCAGCGGTGCCGTGATAACGCCGTGCCGACTCTTTAATGCGCTGTGATAGCGCCGCGCCAGACGCTTCGTCATGCAGAACATCAAACATTCCAAGCCCGGCCCCGGCATCGGCGGCAATGTCGATCAGGCGGACTTCCTGCCCGGCGCGAGTTTGCTTTCCGGCCTCCTGCATGTGCTGGCCCAGGCTGATTTCCCCTGCCGACAACAGCAGCACCCGCCAGCGTGCCGGGGTGCGCATGGAGCCGTTGCGGCTGGCTCTCGCTTTGCCTTGGCCGTTGCTTATCAGGTAGGCCGATTCCCCGGCCTCGCGCGGGTCAACCTGTGCCAACTCATCAAGAATCACCAGCAAGTCGTTACGGCTGGCGCATAAGCCTTCCAGCCCATTGCTAGTGGCTCGCCATTTGTACCCATAATCAGCCGGGCGGCCCCATACCGACGCTGCCGCCTCGAGTGCCGTAGATTTGCCCGCACTGGAAGTGCCGACGATGTGAAAACCGCCTGATTCGTTCGCCAGCTCGGCCAGCGGTGCCGCGAAGGCAAGGCTCAGTGCAAATACCAGCCGACTATTACCTGACGCCAGCTTGGCCACGTTCTCGCGCCAGTCGTCCAGGCTTCCGGCTTGTACCATGCCAAGGGTTTCGTCTCGCTCGCTTTGCAGGAACACGTCCTCGCCATCCAGTTTGCCGATTACCTCGTCATGCAGAACAAAGGCATCACCGTGCCAGCCTGTGCGGTTGGTGCAGCGGACAAGTTGCGGCGGGGTACTGCGCACCAGATAAGCGTTTAGCAGCTCGCGGGCCTTGCGTGTCGGGTCTACATCCAAGCCACCGCGCACCAGCTCTTTAGCCAGTTCTGCGCCATCTCCGCACGTCAGCTCTGACGGCATGGCCCAGCGGTGCAGGCGGCGTTCCGCGTCACGCCACGACAACAAGCGCCCCCAATTGCTCCCGCGTTCGTCGCGGGTCTTGGCGTCTACCGTCAGCGGTGAGCATACCCAGCGAGGCGGCTTCTCGCCGTCAGGGTCTAGCCAGTACACGCCGGGGCGTTCTCCATTCGATACCAGCAGAAACCCGGACGGAATGCTGCTTTTTACGTCGTTTTTCCCGTTGTTCCCGTTCCAGTTTTCAGCCAACGGGAACAATTCTGACTCGCTTAACCCCCCGTCGTTATTGGCTTGTAGCGTCATGTTCCCGTTGTTCCCGTTGTTCCCGTCGATTTTTGATAACTCTGCATTGACCGATGCGGATACCTCCTCAATGCCAGCCAACTGGGCCAGATCGTTGAAGTCAGACGGCAGCTTGTCGCCATGCTGCTGGCGGTAGGCTTCCAACTGCGAATCGGTAAACGTCGGGACTATCGCACGGCCTCGCGGGTACAGGGACATGGCGGCCTTGCTGGCGGCCTGCTGGCCGGTCAGGCTGGCGTCAGAGTCACCACACACCAACACGGCCACGTCAGCGGGAAGGCTCGCGGCCAGCCGTTCGGCCACGGCTATCAGGTTATGGGCATTGAACGCCACGACCACAGGCAGGCCAGTGGCTTGGTGCAAGGTGCATCCAGTCGCCCAGCCCTCACACACCAGCACAATGGCGGCGTCCTTGAGTCGGCCCAGCACCAGCGATGCGCCTTTTGTCCGGCCTCCGGTCTGGAAGGTCTTAGTGCCGTCTTTGCCGATGTACTGCATGGTCACAATCTTGCCGTCAATGCAGGCGGGGACAAGCAACATGTCACGCAACTGGCGTGCGCCGTAGGGAATGATGCCCTTGGCCAGCAGATAAGGATGGTTGGCCGAAATGTCGTGGCCGCGTTCCCAATTGGTCTGTGCCTTCTCCGTGGCGATAGTGGCCAGACGCTGGCGCTCGGCCTCTGCCGCCATACGTGCCTCAGTTATGCGGCGCTCAAGGTCGATGCGTTCGGACTCGCTCATGGTCTGGCGATTGCGTAGGCTCCACGATTGCTGAAAGCCTGTAGACCAATCACCAAAGCAGCCCCAGGCATCCAGTCCTTCGGTGTGGCCGACAAACCAGCCATGCTTTTTGCCGCGCTTGCGGCCTTCAAGATCAAAACGGCACACCTTGCCGTCAAAACTCAACACCGCCTTAACAACGGGCGCAATACCAGCCGCACGCATAGCACCAAGCAGCGCGGCCTCTGGCGAATGGTAGGGAGCATTCATAACGTGCCTTTCGGACGTAGTTTGCCCAACCCATGGCCATCAGGCGGCCATGACAGGCGTATTCAGTCAGGGGGAATTAGCGGTTCAGGCTTGCCAGCAGTTCCGGCGCTCGCTCGGCAATGCGCTGATACAGCACGGCCACGGCATCGTTTCCCGGATGCTCCAAGGCTTCGGACAGGCATCCGGCAAACACGCTGGCGAAGGCTTCCAGCACGGCACTGGCGGCCTCTTTGCGCTCTTGCTCGTTGGTGTAGGCCGACGGGTGCAAATGCTCATTGACCAGCAACAGCAGGCGATGCGCAGCGGCTTGGCCGTCATACTCGGCGGCGTGGAGTTGGTTAGCGGTCAGCATGGGTGGCCTCCTTGCTGGCAAGGCGGATTTGGCTATGCAGCCATTGCTGATTGGCCACCGGCACGGCGGCTCCATTGGCCACGTCCAGTACGTCACCCAGCACCCGCAACAGTTGGCCGACCTTGGGTAATAACTCGGCCTCGTCGCCAATATCGCGGGGGTAGTTGTTGACCAGTTGGCCAAGCCCTTGCAGTGCGGCGGCCACGTCGTCTTGCATCACTTGAATGGTGCCTTCCAGCACGCTCAGGTCATGCTCGCTCAGGCTCGGCACAGAGCATTTAGCCGTCGGGTGGCGCGGGGTTTCAGCGGTCAAGGCGTGGTGGTTTTCCACCAGCGTGGCAAGCAGATTGGAGTTCATTACAGAGCCTCCACGTCAAAGCCATGGGCCACGGCTGTAATGCGGCAGCGTGCGCCAGCATCCACCAAGTGCGCAGCAATGCGGCGGGCTTCGCTCAGTGTCGGTGCGGTGCGAATAACGGATACAGAATGAGTGCGGGAGAGTAGTGCGCGGATTGCGCGGGTAATGCTAGGCATGGTGGCCTCCAAGTTAATTTGGATAGCCTGCCATCCGTCGCCAAACGGGGGTGGCAGGCACATGGCGGGGTTGGCGAACCGGAACTTGGAACCGGCATACCCGAAGGTATCCCCACCATGGCCCGCCATAAACTGGACGTACCACGGGTGGTATACGGACGTAAAAAAGCCGCCATTGTGGCGGTTGTCCGCCAAGTTACTCGAGTCGCCAAACCCGGCCCCGCTATTGAACGGGACAGGGGCATTATGTCGTGGCTGGTGTTGGGTGGCAAGGGTCATGGTATGCCACCTCATGCCACACGCAAGGGGATAGCCAGGCGCTGGCGCTGCGCTTGGGCGAATGACTGCAAGGCTTGCTTGCGTTCCTCGTAGGTCGTGCTACGGCCCAGCAATACCATGTCTTGGGCTTCCAGCAGTTCCAGCAAGCGCAGATCAACCTTGCTCAAGCTATTACGGACTAGCGGTGCACGGCTTCCGGTCAGCACTTCATTAATCAGCAGTGCCTCGTTGCTGTAATGGTGCCGGGCCGTGGTCTTGCCATCGGCCTGCCGGGACAGGTTCAGCATGTCGCAAACGCCACGGAAGCGGCTGGCCGCCTCGATGCGGGCAGATTGCCAGTCACCAACACCAGCATGGCCACGGATGAGACCGTCAATCTGCATGTCACACCAGATGGCCAGCCGTGTATCCAGCCACCGGGAGAAGGCTACCGCTAGCTTCGGGTGCATCCAGGTGCCGCCATTGTTGCCGCGCTTAGTCTTCAAAAGTGAGCCTGGCTCACATTTGAGCATGTCGGCCAGCGTGGCGATGTACTCCCGAGTGCCGTCTTGGCTAAGCCAGTCAACTGGGCGCTTGCCGTACTTCTCTGCGGCGTCTGTCGCGTTAAACCAGGCATCGGCAGTGAAGTGCATAGTCTGACCGTTGAAGTCGGCCTGAATGAGTTTGCTCATTACGCGGCCTCCTTGCCTTGCGCATCCAGCCATTGACGGATGTCCTCGGCTTTCCAGGCTGTGACGCGCTCCGAGAGTTTTACCGGCGCAGGGAATGTGCCTTGGCGCACACGTCGCCACAGCGTGGATGCGGAAAAGGGAAGAACGCCTGGCTTGCCGGTTTTGGCTTCACCTACCAGCAGGGGTAGTCGGACATAGCCAGTCTGGGGGAGGGTGATGACTTGGTTTTGCATGATGCGGTTTCCTATGACATGCCGTGATTGGCAGGGCTATGAAACCGCTGTTGCTTGGGGTGGAGGCCCGATATCGGGTTTGTGGATACCTGATATCGGGGATTGAACTAGGACTGGCGGGGCTTTGGCGGCTAGATAACTTCGGCGGCGGCATTCAGGTGGCTGCGAATAACATCTTCGCTGATGGCTACCCCCACGCTATCCAAGTCTCTTCTCAGCTCTGCAAGGCCGGTCAATCTACCGCTTTTGATTGGAATCTTGTAAACGGCCAATGCCATGCCTCCCACCAGTTTCAGCGCGGATGTTCTGCTCTTGCCTTGTAGCAAGTCGGTTTTGGTTTGTTGCAGGTCGGCTTTGCTTTGCTCAGCATCTCTCATTGCGCTGATAAGCTCCTCCGTTAAGCCTTGCAGCTCATGGCGTAGCTTGTCACGTTCGGTGGTGATGACGTCCAGCTCTTGAGCCAGACGCTCGGCCTTTAGTTCGGCTTCGGCCAGGCGCTGGGCAAGGTTCGCTAGTTCCCCCGTGGTCGTACTTTCTACACTTGCACCAGAGTCCAACTGAGAATCTTTTCTGGCATTTTTCCGCTGGGATACTTTTTGCCATGCGCTGGCCAGCGGCCATTCGACGTCATTATCTTTACACCACTTAAGCAATGAGGCATGGCTAGCAGATGGGTTTATTTCGGTTTTGTACCAGTTGTACATATCGTTGTACTCAATCTGTACAAAAGAGTTTGCGCCCATGCAAAGTGAAAGAACCTCGATATTGCCTATATAGGCTGGCAGTTTACTTGCTTCCAACTGTGCACCCCTTTGTGCATCCCTGTTCGGTAGCCAACACCAGGCGGGCAGGGTTTCCCGCTTTTCGCCCCGTCGGGCTAGGTGTCGGCAAAGCTGGTGTCAGGCCGTTTTCTTCCGGCCCTTGGTAATCGGCGTCACGTTGTACGGCTCGCCCTTGTCCAGGGCATCCAGCAGGCCGGCCCACTTGTTCAGGGCGTCGCGGCGCTCGGTGAAGTAGTCGTGGCGGTTGTAGATGCCTTCCACGCCCGGAATCTTGTGGTTCAGGCAGCGTTCGGCCACGACTGGATCAATGCCCAGCTCGGCTAGGTGGGTGCGGGCTGTGCGTCGCAGATCGTGAACGGTGAAGGCCGGAACGTCCGGCATGTGGGGCTTAACCTTGCCAAGCGCCGTGCCGATGGTGCCCTCATGGATGTGGGGAACCATGCGGTGCTGCATTTTGCGGGCTGGTAGAAGCCAGTCACTTGGCCCGGCAAGGTCAAACAGCTGTTGTAGCCAGTCCACCGCCAGGGGCGGCAGCGGTATCGCTATGGGCTTGCCCGTTTTTGTGCGCTCACCAGGCAGGTGCCACACCCCGTCCTGTAGGTCGAACTCCTCTTTACGGGCCGCGCACAGCTCCATTTTCCGCACGCACAGCAGCAACAGCAGGCGAATGGATAGGTCATTCTCGACGCTAAACCCCTTGGCCAGCTTCATGGCGCTAAATAGCTTGGCCAGCTCATCGCGTGACAATGCGCGGTCACGGGCCTCTTCTTTTCCGCCTGCATCGTTCAGGTCAAAGGCGCTGGCCGGGTTGATTTCAATGATGTGCCGCTTGATGCCGTAATCGAACATGCGGCGCACCCATCGCAACGTGTCATTGGCAATGCTTGGCGCTCCTCGCTTGACGATGATTTGCAGCATGTCGTCAATGTGGCGGGGCTTGATGTCATCCACCTTCATGTGGCCCAGTGCCGGGCCAATGTCCTTGTCGATGCGGCGGCGAACGATGTCGGGATGTTTCCAGCGGCCAAGGATCATCCGCTCGTAATACTCATTGGCCAGCACCAGCATGGTGACGGCGTTTTGCTCGTCCTCGATCTTGGCCAGTGCGGCGGCCTTGCGTTCTTGCTTCTCTCCGGCCACGTCATAGCCAAGCGCCACGCGGGCGGCCATCGCCTTGGCCACCTCTCGGGCTTTTGCCAGTGATAGTTCGGCATAGGTGCCAATTTGCAGCGTGCGGGGTTTACCTGCCAGCTTGTAACGGAAACGCCATACGGGCACCTTGTCCGACTCCCTGTAGCGCAGCCACAGGCCGTCACCATCGCCGCGCCCCTCGAAACGCTCGCCGGCCTTGATCCAAGCCTTGATTTGCATGTCGGTCAGCTTTGCCATGTTGCGCCCTGAATAGTGAGTAGATGCCATAGCCCCGCACCGGGCTTGGATGTCGAAAAATCCAAACAGCGAATAGGGGGGTGTACCCAAACGGGTGGCCAAAAATGGCCTTGGGTACACTCTTGGGTACACGCTAAGTATGCGCTTTGTTGATATGGTGTGACACGACATGAAATGAATAAAGCCCCGAATGACGGGGCTTTTGTTGGTTCGGTGCCACGGTGTGACACGACATGAAATATTACTCGATATTTTGGATCTGCTCGCGCATCTGTTCGATCAGGACTTTGAGTTCGACGGACGCTTGGGTGGTTTCGGTCGAGACCGACTTGGAGCCCAAGGTGTTAGCTTCGCGGTTGAGCTCCTGCATCAGGAAGTCCAAGCGCTTGCCTGCCTGGCCGCCCGCTTTCAGGATGCGCTTGACTTCGCTCAGATGGCTGGAAAGACGGGACAGTTCCTCATCCACGTCTATCTTCTGGGCGAAGAGCGCGAATTCCTGCTTGAGCCGGTCGTCATCAACATTGTCTACCGCTTCACGCAGCCGGGCGGAAAGCTTGTTCATGTAGTTGTCGAGAATTTCCGGCAGGCGTGGCTTGACCGAGGTGATGATCTGTTCCATGCCAGCCACCCGCTCGTTCAGGATGTCGCGCAGCTTTTCGCCTTCGCGGCTACGGGAGGCGTTGAAGTCTGCCAGTCCCCGGTTGAGGCTTTCGAAGCAGAGGCGATGTAGCTCTTCAGGCGCCAGCGTGTTGGTTTGCAGTACGCCCGGCCAGCGCAGCAGTTCGCCTACCGACAGCCCCTTGGCCTGTGGTGCCAAGTCCTGTACTTCTGCGGCCACGCCCACGAGCCGGGCAACGTATTCACGGTTGAGTTCCAGCGTGGGCTGTGTGGCCTCCGACTGGTTGAGCCCGATGCGGCATTCGAGCTTGCCGCGGCTGACTTTGGCGGCAATCGCTTCGCGCAATTGCGACTCGATGACACGCAGCTCTTCGGGCAGACGCATCTGGATATCCAAATAGCGGTGGTTGACCGCACGGAGCTCCAGCGTCAGGACGCCGCCCGCAAATTCCCGGCTGACGGCCGCAAAGCCTGTCATACTTTGTATCATGATGTGCTCCCGGTAGAATCACTTGATTGGTACCGGGCCTGAATTGTTGCCAATGTCAATTCCAGGCCCTGTATGCACTATAACAACAGCCTCTCCATGACTCAATCCAGCGAACAAACGGCTCTTGCGCCCGGCTACAGGTTGGCCGAATACACCATCGTGCGGCAGCTCTCACACGGCGGATTCAGCGTCGTGTACCTGGCTCTGGATGACAAGGACCAGAAGTTTGCCATCAAGGAATACCTGCCCCGGCAACTGGCCTGTCGCGACGAGAACGGTGATGTTACCGTGCGTCATGAACTGGACCGGGATGCCTTCAATCTGGGACTGAAGTGTTTCTTCGAAGAAGGGCGCGTCTTGGCGGAGATTGAGCACCCCAACGTGGTGCGGGTGACCAACTTCTTCCGCGCCAACCAGACGGTGTACATGGTGATGGAGTATGCCGAGGGACGCTCGCTGGGCCGCGAACTGGAATTGGCCGGTGGCAGGCTGGAGGAGCGCAGGCTGCGCAACTGCTTTGCCGCACTGCTGGCTGGCCTGCGCGAAGTGCACCTGCACCGGCTGCTGCATCTGGATATCAAGCCGGCCAACATCTATCTGCGCCGTGGCGGCGCTCCGCTGTTGCTGGACTTCGGCGCAGCCCGCCAGACTCTGCTGCGCGGCAACGAACGCTTTGCTGCGATGTATACACCCGGCTATGCAGCCCCCGAGCAATACGACCGCGAGCAGCCGTTGGGCCCGTGGACAGACATCTACGCCGTGGGTGCGTGCCTCTATTCCTGTATGGGAGGGGGTACGCCGCAGGCAGCGAACCTGCGTCGCCAGGAAGACAGGCTGGTGCCGGCAAGCACGCTGTTCCGTTATGACTACTCGCCTGAACTGATCGCCCTGGTGGACGAGTGCCTGTCGCTGTCGCCCGATGCGCGGCCTGCCAGCCTCATGGTGGTGCAGAAGCGCCTGATGGCCACACCCTTCAGTGCACCGGAAGAACGTCCGGCCCCCGAAACCGGTAACAGGCTGGTCTGCTGGCTCAAGGGCCTGACCGGTCGTTCGTCGTGAGGAGCCGCCGATGAAACTGGCTGTATTTCAAGAAAGTCGTGTCGGAGGGCGGGCGAGCAACCAGGACCGGGTACTGCTGACGCACACCCGCGATGCGGTGCTCATGGTGGTGGCCGACGGCATGGGCGGGCATCTTCAGGGAGAAGTGGCGGCACAGATTACCGTGGACCTTTTGGGGGAGCTCTTCCATCAGCAGGCAGTGCCCAAGCTGCAGCACCCCAACCGTTTCCTCATCAATGCCATCAGTGCCGCGCACCAAGCCATTCTGGATTATGCGGTACAGCACCGCCTGCCCGAAATACCGTGCACCACCGTGGTGGTGGCGCTGATCCAAGATGACATGCTGTTCTGGTGTCATGTGGGTGATTCGCGCCTGTATGTGCTGGACCAGAATGGTCTACGCCTGCGCTCGCGTGATCACTCGCAGGTGCAGCGGATGATCGATCAGGGCATGCTCACCGAAGAGGGCGCGCTGGTCCATCCGGAACGCAACAAGATCTACAACTGCCTAGGGGCTACGCAGGACCCGGACATTGACATCGGCGAGCGCCAATTTCTGTCACCCGGCGTTACGGTGATGATGTGCAGTGACGGCCTGTGGTCGCAAGTGGGCAACGAAGAACTGCAGAAAGTGTTTGCCCGGCGCCATGTCGGGCAGGTGATGCCTGCTCTGATGACCGTGGCGGAGCGCCGTGCCGGTGCCGGGGGCGACAACCTTTCCGCCGTGGCGGTGACACTGCTGGACCCGGCCGTGGACATTGCCCATTTACCCGGTATGCTCGATACCGCGCGGATGCCTGCCAAGCTGCCGCGCCCTGCCGTCGACCCCACGGTAGAGACCATGCACCGCGAGATTCTGGCCAGCCTGCCGCCCAAGCCCTGAGTGGGCAGGGCAGTGCAGGGTATAATGCCGCCTTTGCCGATACCGGAACCATCATGCGTGCCAACCTGCGAGCAGCCGATGCGCTGCGCGATATCCGCTTTACCCGTCATTACACCCGCCATGCCGAAGGCTCGGTGCTCGTCGAATTCGGCGATACCAAGGTGATCTGCACCGCCTCGGTGGAAGAGAGCGTGCCCGGTTTCCTCAAGGGCAAGGGTCAAGGCTGGGTGACGGCCGAGTACGGCATGCTGCCCCGCTCCACCGGCAGCCGCATGCGCAGGGAGGCCGCCTCGGGCAAGCAATCCGGTCGCACCCAGGAAATCCAGCGTCTGATCGGCCGCAGCCTGCGCGCAGTGGTGGACTTGCCCCGGCTGGGGGAACGGCAGATTCTCATCGACTGCGACGTGATCCAGGCCGATGGCGGCACCCGTACCGCCAGCATTACCGGTGCCTTCGTGGCGCTGCACGATGCGGTCGGTACCCTGCTCGCAAGTGGCCGTCTTGCCGAGAGCCCGATCCGCGATTTCGTGGCCGCGGTTTCGGTGGGCATGGTCAAGGGTGTGCCCCTGCTGGATCTGGACTATGTCGAGGATTCCGGCTGTGAAACCGACATGAACGTGGTGATGACCGGGGCCGGGCGTTTCATTGAAGTGCAGGGCACCGCAGAGGGTGCTCCCTTCAGCCGTGCCGAGCTTGATGGACTCCTGGGGTTGGCCGAAAAGGGCATCCGCGAGCTGATCGGCCATCAGCAGGCTGCACTGGGAGGGTGAGCCTCACCTTGCCTCTGCCCAAGCCCGGTTATACCGGGCTTTTTCACATCCGGGGCATGCTTCTTGCCGAACAGTACCCGAGGAGGCGCCGTGGGGCGCCCCACCTGGACTTGCAGGGAGAAAAGACATGTCTTCGAGCAGCACGCTGGACTATTCGGGCGAAGAGCGCCCGATCACCACCCGCGGCCATGGCGTGGAAGCGCTTGGCCCGAGCGACAGCTCCGATTCGGCCAGTGATGTGGTTGGCGGACCTGGCACCCATGCCGAACTGGCGATCCCCCTCGACACCGGCACGCTCTCCGACCCGGACGGCGGGGAGACAGCGGCCCCGGATATTGGCGATGCCGATCTGAGTAGTGATAGCGACCGCTACGGCACCGGCGAGCGGGCCGCCGTTGGTCGGGACGCCTCCGCCCGGGATGGTGGCGACCTGATGCCTGACCATATCGAAGGGCCCGCCATCGACGGCGAGGAAGATCTCTCCGTCGGATCCGAGGATGACCTGGCCGATGTGGAGGTGGCGAGCGACCTGATGCCCGATGGCGGACCGGTCGGGCGCGACGAGGCCAACCGCGAAGGCGCGCCTGAAATCGGTGATGACGATGACGTGGCCGAAGACGACGTGGCCGAAGGCGATGACCTGCGTGGTGTCAGCGACCGGGACTGAGTGCTGTGGGTCGCCCCGGCTTTGACTACGGGCTGGACTACGCCCGTCTTGACCTGCGCGCCCGGCCTGACCTTTACCGGGTGGGGCGGGGCGAGCAGGGTGTGCTGTTGGTGGAACCTTACAAGTCCGAGCTGCTGCCGTTGTGGCGATTTCGCACCCCAGAGCTGGCGGCCTGCTCAGTCTTAGCCCTGCTAGAGCGTTTTGAGTCTTACCGGGCGGCCGGGGACTTCGTTGGCATGGATATGACGCGCAAGTTCCTGCAGATGGGCTATACCCGGGCCCGCCGGTATGCCAATCACCGCAGCGGTCGCAAATACGATGGCCCTGTTCCGGAGGAACACCGGGGACGTAGCGGCGCCCATGGCCGGCCGGAGCTCGTTCGGCAGGAGGACCCCCAGAAGGCCGAGAGTGCGCGCCTCTTCCGTGAAGCCTGGAAAAAAGTGGATGCCGATCCGCAGTACCAGGCCGCGCGAACGGCGCACCAAGCGCGTTACGGCTGATTCGGCCAACCTCATGGAAGCTGGAAAAGCCGCAGCGCAAGCCACTGCGGCTTTTTTCTTGTGTTATAGGGGAAGGCTCAGCCCAGCAGTCGGGCGAAAAGCTGTGTGGCCTTTAGCCCGGCCGGGGTCGCATGCAGCGCCGGTGCCAGTTGCGCCACCAGCGTGTTCATCACCGCCTCCCGGTCCGGCTGGGCCTTCAGCTGGCTGGCCAGCGCTGCTTCCTCGCTGTCGAAGTCGCTGCCCGGCATGCCTTCCGGGTTGGCCGAAGACAGGGCTTCGGCCAACCCCGGGCTGCGATGCGCGCTGCGGTTGGGCTGTCCAGCCAGACGCTCGAGCATGCGTTGCTTGGCGCGGAAGGTGGGCTGCCGCTTGCGTAGGCCGCTGCGTTCGCCGTTAGGCCGGGCTTCGGCATGCAGGACGCTTTCGCCCGCGATCCAGTCATGTAGCAGTTGCTGTTCGTAGGCGGTGAACACGCCGAACATTTCCGCTCGTTCCCCTTCGATCAGCCGCCAGAAACGGCTGTTCTCGGGCGGCTGGTTGCGTCGGATCCAGCCATGTGCTTCCAGCGCGGCGAGAAACTCACGGATGCGGTCCGGCGTGGCGAGCCATTCGTTCACGGTGTGCCCGCCGATCCTGCAGTAATCCGAATGCACATAGCGGCCGGCTTCGCTCTTAGCGGCCAGCATCGCCACCACTTCCTGGTCGAGGTTGAAGTGTTCGATTACCGAGCAGGTGCCTGCTCCCAGCGAGTTCAGGCGGTAGCCGTTGCATAGGCGTTGCCAGAAGCTATCGCTGTCGCCCAGCAGCGGCAGCGCCTCCATCACGCCTTGGACCGCCTTGCGTGCGTGGCCGGTACTGGGGTTGTCCACAGTGATGTGCAACGTGAAGTAGTAGGGGTCGATGCCCAGTTCGTTCAGTTCGTAGGCGGTGATCAGCAAGTGCAGCGGCAGCATCTCGTAGCCGAGGTTGAAGCCGATCACCTCCGGCAGGTACTGGTCAGCGCCATACCCCAGCGCCAGCTGCAGCGCGCCCTGCACGAAGAAACTGTCATCCAGCTGCTCCCAGCCTTCGCAGCCGTGCGTGGCCAGCAGCTTCTTGTAGAGCAGTACATGGTTCTTTTCGGGTTCGCCGTCTCCCAACTCCTCCAGATAGATCCGGATCAGTGGGTAGAAGCGAGCGTCGTTCCAGCGCTGTAGCAGGCCGTACAGCCAAGCCCCGTCCACCGCCTTGGTCGGTGCCACCGACTTGAGGAAGTAGAGGGCGTGCGACTTGGTCTGGAAGTACCGGCGCGGCGCACCCGCCTTGCGCTCTTCCAAATAAGCCTGGTAGGCATCGCCCACCTGCGCTGCCTGCTGATCCATCCAGGTCATCAGTGCTTCGGGCTGTTCGGGCAGCTCACAGGGCAGGCTGGCGGTCGCTTCCAGCTGACGGGCCAGGTAGGCCTGTCCGGCGGAGCGTGCCTCCGGTGACGGGTCCGGCTGTAGCAGGGCAAAGTAGAGCCCTCGCGGGGTGGTCAGGTCCCCGGCGGCATCCGGGGTATGGGGGCGAAAATCAGACATCATCAGGCAGGCATCCTCGTGGGTTCGGACGCTGCCGCCCTGCGCTGGGCACCGGCCGGCAGCAGATGTGGAGGAGTCCGAGCAAACGACAGGCCTGCCTGAGGCGATGCCCTGCGCCAGAGGATGCAGGGGGGGCAGAGCTGGAGCGTGGAAGGGCACAACCCAGCCCTTGCTGCAGGGTCGCTGCGCAGTAATGAATAATTTTCGAGCGAGATGAAGTGTGAGTCCTTGCGCTCGCATTCCCGCGATAGCCCTTCGTACTGGAAGCCCAGCCTTTTGAGCAGACGGGTCGAACGGTGATTGGGCGGCTCCACCTGCGCCAGCAGGCGGTGCAGTGGCAGGCTTGCATAGACATGGGGCAGGAACGCCCGGGCGGCCTCGTGCATCATTCCCTTCCCCCAAAACTCCGGAAGCAGCCAGTAACCGAATTCCGCACACTGGTGTTCCGGGTCGAGCCCGTACATCCCGATGGCACCGGCAAAGCAGCCGGTCGACCGGGTTTCCAGGGCCAGCCACAGCCCTGTCCGCGCCCCCTCGATCGCTTTGTACCAGGCCATCTGCTCACGGCACTCGTCGAGCGTTCGATAGCTGAGGCCGTAATACGCCACCACCCGGGGATCGGACAGCCCGGCGAAGACCGGCTCCAGGTCGGTTTCAGAAAAATGGCGCAGTCGTAGCCGAGGGGTTTCGAGCATGGTTTTTCCTTATGGATGTCCTGTCAAACCCTCCCACTAAGTCCGGAAGGCGGTCGCCCGCCATGATAGCGCTCGGGTATGTCGAGGACGAGGTGGGGTGTCTCGGTGCGTGTGGCTGCGACTGCTTCTGTCGCTGGGACGGCGCATCCTTGCCGCCATCGCGTGTCCGGTGCCGTTTTATGGCGGGCCGAGCTGACGGAGGGGAGGAAAGAATGATCCGGGTGCAGAAAGCAGCTGGGGCCGTTGATGGGGTATTGGCCAATGGGGGGTGTCGTATCGTTCACTTGGAGGAGCCGCTCCCGGTGATGCTCCAGCGCCAGTGTGTGGGTCTGCTGGTGCTGGAGCCTACGCCGTTCATCCAGCTCATGCTGCCTGGGGAAGAGAAGCGGGTGTGCGACCGGTATGCCAAGCTGCTGGCGTGCAGGGGTGAGAGTGAGGCCCAGATTGCCCGGTTTTGGCGTCATGCCGACCGGTGGGCCCGCCCGGTGCTCGCCTGCGACTCGGCAACGTTGCTCGTGCCCGAAGCCCTGTGCAGGCCGCTGGGTCGGATAATCGTGGCTAGGCGGTCGCTGGAGTGGGGCCTGAGGCTGGTTGCCGGCGGAACGGTCCCGGCCGAAAGCAAGCCCGATTGGGTGGCCGCCTCCATGACAATGTGGCATGACTGACCCGCTTGCGAAAGACCCCATACCATGTCCACTCATCACGAAGCTTTTTACCGGCTCTGGCACCTGCTGCGCCAGATCCCCCGTTATCCCCAGAAAGTGACCACCAGCGAGATCGAGCATGGCCTTGCCGCGTTGGGGGTGTCGGTCAGTGGCCGCACGCTGCAGCGCGACCTGCAGGACCTGTCGCGGCTGTTTCCGATTGTGGCTGACGAGCGCTCCAAGCCGTATGGCTGGAGCTGGGCCAGGGAGGCCAAGTGCTTCGACCTGCCGGGGCTCTCGCTGGAAGAGGCGCTGGCCTGGGTGCTAGTGGAGCAGCACCTGCGTCCCTTGCTGCCCGCCAGCGCCATGGATCACCTGCAACGTTATTTCCAGGCTGCACGCGAGCGGCTGGATGCTGAGCCGGCCCCAGGGCGCCGGCG
The DNA here is from genome assembly GCA_004346645.1 of Gulbenkiania mobilis. GTDB lineage: Bacteria > Pseudomonadota > Gammaproteobacteria > Burkholderiales > Chromobacteriaceae > Gulbenkiania > Gulbenkiania mobilis. The sequence goes on from SMDA01000009.1 coordinate 16,329, forward strand.
CAACTGGCTGCACAAGATCCGGAGCGTGCAACCTACGCAGACCCTGATCCCTCCGGAGATTCCCGCCACGATCCAGCGCACCGTCAGCGAGGCGCTGCTGCAGGAACGGCAGCTGGAAGTGCACTATCGCAAGAAAGGCCAGCAGCAGGCCTCCCTCTATCGTGTGCATCCGCTGGCGCTGGTGCTGCGTGGCAGCGTGCTCTATCTTCAGGCACGGCTGTTCGACTATCCGGATACCCGCATCCTGGCTCTACACCGTATCGAGCAGGCACGTATTCTGGAGCCGTCCGCCATCGCCCCCGAAGGATTCGATCTGGATGAACAGGCCAAGCGGGGCGTGTGGGACTTCGGCTCGGGCGCCCACTTGCGGCTGCGGTTGCATTTTCGTGCGGGCAAGGGGGAGCATCTTCTTGAAACTCCGCTCAGTCCGGACCAGAAGGTTGACCCCACCCCTGGAGGCGGCCCAGGCTGTCTGGCCCTGACGGCGACCGTGGCCGACACGCCACAGCTGCGCTGGTGGCTGTTGGGCTTCGGTGCCGGGGTGGAGGTGCTGGAGCCTGCCAGCCTGCGCGACGAGCTGGCGCAGGAGACCCGACGGATGGCGGAACAGTACGCCGCTTCGGCCAACCTTGAGCCCGATGTGGCCGCCCCATCGCTGCACGGGGCCTAAGGACCCTACGGATAAAAGCATGGGGTCGTGGTACCTGGCTAGATGCCGTGGCTTCCCCTTTGGCGCCCTCACCAAGGGTAAAGTCCAATTGTTGGAAGGGCTTCTCAAACCGGCTGGCCGGCTTGACCCGCAGGGGTGGGCGGTAAGACAATTCCCCGTTTTTTCCGATACTTAGTGATGGTTGCCAGGGTCGGTGCGGGAATGGCTGCAGAACGAGCCGAATTCGGCACTCTATTCTGCGCCGAATCCAGAAAAACGGGGTATAAATGGGGTTAAGCGTGACAAACGAGGTTTTGAAGAAAAGGCCGGAAAGCCTCGTGGATAAAGGATTTGCAGGAAAATTGAGCCCCCGCCGTTTAAGCGTTGCGCCGATGCTCGACTGGACGGACCGTCACTTCCGGTACTTTTCCCGCCTGCTCACCCGCCATACCTGGCTCTACACCGAGATGGTGACCACTGGCGCGCTGCTGCACGGCGACGTGGAGCGTCATCTGCGCTTTGACGAAGCCGAGCATCCACTGGCCCTGCAGCTGGGCGGCAGCGAGCCGGACGAGTTGGCGCGCTGTGCGCGGTTGGCCGAAAGCTGGGGCTACGATGAAGTCAATCTGAACGTGGGCTGCCCGTCCGAGCGGGTGCAAAAGGGGGCGTTCGGTGCCTGTCTGATGGCGGAGCCGGCGCTGGTGGCCGACTGCGTGAAGGCGATGCGGGACGCGGTCTCGATCGACGTCACTGTCAAGCACCGCATCGGCATCGACCAGATCGACAGCTACGATTTCCTGCGCGACTTTGTCGAGACCGTTGCCGCGGCCGGATGCCGCACCTTCATCGTGCATGCGCGCAACGCCATCCTCAAGGGGCTCTCCCCCAAGGAGAACCGCGACATTCCACCGCTGAAGTACGATTACGTCTACCGTCTCAAGCGCGAGCGCCCGGATCTGGAGATCCTGATCAACGGCGGCATCCGCACGCTGGACGAGATCGATGCCCACTTGGCCCAGGTGGACGGAGTGATGGTGGGCCGCGAGGCCTATCACAACCCCTACATCATGGCGCACTGGGATGCGCGCTACTATGGCGATCCGTCGCCCGCGCCCACGCGGGCCGAGGTGGTGGAGCAACTGCTGCCGTATGTAAAGGCCAAGTTGGCCGAAGGGCACAAGGTGCGCAACATCGCCCGCCATGTGCTCGGCCTGTTCCAGGGTGTGCCGGGTGCGCGCCAGTGGCGCAGGATGCTCTCCGACGCGCGCTGCCTGGAGAATGCCGACGAGCGACTCTTCCTCGCGGCGCTCGAAGGTATCCGCGCCTGATTCGGACGCTATGAACAACCCCCGGGGCACACTGCTCCGGACGCTGCAAGGACATCCATGTTCGACAAACTCGTTCTGGCCAGCAATAACGCCGGCAAACTGAAGGAATTTTCCGCACTGCTGGCGCCGCTGGGTGTGGAAGTGATCCCCCAGGGACAGCTGAATGTCCCTGAATGCCCGGAGCCGCACTATACCTTTCTGGAGAACGCGCTGGAGAAGGCGCGTCACGCCAGTCGCATGACCGGCCTGCCCGCTCTGGCGGATGATTCGGGCATCTGTGTCGAGGCACTGGCCGGAGCGCCGGGCGTGCGTTCGGCACGGTTTGCCGGTGACCCCAAGTCCGACGAGCGCAACAATGCACTGCTGGTGGAAAAGCTGCAGGGCAAGGCCAGCCGTCGCGCGTGGTACACCTGCGTGCTGGTGCTGGTACGTCACGCGGATGACCCGCAGCCGATCGTGGCCGACGGGGTGTGGTACGGCGAAGTGGCCAGCACGCCCTCGGGCAGTGGGGGCTTCGGCTACGATCCCTATTTCTACCTGCCGTCGCATGGGTGCACCGTGGCCGATCTGCCCGCCGAGGAAAAGAACCGCATCAGTCACCGGGGCCAAGCGATGCAGACGCTCCTGGCCAAGCTGAAGGCGCAGGCGTGATCCAGCCACCCGTGCATACGGTATCGCTGGCCGGCCTGGGCAGCGGGCTGACGCAGCTGCCGCCGCTGTCGCTGTATCTGCATTTTCCCTGGTGCGTGCGCAAGTGCCCTTACTGCGATTTCAATTCCCACGAGGCGCGCAACGGCTTTGACGAGGCAGGCTATGTGGACGCCCTACTGGCCGACCTGGAGCAGGCGCTGCCGGCGGTGTGGGGCCGGCCGGTGACCACGATATTCATGGGCGGGGGCACGCCCAGCCTGTTCTCGCCAGCCGCGATGGATCGTCTGCTGGCCGGCATCCGGGCCCGCATCCGCTTGCACCCCGATGCCGAGATCACCATGGAGGCCAATCCCGGCACCTTCGAGTTTGAGAAGTTTCGCGGGTTTCGCGAGGCCGGCATCAACCGCCTGTCCATCGGAGTTCAGAGCTTTGCCCCCCATCATCTGCGTGCGTTGGGGCGCATCCATGACGGCAACGAGGCGCGGCGCGCCATCGAGATCGCGTTGACCCACTTTGACAACGTCAATGTGGATCTGATGTACGCGCTGCCGGGTCAGACGTTGGCCGAAGCGCTGGACGATGTGTCGGTGGCGCTGGGAATGGGGGTGACGCATCTATCGGCTTATCACCTAACCATCGAACCCAACACACTGTTTGCGGTACGCACCCCCGCCAATCTGCCCGACGACGACCTGTCGGCCGATATGCAGGAGGCGCTGGAGGCGTGTCTGGCCGAGGCCGGCTTCGAGCATTACGAGACCTCGGCCTTCGCACGACCGGGCCACCGTGCGCGGCACAACCTGAACTACTGGACCTTTGGCGACTATCTGGGCCTTGGCGCCGGTGCGCATGGCAAGATCAGCGCACACGACGGCATCGTGCGCGAGATGCGCGAAAAGCAGCCGGCGGCCTACCTGGCCGGCATCGCCGCCGGGTCCGCCATCCAGAGCCGGCACAAGGTTGGCCGAAAGGACCTGCCGTTCGAATTCATGATGAATGCGCTGCGCCTCACCGAGGGGGTGCCGCTGGCACTGTTCACCGAGCGCACCGGTCTGCCTCCCAGCGTGCTGCAGGCACCGCTGCAGCGGGCCGAGCAGGCTGGGTTGATCGAACCACACCCGACGATGCTGCGCCCCACGCTGGCTGGCCAGCGCTTCCTGAACGATCTGCTTACCCTGTTCCTCAACGAAGGAGACTGAACCCATGTCTAAAGAAATCATCCATACCGAATCGGCCCCGGCCGCCATCGGCGCCTACTCCCAAGCCGTCAAGGCAGGCAACACCGTCTATCTGTCGGGCCAGATTCCGCTGGACCCGACCACCATGCAGGTAGTGGAGGGCGGTTTTGCCGCCGAGACCCACCAGGTCTTCAAGAACCTCAAAGCCGTATGCGAGGCGGCCGGCGGCTCGCTGGGCGACATCGTCAAGCTCAACGCCTACCTGACCGATCTGTCCAACTTTGCCACCTTCAACGAGATCATGGCGCAGTACTTTGCCCAGCCCTATCCTGCCCGCGCGGCGGTGGGCGTGGCCAGCCTGCCCAAGGGCGTGCAAGTGGAAGCCGAAGCGGTAATGGTGCTGGGCGCCTAAGCTGCCCGACCCCGGAGTGATGAAGCAGGCGGCCCGTGTGGCCGCCTTTTTCATGCCCGGGTGGGACGAGTGGCGTATGCTCCGGACATTTATTGGAGGGCTACAGCATGGAACGTATCGTGGTGATTCTGGGGCATCCGGACCAAAAGAGCCTGTGCGGGGCGCTGGCCGAGCGCTATGCGCAGGCGGCTACCGTGGCAGGTCATCAGGTGGAGGTCTTCAGGCTGGGGGAGATGGAATTCGATCCGGTGCTGCGGCACGGCTATCGTGAGGTGCAGCCTCTGGAGCCTGATCTGATCAGGCTACAAGCCGCCATCGCGGCGGCGGCACGGCTGGTACTGGTCTCGCCCGTATGGTGGGGCGGCATGCCGGCGCTGCTCAAGGGCATGTTCGACCGAGTGTTCCTGTCCGGATGGGCCTACCGGTATCGCAAGGACTCGCCCTGGTGGGACAAGCTGTTGGTCGGGCGGCGGGCCGAGGTGTATCTGACCCTGGACACGCCACGCTGGTATTACCGTTGGATCTATGGGGCGCCTGTGATCCGGCAGCTGCGTCGTACCATCCTGGGCTTCTGCGGGATTGCGCCGGTGTCGTTCACCCTGTTCTCGCCGGTGCGTAGCAGTACCCCTGCCCAGCGTAGCCGATGGCTGGCACAGGTGGGCGAGCGGGCGCGTCGCTGACCCAGGAAAAACGGCACCCCTGAGGGTGCCGTTTCTGGTCCTGCCGTTCGAGGGCGGGGTCAGACCGTTTCCTGGGCCAGCTCAGGGGCTGGGTCCACATCCCCGGCTGCGATGCATGCTGCGGCAGTGAACAACACATCGGTCGAGCTGTTGAGGGCGGTTTCAGCCGAGTCCTGCACCACGCCGATGATGAAACCGACCGCTACCACTTGCATGGCTATGTCGTTGCTGATGCCGAACAGGCTGCACGCCATCGGAATCAGCAGCAGCGAGCCGCCAGCCACGCCGGAAGCGCCGCATGCGGCCACGGTCGACAGCACGGACAGCAGCAGTGCAGTGGGCATGTCCACATGGATGTTCAGCGTATGCACCGCAGCCAAGCTCAGCACCGAGATGGTGATGGCGGCACCGGCCATGTTGATGGTGGCGCCTAGCGGGATGGAAACCGCATAGGTGTCCTCGTGCAGTCCCAGCTTCTTGCACAGGTTCATGTTGACCGGGATGTTGGCGGCAGAGCTGCGGGTGAAGAAGGCGGTGACGCCGCTTTCACGCAGGCAGGTGAGCACCAGCGGGAAGGGGTTGCGACGGATGGTGAAGAATACGATCAGCGGATTAACCACCAGGGCGATGAACAGCATCGCACCCACCAGCACCAGCAGCAGCTTGCTGTAACCCAGCAGCGACGAGAAGCCGGTAGTGGCCACCGATTCGGCCACCAGGCCGAACACGCCCACCGGCGCGAAGCGGATCACCACCTGCACGATGCGCGACACGCCTTCCGCCACTTCGGCCAACAGGGTGCGGGTACCTTCTGAGGCGTGGTGCAGCGACATGCCCAGTGCGACCGCCCAGGTCAGGATGCCGATGTAGTTGCCGGTGGCGATGGCATTGATCGGGTTGTCGACGATCTGTAACACCAGGCTGTTGAGCACTTGGCCAATGCCGCTCGGCGGTGTAGTGCCGGTGGCGGCGGTGGCCAGTACCAACTGCGTGGGAAAGAGGAAGCTAGCCAGCACGCCGGTCAAGGCTGCCAGGAAGGTGCCCACCAGATACAGCGTCAGTACCGGGCGCATGTTGGTGGATACGCCCTGCTTCTTGTTGGCGATGGCCGATGCCACCAGTACGAACACCAGGAGCGGCGCCACGGCTTTCAGGGCCTTCACGAACAGGGTGCCCAGGAAGGTCAGCGACTTGGCGGCCTCGGGGGCTGCTGTGGCGAGCACAATGCCCGCGATCATGCCGATCACGATCTGCAGCACGATGCTGCCCGACATGATCCGTTGCAGGAGAGAGGTTTTTTGCATCGGTAAGTGTCCCAACTGTAGTTGTTATTGATATGTGAATGACCACGGCAATAGCCGGTAACGCAGCGTGAAAAGCAGGTGCCCCGGGAAAACCCTTACATAACAGGTCCTTGGCGGCCCTGCTGGACGGGCTGTCCGTGCCGGTGCCTCCACTTTCTGCGGCGAGTGTAGCAAACTTCCCGTGCGCCAAAAATCCAGTATCCAATCGACAAGCCTTGCCGCATGTCAAGCCGGGCGGGCATTCCCGCTTGGCATGCGGGCGCTGGAACGAGCGCTGTACGGTTTATGTCGCAGGCATTCTGTGGCGTAATGACGTGGCTGCCCAACCGAGGACACCCATGCCTAGCTACCGTTACCACCTGGTCAATGTCTTTGCCGAAACCCCGTTCGGGGGCAATCCGCTGGCAGTTTTCCCCGATGCCAGCGGCCTGGATACCGCAACGATGCAGGCTATTGCCTGCCAGATGAATCTTTCGGAAACCGTCTTTGTTTTCCCAGACCCGACCGCTGCGGCCGCCCTACGCATTTTCACTCCACGGCACGAACTCCCCTTTGCCGGCCACCCGACCCTCGGCAGTGCTGCCGTCCTGCACCGGCTGCACGGGTTGCCGGACGCGTTCAGCCTGGTCACCCAGGCGGGCACCATCCCCATCGTGCACCAGGCGGAGCGTTTCACCCTCACCGCGCCGCAGGCAAGCCAGCGTTCGGCCAACCTGTCTCAGGCGGCGGCAGCCGAAATGCTGGGCCTGGCTGAAGAGGATCTTCTCGGGCCACCGGTATGGCTGAATGCGGGCAGTGAGCAGATGCTGGTCCGTGCCGCCAGCCGCGCAGCCGTGCTTCGGGCCCGGCCCGAGCCGCTTTTTTTCCGGGTACGGGCTCAGCTTTATGAAGGCCGCAGCGTCGCCTATCTGTGGCATGTGGCGGAAAATGTCGCGACCGTACGGCTCTTTTACGACCAGCACGGTGCGGTGCTGGAAGATCCGGGCACCGGCAGCGCCTGCGCCAACCTTGGCGGCTGGTGTGCCCTGAATGGTCTGGCGCCGTTGAGCTGGCAGGTAGAGCAAGGCGAAGCCATCGGTCGCCCCAACGTCCTCTATCTCGATGTTTCGGCAGAGGGCGTGGTGACAGTGGGTGGCAAGGTGTGGCCGGTGGGGGAGGGTGTGCTGTTCGTGCCTGAGCCAGCTTGACGACCCTGCGCACGGTTGGCATGCTAGAGCCGCTACTCGAAACTGCCGTTTGAAGCCCACAAGGCAGTGCAGGCTAGCCACAACACACGAGGAACGACCACATGCGCAAACATCTGACCCTGGCCGCCACTACCCTGCTGTGCGCGGCCCTGAGCCCGTTCGCCCTGGCAGAGTCCGCTGCCGGCACCTGGAAGACCATCGACGACGAGACCAAGCAGGCCAAGGCCCTGGTGCAGATCTCCGAACTGCCCTCGGGCGAGCTCTCCGGCCGCATCGTCAAGCTTTTCAACAATCCGGATGCCGTATGCGAGAAGTGCGACGGTACCAACAAGGGCAAGCCGATCAACGGCCTGAACATCCTCTGGGGCCTGCAGAAGCAGGGTGAAGGCTGGGAAGGCGGCAAGATCCTGGATCCGAAATCGGGTAAGGTCTACAGCGCCAAGGCCAAGCTGATCGACGGTGGCCGCAAGCTGGAAGTGCGGGGTTTCTTGGGGGTGTCGCTGCTTGGCCGCACTCAGGTGTGGGAACGCCAGTAAGCCTCGGACAAGCCGCCAGTGCGGCGGCTACGCAAACGGACAGCGCGATGCTGTCCGTTTTTGTTTTTCGGCTAGAATCGCCGGATGCGCCCTCCCGAAAACCCTGCATTCGCCCCTGTTTCCGCGCCCGCTGCCACGCTCAAGCGTTTGGAGCGGCTGGGCATCCGCCGCCGCTTCGACCTCGTGCTGCACCTGCCCCTGCGATATGAGGACGAAACCCACCTCTACCCAATTGTCGATGCACCCTACGGGCAGCCGGTGCTGGTGGAGGGCGAGGTGATCGCGCAGGAGATCCAGTTCAAGCCCCGGCGGCAGCTGGTGGTCCAGATCGAGGATCGCACCGGCACGCTGGTATTGCGCTTCATCCATTTTTATCCCAGCCAGCAGAAACAGCTTGCCCGTGGCCGACGCGTGCGCGCGCTGGGGGAAATACGGCGCGGTTTTTTCGGCGACGAAATGGTGCACCCCAAGTTGCGTGAGGTGGCCGAGGGCGAGCCCTTGGCCGAAAGCCTCACGCCGATCTACCCGACAGTCAATGGGCTGACCCAGCCGGTGTTGCGGCGCATGATCCATCGCGAACTCGATACCCTGCCGCTGCCAGACACGCTGCCCGACGCGGTGCGCACTGCCTTGCGGCTGATGGCGTTCGACGAAGCGGTCAAGCTCCTCCACCGTCCGCCTCCGGCCTACTCCGCCCAGCAGCTGGCCGATCCCATGTTGCCTGCATGGCAGCGGCTGAAGTTTGACGAACTGCTGGCCCAGCAGCTATCGATGCGGCTGGCGTACCGAGCCCGTCGGCAGGGTCGCGCGCCGGTGATCCAGGGTGATGGTCATCTGCGACAGGCGCTTTCGGCCAACCTGCCCTTTGCCCTGACCGGCGCTCAGCAGCGGGTGCTGGTGGAAATCACCACCGACATGGCCAAGCCCCACCCGATGAACCGGCTGCTCCAAGGCGACGTGGGCAGTGGCAAGACCATCGTTGCTGCCCTGAGCGCCCTGGCTGCCATCGAGGCCGGCTTTCAGGTGGCACTGATGGCCCCTACCGAGATCCTTGCCGAACAGCATTACCTCAAGCTCTCAGCCTGGCTGGAGCCGCTAGGCATCCGCGTGGCCTGGTTGTCTGGCTCGCTGCGCAAGAAGGCCCGCGGGGAGATGCTAGCGGATATCGCCGACGGCAGTGCCCGGCTGGCTGTGGGCACGCATGCGCTCTTCCAGGAAGATGTCGCATTCGAGACGCTGGGTCTGGTCATCGTCGACGAACAGCACCGCTTCGGTGTTGGGCAACGTCTGGCCTTGCAAGGCAAGGGGGGCGCGCCGCACCAGCTGATGATGTCGGCCACCCCGATCCCGCGCACCCTGGCGATGAGTTTTTATGCCGACCTTGACGTCTCGGTCATCGATGAGCTGCCGCCAGGACGCACGCCCGTTGTCACCAAGCTGATCAATAATGCGCGGCGCGATGAAGTCGTGGGTTTCGTGGACCGCGCGTGCCACGAGGGTCAGCAGGCCTACTGGGTGTGTCCGCTGATCGAGGAATCGGAGACCTTGCAGCTGCAGACAGCCGTCGACACGCATCTGCAGTTGTCGGAGGACCTGCCGCACCGCCGTGTGGGACTGGTGCACGGTCGGATGAAACCACAGGAAAAAGCCGAGGTCATGGCGGCGTTTTCCCGCAATGAGATCCAGGTGCTGGTGGCCACCACCGTTATCGAAGTCGGCGTGGATGTACCCAATGCAAGCCTGATGGTGATCGAGCACGCCGAAAGGATGGGGCTGGCCCAGTTGCACCAGCTGCGTGGACGGGTAGGGCGCGGCGCGGCGCGCAGCACCTGCGTGCTGATGTTCGAAGCACCGCTGTCCGAACTGGCCAAGGCGCGCCTGAAGGTGATCTACGAGAATACGGATGGTTTCGAGATCGCCCGGCAGGACCTGCAGATCCGTGGGCCAGGTGAGTTCCTGGGGGCACGCCAGAGTGGGGTGCCGATGCTACGCTTTGCCGATCTGGAAAAGGACTTGGCGCTGCTGGAGTCGGCCCGAGGGCTGGCGCCGGAAATGCTGAAGTCGTGGCCACGCGAAGCTGAAGCCCATCTGGACCGTTGGCTAGCCGGGCGCGAGCATTTTCTCAAGGCCTGAGCCGGAGGAGGTGAGGGCCTGAACACGCTAGGGGCGGGGCAAAAAAAAGCCGCCCCGACGGGGTGCACCGGGGCGGAAAGGGGTTTGCAACAACAACAAAGGAGAAACCATGATGAAGCGTTGTTATATTAGTAAATAATGAAAGTCGGAACAACCGATATACCCGCTTCCTCTTTTGATCCTGCGCAAGTTATCTGCCGTTTCAGCTCTGTTTGGATACAGTGTGCAATATGACGGCCCTTGCTAGCAGATCTGTCATCAAAAAAGCCGCCTCAAAGGGCGGCTTTGTATGGGGTGTGGTCAGGCTCAGGGCAGGAAGTGCGTGGCCAGATAGTAGAGCCCGCCCGCCATCAGCATCGATACCGGCAGCGTGAACAGCCAGGCGAGTGCAATGTTGCGGATGGTCGCCATCTGCAGGCCTGCGCGTTCGGCTAGCATCGTGCCTGCCACCGCACTGGAGAGTACTTGGGTAGTCGATACCGGGAACCCGAAGAAACTCGCCAGACCGATCGAGACGCCCGCCGTCACCTGCGCTGAAACCCCTTGTGCGTAGGTCATGTCCTTCTTGCCGATCTTCTCTCCTACGGTCTTGACCACACGCCGCCAGCCGATCATCGTGCCGGTCCCCAGGGCCAGGGCGATCGACAGGATCACCCAAGTGGGGGCGTACTCGGTGGTGGTGGTCAGGTCTTTGCGCAGGTTCTTCAGATGGCTCTGGTCGGCCTCAGTCAGTCCGCTGAGCTTGCCAGCCTGCTTGGCGGCCTCATCCAGACACAACAGGTCGGTGCGAACCGACCAGCGCTGCTCCGCAGTCAGGCGGTGGTAGTCGCGCTGGTCCTGCAGCGTCTGCAGCAATCGCTCCACGGTGTTAGGAGTGTCTAGCGGCTGGCATTCGTATGCACCGGTGGGTTTGGTGTTCTTGGGGCGCACCAGTAGCTTTTCCAGGCTGTCCTGGTGGCGGTTGTAGAATTGCTGCAGGTGCAGGGCCGCGTCGCGGGTACGTTCCAGTTGATATGGCGTGGTGTTGAGGTCCAGCACAAACTTGGCGGGCACGATGCCGATCAGCACCAGCATCAGCAGGCCCACCCCTTTTTGCCCGTCGTTCGAGCCATGCGCGAAGCTCACACCCATCGACGACACGATCAGCATAAAGCGCGTCCAGAAAGGGGGGTGCTTGCGGCCTTCGATCTGTTGGCGCTGGAACGGCGTCTTGTGCACATTGCTGGTGGGGCGATAGCGGCGCAGCAGCAACACGATCAGGGCGGCGATCACTCCACCGACCAGCGGCGAAATCAGCAGCGACAGGCCTACGTCGATGGCCTTGCCCCAGTTGATGCCCTGCGCCAGCGAGGTATGGTTGATCAGGCTGTTGGCAACGCCCACGCCCAGGATCGCGCCGATCAGCGTGTGGCTGCTGGAGGCCGGCAGGCCGAAGTACCAAGTACCCAAGTTCCAGGCAATGGCGGCCGTCAGCAGCGCGAATACCATGGCCAGCCCACGAGCGGTATTGACGGAGACCAGCAGGTCTACCGGTAGCAGGTGGACGATGGCGTAGGCGACCGCCAAGCCGCCGGTGAGCACGCCCAGAAAGTTGAAGACCCCGGAGATGAACACCGCACGGCGCGGCTTCATCGACTGGGTATAGATGACGGTGGCCACCGCATTGGCCGTGTCGTGAAAGCCATTGATGAACTCGAAGGCCAGCACGAAGCCGAGTGACAGAAGCAGGGTCACGATGACCGGCGCTTCCAAGCCTGAAAACAGCTCGAACATGTTCGTTTAGACGTTTGTAGAGAAGGCGCGATTGTTGAGGGGGCGTGCCCTGCCGTCAAGGGGCGTTCCATGACTTTTCATGGACTTGTCGCAAAACCTGCCACGGTCCGGCTGGCCTGCTTGACGCCCGGCAAAAGCTGTTCCTGCCTCATCGCGCCCTGTAAAAAAGAAAGCCCCGGCCGTAGGGCCGGGGTGCCAGGGTTGGCCGAAGGCCTCAGCCGAACTTACCGGTGATGTAGTCCTCGGTGGCCTTCTTCTTGGGCGTGGTGAAAATGCTGTCGGTCTCGCCGAACTCGATCATCTCGCCCAGGTACATGTACGCCGTGAAATCGGACACCCGTGCCGCCTGCTGCATGTTGTGGGTGACGATGGCGATGGTGTAGTCCTCTTTCAATTCGTGGATCAGTTCCTCGATGTGTGCGGTGGAGATCGGGTCCAGTGCCGATGTCGGCTCGTCCAGAAGCAGCACCTCGGGCTTGGCAGCCACGGCGCGGGCGATGCACAGACGCTGTTGTTGCCCCCCTGACAGCGAGTTGCCCGACTGGCGCAGCTTGTCCTTCACCTCGTCCCACAGCGCGGCCTTGCGCAGTGCCCATTCCACCCGGTCGTCCATTTCTGCGCGCGACAGTTTCTCGTAGAGGCGCACGCCGAAGGTGATGTTGTCGTGGATCGACATCGGGAACGGTGTCGGCTTCTGGAACACCATGCCCACCTTGGCGCGCAGCAGGTTGATGTCGATGTCCCGATCGAGGATGTTCTTGCCGTCCATCAGGATCTCGCCCTCGGCACGCATGCCCGGGTACAGCTCGAACATGCGGTTGAAGGTACGCAGCAGGGTGGATTTCCCGCAGCCCGAAGGGCCGATGAAGGCCGTCACCTTCTTGGGCTCGATCTCCATGTTGATGTTCTTCAACGCATGGAAGTTGCCGTAATAGAAGTTCAGGTTTTTGACCTGCAGCTTGGTGTTTTGCGGATTCATGACCGTCAAGCCTTAGTGCGATTGGTTTTTCCGACCGCCAAACCAGCGGGCGAGGATGTTCAGGGTGAGCACGCTCAGCGTGATCAGCAGCGAGCCGGCCCAGGCCAGGCGGTGCCAGTCCTCGTACGGACTCATCGCGAACTGGAAGATCACGATCGGCAGGTTGGCCATTGGCTGGTTCATGTTCAGGCTCATGAACTGGTTGTTGAGCGCAGTGAACAGGAGCGGTGCGGTCTCGCCGGAGATGCGCGCAACGGCCAGTAAGATGCCCGTCAGCACACCCGCCTTGGCCGAGCGCAGGGTCACGAACAGGATCACCTTCCATTGTGGGGCGCCCAAGGCAATGGCCGCCTCACGCAGGCTGTTGGGTACCAGGCGCAGCATGTTCTCGGTGGTACGCACCACCACGGGGATCACCAGCAGCGACAGCGCAAATGAGCCGGCCCAGCCGGAGAAGTGCCCCACAGTGACCACGTAAACCTCGTAGATGAACAGGCCGATCACGATCGAGGGCGCAGAAAGCAGGATATCGTTGATGAACCGGGTGGCGGGAGCTAGCCAGCCCCGGCTGCCGAATTCTGCCAGATATACTCCGGCCAAGATGCCGATTGGCGTGCCGATCAGCGTGCCGAAGAAGGTCATCAGCACGCTGCCGTAGATGGCGTTGGCCAGTCCTCCCTCGCTGCCCGGCGGCGGCGTGATCTTGGTGAAGACATCCAGGGAAATGCCAGACAGGCCCATCTCGAACAGGGTCCAGAGGATCCAGGCCAGCCAGAACAGCCCAAAGGCCATGGTCATCATCGAGGCGCCCATGTTGAAGGCATTGACCATGCGCCGGCGGCGGTAGATTGCGTTGTTCACGTGAGATCTCCGTTCAGTGCTGCAAACCTTCTTGCTTCTTCAGGCGCAGCAGGAGCAGTTTGGAGCAGGCCAGCACCACGAAGGTGATGAAGAAGAGGATCAGACCCAGCTCGATCAGCGAGGCAAGGTAGAGTTCACCGCTGGCTTCGGCAAATTCGTTGGCCAGGGTCGAGGCAATGCTGTTGCCCGGCTCGAAAAGACCAATGGCAAAGTTGGAGGAGTTGCCGATCACGAAGGTCACTGCCATCGTCTCGCCCAACGCCCGCCCCAGGCCGAGCATGATGCCGCCTACCACACCGGTCTTGGTGTAAGGGAGCACGACGTTGCGCACTACCTCCCAAGTGGTCGCTCCCAAGCCATAGGCCGACTCCTTGAGCATGGGCGGAACGATCTCGAACACATCGCGCATCACCGAGGCGATGAAGGGGATCACCATGATCGCCAGGATCAGCCCGGCAGTGAAAATGCCGATCCCCATCGGTGCCCCCTGGAACAGGAAGCCGACTCCCGGAATGTCTCCCAAGTGCTCCAGCAACCAAGGTTGCACATGGTCGCCGAACTTGGGCGCGAAGACGAACAGCCCCCACATGCCATAGATAATGGAGGGGATGCCGGCCAGAAGCTCGATGGCGATCCCCAAGGGACGCTTGAGCCACACCGGGCACAGCTCTGTCAGGAAGAGGGCGATGCCGAAGCTGACCGGCACGCCGATCAACAGGGCGATGGTGGCGGTCGCCAGGGTGCCGTAGATGGCTACCACGGCGCCGAAGTCGGCCGCAACAGGGTCCCATGCGGTCGAGGTAAAGAAGCCGAAGCCGAAGTGGCGGATGCTCGGCATCGCTCCCACCAGCAGCGACAGCAGGATGCCCACCAGTAACGCCAGCACCAGAAAGGCGAAAAAGCGGGTGACGCCCCGGAACAGGCTGTCCAGCATCCGTTGATGCCGGAGGGAGGAGGTATTCTGGTATTTATCCATGGTTTGCTCGGTCGTCCGTCGCGTTGCCAGCCGGACAAGGCGTGCGCGGGACAGTGCTTCTTCGGCCAACATCACACAAAAAGCCGGGAGAGATTCTCCCGGCTCGGGTCAGGGCCGGTCCGGCAGCCTGCTGCGAACCAGCATGACAACAGGCAGCTTATTTCCAGATCGGCTTGCCGCTGGTGTCGGTCATGCTCTTCCAGCTGTCACGGATGACAGTCTTGGTGGCAGCCGGCATCGGCACATAGTCTAGCTGGGTGGCAATGCTATCACCGTTGTTGTAGGCCCAATCGAAGAATTTCAGCGCTTCAACCGCACGTTCCGGCTTGTCCTGCTTTTTGTGCATCAGGATGAAGGTGGCGCTGGAGATCGGCCAGCTGTCCTTGCCCGGCTGGTTGGTCAGGATCAGGTAGAAACCCGGGGTCTTTTTCCAGTCTGCACCCGAGGCAGCTGCCTTGAAGGTGCTGTCATCAGGCTGGACAAAGGCGCCTGCCGCGTTCTGGACCGAAGCGTGAGCAATCTTGTTCTGCTTGGCGTAGGCGTACTCGACGTAGCCGATGGCACCCTTGATGCGGGTAACATAGTTGGCTACACCCTCGTTGCCCTTGCCGCCTACGCCGGTCTTCCAGTTCACAGCGGTATTGGAGCCGATGGTGCTGTTCCACTCAGGCGACACCTTGGAGAGGTAGTTGGTGAACACGAAGGTGGTGCCCGAGCCGTCTGAGCGGCGCACCACGGTGATCTTCTGCTCGGGCAGCTTCAAGCCAGGGTTCAGCTTGGTGAGGGCCGCATCGTTCCACTGCGTGATCTTGCCAAGATAGATGTCCGCCAGGAGCGGGCCGGTCAGCTTCAGCTGGCCCGGGGCGATGCCGGGAACGTTGACTACCGGCACCACGCCGCCGATCACGGTCGGAAACTGCATCAGGCCCTGCTTCTCCAGCTCTTCCGGCTTGAGCGGCATGTCGGAGGCCCCGAAGTCCACCGTCTTCGACTGGATCTGCTTGATGCCGCCTCCCGAACCGATCGACTGATAGTTCATGTTGTTGTCGGTCTTGGCCTTGTAGGCTTCGGCCCACTTGGCATACAGCGGGTACGGGAAGGTTGCGCCAGCGCCGGTGATGTCGGCTGCGACGGCGGTACCGGTCATGAAGGCACCGGCCAGAACGAAAGAGGCAGCCATACGGATGGACTGTTTCATGCTTGCTCCCAAGTTAGAGGCGTCAACTGAATGCCCGCATCGTAATCGCACTATCTTTCAGAAATATTACAGTTCGTGAACTGGCTCTTGTCCGGCGTTGGCCCTGGGGCGGTCCGCCTGGCTATAATGCGCGTCGACTTGAAACGGAGGGGCGTTAATGAAGAACAAGATCGTCATGGCAAACTGGAAAATGCATGGCCGCCGGGCGTTTGCGGCCGAGCTGGTGGGCCAGATGCGGGCGGATACCGTCATCAACCGTCCTGAAGTGTGTCTGGCCGTGCCGATGGTCTATCTGGATGAGGTCGGTCGTCTGCTGGCCGGCTCGGCCATCGGTCTTGCTGCCCAGGATGTCAGCGCCCGTGTCACCGATGGTGCCTACACCGGTGAAGTGTCGGCCGCCATGCTGGCGGACGTTCATTGCACATCGGTCCTCATTGGCCACTCCGAACGCCGGCAGTATCACGGTGAGGATGGGCCAGTGCTGCGTGCCAAGGTAGAGGCCGCGAGCACCGCCGGCCTGTCTGTGGTTTACTGCATCGGCGAGACGCTCGAACAGAGGGAACAGGGTGGGTGGGAGTCGGTGCTTGCCGGGCAACTGGACATACTGCAGGGACTGGACATGTCCCGTCTGGTGGTGGCCTACGAGCCGGTCTGGGCCATTGGCACCGGACGCGTGGCCACCCTCGATCAGATCCGCGAGGCCCATGCATTTATCCGCCATTATTGCTTGCAAACCCTCAAGGCCCCTGATAGTATTCGCGTCCTCTACGGGGGAAGCGTCAAACCCGACAATGCCGGAGAAATCCTGGCCTTGGATGAGGTCGATGGTGCCTTGGTTGGCGGGGCTTCTCTGGACTACGCAGCCTTTAGAAAGATTTGCGAGGCTGCTTGAAAATTGTTAAAGTATGGAACTTCTTAAGACGCTCATCTGGGTTGTAAACCTGATCTCTGCAGTGACCATTATCGTGCTCGTTCTGATGCAGCACGGTAAAGGTGCGGACATGGGTGCTGCCTTTGGTGGCGGGTCTTCCGGTAGCCTCTTCGGAGCTTCGGGTTCCTCGAATTTTCTCAGCCGAAGCACAGCAATTGCTGCGGTCGTATTTTTTGCCACCTGTCTCTCGCTGGTCTACATGAGTGGGGCTAAGCGGAGTGACTTGGGTGTGATGAATGAAGCAGTAACTCAGCCTGCATCGCAAGTCCCGGGCGATGCTGCCAAGCAAAACAAATCCGGATCTAGTATTCCGGAATAATAAATACAGTTTATACGTGCCGACATGGTGAAATTGGTAGACACGCTATCTTGAGGGGGTAGTGGCGAAAGCCGTGTGAGTTCGAGTCTCACTGTCGGCACCACCATTCAAAACAGGCCGCCGGGAATTCCGGCGGCCTGTTTTACTTGGAGCCAAGGAGGTGCAAGCCTCCTTTTTTTAGGGGTGTGCGGGAAATGCTTCAAAACTACTTTCCCATTCTGATGTTCGTTCTCGTGGGTTTGTTGGTGGGGCTGGGGCCTATCGTCCTCGGTAGGCTGTTGGCACCTCATCGGCCCGACCCGGAAAAACTCTCTCCGTACGAGTGTGGCTTCGAGGCCTTCGAAGATGCGCGCATGAAGTTCGATGTGCGCTACTACCTGGTCGCCATCCTCTTCATTCTCTTCGACCTTGAAATCGCATTCCTGTTTCCGTGGGCCGTCGTGCTCAAGGAAATCGGCCTGTTCGGTTTTGTAGCAATGCTCGTATTCCTGGCCATTCTGGTCGTCGGTTTCGTATACGAGTGGAAAAAAGGAGCTCTGGAATGGGAGTAGAAGGCATTCTGGAAAAAGGCTTCATCACCACCACTGCTGACAAGCTGATCAACTACACCCGTACCGGTTCGCTCTGGCCCATGACCTTCGGGCTTGCGTGCTGTGCGGTGGAGATGATGCATGCCGGCGCTGCGCGTTACGATCTGGACCGCTTCGGTATCGTTTTCCGGCCCAGCCCGCGTCAGAGTGATCTGATGATCGTGGCCGGTACCCTGTGCAACAAGATGGCGCCCGCCCTGCGTAAGGTCTACGACCAGATGCCGGAGCCGCGCTGGGTACTGTCCATGGGGTCCTGTGCCAACGGTGGTGGCTATTACCATTATTCCTATTCGGTGGTGCGCGGCTGTGATCGCATTGTGCCGGTAGATGTGTACGTGCCTGGCTGTCCGCCGACGGCTGAGGCACTGCTCTACGGCCTGATTCAGCTGCAGAACAAGATCAAGCGCACCCACACCATTGCTCGCTGAGGAATAGATTGATGGCCTCCCACAAGCTGGAAGCGCTCCAGGCGGCAATCGAGCTGGCCTTGGGCGAAAAAGTGACCCAGAGCACGCTGGCGCTGGACGAACTGACCATTACCTGTAAAGCGGAGAACCTCCTCGAGGTGGCCACGCTGCTGCGCGACCATGAAGCACTGGCTTTCACGCAATGCATCGACCTCTGTGGTGTCGACTACAGCGCCTACCGCGAAGGGCTCTGGGATGGACAGCGCTATGCGGTCGTTTATCACCTGCTCTCGCTGGAACACAACTGGCGTCTACGTCTGCGCGTGTTCGCTCCTGATGACGATTTCCCGCTGCTACCCTCGGTGGTGGACATCTGGAATGCCGCTAACTGGTACGAGCGCGAAGCGTTTGACCTCTACGGTATTGTCTTTGAAGGGCACCCCGACCTGCGCCGTTTGCTGACCGACTACGGCTTCGTCGGCCACCCCTTCCGCAAGGATTTCCCGGTCAGCGGGCATGTCGAGATGCGGTACGATCCGACGCAGCAGCGCGTCATCTACCAGCCTGTCACCATCGAGCCGCGCGAGATCGTTCCGCGCATCATCCGCGAGGAGAAGTACGGTGGCTGAAATCCGTAACTACACCCTGAACTTTGGTCCCCAGCACCCGGCGGCGCATGGTGTGCTGCGTCTGGTGCTGGAACTGGATGGCGAAGTGATCCAGCGGGCTGACCCGCACGTGGGGCTCCTGCACCGTGCCACCGAGAAGTTGGCCGAAACACGCACCTTCCTCCAGACGCTACCCTATATGGACCGTCTGGACTACGTGTCGATGATGTGCAACGAGCACGCTTACTGTCTGGCCGTGGAAAAGCTCACCGGCGTGGACGTACCGATCCGTGCCCAGTACATCCGCGTCATGTTTGCAGAAATCACGCGCATCCTGAACCACCTGCTGTGGATCGGCGCGCATGCGCTAGACATCGGTGCGATGACGATGTTCCTGTACGCCTTCCGCGAGCGGGAAGATCTGATGGACTGTTACGAAGCAGTGTCCGGCGCCCGCATGCACGCGGCCTATTTCCGTCCGGGCGGTGTGTACCGTGATCTTCCCGATTCGATGCCCCAGTACGTAGCCTCCAAGATTCGCAACGCCCGCGAGATCGCACGTCTGAACGAGAACCGCCAAGGCTCGCTGCTGGACTTCATCGAAGACTTCACCAACCGATTCCCGGCGAAGGTGGACGAGTACGAGACCCTGCTCACCGATAACCGGATCTGGAAGCAGCGGACCGTGGGCATCGGCGTGGTCTCTCCGGAGCGGGCGCTGAACCTGGGCTTCACCGGCCCGATGCTCCGTGGTTCGGGCATCGCATGGGACCTGCGCAAGAAGCAGCCCTACGATGTGTACGATCAGGTCGATTTCGACGTGCCCGTAGGTGTCACCGGCGACTGCTATGACCGGTACCTGGTACGCATTGAGGAGATGCGCCAGTCCAACCGCATCATCAAGCAGTGCATCGACTGGCTGCGCAAGAATCCGGGCCCGGTGATTACCGACAACCACAAGGTCGCTCCGCCGTCGCGCGAAAGCATGAAGACCAACATGGAAGAGCTGATCCACCACTTCAAGCTTTTTTCCGAAGGCATGTACGTGCCGCCCGGCGAGGCGTATGCCGCTGTGGAGCACCCGAAAGGGGAGTTCGGCATCTACTTGGTGTCGGATGGGGCCAACAAGCCGTACCGCCTGAAGATCCGCGCGCCAGGCTTCCCGCACCTTGCTGCCTTGGATGAAATGGCGCGGGGCCACATGATCGCCGACGCTGTGGCGATCATTGGTACGCAGGACATCGTGTTTGGGGAGATTGACCGCTGATGCTGACCGCAGAATCCCTTGCTCTAATCGACCGCGAGGTTGCCAAGTACCCTGCCGACCAGGCGCGCTCCGCGGTGATGTCCGCCCTGCGCATCGCGCTGGAAGAGCGTCGCCAGACAGGAACGGTACCCGAGGAGCGCTGCCTGACCACCGAGGTAATCGAGTTCGTAGCCAACTACCTGGGCATTCCCCCAGTGGCGGCGTACGAAGTGGCCACCTTCTACAACATGTATGACATGAAGCCGGTGGGCAAATACAAGATCACCGTCTGCACCAATCTGCCCTGTGCGCTGCGCGGTGGCGTGGATACTGCCAATTACATCTCCCGAAAGCTGGGGATCGGACTGGGCGAAACCACGCCCGACGGCAAGTTCACCCTGCTTGAGGGTGAATGCATGGGAGCCTGTGGCGATGCGCCGGTTCTCCTGCTGAACAACCACAGCATGTGCAGCTTCATGACCCCTGAAGCCATCGATAAAAAACTGGCGGAGTTGGAATAATGGCAGTCTTCGTCAAAGGTGTGATTTTCGACGGGGTGGATACCACCCAGCCTGACTGCTGGCGGTTGGCGGCGTACGAGGCGCGCGGCGGCTACCAGGCCCTGCGCAGCATCCTTCAGGCCCAGATGCCGCAAGAGGACGTGATCGCCGAAGTCAAGAACTCCGGCCTGCGCGGCCGTGGGGGCGCAGGCTTCCCGACCGGTTTGAAGTGGAGCTTCATGCCCCGCTCCTTCCCGGGCGACAAGTACGTGGTCTGCAATACCGACGAAGGCGAACCCGGCACGTTCAAGGATCGGGACATCCTGCGCTACAACCCGCATGCCCTGATCGAAGGCATGATCATCGCCGGATATGCGATGGGTACCCGGGTCGGCTACAACTACATTCACGGCGAAATCTTCGCTGAATACGAGCTGTTCGAAGCCGCCTTGGATGAAGCGCGAGCTGCCGGCTATCTGGGTGAGAACATCCTGGGTACCGGCTTTAGCTTCGATCTCTTCGCGCACCACGGCTACGGCGCTTACATCTGTGGCGAAGAAACGGCCTTGCTGGAGTCGCTGGAAGGCAAGAAGGGCCAGCCGCGCTTCAAGCCGCCGTTTCCGGCTTCGTTCGGCCTCTACGGCAAGCCCACCACGATCAACAACACCGAATCCTTCGCTTCGGTGCCGTTCATCATTCGTGATGGCGCACAGAAGTTCCTCGAGGCGGGCAAACCCAACAACGGTGGCACCAAGCTCTTCTCGGTCTCGGGACATGTCAACCGCCCGGGCAACTACGAGATCCCGCTGGGTACCCCGTTCTCCGCACTACTTGAAATGGCAGGCGGGATGAAGGATGGCTCGCGCCTCAAGGCGGTGATTCCAGGTGGCTCGTCGGCACCCGTACTGCCTGGCGAGGTCATGATGGACCTCACCATGGACTACGACAGCATTTCCAAGGCGGGCTCCATGCTCGGCTCGGGCGCCGTCATCGTCATGAACGATCAGGTCTGTATGGTGAAGGCTCTCGAGCGGCTGGCGTACTTCTACCACGAGGAATCGTGCGGACAGTGCACACCGTGCCGTGAAGGTACCGGCTGGCTGTATCGCGTGATTCATCGCATCGAGAACGGCCAAGGCCGGCCGGAAGATCTGGACCTCCTGAATTCGGTAGGCAACAACATGGCGGGGCGCACGATCTGTGCCTTGGCTGATGCCGCCGTATTCCCCGTGCGCAGTTTCACCAAGCACTTCCGCGACGAGTTCGAGTATCACATCGAACACCGCAAGTGTCTGGTGGAACATAAATGGTGCTGAGAGCGTTGCTCTCTTAATTCAGGTAGCGAACAGCTATGCTTGAAATCGAAATCGACGGTAAGAAACTGACGGTCCCGCAGGGCAGCACGGTCATCGAGGCTGCCCATTCGATCGGGACCTACATTCCGCATTTTTGCTACCACAAGAAACTGTCCATCGCCGCCAACTGCCGGATGTGCCTGGTGGAAGTAGAAAAGGCACCCAAGCCGCTGCCGGCCTGTGCCACCCCCGTCACCGACGGCATGAAGGTGCATACCAACTCCGACATGGCCCGCAACGCCCAGAAGGGGGTGATGGAGTTCCTGCTGATCAACCACCCGCTGGATTGTCCGATCTGCGACCAAGGGGGCGAATGCCAGCTGCAGGACTTGGCCGTGGGCTATGGCAACTCGGCCTCACGCTATCAGGAAGAGAAGCGCGTGGTGGTGGGCAAGGACATGGGGCCCCTGATTTCCGCTGCGGAGATGACACGCTGCATCCACTGTACGCGCTGCGTTCGCTTCACCGAGGAGATCGGTGGCTTCCAGGAAATCGGCATGGCCAACCGCGGCGAGTTCTCGGAAATCCTGCCCTTCCTCGGCAAGACGGTAAACTCGGAAATTTCGGGCAATGTGATCGACCTGTGCCCGGTGGGCGCGCTCACCTCCAAACCGTTCCGCTATAGTGCGCGCCCGTGGGAGCTGTCACGCCGCAAATCGGTCAGCCCGCATGACGGCTTGGGTTCCAACTTGATCGTTCAGGTACGCACCGGCCAGGTGATGCGTGTGCTGCCACTGGAGAACGAGGCCATCAACGAGTGCTGGCTGTCGGACCGCGACCGCTTCTCCTACGAGGGCCTGAACAGTGAGGAGCGCCTGCGCGTGCCGATGATCAAGCACGGCGGTGTGTGGCATGAAACTGACTGGCAGACTGCGCTGGAATACGTAGTGAAGGGCCTGAATGGTGTTTCGGCCGACCATGGCAAGGATGCCATCGGCGTGCTCGCCAGCCCGTACTCCACGTTGGAAGAGCTTTACCTCGTCCAGAAGCTGGCCCGTGCCTTCGGTGTCAACAACATCGACCATCGCCTGCGTCGCAGTGACTTCCGTGGCGATGAAGCCCAGCAGGGTGTGCAATGGCTGGGCAGCACCATTCTTGAGCTGGTCTCGGCTAAGTCTGTTCTCTTAGTGGGCAGCACCCAGCGCAAGGAGCAGCCGCTGCTGGCGGCCCGCCTGCGTCAGGCTGTCAAGAAGGGTACCGAGCTCAACGTCCTGCACTACGCGGCTGACGAACTGCTGACCCGGGTGAATGCCGGGATTGTCCTGCCACCACAGGCGTGGGTAGCTGCGCTCGGTGGCGTGCTCAAGGCAGTGCTCGGCCTTAAAGAAGGCAGTACCACCACACTGGATGTGTCCGCCATTGACGTCAGCGAGGATGCAGCCCGCATTGCGGCCAGCCTCGTCAACGCCGAATCCGCTGCCATCGTACTGGGCAATGTTGCCCAGCATCATCCGGACTTTAGTCAGCTTTTGATGCTGGCTCAGGAGATCGGCCGTCTGACGGGTGCACGGTTCGGTCTGACCACCGAAGCGGGCAACAGCGTTGGTGCAGAACTGGCAGGCGCCCTACCCAAGCGTGGCCCGCTGGGCACGACAGTCACTGCCGGGCTCAACGCGCGCGAAATGCTGGCGTCCCCGCGTAAGGCCTATGTCCTGCTCAACACCGAAGTCGAATTCGACAGCTACGATTCCCAGCAGGCCGTGGCAGCGATGAAGGCTGCCGAAACCGTGATCGCCTTGTCGGCCTACAAGGGCCAGGGCCTGCTCGACTACGCTGACGTTCTGCTGCCGATCGCCCCGTTCACCGAAACGGCCGGCACCTTCGTCAGCATGGAAGGGCGCGTACAGAGCTTCAACGGCGTCGTGCGTCCCTTGGGCGAAGCGCGCCCGGCGTGGAAGGTGCTGCGCGTGCTGGGCAATATGCTCGGGCTGTCTGGCTTCGCTTACGACTCTGTCGAGGAGATCCGTGGCGAGTGCCTAAAGGCGGGTACAGATGTTTCGGCCAACCTTAGCAACACGCTGTCGTCGATGCCCGTGGACTTCTCCGTAGCCGCGACTGCCGGTCTCATCCGTGCGGGTGAGGTGCCGATGTATCATGCGGATGCCATCTGCCGTCGCTCGCCTCCGCTGCAACTGACTGCCGAAGCCGCGGCGCCGCGTGCCTACGTGCATGGCAGTGTGCTGCAGCAGTTGGGCCTGGAAGAGGGGGCTGCCGTGGTGGCCGTTCAGGGCGACAGTCAGGTGACGCTGCCGGTTGCCGTGGATAATCGTCTGGCTGCCGGTGTAGTCCGCCTGGCGTGTGCCCATCCCACCACGGTGGCGCTGGGTGGTCTGTTTGACCGAATCGAACTGAAGCGGGGGGCATAATGGAATTCCTGCAAGGCATTCTGGGCTATGAAGCAGGGCTCACCGTCTGGACCCTGCTCAAGATCGTGGCGATCGTCGGACCGCTGATGGTCGGTGTGGCCTACCTCACCCTGGCCGAGCGCAAGGTGATCGGCTACATGCAGATCCGCATCGGCCCGAACCGTGTCGGCCCCAAGGGGCTGCTGCAGCCACTGGCCGACGGTGTGAAGCTGCTGATGAAGGAGGTCATTCTTCCGACTGCCTCCAACAAGAGCCTGTTCATCATCGCACCGATCCTTTCGATCGGGCCGGCGATGGCAGCCTGGGCGGTGATCCCGTTCACCGACCGTCTGGTGTTGGCCAACATCGATGCCTCGCTGCTGTTCATCATGGCCATCACCTCGATGGGCGTGTACGGCGTGATCGTCGCGGGGTGGGCTGCCAACTCGAAGTACTCCTTCCTCGGGGCCATGCGCTCCGCGGCCCAGATCGTCTCCTACGAGATCGCGATGGGTTTCGCGCTGGTGGGCGTCCTGATGCTGTCCGGGAGCCTGAACCTGGTTGAAATCGTGAACCAGCAGGCCCGTGGCATCGCTGGTGGCTCGCTCTTCTCCTGGAACTGGCTGCCGCTCTTTCCGATGTTCCTGGTCTACCTGGTGTCGGGCGTGGCGGAGACCAACCGAGCGCCGTTCGACGTGGCCGAGGGGGAGTCGGAGATCGTGGCCGGTTTCCACGTGGAATACTCGGGTATTGCGTTCGCCGTGTTCTTCCTCGCCGAATACGCCAACATGATCCTGATCTCCACGCTGACTTCGCTGATGTTTCTGGGTGGATGGCTGTCGCCGTTCCCTGCATCGTGGGGCCTCCTCGGCGCCTCCAGTTTCCTGTGGCTGGCGCTGAAAGTGTCGATGATCCTCTTCTGCTTCCTGTGGTTCCGCGCGACGTTCCCGCGGTACCGCTATGACCAGATCATGCGTCTGGGTTGGAAGGTGTTCATTCCTGTCACCCTGGTGTGGCTGATCGTGATCGGTGCGTGGATGATGAGTCCCGCAACGCTCTGGAACTGACAGGGGGTGAGATAAAGCATGGATTCGATTCGCAATTTCTTCAAAACGTTCCTACTGGTCGAGTTGGTCAAGGGACTGATGCTGACCGGGCGGCACTTCTTCGCCCGCAAGATCACCGTTCAGTTCCCGGAAGAGAAGACGCCGATGTCCTTCCGCTTCCGTGGCCTGCATGCGCAGCGTCGCTACGCCAACGGCGAAGAGCGCTGCATCGCCTGCAAGCTGTGCGAGGCGGTATGCCCGGCGCTGGCCATCACCATCGAATCGGACGTGCGCGATGACGGCACCCGTCGTACCACGCGCTACGATATCGACCTGACCAAGTGCATCTTCTGCGGTTTCTGTGAAGAGGCCTGTCCGGTGGATGCGATCGTTGAGACCCACATCCTCGAGTATCACGGCGAGAAGCGGGGCGACCTTTACTACACCAAGCCGATGTTGCTGGCGATTGGCGACAAGTACGAAGCCGAGATCGCCGCCCGCAAGGCTGCCGATGCCAAGTACCGCTAAGGGGAAGAAATGAGCTTTTCAGCCGTACTGTTCTACATTCTTTCGGCCATCCTGCTGGTTTCGGCGTTCCGGGTCGTGACGGCCAAGAACCCGGTGCATGCAGCCTTGTTCCTTGTGCTGGCGTTCTTCACCAGCGCCGGGCACTGGCTGCTCCTGGAGGCCGAATTCCTAGCGATCGCCCTGGTGCTGGTGTATGTGGGTGCGGTCATGGTGCTATTCCTGTTCGTGGTGATGATGATCGATATCAACATCGAAAAGCTGCGGGCCGGGTTCTGGCGCCATTTCCCGGTGGCGGCCACCGTCGGCATCGTGATGATGGCGGAAATGATCCTGATCATCGCCAGCCCAGAAGCCGGGCTTGACAGCTTCGGCCAAGCCGCGCCGGCCGTGGCTGGGGTCAGCAACGTCAAGCAGCTGGGCCTGCAGATTTACACCACCTACCTGTATCCGTTCGAGCTGGCAGCCGTCGTACTGCTGCTCGCCATCGTTGCGGCCATCGCCCTGACGATGCGCAAGCGCAAAGACACCAAGTTCATCGACCCGGCCGTGCAGATCGCCGTGCGCCGTGAGGACCGCGTACGCGTCCTCAAGATGGACGTGGAGAAGGCGCCTGCGAAGGATGCGGGCAGTTCCGAACAACAACAGGCCTGAAGGCAAGGGGAGATACCGTGATCACACTGACCCATTTCCTGGTACTGGCCGCCGTCCTGTTCGCCATCAGCGTGATGGGCATTTTTCTTAATCGGAAAAACGTCATCATCCTGCTCATGGCTATCGAACTGATGCTGCTGGCGGTGAATTTCAACTTCATCGCCTTCTCGCACTATCTGTCGGATACGGCAGGGCAGATTTTCGTGTTCTTCATCCTGACTGTTGCAGCTGCGGAGTCCGCCATCGGCTTGGCTATCCTGGTCGTGCTGTTCCGCAACCTGAACACGATTGATGTGGAAGACCTGGGTAGCCTCAAAGGCTAAGGCAACCGTAACCAACAAACTAGAAGCTCGATAAGCATGGATATGAAAAGCTTGTACCTGCTGATTGCCCTTGCGCCCTTGGCCGGGTCGATCATTGCAGGCTTGTTTGGATGGGCGATCGGTCGCAGGGCCGCCCACGTCGTCACCATTCTCGGGGTGGCTGTCTCGGCCGTTCTCTCGTTCAGGGTGCTGTATGGCTTCATGAGCGGGCAGGCCGAGGTGTTCAATGAACCGGTCTATACCTGGCTGACCGTAGGCGGAATCGACTATTCAGTCGGCTTCCTTGTCGACAGCCTGACGGCGATGATGCTGGTGGTGGTGACCAGCGTGTCGCTGATGGTGCACATCTACACCATCGGCTATATGCATGAGGACCCGGGTTACCAGCGCTTCTTCAGCTACATTTCGCTGTTCACCTTCTCGATGCTGATGCTGGTGATGAGCAACAACTTCATCCAGCTCTTCTTCGGTTGGGAGGCGGTGGGTCTGGTGTCCTATCTGCTGATCGGCTTCTGGTTCAAGCGGCCGACGGCGATCTACGCCAACCTGAAGGCCTTTCTCGTCAACCGCGTGGGTGACTTCGGCTTCCTGCTCGGCATCGGACTGGTCATGGCCTACTTCGGTGGCTCGCTCGACTATCAGGCCGTGTTCGCCGCCGCCCCCGCCCTGGCTGGCAAGACGATCCAGATCATTCCGGGTGTCGACTGGTCGCTGATCACCGTGACCTGCCTGCTGCTGTTCGTGGGCGCCATGGGTAAGTCGGCCCAGTTCCCGCTGCACGTCTGGCTGCCGGATTC
Organism: Gulbenkiania mobilis; assembly: GCA_004346645.1. Lineage (GTDB taxonomy): Bacteria > Pseudomonadota > Gammaproteobacteria > Burkholderiales > Chromobacteriaceae > Gulbenkiania > Gulbenkiania mobilis. The sequence continues at coordinate 43,820 of SMDA01000009.1, forward strand.
GATGGAAGGTCCGACGCCGATCTCTGCGCTGATTCATGCCGCCACGATGGTGACTGCTGGCATCTTCATGGTGGCGCGCATGAGCCCGTTGTATGAAATGTCCGACGTGGCGCTTAACTTCATTCTGGTGATTGGTTCGATCACTGCGCTGTTCATGGGCTTTCTCGGCATCGTCCAGACCGACATCAAGCGTGTGGTGGCGTACTCCACACTGTCCCAGCTCGGCTACATGACGGTGGCTCTGGGCGTGTCCGCCTACTCGGTTGCCGTGTTCCACTTGATGACCCACGCCTTCTTCAAGGCGTTGCTGTTCCTTGGGGCCGGTTCTGTGATCATGGGAATGCATCATGATCAGGACATGCGCAACATGGGCGGTCTGCGCAAGTACATGCCGATCACCTGGCTGACCTCGCTGCTGGGTTCGCTGGCCCTGATCGGCACTCCGTTCTTCTCCGGCTTCTACTCGAAGGACTCGATCATCGAGGCGGTGCAAGCCTCTCACCTGCCGGCATCAGGCTTTGCCTCCTTCGCCGTGATCGTGGGCGTGTTCGTGACGGCCTTCTACTCCTTCCGGATGTACTTCCTGGTCTTCCACGGCAAGGAGCGCTGGATGGAAGCCAAGCATGGGCACGATGCGCACGGCCATGACGACCATGACCATCACCATGGTCTCGGACCCAACGACAAGCCGCACGAGTCGCCCTGGGTCGTGACCTTGCCGCTGATCCTGCTGGCGATCCCGTCCGTGGTGATCGGTTACTTGGCCATCGAGCCGATGTTGTACGGCGACTTCTTCAAGAACGTGATCTTCGTGAACCACGAGGCCCATCCGGTAATGGAAGAGCTGGCACACGAGTTCCACAGCGCCGCTGGCATGGGCATGCATGCCTTCACCACCGCCCCGTTCTGGCTGGCACTGGCCGGTGTCGTCGTGGCCTGGTTCTTCTACATGAAGGCACCTCACATCCCTGCGAAGATCAAGCAGACCTTCGCACCGGTCAACCGCCTGCTGGAAAACAAGTACTACCTCGACGAGATCTACTATGCGGTGTTTGCCAAGGGCTCGCGAGCGCTGGGGACGTTCTTCTGGAAGATCGGTGACATGCTGCTGATCGACGGGCTGTTCGTGAACGGTTCGGCCAAGCTGGTCGGTGCCTTCTCCCGGGTAACCCGCAAGCTGCAGACCGGCTTCATCTACAGCTATGCCACCACCATGATCATCGGTGTACTGGCGCTGGTTACGATCTGGTTCGCTCCTCTCATCATCCGATGAAGGGCGGGGTGCCGGGACTGAAAACAACAACGTAGGTTTAGACCATGTTCACTAATCTGTTGAGTCTGGCGATCTGGACGCCAATCGTGGCCGGCCTGATCGTGCTGCTGACGGGCGGCGACCAGCGCGCGCCGCTTGCCCGCTGGCTGGCGCTGGCGGGTGCTTTGGCAGGCTTTGTCGTATCGCTGCCCCTCTTCACCAGTTTTGACGTGCTGCACGGCGGCATGCAGTTTGTAGAACAGCGTCCCTGGGTGGAGGCCTTGGGCATCACCTATCACCTGGGTGTGGATGGCATCTCGATGCTGTTCGTGGTGCTGAACAGCTTCGTCACCCTCATGGTGGTGATTGCAGGTTGGCAGGTGATCGAAAAGCGTGTCGCACAGTACTTCGCCGCGTTCCTGATCATGTCCGGCCTGATCAACGGCGCCTTCGCAGCGCTGGATGCCATCCTGTTCTATATGTTCTTCGAAGGCATGCTGATACCGATGTACCTGATCATCGGTGTGTGGGGTGGGCCGCGCCGCGTTTACGCGTCGATCAAGTTCTTCCTGTACACACTGCTGGGCTCCCTGTTGATGCTGGTGGCGTTCATCTACCTGTACTTCCAGGCAGGCCGTACCTTTGATATCCAGGCATTCCAGGCGTTGGCGAAGATCCCGCTCAACGTACAGATCCTGCTGTTCATCGCGTTCTTCCTGTCATTTGCGGTGAAGGTGCCGATGTGGCCGGTTCATACTTGGCTGCCAGATGCCCACGTCGAGGCACCGACCGGTGGCTCGATGGTGCTCGCCGCGATCACCCTGAAGATCGGGGCCTATGGCTTCCTGCGGTTCGCCCTGCCCATCCTGCCGGATGCTGCCCGTTACTTGGCGCCAGCCATCATCGTGCTCTCCCTTGTGGCCGTGGTCTACATTGGTCTGGTGGCGCTGGTGCAGTCGGACATGAAGAAGCTGGTAGCGTATTCTTCGATTTCCCACATGGGCTTCGTCACGCTGGGCCTGTTCCTCTTCACCGGCAATAACCTGAACCAGGTGGCGGTGGAGGGGGCGCTGGTGCAGATGGTATCGCACGGTTTCGTCTCGGCCGCCATGTTCATGTGCATCGGCGTGATGTACGACCGCCTGCACAGCCGCAACATCGCTGACTACGGTGGCGTGGCCAACCGCATGCCGATCTTCGCAGCCTTCATGATGCTGTTTGCGATGGCCAACTCGGGTCTGCCAGGTACCTCCGGCTTCGTGGGTGAATTCATGGTGATCATGGGTGCTGTGCAAACCAATTTCTGGGTAGCCTTCTTTGCCGCCACCACGCTGATCTTCGGAGCGGCCTATACCCTGTGGATGTACAAGCGCGTGATCTTTGGCGATATCGCCAACCCGCATGTCGCCGAACTGTCCGACGTGAACAAGCGCGAGTTCCTGATCCTGGCCGTGCTGGCGTTCACCGTGCTGGGCATGGGTCTGGTGCCGGATCTTTTCACCCAGAAAATGCACCTGTCGGTCAATGACCTGATCGCGCACGTTGCGCAGAGCAAGCTGTAAGGCACAAGGGATATACGAATGAACTGGGCTGATCTTCACCTCATGCCGGCACTGCCCGAGATTTTCCTGCTGTCGGCACTGTCGGTCATCCTCGTGCTGGACCTGTTTGTGTCCGACGCACGGCGTGGCATCACCTATCTTCTGACGCTGCTGACCCTGGCCGTCTGTGCCGGGATCCAGATCGCCACTTCCGTCCCGTACGTGACCACCACGTTCTCGGGCATGTTCGTGGACGACCCGCTGGCCGACATCGTCAAGGTGGGCATGTACGGATTCACTGCGATTGTGCTGGTCTTCACCCGGCAGTACATGGCTGATCGCGGCCTCTTCAAGGGCGAATATTTCACGCTCAGCCTGTTCGCGCTGCTGGGGATGAACGTTATGGTGTCCGCCAGCCATTTCCTGACCCTGTACATTGGTCTGGAACTGCTGTCGCTGGCCCTGTATGCCCTGATCGCGCTGAACCGTGACTCTACCTCGTCCACCGAGGCGGCGATGAAGTTCTTCGTGCTGGGCGCACTGTCTTCCGGCCTGCTGCTGTACGGCATGTCGATGGTGTATGGTGCCACCGGCTCGCTGGATATCGTCCAGATCGGCAAGGCCATCCAGGGTGGCTCCGGCAACACCGTGCTGCTGGTGTTCGGTCTGGTGTTCATCGTGGCGGGGCTTTCTTTCAAGCTGGGTGCCGTGCCTTTCCACATGTGGGTGCCCGACGTCTACCAGGGGTCGCCGACTGCCATTACCCTGATGGTAGGTGCTGCGCCGAAACTGGCTGCACTGGTGTTCATGATCCGCATCTTGGTGCAGGGCATGGGCCCGATGGTGGGTGACTGGCAGGGAATGCTGGTGATCGTGGCAGTCCTGTCGATGGCCATCGGCAACATCACCGCCATTGCGCAGACCAACATCAAGCGCATGCTGGCGTACTCCACCATTTCGCACATGGGTTACATGCTGCTGGGCCTTCTGGCCGGCACGGCTCAAGGCTACTCGGCCGCGCTGTTCTATGCTTTCTCCTACGTGCTGATGACGGTGGTGGGCTTCGGCATCCTGCTGGCTCTGTCGCGTGCCGGGTTCGAGTGTGAGCGGCTGGAAGACCTGAAGGGTCTGAACGGTCGCAACAGCTGGTACGCCTTGCTGATGCTGCTGACCATGTTCTCGATGACGGGCATTCCACCGCTGGTAGGGTTTTATGCCAAGCTGGTGGTGATCCAGGCGGTAGTGGATATCGGCATGTTCTGGCTGGCGGTGTTTGCGGTACTGATGTCGCTGATCGGGGCCTTCTACTACCTGCGTGTCGTCAAGCACATGTACTTTGACGAAGTGCAGGACACTGCCCCGATCGTCGTGCGTGGCGATGCCAAGCTGGTACTGTCGCTGTCGGGCCTGGCGTTGCTGGTCTTGGGGGTGCTGCCGCAGGGACTGCTGGAACTGTGCCTGGAAGCGATGCGCACCTCGCTGGCTGCGCTCTGAGAGTCCGGTTATGAACAATAGCGTGGCCCTGCTGCTGGTGGTGGCCTTCATCGCCGCCAATCTGCCTTTCCTGACCACGCGCGTGGCCGGCATGTTTGACCGCGGTGCCAAACATTTTGGCTGGTACCTGCTGGAGCTGGTGGTGCTGTTTGGTCTGGTGGGCCTGCTGGCCCGTTTCCTGGAAGGGCGCCATACGCCTGTGCACCCCCAGAACTGGCAGTTTTATGTCACTACCTTCTCGCTGTTCCTGGTGTTTGCCTTTCCCGGTTTCGTGGGGCGGTATTTCTGGAAGCGGCGGTAGTAAGCGCACGCGATAGGGATGCACGACCCGGCCACGGCCGGGTTTTTTCATGGCTGCCAGGCGAGACTGGAAGCGGGGGTACTGGACAGCCTCGCCTCGTCCCTCTACTTGAGCACTATTGAATGGCGCATGATGTGGCCGCGTGCAGCTTCAAGGTTGGCCGAAGTCTTCGGTGAGCCCTAAGCCTGCCCCCGGGCCAGGTCGATTCCGGCCTTGAGGGCGCTATTGCTGCTGACGGCAGTACGGTGCGGGCCGGGAAAGCCAGAGAAGAAGGCAGAGGCGACAAGTAGACATGGCTGGATAGGGCGTGGCCTGCACACCGAAGCTCGCCCAACGACGCCTTCGTGGCCGTGCCGGGCACGTCTGCCCGCCGCTCGGCCTGTGCCCTTAACGCACGCTGGCGGCAGCGGTGGGCAGTGGTACTAGGGAAACCAAGCTGGGGGACGCCAGTGGGCAGGGCTGGCTGCGTAGGCACTGGCGTGGGCAAAGATGCGCTGGGAACGGTGGCGGCCACCCTTGAAGAGCCGGTCTCCAGCCGGAAGAGCCAGGCGTTAGTAGAAGCGCGCCTCGCTCTGGGGGCGGGTCTTGAAGCGCTTGTGCAGCCAGAAGTACTGCTCGGGCGTTTCGAGGATGCGTGCTTCGAGAAACGCGTTCATGCGCCGGGTGTCCGCTTCGGCGTCGTCGGTGGGGAAGTTGTCCCAAGCCGGGTAGAGCTCGAGTTCCAGCGTGCTGCCCACACGCCGCGCGATGGCGGGTACCACCTTGGCGCGTGCCAGTTTACTGATGCGTGAGAGTCCTGGAACGGTAGCGGCCTTCACGCCGAAAAAGTCCACGAACAGTGAGTCCCTCGGGCCGAAGTCCTGATCTGGCAGGTAGAGAAAGGGCGAATGCTCGGCCCGCATGGCTTTCACAATCGGCCGCAGGCCTTCCTGGCGCGAGACGATGAAGGCACGGTTGAAGCGGTTGCGGCCCCGGTAGATCTGCCGGTCCAGTGCCGGATTCTTCTGGTGCGAGTAAACGCTGACGAGCGGTACCTCTAGATTAAGGCGCAGAGCGCAGAGTTCGAAGCCGGTGAAATGCGGATAGAACAGGATGACGTCCTCCCCGCGGTCGCGTAGTTCGGTCAGGTAATGCAGGTTCTTGACCCGCACCAGCCTTCGTAGACGCTCCGGGCTGCTCCACCAGACGATGCCGTATTCGAGCAGCAGCCGCATCATCATGCCGAAATGGTGGCGCAGCACCCGGCGGCGCTTGGCCTCGCTCCATTCAGGAAAGCACAGGCGCAGGTTGATGAGGCCGACGCGGCGGCGTTCACCCGCCAGGAGGTAGGCCAGCAGGCCCAGCAGGTCGCCCAGGCGGGCAATCACGGGCATCGGGAGCAGGCGGATCAGCCAGAGAAGGGCAAAGGCCAGTTTCATGCGGTTCCTTGCGATGCATCCGGGGCCGGTACGCCGCCCGGACGCTTGTAACGGTTGTAACTCCAGAGATACTGGGCTGGCAGTGTGCGGATCAGGCCTTCCACTGCGCGGTTTAGACGCGCAGCATCCTCCGCCTTGTCCCCAGTGAAGGGCTCGGGCAACGGGCGGATGTGCACAGCAAACCCGCGCCCACCGGAAAGGCGCTCCCCCACGAACAGGAGGGTGGTGATGCCTGACACCTGCGCCAGACGGGGCACCAGGGTCATCGTGTAGGCCGGTTGGCCGAAGAAGGGCGCCCAGACGCCTTCGCCCCCCCCGGGTACTTGGTCCGGAAGGATGATGGTGGCTTCTCCGGCCTTGAGCGCTTTCATCAGGATGCGTACGCCGGCGGCGGTGGCCGGGGCGGTCTTGCCCTTGTCACGCGAGCGCCCAGCCTGCATCACCGGCTCCAGCCAGGCCAGCTTGGGTGGACGGTACATCGCAGTCAGCGGGAAGGGCAGCCGATGACTGATGTAGCGGCCGGCAATGTCGTAGCTGCCCAGATGGGGTGTGACGAACACGATGCCGTCACCGCGGGCCAGCGCCGCTTCCACATGCTCCCAGCCGCTGCAGTGGCGCACCAGCCGGGCGATACGCTCGGGTGTCTCGCACCATGCGATAGCCAGCTCCAGCGCGCCTTTGCCGGTTTCGGCGGCAACCTGTTTGACGAGCTTCTCGTAAACCTGATAATTTCCGGCAATTTGACTTGACGCCAGATTTTCACGCAGTCTTGCCGCAAAGCCCGGCGAGACACGATAAATGAGCCGGCCCAAGAGTGCGCCCAGCGCCTGCAGCCACGAGAGCGGCAGACGCGCCAGAAGCGATAACAGCCAGTGCACCAGCGCGGACATAGCGAATCCGTCTTGTTAAAAGCGGCTTATTTTATCATTACTGAACCTGTCTTCATTCGGGAATCCATAGCAAATGAGCGAATATCTGTTCACCTCCGAATCGGTGTCGGAAGGTCATCCGGACAAGGTGGCCGACCAGATATCGGATGCCATCCTTGACGCGATCCTGCGCGAAGACCGTCACGCGCGCGTGGCCGCCGAAACGCTGGTCAACACGGGCCTGGTCGTGCTGGCCGGCGAGATCACCACTTCGGCCAACGTCGACTACATCAAGGTCGCGCGCGAGACGATCAAGCGCATCGGTTATGACACCTCCGACCTGGGCTTCGACTACCGCGGCTGCGCCGTCATGGTGTGCTACGACCGCCAGTCGCCTGACATCGCGCAAGGGGTGAACGAAGGCGAGGGCCTCGATCTGGAGCAGGGCGCCGGTGACCAGGGACTGATGTTCGGCTACGCCTGCGACGAGACGCCGACGCTGATGCCGTTCCCGATCTACTATGCCCACCGGCTGGTACAGCGCCAAGCGGAGCTGCGCAAGGATGGCCGCCTGCCGTGGCTGCGTCCGGATGCCAAGAGCCAGATCACCTGCGTGTACGACAGCGAGACCGGCATGCCCAAGCGCATCGACACCGTGGTGCTCTCCACTCAGCACAGCCCGGAAATCGACCACAAGACCCTGACCGAAGCGGTGATCGAGGACATCGTCAAGCCGGTGCTGCCGCTGGAGATGCTGACTCCGGAAACCAAATACCTGATCAACCCGACCGGGCGCTTCGTCATCGGCGGCCCGATGGGCGACTGCGGCCTGACCGGCCGCAAGATCATCGTTGATACCTACGGCGGTGCTGCGCCGCATGGTGGGGGTGCCTTCTCGGGCAAGGATCCTTCCAAGGTGGACCGTTCGGCTGCCTACGCCGGGCGTTACGTGGCCAAGAATATTGTGGCCGCAGGCCTGGCGCGGCAGTGCCAAATCCAGGTGTCGTACGCCATCGGTGTCGCCCAGCCTACCTCGATCTCGATCGATACCTTCGGCACCAACCATATTCCCAACGAACGCATTGTGGAATTGGTGAAGAAGCATTTCGACCTGCGGCCCAAGGGCATCATCCAGATGCTGGACCTGCTACACCCGATCTACGGCAAGACAGCAGCCTACGGCCACTTCGGACGCGAAGAGCCCGAATTCAGCTGGGAGCGTACCGACAAGGCCGCAGCCCTGCGCGCCGACGCCGGCCTCTAAGCCCGGCAGTGTCTCGAAAATGGCCAGCACGAGCTGGCCGTTTTTCTTTTCAGCGGGCGGGGACAGTGGCTGACTGATTGGGCAGCGGGGCCAGGCAGACGCGGTTGCACCCCCCGCGCTTGGCAGCGTAAAGCGCAGTATCAGCGGCTTCCAGCAGGGTCTGCAAATGCTGGCCATGGAGGGGGAAGAGCGTGATGCCTGCCGAAAAGCCCAGGGCCTCGAAGGGCAGCCCTGCTTCCGGCGGAACCTGGCTGAAGCGCTGGCGCCACCGCTCCACCGCCTCGACGGCCTCCTCGGCGTGTGTGCCGGGCAGCAATACCACGAATTCCTCGCCTCCGATGCGACAGACGATGTCGTCGGTGCGCGTGCTGTCCTGCAGCAGGGCGGTCAGGTATTGCAACACCGCGTCGCCGGTGGCGTGTCCGTGGCGGTCGTTCACTTCCTTGAAGCGGTCGATGTCGATCAGCACCAGCGCGGCGGCCGACATGCGGCCCTGAGCGAGGCGGGTGGCGGCGGTCTCTTCCAGATGGCGTCGGTTGAAGGCGCCGGTGAGCGGGTCGCGCACCACCTGCTCATGCAACTCGGCCTGCAGCGCTTGTACCTCCTCTACACGGGCCTTGAGTGCCCAGTTGGCTTCGAACAGGGCCGCTTCGGCCAACCTCTTTTCGGTGATGTCGCGCAGCACCATCAACCGCCCCAACGTCAGGTCGCCCTCGTGCAGCCGATGGAGACGCACGTCCAGCACGGTGAAGCGCGTACCCGACACAACCACTTCGCAGGGGGCCGCGTCGGCGGTCTCCAGTGCCGCCTGCAGCGCCGGACAGGGCAGGGGCTGACCGATCAGCGAGAGGGTGGGCTGGCCGAGCAACTGGCCGGCGGCAGGGTTGGCATCCACCACCAGGCCCTGCGGATCAAGAACCAGCACGCCGTCACCCATGGCTTCCAGTGCCTTGGCCCGTGCGATTGGTACCAGGCACAGCAGCTTGAAATAGAAGAGGTCGAGGGCCAGCACTACCCCGGTGAGGGCAAAGCACAACGGTGTCAGGTCCAGGCCGGCAAGCGGCGAGAGCCCGGACAGGTACAAAAAGTTGCCCGCCCAAGGCAGCAGCGCCGCAGCCAGAAGCAGCCAGGCCTGACCCCGGTACTGACGGGGGAAGATGTGCAGGGCGCGCAGCAGGAACAGCCCGGCCACCAGGCAGGCAAGGTGGGAGTAGCCGACTACGCCAAGCCAGAATGCCGGGCCGTGGCCGTAGATCAGCAGGTTGTGCCCTGCCGGACTGGGCGTGAAACTGGTCTAGATCAGGCCGTGCCACGCGTTGGTCAGCGCCAGCAGGAAGCACACCGTTGGGGGCGCAAACAGCAGGGCCAGCGCGCGCCGACGGAAAAGCCGCTCCAGCCGGTTGTAGTCTGCGGCCAGCAGCATGAAAAGCACCGGCGTGGTCAGCGTGCCCAGATACTCGAACTTCGACCAAGCCACCTTTGCCGCCACATCCTGAACCGAAAGCTCCATCGCGGCACCGAAGCCCCACAGGGCCACGGCCGCCATAAGCCAGGTTAGCCAGCGGCTGCCTGGCTGCCGGCTGTTGTGCAGGGAGAGCAAGCAAGTGCCGGCCGCCAGAAGACCGGCGGTGCCGGCCAGCGCAGCCAGCGGGGTGAAGAGGAAAGACATGGATTATGCGTGCAGGCGGATCGTGTTGTAGCGTCGTTGGCCAAAGCCTAGCATGCTCACGTGCTAGCGTGGAGGAAATCGAGCAAATTCAGCACACTAGCGTTATAATCGCGCCCTGCGATGCCGAGGAGCGCTGCGAGGATACGTCCCCAGGCTCGGCCCAAGTTCCAACCGCGCTCACCTGAACAACCCGTGCCGGGCACGGGGCGGGTGAGCCTTGTCACACCCCCCTCCCGGCCACACCGTCTTAGGAGTTCTCAATGAACGCTGTGGCTGACACCAACGACTTCCACGTAGCCGACATCAACCTTGCCGCTTGGGGCCGCAAGGAGCTGGCGATTGCCGAAACCGAGATGCCCGGCCTGATGGCCCTGCGCGAGGAGTATCGCCACAGCCAGCCGCTGCGCGGTGCCCGCATTGCCGGCAGCCTGCACATGACCATCCAGACCGGTGTGCTGATCGAGACTCTGGTGGCGCTGGGTGCCGAGGTGCGCTGGGCTTCGTGCAACATCTTTTCCACTCAGGACCATGCCGCCGCCGCGATTGCCGCTGCCGGCATTCCGGTCTTTGCCTTCAAGGGCGAAAGCCTTGATGAGTACTGGGAGTTCAGCCACCGCATCTTCGAGTGGCCTGAAGGCCAGCCGGCGAACATGATCCTGGACGATGGCGGTGATGCTACCCTGCTGCTGATGCTGGGCAGCAAGGCGGAAAAAGACTTGGGTGTGATCGGCCATCCCACCAACGAAGAGGAAACCGCCCTCTTCGCCTCGATCAAGCGTCACCTCGACATCGATCCGGCCTGGTACTCCAAGCGCCTGGTACACATCCAGGGCGTGACCGAGGAAACCACCACCGGCGTGCACCGTCTCTACCAGATGGAAAAGGATGGGGTGCTGCCGTTCCCGGCGTTCAACGTCAACGATTCGGTCACCAAGTCCAAGTTTGACAACCTCTACGGCTGCCGGGAGTCGCTGGTGGACGGCATCAAGCGTGCCACCGACGTGATGGTGGCCGGCAAGGTGGCCGTGGTGCTGGGCTATGGCGATGTGGGCAAGGGCTGCGCCCAGAGCCTGCGTGGACTCGGTGCCACCGTGTGGGTGACCGAGATCGACCCGATCTGCGCCTTGCAGGCTGCAATGGAAGGTTACCGCGTGGTGCGCATGGACGAGGTGGCCGATCAGGCCGACATCTTCGTCACCGCCACCGGCAACGTGGGCGTGATTACGCACGATCACATGAAAAAGATGCGCAACAATGCCATCGTCTGCAACATCGGCCACTTCGACAGCGAGATCGAGGTCGCCAGCCTGCGTCAGTACCAGTGGGAGAATATCAAGCCGCAGGTCGACCACATCATCTTCCCGGATGGCAAGCGCATCATCCTGCTGGCTGAGGGCCGCCTGGTGAACCTGGGCTGCGCCACCGGCCATCCGAGCTTCGTGATGTCCAACTCCTTCACCAACCAGGTACTGGCCCAGATCGAGATCTTTGCCAACGGCAGTCACTACGAGAACAAGGTCTACGTGCTGCCCAAGCACCTGGACGAAAAAGTGGCCCGTCTGCACCTGGCGCGCATCGGCGCCCGCCTGACCGAGCTGTCCGATCAGCAGGCCGCCTACATCAGCGTGCCGAAAGAAGGGCCTTATAAGCCGGCACACTATCGTTATTGATATTTGTTGACGTCATGCAGCGGACAGGGCACGTAGAATGGCTCTGTCCGTTTTTTTGCGCCAGCCGGACAGGGTTGGCCGAAGCGGCCCGCGAACAAGAAAGGCACTGCCCGGGCAGGGCAGGCAAGGGATCCCAGGATGAGCGACAAACGCACCTTCAGTTTCGAATTCTTCCCGCCCAAGACGGCGGAAGGCATTGCCAAGCTGCGCACCACGCGCCAGCAGCTGGCCCAGTTCCGCCCGCAGTTCTTCTCCGTCACCTTTGGTGCGGGCGGGACCACACGCGATGGTACCCTCTCCACCGTGCTGGAGATCCGTGCCGAAGGGCACGCCGCAGCGCCCCACCTGTCGTGCATCGGCTCCACACGCGAGAACATCCGCGCCATCCTGGAGGAATACCGTAGTCACGGCATCCGCCATATTGTCGCCCTGCGCGGCGACATCCCTTCCGGGATGGTGGAAGCCGGGGAGTTCCGCTACGCCAACGAGCTGGTGGCCTTTATCCGCGCCGAGCACGGTGACCATTTCCACATCGAGGTGGCCGCCTATCCTGAGTTCCACCCGCAAGCGCGTTCGGCCGAAGACGACCTCAACAATTTCGTGCGCAAGGTACAGGCCGGTGCCGACTCGGCGATCACCCAGTACTTCTTCAACGCGGATGCCTACTTCCGCTTCGTGGATGAGGTGCAGGCGCGTGGCGTGGACATCCCGATCGTGCCCGGCATCATGCCAATCTCCAACTTCGGCCAACTGTGCCGCTTCTCCGACATGTGCGGCGCCGAAGTGCCGCGCTGGCTGCGCCAGCGGATGCAGGCTTATATGGACGACACCGCATCGATCCGGGCGCTTGGTCTGGACGTGGTGACCGAGCTGTGCGATCGCCTCTTGGCAGGGGGGGCTCCGGGCCTCCACTTCTATACTCTCAACTCCGCCGGGCTGGTGTCCACCGTCTGGCAGCGACTCGGCCTCTGAACCGCGCGGCCCGACCCAATAAAAACGGCCCGCAAGGGCCGTTTTTGTTGTCGCTGCCGCCTGCCGCGGCTCCGGATTACAGACTCAGCCGCGCAAATGGCTCAGGGGCAGGGCCGTGGTGCGCTTGATCTCCTTGAGCACGAAGCTCGACTTCACATCCTCCACCCCTGGGTGCTGGAGCAGTTCGTCCATCACGAACCGGGAAAAATGCTCCAGGTCCTCGAAATACACCTGCAGCAGATAGTCCATCTCTCCTGTCATGGCATAGCAGTTGATCACCTCGCTCCAGCGCTGTACCGCTTCGTTGAAACTCTGGGCATGCACGTTGCCGCGCTTTTCCAGCGTCACGCGTACAAAGGCCTGCAGGCCCAGGCCGATGCACGAGGGGTCGAGCAGGGCCACGTACTGACGGATGGCGCCGGATTCCTCCAGCTGTTTGAGGCGGCGCAGACAGGGCGAGGGCGACAGCGCCACCCGTTCGGCCAGTTCCACGTTGGTCAGGCGACCGTTGAGCTGCAGTTCCGCAAGAATGCGCAGGTCTGTCTTATCTAGCGTAAGACTTGGCATGTTTTGTCCTCTGGTTTTTGTCGGTTGAAATTTTATTTTTTATGTCTCGTATTCTAGAGCCAGTTTGCAAGGAAATTGCTTAGGACTTTCCCTAGAATAAAAACCCTAATAACGACAATTCTAACGGCGGCGACAGACCGCCGGATACTGTCTACACATCAAGGAGGAGTCACGATGTATACCGCAGATGCGGCGCTCGTGCGCGACGACATGAAGATGGCGGGCCTGCCGGCCGACTTGGACATCCATCGGGCGGTGGTGCCTGTGTATACCGACGTCGAGCACCATACCTGGGCCCAACTCATCGCCAACCAGAAGCAGGTGCTGGAAGGACGGGCCTGCAAGGAGTTCCTCCTCGGGCTGGAAAAAGTCGGGTTTCCCGAAGATCACATCCCCCGGCTGGCGGACATCAGCGATCGGATCGAAGCCGAGACCGGCTGGCGGCTGACGCGGGTGGACGGCATCGTGCCTGACCGCGAGTTTTTCGAGCTGCTGGCCGCACGCATCTTTCCTTCGACCGACTTCATCCGCAAGCCCGAAGAGATCGGCTACACCCCGGCCCCCGACATGTTCCACGACCTTTTGGGGCATGTGCCGCTTTTGACCGATCCGCGCTTTTGTGCCTTTTTCGAGGCGTTCGGCAAGGCGGGCGTGGCCGCTTTCGACACGGACCATCCTGCCCGCGCCTGGTTGCCACGCATCTACTGGTACACGGTGGAGTTCGGGCTGATCCGCAATGCCGAAGGGCTGCGCATCTTCGGTGCCGGCATCCTGTCCTCGCCCAACGAGGTGCTCTACAGCCTGTCGGAGAACACCCGCAAGCATGCCTTCGACATCGTGCAGGTAGCCGCCACCGACTACGACATCTGGCACATGCAGGATGAGCTGTTTGTGATCGACAGCTTCGATGCACTGGAACATGCCTTTGCCGACTGGACCTGCCACCACGGTCTGGCCATCTGAGTTCGTATCCCGTTTTCACCCACCACACATGCATCAAGGCCCCGGCGAGGGACCGAGGAGACCTCATGAAAATGGAAGCCATGACCACCAACCCACTCGCAACCGATGGTTTCGAGTTCGTCGAATTCACTGCCCCTGATGCTCGGGGCGTGGAGCAGTTGCGTCAGGTGTTCCTGTCGCTGGGTTTTACCGAGGTGGCGCGTCACCGCAGCAAGGACGTGGGCCTGTTCCGGCAGGGCGACATCAACTTCATCCTCAACGCCGAGCGCAGCCAGCCTGCCACCCACTTTGCCGAGGCCCATGGCCCGTCGGCATGTGCCATGGCGTGGCGGGTGAAGGACGCCGCGCGTGCCTACGACTATGCAATCGCCCACGGGGCCCGGCCCTACGAGCGCCCCATCGGCGCGATGGAGCTCAACATCCCTGCGGTTGAGGGGATTGGCGGTTCGGCACTGTATTTCGTCGACCGCTACGGCGAACACAACATCTACGATGTGGACTTCGTTCCACTGGACGGTGTGGAGCAGCAGCCGGCAGGCGTGGGGCTGACTCAGATCGACCACCTGACGCACAACGTGGCGCGCGGCAACATGGCCACCTGGGCTGGTTTCTACGAGCGCATCGGCAACTTCCGCGAGATCCGCTACTTCGACATCGAAGGCAAGCTGACGGGGCTGGTGTCCAAAGCGATGACGAGCCCGTGCGGAAAGATCCGCATCCCCATCAACGAGTCCTCCGACGACAAGAGCCAGATCGAGGAATTTCTGCGCGAGTACAAGGGCGAGGGCATTCAGCACATCGCGCTGGGCACTGACGACATCTACCACACGGTGGAAACCCTCAAGGCACGCGGCACCCGCTTCATGGACACACCGGATACCTACTACGACAAGACCGACGCGCGCGTGCCCGGACACGGCGAGGATCTGGAGCGTCTGCGGCGCAACCGTATCCTGATCGATGGGGCACCGGTTGAAGGTGCTGGCATCCTGTTGCAGATTTTCACCGAAACCGTGATCGGCCCGATCTTCTTCGAGATCATTCAGCGCAAGGGCAACGAAGGGTTTGGTGAGGGCAACTTCAAAGCCCTCTTCGAGTCGATCGAGGAAGACCAGATCCGTCGCGGCGTGCTGGCGGCCGACTAAGCTGTTTTCCGCGGACGCGGGCCGGGCGTGCGCTGGAAGGATCGCGCTGCTGGCCCTGCGTTCCCGGGTCCCAACAGGAGCATGCCATGCGCAAATGGATCAGCTTTCCGCACCGGGAAGGGCAGGGGTCGCGTCAGGCCCATGCCGATTTTCCCGCCGAGGGCATTTACGAGCGTGAGGTTGGCCGAAGCGGCTTCTTTGGCCCCGCTTCGCACCTGCATCACCGTCATCCCCCTACGGGCTGGACGGCGTGGGAGGGCCCGTTGCGTCCCCGCGCTTTTGACCTCAACGAGCTGCCCAAGACGTCCACCGCCCCGTGGGAGGCGCCCTTGGTGCTGGGCAACGCCCACTGCCGAATGCGTATCTGGTCGTGCAGCGAGCCGATGACCGCTCTGTTCCGCAACGGGGATGGCGACGACCTTCTGTTCGTGCACCAGGGACAGGGCGAGTTCTTCTGTGATTATGGCCACCTCAGCTTTCGGGAGGGTGACTACATCCTCGTGCCGCGCTCGACGATGTGGCGCCTTGAACCGGCCGAGCCGGTGACGCTGCTGATGATCGAAGCCACTAACGGCGCTTACCAGTTGCCTGATAAGGGGCTGGTAGGCCCGCATGCGATCTTCGACGAGGCCATGCTGGACGTGCCCGCCATCGATGACGCCTTTCGCGCTCAGCAGACCGAGACGCCCTGGCAGGTGGTGATCCAGCGCCGTGGCCAGCTGTCGCGGGTGAGCTACCCCTTCAGCCCGCTGGATGCTATCGGCTGGCACGGCAATCTGGCAGTGTGCCGTATCAACTGGCGCGACATCCGGCCGCTGATGAGCCACCGCTACCACCTGCCGCCTTCCGCACACACCACTTTCGTTGCGGACCGCTTCGTGGTCTGCACCTTCGTGCCACGACCGATCGAGAGCGACCCGGGGGCCCTCAAGGTGCCCTTCTACCACAACAACGACGACTACGACGAAGTGCTGTTCTACCATGCCGGCGACTTCTTCAGCCGCGACAACATCCACCCCGGCATGCTCACCTTCCACCCGTGCGGCTTCACCCACGGGCCGCATCCCAAGGCATTCGCCAAGGCGATGGCCAGCCCCAAGACCTTCACCGACGAGGTCGCGGTCATGCTGGACACACGCGATGCGCTCGATGCAGGCCCGCTGATGACGCAGGTGGAATGGCCCGGCTATGTGGACAGCTGGCAGGCCAAGTCCTGAACCCGCCGCGCAAGGTTGGCCGAAGGCGCCTTTTCGGCCAACCTTGTGCAGCCGCCCTCATGAGAACCCAAGATGAAACTCGCAACCTACAAGAACGGCACCCGCGACGGCGAACTGCGCGTGGTCAGCCGCGACCTCTCCCGCTCCGTGGCCGTCCCTGCCATCGCCCCCACCCTACAGCTTGCCCTGGACCGCTGGGGAGAGCTGGCTCCGCGGCTGCGGGAAGTCTACGTGCACCTGAACACCGGCTATGTAGCCGGTGAGGAGAGTTTCGATGAGACGCGTTGCCACAGCCCTTTGCCGCGGGCCTATCAGTGGGCCGACGGCAGCGCCTACCTCAATCACGTGGAACTGGTGCGCAAGGCGCGCGGCGCGGAGGTGCCCGAAAGCTTCTACAGCGATCCCCTGATGTATCAGGGGGGCTCGGATGCCTTCCTGCCGCCGCGCGCGCCGATTCCTCTCTGCAACGAGGACTGGGGGCTGGACTTCGAGGCCGAGGTGGCTGTGGTGACTGGCGATGTCGCGCTGGGGGCTGGCCCGGAGGAGTGCGCCCGCGCGATCCGACTGGTGATGCTGGTCAACGACGTCACCCTGCGCAACCTCATCCCGGCCGAACTGGCCAAAGGTTTCGGCTTCTTCCAGAGCAAGCCGGCCAGCAGCTTTTCACCGGTGGCCATCACCCCCGACGAGCTGGGGCCGGCCTGGGAGTCGGGCAAGGTTCACCTGCCCCTGCGGGTGGAGTTCAACGGTGAGCGTTTCGGCGAGCCCAATGCGGGCGTGGAGATGCAGTTCTCCTTCCCGCAACTGATCGCCCATGTCTCCCGCACCCGCGAGCTGTGTGCCGGATCGATCATCGGCTCGGGCACCATTTCCAACCACGACCGACGGGTGGGCAGCTGCTGCCTAGCCGAGCAGCGCATGATCGAAATCATCGAGGAGGGCGCGGCCCGCACGCCGTTCATGAAGGTGGGCGATCGGGTACGCATTACCATGACCGCAGCCGACGGACAGAACCTCTTCGGCACCATTGACCAGACGGTGGTGGCGCATGAATAAGCCGGCAGGGCGGGTGTTGCACGGCTACTTCCGGTCCTCTGCGGCCTACCGCGTACGCATTGCCTTGGCTTGGAAGGGGCTGGCTTACCGCCAGGCGCCGGTCAGCCTGATCAAGGGCGAGCAGCAGACCGACGGTTATCGCCGCCTCAACCCGCAGGGGCTGGTGCCCGCCCTGGAGGACGGCGGCAGGGTACTCACCCAGTCGCTGGCGATCTGCGAATATCTGGAGGAAGCTTACCCCGACACGCCGCGTCTGCTGCCGGATGACGTCGTAGCCCGTGCCGAAGTACGCGCCCTCGCACAGCAGATTGCCTGTGATCTGCACCCGCTCAACAACCTGCGCGTACTGCGCTATCTGGTCGAGGTGCTGGGCAAGGACGATGCCCAGAAGCAGCGGTGGTATGCGCACTGGACGCAGGAAGGGTTGGCCGCCTTCGAAAGCACCTTGGCCCGCACCGCCGGCATGTACTGCGTGGGCGACACCGTTTCCTTGGCCGATGTCTGTTTGGTGCCTCAGGTGTTCAATGCCCGCCGCTTCGACGTCGACTTGGCGCCGTATCCTCGCCTGCAGGCCGTGGCCGGGCGGCTGGAAGCGCTGCCCGCCTTTGAGGCGGCCCATCCCGCGCGACAGCCGGACGCTGCGTGAAATTTTCCGCCGGGTCGGTTTTGGCAAAATATTTTGCCCAAACCCCTTGACGCAAAAAACGAGGTTTGGTTTAATGCAGACCTCGACGACGCAACGACGTCAGAGAAATGGCCCGGTAGCTCAGTTGGTAGAGCAGCGGATTGAAAATCCGCGTGTCGGCAGTTCGATTCTGCCCCAGGCCACCAGATTACACGCCCAGCCTCCAGGCTGGGCGTTTTGTTTTGTCTCCCGTATGCAAAAAGCCGGGCTCTGCCGGCTTTTCTTTCATCGTCGCTAGCGGTTGAACTGCTGGATGTAGGCAGCAACGCCGCTGAGCAGCATCTCGATCGAAATGGCCGTCAGCACCAGCCCCATCAGTCGCTCCAGTGCAGTAATCGCCTGTTCGCCCAGCAGCTTCTGAAGCCGCCCCGAAAACAGGAACACCACCGTCGTGACCGCCATTGACAGGGTCAGCGCTCCGATCCATTCCAGCATGCGTCCCGGCTCGCGCGTGGCCATCAGCAGCACCGTGGCCATGGCCGAAGGGCCGGCAATCAACGGAATGGCGATGGGCACGATGAAGGGTTCGCCGTTCATCTTTTCTCCACCGAAGACGCTGCCTTCGCCCGGAAAGATCATCTTGATGGCAATGAGGAACAGGATCACCCCGCCTGCGATGCGCATCGACTCGTCGGTCAGGTGCATCACGTCCAGAAAGTTCTGCCCGAAGAACATGAAAGTCAGCAGCACTAGGAAGGCAATGAAGCACTCCCGGTAGATTACGCGCCGGCGTCGCTCGGGCTTGACCTGCTTGAGGGCCGCCAGGAACAACGGGATGTTCCCAAGGGGGTCGGTGATCAGGATCAGCAGAATGGTGGCAGAGAGAAAGGAGGTTTCCATGGTGTGGCAAACGGGCGTTTCAAGGGTGGCGCGCGATTATCGCACAGCCGGGAAACCTCTTCCTCCTTGACGGGCAGGGCTTATTCGGTCGGTTCGGCCTTTTCACGCCGGGCGCTGCCTTCCACCATGCGGATGCCGTACAGGCGGCAGGCCAGCGAGCCGTTGTATAGCGGGGTACGGCGCTTGGGCGACAGGCGGATGTGCCCCGGGAACTCGGCGTCGGCCGTCAGGAAGTGCGCGGTCCAGCCGGCAAAGTACTGTTTGAGCCAGCTGCCTAGCTCGGGATACCACGCGACCAACGCCGCCTGTTCTTCCAGTCGTACGCCGTACGGCGGGTTGGTGACGATCAGTCCGGATGGGGCGTCGGGTCGGGTCTCGGTCACCTCGGCCACCGTCAGCACCACGCAACCTTCAAGGCCGGCATGGGCCAGGTTGCGGCGTGCGATCTCCACCATGGCAGGGTCTCGGTCACTGCCGCGGATGGCCAGCGGGACCGCTGGTCTTTCGGCCAACCTGGCTGCGGTGCGCACGCTTTCCCAGGTCACCGCGTCAAAATTGCGCAGCCGTTCGAAGGCAAACTGACGCAGGCGGCCAGGCGCCCGATTGAGCGCGATGTCGGCGGCTTCCACCAGGAAGGTACCGCTGCCACACATCGGGTCCAGCAGGGATTGGGTGCCGTCGTAGCCCGCCAAGAGGAGGATGCCGGCAGCCAGGTTCTCGCGTAACGGCGCCTCGCCCGTCTCCTCACGCCAGCCACGCTTGAAGAGGGCCTCGCCGCTGGTGTCCAGATAGAGTGTGGCCCGATCGCGTCGCAGGAACATCTGCAGCCGGATGTCCGGGCTGCGGGTATCCACGCTGGGGCGGCCAAGGCGAGCCTGGCGGAAACGGTCGCACACGGCGTCTTTCACCTTCAGCGACACGAAGTCCAGGCTGCGTACCGTGCTGCCGATGCCGTCGGTCTTGATCTTGATCGTGCGGTCGACGTCGAAAAAGCGCGGCCAGTCCACGGCCAAGGCAAGGCGGTAGAGGTCGTCCTCGGTCCGGTAGCCGCCTTCGGCCAACCTCACCAGAATGCGGCTGGCGGTGCGGCTTTCCAGATTGGCCCGCATCAGTGTGGCCATGTCACCGGCAAAGCCCACGCCTCCTTCCGTAGCGCGGATGTCGCTGGCGCCCACGGCGGCAAGTTCGGTCGCGAGCACTTCTTCCAGGCCGCGCGGGCAAGGCGCGAACATCGCCAGCCGACCCTGCAGGGAACTGGCCACTTCGCGCTGAGCGAGCGGGGCATCATCGCCGCGTGGTGGGCGCGAAGCGGGGAACGGACGCCGGGCTTCGCGCTCGGCATCAGGCCGGGCCGGGGGTATCTGTCCTTCTGGCCGGGGCCGGCTGAAGAGTGCGCGCGGGCGCTCACCGGCCTCCGGCGAGGGTGATCGGTCGTAGGGCGCGCGCGGTCCTGGGGGCACAGTACTGCCAGTGTGGCGCTCGTTGCGCGGTCTGTCCGCTTGGGGCGGCCTGTCCGGGCGGGAGAACAGCGGTCGCGCAGGCGAAGGCGCTGCCGCGTCTGCAGGCTTGCGCTCGGTCTCCTCCCGTCCGCTCGGGCCCCGGCCTTGAGCGTAGGGCGGACGCGGCCCGCCCTGTGGGCCGGCGCCACGCGTCTTGTCGTAGGCGGGGCGTGGACCGCCCGGCCGGGGGCCTTGGGGCCGCGCGCGCGGTGCCTCGCCCGTTTGGGCGGGGCGGCTGTCCGCATACGGCGGGCGCGGACCCTGCGGCTTGTCCTTGCCCGGGCCGAAGCCCGATGGCTTGCCGGCGCGCGGTGCGTTGCGCTCACCTTGGGCAGGTTTGCCTGCACGCGGTGCATCGCGGTCCTCAGGGGCGCTGCGGCGTGCGTCCTTGGCGTAAGGCGGTTTGGGGCCACTGCGAGGCGGAAGCCCCTTGCGGTCTGCCGGGCCCTTCGCGGCCGGTTTGCCGTCCGCTACCGCGTCGGGTCCCTCCTTGCGGAGTGTAGGGTCGCGTCGCAGGTGGGCGCGCTGGCGGGAGCGGAAGTTGGCCATGAAAAGTCCTTGTCATCGAATCCCTGTCATTCTAGCCGATTTCGTGCCCCCGTTCTTGGTCGGGGCCTGGCTTTGCGCTAACATGCCCGGTTCGATTGCGCGGGCGCCGGCTGGTACTGGCCGGTGCCCGCCGGTTTTTCGGGGGGCCGGATGCAGGAACATGAATTCGCCACGCGACTGGTGGCCTGGCAGCGTTTGCATGGCCGGCACGACCTGCCGTGGCAGGTGTCCGATCCCTACCGCGTCTGGCTGTCGGAGATCATGCTGCAGCAGACCCAGGTAAGCGCCGTGCGCGCCTATTACGCACGCTTCCTGGCACGCTTCCCATCGCTGCCCGATCTGGCCGCCGCTCCGGTAGAGGAGGTGCTGACGCTGTGGAGCGGGCTTGGTTATTACAGCCGGGCGCGCAACCTGCATCGGGCCGCCTGCATGGTGATGGACCGCTTCGAGGGCCGCTTTCCCGCAGTGCGCGAGCAGATCGAGCAGTTGCCCGGCGTGGGTCGCTCCACTGCGGCGGCGGTGGCCGTCTTCGCCTTCTCCCGCCGCGAGGCGATCCTGGATGGCAACGTCAAGCGGGTGCTGACGCGGGTGTTCGGCATCGAGGGCTTTCCCGGCGAACGTGCCGTGGAGCAGCGCCTGTGGAGCCTGGCCGAACGTCTGCTGCCGCAAGAACACGAGGCCATGCCAGCGTACACGCAGGGTCTGATGGATCTGGGGGCCACGGTCTGCACCCGGGGCCGCCCGGCCTGTACTGTTTGCCCGATGGTTGATGCCTGTCATGCCGCACAGCACGGGCGCACGGCAGACTTGCCCACCCCGCGTCCGAGGAAGATCATCCCTGTGCGACACACACTGATGCTGATGCCGGTAGCTAGCGGGCGCGTGTGGCTGGAGCGCAGGCCTTCCGAGGGCATCTGGGGCGGTCTGCTCAGTCTGCCGGAGGTGTCCGACACCACCGCAGCCGAGGACTGGGTGGCTCGGCACGGCGGTGGCGATGTACTGTCGGACTGGCCAGAAGTGGAGCATGCCTTCACTCACTACCGGCTGGTGATTACGCCCGTGCCCGTACGGTTGGCTGCGCCCCCGGTGGCACCTGGCTCCGGTGCGTGGCTGCCCTTGGCCGAAGCGCCGGATGCCGGCGTGCCGGCCCCGGTGAAAAAGCTGCTGCTGCGCCTGGCCGGTGCGCCGCCTGCCTGACCGCAATGCGCCCCCGGGCGCCTAAACCGACTGACTGGAGAATATGGTTTCCGTTGTCCGTTCCGTTGCCGATACGCTGGCAGGCGCCGCCGATCCCAATCAGTGGCTCGCCCAGCTGACCGCCCCGCTACCCGATAGCGACCGGGCCCAGCTTGAGCGCGCGTTCAACGAGGCGCGCACGCTGTATTCGGGCAAGACCCTGCCGCATACCGGGGAAGACCTGTTCTCGCATGCGGTGTCCGCGGCCGCCATCGTGGCCGACCTGCACCTGCTGCCGGATGCCATCGTCGCCACACTGCTCTTTGCCGTGCCCGACTATCAGCCGGCTTGGCAGGAGTGGCTGGCGACCCATTTCAATCCGACGGTCGCGGCCCTGGTGGACGGGGTCAATGGCGTGCGCCGCATCACCGAGATCGCCCGCCTGGACCGGCTGGGTACGCCCGAGGAGCGGTCGCGTCAGGCCGAAACCATGCGCAAGATGCTGCTGGCCATGGTGACCGACATCCGTGTGGTGCTGATCAAGCTGGCCTGGCGCACGCAGACGATGCACTATCTGCCCGCCTGCGACGAGGCAGTGCGCCGCAGTATCGCCACCGAAACGCTGGATGTGTTCGCACCGCTCGCCAACCGGCTGGGCGTGTGGCAGATCAAGTGGGAGCTGGAGGATCTCGGTTTCCGGCATACCGACCCGGAAAACTACAAGAAGATCGCGCGTCTTTTGGACGAGCGGCGTCTGGAGCGCATCGAATATATCGGGCGTGTGCTGGACACGCTGCGCACCGAGCTGCGCAAGGCCGGCGTGCGGGCCGATGTGGCCGGTCGTCCCAAGCACATCTATTCCATCTGGAAAAAGATGAAGAAGAAAAAGCTCGACTTTTCGGAGCTTTACGACATTCGCGCAGTGCGGATCCTGGTGGAGAAGCTGCCCGACTGCTATACCGCACTGGGCATTATCCATAGTATCTGGCAGCCGATTCCAGGCGAGTTCGACGACTACATCAGCCACCCCAAGGCCAACAACTACCGCAGCCTCCATACCGCAGTGATCGGCCCTGAGGACAAAGCGCTGGAAGTGCAGATCCGCACTTTCGAGATGCACGAGCACGCCGAGTTCGGCGTGGCCGCACACTGGCGCTACAAGGAAGGCGGTAAGGGCGACGCGGCGTACGAGGAAAAGATTTCCTGGCTGCGCCAGCTTCTTGACTGGCGCGAGGACATGTCCGCATCGGACAAGGAAGACCTGGCGCAGGCCTTCAAGACCGAGCTCTTTGCCGACACCATCTATGTGCTGACGCCGCAGGGACGGGTACTGGCCCTGCCGCAGGGGGCCACCGCCATCGATTTTGCCTATGCCATCCACACCGATCTGGGCCATCGCTGCCGCGGTGCCAAGGTGGAAGGACAGATCGTGCCGCTCTCCACGCCGCTGGCCAACGGCCAGCGGGTGGAAATCCTCACTGCCCGTGAAGGCGGCCCCAGCGTTAACTGGCTGCACGAGGGCTGGGTAAAGAGCCACCGGGCCATCTCCAAAATCCGCCAGTACATCCGGCTGCAGAATGCCGATACCGTGCGGGAGAACGGTCGCCAGCTGTTCGAGCGGGAGCTGGCGCGGCACCCGCATGTGCAGCCCAATCTGGGCGTTCTGGCGGAGAAGCTGGGCTTTGCCCGCATGGACGAACTCTTTGCTGCCCTGGGGCACGGCGAGGTGTCGATGAGAGCGGTGGCGCAGGCCATCGAGAGCTTTGCGCCGCCGCCGGCGCGGGATGTCGCCCCCGAAGACCTCGTCAAGCGCAGCAAGGGTAGCCATGATTCGGGTGGCATTCTGATCGAGGGGGTGGACAACCTGATGACGGTGCTTGCCAAATGCTGCCGGCCTGCGCCACCCGACGCCGTGGTGGGCTTCGTGACCAAGGGGCGCGGCATTTCCATCCACCGGTCCAACTGCCTCACCCTCAAGCGGCTTTCGGCCGATGCGCCAGAGCGCCTGATCACCGCGGAGTGGGGTGAGCAGAAGAACAGCGTCTTTCCTATCGATATCGAGGTGGTGTCGCAGGATCGCACCGGCCTGTTGCGCGAGATATCCGATGTGCTGTCGCGCGAGAAGCTGAACCTCATTGGTGTGAGTACCCTGTCTCGCGATACCCGTGCCCGCATGCGTTTCACCGTTGAGGTGCGGCAGGTGAACGACATCAACCGCGTGCTGGCCCGAGTGATGGAGCTGCCGGGCGTGACCGAAGCGCGCCGCGTTTGAACCTGGGCCGCCCCTGCGGTCCAAGCCTTGTGGCGCGTGTTGCCGCGCCGGGAGAAACAACATGTCCGATCTAGCACAGACTGCCCGTCGCGCCCTGGCGCTGATGGATCTGACCACCCTCAACGACGAAGATACCGATGCCAGCGTCGCTGCCTTGTGCCGGCGGGCGCGTGGTCCCGGAGGCAGTGTGGCAGCGGTGTGCGTGTTCCCGCGCTTCGTCGCCACCGCGCGCCGTGCGTTGGCCGAAGCGGGGGCCTCCGGCGTGAAGATCGCCACCGTCACCAATTTCCCTGCCGGCGATGCGGACATCGAGCGGGCCGAGGCCGAAACACGCGCCGCGATCGACGCCGGAGCCGACGAGGTGGATGTGGTGTTTCCCTATCGTGCCCTGATGGCGGGCGATGCGGAGACCGGCGCAGAGCTGGTGGCGCGTTGCAAGGCGGCCTGTGGCGACCGGGTACTGAAGGTGATCTTGGAAACCGGCGAGCTCAAGGACCCGGAGCTGATCCGCACCGCTAGCCTGATCGCGATTGCCGCCGGGGCGGACTTCATCAAGACCTCCACCGGTAAGGTACCGGTCAATGCCACCTTGGGTGCCGCCGGTATCATGCTCGCCGCCATCCGCCAGACCGGAGGCAGCTGCGGCTTCAAGGCCGCTGGTGGTGTGCGCACCGTCGACGAGGCCGCCGAATATCTGGACCTGGCCGAGCACGTAATGGGCGAAGGCTGGGTCTCGGCCGAGCGCTTCCGCTTTGGTGCGTCCGGACTGCTGGGCAGCCTGGAAGCCACGATTGCCGGTGAGATCCCGGCCCCCGGCCAGCCCGGCTACTGAGCGCGGAGGAGACTGCATGCTGTTCCTGCCGCAGGAAGTGATCCGGCAAAAGCGCGATGGCGGAACACTGGGGCCGGAGGCGCTGCAGCGCTTCATGGCCGGCATCGCCAGCGGGCGTATTCCCGACAGCCAGATCGCCGCCTTGGCCATGGCCATCTTTTTCCGCGGTATGGACACCGGCGAAAGCGTGGCGCTGACCCTGGCGATGCGCGATTCGGGGCAGGTGCTCGACTGGAGCGAGCTGCCAGGGCCGGTAGTGGACAAGCACTCCACCGGCGGAGTGGGCGACTTGGTGTCGCTGGTGCTGGGCCCGATGGTGGCGGCCTGCGGCGGATTCGTCCCCATGATCTCGGGGCGGGGGCTGGGCCACACCGGCGGCACGTTGGACAAGCTGGAGGCCATTTCGGGCTACCAGACCCGACCGGATCCGGTGGCCTTCCGGCGGGTGGTCCTGCAGGTTGGCGTGGCCATCGTCGGTCAGACCGAGGCGCTGGCCCCGGCAGACAGGCGTTTCTATGCGGTACGCGACGTGACGGCCACGGTGGAATCCATCCCGCTGATCACGGCGTCCATCCTTTCCAAAAAGCTCGCCGCCGGCCTGCAGGCGCTGGTCATGGACGTCAAGACCGGCAACGGGGCCTTCATGGCCACGCCGGAGGCGTCCCAGGCACTGGCCGAACGCATCGTGACGGTGGGGGAGGGGGCCGGCCTGCCCACCCGGGCGCTGATCACCGACATGAACCAGCCGCTGGCA
The DNA here is from genome assembly GCA_004346645.1 of Gulbenkiania mobilis. GTDB lineage: Bacteria > Pseudomonadota > Gammaproteobacteria > Burkholderiales > Chromobacteriaceae > Gulbenkiania > Gulbenkiania mobilis. The sequence goes on from SMDA01000009.1 coordinate 69,825, forward strand.
CCCGCCGCAGGCAATGCGCTGGAAGTGCATGCGGCGCTGGATTACCTCACCGGCAGCGCCCGCCCCGAGCGCCTGCATGCAGTGACGGTGGCACTGGGCGAGGCCATGCTGCTGGCCGCAGGGTTGGCCGAAGACGCGCCCCAGGCACGGGTGCAGCTTCTGGAAGCGCTCGAATCGGGCGCGGCTGCCGAGCGCTTCGGGCGCATGGTGCATGCGCTGGGCGGCCCTATCGACCTGCTGACGCGTCCGCATCGCTGGCTGGTGCCCGCCCCTGAGACCGCCGTAGTCACAGCGGGCCGCACAGGCTATGTCACAGCCATCGACACTCGAGCGCTGGGGCTGGTGGTCTGCCAGCTGGGAGGGGGGCGACAGCGGCCGGAGGACACCATCGACCCGCGGGTAGGGCTGTCCTGCCTCGCCGAGCTGGGGCAGGTGCTGACGGCCGACACCGTCCTGGCGCGCGTTCATGCGGCCGACCCGGCCTCCCTGGCCGAGGCCGTGGCTGCCGTGCGGGCCGCCTTCACCCTGGGCGATACGCCTCCCGAAATGCCGCTGCTCATTCGTAGCGTGCAGCCTATGCAACCTTCAACCGACAGGAAGCATCCATGAGCCGCCGCGTCATTCTTCTCGTGCTCGATTCCCTCGGCATCGGGGCGGCCGCTGATGCGGCAGAGTTCGGCGATGCCGGCAGCGATACCTTCGGGCACATCGCCGCCGAGGCCGACGCCGGCCAGGCCGACGTTGGCCGAAGCGGTCCGCTGACGATTCCATACCTTACCCGGCTCGGGCTGGCGCACGCGGCGGAGGCCGCCACCGGCCGCTTCCCTGCGGGCGTGCTCCGTATCGAACCGGAGGCTGCCTGGGGTTACGCCCAAGAGCTTTCCAGCGGCAAGGACACCCCGTCCGGGCACTGGGAGATGGCTGGTGTGCCGGTCCTGTTCGACTGGGGCTACTTTCCCGACCGGGAAAACAGCTTTCCGCCCGCGCTCCTGCAGCATCTGGTGGATGAGGCCGGCCTGCCCGGCTGGCTGGGCAACTGCCATGCATCGGGTACCGAAATCATCGACCGGCTTGGTGCCGAGCACATGGCCACCGGCAAGCCAATCTTCTATACCTCTGCAGACTCGGTGTTCCAGATCGCCTGCCACGAGGACACCTTCGGCCTGGAGCGGCTGTACACACTGTGCCGCATTGCCCGCGAGGCCCTCATGCCTTACAACATTGGCCGGGTGATCGCACGCCCCTTCGTAGGTACGGAGCCCGGCCGCTTCATGCGCACCGCTAACCGCAAGGATCTCGCGGTGGAGCCTCCTGCGCTCACGGTGCTGGCCCGGTTGGCCGAAGCGGGGGGGGCTGTGGTCGGCATCGGCAAGATCGCTGACATCTATGCACACACCGGCATCACCCGCACCGTCAAGGCCAGCGGTCTGGAGGGGCTGTGGCAGGCCACCTGTGATGCGATGGCCACCACCGCCGGCCCGGCCATCATCATGACCAACTTCGTGGACTTCGACTCCAGCTACGGCCATCGCCGCGACGTGGCCGGTTACGCCGCCGCGCTTGAAGCCTTCGACCGCCTGCTGCCTGCGCTGCTGCAGCGGCTGCGGGCGGACGATCTGCTCATCCTCACCGCCGATCACGGCTGCGACCCCACCTGGCCCGGCAGCGACCACACGCGCGAGTACGTACCCGTGCTGTGCTACGGGGCCGGCATGCCGGCTGGCCCGCTGGGACGTCGCGACACCTTTGCCGACATCGGCCAGAGTGTGGCCCATTTCTTGGGGCTGCCCCAGATGCCGTACGGCACCTCTTTTCTTGCCTGAGTCCTTTCATCCTCACGGAGCGCCCATGCCTACCCCTCACATCGCCGCCCAGCCGGGCGATTTTGCCGAAACCGTCCTGATGCCCGGCGACCCGCTGCGGGCGCAGATGATTGCCGAAACCTTCCTCGAGTCGCCTCGCCAAGTCACCGCCGTGCGCAACATGTACGGCTACACCGGCCTGTACAAGGGCCGACCAGTGTCGGTCATGGCCCACGGCATGGGCATTCCCTCCTGCAGCATTTACGCCACTGAACTGGTGCGCGAATACGGGGTGAAGAACTTGATCCGTGTCGGCTCCTGCGGGGCAGTATCCAGCCGGCTTGCCCTGCGCGACATCGTGATCGCCATGGGGGCCAGCACCGACAGCAAGGTCAACCGCATGCGTTTCATGGATCATGACTATGCTGCCATCGCCGATTACACCCTGCTGCGCCATGCAGTGGACGCCGCGGAACGTCTGGGCAAGTCGGTGCAGGTCGGCAACGTGTTTTCGGCCGACCTGTTCTATTCCGCGCAGTCGGGTATGCTCGACGTGCTGGCGCAGATGAACGTGCTGGCGGTGGAGATGGAGCTGGCAGGTATCTACGGTGTGGCCGCCCAGTATGGCGCCAGAGCGCTGGGCATTCTCACCGTCTCCGACGTCATCCCTACCGGCGAAGCGTCCAGCGCGCTCGAGCGGCAGCAAACGTTCGGCGACATGATCGAGATTGCCCTGGCTGCCACGGAGGCGCTCTGAGACTGTCGACCCTTATCGTGCACTGCACAAAAAAACTTGCAAAAAGCCTGACCCGTGCGGATAATCGTTAGTGCATCAGGACGTTTCATGCAATGTGTGCGTTTTGGTGTTGTCTCCTCCATCCTCCTTCTATAGGTGGAACTTGGCGCAATCGATCAAGACGGATTGCGCTTTTTTTTGCCTGCCGTTTCCCCCGCTTCCCAAGGAAATTCAAGGTGCTGCGGGTTTGACAGTCCCCGCCTGCTGCACTAGAATCCGGAACTTTCGAGAATTTACGATGGAAGAGTTCCATGAAGACCTTTTCTGCCAAGCCGCATGAGGTTAAGCGCGAGTGGTACGTGGTCGACGCTACCGACAAGGTGCTGGGCCGTGTAGCTGCTGAAGTTGCTCGCCGCCTGCGCGGTAAGCACAAACCCGAATTCACCCCGCACGTTGATACCGGCGACTACATCGTCGTGGTCAACGTCGACAAGCTGCGCGTAACCGGTGCCAAGGCACAGGACAAGAAGTACTACCGTCACTCCGGCTACCCGGGTGGTATCTACGAGCGCACCTTCACCGAGATGCAGGAAAAATTCCCCGAGCGCGTGCTGGAAAAGGCCGTGAAGGGCATGCTGCCGAAGGGCCCGCTGGGCTACGCCATGATCAAGAAGCTCAAGGTGTACGCCGGTAATGAACACCCGCACGCTGCCCAGCAGCCGAAAGTGCTGGAATTCTGATTTTCTGAGGCAACAAGATGAACGGTAAATACTACTACGGTACCGGCCGCCGCAAGAGCTCCGTTGCTCGCGTGTTCATGCAGAAAGGCTCCGGCCAGATCGTCGTGAACGGCAAGCCGGTGGACCAGTACTTCGCTCGTGAAACCGGCCGCATGGTCATCCGCCAGCCGCTGGCACTGACCGAAAACCTGGAGTCCTTCGACATCCTGGTGAACGTCGCCGGTGGCGGCGAGACCGGCCAGGCTGGTGCCATCCGTCACGGCATCACCCGCGCCCTGATCGACTACAATGCCGATCTGAAATCCGCCCTGTCCCACGCTGGCTTCGTCACCCGCGATGCTCGTGAAGTGGAGCGTAAAAAGGTCGGCCTGCGCAAAGCACGTCGTCGCAAGCAGTTCTCCAAGCGTTAAGCGCTTCGGGCCGTGGCCCGATTCTGCAAAAGCCGCCTCCGGGCGGCTTTTTGTTTTTGTGCCTCCCAGGCTGCGGAAAAGTGTGGCTTGCGAGCCACGGCGGCCCTCCGTAGACTGTCGACTTTGCGACATTTTTTTACAGAAGGGGCTCTGCATGATCAAGGTGGGCATCGTCGGCGGAACCGGCTATACCGGAGTGGAACTCTTGCGCCTGCTGGCAGCGCACCCGCAGGCCCGGGTGATGGCTGTCACCTCGCGCAAGGAAGCAGGCATGAAGGTGGCCGAGCTCTTCCCGAGCCTGCGCGGACATGTGGATGTGGCGTTCAGCACACCGGACGAAGCCTGTCTCAGCGAATGCGACGTGGTGTTCTTTGCCACGCCCAACGGTATTGCCATGCAGGAAGCCCAAGCTCTTCTGGACGCTGGCGTCCGCGTCATAGATCTTGCGGCCGACTTCCGCATCCGGGATGTGGCCGAGTGGGAAAAATGGTATGGCATGGCGCATGCCGCCCCGGCTTTGGTGGGAGAGGCGGTGTATGGGCTGCCGGAGGTTAACCGCGAAGCCATCCGGTCCGCGCGGCTGATTGCCAATCCAGGCTGCTACCCCACGGCCGTACAGCTGGGTTTCCTGCCGTTGATCGAAGCCGGAATCGTCGAGCCTGATCATCTCGTGGCCGACTGCAAGTCCGGCGTGTCCGGTGCGGGGCGCAAGGCCGAAGTCCATGCCTTGCTGCCGGAGGCCGCCGATTCCTTCAAGGCCTATGGCGTGGCCGGCCATCGCCATCTGCCGGAAATCCGGCAGGGTCTGGCGCGCATGGCAGGCAGTCCGGTGGGGCTCACCTTCGTGCCGCATCTGGCGCCAATGATCCGGGGCATCCATGCCACGCTGTATGCCCGGCTGAAGGTAGAGGCCGATCTGCAGGCACTCTATGAAGCCCGCTATGCCGGGGAGCGCTTCGTGGACGTGCTCCCTGCGGGCAGCCATCCCGAGACGCGCTCGGTGCGCGGTGCCAACACCTGCCGTATTGCGGTGCACCGGCCACAGGGGGGCGACACGGTGGTGGTGCTGTCGGTGATCGATAACCTGGTTAAGGGGGCCGCGGGCCAGGCCGTGCAGAACATGAACCTGATGTTCGGGTTGGCCGAAGAGGCCGGGCTGGGGGGCGTGCCCCTAATGCCTTGACTTGATTTCTCGCCAAGCGGACCGATATCCGACTAAAATAGTAAGATAAATGCCGTCTCCGGCCCCTGTTCTGCGAGGTAAATCCAATGAATGCTCCCACCGAAATGCCGACTCCGATCAATTTCACCAACAGCGCCTGCGACAAGGTGCGGGACCTGATTGCCGAAGAGGGCAACCCCGACCTGAAGCTGCGCGTATTCGTGACCGGCGGCGGCTGTTCCGGCTTCCAGTATGGTTTCACCTTTGACGAGATCGCCAACGAGGACGACACCGCCATTGAGCGCGAGGGGGTGACCTTCCTGGTAGACCCGATGAGTTACCAGTACCTGGTGGGTGCCGAGATCGACTACCAGGAGAGTCTTGAAGGCTCGCAGTTCGTTATTCGCAATCCGAATGCGCAGACCACCTGCGGTTGCGGTTCCTCGTTCTCCGTCTGAGCACGTATACTGAGGCAAAGCGCCCGGGCCTGGTGCCCGGGCTTTTTCTTGGCGGAGACGAAAAATGAACAAGCTGCCACCGCTCACGTTGCCGAAGATCGAATTCACCCGCGAATTTCCCTTTACCGACGCTGATTTCGAACGCATCCGCAAACTGATCCATAAGGAAGCGGGTATTGCGCTCAACCCATCGAAAAAGGACATGGTGTACGGACGCCTGGTGCGGCGCATCCGCGACCTCAAGCTCGCCGGTTTCGGGGCCTATCTGGATTATCTGGAGTCGCTTCAGGGGAAGAAGGAGTTCGAGCAGTTCGTCAACGCGCTCACCACCAATCTGACTTTCTTCTTCCGGGAGGAGCATCATTTTCCGATGCTGGCCGAACACCTGAAGAAGAAGGCGGCAGCCGGTGGCGAGCTGAGTATCTGGTGCGCGGCCGCCTCCACCGGAGAGGAACCCTACTCGCTGGCAATGACAGTGCTGGAGAGCCTGGGCGGCAGCATGCGTACGCCAGCGGTCTCCATACTGGCTACCGACCTGGACACCAGCGTGCTGGAAACCGGGCGCAAAGGCATCTATCCGGCCGACAAGATCGCGCGTCTGCCTGCCGGCCATGCCAGCCGCTACTTTGACAAGTTGCCGGATGGTCAATACCAGGCCAAGGCGGTACTGCGCAACATGATTACCTTCCAGCGCCTCAACCTGATCGAGGCAGCCTGGAACGTGCGCAAGACCTTCGATGCCATTTTTTGCCGCAACGTGATGATCTACTTCGACCGCGACACGCAGCTGGCCGTGCTGAAGAAGTTTCACCCGCTGCTCAAGCAGGATGGCCTGTTGTTCGTCGGACACTCGGAAAATTTTTACTTTGCCTCGGACTACTTCAAGTTGCGCGGCAAGACAGTCTATGAAAAGGCGGGCGGCCGCTGAGCGTCGCCCGAACGGATACGGATGCAAGCAGCAAGCCCTTATGAACTGATGGGTGGAGCCGGCGTGGTGCGCTGGCTGACCGACCGCTTCTACGACATCATGGACACCGACCCGGCGGTCAAACCGCTGCGCGATATGCACCCTGCGGACTTGGGTGAATCGCGCGAAAAGCTGTTCCTGTTTCTGTCGGGCTGGCTGGGCGGCCCCTCACTCTACATGGAGAAGTACGGTCATCCGCGCTTGCGGATGCGGCACATGCCGTTTGCCATCGACGAGGCCGCACGCGATCAGTGGATGGCCTGCATGCGTCAAGCAGTGTCCGAACTGATGCTGGAAGAAGAGGTCAAGCTGCAACTGCTGGAAGCGTTCCACAATACCGCCGACTTCATGCGCAACCGCTAGAGCGCTGGGGTGGGCACGGTGCCTGCTCTGGGGTGGACATGTCCATTCCTGTCCCCTTGGGGGAGGTCGCCATGTCCGCCATTGCTCCAATCCGCCTTTTCGCCTTCACGGCCGCGCTGGCGGCCCCGGTCCAGGCCGCCTGTCCCCCCGAAGCATGGCTGTGTGCCTCCCCTCAGATGAGCCTGCGCGAGGCGATCCACCCCAGTCTTTCCAAGGACGAGGGGGTGCTGATGCTGGGCAGCAAATTCGGCTTTGAGCGTGTGGAGGGCGAGAAATTCGACTTTCGGCCAACCTTCAGGCTGTCTGAGGACAGCAAGCTGTCCGTCAAGCTCAACAAGAAGAAGGCAGAACTGCGGTTCAGAATGACGTTGGACTAGTCACCATCAGCGCGGACGATGGCCGCGCTCGATAGCCACGCCTACCCGTTTGACCCCCGGCAGGATGCCCAGCTTGGTCACCGCCACTTTCACCCACGGTGCACCGAACTCGTCGCGGATGATGCCCGCGATGTATTCCGCCAGTGCCTCGATCAGCAGGAAGTGCCGTTCGGCCAGGGCGCGCCGCAGGCGCTCCACCACCACGCCGTAATGGATCGTGTCGCCGATGTTGTCGCTGTGGCACGCCGCTTCGCTGGGAATGCCGATTTCCAGGTCGATTTCGATGGTCTGTGGGGCCGTTCGCTCCCAGTCGTAGACGCCGATGACCGTTTCGGCGCGCACTTCGCGCAAGAAGATGATGTCCATTCCGATGTGGCGGTTGGGGAAACCCGCCCGATACCGTAAAATTCCGAATCCTGCATTCTAGTGGATAGTCCATGACCACGACAGCCTTTGCCTTTGTGGCGCTTGCCTACCTGCTGGGCTCGCTTTCTTTCGCCGTGATCGTATCGCGCCTGATGGGCATGGCCGATCCGCGCACCTACGGTTCCAAGAATCCGGGCGCTACCAATGTGTTGCGCTCCGGACGCAAGCTGGCGGCCATCCTCACCCTGCTGGGCGACGGGCTCAAGGGTTGGGTAGCCGTAGCGCTGGCCGCGTGGTTGGGCCCGCGCTATGGCCTGGACACGCAGACAGTGGTGGCGTGCGGCTTGGCGGTGCTCATCGGGCACATGTGGCCAGTGTTTTTCGGCTTCAAGGGCGGAAAAGGAGTGGCCACGGCGGTGGGGGTATTGTTCGGCTTCAACGTGTGGCTGGCGCTGGCGGCGATCGCCACCTGGCTTTTCATCGCTCTGGTGCTGAAGATTTCCTCGCTGGCCGCGCTGATCGCTTCGGTGCTCGTGCCCGTGTACGCCTACTTCATCGTTGGCCCGCAGAGCAGCTATTTTGGAGCCTGCATCATCATTGCCATCCTGGTGGTGCACCGTCACAAGAGCAACCTCATCAACCTGCTCACGGGCCAGGAAGACCGGATCGGCAGCAAAGCTGACGCGGCAGTCCGCGAGGACTGAGCCCTTTTTGTTGCTGCAAAAAAGCCGGCGTACTACGCCGGCTTTTGCTTTGCACGGTTGGCCGAAGCGCTCAGGCGTCGGAGAGTACCTTGAGGTGGGCCGCCACGCTGCGCGCAAGCGAGGAGAGGTCATAACCGCCTTCCAGCACCGACACGATCCTTCCCTGGCAGTAGAGGTCGGCGATCTGGACCAGGTGCCGTGTCACCCACTCATAGTCGGACTCCACCAGGCCCAGCGAGCCCATGTCGTCCTCGCGGTGGGCGTCGAAGCCTGCGGAAATGAACAGCATCTGCGGCTGAAAGTCGTGCAGGGCCGGCAGCCAGACGTTCTCCACCACTTCCCGGAACTCGCGTCCGGTGCTGCCCGCCTTGAGCGGGATGTTGTGCATGTTGGGCCCCATCGGCTTGTCGCCGGAGTACGGGTAGAAGGGATGCTGGAAGATCGACACCATCATCACGCGCGGGTCGTCGCGGAAGATTTCTTCGGTGCCGTTGCCGTGATGCACGTCGAAATCGATGATGGCGACGCGCTCGAACTTGTAATGGGACAGGGCGTGCGCCACCCCTACGGCCAGGTTGTTGAAGAAGCAGAACCCCATCGCCTTGGCGCTCTCGGCATGGTGTCCGGGCGGGCGTACCGCACAGAAGGCATTGGGTGCCTTCTCCTCACAGACGAGTTCCACCGCTTTTACCACGGCCCCTGCAGCGCGCCGGGCCGCCTCCAGCGTGCCCGGTGACATGGCCGTGTCCGGATCCATGCGGAAAGTGCCCACCGATGGTGCGCAAGCCTCGATGTATTCCACGTAGCGGGGCGGGTGCACGCGCGCTAATTGCTGGGCAGTGACCAGCGGCGCTTCCACCTCCTGAAGGAAGTCGAAGATCTGTGCGGCCATCAGCTGGTCGCGGATGGCGCTCAGTCGTTCTGGGCACTCCGGGTGACCGACCCCCATGTTGTGCTTCAGGCAATCCGAATGGGTGAGATAGGCGGTCAGGCCGGTACGGTGCCAGCGGGTCTTCAGCCAGGTGAACACGTGCGTTTCCTTGTTGCGTACAATGGGGCGCAGTTTATGACTTTTTAATAAATAGTGCGCGTAACGGGGCCTAAATGCAATCGTTCGACCTTGCCTTGCGACAACTGAACGGGCTGATCCTCGGCAAGCCCGTGGCGGTACGGCTGGCCGTCACCTGCCTGCTGGCCGGAGGCCACCTCCTGATCGAGGACACGCCGGGCGTGGGCAAAACCACACTGGCGCATGGTTTGGCCACCGTCATGGGGCTGGACTACCGACGGGTACAGTTTACCGCCGACCTGCTGCCTGCCGACATCCTCGGCAGCAGCATTTTCGAGCGCGAAACCGGTGGTTTCCGCTTCCAGCCCGGACCGGTGTTCGCGCAGCTGCTCTTGGCCGACGAGATCAACCGCGCGTCTCCGAAGGTGCAGTCTGCGCTGCTCGAAGCAATGGAGGAGCATCAGGTCACCATCGAAGGTGTGACGCGCACCCTGCCTGAACCCTTCTTCGTCATCGCTACCCAGAACCCGGCCGAGCAGTTGGGCACCTTTCCGCTGCCCGAATCGCAGTTGGATCGCTTTCTGATGCGGGTATCGCTTGGCTACCCGCCGCGTGAGGCCGAGCGGGCGCTGCTGATGGGAGAGAACCGGCGCGCCCTGCTGGCCACGCTGCTGCCCGCCCTGGACGGCGCCAGCCTGCGCCGGGCTCAGGCTGAGGCGGCGCAGCTGACGGTATCCACGGCCTTGGCCGATTACGTGCTGGCCGTGCTGGAAGCCAGTCGCCGTAGCGGCCGCTTCGTGCAGGGCCTCAGTCCACGGGCCGGACTGGCGATCATCGCGGCGGCCCGGGCCTGGGCCTGGCTGGAGGGACGCGACCATGTGCTCCCCGAAGATGTGAAGGCTACCCTGCCCAGTGTGATCGGCCACCGGCTGGTGCCGCTGGAGCCGGGCGTGACCATCGAGGAAGAAGTGGCGCGGCTGGTGATGCATGTTGCCGTTCCGTGACACCCTGCGCGGCTGGCTGCTGCGGCGCCTGCCAGCGGTCGGGCGGCAGCGGCTGACCCAGCAGCGTATTTATCTGCTGCCCACACCGTTTGGCGCACTGCTCCTGCTGGTGGCTGCTGCCGTGTGGGTGGGAGCGCTCAACTACGGCGTCAGCCTGGCCTATGCCCTGGCCTTCTGGGTGCTGGCCCTGGTGTGCGTTTCCATCCTGATGGGCTTTCGGCAGCTGCATGGCCTGGTGATCGCCTGCGAGGGATGGGCGCCGGCCTTCGCCGGGGATACGGTCGGGTTTCAACTGCGGCTGACCGCGCCGGATACGCGGCTGCGCCGGCTGCAGGTGCATGTGATCGGCAGCAGCACGCCGGTGGGCGGAGCGTGCGAACTGCGTGGGGGGATGAACGCCGAGCTGACCTTGGCCGTCCCGGCAGAGCGCCGAGGCCGACTGCCCCTGCCGCCCTTCGAGGTATGCACCGAAATGCCCTTCGGCTTGGTGCGAGCGTTTGCCTACGTGAGGTTGGCCGAAACGGCGCTTGTCTATCCCCGCCCGGTGCCGGATACCGGGCGGGGCAGGCGCCAGAGCGGGGAGGAGGGCGCAGCCGTTCGCTTCCTGCCAGGTAATGACGACTTTGCCTTCCTGGCCGACTATCAGCCGGGCGACCCCTTGCGGCGTGTGGCTTGGCGCCACTGGGCACGTCGCGGCAGCTTGGTGACCAAGCGCTTTGACTCCCCCGTCGCCCAAGGCGTGGTGCGCCTTGACTGGGCCGACTACCCGCAAGGGATGGATGCAGAAAGCCGGCTGTCGCGGCTGACTTGGCGGGTACTTGAATGTGAACGACGCAGTGAGGCCTACCTGCTGCGCCTGCCGGGCATGACGATCCTGCCGGGGCGCGAAGGCAGCCTGCGGGCGCTGGCGCTCTATGGAGGGCCGTCGGCATGAACGCGGATGCAGGCCGGCGCGTGCTGCCGGTATTGTTCGCCCTGCTGCTGGTGGTCACTCCGCTGGCGTGGTACCTGCCTTTCTGGGTGACCGGGGTGTTTGCCGGCCTGGTGCTGATCCGGGCCGCGCTCGTATGGCAGCGCCGTCCCCTGCCGCCCCGCTGGCTGCTGGTGCTGGCCCTGCTCGTGCCGGTCGGCTTCCTGTGGCTAACGCTCAAGACCCTGGTTGGACGTGAGGGTGGGGTGGCGCTGCTGGTACTGCTGGCCGGCTTCAAGGCGCTGGAGACCGGTGGGCTGCGCGACTGGCGTGTGCTGCTTGCGCTGGGTTTCTTCCTGGCTGCCATGCCTCTGCTTTTCGACCAATCGCCCGCTGCGGCCGTGTGGCTGGTGGTCAGCCTGGTGGCGCTGACCTGGGCGATGGCCCGGCTGGCGGGCAATCCACCCCGTGCCGGCTGGCGGCAGACGGCCACTGCACTCGGACTGTCGCTGCCGTTGATGCTGGTGCTCTTCTTCATCATGCCGCGCCTGTCAGGGCCGTTGTGGTCGATGCCGCCCTCCCGGCAGACGGCGGTCACCGGGCTGGCCGACGACATGGCGCCCGGTTCGATCAGCCGCATCATTCCTGCCAACACGCCAGTCTTCAATGTCGTTTTCGACGGTGCGCCGCCGGCACGGAGGGACTTCTACTGGCGGGTGCGCGTGTTTGACCGTTTCGATGGCGTGCGCTGGTACGAAGCCGGAACGATCCGCGAGGAAACGCTGCAACTGCTGGGTGGCCAGCCCTACCGTTACCGAATCACCGTGAAGCCCGAACGCCGGCGGCTACCGGTGCTCGACTACCCAGCGGAAAACGCGCCCGATCCGGCCCAGCTGCAGCCGGGGCTGACCTGGAGCAGCCGGCGTAGTACGGCGGAGGAAACGATCCGCCTGCCCGCCGAGGGACGCAGCGGTGCCAGGTTGGCCGAAGCGCTGGACCCTGCCCGCCTGGCGCACTATCTGCAACTGCCGCCGGGCAACCCGCAGGCGCGTGCCTTGGCTGCAAGACTTCGGCAACGCAGTGCGGACGACCGCATTCTGTTGCGGGGGCTGCTCGACACATACCGCAGCCAACCCTTCCGTTACACGCTGACCCCGCCAGCCCTGCAGGGCCAGATCGTGGACGGCTTCCTGTTTGGCTCCCGTCAGGGCTTCTGCGAGCACTTCGCCGGTTCGTTGGCCTTCCTGGCCCGGGCAGCGGGCTTGCCAGCGCGGGTCGTCGTCGGTTATCAGGGCGGGCGCTTCAACCCGGATGGCGGCTTCTGGCAAGTGCGTTCTGCCGATGCCCATGCTTGGGTGGAAGTATGGCTGCCTTCGGAAGAGGCTTGGCTGAGGGTAGACCCCACCGCGACCGTGTCGCCTGACCGGATTGCCGCTGGCGCCGAATCGGCCCTGCCTGTCCTGCAGCCCACGGTGCCGGTGATCGGCGGGGCGCCGCCCGCTTGGCTGGGGCGCTGGCGCCAGATGGCGGAGGCTTGGTCGTTCCGCTGGCAGCAGTGGGTGGTGGGCTACGATGCGGACCGTCAGCGGCAGCTGTTCCGCCGACTGGGCCTGGGAGACGAGGTCAGCGCCCCGGTTGTGCTGCGTGGCCTGGCTGTGGGAATGCTGCTCGGCATGGTGCCACTGTTGTGGTGGTGGCGTCGTCGTCCGGTGGCAGACCCTCTGGCCAGCGGTTGGATGGCAGTGCGACGGCGGTTGCGGCGCGCTGGCATCGCCCTGGCGCCCAGCGACGGGCCCCAGGATGTGCTGGGCAAGGCAGCAGGGTTGGCCGAAGCCGATCGCATCGAGCTTGAGGCGCTGACACAGCATTACATCGACTGGCGCTATCGGGGCCAGCCTGCCTCAGCCGCCGAGATCCGCACTTGGCTGCGAGCGGTACGCCGTTTCCGTCCTCGCCAGCGCGCTGCCTGAGTGCGGGGACCACGCCGCCTGCAGGGTAGGCTACCGCAGAGGGTAGGGCGTCTTCGTGACTGCAGCCAAGCGTAGCCGCCGGCTGCTCGCGGACTAGGCGTGGCCCAGCAAAAGGGCGCGTCACCTTGCGGTGCGCGCCCGGAGAGGCCGTGTGCTGTCCTACAGCAGGAAGTCGCGTGAGATGCCTCGTCGGCGCAGGATGCGGCGCAACTGCTCCAGCCCTTCTATCTGGATCTGCCTCACCCGTTCGCGCGTCAGGCCCAGGGCTGCCGCCAGCTCCTCAAGGGTAGAGATCTCATGGCCGTTTAGCCCGTAGCGACGTTCGATCACCAGGCGCTGCTTCTCGCTCAGCTGGGCCAGCCATTCCTGCACAAACTGCTCCAGCTGCGCGTTGTGCAGCTGGATTTCTGGCTCTTCGTGCTGTTCATCTGGGATGGACTCGCCGATCGACAGCATTGGATCGATATCGAGCGGTGCATCCAGCGAGGCCATGCGCTCGTTCAGGTTCATCACCCGGCGCACCTCGTCCGGCGTTTTGCCCACCAGATGGGCGATTTCTTCCAGAGTGGGGTCGCGGCCGATCTGGCTTTCCAGATGGCGTGCTGCACGCAGGTAGACGTTTAGTTCCTTGATCACGTGCACCGGCAGGCGGATGGTGCGCGACTGGTTCATGATGGCCCGCTCGATGCTTTGGCGGATCCACCAGGTGGCATAAGTGGAAAAGCGGAAGCCGCGCTCGGGGTCGAACTTCTCCAGCGCATGCATCAGGCCGATGTTGCCTTCCTCGATCAGGTCCAGCAGCGCCAGGCCACGGTTGATGTAGTGTTTGGCAATGTTCACGACCAAGCGCAGGTTGTGCTCGATCATCTTCTGCCGTGCCGCAAAGTCGCCCTGCACCACCCGCCGGGCCAGCGCCACTTCCTCCTGCGGCGTCAGGAGGGCATTGGTGCCGATGTCGTTGAGGTAGATCTGGGTGACATCGGCCACCTCGTCGTAGGCTGGTTGTGCCGTGGCGACTTCTTCGGTCTCGCGCTCGGTCTCGGCCTCATCGAGCATTTCGGGCTCGATGACGTCTTCTTCCAGCGTTTCTAGCTCGTGGTTCATGGCTGTTCCCCCCATTCGACACCTTGGTGGGAACAGGTTCCACACTAAGGCCGGCTATCCAGGTACTGCATCGGGTCCACGGGTTTGCCGAAGCGGCGGATTTCGAAGTGGAGCTTCACCTGGTCCGCATCGGTATTGCCCATTTCTGCGATCTTCTGGCCCTTTTTGACCGACTGGCCTTCCTTGACCAGAAGCTGGCTGTTGTGGGCATAGGCCGAAAGGAAGGTCTTGTTATGCTTGATGATGATCAGCTTGCCATAACCTCTCAGGCCGTTCCCACTGTATACCACCTTGCCATCGCCAGCGGCCAGCACCGACTGCCCGATCCGGCCGCCGATGTCGATCCCCTTGTTGTTCTCCGAATACGCCTGCAGTACCTTGCCCTCGGCAGGCCAGCTCCAGATCACGCTTTCCTCGCCCACAGCCGGGGCCGGACGGTTGCTGGCCGGTGCACTGGCCTCGGGCTGGGGTGTTGCGGGTTTTGCAACAGGCGCCGAAGCGGCCGGGGCGCTGGTGCGTGGCTGGGGGGCGGCTGGAGCCGCAGACACTGGAGCGGATATGGAAGGCTTCTTGCCGCCGCCTTCGCTCAATCCGGCCAGGGAGCGCACCGATTCTTCGGAATAGGGGAGCTTCAGAGCCTTGGGATAGCTCTTGGTCTCACCGACCTGCGCTGCCGCCGGAGGCAGCGGTAGCGGAGTGACGGGTGCAACGGGAGAGGACGGGGTCGCCGTGCGCGGCGCCGGCGCGGTCGTGCCACCCGGCGGTGTCAGGCGCAGCACTTGGCCTACCTTGATGTTGAAATCCGGCAGGTTGTTCCAGGCCGCCACATCCTGATAGCGCAGGTTGTTGTTGACCGAGATGCGGTACAACGTTTCACCTGGCTGGACCACATGGGTGGTCTCGCCAGCGGAGGGCGCCTGCACCGTGCCCGGTCGCACCGGAGCCGGCATGCGCATCGGACTGGTACTGGCGCTCCCCTCCGCAGAAGGGGCCGGGTGTGGGACAGCTGGAGCGGAGCGGGCCGGTGTGCCGTGCCCGCTCTCGATCGGGGCGGGTTGCTGCGACAGCGAAGAGCAGCCAGCCATCAAGGCTAGCGGGACGAGCATCGCCAGCCCCTTGGACGGCGAGGGAAGAGTGGTAGGCATACGGAGTCTTCTAGGCCAGTAAGCAAATGATTGTAACGCGTCCGGCCGTTCGCCGGCCGGGCTCAGTTGCGGCCAGGCAGAAGGGGAACGAACTTGACCGGGTCGAGGCGGTTCTTCTGGATGCCCTGGGCGGTTTTTTCCACCAGCCACAGGTGCTGTTCCTCATCGCCCAAGGGCATGATCAGCCGGCCGCCTTCGGCCAGCTGGGCCGTCAGCGCTTCGGGCAACGTTTTGGCTGCCGCCGTCATGATGATGCCGTCGAACGGTGCGGCTTCGGGAAGGCCGAAATGGCCGTCCCCGTGCACCAGCCGGGCTTGGACCAGCTTGGCCTGTCGCAGGTTCTGCCGTGCCTTGTCGAGCAGGGCGGCGATGCGCTCGATGGAAAATACCTGGGCGCCCATGCGCACTAGGATAGCCGTCTGGTAGCCGCACCCTGTGCCGATTTCCAGCACCTTGCCCGGAGGACGGCCGGAAAACAGCAGTTCGGTCATCCGTGCCACCGTCAGCGGCTGCGAGATCGTTTGGCCGTGTCCTATGGGCAGCGAAACATCGTCATACGCGCGGGTGGCCAGCGCCTGGTCTACGAACAGGTGGCGCGGCACTTCGTAGAGGGCCGCCAGCACACGCTCGTCCCGCACGCCCGCCTGACGTAGCCGCTCCACCATCCGCATGCGGGTGCGGTCCGACAGCATGCCGTAGTTCTGTGTTACGCCGCCTAACTGCCCAGCCATGTGCGCACTCCGTCAAGTTGGTCCCGTGCCGTCAGGTCGATCATCAGCGGTGTGACCGATGCATAGCCGTTGGCCACCGCCCAGAAGTCGGTGCCTTCGGTGGCGTCCTGGGCTGCACCCACCGGGCCCACCCAGTACACCGTGTCGCCGCGCGGGTTGCTGGCCTTGATCACCGGCTCGGCATGGTGACGCCGTCCCAGCCGGGTGGTCATCAGGCCGCGCAGCGCCTCAGGGGGCACGTCCGGTACGTTCACGTTCAGCAGCTGTGGCCCCGTCAGGGGCTGCCTGCGACAACGCTCCAACAGGTGCTCCACCACCAAGGCTGCAGTATCGAAATGCTGCGGGTTGCGGCCTGCGAGCGATACGGCCACTGAGGGGATGCCAAGCAGGAAGCCTTCCGTGGCAGCGGCTACGGTCCCCGAATAGATGGTGTCGTCCCCCATGTTGGGGCCGTGGTTGATGCCGGAAAAGACCATGTCGGGCCGGTTTTCGAGCAGGCCAGTCACCGCCAGGTGCACACAATCGGTGGGCGTGCCGTTGACGTAGTGGTAGCCGCTAGGTGCGCGCCGCAGGTTGAGCGGGCGGTCCAGCGTGAGAGAGTTGCTCGCCCCGCTGCGGTCGCGTTCGGGGGCGACCACCGTTACATCGCCGTGGCGGCTCAGGGCTTCGGCCAACGCCGCAATGCCGGGGGCGAAGTAGCCGTCATCGTTGCTGACGAGGAATCTCATGGGGTCTCTTCCGACGAATGCCCCCGATTGTATCCCGCCCGGGCGGACAGGGAAACGCTCTCAAGGAGTAAGAAAAACCCGCCGGAAGGGCGGGTTCGGGAAGTCAGGCGTAGTAGCGCTGGCTGAAATCCAGCATTCTTTCGATGGGGCGGCGTGCGGCCTCCATCTGCGCTTCGGTGAGATAGTCGATGCGAATGCCCTCGCCGTTCTGGGCACGGCGCACCGCCTCGACGGTGTTCATCTTCATATAGGGACAGGAGTTGCACTGGCAACCGGCGTAGATCGGGGCTTGGCGCAGATCCAAGTCCGGCCGGGCCTGGCCCATGTTGTAGAGAATGCCGTCCTCGGTGGCCACGAAGATGACCGCGTGCGCGTCGCCTTGGAAGCTCTTTACCCAGTTGAGCATGCCCGAGGTGGAGCCGACGTATTCGGCCCGCTTGAGCACCGGCAGCGGGCTTTCGGGATGCGCAATCAGGTGTGCCTTTCCGGTTACCGCCGCCAGCGCTTCGTTCAGTGCGGTCTCGTTGAACTTGTCATGCACCTCGCACACCGCACTCCAGAGCGGCATATCGTAGCCGTACTGGTAGTTGAGGTAGGCGCCCATATTGCGGTCGGGCGAGAAGATGACCTTTTTGCCCTCGGCATAAAGATGCGCGATGATGTCGTCCACGTTGCGGCTGGTGACGATCCAGTCGGACAGGGCCTTGTGCTCGGCGCTGGAGTTGATGTACGCCACGTGCACATGATCTGGGTAGGACTCGCGCCACGCCCGGAGGGCGGACACGTCCGTCTGGGTGACCAGCGAACAGGTGGAACCCGCATCCGGCAGGACGACCTCGGCCTTCGGGTTGAGGATCTTGGCCGTTTCAGCCATGAAGCGTACGCCGGCAAAGACAATGATGTCCGCTTCGGCTTCCCGGGCGTACAAGGAGAGCTCTAGGCTGTCCCCCACCTTGTCGGCCATCTGCTGGATTTCGGGCTGGGTATAGTAGTGGGCTAGGGTGACGACGCGTTTCGTCATGATGATGAGGCTCCTTGTCGTGCCGAAGGCACAAGGCATCCTGATTTTTGATGCGCTGCAATAAAACAGTGGTGCAAAGCGGTACAGGGTAGCAACAATACAGGGTGGGCGCCAGCCGCAGTCTCCAAATTTTACGTGCTGGCCGCTATCCGGACTCGCGGTTCAGAAAGACAGACATGCAAGGACATTTTCACCTGCACGACGCAGGCCATCACGACCATTCGCACGATGACGATCATTCGGCCAACCACAGCCTTGTGTTCCGCAAGGGACTGCCGCCCGAGGAGGCACGCAGCGCCAGCCGCAAGGCGCTCAGGCTGGCATTGGTGTTGACACTCTGCTTTGCCGGGGTCGAGGCCGTGGCCGGGGTGATGACGGGCTCGCTGGCGTTGCTGTCGGACGCAGGACACATGGTGACCGATTCAGCCTCGCTGCTCCTGGCGCTGCTCTCCGCGGTCTTTGGCAACCGCCCTGCGGACGCTCGCCATTCCTACGGTCACGGCCGCACCGAAGTGATCGCCGCCCTCGTCAATAGCCTCATCATGCTGGCGCTGATCCTCTACATTGCAGTGGAAGCGGTCGCTCGGCTGCTGCATCCCGAGCCTGTCAATGGGGCCGGAGTGATGGTAGTGGCGGTGCTGGGTCTGCTCGTCAATGTTCTGGCTGCCTGGATCCTGAGCCGCGGCGCGCACACTCTCAACAGCCGGGCCGCACTGCTGCATGTCATGGGCGATCTGCTCGGCTCGGTGGCCGCGATCCTGGCCGGGGCCATCATTTATGCCACCGGCTGGACGGCGGCCGACCCCATCCTGTCGATGGGGGTGTGCCTGCTGATCCTGCGTTCGACTTGGCATCTGCTGCGTCAGTCGCTCCTCGTGCTGATGGAGGGCGTACCCGAACATCTCGACTACTATGCCATTGGCCGCGCATTGGCTGAGGTGGAAGGTGTGGTGTCGGTGCACGATCTGCACGTCTGGGCCATGTCCTCCGACCATGTGGCGCTGTCGGCACACCTGCAGGTCGGCACCCCCGAGGCTTGGCCCCGCATCCTTGCCGCCTGTCAGGCGCTGCTGTCCCGGCGCTTTGCCATCGATCACGTTACCCTGCAGGCTGAATGGCCCCTCGCCCGTACGGCGGATGCCGCAGCCACCGTTCCCGTCATCTCTCCGGACCAAAGCGCATGAAGCCGCACTACCTCACCCCGCTGTTTTCTCCGCGCAACGTCGCCGTCATCGGCGCCAGCGACACGCCCGGCTCGATCGGGCAATCGGTGTTTGCCAACCTGCTGGCGGGCAACTTCCAGGGCAAGCTGTTTCCGGTCAACCTGAACCACAAGGTAGTGGGCGGCATTCCAGCCGTGCCCTCGGTACGCCTGCTGGAGGTGCCGATCGACCTGGCCGTGGTCACCACCGCCATCCGTTCGCTTCCGGCCATCATGAAGGATTGTGGCAAGAGCGGCGTGAAGGCTGTACTGCTGGCCAAGGAGTTCGCCGACAGCGAGCAGCTGGAACGCGAGATCCTCAACGAGGCCATGTCCATTGCCCGGCATTACGGCATTCGTCTGCTCGGGCCGAACGTGCTGGGTCTGATGCGCCCCGTAGCCGGCTTCAACGCCACCAACTACACCAGCAAGGTGCGCCCGGGCAATCTGGCACTGGTGTCGCAGTCCTCCGCGCTGTGCACTGCGATGCTGGACTGGGCAGACAGCAAGGGCATCGGCTTTTCCAGCGTCATCTCGGTAGGAGAGGGGCTGGATGTCGACTTCGGCGAGATCCTCGACTATCTGGTGGCGGACTCTTTCACGCAGGGTATCCTGCTGCATGTGCACCACATCCACGACGCCCGCCGCTTCATGAGTGCGCTGCGGGCCGCCGCGCGCACCAAGCCGGTGGTGGTGATCAAGTCCGGCCGACATGAGGACGACGTAACCGGCGTGACCCACTCCAGCAACCTGGTGGAGAGCGGGGACGTGTTCGATGCGGCGCTGTCGCGTGCGGGTGTGCTGCGGGTGTCCACGATTGCCCAGCTCTTCACCGCCGCCAAGGTACTGGCCGCCAACTTCCGCGTGCAGGGCAGGCGCCTGGCCATTGTTACCAACGGCATCGGTCCGGGAGTGCTGGCGGCCGACAGTGCCTACGGCTATGGCGTCGAGCTGGCCCGTTTGTCGGAGGGCACGATGACGCTGCTCAACGAGGTCTTGCCTCGCAACTGGTCACACGGCAACCCGGTGGACATCATCGGCGATGCCAGCCCGGTCCGCTTCCGCACGGCGGTGAAAGCCTGTCTGGACGACCCGAACGTGGATGGCGTGCTCGTCATCTTCACTCCCCAGGCCGGCACCGACCATCTGACCACCGCACAGCTGATGGTGGGCCTGCAGCGGGAGGCGACCAAGCCGCTGTTCCTCTCCTGGCTGGGCGATGCCAAGGTGTCCGAAAGCCGGGATCTCTTCAGCAAGGCCAAGTGCGCCCATTTCCGGGCGCCCGAGTTTGCGGTGGAAGTGTTCCGTAACCTGGCGGCCTATCATCACAACCAGCAGCTTCTGCTGCAGACGCCCGCCCCCCTGGAGGGCATGCGCCAGAGTCCGGACCTGGCCCGCGCCCGCGCGGTGATCGACCGCTGCCTGACCGATGGCCGGCTGATCCTGTCCGAGCGCGAGTCCAAGGGTGTGCTCGACGCCTTTCGCATCCCCGTCAACCCCACACGCCTGGCGCGCAATGCGGACGAGGCGGTCAGGTTGGCCGAAGAGATCGGGTATCCCGTGGTGCTGAAGATCGACTCGCCGGACATCCTCTACAAATCGGATGTGGGCGGCGTGGAGCTCAACATCATCAACGAGACCACGCTGCGGGAGGCGTTCGCCGGCATCATGGAGCGTACCCGCAATGCTCGACCCGACGCCCTCATCGAAGGCATCTCGGTCCAGCCGATGCGCAAGCGCCGCTTTGCCCGCGAAGTGATGGTGGGGGTAACGCACGACCATGCCTTTGGCCCGGTGGTTACCTTCGGGGCCGGGGGGATCGCAGTGGAAGTGATGCGGGACCGGGCGCTGGCCTTGCCGCCGCTCAACCCCTACCTGATCGACAGCATGATTTCGATGACCCGTGTCGGCAAGATCCTCGGACACTTCAAGAATCTGCCGCCCGTGCATCTGGACGAGCTGGAGGACGTGCTGCTGCGTGTGTCGGAAATGGTGTGCGAGCTGCCAGAGATCCGCGAGATGGACATCAACCCGCTGGTGGCGGATGAACAGGGGGTGATCGCGCTGGATGCACGCATCATCATCCAGCCCGTCAAGGCGGACCATCGGCGCTACAGCCACATGGCTATCATGCCCTATCCGGCGCACATGATGCATTCGGCCAAGCTGAACGATGGCACCGTGGTCATCATCCGGCCCGTACGTCCGGAGGACGCACAGATGCAGCAGGCCTTCGTGCGCAACCTCTCCGAGGAGAGCCGTTACAACCGCTATATGTCCAGCATCAAGCAGCTGTCGCAGACCATGCTGGTGCGCTTTACGCAGCTGGACTACGACCGGGAGATGGCGCTGGCCATGACCCGACAGGCGGAGGAAGGGGAGGAGCAGCTGGCTGTCGCCCGCTTCATCACCGACCCGGACAACGAGGGCTGCGAATTCGCGCTGGAGGTGGCGGACGCCTGGCAGGGCAAGGGCATCGGTTACATCCTCATGAACGCGCTCTTTGATGCGGCGCGAGAGCAGGGCCTGAAGGTGATGCGCGGTGAGGTCCTAGCCGGGAACAAGGGCATGCTCAAGCTGATGCACAAGCTCGGTTTCACCGTGGAGCCCCATCCGGAAGACCGCGCGCTCACGCTCGTCACCAAGGATCTGGCCGTGTGAGGGCCCGGTCCGGCGCAAGCGCCCGTCCGCCCGGTACAATAAGCGCTTGCGCCATAAGGAAAAACTGGCCTAGAATTGCAGGCTTTTCTACGATACCGTTTTTATCTAAGGACCATCGACAATGGTAGTTATTCGTCTGGCTCGCGGCGGTTCCAAGAACCGTCCGTTCTACAACATCGTTGTGACCGACTCCCGCAACCGTCGTGACGGCCGCTTCGTTGAGCGCATCGGCTTCTACAACCCGGTCGCTGCCGAAGGCTCCGAGCGCGTGCGTGTTGCTGCCGATCGCCTGAACTACTGGACCGGCGTGGGCGCCCAGCTGTCCGACACCGTTGCCCGTCTGGTCAAAGGCCAGCAGCCGGCTGCCTAATCCGCTGGCGCCTGACGGAGTACTCGATGCAGGACAACGATCTGGTCGTCATGGGTCATGTCAGCGGCGCCTTCGGTGTGCGCGGCTGGGTCAAAATCCATGCCGATACCGAGTACGCCGACAGCTTGTTTGACTATCCGGTCTGGTGGCTTAACAGCGGCCAGGGCTGGAAAGCGTACACGCTTGAAACGGGGGCGGTGCAGCCCAAGGCATTGGTCGCCAAGCTTGAGGGCGTGGACGATCGTGATGTGGCGGCTGCCCTGCGGGGTTGCCGTATTGCCGTGCCGCGCAGTGAACTGCCCCCCACCGAGGAGGACGAATATTACTGGTCCGACCTGATCGGGCTGGAAGTATTCAACCGGGAAGACGCCTTCCTCGGACGCGTCACCGATCTGATGGCCACTGGCGCGAGTGACGTGCTGGTGCTGCAGGATGGTGACACCCAGCGCATGATTCCTTTTGTCAGTCAGTACATCGTGGATGTAAGCCTGGCCGACCGCAGGATCGTGGCAGACTGGGGTCTCGATTACTGATGCAGGTCGACGTCGTCACCCTGTTTCCGGAAATGTTCGGTGCGGTCACCCAAAGCGGTGTCACCCGGCGGGCACTGGAGCAGGGCCTCTGGTCGTTCCACGCCTGGAATCCGCGCGACTTCACCCACGACAATTACCGACGGGTGGATGACCGCCCCTTTGGGGGTGGTCCGGGCATGGTGATGTTGCCCGAGCCGCTCGAAAAGGCGCTCGATGCCGCGCGCCGCCGCCAAAGTGCGGCTGGGGTGGAAAGCCCCCGCGTGCTGTACCTTTCGCCGCAAGGAGCGCCTCTGACGCATGCCCGGGCCCAGGCACTGGCTGCGCTGCCGGGCCTGGTGCTGCTGTGTGGACGGTATGAGGGTGTGGACGAGCGGGTGATCGAACGCCAAGTGGACGAGGAAGTTTCCATCGGCGATTACGTCCTGTCAGGTGGCGAGCTGCCTGCCATGGTGCTGATGGATGCGCTGGTGCGCTTGTTGCCCGGCGCGCTGAACGATGCCCAGTCCGCCAGCGAGGACTCGTTTGCAACGGGCCTTCTGGACTGTCCGCATTACACCCGGCCCGAAGAATATCAGGGGCTGCGGGTGCCGGAGGTGTTGTTATCCGGCAACCACGCCCTGATCGCGCGCTGGCGCCTCAAGCAGGCGCTGGGTCGCACATGGAAGCGCCGTCCCGAGCTGCTCGAAGGACGTGCGTTGACAAAACAGGAGTCTCGGCTGCTGGCGGAGTACCAGCAGGAACAAGACTCGATAAAAAAGGAGCTTTGACATGGATCTGATCCAGCAACTGGAGCAGGAAGAAATCGCCCGTCTGGGCAAGACCATCCCCGCCTTCGCACCGGGTGACACCGTTGTGGTGCAGGTGAAGGTAAAGGAAGGCAACCGCGAGCGTCTGCAGGCCTACGAAGGTGTGGTGATCGCCAAGAAAAACCGCGGTCTGAACAGCTCGTTCATCGTACGCAAGATGTCGGCCGGTGAAGGCGTTGAGCGTACCTTCCAGACCTACTCGCCGCTGGTGGCCAACATCGAAGTGAAGCGTCGCGGTGATGTACGTCGCGCCAAGTTGTATTTCCTGCGCGGCCGTACCGGCAAGTCCGCACGCATCAAGGAAAAGCTGCCGACCCGCAAGGCAGCCGACTGAAACCCTCCGCGGTCTTCGGTATGATCAAAGCGCAAGGCGAAATCCTTGCGCTTTTTTGTTTTTCGCAGGGAGAAACGCATGGGCGAGGCACATATGCCGGAGACGGAGGAAACCGTTGAGGCCTTCCTCGACTTCCTGCGGGCGGTCGAAGGGCTGTCACGGCATACCCTCGCAGCGTATGGGCGCGATTTGGCAAAGGTAGGGGCAAGGTTGGCCGAAGCCGGCTGTGAGCTGCCTTCCGCATCCTTGGAAGCGTTGCGAACGGTGCTGTTTGCCGCCGAGTACATCGAGAAGCCTGCCACCCGCGCGCGCTGGCTTGCCGCCTGCCGGCGCTATTACCAGTTTCTGCAAAACCAGGGCTGGCGCACCGATAACCCGGCGCAGGGCCTCAAGCCCCCTTCCTCCGCACACCGCTTGCCGCGCGTGCTGAGCGAGGCTGCGGTGGAGGCCTTGCTGAATGCTCCGGATACGGCCACTGCACTCGGTTTGCGTGACCGGGCAATGCTGGAGGTGCTATACGCGAGCGGACTGCGGGTGTCGGAGCTGGTGGGTCTGACGCTATCGCAGGTTCGGTTGGCCGAAGGCCTGGTTACCACCATCGGCAAGGGCAGCAAGGAGCGCTGGGTTCCGCTGGGAGAGGTGGCGCAGATGTGGCTGGAGCAGTATCTGCAGCAGGGGCGCCCACAGCTTCTGGCGGGGCGGCTGAGTGAGGCGGTGTTCGTTACGCAGCGCCATGGTCCGATGACGCGTCAGATGGCGTGGTACATGATCACCCGCTACGCACGGCAGCTGGGGCTTCCACCGGTCAGCCCGCATGGACTGCGCCATGCCTTTGCCACACACTTGGTCAATCATGGCGCCGATCTGCGCGTGGTCCAGATGCTGCTCGGACACGCCGCAATTACCACCACCCAGATCTACACCCATGTGGCACGGGAACGGCTGCAGCAGCTGCATGCCCGCCACCATCCCCGCGGCTAGCGGTCTTTGGGGTTGGCCGAAAGACAAAAAAACGCCCGCTGTTGCGGGCGTTTCTGTCGGGTGCGAAGTCTGTCAGGCAGGCTCGGGTTCCAGCTCCGTCTTGTCGAAGTGCAGCGCCACCTTGCCGGTGTCGTCCACCGTCACCGTTACCGCACCGCCGTCGGCCAGGCGGCCGAACAGCAGTTCGTCGGCCAACGCCTTGCGGATGGTGTCCTGGATCAGGCGGGCCATCGGCCGGGCCCCCATGGCCGGATCGAAGCCATTCTTCGCCAGATGACGCCGCAGTTCGTCGGTGAAGTGGATGTCCACCTTCTTCTCGGACAACTGCTGTTCGAGCTGCATCAGGAACTTGTCCACCACCTGCAGAATGATGGTCTCGTCCAGCGGCTTGAACGGGATGATGGCATCCAGACGGTTGCGGAACTCCGGCGTGAACAGGCGCTTGATGTCCGCCATCTCGTCACCGGCCTGCTTCACGCCGGTGAATCCAAGCGAAGGCTTGGACAGCGATTCGGCCCCCGCATTGGTGGTCATGATCAGCACCACATTGCGGAAGTCCGCCTTGCGGCCGTTATTGTCTGTCAGCGTGCCATGGTCCATCACCTGTAGAAGCACATTGAAGATGTCCGGATGAGCCTTCTCGATCTCATCAAGCAGCAGTACCGAGTACGGATGCTTGTTGATCGCTTCGGTCAAAAGCCCGCCCTGTTCGAAACCCACGTAGCCCGGGGGCGCGCCGATCAGGCGCGACACTGCATGACGCTCCATGTACTCGGACATGTCGAAGCGGATCAGCTCCACACCCAGCACATACGCCAGCTGGCGCGCCACCTCGGTCTTGCCCACACCGGTCGGTCCGGAGAACAGGAAGGAACCGATCGGCTTTTGCGGGTTGCCCAGTCCGGAGCGGGTCATCTTGATCGCGCTGGAGAGCGCCTCGATGGCCTTTTCCTGGCCGAACACCACATTCTTCAGGTCGCGTTCCAGCGTCTTGAGCACATTTTTGTCGTCCGAAGAGACCGTCTTGGCCGGAATGCGGGCGATCTTGGAAACGATTTCTTCGATCTCGTTCTTGTTGATCACCTTCTTCTGGCGCGACTTGGGCAGGATCTTCTGCGCCGCGCCCGCCTCGTCGATCACGTCAATGGCCTTGTCGGGCAGATGCCGGTCGTTGATGTAGCGCGCCGACAGCTCGGCGGCGGTAGTCAGCGCAGCCAGCGTGTACTTCACCCCGTGATGCTCCTCGAAACGGCTCTTGAGCCCCTTGAGGATTTCCACCGTCTGCTCAACGGTGGGCTCGTTGATGTCGATCTTCTGGAAACGACGCGACAGCGCATTGTCCTTCTCGAAGATGCCGCGGTACTCGTTGTAGGTCGTCGCACCAATGCAGCGCAGCGAGCCATTGGACAGTGCCGGCTTGAGCAGGTTGGACGCGTCCAGCGTCCCGCCCGAGGCCGCTCCTGCGCCGATGAGCGTATGGATCTCGTCAATGAACAGGATGGCGTGCCGGTCCTCCGACAGTTGCTTGATCACCGCCTTGAGCCGCTGTTCAAAATCGCCGCGATACTTGGTACCGGCGAGCAGGGCCCCCATGTCCAGAGCGTAGACCGTGGCTTCCTTCAGTACCTCGGGCACGTCTCCTTGGATGATGCGACGGGCCAGGCCTTCCGCAATCGCGGTCTTGCCCACACCGGCCTCACCCACGAGCAGAGGGTTGTTCTTGCGGCGACGGCAGAGGATCTGCACCGTCCGCTCAAGTTCGTGCTCCCGGCCGATCAGCGGGTCGATCTTGCCTTCCCGCGCCATGGCGTTGAGGTTCTGGGTATAGTTTTCCAGCGCGCCGCCCGGTCCACTCATCCCTTCTTCTCCTTCGGTCTCGCCTCCGGCTTCCCGCGGTTCGCTGCCTTGGGACTGCGAGCGTTGCTTGGTAATGCCGTGCGAAATGTAGTTCACGACGTCGAGTCGGGAAATGCCCTGCTGGTGCAGGTAGTAAACGGCGTGAGAGTCCTTTTCGCCGAAGATGGCCACCAGGATGTTGGCGCCGGTCACTTCCTTCTTACCGGAAGACTGGACGTGCAGGATGGCACGCTGGATGACCCGCTGGAACCCCAGGGTGGGCTGGGTTTCCACTTCGTTATCGCCCGGTACGGTCGGCGTGTGTTCATCGACAAAATCGGTCAGCTGCTTTTTCAACTGGTCGAGATTGGCCCCGCATGCGCGCAAGACTTCTGCCGCCGAGGGGTTGTCAACCATCGCCAGAAGCAGGTGTTCGACGCTGATGAATTCGTGCCGCTTGCGCCGGGCGTCCATGAACGCCATGTGCAGGCTTACTTCAAGCTCTTGGGCAATCATCAGTTTTCCTCCATCACGCACTGGAGCGGATGCTGGTGCGTTTTCGCAAATTGCAACACCTGCTCAACCTTGGTTGCGGCCACGTCTTTGGTATAAACACCACACACCCCGCGGCCCTGGGTGTGCACTTGCATCATGATCCGCGTTGCCTTTTCGCGGTCCATGTGAAAGATCTCTTGCAATACGTCGATGACGAAATCCATCGGCGTAAAATCATCGTTTAATAACAACACTTTATAGAGCGGCGGTGGTGATGTTCTCGCCTTGGACGCTTCTTCGAGCGTGGCATCCTTGAACTGCGTTGACATGTCGGCTTTCAGCGGGTTCGAGCGTTAATTCAATTTTGGTCTCGCAGCACTTTTTTTCAAGGCCTCGCGCCCTGTTTCCGCCCCCTCTTGACGGTATTAGGACGGGTGCGTAGAAATGCGTTCTGGTGCGAGGCTTAAGGGTGTGCCGGGTGGTTCCGGCAGGCGGACTTGAGCTTATGTTGGTTCGGCCTCACCAGCCTGTTTATCCAAGGAAGTAACATGGCAACTGGTATCGTCAAATGGTTCAATGACGCAAAAGGTTTCGGCTTCATCACCCCGGACGAGGGCGGTGAGGATCTGTTTGCGCATTTCTCGGCCATCAACATGCAAGGCTTCAAGTCGCTGAAAGAAGGCCAGCGCGTAAGCTTCGAAGTGGTGACAGGCCCGAAAGGCAAACAAGCGTCGAATATCCAGGCTGCGTAATTCCGCCTGCTTAATCACGCTCGGGTCCCTCGCGGACCGGCCGGACTGAACGTCTGACAACCCACCCTCGCGGTGGGTTGTCTTTTTTTGGCCTACGGCAAGGCGTCAGCAGATCCGGAGCGATCCATGCGTTTCAAGTGTCGTTATCACGGCAATTGTCAAAGAGCGGGCAGGGAGCGGACCGTGCCAAGACCCTGCAGGGGTCAAGCTCGTTATAGCAGGCAGCGTGCCGGGCTTCGGGTAAGAGGCCTGAGCTGATCCGGAGCAGATTGGTTCTGGTGTGCCGCCCTCAATGGGCAAGCGGGGAGGGGGCGGATAAAATCGATTCTCCTCCCTTGCCCGCAGGATGGTCCGAACCGTCCTTCTTTTGCGCCGCCCTTACAGGCTGCGCCAGCAGGGCCTGTTTGTCTACGGAAAAACTATGTCTGTTTCGATTGCCGATCTGCAGCTGCTGCTGGATGTGGCCGAGTGCGGCAGCTTCAGCCAGGCTGCTGCACGGCGAAGCTGGTCGCAGCCACAGGTCAGCCAACGGGTGGCCTTGCTCGAGGCTACGCTTGGCATGCCGCTTTTCGTGCGGCATCGTCGCGGGGCCATTCCCACGCCCGCCTGTGAGACATTTCTCGTGGCGGCGCGCCAGGCAGTGGACGCTTACGAGCATGGCTGCAGTGTGCTGCAGGGGACGCCTTCGGTGCCGCGGTTGACACTGGCCTGTCTGCCGTCGCTGGCGTCAATGGTGTTCACACCGCTGGTGGCGCAGCTGGTGGATGCGCCGCTCGAGATCCGTTGCGTGGCGGATCATTCCGCACCGATCGTGCAGCAGCTGCTCAGCGGGGAGGTGCAGGTGGGCTTCCTTCTGAAGCGGCCTGTGGTGACCGGGCTGCAGACAGAGGTGCTATGGCGCTCGCCAATCGTGGCCGTGGTCGCCGCGACGCATCCGCTGGCCGTACAGCCGGGGCCGCATGTCCTGGGCGACATCGCTGATGAGCGCATCGCCCCGTACGCTTGGGGAGGGGAGTGCGAGGAGCTGGTGCAGCTCATCCGGCAGAAGCGGACTGTGGCGCGGCCAGTGCATACGGTACAGCCGGCCAGCGTGGCCTGCGAGCTGGTGGAGCACCATGGCGCGATCAGCTTCCTGCCGGAAGTAGCGGCCCGGTCTGCTCTGGAGAGCGGGCGACTGGTGCGCCTGCCGATGGCTGACTTGCCTGTCTGGCATTGGGAAGTGGTGATGGCTTATCGGGCATCGCGGCGGCCGGACCCGGCCCGCAGCCAAGTGCTGGAGGCGGCCCGGGCACTGGCGGCCTGAGAGCAGGGTTGGCCGAAGCTTCGGCCTGGCCGTCCGGGCAAAAACAAAGGCCCGCATTGGCGGGCCTTTTGTCCAGAGCAATTCCGGATTTACATGCGGGCGATCATCGCGTCACCGAAGGCGGAGCACGAGACTTCCTGCGCACCGTCCATCAGGCGGGCGAAGTCGTAGGTCACGACCTTGTCACCAATGGCTGCTTCCATGCCTTTGATCACCAGGTCGGCTGCTTCTTTCCAGCCCAGGTGGCGCAGCATCATCTCTGCGGAGAGGATCAGCGAGCCCGGGTTCACCTTGTCCTGGCCGGCATATTTCGGCGCGGTGCCATGGGTGGCCTCGAAGCAGGCATACTGGTCGGAGATGTTGGCACCCGGGGCGATGCCGATACCACCGACCTGGGCGGCCAGCGCATCGGAGATGTAGTCGCCGTTCAGGTTGGTGGTGGCGATCACGTCGTATTCGGCCGGACGCAGCAGGATCTGCTGCAGGAAGGCGTCGGCAATCGCATCCTTGACCACGATGTCACGACCGGTCTTGGGGTTCTTGAAGCTGCACCACGGGCCGCCGTCGATCGGCTCGGCACCGAACTCCTCGCGTGCCACCTTGTAGCCGGTGTCGCGGAACAGGCCTTCGGTGAACTTCATGATGTTGCCCTTGTGCACCAGCGTCACGCTCTTGCGATCGTTGTCGATGGCGTACTGGATGGCGGCGCGCACGAGGCGAGTGGTGCCTTCCACCGAGATCGGCTTGATGCCGATGCCGGAGGTTTCCGGGAAGCGGATCTTCTTGACGCCCATTTCGTTCTGCAAGAAGGCGAGCACCTTCTTGGCGGTGTCCGAGCCGGCCTGCCATTCGATGCCGGCGTAAATGTCTTCGGTGTTCTCGCGGAAGATGACCATGTCGGTCAGCTCAGGGTTCTTCAGTGGGCTGGGCACGCCCTTGAAGTAGCGGACCGGACGCACGCACTGGTAGAGGTCCAGCTCTTGGCGCAGGGCCACGTTGAGGGACCGGATGCCGCCGCCTACCGGCGTGGTCATCGGGCCCTTGATCGAAACGGAGTATTCCTTCAGCGCATCGAAGGTTTCCTTCGGCAGCCATTCGTCCGGACCGTACAGGCGGGTAGATTTCTCGCCGGCATAGACTTCCATCCAGTGGATCTTCTTCTGGCCGCCGTAGGCTTTCTCGACGGCAGCGTCGATGACCTTGATCATCACCGGAGTAATGTCCACGCCGATGCCATCGCCTTCAATGAACGGGATGATCGGATTGTTCGGAACCGGTTGGCCCGGAACGATCTTCTGGCCTTCTGCGGGAACCTTCAGCAGGGATTGAGCGCTCATGCCTACTCCATCAGGGTTGTTGGTTTGACTGGGTGTTCGCTTGTGGCGGCAGCGCTGGCCCTACGAGGGGGCCGGTACCGCGCCGCGCACGGGGCGCTGGGCGGTCGGCAAAGAGGGCGCGCGGCGGCTGGCGATCGCGAAGCGATGGGGCCCGCGAGGGGGCCTGGAGTTATTGTGTCGCTCGCTCGCAGCCTTGCTATTATCCTGCAATTCCCTACCAACCGCTAGACCGATGCCCGAACTGATCCTCCTGAACAAACCTTACGGGGTCATCTGCCAGTTTTCCGACCACCCCCTGCATCCTACGCTCAAGAGCCTGCTGCCGCTGCCCGGCTTCTACCCGGCCGGCCGCCTGGATACCGACAGCGAGGGTCTGGTGCTGCTGACCGACGACGGCGCCTTGCAGCACCGCATCTCCAGCCCCCGCTTCAAGCTGCCCAAGACCTACTGGGTGCAGGTGGAGGGGCAGCCGCGACCCGAGCAGTTGGAGGCCCTGCGGGCCGGCGTGGATCTTGGCGACTTCGTCACTCTGCCAGCCGTGGTAAGAGAAATTCCTCCGCCCGCGCTGTGGCCCCGTACACCCCCGGTGCGCTTTCGCAAAACGGTACCCGATACCTGGCTGGAGATCGTCATCACCGAGGGCAAGAACCGCCAGGTACGGCGTATGACGGCACGGGTGGGGCTGCCTACCCTGCGGCTGGTGCGCGTGGCCATCGGTCCTTGGCGTGTGGACGGCATCGCGCCGGGGACTTGGCAGCGTATCCAGAGCGGTGTTGAAGAATTGCTGCCGGTGCAGCATGCTAGCCGGAGGGGAAAGCCAGGCAGGCCGCAGCCGCCAGCGGACACTCCGGGCCGCCACGGGCGGACAGGACCGCGCAGGAGACAAGGCTGACGAGACAGAACATGCCGCTTGCCGCTTTCCGCATGGACATAGAGAGAACGAGGCAAGCGATGCACATTCCCGAGTACTACAACCCGGTGGCGCGCGAGATCGCGCAGGCGCTGATCGACGGCTTCAACCGTCACTACCGGCTCTTCAGCGAGTGCAACCACCAGGCGCGACAGATGTTCGAGGCCGGCAACTGGCAGGGCATCCAGCAGGCGATCCGCGATCGGATCCAGTTCTACGACGACCGTGTGGCCGAAACCGTGCAGCGGCTGCACGGAGAGTTCCACGCCGATCTTCTCGACGACGAGATCTGGCAGCAGGCCAAGCTGTACTACATTGGCCTGCTGACCAACCACAAGCAGCCGGAGCTGGCCGAGACCTTCTTCAACTCGGTGTTTACCCGCATCCTGCACCGCGATTACTTCAACAACGACTTCATTTTCCTGCGACCGGCGATTTCCACCGAGTACATCGAATCCGACCCGCCCGCTTACCGCAGCTATTACCCGCGCAACGGGCGGCTGCGGCAGGTGATGCGGCAGATCGTGGCCGACTTCGGCTGGCAACGGCCCTTTGCCAACCTGTCGCGCGATCTGGGATGGATCCTGCGCGCGGTGCACGCGCACCTTCAGGAGAAGTGGCCGCAGGAGGAAGCAAGCTTCCAGATCCAGGTGCTCGCGAGTGCCTTTTACCGCAACAAGACCGCTTATATCTTCGGCAAGGTGGTCAACGGCAGTCTGGTCTATCCCTTTGCGGTGCCGGTGCTGCATGACGCGGAAGGACGGCTGTATCTGGATACCATCCTGCTGGAGCCGTGGCGTATCGGTGTGCTGTTTTCCTTCAGCCGGGCCTATTTCCTCGTGGACATGGAGGTGCCTTCGGCCTATGTGCAGTTCCTGCGCTCGATGCTGCCCACCAAGACCAAGGCCGAGCTGTACACGATGCTGGGGCTGCAGAAGCAGGGCAAGAACATCTTCTATCGCGACTTCATCCACCACCTGAAGCACTCGTACGACGACTTCATCATCGCACCAGGTATCCGCGGGCTGGTGATGCTGGTGTTCACCCTGCCGTCGTACCCCTATGTGTTCAAGCTGATCAAGGATGTTTTTGGCGGCCCCAAGGAAGTGGACCGTGCCACGGTGAAAACCAAGTACCAGTTGGTGAAGCGCCATGACCGGGTGGGCCGGATGGCCGATACGCTGGAGTTTTCCAACGTAGCCTTTCCCAAGCACCGCTTCACACAGGCGCTGCTGCAGGAGCTGCGCGAACAGGCGGCCTCGTCGCTTGAGGAGACCGAAGACACCGTCGTCATCAAGCATCTCTATATCGAGCGGCGGATGAAGCCGCTCAACCTCTACATGCAGACTGCCTCGCCCGAGGAGAAGGCCGAGGCAGTGCGGGATTACGGGTGTGCGATCAAGGACCTGGCTTCGGCCAACATCTTCCCTGGCGACATGCTGTTCAAGAACTTCGGGGTGACGCGTTACGGTCGGGTGATCTTCTACGATTACGACGAGATCGAGTACATGACCGACTGCAATTTCCGCCGCATTCCCGAGGCGCCCAACCCCGAGATGGAAATGTCCGGCGAGGTCTGGTATCCGATCGCACGCAACGATGTGTTCCCGGAGGAGTTCGGCACCTTCCTGCTGGGGGACCCGGCTGTCCGCAAGGTGTTCATGCAGCACCACCACGACCTGCTGGACCCGGTCTTCTGGCAGCAGAAGCAGCAGCGCATCCGGGACGGCTACATCGACGACTTCTATCCCTATCCTGAGGAGATGCGCTTTTGCCGGCGCTACGCGGGTCGCGCGTGAGCGGCACCCTCCAGAAAGCCAAAGCCCCGCGACGTGCGGGGCTTGCCTTTAGTGGGTGAGGGCGGTCAGCAGGGACAGACCGCATCGCCGAAGTAGGCTACCGGGCCGGCACTGGTCAGCCCGATGTGAAAATACACCGCATCGGGTAGCACCTGGTCCGGCTGCTCGGCAGCGCGCACCACCTCATACAGCACTTCCACTTCCTTGAACTTGCGGGCTACCTCGGCATTGCCGGACAGCCAGGCTTCGATGGCGGCAGCCTGCGGATGCCTGCCTTCCAGCGACAGCGTGCCATCCCCGGCCGAGACCAGGTTGACCGGCGGCGGAATGGCAATGCCTCGCTCCGCCAGTCGCGCCTGTGCCAGTCGGGCGAACTCGTCCAGCTGCAGGCTGGCGCGTTCGCGGATCGCGCTCAGGGGGATACCGCCTTCCTCGCTGGCCGGGCCGAACAGGCGCTCCAGCCCCCGGGTGGCGAGGGCACTGTCATCGAACATTTCCGCTTTCTCCTTGCGCTGCAACAGATCGACACTCCATTCTAGCCAAGCCCCTGCATTTTGCCGGTTTATTGCAGGATTTTTTTCAGGGCATACACCAGATCCAGCGCGTCCCTGGGGGTGAGGGTGTCCGGGTCGATTTCGGCCAAGGCTTCGGCCACCGGATGCGGCGCGGGCTCGGCCGGTGGTAGCGGTGCGGCAAAGAGATCCGGCTGCTGTCGAGCCACGGAATGATTCTCCAGTTCGGCCAAGTGGCGGCGTGCCTCACGGATCACCCGCGGTGGCACGCCGGCCAGCTGGGCCACGGCCAGGCCATAGCTCTGGCTGGCCGGACCATCCTCCACATGGTGCAGAAAGACGATGCGGTCCTTGTGCTCTACTGCCGACAGGTGCACGTTGGCCACGGTCGGGTAATCGCTGGCCAGACGGGTCAGCTCGAAGTAATGGGTGGCGAACAGGGTGTAAGCCCGGTTTTTCTCGATCAGCGCCCGGGCGATGGCCCACGCCAGCGCCAGTCCGTCGAAGGTGGAGGTGCCGCGCCCCACTTCGTCCATCAGCACCAGCGATTCGGAAGTGGCATTGTTGAGGATGTTGGCGGTTTCGGTCATCTCCACCATGAAGGTGGAGCGTCCGCCCGCCAAGTCGTCTGAGGCGCCGATCCGGGTGAAAATGCGGTCGATAGGACCGATGGTGGCCGATGTGGCCGGCACGAAGCTGCCAATGTGTGCCATCAGCGTGATCAGTGCCGTCTGACGCATGTAGGTGGACTTACCCCCCATGTTGGGCCCGGTGATCAGCAGCAGGCGACGCTGTTCGGAGAGCCGGGTGTCGTTGGCGATGAAGCGTTCCACCTCGGCTTCCACCACCGGGTGGCGCCCTTCGGCGATCTCCAGCGTGCCGTGGGAGACGAACACGGGCTCGACATAGCCCTGGGTATCGGCCCGTTCGGCCAAGGCCGCGAGCACGTCCAGTCCGGCGGCGGCCTGTGCTGTCTGCCGCAGCGTGTCCACATGCGGGGCCAGTGCGTCCAGCAGGGCCTCGTACAACTGCTTTTCCAGCGCCAGGGCGCGGTCGTTGGCCGAAAGCGCCTTGTCCTCAAAGGTCTTCAGCTCGGGCGTGATGTAGCGTTCGGCATTCTTGAGCGTCTGCCGGCGGCGGTAGTCGTCCGGCACCCTGTCCGCCTGCGCCCGGGACACTTCGATGTAGAAGCCGTGCACACGGTTGTATTCCACTTTCAGGGTGGAGATGCCGGTGCGCTCGCGCTCGCGCGCCTCCAGTGCCAGCAGAAACTCACCGCAGTTGGTCTGGATAGCGCGTAACTCGTCCAGATCGGCGCAGTAGCCGTCATTGATGACTCCGCCATCGCGCAGGAAGGTCGCTGGCTCCGGACGCAGCGCCTCAGTCAGCAGCGCTTCCACCGGCGAGCCTTCCGGCAGCTGGCGTGCCAGCTCGTGCAGCAGTGGGGCCTGCGCACCTTCGGCCAACCTGCGTACCGCATGCAGGGCGCGCAGCGAATCGCGCAGGCATGCAAGATCCCGTGGGCGCGCCGAGCGCAGCGCCACCCGTGCGGTGATGCGTTCGATGTCGGCCACCTCGTCCAGGGCGGCGTGCAGGGCACCATGCAGCGGCCGCAGGGCTCGCACTGCTTCCAGCCGGCGTGTCAGCTTGCCGTGATGGCGGATGGGATGATGCAGCCAATGGCGCAGCAGGCGGCTGCCCATGCTGGTTGCACAAGTATCCAGCAGCGAGGCAAGCGTGGGCGAGGTTTCGCCGCGGATGGTTTCGGTCAGTTCCAGGTTGCGACGTGTGGCGGCGTCCATGCGGATCAGGTCGTCGTTCTCCTCCACCGCCAGGCTGGTGATGTGCGCCGGGCTGATGCCCTGTGTGCCCCGGACGTACTCCAGCAGGGCGCCGGCCGCTCCCACGGCCAGCGACAGCCCTTCGGCACCGAAGCCTGCCAGGTCGCGCGTGCCAAAGTGGCGCGTCAGCGTGGCGGTGCCCGATTCCGCATCAAACTGCCAGGCCGGCAACTTCTTGCGCGGCAGAGGGAGGGCGTCCAGCAGCGGGATGTTGAGGTCGTCGGGTAACAGGAGTTCGGCAGGGCGCAGCCGCTCCAGCTCGCTGGCCAGGTCGTCGACACGGGTTTCCAGCACACGGAAGTCGCCGCTTGCCAGCGACAGCCAGGCCAGCCCCAGGGTCCCCCGCTGGGCCGACAGCGCCAGGATGCGGTTATCACGCTTGTCGTCCAGCAGCGCGGCGTCGGTAAGCGTGCCAGGGGTGACAATGCGCACCACCTTGCGCTCCACCGGCCCCTTGGCCAAGGCAGGGTCACCGATCTGTTCGGCGATCGCCACCGATTCGCCCAGCTTTACCAGCCGGGCCAGATAGCCTTCGGCAGCGTGGTAGGGCACGCCAGCCATCTTGATGGGCACGCCGGCCGAGCTGCCGCGCGTGGTCAGCGTGATGTCCAGCAGGCGGGCTGCCTTCTCCGCATCCTCGTAGAAGAGTTCGTAGAAGTCGCCCATGCGGTAAAACACCAGCTTGTCCGGATGGTCGCGCTTGATCGCAAGGTATTGGGCCATCATCGGCGTATGCCGGGCCAGGTCGGTTGCGGAGTCTTTCATGGTGCCTGTATGGGGTGGAGAGTCCGCCCTTCAGGGCGGACGCGGCCGGCGCCGGGGCGCGGGCCGAATCGGTCGAGGGTCGTATTGTGCCGTCAAACGCTGCTACGGCAAAACGCCGTGACCGCTGTGATTGCAGGGTGCGCAGGCCGACGGCACACTGGACAGCCCGCACAACAGCAGGAAGGCCCGCATGAAACAGGTCGAGACATCGCAGCGCATCTGGCGGCAGATCCCGCGGGGAGTATGGGTGCTGGGTGGCGTGAGCATGCTGATGGACGTGTCGTCGGAGATGATCCACAGCCTGCTGCCCCTGTTCATGGTGACCACGCTCGGCGCCAGCGCGCTGGCCGTCGGACTGATCGAGGGGTTGGCCGAAGCCACCGCCTTGGTGGTGAAGGTGTTCTCGGGCGTGCTGAGCGACTACCTGGGACGACGCAAGGGGCTGGCGGTGTTCGGCTATGCGCTGGGCGCCCTGACCAAGCCGCTGTTTGCATTGGCCTCCGGCGCGAGCGTGGTGCTGGCCGCCCGACTGATCGACCGGGTGGGTAAAGGCGTGCGCGGCGCGCCCAGGGATGCGCTGGTGGCCGACCTGGTTCCGCCCCCGCTGCGCGGGGCGGCCTTCGGATTGCGTCAGGCGCTGGATACCGTGGGCGCCTTCATCGGTCCCTTGATCGCGGCCGGGCTGATGTTCTGGTGGGACGACGACTTCCGCAGCGTGTTCTGGGTGGCGGTGCTGCCTGGCCTGCTGTCCGTGGCGCTGCTCGTTGCCGGCTTGCGCGAGCCGGAGGCGCAGACGGTGGCGGTGCGCCGCAACCCCATCCGCCGCGAAAGCCTGCGTCGGCTGGACCGGGCGTACTGGTGGGTGGTGGCGGTGGGCGCGGTCTTCACTCTGGCACGCTTCAGCGAGGCCTTCCTGGTACTGCGGGCGCAGGAGGGGGGCCTGGCACTGGCTTGGGTACCGCTGGTGATGGTGGCGATGAATGTGGTGTACGCGGCGAGCGCCTACCCGTTCGGGCAGCTGTCCGACCGCATGGACCACCGCACCCTGTTGGCATGTGGCCTGGGCGTGCTGATTCTGGCCGACGTGGTGCTCGCGTGGAGCGCAGCGTGGCCCACGGTACTGGCGGGGGTGCTGTTCTGGGGCCTGCACATGGGGATGACACAGGGACTGCTGGCTGCGATGGTGGCAGCAACGGCCCCGCCCGACCTGCGCGGTACCGCCTTTGGCGTGTTCAACCTTGTCAGCGGCGGAGCGATGCTGGCTGCCAGCCTGCTGGCCGGGCTGTTGTGGGACAGCCTCGGCAGCCGCGTCACTTTCCTGGCTGGGGCCGGTTTTGCGGTGCTAGCGGTGCTGGTACTCTGCGTGGCCCGTCCGCCGGTACCGCCGACCGACCGAGCGCACTGAGCCGGTTACCCTCTTCGGCCAACCTCCCTCCCCAAAAGGGGCACGCCGCACTGCCAGAGCAGTACGGCGTGCTGTAGGGTAGGGCAATCAGACCCGATACTGTGACACGGTGGCCAAGATGTCGCGCGCCTGGGCATGTACACCCTGGGCCGCGCTGGCGGTGTTGTCGGCGGCGGCGGAGTTCTCTTCCGCCATTTGTGCAATCTGTTCCACCGTCTGCGCGATGGTCTGGCTGGCGGCGCTCTGTTCTCCGATGCTGCCGGAGATGTCCTGCACCGATTCCATTGCACGTTGGGTCAGGCTACGGATGCGCCCGATGGCCTCGCTGGCAGCCCGCGCACTCTCGGCCTCGCGGCCCACCCGCTGCACCACGCTTTCCATGCTGCTGACCGCCTCATGCGTGCCCTGCTGCATCTTCTGGATAACCGAGGCGATCTCGGTGGTGGAAGCGGCGGTCCGCTCCGCCAGCTTGCGCACCTCGTCGGCCACCACAGCAAAGCCACGACCGGTTTCCCCTGCCCGTGCCGCCTCGATGGCTGCATTGAGCGCCAGAAGGTTGGTCTGGTCGGCAATATCCTTGATTACACCGAGCACCGTGGCGATGGTCTCGCTGTCCGCGCGCAGCCGGCCGATACGTGTGGCGGCCTCCTCGATGGAGTGGGCCACCGTGGTGATGCCCTCCACCGTTGCCAGGATCACCTGGCTGCCTTCTTCCGCCGTCTGGCCCGCTTCCCGAGTCTGCTGACTGGCCTCCTGGGCCCGCTCAGCCACATGGTTGATGCTGACCGTGAGCTGTTCGATGGCCGAGGCCATGCCCGCCGCCGCCTCACTCTGGTGGTGCGAGCTGGTGGCGATTTCCCGGGTATGATGGGTCATCTGCGTCATCGCCTCGTCCATGCTGCGCACGCTGGTGACGATGCTGCCGAAGCTCTGCTGCAGGCGTGCGAGAAGCTCGTTGAAGGCCTGTGCGGTGACGCCCACCTCGTCTCGGCGCAGCACCACTGCCCGATGGGTGAAGTCCAGACTCTCGCGCACTGTTCCGAGACTGCCGGCGATACTGGAGAGGCTGCGACGGATGGACAGGAACAGCAGCAGCCCGCTGATGCCGCACACCAGCACAGCCACCACCATAGCGCCCACGCTGGTGGCGAAGGCAGAGCGGTAGGCACTGGCGTTGTCCTGTCTGAGGTTGTCGGCCAAGGTGTAGTGGAAGGACTCGTGGGCGGCCAGCGCATCCTGTAGCGCGCGCGCCGCGTTGCGGTGGGTGCCGCTGGTGACCAGTGCCTGGGCAGCGGGCAGCTGACCGGCAGTGGCCAGCGCTTTCACTTGCTGATGCACCTTGCGGTAGGTCTCCGCCGCTTCTCGGTCCTTCTGCAGCAGGGCCCGGTCTTCGTCATTTACCAGCAGCGTGTCCTCGTATTGCTTGAGCTGGGTCTCCAGTGCGCGGTCGGCTTTCTGGATGCGCTCGACTGCGCTGGCCTGATCCTCCGCTGTCGTGGCGAGCACCAGGCGCAACACGCCCAGCCGCATCTCGCTCACCTGCTCCTGCGCTTCATGTAGTGCCGTAAGACTGGGAAAGGTGTTGGCCGAAAGGTACTCCAGGCGCTGGTTGGACTGGCGCAGCTGCCAGATGCCGAAGCCGCCGACCAGAAGCAGGGCGGCCAGGGCCAGAGACAGGGTGGCCAGCAGGCGTTGGCTGATGTTCATGATAGGTTCCCGACGGTGGAGATTGCGGAGGGCGCCGGCGAAGGCCGTAGCGTGTTCCCTGCACGATTGTAATTTTATGAAGGTCACGCGACAACTTCTCCTGAGCCTGCTGTCGCCAACAATGAAAAAGCCCCGCGACAGGCGGGGCTTTCGGAAAACGGTCGGGCTTAGCGATGGGCGGCCAGGATCTGCAGCAGCTGGGCCAGCACCTTGGGGCTGCCTGCCACGATGTCGCCCGACTCCAGCCAGCCATCCTCACCGTCCATATCGGTGACGATACCGCCGGCCTCCTGGACGATCAGGCTGCCCGCAGCAATGTCCCAGGGCTTCAGGTTGAACTCGAAGAAACCGTCCACCCGGCCGCAGGCCACATTGCACAGGTCGAGCGAGGCGGCGCCTTCGCGACGGGCACCGGCAGTTTTGGCCAGTACGTCCTTCAGCATCGCCAGATAGGTATCCATCATGCTCTGGTCCACAACCGGAAATCCGGTAGCGATCAGGCACTCGTTCAGGCTGGTGCGTTTGGAAACGCGGATGCGACGGTCGTTGAGGAAGGCGCCCACACCGCGGCTGGCGGTGAAGAGGTCGTTGCGGTTGGGGTCGTACACCACGGCCTGCTGGATCTGGCCCTTGTGCGCCAGTGCGATCGATACCGCATACTGGGGGTGGCCGTGGAAGAAGTTGGTGGTGCCGTCGATCGGGTCGATGATCCACTCGTATTCGGACTGGCCGATGCCGTGGGCACCGGACTCTTCTGCTAGAATCGCGTGCTTCGGATACGCCTCGCGAATCACCTCCAGAATCGCCTGTTCCGCTGCCTGGTCCACCTCGGTCACGAAGTCGTTGTGCCGTTTCTTCTCGATACGCACAGTGTCGAGATTGAGGGAAGCGCGCTGGATGACGTTGGCAGCGCGGCGTGCGGCTTTCACCGCGACATTGAGCATCGGATGCATAGAATGACGGCCTCTGGAGTGCTGGAAACGGCGCTGCGCCTGGCGCGCGGGCCGTTCTGTCCTAATCTGGTTTAAGGAACAAAAAAACCCCGCGCAAGCGCCGGGTTTTTGCAAGTGTCCGCGATTCTACTCAAAAACCACTCATGAATAAACCCCAAGTCCCTGATTTCCTGAAGAACATCCGCATCGTGCTGGCCCGTCCCAGCCATCCGGGCAACATCGGCTCGGCTGCACGGGCCATGAAAACGATGGGCCTGACCAGGCTATACCTGGTGGAGCCGAAGACCTTTCCTTCCGACGAGGCGAATGCGCTCGCTTCGGGGGCGGTGGATGTGCTCGAGCACGCCACGGTGGTGCCCACGCTGGTGGAGGCGCTTGCCGGGGTGACGGTGGCGTGCGCGCTCACCAGCCGCCGACGTGAGCTGACCACTCCGCTTTCCACGCCGCGCGAGACCGCGCCGGAGCTGATGGCGCGTGCACGCGACGGCGAGCAGGTGGCGCTGGTGTTTGGCAATGAGACCTTCGGGCTGTCGATCGAAGAGGTGGAGCAGTGCAATCGCCTCGTCACCATACCCGGCAACCCCGACTACTTCTCGCTGAACCTGGCCATGGCCGTGCAGGTGATGACCTACGAGCTCTTCAGCCATGCCGGGGTCGGGGTTGAGCATCTGCGCGCTGAAGCGGAGACGGCCACCCGGGACGAGGTAGAGGGCTTCTGTGTACATCTGGATGCCACGCTGGCACGAGTGGGCTACTACGAGCGCCGCAATGGCGAGCGGTTGATGCGCCGCATGCGTACGCTCTTCAACCGGGCCGGACTGCTGCGCGAGGAGGTGGACATCCTGCGCGGCTTCCTCAAGCAGGTACAGCGTACGGCGGACAGGGCCGACGCCGCTTCAGTGCCGTCGGAGGACGGGGAGGCATGAGGCCCGCAGGGGACAAGGGGTTCGCAAGGCAGGGGCGGGTGACTGCCTGCGCCGCGCCCAGCGTGCCGTCCTGCTGCTATCACCCGCCTTGCAGTCTCCCTGTTTGGCAAGCGCTGCCTTGTACCGCCAGCCCGCGTGTGGCTGCCTGCCCGGCCCTTCGCTGGCTGCGGTCCCGACATGCGCTGCCGGGACCGCGTGTGCGCCTTGCTCGTCCCATTTCTTCGGGCCTGGTTCGCGCAAGGCGTCAGGTTGGCCGAAGGCGCACTGGCCAATGAACGGGCGCGTACCACCGGTGCTAGACACCCTGCACCAACCAGTGGTGCGCGATCTTGCCTTTCTACTTTATGCGCCACCCCCCTGGCCGCAGGGGGGCGCGTTGCCTCCTGGGCTTCTGGCGGGGCAGGACGCGGAGCGCCTGCTGCAGGCGCTGGATCGTGCCCCTCAGCCGCTGCTGCGGGCGGTACTCTCGCCGGGGGAGCGGCGCCTCGGAAGATACGCCGAGCGGCTGCTAGCATTCTGGCTGGCCCATGCTCCCCACTTACAGCCTGTTTCGGCCAACCTTGCCGTGCGCGATGCCAACGGCCGCACGCTTGGCGAGTTTGACTTCCTGCTGCGCATCAATGGTGAGCCTTGGCATTTAGAGGTGGCCAGCAAGTTCTACCTGGCCCTTGGTGCCGCGCCTGCCTCCTTGGTCGGCCCGAGCCTGCGCGATGCGTGGGCGCTGAAGGCCGGCAAGCTCACGCAGCAGTTGCAGCTGACGCGGCATCCCGAAGCCCAGCGGATTCTGCCGCCGGGATTTGCCGGGTGCCTTAGCGGCAGCCTGCTGACCGGCTGGCTGTTTGCGCCGCCCAAGGCTTCTTTCGAGCGCCCTTTTCCGCAGGCACTGTATGGCTGGTGGTGTGCGGTGGACCAGCCTTGGCCGCAGTCTTGTCCCGGCAGCCGCTGGGCCTGGCTGCCGCGTCTGGGCTGGCTGGCACCGGCGCGGCTGCATCTGTCCGCTACCGACACGCAGCCTAGGCTCGCCCGCCGCCTGTTTGGGGCCGGATCGCCCCAGATGGTGGCGGAAATGCAGGCGACCGCCGATGGCGCATGGAGGGAGGTGGCCCGCGGGTTCGTCACGCCGCCGGGCTGGCCTGGTCACTCACCCTTCAACGCCTTGTTGCAGGTGCTGTCTGCAGTCCCTGGGGGGATGAGATGACCAAATGCCTGCTGATCCTGTACGCCAGCCAGACCGGACGCACCGAACGCTTGGCCGAAGCCTGCCACGAGGGCGCGCTGCGTTGTGAGGGCGTGACCGTGCACGTGCGCCGCGCGGCCGCCGCGTCGCTGGAAGACCTGCTGGCTGCGGATGGCGTGCTAATCGGGACCCCGGAAAACTTTGGCTACATGGCCGGCGCGGTCAAGGATTTCTTTGACCGTACTTTTTATCCCGCGCAGGGGCGGGTGGAAGGGCTGCCCTACGGGCTGTTTGTGTCCGCCGGCAACGACGGACGTGGAGCTGTGGCCTCGGTGGAGCGGATCGCACGTGGCTATCCCTTCAAGCCGGTCTGCCCCCCGCTGATCGTGCACGGCGAACCGGACGAGGCCGCACTGGCCGCTGCGCAGGAGATGGGCGAGACGCTGGCGACAGGCATCTTGATGGGGATGTTCTGAATGACGTTCTTCCGTTCAGCCCCTCCTTCCCGGCGGCTTACCCCGCAAGAAGTCCTGCTGCTGCAGGAGCTGTTCGGCCCGGCGCTGGCGACCGAGACCGTCAGGGTGCACGGACGTAGTTTCCTGCCGGGCCTGGCTGTGCCGATGGCGCCGTTCGGGACAGTGTATTTTCCACGGCGCTGGTTTCGAGACGACTATGCCATACTGCCCGCGCGCGATGCGGGGCTTACGGCCTTACGGCTTTTCAATACCTTCGTGCATGAAATGGTGCATGTCTGGCAGTGGCAGAACGGCGCCTGCGTCGCCTGGCGCGGGGCGCTGGCTAGCCTGTTGCAGTGGCCGGATCGCGGACGGGCCTATCTCTATCCGCTGCCGGACGGGGTTACCCTGGCCAATTACGGTCTGGAGCAACAGGCTTCGCTGCTGGCCGATTACTGTACGCTCTGCCGGTGGCCGAACCATCCTGCACTGCTGCGGCTACTGATGCGCGACAATCTGGCCGCTTCCCAAGCCGCCACACACCCCGATGGGCTTGCCTGGCTGCGGGCTCGCTTCGAGGCGGTGCTGGCCCCCTTCCTATCCGATCCGGCGTGCTATCGCGGCCAGCCGGGCTGTCTGGGGCGTATCCGCCCCCTGCGTTGACCGGAAAAGACAAAGGCGGACCGAAGCCCGCCTTTGTCATGAAGTGTGGCTGAATGCGTGTTCAGACACCGTGCGCATGCGCGCAACCTGCGATCAGTGCTTTGAGTTCCTCCGGCTTGATCAGCTGGATGTGCTTGTGATCCACCACCAGCCAGCCCTGCTGCTGGAACTTCGACAGCGTGCGGCTGACGGTTTCCAGTTTGAGGCCAAGGAAGCTGCCGATCTCCTCGCGGCTCATGCGCAGAATAAAGTCGTTGGCAGCAAAACCGCGCGAGGCCAGGCGCTGCGACAGGTTGAGCAGGAAGGCAGCCAAGCGCTCCTCGGCTTTCATGTTGCCCAGAAGCAGCATCACGTTCTGATCGCGCACAATCTCCCGGCTCATCAGTCGGTAGAAGTGATGCTGCAGGCTCGGGATCTCGCGGCTGAGACCTTCCATGCGGCCGAACGGCAGTTCGCAGACCTCGCTGTCCTCCAGCGCGATGGCGTCGCAGCCGTGCACATTGGAGGAAATGCCGTCCAGGCCCATCAGTTCGCCGGACATCAGGAAGCCGGTGACCTGCTCGCGGCCATCCTGGCTGGCCACCGACGTCTTGAAGACCCCAGTGCGCACGGCGTAGAGCGACTTGAAAGACTCGCCGCTGCGGAAGAGGTACTCTCCCCGCTTGAGCCGCCGGCTCTGGCGGATCACCGCGTCAAGCTGCGACATTTCGTCTCGGTTGAGCCCGATGGGGAGGCACAGTTCCCGCAAGCTGCAATTGGAGCAGGAGACCTTTAGTGCGTGAAACGGGGTGTGGTGGTGTTCAGACATACCGTTTTGGGCAACCTTGTAAATAAGCTTGACTCTTATCAAAGCAGGGAAAGCTAGATTTTAGCAAATTTATCAGCCCACCCATGCATTCCCAAATGTACCCGCAAAATGACCCCCACCCAAACCTTTTCGCCTGCCCGCTT
The DNA here is from genome assembly GCA_004346645.1 of Gulbenkiania mobilis. Classification (GTDB taxonomy): domain Bacteria; phylum Pseudomonadota; class Gammaproteobacteria; order Burkholderiales; family Chromobacteriaceae; genus Gulbenkiania; species Gulbenkiania mobilis. Next base: position 114,205 of record SMDA01000009.1, read on the forward strand.
CGAGTTTGATCGCGACCTGATCGAACGGCTGGATGGCTCCGGGCCCCGCTATACCTCCTACCCGACTGCCGACCGCTTCACGCCGGCCTTTGATGAAGGCCAATACCTGCATTGGTTGCGCCAGCGGTCCATCGGGGCGAATAGCAAGCCTATATCATTATATGTTCATGTACCGTTTTGCAACACTGTTTGTTATTACTGCGGTTGCAACAAGATCATCACCAAGGACACTTCGCGCGCCGACACCTATCTGGACTATCTGGAAAAGGAAATCGCGCTGGTGTCCGATGCCTTGGGCCATCGTGAGAAAGTAATCCAGCTGCATTTCGGCGGCGGCACCCCCACCTTCCTGTCCGATGCCCAACTGACCCGGCTCATGGAGATGTTGCGTGCACGGTTCGACTTTCTGCCTGAAGGCGAGTTCTCGATCGAGATCGATCCGCGTAAGGTGGGGCGCGAGACGGTGTTCCATCTGGCCAGCCTGGGCTTCAACCGCATGAGCGTGGGCGTGCAGGATTTCGAGCCTGCGGTGCAGCAGGCGGTCAACCGTATCCAGAGCGAGGAAGAGACGCTGACGGTGATCCAGGCTGCGCGCGACGCCGGCTTCCGCTCGGTAAGTGTGGACTTGATCTACGGCCTGCCGCTGCAGACCACCGCGTCGGTGGCGCGCACGGTCGACAAGGTGATCGCAATGTCGCCGGACCGCATCGCGCTCTACAATTATGCGCACCTGCCCACGGTATTCATGCCGCAGCGTCGCATCAACGAAGCGGATCTGCCCACTCCGCAGGTGAAGCTGGACATCCTGCAGAATTCGGTCGAACAGCTCTCGGCGGCGGGCTACGTTTTCATCGGCATGGACCACTTCGCTAAGCCGGACGATGACCTGACCCGTGCGCTGGAGCAGGGGCGGCTGCAACGCAACTTCCAGGGCTACTCCACCCATGCAGACTGCGACATGATCGGCCTGGGCGTTTCCTCCATCGGCAAGGTAGGCCCCTGTTATGCACAAAGCCAGAAGGACATCGAGCTCTATTACCAGGCCCTGGATGCGGGCCATCTACCGGTGATGCGTGGGCTGACGCTCGACAGTGACGACATCCTGCGGCGTAGCGTCATCCAAGCGCTGATGTGCCGCTTCGCGTTGTCCACCGAGGCGATTGAGGAAGTCTTCAACATCAACTTCGCCGAGTATTTCGCAGAAGAGCTGCCCCGGCTGCGGGCCTTGCAGCAGGAAGGACTGCTGACCTTCGACGGGGATTTCCTAATGGTGGAGCCCAAGGGGCGCTTCCTGATCCGTAACATCGCCATGATCTTCGATCGCCACCTGCGCGAGCGTGAGACGCGCGCCCGTTACTCCAAGACGATCTGATCCACGCTTCGGCCAACCTTCCGACCCGGCCGGGCGTCATGGAAAAAGCCGCAGCTCTTTCGAGCGTGCGGCTTTTTTATGGCGCGTCAGACTGGCGTCTTACCAGGCGTCGCGGCCGACCTTCTGGGCCAGGTCCGGGTAGCGGCCGATATCGAACACCGGCTCCTTGACCCCGGCTTTGAGCTGTTGCTCATAGTCGCGGCGCAGGACGAACACGTAGCGGGACAGGAGCAGGATGGCGGCCAGATTGATGAGCGCCATCAGGCCCATCGATAGGTCGGCCATGTCCCACACCAGGGGCAGGCTGCCCACCGAGCCGAAGAACACCATGCCCAGCACCATCAGACGGAACACCAGCAGTACCCCCTTGCTGTTACGGATGAACTCCACGTTGCCCTCGGCGTAGGCATAGTTGCCGATAATGGACGAGTAGGCGAACAGGAAGACCGCAACGGCCAGGAAATCGCCTCCCCAGCTGCCAATGTGCGCTTCAAGCGCCTTCTGCGTCAGCTGGACACCGTTCAGGCCCGATTCGTGCACACCGGAAAGCAGAATCAGCGCAGCGGTGCAGGAACAGATCACCAGCGTGTCGATGAAAACGCCGAACATCTGCATGATGCCTTGCGTGGCCGGATGACGGGTGGTGGCGGTGGCGGCTGCGTTGGGCGCCGAGCCCATGCCGGCCTCGTTGGAGAATAGGCCGCGCTTGATGCCGAGCATCATGGCCTGGCTTACGGCATAGCCCGCCAGCCCCCCCGCCGCCTGCTGAAGGCCGAAGGCGCTTTTCACGATCAGCATTAGCACACCCGGTAGTTCGGTCAGGTGCATCACCAGCACATACAGCGTCAGCAGGATGTAGATCAGTGCCATCACCGGCACCATCCACTCGGCCACCCGGGCCACCGAACGGATACCGCCGAAGATGATCGGCGCGGTCAGCACCACCAGAGCGAGGCCCACGATGTTTTTATCCCAGCCCCAGGCGCCTTCTGTGGCTGCCACGATGGAGTTGGCCTGCACCGCGTTGAATACCAGGCCGAATGCCAGGATCAGGCACAGCGCGAAAATAATGCCCAGCCAGCGTTGGCCGAGGCCGCGCTGAATGTAGTAGGCCGGGCCACCACGGTAGGTGTTGTCGTGGTGGCTGACCTTGAAGAGCTGGGCTAGCGAGGATTCGGCAAAGGCGCTCGACATGCCAAGCAGAGCTGTCAGCCACATCCAGAACACCGCGCCGGGGCCGCCGGTGGCGATAGCAATGGCGACGCCGGCAATGTTGCCGGTGCCCACACGGCTGGCAAGTCCGGTGGCAAAGGCCTGGAAAGGAGAAATGTCGGAGGCGTCCCCATGGCGACGGCCACCGACCATCTCCGTCCAGCCCCGTCCCAGTAGGCGCAGCTGCAGGAAACCGGTGCGCAGGGTGAAATACAGTCCGGTACCGATCAGGAGGTAGATCAGGATCTGCCCCCAGATGAGGTCATTGCCTGCGTTGATGAAGGCATGTAATGCGGTCATGGTATCTCTCTAGTTGTTGGGCGCCTCAAGGGCGAAGGCGAGGATACTAAAGGACGGGTTTGGTTTCGCTGGTGCTGATGACGCTTGCGTGTCGCCAATTCTTAAGAACAGTTCGCTTGAAAGCAAGATGGGAGGGCTTGAATGGGAGGGAGATCTCTTGCATCAAGAGTGATCAGGAGTAACACAAATCTAATTGATAATTAATATCAATAAGGATAGAGTAGGGGCATCGCTAACCTAACGGAGGGCATGTCATGCTGATCATGGCTTTTCTGCTGACGGGATTGAGTCTGGTGCTGGCACTGCTGGCCTTGCCGGTACCATGGCTTGGACTGGCGCGGCCCGAACGCTGGCTGTGCCTGCAGGTAGCGGCCCTTCTGGGCGGTCTGGCCCTGCTTGCTTGGGCACAAGCCTGGCCGGTGGCTGTGGTTTGGCTGTCTGGTGCGCTGTGGCTGGCAGTGGGGGTGGCGGTGATGCCGTTTGTGCTGATGCTGTTCCTGTTGCCGCCGCCTGCGGACGTGGCCGCCTGACGCGGTCGGGTCGCAGCATGCAACAAGGGCGCCGAGGCGCCCTTGTCCGTTGTGGGTGGCTGTGGCCCGCGATCAGCCCATAAGGTTGGCGACCCGGGCGGTAATCATTTCGATGGCAGGGTCGTTGCAGCCTTGCGGGAGGATCACGTCGGCAAACCGCTTGGTTGGCTCGATGAACTGCACGTGCATGGGCCGCACAGTGGTGAGGTACTGGTCGACCACGCTTTCCAAGGTGCGGCCCCGCTCCGCGATGTCGCGCATCAGCCGGCGTATGAAGCGGACGTCCGGGTCGGTATCCACGAAAATCTTCAGCGACATCATGTCGCGTAGCGCGGCGTCATACAGTGGAAACAACCCTTCGATGACGATGACTGGCGCCGGCACTACCGGCACGGTGCGACTGTCGCGGGTGTGGTTGGCGAAGTCGTACACCGGCATGTCGATCGGAACGCCGTTGCGCAGGTCGTCCACATGCTGAATCAGCAGCGGCCAGTCGAAGGCATGCGGATGATCGTAGTTGGTGAGCAGGCGTTGTTCGAAGGTGAGGTGACTCTGGTCCCGGTAATAATAGTCCTGGACGATGACGGCCGCCTTGTCCTCGCCAATGGTTTCCAGCACCTTGCGCGTCACCGTGGTCTTGCCGCTGCCGCTGCCGCCGGCCACGCCGATGATGAACGGTGTGGTCATGTCCTCACCCCGAAACGAAAAACGCGCCATTCTAAAGATTTGTGGCAGCTGCGGCCACGGTTTTTCGCAACTGCCTTCATGCGCTGGCCGGCTGCGTCTCGCTGCGCGCGGCCTTTGCCCAGTCTTGCATCGCCGGCAGACCGAGCAGGGTGTGCTGATAAGCTTGGGCCAGTCCGTCCAGCGTCACGCCATAGCTGGCAAAACGGAAGGCGACCGGGGCGAAGAAGGCATCAGCGATGGTGAAATGGCCAAACAGGAAGGGGCCGTCAGCAAGGTGGCCGCTGCGCAGGTCCTCCCACAGCGTGGCAATGCGGCGGATGTCGGCCTCACACGCCGCACTGCGTGGCTGAGCAGGCGCACTGCGGCATACATCCATGGGCAGTTCACTGCGCAGCGCGCCAAAACCCGCATGCATTTCCGCCACCACCGAGCGTGCCAGTGCGCGCCGAGGCGTTTCGTCCGGCCACAGCCGGGCAGCAGGAAAGCACTCGGCCAGGTATTCGCAGATGGCAAGGCTGTCCCAGATGCGCAACTGGCGATCGAACAGGACCGGAACCTTGGCCGAAGGGCTGAGCGACTGCAGCCGCTCGGTGGTGTCTGCCTGATAAAGCGGGACGAGGTGTTCCTCGAAGGGCTCGTCCAGCATCCGCAGCACAAGCCAAGGACGCAGCGACCACGACGAGAAATTCTTGCTTCCGATGAGCAGCTTGAACATGACCATGCTCCGTGAAGGAAAGAGATGCGGTCATTTAGCCGCAAAGCCGGGGCAGGGGCAAGCGCGCAAAAGCCCGGGCTGTTCGGGCTCCGGGCTGTTGCAGGTGGATGGGCTGGTACTTAGTCGGCCTCGTCGATCCAGGCCTGCTGGATGGCTTCCAGGATCTTCTCGCCGCAGCGGTTCGGATCATCCTCGAAACCGGGCAGCGCCATCACCCAGGCGCGCAGCTCTGTGAACCGGACGGTGGCAGGGTCGGTATCCGGCTGGCTATCGTAAAGGGCAGCGGCGATCTCGTGAATGTCGGTCCATTTCATGGGGGTCTCCTTCGGCCAACCTGTCAGTGGTTCTCGCGGGCGTGGTTGATAGTGTAGCGCGGGATCTCGATCACCAGATCGGTGCTGTCCACCACGGCCTGGCAGGACAGGCGCGACTGCGCCTCCAGCCCCCATGCCATATCCAGCATGTCCTCTTCCAGCTCGTCCGCCTCGTTGAGGGAGTCGCCGCCCTCACGCACTACCACGTGACAGGTGGTACAGGCACAGGACATCTCGCACGCATGCTCGATCTCGATATGGTGATCGAGCAGCACCTGGCAGATGCTCTTGCCGGGTTCGGCATCCTCGATGACGGCCCCTTCCGGGCACAGGTCGGCATGCGGCAGCACGATGATACGTGGCATGAAATCTTTCCTCGTGATGGCGGGCCCCGTTACAGGTTCCCGATGTTCTGGCCCTTAAGGGCGCGCTGGACGTTGCGGTCCATGCGCCGGGCGGCAAAGGTTTCAGTCGCGCGGTTGAGGGCAGCGCTGGCTTCGTTGACGGCGCGGGTTTCCTGACGGGCAATCGCTGTGGCTACCGCCGCCAAGGCGGTCTCCACCTGCTGGCGCTCTTCGGGGGCCAAGAGGTCGCCGTCGCTGGTCAGCGCGTTGCGGGTGGCCTCGGCCAGGCTTTCTGCATCCACGATGGCCTCCCTCAGCTTGCGCGCCTCGATGTCGGTGGTGACATGGGCCAGGGAATCCGTGAGCATGCGCGAGATCTCGTCATCGGTCAGGCCATAGGAAGGCTTGACCGCGATGCTGGCCTCCACGCCGGAGCCCTGTTCACGTGCAGACACCGACAGCAGCCCATCGGCGTCCACCTGGAAGGTGATACGAATGCGGGCTGCGCCGGCCACCATCGGCGGAATGCCGGAGAGGACGAAGCGGGCCAGCGAGCGGCAGTCGTTCACCAGCTCGCGCTCGCCCTGCACCACATGGATGGACATGGCGGTCTGTCCATCCTTGAAGGTGGTGAAGTCCTGCGCACGGGCAATCGGCAGCGTGCTGTTGCGGGGGATGATTTTCTCGGTGAGCCCGCCCATGGTTTCGATGCCGAGCGAGAGCGGAATCACGTCCAGCAGCAACCAGTCGTCGGTCTGCTTGTTGCCGGCCAGCACGTTGGCTTGGATGGCGGCACCCAGTGCCACCACTTTGTCTGGGTCCAGATTGGTCAGCGGCGTTTGGCCGAAGAAATCGCCCACCGCCTTTTGTACATGCGGCATCCGGGTGGCGCCGCCTACCATCACCACGCCCTTCACCTCCTCGGGGCGGATGCGCGCGTCGCGCAGGGCCTTACGTACCGGCATCAGGGTCTTTTCCACCAGCGTGCGGGTGATGTCGTGCAAGGTCGCCTGGGTCATCGATAGGTCGACCGCCTGGCCGTCGGACAGCAGCACGGTGATGCGTGTCTCGCCATGCTCCGTCAGGGCCTCCTTGGCCTCGCGGGCACGGGTGAGCAGCAGTCTGCTGTCCTGAGGCGAAATGCCCGACAGCCCGGCCTCCTGCAGGATCCAGCAGTACACGCGGTGGTCGAAGTCGTCCCCGCCCAAGGCAGAGTCGCCGCTGGTGGAGAGGACCTCAAACACCCCCCGCGTCAGGCGCAGCACCGACACGTCCAGCGTGCCGCCTCCCAAGTCGTAGACGACGTAGACGCCTTCCACTCCGTTGTCGAGGCCATAGGCAATCGCCGCCGCCGTTGGTTCATTCAGGAGGCGCAGCACATTCAGGCCTGCCAGGCGGGCTGCATCCTTGGTGGCTTGGCGCTGGGCGTCATCGAAGTAGGCGGGTACGGTGATCACGGCCCCGGTCAGCTCGCCGCCCAGGCTTTCCTCGGCACGCGCTTTAAGTGTTCGCAGGATCTCGGCCGATACCTCCACCGGGCTCTTCACCCCCGCACGCGTCACCAGCTGCACCATGCCGGGGGCATCCACAAAACGGTAGGGCTGGGTGGCGGTATCTGACAAGTCCGCCAGACCGCGTCCCATGAAGCGCTTGACCGACACCACGGTGTTGGCCGGGTCGCGGCTCTGCTCGGCTTGTGCGTCGTAACCGACGCTGACGCTCCCTCCGGCATCAAGGTAGCGCACCACCGAAGGCAGCAGCGACCGCCCCTGCGTATCGGGCAGGACGGTGGCGGTGCCGCTGCGCACCGTGGCCACCAGCGAATTGGTGGTGCCCAGATCGATGCCAACGGCCAGCCGATGCTGGTGGGGGGCGGCGGAGAGACCGGGTTCGGCGATTTGCAGGAGAGCCATAGTTGTCAGTCAGACCAGTAAAAGGCGGCCCCGGCGGGCCGCATGTTGAGGTGTCCGGCGCACACGGATTCAGAACAGCAGGGCCTCGATGGCGTCACCCGCTTCCTGTTCCAGCTTCTCCAGAAAGCGCAGCTTGCGCACCAGTAGCGCCGCGGTGACGGTGTCAGACCGGTCGTCCAGCGCCTCGGCCAGTTCGGCTTCATAGCCGCGCCGTTCACGCGCTAGGTTGGCCGAAACCTCCTCCAGCGCGCCCACATCCCGCGCTGCCCGGGCATCCCCCACCGCTTCACGCCACTCCATCTGAGCCATCAGGAAGTCCGGGGGCATGCTGGTGTTGGTCTCTTCCTGGGTGTCTACGCCGGCCAGCGACAGCAGGTAACGGGCTCGGGCCAGCGGCGCCCGCAGCGTGCGATAGGCTTCGTTGACCCGGGTGGCCATCATCAGCGCCAAGCGCTTCTCGGCATCGCCGGCGTGGGCGTAACGGTCGGGGTGAACTTCGGACGCTACCTTGCGGTAGGCAGTGTCGAGTGCGGCATCGTCCAGACGGAAGCGTCGTGGCAGGCCGAAAAGGGCGAAGTGGTCCTGGTTGAAGTCGGCGTTCATCGTGTGCTGGCCAGAAGAAGGGCGTGCGCGGTGGCACGCCCGGAGTTCAGACATTGAAGCTTTCGCCGCAGCCGCACTCGTTCTTCACATTCGGGTTGTTGAACTTGAAGCCTTCGTTGAGGCCTTCCTTGGTGTAGTCAAGTTCGGTGCCGTCAAGGTAAGCGAGACTCTTGGCATCGGTGTACACCTTGACGCCGTAGCTTTCGAACACCACGTCGTCGTCACTGCTGGCATCGACGAACTCCAGCTTGTAGGCCATGCCGGAACACCCGGACGTTTTCACGCCTAGGCGGATGCCCAGTCCCTTGCCGCGCTTGGCGATGAAGTTCTCGATATGGCGGGCGGCACTTTCACTCAGGGTAATAGCCATGATTGCTCCTAGCTGTCTTGCTATGGGCCGGCCGCTTGCGGCCGACCCCTCACCGTCAGGATTGGCCGTGCTTCTGCTTGTAGTCGGCCACGGCTGCCTTGATGGCATCCTCGGCCAGGATCGAGCAGTGGATCTTCACCGGCGGCAGGGCCAGTTCCTCGGCGATGGTGGTGTTCTTGATCTGTAGGGCCTCGTCGAGCGTCTTGCCCTTCACCCATTCGGTGACGAGCGAGGACGAGGCGATCGCCGAGCCACAGCCATAGGTCTTGAACTTGGCGTCTTCGATCACGCCGTTCTCACCCACCTTGATCTGCAGCTTCATCACGTCGCCACAGGCCGGAGCGCCGACCATGCCGGTGCCCACGCTCTCGTCACCCTTTTCGAAGGCTCCCACGTTGCGCGGGTTCTCGTAGTGGTCCAGTACCTTGTCGCTGTATGCCATTTTCTTGCTCCTGCGGGCTTCGGCCAACCGGGCCGGCCCATCAAACAGATTCTGTGAGGCGGATCAGTGGGCGGCCCACTGCACCGCATTGAGGTCCACGCCGTCCTTGTACATTTCCCACAGCGGCGAGAGTTCGCGCAGCTTGCCGATCTTCTCGCGGATCAGCTGCACCGCGTAGTCGATCTCTGCCTCGGTGGTGAAGCGGCCGATGGTGAAGCGGATCGAGCTGTGAGCCAGCTCGTCGTTACGACCCAGTGCACGCAGCACGTACGAGGGCTCCAGGCTGGCCGAAGTACAGGCCGAACCGGACGACACGGCCAGATCCTTCACGGCCATGATCAGGCTCTCGCCTTCCACGAAGTTGAAGCTGACGTTCAGGTTGTGCGGAATGCGGGCCTCGATATCGCCGTTGATGTAGACCTCTTCCATGTCCTTGATGCCGTTCCAGAGGCGGTCGCGCAGCATGCGGATGCGCTCGTTCTCAGCGGCCATTTCTTCGCGGGCGATGCGGAAAGCCTCACCCATACCCACGATCTGGTGCGTAGCCAGCGTGCCGGAACGGAAACCCCGTTCGTGGCCCCCACCATGCATCTGTGCCTCCAGGCGCACGCGCGGCTTGCGGCGCACATAAAGGGCGCCGATGCCCTTGGGGCCATATGTCTTGTGGGCCGAAAAGCTCATCAGGTCCACCTTCAGCTTTTCCAGGTCGATCTCGACCTTGCCGGTGGCCTGCGCCGCGTCCACATGGAACACAATCCCTTTTTCACGGCAGATCTCGCCGATCTGCGGAATGTCCTGGATCACGCCGATCTCGTTGTTCACGTACATGACCGACACCAGGATGGTGTCCGGACGCAGGGCTGCCTTGAAGGCGTCCATGTCGATCAGACCGTTTTCCTTCACGCCCAGGTAGGTCACCTCAAAGCCTTGACGCTCCAGCTCGCGGCACGGATCCAGCACGGCCTTGTGCTCGGTCTTCACAGTAATGATGTGCTTGCCGCGGGACTTGTAGAACTGTACGGCTCCCTTGATCGCCAGGTTGTCCGACTCGGTGGCGCCCGAGGTCCAGATGATTTCCTTGGGATCGCAGTTCACCAGGCGGGCCACTTCCGCGCGGGCGTTCTCGACCGCTTCTTCCGCCACCCAGCCAAACGAGTGGCTGCGGCTGGCGGGGTTGCCGAACAGCTCGGTCAGGTAGGGGATCATCTTCTCCGCGACACGCGGGTCCACCGGTGTGGTGGCGGAGTAGTCCAGATAGATCGGCAGCTTGAGGCTCATTGGTGTTCTCCAGATAGGCTTAACCGGCGTCAGGCGGCGCTGGTGGTCAGCGGGGTGGCCTGGTTGCGGCGCACGGGGCCGCGCTTGTCCTCGACGACGGCACATTCCTTGGCCTGCTGTTTCTCGACCAGGTCGGCGAGGCTCACCTTGGACAGGTAGTCAAAGATGGTGGCGTTCAACGCCGTCCACAGGTCGTGTGTCATGCAGCGGTTGTTGTCGTGGCAGTTTTCCTTGCCACCGCACTGGGTGGCATCCACCGGCTCGTCGACGGCGGTGATGATGGCTGCCACCGAGATCTCGGCAGGAGTGCGCGCCAGCGTGTAGCCGCCGCCCGGGCCGCGTACACTTTCCACCAGCTCGGCGCGGCGCAGTTTGCCGAAGAGTTGCTCCAGGTACGACAGGGAGATGCCCTGGCGTTCGCTGATGCCGGCCAGCGTAACCGGACCGTTGGACTCGCGCATCGCCAGGTCCAGCATGGCGGTGACCGCGAAACGGCCTTTGGTGGTGAGGCGCATGGTTTAATGACTCCCTTGGGTGGTTCCGAGAGATTATACCTAATTTCCGACTAATTTAGTCAAGTATAGCGTGTGAGAGTTTCGAGCATGCGCTATGCCAGCAAAGCCGAGTATTTTACTCGGTTTATGCCGTTTGTTGGATTGATTTCTTTACAGCCACGTGAAAGCGTTGGTGTATTATCCGGGCAAACGATTGTTCGGATCCCACGACTCCGCTTCGGCCGACCCTCACGGACGGGGCGGTGGAGACCTTCATAATGCAAAAAGTCGTCATCAGCGGCACCGGCCTCTTCACGCCGCCCCATGCCGTGACCAACCAGCAGCTGGTTGCCGCCTTCAATGAATACGTTCACCGCTACAACGAAGCCAACCGGGCCCGCATCGACGCCGGCGAGGTCGAACCTCTGGCCGAGTCCAGCAGCGAGTTCATTGAGAAGGCATCCGGCATCAAGCAGCGTTACCTGATGGATGCCGAAGGCGTCCTCGATCCGGAGCGGATGGCGCCCAATCTGCCCGAGCGTCCCGACGAGGTCCTTTCGCTGCAGGCGGAAATGGCCGTGCACGCCGCCCGTGAAGCTTTGGAGCGGGCAGGGCGCAGCCCCGACGACATCGACATGGTGATCGTTGCCTGCTCCAACCTTCAGCGTGCGTATCCGGCCGTTTCCATCGAGGTGCAGCAGGCTCTGGGCATCCACGGCTTTGCCTTTGACATGAATGTCGCCTGTTCCTCGGCCACTTTTGGTATCCAGACCGCGGTCAACGCCATCCAGACGGGACAGGCGCGCGCGGTGCTGATGGTCAATCCGGAAATCTGTTCGGCCCACCTTAACTTCCGCGACCGGGACAGCCACTTCATCTTTGGCGATGCTTGCACCGCCATGGTGCTGGAGCGGGCCGACGCGGCCGTGTCTGGCGATGCATTCGAGATCCTTGGCTGCCGGTTGGCCACGGTGTTCTCCAACAACATCCGCAACAATTTCGGATTCCTCAACCGGTGTGACCCTTCCGGTATCGGTGCCCCGGACAAGCTGTTCGTTCAGCAAGGCCGCAAGGTCTTCAAGGAAGTGTGCCCGATGGTGGGCGAGCACATCGTCTCGCACCTCGAGGCCTCTGGCATCGCACCGGACGACGTCAGCCGCTTCTGGCTGCACCAGGCCAACTTGGCAATGAACCACCTCATCGCCAAGCGCGTGCTAGGCCGAGAAGCGTCGGCCGAAGAAGCTCCGGTCATTCTGGACCGGTACGCCAACACCAGTTCGGCCGGCTCGATCATTGCCTTCCATCTCTATCACGCTGACATGAAACCGGGGCAGATCGGGGTCATCTCCTCCTTTGGTGCCGGGTATTCCGTGGGCTCGGTGGTCGTGCGTCGCGTATAAGCCCGTTTGTGGCTCTGCACCATCATAAAAAAGACCGATAAAGCTGCCCCGGCGCTTGTCAAAGCGCCGAGGGCTGCATAATGTATCCGCCATGGGTGCCTCCGGCGCCCTCGGATAAGCCAAGAAGAAGAGACTACTCTAGGAGAAAGAAACGTCATGCAAGCTACCAAGAAACTGCTGCTCGCCGCCGGGCTCGTGGCCGGCGTTTCCATGGCACACGCTGCCAGCACCCTCATCTACTGCTCCGAAGCCAGCCCCGAAGGTTTCGACAACGCGCAGTACACGGGTGGCAACACCTTTGATGCGTCCGGTCACGCGATCTTCAGCCGTCTGGTCGAGTTCGAGCAGGGTTCCACCCGCGCAGTGCCCGGTCTGGCCGAGTCCTGGAGTGCCTCGCCGGATGGCAAAACCTACACCTTCAAGCTGCGCAAGGGTGTGAAGTTCCACACCACCGACTTCTTCAAGCCCACCCGCGAGTTCAATGCCGATGACGTGGTATTCACGTTCATGCGCATGATCGACAAGAACCACCCCTTCCGCAAAGCGTACAACGTAGAATTCCCGTACGCGTCGGACACCGGTCTGGATTCCAACATCACCTCCGTCGAGAAGGTTGACCCGTACACCGTGCGTTTCAACCTCAAGGAGCCGGATGCCGACCTGATCATCAAGATCGCCATGCCCTTCGCCTCCATCCTGTCGGCCGAATTCGGCGACAAGCTGCTCAAGGAAGGCAAGGCCAGCCAGATCAACCAACTGCCCGTAGGCACCGGCCCGTTCATCTTCAAGCGTTACCAGAAGGATGCCCAGATCCGGTACGTGGCCAACAAGGATTACTGGAAGAAGGGCGCCGTGAAGGTAGACAACCTCGTGTTCGCCATCACCACCGACCCGTCGGTGCGCTACCAGAAGATGAAGGCCGGCGAATGCCACATCATGTCCTACCCGCGTCCGACCGACCTGGCCGCGATGAAGACCGACCCGGCCCTCAAGATGATGAGCTCCCAGGGCTTCAACATCGGCTATCTCTCCTACAACGTCGAGAAACCGCAGCTGAAGAAGCTGGAAGTGCGTCAGGCGCTGGACATGGCCATCAACCGCAAGGCCATCATTGACGCGGTGTACCAGGGTCAGGGCCAGGAAGCGGCCAACCCGATGCCGCCGACCCTGTGGTCCTACGACAAATCGCTGAAGAACGCGCCGTACGATGTAGCCAAGGCCAAGGCTCTGCTGGCCAAGGCTGGCTATCCGAACGGCTTCGACATCACCCTGTGGGCGATGCCGGTGCAGCGTCCCTACAACCCGAATGCCAAGCTGATGGCCGAGATGATCCAGTCCGACTGGGCCAAGATCGGGGTGCGCGCCAAGATCGTTTCGTACGAATGGGGTGAATACCTCAAGCGCATGAAGAACGGCGAGCACGATGCCGGCCTGGTGGGCTGGACTGGCGACTACGCCAGTCCGGATAACTTCCTCGGCGTACTGCTGACCTGCGAGGCCGTGGGTGGCTCGAACTACTCGCGCTTCTGCAACAAGGAGTTCGACAGTGCCGTGCTGGCTGCGCGCAAGACCAACAACCAGGCCGAGCGCACCAAGCTGTACACCAAGGCTCAGCAGATCTTCAAGCGCGAGATGCCGTGGACCACGATTGCCCACTCGGTCGTCAACCAGCCGATGCGCAAGGAAGTGAACGGCTTCAAGATCAGCCCGTTCGGGGACTACACCTTCCAGAACGTCAGCGTCAAATAAGGCCTTGAGCCACTAGAAAAGGTGCGCGGGGGCCACGGCCCCCGACGCATTTGCAGGCCCCTTCGGCCAACCTGTCCTGTTGGCAGGTTGGCCGAAGCATGGCCGATGACTCTCCGGACCGATACGGAACAAGACAGAAAGACGCGAGGGCGGCCAAGGTTGATCTTGGTCAAACGCCCGCCGCCGTGCCGCTGATATTGTTCGCCTTGCCGTGGCGGCGATGCAGCTGGTATAGGTGGGTGGTTCAGTTGCGGGGTCGCTGCCCGGCGCCTTCTCCTCGTTTTTCCGTCGTACTTCCTTCGTTCTTCCGGACAGTCTCTCGATACAGGGTTTCGATCAGCGCCCTACTGCGCATGCAGTCTGGCGATTGGGAGATGTACGACTCATGCTGTCTTTTATCCTTCGCCGTCTCAGTGTCCAGATTCCCACGTTTCTCGGACTGACGCTGCTTACCTTCACGCTGATCCGGCTGATTCCGGGCGACCCCATCGAGGTAATGGTGGGCGAGCGCACGCTGGACCCGCAAATGCACGCCGAGGCGATGCACCGCCTGGGCCTGGACAAGCCGCTCTATCAGCAATATTTCGACTACCTGAGCAACCTCCTGCATGGTGATCTGGGCCTTTCGCTCGTCACCAAGGAGAGCGTCTGGAGTGAGTTCACGACGCTGTTTCCGGCGACGCTGGAGCTGGCGATCGCGGCCATGCTGTTCGCTTCGGTGTTCGGCCTCCTTGCGGGTGTGATTGCTGCCATCCGGCGCGGGTCGGTGTTCGATCACGGCGTGATGGGCATTTCGCTTACCGGTTTCTCCATGCCGATCTTCTGGTGGGGCCTGATCCTCATCATGTTCTTCTCGGTCCAGCTGGGCTGGACGCCGGTTTCGGGGCGCCTGGACCTGGCCTACGACGTGCAGCCGGTCACCGGCTTCATGCTGATCGACACCTGGCTGGCCGAAGCCGCCGATCCGGAGCTGAATGCCGGGGCCTTCCGTGACGCGTTGATGCATCTCATCCTGCCTGCCGTGGTGCTGGGCACGATTCCGCTGGCGGTTATTGCCCGGATGACGCGCTCCTCAATGCTGGAGGTGCTGCGCGAAGACTACGTGCGAACCGCGCGCGCCAAGGGGCTGTCGCCTGCCCGTGTGATTTTCATCCACACCCTGCGCAATGCACTGATCCCGGTACTGACCGTGATGGGCCTGCAGATCGGTACGCTGATGGGCGGGGCTGTGCTGACCGAGACCATCTTTTCCTGGCCCGGCATCGGCAAATGGCTGATCGATGCCATCGCGCGCCGCGACTATCCGGTGGTGCAGAACGGCATCCTCATCGTGGCCACGCTGGTGATCGTCACCAACTTCGTCGTCGACATCCTGTACGGCATCGCCAACCCGCGCATCCGTCACGCCAAGTAAGGACTTCTGCTGCATGGCAACTACCAACAACCTCAAGGCGGCCGCTGCCGAAGAGCAGGCAGCGCTGGCCTTTCCTTCGCCGATGAAGGAATTCTGGCAAGGCTTTTCGCACAACCGTGGTGCGGTCATCGGCCTCGTATTCATGACCATTGTTGTCTTCTGTGCGCTGTTTGCCCCTTGGGTGGCCCCGTACGATCCGATCGAGCAGTACCGCGAGCATATGCTGACGCCGCCTGCTTGGGCCGACGGCGGCATGAGCCAGTACCTGCTCGGCACCGACGAGCTGGGTCGCGACATTCTGTCGCGCCTGATCCACGGCGCGCGCCTCTCGCTGATGATCGGCCTGATGTCGGTGCTGATGGCGATGATCCCCGGTGTCATCCTGGGCCTGGTGGCCGCCTTCTTCCCACGTGTGGTGGGATCGCTGATCATGCGCCTGATGGACATCATGATGGCCCTGCCGTCGCTGCTCCTTGCCGTGGCCATCATGGCCATCCTTGGGCCCGGTCTGATCAATGCGATGATCGCGATCGCCGTGGTGGCCCTGCCGGCCTACGTGCGCCTGACGCGTGCCTCGGCGATGTCCGAGCTCAACCGCGACTACGTCACCGCCAGCCGCGTGGCCGGCGCCGGCACGCTGCGGCTGATGTTCGTCACCGTGTTGCCCAACTGCATGGCGCCGCTGATCGTGCACGCCACAATGAGCTTCTCCTCAGCCATTCTCGAGGCCGCTGCACTGGGCTTCCTGGGTCTGGGCGTGCAGCCTCCGACGCCCGAGTGGGGCACGATGCTGGCCAGTGCGCGCGACTACATCGAACGAGCGTGGTGGGTGGTGACGCTGCCAGGCCTGACCATCCTGCTGTCGGTGCTGGCGATCAACCTGATGGGTGACGGGCTGCGCGATGCGCTCGACCCGAAACTGAAGCGTGCGGCCTGAGGGAACATCATGAGTCTTTTGGATATACACAACCTCTCCGTGCACTTCGGTTCGGAGAAGCATCCGTTTGCCGCCGTGGATGGCCTGGACCTGACGGTGAACCAGGGCGAGATCGTCGGCATCGTCGGTGAATCCGGCTCCGGCAAGTCGGTCACCATGATGGCAATGATGGGTCTGCTGGAAGGGCAGGGGCGCATCCTGGCCGATCGCCTGGACTTTGACGGCAAGAACCTGCTGACGATCAGTGGCCGTGAACGCCGCCGCATCGTTGGCAAGGACATCGCCATGATCTTCCAGGACCCGATGACCTCGCTCAACCCGAGCTATACCGTTGGCTACCAGATCCGCGAAGTCCTGGCCCTGCATCAAGGGCTGCGCGGTGCGGCGCTCAACCGTCGCGCCCTGGAACTGATGGAGATGGTGGAGATCCCTGCAGCCAAGAGCCGTCTGGAGGCTTACCCGCACCAACTGTCGGGCGGTATGAGCCAGCGGGTGGTGATCGCGATGGCGATTGCATGCAATCCCAAGCTGCTGATCGCCGACGAACCCACCACCGCTCTGGACGTAACCATCCAGGCGCAGATCATGGAACTCTTGGTCAACCTTCAGCAGAGCCAGAACATGGCGCTGATCATGATCACGCATGATCTGGCTGTGGTGGCGGAGGTCGCGCACCGCGTAGCAGTGATGTATGCCGGTCAGGTGGTGGAGACCGGTCCTGTGGAGGCGCTGTTCCGGCATCCAGCTCACCCCTATACCGAAGCACTGCTGGCCTCGATCCCCGAGCACAGCAAGGGCGCCGAGCGGCTGTCCACGTTGCCCGGCATCGTGCCCGGTCATTACGACCGCCCACGCGGATGCCTGCTGTCGCCGCGCTGTCCGTACGTGCAGGAGGTCTGTCGTGCCGACCGGCCCGCGCTGCTGCAGCATGGCGCCACCGCCGCCCGCTGTCATTTCCCGCTCGTTGCCAAGGAGGCCTGATGTCCACGGTTCTTTCAGCCCGGGATCTGGCCCGGTATTACGAAGTGTCGCAGGGGTTCATGAAGCCCAAGGCAACGGTGAAGGCGCTCAACGGCGTGTCGTTCGACCTCGAGGCCGGGCGTACGCTGGCTGTGGTGGGCGAGTCCGGCTGCGGCAAGAGCACGCTGGCACGTCAGCTGACACTGGTAGAGGCGCCTTCGGCAGGCTCGCTGATGCTCGACGGGGTTGATGTGACGCATGGCGTCCAGAAGGATGTGAAGGCCCTGCGCGCCAAGGTGCAGATGGTGTTCCAGAACCCGTATGCCTCACTGAACCCACGCCAGAAGATCGGCGCCCAGCTGGGTGAGCCCTTGCTTATCAACACCACCCTCTCCGCAGCGGAGCGCGAGGAAAAGGTCAAGGCGATGATGGCGCGCGTGGGGCTGCGTCCCGAACACTACTACCGCTATCCGCACATGTTCTCCGGCGGGCAGCGGCAGCGCATTGCCATCGCCCGCGCCATGATGCTCAATCCCAAGATTGTCGTGGCCGACGAGCCGACCTCGGCACTGGATGTCTCGATCCAGGCGCAGGTACTTAACCTGTTCATGGATCTGCAGGACGAGCTGCGGACAGCCTACGTCTTCATCAGCCACAACCTGGCAGTGGTGGAACACGTGGCTGATGACGTGATGGTGATGTACCTGGGCCGGGCGGTGGAGATCGGCAGCAAGGCATCCATCTACAGCCGTCCTCTGCATCCCTATACCCGTGCGCTGCTGTCGGCCACCCCGTCCATCCATCCGGAAGACCGCCAGATCAAGATCAAGATCCAGGGGGAGCTGCCCAGTCCGCTCAATCCCCCGTCCGGCTGTACCTTCCACAAGCGTTGCCCATACGCGGTCGACCGCTGCAAGGCAGAGGTGCCCGAGCTGCGTCCGCTGGAAGGGCAGCAGGTGGCCTGCCACCGGGCGGAGGAGATCGCTCTCTAAATCCGTCTTCGGCCAACCCCGCTTGGCCGAAGCGCTGCGTCTTCCCACACACCCCGCTGCGGCGGGGTGTTTTACTGCGTTGCAACATGTTGTGCTTGTCCCGGGGGCGTGCGCACGTTACATTCCGCCTTGCCAACCAGTACAGAAGGGGTTCCACACTTTGAAGCGCGCTGTCTATGCCGGAAGTTTCGACCCGGTTACCAACGGTCACCTGTGGATGATCCGCGAAGCGGTCGAGCTGTTCGACGAGCTGATCGTGGCCATCGGGGTCAACCCGGAAAAGCGCTGCACCTTCAGCGTGGATGAACGGGCCGAAATGCTGCGGGCCGTCACCCGCGGCTTCAACAAGCTGCGGGTCGAGGTGTTCGAGAACCAGTTTCTGGTCAACTACGCCCAGAAGATCGGGGCCAACTACATCGTGCGCGGTATCCGCACCGCCAGCGACTACGAGTATGAGCGCACCATGCGTTACATCAACTCGGACCTCCATCCCGACATCACCACCGTGTTCCTGCTGCCGCCGCGTGAATACGCCGAGGTCTCTTCCACGATGGTGAAGGGCCTGGTCGGCCCGCGTGGCTGGGAGCAGGTTATTCGCCAGTACGTACCCGAGCCTGTATACCGGAAGCTGGTGGCGATGTATCCGGACAGCCTGGTCTAAGGCGCCCTCCCGCCTCACAATGCATGCGCCGGCCTAGGCCGGCGTCGTCGTTTCCCGTCCGGTGCCTTCGGCCAACCTGCTGGTCGCCGCACCTCTCCTGCAAGGATTCCGCATGGCAGACTACGCCGCTTTTGCCAACCGTCTGGGCAAGAACTTCAAGCATTACAGCAAGTGGGCGCGTCGTCAGGGCCTAGAAGCCTGGCGCGCCTACGATCGTGACATTCCGCAGTTCCCGGTCGCGGTAGATCTCTACGGCGAGCGGGCCCATGTCCAGGAATACGACACCGGCTGGGACATCAGCGATGAGGCGCACGCCGCTTGGGTGGCGGGCCTGTTGCAAACGGTTTGTGCCGTTACAGGCGTGCCGGTGGAAAGCATTGCCTTCAAGACCCGTAGGCGTCAGAAAGGCGTCAGTCAGTACGAAAAAACAGGCCAGACCGGCGAGGACTTCGTCGTCGGCGAATTTGGCCAGCGCTTCATCGTCAACCTTGATGCCTATCTCGATACTGGCCTATTTCTCGATCACCGCAACACCCGTCGTCGCGTGCGTGACGAGGCCGCCGGCAAGCGTTTCCTCAACCTGTTCGCCTATACCGGCAGCTTTACCGTGTACGCCGGTGCCGGCGGAGCGTCCTACTCTGAAACGGTGGATCTTTCCAATACCTATCAGGACTGGGCCCGCCGCAATTTCGAACTCAACGGTCTGGACTTGGCACGGCACCATTTGATCCGTGCCGATGTCTTCCAGTATCTCGAAGACAGTGTGGCAGCTGGCAAGTGCTTCGACCTCATCGTCATGGATCCCCCCACCTTTTCCAATTCCAAGAAGATGCGCGACGTGCTCGACGTCCAGCGTGACCACGGCTGGTTGGTAGAGCAGGCCATGTATTTGCTGGCACCCGAAGGCACACTCTACTTTTCCAACAATCTGCGCAGCTTTGAGCTGGAGCCGCTGCTGATCGAAACCTTCCATGTGGAGGACATCAGCGCACAGTCGGTGCCCGAGGATTTCCGCAACCGCAAGATCCATCAGTGCTGGCGCATTCGTCACAGCTGAACGGTCAAGCTTGCAAAAACAGCCCGGCGCACCCAGTTCAATCGCATGGCCGACCAGCATCGGGCTGACGGCACCAATGAAAGGACCCCGCCATGGCCACCCATGATGTGACAGCCGAAACCTTCAACGATACCGTGGACCGTGACGGCATCGTCATTCTCGACTTCTGGGCCCCTTGGTGCGGGCCGTGCAAGAGTTTCGGTCCGGTCTTCCAGGCCGCCTCCGAAAAGCACGCCGACATCGTCTTCGCCAAAATCAACACCGAAGAGGAGCAGGCATTGGCCGGACACTTCGGCATCCGCTCCATTCCCACCCTCATGGTCCTGCGCGACCGTATCATGGTCTTCAATCAGGCCGGTGCGCTCTCCGGGACTCAGTTCGAACAGCTGATCAGCGCCGTACGCGAGCTGGACATGGACAAGATCCGCGCCGATCTGGCCGAACAGGACGCAAGCTGACCGACCACCAGATACCCAGATAAAAGGGCTGGTCATCCGGCCCTTTTTCATTTGTCTGCTCGTGCTTGCCCCGCACCGTACGGGGCATCGGCAATATTTTCTGCAAATGGGGGTTGACGGTGTTTTGAGGGGCGGGTATAGTTCGCTTCCTCTGCTGAGCGCAACGGCGCCGGCCTGATCTTTGACAGTTTAGAACAACCGATAGGTGTGAGTGGTTTGCGAGAGCAA
>SMDA01000010.1 GCA_004346645.1 Gulbenkiania mobilis
CACGGTGTTCTTTGCACCATCGTTTGCCCACATCGGTTCATTACAGTGGTTGCGCCTTTGGATGCAGGTTATGAACCGCTATCAGCAAAAACATAGGGGATATCAAGTGCAACAAGCTGCCTCCGCTCCCCAGCCTAACTGTTTGGTCAAGCTGACGCCAACAGGCTCCGCCTGTTGGTACCCTCCGCTTCGCTCCGGCGCAGCTTACCGCGGGCGTTGGGCCTTTTCTGTCCCGGAAGGAACACTCATGCTCGCCGACCGCTTTGGCCGCTCAATCGATTATCTGCGCGTTTCGGTCACCGACCGCTGCGACCTGCGCTGCAGTTACTGCCTGCCCAAAGGGTTCAAGGATTTCGAAGAACCCGCTCACTGGCTCACCCATGAGGAGATCACTCGCGTGGTGGCCGCCTTCGCCCGGCTCGGCACCCGGCGTGTCCGCCTTACGGGGGGCGAGCCGCTGCTGCGTCGCGATATCACCGGACTGGTCCGCACCCTGTCGGCGCTGCCTGGCCTGGACGATCTCTCGATGACTACCAACGGCACCCAACTGACCCGGCTGGCCGGACCCTTGCGGCAGGCTGGGCTTGGGCGCCTGAACGTCAGCCTCGACTCGCTGCGGCAGGACTGCATGGCCACTATCACCGGGCGCGACTGCCTGGATAAGGTGACCGCCGGTCTGGAAGCCGCGCGTATGGCGGGCTTCACCCGCATCAAGATCAACATGGTGCCGCTTGCCGGTGTGAACGATGGTGACATTGAGGCGATGGTGGCGTTCTGTATTGCCCAGGGCTTCGTCCTGCGCCTGATCGAGGCCATGCCGATGGGCAGCACGGGCCAAGCCAGCCGCGGGCTGGACCTGCAGACGGTGCTTGCGGACCTTACCAAGCGGTTCGGTCTGGTAAAGGCTACCGAAACACTGGGCGGCGGCCCGGCCCGCTATTGGCAAACGCCGGATGGCGGCTTCACCCTCGGGCTGATCACCCCGCTCTCGCAGCACTTCTGTGCCACCTGCAACCGGGTGCGACTATCGGTGGATGGCACGCTTTATCTGTGCCTGGGTCAGGAGGCTGCCTATCCGCTCGGACCGCTTCTGCGCGCAGGGGCAAGCGATGCCGAGCTCGAAGCCGCTATCCGGGAAGCCATCGAATACAAGCCCGAACGGCATCATTTCAACGAAGCGCCCACCCGTGTGATGCGCTTCATGTCGATGACCGGGGGCTAGCATGCGCTCCGTCGACCCCCTGCTGCAGGGATTCCGCCGTTTCCAGGCCCGCTACTTCGGACGTCGTGACAGTATTTTCGAAGCCTTGCGTCATGGGCAGAAGCCGGCCACGCTGGTGATCGGCTGTTGCGACTCCCGCGTTCACCCTGCTCTTCTGACCGGTGCCGAGCCCGGCGAACTCTTCGTAGTGCGCAACGTGGCCAACCTGGTGCCTCCACACGATCCGGACAACGCACACGCCAGTGTGGCGGCGGCACTGGAGTTTGCCGTCCTGTCGCTGGGGATCGAGCGCATCATTGTGCTGGGCCATTCAGGCTGCGGCGGCATCCGTGCGCTGCTGACGCGCTGCACCGCACCGGGTAGCGCGCTGACACGCTGGCTGGACATCGCTATCCCAGCACGCCAGTTTGTCGAGCGGCACCATGCGCACGAAACCGAAAGCGTGCGGCTGAACCTGTGCGAAAAAGGCGGGATCCTGGTTTCGTTGGAGAACCTGCTGTCCTACCCTTGGGTGCGCGAGCGGGTAGAGGCGCGGACTTTGGCACTGGATGGCTGGTACTTCGATCTGCAGGAAGGGGCACTGTGGGGATACGACGGCGAAGCACGGCGCTTCCTGCCGCTGGTGTGCCCGCTCCCTGTCCGGTCTGCCGTCTCTCTGCCCACCTGAGCCTCCGTGAAGCAAAGACGCCCGGCGCACAGGCCGGGCGGATGGACTTTCTATGGCGCCGCAGGTCAGCTTTCCCAGCGCGCGCGTGCGGCCTCGTCGGTCTGCCGTGCCTCCACCCAGCGATGGCTGCCATCGGCCAGATCTTCCCGCTTCCAGAAGGGCGCCTCGGTCTTGAGATAGTCCATGAGGTAGGCGGCCGCCTCAAACGCCGCGGCCCGGTGCGGCGACGCCATCAGCACCAGCACGATCCCCTCACCCGGCGCAAGCGCCCCCACCCGATGGATGACGCGGCAGGCAGTGACCGGCCAGCGGTCTGCGGCAAGGGCGGCGATGCGCGCGATCTCGGCCTCGGTCACTCCCGGGAAGTGCTCCAGCCACAGGGCAGAGAGTGGCACTGCTGCGTCATGGGCACGCACCCGCCCGACAAAGGCCACCACGGCCCCGGCATCGCCGGCCTGCGCCAGCAGGGCAGACTCCTCGCAGGCCAAATCAAAGGGTGCAGCCTGGACATCCACTTTCAGCCACATGGATTCAGCCTCCGGTCACTGGGGGCAGGATGCCCACTTCGGCGCCGTCGGGGATCTTCACCACGCCTCGGGTAACCTGCCGGTCCACCACCACGCGGAAAACCTTGCCAGGTGCCAAGGCCTCGGCCCAGTCCGGTCCGCGCGCACGCAACAGGTCCAACAGGGCCTCGCTGTCGTCCCCCATCCATTCCAGCGTTTCCTGGTTGCGGCCCAGCGCCTCGCGCAGATAGCCGAAATACAGCACGGTGATCATTGTTCTTTCTCCAGCCAGGCCAGGATGAAGGCGGCCACGGCATCGGGTTGGTCAAGTGAAAGACAGGGAACGGCGGACTTCAGCGCGGCATCGCTTGCCACGGCGATCACCCACGGGTCATCCGGATGCCGTGGGGGCTTGCCCAGCGATGGACGGAACACTTCGATCTTGGGAACATCCAGCCCCTTCTGGCCTTCCAGCAGCACCAGGTCCACCGGCGCCAGCCGGGCCAGTTGCACCTCCAGCGCGGGAGGCGCCCCCTCCCCCACCTCGGCAAACACTCCCCAGCGATAAGGGGACACCACCATTACTTCGGCAGCACCCGCCATGCGATGGCGATGACTGTCCTTGCCCGGGGCATCCAGGGCGATATCATGATGGCTGTGCTTGATCACCGAAACGCGCAGGCCCGCTTCGGCCAACCTTGGCAGCAGCCGCTCGATCAGCGTGGTCTTGCCGCTGCCGGACCAGCCGGCCACCCCCAAAACGCGCATCCCGCTTCTCCTTTTGGCGGATTGTACAACGCAGACATTGCGGCTATGGTGCCGCTAGCCCCTCACACGAACACACCCATGAGCCAGACCCTCACCCATTTCGACGCCGCAGGCCAAGCCCATATGGTCGATGTCGGCGACAAGACCGAAACCCGCCGTGTAGCGGTGGCGACCGGCCACATCACCATGCAGCCCGATACCTTCCAGCAGCTGACGGCCGGCACGGCCAAAAAGGGCGATGTGATCGGCATCGCCCGGATCGCCGCCATACAGGGCACAAAGCGCACAGCCGACCTGATCCCGCTGTGCCATCCGCTGGCCCTGACGCGCGTGGCGGTAGATTTCACGCCCGAGCCCGAGGCATGCCGGCTGCACATCACCGTCACCGCCGAGACCGTAGGGCGCACCGGGGTGGAAATGGAGGCGCTCAGCGGCGTGACAGCCGGGCTGCTCACCGTCTACGACATGCTCAAAGCCGTGGACCGTGGCATGCAGATCGGTGGCGTGCGCCTTTTGGAAAAGCGGGGTGGCAAGAGCGGTCACTGGCAGGCAGATTCTGACCTGCCGGCGGCTTCATGACCATCCACCGGAAGGAGGAGCCCACTGTGATCCCGGTGCCCGCCCGCATGAAACGGTTGTCGACCAAGCTGCTGGGGCTGACCGCCCTGTCGCTGTTCGTGGCCATGATCGCCATCGGTTACACCCTCGTGCTGTCGTGGAAGCTGGAAGGCGGGGCGGCAGCCATCAATGACGCCGGCAGTCTGCGGATGCGATCTTATCATCTGGCCTACCTCTTGGCCCAAGGCGCTCCCGCCCAGGCGGTTCGCAATGAGGCCGGCATTTTCGAGGACACTCTAGAGCGGCTGCAGCGTGGCGATCCGGCACGCCCGCTCTTCCTTCCCGACAATGCCGATGTACGCGAGCAGGCCGCACTGATCGCCCGCCGCTGGCAGGATGATATCCGTCCGCGTGTGGATCATAGTGTGGACACACCCGCGGCCGGGCTGCGGCTCTCGGCCGAGGCGGTGGACGGATTCGTCGGCGAAATTGACCGACTGGTGGGACTGGTGGAGCGTGACAATGCCCGCAACACCACCTTGTTGCGGCTGTTCCAGACCGTACTGATCGCCCTGGCGATCGCCGGCACGGTGACGATGACCTACCTGATGTTCCTGCTCATCATCCGCCCGCTCAACGCGCTGGGCGGCGCCATTAGCCGCCTGCGCGACGGTGACCTGAACGTACGGGTACCGGTGGAAACCGACGATGAATTTGGCCTGCTCTCGGCAGGATTCAACCAGATGGCCGACCGCCTGCAGGACCTGTACATCACCCTGGAGCAGAAGGTCCGCGACAAGACGCAGGCGCTGGAGAACCGCAACCGTCAGCTGTCCACGCTGTACGAGATCACGGCCTTTCTGCACGAGTCACACAGCCAGACATCGATGTGCGAGGGCTTCATCGAGCGGCTGATGGCGCTGTTCAATGCCGATGCCGGCAGTGTGCGGCTGGTCGACATGGAGCGCAATCGCCTGGACCAGATCGCCCATCGCGGCCTGCCACCAGAGCTGGTGCGCGAGGAGGAATGCATGCCGATCGCCGGCTGCTACTGTGGCGACGCAGTCAGCCAGCCCTTTGCGGTGCTGCACCGCTTCGACCACCAGCCGGAAGACGTGCAGAAGACCTGCAGCCGGCTGGGCTTCGCGGCGATCTCGGTGTTCCACATCCGGCACAACCATCAGGACATCGGTATCTTCACGCTCTACTTCCGCGGCAGTCACACCCTCTCGGCAGCCGACCAGTTCCTCATCGAGGCCCTAGGCCAGCATCTGGGTGTGGCGATCGAGAACCAACGTCTTGCCGCACGTGATCGCCAGTTCGCCGTCGCGGAAGAGCGCAACCTGATGGCGCAGGGCCTGCACGACAGCATCGCCCAGTCGCTCTCCTTCCTGAACCTGCAGGTGCAGATGCTGGAAGATGCGCTGGCGCAAGGCGATCAGCCCGGTGCGGACGAAAACCTCGCTTTCATCCGCGAAGGCATCCAGGAATGCTATGAAGATGTGCGTGAACTGCTGCTCAACTTCCGCACCCGCATCAGCCGCGAGGAATTCCCGGCCGCTGTGCGCAGCGTGCTGGGCCGCTTCGAGAAGCAGGCCCAGGTCAGCACCAGCCTGGAAATGGAAGGCGACGGGCTGCCGCTCAATCCCCAGGAGCAGCTTCAGGTGATCTTCATCCTGCAAGAGGCACTCTCCAACGTGCGCAAGCACGCCGGCGCCAACCGCGTGAAAGTGGCAATCCGCAATGCCGGCGACTTCATGATGACGATCGACGACGACGGTTGCGGCTTCGACCCCGAGACCGTCACCGGCAAGCAGGCGCGTCATGTCGGCCTGTCGATCATGCACGAGCGCGCCAGCCGCATCCACGCAACTATCCATATTTCCTCGGTGCCCGAACACGGCACTCGATTGGAACTCGTACTGCCCAAAGAGGAGCGAATCGCCGCATGAGTGAAACTGTCCGAATCCTGCTGGTCGACGACCATACCCTGTTTCGCAGCGGCCTGAAGGCCCTGCTGCAGCGCCAGGCCGATTTCGAAGTAGTGGCCGAGGCCGCAGACGGCCTCGAAGGCGTGAAGCTGGCCGAACAGCTACGCCCGGACGTGGTGCTGCTGGACCTGGACATGCCGGTGATGCACGGACGCGAAGCGCTGGCGCAGATCGTTGATGCCTGCCCTGACACCGCAGTGCTGATGCTGACGGTGTCGGAAGACGGCGAGGACCTGACCGAATGCATGCGTCTGGGCGCGCGGGGCTATCTGCTCAAGAAGATCAACACCGACTTCCTGCTGTCGAGCATTCGCCGCGCGGTGGAGGGAGACAGCGTGCTGTCGCCGGAGATGACCGCCAAGCTGGTGGCACGGTTGCGCCAGCCGGTGCAGGCCAAGCCAACCGAGCTGGACAGCCTAACGCCCCGGGAACGCGAGACGCTGGGGTTCCTGGCACGCGGGGCCAGCAACAAGGAAATCGCGCGCAAGCTGGATCTGGCGGAGAGTACGGTCAAGGTGCATGTGCAAAACATCCTGCGCAAGCTGAACTTGCACAGCCGGGTGCAGGCCGCGGTGTACGCGGTAGAGCACGGGCTGGACCGCGCGCAAGACTGAGGATTCTTCAGGCAGAAGGGGCGGCTGCGCCCGGCTGCCCGCAGGCCGGACACGCTGGATCACGCTCAAAGCCCATTTCCCGCCAGCACGCCTCCAGCGCGTCGTAGCTCAGCAGGCGCCCGACCGGTGGCCGACCGACGCCCATCAGCAGTTTCAGCGTTTCGGCAGCCTGGTGCGCTCCCACCACCCCGACCAGCGGTGCGAACACCCCGAAGGTGGCACAGGGGCCGTCGCCCGCCTCCTCGCCGGGAAACAGGCATTCATAACACGGGCTCGCAGGATCGTGCGGCAGGTATACCGAAAGCTGGCCTTCGAAGCGCACCGCCGCGCCCGACACCAGCGGCACCCGGGCGGCGAGCGCGGCCCGGTTGAGCGCCCGCCGGGTGGCATAATTGTCACTACAGTCCACCAGCACGTCCACGGTGCGCGCCAGCGCCGTCAGGGTAGGCTCGTCCAGACGCTCCCGCAGGGCCTGGACCTGCACCGCCGGGTTGAGCGCCCGCACCGCATCAGTGGCAGCCTCCACCTTTGGACGGCCAAGATCGGTTTCGCGATAGGCGATCTGCCGCTGCAGATTGGAGAGCTCCACCACATCGTGGTCGGCCAACAGCAGTCGGCCCACGCCGGCCGCTGCGAGGAAGGGCACCACCGTGGCGCCCAGCCCGCCGCAGCCGAGCACCAGCACCCGGCCTTCGGCCAACCTGGTCTGGCCTTCGATGCCCACTTCCTTCAGGAGCAGATGGCGGCTGTAGCGCAGCAGGATTTCGTCGTTCATGGCTGTTCCTCGTTCTGGCGGCCGATCTAACCATGCGCCCCGCACCGCTGGCAATGCCCTGTTCCGGCTACGCCTTCCGGCGTAGTCCGCCTCCCCTTCCAAGGAAGGGGTTGGCGTCGCGTCCGGAACCGGCTACCGTTATGTACCTCACGTAATAGCGATACCCATGGCCGACATTTCCTCCAGGCTGGCAGCCGATCTGCCCTTCGGTCCCGGCCTCAGCCCTGCGCGCCTGGCCCTGCTCGAAGCCGTGGCGCGCACCGGCTCCATCAGCGCGGCTGCGCGCGCTGTCGGGCTGAGCTACAAGGGGGCGTGGCAGGCGGTAGAAGCCATGAACAACCTGAGCGACACCCCATTGGTGGCCCGCAGCGCCGGCGGCCGCGAAGGCGGTGGCACTCGGCTGACAGAACGCGGCGCCACTCTGCTTCGCACCTGGCAGGCAGTCGCCCAGGCCCAGGCGCGCTTCCTCTTAGCGGTGGAAGGCGTGATCCGGACCACCGATGATCTTGCCCTGCTCCAGAGGCTGACGATGAAGACTTCTGCCCGCAACCAGTGGTACGGCCGCGTGCATACCCTGCGCCCCGGCGCGGTGAACGATATGGTGGAGGTGGAGCTGCCCGGAGGGGACCGCCTGACCGCGCTCATCACCCGCGAAAGCTGCGAACTGCTGGGGCTATGCCCGGGCAGCGAGGTGGTGGCGCTGGTGAAGGCCGGATCGGTGCTGCTGGCCACTGGCGACACCGACCACTTGGCGGTGCCCAACCGCCTGACCGGTACCATCAGCCGCCTCACCGCCGGCGCGGTCAACTGCGACGTGGTCATCGACCTGCCTTCGGGGCAATGCGTGGCGGCCACGGTGGACCGCAGCAGCGCCGAGGCGTTGGGACTGGTGCCGGGCCTGTGCGCCACCGCGCTCTTTTCGGCCAACCAGATCATCCTCGGGGCTTTGCCCCGACTGCACACGGAGCCCCCTCGGCCATGAACTTCCGATTGACCGCACTGGCGGCTCTGTTCGCCATGCAGCAGGCGGCGGCCGCCGACCTGACGGTGGCCGTGGCCGCCAACCTGCAATACGCCTTTGAAGCCTTGGCACGCGACTTCACCCAACGCACCGGCCTGACCGTAGAGCCAAGCTACAACTCGTCGGGCAAGTTTGCCGCGCAGATCCAGAATGGTGCGCCGTTCGACGTCTTCCTTTCGGCCGACCGGGAGTTTCCGGACAGGCTGGCCGCCTCCGGTCAGGCAGCCGGTGCCCCTCGTGTCTATGCCCGCGGCGTGCTGGTGCTATGGACGGCCGGCGACGCCGACCTGAGCGACTGGCCAAAGCTGCTGCGGGAGGGCACGGGCAAGGTGGCGATCGCCAATCCGGACACAGCACCCTACGGGCGAGAAGCAGTGAACCTCCTCACGCACTACCGTCTGCTGGAGCGGGTGAAGCCGCGTCTGGTGTATGGCGAAAGCATCGGCCAGACCACGCAGTTCATCGAAAGCCGGGCGGCCGAGGCAGGCTTCACTGCCAAATCGCTGGTTCTTGGCCCTACCTTGCAGGGCAAAGGCCGCTGGGTGGAGCTGCCTGCCGGCAGTTACCGCCCGATTGCCCAGGCGGTGATAATCACCCGCTACGGCGCCACCCACGCGCCCACGCAGGCGCGCAAGTTCGTGGACTACCTCTTCACCCCGGCAGCCCAGGCGGTGTTCGCCCGCTTCGGCTACCTGAAGCCCTGACATGACCGTGGACCTCGCCCCTCTATGGCTGACGGCACGGCTCGCCACGGTCACCACGCTGATCCTGCTCGCCGTAGGCGTGCCCCTGGCCGGATGGATCGCCCATAGCCGCTCGCGGTTCAAGCCAGTGTTCGAAACCCTGATCGCCATGCCGCTGGTGCTGCCGCCGTCGGTACTGGGCTTCTACCTGCTGATGGCACTGAGCCCCGCACGCTCGCTGGGGGCTTGGCTGCATGCGCGCCTGGGAGTGGACCTGGTATTTTCCTTTCCCGGGCTGGTGGCAGGCTCGGTGCTTTTCAGCCTGCCCTTCATGGTACAGCCCCTGCAGGCCGCACTGACCAACCTACCGGACAGCTTGCGCGAAGCCGCCTATACGCTGGGCAAGAGCCGGCCGGCCGCCTTCTGGCAGGTGGAGCTGCCGTGCGTGCGTCCCGCCCTGGTGGCCGGCACGGTGATGGCCTTTGCGCATACCGTGGGGGAGTTCGGCCTGGTATTGATGCTGGGGGGCAACATTCCCGGCGTGACACGGGTCGCATCGATCGCTATTTATAACGAAGTAGAAGCGCTCAACTACGGCGCAGCGCATCTTTATGCCGCCATCCTCTGCAGCTTCTCCTTCGCGGTGGTGCTGGCGGTGCACCTGCTGCGCCGGCGCACGGAGGGGGGCGCATGATCCACTGGCACCTGACGAAGCGGCTCTCGCCGCATTTCGTGCTAGACCATTCGGCCAACCTTGCGCCCGGCAGCTTCACCGCGCTCACTGGCGGCTCCGGAGCGGGCAAGACCACGCTGCTGCGCCTGCTGGCGGGGTTGGAAACGGCCGACGATGGTTACTTGGAAGTGGACGGCGAGCGCTGGATCGACGGTCGCCGCCAGATACCGCCGCAACGGCGCAGTGTGGGCATGGTGTTTCAGGATTATGCGCTGTTCCCGCACCTGACGGTGCGCGGCAATATCGCCTACGCCGTCCCGGGCGGGGAACGTGCCCGGGTGGACGCCCTGCTCGAACTCACGGCGCTGACGGCACTGGCCGACCGGCGGCCGGCACAGCTCTCCGGTGGACAGAAGCAGCGCGTGGCGCTGGCCCGGGCGTTAGCGCGCCGGCCACGGCTACTGCTTCTGGATGAGCCCCTCTCTGCACTGGACCCAGCCCTGCGTCATCAACTGCAGGACGAACTGGCCGCACTACACCGCCGCTACGGCCTGACCACGTTGCTGGTCAGCCACGATCTGCCGGAAGTGTTTCGTCTGGCGGACCGGGTGATCCGTCTGGAACACGGCCGCGAGACAGCCTGCGGCACGCCGGCCCAGGTTTTTCTCGACAAGCAGGGCGGCGACGGACGCTGCCTGATCAGTGGGCAGGTTCTCGCGCACGAGGAAAGCGCGGGGCTCACCTGGCTGACGGTGCTCGCCGGTGGCGACATCGTCCGTCTGCCGATGGCCTCCCGGCTCGCCCGGGCCTACCCGCCGGGTAGCCCGATCACGCTGGAGGCCGGCGCGCTGCGCCCGGCCGAACCTTTCGGCCAACCCCTGCCCTGACCTGCTAGCTGCCGGAGGTGTGGTGGAAGCGGTCCACCTGGTCCACCAGCGAATGGGCGGTGGCATTCAGCGCCGAGGCCAGACGGGCCGCCTCCTGCACGATGGCGGAGTTGTCCTCGGCCAGCGAGGCGATGCGGCTGATGTTGACGGCTACCTCGTTGCTGGCTGCGGTCTGTTCCTGCATCGCCAGGGCCGTGGCCTGGCTCTTCTCTGCGGTCTGACGGGCTTCTTCGTACAGGGCATCCAGCTCGCCCAGGGTGGCCGTCACCAGCGTCATACCCGATTCCATCTGTGTGCGCGCCGTGCTCATGCGGCTGGCGGCGTTCTGGGTTTCTCCGGTGATCGCTTCGATCAGCTGGGCGATCTCCACTGTTTCCTTGCCCGTGCGCTCAGCCAGCTTGCGCACCTCGTCCGCCACCACAGCAAACCCACGGCCCAGTTCGCCGGCGCGCGCGGCTTCGATCGCGGCATTGAGGGCCAGAAGGTTGGTCTGATCGGCGATCTCGCGGATGGCGGTGATGATCTGACGGATATTCTGCGACTTCTGCGCCAGACTGCCGATGAGGTCGCCCGCGCCTGCCACGCTGTGCGAGGTTTCCTCCAGCGCCCGAGTGGTCTCATGCATCCGTGTTCGCCCGCTGGTGACACCGCGCTGCATCTGCTGCGCCACGTCCAGGCTCTCCCGAGTGTTGTCGCTGACCACGTTCATGCCCACCGACATCTGTTCGATCGCTGCGGCAATGCCGGTGGACGAGGTGCTCTGGGCCTCGGCAGTGGTGGCTGCGCGTCCGGACACCCCCTGCAGGTCGGCCACCGCATCCATCAGCTGGTGGGCGTTGCGCTTGACCACCTGCAGCGTATCGGCAAAGGCATCCACCAGATGGTCGAAGGCGGCTCCCATACGCGCCACTTCGTCCGTGCCCGCGAGCCGGGCGCGCGGCCCCAGGTCGAGGGAGGCGGCCATCTGGCTCATCATATTCTCCAGTGCCACCACCGGGCGGCGAATGCTGCGGTAAACCGCTACGCCGGCCAGCCCGAGCCCAACCAGCAGCAGCAGCGTGCCACCGGCAATGACCATCAAACGGGTTCGGGCCGCCTGGACCTCGGTGGCCACCTGATCGGCCAGGTCGGCCAGCAACAGATCCTGCGCGGCCTTCAGACGGGCGATGCGAGCCGAACTGACCCGAAACCAATCGGCCGGGGTGACGGTGAGAGTGGCCCCCGGCTCAGCGCCCAGGATGGCGTTGCGCAGTGGCAGCACCGCGCCCATTTCCGGCGCGTCAAGTTCGGACCGTACCCGTACCTGCAGTACCTCCGGAGCCTGCAACACGAACTGCTCCAGACAGGCAGTTTGCTGCGCCTGCAGGGTGACCGCCTGGCGCAGAGCGGCCGGACTGATGCTGCCGGTGGCCAGGGCGCCATTAACGAAACCTCGCTCACGGCCGGCATACTCTTTCACGCACATCAGGTGAGTGAGGGCGGAGCCGGCTCGGATCAGCCCTGGCTCGTCGCTGACGGTCTGCACGTCGGACACCAGGTTGACCAAGGCTTCCACCGCCCGGGTGTAGGCGCCGAAGGCCTCGGTCGCGGCAGCGGTGCGCCGGTCGACCGAGGACCGGGCCTGCTGCAAGCCCTCGACCATGCCGGCCGCTGCCGTCATGCGCTGCGCCAGCTCGGGGTGCGAGGTCTGCGCCTCCAGCGTCCGGAAGACCTTCAGGGCATCGTCGGTCTTGCCACGTGCTTCGGCCAACGGCGCCGGCAGACTGCTGCTGCCGCTGAGAAATCCGTTGGTCAGCCCCCGCTCCGTCTGCAGTGCGTCCACCAGGCCGGAGGCAGCGGTCGAGGCCGACACCAGCTGGCGCGATGCCTCCATCTGGCGCAAGAGGCCCAGATGGCGGGCCGATTCCCAGCCGGCCAGTACGAAGGTCAGCAGGGCGAAAGGCAATACCAGCAGCAAGAGCTTGGTACCGAGATTGAGGCGGGACAGCATGAGCAGGCTCCACAGGGGGGCGTTCTAAGATGTTCTAGCGCGTGTCCGGTCTGGCTACAAGAAAGCGCAGCAAATCATTAAAGCAAAAAACCGCACTGTACGTGCGGTTTTTTACACAAACACTTAAAGCTGTGGCGGTATTTTCAAACCCGCGGCCGTACCAGCTGCCAGGCACGCCCGAGATAACCCACGGCCCCGAAGCCGCTCCACACATGCACCAGCCGGGTGAAGGGAAAGATCACGAACAGGCTCATGCCCATGAACAGGTGGGCCTTGAATACCCACGAGACGTCGGCAATGATCGCCGCGGCCCCGCCACGGAAGGTCACCACATGCTGCGCCCACTGCATCAGCTTGAGCATTTCCTCGCCATCCATATGCGACGACGAGACGTAGATCGTGGCCAGCCCGAGCACCACCGTCACCAGCAGCCACAGGAGTACCAGCTTGTCGCGCCAGGTGGTGTTGGCCGAAAGCCGGTCGCTGGTCAGGCGACGGTAAAGCAGGATCACCAGCCCGGTGAGGCAGACAAAGCCCATCACGCCGCCGGCAGTCATCGCAACAATCTGTTTAAGGCTGTGAGTGACGCCCACCGTGTCCCACACCGACACCGGCGTGAGCAGGCCGACCAAGTGGCCGAAGAAGAGGCCCAGGATGCCAATATGGAACAGCATGCTCCCCAGGCGCAGCTGGCTTTTGACCAGCAGCTGGCTGGAGTCGCTCTTCCAGCTGTACTGTTCGCGTTCGAACCGCACCAGACTGCCCAAAAGGAACACCGTCAGGGCAATGTATGGATAGATGCCGAACAGGAATTGATGCCAGGTATTCATTTTCGTCTCCTGCCCGGCACGGCCGCAGCCGTACCGGGTTCGTCAAGGCCAGACTGCCCGGCAGGGCAGCCTGCCGTAGGGCTTCAGGCCGAAGGCCGCTTTGCGTAGAAGTTGATCGGCGCCACCGCCGGCAGGCCGGGCTTGAGCAGGGGTTCTACCCCGTCCACGCCGGGGCCGAAGGTTTCCAGCGCCTCGTCCATGTCGCGCACAGGCGGTACTGTCAGCGGCTCGGGTGCCACCGGCGACAGCCATACCAGCGCCTCCAGCGCACAGGCGTAGGGGCTGGCGTTCTCGCGAAGCCGGCCCGCCACATGGGCCACCACGTGTACTGCATCGCCCAGCAGGCGGGCCGCCTCGGCCGCTTCGCAGGTGGAGAGGAACTCCAGGAACAGCGGCAAGTAATCCGGCAGTTCGCTGGTAACGGGCTCGAAACCGTGGGCACGGTATTCCTCGATCAGGTCCACCATCGCCTGACCGCGCGCGCGGTCCTCACCATGGATGTGCTCGAAAAGATGCAGGGCGTGGCCCGGCGTGCGGTCGAAAGTCTGCACGTAACCTTCCTGCAGGCGGATAAGGTCTCCGCCCGACAGGTGGACCAGTAGCGGCTCCATCATTGCGGCCACGGTGGGGGTACCCTCCAGCACCATGCGCACCGCGTCCAGACTGTCGAGGAGCTCCCCCTCGGGGTAGCACAGAAGCGCCGAGAGCGCCCGGTAGATCCTGCGGTCCATGTCAGCCTCCGGCATTGAGCTTGCGATCACGCCGCATGTCGTGGAATACGATCGGAGTGGCCTTTTTCTTGCCGAAGAGCGACCCTTCCGACACGCCCGACGAGCAGCCGTTGCCGAAGGAGAAGCCGCAGCTGGCCTTGTCGTCGAAGGTGCTTTCCACCATCTCCTTGTGGCTGCTGGGGATCACGAAGCGATCTTCGTAATTGGCGATGGCCATGATCTGGTACATCTCTTCCACTTGCGCACCCGAAAGATGGGTGCCCTTCAGGGTGGAAGGGTCCGAAACCTTGTCCACGCTCTTCCTGCGCATGTAACGACGCATGGCCACCATGGTTTCCAGGGCCCGCACCACCGGCTCCTCCTTGCCTGCGGTGAGCAGGTTGGCCAGGTAGCGGATGGGGATGCGCAAATCCTTCACGTCCGGGATGATGCCGTTCTCGCCGATCAGGCCGTTCTCCAGCGCGGACTGGATGGGAGACAACGGCGGGATGTACCACACCATCGGCAGCGTGCGGTATTCGGGGTGCAACGGGAAAGCAACCTTCCACTCCATGGCCATCTTGTACACCGGCGACTTCTGGGCGGCGTCGATCCAGCTCTGCGGGATGCCTTGGCGCTGGGCTTCGGCCACGATCTCCGGCGCGTGGGGGTCAAGGAACACGCCCAGCTGCGCTTCGTACAGGCTCTTGGGGTCTTCCACACTGGCAGCGGCCTCGATCTTGTCGGCGTCGTACAGCAGCACACCCAGATAGCGGATGCGACCTACGCAGGTTTCCGAACACACCGTCGGCTGGCCGGCCTCGATGCGCGGATAGCAGAAGATGCACTTCTCGGCCTTGCCGGTAGTCCAGTTGTAGTAAATCTTCTTGTACGGGCAGCCCGAAACACACATGCGCCAGCCGCGGCATTTGTCCTGATCGATCAGTACGATGCCATCGTCCTCGCGCTTGTAGATCGAGCCGGACGGACAGCTGGCCACGCACGCCGGGTTCAGGCAGTGCTCGCACAGGCGCGGCAGGTACATCATGAAAGTGTTCTCGAAGGCCGAGTACATCTCCTTCTGGATACCCTCGAACAGCGCGTCCTTGCTGCGCTTGCTGAACTCGCCGCCCAGGTCGTCCTCCCAGTTGGGGCCCCACTCGATCTTGTCCATCTTCTTGCCGGTAAGCACCGACACCGGGCGTGCAGTGGGAGGTGTTTCGACCTCGGGGGCGTTCTGCAGGCGCTCGTAGTCGTAGGTGAACGGCTCGTAGTAGTCGTCGATCGCCGGCAGATTGGGGTTGCCGAAGATGTTGGCCAGAATCTTCAGGCGACTACCTTGGCGCGGTTCGAGCTTGCCGTCGGGCCGGCGCACCCAGCCGCCCTGCCATTTTTCCTGGTTTTCCCATTCCTTGGGGTAGCCGACACCAGGCTTGGTTTCGACGTTGTTGAACCAGGCGTATTCGATACCGTCGCGGCTCGTCCAGACGTTCTTGCAGGTGATCGAGCAGGTATGGCAGCCGATGCACTTGTCCAGATTGAGCACCATGCCGATTTGGGCTCGGATTTTCATACTGTTCTCCTTAAGTGAAGGGAGAAGGGGCGGAGGGTTGGCCGAAGGCGCCCTCCCCGTCCCTTCACTCGGCCAGCGGCCTTTCCATCCAGTCCACGTTCTTCATCTTGCGCACGATCACGAACTCGTCGCGGTTGGCGCCCACGGTGCCGTAGTAGTTGAACCCCCACGACAGCTGGGCATAGCCGCCGATCATGTGTGTGGGCTTGGTGACGGCACGGGTCACCGAGTTGTGGATGCCGCCGCGCTTGCCGCTGGTCTCCGCCCCCGGCACATTCACGATCTTTTCCTGGGCGTGGTACATCAGGGTCATGCCTTCGGGCACCCGCTGCGACACCACCGCACGGGCGGTCAGGGTCCCGTTGGCGTTGAACACCTCGATCCAGTCGTTGTCGACGATGCCCGCTTTCCTGGCATCCACTTCCGATACCCACACGTGAGGCCCGCCCCGACTCAGCGTCAGCATGCGCAGGTTGTCCGAGTAGGTGCTGTGAATGCCCCACTTCTGATGCGGCGTGATGAAGTTAAGGACAATCTCGTCATGGCCGTTGGGCTTCTTGCCCAACAGCGCAGCGGTGGTTTTGAGGTCTACGTGCGGCTTGTACACGCACAGGCCCTCGCCGAAGGCACGCATCCACTGATGGTCCTGATAGAACTGCTGGCGGCCGGTCAACGTGCGCCAAGGGATCAGCTCGTGCACATTGGTGTAGCCAGCGTTGTAACTCACCTCCTCGCTTTCCAGACCGGACCAGGTGGGCGAGCTGATGATCTTGCGCGGCTGAGCCTGTATGTCGCGGAAGCGGATGCTGTCGTGCTCGCGCGGCAGTGCCAGGTGCGTGTGGTCGCGCCCGGTCACCTTGGAGAGTGCGGCCCAAGCCTTCACCGCGACGTGGCCGTTGGTTTCCGGCGCCAGTGTCAGGATCATTTCCGCGGCGTCGATTGCAGTGTCCAGCCGCGGCTGTCCTTTTCCAGCGCCCTCGGCAACGGTGCGGTTCAGGCCGCGCAGCACGTCCACTTCATGCCCGGTCTGCCAGCCAATGCCCTTGCCGCCGTTGCCCACCTTCTCCAGCAAGGGGCCAATGGAGGTGAACTTCTGGTGGATGGCGCGGTAGTCGCGCTCCACCACCGTCATGGCCGGCATGGTCTTGCCCGGCACCGGCTCGCACTCGCCCTTCTTCCAGTCGCGCGGATCGAAAGGCTGGCCCAGCTCCTGTGGGGTGTCATGCATCAGCGGGGTGAGCACCAGATCCTTGCGCACGCCGAGATACTCGCCACCGACTTCGGACAGCGCCTTGGCAAAGCCCTTGTAGATCTCCCAGTCGGTCTTGGCCTGCCACAGCGGTTGCACGGCTTCGGAGAGCGGGTGGATGAACGGGTGCATGTCCGAGGTGTTGAGGTCGTCCTTCTCGTACCAGGTCGCCGTCGGCAGGACGATATCGGCGTAGAGGCAGGTGGTGGACATGCGGAAATCCAGCACTACCAGAAGGTCCAGCTTGCCTTCGGCAGCGGGGCGAACGGTGATCTCGCTCGGACGGATGCAGTCCTCTTCAGAGTTCATCACCGCGTTCTGGGTGCCCAGCAGGTACTTCAGGAAGTATTCGTGGCCCTTGCCGGAGCTGCCCAGGATGTTGGAGCGCCAGACGAACAGGTTGCGCGGGAAGTTCTGCGGGTTGTCCGGGTCGTTGCACGCCATGTCGAGCGTGCCGTCCTTGAGTCGGGACACGGTATAGGCCACCGGGTCCTCACCGGCCGCCTCGGCATCTCGGGTTACATCCAGCGGGTTGGCCGAAAGCTGCGGAGCGGACGGCAGCCAGCCCATGCGCTCGGCTTTGGCGTTGTAGTCGATCAGCGCCATGCTGGCCATTCTGCCGTCGGCGGTGGGGCAGAGGATCTCATTCACACCCAGCTTTTCATGACGCCACTGGCTGGTATGGGCGTAGAAGAAGCTGGTGCCGTTCATCTGCCGGGCCGGACGGTTCCAGTCGGCGGCAAACGCCAGCGGTGCCCAGCCGGTTTGCGGACGTAGCTTTTCCTGACCCACGTAGTGGCACCAGCCACCACCGCTCTGGCCGATGCAGCCACAGAGCATCAGCATGTTGATGATGCCGCGGTAAGTCATGTCCATGTGGTACCAGTGGTTGAGCGCCGCCCCGACGATGACCATGGACTTGCCATGTGTCTTGTCGGCGTTCTGGGCAAACTCGCGCGCCACCTGAATGACCATTTCCGGCTTCACGCCGGTGTGTTTCTGCTGCCAGGCGGGGG
This sequence comes from Gulbenkiania mobilis, assembly GCA_004346645.1. Lineage (GTDB taxonomy): Bacteria > Pseudomonadota > Gammaproteobacteria > Burkholderiales > Chromobacteriaceae > Gulbenkiania > Gulbenkiania mobilis. The sequence goes on from SMDA01000010.1 coordinate 17,734, forward strand.
TATATGGCACGTCGTCCATGTAGCTGCTGGCGACATTGCCGCCCCCCAGGCCACGATCGATGCCGTAGTTGGCGGCCATCAGGTCGAATACCGTGGCCACCGGCACACGCTGGCCGTCGGCCAGGGTGATATGGCGTACCGGCACGTTGCGCGGCAAAAGTTCGTCGTGCTCGGCGCCAAAGTACGGGAAGTGCACGCTGGCCACGTCGTCCCGGGTGTCGATCAGCGACAGCCGACCGCGGATCTCGCGCCCGCTGCCACCCTCGCGCTCCTCCAGGTTCCACTTGCCCTGCTGGCCCCAGCGGAAGCCGATCGAGCCATTGGGCGCCACGATGTCACCACTGATCTCGTCCAGCACCAGCGTCTTCCACTCGGGATTGTTGTCCTCGCCAAGGTTGGCCGAAAGGTGGCTGGCCCGCAGGAAGTAGTCGGGCACGTAGCCGTCGCCATGCGGCTTGAGCGTCACCAGCATCGGCATGTCGGTGTACTGGCGGATGTAGTCGGTGAAGTAGGCCGACGGCTTGTCGAGGTGGAATTCCTTGAAGATCACATGGCCCATCGCCATGGCGAGCGCGGCGTCGGTGCCTTGCTTGGGCGCCAGCCAGATGTCGCCGAATTTGGCCATCTCGCCGAAGTCGGACGACACCGCTACCGTCTTGGTGCCCTTGTAGCGCACTTCGGTGTAGAAGTGGGCGTCCGGGGTGCGCGTCATGGGCACGTTGGAACCCCATACCATCAGGTAGGTGGAGTTGTACCAGTCGGCCGATTCAGCCACGTCGGTCTGCTCGCCCCAGGTCTGCGGGCTGGAAGGTGGCAGGTCGCAGTACCAGTCGTAGAACGACAGCGGTACCCCGCCGATCAGGCTGAGGTAGCGACTGCCGGCGGCGTAGCTCACCATCGACATGGCGGGGATCGGCGAGAAGCCGATCACGCGGTCCGGACCGTAGCGCTTGATGGTGAAGGCGTTGGCGGCTGCCACGATCTCGTTCACCTCATCCCAACTGGCACGCACAAAGCCCCCCTGGCCGCGCTTGCTCTTGTACTGCTGCGCCGTCTCGGGGTTCTGGCTGATGTGCTCCCATGCCTCGATCGGCCCCATCGTCCGGCGCGCCTCGCGCCACAGGCGCATCAGCCGGCCCCGTACCATCGGGTATTTCACGCGCTGCGCGGAGTAGACATACCAGCTGTACGAAGCCCCGCGCGGACAGCCGCGCGGCTCGTGGTTGGGCAGGTCGGGACGGGTGCGAGGATAGTCGGTCTGCTGGGTTTCCCAGGTGATCAGACCGTTCTTCACATACACCTTCCAGCTACACGAACCGGTACAGTTCACGCCATGGGTGGAGCGTACGATCTTGTCGTGCTGCCAGCGCTGACGGTAGGCGTCTTCCCACTTGCGGTCTTCGTTCACCACGGCGCCATGGCCGTCCGAGAAGGTGCTTTTGACCTTGCCGAGGAAGTTCAGGCGGTCGAGAAAATGGCTCATCATGCCTCCAACGTTGGCCGCGCCGGGAAACCGCCGCGGCAGACTTTTGTCATGGTTGGATGGTAGGGAAAACCGACGGCCGCCCCCATTGGCCGGTTGAAGGGAAAACGCGGCGCGGAAGGCCTAGCCCCGCCTAGCTACTAAGGCGTAGTGCGCCTCCTCCGTGTGGCAAAAAAACGGGCGCCCCACAGGGCGCCCGAAAGGTTGGGCAGAAGCACTGCCCGCCCTGGAGAACACATTGTTCAGCACGGCACCTCCGCGCCGCGCCGCGCGTAAAACCACCAGTTGATGGCCAGGCAGCTGACATAGAAGACGATAAAGGCGTACAGCGCCGCCTCCACCCCGCCTGTCAGCGCGATCGAGGTGCCGTAGCTCTTGGGAATGAAGAAGCCGCCGTAGGCGCCGATGGCTGCGGAGAAGCCGAGCACTGCGGCAGCTTCCTTGGTGGCCTCGGCCGTGGCTTGGCGCTGGGCAGTCTCGCCTTTGCCCGCCCACCGCTGATGCAGCGTGAGGAAGATGACCGGCACCTGCATGAAGGTGGAGCCGTTGCCGATGCCCGTCAGCAGGAAAAGCGCCAGGAAGCAGGCAAAGAAGCCCCAGAAGCTGCCCCCGACACCCTGTTCCGGCAGAAAGGCCAGGACACCGAATACCGCCACGATCATCATGGCAAAGACGGCCTGCGTGACGCGTGCCCCGCCGATGCGATCGGACAACCAGCCGCCAAAGGGACGGGCCAGCGCCCCCACCAGCGGGCCGAGGAAGGCATAGCGGGTGGGGTCAATGCCGGGGAACTGGCTCTTGATCAAGAGCGGAAAGCCTGCAGCAAACCCGATGAAGGAGCCAAAGGTGCCGATGTACAGCCAGCACATCAGCCAGTTGTGCTTGCGCTTGAAGATCACCGCCTGATCGGCAAAGGACGCCTTGGCCGAAGCGATGTCGTTCATGCCGAACCAGGCACAGAGGGTGGAGAGCACGATGAACGGCACCCAGATGAAGCCGGCGTTCTGCAGCCACATCGGCTTGCTGACGCCCTCCTTCACCCAAGTCTGCGGCTCACCGCCCAGCGCGCCGAATACCCCAGCGGTGATGACCAGCGGCACCAGAAACTGCACCACCGACACCCCGAGGTTGCCCAGCCCGGCATTCAGACCCAGCGCTGTGCCCTTCTCCGCCTTGGGGAAGAAAAAGCTGATGTTGGCCATGCTCGAGCTGAAGTTGCCACCGCCCAGCCCGCACAGCAGCGCCAGGATCATCATGGTCACATAGCTGGTGCTGGTGTCCTGCACTGCAAAACCGATCCCCAGCGCCGGAATCAGCAGGCTGGCGGTGGAAAGCGTGGTCCACTTGCGGCCCCCAAAGATTGGCACCATGAAGGAATAGAAGATCCGCAGCGTCGCCCCCGACAGTGCGGGCAGCGCCGCCAGCCAGAACAGCTGATTGGGGGTGTAGTTGAAGCCGATGTTGGGCATATTCACCACCACCACGCTCCAGACCTGCCATATGGCGAAGGCCAGGAGCAGCGCGGGAATGGAGATCCACAGGTTGCGCCGCGCCACCCGCCGGCCTTCCTGCTGCCAGAAAGCCGCGTTCTCGGGCTCCCAGCGATTGAGTACATAGGACATGGTAGGTCTCCTTGGGCGGGGGCTTCGGCCAACCCGCCGGTTGCGGGATCAGGCCTCGGGGGCCGCAAGGCGGCGGGCGTCCTCTGCACGCGCCACCGGTTTGAACGAGAAATGCATCCACACCAGGCTGACGCACACCGTGCCGTACAGCAGCATGAACGAGCTGGAGCGCACGCCGGTGAGGTCCACCAGCAGGCCGAAGAGGATCGGCAGCAGGAAGCCGCCCAGCCCGCCGGCCAGCCCCACCACTCCGGAGACGGCGCCGATGTTGTCCGGAAATTCGTCGGCGATGAACTTGAAGACCGAGGCCTTGCCCACCGCCATGGCCACGCCGACCACGAACAGCACCACGGTGAACAGCGTAGCGCCCAATCCGACATGTACGCTCAGCGGCCCCTGCGTGGTACTGATGACCATCTGCGTCTGCGGATAGGACAGGATGAAGAAAGCCACCCAGCACACCCACATCACCGCCCACGTCACCTTGTAGGCGCCGAAGCGGTCGGACAGCCACCCTCCCACCGCGCGCAACACGCCGCCCGGAAGCGAGAAGCAGGCAGCCAGAAAGGCGGCATGCTTGATGTCGAAACCGTACTCGGCCACGTAATACTTGGTCATCCACAAGGCCAGCGCGACGTAGCCGCCGAACACGACGGAGTAATACTGGCAGTAGCGGAGTACTGCCGGATTCTTCATCAGGGCCAGTTGCTGGCCCAGCGTGACGCTGGACGATACCCGGTGGGCCGGATCACTGTAGCTGAACACCCAGAACAGCAGTGCCGTGCCCAGCATGATGGCGGCGTAAACCGTCGGCACCATCTGCCAGCCCCAGGCGGCGATGATCGTTGGCGCAATCAGCTTGGTTAGCGACGAGCCGGCGTTGCCCGCCCCGAAGATACCCATGGCCATGCCCTGCTTCGACTTGGGAAACCAGCGGGCCACGTAGGGGGTGCCCACGGAGAAAGCCCCCCCCGCCAGCCCCACGAACAGGCCGATGACAAGGAAGTGCCAGTAAGCGGTGGCAAACTGCATCATGTAGATGGGAAGCACGCAGGCAAGCATCAGCGTGAACAGCACCACTCGCCCGCCGAACCGGTCGGTCCAGATACCCAGCGGCACGCGGATCAGCGAACCGGAGAGCACAGGCGTAGCGGCGAGAATGCCGAACTCGGTTTCCGACAGCCCCAAGTGGGCCTTGATCGGAATGCCCAGCACCGCAAACATCATCCAGATCATGAAACAGACGGTGAACGAGACGGTGCTCGACGCCAGCACCGCATACTGCTTGAAGGCAGAGGAAGCCATGACAGCCACCTATAGGGAAAGACACGGCTGCCACAGTACGCCGTGCTCTGCGTGGCTCCCATTCACCGGTGGAGGGGGCCGGACACGGCATACGGACAGGGGCGTTCGCCCCAAGGGAGGAGACGGACTAGTCCTTAAGACTTAGCCGCGGTACTGCCGGGCTGGCGGCGGGGCAGGAACACGATGAAGACCGTACCCTTCCCTTCCTCGCTCTCCACGCTGATGCGGCCGCCATGCAGCAGTATCAGCTCGCGCGCAAGGTGCAGGCCCAGCCCTGTACCGGGCAGCCCGCGACCGCTGCTGGCGCGGAAAAAGCGCGCGAAGAGGTTGGGCAACTCTGCCTTCGGGATGCCCACCCCCCAGTCGCGCACGGTAACGCTGACCCCGCCGGGCGCGGGGTAACAGGCGATATCCACCTTCTTCCAATCGGGGGAGTATTTCACGGCATTGGAAACCAGGTTGGCGAACACCAGATGCAGCAGTTCGGGATCGCCCTCGATGTCGGCCGGCAGCCCCTCGCTCATCGTTAGCTGGATGTGGCAGTCGCCATGAATTTCCTCCTGCGCCTCGACGATGTCGGTGAGCAGCGGCAGCAATCGCACCGCCTGCCAGTGGGGAACGATACCCCCGGCCTCCACGCGCGACAGGGTGAGCACGCGCTCCCCCAGACGCAGCATGTCCCGCACCACCTCGCGGATGCGCCCGGCGCGCGCCACCAGCGCCTCGCCCTGAAACTGCTGCGGATGGCGACAGAGCTTCTGCGCAATGCCGTCGATCAGCGACAGCGGAGTGCGGTACTCGTGCGATACCATGGAAATGAAGCGCTGCTGCATATCGCGCAGGGTGCGTTCGGTGGCCAGCGCCTCCTCCAGCGCATCCTCACGGGCCTTGATCTCGGCAAGGCTTACCACGCTGGACAATACGCATGGCATCCCCTGGTACTCCAGCCGATAGCCATTGATCAGGACGGGATAGACGTTGCCGTGTCCGTCGCGCATCACCGTCTCCAGCCCGTGTACAACGCCTTCCCTCACCACGCGGGCCATATAGCCCTGACGCACTGCCGGGTCAGCATAGAACGCGGCCCCGTTGAGCCGGCCCCGCTGCAAGGCCGATTCGTCCAGTCCGTACTGGGTGAGCGCCAGACGGTTGGCATACACCATCTGGCCACTGCCGGCCTCGCTGATCACCATCGCCAGCGGCAGGGTGTCGATGAGACGCTGCAACTCCTCGGTCTTCTTGGCCTCCAGCTGCAGCAGACGCTGCTGTGGCCCCAGATCGTGGTGACACACCAGCATGGCTGCGGTGCCGGTCACCGGGTCGGCCAGCGCGGTCAGCAGCAACTGATGGCGGACAGGACCTTCGGGCAGTAAGAGATCGGCGGCGACGGTGGCCTGTTGTTGTCCCTGCAGCAGGCCCCGGCATGCCTGTGCCTCACTGGCATCAGCGAACAAGGCGGCAAAAGCATCCTCCGCCGTGTCTGCCGGTGGCAACAGCGCATGTGCGGCAGGGTTACGCAGCAGCACCCGACCTGCCGCATCATAGAGCGATACCGGTTCGGTGACATGGCGAAAAGCCTCCAGCGTGCGCAGCGTCTCGGCGGCAAGGACAGTGCACCGTGCCTCCACCCGCATCAGGTGCGGCGTCTCCGGGTCCAGCGCAGCACAGCAGCACTCCCAAGCGGTGGGACGGCCCTCGGGGTAGAAGGTCCAGGCTTCCACGATGCTGCGCCCCGCCCCCAGCAGCTGCCGGTAGCGCTCCAGCCGCTGACGTGTCGCTTGAGTCTGTGGAGTGAAGTCCCGCCCCTGCAAGGCTTCCAGCGTTTCCACATCCCACAGCGCCAGCGCGGCCCGGTTGGCCCACACCATGGCATGACGCACGAGGTCGAAGACCCATAGCGGGGTGTCCAGTGTGTCGAGCACGGGAAGGGCACCCTGCCAGGCCACGGGCAGCCGGGTCATGGTTGGCTCTCGAGTAGCTGTCGGAAGTCAGCCAGCGGCATCGGCTGGTAAAAGTAATAACCCTGCGCCTGGTGGCATCCCAGCTGTGCCAGGATACGTGCTTGGTCGGCGGTTTCCACACCCTCGGCCACCACCTCGCAGCCCAGACCGCGCGCCAGACCCACCAAGCCTTCCACGATGTGGCGGTCGATGCCCTCTTCGGCCAACCCCGTCACGAAACTGCGGTCGATCTTGATGACCTCGGTACGGAACTGCTTCAGGTAGGTGAGCGAGGCATAGCCCACGCCGAAGTCATCCACTGCCAGGCGCATCCCCTGCCGGCGCAACCGGTCGATCGCATCGAGGATGTCATCGTCCAGGCGGGCCATCGAAGTCTCGGTGATCTCCATTTCCAGCCGGCGTGCCCGTTCCGGGCCCAGCGCGTCCAGCTGTGTGAGAAGGTAGCGCGGCACATCGCTGTCCAGGCTGGCGGCCGACAGGTTGAATGACACCACGCAGTCGGGTGCGCTCGCGAACAGTTGCTGCATCGCTCGCAGCAGGCTGTCGATCACCCAGCGGTCCAACAGGGCCGCATAGCCGGCCCGTTCGGCGGCGGGCACGAAGCATCCGGGAGACAATGCGCCGATGCTGGCACCTGGCCAGCGCAGCAGCGCCTCTGCTCCCACTATCCGACGGTCGGCCAGACGAACCCGAGGCTGGAACACCAGCTGCAGCGCGCCGCTGCGGATAGCCTCTGGCAGGTTGTGCTCGGCAAAGCGCACCGACTCCAAAAGCTGATAAGCCTCCGGCCCCAGGCTCAGTCGGCGTCGTGGCTGCTGCAGGCTTTCGAAGGTGAGATTGAGCGCCAGCGACTCCATCAGTGCCGGCGGCGCCAGCCGGGTCAGCACCGGATTGCGCCAGTCCAGATCGATGCTGAGCACGCTGGCGGTGAAGGACATTGCGAGCGCGGCCCCTTCCACAGGCTGGCGCTCGCGGTAGCAGCGGTAGGCATCGCCGGGCACATCTGCCCGCTCGATCAGTGCCCACAACCCCTCACCGTACAGCGATACGCTGCCCTCTTCGGCCAAGCCCTGCAGGTGTCGCTCCACTTGCCGCTGGAGTGCGGACCGTGCCGCGGCATCCATGCGCAGCGACAGCACAAGGTAACTGTCGATCTTGACCAGCGTGAGCCGGGTCGGCTGCTGCTGCCGGGCACACGCCGCCAGACGGTCGAGGATGCCGGACGGCGTAGGCCCGGCGATGGGCTGCACCGCCCCAGCCTGACGGGCCCGCTTGGCAAGGCGGGCTGCCACCGTCGCCAGCAGCAGGTCGAAGTCCACCGGTTTGGTCAGGTAGTCGTCGGCCCCGAGCGTGCGCCCCTGAATCTGGTTCTGCCGGTCGGCCAGAGCGGTCAGCATCACGAACGGCGTGTCCTCCAGACCGTCCTTGCGCCCCGTCACTGCGGCCAAGAGCTCAAAGCCATTCATGCGCGGCATTCCCACGTCGGTGATCACCAGATCGGGGTGGTGCGCGTCAAAGAGCGCCAGTGCCTCCACGCCGTCCCCGGCCTGCAGCACTGTATATCCGGCAAACCCGAGTTCTTCCACGATCATCTCGCGGATTTCCACTTCGTCCTCTACACACAGGATCGTGGCCTGACTCATGGTGCCTCCTTCTGGACAAGCGGGATCCGCAACACCAGCTGCCGTCGCCCGTCTGCCTCTTCCTCGTAATCCAGTCCACCGCCGGCAGCCTCAGCCTCTGCCGTGAGCATGTCCAGCTGCACGGGCCCGATGCTACCCGGACGCACCTGCTGCAGCAGCCAGCAGCAGGTGCCGGCCTCCTCGTTCAGGCGGCTGTGCCACGTTCCCTGCCAGTGGGCGATACGGCTGGCAACCTCGTCAATGATGCACCGCCACGCTGCCTCGGCCACCCGGCCTTCCTCGGCGGCATCGTGCACAGCGTCGGTGATCAGCCCGTCGGGCAAGCGTGCCAGCGCGCTGCGCACCATGCGCACCACCGGTTGTGGGCCGCTGTCCACCGGAAACTCGGCTAGGGTTTCATCCAGCATTGCTGCCAGACGCTGTGTAGCCGCCCGGATGCGCACAGCACGCTCCACCACGGTCTGCGGCGGCATCTGGTCTGCCCGCCGCTCCAGCGACTGGGCAGTGCTATCGATCAGCGTCAGCGGCGTGCGCACTTCATGCGACATGGTTTCGATGAAGCGCTGATGCTCGCGGTTGAGCGCCCGCTCCCGCTCCAGAAGCGCCAGATCCTGCTCACGCCGTGTCTCAAGCTGGCGCGCAGCCTCCTCCAGCGTCTGTCCGAGACCGACAATGTGCGTGCCCAGGCGGTTCATTTCCTCGATGTCGCTGTCGGGAGCGGCTTCGGGATAGCGGCCCTTGCCAATGCCGCCCACCATCGATTCGAACTGGGCCATCGGGCCAGCCATGCGCCGGCTGGTGCGGCGTGCGTGCCGGTAGAGCACGGCGAAAAACACCACATAGAACGCCAGAAGCGTCAGCACCATGCCGTAGCCGATCTTGGCCAGGCGGCCGTGCAAGCTGTTCACCTCGGCCAGCACCTCGTTTTCGGGGGCCACCAGCACCAGTGTCCAACCTGGGCCCGCCACACGCGCCCAGGACGCCAGTACCGGCTGATCCAGGGTTAGCGCCAGCGTGCCTGCAGGTGCGCGGCGCATGGCGTCGGCCAACCTCTTGCCGGCAGGCAGGCGGTTGATGCGGAAGCTTTCGGGCTTGAAGGTGTTGCTGGTGATGGCTTCGGTGTAGTGAAAGCGTGTCAGCTCCCGCAGACGCCAGTCTCCCTCCCCTTTGGATGGCAGGGCAAGGATGGTGCCGTCGCGGCTGAGCAGCATGGCGTAGGCGCTGCCTGGCAGGTCCAGCTTGAGCACTTGGTCCACCACGGTCTTGAGGGTGATGTCGATGCCGACCACCGCCTCCAGACGGTCACCCAGCCAGACCGGTGCGATCGACGAGACCATCCAGCCACTTCCGGCAGGGTCCAGATAGGCGTCAGTCCAGACCGCGCGGCGTAGGGGATTATGCTTGCCATCGGCCTCGTAGTAAAAGTTGTACGAGGGGATGTCCATTTTCACCGGGTACTGCGACAGCACTTCAAAATAAGGATAAATCCGGTTGTACGAGTCCCGGGTGTTGAAGTAGACCTGCGTCACCAGCGGATTGGCTGACACGATGTCCTTCATCAGCGGGTCCAGCCTTACGGTGCGCCAGACCTTATCCTTCTCGGCCGGCCCCACCGGGACGTGGCCGCTGAAAAACGCTGCCGCCCCGCCATTGTCGCGGGTGGTGTAGAAGGCGCCTTCCGGGCTGGTGGTATACCGTGCCACTTCCGTCGGATCGGGCTGCGCCGGCGTGGCCAGCGCACTGCCGGTCTGACGGGCGAACAGGCGGGTGAGAGTTTCCACCGACATCAGCTGTTGGCTGATGGCTGTACCTTCCTGGCGGGCTGCACGCTCGAAGAAATTGCGGGTCAGCCCGGTGACAGAGGCACGGTTCTGCGCCAGGGTCATCTCGCCGCTGATCCAGTACACCATCAGGAAGCCAAGTTCGATCACCAGCAGGGGGACGATGGCCGCCCGCAGAAAGCTGCGCCACAGCCAGCGCTCCAACGGAACACTGCGGGTTTGCCCGGTTTCATTCATGTTAAAAGCCTAGGTGTGCTGCCGTCCCGTCGGGACGTTGTCGTGTCACTGCATGATAATGCTGTCCTACACCCCGGCCAAAGCACTTTTCGAGACAGTCTGTTCCGTTTTGGCGGCTTGATGAATGGTTCTAATGTGAACTAAATTCCTGTCTGTCGCTCCAAGCCCACATGCAAGGCGGAAACGGACTCTGCAAGCCCTCTTGCCAACGAAAACGGAACTCTTCCCGATGAACCCTCACTCCGAACGCTACACCGCCTTGCAGGTCATCCTGCACTGGCTGATGGCGCTCCTCCTCGTAGGCACTTTCGCGTTTGGCTGGTACCTGAGCACCCTGCCGCTGTCGCCGGAAAAATTCCGCTGGATTGCATGGCACAAGTGGGCAGGCATTCTCGCTCTCGCGCTGGGGATCTGGCGCCTGACAGTGCGCTTTTACCGGCGCCCCCCGGCGTTGCCCGCCAGCATGTCGCCGCTGGCAGTGCGGGCCGCCCATGCAGGCCACGTTTTGCTCTACCTCTTGATGCTTGCCGTTCCGCTGTCCGGCTGGACGATGAGCTCGGCTTACGGCATCCCGGTGGTCTGGCTGGGCCTACTGCCCCTGCCCGACCTGGTTTCGGCCGACCCGGCGCTGGGCGAACGACTGAAGTCGTTGCACGAGACCCTGGTCTGGCTGCTGGCCCTGCTGGTGGTGGGCCATGTGCTCGCCGCGCTCAAGCACCAGCTGATCGATCGTGACGGCCTGATGAGCCGCATGCGCCTGCGCTCCGGCCACCACTGACCCTTTCCAAGGAAGAAACAATGAAATTTCCTGCCCTCGCTGCAAGCCTTCTGATGCTGGCCCCGCTTGCCGGCGCACAACCAGTGGACCTGGCGCGCAGTCAGCTGACCTTCACCATGAAACAGATGAACGTTCCGGTGTCCGGAAGCTTTCGCAAGTTTTCGGCCAACGTTGACTTCAACCCCCAGAAGCCCGAAGCCGGTCGCGCCGACATCGTGATCGACACAGCCAGCATCGCACTACCCACGCGCGAGGCCGAGGCCGAGGCGCGCAAGAAGGACTGGTTCAATACTGCCCAGTTCCCGCAGGCGCGTTTCACCTCTACCGCGATGAAGGCACTGGGCGGGAACCGCTATCAGGTCAACGGCCGTCTGACACTCAAAGGGGTCACCCGTGATGTCACAGCGCCCTTCACGGCGCGTGCCGAGAATGGCGTCACCCTGGTGGAAGGCAGCCTGCCGATCTCGCGCTTGGCCTTCCGCATCGGCGAAGGCAGCTGGAGCGATACCGGCACCGTGGCCGACGACGTACAGCTCAGTTTCCGCATGGCCCTGAAGGGCCAGTAACCCCCGATCCTGTTCACTCTAACGGAGCCTACGATGACCCGTACCCTTCTTGCCTCTGCCCTCTTCGCATTCGCTGGCGCTGCCATGGCCGCCCCCGTCAGCTACACCATCGACCCCGCCCACACTTACGCGGGGTACAGCGTGAACCACCTGGGCCTTTCCAAGCAGAGTGGCCTGTTCACCAAGGTGGGCGGCACGGTAGTGGTGGATGAGTCCGCCAAATCGGGCAAGGTGGATGTCACGATCGACGCCGCTTCACTGCAAACTTTCCTGGCCGACCGCGACGCCCACCTGAAGGGCCCGGAATTTTTCAACGTGGAGAAATTCCCCACCCTTACCTTCCAGTCCGACAAGGTGGTATTCCACGGCAGCAAACCGGCCGAGGTGCAGGGCAAGCTGACGTTGCTGGGTGTGACCCGTCCGGTCACCCTCAAGCTGGTGAATGTCAACAAGGCCAAGAACCCGATGAGCGGCAAAGAAACCTGGGGCGCCAATGCCACCACGCGTATCAAGCGTAGCGAGTTCGGCATGAAGGCCTTCCTGCCCGCCATCAGCGACGAGGTGGACCTGGGTATCGCCCTGGAGGCCGTGGCGCAGTAAGCAGCGGATTTAAGTCCCCCTGCCCGGCCCGAACGGCCGGGCTTTTTCTTGCCTGCGCAGGCGAAGGGTACTCGGCCCAGGGCCAAAGAGTGACGGCACAGACCGCCCGCCGCGGTAAACCGGTGGGCTCAACGAAGACTGCCGGAGAGACTGCGCCCACGCCCGTGGCCAAAGGATGGGCCCAGGGCGTGAAGGCGCTCTGGAGGGCTGACCGAGCCCGCACCGCGGCGTTCAAGGCCGCCGGGGCATGAGCGGCCTGCCAGAAACAAGTGGCACCCCCCGGGCACCGGGGTGGGAGGCATGCAAGGTTGGCCGAAGCGGACTCAGGCCAGCAGCTTGCCGGGGTTCATGATGCCCAGAGGGTCGAACACCGCCTTTACCCCGCGCATCAATGCAATGTCTTCCGGAGAGCGGGTAACGTCCAGATAGTCCCGTTTGAGGAGACCAACGCCGTGCTCGGCCGACATGCTGCCACCGAAGCGTCGCACCAGGGCAAATACCTCAGCATTGACCCGCTCGCATGCCTCACGAAAGCCGTCTAGCGCCAGCGCGTCCGGCTTGAGCACATTGATGTGCAGGTTGCCATCACCGATGTGGCCGAACCATACCACCTCGAAATCCGGGTACTCGCGTGCCAGTACCGCATCCAGCGCCTCGACGAAAGGTGGCACCGCGCTCACCCGCACGGCGATGTCGTTCTTGTACGGCCGGTAAGGGGTAATCGACTCGCTGATGTCCTCGCGTAAGCGCCACAATGCCCGCGCCTGTTCTTCGGACTGGGACAATACGCCATCCACCAGCCAGCCTGCTTCCATGCACTCTTCGAACAGCGAAAGCGCCGTCTCTTCGGTGGTTGAATTGACGCACTCGAACTCCAGCAGCACGTAGTAATCGCTCTCTCCCTCGAACGGGCGCTGCACCTGACCGCGGGCCAGCACATGCCGCAGGGCCTTTTCGGAGAAAAATTCGAACGCCGTCAGGTCCAACCGCTGCCGGAAAGCATTGAAGACCTCCATGATGCCGGCCAGCGCCGGCACCGCCAGCACCATCACCGACAGGGGAGCGGGCGGTCGGGTCAGCTGCATCGTGGCCTCGACGATGAACCCCAAGGTGCCCTCGGAACCGATGAACAGATGGCGGAAATCGTAACCGGTATTGTTCTTGGCCAACCCTTGGTTGAGCTCCAGCACCTCGCCGGTGCCGGTCACCACCTTCAGGCCGGCCACCCATTCGCGGGTCATCCCGTAACGTACTACTTTGATACCGCCGGCGTTGGTGGCAATGTTGCCGCCGATCTGGCTGCTGCCGCTGGAGGCAAAGTCCACCGGATAGTAGAGCCCCTGGTCGGCGGCAAAATCCTGCAGCTGCGCGGTCACTACACCGGCCTGGCAGCGCACCGTCCGATCCACCGGATTAAAGTCGAGGATGGCGTTCATGCGGTCGAACGAAACCACCACTTCACCTTGGGTGGCCACCGCTCCACCGGAGAGGCCGGTGCGCCCCCCCGAGGGCACCAAGGCTACCTTTTCCTGTGTTGCCCAGCGCACCAAAGCGGCCACCTCCTCGGTGGTCTTGGGGAACACGACCGCAGCGGGTGCAGGCGTGTAGTAGCGTGTCCAGTCCAGTCCGTGGCTTTGAAGGGTGGCGACGTCGGTGGCCACCCGCTGGGTCTCCAGCAGGGAATGTAGCTGTTGAATCTGTCGGGGTTCGAGCATCCGGCGGCCTCTCTGGTCAACAAAGCAACAAGACCCTCATAATACCCGAGTTCTTTACTGGGATAAGAGGAAGCAGGATGCAGAACGTTTCGCTTGCCAAGGACCGCATCAAGGTACTGCTGCTCGAGGGGGTGCACCAGAGCGCAGTGGATGCCTTCCAGGCCGACGGCTATACCAACATCGAGTTTCACAAGAAGGCCCTGCCGCCGGCAGAGCTGATCGAACGCATCGCCGATGCCCACATCATCGGCATCCGCTCCCGCACCCAGTTGACCGAAGAGGCGTTCTCCGCAGCCAAAAGGTTGATGGCCGTGGGCTGCTTCTGCATCGGCACCAACCAAGTGGACCTGAAAGCCGCCGCGGTACGGGGGATTCCGGTGTTCAATGCGCCCTTTTCCAACACCCGTTCCGTGGCAGAGCTGGTGATTGCCGAAACCATCATGCTGATGCGTGGTGTGCCGGAAAAGAACGCTCTTGCCCATCAGGGCGGTTGGCTGAAGTCGGCCGAAGGCAGCTACGAGGTGCGGGGCAAGACACTCGGCATCGTCGGCTACGGCCACATCGGCACCCAGGTGGGCGTCCTGGCCGAATCGATGGGCATGCGCGTGATCTTCTACGACATCGAGAACAAGCTCACCTTGGGCAACACCCGGCAGGTAGCCTCGCTGGATGCCCTTCTGTCCGAAGCGGACGTAGTAACGCTGCACGTGCCCGAAACCCCAGAGACCCGCGACATGATCGACGCCCCCCAGCTGGCCCGCATGAAGCCCGGCAGCCACCTGATCAATGCTTCGCGCGGGACGGTGGTGGTCATCGAGGCGTTGGCCGAAGCGCTGGCGCAGAAACATCTGGCGGGGGCCGCCATCGATGTATTTCCGGTAGAGCCGGAAGGCAATGGCGAGGCCTTCGTTTCGCCTCTGCAGGCCTTCCCCAATGTGATTCTCACCCCGCACGTCGGTGGCAGCACCCTGGAGGCACAGGCCAACATCGGCGGTGAGGTGGCCTCCAAGCTGATCAAGTACAGCAACAACGGCTCCACGCTCACCGCGGTCAACTTTCCGGAAGTCTCGCTGCCGGAGCAGCGCGGCAAGTGCCGGCTGCTGCACATTCACGCCAACAAGCCGGGTATCCTCGCCCAGATCAACGAGCAGTTCTCGCGTGCCGGCATCAACATCGTGGCACAGTACCTGCAAACCAACGACACAATCGGTTACGTAGTCATCGAAACCGACACCGCAGCCAGCCAGGCCGCCCTGGAGACGCTGCAACGGATCGACGGCACCATCCGCTGTCGGCTGCTGTTCTGACGCACAGCTCCATGCAAAAGCCCCGCAGAGGCGGGGCTTTTTTGTGACCGGGCAGGCCGTACTTACTGCAGTGCCGGCTCGTCCATCAGCAACGTGGTCAGCTCCGCCACGCGCCGCTTCAGTTCGCGCCGATCGACGATCATGTCGATTGCGCCCTTTTCCAGCAGGAACTCGGAGCGCTGAAAACCCTCAGGCAGGGTCTCGCGCACCGTCTGCTCGATCACGCGCGGCCCGGCAAAACCGATGAGCGCGCCCGGTTCGGCAATCACCACATCGCCCAGAAAGGCAAACGAAGCCGACACACCACCCATGGTCGGGTCGGTGAGGATGGAGATGAACGGCAGACGTGCGTCGGTCAGCAGTTGAAGGGCCGCACTCGTCTTGGCCATCTGCATCAGCGAGTTGAGGCCCTCCTGCATCCGCGCGCCACCAGAGGCCGCCACGCAAATGAACGGAGCACGAGCCTCGACCGCCGCCTGCACCCCGCGCACGAAGCGCTCGCCCACCACCGAGCCCATCGAACCGCCGATGAACTTGAACTCGAAGGCGGCTACTACTGCCGGTTGCGACAGGATGCTGCCCTGCATCACCACTATGGCATCGTCTTCGCCGGTTTCAGTGCGGGCCGCTGCCAGCCGGTCGGGATAACGCTTGCTGTCCTTGAACTTCAGGATGTCCACCGGCCGGACTTCGGCGCCGATTTCGCGACGTCCTTCCGGATCCAGCAGGGCATCAAGACGCTCGCGTGCGGACAGCGCATGGTGATGGTTGCACTTCGGGCAGACGCCCAGGTTGCTCTCCAGATCGGTGTAATACAGTACGGCTTCGCATGCGGAGCACTTGCTCCACAGGCCTTCCGGTACAGCCGAAGGCTTGTCGGCGCGGTTCTCGCGCTTGATCTTCGGCGGCAGGAGCTTGTTCAACCAGCTCATGCAGACTCCTTTATGCGCCGCACCCGGCCCGGAGCCGGTACGGCGGCAAGCCGGCGGGGCCCTCAGGCCCCGCCGTACATTATCTAGTTAATGGCAGCCTTGAGACTGGCTACCAGACGGGTCAACCGCTCTTTGGCAGTTTCGGATGTCGCCGCCTCGATTTCCTGTACCAGACGGCTGCCCACCACGATCGCATCGGCGGTGACGGACAGCGCCCGCGCCGTTTCGGCATCGCGGATGCCGAACCCGACGCCGATAGGCACCCGGATTTCTTCCCTGAGGGCGGCAATTTTACGCGCTACGTCGTCAATGTCCAGATTGCCAGCGCCGGTCACGCCCTTAAGCGAGACATAGTAGACATATCCGCGTGCGTGATGGCCGATCTCGCGGATGCGCTCGGCCGGTGTGGTGGGCGCAATCAGGAAGACCGGATCCAGGTCTTGGTCCATCAGTGCTTGCGACAGTTCTGCGGCTTCCTCGGGGGGGCAGTCCACCGTCAACACACCATCCACGCCCGCTTCACGTGCCCGACGGGCAAAGGCTTCGTAGCCCATGGCGCAAAGCGGATTGAGGTAGCCCATCAGCACTACCGGTGTAGTAGTGTTGGTGCGGCGAAATTCGGCCACCATGTCCAGTACCTGGCGCAGGCCCACCTTGTGGGCGAGCGCGCGCTCGGAGGCCCGCTGGATGACCGGACCGTCTGCCATCGGGTCGGAAAACGGCACACCCAGCTCGATGATGTCGGCGCCGCCCTCCACCAGGCCCTGCATTAGCTCCACCGTCAGGCCCGGCTGCGGGTCGCCAGCGGTGATGAAGGGGATGAGAGCTTTTGCGCCTTCAGCCTGCAGGCGGGCAAATGTTTCTGCTACGCGACTCATGCAGTAATGTCCTTGCCAGGAAGGGTCGGCACGGTCGTAGAGAAGGCGACCGCGCCGAGCAATTGATAGGAACGAGGCACCAGGGCTTCGGCCAACCTTGGAGCGGGCGACGCCGTGCAACGGCCCGTCTGACACGGACCGGCGGCTGCCCCCGTCCGGAGGGTACTCACAGCGTGATGCCCATCAGGCCGGCCACGGTGTTGATGTCCTTGTCGCCGCGACCAGACAGGTTGACAAGGATGATCTGGTCTTTGCTCATCGTGGGGGCGATCTTGGCGGCCTGGGCCAACGCATGGCTGGACTCCAGTGCCGGGATGATGCCTTCCAGCCGGCAGCAATCCTCGAAGGCCTTGAGCGCCTCGTCGTCATTGATGGCCACGTATTCGGCGCGCCCGATGTCCTTGAGCAGGCTGTGCTCTGGACCGACGCCCGGGTAGTCGAGCCCGGCAGACACGGAATGCGTTTCGATGATCTGCCCGTCCTCGTCCTGCATCAGGTAGCTGCGGAAGCCGTGCAGCACACCCGGTTTGCCGGCGGACAGCGGTGCGGCGTGCCGCCCCGTTTCCACACCATCGCCACCGGCCTCCACACCCACAAGACGCACGCCGTCCACGTCCACATAGGGATGGAAAATCCCGATGGCGTTGGAGCCTCCGCCCACGCACGCTACGACCATGTCCGGCTGGCGGCCGGCCATTTCCTGCATCTGTTCAATGGCTTCCAGACCGATGATGCGCTGGAAGTCGCGCACTAGCATCGGATACGGATGCGGGCCTGCCGCGGTCCCCAGGATGTAGAAGGTGGAGTCCACGTTGGTTACCCAGTCGCGCATCGCCTCGTTCAACGCGTCCTTGAGCGTCTTGGAACCGCTTTCCACTGGCACCACCGTAGCGCCCAGCAATTTCATGCGGAACACGTTGGGCGCCTGGCGCTTCACATCCTCCGCCCCCATGTAGACCACGCACTCCATGCCGTAGCGGGCGGCCACGGTGGCCGAGGCCACGCCATGCTGACCCGCACCGGTTTCGGCAATCACCCGCTTCTTGCCCATGCGACGTGCCAGCAGTGCCTGGCCGATGGTGTTGTTCACCTTGTGCGCGCCGGTATGGTTCAGGTCTTCGCGCTTGAGATAGATCTGGGCACCGCCCAGTTTTTCCGACCAGCGTTTGGCGTGGTAGATCGGGCTGGGACGGCCGACGAAGTGCTTCAGCTCGTAGTGGTATTCCTGCCAGAATGCCGGATCGGCTTTCGCCCGCGCGTACTCGGCCTTGAGTTCGTCAAGGGCGGCCATCAGCGTTTCTGCGACGTAGACGCCTCCATAAGGACCGAAATGGCCCCGGGCGTCCGGAAGATCATACTGACCCATGCCTAGCTCCTGAAATGAATGCCGCCATCCGGGCGACATCTTTGATGCCTTTGCTTTTTTCCACGCCACTGGAGACGTCCACCGCATCGGGACGCACACGGCGCACGGCCTCGGCCACGTTGCGCTCGTCCAGCCCTCCCGAGAGGATGAGCGGCAGGGGGCGCTCTTCTGGCAGCAGACTCCAGTCGAAGGTGGTGCCTGTGCCGCCGTGCACCCCTTCGACGAAGGCGTCGGTGAGAAGGCCGCGCGCATCGGCATAGGCCGCGGCCAGGGCGGAGAAGTCGGTACCCGGTCGCACCCGCACCGCCTTAAGATAGGGACGGTGAAAGCTGCGACAGAAGTCAGGGGATTCTTCGCCATGAAACTGCAGGATGTCCACCGGACAGGCGGCCAGCACCGCTTCCACCGCTTCGCGGCTTGGATTGACAAAGAGGGCCACGACACTGACGAATGGCGGCAGTGCACGCACGATGGCGCGGGCCTGGTCCGGGTTCACGTTGCGCGGACTGGGCGGGTAAAACACCAGCCCCACCGCGTCGGCCCCCAGCCTCGCTGCTTCCTGTGCGTCCTGCGGCGTGGTGATTCCGCAGATTTTGATGCGAACCGACATGCTCATCTCCAGAATGCCAGACGCGCAGGGTTGGCCGAAGCCGGCAGCCCGTGGCTTTCCGGATAGCCCACGCCGGTCAGGTACAGCCCATCCGGCATGAAGGTGGGCGGGGCCGTGGTGCGGTCGCGTGCCGCCAGCAGTCTGGCAAAACCTGCAACGTCCAAGGCGCCCTTGCCCACGTAGACCAGCGCACCGACGATATTGCGCACCATGTGATGCAGGAAGGCATCGGCCGTCAGGTCGAAGCGGATCAGTCCATCCGTTTCGGTCAGATCAAGCCGAGCTATCGTCTTCACCGGAGACTTTGCCTGGCATTGCGCCGCGCGGAAACTGGAAAAATCGTGCTGCCCGAGCAGGCAGCCCGCCGCTTCACGCATCGCTCCCACATCCAAGGCCTGATGGAACCAGCCCACCCGCCCTGCTCCCAGGCTCGGACGCACCGGGTGGGTAAGAAGGAAGTAGCTGTAGGACCGTGAAAAGGCAGAGAAGCGGGCATGGAAGTCGTCAGTGACCTCGTGCGCCCACAGCACGGCCACATCGGCCGGCAAATGCGCATTCACGCCGCGTACCCAGGCATTTGCCGACCGTGCAGCCGTGGTGTCAAAGTGCACCACCTGCATGGCAGCATGCACACCGGCATCGGTACGTCCGGCCGCCACCGTCTGCACCGGATGACCGGCAATCGCCGCCAGTGCCTTTTCCAGCGTGTCCTGCACGGTATTGCCATGCGGCTGGGTCTGCCAGCCGGCAAAGGCCCGGCCGTCATATTCGATTCCCAGCGCGATTCTCATGCCCACATTCCTGTTGCGATTGCCACCGCCAGCCCAACCAGCACCCAGTCGGGCACGCGCCAGCGACAAAGCGTCAACTCTACCTCATCCGGCCCGGTTTGGGCCATGCTTTCGGCAAGCCAAGTCGGCCATTGACGCCAGTGGACGGGGCGCGGCAGGGACAGCAGCCGGTCGGCATAGTGGAGGGTCAGACCCAGCCGGCAGGCCAAGGTGGCAGCCGGCAGCCCCAGACGGCGGAAGGGACGGAACAGAAGATAGAGCGCACCGAGGAAGCCATCACGGCCGCTCACCAGCCAGATGCGGCGCAGCCACCACACCAGGATCAGAAGCCGCAGGCTCTGGGCCAGCCCTTCGGCCAAGCCCTGCCAGGTCGGGGCCCAGACGGCATCCATCACCGCAACGCCGGGAAGGGTCCAGCCATGCGTGGCCAGCAGGGCAACAAACAGCCAGCGCATCCTCGTAAAGGCAGGCCAAAGCGTCTGCGGTGAGCGCCCAAAGAGGAACACCGTCATGACGGCCAAGCCCAGCAGTGGCCACAGGGATAGCCGTTGTACTGCCAGGGCGCCCAGCGCCCAAGCCACAATCAAGGCGGAAGGCGCCCGGCGCAGTAGGAAATCAGGAATGGCTCACCTCGCGCAGCAGCGCTTCTGCGGTGTCGGTGTCGCCCATCTCCATGTACAGCTTGGCCAAAGCCCGCTTTTCCTCATCCTCCGGGGAGAGGACCGCGGCGCGAGGCGCGTTAACGGCAGCGGGCGCCAGGGGCGGCAGGTCCGCAAGGGGATCGGCATCGGATGCTGGCGCCACCGAAGTGTCGGCTCCCGGTAGCAGAGCGCCAGGCCAGGCCAGCGCTTCATCAGTGGGGGCCTCACCCGTGGTCGCAGACTGAACCGCTTCGTTGGGCAACTGAACGGACAGATCAGTTTGGGCGGCAGGCGCCACGCCCAGTGCCTCGGCGAGCGAGGGCACCTCGGATGCAACCGGACGCGAACTGATGACTTCGCTCAGACGCTCGGCCGCGACTTGGGCCGAGCCTGGAATATCAGAACCAGGCACCGGAGCCGCGCTGGCCTCTTCAGCTGCTGGGCCGGCAAAGAGTGCCAGTCCCGGCGCCACCTGCGCGCCCAGGACTCGCACACGTTGGCCGAAGGTACTGTCGGAGCCATAGGCCTCCACAACGGCCCGGGCTTCGTCGATGAAAGCCGTCTTGTCCGGCTCGCCAGCCAGGATTTCCAGGATGCGGTAACGAACGTCCTGCCGCATCGGATCCTTGGCCAGGGCCTCGCGCAAAATGTCCAGCGCCTGATCGGTGCGTCCGTAGGCTAGATAGACATCGGCTTCCGCCAGCACATCGGCCGGCCCGATGTCAAACCCCTCTCCGAGCCCTAGATGGGTGGTCAGCCGGGAGTGAAGGTTGGAGGCCGGACCTTCGGGCGGCACCGCCTGTTCGGTTTCGCGACGGCGGCGCGACAGACCCCAGAGCGCGCCACCGGCCAGCAACAGCGCAGCCGTGCCTGTGGCCCCGGCTGCCAGGTAGCGCGTGTAGTCGGTGGCTTCCTCAATGGTCGGCTCGGGTGATTCCACAGGGGCGGGAGGCACGACCACAGGCGCAACGGGCTTTGCGGGCGTGGCTGCCGGTACGGAGGCTGGCTGGGCAGGGCCGGCAAAGGCCTGGGCTGCCACGGGCTCGGAGCTGGCGGCAGACCGTGCCTCGGACATCGGTGTGCTGGCAGCCTTCAAGGCACGCAACCGCGCCTCCAAGGCTTCGGCCTGCTGGGCAGCGCGCGACAGGCGCTGATCCTGTTCGGCAAGGATTTTCTGCAGACGCTCGGCTTGGGCGGCATCCACCTTCTTCGGCGGTACCGGTTCCGGGGCGGCAGTGGCAGGCTTGGCCTCGGGAGCTACCGCCGCGGAGGGCGCAGACTTGGCCGGAGCGATCTTTTCGACGGCAGGCGCCGACTTGGGGGTGACGCTCGACGCAAGCTCTGGCAAACGCCCTCCATCCGCAATCGACCAGTGGGCCGGATAATGCAGGGCTGCTCCGGTCTTGAGACGATGCATGTCTCCAGCGATGAAAGCCTCGGGGTTGGACTGGTACAGTCTGCGCATGGTATCGGTGAGCGAGCCGCCCCCCTCGGTCCGGGCGGCAATGGCCGACAGGGTATCCCCGGCAACCACACGATAGACTTTGGCACCGGCGGCATGGACATGGTGTTTTTCCACCGCCCGCCGTGTGGCCCGTACCGGTTCGGTAAACGGATGCGGTGCCGGCGTCAGCGTACGCTCCTGCACCTGATAACCCAATGGGTCCACCAGCAGCGTGAACTGCTTGAGAGCCCGCAAGGAAGCAGCCCGCACCTCCACGCCGAACCCGATTACCGGCTCGTTCACCGGCCGACTGGAGCGCACCATCAGCCATTGCTTGCCACCGCTGCGCTTCAGCTGGGTGGACATCGAGGCGATCAGGGCTTCAGCCTCACTGCCGGGCGGCACAAGTTCAGGATTGGGGAATAAGGTGGCCTGGACGCTGGCGTCTTCCTGCACGGCCAGCCCAAAGAGTTCGAGTTCGGCCTCCAGCGGCTCGCCAATACGCGACTTGATGCGTAGTTCCCCGAGTCCGAGACTGGAAATGCGGGCCATGGGGTCGGGCGCTGCCCCATGTTTCGCGGGGTCCGACTTGCCCGAAGGGGATGGGGCTGGGCCTTGTCCACCTGCCCGCGGGTCGACTTCATATTCCCGAACGACGCGCCCCGAAGGCCAGCTCAGCTCGACGGCAAAGCGTACGGCGCCTTCGTCGAACCGCGCGGGCCCGCGCACCCGAATTTCGGTGAGCACACCTTCTGGAGAATAGACCGGGTTGAACCGCAGCTGGGCTGCCGAGGCGGTGTAAGGTGACAGAATGGGATAACGGTTGCGGTCGGCCAGCGCCAGCGCCATGGAAGGACCAACCGCCTCGTCCTCCACCGGAATGACTGCTTCGAATGGCTGCCCAGGTGCGGACACCTGACGCAAGCGCCCCAGTCCGGCATGCGCCCAACCGCTGACTCCCAAGCCGGCAACCAGGGCGGCAATCAGACTGATCTTGCGGACAGGGGGCAACAGCATCATCAAATAAAAGCAAAAATCTTATGTTTCATAAAAAATCCAGTATATTATTTATTGAAACATTTCAAGGCGGTTGCAGAGCCATTAAACTGACCCATGTGATTTAGGATAATGGTATCGGCCCCGAATCTTTCATAGGCATCTGCCCTCATGTCAAAAATGACTTGGGATTGTGCTTCAGTAACTAAACCAAACCACTCCCAAGGATTAATTTCAGAACTCACAGTGCCGAGTGGCTTGCAGTTAGCGGTGTATGAGGCATCTCGGTTGACAACAGCTACATTGTTCGCATTTTGTGGGAACTTCGCTGTGGAACACCCGGAAAGGGTAAAAATAGTCAATAATACAAGTGCAATGTGACTAAACTTCTTCATCGTTTTCCTCGTTTTTGCCGATTCAGGCAATCTTGTCTGTTCATCAAAACCGGGCGCCTGGACGCCCGGTAGGGAGTGCGACTCAACCCTTCAGCTGGGCTAGCAGCCGCTCGGCCTCCTCGCGGACGGACCCATCCGCCTCGCGGACCAAGTCGTTCAGCACTTCGCGGGCCCCCTCCTGATCGCCCATGTCGATGTAGACCCGGGCCAGATCCAGTTGGGTAGTGTGCGGGTTGTCGTCGAGGGCAAGCCCCTCAGGGCCAAGGGCAGCGGTCGCGGCCGGTGGCACGGTACCGCCGGACGGGGCCGGCGCCATGTCTTCGAATAGCGCATCGAAACCGCTCGCGCCGGCGGCCTGCTGCTCGTCCTCGGCAATTTCCAGGACCGGGCCATTATCGGCAGCTACCGGTGGCGCAGGCTTGTCGCTCGTCAAGCTGTCGAGATTGAAATCGAAGTCCAGCAGATTGTCTTCGGCGGGGGCCGGGGCAGCGGGACGCTCCGGCGCCTGATCGAGCGTCTCGCCCAGTGCGGTGTCCAGGTCGAAGTCCAGCATGTTGCCGCTTTCGGCCTCGGGTTCGGCCACCGGCTCGGGCGTCTCGGGGGTACGGTCATCAGCGAACAGCGCGGCGCGCAAGGGGTCGTCGGCCTCGTCAGGCACGGGCTCTACGGGTTCGGGCTGCACGGGGATGGGTTCGACGGCAGCCACCGGAGCCTGCACGGGCTCTTCGGCAGTGCCAAAGAGTTCCTGATCCAGATCGATCGGCGCGGCGGCAGCCGGTGCAAGGGTTGCACTGTCGTCGCTGGCCGAAGGCGTGCCCTGATACAGGGGATTGGTCGGATCGATGGCCAGGCCCATCGCAGCGGCTTTGGCCCACAAGGCGCCCTTGCCGTCGAACGCTGCATGCAACTCGCGCGCCAAGGGCTCGAACGCCACTGGATCCGGGCGGCTGGCGTAGATCTCCATCAGCTTGAGACGCACCTCATGGCGGGTGGGGTCTTTGGCCAGGGCGTCACGCAGGATTTCCTCGGCCTGGGCATCGCGTCCGTAGGCGATATATACCTCGGCCTCGGCCACAGGGTCCACCTCGCCGGTGTCGATCGCGCCGGCAGCCTGGGTGAAGTTGGTCATGAAGGAATGGCCCATGCCGCTGCCTGCGGTGGCGGCAGCTCCGGCCGCCAGCCCGGTGGGTGCGGCTACGTTCTTGCCCAGGCGCAGCGAGGCACCGGCGGCCGATGCCTTGCGGCGGCGCGCCATCATCAGCCCCAGCAGGCCGAGCAATACGGTAGCGGCCACACCGCCTCCGACCACCGGCAGGTTGTCGATCATGCTGTCCAGCATTGATGGCCCGGCCTCGACCGGCGCGGGAGTGGGCTGCGAAGCGGCTGGCGCCGGAGACGGCTGCACAGCCGGAGGCGCCACCGGCGCAGGCGCCGGGGCGGCAACAGGCTCGGAAGCAGCAACGGCTTCAGCGACGGGCGCGGAGGCTGCCGGCGGCACCGGGGGCAAGCCCGGCTGCAGGGCGCGGATCTGCTGTTCGAGCGCCGAGATGCGGGCCTCGGCATCGCGCAGGGCCTGTTCACGTGCAGTGATTTGCTGTTGGAGTTCGGTCAGCTTGTCGGCACTGGCCGGCTCGGCCGGTACCAGCTTCAGTGCACCCGCAGCCGGAGTCGTCGGCGCGACCGTGGCAGCGGCCTGCGGGCTGGACGGGTCGACAGGGCGGGCTGCAGGTTTTTCGGCGCCAACCGGCGTGCCCGCCAGCAGGGCACGGGCTTCGGCATCGGACAGCTGTCGCATCCGTGCGGGCGCAGGGGCCTTGAGCGTCACGCCGGCCTTCAGCCGATGCGGGTTGCCGGCGATGAAGGCCTGCGGGTTGGCCGAAAACAGAGCGGCCATGGCCTGGTTGACAGTGGCATTGGCTGGCTTGATGCGCAGGGCCAGTTCCCGCAGTGTGGTGCCCGGCGCCACGTAGAGCGGCCCCTCGGGCAGGCTGGCACGGGCGGCACCGCGCGACGGAAGATAACGTGACGAAAGACGGGTATCGGCATAGGCCGGTGCGTCCTGCACGATAGGCGCCGGTGCCGCACCGTAACCCGCTGGATCCAGCAGCACGGTGTATTCACGCACCGAGCGGTTGCCGGCAGTGCGCGCCTCCACCACGAAGCGCAGGTACGGCTCGCTGATCGGCGCGGTGGAACTGACGCGAATCGTGGGGTTGCCGCCACGGCCGGGGGCCACAGAGAAGCGCAGCCCGTTCAGTATCGGGGTGTAGTCGACATTGAGGTCGCGGAAGGTGTCCGGCGGGGCCAGGCTGACCCGGGTGGCGTCGAGTTCACCCGGACGCGTGCCGGTCAGCTCGATGTCTGCGCGGAACGGCTCGCCCAGGCTGGAACGGACGTTGATCTTTCCGAGCCCTGCCCACACGTTGGCCGAAAGAACCATGGCGACCATGGCGGTCACCACTTTCAGTTTTGCCCGATTTGTCACTATCCACCTTCCGGCAATGGAGTTTTACTTATTTTTGGAAGGGCGACATTGCGCCCCGCCACGGCACGCACCGTGGCGGCCGGCATGCGCCGGCCTTTTAGTCCAGCATCATACGCGCTTCCCGTTGGAGGCAATACTACCGCCTTTTCAGCGAACGGCGAAATACCCGTTTTTGAGAAGGGTTTCAGCGATCGCCACAACGGGCAGCGCAGCACCGGTGCGCACGTTGTCTGCGGTCAGCCAGAAGGCGAGCGTGTTGCCCTGACGCCGGATGCGGCTGGCCCAGACGACATCATTGCCGGTGGCCTCCATCGGCGTGACGAATCCGTCTGCGGTTTTCTCGTCCCGTACCTTGATACCGGCCGCCTGCAGCAACAAGGCGGCCCTGCCCGCATCCACCCCTTTCTCCAGGTCCACTGTCACCGACCAGCCGTGGCCGAAGAAGGTGGGCACTCGCACGCAGGTGGCGAATACAGGCAGTTCGGGCTGGCCCAGCAGACGACGGGTTTCATCAATGACGGACTGTTCCTCATCGCTGATGCCCTCGGCATTGCGGTCGCCGATCAAAGGCAGGACGTTGTAGGCGATACGCTTGGGGAAGACGGTCACTTCGGCATCACGCTGCGAGAAAAGCGCCGTGGTCTGGTTGGCCAGCTCTTCCATGGCGGCTTGGCCACTGCCGGATACCGACTGGTAGGTGGAGACGGTTACGCGCTGCAGGCCCAGGGGGCGCAAGGCCTGCAGAGCCTGTGCCAGCGGGATGACCGTGCAGTTGGGAACGGCCACCAGCGCCGCTTCGGCCAACCCTTCGAGCTCAGCAGCATTGACGGACGGAGCCACCAGCGGCACTTCAGGGTCATGACGAAAGGCGGCACTGAAGTCCACCACTGCCGCGCCGGCTGCCCGCGCCTGGGGCACATGGGCCCGAGCAATGTCGCTGCCGGCAGCGAACAGGGCTAGGGCGATCTCGTCAAAGCCGAAGCTGTCCACAGCCCTTACCTCCAGTTCGCGGTTGCCGTAGGCAACGGTTTCCCCCTCGCGCTCAGGGACGTCCACAGCGACGACGCGCTCAGCCGGAAAGCCGCGTACGGCGAGAAGTTCGAGAATGGACTGGCCGACCAGACTGGTGGCACCGACGACTGCAACTTGCATGGCAAAATTCCTGCTTGGGAGTGTTCGGGTTTGGCCGCGCGCGGCGGCAATGACAACGGGGCTGGCCTTTCGGCCAACCCCGTCGGCGCCGGTCGCTAGGCCGGCACTGCTGGGATGGACGGTAGTTTACCGTTCAATCAGGATCCGCAACATCCGGCGGAGGGGTTCTGCCGCGCCCCAGAGCAGCTGGTCGCCCACCGTGAAGGCAGAGAGGTACTCGCCGCCCATGGCCATCTTGCGCAAGCGTCCCACCGGGGTGGTCAGCGTGCCGGTCACAGCCGCAGGCGTCAGTTCGCGCATGCTGGCCTCGCGGGTGTTGGGCACGACCTTGGCCCAGGGGTTGGCCGAAGCGAGCATGGATTCCACCTCGTCCAGCGGAATATCACGCTTGAGCTTGATGGTGAGGGCCTGGCTATGGCAGCGCATGGCACCGATGCGCACGCACAGACCGTCCACCGGCACGGGGCTGGCGGAACGGCCGAGGATCTTGTTGGTCTCGACACTACCTTTCCACTCTTCCTTGGACTGACCGTTGCCGAGGTCCTTGTCGATCCAGGGGATCAGGCTGCCGGCCAGCGGCGCACCGAAGTGCTGGCTGGGAAAGCCATCATCCCGCAGGAAGTCGGAGACTTGGCGATCGATGTCAAGGATGGCCGAGGCCGGGTCGGCCAGAAGGCCGGATACCTTACCGTGGATGGCCCCCATGCCGGTGAGCAGCTCGCGCATGTTCTGCGCCCCGGCACCGGAAGCGGCCTGGTACGTCATCGACGTTACCCACTCCACCGCATCGTTCTGGAACAGGCCGCCCAGCGCCATCAGCATCAGCGAAACGGTGCAGTTGCCACCGATGTAGTCACGTACGCCCTGGGCCAGGCCCTGGTCGATCACGTTACGGTTGACAGGGTCGAGGATGATGATGGCGTCGTCCTCCATGCGCAACGCGGAAGCGGCGTCGATCCAGTAGCCCTTCCAGCCGGCGGCACGCAACCTGGGGTACACCTCGTTGGTGTAATCGCCACCCTGACAGGTGACGATCACGTCCATGGCCTTCAGGGCGTCGACACTGCGTGCATCCTTGAGGGCGGGCACGTCGCAACCGATATCCGGCGCGCTGCCGCCCACGTTGGAGGTGGTGAAGAACACCGGCTCGTCGATGACCGCGAAATCGTTTTCCTCGCGCATGCGCTGCATCAGCACCGAGCCGACCATGCCGCGCCAGCCTACAAACCCTACTCTCACTGGTTTCTCCTGATTCTCTGTCTTCAAGATGGGAAAACTGTTGCAGAAGGGCGCCCGTGGGCGCCCTTTGTTGTCTTGTTGGTTTCCTTCATTGTGCAGGGCAACAGCATCCAGCACAACAGGGTTTTCCCTTTCTTCAGTGCTGTGCCGCCAAGGCCCTCACCACTGCGTCACCCATGCCCGAGCAGCTGACTTTCTGGCAGCCGGCCTCATGGATGTCTGCGGTGCGGTAACCTTGTGCCAGCACAGTCTTGACGGCGCCCTCCACCCGCTGCGCAGCCGCTTCCTGGCTGAAGGTGTAACGCAGCATCATGGCTGCGGACAGGATGGTAGCCAGCGGGTTGGCCAGGTCCTTGCCCGCAATGTCTGGCGCCGAGCCATGGCTGGGTTCGTACAACCCTTTGTTGTTCTGGTCCAGCGAGGCCGAGGGCAGCATGCCGATGGAGCCGGTGAGCATGGAGGCCTCGTCGGAAAGGATGTCGCCGAAGATGTTTCCGGTGACCATCACGTCGAACTGCTTGGGATTGCGCACCAGCTGCATCGCGGCATTGTCGACGTACATGTGGCTGAGCTCCACCTCGGGGTAGGCCCGCGCCACGTCGATCATGATCTCTTTCCAGAACTCGGTGGTTTCCAGCACGTTGGCCTTGTCCACCGAACACAGCTTTTTGTTGCGCTTCATCGCAATGCCGAACGCTACATGGGCGATGCGGCGGATCTCGCTCTCGCTGTAGCGCATGGTGTTGTAGGCCTCGCGCTCGCCCAGCTCGTTGACGGCGATGCCCCGCGGCTGGCCGAAGTAGATGTCGCCGGTGAGCTCGCGCACGATCATGATGTCCAGGCCCGACACCACTTCCGGTTTCAGCGTGGAAGCATTGGCCAATTCCGGATACAGGATTGCGGGGCGCAGGTTGGCAAACAGGTTGAGGTCCTTGCGGATGGCCAGAAGCCCGCGCTCAGGCCGCAGCGGGCGATCCAGCGTGTCGTACTGCGGGCCGCCGACAGCGCCAAGCAGCACGGCGTCCGCCTCACGGCAGAGCTTCTGGGTGACGTCCGGATAGGGCTGACCGTAGGCATCGTAACCGGCGCCCCCCAGCGGGGCTTCCTCGGTTTCGATGGCCAGGCCATCCTGACGCAGCACGTCCAGCACGCGCTGCGCCTGGGCGATGATTTCGGGGCCGATGCCGTCTCCGGGCAAAACTGCGATTTTCATGGTGTTCATTCCGTCGGGTCGGTGGGGCGGTTGGCCGAAGGCTTCGGCCAACCCCTCGGGTCGCTCAGGCAAACAGCCAGGGCTGTTCGGCGCGGCGGCGCGCTTCGTAGGCGCGGATCTCGTCGGCATGCTGCAGCGTCAGCCCGATCTCATCCAGCCCGTTGAGCAGGCAGTGCTTGCGGTGTGCAGTAATCTCGAAGCCGAAGACCTCGCCCGCTGGGGTGGTCACCGTCTGCGCCGCAAGGTCCACCGTCAGGCGGTAGCCCTCGCTGGCCTCACATTCGGCAAACAGCCGGTCGACCACATCTGCAGGCAGCACGATCGGCAACAGTCCGTTCTTGTAGCAGTTGTTGAAGAAGATGTCGGCGAAGCTCGGTGCGATGACCGCGCGGAAGCCATAATCCTCCAGTGCCCATGGCGCATGCTCGCGGCTGGAGCCGCAGCCGAAGTTCTCACGCGCCAGCAGCACCTGCGCGCCGTGGTAGCGAGGGAAGTTCAGCACGAACTGTGGATTGACCGGGCGGCGGCTGTTGTCCATGCCGGGCTCGCCATGGTCCAGGTAGCGCCATTCGTCGAACAGGTTGGGGCCGAAGCCGGAGCGCTTGATCGACTTGAGGAACTGCTTGGGAATGATCGCGTCAGTGTCGACGTTGGCACGGTCTAGCGGGCAGACCAGCCCGTCGAGTGTGGTGAATGCCTTCATTGAGCGGCCCTTTCGATTGCCTGTCCGGCGCTGCGGACGTCTTTGCCGAAGCCGGCAATGGTGTGACAGCCGGCCAGAAGTAGGCTGGCTGCCAGGAGCAGGGTGATTCGCAACAGCATGTCAGCCCCTTACAGCGCCCGCACGTCTACGAACCGGCCTGTCACGGCCGCAGCCGCGGCCATGGCAGGACTGACCAGATGGGTGCGCCCCCCCTGCCCTTGACGGCCTTCAAAATTGCGGTTGGAGGTGGAGGCGCAGCGCTGCCCCGGCTGCAGACGGTCGGCATTCATGGCCAGGCACATGGAACAGCCCGGCTCGCGCCATTCGAACCCCGCCTCGATGAACACCTTGTCGAGCCCTTCTGCCTCGGCCTGTGCCTTGACCAGGCCTGAACCCGGCACCACCAGCACCCGCTCGACCGACTCGGCCTTGCGACGCCCGCGTGCCACCTCCGCGGCTGCCCGCAGGTCCTCGATGCGGGAATTGGTACAGGAACCGATGAAGACGATGTCCACGGGGATCTCGCTGATCGGGGTGTCAGGCACCAGCCCCATGTAGGTCAAGGCGCGCTCAATGCTGGCTTTCCTTACCGGATCGGACTCGCGGGCCGGATCGGGTACCCGCCCGCCAATGTCGGTCACCATTTCCGGCGAGGTGCCCCAGGTCACTTGCGGCCGGATGTCCTCGGCCCGCATCTCGACCACCGTATCGAAGCGAGCGCCCTCGTCAGAATGCAGTGTCTGCCAGTAGGCCACCGCCTTGTCCCACAGCTCGCCCTTCGGAGCGAACGGCCGATCCTTTACGTAAGCAATGGTTTTTTCGTCCACGCCCACCAGCCCGGAGCGCGCACCGGCCTCAATGGCCATGTTGCAAAGCGTCATCCGGCCTTCGATCGAAAGGCTGCGGATGGCGCTGCCGCCAAACTCGATGGCATACCCGGTGCCGCCGGCGGTACCGATGCGGCCGATGATGGCCAGCGCCACATCCTTGGCGGTGACGCCCGTACCCAGGTCACCTTCCACGCGCACCAGCATGTTCCTGGACTTCTTGGCCACCAAGCACTGCGTGGCCATCACGTGCTCCACTTCAGAGGTACCGATGCCGTGGGCCAGCGCGCCGAAAGCCCCATGGGTAGAGGTGTGGCTGTCTCCGCACACAACCGTCATGCCAGGCAGCGTAGCGCCCTGCTCCGGCCCCATGACGTGCACGATGCCTTGCCCGCGGTCCCGGAAGGGGAAATAAGCCAGCGCCCCGAAGGCTTTGATGTTGGCGTCCAGCGTTTCCACCTGCTGCCGGGACACCGGATCCTTGATGCCGTCCTCCCAATGGTCCGTGGGCGTATTGTGGTCTGCTGTGGCAACGATGGAACTCACTCGCCACAGCGGGCGCTGCGCCATTTTCAGGCCTTCAAATGCCTGCGGGCTAGTCACTTCGTGGACAAGATGTCGGTCGATGTAGAGCAGGACGGTCCCGTCGTCCTCCTCGCGCACCACATGACTTGCCCAGAGTTTGTCGTAAAGGGTCTGCGCGCTCATGGTCTCTCTGCCGGTTCGTAAGCCGTTTTCAAATACTTGAAAAACCATTCTGGCATAGGGTTTACGCGCTTTACAAGCAGTCTTTGGCGCAATGCAAAAGACTGGGCCCGCTTCATTCGGGAGGGGTCTCTGACATACAGGACATCATTGGACATGACGTCCGAAATATTGGACAAAAAGTAAAATTAATGTTTGCTCTTCACTAACCCTAGCCATCCCACGGCCACGCCGATTAGTGCGGCCCCGGCGGCAAGCGTGAAAGTGGCCACGAGACCGCCTTCCGGCCACAACACTCCGCCGAGAAGCCCACCGCTGGTACCGCCCAGCCCGAAAGACGCCACAATGTACAGCCCTTGGGCCCGGGCATGGTGCGGTTCGGCAAAGAAGCGGTGGATCAAGCCCACCGAGACTGCATGGTGCAATCCGAAGGTAAAGGCGTGCAGTGCCTGGGCAGTAACAGCCAGCCACGGCACCGACAGGCAGAAAGCGATCAGACCGAAGCGCAGCACGGCAGCCACCAGCGATACCACCATCAAGCGCTCCAGGCTGCAGCGCGCCATGATGCGCGGCATCAGCAGGAAGATGCCAATCTCGCTGAGCACTCCCACCGACCAGAGCCAGCCTGTGAGCTCCTTGCCATAGCCCACCGCTTTCAGGCCGATGGAATAAAAGGTGTAGTACGGGCCGTGTGCAAACGCCATAAGGAAACAGCAGGCAAAAAGCGCCATCACCTTAGGCTGGCGCAACGTGTCCCAGACCGAACCGGCCGCCTGCCGGCGCGGCACGCTCACCTCAGGCACCCGACTGGCCGCCACGGCCAGAGCAGCCAGCACAGCCACGATCATCCAGGGCAGCGCCGCCAGCGATAGCAGGTCGAGCAGATAGCCACCGGCCACCGAAAAGGCAACGAACCCCACCGAGCCCCACACTCGCACCCGGCTGTAACGCCCGGGCGTGTCGCGTGTCAGATGGGCAGTACTGGCCTCGACCAGCGGCAGGGCGGCCGCCCAGAAAAACTGGGCCACTGCCAGGGTCACGAAGATCCACCAGAACGACTGACCGGGCGCAAGCACCGCAAAAGCGACAGCGGACAGGACGGATGTCAGCAGGACGATCGGCCGCCGCCTCCCTGTGCGGTCGGCCAACCAGCCCCAGAGACCGGGGGCCAGGATGCGGGCCACGGTGGACAGTGCGATCAGTACAGAAATCTGCCAGGGCGTGAAGTGCAGAGCCTCAAGGTACAGGCCCCAGAAGGGGCTGAAGAGGCCGACGAAGGCGAAGTACCAGAAATAAAAGCCCGCAAAGGGCAAGAGGGGCGTGGAAGAAGCAGGGGAAGAAGCGGTCATGTTCGGAAAAGAAGGGTTCGGCCAACCCTGAAGGCAGGCCGAACGGTTGGGCGGGCGTTCAGTCCTGCCCCTTGAAGCGCATGATGTCCCGGCGGGCTTTCTTGGTGGGGCGGCCTTCACCAAAGGGGAAACTAGAACGCTCGGCCTTCAGGAGCGCTACCCGCTCCTCACGTGCGACCCGCACCGTTTCGTCCTCGGTGTAGAGGGCCTGCGCCTCCTTGGCCGGACGTCGCTGGGTGGCCAGAGCATCCACGGTAAGCCGGTAGTCCAGCTGGTTGATGCGCAGATCCAGCACATCACCTATCCGTACCATCCGGGACGCCTTCACCTTGTCGCCGTTGACGCTGACACGCCCCAGCTCCAAGGCCTCGTGCGCCAGCTGGCGGGTCTTGTAGAATCGCGCCGCCCACAGCCATTTATCCAGACGGACGCGGTCACTGCCCTCTTCCGCCTGCACGGCGTCCCGGCTCATGCAGCGACCTGCCAGCGCGCGGTCACCCACTGCTCCAGCACCATCTCGACAGTATCGCCGGGCGCCAAGGCCGCCACGCCTTCCGGCGTCCCGGTGAAGATCAGGTCTCCCTCGCTGAGGCCATACACGCTGGAGAGCGTGCTGATGATGCGCGCCACGGGAAAAAGCATCAGCGAGGTATCGCCCTGCTGTCGCACTTGGCCGTTGACCGACAGCGAGAAGTGCAGCGCCTGGGGGCTGCGCACCTGCATTGCCGACACAAAGGCAGAGACGCAGGCGGCGCCGCGAAAGCCCTTGGCCTTGGTCCAAGGCAGGCCTCGCGCCTTGGCGTCGGCCTGCACGTCGCGCGCAGTCAGGTCCAGCCCCACGCCGTAGCCGGCCACATGCGCCAGCGCCTCGGCCTCGGAAATGTCCGTCCCGCCCTTGCCGATCAGCACCACCAGTTCACCCTCATGATGTACCTCGTGCGAGAAGGCAGGCAGCGTCACCGGCTGGTTTTCCAAGGCAATGGCCGAGGTAGGCTTCAGAAACACCAGCGGCTCGGGCTCCACCGCATTGCCAAGCTCGGCCGCATGCGCTGCATAGTTGCGGCCGATGCAGAAAATGTTGCCCACCGTCACCGGGGCTGATTCCAGCAGTACACGTGACATGTTCAGGTCTCCTACAGTTGCGGCCCATTATCCCAGAACCCGCCGGAGGCGGCGAGGCGGCGGCGCGGGCATGCATTGTGCATCGCCGCAACACATGCCCCCTCGTCGGACAATTGACCATACCGCGCATAGTGAATTTGTCATACAGTGCAGTTAGCGTAGTGCAAGACCTGCGCCCGGCACTGCAGCGCCCGCCGGGCTGAAAGCCCACTTCTATGCCAGTTCGGGAGACCACCTTGAATCAGGATACGACCACTTCTCTGGACAAGTTCTTCGAAAGCATTTCCGAAGCCAACCAGAAATGGATGCAGCAGTTCGTCAACTCGCTGAGCGCGGGATTGCCCAAGGACGCCGCACTCAATCCGATGGCCGCAGCCTGGGGCCAGATGATGGCCAACGCCAACCAGTTCATGGCACTGCAGAACAACCTCTACCAGCAGCAGATGAACCTGTGGATGTCCTTCCTCGGCCAGAAGCCGGCCGAAGGTGCCGCTGCCGCTGCCGCCGCGTCGCAGGACAAGCGCTTTGCCGCGCCCGAATGGAACGAACACCCGTTCTACAACTTCCTGAAGCAGAGCTACCTGCTCAGCTCCCGCTGGATGCTGGACTTGGTGGACAAGGCACAGCTGGAGGGGGTATCCAAAGAGCGCCTCAACTTCGTCGCCCGCCAGTACATCGACGCGATGTCGCCCACCAACTTCATGCTGACCAACCCGGAAGTGATGAAGCGGGTGATGGAGACCAAGGGCGAGAGCTTGGTCGAAGGCATGAAGAACATGCTGGACGACATGCAGAAGGGCCACATCTCGATGTCGGACGAGAGCAAGTTCGAGATCGGCAAGAACATCGCCGTCACCCCAGGCGAAGTGGTCTTCCGCAACGACCTGATCGAACTCATCCAGTACACCCCCACCACCGGTGAGGTCTACGAGAAGCCGCTGCTCATTATCCCTCCCTGCATCAATAAGTACTACCTGATGGACCTGCAGCCGGAAAACTCCATGGTGCGCCACTTCGTCGGCCAGGGTTACCGGGTGTTCATGATCAGCTGGCGCTCCGCGGTCCCCGAGATGAAGCACTTCACTTGGGAAACCTACCTTGAAAAAGGTGTGTTTGCCGCCACCGATGTAGTGAAGAAGATCACCCGCCAGCCCAGCATGAATGCCCTGGGCTTCTGCATCGGCGGCGTCATCCTGGTCACCGCTTTGGCAGTGATGAAGGCCCGTGGCGACACCAGCATCGATTCGGCCACCTTCATGACCTCGCTCATCGACCACAGTGATCCGGGCGAGATCCGTGTGTTTATCGACGACAACCTGATCCGCAGCCGCGAGGCGAAGATGGAGGCAGGCGGAATCGTCAGCGGGCGCGAGATCGGTCGTACCTTCGCCTCGCTGCGCGCCAACGACCTGGTGTGGAACTACGTGGTCAACAACTATCTGCTGGGTAAAACGCCGGCACCGTTCGACCTGCTGTTCTGGAACAACGACTCGGTGGACCTGCCGCTGCCGATGCACACCTTCTTCCTCAAAGAGTTCTACATGAACAACGCACTCACCAAGCCAGGCAGCATCACGCTGTGCAACGTGCCGATCGACATCGGCACGATCGAGCTGCCGGTGTACGTGTTTGCTGCGCGCGAGGATCATATCGTGCCGTGGAAGTCGGCCTATTCGGGCGTGAAGTACTTCCGTGGTGCTGCCGAGAAGCGCTTCGTGCTGGGGGCGTCCGGCCACATCGCCGGGTCGATCAACCCGGTCACCAAGGACAAGCGTAACTACTGGACCAACGAGAGCCTGCCGGACGGGGCCGAGGCATGGTTCGAGGGCGCCCAGAGCCATCCGGGCAGCTGGTGGAAGGACTGGGACGGCTGGCTGGCACCCAAATCCGGCAAGAAGGTGGCCGCACCCAAGACCCTGGGCAGCAAGGAATTTCCCCCGCTGGCTGCGGCACCCGGCACCTACGTTCTGGCGCGTTCGCTGCCCACTCCGGTGGCCCAACTGAGCTGAGCCGCTTCGGCCAACCCTGTTCCTCGCCCGGCGCACGCAAGCCCACAGCCGGGCGTTTCCGTGGAGAAAGCAAGATGCAACAACAAGATGTAGTCATCGTGGCCGCCTGCCGCACGGCAATCGGCAACTTCGGCGGCGCGCTGGCCAAGGTGTCGGCCCCCGATCTGGGTGCTACTGTCATCAAGGCCCTGCTGGAGAAGACCGGCGTGGCGCCCGAGGCAGTATCCGAGGTCATCCTGGGCCAAGTGCTGACCGCAGGCGTCGGGCAGAACCCGGCGCGCCAGGCACTGATCAAGGCGGGGCTGCCGATCGGCACGCCCGCTTCGACGCTGAACGTGGTCTGCGGCTCCGGCCTGCGTGCTGTCCACCTGGCTGCCCAAGCTGTGGCCTGCGGCGACGCCGAAATCGTCATTGCCGGCGGGCAGGAAAACATGTCGATGAGCCCGCACCTGCTGATGGGTTCACGCGACGGTTTCCGCATGGGGAACGCGCAGCTGGTGGACAGCATGGTGCACGACGGTCTGACCGACGTGTACAACCAGTACCACATGGGCATCACCGCCGAGAACGTGGCCGAGAAGTACGGCATCAGCCGCGAGGAGCAGGACAAGCTTGCGGCCAGCTCGCAGAACCGCGCCGAAGCTGCCCGCCGCGAGGGCCGCTTCAAGGATGAGATCGTTCCGGTGATGGTGCCGCAGCGAAAGGGCGATCCGGTTGCCTTTGACACCGACGAGTTCATCAAGGAAGGCGTGACCGCCGAAAGCCTGGGCAAGCTGCGTGCAGCCTTCAAGAAGGAAGGCACGGTCACTGCGGGCAACGCCTCTGGCATCAATGATGGCGCAGCCGCGGTCATGGTGATGTCGGCGGCCAAGGCTCGTGAGCTGGGCCTTGAGCCTTTGGCCACGATCAAGGGCTATGCCCTGGCCGGGGTAGACCCCTCCATCATGGGGATCGGCCCGGTGCCGGCGGTTCGCAAGGTACTGGAGAAGACTGGCTGGACGGTGGACGATCTGGATCTCGTCGAAGCCAACGAGGCTTTTGCCGCCCAGGCCCTCGGCGTGGCGTGCGAGCTGAAGTGGCCGCAAGAGAAGGTCAACGTCAACGGCGGGGCGATCGCGCTGGGCCACCCCATCGGCGCCTCGGGCTGCCGCGTGCTGGTGACGCTGCTGCACGAGATGCGTCGTCGCAATGCCCGCAAAGGCATGGCCACGCTGTGCATCGGCGGAGGCATGGGCGTGGCCTTGGCCGTCGAACGGACCTAAGCTGTATGCGCCGGTCAGCTCCGCCCAGGCGGAGCTGACCGCCTGCTCTTCCCTGAACCGGGCCTTGCGCCCGGTTTTGCGTCTAGACCGGAGCGATCCCCGCTGAGGCGACGCGCCATCCCTCTTTGCTTTTCCCGCGTCCACTGTCCCTTTTTTGCAAACCCCTTATCCAACAGGAGCTTGCAGGACATTTATTGGATTCTCTCCACCAGTGAGCGACCAGGCCCGACATTTTCCTTGCCAAGGCGGATGATTTTGTACAGAATCAAAACACAGCATCAATACGCAAGGCAAAACCATGGCTCAGGGTGGAAAGCGGGAGGGCGCAGGGCGCAAGTCCGCCTTCGGCGGCGACAAGACGGTCCCGATGCGGGTCCCCGAGCCGCTCAAGCCGGTACTGGACAGCTGGCTGGCTGAGTATCGCCAGTTGCGCACGGTGCACGGCAGTGAGGCCGAAGCCATCCACACCTTGGCCGAAAGGCTGTCCCAGCTGTCGCTCCCGTTGTTTGCCAGTCGCGTACCGGCTGGTGCTCCCGCTCCCGCCGACGACCTGCGCGAGGCCGACATCGACCTCAACACGCACCTCGTCAACCGCCCTGCCACCACCTTTCTCGTCAAGGTCAAGGGGGACTCGATGATCGACGCGGGCATTCACGATGGCGACATGCTGGTGGTCGACCGCTCCCTGGAGGCGCGCGCCGGCAAGGTAGTCGTGGCCGTGCTGGACGGCGAATTGACGGTGAAGCGTCTGGAGCGCGAAAACGGGCGGGTACGGCTTTTGCCGGAAAACCCTGCCTACGCCCCAATCGAAGTGCCCGAAACGGCAAACTTCCTCATCTGGGGCGTTGTCACCAGTGTGATTCACAAAGTTGAATGAGGACCAGGAATCATGAAAACCAGTGAACAGATCAAGATGAAGTTTTTGGACTGGCGCCGCCTGCCCAAGGCATTCCGCGCCGTGGTGGAAGGCCAGCCGCAAGTGCTGGTCACCCGTTCGCGTGGCAGTTACTTCGTACCGGTGGAATTCGTCTGAAAATGCCCACCCAGTTTTTCTGCCCGCTTGCCCTGGCATCCGCCTCCACAGTGGATGACCGTTGTGACCCGGATCGGGCTGCCACCTCCGGCGGCCCGACCCTCCCCCACCTTTCCCTGCGGCTGGCCTAACCGGTAGCTGTGCCCCCTTCCGCGTCGCCCTGTAGGCTGGTCAAGCCCGTTCCGCCCTTTCGGCCAAGCTGTCCTTGCCGGCACCCGCGTGCCATGTATGCTCCATGTTGCCCCCACTACCGGACGGCAGAGGCAAGGCCGGGCATAGATCAGCCTGAAGCTGCAGCGCTGACGGCCCCCGCCAAACGCAGGCCTACCACGGCCTCGTCCGTTTCCCGGCGCAGCAACTCGAACAGCTGGCCGGCCTCGGGATAGGTACGGCGCAACTGGCCCAGCCATTGCTTCAGGCGCGCCACCGGATAGCGCGAGCCTTCCCCCTTGGCCCGGCACTGGGTGTAAAAATCCTCCACCCACGGCAGCAGCTGCGCCCACGGCATCGGGTCACCCTCTGTCCCGGCCGCAATGCGCTGCGCCAGGTCGGGGGCAGCCACCAGACCACGACCGATCATCACCCGCTCGCAACCGCTGACGGACCGGATGGTGCGGTAGTCCTCGATGGTCCAGACCTCGCCGTTGGCCACTACCGGCAAGCTGACGTGCTCGCGGATGCGGGCCAGCCACTCCCAGTGAGCGGGTGGGCGGTAGCCCTCCACCTTGGTCCGCGCATGCACCACCAGCTCGCTGGCCCCCGCGTCCGCCACCGCGGCGGCACATTCCAGCGTGTGCGCGGTGTCCTCATAGCCCAGACGCATCTTCGCCGTCACCGGGACATGGGCCGGGACGGCGCTACGCATCGCGGCTACGATGTCATGCATCAGCGCCGGCTCCTTGAGCAGGACCGCTCCGCCCCGATGGCGGTTGACGGTGGGGGCAGGACAGCCGAAATTGATATCGACCGCCGGTGCTCCAAGCTCTGCGGCGCGGGCAGCATTGTCGGCCACGCAGGCCGGGTCGGACCCCAACAGCTGCACCCGCACCGGTGTGCCCGCCCGCGTCCGTGCACCGTTGCGCAACTCCGGGGCCAGCCGGTAAAACATCCGGGCAGGCAGGAGCACGCTGGTCACACGCACGAACTCGGTCACGCACACATCCACCCCGCCCAGACGGGTGAGGATGTCACGCATGACGTCGTCCACGAGCCCTTCCATTGGTGCCAACATCAGCATGACAGGGTAACCTCTTGAAAAAAGGCGGGTATTGTACCTGTCTGGCGTACCCCTGTCTTTCGGCCAACCCTGTATTACGGAGCCTCCATGAGCAACCTCGTCATCCGCCGCGCCAGCTTCAGCGATGTACCCGCCTTTCTGGCACTGTTTGTCGACTATCTTGCCTTTTACCATGTGGTACAGGCCCCAGCCGATTGCCGCCGCTTTCTGGAGAACCGATTGAAGGCCGGCGATGCGGTGGTGCTCCTCGGCAGCAGCGACAGCGGCGCGGTACAGGGTTTTGCCCTTCTCTATCCTGGCTTTTCTTCGCTCACCCTGCGCCCCAACTGGCTGCTGCACGACCTGTTCGTGGCACCGGCGGCCCGTGGGCAGGGACTGGCCGAGGCGCTGATCCGGGCTGCGCAGGAGGAGGTGGCGCGCCAGGGGGGAGAGATGATGCTGGAAACCGCCCACGACAATCTGACTGCCCAGTCGGTCTACCGCCGCTGTGGTCTAGTCCCGGACACTACCTTTGCCACTTGGCGTTGGCACCCCGGGGCGGCTTGACGCGCCCGCAGCGTTGCGGGATGCTCGCCCGCTTTCCCTGAAATTGAAGGCAGAAGCTCCATGACACGCATCCCGGTGATCTTCGATACCGACCCGGGCCAGGATGATGCCGTTGCCATCCTGTTCATGCTCGGCGCCCACGAGGAAATCCAGCCCTTGGCGCTGACGGCCGTGGCCGGCAATGTCGGCCTGCATCACACCTCGCGCAACGCCCGCATCGTGTGCGAGTGGGCAGGCCGCCCGGATATTCCGGTGCATGCCGGGGCCGACCGGCCGTTGCTGGTCGCCCCTGTCACGGCTGAGCATGTGCACGGCAAGACCGGACTGGACGGCGTGCCGCTGCACGAGCCTTCCATGGCGCTGGCAGACGAGCATGCGGTCGACTTCATGGTTCGCACCTTGCGGGAGGCCGCCCCCGGCAGCATCACTCTGTGCCCCGTCGGCCCCCTCACCAACATAGCCTTGGCCCTGCGGCGTGACCCTGGCTGCGTGCGCGGTATCCGGGAGATCGTGCTCATGGGCGGGGCCTACTTCGAGGCCGGCAACATCACCCCGGCAGCCGAATTCAACATCTACGCCGACCCGCATGCCGCCCAGATCGTGCTGCAATGCGGCGCGCCCATCACCATGCTGCCGCTGGACGTTACCCATCAGGCGCAGACCACCGCCGAGCGTGTCAGCCGCTGGCGTGCCCTGCCCAACCGTTGCGGCCCGCTGGCTGCCAATATCGTGACCAGCCTGGAACGCTACGACGTGCAGAAGTTCGGC
Organism: Gulbenkiania mobilis; assembly: GCA_004346645.1. Taxonomy (GTDB): domain Bacteria; phylum Pseudomonadota; class Gammaproteobacteria; order Burkholderiales; family Chromobacteriaceae; genus Gulbenkiania; species Gulbenkiania mobilis. The sequence continues at coordinate 58,435 of SMDA01000010.1, forward strand.
ATGCACGGCGCGCCGATGCATGACCCCTGCGTCATTGCCTATCTTCTTGCGCCGGAGCTCTTTGCCGGGCGCAGGGTGAACGTAGAGGTAGAAACCACCAGCCCGCTCACACTGGGCGCCACGGTGGTGGACTGGTGGGGGACGAGCGGCCGCCCGGCCAATGTGCACTGGATCAACCAGGTGGACGCCGACGGACTGTTCGCACGCATGACCGAGTACCTGGCCCGCCTGCCATGAACGCTTCTTCCGCCGTATCCGCGCAGCCCGTTCCGGGCATCTACCGCCACTACAAGGGTGGCCTGTACGAAGTCAGCGGCGTGGCACGGCACTCGGAGACCGAAGCTTGGCACGTGGTCTACCGTGCGCTCTACGGGGACTTTGGCCTGTGGATACGCCCGCTGGAAATGTTTGTGGAAACGGTTGAGCACCAGGGTGGACCGGTGCCGCGCTTCGCCTTGGTGCAGCCGTTCTGACCATGCACATCTATCGCACCGATGTCTTCCCGATGCCGCTGCCGCCGGGCCATCGGTTCCCGGCAGAGAAGTACGCCCTGCTCACTCAGGCCGTAGCAGGTTTTGCGGCCGAGCAGCTGGCGATCGCCCCGCCAGCCAGTCGGGACGAGTTGTGTAGCGCCCATGCCCCATCCTATGTGGATGCCGTGCTAGGCGGCACCGTGCCTCCCGCGGTGATGCGCGAGATCGGCTTTCCGTGGTCGCCGGGGCTGGTGGAACGTAGCTGCCGGTCGGTGGGCGCCACGGTGTGGGCGGCGCTCAGCGCGCTTGAGAGCGGATGCGGCATCAACCTGGCCGGCGGCACGCATCACGCCTCGGCTGACAAGGGCAGCGGCTTCTGTGTATTCAACGATGTTGCGGTAGCCATCCGTACCCTGCAGCGCAGCGGACGCATCCGGCGTGCGCTGGTGGTGGACCTGGACGTGCATCAGGGCAACGGCACCGCCGCCATCTTTGCCGGCGACCCATCGGTATTCACCTTTTCGATGCATGGTGCCCGTAATTTCCCCTTCCGACGTACGGCTGGCAGCCTGGATATCGACCTGCCGGACGGCACGGGCGACGACAAATACCTCGCCGCGCTTTCGGCCAACCTCGAGCCGGTGCTCACTGCTGCACGCGCCGACATTGTGTTTTATCTGGCCGGGGCCGACCCTTATGCGGGCGACCGCCTGGGCAAACTCTCGCTGACCAAGGCCGGGCTTGCAGCGCGCGACCGGCAGGTGCTGCAGGCTGTGCGTCAAAGCCAGCTCAGCCTGGTAGTAACGATGGCAGGCGGCTATGCGGTTCCAGTGAGCGACACGGTGGACATCCAGACCACCACCGTGCGGCTGACGCTCGAAGCGTTCGGCCAAGCCTTGCCACAGTAGCCACTCCCGCAGGCCTTCCCCCGCCCCCCTGCCCGTTAACGCGCTCCTCCTACGCACTCTCCCCAGCCACGCAGACAGCCTGCAGACCACTGCGCCTTTGGAGCGGTCAGCCACGGATGTTCTCCTTTCTTCGGCACGCGCATAAAGCGGGGACTGCGGGGCGGCTAGCTACTGCTTGCTCTTTTTCCCGGTTCAACAACTATTTACGTGGAGAGGGGTCAGCGGGCTGTAGCCATTTTCAGAGGCAGCTGATCTTTTTATTAAGTGCACATATAATATGTCCACTTACACAAACCGAGGATCTTGCCATGACCGCCTGGAGCACTTGCTGCACGCATGACTTTGACGCGCCAGTAACATCTATCTGGAGCGTGCTGGCCGACACATCCACTTGGAAGGACTGGAATCCGGGCGTCAAATCCATCCGGATCGACGGCCCCTTCGCCAATGGCACCGGATTTGCCATGGAACTGCCAGACGGCACCGTCATCGACAGTACACTGGTTTCCGTGGTCGCCCCTCAGACCTTTACGGACGAAAGCTGCTTTGGCGACACCCTTATCCAGGTCGAGCACCATGTCGAAGCGCTAACGGGTCAGAAAAGCCGTGTCACCTATGCCCTGCGTGCCCAGGGACCGGATGCCCAAGTGATCGGGGAAGCAGCCAGCGAGGATTTCCCCAGCGTACTGCAAGGTCTTGCCGATTACCTTGCACGGAAGACGCAGAAGGAACACCCCCTCCCATGACCGATGCCCCCCTGCCCACAACTTTCAGTGGCCCTTCCGAAAGCCCAGGTTTCCTGTTGTGGCGGATTTCCAACCTCTGGCAACGGGAACAACGGAACGCCCTGCAGCCGCTGGGGCTTACCCATACGCAGTTCGTGGCGTTGGCCGTGGCCAGCTGGTTTGGGCAGGAAGAACCGATCACCCAGGCCCGGCTCTCACAACTGACGCGCAGCGACCCTATGACCATTTCCCAAGTCGTGCGCACGTTGGAGAAGATGGGGTGCTTCGAGCGGGCCCCTCATCCTGAAGACACCCGCGCCAAAGTGATTACAGTCTCCGACGCCGGACGCGAGCTGGCCGCCCAGGCCATACGGATTGTGGAAGCCACCGATCGTGCCTTTTTCGAGCCCCTCGGAAAGGAAACCGCCTCACTGGTGCAACTGTTCCAGAAGCTGCTCAGGTAAGCTGCACCCACGGCCCACTGTCCAGTGCGCGGATTCACGCTCACCAGTGGGCCCGCCTCCTTTCACTTCTGGTCGCGGGTTGGCAGGGTAACGGGGCCGGCATGCCGATATCTGGCAGGGCACTGCCGGGCGCAGACAGCGCAAAGGCCTTCCACTCTGGTCGTACCGGGGAGACGCCACGATTTCAACCATGACAGCACCGGAGGATCCATCCATGGAAAATTCACAGCATACACACCTAGAGACGGCCACCTTCGCCGGCGGCTGCTTCTGGTGCATCGAAACCGCATTCAACCGGCTGCGGGGCGTGGAACGCGCGGTGTCCGGCTACACTGGCGGAGACGTGCCCAACCCCAGTTACCGTGCCGTATGCACGGGCAACACCGGCCATGCGGAGGCAGTCCAGATCACTTTCAACCCGGAGCACATCAGCTACCGCACCCTGCTGGAAGTCTTTTTCAGCCTGCACGACCCCACCACACTCAACCGTCAGGGAAACGATGTCGGCACACAATACCGCTCCGCCATTTTCTATCACGACCAAGCGCAGCACGAGGCGGCGGAAGCCATCGTGAAGGAACTGAACGACAGCCGGGCCTTCGGCCAACCTTTGGTCACCGAAGTCGTCCCAGCCACCCGTTTCTATCCTGCCGAGGACGAGCATCAGCGCTACTTCGAGAAAGCGCCCTACACCCCCTATTGCCAAGTGGTGGTGGCGCCCAAAGTCGCCAAGTTCCGCCAGCACTATGCCAGTCTGCTGAAGGACTAGCCTGCGCACAGCGGCCCCCAGCCGGTATAATGCAGCCTGCATGACTTTCGCCCGCAAGGGGCCGTACACTGATGGGAAACGCCTTTGCGCGCAAACTGCTGTTCCTGCTAAGCCTGCTGCTCGCCGCGCTGGTGGCGGGTACGGTCGGCTACATGCTGATCGAAGGCTGGCCGCTGTTCGACAGCCTGTACATGACGGTCATTACGCTGGCCACCATCGGCTACGGCGAAACGCATCCCCTGAGCGACGAAGGGCGGCTCTTTACCATCGCCATGGTGGTGTTCGGCACCGGCGTAGTCGGTTACGGCCTATCTTCGCTAACGCTGATGCTGTTCCAGGGCGACCTGCCCATCTACCTCAAGCGCAGGAAAATGGAAAAACTGATCGCCCGCCTCGAAGGGCACATCATCATCTGCGGCCTGAGCCGCACCGGGCAGTACACGCTGGACGAACTGCTGCGCTCCGGGTTGGATGTGGTGGTGCTCGAAAAAACTGAAAGCCAGGCCATCACTTTGGAGGGCCGGGACATCCCCTACATCATCGGGGACGCCACGCAGGACGAGAACCTGCAGGCTGCGGGCGTGGACAAGGCGCGCGCCCTGATCACCTGCCTCTCATCGGATGCCGAGAACGCCTTTGTGGTCGTGACTGCCAAAAACCTCAACCGCACCCTGATGGTGGTGTCCAAGGCCGAGACCGAAAACTCGCGTCGCAAGCTGCTGGCGGTAGGGGCAGACAAGGTGGTCATCCCCTCGCATCTGGGCGGACAGAACATGGCCAACATGGTGATCCGCCCCGAAACCCTGCACTTTTTCGAACGGCTGCACCAGCACTATCCCCACGCTTTCCAGGCCGAGGTGCAGCCTGTGGACGCCTTCTGGCAGGGACGTACGCTCGGCGAGTATCTCAGCGTGCAGGAGGGCCGGGTGACCGTGCTGGCGCTGGAGTTGCCGGGCGGAGAAGTGGACTTCAACCCCGCCCCGTCCACTCTGCTGCAGCCGGGCAGCGCCATCATGCTGATCCGCACGGTGCTGTAAGCCATGTTCCAGGCTGCCTCACCGCCCCGCTTCCTGCCCCTGTCGCACTGGCGCCTGCTGCGCCAGGCCCCTGCCAGGGCATGGGTGGCCGCAGGGCTGCTGTGGCTGGTGCTCTTCGGCGCCTTCATGGGACTCTTCCTGTCGATTGCGGTGGACCGACAGCGCCAGAGCTTCGAAGAAGCCACACGCACCATGAAGACGACTATCGAATCGCGGCTGAAAGTGTGCGAGATGCTGGTATTCGGGCTGTCCGAGATCGTGGGCTATCACCCCACGGTACGGGAGGAACGCATCCGGGAATACGCGCTGGAAGCCAGCAGGCGTTACGGTTTCGTGTACACGCTGGGTTACCAGCCCCGTATCACTCTCGAGGAACGCCCACTGTTCGAGGCCGCCCAGGCGGGCCCGGACGGCGAGGCCTTTTCCATTCGCGACTATCTGCACGACGAGACGCACCACTGGCACAATCCGCTGGGCTGGACACGGGCGGGCATCCGCGCCGTGTACCTGCCGTGGATGATGGCCGAACCGCCACTGCCGCGCGCGGCACGGGCCATGCACGGGCTGGACCTGCTGCACGACACCCTCACCGGCCCCACGGTGACACGCGCACTCAAGAGCAGCGAGATCGAGGTGACCCCCACCTTCCGTCTCATGAACAATCAGCATGGCCTGGGTTACGTGCGGGCCATCTACCGTGGCGAGACGGCCCCCAGCGATCCGGCGATCCGCAGCAATGACGCGCTCGGCATCGTCACCCTGGTGGTAAAACTGCCCGGACTGCTGCACCCCACCGAAGACAAGGCGCGTCAGTACGACATGGCCGTCACCCGCTACGAGGGCAGTCCCCGTCGTGAGGCCCGTCCGAATCGCTATGACCAGCTGGTGTACGAAAGCCGCGCCCCGGTGCACCGCACCACCCTCGAACGCTGGCTGCTGCCCCGTCTGGAAACGCGGGTGCTGGTGGACGTGCCCTACTTTCCGTACGAGCTGGCCGTATCGCAGCAGCTGGGCTTCTCGGTGCTGTCGCCGGTGGGACCGTGGCTTGCGATGGGGCTTTCCACGCTCATCAGCTATTTTGCCCTCCTGGTCAGCGCCCTCCATGCGCGACATCGGCGGCTGCGACAGCGCGCTACCGACAACCTCTACCTGGAGCGGGGCAACGCCACCGTGATTCTGCAGGCGATCAGCGACGCGGTGATCACCTTCGACAACGACTTCATCGTCCAGTACCTCAACCCGGCAGCCGCCCGACTGCTGGGCCACCCCTTCCCTCAACGCGCGGTGGGACGGCCGGTCGGCAAGCTGGTGGTCATTCATTACGACCTGCCACGGCAGGCGATGGCCGACCCCTTCACCGAGTGCCTGCAGCGCCGCAGCGAAGTGGGGTTGGCCGAAAACAGCTTCCTGATCCTGGACGGCGGACAGAAGCTGCACATCGAAGGCACCGTCTCGCCACTGTTCGACCGGGGCCAGCAGATGGTGGGTGCAGTACTCACCTTCCGTGACACTGCCCCCGTGCGTCGACGCATGCTGGAGGCGCTGGAAGCCAGCGAACGCCGGCTGCGCCAGCACGAGGTGGAGCTGGCGCGGGTGGCCCGCATCAACTCCATGGGTGAGATGGCCTCGGGCATTGCGCACGAGATCAACCAGCCCTTGTCGGCCATCATGAGCTACTGCGAAGCCAGCCTAAGCCTTCTGGAGGAGGACGAGCCCGACCTGGAGATGATCGGACGGGCGCTGCGCTCCGCCGTATCACAGGCCGACCGCGCCGGGCAGATCATCCACCGCCTGCGCGAATTCGTGGCGCGCAAGACACAGCAGTTCGTGCCGGTGGACGTCAACCATGTGGTGGGCAACGCGCTCATCCTCACCGAGCACGATCTCAGAGCCCAGGGTGTTGAAGTGATCGACCGCACCCGTACGGGCCTGCCGCTGGTGTATGCGGACACCATCCAGCTCGAGCAGGTGGTGCTGAACCTGATCCGCAACGCGCTGGACGCGATGCAAGGGGTCTACCCTTATGGCCGCCTGCAGGTGGAAACCGGCTTCAACGGCGAGCGCGTGTTCATCCGCGTACGCGACAACGGCAGCGGCATCCCACCCGAGGAAGTCTGCCGCATCTTCGACCCCTTCTTCAGCACCAAGGCCACCGGCATGGGGCTGGGCCTGACCATCAGCCAGACCATCATCGAGTCGGTCGGCGGCACGCTAAAGGTATCCAACAACCCGGAAGGCGGTGCAGAATTCAGCGTGGAGCTGCCCCCGCTCAAAACCAGTACCTTTGTGCATACGCAGGAGTTCACCGCGTCATGAACACCACCGTCCCCACCGTTTACATTGTCGACGACGACCAGGCCGTGCGGGACTCCCTGCAGCTCTTGATCCGCGCCCAAGGATGGCGGGTGGAAGCCTTCGATTCGCCCCATGCCTTCCTCAATCACTACCAGGGCGGCGAAATCGGATGCCTGGTACTGGATATCCGCATGCCGCACATCACCGGCCTGGCCCTGCAGGAGATGCTGGTGGCACGCGACATGGCCATGCCCATCGTCTTTATCACGGGCCATGGCGACATCGAGCAGTGCAGCCGCGCCTTCCGCACCGGCGCCATCGACTTCCTGACCAAGCCGGTGGACAAGCAGCGCCTGGTGGACAGCCTCAAGCGCGGCATCCGCCTGAGCATCCAGCAGCACCGCCAAGAGGTGGAAACGCTGGAGGTCACCCATCGCCTGCGCAGGCTTTCCGACCGCGAGCGTGAAGTTTTGCAGCGCGTTGCCGACGGCATGTCCAGCAAGGAAATCGCACGCGAACTGGAGCTTTCGCCGCGGACGGTGGAAGTGCATCGCGCCAACCTTTTCAACAAGCTGGAGGTGGCATCGCTTGCCGACCTGATCCGCTTCTATCTCAAGGCCCTCGAATCGGAGCGCAGCGCGGACACCGACGCTTTGAGCAATACCAGAGCGCCCATGTAGAATGCCGCCATGACCTGTCTGTTCAAGAACGTCGGCCTCGTTGCCCGACACAGCAAGCCCCAGATCGTCGAATCGCTGCGGATGCTGGCCGACCATCTGGCCGCGCGCGGCGTGAACGTGCTGATCGACGCAGAAAGTGCCACGCCCGAGCAGGCGGGCATCTACCCGCTGATCCAGCGCACCGATCTTGGCAAGATCGCCGACCTGGCCATCGTACTCGGCGGGGATGGCACCATGCTCTCCATCGCACGCATGCTGGCGCCGTACCGGGTTCCGCTGGTAGGCGTAAACCAGGGCCGGCTGGGCTTCATGACGGACATTCCGCTGCACGAGATGCTGGCTTCGGTGGATGCCATCCTGGACGGCGAATTCCTGCCCGAGGACCGCATCCTGCTGCAGGCCTCGGTCCGGCGCGAGGACGCCGAGGTGGCAAGCGCCCTCGCCTTCAACGACGTGGTGTTCAGCCGCGGCGCGATGGGCTCGATGATCGAATTTGAAGTCTTCATCGACAACCAGTTCGTCTACAGCCAGCGCTCCGACGGCCTGATCGTCTCCACGCCCACCGGCTCCACCGCCTATGCACTGGCGTCTGGCGGCCCCATCCTGCACCCCACCTTGCAGGCCATTGCCCTGGTGCCGATCTGCCCGCAGTCGATGAGCAACCGCCCCATCGCCGTCAACGACTCGTGCGAGGTGGAATTCATGCTCACCCGCGGGCTGGACGCCCGGGTGCACTTCGATGGCCAGTCGCATTGCGACCTGATGGAGATGGACCGCATCCTGATCCGCCGCTACCGCAATCCGCTGCGCATCCTGCATCCGACCGGCTACAACTACTACGACATGCTGCGCCACAAGTTGCATTGGGGCGAGCGCCTGCTGTGATACCAGACCCGACACCATGCTGCTTTCGCTGAACGTCCGCAACTTCGTTATCGTCGATGCCCTGGCGCTCGATTTCTCACCCGGTTTCACCGTGCTGACCGGTGAAACCGGGGCCGGCAAGTCCATCATCCTCGACGCGCTCGGCCTGCTCCTGGGCGACCGCGCCGAAGGCAGCCTGGTGCGAGAAGGCGCCGACCGGGCGGAGATCTCCGGCGAATTTGACCTGGCCCACCGCCCCGAGCTGGAGGCATGGTTGGCCGAAAACGCGCTCGAGGGCGATGACGGCTTGCTGTTGATCCGCCGCCTGGTGGATCGCAACGGTCGCTCCAAGGCACTGATCAACGGTCAGCCCGCCACCCTGGCCCAACTGCGTGAGATCGGCGAATACCTGGTGGACATTCACGGCCAGCACGCACACCAGTCACTGATGCGCAGCGACACCCAGCGTGCCTTGCTGGACGCCTATGCGGGCAGCGGCTCGCTGGCACGCGAAGTGGAGGCCGCCTGGCAGGCATGGCAACAGGCCCGCAAGACCCGGGAGGCCGCCGAGCGCCGCTCGCGCGAGTCGGACGTGGAGCGCGAACGCCTGGCCTGGCAGATCAACGAACTGACCGAGCTCAACCTGCAGCCGGACGAATGGAATCAGATCAACCAGCAGCACAGCCGGCTGGCCAACGCGGCTGAACTGCTGCAGAGCACCCAACAGGCGGTGGACCTGCTCTCCGAATCGGACAGCAGCTGCCTCTCCGTGCTCTCCCATGTGCAGACCCGGCTGACACGGCTGGCGCATCTGGACCCGCGCCTCGCTGATAGCCTTTCGCTCTTGGACTCCGTCGAAGCAGAACTGCGCGAAGTGGTCTACAGCCTGCGTGACTACGGCAGCGCCATCGACGACGACCCGCAGGAACTCATCCGCGTCGAGCAGCGGCTGGACCTGCTGATGACTACCGCCCGCAAATACCGGGTGCAGCCCGCCGAGCTGCAGGAGAAGCTGGCCGACTGGCAGGGCCAGATGGCGCAGCTAACGGCCGCCACCGATCTCGAATCGCTGAGCGTGGCCGAGTCGGCCTGCCTGGCCCGCTACCGCACCTTGGCCGAAGCCCTGTCGGGCAAGCGCCGCCAGGCCGCCAGCGAGCTCTCCGAGCGCATCACCGCGGAAATGCAGCATCTGGCTATGGACCGGGCCCGCTTCGCCATCGAATTGGCGCCCTTGGCCGAACCTTCTGCCCACGGGCTGGAGTCGGTGGAATATCTGGTTGCCGCCAATGCCGGCACCAGTCTGCGCCCGTTGGCCAAGGTGGCTTCCGGCGGCGAACTGTCCCGCATCAGTCTGGCCATGCAGGTCGTGATCAGCCAGGTGGCCAGCGTACCCACCCTGATCTTCGACGAAGTGGACGTCGGGATCGGCGGCCGCGTGGCCGAGGTGGTGGGCCACATGCTGCGCCAGCTGGGACAGCGGTATCAGGTGCTGTGCGTCACCCACCTGCCGCAGGTGGCCTCGTTCGGGGAAACGCACTGGCAGGTCAGCAAGGCCGAGGAGGCCGGCAAGGTCGTCAGCCGGATCCGCCCGCTGGACGAAGCAGAGCGGGTGCACGAAATCGCCCGCATGCTGGGCGGCGCCGAACTTACCGAAACCACATTACGCCATGCCGCAGAAATGCTGGCTGGCAGCGCCCAGCCCGCACTGGCAAAAAACGTCCAGTGACGCTATCATCCACGCCCTGAGCCCTGTTCCCGCAGGGCCTCACCTCCCCTATGGAAGCTTGGCAGAGTGGTCGATTGCACCGGTCTTGAAAACCGGCAACCCGCAAGGGTTCCAGGGTTCGAATCCCTGAGCTTCCGCCATAAAGCATGCGCTCTTTGACGCGTCAAGGCGCTTGCGTTTGAAAGCTGACCCCTCATTTTTTCGTGGCGCCGGCCCTGGGGCTGCTGCCCAGACCCGGCCCTAGAAACGAGCGTAAGCGACAAGCCGTGGGCCCGTTCTTTACGGCCGCGACACTCCTCCCTTCTTTCCCGCCGGAAGCTGGTGCATGATCGGCCTGTCTGGCTGGCGGCTGGCTGCTTCGGGCAGGACGTCGGCCGCGTAACGCTGCACGCCGGTAACCGCCCCCCATGCCTCATACCAATTACGAAAAGATCTTCCGCCTGTCGCCCAATCCGTACATGTTGCTGACGGCAGACCTGCGCTTTGTCGACATGAACGATGCCTACCTGCGGGTAACGGGCAACCGCCGCCGGGAGGATCTGGTGGGCCAGCCCTTGTTCGAGGTCTTCCCCAACGATCCGGACGACCCCAACAACGAGCCGGCACGGCAGCTGCTGGCCTCGCTGCAGCGGGTGCTGGACGAGCGCCGGCCAGACCATCTGGCGCTGATCCGCTATGCAGTGCCCCGTCAGACCGGATCAGGCGAGGTGCTGGAGGAGCGCTTCTGGAGCGCCACCCACACGCCCATCCTGGGCGAGACGGGCGAGGTGCGCTTCATCCTGCAGCACACGGTGGACGTGACCGAAGTGCAGACGCTCAAGCGGGCCCTGCGCGAGAGTGACCGCGGCACGGAAGAACCGGATCCGGTGACGCTGTTGCTGGAGGCCGGCCTATTGCACCGGGCGCAGCGGGTACAGGAAACCAACACGCGCCTGGAGGCGGAGCGGCATCACCTACGCACGCTGTTCGACCAGGCGCCGGGGTTCATTGCCTTCCTCAGCGGGCCGGACCATGTGTTCGAGATGACCAACCAGGCCTACCTGCAGCTGATCGGTCCACGCCCGCAGCCGCTTCTGGGGCAGCCAGTACGCCAGGCACTGCCGGAGGTGGTGGGCCAAGGGTACTTCGAGCTGCTGGATATGGTGTACCGCTCGGCCGAGCCGTATGTAGGCCATGGCATGCAGGTACGCCTGCGCCAAGCGGACGGCAGCTGGCGCGAGCGCTACATCGACTTCATCTACCAGCCCATCCTGCGCAAGGACGGAACGGTGGCCGGCATCTTCGTGCAAGGCAACGATGTCACCCAGCAGAAGCAGGTGGAGCAGGAGCTGCGCCGCTACCGCGAACATCTGGAAGAGCTGGTGGAAGAACGCACCAGCGCGCTGGAGCAGAGTGAGGCGGAGCGCAGGTTGGCCGAAGCGGCGCTTACCCACTCCCAGCGGCTGGAAGCCATCGGCAAGCTGACCGGGGGGGTGGCGCACGATTTCAACAACGTGCTGCACATCATCGGCGGCAACCTGCAACTGGTACGGCGCCAGATCGAGGGCGACGAGTCGGCCATGCGCCGTATCGACCAGGCCGTCAGTGCGGTGGAGCGCGGTGCGCGGCTGGCGTCGCAACTGCTTGCCTTCGCCCGCCGGCAGCCGCTGGAGCCGGTGGTGGTGGACCCGCGCCGCCTGCTGGGCCAGCTGGACGAGCTGCTGCGCCGCGCGCTGGGCGAGTCGATCAAGCTGGAGACAGTGATCGGTGGCGGGCTGTGGAATACGCTGGTGGACCCGACACAGCTGGAAAACGCCATCCTCAATCTAGTGATCAACGCCCGCGATGCGATGGATGGCGAAGGCCAGCTGACGATCGAGGCCAGCAATGCGATGCTGGACGCCCACTACGTACAGAGCCATCCGGATGTGGCGCCGGGGCAGTACGTGCTGATTGCCATCTCCGACACCGGCTGCGGCATGTCACGCGAGGTGCAGGAGCGCGCCTTCGAACCCTTCTACACTACCAAGGCGGCCGGCCACGGCACGGGCCTGGGACTGAGCATGGTGTACGGCTTCGTCAAGCAGAGCGGCGGCCATATCAAGCTGTACAGTGAGGAAGGCTACGGCACCACCATCAAGATCTATCTGCCGCGCTCGATGCAGGAGGAAGCCGAACCGCCGGTTGTGCTGCAAGGCCCGGTGGAGGGTGGAACCGAAACCATCCTGGTGGTGGAAGACGACCCGGCGGTGCGCGCCACGGTGGTGGATCTGCTCACCGATCTGGGGTACCGGGTGCTGAAGGCCCACGACGGCCAGAGCGCGCTGGCCATCGTGCAGAGCGGTGTGGCGATCGATCTCTTGTTCACCGACGTAGTGATGCCCGGGCCGCTGCGCAGCCCGGACCTGGCGCGACAGGCCAAGCAGTTGCTGCCGGACCTGGAGGTACTGTTCACCTCGGGTTACACCGAAAACGCCATCGTCCACGGCGGGCGGCTGGATCCCGGGGTCAACCTGCTGAGCAAGCCCTACCGGCGCGAGGATCTGGCCCGCAAGTTGCGCCATCTGTTCCGCAACCGCGCGCAGCGGCAGGCACTGGCACAGACGGTGGCCACGCGCATCGGCGATGTCCCGGCCGTGCAGGCCACGCCCTCGCCCGCCCTAGCAGCCACCACGCCGGACACGCTGCGGATCCTGTTTGTGGAAGACAACGAAGACCTGCGCGTGATGACCGAGGACTGCGTGCAGGCCCTGGGGCATGCCATCCTGTGCGTGGATAGTGCCGAGAGTGCGCTGGCGCGGCTGCAGGCCGGGCGGTTCGACGTGCTCATCACCGACGTCAACCTGCCGGGCATGTCGGGGCTGGAACTGGTGCGCCTTGCGCGGGCGCACTATCCGGCCCTGCAGTTAGTGGTGGCCAGCGGATACGGCAGCGAGGATCTGGGTGCGCTGGCCGACAATGTCCTGCTGCTGCGCAAGCCCTACGACATTGCAGAGCTGGAAGTGCTGCTGCAGGGCTTCGGTCAGCACCAGGCGGCGCCAGCGCAGGAGGCATAAATGGCGTCCGAGCTGTCGCAGCGTTGTCCCGGCACGGTCTGGCCCGATTATACCGGGGGTAGCCTGGTCAACCTGATGGCCTCGCTCGGTGCCGCACTGGGTGCCGGCCCCTCGCCCTACGCGCCGCTAAAGGGGGCGGGGCTGCCCGTGGGGTTGGGACAGCGCCGCAGCGTGGCACTGATCGTGATCGATGGTCTGGGCGAGGCCCCACTGGAACATCTCGGGCCTGACAGTGCCTTGGCCGCCGCGCAGCGTGACCGGCTGACGTCGGTGTTTCCGTCCACCACGGCCGCGGCAGTGACGACGCTGATGACCGGGGCCGCGCCGGGGCAGCATGCACTGACCGGCTGGTATGTGCGCCTGGAAGACAGCGACGAGATCGTGGCACCCCTGCCCCTGTATGTGCGCCATCCAGCAGGCAGCCCCTCCAGCCGCAGCGCCCTGGCCGGACGGCTCTTCGGCCAACCTGCGTTTGCCGCCCGCATCAACCGGCCCACGGTGGTACTGCAGCCCAGCTACATCGCGGACTCCGAATACAGCCGTGCCCATGCCGGCCCGGCCACTCGGCTGGGCTACGACACCCCCGAAGACGCCTTCCTGCGACTGGAGTCACTGCTGCAGGAAGAGGGCCCTGCCCGTTTTATCTATGCCTACCTGCCTGAGCTGGACAGCCTGATGCATGACCACGGAGTACGCGGCGAACCGGTGGCGGACCTCTTCCACGTCATCGATCGTGCCTTTGCACGGCTGGCCGGTGTGGCCGCACAGCAGGACGCCGTGCTGCTCGTCACCGCCGATCACGGTTTCATCGACGCGCCTGAAGCGCACCAGATCGATCTGGAGCACCATCCCGACCTTGCAGCCTGCCTGGCCCTACCGCTTTCGGGCGAGCGGCGGGTAGCTTTCTGCCACGTGCGGCCCGAAGCGCTGGACACCTTCGACCATCTGACCGAGAACGAACTCGGTCATGCAGCCTGGTGCCTAGAGCCAGGCTGGCTGCTGGAGGCGGGGGTATTCGGCCCCCCTCCCTGGCATCCGGCCCTGCCCGCCCGTCTGGGGGACCGTGTGTTGCTGATGAAGGACAACTACACCCTGCGCGATACGCTGGCGCACGAGAAACCGCTATACCTGCCGGCGGTACATGCCGGTGTCTCGGCCGAAGAGATGTGGGTGCCGCTGATCGTAGCAGGCTGTGTGGACTGAAGGACCGCTCCGCCATCCGGGGGAGCGGTCCTCCTCCTTCCGCCCGATGGTAGGCGGCAACCGGTGCGGGCTATCGTGGTGGCATGAGCGCCGCTTCCTCCCTTCCGCTGGTCTATGCCTGCTCCGGCTGCTCCAGCGCCGCCCAGATGGCCAATGACTTTGCACTGCGGCTGACCCGTGAAGGGTTGGCCGAAATGTCCTGTATCGCCGGTGTGGGCGGCGGTGTGCCCGCCTTGGTGCGCCTGGCGAGCAGCGGGCGCCACATCCTGGCCTTGGACGGCTGTCCCTTGCGCTGTGTGGCCGCCTGCTTGCGGCAGGCAGGCCTGGCACCCAGCCAAACCGTGCTGCTTTCAGCGCACGGCGTGATCAAGCACAAGCATCGTCCTTACGACCCGGCGCAGGCGGAACTGCTGTGGCCGGAGGTAGCCACTGCGGCACGCAGACTGGCCGGACCGCCTAGCCCTCCTCTACCGGCAGCGCAAACACCTTGCCCGGATTCATCAGATTGAGCGGGTCCAACGCCTGCTTGATCGCCTGCATGGCGCCAATGCCGGCCTCGCCCGCCTCGCGTGCCAGATAGCGCTGCTTGCCGATACCGATGCCGTGCTCGCCGGTACACGTCCCCTCCATGGCCAGCGCCCGCTCCACCAGCCTGTGGTTGATCGCCTTGGCCCGGGCCAGATCGGCCTCGCTGCCGGGTCGCACCAGCAGCATCAGGTGAAAGTTGCCATCGCCTACGTGTCCGAACAGGGGAGCTTCGACGCCTTCGGCGCGCAGGTCGGCGTAAGTGGCCTCAATGCATTCGGACAGGCGCGAGATCGGCACGCAGACGTCGGTGGCCATGCAGCGGCACCCCGGCACCAGCTGCAAGCCAGCAAAGTAGGCGGTATGCCGTGCCTGCCACAGCCGGCTGCGCGCTTCGGGCAGCGTGGACCAGGCAAAGGGTCCGGCGCCATTGGCTTGGGCCAACATCTGCATGGTCTCCGCCTGCTCCTTCACACCGCTCTCACTGCCGTGGAACTCCAGGAACAGGGTCGGCACCTCGGGATAGTCGGTATGGCTGTAGCGGTTGACCGCACGGAGTGTCAGCGCATCCAGCATTTCGGCACGCGCCACCGGCAAGCCGCACTGGATGGCCTGGATAACAGTGTCCACCGCCCCCGCTACCGTCTCGAACCCCACCACCGCGGACGCCACCGTCTCCGGCTGACCATAGAGTCGCACCGTTACCTCGGTAATGATGCCCAGCGTCCCCTCGGCCCCCACCAGCAGGCGCACCAGGTCATAGCCGGCCGATGACTTGCGGGCACGGGTGCCGGCATGCAGGATTTCTCCATTGGGCAACACTGCTGTCAGCGCCAGCACGTTCTCGCGCATGGTGCCGTAGCGGACGGCATTGGTGCCGGAGGCGCGGGTAGAGGCCATGCCGCCCAGCGTGGCATCGGCGCCCGGGTCGATGGGAAAGAACAGCCCGGTGTGGCGCAGTTCTTCATTGAGGCGCAGCCGCGTGACGCCGGCCTCCACCGTGGCGGTCATATCCTCTGGATGGATGGCGACGATACGGTTCATCCGCGACAGATCTACGCACACGCCGCCATGGATCGCCAGCGTATGGCCTTCCACCGAGCTGCCGGCACCGAAGGGGGCCATAGGCACCCGATGGTCGAGGCAGGCGCGCACGATGGCCTGGACCTCGGCGGTGGTCTGTGGAAAAACCACCAGATCCGGCAGGGCATCCGGATGGGCAGATTCGTCGTGTCCATGATGGGCGCGCACTGACTGGGCGCTGCTGACGCGCTCTGCGCCCAGCAGGCTGATGAGGGTGGCGTGAAGTCCGGACAAGGTGGCAGGCTGCAGCATGGAAGGCTCCTTCGGGCGGGGGGACATCCCATGCTACGCCACATGCCGCCGTTCTTCCCGCAGGCGCGGTCAAAAGGCAGGCGGGTCGTATTCCTCTTCCAGATCGCGCAGTGCACCGCGCGGGATGGCCACTGGCACCACCGCACGCCGCAGCGCATCCGCTCCGCCCAGCCGCAGCTCCTCGAAGCTGACGGCATACACATCCGGCCGCTCGTTGCTGTCGTACTTCACCCCCAGCCGGTCCAGATAGAGGGTGGCCGGGTGCAGCACGAACACGTCCGTTGGATGCTCCATCAGCCGCATCGCCAGCGTCAGCCGGGACTCCAGCCCCGACGCCTCGCGCAGTGTGACCAGCTCGGTCTCCAGCGCCTTGAGCCTTTCGCTTAAGGTGGCCACGTCTTCCGGAGCTTCGCCGGCCAGGGAGTCGATCACCACGCTGCCTGGCGACTGCGCCGCCGACAGCCGCAGCCGCACGCGGGTCAGCTCGGTTTCCACCACCACGCGCCGGCTCTCGGCCGCATGCAGGGCCGCACCGATCAGGGCCACCACCTCCTCCAGCCCCCGCCCCTGCATCGCTTCGGCCAACCCTTGCAGGCTGTCGCATGGCAGGATCAGGCGGTGGTTGTCGAAGCTGACCACGGTCTGCTCCACGTCACTGCGCACCTCGCCCTCATCGGTGGCCATGCCGTAGCGCTGGTTCTCGCTCACCTGCGCCACCAGGAGCGCATAGGCGGTGTCGGGGCTGGAGGGGGCGGCAAAGAATGCCTGCACGGCCGGACTCTGCCGCAGCGTTACGACCAGGCTGGCCGGTGAGGAAAAGAACAAGCCCACGCGCCTGTCCTGGCTGTACCCTTGCCGGGACAGGGGCAAGGGCGCATCGGTCAGCCGCCCCAGCGTGCGGCTGAAGGCCAAGAGGCGGCGCACGCCGGGCAGGAGCTTGCGCCGGTAGCCGGGCACCAGACGCAGGCGCGGGTCGATGCGCTCGACCAGTTCGTCGAGTCGGGCATCGGCCTCGTCGGCCCCCTCCGGCCGCGGGCCGGCTCCGTGCATCCATCGAAGAAGATTCTGGAACATGGCGGTATCCTGGACAGCATGCGCGAAGCCGCCAGTGTGCCAGCTTGCGCCCTGCGCGTTAAGGCAGCGTCACCCTCGCCCCTGACCCAGGTCAAGCCTTTGGGCGCCGTTCTTGCTGCATCCCTTGCCAGGCGGCCACAACCGCAACCGGCCGCAAGGAGACTGCATGACTGAAACTCGCAAAGGCACGCTGACGGCGATCTTCTACGCCTTGGGCGCCAACGGTGGCATTGCGCTGTCCAAGTTCCTGGCTGCCCTCTACACCGGCTCGGGCGCGATGCTGGCCGAAGCCATCCATTCCACCGCCGACTGTGCAAACCAGCTCCTGCTGCTGGTGGGACTGCGCCAGGCCAGAAAGCCGGCCAATGCCGACCACCCACTCGGTCACGGGCGGGTAGTGTACTTCTGGTCGATGATGGTGGCGCAGCTGCTGTTCGGCATGGGTGCGGTGTTCAGTGTGGTGGAGGGTGTGAAACGGCTGAACGCCCCGTCGGAAATCAGCAACCCCTACGTCGCGCTGGTCGTGCTGGCCGTGGCCGTGGGGCTGGAAGGCTTCAGCCTGCGCGGGGCGCTGCGGCAGATCCGCAAGGCCGCGCCCGGCAAGCCCTTCCTGCGCTGGTTCCGCGAGACTAGGCAGTCGGAGTTGATGGTGGTGGCCGGCGAGGACATCGCCGCGCTGATCGGCCTGTCGCTGGCGTTGGTGGCCGTATGCCTGACGCTGGTCACCGGCAACCCGGTCTACGACGCGTGGGGGTCGATCGCAGTAGGTGTGGTGCTGGGCGTGGTGTCACTGGCAGTGCTGGTGGAGGTGAAGTCGCTGATCGTCGGCGAGTCGGTCAACCCGGAACTGCGGCGCGCGATCTCGGAGTTCGTGGCGGCCCAGCCCGAGGTGCGCGACGTCATCAGCATCATCACCTTGGCGTGGGGCGACCGCATCGTGATCGCAATCCAGGCCGAGATGACGGAAGCCGCGTCAGCCAGCAGGCTGGTGGACGATATCAATGCGGTAGAAGCCCGCATCCAGGAAAAATGGCCCTTCGCCGCATGGGTGTTTTTCGAGCCGGACCACCGGCGCCCTCAGCGCGATAAGGCCTGACGGGCCAGCTCGGCCATACGGTCGGCCAAGACCGCGCGCTCCACCAGCACGGTGGCACCGGTCTCGGTCTCCAGCAGGTGCGCTTCTTCATCATTGTGCGCCCGGATCACAATGTCGATGCCCGGATTGAGCATGCGGGCAGTTTCGGCCATTCGCCGTACGCCGAAGGGTTCGGGCAGGGCCACCAGCAGCAGCCGCGCCCGTGCGACATGGGCCTGGATCAGCACTGACGGCTCGCTGGCATCCCCCGCTACCGCTGGAATGCCCTGCGCCCGCAGTGCCTCCACCTGTTCGCGGTTGCTGTCGGCCACGACGAAGGGGATCCCGTCGGCGCTCAACGCTTCGGCCACGCTTCGGCCAACCCTGCCATATCCCACCAAGACCACCTGACCGGTTAGCTTGTGCGGCTCCACCGTGGTCGGCAGCTCTGCCAAGGGGTCGAGGCTGCGTTCAAGACGACGGGCCAGCGTTGAACGGCGGCGTGCCCACGCCTGCAGCGGCTCGGCTAGACCGAACACGACCGGATTGAGGGCAATCGAAAAAATCGCGCCGGCCAGGATCAGGCTCTGCGCTTCGGGGGGCAGCAGACCGAGCGAGGCCCCGAGCCCGGCCAGGATGAACGAGAACTCCCCGATCTGGGCCAGGCTGGCCGAAACGGTCAGCGCCGTGTTGAGCGGGTAGCGCAGCAGCAGCACGAGCAAGCCTGCCGCCAGCGACTTGCCCAAAATGACGATACCCAGCACCGCCAGCACCTGCAGGGGGCGCTCCAGCAGCACCATCGGATCGAACAGCATGCCTACCGATACAAAGAACAGCACCGAGAAGGCATCACGCAGTGGCAGGGTTTCTTCCGCGGCGCGATGGCTCAGGCTGGACTCGCGCAACACCATCCCGGCAAAGAAAGCACCCAGCGCGAACGACACCCCGAAGAGCGCCGAGGCGCCGAAGGCGATCCCCACTGCTGCGGCGATCACGCACAAGGTAAACAGCTCGCGCGAACCGGTGCGGGCCACCTGCCACAGCATCCATGGAAAGAGCTTGCGCCCCACCAACAGCATCAGTGCGACGAACACCGCCACTTGGCCAAGCGTGACCATCAGTGTGCGGCCCAGGCCGTCGGCGGGCTCGCCGCCCGCCAGAAAGCCGGCCAGCGGTGGCAGCAGTACCAACATCAGCACCGTGACCAGGTCCTCCACTACCAGCCAGCCGACGGCAATCCGGCCGTTAGTGGTATCCAGCAGTCGACGGTCTTCCAGCGCACGCAGCAGCACTACGGTGCTGGCCACCGACAGCGCCAGTCCGAACACCACGCCCGCGCCCCAGTTCCAGCCCCAGAGCGTGGCCACGCCCCAGCCCAGTGCCGTCGCCACCGCCACCTGCACGACCGCTCCCGGCAAGGCGATACGCCGCACGGCCATGAGGTCTGCCACAGAAAAGTGCAGCCCGACACCGAACATCAGCAGCATGACGCCGATCTCGGCCAATTGGCCCGCCAGTGAGAGGTCGGCCACAAAGCCGGGCGTGGCCGGGCCGATCAGCATGCCTGCCAATAGGTAGCCCACCAGCGCCGGGAGCCGCAGCCGTACGGCCAGAAGGCCCAAGACCAGCGCGGCGCCCAGCGCGGCAGCAATCGTGGTGATGAGAGTAACTTCGTGAGGCATGACTGGGGCTCCGTCCGGTAGGCAATGCTTTTTTGGAGCATACAGCCCGGGTCCGGTTCAATGCCCTTTGCATTAAATCAGAAAAAACGCCGATTTCCCCTTTGCGGACACACCAAGGCGGGCCAGCCGCAACTGTCGATGCCGTCATACCGTTACGTCCGGCTGGCATGGCTCTTGCATTCGCTAGCGCCGCGAACTTAGGCTTTCGCTCCAAGGTAAATACCCTTTGCCCGCCCTGGTGGCGGGCTTTTTTTATCGTGCCAGCCGTGCCAGCCGGCGATAGAGGGTGCGCTCGGTCAGCCCAAGGGCGGCCGCCAACGCGGCACGGTCCTGTGGCAGCCGTTCACAGGCCCACTTCAGATAGGCAACTTCCAGTGCGTCCAGCGAGACGAGCGGGCTGGAGAACAGCCCCGCTTCCGATCCCGTCGACCGTGCTGGCGCATGCACGTCTTCCTCTCCTTCTATCGGCCGGTCCTCGCCCGGAGGTGCTTCGGCCAAGGGGACATCGGGTTGCAGGTGCTCCGGCCCCAGCACGAGGCCATCGCACAGCAGGCTGGCCCGCTCCAGCAGGTTGCGCAGTTCACGCACGTTGCCCGGAAAAGAACCAGAAATAACCCTTTGTGATCTTCAATATAGTCAGATACTTTTTTTAGCCAAGTGCGCGATGCTTTTATTTCTTCCGCTCTTGCCCGAGATCGAGCAACACCAATACCTCTGGTTGTAATCCCAAGGTGGCAATATTTTTGCCCTAATGCTCGGTACTCGATCCACTCATTTGCGATGCATTTATCTACGGCTTTTTCTAAATCAGAGATGGAGTAATTAGAACCATATTTTCTGTTTATTTCATCAGCAAGCTGCTTGTCAACGGAAAAAATAACCTCCTTTGCAGTGTTGCCATTGGCTTCCATGAAGTCAATGATATTGGAGAGAATCTTGAACTCAGGCATAGTGGCTCCCTAAGTTAGGGCAGGTGAAAGTCAAGTGTGGGTCATTCCTTCGAGAGTTTTTCAATATGTCTTTTTGAGGTTAATGAATCCCCGCAGACATCCCTTGGTAGATGCTCTGTCCTGCCCCGAAGTAGTTCTCGTAGATGTGGGCATAGGTCTTCACCCGCTTGTCTTTCTTCAGGTCTGGCGTGTAAGACTTGGGCAGCTTGATGTAGAAGTCCCGGATGGTTCGCTCGACATCGGCCTTGGTCTGGGTCTTCAGTCGCCAATCAAGGACCAGCTTCTCGGCCTTCAGCTTGGCGAGTAGTTCCTTGGCAACCTTCTTCACCTCGTCTTTTTCCTTGTCGCTCAGTTCCGGCTCGGGCTGGGTCAGCAGATCGAAGATCGCCAGCTCTTCCTCGGAGAGGCTCTCCCGGTGTGCCCGTTGTTCCTCTTCGGTCAGGTTCTGGGCGAAATCCATCAGTTCCTTGAAGAAGGCTTCGAGGTTGTGGCTGGAGGCGTTGTAGCTGTCGATCAGCTTCTTGAACTTCTCCATGAAGTCGATCCGCCCCTTGTTCTCACGGACCATCTTTTCCAGCTTCTTTTCGATCTGCCCCTTCAGCTTCTCGGTCTCGGTGGCCTTCTTGCCTTCCTCGAACTTCTTCTGGAGGGCAGCAAAGTCGATCTGCGACAGGTCGATCAGGGCTTCAGCCGCAGGACGCTCCCCGATGCGGTAACCCTCGGTTGCAATCGAGTCATCCAGCAGTGCATCCAAGTCGCTCATCACCCCGGAGATGTCAGGTGCAGGACGTAGCGCCTTGATCATCGCCCCGAGGTAAGCCACCAAGACAGACATGGGGGCGTAAGCATTGGCTTCCGCATCAGGCAGGATGGCCTTGAAGGTTCGAGCTACCTGACCCGCCAAGAGCAGGTACGCCTTCACCTTGTCTTCCCCGGCTTCAAGGATCACGTCCATGGCCTTCTGAAGGGCCTCCAGACGTTTTTCTGGCGGTGTGTTCACCACCCCCTTCAGATCGATGTCGAGAAGCGCACAGAACGATTCTGCCTGTTTGAGCAGCCCCTCCAGTTGCTCGACCAGAGCAGCTTTGTCCTTGATTGGCAGTTGTCCCGGCTGGTTCGGCTTGGCGTAGATACGCAGGGCGTCCTGAAGGTTACGGAAGATACCCACGTAATCGACGATCAGACCGGCACTCTTGCCCGGTGCCACCCGGTTGGCCCGAGCGATGGTCTGCATCAGGGTGTGATTCCGCATCGGCTTGTCGAGGTACAAGGTCGAGCAAGTCGGCACATCAAAGCCGGTGATCCACATGGCGCAAACGAAGACGAGGCGCAGGGGGCCATCGGGGTCTTTGAACTTCTCGTCCAAGTCTTCACTGATCATCCGCTGCCGGTGCGGCACGATGTCCAGCCCTTTGGTCTTGAGGTCTTCGATCTCGTTCTGGGATTGCGACACCACTACGGCCATGTCGGTGGTCTGCATGACCATGATTTTTTCGGCCAGCACCTCCTTGGCATCTCCAGTGGCTGTCTTCAGTTGTTCATGCAGATCAGCCAACTGCTTCTTCCAGTGGGCTTGTACCTTGTCGTACATCCGCACCGCCGTGGCCTTGTCGATACAGACCATCATGGCCTTGCCCCGGTAGCCGCGACCGAGGAAATGCTTCACCAGATCGGCAGCGATGGTCTCCAGTCGTTCATCTCGGGTGATCAGGTGGTACTCACGGGCGAACTCCCGCTCCAGCTTCTTCTCTTGGGCCTCGTCCAGTTCGGCCTCTTCGAGGAGCTTTTCGATGTCCTTGTTCAGGTTCTCGTTGATGATCTGAAGCTCAGGCGTCCGGTTCTCGTAGTAGAGCGGTACCGTGGCCCCATCCTCGATGGAGCGGGCGAAGTCGTACACCGACACGTAGTCGCCGAACACCTCGCGGGTGCGTTCCTCCTCCCCGGCAATCAGCGGTGTCCCTGTGAAGCCGAGGAAGGCAGCGTTGGGCAGGGCATTCCGCATGTTCAGCGCGAAGATGTCGTACTGGCTGCGGTGGGCTTCATCGGTGATGACGATGATGTCGCTGCGGTCTGAAATCTGCGGGTAAGCCTCGCCCTTCTCCGTGTGGAACTTCTGGATCAGGCTGAAGACGTAGCGGTGATCCTGCGAGAGGAGCAACTTCAGGTGTTCCCCGCTGTTGGCCTGAACCTCCGCCCCCGTGATCGCGCCGGTTGCCGTGAAGGTCTTGTAGATTTGATCGTCCAGTTCCGAGCGGTCAGTGACGATGACGAAGGTCCACTTGCCGGGCAAGGTGCGGAGAATCTTCTGGGTGAAGAACACCATGGAGAGGCTCTTGCCGCTCCCCTGTGTGTGCCAGAAGACCCCGAGCTTCTTCGCCGCTTCCACATCCCCGGATTCCCGCAGCTTGATCATCTGGGCAATCGCCTTGTTGACGCCCAGGTACTGGTGATTCTTGGCCACCTTCTTGATCAAGCCACCCCGTGCCAACTCGAACAGGGTGAAGTTCTCCACGATGTCGAGCAGCCGCCGCTTGTCGCAGAGACCACGAATGGCCGTTTCCAAGCTGGTGGAACCTGCCTCGGTCTCATCGTCGATCCGCCGCCACTCGAAGAAGTGTTCCCAAGGGCTGGTCAGGGTGCCCACGCGGGTCTGTGAGCCGTTGGAGAGCAGGATGAAGGCATTGGGATGGAAGAGCTGCGGGATGCTCTGGCCCTTGTAGTCCTTCAGGTTGTCGTCGTAGGCAGACTTCAGGGGAACATGCGGCCCCTTCAGCTCTATGAAGACTAGAGGAATCCCATTGACGAAGCCGAGCAGGTCACAGCGGCGCTTGTACATCTCCCCTGAGACCCACATCTGCTGGGCAAGGAAGAAGTCGTTGTTCTCCGGGGTATTCCAGTCGATGACCGAAAGCTCCACCGTCTGCGGATTGCCTTCGTCGTCGGCGACCTCAACCTTCACCCGGTCCCGCAGCAGCTTGTAGAACGCTTGGTTGGCATTGACCGGAATCTGCTTCGAGCGGTCCTCGGTCAGTTGCTCGATGGCCTGATCATAGGCAGAGGCCGGGTAGCCGGGATTGATGCG
This sequence comes from Gulbenkiania mobilis, assembly GCA_004346645.1. Lineage (GTDB taxonomy): Bacteria > Pseudomonadota > Gammaproteobacteria > Burkholderiales > Chromobacteriaceae > Gulbenkiania > Gulbenkiania mobilis. The sequence goes on from SMDA01000010.1 coordinate 82,337, forward strand.
TTCCAGTGCCTTGCGAAGACGAGGCACAAAGATGACCTCAGCGGCAGACTTACGGCCTTCCGTGCCGTCCGGCCCAAAGGTCTCGTTGTAGAGATTGGCCGTCTCCCAGCCAAGGGATGCGAAACAGTTGATCGCGGGTAGCTCGACCAGAGCGAGTTCCCCGTAGGTGGCTGTGACTTCCTTGACTGTGAGAACGGTGGTCATGCCGCGATGGCCTCCTCTGGTTCGGGCAGCGTGGAAACGTCGAGTTCGCCGGAGATGAGCTTGGGCAGCAGGAGGTCTCGGGTGGCACGAAGGTTCGTGTTTTTTGCCCCAAGGGTTGAAGCCAAGTCATAGAGAGGCAAAACAGACTTCGAGAAATACTCTTGGAGATTAGATGGTGGCACCAACACCATCTCTTTCTCCAGAAAGACCGTGAATTTGAAGTTCGTGATCCCGGTAGATTGGGTTTGGTACTTCATGATCTCCCGGTTTTCATAAATCCGCTCGAAGTGCAACTGGAGCAACTCAGGAAGAATGACTTTCTGGTTTGCTCTTACCAAGCGGCAGAAACTGGCACAGATGATCGGCTGATCAACCGACTGAAAAAGCCTGTGTGTCAGCAGAACTGCTCGCCCGACTGGCTGATCTTTGCTCCCACCGGAGACCTCGAAAACAATGTCCTTCGGCTGAAGTTTTCGCGTTCTGAAGTTTGACTCTTTGTGGTGACGCAAAGGAGAACGGCCAAGGGCGGAAACCCGAACGTCAGGAATATCAGTTCCACGAATCACATACGCAGCAACAGGAAAATCCTCAGATTCACTTTCTTCCCCCCAGCCTCCGCCTATGTGATGCTCAAGAAGATTCCCAAGTGGCTGAACAGTCCACCCTTCAGGGATCAACCCCAGTTCCGACTCCACCATCTTCACCTGTTCATGCCCCGGAAAACGGAAGCGGACAAACCACTCCTCGTAGATTCTCCGGGCCATTTCCTCAAGGATGGCGATCCGTCGCGTGTTGTTTTCGATCAGGTCGTCGTAGGCGGATAGGATGGAGGCGATGCGGCGCTGGGTGGCAAGGGGAGGATATGCAACTTCAATCTGTTCAACCTTGTAGATTCCCAGCTTCGGTTGAGCTGCTCCCGCCGCTGATAATTTCATCTGTGCCTGCGCATGAGGCGAAAGCAGTGCATAAGCCAAAAAATGACCATCACAGTCATCTCGAAGTTGAACCAGTTTTACAGCATTTTCTGTGAGGTTTGCGTTGTGGAGCGAGCGAGGTGTGATTCCGACATCGCCGATATTTCCGACGATCGTGATACAAACATCGCCTTCTGCAATGGTGTAACGCCGTAGTTGCTGATGTACATCTTCCGTGATGAAAACTGGCTCATCACATCGGATTGCTCCATTACGTATGTCTCTGCCTCGCACGTAAGGGTGTCCCGTGTCTTCTGACACCAAAGAAGCCCCAGCAGGAAGACGTTTTCCTCCTTTGATTTGGGCAATCTCGACGATGCGAACAGACGGATAAATACTCATTACCGCAGCTCCAACAGAGTGCGGATATTTTCTCTGACCAGCTCTTCAAGCTCACTGGCCTGTCCGTTGAGCAGTTCAAATTCTTCTGCCAACTCTTCAAAGTGAGCGGTGAAATCGAAGTTTTGGTCATGCGCCGTATCAGCAACCCCTACATACCTTCCGGGATTCAGACTCCACCCCTGCGCCTCAATCTCAGCCAGCGTTGCCACCTTGCACACCCCTGCGATGTCCCGATATCCCCCCTCCGGGAACTGCTGCTGGAGCATCTCTTGGCTCCCCGCACTCGTCTCCACAGCCTCACCGCGCCACAACCGCACGATGTTGGAGAGGAACTCGATTTGCTCGGGCCGGAAGTCACGGATTGCCCGGCTGACCTGCCGGTAGTACCCCCGCGCATCGATGAACAGCACTTGGTCCTTGCGGTCCCCCTTGGTCTTGGCTTTGTCGAAGAACCACAGGGTGCACGGCAGGGTTACCGTGTAGAAGAAGTTGGAGCCGACCGAGACGATGACATCAACGCCTCCGGTCTGGATCAGCTTCTTGCGGATTTCGAGTTCTGTCCCCCGTGCATCCCCCGCTGAGTTCGCCATGACGAAGCCAGCGCGGCCCGATTCGCTCAGGGCGGTGTAGAAGAGCTGAATCCAGAGGTAGTTGGCGTTGTCGGTGGTCGGAATGCCGAAGGGGAATCTTGGGTCATCCTTCACGCGCTCCTTATCGACACCCGAGACGTTGAACGGAGGGTTCGCCATCACGAAGTCGAACTTGCCGACAGCCTTGTGCGGGTCTTCGTAGTAGGTGTTGGATTCCCGGATGTCTCCCGAGAGGCCATGCACCGCAAGGTTCATCTTGGCGAGCTTCACCGTGTCGTTGGCCTTCTCGGTGCCAAAGACGGTGAGTTCTTCGCTGGCACGTTTGTGACGACGCTGCACGAAGTCGGCACTCTGGACGAACATCCCCCCGGAGCCACAGGCCGGATCGAAAATCTTGCCGTGGAAAGGTTCGATGATTTCGACGATCAGTTTGACGATGCTGGTCGGGGTGTAGAACACGCCGCCTTTCTGGCCTTCAGCCAGCGCGAACTTTCCGAGGAAGTACTCGTAGATTTTCCCGAAGGCGTCTCCTTCGATTTCCCCGAGGCTGTTCATCAGGCGCAGCAATTCGATCAGGACGGCGTTGGGGAGCTTGCCGTAGGAGCGGGGCAGGACGCCCTTCAGTTCCTCGTTCTCCAGTTCCACAGCTGCCATTGCTTCATTGACCGCCTTGCCTACATCTTGCCCTTCGGCCAAGTCCAGCAGGTAGGAGAAACGGGCATTTTCGGGCAGGTACAGCGCCCCCTCAGCCTGATAGTCGAACTTCTCGATCTCAGAGGCATCGAGACCACCTTCGATCAGCTTGGCTTCTGCCTCATGGAAACGCTTCTCGGCGTAGCGAAGGAAGAGCAGCCCAAGGACAGGGTTGGAGAACTCCGAGGGCTTCAGGCCAGTGTTGGCCCACAGTTGGTCAGCAGCCGCCCACAGGCGGGATTCAATCTGGCTTAGATTCGATGACATGTTTGCTGGTACTGCTAGCGCAAGGCCGTAAATATTTATATGGGATTCTAATGGTTCTTTGTTATCACAGGTAGCTATCTGAAGTTTCGATCCACTCCGAGCTGTGTAAGGGCGCACCGTCCAGAGTCCGTGAGGACGTACAACGCTGCGCCTTTTACTTCATACCCGCCACCGAGCGCGTGAAGTTCAAGCACCTGAGCCGCTAAGGGGGTGTCATGGGAAATCTGATCACCAAGGAATACCAAGGGATGCCGTTCGTCTTCCGTGAGGACGACTACTTCAACATGACCAAGGCGGCACAAGCCTTCGGTAAGCAACTGAACAACTTCTGGAAACGCCCTGACACCGCTGAGTACGTTCGGATTCTGGAAGAAACTCATTCGATTCCAATGAGTATCGCCACGATGGGTCGTAACGGAGGGACTTGGGCACACCCCAAACTTGCCGTCCGCTTTGCACAATGGCTGGACGTTCGCTTTGCCGTCTGGTGCGACTCGATCATTGAAGACATCCTGACCAAGAAAGCAGAACTGACCATCACCAAACCCCAAGAGTCGGCCACCGTTGCCGCGAGTCAAGCAGGGTTTGGTCTGGAAACTGCCGTCTATGTGGTCGATTTCCTGTGAGAGTCACCGCGTTAAGCAGCGAAAGGACAGGCAGGAAGAGTCAGAATTGGCAAAAACACCACTGATCATACGTGTGGTAAAAGCGTGTGGTAAATGGAAAAAGCCAGAACTCTGTAACCCATTGATTAGGTTAAGAATTCTGGCTTTTTTGAATGCTGGCGGAGAGGGCGGGATTCGAACCCGCGTTAGGGTATTACCCTAAACACGCTTTCCAGGCGTGCGACTTAAACCACTCATCCACCTCTCCAGATGGCTCTGATCGCGTTCTGCGGCAGAGGCTGCGCAGTATATAAGACCCCCGTAGAGGACGCAAGCATTATTTGCTGGGACCAGGTACCTGATTGGCCTCGCGCAGGGCCTGCTCGATGGCGAAAGCCGTTTTGCCCGGAGCATCGAACGGCAAATTGTGGCCGGCGCCGTCTACACGAATCAGCGGCACCCCCAAACGGTGGGCCAAGCGCTCGCCGATCTCCAGCGGGAAGATGCGATCCTCGGTTCCCCAGACCAGTGTGGTGGACGGTAGCGTGGCCTTGTCCAAGCGCAGACGGTGCTCCAGTTGCGCACCCACCAGTTCGCCCATCAGCTCGCGTAGCTTGTGCTCGCGGGCGTTGTAATAGTAGTGGCGCATGTCTTCAAGCAACCAGGCAGGGGTGTACTTGAACATGGGCGCGGCAACACGCATCAGTCTGACCATATCGTCGGCGCTACGGGGGATGAAGAGGTCTTCGGCCGACCCTGTACCGGCCCGTGCCAGCAGGCCCTCCAGGTCTTCCGGCTGGTACACCGTACCCGGCGAGGAGAGGATGACCACATGGCGTAGACGGTCTGGGTGACGGTGAGCCAGCTCCAGCGCCACGAAGCCCCCATACGATAGCCCGGCGACCGCCACCGGGCCCGGAAGCACGTCCAGCAGGCGACCAATGGCATCGGCCTGCGCACCCAGCGACGCGGGCCCCTCGCTCCAGCTTTGTCCGAACCAGAGCAGGTCCGGCACCACCACGGTATGGCGGGCGGCGAGAAAGCGCATCGGTCCGCCCCATGTCACCAACCCATCGCCGCCAAAACCGTGCACCAACAGCAACAACGGCCCCTGCCCCCCCACCCGGTACTGCAGCTGTCCATCGGGCAGTTGCAAGGTTTCAGTCCGGAAGCCTGCCTTACGGGCACTGATCTCGGCATACCAGTGCAACATGCGGGCGGGGGAAAGTGCCTTCAGCCGACCGGTACGGCTTTTGGCCGCCGACTCGGTGACGGGGGGGACGGTTGTACTCATCTAGCTTCTCCGCAGGCTGGCCGGCGTACGGATGCGCCGGTCAGAATCGTTCGTTTTCCATCAGGTAACGCCACTTGCCTGGTGGCAGTTCGCCCAGGCGCACACGGCCGATGCGCACGCGCTTCAGCCCGGTCACGCGTAGTCCTACCAGTTCGCACATGCGGCGGATCTGGCGTTTTTTGCCTTCGCGCAGGATGAAACGCAGCTGATCGTGGTTCTGCCAGCTCACCTTGGCAGGCAGCAGCTTCTTGCCGTCCAGCGACAGCCCGTGGTTCAGCAGCCGCAGGCCTTCATCGGACAGATGGCCTTCCACCCTTACGAGATATTCCTTTTCGACGTCGGTATGCTCACCGATCAGTGTCTTGGCTACGCGCCCGTCCTGCGTTAGTACCAGCAGCCCCACCGAATCGATGTCCAGACGCCCGGCCGGTGCCAGGCCCTTGAGATGGGCACGCTGGAAGCGTACGCCACTGCGGTCGCCCTCCCAGTGGTTGTCGGGGGTCACCAGCACGACAGCCGGCTGGTAGCCATCCTCGGCCTGGCCGGAGACATACCCTACCGGTTTGTTGAGCAAGATTGTGACCCGCGCGGCCTGGGCTTGCGTGGCTTTGGCGTCCACTTCGATTTTTTGGTGCGGCAGCACCTTCTGACCGAGCACGGCCACGGCGCCATCCACGCGCACCCAGCCCTGTTCGATGTAACTGTCGGCTTCACGCCGTGAGCACAGGCCTAGTTCGGCCATGCGCTTGGAAAGTCGGACCGGTTCTTCCATCCTTCACCCGTAAGAAAAAGGCGGCTCAATCAGCCGCCTGCATGCCCTGCATTGTAAAAGAAGCAGCAGAAGCGGGCACAAAAAAAGAAAGCCCGGCCTTGGGGGCCGGGCAAAAACCGATTAACCAATTACGGAACTCATCCCGGGTTGCGGGGAGGCCGCAACCAAGAATGTCCTTACTTTACGCAAGCTGGCCCACGCTGGCATCCGTAGAAATGCGTAGTCCCGTTAAACGCGCCGTCCGGCCAGACGGGCCATCCAGCCACCAAGGTTGGCCGAAACAGTGGGGAAACTGCCGATGTAGGAGCCGAGCACGATGCCGGCAAAAATGGCAGCTAGTCCGGCCACATGGTAGGCATGCAGGCTCTCGCCCAGCGCCAGCACTGAGAGTAAGGCGCCAAAAGCCGGCATCAGATAAAGAAAGCTGGCGGCACGTGCCGGGCCGGCCAGGCCGATGGCACGGTTATACATGAGGAAAGCCAGGATGGACGGAAAGAGCCCCAGATAGGCCAGCAGCCCCCAAGTGCCCCCGGACAAGGCAGCCAGCGTTGCACCCTGCCCTGATATCTCCCAGAGAAAACCGGGCAGGAGCACCATCTCGCCAATGGCGAGGGCGGCAGCCATTTGCACGAGGGCATCCAGACCGGGCCGAAGAGTGCGCAGGCTGACGGTGTATACCGCCCAGGCAAGTCCGGCCCCCAGGATCAGCACGTCCCCGGGGCTGAAGTGGAAGCGGGCCAGACCGGCCAGTTCACCTTTGCACACAATGAAGACGGCGCCCGCCAAGGCGACCACCATACCTGCACACTGGCGGCCGGAGAGCCGTTGCCGAAACCAGGCAGCCGAAAGCAGCAGCACCATAACGGGGGTAGCACTGTTAAGGATGACGGCATTGGTGGCCGTGGTCGTCTTAACCGCCAGGTACACCAGCGTGTTGGTAAGGCCAATGCCGAAGACACCCATCAGGCACAACGCCTTCCACTGGCGGCGAAGGGCTGTCCAGTTTCTGCGCAGGCGGGGCAATGCAAACGGCAGCAGGCACAACAGCGCAATTCCCCAGCGCAAAAAAGCCAACGAGAACGGGCCAATGGCCTCATGCAGGGCCCGCGCCAGCACAAAATTGGTGGACCATAGGAACATGGTGGCCACGAGCAGGACAGTGGCCATACGGCTGGAGGAAGGCGTCATTTCACCGCAGCAATTAGGTCAGTAAACCTGTCTATTTTATCTCTATGCTGCGGCGCAATATTTCAAAATACTCTTCTTGATGATATTAAGTTTTAAAAATATACAAAATAAGGGCGAATTATTCTTTAAATCGACCATAAGACACAATGGTGCGCACGCGACGTCCACCCCACCTTGAGTAGCACGTGACTTTAGAGTCCAATCCACCATGACACGGAGATTGGACATGAAGAAACGTTTCACCGAAGAACAG
>SMDA01000011.1 GCA_004346645.1 Gulbenkiania mobilis
TCAAAGATCAGGCCGGCGCCGTTGCGCTCAGCAGAGGAAGCGAACTATACCCACCTCACCAAACACCGTCAACCCCCATTTGCAGAAAATATTGCAGGCATAGCGCTTGCGGCATTCGAACTCCGCTGTTTGACCAGTGAAGAGCCCGGCCCTGTCCGATGTGACCGCGCTGTTGAGATAATGACGCCCCCCGCTCGGATAGGCCCTACAGGAGATGGAATGCCGCTCACATGGATTTTTGATCTGGATGACACCCTGCATGATGCAAGCTGGCAGGTCTTTCCCCATCTCAACCAGACGATGGCCCACTACATTGTCGAGCACCTGCAGATGGACGAGGCCACCGCGCACGCACTGCAACGCGATTACTGGCTGCGCTACGGCGCCACTCTGACCGGACTGATGCGCAACCATGGCGTGGACCCTCGGCACTTCCTGCATACGACCCATGCCCTACCGCTGCTGTGGGGCCTGCTGCGGCAGGACCATCTGCTGCGCAATGTGGTGCAACACTTGCCTGGTAGAAAGATCGTGTTCTCCAACGGCCCCCAGCATTATGTGGAAGGGGTGACTCGCCACCTGAAGCTGGACCGACACTTCTCCGCGCTTTACGGGGTGGACAGCGTAAACCTGATCCCCAAGCCCTATCGCAAAGCGTTCCGCCAGGTATTGCGGCGGGAGAGATTGGATCCGCGTTACTGCATCATGGTGGAGGACTCTTTGGCCAACCTTAGGAGCGCCAAAGCGCTGGGCATGCGCACGGTATGGATCAGCAAGACGCCACGCAAGCCAGGGTATGTGGATGTGAGGGTACCGTCGGTACGTGATCTGGTGAGGGGCTGTCGCAGCCTCTAGTCCCGCGTCTCCCACAGGAAAAAGATCAGACAGAGGGTGGCCGCCCACGGCCACAGGCGCGAAAGGAACTCGACCAAAGCGCTCATGTTTTCCAGATGGCCATAGCTCCAGCGGAAGTAGCGCAATGCCTCCCCCGCTTCGGGTGCCAGCGGCCAGAGTGCCGCCACGCCTTGGGCCGCACCGACCGCAGCCAGCGCCCCGACAGCCTGCCCCCGGCTGGCCAAACGCGTGAACAGCCAGACCAGGAACAGCCCTGCGGCCAACCCGGCCATCACGCTCGGGTTGATCCACTCGAAGAATGCGATCGGCTTGAGCAGCATGCCGGCGGCGACAATCTTGAGGAAGAAGGCCAAGACCAGCACGGTGAGGATGGTACGGGCAATATAGCGCCGGTCCCGCAGGAAGGCGGTGGCAAAGAGGAGCGTTGCAGTCAGGTTGAGCATGGCCCCGCCCGCTTCAATCAGCCACAGAAAGAGCAGCGGGTTTTCCAGCGGAGAGACATACGGCTGGGGCAAGCCTCCCGGATAGATCACCACACCGAACAGGGGAACGGCCGGGTTGAGCTGTGTGAGGAACCACACCACCAGTACCACCAGACCATAGTCGGCCGCAGCGGCTGGCGAGAAATAGCGATGGCGCCACTGCCATACCCGATGCCACACCCGTCTGAACAAAGGGCTGATGGCGAGCGTGGCCCCGGTGGCCGCACCAGCCAGGTTGTAGGCGATGTCGAGATTGGAGGCGACGCGCTCCGGCAGAAACTGCTGGCCGAATTCCACCGAAAAACTCGTCAGGGTCGACAAGAGCAGAGCCAGCAGCCAGCCCATCCACCGGGGCTTGAGCGTCAGCGCCAGCGCAAAGCCATACGGCACATACACCAGATAATTGACGATGTTGTCGAACAGCCGGAAATAGTAAGGCCAGGCGTAGGTGAGGAATTCCAGCAGCGGGCGACCACTGTATGCCCAGCCAGTAAAGGGATAGAAGCTGGTAAACACGATGACCACGAAGGTGATCAGCGCGACATAGTGCGGCAGGTGTGCCGGCCTGAGGCTCAGGGATGTGCCGGACGGATGCATGGCCGCAACGGAAGATGAAAAGGGGACATCCGGCAAGGATACCCAGCCGGAAATGCCCCCTGCAAGAGTGCCCTGCTGCGCCCGGTGGCACTGCAGGGCACCTCGCCTTACTTCAGCTTGACCTGAGACCAGACCTTGTTGAGCTCGCGCCGGTCCTTGGCGGTGAGGTCACGCAGCTGCTGGAGGCGGCCCACATCGCTGGCGCCCGGGAAGATGGCCGCCACCTTGGCGATTTCCGGCTTTACGAATGGCTTGGCTGCCTTGTTCGGGTTGCCGGAGCCCATCTCGTTGGTCAGGTCGGCGGCGTTCTTGCCATCGAGCATAAAGTTGATGAACTTGTAGGCAAGGTCCTTGCGCGGCGCATCCTTGAGCACGACGAAGTTGTCGAGCGAAAGGGTATTGCCTTCCTTCTGCAGAGAGAAGTTGAGGGTGAACGGACGCTTGGCCTTCTTGGCATCCTGCTGTGCCTGGAACATATCGTTGGAGTAGCCGAAGGCAACGTAGATGTTGCCGACCGTCAGCTCCTTGATGTAGCTCTGGTTGTTGAAGGCGGCCCAGTACGGCTTGGCCTTCAGGATCACGTCGCGCGCGGCATTCCAGTCGGCCGGGTTGGTGGTGTTGGCCGGCTTGCCCAAGTACATCAGCGCGGCAGACATCAGCTCGCGCTGGCTGTCGAGCACAGTGACTTTGCCCTTGATCTTGCCCAGCACGGCCGGATCGAAGATCAGCGCCCAGCTATTGGCCTTGTCGAGTACGCCTGCCTTCTTGAGCTGGGTCTCGTTGTAGCCCAGCAGCGTGGTGGTGAAGGAATACGGCACCGAGTAGACGTTGCCCTTGTCGAAGAAGCCGTTCATGTAGCCCGGGTCGATATTGCCCAGCGCGGTCAGCTGCTTCTTGTCGAGCGGCTGGGCCTTGCCCTGCTTGACCAGGGCCTCAACGGCAAAACCGGTGGGCACGACGATGTCGTAACCCTTGGCGCCTGCGGCCAGCTTGGCCAGCATCTCCTCGTTGTCCCCGTAGTAGTCCTGCACCAGCTTGCACTTGCAATAAGCCTCGAAGCGCTTGGCAGTGGCATCGGAGAGATAGTTGTTCCAGTTGTAGAGATGCAGCTCGTCGGCGGCAAATGCCTGGGCCGAAGCCACCAGGGCCAGCGACAGCAGAACCTTTTTCATGATTACCCTTTCACGTTCACGGCGATGTGTAGACACAGGACCTGGGCGCGCGGTGTTTTCAAGCCCGCTTGATTGGTGTGGCGCCAGGTTTTTCGGCCAACCCTGCAGGGGGTTAGCCGAAACGGGCGGGTCAGCCGTTGGCGCGCAAGGCGCTGGGCGAAACCCTGGATGCAATGACGATCAGCACCAGCGTGAGCAGCATCAGCAGGCTGGACACGGCGTTGACCTCTGGGGTGACCGCAATCTTGATCATGGAGTAGATCTCCAGGGGCAGGGTGGCGGCACCAACACCCGCAGTGAAGAAGGTGATCACGAAATCATCGATCGAAAGGGTAAAGGCCATCAGGGCACCGGCGATGATGCCGGGCATGATCACCGGCAGGGTGACGAGCCGGAAGGCCTGGAAGGGTGTGGCGCCCAGGTCGCGCGCGGCCTCGACCAGGCTCTCGTCCATACCCTGCATGCGGGCGCGGACGACGATGGCCACGAAGCCCACGCAGAAGGCGATGTGCGAGAGGATGATGGTGATCAGCCCCAGCTCCAGAATACCCAAGAGCTGGTTGACGATAACGAAGAAGATGACTAGCGACACCCCCATCAGGAGTTCGGGAATCGCGATCGGTGTCAGCACCAGGAAGGGCAGGAAGCGCAGCTTGTACTTGTGCAGCGCGATGCCTGCCAGGGTCCCCAGCACTGTGGAAGCCAGACTGGAGACCACACCAATCATCAGCGAGTTGCCCGCAGCCGTCAGCATTTTCTCGTTGTGGAACAGCTTGCGGTACCAATCGAGCGTGAAGCCCACCCACTCCGCGTTCAGACGCGAGTCATTGAACGAGAACACCACCACGATCACCAGGGGCAGATAGAGGAACAGGTAGGTGAGGATGGCCGCTGCCCACAGCCACCAAGCGTTTTTCTTAGCCACGTTTGCGTCCTCCGCGTGCCACGGCCGCGCCCAGTGCGGCGATCAGCAGCACGCCGCCGGTCAGCATGATCGACAGCACCGACCCGAAGGGCCAGTCACGGGTGTCAAGGATTTGCTGCTTGATCAGGTTGCCGATCATGATCGAATCGGTACCGCCCAGGATGTCGGGGATGGCGAACATGCCCAGCGCAGGGATGAACACCAGCGCCGAGCCGGCAAAGACACCGGGCAGGCTCAGCGGCCAGGTTACACGCCAGAAGCGCTGCCAAGCATTGGCCCCCAAGTCCTGCGCGGCATCGAGCAAGGCCATGTCATGCTTTTCGAGGTTGGCATACAGCGGCAGCACCATGAACGGCAGGTGCACGTACACCATGCCCACGATCACCGCGAACGGTGTGAACAGTAGCTGTATCGGTTCAAAGCCCAGCCCGGTCACCAGCCAGTTCACTGCACGCGTGAAGGCCGACTGCGGCCCCAGGATAATCATCCAGGCATAGATGCGGATCAGGAAGTTGGACCAGAAGGGCAGGATGACCAGCAGCAGCATCAGGTCACGGTAGCGCTTGGGACTGCGGGCAATCAGCCAGGCCAGCGGATAAGCCATAAGAATGCAGGCCAGCGTGGTAGCCAGCGCGTATCCGGCGGACTTGATGAAGAGGTCGAAGTAGAGGGCATCCTCTGTCAGGCGCTGAAAGTTCTCCAGCGTGAGGTCCCACACCACCTTGCCGTCTTCCACAGAGTACATCGGTGCCAGACCGCCGTAGTCGCCCGGATAACGGAAGGCGGCCACGACCATGATCAGCGTCGGTACCAGGAAGAACAGCACCATGTAGACCAGCGGGGGCCAGGAGAGCACCCACTTGCCGATGCGTTGTTGCAGCGTCATGCCGCTTACTCCGTGAGGAAGCTGCCGGCGTCAAAGCGCCAGGCAATCTCGACCAGATCGTGGTCATCGAAGAACTTGGCCACACCCGGGATATTGTTGGGCAGCATGGCCTCCACCAGCACGCCCTCGCCCACCTCCACGATGTAGATGGTCACGTCGCCCATGTAGAGACAGTCGTGTACCCGGCCTTTGAAGTAGGCCTCGTCGGGCAGATCGGGCAGCTCCTTGTCGAGCTTGATCTTTTCCGGGCGCAACGCCAGCCAGCCGGCCTGTCCGGACACCACGCCGGGCACTGTGGAGCACTTCACGTCGCCACAGCCCTTGATGGAAACGACCATCGTGGCGCCTTCGACCGCCTTGACGGTGCCTTCGAGCACGTTGCACTGGCCGATGAAGTCGGCCACGAAACGGTTCTTGGGGTGGCTGTAGATACGCTCCGGTATGTCGAGCTGTTCCACTTGGCCGTGGCTCATCACGGCAATGCGATGGGACAGCGCCAACGCTTCACCCTGATCGTGGGTGACGTACACGAAGGTAATGCCCACTTCCTTCTGCAGGTTGATCAGCTCGATCTGCATCTGCTCGCGCAGCTTGGCATCCAGCGCCGAGAGCGGTTCGTCGAGCAGAAGCAGGCGGGGGCGGTCCACCAGCGCACGGGCAATGGCCACCCGCTGGCGCTGGCCGCCGGACATCTCGTGCGGATAACGTTGGCCGAACTGGGTCAGGCGCACGTCCTCGAGCAGCTCGTCCACCTGACTGTCGATCTTCTTCCGGTCCCAGCCTGCCATCTTGAGCGGAAAGGCAATGTTCTCGCGCACCGTCATGTGCGGGAACAGGGCATAGCTCTGGAAAACCGTGTGCACTGGACGCTTTTCGGGCGGCACGCGCGACATGTCCAGGCCGTCGAGCAGGATGGCCCCGGAATCCGGCTGCTCGAAGCCCGCCAGCATGCGCAGCAGCGTGGTCTTGCCACAACCGGACGGGCCGAGGAGCGTGAAGAATTCGCCGGCTTCCACCGACAGGCTGACATCGTTTACAGCCGTGAAATCGCCGAAGCGTTTGACAACATTTCTGATTTCAAGAAGGGCCATCGTCGTTCCCGCCCGTAAAAAGGGCGCCATTTTATCAAAAAACCCCGCGCGGGGGACCCCGAAAAGCCTTGTAAATTCAAGACCTCAGCCATTCTTGCTGCAGCGCGGTCAAAAGAACTTCACCCGGGGCGGCAAGTGGCTCTTTTTTCAGGGAAAACCCTTCCCCACCTTAGTGTCCACGCACCAGCCCGCATGTGGATCAGCCCGGTTCGTACTGCCGGCCTGATGCATTCAGGCCACAGGCACCCATACGCCCTCATCATAAAAGCGGCGATAGCAGTCAAGCCATGGGCTTATATCATGACCCTGCGCGCGCAGCCATGCCGGGTCGAAATAACTGTTGAGATAACGGTTGCCGTCGTCACAGATGAGCGTGACCAGCGAGCCCGACTCACCAGCTGCGACCATTTCACTGATCAGCGTGCACACTCCGTAAAAATTGGTGCCGGTCGAGCCGCCGCACTTGCGCCCGAGCACCTCTTCCAGAAAATGCAGCGCTGCGTAAGTGGCCGTGTTAGGCACGCGGATGACGCGGTCCACCACCGAGGCGATGAACGATGGCTCCACACGGGGACGGCCGATGCCTTCCACCCCCGAGCTGCCTTGACAGCGGCAATCGGTCCGGCCCGAGTAATAGCTTTCGTGAAAAACCGAGTTCTCCGGATCCACCACGCATACCCGGGTCTTTTGCTTCTGATAACGCACATAGCGCCCGAAGGTTGCACTAGTACCGCCCGTTCCGGCACCGCAGACGATCCAGGCCGGCTCGGGATGAGGCTCGAGCGCCATCTGATGGAAAATGGTGTCGGCAATGTTGTTGTTGCCGCGCCAGTCGGTCGCCCGCTCCGCATAGGTGAACTGGTCCATGTAGTGCCCGCCCAGCGTTTCGGCCAACCTGCGCGATTCGTCGTAAATCGTGGAGGGGTCGTCCACCAAATGACATTGGCCACCGTAGAAGGTGATGGCACGGATCTTTTCTTCGGAGGTGCCGCGCGGCATCACGGCGATGAAGGGCAGCCCGAGCAGGCGGGCAAAGTAGGCTTCGGATACTGCGGTGCTACCGCTGGAGGCCTCAATGATTGGCGTGCCGGCACGGATCCAGCCATTGCACAGCGCATACAGGAAAAGCGAACGGGCCAGGCGATGCTTCAGGCTGCCGGTGGGGTGCGTCGACTCGTCCTTGAAGTAAAGCGAAAGGCCTGGAAACGCAGGCAGCGGCAGGGGAATGAGATGGGTGTCACTCGACCGGTTGAAATCGGCCTCGATGGTACGGATGGCCTGGGCAACCCACGTGTTCATGTGTCTTCTCCGGAAAAAGCGGATTTTAGGCCGGGAAAACAAAAGGCGCACCCGAAGGTGCGCCCTGCTCGTTCAGATTCGGGATGCCGATCAGAACTTGGTGCCGATACCCAGGCCAACCACCAGCGGGTTGATCTTCAGGGTGCCGAGGTTGGAGCCGTTCAGGCTGACGTCGGTCTTGATGAAGAGCTTCTTCACGTCGACGTTGACGAATACGTCCTTGGTGATGGCGTAGTCGGCACCCACCTGCAGTGCGCCGCCAAAGCTGTTCTTGTCGATCGACAGGTCAGCACCGCCAGCCTTCAGCCCGTCGTTGTAGAAACGGGTGTAGTTGATACCGGCACCCACGTACGGACGGAAGTTGGCTTCCGGAGTGAAGTGGTACTGCAGGGTAACGGTCGGCGGCAGGTGGCTGACCTTGCCCAGCGAACCCAGGGTGGACGTCACTTCGTGACGGGCGGTGCCCAGGATCAGCTCGGCGCCGATGTTGTTGGTCAGCATGTAGGTGAAGTCCAGTTCCGGAACGGTCTGGTCATCTACGTCAACATGCAGAGCCGACAGGGTCTTGTCGGTCTTGACGTCCGGGTTGATATTGATCACGCGGAAACGGGCCAGAATGTCGCCTTGGGCGGCAAAAGCACTCGCGGATACCAGGCCGGCAACAAGAGCCAGAGCAAGCTTCTTCATCGTTTTGTTCTCCAGGATAGGACAGATGTACCGGCACCCATGCCCCGATTGACTTTGCAACCTTGCGGCAGTAGCGTGCCTCGACTGTCGGGAAGCTTACTGGAGCGACCCTGTTCAAACTTTGCGTTAGATCATGAAAGACACATGAAATACGTCGATCTCAGGGACTTCATGGCCCAGCTGGAAGCCACCGGCGAACTCAAGCGCATCCCCCAGCGGGTCTCGCCGAAACTCGAAATGACGGAAATCGGTGACCGTGTGCTGAAGGCGCAAGGGCCAGCCCTGCTTTTTGAAACGCCGCAGACCGAAAGCCACCGCTATGACATGCCGGTGCTGGCCAACCTTTTCGGCACGCCGCGCCGCGTTGCGCTGGGGATGGGCACCGACGACGTGGCGCAGTTGCGCGAGATTGGCCGCACACTGGCCTATCTCAAGGAACCGGAGCCGCCCCGTGGGCTGCGCGAGGCGTGGGACAAATTGCCGCTCTTGCGTCAGGTACTGTCCATGGCGCCCAAGGAAGTGAAGCGCGGCGTCTGCCAGAGCGTGGTGCTG
Organism: Gulbenkiania mobilis; assembly: GCA_004346645.1. GTDB lineage: Bacteria > Pseudomonadota > Gammaproteobacteria > Burkholderiales > Chromobacteriaceae > Gulbenkiania > Gulbenkiania mobilis. The sequence continues at coordinate 8,547 of SMDA01000011.1, forward strand.
GAAGGCAGCGAGGTAGACCTGACCCGTCTGCCGGTCCAGCACTGCTGGCCGGGGGATGTGGCGCCCTTGGTGACCTGGGGACTGACGGTGACGCGCGGCCCGCACAAGAAGCGTCAGAATCTGGGGATCTATCGTCAGCAGTTGATCGGGCGCAACCGTCTGATCATGCGTTGGCTGGCCCATCGGGGCGGCGCACTGGACTTTCGCGAACACACCCGTGCCCACCCCGGCGAGCCGTTTCCGGTATCGGTGGTACTTGGCTGTGACCCGGCCACCATCCTCGGGGCGGTCACACCGGTGCCCGACACGCTGTCGGAGTACCAGTTTGCCGGACTGCTGCGTGGCAGCCGCACCGAGCTGACGCGCTGCCTGGGCAACACCCTCTCGGTGCCGGCAACGGCAGAGATTGTGCTGGAAGGCGAGCTGAGCCCGTGCGCTACAGGCTTTGAGGGCGTGAGCGAACATGGCATTCCACTCAAGGAAAAAGACGGCTACCTGCATGCGCTGGAAGGGCCATACGGCGATCACACCGGCTACTACAACGAGCAGGACTGGTTTCCGGTGTTTACCGTGGAGCGGATCACGCACCGGCCAGACCCGGTTTACCACAGTACCTACACCGGCAAACCGCCTGACGAGCCGGCGATCCTGGGTGTGGCGCTGAACGAGGTGTTCGTGCCCATCCTGCAGAAGCAGTTTCCGGAAATCACCGACTTCTACCTGCCACCGGAAGGCTGCAGTTACCGGATGGCGGTGGTCAGTATCAGGAAGCAGTACCCTGGCCATGCCAAGCGGGTGATGCTGGGCGTATGGAGTTTCTTGCGGCAGTTCATGTACACCAAGTTCATTGTGGTGGTGGATGACGACGTGGACACCCGCTCGTGGCAGGAGGTGATCTGGGCGATCACCACTCGCATGGACCCGGTGCGCGACACCACGCTGATCGACCACACACCGATCGACTATCTGGACTTTGCCAGCCCGGTCTCTGGCCTGGGGGGCAAGATGGGTCTGGACGCCACCAACAAATGGCCGGGCGAGACCAGCCGTGAATGGGGGGTGCCCATCGTGATGGACAGCGCCGTCAAGGCGCGGGTAGACGATCTGTGGCAGACGCTCGGCCTGTAAGCCGACAGACAGGCTGTATCGACTCAAGCGGTGGTATCATCGCGCCCACTTCAACAGGAGACCTCTCATGAGCGTACGCAACCCGCACTCGCCCAACCGGCTCAAGCGCCTGAAGCCCCGTCAGCGCAAGAAGATGCACGTGGGCGAATTCAGCGAACTGGGCTTCCACCTCGTGGCCACCCTGGCCGAAAGCAAGCCTGCGGAAGCGCTGGATGCGCTGCTGGACGCCTGGCTGACCGAAGTGGACCGTCATGGAGTGAGCTTTGGCGGCCATTTCGACGGCCGCTCGCACCTGGAAGGCGTGGTCTTCCCCGTGGGGGACACCAAGGTCAGCGAGGAAGTGCGCGCCGCACTGGTGGGCTGGCTGGGACAGCGTGAGGAAGTGGAAAACGTCGAGGCCGGTGAACTGATCGATCTGTGGCACAGCCAGTACTGATCTGCTACGGCAAACGACTGAGCAAACCGGCCCGCGTGGCCGGTTTTTTCTTGGCTGTTCGCTCAGTAGCGCACGGTGGCACGGCCGAACGCGGCCAGTTCTTCCTGTATCACGGGTTGCAGGCGGGCCTGCAGGCTGTTGAGCCATTGGGCAGCCTGCCCCGCTTCGGGCACACGCGCCCAGTCAGCGGCCATCTCCCTGGCAAGACAACCTTGGGCCTGCGTAGTGTCGTGCGCATAGGTCACCCAATCGGCACAGGCGCGGCGGGTGATTCGGCCAACCTTGTCCTCCCATGGCGCCCAGCCGGTAAGCAGACGCGCATTGTGGAAGCACTGAGAGCGCCATAACACCTGCTGACTGCGCCCTAGGGCGAAGAAGCAGCGCAGCACGCCGGGGACGGCTGCCATTGGCAGCCAGCAAATGGGCCAGAACATGGACACCTCCTTTTGTGCATCGCACAAAATCTATACCCTTGCCCGTCATTTGCAAAGCCCGGAGGTCGCAGGCAGGCTAGCGCGTGGCTGACTCGCGGCTCGAAAAGGTATCGCAGCTGCGAATCTGCCCGGTCTGCAGACCCGTACGGAACCACTGCAAGCGCTGGGCGGAGGTGCCATGGGTGAAAGAGTCGGGCACGGCGTACCCCTGGGCCTGTTTTTGCAATGTGTCGTCGCCGATGGCCTGCGCTGCGGCAAACGCCTCTTCGGCATCGCCAGGATCCAGGAGCTTGCGCTGGGCGGCATAATGACCCCACACACCGGCCAGACAGTCGGCCTGGAGCTCCTGCCGGACCGAGAGTGCGTTGCGCCCGGCCTTGCCCTGTGCCTGGCCGGCCTGCTGCACCTGTTGGGAAATGCCGGTGAGCGTTTGCACGTGGTGACCGATCTCATGCGCGATCACGTAGGCGTTGGCGAAGTCGCCGGGCGCCTTGAAGCGTCCCGACAGCTCGTCAAAGAAGGCAAGATCCAGATACACCTGCCGGTCGGCCGGACAGTAAAAAGGCCCGACGGCGGAGGTGGCCCGTCCGCAAGCGGACTCCACCTGTCCCCGGAACACTACCAGTCGCGGCGGCTGGTACTGGGCATTGAGCTGCTCTGCAAATACCTTCTGCCAGGTATCCTCGGTATCGCCCACGACCGACCGGACAAAACGCATCGCCGGGTCGTTGGGGTCGGTTGGGGTCTGCTGCTGGGCAACCGGCTGCCCGCCGCCGCTCATCGAGAGCAGGTCCAGCGGATTGACGCCCAGCAGCAGGCTGATGCCGATGACCGCCAGCGTGCCGACGATGCCCAGCCCGCCGCCAATAAGCGGCAGACCCCCTCCACCCCGGCGGTCTTCGACATTGCTGCTCTCGCGCATCTGGTCCCAACGCATGCCACTCTCCCTGCAAGTATCCGCCTTGGCCGAAGCAACCAACGCGCCTGCCCCTGCCCTTGTGCTGATCGGGCCTGCGATGCAGCGGGCCAAGACGCAGGTCCGGGCCTGGCTTCGGCCAAGCAAGGAGCCGAACGCGGCCAGACCCGGAGGACAAGGAGAAAACACAGCGGATGCCTACGAAGCGCCAGGAAAGATACCCGCGCCGGAGCAGGCTCGCGGAAGGCGGTCCTCGTCCGCGACAAGGAAATCCCGCACGGAAAAAGCGGGGTAAGGGCCCATAAAAAGAAAGACGGCTGCCAAGGCAGCCGTCTTTCACGCCGACCGTCAGGCCTGCTGGCCTGCCACGGAGGGCACCGTGTCCGGTTGCGGATCAGGGTCGATGTCATCGTCCTCGTCCAGCGATGGCAGGGCATCGCTCAGTTGGTTCTCGCTCTTGGCCACCACACTGGCGGCAATGGCGTTACCCAGCACGTTGGTGGCGGAGCGGCCCATGTCCAGAAAGTGGTCCACCCCCAGCAGCAGCAGTAGACCGGCCTCGGGGATGTTGAACTGCGCCAGCGTGGCCGCGATTACCACCAGTGAGGCACGCGGCACCCCCGCCATGCCCTTCGAGGTGACCATCAGGATCAGCATCATGGTCACTTCCTGCGACAGCGACAGGTGGATGCCGTAGGCCTGAGCGATGAAGATCGTGGCAAAGGTGCAATAGATCATCGAACCGTCGAGGTTGAACGAGTACCCCATTGGCAGCACGAAGCTGGCAATGCGGTCGCTGCAACCGAAACGCTTCAGCCGATCCAGCGTCTTGGGGTAGGCCGCCTCGGAGCTGGCGGTGGAGAACGCCAGCAGAGCCGGTTCGCGGATGGCGCGCAGCAGCTCGATCACCCGGCCCTTGAGGAACAGGCTGCCCATGCCCAGGAGCGCCAGCCACAGCAGGCCGAGCGACAGGTAAAACTGCGCCATGAAGCTGCCGTAGGTGGACAGGATGCTCAGCCCTTCCTTGGCCACCATGCCGGCCAGCGCGGCAAAGACGGCAAAGGGCGCGAAGTTCATCACGTAGCCTGTCACCTTCAGCATGATGTGCGCCACCGCATCGATGACATCGATGAGGACGCGCGCCTTCTCGCCCACGGCCGAGGCCGCGGTGCCGAAAAAGAGCGAGAACACCACGATCGCCAGAATTTCGTTCTTGGCCAGGGCGTCGAACACGCTCTTGGGAATGAGGTGGCCGATAAAGTCCTTGAGCGTCAGGGCGCCCTTCTCGATGCCGGAACTGGCGGTCACCTCCGGCAGGGGCAGGCTCAGCCCCAAGCCCGGCTTGAGCAGATTGACCATCACCAGCCCGAGGAGCAGCGACACCAGCGAGGCGGTAAGGAACCAAGCCATCGACTTGGCGCCGATCCGACCCACCGTGGCCGAATCACCCATCCGCGCGATGCCCACCACCAGGGTGGAAAACACCAGCGGAGCGATGATCATTTTGATCAGGCGCAGAAAGATGTCGGTCAGGATCGACAGCTGGTCTGCGAACGCCTGGATGGCGGCATCGCTGCCGGCCAGCATGCGCCACGCATAACCGGTTGCCACGCCCAGTATCATGGCGACCAGGATCATGGCAGTGAGTTTGTTCATTTTCATGAGGGTTTCCCTGCGTTGCACGGTGAAATCCTCCTTTGCAGCGTTCTTCGCCGGGTGGTCCCGGTCTTGCCCGGTCTGGCCGGTTTCTTTGAGGGCGCCATTAAAACAGAAAGCGTGCCCTCAGGCACGCTCAGATTCGATAGGATTGTCCGACATCATGTTTTTTGCACGCCCCCCCCGGGACGGGCTTGACCACGCGGGCAAGCGCCGTTCCGCTACGCGCGGCCGACTACGGGCCTCAATGCACGCCGGTAGCGCCCGCCACCCAGTCGGCAGTGACTTCGGCGGCACGGAACTCGTGCACCACCTGCTGCAGGCAGGCAAACGCTGCCGCCGCGTCGAGACGGTCACAGGCCTCACGCAGCACCGCCATGTGTGCGGTCAGTAGCTGCGCGGAAAGATGGTACTCCTGCGCCCGAAGGATGCGCGGATGGTCGGTAGGCACCGCGTCGTCGCCGATCAGCAGCTCTTCGTAGAGCTTCTCGCCGGGGCGCAGGCCGGTACATCGAATCTCGATGTCCCCGTGTGGATGGCTGTCGTCCTTCACCTCCAGCCCGGAGAGGTGAATCATCCGCCGTGCCAGATCCAGGATGCGTACCGGCTCGCCCATGTCGAGGACAAACACGTCCCCGCCCTGCCCCATCGCGCCCGCCTGGATCACCAGCTGCGCCGCCTCGGGGATGGTCATGAAGTAGCGGGTGATGTCCGGATGCGTCAGCGTCACCGGGCCACCGGCGGCGATCTGCCGCTGGAAAAGGGGCACCACCGAGCCAGAGCTGCCCAGCACGTTTCCAAAGCGCACCATCACGAAGCGGGTGCGGCTGCCCTCGGCGTGACGCGCCTGCAGGGCCAGTTCGGCCAGGCGCTTGGTGGCGCCCATCACGTTGGTGGGCCGCACCGCCTTGTCGGTGGAGATGAGGACAAAGGTGGTCACCCCGCAAGCCTCGGCCGCGGCCGCGCACACGTCGGTGCCGAAAGCGTTGTTGACAATGCCGGCGACCGGATTGTGCTCCACCATGGGCACATGCTTGTAGGCCGCTGCGTGGTAGACCGTTTCCACTGCAAACGCCTGCATCACCGAGCACAGGCGCGGGCCGTCGGTCACCGAGCCGAGCAGCGGCACGATCTCCAGCCCGGGCGCGAGCGCCCGCAGCTCTTGCTCCACCGCGTACAGCGCGTACTCGGAGAGTTCATACAGCACCAGGCGCACGGGCTGCTGGCGCACGATCTGGCGGCACAGTTCGGAACCGATGGACCCGCCGGCACCGGTCACCAGCACGCTCTTGCCCGCCAGGTTGGCCGAAAGCAGCTCCGGGCGGGGCGGCACGGGGTCACGCCCCAGCAGGTCCTCGATGCTGACCGGCTTGAGCTCTTCGACCCGTACTTCTCCTGACACGAGATCCGCCATGCCCGGCAGGCGCTTGATCGGCACCCGCAGCGACTCCAGCGATTCGAGAATCTGCCGTTGCCGCGACAGGCTGGCCGAGGGGATGGCTAGCAGGATGGCTCGCGCGCCGGTCTCGGCGAGCAGCGCCGGCAGCTCGCGGGGCGGATGCACCGCCAGCCCACGAAAGGTACGGCGCCACAGGTCGGGGTTGTCGTCCACGAAGGCCATCGGGCGGTATTCCCGCCCAGCCTGCAGCGCCAGCATCAGCTGGATGCCTGCCCGGCCGGCGCCGTAGATCAGCACCGGCTCACGCGGGGCATCTACCGCATCGATGCGCCGGATCAAGCCGCGCAGCACGAAGCGGCTGCCGCCGATGTAAGCCATGGCGAACACCCAGAAGATGATGACCGACGAGCGCGGAAACGGGGTAACCCGAGCCAGCACGATCACCGCGGTCAGCACCAGCACCGCGAGCGTAACGCCCCAGAACACCGTGGCCACGATCTTGTCGTCGACATACTTGAGGACGGCACGATAGAGCCCCAGGTGGATAAAGATCGGCAGCACCCACAGCGGCGGCACGATGAAGATCCACAGATAAGGATCGAGCTTCGGGTCCCACACCCCGCCCAGCCGCAGGACCACTGCGCTCCACAGCGCCAGCGGCAACAGCAGGGCATCCATCAGCATCAGCAGCGCCATCTTGTGGTGACGCGAGAACGACAGCAGTTTTTCCAGCATTCAGCGGGTAACGATCTTTGCGAGCGTGGCGAGGATGATGCGCACATCTTCGGCCAACGTATGGGTTTGCGCATAGCGCACATGATAGGCGAGCTTCTCGGGCAGCACCCGTTCGACGTAGGCCTGCTCCGGGTCCGGCGCGCCGGCCAGCAGTTCGTTCTCGTCGATGAGGCGGATCGAGGCCCAGTCGGTGATGCCCGGACGTACCGACAGCACCAGCGTCTTCACCTCAGCCGGATAGCGGGCCACATAGCGCGGTACTTCCGGTCGTGGCCCCACCAGACTCATCGATCCGGCCAGCACGTCGATCAGCTGCGGCAATTCATCGAGCTTGGCCTTGCGCAGGAAGCGTCCGGCGCGGGTAACCCGCGCATCCGCACCCACGGTGAGCTGTCCCGCAGCCTCCGCGCCAACGGTCATGGTGCGGAACTTGTGGATGGCGAAAGGTTGGCCGAAGCGCCCCACGCGTACCTGGCGAAAGAACACGGGGCCGGGCGAATCCAGCTTCACCCACAAGGCGATGCCCAACAGCAGCGGCGCCAGCACCAAAAGGCCCAGGCCGGCCGCCACCAGGTCGAACACCCGCTTCACCCGGTCCGAGCCGGCTCCGGCGGGCGCGCAGCAGGGGGGCAGTGCATTCATGCCGAAAGCAGCGTGCGCACCGTTGCAATAACGCGCGTCTGGTCCTCGTCCGTCATGCGCGTGTAAAGCGGCAGCGTCACCTCGGCGGCAAAGGCGGCATCGGCCACCGGGAACTGCGCCGGGGTCAGCCCATACGCGTCGCGCCAGACGGGGTGACGATGGAGCGGGATGAAATGCACCGAGCAGCCGATGCCGGCCTCGGCCATGCGCACGATGAAGTCATCGCGGCCAATACCCGACTCGGGCAGCAGCCGCACCGGATAAAGATGCCAGGCATGCCGGTCGCCGGCCTGGGCGGGACGTGCGGGCAGGTGCAGCGGCAGGCCCGCCAGTTCGCGGTCGTAGCGGGTGGCCATGTCCTCGCGCCGGCGGGCGAAGCCTTCCAGGCGACGTAGCTGGTGGATGCCCATCGCGGCAGCCGTGTCGGGCATGTTGTACTTGAAGCCGGGGGCGACCACCTCGTAGAACCAGGCCGGGGTCTTGGACACGTAGCGGTCGAAGGCATCGCGGCTGATGCCATGCAGACGCATCACCTTGCAGCGGGCGATCAGGTCGGCATGACGTGATACCACCATGCCGCCCTCGCCAGTGGTCATGGTCTTGTTGGCATAGAAGCTGAACACGGTCACATCCGACGCCAGCGTGCCCACCTTCTGGCCTTTGTAGGTGGCAGGCAGCGCATGCGCTGCGTCTTCCACCACCTTCAACCCGTGTGTGCGGGCCACCTCCAGAATCTCATCCATCTCACAGGCCAGGCCGGCAAAATGCACCGGCACGATGGCGCGCGTGCGTGGCGTGATCGCCGCGCGTACCGCGTCCGGGCTGATGTTCAGCGTCGCGGCATCCACATCGACGAACACCGGGTCGGCACCGAGATAGCGCACCACCTCTGCGGTGGCGGTGAAGGTGTAACTTGGCACGATCACCTCGTCGCCCGGCCCGACGCCTACTGCCTCCAGCGCCAGGTGCAGCCCGGCGGTAGCCGAATTGACGGCAATGGCCTCGACGCCGCCACCGATGAAGGCGGCAAAATCGGCCTCGAACTGGCGGGTCTTAGGACCGGTGGTCACCCAGCCGGAACGGAGTGCGTCCACAACTTCGGCAATTTCCTCTTCGCCGATGTCCGGCAAGGCAAACGGCAGAAACGACGGTGTGCTCATGATGTCCTGCTCTAAGGCCCGCCTGGCGGCGGACACGTGGTTTAAAGGCATAAAACGGTTTTCGCGGCGCCACCCGTGGGATGACGCCGCGAAAACCGCCGGCATGCGGCCGGCAGCCGGACGGGGACGAGGCTCAGCTCTTGCCTTCCTTGTCCATCGCGTCCTCCACCTCGGTAATCGGGGCCTCGGTGAAGAGGAATTCGCGCAGATAGGCATCGAAGGTCGGATCGCGACGGCGGATCCACTCCAGCGTCATCGCAGCGTGTTCCTTTTCCTCGTCGCGATTATGCTCCAGAACCTTCTTCAGTTCAGGATCATTGCAGGCATCCGCGCGCTGGTTGTACCAGTCCACGGCTTCCAGCTCTTCCATCAGCGACACGATGGCGCGGTGCATGTCGCGCGTGAATGCAGACAGTTCCTCTACAGGTTCGTGATAGCTCGTACTCGACATCGGGCACATCCTTTTTGGCGAAGGGTCACAGGAAGACCGCACCGCGCGGGCTGCACGCTGCGGCCGACTGGATCATTATCGCTCAAGGGCTGCAGATGAACCCGCCTGCGCGGTTCGGAAGGCTTCGGCAAACCTTCGGGCCAGCACACGGTAATCGTGGTGCGCCCGCACGTGCGTACGCCCGGACGCGCCCATGCGGGCCCGGTCCCCGGGGGAGCGCGCCATCATTGCTTCCACCGCTCCGGCCACCGCTACGGCATCCTCGGCAGGCACACTCACACCGGCCTGCGCCTCCGCGACCAGATCATTGCCTGCACTGATGGAGTGGATCACCGGCCGCCCCGCCATCATGTAGTCGAACAGCTTGTTGGGGTTGATGCCGAAGCGGTAGATCGGCAGCTTGCGCCAGCCAATATAGAGCGCGTCGCACGCCGCCAGGAAGTTGGGGACCGCGCGCTTGGCGATCGCAGGCAGGAAGTGGACGTTGGCCAAGCCACGGCGACCGGTCTCCTCCATCAGGCGGCCCCGGTCGGGGCCGTCGCCCACCAGCACGAAGGACACAGGCACACCGTCGAGCCGTGCGGCCGCATCCAGAAGCACATCCAGCGCATTGGCCAGTCCGTGGCCGCCGGCATAGCCGACGATGAAGCGTCCGGTGGCCTTCAACTCTTCCAGCAGCGCGCGGTGGGCGTCCGGCAGGGCCAGCGTCGCGCTTTCCCATTCGGCCACATCCACCCCGTTGGGTACCACCCGGAACTTCTCCGGCGCCATACCATGCGCCTGCATGTACTCGCGCGCGCAGGGCAACATCGAGACCACTGCGTCGGCGCGACGATAGGCGAAATCCTCGGCCCACTGCAGCAAGCGGATGAATGGATGCTTGGGACTCATGCCGCCCACTTCCACCGGTGTCAGCGGCCATAGGTCGTGCACCTCGTACACCAGCCGGGCTCCGGTACGTCCGGCAAAGAAGGCCGCGGGCACGATGTCCAGCGGGTAGGTGGACGAGGCGATCACCACATCCGGCTTCCAGTCGCGCAGGAAGCGTCCCGACAGCCCCATCAGGCGCCGCAGGAAGGCAAAGATGTTGACCACCCGCTTCACGCCGTTGCCGGCATACCGCGGTGTGCGGCACCAGGTGTAGCGGATACCGTCCAGCGTTTCATCGAGAAAGGGCCCGGTGAGGGTCGGGTTTTCCTGGCGCAAGTGTGAGTAGTCGGCCGCGACGATATTGACTTCATGGCCAAGGGCCACCCATTCGCGAGCCAAGTAATACGGCCGGAATTCCATGCCGTGCCGGGGGCTACCGGCATAGTGATTGATGTAGAGGATGCGCATGCTGTCAGTCGTTGAGCGCCCGGCGCAGTGCCGGGAGGCTGCATTTTACCCGAGGCAACACGGTACGGTCCCAACGGGCGCTTGCGGGCGCGGCAAAGCGCTCTTCGTACGGCTGCTCCCTCACCACCCTGTACGCCCCGGTCTTGAAACGCAGGCCGCGGCGGGTCGTGCCGAGGATCTGCGCCTGGATCTGGTGCATGCCCTCGATGGTGTAGTCATAGGTGATACGGACGCTGCCGTCCGGCTGTACGTAGCCATCGCGCAGGCGGCCGGTGCGGCCATCCTTGCCGTGCGGAAAGTAGACCATGCGGCCCTGCACCGTGTGGCCGGTGCGATCGAGCCGCACCGCACGCTCCACGTGTCTGTCGTTGAGGTAGTAACAGCTACGCCCTTCGGGCAGGACCGAACCAGAGCCGGCCCATGCCGGGACGCCCAAGGTCGCGCCGATACAGAGGCTGGCAATGAGGTGGGCAAACGGTGTGTTCATGGCATTCTCCGCAGATTGAGGGGCCCGAATGCCCCAGCCCGCCACCAGCAGTTCATGCGCCTGCACGGAGCGCGCTGCGCTCCAGCTGGGCATACAGGGCCACGAGCTTCTGCGCTTCGGCCGACCAGCTATAGCGACTGAGCACCGCCTGCCTGCCGGCCTCGCCCATCTGCCGCGCCATCGACTCGTCCCCCAAGAGGCGGTTGATGGCAGCGGCGATGGCCGGGGCATCTTCCGGATTGACCAGCAGGCCGCAGCCGGCGTCGGTCACGATCTCACGCCACAGGGGAAAGTCACTGGCGATCACCGGCATGCCGGCGGCCATGTATTCGAAGAGCTTGATCGGCAACGCATCCACATAGTTGGGGGTGGGAAACAGCGTTACGAGACCGACCTTGCTGCGGGACAGCACGTCTGCCACTCCTGCGCGGTCCAGCACGCCCAGATCGTTGACGCGCGCCCACCCGGGCAGTCGCTCCATCTGGGCACGCAGACCGGGCTCGCTCCACGGGCCGGCCAGGTTGAGCCGGGTGGCGGTGTGCGGCAGCGCTGAGATGATCGGCCCGATCCCACGGATGCGACTGATACCGCCCAGATAGCACACCTCGTTGCGGCGCGCGTCCCACGGCGTGTCACGCACCAGCTCCTCCAGAATGGGGTAGTTGCAAACGTCCACCACCCGAGCGTTGAGCGGGGTGAAGCGGTCGCGGATGTGCGGCGTGGAGGTGACGATGGCGTCGAAGCGACGGACGGCGTGGTTCTCGAAGGTTTCGAACCCACGCGACACCAGCGGCCGTACCGCGGCAGGAATCCAGTGCTTGGCCAGGATCTGGCGGGGAACATCCTCGTGCACGTCGTAAACCACGCGGATGCCGGCGCGGCGCAGCCGCAGACCGGCCGGGATCAGCTCCGGATCGTGAAAGTGCGCCACATCGGGACGCAGGGCCAGCACGGCTTCGCAGACCTTGCGCGTTGTCGCCGTCATCCGACCCAGCCGACCACGGCGGGCGCTGGCGTCCGGACGCGGGCCCACGTCTACGATGTGCACGCCCTGTCGGATTTCCGCGCCCTGCCCGTCCGCCACCACCAGAATCACTTCATGGCCCGCGCGAGCGAGCGAGACACACTCCTTGACGAAGATGCGGATATCGTGGCGGGGATGGGCACTGGTGAAATGGACAATCTTCATGACGGAGCGGGGCCTGCCGGATACGGCGTGACAAAGGGCGCATGATAGCGCAGTTGGCCGGGCAAGGTTGGCCGAAGCCCGCCTAGGTCCCGTCCAGCAGGGCGCGGTACAGTGCGGCAAAACGCACCATGTTGGGACGATGAAGGCCCTTCTGCTCCACCAAACGACGGTTGAGGGCGGCGGCCCCGCTCAGGACTGCATCGTCCGCTGCGCGCCCCAGCGCCGCCCGCAGTGCCGCACCCAGCCGAGCCACATCCTCGACGATCATGCCGTTGATGCCGTCGAGCACCCATTCCAGATTGGCCGGCAGGTTGGACAGCACCGGCAGGCAGCCGTGTCCCATCGCTTCGAGCAGGCTGATGCTGGTGGCGTCGCTCTCGGGCACGCTGACGAACACGCGCGCCTGCTGATAGAGCCCGGCCAGCACCTCTGGTGTCACGAAGCCGGTGAACTGCAGTCGGCTCAGCCCCAGTGAACTGGCCAAAGCCTGCAGGCGGCCGCTCTCCTCACCGCTGGCGGCCACTGTCAGCGTCCAGCCGGCCAAGGCCGGATCGGCCTCCACCTCGGCCCAGGCGCGCACGATGGCGTCGATGCGGTAAAGCGGCTTGTGCAGCCGGCAGGAGAGCACATTGAGCGGCTTTTCAGCCAGGCGTGGCGCAGCCGGCAGGGCATCCATGCCGAAGTTCACCACCTCCATCCGGGCTACCGGGGCCAGCGTGCGAATCACCGCCGCCATGTGTAGCGAATCGCTGGTGACGGCCGAAGCGGCCTCAAGGTTGGCCGAAACCATTTGCCGCAGCCAGCGGCCACGCCGAGGCAGCAAGAGCACATCCGACCCCCAGGCGGTCAGCACCCAAGGTACGGACAACCCCGTCAGCGCGCGGCGGGCATGCCAAGCGACGCTATTGGCCTGGTGCACCTGAACGATGGCCGGACGAACCTGTCGCACCCAGTCGCGCAGCCGCCGCGCCGTGCCCAGTGCCCGCAATCCGAAATCCACCTGCAGCGTGCCCGCCAGATTGGGCGGACGCCACGCTTCGGGCACCTCCCCATTGCAGGCAAGATAGACCTTGCTCGCGTGCGGTGCGATGCCGGCAAGGAAGCGCCAGGTGTGCACCGACGCCGATCCCACCACCAGGACGCTGTCCACCGGCAGGTCCTTCATTGCGGCAGGTTCTCGCGGCCGGCCCACGCGGCATAGTGCGGCGCCAGCTCCGGATGCTTCTGCAGCCAGCGCGCGTCGCCCTCACGCGTGTCACCGATCACCTGCGCCGGGTTGCCGACCAGCACGGCAAAGTCCGGATACTCACCGGCGGTCACGAAGCTGTAGGCAGACACCAGCGCGCCCTTGCCCAGGTGCACGCCCGGCATCAGCACGCTGTGCGGACCGATGAAGGTGTAGGGTCCAATGGAGGAAGGGCTGCGAAGATACCCCTTAGGATCGCGCTGCCCGAGGTAGGCATTGCCGTACAGGCGCAGTGCGATGTGGCTGGAGTGCGTCAGCAGGGACACATAGTTGGTGATCTGGCAGCCCTCGCCGATCGACAGGCCGCCGGAGGCGTCGATCAGGTTGAAGTGGCCAATCCAGATGTTGTCGCCCAGTTCCAGCCGCTGCGGATACTCGATGCGGGTCATGTTGGAGACGCGCGTGCGCGGCAGGTACACGCCGTCATGGCGACGGTAACCGTACACCATCCGCGGGCCGATCAGCCCGGAAAGCCGGAAACGCAGCGATTGCCAGAGCCTTGCGATCATCGAGCTGCCCTGAAAAGCCAGACGAAATAGGTTATGAAGTACACCGACATCACTGCGGAGGTCAGCCAGCAGGCGGCGGTGAGGTCGTTCCAGAGGAAATTGCCGACAGCGATGCACCCGAGGAAGAGTACGCTTCCCACCACGGTGAAGGCAAACGCGATGCGCTGGCGGTCGATCACGAGCGGTACCATACCCAGCGGCGAGGCGATGAAGTGGAACAGAATGTAGGGGGCCAGCGCTTGGGCGTAGCGCCCCGCGTCGCGCCAGCTTTCACCGAAGACGAAGGCAAAAAGGATGTCACCGGCACCGAGAATGATGCCGAAGGGGATCAGCGACAGCAACAGCAGCACCACCAGCGACTTCTTCAGTAGCGGTACCAAGGGCCGGCCCTCGTTGCGCGCGGCGGCCAGATCACGGTAGGTGACCTGGGCCACCGCCTGCCCCACCAGCGCCGCCGGCAGCTTGAGCACCCGCATCATCAGACCGAAGAGGCCAACCACGGTCGAACCCGAGAGCACCGTCAGCAGCGTGACGGTCAGCGTGTCCTGCAGGGCCGCGACGAAGGCATGGGGCGCGTTCACGCGCGGGAACTCGGCATACTCGCGGGCCACCGACCGCATGCCAGCCAGCGAGACCTGATGCCGGAAGCCGAAGCGCTCACGCAGGTCGCGCCAGGCCTGCACCACCAACGAGGCTGCCTGCCCGGCCATCTGTCCCATCACCAGCCCGCCAGTGGCGAACCCGGCCAGGCCGCACCCGACCTGCACCGCCATCATGCTCACCGCCTGTGCCATGCGGCCGCTGGCGTTGGCCTTGTAGCGCTCGTGGCGGTTGTTCCAGTTGGCCCAGGCCTGCATCAGGCCGGAGAGGCACAGCGACAGCGGCAGCCAGCGCAGCCAGGGCGCGAGCGCCGGCTCGCCTGCCCGGGCGGCCAGCCACTCGCTGCCGGGCTCCATCACCAGCGCGGACAGGAGCGACACGGCAAAGGTGATGCCGATGGCCAGCCCCATCAGGTTTGCCGCGCGACGCGGATCCTCCGGTAGAACGATGGCCAGTTCGTAGCGTGCCGTGGCCAGCACGGCCAGGTTGGACAGCCAGGCGATATAGATGGCCAGCACGCCGAACTCGGCCGGACTGTAGAGCCGGGTGAGCAGGGGCGCCAAGAGCAGCGGCAGGAACTGCGCGACCGCGGCGCCCCCCGCGAGGGTGGCCACGTTACGGGCAAAGCCGCCGGTCAGGAACGATTTGAGCCGGGCGAGCAGGGGCATTCCGGTCGGGGCACTGTGTGTCTGCATGGGAGAGGACGGTCGGGCTGGTTGGGTCACGCCGGCGCGAGGCGCCGGACCGGTCCGCCGCCTAGGATCGGGCGGCGGGTGCGGGGCTTGTGGTGCAAGCCGGATGCCTGCCCGGCCCGATCAGGCGAGTGCCTGACGGACGGCGGCGATGACCGTGTCCTGCGTGGCGGCGTCCAGGAAGGGATGCATCGGCAGGCTGAGCACGCGGCGCGAGGCAGATTCGGCTACCGGAAAGGCGCCCTCTTCCAGCCCCAAATGGGCAAAGGCGGGCTGCCGGTGCAGCGGGATCGGGTAATGCACAGCGGTCGGAATGCCGGCGGCCTGCAGGGCCTGCTGTACCCGCGTCCGGTCGTCCACTTCCAGTGTGTACTGTGCATAGACGTGGGTATTACCTTCGGCCAACCGCGGCACCCGAGCCACCTCTTCCAGGTAGGCCGAATAGCGGGCCCCAATGCGTGCCCGGGCCTCTACTTCCTCCGGGAAACTGGGCAGCTTGGCCAGGAGCACGGCGGCCTGCAGCGTATCCAGCCGGCCGTTCATGCCTGTGAGAGGGTGGTGGTAACGGGTGTCCTGCCCGTGCACGCGCAGCTGGCGCATGCGGGCGGCCAAGGCGTCATCGTCGGTGAAGATGGCACCGCCGTCCCCGTAGCACCCCAGCGGCTTGCTGGGGAAGAAGCTGGTGCAGCCAATGGTAGAGAGCGCCCCCGAGCGGCGGCCATGCCGGGTGGCGCCAAAGCTCTGCGCGCCATCTTCGATCACTGCCAGGCCATGCTTTTGGGCAATGGCATTGATCGTGTCGAAGTCGGCGCACTGCCCGTACAGGCTGACCGGCATGATGGCGCGGGTGCGCGGCGTGATCGCTGCCTCGATCAGGGCGGGGTCCAGGTTATAGGTATCCGGGTCAATGTCCACAAACACCGGCTTGCCACCCAGCAGCGCTACCACTTCGCCGGTGGCGATGAAGGTGAAGGGGGTGGTGATGACTTCGTCGCCGGGCGCCAGGCCGATGGCCATCAGCGCGATCTGCAGGGCAGCGGTCCCGTCGCACACGCCGATGGCGTGGCGCACGCCCACGTACTCGGCCAGTTTTTCCTCCAGCTCAAGCACTTCCGGACCCATGATGAACTGGCCATGATCCAGGACGGCCTGCATCCGGGCGTCGATCTCGCCCTTGAGGTGGCGGTACTGCGTTTTCAGGTCAATGAACGGAAGGCTCATCGCAACTCGCTCCTTCGGCCAACCTTGGCCGAAAACGGTGTTCGGTTCAAAGCGGCGTGCAGTGGTTGCCGCCGATGTCGTAGCACTGGCCGCAGGCTGGACAGGCATGCTCGCCGATGTCGTTGCACAGGCGCTCGCCGCAAGCACACATCCAGCCGATGCGGCGGGCCGGCGCGCCCACCATCAGCGCATAGTCGGGCACGTCGCGCGTGACCACGGCGCCGGCCCCCACGAAGGCATAACGGCCGATGGTGTGGCCGCACACCACGGTCGCATTGGCGCCCAGGCTGGCTCCCTTTTTGACGAGGGTGGGTCGGTATTCGTTCTTGCGCGGCACCGCGCTGCGTGGGTTGTTGACGTTGGTGAACACCATCGACGGGCCGCAGAACACGTCATCCTCCAGCGTTACTGCGTCGTAGATGGAGACATTGTTCTGTACCTTGACGTTGTTGCCGATCACCACGTTGTTGCCGACGAACACGTTCTGGCCGAACGAGCAGTGGGCGCCGATGCGGGCCCCGCCGCAGATGTGCACCCAGTGCCAGATGCGGGTCCCCTCGCCGATGACGGCGCCCTCGTCCACGATGGCGGTCGGATGGATGGTATGACTCACGTTGCCGCTCCTCAGTAATCCAAAGGCAGGCTCACCCGCCGGCCGTCGCGGGCGGACAGGTACATCGCGATCAGCAGCTCCAGCGACTTCAGCCCCTCGCGGCCGTCCGTCTCCGGCTCGGCCGTGCCCTGCATGACGTTGATCACGTTGTCGTAGTACAGCGGATGTCCGAAGCCGTAGACGCTGGTGGTGGCATAGCTGGCGTTGGCGATCTCGTCATCCATCGGATGCGGCTCGGCAAATTCCCAGTGCTGAATCTCGTTGACTGCCACCCCGCCCACCCGTACGGTGCCGTGCTCGCCGATGAGGGTGATCGAACCCTCCAGATTCTTGGGATAGGTAAGCATGGTGACGTTCATGCTGCCCAGCGCGCCCGAGCGCCATTTGACGCTGACCACGCCGGAATCCTCCACCTCGATGTTGCGTGCCAGCGTGGCGGTATAGGCCTGCACGCTTTCCACCGGCCCCACCAGCCAGTCCAAGAGGTCCACATAGTGGCTGGCCTGGTTCATGAAGGCGCCGCCATCGAACTCCCAGGTGCCGCGCCAGGCGGCCGAATCGTAATACGCCTGCGGACGTGTCCAGAAGACGTTGACGTTCACCATATGGATGCGCCCGAAGCGCTTGGCCTCCATCGCCCGCTTGAGCAGCTGCAGCGTGGCGTTGCGACGGTTCTGCTTGACCACGAACAAGCGACGGCCGGCCTTGTCTGCTGCCTTGACCATCGCCAAGCCGTCCTGCCAGCGCGTGGCCATCGGCTTTTCCGTCATCACGTGGAAACCGGCTTCGGAACAGGCAATGGACTGGGCCGGATGCAGGCCCGAAGGCGTGGTCAGCACGATGATGTCGGCGTCGGTTAGGGCCAGCATCCCAGTCAGGCTGGCGTGGCCGCGGGCGCCGGTGCGGGCCACCGCGGCCTTCAGTGCAGCAGGATCGATGTCGCAAACGTCCACCAGCTCGGCACGGTCGGCGTGTTTCTCCAGCGCAGCGAAGTGGTTCTGGGCAATACGGCCGCACCCTACGAGTGCAAAGCGGATCTTGCGGTCGGTGATGGCTTCGAAAGCATGCATGGGGCAGGACATTCCTTGGACCGCGGCAGCGCCGCGGCCTCTAGACGCTAAGGGTTAGTATCAGGCCTTGACGATGTGCCCGGCCGGCTCGAGGTACTTGCCGCGGCTGTCGACGATCAGCTGGGCGTGCGCCTTGATGAGCGCGTAGTCGAACCGGTCATGGTCGGTGGCCAGCAGTACGCAGTCGTAACCGGCCAGCGTCTCGGCCGTCACCGGCACGCTGGACAGGTCGAAATGGTGCTCGCGCATTTTGGGGAATACCGGTACGTGCGGGTCGCTATAGGCGATCTCGGCGCCGAGGTCACGCAGTTTCTCCATCAGCATCACCGACGGGCTCTCGCGCATGTCGTCCACGTTCTTCTTGTAGGCGATGCCCAGCACCAGAATGCGGCTGCCGTTGATCGCCTTGCGACGGTCGTTGAGGGCGGCGGCCACCTTGCTGACCACGTAGTCCGGCATCGACGAGTTCACCTCGCCGGCCAGCTCGATGAAGCGCGTGTTCACCCCGTATTCGCGCGCTTTCCACGTCAGATAGAAGGGATCGATCGGAATGCAGTGACCACCAAGGCCCGGGCCCGGGTAGTAAGGCACGAAGCCGAAGGGCTTGGTCGCCGCAGCACGAATCACCTCATGGATATCGATGCCCATGCGGTCGGCAACAATCTTCATCTCGTTCACAAGTCCGATGTTGACCGCGCGGTGGATGTTTTCCAGCAACTTGGTCATCTCCGCGGCACGGGTAGAGGATACCGGCACCACCTTGTCGATCACCGCGCTGTAGAGGGCTACCCCCACTTCCTGGCACGCCGGGCTGTAGCCGCCGCAGACCTTGGGAATGGTGCGGGTGGTAAAGTCGGGGTTGCCCGGGTCCTCACGTTCCGGCGAGAACACCAGAAAGGCGTTCTCGCCCACCTTGAGGCCACGCGACTCGATGCGCGGCAGCAACTCCTCGTCGGTGGTACCCGGATAAGTGGTGGATTCCAGCGAGACCAGGTGGCCTTCGCGCAGGTAGGGCACCAGCGAGTCCATCGTGTCGAGCACGAAGGACAGGTCGGGTTCGCGGTACTTGTTGAGCGGCGTGGGCACGCACAGGATCAGGGTATCGGCTTCGCCAGCGCGGGAGAAGTCGGTGGTGGCCTCGAAGCCGCGATCGCGTGCCTGGCGGATGCTCTCCGCACGGATGTGCTCGATGTAGGAGCGCCCCTCGGTCAGGGCGGTCACCTTGTCGGCGTCGATGTCGAAACCGAGCACCTTGTAGCCCACTTCGGCAAAGCGCAGCATCAGCGGCAGGCCCACATAGCCAAGCCCGACAATGCCGATCACGGCCGATTTCTGTTCGATGCGTTGAAGCAGTTGCTGCTGGATCACGATGAATCTTCCCGGAACTAGAAAAAGTCTTGGGCCTGTGAAACGTTTCACAGGCCCGGATATGCAGTGTTGGCCGGCATTATACGCGCAGCCCGCCGCGCACTCACGCTTTCGCCCGGCAGGTTCGCGGCGGTGTACGCCGGTGCCGTTTTACAGCAACAACCGACCGCCGTTGTGCTGGTTGGTCATGCGCAGACGGCTGACGAACTCCACGAACTCCAGCCCGAAACGTGGTTCCAGCGCTTCGGCCCGCTTTTTCAGCGCATCCAGCCCAAGCGGCGCCGGCGTCTGGCGGAAGGCCATCACCGCCACATTGCCGTGGGTGGCCGCAGGCAGCTCCAGCACCCGCCCCTCGAACACCTTCAGCAGCCGGTCGAGGAAGGTGAAATAGCGCTTGTCGCCGCTCCACCAGTTGGTGACGAACACCCCGGCCGGCGACAGCGCACGTCGGCAATCCTCGAAGAAGTCCTCGGTGGTGAGGGCGTCCACGATCTGCTCACCATCGAAGCCGTCCACCAGGATGGCGTCGGTGGATCCCCGGAAGATCTTCACGTAATCCGCGCCGTCGGCCTCGACGATTTCGAAGAAGTCGCCCTCCTCCGGCAGCTGGAAGAAGGCCCGCGCCACGGTGATGACCTGCGGGTTGATTTCCACGGCCACGCTGACCGCATCGGGCAGGTAATCGTCGATGAAACGGGCGAACGAGCCCCCGCCCAGCCCGACCTGCAGGATGTGGCGCGGGTCCGGGTTGAACAGCAGGAAGCCCATCATGGCGCGGGTGTAGGTCAGCACGAGGTCGCTCGGATCCGCCAGATCCATCGAGCTTTGCACGGTAGGCGAACCCAGATGGAGCGAGCGCAAGCCGTCGGTCTCGGAGATCTCCACCTCCGGCATGGCATCGGCACCGTCCCGGATGCGACGCCGGAAGGGATGGCGCGCCTTACCCGCCACAGGGGCTCTCCTGAACCGGACGGCGCGAATCGAGGATGCTGATGGTGCGACGCTGTGGGACGGCTTCGGCCAACCCCGCCCCATCCTCATCGAGAGGCGGCAGCGGGTCGTGGAAGGTTTCCTTGTCGAAAGCCATGTCGCCGCCTGCCAGCGGCACCTGTCCACTGACGAGGCCGGCGAAGTCAAACAGGCTGGTATCAGCCAGATGCGAGGGCACCACGTTTTGCAGCGCGCGGAACATGGTCTCGATGCGGCCCGGGAAACGCCGGTCCCAGTCGTTGAGCATCTCTTTGACCACCTGCCGCTGCAAGTTGGGCTGTGAGCCACAGAGGTTGCACGGGATGATCGGGAAGGCCCGCAGCCGGGCGTAGCGCTCCAGATCCTTCTCGCGGCAGTAGGCCAGTGGGCGGATCACGATGTGCTTGCCGTTGTCGCTCACCAGCTTGGGGGGCATGGCCTTGAGCTTGCCGCCATAGAACATGTTGAGGAACAGCGTCTCCAGAATGTCATCACGATGGTGACCCAGCGCGATCTTGGTGGCCCCCAGCTCTTCGGCTACACGGTAGAGCACCCCCCGGCGCAGGCGCGAACACAGGCTGCAGGTGGTCTTGCCCTCGGGGATCACCCGCTTGACGATGCTGTAGGTGTCCTCCTCGACAATGCGGTACTCCACCCCGAGAGACTCGAGATAGGCGGGCAGCACGTCAGCAGGGAAGCCAGGCTGCTTCTGATCGAGGTTGACCGCGACGATCGAAAAGCTGATCGGCGCCGACTTCTGCAGCCCGAGAAGGATGTCGAGCAGGGCGTAGCTATCCTTGCCGCCCGACAGGCAGACCATGACGCGGTCGCCCTCCTCGATCATGTTGAAATCGTTGATGGCGTCGCCTACGTGATGCCGCAGGCGCTTGGTGAGTTTGTTGCCCTCGTAGGCGGCCTTCTTGGCCTTCTCGTCGGCAACCGTGGTCTGTTCAGACATGGGCGGCTAAGAAATTGAAAAACAGGCGATTTTAGCGCAATGCCGGCGCGGGCAAAACCGCTGATTCACCCAAAGGCAGGCGCTACAGCACCAGGCTGCGGCCACCGTCCACCGCCAGCACCTGTCCGGTAACGTAGCTGGCGTCGAACAGCAGGAAGGCCACCGCGCGGGCGATGTCTTCCGGCACACCGGTGCGCGCCAGCGGAATGCTGCGTTCAATGCCGGCCCGTTCGGCCGCATCGAAGGAGGCCTCGTCTTCCGGCCACAGGTTCACGCCGGGCGAAACGCCGTTCACCCGCACCCGCGGGGCCAGCTCCAGCGCCAGCGTGCGCACCAGCTGGGCGTGACCAGCCTTGGCGAGGTTGTACACCACATGGCGGCGCATTGGCCGCTCGGCGTGGATGTCGATGATCCCCACAATGGCGCCGTCTGTGGCGGCCAGATGCGGCGCAGCGGCCTGGGCCAGAAACAGCGGGGCCTTCAGGTTGGAGCCGATCAGGTCGTGCCAGTCGGTCTCGTCGATCGTACCCACCTCGGTGGGGTGAAAGCTAGAGGCATTGTTGACCAGCCCGTCCAACCGCCCGAAGGCGCCCACTGCCGCCTCCACCAGTTCAGGCAGCGCCGCCGTATCCAGGAGGTCGGCCTGCACCAACCGCACCGAGCCGGGCCGCTCTGTGTTCAGCGCGTCCGCCAGCGCAGCGGCCTCGTGCGCCGAGCCACGGTAATGCAGCACCAGCCGCGCACCGCGCGCATGCAGGTGGCGCGCGATGCCGGCGCCCACCCTGCGGGCCGCCCCCGTCACCAGCACCACCCTGTCGTCTTCTTGTCTTGCCTTCATTCGGTATTCCGTCTCAGCTAAGGGCAACGCTTCTTTTTCCGCCCGCTTTGGTCGACAATTCCGCCCCACAGTGTACCCGATGGAGCCGCCATGACCCGCCTGCCACAGCCAGACGCCACCGCTGCCGCCCACAGCGCAGCCTTGGTCCGCCAGATTTCTGAGGACATCCGGGCCCGCGGTGGCTGGATCCCGTTCTCGCGCTACATGGAGCTGGCCCTGTACGCACCCGGGCTGGGCTATTATGCCGCCGGCAGTACCAAGTTTGGCGCAACGGGCGATTTCATCACCGCCCCGGAGATGACACCGCTCTTCGGACACACCCTCGCCCGCCAGGTCGCGGAACTGCTGCCTGCCACCGCCGGCACCCTTTACGAATTCGGCGCAGGCACCGGCCGTCTGGCGGTAGATCTGCTGACCCGGCTGGAAGCGCTGGGTCAATTACCCGAAGCGTACGTCATCATCGACCTTTCGGCCGACCTGATCGACCGCCAGAGGGCCACGCTCGCGGCCGCGCTTCCCCACCTGATCCCGCGCATACGCTGGCTGAGCGCCCTACCCGACGCGCTGGATGGTGTCGTCCTGGGCAATGAGCTACTGGACGCCATGCCGTGCGAACTGGTCGTCCATGATGGTCAGTCGCCCCTGCAGCGCGGCGTAGCGCTCGGCCCCGACGGTTTCGTGTTCGAGGATCGCGTCCTGCCGGATGAGGCGCTGAAAGCCCTGGCTGCCAGCCGACTGCCCCCGGTGCCGGGTTACGTCTCGGAGATCAGCCAAGCCAACACTGCCTTCATCGCCACGCTGGGCGCCCGCCTGCGCCGCGGCGCACTGCTCCTGATCGATTACGGCTACCCACGCCACGAGTATTACCACCCGCAACGCCACATGGGCACCCTGATCGGCCACTACCGGCACCACACGGTGCACGACCCCTTTTACCTGCCGGGCCTGATGGACCTTACCTGCCACGTGGACTTCACCGCCATTGCCGAAGCGGGGCTGGAGGCCGGCCTGGACCTGATCGGCTACACTACCCAGGCTCAGTTCCTCGTCAACGCCGGGTTGGCCGAAGAACTGGGCGGGATCGACGCGGACGACGCAGCGCGCTATCTGCGCACGGCCAGTGCGGTACAGAAGCTGACAGACCCGACCGAGATGGGTGAGCTTTTCAAGGTGATCGGCTTCGGTCGCGGCATGCCCATCGACTGGTGCGGCTTCGCCTCGGGCGACCGCTGCCACACGCTCTAGCCGGACGCCGCCCAAAACACTGCCATTATTTTTGCGAAGGGGTGTTGACACTACGCCAAAGCCCGTCGTATAGTTCGCCCCACTCCGCAGCCGACAGGTTGTGGACCGTGGCGAATTAGCTCAGTCGGTTAGAGCGACGGAATCATAATCCGCAGGTCCGGGGTTCGAGTCCCTGATTCGCCACCAACAGATTCAAGCACTTAGGCCAATCCTTCCGGGTTGGCCTTTTGCTTTTCTGCCTTCGTGTAAGCACTTTGTAAGCAGCAATTGGCAACGCTTCGGCCGTGTAAGCATGTTGTAAGCGCCAGCAAGTCCACCACTTGTCAGCTATCCCCCCGTTAAACGTGCGCAGCGGCTTTACACGCGCCTGCCGCCAGCCTATCGGATGCTTGCTTAGGCTTGGCATGGCTTATCAGCGTCAGCGGGTTTTTTGTCCACGTTTGTGATGCAACAGCGAAATGGCCGGTCATGGCTTTGAACGCTCCAGAGATTTAAGCCCCCCGGCTGGCTTTAACATTGCCCCCGAGTTTTAACCCCCAGCCCGCCAGCCGCAGGCAACGCCAAAGTCAAGCACGGCGCGGCTTTCCGGCTTGTTAGCGATTCTCATTTGATTAACAAATCTGTAGGGGGATTTTTTCTGCGCGTGGGGGAACGGGTGGTCTATGCCCTTGCCCCTTCCGGACTTTTGACCGCCCCCCCGGTGCCACCTATGAAAAAACCCACCACGGTGGGCGGGTCTGCTGCTGGCGCTCGGCGGCGCTGATGTTGCGGTCGGTCATGATTCGTTCTTTCTTCGTTGCTCCAGAAGGGCGAATTCCCGCCTTCCTTCGGTCTTGTTTCTCTCGGCCACGTCTACGGCCACACTAGCCACACCCCTAAAGGGGTGTGTGGCTTTTGTGGCTTTCCGCAGTGGGCCACAATGTGGCCTTTTGTGGCTTTTGTGGCCGTGGCTCACAACATCCATACCCAACTGTCGGCGCAATCAATTAGGCCGTGGTCACGCATGGCAGTAACGGCCCTTTGCGCGTAGGTGCCCCGGTCTTTCTCTCTGGTGCACTCCATTAGCGGCCTGATGGCTTCCATGTAGGCTTCCAACTCAAGGCACGGCCTGTCGTCTGGTGCACTACCCCGGCCACGATGGCGGCTCGCCTTTAGCATTTCGCCCAGCTTGGCGAATGCGGCTTTGTGGCTGGCCTTGGTCAGCGGCTTGCGGCGGCTCTTTGCCGTGGCTGGCGCGTCATCAGGCAGCGCCACGCAGGATGTAACCGGCTCGCCGTAATCGTCCGTGCCTAGGTCCACCACGCGCAGGCGGAACGGGGCGGCCTGTCCGTCTTGACCGTCCTTGGACTTCTCCACCTTCCATTCCCGCCGGTCGCCGTCGCGGCTTACTTCAATGGCGGCATCCAGCGCGGCCCGCAGGCTGCTATGCCCGCGCATCCCCTTTGTGGTGTCCTTGCCGGTGTGGTGCACCAGCAGGACCAGCCCGCCCGTTGCCGCTTGAATGAGCTTGGCTCCCCGCAGGGCTAGGCCCATGTCGGCGCTGCTGTTCTCGTCCATGCCGGGGCAGGCTTGCGCCAGCGTGTCGATTACCACCATGCAGCCCGGTCCGGCCGTTTCCAGCACGCAGGCGGCCAGTTCGCGGGCGTCCTTGGGGTTCATCAAGTCGAAGTTGTCCAGGCAGAAGAAATGCAGCCCAGCCGGTGCCGGCATGAAGTGGTGCGTTTGCCACGCATCAATCCGATTGCGCAGCCCTTCGGTCCCTTCAAGGCAGACATAGGCCACATTGCACGGTTTCAGCTTGTGGCCGAACCAGTCCGGCCGCCCCAGCGCCAGCGATGCGGCAAGGTCAATGACAACAAAGCTCTTGCCGCTGCCGGACGGGCCGAACACGGCGGCAATGCCAGCCGCCGGCAGCACGCCACGCACGCGCCAGCGAATCGGCGGCAGCTTCATCAGGTCGGCAGCAGACAAAGCCCGGTAGCGCGGCTCAGGCTTCGGCGGGTGCTGCACGCCATCGGTTAGCAGTTGCTCCAGCACATCCAGCCCGGCCACGGCGGCGAAGTCGCCCACGTCGCTGTTTTGGTCCATGCCGGCGGGCAGCTCCACCCAGCCACAGCGCGGCACGCTGGCGGCGATTTCGGCGGCGCTGGCTTCCTTGCCCACGTCTGGCAGCAGCGCCAGCGACAGGGCCGGGTAACGCTCGGCAAGAGCCGGGGCCACCTTCGCCACATTGCCCCAGCCAAAGGCCACCACGGCGGCGCGGCCGGTCGCCTTCCAGGCTGCCCATGCGGCGCTGATTCCTTCGCACACATAGGCCAGCCCATCCGGCAGCAGCTCGCCCACCACATGCAGCCCGCCGGCCATCGTCGCCCCCGGAAGATTCAGCTTCTTGCCTTGCTGGGGCGGGATGAATTGCAGGCTTTGCAGCTCGCCCGCTGGCGCTTGGCACGGCACCACCAGCCAGCCCGCCACGTCCTGGCCGGCAATGGTCAGGCGCGGCGCGTCGGCCGGGTACACGCGCAGCCCGTCCGGCAAGCCGTCCTTGCGGGCGATGTAACCATGTTCGGCCGTCGCTGGCCGGCAGCGGCTCCACACTTCGGCAGGATCCATTGCCGGCCGTTTGGCGGCTTCTGGCGGCGCTGGGCGGGATTGCTGGGCCTTTGCCACCAAGGCGGAAATATCGGCCCGCGTCGGCGCTTCCTGCCCGTCCTTCCAGCCTTCTTGCCGGGCCAGATAAAACAGCGTGTTTTCGGAAATGCCGCCGCCTTCGCGCAGGCCACGCCAGACGGATTGCACGTCCTTGGTGTTGCGGTAGTTCGGTGCGCTGGCGCTCCAGGCGTCCACGGTGTCGAAGTCCACGCCGGCCGCTTTGGCGGCTGTCATGATGCGCACCCATTCGCCACGCTCCGCGCCAGCATCCAGCGCGAACAGGGCACTTGTGGCTCGTTCAATGTCATTTGCTGCCATCGTCCCCCCCTTTCAGTTCGTTGATTGCCCTTCTGGAGCAAGTCAGCCGGCACAGCCACGGCCAGCGAATCGCGGGCGTAGTGGTGGGGGAAGCGGCTCGCGGTGCGGGTCGTGATGCGCTTGCAGCGCGGGTGATTCAGGAAGGCATCGCCCCACATAGTGCAAACGGCCAGAATGTCGGCGTGCCGGAACGCAGCCCAGCGGCCGGTATCAGTGCAGACGAACAGCAGCCAATCGCACAGGCTGGCGCGGGTCGACCAGCCGCATTTACCGGCGTCCCGCAGTTCCAGCACGCAATCAAGCGGGCCACCCGTCGCGGCGGCGTAGTCCTTGGCGCGGATTTTCAGGTCAACGCCAATTGGGCGCTGTCCGGCC
The DNA here is from genome assembly GCA_004346645.1 of Gulbenkiania mobilis. GTDB lineage: Bacteria > Pseudomonadota > Gammaproteobacteria > Burkholderiales > Chromobacteriaceae > Gulbenkiania > Gulbenkiania mobilis. The sequence goes on from SMDA01000011.1 coordinate 35,189, forward strand.
AGCTCCAGCCACACGTCAACGCCCAGCCGGTCGTTAGTCTCATGCGATGCAATGCAGGCCAGCACGCCGGGGAAGGCTTCCTGAATGGCGCGCACCACGACGGAATGCCTGGTATTGGCGCGGCTGGTGTTCAGGTCTTTGTTGAAGTCAGTTACGCGCATAGGCTGGCCCCCATCGCAAGCAGGGCCGGCAGGCTGGCGTTTAGCCACGGCAGGAAAGGTGCGGCGTTCACAAGGTAGGCTCTCATGCGGCCACCCCCACCCAATGGCGACGCAGGGCCGTTTGCACGGCTGGCGCTTCAATGTCCAACCTGTAGGCGGCAATCGGCCTAGCGTGGCCTTGGCTGGACACCATGCGCACGATGCACGGCCAGCCCTTGCCGGCCAGCGAATGCACGATTGCGGCCAAGCGCCAAGTTGCTTCAAAGCTGTCCTGCCGCAATTCATCACCGGCCAGCAGGTGGCGCAGGGCCAGATTTTCCAGCGTGCCGGGTGTCGGCCAGATTGCCGGCGAAGCGGGCGGCAGCTCGATGCCCGGCAGGTGCATTTGCTCGCGGCTGGTGTTAAACTTGGCCTTGGTTACGGCGCTCTGTTTCTTTTCTTGGAACGGGGCGTTTTTTTTCATGGTTATTCGCCCCCGTTCAGCAGGCGGGCAATATCCGCCACGCGCCAGCCAAGGCGGCCGTTGATGCGCACCGGGCGAATCGGCCCGCAATCGAAGGCGGCCCATTTGCGCAAGGTCTGGCTCCGACGATTCAAAGCCGGGGCGGCTTCATTGGTCGGCAGGATGTCGCGGTTGCCCGCGATGGCGGCAAGCGCCGGGGGGATTTGCAGTTCGGCGGCTTCTCTGGTACTCACCAGCTCGCGGCCAGCGGAAACAAGGGATTGAATCGTTTGCACGTTGCTTGCTCGTCTTTCGTGGTCATTGATGACGATTCGCAGGCTACAGACGAAAAAAAACCGCCATTTCTGGCGGGCCTACTCTCTGCCTATTGGGCCTATTCTCTGCCCATCGGCGGCTATTTTCTTCCGGCGTTCCAGCTTTGCAACGCCTTGCCGCAGGCGTCTAACGTGTAGCGCTTCTTGGTCTCCTTGGACGTCAGCCACCAAACGTACCTGACGCCCGGTTCAATAAGAATGTCCGGCCTGTCTCCGTTGGATGCCATCCTGTTTAGCTCCTCCATAACGCTGGCAGCATCGGCCTTTCTTCCTGTCCCCTGCTCGATACGCCAAGCCACTTCCACGGCTATTTTCCCGACACTGGTTTTAGGCTGGAAACTGGAAGCACTCGCCCATCCTTCGCCTTCTTCGGCTGGCGCTGGGGTCGGCTTGTTCGCGTCTTTCCCTCCATAACGCTTCTCCAGCTCCAGCACGGCGGCACCACTCACACGGCAATCGGTGACGGTGAATTCTGGCGCTGTTTCTCCTGGTGCAAGTTCCCAGACGGTCGCCATGACTTCCAATGGCTCACCCAAGAAATCAATCGTTCGCGGGTATGTCAATTCGTCAAAGCTTGCCGCTGGGGCGAGTAAAAGGGTACGGGCCGCCTTGGCGCTGATGCGCGGCAGCGAGCCGGCCGGCACATCTATTTCGTTTGGCTTGCCTTCCATTGGTTCACAACGCACTAAGCGGCAGGCGGTCGGTATTCTGGCAACGATGCTGATTTCGTCGTTGGCGGCACGGTCAAGAATGTCGCTAACGGTCCATTGCTGCCCCAGCCGGGCGGATATTGCGGCGGCGGCTTCTTCAAGCGTCAGGTATAGCCGCAACGGTGGAAATTGCTCGGTCAACCTTTGCACTCCTTCAAACGCAAACCTTCAAGATATTGGAGCCGCCCACATGCCGGTGAAGGTGTCCGGCTTTTCTCCCCGTCGAGATAGTGGGCGACGAAACGGTTATTTACTGCAATGCAGGCTCATTGCGGCAATCTGCAAGCTGCAAGCGCAGAAGGGCGGTTTCGGCTACTTCCAATAGCCCTTGAGCGTGTTCTTTGAATGATTCCACGCTGTCCAATATATCCGCGAAGGCTTCCGGCTGTTCGGCACTAATCGCTGCGAGCGTTTCCATGCTGCGAGCGCAGGCAAGCAAGGCCAGGCGGCGGGAAGTGCCTACTTCATTGCCGGCCGCTGCTTTTTCCATGTGTGCCATCGTGGCGGCATCAATTACCGGGCCAAAGTTCGCAAATTCGGATTGATTCGCTTGGGTCGCGTTGCTTGTGTTCATGGCGCTTCTTCTTTTTGGTTGGGAAATCAGGCCACGACGCGAAGGCGGGCGGCGGCGGTGTCGGCTTGCGGCTGTTCAATGCCGGCTTGCTCCAGAATCCAGCCTTCTAGCTGGTCGTGCCACTTGCGCAGCAGGTCCAGTGGCCGGCGGCGGTAGTGTTTCTCGGCAATGGCGCTGGGCTTGTGTCCCATGATTTGCGCCACCACGCCGGCCGGCATTTCCACCCATTCGGCCAATGTGCCGAACGAACGACGCAGGCCATGTAGGGTCAAGGCAGGCAGGCCGGCGGCGGCAAGGGCGCGGTTATGGGCTATGCGCGGCTCCACGATGCGCCCACCGGCAGCGGTAGGGCTGGAGAAAACCCACTCATTCCGGCGCGGTAGGCAGGCCAAAATGCTTGCAGCGTAGGGCGTCAGTGGTATTACGCGCTCGCCTTCAACCTTGTCCTTGATGGTCAGGCTTCGCCATTGAAAATCCACGTCATCCCAGCGCAGCTCGGCCAGTTCTTCCCGGCGCGAACCAGTCAGCAGCAAGGTTTGCAGGTAGGCGGATTGCACCGGGTTGTCTAGCTGGCGCACGGCGGCGAACCACGCGGCGAGTTGTTCCCGTTGCAGGCAGTCGGTTTTGCTTGCTGGCGCGGCCACGGCTTCGCGCACCTTCTTAGCGGTAAACGCGCCTTCTGGCAGCAGGGCGGCGTAATCGCGGCTTTCCTTGCACCAGGACGCGAAGCCAATCATCAGACGGAAGGCTAGGGCGGCGCGGGCCGGGCGTGTTTCGTTCTCGCGTTTCAGCCATGCCGTTACCTTGGCCGGGGTCAGGTCTGCCAGCTTTACCGGCAGCAGGGCAGCCAGCGGGCCGGGCATGGTTTCGCCCTTGCCGCGCTTCTTCGGCTGCCCGCCAAGCTGGGCAACTTTGAAATGGTCCAGTAAGTGGCGCTCGCCCCACGCATGGCGGCGGTCATCAATGTAAACGGGCCAGACTTCGCCAAGTGTTACCCGCTGGCGCTGTTCTTCCCGCTTGTGTGCTTCGGCTTCGGCCTTGCGCTGCTCGCTGGCGGCTTTTTTGTCCTGCTTCTCTTGGCGCGGGTCTATGCCGGCATCGCACAGCGTTTGTAGGCGGCGGGCTTCCTTGCGGGCGCTGTTCTCTTGGCTTCGCGCTGGCGCATCAAGTCGCCATGCGTTCACGTCGCCAATGGTTAGGCGGATAGGCTTGTCATGCACCCGGCTTTGAAAGATGTAGCTCTTTGCGCCGGCAGCGGTCACGCGCAGGCCAAGGCCCGGCGCTTCGCTGTCCCAAAGGAAGGATTGCGCCTTGCCGGGTTCACACGTCGCACCTTCTATGACGTTAGCAGTAAATTTTACCTTCGCCATGTTGTCGCCCGCTGTGGATAAAAATATGTAAGCAATATGTAAGCAGAAACCGTAAATCGGAATCTACACTTATCCACAGAATAGGGCAATGACAATGCGCTGAACGCCAGCATTTGCTAGGTTTTGCTTGTTTCAGTCAACGCTTATATATGGCTAGTTATGCACAGATAGGGGGAATCATAATCCGCAGGTCCGGGGTTCGAGTCCCTGATTCGCCACCAAGGAATTCAAGGGGTTAGCGCAAGCTAACCCCTTTTTCTTTGCTTCGCAAAAACGTGCTTGCTCCGCAAAAATTCCGAAGCCATGCCGTAAGAGCCTACTTCGTCGGCTTCACCAACTTCCCTCTGCTGTGCCGGCCGAAAGCGCCCGCCTGCAATGCCCCGTCCGCCGCCCCCTTTGATGTCCCGCTGCCACACACTCCTCGCCTATTGCTGAATACCCAGGAAAAACGCAGCCGCCAGCATCGCTTCGGGGCAACCGCTTAGGCACCAGACGAGCAGAACCCGCGTGTCGGGCGTGTGACCCCAGAGCGGTGCGCCTGCCCTGCTACCATCCGGATCTGAAGCCCGCCAGGCACCCGGCCACAAGGGCACCCGCCTGAATTACCCGGAAGCGTTTCTCATCGGGGGCCCATACCCTTGGGCGCGGGTAGACGACCCTGATGTGCAGGCAGGCATGATGGGCGACCCAGGAGGCAAGGCGTATGATGGGGCCGACCCGCCCTTCTCCGAAAGACGCTCCGATGCCCCAGCCTGCTTCTCCCATAGCCGCCTGTTACGGCCGCATCCTTACCCGTTTCGGCGAAGTGGTAGCCTGGCTGGATAGCAGCGGCGCGCTGTTGCGGCTGGAGTTTTCGGTAGAGCGTGAGCTTGAGCGTGCCGCACATCTGGGCACCCCACGGGACGACGGGGCGCTTGGTGATGTGGCAGAGCAGCTGGCGGAATACGAGTGTGGCGCGCGCAAGGTGTTCAGCCTGCGTCGGGCTGCGAGCGGCACGCCCTTTCAGCAGCGGGTATGGGAAGAGCTTTGCCGCATCCCCTACGGCACCACTCTCAGCTACGGCGAGCTGGCCCGGCGCGTGGGCGACCCGGGAGCGGCCCGGGCCGTCGGGCGGGCCAACGCCACCAACCCGATCGCGTTGATCGTTCCCTGCCACCGGGTCATCGGCCACGATGGCGGTCTGACCGGGTATGCGGGCGGTCTGCCGCTCAAAGCCGCCCTGCTTGCCTTCGAGATGGCGCATACCCCGCCCCCGCTGTTCGCCTGAGGCCGATGCCGCCCCCTAGGGCCGGGCGACGGGCTGAATGCCTCGGCCCGCTGTGATAAACTCGCGCAACTCTTTGATTCCGACCATGAAAAAGTTCGCCTTTCTGCTGCTTCTTTGTCTGCATGCCGCGCCGTCGCTGGCAGCCCGCCTGCTGCCAGCCGACCTGGCCGTGGCGCGGGTGGTCGCTGCCGACTACCCCTTGATGCAGTTGGAAAAGCAGGACAAATCCTGGCTGGAGACGCTGGCAGGCTGGCTTTTCCTCGCGCGCTCCGATCAGGTGCTGCAGCTGACCCCCGGCGTACGCATCTATGACCGCGACAACCGCTTCCTGCTCACCGGCCGTCTGCCGGAGCTGGCCGGTCAGGTGGTCGGTCTCACCCTCAACCCCCAGGGCCAGGTCAACCGCATCTGGCTGCTCACCGCGGAAGAGCTGCAGGCCCGCCTGGCCCGTCCCGCAACGGATACCGAGTGACAATGAAGAAGGTGTACATCAAGACCTTCGGCTGCCAGATGAACGAATACGACTCCGACAAGATGGTCGACGTTCTGGGCAGCACCGAAGGCATGATCAAGACGGACAACCCCGAGGAAGCCGACGTCATCCTGTTCAACACCTGCAGCGTGCGCGAGAAGGCGCAGGAAAAGGTGTTCTCCGATCTGGGGCGCATCCGTCCGCTGAAGGAGGCCCGACCGGACCTGATCATCGGCGTGGGCGGCTGTGTGGCCAGCCAGGAAGGCGACGCCATCGTCAAGCGCGCACCCTATGTGGACGTGGTGTTCGGCCCGCAGACGCTGCACCGCCTGCCGGAGCTGATCAAGAGCCGTCAGCAGACCGGTGCCTCGCAGGTGGACATTACCTTTCCCGAGATCGAAAAATTCGACTACATCCCGCCGGCCAAGGTAGAGGGCGGTGCCGCCTTCGTGTCGATCATGGAAGGCTGTTCGAAGTACTGCTCGTTCTGCGTGGTGCCCTACACCCGCGGCGAGGAGGTCTCGCGTCCGTTCGAGGATGTGCTGGTGGAGGTCGCCGGACTGGCACAGCAGGGCGTGAAGGAAATCACCCTGCTCGGGCAGAACGTCAATGCTTACCGGGGCCTGATGGCGGACGGCGAGATCGCCGACTTCGCCCTGCTTCTGGAATATGTCCATGAAGTGCCCGGTATCGAGCGCATCCGCTTCACCACCAGCCATCCGCGCGAGTTCACCGACCGCCTGATTGCCTGCTATGAACGCCTGCCCAAGTTGGTGTCCCACCTGCACCTGCCGGTCCAGAGCGGTTCCGACCGCATCCTGATGGCCATGAAGCGCGGCTATACGGCACTGGAATACAAGTCCATCATCCGCAAGCTGCGCGCGGTGCGCCCCGAGCTATGCCTGTCGTCAGACTTCATCGTCGGTTTTCCCGGCGAGACCGAGTCGGACTTCGAGCAGACGCTGCGTCTGGTGAAGGATCTGGAGTTCGATTTCAGCTTCGTGTTCATCTACAGCCCGCGGCCGGGCACGCCGGCTTCCAATCTGCCGGACGATACGCCGCATGAGGAGAAGGTGCGACGGCTCGAAGCCCTGAATGCGGTGATCGAAGCACGAGGGTATGCCATCAACCAAGACATGGTGGGCACGGTGCAGCAGGTGCTGGTGGAGTCCGTCTCGAAGAAGGACGCAACCATGTTGGCCGCCCGCACCGCCAACAACCGTGTCGTCAACTTCCACGGTCACCCGCGCCTGCTTAACCGAATGATCGACGTGCTGATCACCGAAGCTTTTCCCCATTCGCTGGGCGGCGAAGCGGTGATTGCCGAGACCGTCTGACCCCTTTTTCCGCCCCGCTCTGCGGGGCGTTTTACCAGGTGCTTGCAATGTATGTCATCACCCTCACCTACACCGCTCCCCTCGAGATGATCGACGCGGCACTGCCCGGACATGTGCGCTGGCTGGAAGCTGCGTATGCTGACGGGGTGTTTCTGGTCTCTGGCCGACGCGTTCCGCGTACCGGCGGCGTGATCCTGGCCCGGCCGTGCGCACGCGATGTGCTGGAGCAGAGGTTGGCCGAAGACCCGTTTGCCAAGGCGGGCCTGGCCCGCTACGACATCCTGGAATTCATTCCGACCATGACGGCCGACGTGCTGGCCCCGCTAAGGGAAACACCGGCTGTCCGAACCTGAACGGAGCCCACTCTTGCTGACCGAAAACCTCAGCTTCAACCCCATCGACAACGAACGGCTGGCCCGGCTGTGCGGCCCGCTGGACGAAAACCTCAAGCAGGTGGAAACCGGGCTGGACGTCACCATCCAGCGGCGTGGCGAGCACTTCAAGATCAAAGGCGAGCGCGCCCGCGAGGCCGTTACCGCCCTTACCCGCTTCTACCTGCTGGCCGAAAAGCAGGACCTCTCCATCGATGACGTGCAGCTGGGCCTGGTGGAGGTACGGCAGCACCCGCGCCCCGGCAGCGACGAAATCGCAGAGGAAGGTGTGCCGGTACTGCATACCCGTCGCGGCGACCTGCGCGGACGCACGCCGCGCCAGAGTGGCTACATCAAGGCCATCCTGGAGCACGACATCACTTTCGGTATCGGTCCGGCCGGCACCGGCAAGACCTACCTGGCGGTGGCCTGCGCGGTGGACGCGATGGAGCGTGATGCCGTCAAGCGCATCGTGCTGGTGCGTCCGGCAGTGGAGGCGGGCGAAAAACTGGGCTTTCTGCCGGGCGATCTTGCGCAAAAAGTGGACCCGTACCTGCGTCCGCTTTACGATGCGCTCTACGACCTGATGGGCTTTGACAAAGTCGCCCGCCTTTTCGAGAAAAACCTGATCGAGATCGCCCCGCTGGCCTATATGCGCGGCCGGACACTCAACAGTTCGTTCATCATTCTCGACGAGGCGCAGAACACCACGCCGGAGCAGATGAAGATGTTCCTTACCCGGATCGGCTTCGGCTCACGCGCGGTGATCACTGGCGACCTGACACAGATCGACCTGGCCAAGAACCAGAAGAGTGGGCTGGGTGAGGTGGAGCGCATCCTCGGCCATGTGCGGGGCATCCATTTTCATCACTTCCAGAGTGAGGACGTGGTGCGTCACCCGCTCGTGCAGAAGATCGTCGACGCCTACGACACCTACCAGATCCGGAACGAAACGCAGAACCCGACAACCCGTGAAGATCGCCAAACGTAACAACCCGCTTCGCCGCCTGGCAGGCCGGCTCTCGCTGGCCTTTGAAAACCGCAGTGCTTCGGCCAACCCTCCCCCGGCCGAGGCCTTCGCCCGCTGGGCCCGGGCCGCGCTGCAGCCTGACGTGGCCCGGGCCGAGGTCTCGCTGTTGGTGGTAGACGCCGACGAGGGCCGCGCGCTCAACCACGACTACCGTGGCAAGGACTACCCCACCAACGTACTGTCGTTCGCGCTCAACGAGGGCGAACCCGTGCCGGGTCTGCCCCTCTTCGGGGATCTGGTGTTCTGTGCGCCGGTGGTGGAAGAAGAGGCTCGTACCCAAGGCAAGACGCTCGAAGCGCACTATGCACACCTCACCGTGCACGGACTGCTGCATCTGCAAGGCTTCGATCATGAAGGGGATGACGAAGCCGAAGTGATGGAAAAACTTGAAAGCGTCATCCTCGCAAAACTAGGATATGCCAATCCGTATGCCGAGGAACTTGTCTGATCATGGAAGACGCCAGTAAACCGCGACCACGTTGGCGCGACCGCCTCTCCACCCTACTGCTGCGCGAGCCCGAGGATCGGGCCGAACTGCTGGCCCTGTTGAATGCTGCCACCGAGCGCGGCCTGCTCGATGCCGAAGCCCTAGGCATGATCGAGGGCGTGCTCGACGTCAGCGACCTGACCGTGGGGGACGTGATGGTGCCGCGCAGCCAGATGGACGTGCTGCGCATCGACGAAGGCATTGACCGCTTCCTGCCCTTTGTCATCGATACCGGTCATTCCCGCTTCCCGGTCATCGGCGAGGACAAGGACGACGTGCTCGGCATCCTCCTGGCCAAGGATCTATTGCGCTACTTCCACGCCCCCAAAACCTTCGACCTGCGCGCCACGCTGCGCCCGGTGGTGTTCGTCCCAGAGAGCAAGCCGCTGAACCTGCTGTTCCACGACTTCAAGGCCACCCGCAACCACATGGCCGTAGTGGTGGATGAGTATGGCGGCGTCTCCGGACTCGTCACGATAGAGGATGTACTGGAACAGATCGTCGGAGAGATCGACGACGAGTTCGACTACGAGGAAAGCGATGACTCGATCGTGCCGATCCACGGCCACCGCTTCCGCGTCCGTGCCAGCACCGAGATCGAGGACTTCAACGCCTTCTTCGGCACCACGCTCTCCGAACACGACAACGATACGATCGCCGGCTGGGTGATGGGCTATTGCGGTCACCTGCCCAAGCGTGGCGAACGCTTCGAAGAATTTGGGCTGCGCTTCACTGTGCTGCGTGCAGACAGTCGCCGGCTGCACACACTGCTCGTGGAGCGCATCCGCGAAGTGAGCCCGCCTGTCGAGCAAGAAACCGAAGGCTGATCATGCCCCGACTCCTCCTGTTTGCGCTGGCTGCAGTGGCCGGCGCACTGTCTGTGTTCGCCTTTGCCCCTTGGCGCATGTTCTGGCTGATGCCCCTCTTGCTGGCTGCTCTGGCAGAACTGGCCGAGCGCCGGCCTGCCAGCGCCTTCGGCACTGGCTATGCCTGGGGTCTGGCGGCCTATACCGCCAACTTCTACTGGATCTACATCAGCCTGCATCATGTGGCAGGCTTGCCGTCCGTTTTTGCCGCCCCCCTGACGCTGCTACTGCCTGCCTATCTGGCCCTGTATCCGGGGCTGGCCGTCTGGCTGAGCTGCCGGATGGCCGGACGTGCCTGGCTGCGCTGGCTGGTGGCCTTTCCGGCGGCCTTCACGTTGGGTGAATGGTTGCGCGGCTGGATGCTCACCGGGTTTCCGTGGGGCACCGCCGGGTACAGCCAGATCACTGAAAGCCCGCTTTCGGGGCTGGCCCCGGTGGGCGGCATTTATCTGGTAACCTGGGCCGTTGCCCTGAGTGCCGGAGTGATCGTGGTATTCGCCCGGGTACGGCCGAGAAACCGGGTCGTGCTGCTGGCGCTGATGGCTCTGGTATGGGGCGGAGGCTACCACTTGCGCAACCGCAGCTGGACCCAGCCAGTGGGCGAGCCCGTTTCCGTGGCGTTGGCCCAAGGCAACGTCCCCCAGTCGCTGAAGTGGGACCCCCAGGCCGCGCAGGACACACTCGCCCTTTATTACCGGCAGGTGGCCACCACCCGCACCGAGCTGATGATCCTGCCGGAAACGGCCTTGCCTCTGTTCTTGGAGGATCTGCCCTCCGGCTATCTAACCATGCTCAAGGGCGCCGCAGAACGCAACGGTACCGCCTTGGCGGTAGGCGTGCCCCGCCGTGGCAGCAGCGAGAACAGCTATTACAACGCGGTGGTGGCGCTTACCCAGCCGGGCACGCCGGCATATGCCAAGAACCATCTTGTCCCTTTTGGCGAGTTTGTCCCGCTGCCAGAACTCACGGGCTGGCTCTACCAATACATGAACATGCCACTGTCCGGCTTCTCCCGGGGCGGGGCGTTCCAGCCACCAATCGTGATGGCCGGGCAGAAAATTGCCTTCAACGTCTGCTACGAGGACAGCTTTGGCGAGGAACTGATCGCCCCGGCGCGGGAGGCCACCTTGCTGGCCAACGTCAGCAATCTGGCTTGGTTCGGGGAAAGCGCAGCTTCCAGTCAGCATCTGCAGCTGTCCCAGGCGCGTGCTCTGGAAACCGGACGCTACATGGTGCGGGCTACCAATACCGGCATGACGGCCATCGTGCGGCCCGATGGTGAGGTGGAAATGGTGGCGGCCCCCGATACGCGCCAGGTTCTGGTGGGCACCGTCCAGGGACGGACCGGCCTGACGCCCTACATGATCCACGGTGACACGCCCATCCTGGCGGCCATGGGCCTGCTGCTTTTGATCGCAGCGGTTGCGGGCTGGCGTCAACGCAGCCAGGGCCCTGCCTACCGCATATACTGACCCTTCCACCGTCCTGGCACCGGCACGCTGCTTGGCGCCGCGCTGTCCGGGCCTCCTGGCCAGTCCGGGCACCTGCGCGGGGCACCTTCTTAGCGCAGCAGGGTTGGCCGAAACGAAAAGCCCGTCTCACGACGGGCTTTTTGCTGGGCCGGAGGGACGCATTTCACAGATGGAAGCGTTCCACGTGCTGATGCATGGTAGAGGCTACTTCCTTGAGTTGAACAGTGGACTGCGAAGAAACCTTGGACGCATCCGCGTTCTGCGAGGCACTCAGGGCGATATCCTCCACATGGCGGGCGATTTCCTGACTGGCCACGCCCTGCTCCTTCAGGGCATGCGAGATGTCGTTGATGACTCCCACCACGCCCTGCGCGCTATCACGAATGCGACGGATGGCCTCGCCCCCCTGCTCGGCCAGGGCCAACCCGCTCTTCACGCGGCTGACGGCCTGCTCCATGTTGGCATGTGAGGAGTCCGAGCTTGTCTGGATTTCGCGGATCATCACGGCGATTTCCTGCGTGGCCTGCCCGGTACGCTCTGACAGCTTGCGTACCTCGTCCGCCACCACCGCGAACCCGCGCCCCATTTCGCCGGCCCGGGCCGCTTCGATCGCGGCATTGAGCGCCAGCAGGTTGGTCTGGTCGGCAATGTCCTTGATCACCTGCATGATGCTGGAAATCGTCTGCGTCTTCGTGGCCAGTTCGGCCAAGGTTTCTGCCGTGACGTCCACCGATTCGTTGATGCGGTGCATTTCGCCCACGGCTTGGGCAATCACCTGCCGCCCCTCTTCCGATAGCTCGTCGGACTGCTGGGCCATGCGGCGCGCATCCTGGGCATGATCGGCGATATGGTTGACGCTGACGGTCAGCTCTTCCACCGAAGCGGCCATGGAGGCCGCCGCCGTGCTCTGCTGGTCCGAACCGTGCGCCACCGCCTCGGCATTCTGATTGAGCGCCGTGCTCATTTCTGCCAGACGTCCGGCATTTTCGGCGATTTCCTGTACCAGTGTACGCAGCCGCGTCTGCATATGCGCCACGGAAGCCAGCAGGCTGTGTTCGTCGCCCTTGCGCACCGGCACGTCGGTATCCAGATAGCCGTCGGCGATGCGCTGCACGATAGCCGCAGTATCGCCCGGCTCGCCGCCCAGCTGACGCAACACCCCGCGCGTGATCACCATGCCGATGCCGCCCAGGATAGCCAGAGCGATCACCACTCCGCCGGTCAGAAGCGCCAACTGCTCATAGAACGCATGATCCACATCATCCACGTACAGACCCGTGCCGAGCACCCAGCTCCAGCCCGGCGTCTGCATCAGGTACGAGATCTTGGGCTGGGGCTTGTCATGTCCGGGCTTCTCCCAGCGGTAATGGGCAAAGCCTTGGCCGTTACCTTCCTGCAGGGCGGCACGGAACAGCGTAACAAGATCGTTGCCATCCGCATCCTTACCGGCGATCGGTTTACCGATAAGCTCCGGCTTGACGCCGTGGGCGGTGTAGACAAAGTTGCGGTCGAGCGCGAAGAAGTATTCCTTGGCGTCGTAGCGCATTTTGTCGATCAGGTGTGCCGCCCGGCTCTTGGCCTCGGCTTCGCTCAGCTTGCCCGAAGCCGCCAAGGCTTCATAGTTCTCTACCACGTGAAACGCCGCTTCGACCAGGTTGCGTGTCTTCTGGGTGCGGTCTTCCATCATGATGCTGCGCTGCTGAAACAGCACGAAGACGCTCAGCAGGCAGATCAGCATCACCGAAACGCCCTAGCATCCATGCCAGGCGCGCCTTCAGAGACATGCCCTGGGACGCCCGCGGTGGCGCAGCGCCCCTCCCGCTCTGTGTCCATGAGGGTGCAGCTACCGTGTCGAGTGTGGCCATTTTCTTCTTCCCTTTTATGAACATTGTTGTTGCTTTGACAAACTATTTAAAACCCTTTTCACAATAAGGGTTTTCCCTAACATAGAGTGATCACTCGGTTTGCACCAGTCTATTGCATACGCTGCTGCGGCTAAAACCTTAATCGGATGACAAGATGAAAAAAACCCGGCCAAGGCCGGGTAAACAGGGTCGTCATTCTGGAACTTACTTCATCGTTGGCATCACGAACTCGGCAGAAAGCCGCTCTTCCGGCCAGCGACTGGTGATCGTTTTCATCCGGGTGTAGAAGCGAACCCCTTCCGGGCCGTGCATGTGGTGATCACCAAAGAGCGAGGCTTTCCAGCCGCCAAAGCTGTGAAACGCCATCGGCACCGGAATCGGCACGTTGATGCCGACCATACCTACCTGGATACGGTGCGCGAATTCGCGGGCAATGCCGCCGGAGCGGGTAAACACACTGGTACCGTTGGCAAATTCGTGCCGGTTGATCAACTCGACGGCATCCTGGAAGGTGGCCACCCGCACCACCGCCAGGACCGGTCCGAAGATCTCCTCGCGATAGATCGTCATCTCCGGCTGCACATGGTCGAAAAGGCAGGGACCGAGGAAAAAGCCGCCCTCGGCACCAGGGTGACGGTAGTCGCGGCCATCCACTACCAGTCGGGCCCCTTCGCGCACGCCACTTTCAACATAGCCCACCACCTTGTCGCGATGTTGGCGCGTCACGAGCGGCCCCATCTCTGCAGCGGGATCGTCCCCAATGCCAATCTTGAGCTGGCGGGCCCGTTCGGCCAACCTTTCCACCAGCCGGTCCGCCACATCACCCACTGCCACCGCCACCGAGATGGCCATGCAGCGCTCGCCTGCCGAACCATAGGCAGCCCCCATCAGCGCTTCTACCGCTTGGTCGAGATCGGTGTCCGGCATCACCACCAGATGGTTCTTGGCCCCCCCCAGCGCCTGGACACGCTTGCCATGACGCGCTCCGGTCTCGTAGATATAGCGCGCGATCGGCGTGGAGCCGACAAAGCTGACTGCCGTGACATCGGGATGCACCAGCAGGGCATCCACCGCCACCTTGTCACCGTGCACCACGTTGAACACGCCATTGGGTAATCCCGCCTCCTTCAACAGGTCTGCGAGGAACAGCGCTGCCGACGGATCACGTTCGGAAGGTTTCAGCACGAAGGTGTTGCCACAGGCAATCGCCACCGGGAACATCCACATCGGCACCATTGCCGGAAAGTTGAAGGGTGTGATGCCCGCCACCACGCCCAGCGGCTGACGCAGGGCGTGGCTGTCGATGCCGCTGCCCACCTCCTCGGTGAACTCTCCTTTGAGCAGTTGAGGAATACCGCAGGCAAACTCTGCAACCTCGAGACCACGGGTGACCTCGCCGAGGGCGTCGGAGACCACCTTGCCGTGTTCGGACGAAATCAGCCGCGCCAGATCGCGCTGGCGCGCTTCCAGCAAGGCCTTGAAACGGAACAGGATGCGGGCCCGCTTCAGCGGAGGCGTGGCAGCCCAAGCGGGAAAGGCCGCCCGTGCTGCGGCGACGGCCTCATCCACTTCCTCCGGCCGAGCCAGCGGTACGCGGGCCACCACCTCGCCACTGGCGGGGTTGAATACGTCACCGAAGCGGCCGCTCTGACCTTGAACGGGTTGGCCGTCGATGTAATGGGACAGAATGTGCATGGGTCAGTCTTTCCAGTCAGGTGTCAGGCGATTTCTCTCAAGGCCTCGGCCATGGTGCCGAACAAGGTATCGATCTGTGCCTCGTCGATGATCAGGGGGGGCGAAACCGCCAGGATATCCCCGGTGAAGCGCAGCAGTACGCCCTTTTCCCAGCACTTCAGGAAGGCATCGAAGCCGCGCTGGCCAGGAGCGCCCGGGCGGCTTTCGAGCTCGATGCCCGCCACCAGCCCCAGGTTGCGCACGTCCTTCACATAGGGGGCGGCGCGTAGGGCGTGCGCTTTTTCCTCGAAATGCGGAGAGAGGCGGGCCGCTCGTTCAAACAGACCCTCGTCCTGATAGAGCTTCAGCGTGGCTACCGCTGCGGCGCAGGCCAGCGGATGCGCCGAGTAGGTGTAGCCGTGTGGAAACTCGATGGCGCGCTCGCCAGCCGCAGCCATGAACGCATCGTGGATGTCAGGTTTGACCAATACCGCACCCATGGGTACGGTGCCGTTGGTCAGGCCCTTGGCGCAGGTAAGAATGTCGGGCAGGACATCGAAGCGGTTGGCTGCCCAGTCCGCCCCCAGTCGTCCGAAACCGGTGATCACTTCGTCAAAAATGAGCAGGATGCCGTGGCGATCACAGATTTCACGCAAGCGCTTGAGGTAGCCTTTGGGGGGAATGAGCACCCCGGTCGAACCTGCCATGGGCTCCACGATCACGGCCGCGATCGTGGACGGGTCGTGCAGGGTCAGAATGCGGTTTTCCAGTTCGTCCGCCCACTCGGCCCCGTATTCGGGCTCGCCACGGCTGAATGCGTTGCGGGCCAGGTCATGGGTGTGGCGAAGATGGTCCACTGCGGGCAGTCCCACCGGGAAATGCTTGCGATTGCCGGCGATGCCCCCAACCGAAATGCCGCCGAAGTTCACGCCATGGTAGCCCCGCTCGCGGCCGATCAGCTTGACGCGGGCCGCATCGCCCCGTACCCGGTGATAGGCGACCGCCATCTTCAGGGCGGTATCGGCCGCTTCGGAGCCGGAGTTGACGAAAAACACCTTGGAGAGACCGGCGGGGGCCATTTCGGCCAACCTTTCAGCCGCCTCAAAAGCCTTGGGATGCGCCATCTGGAAGGGCGGCGCATAGTCGAGCTCGGCCACCTGCCGCTGCACTGCCTCGACGATGGGCGTGCGGGTGTGCCCGGCATTCACGCACCACAGCCCGGCAGAACCATCGAGAATCTGCCGGCCGGCATCATCCTTGAAGTACATGCCCTGTGCCGACACCAGCATCCGTGGGGCGGACTTGAACTGGCGGTTGGCGGTAAAGGGCATCCAGTAAGCGTCGAGCGAATAATCCTGCATGGCAGCCTCCGTCGGGTTGGTGCATTCAATTTAATGCGCCCGACACACAGCCGACAGGGACAGTAAGGTGCTTTTACCGCCAGACTGTACTGGCGAGAAGACCAGTACAGCAAAAAGCCCGGCACAGGCCGGGCTTTCTTCGGGCTGCCAGTCAGCTCAGAGGTGGAAGCGTGCAAACAGCTGGCGCATGCTCGAGGCCGTGCGTGACAGGCTGGTGAGCGTGCCGTGCGCGCTCTGCATCGCGGCATCCGAATCGATAATCCGGCTGTTGATACGCTCGGTACTCTGGGCAATCGCCGTGGTGGCATTGTGCTGCTCGCCGGTGGACAGGGCGATCTCATTCATCTTGGCGACCACCGCCTCTACCGACTCTTGGATCTGGGCGATGCGGCGTACTGCGCTCTGTGTCATCTCCACGCCGCCGTCGACCGAGCTGACCGTCGTCTGCATGTTGTCGACCGCCTGACGGGTTTCATCCCGGATGGCATTGACCATGCCGGTGATCTCCACCGTAGCCTGCGCGGTACGCTCTGCCAGCTTGCGCACTTCATCTGCCACCACCGCGAAGCCGCGTCCCATCTCTCCGGCGCGTGCAGCCTCGATCGCGGCATTCAGTGCCAGCAGGTTGGTCTGGTCTGCGATGTCCTTGATCACGTTGGTGATGCCGGTGATCTGCTGGGAACGGTTGTCCAGCGTGCTGAGCATGCTTGCCAGGCCGCGCACGGCGTCCACCGTCCGGGTCATCTCGCTGGCGATACGGTTCATCTCGGCAGCGCTTTCGGCCGATACCTCGCCGGTGGCGCGCACCATGCCATCCGCCTCGCGCGCCGCGTCGGCAATATGCGAGATGCTGACGGTGATCTCCTCCAACGTGGCAGCATTGGCACTGGACACGTCGGAGATCTGGCGCGAGTCTTCCGCAACGCGCTCCACCGCGCCGGTCACCGCCTCCACGCCATCGATCACACTGTCGGCCTCCCGGCGTACGGCGATGAACATCTGCTGCAGTTGTTCGATGAAGCTGTTGAAGGCACGCGCCGTCTCGGCGATCTCGTCCTTGCCCTGCACCTCCATGCGACGCGTCAGGTCGCCTTCGCCCTGCGAGATTTCCCGCATCGCCGTCTGCAGACGCAGCAGGCCGCGCAGTTGGCGCACCAGCAGCATCCATGCAACGGGCAGCATGATCAGGAAGGCGACGATGGCGATGCCGATCAGGGTGTAGAGCAACTTGTTCAGCGGTGCCAGCACATTAGCCTTCTCCACCACTGTCCCCATGTACCACTCGGTACCGGCCACCGGCGACACGTGAACGAACATGGGCGTGCCGTTGATGCTGACATCGCCAAGCGCGCGGCTTTGGGCCAGATCGGCCAGCTTGGCAGCACTCAGCTCGGCGTCCAGCTCGGTCAGCGGCTTGAGGGTGAGCTTCTGGTCGGGGTGCGCGATCACGGTGCCGTTCTTGTCCACGAGAAAGGCATAGCCGGTGTCATGGATCTTGATCGCCAGAATGGTCTTCACGATCGAATCGATGAAGATGTCGCCGCCGGCCACACCGCGCAGCGTGCTGCCTTCCCGCACCGGCGCGTAGAAGGTCAACACCAGCTTCTTGGTATCGAAGTCGATGTAGGGCTCGGAGACACCCGGTTTGCCCGCAGCCTCGGCCGCTTTGTACCAGGGGCGGGCGGTGGGGTCATAGTCAGGCTTTTGCGGGCGGCCGTCGGAGTAAAGCATCCGCTTGTCGGCATACCCGACATAGGTCAGGTCGAAGCCTGCGCCTTCACGGCTCTGCTTCATGGCCGACATCGGATCGGCACCCAGCCCCATGGGAGCCAGCGCAGCGATCACCTGCGTCTTGCCGGCCACCCAGTCCTGCACGGTCTGAGAATAGCCATCGGAAATGCCGGCCATTTCGTTCTGGATCTGGTCGGTCAGCGTGGAGCGCATCTGCAGGTAGGTCAGCCCTGTGAGGATGGCTCCCAGACAGGCCAGCAGCAGCGCTATCAGCAACGTCAGTTTTGCACGCATCGTGCTCATCTTGTCTTCCCGCTCTTTCTTGCTCCGGCCGTCAGGCTTGCATGAGGCCGGCATCGTCCCTGGTTAATGTCATAATGGCTCTTATTCACAGTCGCTCTTGGCTACTGTGGGGCTTATAAATGGCCACGGCGCTTTTTTAGCACGAATTACAGCCTGTGGTCAGTTTTATAAATTCTATTTGATGTATAGATGATGCAGCTTCTACTCGACAATGCCCGTGGCAGAACACGCATCGAGAAAATATGCGATGCCGTTCATTCCGCGATCATTTCCGGACGCTGGCACGCGGGCATGCGCATTCCCTCGATCCGCCGCTTGGCCGAAGAACTGGGCATGAGCCCCTTTACGGTGGCCGAGGCCTATGACCGACTGGTAGCGCAGGGCCTGCTGCAGGCACGGCGGGGAACCGGTTTCTACGTCGTGGGTCCGCGCACCCTGCCCTGCACGGGAACACCGCCGGTGCCACTGCAGGCGTTGCCGGTAGACGATGACTGGCTACTGCGCAATGTATACGAGCATACCGACGACACGCTCCAGGCCGGATGCGGCTGGCTGCCACCCACCTGGTACGACAGCGAGGCCTTACAGCGTGCCCTGCGCCAGCTGGCTCGCCGGCAGAACCTGCAACAGGGCTACGGCGAACCCCGGGGCTTTGCCGGCCTGGTCCAGTGGGTAGGAGCCCATCTGCGTGAGCAGGACATTCCCGCACAAGCGGAGCGCATCGTCCTTACCCAAGGCGCCAGCAAGGCGCTGGACATGGTGGCCGGCAGCCTGCTGCGTCCTGGCGATACCGTGCTGGTGGATGACCCAGGCTACTCCAATCTTCTGTCCGGGCTGGTATACCGGGGCATCAACATCATTGGGGTGCCGTGGCTACCGACGGGGCCGGATTGCGAGGCCGTAGCAAGGTTGGCCGAAGAGCATTCACCGAAAGCTTTTTTCACCAACCCGCGGCTGCACAATCCCACCGGAGCCAGCTATGCCCTGCCTACCCTGCATAGGGTACTTGAAGTCGCCCGCCGGCATGACTTCCTGCTAGTCGAGGACAATGTCTCCTCGGATCTCTATCTTGGACGCGAGCCGACGCTGGCTGCGCTGGACGGGCTGGAGCGCGTGATTCATATCGGTAGTTTCTCGAAAACCCTGTCGCCCGGCTTGCGGGTGGGTTACCTTGCCGCACCGCCGGGCCTGGCCGACCGACTGATCCATTACAAAATGCTCTCGGGCCTGACCTCTCCCGAATTGAACGAACGGCTGGTGTTGGAAATGCTGCAGGAAGGACGCTACCGCCGTCAGGTGGACCGACTCTGCCAGCGACTAGCCGCCGCGCAAGCGGCTGCTGGCCAGCGCTTTGATGCACTCGGGTGGGAACGCTTCGGCCAACCCACCAGCGGCCTCTTCTTCTGGGCCCGCCCACGCCAGCCGTTGGATACGGTGGCGCTTGCAGAGGCCGCCCGCCACGAACGTATCCTGCTCGCCCCGGGACATCTGTTCCGGCCGCACGGGGAAGCCACCCCCTGGCTACGCTTCAATGTGGCCTACGCCATGCATCCCGCCCTGACCGACTTCCTCACACGGCAGGCTGCCTGCGCGGAATGAGTCAATCCCTTCCAGTCACACGGAACCCGACGTGAAACTTACCGAACTGTACATCCACCCTCTCAAGTCGGCCCGTGCCATTGCCCTGTCGCGTGCCTATGCAGACGATACTGGCCTGCTGCACGATCGCGAATGGCTGCTGACCGATCCGGACGGCCGTTTCATCACTGCACGCGAATGCCCGGCTCTACTGGGCATCCAAGTGGAGCTGATTCCGGGCGCTGCCCTCTTCAGGGCACCAGACACCCCGTTGATTGCAGCATTGAGCCATGAATACCGCCACCCAGTGGAATGCAACGTCTGGAAAGACCGTTTTGCGGCTTGGCACGGAGACGCAAGGGTAGATATGTGGTTCAGCACCGTACTGGGGCGACCTTGTCGATTGGTCTGGCTGGGCACTCAATCACAGCGCCCCCAGAAGGGCTTGCAGAAGCCCCTGAGCTTTGCGGATGGCTACCCCTACCTGCTCGTCAACCAAGCCTCGCTCGACAGTCTCAACCAGCTGCTGCCGAACCCTGTAGCCACACGTCACTTCCGGCCCAATCTGGTGATCGCCGGTGCAGGCGCGTATGAGGAGGACGACTGGACACACCTGAAAATCGGCGGCAGTGTCTTCGAGATCACCAAACCTTGTACACGCTGTGTGATCACTACCCTGGACCCTGACTCCGGTGCACTCATGCCTGACGGCGAACCCCTGCGCACCTTGCGCCGCACACGCCAGTCGGGGGACGGTATCTGCTTCGGCGTCAACCTACGCCTTCTGGAAGGAGCAGGCATTTTAAATGTGGGGGATGATGTTCAGGTCGTGAAGGGACGCTACGATTTTGACTGATTATTGAAATACCAAAGAAAAAAGCCAGCAAAAGCTGGCTTTTTTCATGACTGACGACAGAAATCGCTTAAGCGGCCTCGTCTTCGACAGCCACGGCCTCTTCCGGGCGGTCCACCAGCTCAACCAGAGCCAGCGGCGCATTGTCGCCCTTGCGGAAACCATACTTCAGGATACGCACATAGCCGCCGTTACGGGCCGCGAAACGCGGGCCCAGTACGTCGAACAGCTTCACCACGATCTCACGGTCGCGGGTGCGGTCGAACGCCAGACGGCGATTGGCCAGCGACGGCTTCTTGCCCAGCGTGATCAGCGGCTCAGCCACGCGGCGCAGTTCCTTGGCCTTGGGCAGAGTGGTAATGATCACTTCATGGCGCAGCAGCGAGTTGGCCATGTTGCGGAGCATGGCCAGACGATGGCTGCTCGTGCGGTTAAGTTTGCGATTGCTATAACGATGACGCATTGTAGTGTCCTTTTATCTCAAACCTTACGGTTTTTCGAGCCCTGCCGGCGGCCAGTTCTCCAGCTTCATGCCAAGAGTCAGACCCTTGGAAGCCAGGACTTCCTTGATTTCGTTAAGAGATTTACGACCGAGGTTCGGAGTCTTCAGAAGCTCGGTTTCGGTGCGCTGGATCAGATCACCGATGTAGTAAATGTTCTCAGCCTTCAGGCAGTTGGCCGAACGTACCGTGAGTTCAAGATCGTCGACCGGGCGCAGCAGGATCGGATCGATCGGCGGTGCCTTTTCAACGACTTCTTCAACCGTTGTACCCTGGAGATCAGCAAAGATCGACAGCTGGTCGATAAGGATGCGGGCCGCACTGCGCACGGCTTGCTCCGGTTCGATGACGCCGTTGGTCTCGATATCGAGCACGAGACGATCGAGGTCGGTACGCTGTTCCACACGTGCGCTTTCGACAGCGAAGCTGACGCGGCGCACGGGCGAGAACGATGCATCCAGCTGGATGGTACCGATCGCACGGTTTTCGTCGTGGCTGATACGGGCTGCCACCGGCTGGTAGCCACGCCCTTTCTCGACTTTGATCTCCATCTCGATCTTGCCGCCCGCCGACAACGTCGCGATGACATGGTCGGGGTTGATGACTTCTACGTCATGCGGCAGATCGATATCGCTAGCCAAGACAGGACCTTCGCCCTCTTTCTTGAGGGAGAGGATCACGCTGTCACGACCATGCAGTTTAAGCACCACGCCCTTCAGGTTCAGAAGAATGTCGACGACATCCTCCCGAACGCCTTCCAGGGCGGAATACTCATGCAAAACGCCAGCGATGGTCACTTCGGTCGGAGCAAAGCCCGGCATCGAGGACAGCAGAATACGACGCAGGGCATTCCCGAGGGTATGCGCGTAGCCACGTTCGAACGGCTCCATCGATACGCGGGCATGCGTAGCGGAAACCGGCTGCACGTCGATAAGACGGGGTTTCAGAAATTCCGAAGCGCTGTTTTGCATAGTCATTCCTTATGGTCTAGCGATTACTTGGAATAGAATTCAACAACCAGCTGTTCGTTGATATCGCTAGACAGTTCGGAACGCTCCGGAGCAGCCTTGAAGGTACCTTCCATCTTCTTGGAATCAACCGATACCCAGGAAGGCAGACCAATCTGCTCGGCCAGGGCCAGAGCTTCCTGGATGCGTACCTGCTTCTTGGCCTTCTCGCGTACGGCAACGACATCACCGGCCTTCACTTGGTAGGACGGAATGTTGACGAGCTGACCGTTAACGGTCACGGCCTTGTGGCTAACAAGCTGGCGGGCTTCTGCACGGGTGGAACCGAAGCCCATGCGGTACACCACGTTGTCAAGGCGCGATTCCAGCAGCTTCAGCAGGTTCTCGCCCGTCGAACCCTGACGGCGGTTGGCTTCTGCGAAGTAGTTGCGGAACTGGCGCTCGAGCACACCGTAGATGCGACGAATCTTCTGCTTTTCACGCAGTTGTACGCCATAGTCGGACAGGCGGCCTTTCTTGGCGCCATGCTGACCAGGAGCACTTTCCAGTTTGCACTTGGAATCCAGCGCGCGGCGGGCACTCTTCAGGAAGAGGTCGGTACCCTCGCGGCGGGCAAGCTTACATTTCGGGCCGATATAACGTGCCATGTGTCACAGTCTCCGAATTAGATACGACGTTTTTTGGGCGGACGGCAGCCGTTGTGCGGCACCGGCGTCACGTCGGAGATGCTGGTAATCTTGAAGCCCAGTGCGTTGAGTGCACGGACAGCAGACTCACGGCCCGGACCGGGACCCTTGATGCGAACTTCGAGGTTTTTCACACCGTATTCTTGGGCAACTTTACCAGCGTGCTCTGCAGCAACCTGTGCTGCAAAGGGTGTACTTTTGCGCGAACCCTTGAAACCAGCGCCGCCAGAGGTAGCCCAAGACAATGCATTGCCTTGACGGTCGGTGATCGTGATGATGGTGTTATTGAACGAAGCGTGGACATGTACGATGCCATCGCTAACGCTCTTGCGCACTTTTTTGCGTACACGAACAGCTGTGTTTGCTTTAGCCATTATCTGTGTTCCTTAAAATTACTTCTTGCCGGCGATCGGCTTGCGCGGCCCCTTACGGGTACGTGCATTGGTACGAGTGCGCTGACCACGGCAAGGCAGACCACGACGATGGCGGAAGCCGCGATAGCTGCCCATGTCCATCAGTCGTTTGATGCTCATCGTGATTTCACGACGCAGATCACCTTCTACGGTGAACTTCGCCACTTCGTCACGGAGCTTCTCCATTTCGGCTTCGGTCAGTTCCTTGACTTTCGTCGACGGATTTACACCCGCCTGCGCGCAGATCTGCTTCGCACGGGTGGAACCGATACCGTAAATGGCCTGCAGGCCGATCACGGCATGCGCATGATTGGGGATGTTTACCCCTGCAATACGGGCCATAGTCTTTCCTTAAGCCTTAAGACCTTGAAAAGTTTGCGATTGTATCACGACAAAAGCAAAGCTAACAGTAGTTAGCCCTGTTTTTGCTTGTGACGGGGATCCGTGCAGATGACGCGTACAACGCGGTTGCGACGAATGATTTTGCAGTTGCGGCAAATTTTCTTTACCGACGGCTGAACTCGCATGTTTCTTCCTTTCTTAACAAAAGAGCGAGTGCGTTACTTCGCACGGAACACGATGCGTGCCCGGGTCAGGTCATACGGCGTCAACTCTACCGTCACCTTATCTCCTGGAAGGATGCGGATGTAATGCATCCGCATCTTTCCGGAGATATGTCCAAGTACTACGTGTCCATTCTCGAGCTTGACCCTGAACGTTGCATTGGGCAGCGTTTCCAGGATCTCGCCCTGCATCTGTATGGTGTCTTCCTTAGCCATATAACCCAGCGTATTAGTCAGTCAGTCATCGTGTGAGAGACGAGCCCTTGAAATTGGCTTTCTTGAGCAGGCTCTCGTACTGGTGCGACAGAATGTACGACTGAATCTGTGCCATCAGGTCCATGGTGACCACGACAATGATCAGCAGGGAAGTCCCTCCGAAATAGAACGGAACGTTCCACTTCAGGATCAGGAATTCGGGCAGCAGACAGACAAGCGTGATGTACAGCGCACCGACCAGCGTAAGCCGGAGGATGATCTTCTCGATATAGCGCGAGGTCTGCTCACCCGGACGGATACCGGGAATGAAGGCACCACTCTTCTTCAGGTTGTCTGCCGTTTCCTTGGGGTTGAACACCAAAGCGGTATAGAAGTAACAGAAAAAGATGATGGCAGCCGCATACAGCAGAACATAGATCGGTTGACCCGGATGCAGTTTGTCGGCGACGGACTTCAGCCAACCCAAGCCTTCGGTGTTTCCAAACCAGCCCAGCACGGTTGCCGGGAACAGAATGATACTGGAAGCGAAGATGGGCGGAATGACACCGGCCATGTTGAGCTTCAGCGGCAGATGGGTGCTCTGACCCTGCATGACGCGGTTGCCCACCTGGCGCTTAGCGTAGTTGACCAGTACCTTCCGCTGACCACGCTCGGCAAACACCACCACATACGTCACAAGGATCACCGCTGCGAAAAGCAGGATGACAAACAGGGGATTGGTTCCCTGACTGACGAGAGTGAGGGTCTTGCCGATTGCCGCCGGCACGCCAGCAGCGATACCCGCGCAGATGATAAGCGAGATGCCGTTGCCGATGCCGCGTTCCGTGATCTGCTCGCCAAGCCACATCAGGAACATTGTCCCAGTGACGAGGGTAACCACAGTGGTCAGGTAGAACTCCCACTGCGCATTCACGACCAGGTTCGGCTGCTTGAACAGCATGACGGCAATGCCAAAGCTCTGGAAGGTAGCGAGCAGTACGGTGGCGTAACGGGTGTACTGGGTAATTTTTCGACGTCCAGCATCCCCTTCCTTCTTCAGCTGCTTGAGCGAAGGCAGTACCTCCGAAGCGAGCTGAAGAATGATGGAAGCCGAAATGTACGGCATGATGCCTAGGGCAAACACCGTAAATCGGGACAGGGCCCCGCCCGAGAACATGTTGAACATGTCGAGGAGGCCCGTCTGGGAGGACTGGAACAACTTCGCTAGCTCTGCAGGATTAATCCCAGGAACGGGGATGTGTGCGCCGATTCGGTACACGATCAGAGCCCCGATCAGGAACATGATCCTGCGTTTCAGATCACCAAACTTGCTGGTATTCGCAACTAGAGAAGCGTTCGCCACAGGAGGATGCCTTATTCAGCGATGCTGCCGCCAGCAGCCTCGATTGCAGCGCGTGCACCGGCGGTTGCCAGAATGCCGCGCAGCGTGAGCGCGCGGTCAACGGTTCCCGACAGTACGACCTTGGCCGAAAGCGCCTGAATGTGAACGAGGCCAGCCTGCTTCAGTGCAAGCAGATCGATCTCGTCAACCGGCAGCAGGTTCAGCTCGGAGAGACGAACCTCGGCGGTCTTGCCAGCGGTCAGCGACTTGAAGCCACGTTTCGGCAGGCGACGCTGCAGCGGCATTTGACCGCCTTCGAAGCCAACCTTGTGGAAGCCACCTGCACGGCTCTTCTGACCTTTGTGACCACGGCCCGCAGTCTTGCCCAGGCCGCTACCGATACCACGGCCTACGCGACGCTTGGCGTGTTTCGAGCCCGCGCCCGGCTTGATGGTGTTGAGCAACATAATCAACCCTCACACTTAACCAGGTAGCTGATCTTGTTGATCATGCCACGGTTTTCAGGCGTATCCAGCACCTCGACGGTCTGACGGATCTTCTTCAGACCCAGACCGCGGGCGCAGGCCTTGTGCGACTCCAGGCGGCCGATCAGGCTCTTCACCAGGGTCACTTTCACAGTCTGCTGATTACTCATGGTCAGCCCCCAGAATCTCTTCCACCGTCAGGCCGCGCTTAGCAGCGATCTGAGCCGGAGTGTAGATCTTGTTCAGGCCATCCAGCGTGGCACGGACCACGTTGTACGGGTTGGTCGAACCATGCACCTTGGCCGAAACATTACGCACACCCAGCGCATCGAAGATGGCACGCATCGGACCACCTGCCTTGATACCGGTACCTTCTTTGGCAGGCTGCATGAACACGGTGGTGGCACCGTGCTTACCGATAACGGTGTGTTGCAGCGTACCGTTGCGCAGCGGAATCTTCACCATGGTGCGGCGAGCCTGCTCCATGGCTTTCTGAACGGCAACCGGAACTTCCTTCGAGCGGCCTTTGCCCATGCCGATACCGCCGTCACCATCACCCACGATGGTCAGGGCGGAGAAGGCCATGATGCGACCACCTTTTACCACTTTGGTCACACGGTTGACGCTGATCATCTTCTCGATCAGGCCGTCGCCGCGTTCTTCCATCTCATGCTTAGCCATTGTCTACTCCAACCTTAGAACGCCAGACCGTTTTCACGGGCGGCGTCTGCCAGGGCCTTGATGCGACCATGATATTTAAAGCCGGAACGATCGAACGATACCTTTTCGATGCCAGCAGCTTTAGCTTTCTCAGCGATGCGCTTGCCCACGAGGGTTGCAGCAGCCACATTGCCACCGTTCTTCAGTTCGCTGCGCAGTTCCGTTTCCAGCGACGAGGCGCTTGCCAGCACGCGGCTGCCGGTCTCATCGATGATCTGGGCGTAAATGTGCGTGTTCGTGCGATGAACGGTAAGGCGCACCATCTTGAGCTCCGCAATCCGCGCACGGGTTTTGCGTGCACGGCGGAGTCGGGCTTGTTTCTTGTCCATGTCAGGGCCTCAATTACTTCTTCTTGGTTTCTTTCAGAACCACAACCTCGTCCGCATAGCGAACGCCCTTGCCTTTGTACGGCTCCGGCGAGCGGTAAGCGCGGATTTCGGCAGCGACCTGACCGACCAGCTGCTTGTTGGCACCCTTGATCAGCACTTCGGTCTGAGTCGGGGTTTCAACCTTGATGCCTTCGGGCATCTTGTGGGCAACCGGGTGGGAGAAGCCAAGCGAAAGGTTCAGCGTGTCGCCTTGGGCCTGGGCACGATAACCCACGCCAACCAGGTTCAGCTTCTTCTCGAAACCCTTGCTGACACCGGTCACCATGTTGTTCAGCAACGCACGAAGCGTACCGGACATAGCGCGGGCAAACTTGGTCTCGTTCTTGGCGGCAAAGGTCAGCTGATTGTCTTCGAGGCGGACATCAACATCACTGCAAAGTGCGGTGGAGAGGGTACCCAGGGGACCCTTCACCACGATCTCATCGGCGGTGAACTTGACTTCAACGCCTGCAGGGATAGCCACCGGATTCTTAGCTACGCGGGACATAACTTATCTCCTTAGGCCACCACGCACAGCACTTCGCCACCGATACCGGCAGCGCGCGCCTTGCGGTCAGTCATCACACCCTTGGACGTCGACAGAATGGCGACACCCAGACCGTTCATCACTTTCGGAATGTCGGTCGAGCCTTTGTACACACGCAGGCCGGGACGCGATACGCGCTCGATCTTTTCGATAACCGGGCGACCGGCGTAATACTTCAGCTGGATACCCAAGACCGGCTTCTTCTCTTCGCCAGCCACGCTGAAGTCTTCGATATAGCCCTCGTCCTTCAGCACTTGTGCGATCGCCAGCTTCAGCTTCGACGAAGGCATGCTTACGTCGAGCTTGGAGGCGCGCTGCGCGTTACGGATGCGGGTCAGCATATCGGAAATAGGATCATGCATGCTCATCGAATCTCTCCTATTACCAGCTGGCTTTCACAACACCCGGGATTTCGCCTTTCATGGCGATTTCACGCAGCTTGTTGCGGCCCAGACCAAACTTACGGAACACGCCACGCGGACGACCGGTGATGGCACAACGGCGACGCTGGCGAACCGGGCTGGCATTGCGCGGAAGCTGCTGCAGCTTGAGACGGGCTGCAAAACGCTCTTCTTCCGACAGATTCTGGTTGTTGATGGTCTCGAGAAGCTGCTCACGCTTGGCTGCAAACTTCTTCACCAGCTTGGCGCGCTTCTCTTCACGGTTAATCAGTGCAAGTGTTGCCATGTCTTAACCCTTGAACGGGAATTTAAAAGCTGCCAGCAGAGCGCGGGCTTCTTCGTCGGTCTTGGCGGTGGTGGTGACAGTAATGTTCATACCACGCAGCGCATCGATCTTGTCGTACTCGATTTCCGGGAAGATGATCTGCTCGCGTACGCCCATGTTGTAGTTACCACGGCCGTCGAACGACTTGCCGCTTACGCCACGGAAGTCACGCACGCGCGGCAACGCGATGGTTACCAGACGATCCAGAAATTCATACATCCGTTCGCGACGCAGGGTCACCTTGCAGCCGATCGGGTAATGATCACGAATCTTGAAGCCTGCGATCGATTTGCGGGCGGTGGTCACTACCGGCTTCTGACCGGCGATCTTTTCCAGGTCGCCCACGGCATGCTCCATGACCTTCTTGTCGGCCACGGCTTCGCCCACACCCATGTTCAGGGTGATCTTTTCGATGCGCGGAACTTCCATGATGGACTTGTACCCGAACTGTTTCATCAGGTCCGGTACGACAGTCTCTTTGTAGAAATCATACAGGCGTGCCATGTTCTCTCCTTACGCCCCGATCACTTCGCCGCTGGACTTGAAAATCCGCACTTTGCTGCCGTCTTCAAGGTTCTTGAAGCCTACGCGGTCAGCTTTCTGGCTAGTCGGGTTGTAAATGGCTACGTTGGAAACATCAAGCGGCATGGTCTTCTCAACGATGCCACCAGCCACACCGCGTACCGGGTTCGGCTTCTGATGTTTCTTGACGACGTTGATGCCTTCGACCACGACCTTCTGGTCCAGGACACGCAGCACGGTACCGCGCTTGCCCTTGTCTTTACCGGTGATTACGACGACTTCGTCGCCTTTGCGAATCTTGCGCATGAGATGTCTCCTTACAGAACTTCGGGAGCCAACGAAACGATCTTCATGAATCGCTCGGTTCGCAGTTCACGGGTAACAGGCCCGAAGATACGGGTGCCGATCGGCTCAAGCTTGTTGTTCAGCAGGACGGCAGCATTGCCATCAAACTTGATCAGCGAACCATCAGGACGGCGGACACCCTTGGCTGTGCGAACGACCACGGCGTTGAACACGTCACCCTTCTTGACGCGACCACGGGGCGCTGCATCCTTAATGCTTACCTTGATGATGTCACCAACACCGGCATAACGACGCTTGGAGCCGCCCAGCACTTTGATGCACATTACGGAACGCGCACCAGTGTTGTCTGCGACCTCAAGCAGGGTCTGCATTTGAATCATTTTAGGATTACCTTTCTACCCAACTTTATCCGTCACTTTCGTCGAGGCAGTTGCGCCAAGCGCACCTAGACGAAACGCCGCACACTGTGCGGCGTATCAAACGGCCAGTTTTGGATCCCGCTAAGGGGGAGGACTTCACCCGCAACAGGGTGAAGGTGGCCATTATACAGGGGCCCCAAGACCCCTGCAAGCATTACACCTGACGAGCACGCTCGACGAGTGCAGTCACGACCCACGACTTGGTTTTCGAAAGCGGACGGGACTCGCTGATTACAACGACATCGCCTTCACGGAATTCGTTATTCGCATCGTGAGCGTGAAACTTCTTGGAGCGACGAATGACCTTGCCGTAGATCGGGTGCTTGACCTTGCGCTCTACCAACACAGTAACCGTCTTATCCATTTTGTCGCTCACCACCTTGCCGGTAAACGTACGGACAACTTTGGATTCGCTCATGTCAAACCGCCTTTTCTTTCAGAACAGTGCGGACACGAGCGATCTCGCGCCGCACCCGCTTCAGTTCACTCGTCTTTGCGAGCTGCTGGGTGGCCAGCTGCATGCGCAGGGCAAACTGTGCCTTCAAGAGGCTCAGCAATTCAGCCTTCAGCTCGTCGACGCTTTTCGCTTTGAGTTCGGATGCTTTCATTACTGACCTACCTGACGAGTCACAAACACAGTGGGAATCGGCAATTTGGCCGCAGCCAGACGGAAGGCTTCGCGAGCAAGCTCTTCGGCCACACCGTCCATCTCGTACAGCATCTTGCCAGGCTGGATTTCGGCAACGTAGTACTCAGGGCTACCTTTACCATTACCCATCCGCACTTCGGCCGGCTTGGACGAAATCGGCTTGTCCGGGAAGATACGGATCCAGATACGACCACCCCGCTTGATATGGCGGGTCATCGCACGGCGTGCAGCCTCAATCTGACGGGCGGTCAGGCGACCACGACCGACTGCCTTGAGACCGAACTCACCGAAGCTGACCTTGTTGCCCCGGGTGGCGATACCGGTGTTGCGGCCTTTTTGCTGTTTACGGTATTTGAGTCTAGTTGGCTGCAGCATTGCGAGCACCCTTTCTCATTTTCTTCTCAGGAGCGGCCGGAGCTGCCTGAACCTGACCAGGCTTCAGCTCGCCCTTGTATACCCAAACCTTGATGCCAATGATGCCGTAGGTGGTCTTGGCTTCGGAGGTGGCATAGTCGACATCGGCACGCAGAGTGTGAAGCGGCACGCGGCCTTCGCGATACCACTCGCTGCGCGCGATATCGATACCGTTCAGACGGCCGGAGCTCATGATCTTGATGCCCTGGGCACCCATACGCATTGCATTCTGCATCGCGCGCTTCATTGCACGACGGAACATCACGCGCTTCTCCAGCTGGGAAGCAATGCTGTCAGCAATGATCTGGGCATCGAGTTCGGGCTTGCGCACTTCCTCAATGTTCACATGCACCGGCACACCCAGGCGCTTTTGCAGCTCCTGCTTCAGTACCTCGATGTCCTCACCCTTCTTGCCAATCACCACACCCGGACGGGCGCTGTGAATGGTGATACGTGCGGACTTAGCCGGGCGCTCGATCACGACACGACCTACCGAAGCGTGAGCCAGACGGGCACGCAAGAACTCGCGCACCTCGATGTCCTGCTTCAGCATCCCGGAGAAGTCGTGCGAGCTGGCATACCACTTCGAGGCCCAGTTTTTGTTAACTGCAAGACGGAAACCCGTCGGATGAATCTTCTGACCCATGACTTGCCCCTTAGTTACCCACGACCAGCGTGATGTGGCAGGTTTGCTTCTCGATTCGATTGCCACGGCCTTTTGCACGCGCGGTGAAGCGCTTGAGGCTGGGGCCCTTGTCAACATAAATCGTTGCCACTTTCAAGGTATCGATATCGGCACCCTCGTTGTGCTCGGCGTTGGCGATGGCCGACTCCAGCACTTTCTTGAGGATGGCAGCACCTTTCTTGGGGCTAAAAGCCAGGATGCTCATGGCCTGATCAACCGATTTGCCGCGGATCAGGTCAGCAACCAGACGGCACTTCTGCGCGGACAGACGTGCATTGTTCAAACTAGCGGAAACTCTCATCTCGTCACCTTACTTTTTCTTTGCCTTCTTGTCGGCGGCATGACCTTTGAAGGTACGGGTCAGGGAGAATTCGCCGAGTTTGTGGCCCACCATGTTCTCGGTCACGTAAACCGGCACATGGGTACGGCCGTTATGAACGGCAATCGTCAGACCGATGAAGTCAGGCAGAATCGTGGAACGACGGGACCAGGTCTTGATAGGACGCTTGTCGCTGGTTGCACGCGCCGTGTCGATCTTCTTCAGAAGGTGCAGATCAACGAACGGGCCTTTTTTAAGCGAACGTGCCATAAGTCAATTACCCTTTATTCGAATAGCGACGACGTACGATCATATTGTCGGTACGCTTGTTCCGGCGGGTGCGGAAGCCCTTGGTCGGCTGGCCCCACGGGCTGACAGGCACGCGGCCTTCACCGGTACGACCTTCACCACCGCCGTGCGGGTGATCGATCGGGTTCATTGCAACACCACGTACGGTCGGGCGGATGCCACGCCAGCGGTTTGCACCGGCCTTGCCGATCTTGCGCAGGCTATGCTCTTCGTTGCCCACTTCGCCAACGGTGGCGCGGCAGTCAACGTGCACACGCCGGATCTCGCCCGAGCGCAGACGCAGCTGAGCATAGATGCCTTCACGTGCCAGCAGCATGGCCGAAGCACCAGCGGAACGGGCCAGTTGGGCACCCTTGCCAGGCTGAAGCTCGATGCAGTGGATGGTGGTACCCACCGGAATGTTGCGGATCGGCAATGCGTTGCCCGCCTTGATCGGCGCCTCAGCGCCAGACAGCAGGGTCACACCGGCCTTTACGCCGCGCGGGGCAATGATGTAACGGCGCTCGCCGTCTGCATAGCACAGCAGGGCAATATGAGCCGTACGGTTCGGGTCGTATTCGATACGCTCGACCTTGGCAGGAATGCCATCCTTGTTGCGACGGAAGTCGATCACACGATAATGCTGCTTGTGACCACCGCCCTTATGACGGGTGGTGATGTGGCCGTTGTTGTTACGGCCAGCAGTCGAGATCTTCTTCTCGAGCAGGGCTGCGTGCGGCGCACCTTTGTGCAGGTCAGGCGTTACCACCTTGACCACGGCACGGCGGCCTGCCGAAGTCGGTTTTACTTTTACGATAGGCATGCTCTATCTCCTTACTCGGCGGCCGCGTTGGTCAGATCGATTTCCTGACCTTCAGCCAGGCTCACATAAGCCTTTTTCCAGTCCTTGCGACGACCGAAAGAACGGCCGAAACGCTTGACCTTGCCCTTGACGTTCAGGGTCGTGACGGCATCCACCTTCACGTTGAACAGCAGCTCTACGGCAGCCTTGATTTCCGGCTTGGTAGCATCACCCACCACGCGGAAGGCTACTTGCTGGTTCTTGTCGGCGATCATCGTGCTCTTCTCGGATACGATCGGCGCGAGGATCACTTGCATCAGACGTTCTTGGTTCATACCCACTGCTCCTCAAGCTGCTTCACCGCATCACGGGTGATCACGACTTTCTTGAAGCGCAACAGGCTGTACGGGTCAGCTTGCGCAGCTTCAATCACCAGCACATTCGGCAGGTTGCGGGAAGACAGGTAGAGGTTTTCATCCAATTCTTTGGTGATGAAAAGACCCTGCTCGACACCCATACCCTTGAGCTTGGAAACGAATTCCTTGGTCTTGGGGCTGTCCACGGTAATGGCATCCACCACGATCAGGCGCTCGTCACGCACCAGCTGCGACAGGATGGCTGCCATGCCAGCGCGGTACATCTTGCGGTTGATCTTTTGGGTGAAGTTCTCTTCCGGGCTGTTCGGGAAAGTGCGACCACCCCCGCGCCACAGCGGAGAGGAAGTCATACCGGAACGCGCACGGCCGGTACCCTTCTGACGCCACGGTTTTTTCGTGGAATGGTTAACTTCGGCACGAGTTTTCTGAGCACGGTTGCCACTGCGGGCATTTGCCAGAAAAGCGGTAACAACCTGATGAACCAGTGCCTCGTTATAGTCGCGGCCGAACAGGGCGTCAGACGCCTCGATGCTCTCTACAGCCTGACCTTGTTCATTAACAATCTTCAGTTCCATCACGCACCTGCTTTCACACTAGGACGCACCACGACATCACCGTTCTTGGCACCAGGCACTGCGCCTTTTACCAGGATCAGCTGACGTTCTGCATCGATGCGGACGATTTCCAAGCACTGAACGGTGCTCTTCACGTTACCGTACTGACCAGCCATGCGCTTGCCGGGGAAAACGCGGCCCGGATCCTGCGCCTGACCAATGGAACCCGGCGAATTGTGCGAAACCGAGTTACCGTGGGAAGCACGGTTGGAGGAGAAGTTGTGACGCTTGATGGCACCGGAGAAGCCCTTACCCTTGGAGGTACCGGTCACATCGACCAGCTGACCTACCTGGAACACTTCAACGGTGATGGTGTCGCCAACTTTGTAGTTGGCAACGTCTGCTGCTTCGACAGTGAATTCGCTCAGACCACGCCCCGCCTCAACACCGGCCTTGGCGAAGTGACCCGCCTCGGCTTTGTTGATACGGTTGGCTTTGCGGCTACCGAAGGCAACCTGAAGTGCGGCATAGCCGTCAACTTCGGGAGTTTTGATTTGCGTGACGCGATTGGCGGACATGTCCAGCACGGTTACCGGGATGGAAACACCATCATCGGCAAAGATGCGGGTCATGCCGACTTTGCGACCGACAAGACCTAGACTCATGTTTATTTCCTTTTGCAGGTGCCGATTACGATTGACCGGCATTCAAAAACAAAAGCGGACTCGCCGAAAATGGCGAGTCCGCTAATCTAGCACAAAATTTCCAAGCGCCGCAAGCACTTAGCCTGCGACACCCGGTTATCCGCGCTTACTGCAGCTTGATTTCCACATCGACGCCGGCCGGCAGGTCGAGCTTCATCAGCGCGTCCACGGTCTTGTCGGTCGGATCAACGATGTCCATCAGACGCAGGTGGGTACGGATTTCCAACTGATCGCGGGAGGTCTTGTTGACGTGGGGCGAACGCAGAAGGTTGAAACGCTCGATCTTGGTCGGCAGCGGAACCGGGCCTTTGACAACGGCGCCGGTACGCTTGGCGGTTTCAACGATTTCTTGGGCCGAGCGGTCGATCAGGTTGTAATCGAAAGCTTTCAGACGAATGCGGATTTTCTGGCTTTGCATCTTGAGCTTCCCAGTTAAGCGATGATTTTGGCGACGACGCCGGCGCCGACGGTACGGCCACCTTCGCGGATAGCGAAGCGCAGACCTTCTTCCATGGCGATCGGAGCGA
>SMDA01000012.1 GCA_004346645.1 Gulbenkiania mobilis
AACCACTCACACCTATCGGTTGTTCTAAACTGTCAAAGATCAGGCCGGCGCCGTTGCGCTCAGCAGAGGAAGCGAACTATACCCACCCAATAAGGGCGCGTCAACACTTTGTTACGGATTATTTGCAAACCAACCTCTTCCAGCCCCCGGAACAGGCCCATCGCAGCCGCCCTGACGAACGAGCAGCGGCTCATAAGCACCAAGCCGCCTTTATAAGGCGGCTTGGTGCTTGGTACTGCCGTCGCCATGTCCTCAGCTACGGTAGTCGGCGTTGATGCGCACGTACTCGTAGGAGAAGTCGCAGGTCCATACCGTGGCGCTAGCCGCTCCACGGTTGAGCACGACCCGCACTCTGATCTCGGGCTGCTGCATGACGCGCTGGCCATCCTCTTCACGATAGGCGGGGTTGCGGCCGCCGTTGCAGGCCACCAGTACGTCGTCCAGGTAAAGCTCCAGCCGGTCCACATCCAAGTCGCTGACACCGGCGTAACCGATGGCGGCAAGCAACCGGCCAAGATTGGGATCGGAGGCAAAGAAGGCCGTCTTGACCAAGGGCGAGCGGGCAATGGCGTAGGCAATATCCTTGCACTCGGCCACCGAGCGGCCGCCGTCGACCTGCACAGTGATGAACTTGGTGGCGCCCTCGCCATCACGCACGATGGCTTGGGCTAGTTCGATGGCCAGATCCACGAGGGCAGCCTTGAGCACGGCGTAGTCCGGATGGCGGGGCGAGTCGATCAGCGGTGCGCCGCTTTTGCCGGTGGAGATCAGCATGAAGCTGTCGTTGGTAGAGGTGTCGCCGTCCACGGTGATGCTGTTGAAGGAGAGGTCGGCCACCTCGCGCACCAGCTGGTTGAGCACCGGCCGGGTGACGGCGGCATCGGTCGCGATGAACCCCAGCATGGTGGCCATGTTGGGGTGGATCATACCGGCGCCCTTGGCGATGCCGGTGATGGTGACCGCCTGACCTTGCAGGGCAAGCTGCCGGCTACCGGCCTTGGGGGCGGTGTCGGTGGTCATGATGGCCTCGGCCGCTTCCAGCCAGCTGGCGGGCCGGCGTCCGGGCAGCGCGGCGGTGATGCGATCGACCGGCAGGGGTTCGAGGATGACACCGGTGGAGAACGGCAGGACCTGCTCGGGGGCGCAACCGAGCTCTTCGGCCAAGGTACGGCAGACGGCCAGGGCATTGGCACGGCCGGCTTCTCCGGTGCCGGCGTTGGCGTTGCCGGTATTGACCACCAGCGCGCGGATCTGCACGCCGGCCTCGAGATGAGCCTTGCTGATCTGCACGGGCGCGGCACAGAAACGGTTCTGCGTGAACACACCGGCGACGGTGTTGCCCTTGTCGAGCCGGATGACCAGAAGATCCTTGCGACCGGGCTTCTTGATGCCCGCCTCGGCGACCCAGAGGTCGACCCCGGCCACCGCAGCCAATGCTTCGGCTGCCGCGGGGTTCAGGTTGACTGCCATGAAAGGTTTTCCTTGTTATGTATGAAGATGCACACGGTAAACCGATTGTAGCGGAATCAATCCTGGCGCTCGTGGTGGGCGTCGAGTATTTGCAACAGTGCAGTGCCGTAGCGGGCGAGCTTGAGCTCTCCCAACCCGTGAATACGGGCCAGAGCGTGGGCAGAGGCAGGGCTCTGCTCTACCAGTTCGCGCAGGGTGCGGTCGGAAAAGACGGCGTAGGCCGGCACGTTGTGCTCGTCGGCCGTTTGCTTGCGCCATTGGCGCAGGGCCTGCCAGAGACGCTCTTCCCGCTCGGTGCGCAGCCAGCGGTCGTTGCTGACACTGCGGGCACGGCGCTCGTCGGCCAACGGCCGCAGCGCGATGCGCGCTTCCCCTCGAAGCAGGGGCCGGCATGCTTCAGTCATCACCAAGGCCTGGCCGCGTGCGAGATCCACATCCAGGATCTTGCGGGCCACCAGCTGGCGGATGACGGAACGCCAGGCGCGCTGATTAAGTTCACGGCCGATGCCGAAGGTAGAAAGGGTGTCGTGCCCGGCTTGGGTGACGTGCTGGTTGGCACGCCCGAGCAGGACATCGATCACGTGGCTGGCCCCGAAGCGCTGCCCGGTGCGGTAGATGCACGACAACAGCTTCTGCACTGGCACGGTGGCGTCGAAGGTAGCCGGCGGACTCAGGCAGTTGTCGCAGTGGCCGCACGGGGTGCTGGCTTCGCCGAAGTGCGACAGCAGGGTCTGGCGACGGCAGCCGGCGGTTTCGCAGTAGGCAAGCATCGCTTCGAGCTTGGCCAGCTCCACCTGCTTTTGCAGTGCAGCCATCTCGCTGCCCTGAATCATCTGCGTGAGCTGCACCATGTCGTTGAGGCCGTAACACAGCCAGCTCATCGCGGGCAGGCCGTCACGGCCGGCTCGACCGGATTCCTGGTAGAAGTTCTCCGGGCTCTTGGGCAGGTCCACATGCGCGACGAAGCGTACGTCCGGCTTGTCGATACCCATGCCGAAGGCAACGGTAGCCACCATGACGAGGCCATCCTCACGCAGGAAGGCCCGCTGGTTGGCTTCGCGCACCTCATGCGACAGACCGGCATGGTAGGGCAGCGCACGCACGCCGTTTTCCGTCAGCCAGGCAGCGATTTCCTCCACCCGCCGTCGCGACAGACAGTAGACGATGCCCGAGCTGCCCGGATAGTCGTTCTCGATGAAGGCGAGCAGCTGTTTCTTGGCGTTGTGCTTTTCCACCACCTGATAGAAGAGGTTGGGCCGGTCGAAACTGGCCAAGAACACACGTGCGTCGCTCAGGCGCAGGTAGTGCAGGATGTCCTCGCGCGTCTGCGGGTCTGCGGTGGCGGTCAGGGCGATACGCGGCACCCCGGGAAAGCGTTCGGCCAACATCCCCAGCTGCTGGTACTCCGGGCGGAAGTCGTGACCCCACTGACTGACGCAGTGTGCTTCGTCGATGGCGAACAGGCTGATACGCAAACCGGAGAGAAACTCCAGAAAGCGTGGCATCAGCAGGCGTTCGGGAGCGACGTAGAGCAGG
This sequence comes from Gulbenkiania mobilis, assembly GCA_004346645.1. Lineage (GTDB taxonomy): Bacteria > Pseudomonadota > Gammaproteobacteria > Burkholderiales > Chromobacteriaceae > Gulbenkiania > Gulbenkiania mobilis. The sequence continues at coordinate 3,007 of SMDA01000012.1, forward strand.
TCGAGCGTGCCGGCCCGTGCTTGGCGGGCAATGTCGCGCGCCTCATCCGGCGGGGTGGCCGAATTGAGGCAGGCGGCGGCTACGCCCAGCTCGGTCAGCGCGGCGACCTGGTCCTGCATCAGGGCGATCAGCGGCGAGACCACCAGACCCACCCCTTCGCGCATCAGCGCGGGAATCTGGTAGCAGAGGCTTTTGCCGCCGCCGGTGGGCATCAGCACCAGCGCATGACCGCCCCCGGCGACATGCTCGATGATGGCCTGCTGCTCGCCGCGGAAAGCCGGATAGCCAAACAGGGTGTTGAGCAGGGAAAGGGCGTCGGCGTGCATTGCGGGGTTCCGGTCGAAGCGCGCTATTGTAAGCCAGCGTGCCGGGGACGGTCGGCAAAAAAAGCGGGCTGCCGGATCGGGCAGCCCGTACTGAGGGAGACAATATGAAACGAAGAGGAAAATGCTTTCGCAGTACGGTTGACCCGGATGGCTGGACAAAAGTTCCGCCGACCGGGCAAGGTTGGCCGAAAAAACACGCTGTGCGACACTGCCAGCAAACCGAGCCAAGGAAATCCGTCATGCAGATGATCCCGATGCGCAAGACCCTGTGCCTTGCTCTGAGCGCCGCCGTCCTGGCGGGGTGCGCCACCCAGCCGACAGGGCCGTCCACCCGCCCCGGCACCGCCTCCAGCCGCCCGCAGCAGCCTGCCAACCCGACACCGAATGCCGACTGGCACAACCTGGGTGTCTCGCCCAATGGCAACATCCTCAACGAAATCGATGCGCTGTCGGTGCGACGCAGCGGTACGCTGGTAACCTTCCGTGACCGCAAGACCATCTTCAACACGCGCAAGGAAAACTTCCTGACCACGCCGCGCCACAAGTACTCCATCAACACCTGGCAGGTGGATTGCCGGGCGCGCACCTACCGGCTGCTCGACGTGACGCTCTACGACGAGAACAGCCGTCAGGTGGCCAGCTTCTCCTATAATGACAGTCAGATAAAACCGATGCCGGTGGTGCAGAACTCGGCCAGCTTCCAGCAGATGCAGTTCGTCTGCCAGGGCTCGCAGCCGCTGTAAGCACCCCGCTTTACTTGAGGGGGCACGCAATGGCGGCCGTGCGCAGGGTGGTATTCAACCAGAAGGGGGGCGTGGGCAAGTCCACGATCACGGTCAACCTGGCGGCGGTGGCGGCACAGGCCGGCCGGCGTGTGCTGGTGCTGGACCTGGATGCCCAGGCCAATGCCAGCCATTACCTGCTAGGTGTGGTGCCCGACGACACCGGCAACGGGGCCAGCGGGCTGTTTGGGCAGATGCTCAACATCAGCCTGTATGCGCGCACCCCGGCCGAATTCGTCCTGCCCACACGCTTCGAGCGCCTGTCGGTCCTGCCGGCCCATCCGGAACTGGCAGAGCTGATGCCCAAGCTGGAACAGCGCTACAAGATGTTCAAGCTGCGCGAGGCGCTGGACATGTTGTCGCAAGAGTATGACGAGATCTGGATCGACACCCCGCCCGCGCTCAATTTCTACACCCGCTCCGCTCTCATCGCCGCCAGCCGCTGCCTGATCCCCTTCGATTGCGATGCCTTCTCCCGGCAAGCGCTCTACAGCCTGCTGGCCCATGTGGAAGAAATCCGGGCCGACCACAACCCGGCGCTGGCGGTGGAAGGCATCGTCGTCAATCAGTTCCAGCCCCGTGCCGCGCTGCCGGCGCGTCTGGTGGGCGAACTGCGCGAGGAAGGCCTGCCCGTGCTGGAGGTGCCGCTGTCGGCTTCGGTGAAGATCCGCGAGTCGCACGAGGCCAGCTGCCCCATGGTTCATCTCGACCCGCGCCACAAGCTGGCGGGGGAATTCATGCGCCTGTACGCCCGCCTGGCCTGATCATGCCTGCCCTGCGCCCCCGCACCTGGCTCGTGCTCTGGTTCATGTTCACGGCCGGGGCGCTGGGGCTGCAGGCCATGCTGGCCCATCGCGATGCTGACCGGCAGGCACTGGCGCAACGCACCCAGGCGGCCCAGACGCGGCTGGCGCTGCTGGAGAGCAGGCTGTACAGCCAACTCAATGCCGTAGGCTTTTTGGCCAACAGCCTCGGCGGAGCCGACCCGGACACCCTGATGCGTGTGCTGGCGCGCCTGCCCGGCCTGCAGACCCCTGCCGAACCGCTGCTCACCGGAGCCGGCCTGGTGTCACGGGTGCCGAACGCGGGGCGGATCGCCTTCGAAGACAGCCTGGGTACCTCGATCCGGGCTCCGCATGAAGGCCGCCTGTACCCCAGCCCGTCGCTGCCAGTGTACTTCCCGGTGCGCTTCTATGCGCCGGACACCGCAGAGGGGCTGCCCCAGGGGTTTGACGCCGGCAGCCTGCCCGGTTGGAATCTCGCCTTGGAGAGTGCCCGGGAAAACCACCAGCCCTACCTGCTGCCGCCCTCCTCGCTGGATGCCCAGAACGGCGCCCTGCACATGGTCGCCAGCCTGCCCGACCGCGACGACATCGTGCTGGTGCGTCTGTCACGGCGCCGCCTGCTGGACCTGACTTCCCCTTCCGGACCCACCGACGGTCTCAGACTGGTGGTGTGGCAGCAGGGCCGCAATCCGGCGCCCTTTCTCGACACCTTGCCACAGGCCCCCCTCCCCACCGCACGGCCTCTGCTGTCGGCCAAGCGGGTGTTCGGTGGGCTGCCGGTGATGGTGACCGTCTTCAGCCTGGGTGACACCCTGCCGGTTTCGGCCAACCTGCCCGCTACGCTGCTACCCACCTTCCTATTCGCCCTGCTGGTGCTCGGGGGCGGATGGCTACTGGTGGGCTGGCAGCGACGCCTGTCGGCCGAAGTGGCCCGGCAGGAGCAGGCGCTGCGCGACAGTACCGAGCAGTTGCAGGCGCAAAGGGCGGAACATAGCCTGTCACAGCGGGCCCTGACCGAGAGCGAAGCCCGACAGCGTGCGATCCTGCAGGCGAGCTCCGATGCCATCCTGTTGATCGATCACGACGGCCGCATTACGCACGCCAACCCGGCAGCCGCCCGTCTGATCGGACAGAGTGCAGTCAGCGTCGAGGGCCTGCCGATCGGCGTGTTGCTTTCCGAGCTTTACCGCACCGATGGCCGGGCCGGGTTTCGCACCCTGGCCATGCGCCACGCCGGCTACCCTTTCGAAGCCCATCTGGTCCGCAACGACAACAGCCGCTTGCCGGTGGAAGTGACGCTCAGCCAGGTGATCCTGCCCAACGACCGCTTCTATGTGGCCGTCTGTCGCGATATCAGCGTACGTAAGGAGCAGGAAGCCGCCCTGATCCGCCTGAAGAACAGCCTGGCCGAGCAGGTGGAAGTACAGCGTCGTCAGCTATCGGCGCTGCTGGAAGCCAGCCCACTGGCAATGGCCTACGTGGTCAACCGCGACTTCAAGCAGGTCAACCGGGCCTTTCTGGAGATGTTCCGCCTGGCCGAGGACCAGACCAACAATCTCTCCACCCGCATCCTGTACGACAGCGATACCCACTGGGAGCGCGCTGGCCGCCTGTTCTTCGATCATGTGAACGACGGACGCGTCATCCACAGCGAACAGCGCCTGGTGACGGGGGACGGCACGCCGATCTGGTGCCGCATGTACGGCAAGGTGGTGAACCCCAGCATGCCGGGGCTGGGCTCGGTCTGGGTGTATCAGGATATCTCGGCCCAGCGCGCCGCCGAGGAAGCGCTGCGGGACGCCAAGAACCTGGCCGAGGAAACCAGCCGTGCCAAAACCGAGTTCCTGGCCAATATGTCGCACGAGCTGCGCACCCCGATGCATGCCGTGCTCGGGTTTGCCGAAATGGGCGCCACCCGGGTGGAGGAGGCCTCGCGGGAGAAGCTGGGCCAGTACTTCGAGCGCATCCATACCAGCGGCCGGCGCCTGATGGGTCTGCTGAACGATCTGCTGGACCTCGCCAAGATGGAAGCCGGCCGCATGGAGTACCACTTCGAGGCGCTGGATGTGGCTGGCCTGTTGGCCGAAGCCTGCGAGGAGATGGCCTCGCTGGCCGAACGCAGCGGTCTGCGCTTCGAGGTGACCGTGCCCGAGGGGTTGTCGGGACAGTGGGACAGCCAGCGCATCCGGCAGGTAGTGGTCAACCTCCTCTCCAACGCCATCCGCTTCAGCCCGCCACAGGGGGTGATCGAACTGACGGCACGGCGCTTGCCGGCCCTGCCGGACGAACGCATCGAGATCAGCGTCACCGATCACGGGCCGGGCATTCCGCCGGCAGAGCTCGAGAGCATTTTCGACAAGTTCATCCAGAGCAGTTCCACCAAGACCGGCGCCGGGGGCACCGGCCTGGGCCTGGCTATCTGCCGTGAGATCGTCACCGCGCATCAGGGACAGATCCATGCGGACAACGCCCCCCATGGTGGCGCCCGGTTTGCCTTCACCCTTCCCGTCCACCCCGTTTCCCATCGATAGGTAGCGTCATGGCCCATACCCTTCTTCTCGTTGATGACGAACCGTTCAACCTGGAGCTGATGAGCGAGCTGCTATCGGAATCCGGCTTTGATGTGGTGGCGGTGGAGAGCGGCGAGGCCGCCCTGCAGGCGCTGGAGCAGGATGGCCAGCACTTCTCTGCGGTGTTGCTGGACAAAATGATGCCCGGCCTGTCGGGCTTTGACGTACTGCGCCGGATCAAGGCCGACCCGACGCTGGCCTTCCTGCCAGTGATCCTGCAGACCGCAGTGGGCGCCGCCGCCAGCGTGCAGGAGGGCCTGGCTGCCGGAGCGTTCTACTACCTGACCAAGCCGTTCTCGCGCGACATGTTGCTGGCCGTGGTGGAGGCTGCGGTCAGCCACTGGGACCGCTACCTGCACTTTCGCGAACTGGCCCATCAGCAGCTGGACGCCCTGCGGCACCTGTCCCACGCCGAGTTCGCCTTCCGCACCCATCGCGAGGCGCAATCCGTCACCGCCCTGCTGGCCCAGGCCTGCCCACAGCCTGAACGGGTGGCCACCGGCCTGTTCGAGCTGATCGTCAACGCCATCGAACACGGCAACCTCGGGCTGTCGTATCACGACAAGACCCGGCTGCAGGCCAGCGGCGAATGGGAGCAGGAAGTGGAGCGCCGACTGGCCGACCCGGCCATGGGCGAGCGCCGGGTGCGTGTACGCTACGAGGCCTCGACCACGCTGCGACGCTTCTGGATCGAGGACGAGGGCGAGGGCTTTGACTGGGCACCGTATCAGGAAATCGATCCGGCCTCGCTGATCGAGAGCCACGGGCGCGGCATCCTGATCGCACGCCGCCTGTCCTTCGACCAGCTCACCTACCACGGCCAGGGGAACCAGGTCGAAGCACTGGTGCAGGTGGCAGGCTAGCGGGGGCAGTGGCGGCGCCAGTAGCGGGCAGCCCGATCCCGGTAGCCTTCCACCACTGGTCCGCCCGCTTCCAGGGTCAGCGTCAGCATGCCTTGGCAATCGGTCCTGACCACCGCCACCCCGTGTGCAGCCAGCCGGCCCAGCACATCCGGATGAGGGTGCCGGTAGCGGTTCAGCGCACCGGCACTGATGATCGCCAGCCGGGGGCGCACCGCCTCCAGCCACACGCCGCTGGTCGCGGTGCGGCTGCCGTGGTGGCCGACTACCAGCACTGTACTGGCCAAGGCTGGACCATGCCGTGCCACCAAGGTGGCCTCCACCGCCGCCGGGGCGTCGCCTGGCAGCAGGACGGCTCCAGTGCGCCCCACCACCCGCACTACGCAGCTGTGCGCGTTGTCGTCGGAAGCGCCCCCGACGGCCGGCGGCCAGAGCACCTCGAAGCGAACACCGTCCCACTGCCATGTCTGACCCGCTACACAGCGCGTCATCGGCTGGCCAGGTGCGCTTGCGGTCTGCGCACCCCACAGCTGCCTCACGGGGAACGCAGCCAGCAGGCTGGCCGCAGCGCCATCATGATCGCTGTCGTGATGCGACAGCAGCAGGGTATCCAGCCGGCTCAAGCCCAGCCCTTGGAGCTGTGGCACCACTACCCGGCTCGCCTCTCCTGCGCCGGTGTCGTACAGCAATGCATGACGGGCGGTGCGCACCAGCACCGACAGCCCCTGCCCTACATCCAGGACCGTGACCTGCATCGTCCCCGGCAGGGGCGCAGGCGGCCGCCACAGAAACACCGGCAGCCACAACACCGCCGCCCAAAGCCGGGCCGTCCAGCCAGCCGGCAGGACGGCCCAGACCGCCCCTGCCAGCAGGGCAGGCCAGAGCGGCGCAGGCAGGCCGGGCACCGGCCAGGTGGGTAATCGGGCAAGCTGATGCAGACCCCACAGTCCCTGTTCGGCCAACCAGCCTGCCAGGACGGTGAGCCCTTCGGCAGGCACGGCGGCAGCAAGAAGCGCCAGCGGCGTCAGCAGAAAGGTGGCGAAGGGAATGGCCAGCGCGTTGGCAAGCGGAGACACGAGCGGCAACTGGCCGAACCATCCGGCCAGAAGCGGCACCGAAGCGACCGTGACCGCCCACTGCGCCTGTAACCCCCGGCGCCACCACGGTAGGCCGACCACAGCTTGCCCGCTCCAGATCAGCACCGCCACCAACCCGAATGACAGCCACACCCCAGGGGCCAGCACCGCGAAGGGGTCCGCCGTTAGCACCGCAGCCAGCGCAATCGCCCACAGGCGCAGGGGCGGTAGCGGGCGCCGCAGCAGAAGCAGGACCGCGGCCACACCCAGCATCAATACGCTACGCTGTGTCGGCACCGAAAAGCCGGCTAGCAAGGCGTACATCAGGGCGGCGATCCAGGCCGCCACGACCACGACGGTACGGGGCGCCACGCCCGGTGGCGGAAAACGCCGCACCAGCCGGGCAGTGAGCCAGCCGACCCATCCGGCAGCCAGCGTGATGTGCAGGCCGGAAATGCTTACGAGGTGGCTGGTGCCGGTGGCGGCAAAGTCGCGCCAGGCCGAAGACGGCAGATCGCCCTGCGCCCCCACCGTCAGCGCCCCCAACAGGCCGGCTGCAGCACTACTCTCCAGCACATGCAAAAAGCGCTGCCGTACCCGGTCACGCAGTCGGTCGATGAACGACTGCCCATCGGCCGCATCCGCAAGACGCAGCGCCCCCTTGCGGACGGTGGCGGTGGCCAGCCACCCTTCACTCCACATCCAGCGCTCGGCATCGAAGCCGTAGGGGTTGGCCGAAGCGGCAACCGGACGCATGCGCAGCTTCAGCTGCCAGCGGCTGCCCGCAGGCCAATGCCCACCACGGTAGTCGCTGACCAGCACCCGGCGCGGCATCCCGGCCGGCCCCTCCAGCACCTGCTCCACCTCCAGCGCGAAACGCACGCCGAACTCTCCCGGATCCGGCAGGCCCCGCACCGTGCCCACGACTTCCACCGCCGTACCCGCCGGTCCCAGAGCCTGCGCTTCGGCCAACCTTGACTCGGCCCGCCACAGGGACCACGCCAGCGCCAGCAGGAAGGTGATGGCCAACAGGCAGCCCTGCCGCCAGGTCTTGGGACCGACACGGCGCCAGGGACACAGCATGACCGCCAGCGCCGCTACCAAGTGCCAGTCGGGCAGATGGGGCAGGAGCGAAGGCAGGGTCAGGCCGGTCAGCCAGAAGAAGAGTGCGCGCATGGGGAAATTCTATGACTACGGCATTTGAGCACTCAACCGCTCCATGCCCTGCTCGGGGCGATGCTACACTTCGGTCGGGCCCGACCCAAAGGCGCGCCCACCGCAACAACCGCAGGAAACGACATGGTAGAAAAGCTGCTCGAACGACTGATGTATGCCTCGCGCTGGATCCTCGCCCCTATCTATCTCGGGCTCAGCCTCACACTGGTGGCGCTGGGCATCAAGTTCTTCCAGGAACTGGCGCATGTGCTGCCCAATATCCTCACTGTGGCCGAGGCCGACCTCATCCTCGTGGTGCTATCCCTGATCGACATCTCGCTCGTCGGCGGCCTGATCGTGATGGTGATGCTGTCCAGCTACGAGAACTTCGTGTCGCGTATCGACTTCGACGAGGACAGTGAGAAGCTGGGCTGGCTCGGCAAGATGGACTCCACGAGCCTGAAGAACAAGGTTGCCGCCTCGATCGTGGCGATCTCGTCCATTCACCTGCTCAAGCTGTTCATGAACGCCAGCAACGTCCCCAATGACAAACTGCTGTGGTACGTCATCATCCACCTCACCTTCGTGCTGTCCGCCTTTGTGATGGGCATGCTCGACAAGATGACCAAGCACTGACCGATGACCTTTCCCCTCTACTGCGCCGAACCTGCGCGACGCGATACCGCCCGCCACCTTGCAGAACGTTTCGGACTGGAACCGGTACGCCAGCGTCCAGAAGCCGGCTACTGGCTGGAGCTGGGGCCGGAGCGACTGGAGCTGGTCACCACCGGCCGGCATGGCGCGGTCTATGCCGAATTCGTGGAAGGCGCCGCGCGTCACCGACGCGAGCAGGGCGGCGGACGCGGCCAGCCGGTGGCCAAGGCCATCGGTCTCAAGGGCGCGCGCGTGCTGCCCCGGGTGGTGGATGCCACCGCCGGGCTGGGGGGCGACAGCTTCGTGCTGGCCAGCCTGGGCTGTACTGTCACCCTCTTGGAGCGCTCGCCGGTGGCCGCCGCCCTGCTGTACGACGCGCTGGAGCGCGCCCGTGTTCATCCGGACACCGTGGAGATCGCCGCACGCATGACGCTGGTGCACGACGACGCTATCCGCTGGTTGGCCGAAACGGCCACCCGGCCCGCGGCTGAGCGGCCAGAGGTGGTTTTCGTGGATCCGATGTTTCCTGATACCGACAAGAAGAGCGCGGCCGCCAAGAAGGGCATGCAGGCCTTCCAGCAGGTGATCGGCGACGACCTGGACAGCACCGCACTCCTGGCCTGCGCTCTGGAGGCCGCCACGGTGCGGGTGGTGGTCAAACGCCCGCTGCGCGGCCCGGCGATCGAGGGCGTGCGGCCTTCCGCGGTGCTGGAAGGCAAGTCCACCCGTTTCGATCTCTACGTCATCCGGGCGCTGCGCCCGGCAGGGGCAGCGGATGCACCCTAAGGCCCGCACCGGTCGCTCCCTGTCGCGTCCAGCACGGTGGACCGCCCTGCTCTTCGGGCTCGGGCTGATGGTGCTGGGCGCGCTGGCGGCGATCACCGCACGCTACGCCGGGCGCACACGTACCGGCCAGGCAGTGCTGTTGCTCGATGGCGATGCAGTGTCCACCGGACTGGGCCTCATGGCCTTCGGCGTGGCGCTGTTTGCCTTCTGGGCGCGCCGGCCGGCTGTGGCCGGTGCCTGGATGGGGGTGTGGATGGTGCTTGGCGTGCTGCTGATGCTGGCCCCGGCGTGGCGCTAAGCGGCGCCCTGATCGACAAAACCGGGCCCGGCCGGTATTCTCCGCCCCTTTTCCCTTGCAAATCATACCTTTGTATATACAAATGAACGCCGTCTTCCTTGCTGTCGCCGTCATGCTGGGGCTGTCGCTTGCACGCACCCATGTTGTCATCAGCCTCCTGATCGGGGCGCTTGTCGGCGGGTTGGCAGGTGGCCTGTCGCTGGCCAAAACCCTGGCCGCCTTCAACACCGGGCTGACCGGAGGCGCGTCGGTGGCGCTGTCGTACGCGATGCTGGGCGCCTTTGCGCTGGCAATCGCCAAATCCGGCCTGCCGCATGTGGTGGCCGACTTGGCGGTGAAGCGACTGGAATCCAGTCGGGGCCAGACACGTCTCAAATGGATGCTGATCGGCCTGTTGGCGGTGGCGAGCGTGATGAGTCAGAACCTGGTACCGATCCACATCGCCTTCATCCCGCTGCTGGTGCCGCCGCTGCTGTACGTGATGGCACGCCTACAGCTGGACCGTCGTCTGGTGGCGTGCGTGCTGACCTTCGGCCTGACCACGCCCTACATGCTGTTCCCGGTGGGGTTTGGCGACATCTTTCTCAAACAGATCCTGCTGGGCAACATCACCAAGGCGGGCATGGATGTCTCCGGTGTGAACGTAATGCACGCCATGGCGATTCCGGCGGCGGGCATGGTGCTGGGCCTGCTGCTGGCGGTGTTCGTCAGCTACCGTCGACCGCGCCATTACGTGCTGGGAAAGATTGAGAACGCCGAGCGCACCCACACACACGTCAGCCGACGCTCGCTGCTGACGGCGCTGTTCGCCATCGGCGCGGCCTTTGCCGTGCAGCTCTATACCGATTCGATGATCATGGGGGCCCTGCTGGGCTTTCTGGTGTTTCTGGCCACCGGCGTGGTGCGCTGGCGCGAGGCGGATGGCGTGTTCAACGAAGGCATGAAGATGATGGCGATGATCGGCTTCATCATGATCACCGCCCAGGGATTTGCCGAAGTGCTCAAGGCTACCGGCGAGGTGGAGGGCCTGGTACACGCTTCGGCCGACCTGTTCGCCGGCAACCGCGGCATGGCCGCGTTCGCGATGCTGCTGGTGGGGCTGCTGGTGACCATGGGCATCGGCTCTTCGTTCTCCACCGTGCCGATCATCGCCGCCATCTATGTGCCGCTGTGCCTGCAGCTGGGCTTCTCGCCGCTGGCCACAGTCTCGATCATCGGCACCGCCGGCGCGCTGGGCGATGCCGGTTCGCCGGCCTCCGATTCTACGCTCGGCCCCACGGCCGGGCTGAACGTGGATGGTCAGCACGACCATATCCGCGACACTACCCTTCCCACCTTCCTGCACTACAACCTGCCCTTGATGGCGGCAGGCTGGATCGCAGCGATGGTGCTCTAAGCTTCGGAGACGCGCCATGAGATATCCCGCTCCACTTGCTTTGGCCCAGGCCGTTGCACCGCTACTGGCGGGGCTCGGCTGGGGAATTGGCGGCAGCACCCTGCTGTACCGGCTGGGGCTGGAAGCAGACCCACAGGACCTGGACCTGGACCTGGTGGTGCAGCCTACGGCATTCGCCGAGGCCGAACAGCGCCTGCTGGCCATGCTGGAACCGCTGCCCCGTCCGCCGCACCCACGCAACCGCACCGAACACTTTGCGCGCTTTGTGGCCGATGACGGCACCCGGCTCGACCTGATGGCGGGGATCGCGGTGTCGACCCCGGCGGGGGTACAAGGCTGGACATTCGATCCAGGCCGCGTGGAGCGCGACGGCGCGCTCGCGTGGATGCACCCCGAAGACTGGCTGGAGCTCTATCGTCTGTTCGACCGGCCCTACCGGGTGGTGCAACTGGAGCAGTGGCTGTCTGCGCGCGACACCCGACAACGGGCCGAAGCGCTGGAAGTGCGGCTGGCCTGGTTGGACGACACTCTGGACAGCCTCAGCCGGACGGTGGCGCGCCAGCAGCAGGAGATCGACCTGCTGCAGGAGCAGTTGCGCGTGCTTTACCGCCAGCTGCAGCAGGGGCCGGACCAGAGTGGCTCGCCGCTGTCGCTGCGCGACGAAGTGCCCCCCCACTACTGAGGCCTCCGGCCCCCGAGATCGGCCCGAGGCTTTCGCCGCGCGGTCCGTGTCGGAGAAGTGGAACACCTGCCGACCGGCTTGCCGTGCCCCCGGCCACCCAATCAAACCGCCCAGCCCACCTGGCCGCCCTTACACCCCCACGCCAGCGCTACCGCAGGCGGAAGGTTGGCCGAAAGCGGCGGGCGCGGCCCGTCTGAGGGGGGACGCGTGCTCAGGTCAACGGCGCACGGGCAGCGTACCAAGGGCGGCTGCGATTAACGATCGCCACCACAGACAGCATGACCGGCACCTCGATCAGCACGCCGACCACCGTAGCCAAGGCTGCCCCACTCTCGAAACCGAACAGGGCAATCGCCGTGGCCACCGCCAGCTCAAAGAAATTACTGGCCCCGATCAGCGCCGAAGGGCCGGCTACACAGTGCGCCACCTTCAGATGCCGGTTAAGCCAGTACGCCAGAAGGGCATTGAAGTACACCTGGATCACGATCGGCACGGCCAAGAGCACGATCACACGCGGCTGGGCCAGGATCTGGGGCCCCTGAAAGGCGAACAGCAGCACCAGCGTCAGCAGCAGGGCGGCCAGCGATGCCGGGCCCACCCGCTGCATTGCCGCATCCAGCCGCGCCCGCCCTCCCCGAGCCATCAGTAGCCGCCGCAAGAGCTGGCTGAGGATGACCGGCACCACGATGAAAAGCAGCACCGAAACCGCCAGCGTGTCCCACGGTACCACGATGCGCGACAGGCCGAGCAGCAGCCCCACCAGCGGGGCGAACGCCACCAGCATGATGGCGTCGTTGAGAGCGACCTGGCTCAGGGTGAAGGTTGCATCGCCACGGCACAGCCCGCTCCATACGAACACCATGGCCGTGCAGGGGGCAGCGGCCAGCAGGATCAGACCGGCGATGTAGCTGTCGATCTGTTCGGCGGGCAGCCACGGGGCAAACAGATGGCGCACGAACACCCAGCCCAGCAGGGCCATGGAAAAGGGTTTGACCAGCCAGTTGACCCCTAACGTCACCCCGATTCCGCGCGCATGCCGTCCCACCTGTTGCAAGGCAGCAAAGTCCACCTTGGCCAGCATGGGGATGATCATCAGCCAGATCAGTACCGCCACGGGTAGGTTGACCTCGGCCAGCTTCATCCGGCCCAGCCCCTGAAAGAAATCGGGCGCCACACGCCCCAGCAGCACGCCTGCGATGATGCAGCCTAGCACCCACCAGGTGAGGTTGCGCTCGAACATCCCCATGCCGGCCGCCGCCGGTTCCGACCGCATCTTTTTCATCGTGTGCCGATCTCGCGCAGGGCCTGCTCCAGCGCGGGCGCGTCCATGGTCTCCACCGGCAAGGCCGTCAGGGCTTCGACGCGGGCGCGCAGCAGCGCATACGCCCTCTCGAACGCCGCCAGCCGGTCCACCTCGCTGCCCGTTGCCGCGGCCGGATCATCCACGCCCCAATGGCCGCGTAGCGGCTGGCCCCGCCAGATGGGACAGGCTTCGCCCGCAGCGCTGCTGCACACGGTGATCACGATGTCGATTGATGGTGCATCGGCAGCGGCAAAGGTCGACCAGCTCTTGCTGACGTAGCCTTCGCTCGCAAGCCCGTGGGCGGCCAGCGTGCGCAAGGCTAGGGGATGCACGTGCCCGGTGGGCTGGCTGCCGGCACTGTAGGCGCGAAAGCGCCCCCGGCCGAGATGGTTGAAGAGGGCTTCGCCCAGAATGCTGCGTGCGGAGTTGCCGGTGCACAGGACGAGCACGGTCAGGGGCAAGTTCATGGCTTCCTTCTTTCTTTAGCGCGAAACGAGGGTTTCGATGTTCTTAAGGCCGGTGAGGCCGACACATGAGGGCGCGGTCTGTGGCACGCTCTACGGTAAGCCCGCCGGGTCGGCCCACGTCCGGTTCGTCAGGGCCAGCCGCTGCATGCCCGGCGCAGGCCCATCGGCCGGCAGAGGCAGGGGAAAGCCGGATCGGTCAGCACCCAGACGGCCTCGCCCTCACCCAGACGGATACGTGGACTGTCCCGCTGCACGGTATAGAAAGGCGCTGCATGGGCCGGCGCGGGGGCGACAACATCCAGAGGGCGACGTTTCAATCGCAGGCCCTTCAGCAGCGACCGCACCCGGCCTCTGGCGAGGCGCGGCAGCAGTTCTCGGTCAGATAGCCCACCAGCGCGTTCATCGCCTCGAAACGGGCGCAGTAGCGGATAAACCGCCCCTCGCTCACGCCTTCGGCCAGCCCTGCGCCGCACAGGCTCTTGAGGTGAAAGGACAGGGTGGCAGGCGCAAGCGACAGTGCCTCGCCGATCTGTCCGGCCGTTAGCCCGGCCGGGCCCGTCTCTACCAGCAGGCGGAACACCGCCAGCCGGGAAGGTTGCGCCAACGCCGCCAGCATGGTCACAGCAGTGCTTGATTCCATGTTTCCAGAATTGTGGAAATAATAACCAGCATAAAGCGCACTCTCGCCGGTACGCAAGACCCGTCGCCCGTTCGGTTCGCTCAGGCAGCCGGGGGCGCCGGGGCCGGCACAGTCGGACGCCGCTTTTCGGTCATCCCGCCCGAGAGCAGGCTGGCCCCGCCAATCAGGGCACCGCCGGCCCATTCGCTCAGGCTCATGCGCTCGCCCGCCAGGAAATAGGCCGACAGGGCGGCAAACACCAGCTCCATCAGCATCAGGGTCATCACCTGGGTGGCGGGCAGAATGGTCAGCCCATGCATGGAAATCACACTGGTGGCCAAGAGCGTGGCACCCAGCGCCAGCAGCACCAGCCACTGCCAGCCAGACACCGCACCGATCTCGGCCAGGTCGCCGCGCACCAGCAGCGCCCCAAGGCCGAAGCCAGCCACCCCCAGCCATACCGACGCCGACTTCACCGGTACCGGCAAACCCTGCGCCTGACGACTGATGACATTCCCCAACGCAAACGCCACCCCGCCCGACAGCGCCAGCCACTCCGCCCGGGTGGACAGCGGCAGCGCGCCGTCAAACAGGCCGGGCCGGTACAGGATCACCGCACAGCCCGTCAGCGACATGGCCACCACCTGCCAGCCGCGCCGGGTCAGGCGTTCGTGCAGCAGCAGGCTGGAAAAGAACACCGTCCACAGCGGCGACAGATAGAACAGGAGCAGCACGCGCATGACCTGTCCTTCGGACACCGCCCAGGTATAGCTGAAGTTGCACCAGCCGTAGAGCAGCGTCAGCGGCACCAGCACCCGCTCGAAGCGCAGCTGGCGGCGGTAGGTGTCGAAGAACACCACGCCGCCGAGCGCGATGGAAACGAGATAGACCATCAGCGAGGTGGTGGCGGTAGAAACGCCTGCCTCGGCCATGTGGCGGAACGGAAACCACATGAGTCCCCATACCAGCGCCGAGGTCATGGCACACAGCACCGCCAGCCTTTTTTGTTTTACAAGATCCATGATGTTTTCTGTAAGATGGACGCTTTTGTTGCGTCGCAAGGAGCCGGTGTGAATCCCCACCTCGCCCAGTTGCAGCCCTACCCCTTCCAGCGTCTGCGTGGCCTGCTGGCCGGTGCACAGCCGCCTGCCGACCTTAGGCATGTCAATCTGTCGATTGGCGAACCCAAGCATCCGGCACCGGATGTGGTGAAGACTGCTCTGACCGGCTCACTGGAAGGGTTGTCTGCCTACCCGGCCACGCTCGGCAGCGAGGCGCTACGCACTGCCTGCGCTGGCTGGCTGGCTCGCCGCTACGGCGTTGCCGTGGATGCAGCGCGGGAGGTGCTACCGGTCAACGGCAGCCGCGAGGCCCTGTTCGCCTTCGTGCAGACAGTCATCGACGCCAGCGGCCCCGAGCGTCCGGTGGTGATCTCACCCAATCCCTTTTACCAGATTTACGAGGGGGCAGCACTGCTTGCGGGGGCCGAGCCCTTCTATGTCAACTGCACCGCCGCGCACCGCTTTCAGCCGGACTGGAAGGCCGTGCCCGAATCGGTATGGCAGCGCACCCGGCTGGTGTTCGTGTGCTCGCCGGGCAACCCCACCGGTGCGGTGATGCGTCTGGAGGACTGGCAGACGCTGTTTGCGCTCTCCGACCGCTACGGTTTTGTCATCGCCAGCGACGAATGCTATTCGGAAATCTACTTTGATGCGCCTCCGCTGGGCGGCCTGGAAGCTGCTTCCAGGCTGGGGCGCGGCTTTGAGCGCCTGGTAATGTTCACCAGCCTTTCCAAGCGCTCCAATGTGCCGGGGATGCGCTCGGGCTTCGTCGCCGGCGATGCCGCACTCCTCGAAAAATTCCTGCTTTACCGCACCTATCACGGCAGTGCCATGTCGCCGGTGTTCCAGGCAGCCAGCGTGGCAGCTTGGAACGACGAGAGCCATGTTTCGGCCAACCGTGCGCTGTATGCCGCGAAGTTCGACGCCGTAACCGGACAGGTGGCTTCGGTGCTGGACGTGTGCCGTCCTGAAGCGGGCTTCTACCTCTGGGCACGCGTGCCTGACGGGGACGACGCCGCATTCGCCCGTGCCCTGTTCGAGGCCGAGCACGTCACCGTCCTGCCCGGCAGTTTTCTGGCGCGTGACGCGCACGGCACCAACCCGGGCCGCGGCTACGTCCGGCTGGCCCTGGTTGCCCCCCTCGAAGAATGCATCGAAGCGGCGTACCGCATTGTCCGCTTCGTTTCCCGAATCACGAACCCCAGCACTTGAGAGACATGACGGTTTCCATCCATCTCGCCAAAGGACTCAATCACATGCACCCGATCCAGGCCCTGATCGAAGAAGCGTTCGAACAACGCGCCGCCCTCACTCCCGCCACCGTATCGGCCGAGCTCAAGTCAGCCATCGGTCAGGTCATCGACGAACTGGACGCCGGCCGCCTGCGCGTGGCCGAGAAGATCGACGGTGAATGGGTGACGCACCAGTGGGTGAAGAAGGCCGTGCTGCTGTCCTTCCGCATCCGCGACAATGCAGTGTCGGACGACGGAGTGAGCCGCTATTTCGACAAGGTGGACACCAAGTTCGCCGAATGGAACCAAAGCCGCTTCCAGGAAGCCGGCTTCCGCGTCGTGCCGGGCGCCGTGGCACGCAAGGGCAGCTTCATCGCCCGCAATACCGTGCTGATGCCCTCCTATGTGAATATCGGCGCCTACGTGGACGAAGGCACCATGGTGGACACTTGGGCGACGGTCGGCTCCTGCGCGCAGATCGGCAGAAACGTGCACCTCTCCGGCGGTGTGGGCATCGGCGGAGTGCTGGAGCCGCTGCAGGCCAACCCCACCATCATTGAGGACAACTGCTTCATCGGCGCCCGTTCCGAGATTGTCGAGGGTGTGATCGTGGGCGAAGGCTCGGTGATCTCGATGGGTGTCTACATCGGCCAGTCCACCAAGATCTACGACCGTGAGACCGGCGAGGTCAGCTACGGCCGTGTGCCGCCGGGTTCGGTGGTGGTATCGGGCAGCCTGCCGGCCAAGGATGGCAGCCACAGCCTTTACTGCGCCGTGATCGTGAAGAAGGTGGACGCTCAGACCCGCAGCAAGACCAGCATCAACGACCTGCTGCGCGGCGTCTGAGCCGTTACGGGGTGCTGGCCCTCGGCCCGGGCACCCCGCAAAACCCATCCGTCATTAGGCCCCATCGCCCGGCTTGTCGGACGACAGGGAAAACCTTTATAATTCCGTCATCTAGGGGCGCAGCATTGCGGCCCCTGTTTTCGTTTGTTGCCGCTGTTTTGTACAGCACACACCCGGGTTCCCCCTTGGACACATTCATCGAATTCAGGAATGTCTCGTTCGCCTATGGCGAGCGGCCGATTCTGAAGAACCTCAACCTGACCGTACCGCGCGGCAAGCTCGTGGCCATCATGGGCGGCAGCGGTAGCGGCAAGACCACGCTGCTGCGGCTGATCTCCGGCCAGGTCAGGCCGCAGTCGGGCGAGGTGCGTGTGAACGGCGTGGACGTGGCCACCCTGTCGGGCCGCGCGCTCTACGAGCACCGCCGGCGCATGGGCATGCTGTTCCAGTTCGGCGCCCTGTTCACCGACCTGTCTGTGTTCGAGAACGTGGCCTTTCCTCTGCGCGAACACACCCGCCTGCCGGAGTCGATGATCCGCGACCTCGTCATCATGAAGCTGGCCGCTGTCGGCCTGCGCGGCACCCAGGACCTGATGCCCGGCGAACTTTCAGGCGGCATGGCGCGTCGTGTGGCACTGGCGCGCGCGATCGCGCTCGACCCGGCGCTGATGCTGTACGACGAGCCCTTCACCGGGCTGGACCCGATCTCGCTGGGTGTGATCGGCCATCTGATCAAGAAGCTCAACGACACCTTGGGCACCACCGCACTGATGGTCACCCACGACGTGCATACCTCGCTCGACATCGTCGACTACGTCTACTTCGTGGCCAATGGCGAGATTATCGCTGAAGGCACGCCCGAGGCCGTACGTGCTTCCGACTCGCCCTGGGTGCGGCAGTTCGTCTCCGGCCAGCCGGACGGCCCGGTGCATTTCGCCTATCCGGCCGCACGCACGTTGGCCGAAGACCTCGGTTTTCAGGGAGAGTCCGGTGTTTGAGACCATTGCCGCGCCGTGGCGCAAGCTCGGCCACCTCACCATCAACGCCATCTGGCGCTTGGGGTTCGCAGCCCGCTTCTTCGGCGCCATCCTGCTGTACTCGGGCCAGAGTCTCACGCGCTTCGGCCTCACCATCCGCGAGGTCTACTTCGCCGGGGTGCTATCGCTGATCATCATCACCGTGTCCGGCCTGTTCGTGGGCATGGTGCTGGGCCTGCAGGGTTACACCACCCTGGTGCGGTTCGGCTCGGCCGACGCGCTGGGCGCGGTGGTCGCGCTGGCGCTGCTGCGCGAACTGGGCCCGGTGCTCGCAGCACTGCTCTTCGCCAGCCGTGCAGGCAGCGCGATGACGGCGGAAATCGGCCTGATGAAGGCCACCGAGCAGCTGGACGCCATGAACGTCATGGCGGTCAACCCGATCGCGCGCGTCGTGGCCCCGCGCTTCTGGGCCGGCGTACTGTCGATGCCGGTACTGGCCGCACTCTTCAACATGATGGGGATCTTCGGCGGCTATCTTGTCGGCGTGTTGCTGATCGGCATCGACGAAGGCACCTACTGGTCCCAGATGCAAAATGCCGTCGACCTGTACGTGGACGTGGTCAACGGCCTGATCAAGAGCCTGGTCTTCGGGGCGGCCGTCACGCTGATTGCCGTTTTCGAGGGCTATGACGCCCAGCCCACTGCAGCGGGCGTATCGGCCGCCACCACGCGCACCGTGGTCACCTCGGCACTTGCCGTGCTCGCACTGGACTTTGTCCTGACAGCCTTCATGTTTTAGGAACGGATTGGATGAAACGCTCTACTATTGACCTGTGGGTCGGCCTGTTCGTGGCAATCGGCCTGATGGCCGTCACCTTCCTCGCACTGAAGGTGGCCAACCTCACCCCCACCAGCGCCCGCGAGAGTTATGTGCTGTACGCGGACTTCGACAACATCGGCGGGCTGAAGGTGAAGGCGCCCGTTAAATCCTCCGGCGTCGTGGTCGGCCGCGTAGCGGACATCCAGCTGGACACCAAGCGCTACATTGCGCAGGTGACGCTCTCGCTGGATAGCCGCTACCGCTTCAGCCGGGACGTCAGTGCCGAGATCCTCACCTCTGGCCTGCTCGGTGAGCAGTACATCGGGTTGGTGCAAGGCGGTGACGAGGAAGACTTGAAACCGGGTGAGCGCATCACCATTACCTCTTCTGCACTCGTGCTTGAGCAGCTGATCGGCAAGTTCATGACCAGCGTGGCCGAACGCCCGGACAGTGGGCCGGCCGCAAGCGCGGCGCAGTGACCGGACGCACCGCCTACCGAACCTCTGTATCACTCTTTGGAATACACACCGAAATGATGAAACGCCTTTTTATCGCCCTGGCGGCTTTTGTGGGCTTTTCGCTGGCGGCGGCGCACGCCGAGTCGTCCAACCCGGTCGACCTGGTCTCCGACACCTCGCGCCAGGTCCTTGACCTGCTGAAGAAAGATGACGGCAAGAACTCGCGCCAGGTGCGCGCGCAAGTGGAGGCGCTGGTCGTGCCGAAGTTCGACTTCAAGCGCATGACCGCCCTGGCCGTGGGCCGTGGCTGGCGCGATGCCACGCCCGACCAGCAGGCCGAGCTGTCCAGCCAGTTCCAGTCGCTGCTTACCCGAACCTATGCGTCGACGATGTGGCGCTTCAAGCAGGCGCAGATCGACGTGAAGCCCAATGCAACGCTGACGCCGGACGGCCGCGAGGCCACCGTACGCAGCGAGGTGCTGCTGCCCAACAGTGCCGACAAGAAGCCGGTGTCGGTGGACTACATCCTCTACCGCACCCCGCAGGGCTGGCGCGTGTACAACGTCATCGTGGAAGGCGCGAGCCTGGTGACGGTGTATCGTAACCAGTTCAACGAGGAAATCCGCAAGAACGGCATCGACGGCCTGATCAAAGTGCTACGCACAAAAAACGACAGCGTGCCGCCGGTGGCGCGCGCAGGCTGAGCCCCCAATGAAGGTTCTGACCTGCCCGTCGGCACGATTGGATCTTGCACAGGCCGAACAGCTGTTCGGCCTGTGGCAGGCGGCCGCCCGGAATGACGATGTCACGCTGGACCTCTCCGGCGTGACCTCTGCGGACTCGTCGGCCCTGGCTCTGATCCTGGAAACGCTGCGCGCCGCCGGCTCCGCCGGCCACCGCGTCAGTGTGGCGCATCTTCCGGCCAGCCTGCACGGGCTGGCTGCACTTTACGGACTCGGCCCCTGGCTGGGACGACTCGAAGGGAACACTGCGGCATGAAACTCGCCTCTACCGTACTTCTCGCAGCCGTACTGGCCACCACCGGCTGTGCCTCGGCCCCCACCTCGCCGCAGGACCCGCTGGAGCCGATGAACCGCGCGGTATACCGCTTCAATGACGTGGCCGACCGGGCCGTGATGAAACCCCTGGCCCAAGGCTACCGCACCGTCACCCCCCAGCCGGCCCGTACTGCGGTCAGCAACTTCTTCGGCAACCTGCGTGATGTGCAGAGCGCCCTCAATCACGTGCTGCAGGCCGAGCCTGAGCGTGCGCTTAACGACGTCATGCGCGTGGCCATCAACAGTACCTTCGGGCTATTCGGCCTGATCGACATCGCCACCCCCGCCGGCCTGAAGAGCTACAAGGCCGGCTTTGGCGATACCCTGGCCCGCTGGGGCTGGAAGAGCAGCAGCTATCTCGTACTGCCACTTCTGGGACCCTCGACAGTGCGGGATGGCCTGGGCACGGCGGTGAACATCGCAGCCGACCCGACGGGGGAGGCCTGGCCCACCCACACCAGCCGTAGCGTCGGCATCGGCGTGAACGCGGTCAGCGTCCGCGAACGTCTGCTCGGCATGGAAAAGACCGTGGAAGAGGCCGCCCTCGACCCTTACAGCTATACCCGCGATGCCTATCTGGCCTTGCGTGCGCAGCAAGTGGGAACGCCACAACTCAACGATGGCAGCCCCACCGACGACCTGGACATCGACGAACTGGTCCCGGTGCCTACGGACCCCGCCACGCAGGCGGTGCCAGTGGATGCCTCCGCAGCCCAGTAAATCCTGCTGCCCGGTTTCGGGGCACCCTGAGGGGTGCCCTTTTTCATGCCTTCACAGCGTCCTTTCGGTAACGGTCAATACCTACGTCAGCCAGACAGAGCATGAAAAAACCCCGCCGAGGCGGGGCCGACACCCAGCAGCAAGGAGCTCAGCCTTGGGGGACCTGCTGCCACCCCCCGCCCAGCGCCTTGTACAAGGACACGGAAGCATTGAGGGCGGCAAGACGGGTGTCCACCAGGCTCAGCTCTGCCTGGAAAACCCCACGCTCCGCATCCAGCACATCCAGATAGGTGGCATAGCCATTGTCGTAACGCAACCGCGCCAGACGCAGCGCCTCGTTGAGTGCGGCCAGGCGCGTGGCCTCGGCCTGCTGCCGTTCGCGGGCGGCACGGCCTTGGGACAGCGCATCCAGCGTTTCGGCAAAAGCCGTCTGCAAGGCACGCTCGTAGCCGGCCAGCGCCTGACGCTGCCGGGCGTTGGCCGCCTCGACCCCCGCTGCGGTGCGACCAAAGTCGAAGATCGGCGCGGCAAGGTTGCCCACGAAACTCCAGGTCCGGGCCGGGCCAGAGAAGAGGCCGCTGAGTGAGGTGCTTTCACTGCCCAGTGCACCGGTCAGGCTGATCGTGGGCAGATAGGCAGCCCGGGCCACACCGATACGGGCGTTGGCCGCCACCAGCTGGGCCTCGGCCGCGGCCACGTCGGCACGACGCACCAAGAGGTCGGAAGGAAGGCCGGCGGGAACCACCGGCGGCGGCACAAAGGCGCCCAATGCCTTACCGCGGCCCACCGGGCCTTCCACCAGAGCCCGCGGCGAGCGGCCGACGAGTACCGCCAAGGCATGCTCTGTCTGCTCCACCGACTGGCGCAGCGACGGTACGGTGGAGCGGGCACTGGCGGCCTCGGCCTCGGCCTGCCGGTAATCCAGTTCGGACGTCATGCCGCCACGGTAGCGCTTCTCGCGTAGCCGCAGTGCCTCCTCGCGGCTTTCCAGGGTGCGCCGTGCGATGTCGTACTGGGCATCCAAGGCACGCAGTTGGAAATAGGTCTGAGCCACCTGGGCCGCCAGAGACAGCTGCAATGCGTCGCGGTTGGCGGCCGATGCGGTCACTTCGGCCCGGGCGGCCTCGTTGGCGCGGCGCAGCCGGCCCCAGAGGTCCAGTTCCCAGGACAACACGGCATTGGCTTGGCGCACGTCCCCGACCAGCGGTGTGCCGGGCGCGGTCACCTCGGCCGACTGGCGGGCTCGCTGGTAGCCGGCATTGGCATTGAGGGCTGGCAGCAGGTTGGCACGCGCCAGACCGGCCGCCGCCCGCGCCTCGTCGACCCGGGCCGCCGCTGCGGCCAGATCGCGGTTGTACGTCAGCGCTTCACCGACCAAGCTGTCGAGCACCGGGTCGCCAAAGCCGGTCCACCACTGGTGATCAACCGCAGCAACGTTGGCCGAAGCGCCGGGCCAGGCTGTCGGCAGGTCGGCCACCGGGCGGGTGTAGTCCGGGCCGATGGCGCAGCCGGCCAGAGTTGTGGCCACCAGCGTGGCCAGCAGGGTTCGCTTAAACATCGGCAGCGTCTCCTTCGGTCTTTTTCTTGAGCACGATCGGCTTGTTGCGATGCGTGAGCTTCATGATGAGCATGAAGAACAGGGGGATGAAGAAGGTGGCGATGAAGGTGGCCGCCAACATCCCGCCGATCACACCGGTGCCGATCGAGTGACGGCTGGCCGCGCCGGCACCGCTGGAGATTGCCAGTGGCACGCAGCCCAGGATGAACGCCAGCGAGGTCATGATGATCGGACGGAAGCGCAGCTTGGCCGCTTCGATGGCGGCGTCAGCAAAGCTCAGCCCCTCCTCCATCTTGAGTACGGCGAACTCCACGATCAGGATCGCGTTCTTGGCGGCCAGGCCGATCAGCGTGACCAGGGCCACCTGGAAGTACACGTCGTTGGCCAGGCCACGCAGCCAGTTGGCCGCCAGGGCGCCGAAGACGGCGAAGGGCACCGCCATCAGCACCGCCACCGGCAGGGTCCAGCGCTCGTACTGTGCGGCCAGGATCAGGAACACCATGATGATGCCGAACACGAACACGATGGCCGACGAACCGCCGGTGGACTTCTCCTGGAAGGCCGAGCCGGTCCATGCCAGGGTGTAGTCCTCGCCCAGCACTTCGGCCGCCACCTGCTCCATCGCGGTCAGCGCCTCACCCGAGCTGTACCCCGGCGCCGGCCCCCCCACGATCTTGGCGGCGGCAAACACGTTGAAGCGCTCGAGCGTTTCAGGGCCAGTGCTTTGCTCGATGTTGACCAGGGCCGTCAGCGGGATCATCTGGCCGCTCTGCGAACGCACGTACACCGATCGCAGATCCTCCACCTTGGTGCGGAACTCGGCTTCGGACTGCAGCTGCACCTTGAAAATGCGGCCGAACTTGTTGAAGTCGTTCACGTACAGCGAGCCGAAGGTGCTCTGCATGGTGTCGAACACACTGTTGATCGGCACGCCCAGCGCCTTGGCCTTCTCACGGTCCAGCTTCACGAACAGCTGGGGCACGTTGGCCGAAAAGGTCGTCTGCAGCCCGGTCAGCTCGGGCCGCTTGGAGGCGGCGGCCACCAGCTTCTGCGTAATCTCGCCCAGCGCCTGCGGGCTGCCGCCGGCACGGCTCTGCACGTAGCCTTCAAACCCCCCGGTGTTGGACATGCCCGAAATCGGCGGCGGGTTGAACGCCAGCACGAAGGCATCCTTTACCTGCATGCCCATGCCAAAGATCTGCTGCACGATCGACTGCGCCTGCGTCTCCTGGGTGGTGCGCTCATCCCACGGCTTCAGCGTCACGAAGGTCACACCGGCATTGCTCTTATTGGAGCCCGAGAGGATGTCGAAGCCGGCGAAGCTCATCACGTCCTTCACTGCCGGGTTCTTGATCAGCATCGCATCGAGCTGGTTCATCGCCGTGGCGGTGCGGGTGATCGCTGCGCCGTCCGGCAGGAAGGTAGCCGAGAGCACATAGCCCTGATCCTCTTCCGGTGCCAGGCTGGACGGAATGATGCGGAACAGGCCGACGGTGGCCACCACCAGCCCCACGAACAGCAGCAGGCCGACTGCCACCCGCTTGATCAGGAAGCGCACACCACTGGTGTAGCGCATGGTAGCGCGGTCGAAGAAGGCGTTGAACTTGTCAAAGAGATGGTGGGTGTGCTGATGCTCGGGCTTGAGCAGGAGCGCACACAGCGCCGGAGTCAGCGTCAGTGCCACCAGCCCGGAAATCGTCACCGACATCGCGATGGTAATGGCGAACTGCTTGTACATTTGCCCAGCGATCCCGCCGAGGAAGGCCACCGGTACGAACACCGAGCACAGTACCAGCACGATGGCCACCACCGGGCCGGATACCTCGCGCATTGCCTGCAGCGTCGCCTCCATCGGTGGGCGCCCCTCCTGCATCATGATGCGCTCGACGTTCTCCAGTACCACGATTGCATCGTCCACCACGATCCCGATCGCCAACACCATGCCGAACAGCGTCAGCGTGTTGATCGAGAAGCCAAGGAGGTACATGCCGGCAAAGGTACCCACGATCGACACCGGCACTGCCAGGCAGGGAATCAGCGTGGCACGCCAGTTCTGGAGGAAGAGGTATACCACCAGGAACACCAGCACCATGGCCTCGACCAAGGTGTGGATCACTTCGCGGATCGACACCTCCACGAAGCGGGTGGTGTCGTAGGGGATGCCGAACGACATGCCCTGCGGAAACTTCGCCGCCAGCCGCTGCATGGTGGCCTCTACGGCCTTGGCGGTGTCGAGCTGGTTGGCGCCCGGCGCAAGGAAGATCCCGATCGGGATCGAGGGCTTGCCGTTGTGCTTGCCGAAGAAGTTGTAGTTGAGCGCCCCGAGCTCCACGCGCGCCACGTCCTTGACCCGCACTTTGGAGCCGTCGGGGTTGGCGCGGACAATGATGTTCTCGAACTCTTCCGGTTCGGCCAGGCGCCCTTGGGTGGTCACGGTGTAGGTGAACTCGGTCGCCTGGCGCAGCGGCTCTGCCCCGATCTTGCCTGCAGCAAACTGGGAGTTCTGCTCACGGATGGCCTGGGCCACGTCACCGGGTGTAAGCCGTAGCTGCGCCAGCTTGTCCGGCCGTAGCCAGATACGCATCGAGTAGTCCTGCGCGGTGAAGTTCTGCACCTCGCCCACGCCCGGGATCCGCCGCAGCTCGTCCACCACGTTCAGGAGCGCATAGTTGCTCATGAACAGTGTGTTGTAGCGGTTGTCGGGCGAATAGAGCGAGATCACCTGCAAGAAGGACGACGAACGCTTCTGCACGTTCACCCCCTGCCGGCGTACCTCCTCGGGCAGCTGCGAGAGCGCCGACTGGACGCGGTTGTTGACGTTGATCGCCGCCTGATCGGGATTGGTGCCGATCTTGAAGGTTACGTTGAGCGACAGCGTGCCGTTGCTGGAGCTGAACGACTGCACATACAGCATGTCGTCCACGCCGTTAATGGCCTGCTCCAGCGGCGCGGCCACGGTCTCGGCAATCACCTCGGCCGAAGCGCCGGGATAGGTCGCCATCACCGATACCGAAGGCGGCACGATCTGCGGGTACTGCTCCACCGGCAGTGCCTTGAGGGCAGCCAGGCCGGCCAGCAGGATCACGATCGAGAGCACCGTCGCAAAGATCGGGCGGCGGATGAAGAAAGCGGAAAACATGGATCAGGTCTCCTTGCCTCAGCCCTGCTTGGCCGGGGCGGAAGCATCGGTCGCGGCCGGCTGTACCGGCTGCGGCTTCACGGTCATGCCGGGGCGGATCTTGATGATGTTCTCCACCACCACTTGGTCGCCGGCCTTGAGGCCCTGCTCCACCACCACGTCGCTGCCCACCGCCTGCGATACGGTGATCGGGCGCGGCTCCACCTTGTTGCCGGCCCCCACCACCCACACCATCTTGCCCTGCTGGCTGGTCAGAACCGCCCGTTGCGGCACGGTGATGGTGTTGGCGCGCACGGCACCCTTGAGCTGGACGCGCACGAACTGCCCCGGCAGGATCTGGCCCTGCGGGTTGGCAAAAGTGGCACGCGAACGCACGGTGCCGGTGGCGCTGTCGACGATGTTGTCGGTGAAGTTCAGGCGGCCCACACGGTCGTAGCTGCTGCCGTCGGCGAGCTTGAGCGACACGCTGAAGTCACCGCCGGTGGAAAGCTTCAGCCGTCCCGACTCCTGCTGTTGGCGGATATTCAGCATGTCGGTGTCGGACATGCTGAAATTGACGTAGATCGGATCCATTTGCGAGATCTTGGTCAGCAGGCTGCTCTCACTGTTGGCCACCACCAGACTGCCCTCGGAGCGTACCTCCTGGCTGGTCATTCCCGAAATCGGCGCGGTGACACGGGTGTAGTTCAGGTTGATCTGCGCCTCCTTGAGCTGCGCCCGCGCGGCTGCAACCGAAGCCTGCGCCGCGGCATAGGCCGCCACCGCGTCGTCGCGGTCTTTCTGGCTGACAGCGTTCTCCTTGAACAGGGGCAGGATGCGCTCGTAATCCTGCTTGGCCCGCACCAGCTGCGACTCCTGCACTTTCAGATTGGCGGCGGCCTGATCCAGGGCCGCTTGGAAGGGTTCGGGGTCAATACGGAACAGCAGATCACCCTTCTTCACCGGGCGTCCTTCGGTGTAGGCGCGGTCCAGCAAGATGCCCCCTACGCGGGCACGTACTTCCACCTCTCGCGAGCCCGCGGCCTGGCCAACGTACTCGAAAGTCACGGGAACATCGTGGGGCGCAACGTGCAGGACCGGGGCCGGCATCGGCGGCATCGCCTGGGCCGCGCCTTCGGCCGACCCTTCCTTCTTGCCGCAGGCTGCCAAGCTGACGGCCAGCACGGTCAGCACCAGCCAACGCGGGACCGGAATGCGGTTCGGGTGTTCTTTCCTCATTTTCTGATTCCTTGAAGTGTGCCAATCCTGGGCCATCCTACTCTCCGAATGCTTATAAAGCCATGTCCGGTCGCAAGCAGGCGGCATAACGATCTCTGGTATTTTACATACGTTCTTGCATGTATGTAAATTTGATTGGGCAAGAGGTACAATCCCCTTATCGTGAAAACAGGCTTTGATGGCAGGAGAGGTCCGCATGGTCCGACGCACCCGTGAAGAAGCGGAGCAAACGCGCTGTCTGCTCCTGGACACCGCCGAACAGCTGTTCAGCGTCAAGGGCGTGTCCAAGACCACGCTGGCTGACATCGCCACCGCTGCCGGCCTGACGCGCGGCGCGGTGTACTGGCACTTCGAGAACAAGCTGGACCTCTATCGCGCCATGCTCGACCGGGTTGCCCCGGCCTTCGACACCATCCGCACCGAACTGCTGACCGCAGCCGAGGCCGACCCGGCGCAGGCGCTGTGGGCCCACAGCCTCAACGTCAACCGGGTGATTGCCTCCGAGCCGCAGATACGCCGCATCCTGCTCATCCTCCTCAAGCGCAGCGAACACGTCGACGAGCTGGCGCCCATCCATGATGAGTGTGTGGCGCACATGCGGGAAGGGCAGGATGTCCTCCGCCAGATTTTCCAACTTGCCTGCGACCGGCACCAGACCCTGCCGCACGTGGACCCGACGCTGGCGGCCTGTGCGTTGCAATCCATCCACAACGGCATGATCGACCTGAGCCTTGAGGACAGTGGCTGCTTCGATCTGGAGCATCAGGCGGGCGATGTCCTCGCCTACCTCTATCGCGGGCTCTTCCGGTCCGAAGTCCTGGAGAATCTCTCCCCCCGTCTTTAAGCGGGCGCTATAATTGCGCTTTTTGCGTGGCGCCCTTTCCATGCCGGCGATCGAAATCCAGTCGGTCAGCAAGCGTTACGGTGCCTTCACGGCGCTCGACAACGTCAGCTTCACCGTCGAACCGGGCGAATTCTTCGCCCTCTTAGGCCCCAACGGGGCCGGCAAGACCACCCTCATCTCTGCCATGGCAGGCCTGTCGCGGCCGAGCGAAGGCCGCATCCGCATCATGAACCACGATGTGGTCGACGACTTCCGCGCTGCGCGGATGAGTCTGGGTGTGGTGCCGCAGGAGCTGGTGTTCGACCCTTTCCTCAGCGTGCGCGAGACGCTGCGTTTCCAGTCTGGCTACTTCGGCTTGGCCCGCAACGATGCCTGGATCGACGAGCTGCTGTTCAAGCTGGGGCTATCGGACAAGGCCGACGCCAACATGCGTGCGCTCTCGGGCGGCATGAAGCGCCGCGTGATGGTGGCCCAGGCCTTGGTACACCGGCCGCCGGTGATCGTGCTGGACGAGCCGACCGCCGGCGTGGACGTGGAACTGCGCCAGAGCCTGTGGGTGTTCATCCGCGAACTCAACGCCGCCGGCCATACGATCGTGCTCACCACCCACTATCTGGAAGAAGCGGAGACCCTCTGCAACCGCATCGCAATGCTGAAGAAGGGCCGGCTGATCGCGCTGGAGGAAAAAGAAAAGCTCCTGGCGCACAGCGTGGCACGCGAGGTGTCGCTGAAGCTTTCGGCCAAGCTGCCGCCTGCGCTCGAAAGCCTGAAGGTGCGCGAAGAGAACGGGCGCGTGGTGCTGGCCCTTGCGGAAATCGCCCAGCTCGAAACCGTCCTCGCCACGCTGCGCACTGCCGCAGTGGAGGTACGGGAGCTGTCGGTGGGCGAGACCGACCTTGAAAGCGTCTTCGTGCGCATGATGCATGGAGGAAGCGTTTAATGCAGGGATTCCTCACACTGTTCAAGAAGGAGCTGGTCCGCTTCTGGAAGGTGTCCTTCCAGACGGTGGCCGCCCCGGTGCTCACCGCGCTGCTATACCAGCTGATCTTTTCGCACGTGCTGTCGCAGCATGTGGAAGCCTACCCGGGCGTGAGCTACACCGCCTTCCTGATTCCCGGGCTGGCGATGATGTCGATGGCGCAGAACGCCTTTGCCAACAGTTCATCCAGCCTCATCCAGTCCAAGATCACCGGCAACATCGTCTTCCTGCTGCTGCCGCCGCTGACCGCCTCGGAATTCTTCGGTGCCTATCTGCTGGCTGCGGTGGTACGTGGACTGGCTGTAGGGGCAGGCGTACTGGTGGTCACCGGGTGGTTCGGCCTCTCCTGGCCCGAGCACCCGGGATGGGTATTGCTGTTCGCATTGCTGGGCTCGGCCCTGCTGGGCACGCTGGGGGTGATTGCCGGCATCTGGGCCGAAAAATTCGACCAGCTCGCAGCCTTCCAGAATTTCCTGATCATGCCGCTGACCTTCCTGTCGGGCGTGTTCTACTCCATCAAGGGGCTGCCGCCGCTGTGGTATGCGGTCTCGCACCTGAACCCCGTGTTTTATATGATTGACGGCTTCCGCTACGGCTTTTTCGGCCAGGCCGACGTCAGCCCCTGGCTATCGCTGGGGGTGCTGGCCACCGCCACAGGTGCCTTGGCGTTTCTTGCGATCCGCCTGATCGACCGCGGCTACAAGCTCCGTCATTGACAAAGAAATCTTCCAGGATACGTGCATGGTTACTGCAGAACAGGTTCAACAGTACATCGCCGCAGGCTTGACCTGCGACTACCTGACCGTGGCGGGCGATGGCCAACACTTCGAGGCCGTAATCGTGGCGGCCGCTTTCTCGGGCAAAAACCGCGTAGAACGCCACCGGCTGGTGTACCAGGCGCTGGGCGACCGGATGCGTGCGGAAATCCACGCGCTGTCAATGAAAACCCTGAGCCCCGAAGAATGGGCTCAACAGCAGGGCTGATACCATGCAGAAACTTCTGATCCACGGCAACGGCCCGCTCAACGGCGAGATCCGTGTCTCGGGCGCCAAGAATGCCGCGCTGCCCATCCTCTGTGCTGGCCTGCTGACCGCCGATACCCTAAGGCTGGGCAACGTGCCCATGCTGCGCGACGTCAACACCACCCAGCGGCTGCTGCAGGAGATGGGCGCCCGTGTGATGACGGACAATGTCCGCGAAGTCGAGATTACCGCCGCACACATCGGCAATCTGGTGGCGCCGTACGAACTGGTGAAGACGATGCGCGCTTCCATCCTGGTGCTGGGCCCGACCCTGGCGCGCTTCGGCGAGGCCACCGTTAGCCTGCCCGGTGGCTGCGCCATCGGCAGCCGCCCGATCGAGCAGCACATCAAGGGACTGGTGGCGATGGGGGCGGAAGTCACGATCGAGCACGGCTACGTGAAGGCCCGTGCCAAGCGGCTGCGCGGCGCCACCGTCGTCATGGACATGGTGACGGTCACCGGCACCGAGAACCTGCTGATGGCCGCCACCTTGGCCGAAGGCACCACCGTACTGGAAAACGCTGCCCGCGAGCCCGAAGTCACCGATCTGGCGCTCTGCCTCAACAAGATGGGCGCACGCATCTCGGGCATCGGCACCGACCGTCTGGTGATCGAGGGCGTGGAGCGGCTGCACGGCGCGCAGCATGACATCATGCCGGACCGGATCGAGGCAGGTACCTTCCTCGTTGCCGCCGCCATGACCCGGGGCCACGTGGTGCTGCGCAACGCAGCACCCAAGACCATGGAGGCCATCCTCGACAAGCTGGTCGAGACCGGCGCCATCATCGAGGCGGGGGACGACTGGATCTCGCTGGACATGAAGCAACGCCCGAAGGCGGTGAACGTGCGCACCCTGCCCTACCCGGCCTTCCCCACCGACATGCAGGCCCAGCTGATGACGCTGAACACCGTAGCCGAAGGGGCAGCTGTGGTCACCGAAACCATCTTCGAGAACCGCTTCATGCATGTACCCGAACTCAACCGCATGGGCGCGCGTATCGAGGTGGAAGGCAACACCGCCATCGTCAAGGGGGTGGAAAAGCTGTCCGGCGCAACGGTGATGGCCACCGACCTGCGGGCCTCGGCCTCGCTGGTGATTGCCGGCCTCGTGGCCGAAGGCGAGACGATCGTGGACCGCATCTATCATCTGGACCGCGGTTACGAACACATCGAGAAAAAACTCAATGCTGTGGGGGCCCGGATCGAACGCCTGGACTGAGCAACCAGCCGCCGTCCCGGACAAGGCCCGCCCCGTGCGGGCCTTTTTCTTTCCTGAAAGCGACACCCTGATAAAGGGTTTACCCGCAGAACGGCCGGGCCCGCTACCATGTAACAAAACCATAACAACCTGACCTGCGCGAGGTTTCCATGCTGTCTACCATCAAACGCAAGCTGGTGGCGGGCTGTGCCCTGCTGGCATTGCTCGGCTTTGCCATCCTCATCGGGTTCAATGCCTACACCCACTATCAGGCGGCCCGCGAGGCCACGCTCAAGGAAGCCCGCCTGATCGCCGAGCGTGAGGCGGGCACCGTGCAGCGCTCACTGGAGGAGGCGTACTACAGCACGCGCGCGCTGGCACAGGCCAGCCTCGCACTGCGCAGCCAACCGTCGGCCGAAGGACGGCAACGGCTATCGGAGGTGGTACGGGCGCAGGTGGCGGTCCATCCGCAGGCCGTCGGCTATTTCGTCATATGGGAAGCCAACGCCTTCGACGGGCAGGACAGCCAGCACACTGGGCCGACGGGTGGACGCTACGGGGTGTACTGGTATCGCAAGGAGGGCAAGACCGACGTGATCTACGGCACAGAGGGTGTGGACGAAAGCCCCTACTATACCGAGCCCAAGCAGCAAGGGCGACCCGTGCTGACCGAGCCCTACGTAGACAGTGATATCAAGATCCTGATGGGCACCGTCTCCTTCCCTATGGTGGCCGATGGGCGTGTACTCGGTGTGGCCGGCTGCGATGTGGCGCTGACGGCCCTGCAGGGCATGGCGGAAAAGATCAAACCCTACGGCTTGGGCTTACATGTCGATCTACTCGCATGGCGGGGCGGCACTCGCCGGGTTACCTTCCGCAGCGCTGGGCAAACCGGACCCGGATCTGCCCGCCGAGGCGCGCGAGGCCATCGGTCATAGTGCCGCGTACGAGTACGCGAGCGCTGACGGCTTCTACCATTTTCTAGTGCCAGTGCGGGTGGGAAGCACGGCGGCGGCCTGGTCGGTACGCATCTCGATTCCGCTGGAGACCGCGCTGGCGCCGGTCAAGCAGGCCCAGTGGAAGGCTGTGGGGATCAGTGTGCTCATTCTCGGCGTGAT
Source organism: Gulbenkiania mobilis (assembly GCA_004346645.1). GTDB lineage: Bacteria > Pseudomonadota > Gammaproteobacteria > Burkholderiales > Chromobacteriaceae > Gulbenkiania > Gulbenkiania mobilis. The sequence continues at coordinate 35,015 of SMDA01000012.1, forward strand.
CGTGCTGTTGCTGGCTGCGCTGACCGGATGGCTGTTGCGCCCGCTGGAAGCGCTGCGTACCGCGATGGGCGAGCTGGCCAGTGGCGAAGGCGACCTGACGCGTCGGCTGGACATCCACAGCGGTGACGAGATCGGTGTGGTCGCCAGTGCCTTCAACCGTTTTATCGACGCACTGCAAGGGATGATGGGGGAGGTGCAACAAAACAGCCAGACCCTAAATGGCGCCGCCCACGATCTTTCAGGGGAAATGACACGCCTGCGCTCCACCTCGGCGGGCCAATCGCAGGCAGCACATGCGACTGCTTCCAGCATCGAGGAGCTGTCGGTCAGCATCACCCATATCGCCGATGCCGCACAGCGTGCCCACGGCCTGGCCGATGAAGCCAGCGAACTTGCAGGCGGCGTGTCGGATGAAGTGGTCGCCACCGCGCACGAGATCGGCCGGATGGCGGAAACGGTGCATGGCCTGGCCGACACCCTATCCGGACTGGACAACCGTTCGGAAGAGATCAGCCGAATCGTGGGGGTCATCCACGACATTGCCGACCAGACCAATCTGCTCGCTCTTAATGCGGCGATCGAGGCCGCCCGGGCGGGCGAGCAGGGGCGCGGCTTTGCGGTGGTGGCCGATGAGGTGCGCAAGCTGGCAGAGCGTACCGCACAGGCCACGCTGGAGATCGGCGGTATGATCGAGCGCATCCAGAGTGAAACGCGCCTGGCCAGCGCCAGCATGTCCCAAACACTGGAACAGGTGGATGGCGGCGTGCGGATGGCCGAGCAGGCCGCTGTGTCGATCGGCATCATCCGGGACCGAAGCCAGGCCGTGGTCGCCACCGTCAGCGACATCGCCTCCGCCACCGCCGAGCAGTCGTCGGCCAGCCAGGACATTGCCCGCCATATCGAAGCCATCCATGCCATGGTCAGCCAGACCGACCATTCGCTGGGCGAAGCCCAGCAGGCCACCGAGGCACTGCGTCGCCTGGGGGATGAACTGGCGCGGCTGGTCGCACGCTTCCGCCTCTAAAGCCAATGAAGGGTTGGCCGAAGCAGATTTTCGGCCAACCTTGCGCCCGGTCGTGTTTGTCACAGGAGGATGACATAATCATCGCGTCCCTTACCTAGGAGCGATCATGTTCTTCCTACCCGTTGCCATATTCATCGTCTTTCTGGTGCTGGCCGGCGTGCGCATCGTCAAGCAGCAGACAGCCGCCATCGTCGAAACCTTCGGCCGCTACTCCCGAACCCTCAAGCCCGGTCTCAACTGGATCATCCCATTCGTACAAAACGTGGCCCGGGTTGTCGACTTGCGCATCCGCGAGTTGCAGGCCCAGGTCGAAGTGAAGACCCGCGACAACATGTTCGTTTCGCTGCCGGTGGCCATCATGGTCCAGGCAGTGGAGGAACGCGCTGCCGACGCCTACTACCAGCTCGCCAACCCGGCCGAACAGGTCTCGACCTGGGTGCTCAACACGCTGCGCTCTTCGACGGCGTCGATGGAACTGCAGGAGCTCTACGAAGACCGGCAGCGTCTGGCCGCCGAAGTGGAAGAAGCCTTGGTAGAGCGCCTCTCCGCGTATGGCTACCGCGTCGTGGGCGTACTCGTTGATCAGCCGACGGTCTCTGCCGAAGTACAGGCCTCGTTCAACCGGGTGGTCACTTCCCAGCGCGAGAAGGAGGCTGCCGAGCAGGAAGCCCAGGCACTGCGTATTCGCATCGTCGGCGAAGCCCGCGCCGAGGCTGAAGCCCAAGAACTGCGTGCGCAGGGCTTGGCCAAGGCCCGAGCGATTTTGAGTGAGAGTTTGACGGAGGCGGTGACGCGTGCGAAGCAGGAGGGGCTGCACGAGGACGACATCATGAACCTGCTTTTGG
>SMDA01000013.1 GCA_004346645.1 Gulbenkiania mobilis
CTATTTCGTAGACCACTCTAGGTGTTAAGCAGACTCTAATCAATGCCTTGGGGAAAATGTGATGAAACTGCAAGCGGTGCTGACTGCCCGAGTGGTCCAGAGCAATGGCAAGGTGGCTGCGCCAATCCTTGGCACCTGCCGCACGAAATGCCAGGAACATGGTCTTGAACAGCGCACTGCGCTGGTTGCGTCCTTCCAGCTCTTCCGGCGTGATCTCAAGGTGGCCGAACTGCAGCTTCAGCCGGTCGATCAGTTCATTGACGCCGCCGCCATTGCGGATGGTCGCCAAATCCTGATCCAGGATGGTCTCACTGGAGCCGCGAGAGAAACGGCCTTTGGCATTGGCGGCCAAGGCCCAGTAGCGCAACTGGTGCGCCTCGTTGTTGCTCAACGCATAGTTGCGGCTGTGTCCGAAATACGCCAGCACCACCAACAGGAAGGGTGACGACAGCAGCGCCGGGCTATCAATGCCAAGGTTGCTGCGGGCAAAGTTGAGCGCAAACTCCATTCCATCGCAGGCTTCCTTCCATGCCTTCTGCAGCTTCTCGACGTTCAGGTTGCCAACGACCTGGAACCTCGACTGACCGGTGGCAAACGCCATCAGGTTCTTCAGGTGCAAGCCGAGATCAAGATCAAATCCCGTGCTGGCACAGGCCTTCTGAAAATCCTGGAATGTCTGCAGCGAGTGCCGCCACTTGGCAGTGATCTGCGCCAACGCCAGGTCGGAACTGCGCAGCTTGGCGCCCAGTGAATTCACCCGGACGAAGATTTCCGTGACCTCGTCATATGAAAGCGTGCGCTCCAGTACATCCATCCGGTAAACGTACTTGCGGATGCCTCGCAGCCGGGCCAGGCGCTGGCTGTACTTCTCGTAACGCGGATCGTCAAAACCGCTGACGCCGGCACGTTTGAGGAACGGTGCATCGTTGTCGGTCTTGAACACGTCCGACACTTTCACCCACTGCGGCAACTGCTCCAGCTTGCGGGTTGCCACCACGAAGGTCATCTTGTTGAAGCGCTTGAGCAGTTCGTCCTCGGTCGAGTCCGTCTCGTCACCGATCAGTTCGCCGTCCTCATCGAAATCCTCCTCATCGCCACCGTTTTCTTCCACTTCGGTCACAACCGCCAGTTGGTCGGGATGCTCGAGGTTGAACAACAGGTCGATGGGCCGACGACGGCCGCGCACCGACACCGGCTCGCCGCGAATGACGGCCGAGAGTGATGTCAGACGCTGCTGACCATCCAGCAGAAGCCGCGTGCTTTGGTAGGGGTTCGTGCTCTGGCTGACCGCGAAATCCTGCAGCGGCACGGCTTCATCCGTTTCCCAAAGCAGGATGGCGCCCGATGGGTAGCCGCGATACAGCGAATCCAGCAAATCGCGCACCCGTGTAGAACGCCACACATACTGGCGCTGCATCTCCGGCAAGCGCAGCTCGCCGCGCTCGATCATGGATACCAGTTCTTCAACGCTTGCTTCGGCCTTGGCCATGCTATTTCCTCGATCAGGATGTGAGCAGGAAGCGCTCGCGGTGCCATTGCAGATAATGCAAGTGCTCGCGGGCCAGCCAGCGCAGCCTCATGCCCGGCTGAATGCCAAGCCCCTGCAGATCGCCTGCGGACAGGCGGGCGCTGGTCAGCAAGTACCCGGTATCGTCGAAGCTGATCAGAAAGCGATCAAACAACGCATCCAGATTGGCCACCAGCAGAAAACCGTTAAAGGCATCCAGCCGCTCGGCATCATCGGCGCATTCGGCCCAGGGCTTGGCATGGCTGGCACGCAGCACCTCGGGCACATTGATGCCGGTTACCGCACAGGCGCCACCCCAGTAAGCGAGCAAGGCATCGCGGTAACGCGCCTGTCCCACACGCTGACGCACCAGGCGTTCGACTTCCGTGCCCCGAGCTTCGGCAGGCATCGCTTCCACCGCTTGCGCCACGGCAGCGTGGTAGTCGCTTACCGCCTGGTTCGGCAAGGCCTGCGACAGACTGGCCGCACGGCGCAGCAGGGCGGCCAGATCGGCCAGGGTGGACACCCAAAATACGCCAGCAGCGCCGGCCCAGGGCTGAAAGCTGCGCAGCAATTCCGGCAATAACGCGGATGTGGCCGGCTGAAAGCACACCTCAAAGCCTTCGGCCAATGCTGTCACCACTGCCTGACTGCGATGACGGGCCGAAGCCAGTGTCACCGCATCGCCTGCCGGAGATAGCACGTGCTCGAAGCCATTGTCGTGGCCGGCTTTTTCGATCAGGGTGCGTTGCAGGGGGTTCATTCAACCAACTCTCGGTCCAGTCTTCGAAAACTCATTCCTGCCTCCCCATTTACAAATCTCTTCTTAAGAGACGATCGGAAGCTGGCGAACCACGAAGCTGCAAAGCAAGCCAAGGTGCGTGTGCATACTCCATCGGAGGTGGGGTAGTGGTCGTCACGATGTACTGAAACAAGGGGGCCGGACCAACCCTTTCCAGTTCATGCGTAAGATGAAACAGGCCGTGGTACAAAGCGAGCCCAAGGTCTGCTTCACGTGGGCTGTCATGGATCAGGAAAGCCGGAAGCCTCGTGTCACCATCTATACTCATGCAAAGGGTCGCGAGATCGAAGGCTACGACTTTCAGCGAATCAATCGCAGATGTCGAACGATTCCCGCCCATCTGGACAACCAGGCTTAGCCCGTTTCCGGTCAATCGGATTTCACCACTTGCTTCGGGTCCGACCAAACATCGAATGATCGGGTCGAACTTCTGGGAAAGCTTCGAGAAAGCAGTCGCGTTCTGACTTTGCAGCGCCGCTATCCGCTCCCGTGCTTGCTCAATCTCGGTTTGGAGTCTATCCAGGCGGGTTCCGGCAGATTGCTGCTGTTCGAGCAGCGAGGCGAGGCGCTCGACATCGTCCACGGCTTTGCGCGCGGCATACCACGCCCCATCGCGCTGCTCGCGAAGCTTCAGCAGGTTCTGGTAATGCTGTTCCTTGCGCGCTGCATCCTGTTTCGCGAGCGCCAGCTTAGGTCTTAACTGTTTCAGCTGGGAATTGGCAAACTCAAGGCGACCCTGTTCATCCTCCAGCGTCTTTTTGCCGATCTCCAACCTGGCCTTGCAGGCATCCAGATCGGGAATCTTGTGGGACAACCCGCACTGACTGGCTAGAACGCGGTCAATGGGCACTTCACAGATGGGGCAAGGATAGTTCTCTGCTTCTCTAAGCGAGTAGGCCAATGTTGGATATTCGCCCTTGATCGCGGATATCGTGCGCTCAATGACTGGAACCACAGCCTCCTGTGTATTGATATCAGACTGGATTTTTGCCACTTCCGCCTGTGCGTTTTCGTGTGCCTGTCGCGCGGCGTCGATGTCCTGAGTCGAGCCCGCACTGCGGGACTGGGTTTGCGCTGCCAATCGCTCCTGTGCCGCTCGGCGCAGGATTTCGACGCCCAGAGCCCCCTGCGCAAGCTCATCGTCCGCAACGCCAAGCATTTCCAAAAGCTGCTTTCTCAGCTTGCGGATTTCCCAGGCACGATGGCCTATTTCCTGCTCCTGGCTGCGGCTCGACTCGCTCATCGCGGCGATGTCGACGCGGAGGGTCTGTTCGGAGGGATCGATGGCGTTCAACAGGGCTCGCAGTGCCTCCAGCCTCTCGGTTCGATTCAACCCCCGCGCCGGCGACTCCGAGTCGGATAGTGAGGACCGCCATTCAAGAACATGGTCGAATCTGCATTCCTGGTCCCTGCTCAACAGCGCCAGCGCAATCTGCCAGGCCTGATGCCCTTGTTTCTTGCCAGCGATCAGATCTCTGACGCCTGGTGTCAGCAGATTCTCTTCGATGGCGTTGAGCAACGGAGACAGGCCGGTGGCCGGCATTTCACTGAGAACAAGCTCATCGAGATTGCCATCCAGTACCGCGAAATGCCGCCGCCGGATACCCAAGGGTCGAAGGACGGCCCAACAGGCGCCGTCCAGCACGACTTCCATGCCAACCCATCCGTTGGGAAACGCCGAACCGATTCCGTCGCGCTGATCTTCGGGAGCAAACTTGTCCTCGCCCAGGCAATAGCGCAGCAGCCTGCAGAACAAGGTCTTGCCTCCGCCATGGCCGATGCCGTTGTCGTCTGGCGTCCAGACGATGTTCAGGCCTGGACGTAATGGAACATCCCGCAAGGGCGGCTCCCCAGGTTTTTCCCATATCACCAGCCGCCTCACCCATAAACGTGGCTCACGCATCTGTGCCGGTGGAGTGAGGCATAGCTGTTGCTGGAACATGTCAGGCTGCGGCTTCAATCCATTCCCCTATCTCGTCAGGCAATTCGTAAATAACTCGATCGAAGTCCTGTCCTCGTGCTCGCAGGAACGAAACGATCATCTGGGCGCGCCCTTGCGCCCATTCGGCGCCAGGCACATCCAGTTCGATGCCTTTAGTCCAAGTGCCCGCCCCCAGATCTTCAACCAGGTAGCCATTGCTTCGCAGAAAACGCACGGCCCTGCCCCAAGCCTGATTTGCACGCGGGATGAAACTCGACACCGTCCCAGAGAGTGGCCTTGCTTCTTCGCCTATCAGGCGTTGCCAATCCAGAGCATCCTTTTCATTCAACAAAGGCGTCATCAGCCTGGGCTCAAGCGCCAAGACAGCGGCAAGACGTACATGGCGTACCGGCCATGGTGCTTCCAAAACCTTAAGCAAGGCGGCTAGAAGCACTCCCGTCTCCGCACCTTCATCCTGCTGTGGTCGTGCCCAAGCTCCGTCAGGCAGGGACGTTCGATCGACAAGCTGCCAAGCTGTAGTCTTACCCTGATCAGCCAATGCATCTTGCATCTGGGAGCCTCGCTTGAAGGCTTCTAATACCAGATGCTGGGTGCGGTATTGGACATAGTCACGACCGGTTTCACCATCGACACTGGCCAATCGAAGGGGCGTGGCTGACTCCTCTCTGTAAGCCCCGAAATCCCGCAGCTCATTGTTTCGGAGCACGCGGAAGGTTTCGCTGGGGTAGTCGGCACCCATGATGTCGGCGGGGTCGAGGATGTAGCGCAGTTCGTCGCGGGTGAGGCCGTAGAGTTTGGCGTAGTAGGCATCGAGCTCGGCGCGCAGGGTGGCGCGGCGGTCGGGGTCGAAGGGGAAGGGTTCGCCGTCGTAGCCCAAGTCCTGTGCCCAGCCGGAGAGGTCGTGGGCGGTGTAGGTCAGTTCCAGTACGCGCGGGACGATGAAGGCGAGGTCGGCTTCGGTGTAGCGGTCTGTGGGCAGTACTGGAAATTGCTTGAGGTAGAAATAGTTCAGCGTTGTGCCGCCAATCTTTTGTCGTGCGGCGAAGTCCAGTGCAAGACTGGATAGATTGGCGAGGAATGCCGCAGCTTGGGGCGCTTCTACTTGGTCGCCAAACAGAAATAGCGGGATTTTGTTCCCGATGCCTGCCAGGGGCATCACCGACGCAATCACCGTCCGCTCATTGGTCGCGTTGGTAATATCCCGCCAACCCATCAACCAATCCCGCTCCCATTGCCAGATGACGCGGCCATCGCGGTCGCGTTTGCATAGACGCTCTTCCACCTCGGCGCGGCTGACCCAGTAGCGCGGGGTGACGGTGAAATCCGGGTTGGTTTTTTCGGGCAGCGTGACATCGCGACTGTTGCCGTCCGCCGTGTAGGTGGCCCAGCGATGGTCGAACTGGTGGATAAGCTTGGCTTCGTAGAGCGGCAGATGGTCGGTGGCTGGCTCGTCCTTGAACAGGTGGCTGTCGTTGGACATGTGCAGCATCGCCATGAACGAAATGCCCCACGGGTTTTGCGCGGGCTCCACCACTTTGGCTTGCTTTCCCTCGCCTGCGGTAACGGCATCGCGCATCAGCACCGGGGCGGCGCGGTAGAGCTTCTTGGTCAGCTCCGCATCGCGCTCGCTGCGGAACACCGGGCAGGTGAGCGTGTTGGGGTTGATAAGGCGGAATTCCTCGGGCGTCAGGGTGAAGCGGCGGCGCGGGTCGGCCAGTTGGTTGACCTGGGTGGCGAAGCAGACGAACTCGGCCCGTTCCGCTGCGCCCAGGGTGAGCAGGCAGAACTTCATGCGGCTATCGACGGCCGGGAACAGCTTTTCGCGATTCTCGATGTCGTACAGGCTGACCAGCCGCCGGTTCTGGGTGATGTGGCCGAAGTACGTCTTGGTGCTGTCGTCGGTAGCAATGCCTGTCGGCACGATGAAGCCAGCGCGGCCACTGTCGGCATGGATTTGCAGGATGGTTTCGGCAAACAGCGCGTAGGTGTTCACGTCGCCCACGCCGGTCAGCGGATAACGGCCGCCATCGGTGCCTTTCACATGGGCAAACACGCTGGCCGCCTCCGCCGTGCGGCGGGCGGTAACGAATTCACGGTAGAGGCGTTTTTCGGCCTCGTCCTCATGCGTTTCGTGGGCCAGATCGGGGTACAGGTGGCGCGCCAGCATGCCTTCGCTGAGCCAATGGATGCGCTGGGCGCGTTCGGCCTTGTTGCGAGCTTGCGCCACGTCGTGGTGGCGGGTAGCGAAAAATTCTTCCTCTTGCAGCTTGATGCGTTCCCACGGCGGGTTGCCCAGCACGCAGTCGAAGCCGCCTTGCGCGAATACCTGCGGGAAGGCCAGCGGCCAGTGGAACACGCGGGCCTGCTCGCAGGCCGTGCGTGCAGTGGCGATGGAGTTGGCGTGCTCGGTCTGGGCGCGTTCCGGCATGGTGAGTAGCGCATGCAGGGTGATGCTGGTGGGCACGGCTTCTGCCGTGTCCTCCGTCTTGGGCAGCAGGTAGGCACCCACCAGCGCATCGGCGGCGTGGGCCAGCGGGCTGTGAGCGGAGTCCTCCAGAAAGTGGCGCCAGGCCTGTTCCTTGCCTACCACCTGTTCGGGCGTGTCGGCGGGCAGGGCCTCAATGGCGCGCAGGGCTTCCAGGCCGCTGCGGTTGTCCACGCCCAACAGCATCTGCTTGCCTTGCAGGTCTTTGGCGATCTGCTTGAGGCCGGCGGCGTTGGCCTTGGCCAGTTCCTTGCAGACGTCCTTGTCGTCGCCACTCAAGGGCTTGAAGGCATCCTTGGCGATGCCTTGTTCCAGCACGTTCAGGTCGGTCAGGCCCAGCAGGGCGTCGCCCACTTGCAGGTGGTGGTCGAGAAAGCCCAGCGGGCGGCCTTCCTCGTAGCCTTCCAGCCACAGTGCCATGCGCGCCAGTTCGATGGCCATGGGGTTGCGATCCACGCCATAGATGCAGCAAGCCACCACTTCGCGCAGGGCGTGGCGGTAGTCCTGCGGCTGGATGGCGCCTTCCTGCCCACCTTCGAGGCTGCGCAACTGGGCCAGCTTTTCCGCCAAGCGGCGGGCGGCGGCCAGCAGGAAGTGGCCGCTGCCGCAGGCCGGGTCGATGACGCGGATGGCCAGCAGCGCCTCGGTGGGGTTGGCCGGATGGGCCGCCAGGCGCTGTTCGATGACGGGATCGAGTGCGCTCTTGATCAGTTCCTGCACCAGGCTGTCGGGGGTGTAGTAGCTGCCGGTGAGCTTGCGGGCATTGCCGGCGGTGCTACCTTCCTCGGTGCGGCCGACGAAGCCGAAGGTGCGTGCGGGCAGGTCGATGGCGGGCACCAGTTCCAGCAGGCTTTCATAAACGCTGCCCAACTCTTCCGGCCCCATGTTGCGGTAGTCCACCGGGGTGAGGCTGCTGCCCTTGCCTTGCGCGACCACTGCCCAGCGCAGGTGTTGCAGGGCGGCGAGCAGGTGGGCGTTATCCAGGCTGGCGTTATCCAGATCGGGGCATTGTTCGGGGGCGAACAGGCCGCCCAGCGCGGGCAGCGCCAGGCGCGGCTCGCCTTGGGCCAGGCCGCGAAAGACGATGCGGATGGCCTGCCACTGGTCGTCGTGCCGGGTGCGGGCGCGGCGCTTGAGGCAGAGTTCGCGCAGGCGGGCCAGGGCGTAGCCTTCGGCATAGGCACGGCGGGCGGCCAGCGCATCGGCGCTGCCATGCTGTTCTGGTAACTGGGGGTGCAGCACGCCGCGTTCCTCGACCGTGAAGACGAAGATGAGGCGGTAGATCAGGCGCAGCAGTTGCTGAAAGTAAGCGTCCTTGCTGAGCGTGCCGTCGTTCAGAGCGGCACGCAGGGCATGGTTGGCGGGGTGTTGCAGGAAGCCTGCACCTAGGGTCAGCAGGGCCTGCTCGACGCCGTTGCGCAGACCATCGCGCACGCGAGTGCCTTCCTGTTGGCCTTCGCTACGCCATTGTTCCCAGATGCACGCCGTAGCGCCTTGGCCGGGGCGGAATGCGCGACTGGCATGCAGTAGACGCCAAACGTTGGCGAATTCGGCATAACGCTGGCCGCCCAGAAGGTCGGCCAGATCGACTTCGAGAAAGCTGGGGCGGGTGAGGCTGGCGGCGTCGCGCAACAGGCGCAGTTGCCTGCCGTTGCTGACGATGCCCCAGAGGTGATCAGGGCTGGCGTTGAGCAGCTCCTGCATGGCCTGGAAAGGGGCTTTCCTGCGACTACCACCGCCCTGCACGGCAAAGTGCGCGTCGGCCTCGTCCAGCCCCAGGGAATACGGCGCAACGAGTACGGGCAGGCTGCCGTTCGTCAGGCTGACGGGGTAGCGCAGTTCCCCCACCGACTGTGCCGAAGTGGCTTGCAGGGTGGCGTACCCGAAGGCATCGCGCAGCAGTTCGTGCACGAAAGCGGTGGTGAGCTGGGCGGCATCGACGTCGGCGCGCTCCATCTGCGCGGCGAAGTGCTGCCACTGGGCGCAGGCGATCTGGAAGGCGCGGCTGTATTCGTCCTTGAGCTTGACGCCCTTGGGGGTGCCGTAATCGGCCTCGCTCTGGGCGCTGGCGCGGCCCTGGGCGGCTTTTTCCAGTTGGTCGGGCAGGAACAGGCCACCTTCAAGCTTGAGAGTGGGCAAATCCAGCGTGGCCTGGGTCTTGCGGATGCGTTTCATGGTTGTTCTTCTTTAGGCCGAGGCTTATAGCGAGTCGGGCAGCAGCACGTACACACCCATCACATCCACTGGCAGGCAGGGACTGACGCTGTGGTGGCCCACGTCGCGGGCGGCGGCGCGTACGCGCTCGTGGTCGGCCAACAGGGCTTGGGCGCGTTGCTCTGCCAGGGCTTGCAGTGGTTGGGGATGCGCGGCGAGGAAATCGAGCGCGGCGCACACCTCGCGTTGCACGGCTTCTGCGGGCAGGTTGCCACTGGGCGTGCATTCGAGCAGGCGGTTCACGCTGTCATCGGCCAGCCATTGCGGATTGGCACGGCCACGCACGGCCAGGGCCACGGTCTCCTCGGCCATCATCTGGAAAGGCTCGCGACGGCGCACGTAGCTGAGCTGATGGCGCAAGCGCAGCAGATAGATCGTGGTGACAACATCGACGTCGTCGGTCAGCGTGGCAGCACAACGGGCGGCCAGCGGACGTTCGCTGCTGAGGGCATCTTCCAGCAAGTGCTGCGCCAGCAGGCCGACCAGCGGGTGGCTGCGGTGCAGTTCGGCGAAGTCGATGCTTTGCGGTTTGTTGATGCCTTCGTCGGCTAGACGCTGGCGCAGGGCTTCGGGCAGATGCTGGGGCAGGAAGCGGGCCTGCTTGCGGCTCATTTCCAGAGGCGATCCGAGGCGCACGCAGGCACTTTGCAGGAAACGCTGCACATCGGCCTGGGTGCCCAGGGCGTGTTGCTGTTTATGCCACTCCGGCAACACCTCGTCGGGCTTGATGCGGCGTTGGGCAAAGACGGTGCGGTTGGCTTTGGCTTTCTCCAGGGCGTCCTGCCACTGGGCCTGCAATGGCGCCAGCAGTTGCTCGGATTCACCGAAATCGAAACTGGCTTGCGGCGATGCCATGCTGCTGTTGCTGCGCCGCATGAGCGCGGCCTTGACCAGGGCCTGGTTGATGCGGGCTTCGTCCTCAGGGAGGGGTACCAGCACGCCCAGTTCCTTTTGGATGGTTTCGCCCTTGCGCAGGATGACGTTGAGCACAAAACCATCGACCGGGTTGTCCTGCCCGTAGAGCATGGTGCAGCGCACCTCATCGGCCTGCTGACCGAAACGATCGACGCGGCCTTCGCGCTGTTCGTGGCGGGTGGGGTTCCAGGCCAGGTCGTAGTGGACGACAGCGGTGAACAGGTGCTGCAGGTTGATGCCTTCGGAGAGGCAGTCGGTGGCGACCAGGATGCGTTGCTCGGCATCCTCCAACTCATCCACGCGCTCGCGGCGCTCTTCGGTGGTGAGTTCGCCGGTGATGGCATCGACGGAGGCCTTCGGAAAAGCGGCCTTGAGGTGTTCGGCCACGTAATGAGCGGTGGCGATGTAGCGACAGAACACCACCGGGTGGAAGCCATCCTTCACCAGGAGGTCAATATGCCGGATGAGCGCAGCCAGCTTTGGATCACCGGCCTTACCGGAAAGACGTTGCGCGTCGGCGATCAAGGCTTGCAGGCGCGGCGCAGCGTCCTGCACCTGTGCTGGCGGCTCCAGATCACTGCCGGAGAGGTCATCGGCCTCGCCATCGTGCAGGCGCTCATCGCCGAGAAGCGTCTCGTCCGGCACAGTGCCTTCCAGCCGAGTGGTCAACGCCTTGACGGCGGCTGCGGGCGACGAAGCCACGCAGCGCAACAATGCCAGGGTGGCGTACCAGATGAGGCGCGCGCCGCCTTGCTGTTCTTGCTGCTCAACAGTTTCAGCCAGTTCGCGGCAGTAATCCTGCACGGCGTCGAAGAACGCGCCCCATTCGCCGCTGAGCTGGTAGGTAAGCTCGGTTTTCATGCGGCGGGGAAAACCTCGTCCGTCATGGGTCTCGGCCTGCCATTCAACGATGTCCTTGCGACGGCGTTGGACGAAGTGGCGGGCCAGTTCCTGACGCAGCGGGTCGGAGGCTGTCATGCGGCCTTGTAATGCGGCAAAACGTGGATCGAGCAGCGACAGCAAGTTATAGAAGGCGGTTTCGTCACCAGAGTGAGGGGTGGCGGTCAGCAGAACCAGGTGTCGCTGCGCGTCACGGGCAAGGCGTTGCAGCAGCTCGAAGCGCAATTGCTTGCCCGCGCCGCTGCTGGCGCAGGTGTGGGCCTCGTCAACGATGATGCATTCGGGGGCGGTAGCGAGAAACTGTTCGCGGTGGCGTTCGCTCTTGATGTAGTCCAGGCTGACGACCACCACGGGATGATGGTCGAACAGGCGCACGCCATGCGGCAGTTCGCGTTCGATGCGCGATGCGGATGCCGAGGTCAGCGCGATCGCGTGCAGGTTGAAACGGGTTTCCAGCTCACTTTGCCATTGCTCGACCAGATGTGGCGGACATAGGATGGCCAGGCAGGCGATTTCGCCACGGTCCATGAGCTCACGTGCGATCAGGCCGGCTTCGATGGTCTTGCCGATGCCGACGTCATCAGCAATCAGCAGGCGCACGGTAGACAGTCGCAGTGCCATCAGCAGCGGCACAAGCTGGTAGCCGCGCGGCTCCACGGCGATATTGCCAAAGGAGCGGAACGGGCCGGCACCGGCACGCAGTGTCATCCGCAAGGCATCGCGCAGCAACAGCGCGGCGGCGTGGTTGCCGGCGTGCGCGGGATCGGGCCATTCGAAGGAGGCCGGCTCGACGGGATGCAGTTCTAGCTCTGGGATCAGGGCGATGCTTTCGTCCTCGGCGCCGCTCAATGGACGCAGGCGCAGCCAGTCGCGGCGGGAGTCGTTTTGCACCACCCATTCGCGGCCTCGGGCACGTACCAGGCTGCCGGGCAGAAAGTCGTGTTCAAGGGTTGTCATGTGCCTTTATTCCTTGGGGCCGAACACATCGGCGTGTGCGGCGAACTGTTGTGGCCACTGTGAAGCGTCCGAAAAATCGAGCACCTGCCAGCCTTTGTCCTGCAATACGCTGGCGGTCTGCTCATCCACTGTGGACAGAAACACCAACGCACGAGATGCCTTGTACTGGGCTGCGGCGATGGCCGCGCCATTGTTGACGGGTACATTGACCGCATCAGGTTGTCTAGCCCCGACCTGGCGGAGTGCGGACAGCCAGACGTCGAGCAGCTCGTCTTCTGAAGTCGTTGCGGCAACGGTGGCCGGGCTGTTCGCTACGGGCTGCACCTGAGCATTGGCAAGCGCGACCAGCAGCTTGAGTGCATCCGCGTTACGGCGGTTGATGTGCTCGTGATCCGGCTGATTGAAGTAGGAGAGCAGGCATTGGTAACAGCCGGCCTCGCATTGATGATTGCCCAGTTCATCGGTCTGCTCCAGTGACGGCAGATCGTCCAGCGTCCAAACGCCGCTCTGCGGTGCGCGGTAGTGAATCAGTTGCAGGGCATTGCTGGCGACGAGTGCAAGGTCGTCGCGATGATTCGCCAGACGAGTGAGCACGCCTGCACCGCCTTCGGCCGCTTCGTAGAACAGCAAGGCACGGCGCTCATCTGCCTTGGGCAGTGGCTCGACCACCAGCTCGGATTCCTCGATCTGGAAGGTCATTTCGATGCCACGCTTGAGGGCAGCCTGCAGAGTGGCCATGGCCTCCAGCGACAGGGCATGCAAAGGCGCGAAGATCAGCAGATTGCGATGATCTTCCACAAAGGGAACGATGCGCTGGGGCGGCACCTTTTCCAGCAAGGCATCGTCGTTGCCCTTGTCGTCTTCCGCATCCGGTGCGTCCTGCTTGCTCCAGGTGCCCGTGATGGGGTTGATGTAGAAGCCCAGTTGCTCCTTGTTCTTGCGCCTGCGCCAACCGCGGTTGATACGCCAGATTTGCGCAGCAGGCGCATAAGTAAGTTCGCCCAACAATTCTTCGCCCAGCCGGACTTCGGCTTTCTGCTTCTGAATCTGGCCATCGGGCCCGGGCAGGAAACGGTAGGTGGTCTGCAGCTCGAAGCCCTGACGCTGGCGTTCCTCGTCGTTGATGGAGATGCGCTCGGTGGCTACCGTCTCCACGGTTTCGATGCGGTAGAGCTCGCGCACCCAATCTTGCTCGGTGAGCAGGGCGTCACAGTTCTCGCAGCGATTGACCAGCGGCTGTTCGCCGCCCGGCTCACCGAGATGACCGTAGCCGCACTGACTGCACACCAGAGAGGCAATGGTGGCCAACTGGCCGCTGCCGGAAATGTGGTCTGTATTGCCGACGTTGAGTTTGGCACGCACCACGCGGTACATGCGGCCCTGGTGATAGATGAGGCTGCGAGGGCCGAATTCTGACAAGGCCAGGAAACGCGGACGGCTGACCATGCTGCCTTCGTCATCCTTGCCATTGACGGTCTGACCGCCACGGGCGGGAATCCAGGCCATCAGCGGCAGGCGCGGAAAGTTGTAGCCGGGCAGGAAGCCTTGGCTGGCCAGGTAGCGATAGGTGTAGAAATCGTTGTTCTGGCCGTTGCCGGACTTGAGCAAGACGGCGTACTGGCGCGCGGCATCGCCGTAACGGCGCTGGGCATTCTGGCGCTCGGTGTGCGAAGCGGTATGGCTCTTGACGATGCGATCCGCCATGTCCATCTGCTGACGCGTCGCATCGAACAACACGCGCCAGCGTTCCAGCGCTTCGGAGAACGCCTTGGGTGCATTGGCGATGACCTGGTGTACGTAGTCAGGCGTGAACCAGGCGCTGCTTACCAGCTCTTCCTTGAGCTGATCGATGACCCGGCAGGCACTGGCCAGGGCACGCTGCTGGACGGTCTGCGCCTGTAGCGCTTCCTGCAAGGGCTGTTTCAGTGGTTTGCCGGGCCGATCAAGATCCAGCATGGGAGCAATACTGTCGTCCAGCGGCACCTGGGTGCTGGCCAGCCAGACCGCTTGCAGATGGCTGTCAATCAAGTCACGGTTGGCCAGATCGAGTGTAGGTGCACGTACCACGCCATGCACCATCTCGCTGGCATTGTGGAAGAACCACTGGTCATGCGGGCTGAGTGCCGCGCAGTAGGTGATGACCAGTGCCTGCTGGCCCGAACGCCCCGCACGGCCGCTGCGCTGGGCGTAGTTGGCCGGGGTTGGCGGCACATTGCGCAGGTACACGGTGTTGAGTGCAGAGATATCCACTCCCAGCTCCATGGTGGGAGAGCAGAACATCACCGGCAGACGCTCCAGCGGTGCTTCGTGGGCCGGGTTCTGCGCCCAGTCTTGCCTGTCCTTTTCGGTGTAACGGAAACGCTGCTCCAGCAGTTGCCGGCGCGGTGCATCCACCTGGGCCGTATGTTCCTGGGCCTCGAAATCGAACAGCGGATGTGAAGGCTGACGCAGCAGGTCGGCAATGCCGAGATACAGGGTGCGGAAATACTGGTTGATGCGATTGCTATCGGTTTGCGGCTGATCGGCAATCAGGCACCAGTCCAGGGCGGCTGCGTTCAGGCGCCAGCCGGCGAGTTGCGAATCAATGGCATGTTTTTGCACATAACCATAGTTGCTGGCTGCCTTGAGCATGTCTTCGATCAGAACGGCCCACTCGGCATCTTTCCACTGCGCTACCTCGCTGGCGCATGCGCTGTTGCGCCAGAAGGCGACCGTCTTGATTTGCCGCAACAGTCGGGAGCGTGGGCCACCCGTCACCAGGTCGGTGCGCGGCTTGCCCTTGTATTCCGGGCGCTTGCCGAGGATGAGATAGCGGCCGGTATCGAGTTTTTCGTCGGGAGCGAAGGCCCAACGTTCATTCAGGTAGGTGTGGGCGCTGGTACGTGCCTTGTCCTGCTCGACCGGGTCGAGGTAACGGCTTTCCAGGCACAGATGGCGACGCAGCGTGTCGAACAGTAATTCGTACAGAACTGCTCGCTGCACCGCCGTCAGTTTGTTCAAGGTGCTGTTTGCGGCAAAGATGCTGGTGTCAGCGCTAAAGGCAGCCAGGTCTCGGTACCGAATCTGCAACAGGCCAAGCTGATCCAGATTCGGATTATTGAAGCGCCAGCCACGCCGTAGATCGCGCAGCAGCCGGTAGGCAATAATGAATCGCAAGGTGCGTTGCGCTTCCTGCCGTGCCAGCCCCATGAGCTTGGGAGTGCGCAGATATTCCACCAAGGTGGCTTCATCGACCCCTTGAAAGCCGAGGGCCTTGAATACGCTTTCGGCCAGGTTTTCTTCATCAAGCTGGCCGCCACTTGCCTGTAGTGCGCCGATCAAGCCGGCACGCAGCGTCAACAGGAAAATGAAATCATTGAAGTGACCCGCCTGCAGCGCTGCATCCTGGCGGTTGTCGGTAAACCCAAGCAATTTACGCGGATCAGGTTGGCCTGGAGCCGGATCGGGAAGTGCAAACAGTTGCTGTAAGGCCGCCAGGGCAATCATGGTAGTGGCCGAAGAACGGCCTTCCCCGGACAAACTGGAGAGGCGGTTGGCATCTTTGCCGTGGGCTTCGTGTGTCGTGCCGCAGTTCAGGCAGAAGCGGAACTTTCCGGGAATGAACCAGAACTCCGTCCCGGAGCCTGTTTGTCCTTTGGCATCGACCGTGACCATATAGGGAACGGCATTCTTGTAGGCTGACTTGACTTTGGGCTCGCTTCGGCTGAGGTCGATCCAGGTTTCCGGCAGGTCTTCAAGCAGGCCACCGTATTGCTGCCCGGGCACCAGTGGGCACAGGAAGCCATAGCTGGCGGTGTCGTCTTCTGCTGCGATATCGTCGATTTCACGCGGGCTGAAGCGGTCCGGTTGCTGAGCGTGCCAGACAGGCAGGTACTCCTGGCCACAATCGCGGCAGAAATGCGTGGGGTAAAGCAGTACATTCTCTTGCTGCCGCCCCGGCGCGAAACGCTGGGCATCGAGCGTGACATGGCGCTTGCCACGCTCTTCCAGCGTGGTGAGCACCTTGCCCGGGCCACTGATGAACTGGTGCAGCTTGAACGCGAAAGGCGGCCTGCCTTGGGGCGAGCGCACATCATGGGCTGCCACCAGAAAACGTTGCAGGGCGGCACGAGCGGCTTCAGGCTGGCAGCCCGCGTCTTCGGCGAGACGGCGGCTGGCCTCTTCCAGCGTCATGGGTCTCGCACGCCTTGGAGGCTCGTCCGCAGGTAGCTCGATACCCAGGTTCAATTCCACCCAGATGGCCAGCGGATCATTGCGAAAAGCGTCGAAATCAGCCCAGATATCCTGCTTTCGCGCAACGGCTTCCGGCAGTTCTGTGCGGATGGCGTTGACATCCTTGAGTGGGTTGGTGACGCGCTCCAGGGTCTCGCCGATGACATCATGCTCGGTGATCCGGGTGCCAAACAGTTTGCTGGCCACAGCAGCCACCACGCGGTTGCGGTCAGCTTGGCTGCCTGCGCTGGACATGGTGGCAGACGTGCCGATACAGACCAGTTGCTCGGCTTTCAAGCGCTCCCGCAGGCGACGCACCAGCAAGGCAACGTCCGCCCCTTGACGGCCACGATAGGTATGCAACTCATCCAGCACCAGGAACTCAAGTCCCTCGCAGTGTTCCACCACGCGCCGATCCACTTCGTCGAAGCGCGTGAGGATGTACTCCAGCATCATGAAGTTGGTGAGCAGGATATCGGGCGGGTCATCCGCGATGGCGCGGCGTTCTGTCTGGCTTTCTTGGCCGGTGTAGCGCTTGACGGTGAAGGGTCGGTGCTCTGGCGCATAGCCATGCAGAAACTTATCGAGCTCTTCCAGCTGGCTGTTGGCCAGAGCGTTCATTGGATAAATCACAATGGCTCTGGTACGTGCTTTGCCATCGGAGTCCTTGGCTTTGAGAATGCGGTCAATGACTGGGATGAAAAAGGACAGGGACTTACCCGACCCCGTTCCGGTAGTGACAACGTAGCTCTGGCGTTCCTGACCTTTGGCCAGAGCTTCCATTTGGTGCTTGTAAAGATGCAGGGGTTCTGGCTTGCCTTCAGTCTTTCCAACCTGGAAGATTTCTGCGCAGGCAGGATGCAAGACCCCCTCTGCCACCAGCTTCTGCACCGTGCCTTGGCGTTGGTAATTCGGGTTGATCTGTACCAACGGCTCAGGCCAATAGCGGCCCTGCGCATACTGATGTTCGACCTCGGCTTGGATATCAGGCGCGGCGATACGAACGAAACTGCGGGAAAAGCTGCCATATCGCTCGATGAGCTGGTCGCGGAACTGGAAAACGTTATCCATGTAGAGTCCTCACTGATCCATCTTGCGGTCAATCGCCAGAACCGCTGCTCTATCCGAGGAGCCTGCTGTGACGCGCTTCCACTTTGCCCCTCTTCCCTTGCCAGTCGATTCGATCAATCCCTCTGACTTCATCGCCCGCAGCACCAGCCGTACCATGTCCCGGCTCACGCCCGGGCAGGCCTCTTCGATTTCGGAAATCGAAAACGGCAGGCAGCGCCCCAGCACTTCCGCTCGCACCCGGTCGCCTTTACTGCCACGGCCACGTTCGATGGTGCCGACACGCTCCTCGAACTCGCGGTATGCCCGCAGCAAGGCACCCCAGAAGTAGTCGAGCCAGGGCTTTGCGTCGTGCTGCCCCTGGTGCCAGCCCTGCGAGCTGGCTTCCAGCGTCTCGTAATAGCCTTCCTTGGTTTCCTCGAAGATGCGTTCCAAACTGATGTAGCGCCCCACGGCATAGTCGAAGTGGTAGAGCAGCAGCAGGGTCAGCAAGCGGGACATGCGACCGTTGCCGTCCGGGAAGGGGTGAATGCACAGAAAATCGAGCATCGCCAGCGGCACCAGTACGAGGGGGTCGGCCAGGTGTTGATCCAGCGCGGTGGCGTAGCGCCCGGCCAGATCGGTCATAGCCATGGGTGTGAGGTGCGCAGCGACCGGCTGGAAGCGTAGACGTGACGTGCCGTCCGGGTGACGCTCGATGATGTCGTTATTGATAGCCTTACAGCGCCCGCCCGCCTGTGGCATGTAACGGTACAGTAGGGTGTGGATTTGCAGCACAACACCCTCGCTGAAGGGCATGTGCGCGGCAGACTCGTGGATCAGCGCCAGGGCATCGCGGTAGCCGGCGATCTCCTGTTCGGAACGGCTCTTTGGCGTTGCATTGCGGACGACCAGAGACTTCAACCGCGAAGGCGCTACGACGACGCCTTCCAGCCGGTTAGATGACTCGGTGGACTCCACCACCGCGATCTGGCACAGACCCTTGAGGGCTTCGGGCGACTGCGCGGCATAGAGTTGCTGCTTGCCTTGATACTCGCCCAGTGTGCGCAACGTGGCGGCCTGGGTGCCATCGAAGCGAAGCGCGGCAAGGTACTCGGGTGTGAGCGAGTGCATGGAATGTAGGCCCAGGCCGTCTAAATGGGGTAATCATAGCCATTAAATGGGGTACTGTCTCTACAAATACCCTGTTATCAGTCTCTGACTACTCCATTTCCTCAGCTTCTTGATTTTGACGTGCGCTTGCACCTCCTCGGCATTCGCCACCCTCATATATTTCCCTTTACTGACAGACCTTGAGGATCTGGTTTCAGGTCATACGTACGAGCGTATTCCAGCACCAGAATTTCGATCATTGAAGCCACCGAGCGACGCTCGCGATCAGCAGCCAAGCGCAGAAGTTGCTTGATCTCAGCGGAGGTGCGGATGGATAGGGTTTCGTCCTTCAGGCGTGACATGGCAGCGTCTCATCAGTGATGTCCCGCAAATGAACTGCGTTTTACTTCACCCCGCCATGATTCTCTTCAGGGGGTGACTGTCTTGCTTGAGGCTGCTCGATGGCGCGGTGCCTTAGCGGTAGCCGGCCTCACGGAGCGCTCAGCCTCGATGGCGATGGGATGCAGGGCATGCCGGCTGCTGGCCTGATTGGCTTGCCCGTAGTGTCGCCGTGTCTTGGCGCTGGCATGTCCCAGCCCCTGGCTGACTGAGTCCGCAGCCGCGTGCCGTTTCAGGTCGGCTGCCCATTGGTGGCGCAGGCAGTAAGCCGTGATAGCGTGCTTGTGCTTCGGCCAGAGGTGACGTGCCAGCCGACGGACTTCGACGGTGAAGTTGACCGGGCTGTCAATGCAAACGAGCAATTCCCGCCGCCCCGCTAGACGGATGCGCAGAGCCTCCAGCAATGGATGAGGATCGTGTGCGCCATAGGCGATCAAGCGGTGCGGCTGGCCTTGATGCGCCTTGACCTTGGCGCCATCGATCTCGAAATTGATCTCGCCCATGTCGTTGCGCGGATTGTTCACCCAGCGAATGTGCACGCCTTGCCGGAGCTCTTCCGGGCGGCAGCCGGTCAGCGCGGCGACCAGAATCGCATCGGCATACTTGCCTTTCGCAGCGCGCTGATACAGTCGCTCGCGCCAGTCGCCGGGGAGGCCGCGCAAGGCTTGCCGCTTGCTGGCACGCTTGCGGCGCTCTCCGGGATGGCCGCTTTGCCGGGCCATATCGAACTCGCGCAGAAATGCACGCTGTTGTTGCAATTGGGCTTGGATGGCCATGACTTGCAACTCGTCCACAGGTCGAGCAGAGAGCGCGGAACGCAGGCTTTTCAGCTGCTCGACAAGATCGGCGTACAGGCAGTAGCGAAGCGCTGCGACGCGTTTGTAGAAGGTTGTCGGACGCAGGGTGGCCGTCATGACTTCGGCCGCCCCACCTTCGGCGTAGCGGGCACGCTGCAACAGCGTGCGGCCGAGCTGGCGATAGTCTTGCCTGGTCTTGCTACTCAAGCTGGCAAATTCATCGGCCGGAAGCATGGCTTGCATCTCGCGCCGGCACGATTCGATCAGCGCAACCATCTCATTCGCGTCGATCATTTCGTTCACCTCGGCTTCTGACTGTTGTACAGGAGCGCGCGACTGCGCTGCCTCCATCGCCTCCTGTCGGTTCTTTCGCCAGCGGGCGATGTTCGGTGCGAACTCGGCGATGAATTCTCCCGCGACAGCGCTATTCATCACGGCCAATAGCCATGAGCGCACGGAGCGGATGCCCGCGTGCTTGCCACTACCGGCTGCCGACAGGACGCCAGCCAGCTCGTCGGCGACAAGCTGTATCTGTTGTGCTGAGAGCGAGGGGCCGAAGCGGCGGGTTACGTCGGCGATGACGCGCAGGTAGGGCAGAAGAGAAGGGTGCGACAAGTCCAAGGGCGCGGAAGCCTCTCCCGTTTTCGGAGAGTTACCCACAGCCCCTGTCTGTAGTAGTGGTTTTATATTTTTTACTACTACTTCTGCATTGTATTCACCTCCACGTAGATCTCCGAGATGACCGGCGACGGATGCGCCGTCCACGGTTTCTCCGTCGCCGGGGAAGC
>SMDA01000014.1 GCA_004346645.1 Gulbenkiania mobilis
TCGCTCCGATCGCCATGGAAGAAGGTCTGCGCTTCGCTATCCGCGAAGGTGGCCGTACCGTCGGCGCCGGCGTCGTCGCCAAAATCATCGCTTAAGTAATCGGTTTTAGGCCAGTAGCTCAATTGGTAGAGTATCGGTCTCCAAAACCGAGGGTTGGGGGTTCGAGACCCTCCTGGCCTGCCAATTAAGACTAACCGGCGCGCAAGCGCCGGTTGGTCTTTTTGCCGCATACGCACTCGAGATATTTCCCATGGAAATGCAAGACAAACTGAAACTGCTGTTGGCTGCCCTGCTGGTCGTGGCCGGGATCGCGGGCTTTTACCTCGTGCCTGAAGGGCAGGGCTTCCTCCGGGCTATTGCCTTCGTTGCTGGGTTGCTAGCTGCCGGTGTGGTGATGTGGCTGTCCACGCCCGGGCGTGCCTTCGTAGGGTATGCCCAAGAGTCCGTGGTAGAGGCAAAAAAGGTCGTGTGGCCTACACGTAAGGAAGCCACGCAGATGACGGGTCTGGTATTTCTGTTCGTGCTGGTGCTGGCGTTGTTCATGTGGATTGTCGATTCCGGGCTCTCGTGGCTGTTCTACGACATCCTTTTGGGTCGGGGGTGATAAATGGCTAAACGCTGGTATGTGGTGCATGCCTATTCGGGTTTCGAGAAGAGCGTGCAGAAGGCGCTGCGTGAGCGTATCGACCGCTCGGACGTGGCCGATCTGTTCGGTCAGGTTTTGGTCCCGGTCGAGGAAGTGGTGGACATCAAGAACGGGCGTCGTTCGATCACCGAGCGCAAGTTCTTCCCGGGTTATGTGCTGGTAGAAATGGAAATGACCGATGACACTTGGCACCTGGTCAAGAGCACGCCCAAAGTGACCGGTTTCGTCGGTGGTACGGCCAATCGTCCTGCCCCGATTTCCAAGAAGGAAGTCGACGCCATCATGCAGCAGATGCAGGAGGGGGTTGAGAAGCCGAAGCCCAAGGTGCTGTTCGAGGTGGGTGAGAAAGTGCGCGTGATCGATGGGCCCTTCAATGATTTCAACGGCTCGGTGGACGAAGTCAATTACGAGCGCAATAAGCTGCGTGTTTCGGTGCAGATCTTCGGGCGCGACACACCGGTCGAGCTGGATTTCAATCAAGTCGAAAAGCTTTGATTTGAGTTGGTTTTTCTGAGGCGCCGGGTTATAATCTTGCGCTTTGTTCTGGGAAGCGAAAATTTTCGCGTTATACCCGTTTTTAGGAGTCTACTGTGGCAAAGAAAATTGTCGGCTATGTAAAGCTGCAAGTGCCCGCTGGCAAGGCCAATCCGTCGCCGCCGATCGGCCCGGCGCTGGGTCAGCGTGGTCTGAACATCATGGAATTCTGCAAGGCGTTCAACGCCCAGACCCAAGGCATTGAGCCGGGTCTGCCGATTCCGGTGGTGATCACCGCCTACGCGGACAAGTCCTTCACCTTCATCATGAAGACTCCGCCGGCCACCATTCTGCTGAAGAAGGCCGCCGGTCTGCAGAAGGGTTCCTCCAAGCCGCATACCGACAAGGTTGGCAAGGTGACCCGCGCCCAGCTGGAAGAGATTGCCAAGACCAAGCAGCCGGACCTGACCGCTGCCGACATGGATGCGGCCGTACGCACCATCGCCGGCTCCGCGCGTTCGATGGGTCTTGAAGTGGAGGGCGTGTAACATGGCCAAGCTTTCCAAGCGCATGCAATCCCTGCGTTCTACCGTGGACCGCAACAAGCTCTACACCGTCGAAGAAGCCATCTCGATGGTTAAGCAGGCTGCCACCGCTAAGTTCGACGAGTCGATCGACATTGCCGTGAATCTGGGCGTGGATCCGCGTAAATCCGACCAGGTTGTCCGTGGCTCGGTTGTGCTGCCCCGTGGTACCGGCAAGTCGGTACGCGTGGCCGTGTTCGCCCAAGGTGCCAATGCAGAGGCTGCCAAGGCCGCCGGCGCCGATGTTGTGGGTTTCGACGACCTCGCCGAGCAGGTGAAGGCTGGCAACCTCAACTTCGACATCGTGATTGCTTCTCCGGATGCAATGCGCGTTGTGGGTCAGCTGGGCCAGATCCTGGGCCCGCGCGGCCTGATGCCGAACCCGAAGGTGGGTACCGTAACCCCCAACGTCGCCGAAGCCGTGAAAAACGCCAAGGCCGGTCAGGTGCAGTACCGTACCGATAAAGCCGGTATCGTGCACGCCACCATCGGTCGCGCTTCCTTCGAGCCGGAGGCCCTGCGTGAGAACTTCTCCGCGCTGGTTGATGCACTGGTGAAGGCTAAACCGGCTGCCGCCAAGGGTCAGTACCTGAAGAAGATCGCTGTATCGAGCACGATGGGTATCGGTGTCCGCATCGATCCTAACGCCACCACCGCTTAAAGGATGGTGAGGCGGCATCGTCCGCCAAAGGCTTTGGGCTGGCAGCCTCTGGCTGCCAGATTGTCAAAGACCGTAGGAGCGTTTGCTTAATTGCCGCTTGCGGCGTCCTACGCAGATGGTGAACCCTAAAGAAGGCTCTCGTTCATTCAGGCCCATGTAGCTCAGGGGTAGAGCACTCCCTTGGTAAGGGAGAGGTCGGCAGTTCAATTCTGCCCATGGGCACCACCGAATGTCTCCGTGATGTCTCCTGTATGAGGTCGCCGCTGCAAAGCGAAGCAGGCAGTCTTGCCTGTTTCATTTCAGTCTAGGAGGTAGACCTTGAGTCTCAATATTGAAGATAAAAAGGCGGTCGTCGCTGAAGTATCGGCCCAGTTGGTCGGTGCCCAGACGCTCGTGATCGCCGAATATCGGGGCATCGAGGTTAGCAGCATGACCAAGCTCCGTGCCCAGGCACGTGAGAACGGTGTGTACCTGCGCGTTCTGAAGAACACGCTGGTGCGTCGTGCCGTAGCCGGCACGCCGTTCGAGGCCCTGGCCGAGCAAATGGTTGGTCCGCTGGTATACGGTATTTCTACCGATCCGGTTGCTGCTGCCAAGGTGCTGCACCAGTTCGCCAAGGCCGACGACAAGATCGTCGTGAAGGCTGGTTCCTACGAAGGCAAAGTGCTGAATGCTGCTCAGGTTGCTGAGCTGGCATCCATCCCCAGCCGCGAAGAACTGCTGTCCAAGCTTCTCTACGTTATGCAAGCTCCGGTGTCCGGCTTTGCCCGTGCCCTGGCCGCGCTGGCAGAGAAGCAGGCCGAAGCCGCTTAATTTTTTTGATTCATACAGATTTCCGGAGATTTTCACATGGCAATCACCAAAGAAGACATCCTCGAGGCCGTTGCTGGTCTGACCGTTATGGAATTGAACGACCTGGTTAAGGCGTTCGAAGAGAAGTTCGGCGTTTCCGCTGCTGCCGTTGCCGTTGCCGGCCCGGCTGCTGGTGGCGCCGCTGCTGCTGAAGAGAAGACCGAGTTCGACGTGATCCTGAACGCCGCTGGCGAGAACAAGGTGAACGTGATCAAGGTTGTCCGTGCAATCACCGGTCTGGGCCTGAAAGAAGCCAAGGACCTGGTTGACGGCGCTCCGAAGACCGTCAAGGAAGCCATCGCCAAGGCTGAAGCTGAGGACATCCTGAAGCAGCTGACCGAAGCCGGTGCCAAGGCTGAAATCAAATAATCTTCCCTGACAGGAAGATGGTGAGGCTGGCGGAGAAATCCGCCAGCCTTATTGCGCTTATGGTTGGCCGAAGAGACACCAAAAGCCAGCACGACGCAACCGCGTGGCCGCTGCCTTTT
Source organism: Gulbenkiania mobilis (assembly GCA_004346645.1). GTDB lineage: Bacteria > Pseudomonadota > Gammaproteobacteria > Burkholderiales > Chromobacteriaceae > Gulbenkiania > Gulbenkiania mobilis. The sequence continues at coordinate 3,706 of SMDA01000014.1, forward strand.
GTTTTCTTGCGCCACCCCACCTCGATGGAGACTCTATGAGTTATTCGTTTACTGAGAAGAAGCGTATCCGTAAGAGCTTTGCCAAACGTGATAGCGTTCTCGACGTCCCATTCCTGTTGGCGACCCAGATTGATTCGTACACCGAATTTCTCCAGCTGGGTGTTCCGGTAGATCAGCGCAAGGATGCTGGCCTGCAGGCAGCATTCAAGTCGATTTTCCCGATCGTGAGCCACAACGGCTATGCACGCCTGGACTTCGTGCACTACATTTTGGGCGAGCCGCCTTTCGACGTGCAGGAGTGCCAACTGCGCGGCATCACCTTCGCGTCGCCCCTGCGTGCGCGAATCCGCCTGACCATCCTGGATCGCGAGTCGTCCAAGCCGGTGGTCAAGGAAGTGCGCGAGAACGAAGTCTACATGGGTGAAATCCCGCTGATGACGACCAACGGTTCGTTCATCATCAACGGGACCGAGCGCGTCATCGTCAGCCAGCTGCATCGCAGCCCCGGCGTATTCTTCGAACATGATCGCGGCAAGACCCACTCGTCGGGCAAACTGCTGTTCTCGGCGCGTATCATCCCCTACCGTGGTTCCTGGCTCGACTTTGAGTTCGACCCCAAGGACCTGCTGTACTTCCGAATCGACCGCCGCCGCAAGATGCCGGTGACGATCCTGTTGAAGGCACTGGGCTATAGCGAAGAACGCATTCTGTCCGAGTTCTACAGCTTCGATACCTTCTACCTGACGCAGAACGGCGTGTTCATGAAGGTGGTGGCCGATCGCTTGAAGGGCGAGCAGGCCAAGTTCGACATCGTGGCACCGGACGGCAAGCTGATCGTGCAGCGCGACAAGCGCATCACGGCTAAGCATATTCGCGACATTCAGGCCGCCAGCATTGATCGCATCGAGGTGCCGGCCGACGCGCTGCTGGGCAAGGTGCTGGGGCGTGCCGTGGTCAACACCGAAACGGGCGAAGTGATCGCTCCTGCCAACGAGGAGATCACCGAAGAAACGCTGGCCAAGCTTGCGCTGGCCGATATCGGTGAAGTCGAGGTGCTGTTCACCAACGACCTCGACCATGGCGCCTACATCGCGCAGACGCTGCGTGTCGACGACATTCAGGACCAGACCCAGGCGCGTGTGGCCATCTACCGCATGATGCGTCCGGGGGAACCGCCGACCGAAGAGGCCGTGGAACAGCTGTTCCAGCGCCTGTTCTTCAGCGAGGAAACCTACGACCTGTCGCGTGTGGGTCGGATGAAGTTCAACACCCGCACCTACGACTACAAGTTCGATGAGAAGTCGCCGGAGTGGTTCCGCCACCTGATCGGCGAAAAGTTTGCCGAACGTGCCGGCAACATGGACGGGACGCTGACCACCGAAGACATCGTGTCGGTCATCGCCATCCTGACCGAGCTGCGTAACGGGCGTGGCGAAGTAGACGACATCGATCACCTGGGCAACCGTCGAGTGCGTTCGGTGGGCGAACTGGCCGAGAACCAGTTCCGTGCCGGCCTCGTGCGTGTCGAGCGCGCCGTGAAGGAGCGTTTGAACCAGGCCGAATCCGACAACCTGATGCCGCATGACCTGATCAATGCCAAGCCGGTCAGCGCCGCCATCAAGGAATTCTTCGGTTCTAGCCAGCTGTCGCAGTTCATGGACCAAACCAACCCGCTGTCCGAGGTGACCCACAAACGCCGTGTATCGGCTCTGGGGCCTGGCGGTCTGACCCGCGAACGTGCCGGCTTCGAAGTGCGTGACGTGCATCCGACCCACTACGGTCGCGTGTGCCCGATTGAAACGCCGGAAGGCCCGAACATCGGTCTGATCAACTCGCTGTCCGTCTATGCGCGCACCAACGAGTTTGGCTTCCTGGAAACGCCGTACCGCAAGGTGGTGGACGGCAAGGTGACCAACGAAATCGATTACCTGTCGGCCATCGAAGAAGGCCGCTACGTGATCGCGCAGGCCAACGCCGAGTTGGCCGAAGACGGCACCCTGATCGACGAACTGGTGACCTGCCGTGAGAAAGGCGAGACCATCCTGTCCACGCCGGACCGCGTTCAGTACATGGACGTGGCTACCGGTCAGGTGGTATCGGTCGCTGCTTCGCTGATTCCGTTCCTGGAGCACGATGACGCCAACCGTGCCCTGATGGGCGCCAACATGCAGCGTCAGGCCGTACCGTGCCTGCGCCCGGAGAAACCGCTGGTCGGCACCGGCATCGAGCGTTCGGTGGCCGTTGACTCCGGCACCACCGTCGTGGCCCGTCGTGGCGGCGTGGTGGACTATGTGGACGCCAACCGCGTCGTGGTGCGTGTGAATGACGAGGAAGCCACGGCCGGTGAAGTGGGCGTGGATATCTACAACCTCACCAAGTTCACCCGTTCCAACCAGAACACCAACATCAACCAGCGTCCGGTGGTGAAGGTGGGCGAGATCATTGCCCGCGGCGACGTGGTGGCCGATGGGGCCTCCACCGACCTGGGTGAGCTCGCGCTCGGTCAGAACATGACCATCGCGTTCATGCCGTGGAACGGCTACAACTTCGAGGACTCGATCCTCATTTCTGAGAAGGTGGTGGCCGACGACCGCTACACTTCGATCCACATCGAGGAACTCTCGGTGGTGGCCCGCGACACCAAGCTGGGACCGGAAGAGATCACTCGCGACATTCCAAACCTGTCTGAGCGCATGGCAGGCCGGCTGGACGAGTCGGGCATCGTGTACATCGGTGCAGAGGTTGAAGCGGGCGACGTGCTGGTCGGCAAGGTAACCCCCAAGGGCGAGACGCAGCTCACGCCGGAAGAGAAACTGCTGCGTGCGATCTTCGGCGAGAAGGCGTCCGACGTGAAGGACACCAGTCTGCGCGTGCCCACCGGCATGACCGGCACCGTGATCGACGTTCAGGTCTTCACACGCGAAGGTATCGAGCGCGACAAGCGCGCCCAGTCGATCATCGATGCGGAACTGAAGCGTTACCGGCTGGACCTGAACGACCAGCTGCGCATTTTCGAGCACGACGCGTTCAGCCGTATTGAGCGCCTGATCGTGGGCAAGGCAGCCAATGGCGGTCCGAAGCGTCTGGCCAAGGGCACCGTGATCAGCCACGAATACCTGGCGGAGCTGCCGACCAAGCACGACTGGTTCGATATCCGCATGGCCGATGAAGACATCGCCAAGCAACTCGAACTGATCAAGGAAAGCCTGTCGCAGAAGCGTGAGGAATTCGACCTCAAGTTCGATGACAAGAAGCGCAAGCTGACCCAGGGTGACGAACTGCCCCCGGGCGTGCAGAAGATGGTGAAGGTATACCTCGCCGTGAAGCGCCGCCTGCAGGCTGGTGACAAGATGGCCGGCCGACACGGTAACAAGGGTGTGGTGTCGCGCATCCTGCCGGTGGAAGACATGCCGTTCATGGGCGATGGCCGTCCGGTAGACATCGTGCTCAACCCGCTGGGCGTACCATCGCGGATGAACATCGGCCAGATCCTGGAAGTGCACTTGGGCTGGGCCGCCAAGGGCATCGGCGAGCGGATCAACCGCATGATGCGCGAGCAGAAGGCGGTGGGCGAGCTGCGCAGCTATATCGAGCGCATCTACAACGAAGTGGGCAAACCGGAAGAAATTGCCGGGATGACCGATGTGGAGATCCGCACGTTGGCCGAAAACCTCAGCAAGGGCATGCCGTTTGCGACCCCGGTGTTCGACGGTGCCAAGGAAGAGGAGATCCGGCACATGCTGAATCTGGCCTATCCGGATGAGGACCCGCACACCGAGCAGCTTGGGTTCAACGAATCCAAGACCCAGATGACGCTGTACGATGGCCGCTCCGGTGAAGCCTTCGACCGCAAGGTGACCGTGGGCGTGATGCACTACCTGAAGCTGCATCACCTCGTCGACGACAAGATGCACGCCCGTTCGACCGGTCCGTACTCGCTGGTGACCCAGCAGCCGCTGGGCGGCAAGGCACAGTTCGGTGGCCAGCGCTTCGGTGAGATGGAAGTCTGGGCGCTGGAAGCCTACGGCGCTGCATATACGCTGCAGGAAATGCTGACCGTGAAGTCGGACGACGTGACGGGCCGTACCAAGGTGTACGAGAACATCGTCAAGGGCGAGCACAAGATCGATGCCGGCATGCCGGAATCGTTCAACGTACTCGTCAAGGAAATCCGCTCGCTCGGCCTCGACATCGACCTGGAACGCTATTAATTAGGACTGCCGTGCTTCGGCCAACGTTGGCCGAAGCACGGTCTCCTGACTGGAGACGCAATGAAAGCTCTGCTCGACCTCTTTAAGCAAGTAACGCAAGAAGAAGAGTTTGATGCGATTAAGATCGGCATCGCCTCGCCCGACAAGATCCGTTCCTGGTCGTTCGGCGAAGTCAAGAAACCCGAAACCATCAACTACCGTACCTTCAAGCCTGAACGCGATGGCCTGTTCTGCGCCCGCATCTTCGGGCCGGTGAAGGATTACGAATGCCTGTGCGGCAAGTACAAGCGTCTCAAGCACCGCGGCGTGATCTGCGAGAAGTGCGGTGTAGAAGTGACGCTGTCCAAGGTGCGCCGCGAGCGCATGGGGCATATCGAGCTGGCCAGCCCAGTGGCACACATCTGGTTCCTGAAGTCGCTGCCGTCGCGTCTGGGCATGGTGCTCGACATGACGCTGCGCGACATCGAGCGCGTACTGTACTTCGAAGCCTTCGTCGTGACCGACCCGGGCATGACCCCGCTGCAGAAGGGCCAGCTGCTGACCGAAGAGGACTTCCTGGATAAGGAAGACCAGTACGGTGACGACTTCAAGGCCGTCATGGGTGCCGAAGCCATCCGCGAACTGCTGCGCGGTCTGGACCTGTCCCGCGAGATCGAGACCCTGCGCCGCGATCTGGAAAGCACCGGTTCCGACACCAAGATCAAGAAAATCGCCAAGCGCCTGAAGGTGCTTGAGGCCTTCGAACGCTCCGGCATCAAGCCCGAGTGGATGATTCTGGAGGTGCTGCCGGTCCTGCCGCCGGAGCTGCGTCCGCTGGTTCCGCTGGATGGCGGCCGCTTTGCCACCTCCGACCTGAACGACCTGTACCGCCGCGTCATCAACCGTAACAACCGTCTGAAGCGTCTGCTCGAACTGCGTGCACCGGACATCATCGTGCGCAACGAGAAGCGCATGCTGCAGGAAGCCGTGGATTCGCTGCTGGACAACGGTCGCCGCGGCAAGGCCATGACCGGCGCCAACAAGCGCCCGCTCAAGTCGCTGGCTGACATGATCAAGGGTAAGGGCGGTCGCTTCCGTCAGAACCTGCTCGGCAAGCGCGTGGACTACTCCGGTCGTTCCGTGATTACCGTAGGCCCGACCCTGCGTCTGCACCAGTGCGGCCTGCCGAAGAAGATGGCACTGGAACTCTTTAAGCCTTTCATCTTCCACAAGCTGGAAGTGATGGGTCTGGCCTCCACCATCAAGGCGGCCAAGAAGCTGGTCGAGCAGGAAGTCCCCGAAGTATGGGACATCCTGGAGGACGTGATTCGCGAGCACCCGGTGCTTCTGAACCGTGCGCCGACCCTGCACCGCCTGGGCATTCAGGCCTTCGAACCCGTGCTGATCGAAGGCAAGGCCATCCAGCTGCACCCGCTGGTCTGCGCGGCGTTCAACGCCGACTTCGACGGTGACCAGATGGCCGTGCACGTGCCGCTGTCGCTCGAGGCGCAGATGGAAGCCCGCACCCTGATGCTGGCCACCAACAACGTACTGTCGCCCGCCAACGGTGAGCCGATCATCGTTCCGTCGCAGGATATCGTGCTGGGTCTTTACTACATGACCCGCGACAAGGTGAACGGCAAGGGCGAGGGCATGGTCTTCGCGGACACCAAGGAAGTCCACCGTGCCTACGAGACCCGTCAGGTCGAGCTGGCCACACGCATCACCGTGCGCCTGAAGGAGTGGGAAAAGGACGAGCAGGGCGAGTTCCAGCCGGTAATGAAGCGCCACGAGACCACCGTGGGCCGCGCCATCCTGTCGGACATCCTGCCCAAGGGCCTGCCGTTCGAGTACATCAACAAGGCACTGAAGAAGAAGGAAATTTCGAAGCTGATCAATGCTTCGTTCCGTCGCTGCGGCATCCGCGACACTGTCATCTTTGCCGACCAGCTGATGTACACCGGCTTTGCTTACTCCACCCGTGGCGGCATCTCCATCTGCGTGGACGACATGCTCGTGCCCACCAAGAAAGCCGACCTGCTGGCCGAGGCACAGAAGGAAGTCAAGGAGATCGAGGAACAGTACCGCCAGGGTCTGGTCACCCAGGGTGAGCGCTACAACAAGGTCGTGGACATCTGGGGCCGCACCGGTGACAAGGTCGCCAAGGCGATGATGGACGAGCTGTCCAAGCAGAAGGTCATCGACCGCGAGGGCAAGGAAGTCGACCAGGAGTCGTTCAACTCCATCTACATGATGGCCGACTCCGGTGCTCGGGGCTCTGTGGCGCAGATCAAGCAGCTGGCTGGCATGCGGGGCCTGATGGCCAAGCCGGACGGCTCGATCATCGAAACGCCGATTACCTCGAACTTCCGCGAGGGCCTCACGGTACTGCAGTACTTCATCTCCACCCACGGTGCCCGTAAGGGTCTGGCGGATACGGCTCTCAAGACCGCTAACTCCGGTTACCTGACCCGTCGCCTGGTGGACGTGACGCAGGATCTGGTGGTGATCGAGGACGACTGCGGCACGACCAACGGCTTCACCATGAAGGCCGTGCTGCAGGGTGGCGACGTGATCGAAGCGCTGCGCGACCGTATCCTGGGGCGTGTCACCGCAACCGATATCGTCGATCCCTCCTCCGGTGAGACCGTGATCGAAGCCGGAACTCTGCTGGATGAGGCCCTGGTAGATCGCATCGACACCCTCGGCATCGACGAAGTCAAGGTGCGGACGGCGATCACTTGCGATACCCGCTACGGTCTGTGCGCCAAGTGTTACGGCCGCGATCTGGCACGTGGCAAGCAGGTCAATGCCGGTGAGGCCGTGGGCGTGATCGCTGCACAGTCGATCGGTGAACCGGGTACCCAGCTGACGATGCGTACCTTCCACATCGGTGGTGCCGCATCGCGTAATGCCGCCGCCAGCCAAGTGGAAGGCAAGTCCAACGGTACGGTGCGTTTCTCCAGCCAGATGCGTTACGTGGCCAATACCAAGGGCGAGCTGATCGTGATCACCCGCTCTGGCGAAGTGGTCATTCACGACGACATGGGCCGCGAGCGCGAACGTCACAAAGTACCGTACGGTGCCACCCTGCTGGTCACCGATGGCCTGCAGATCAAGGCCGGCACGGTACTGGCCACCTGGGATCCGCACACCCGTCCGATCATCACCGAGTATGCGGGCCGTGTGAAGTTCGAGAACGTGGAAGAGGGCGTGACCGTCGCGAAGCAGACCGATGACGTGACCGGTCTGTCCAACCTGGTGGTCATCGATCCGAAGCGTCGTGCCGGTTCGCAGAGCAAGATGCTGCGGCCGCTCGTCAAGCTGATCGACGAGAGCGGCAACGAGGTGAAGCTGGCCGGTTCCGACGCGTCGGTGTCGATCACCTTCCAGGTTGGCGCCATCATTACCGTCAAGGATGGTCAGGAAGTGGGCAAAGGCGAGGTACTGGCGCGTATCCCGCAGGAAACCACCAAGACCCGCGACATTACCGGGGGTCTGCCGCGTGTGGCTGAGCTGTTCGAGGCCCGCTCGCCCAAGGATGCCGGCATGCTGGCCGAGGTGACCGGTACCGTTTCGTTCGGCAAGGACACCAAGGGCAAACAGCGCCTGATCATCACCGACATGGACGGCAACGGTTACGAGAACCTGATTCCGAAGGACAAGCACGTGCTCGTTCACGATGGTCAGGTGGTAAACCGTGGCGAACTCATCGTCGATGGTCCGGTGGATCCGCACGACATCCTGCGCCTGCAGGGCATCGAGGCGCTGGCTCGCTACATCGTTCAGGAAGTGCAGGAGGTTTACCGCCTGCAGGGTGTAAAGATCAACGACAAGCACATCGAGGTCATCATCCGTCAGATGCTGCGCCGCGTGATCATCACCGATTCGGGCGACACCGACTTCATCCAGGGCGAGCAGGTGGAGCGTGCGGAAGTGCTGGAGACCAACGACCGTATGTTGGCCGAAGACAAGATCCCGGCCCAGTACGAGAACGTGCTGCTCGGTATCACCAAGGCATCGCTGTCGACTGACTCGTTCATCTCGGCCGCGTCTTTCCAGGAAACCACGCGTGTCCTGACCGAAGCCGCCATCATGGGCAAAAAGGATGACCTGCGCGGCCTGAAGGAAAACGTGATTGTGGGTCGCCTGATCCCGGCCGGTACCGGTCTTGCATACCATCGCAACCGCCGCCGCCAGAACCTTGGGCTTGATGCAGCAGGCGACAGCCTGGTGGTCGAACCTACCCTGAGCGAGAGCTTCGAGGCAGACGAGTAAGGCTTCGGCCAACCCCCTGCCTGGACAAGCGCTGCCAGAACAACGGACTTCGTTGTTTTGGCAGCGCTTTTTATTGACGCTGGCCATCTGCGCAAAATATAATCGCCGGTTTGGCGGTGTCGTGCCGCCAAATGACCTCAACTAGGAACTACGTAATGCCAACCATCAACCAACTCGTCCGCAAAGGCCGCCTCGCCGAAAAGGCGAAGAGCAAGGTGCCGGCGCTGGAAGCCTGCCCGCAGAAACGCGGTGTGTGCACCCGTGTTTACACCACCACCCCGAAGAAGCCGAACTCGGCGCTGCGTAAGGTGTGCAAGGTGCGTCTGACCAACGGTTTCGAAGTGATTTCGTATATCGGGGGTGAAGGCCACAACCTGCAGGAGCACTCCGTTGTACTGATCCGTGGCGGTCGTGTGAAAGACCTCCCGGGTGTGCGTTATCACACCGTACGTGGCTCGCTGGATACCGCTGGCGTTAAAGATCGTAAGCAAGCTCGCTCCAAGTACGGTGCTAAGCGTCCCAAGTAAGGGAAGGCATGGCACGGCGGCGTAGCCGTCGAGTAAGTGATCGCTCCGCTGGGCGGTCATGAGCACAGGCTCAACTGAATAGACAAAGGAATTAACATGCCAAGACGTAGAGAAGTACCGAAGCGCGAGGTTCTGCCGGATCCGAAGTTCGGTAGCCAAGACCTGTCGAAATTCATGAACGTAGTCATGATCGACGGTAAGAAATCGGTTGCAGAGCGCATCATCTATGGTGCCCTCGCCCAGATCGAAAAGAAGAGCGGCAAGAACCCGCTCGAAGTTTTCAACACCGCGCTGGCCAATGCCAAGCCCGTGGTCGAAGTGAAGAGCCGCCGTGTGGGTGGTGCGAACTACCAGGTTCCAGTTGAGGTACGTCCGGCTCGTCGTATGGCCCTTGCAATGCGTTGGCTGCGTGATGCTGCCCGAAAGCGCGGTGAAAAATCCATGGACCTGCGCCTGGCTGGCGAGCTGCTCGATGCAGCCGAAGGCCGTGGCGGCGCCATGAAGAAGCGTGAAGAAGTGCACCGCATGGCAGAAGCCAACAAGGCCTTCTCGCACTTCCGCTTCTAATTCAACTCATTCAGGAAGGTTCTGGCCGTGGCTAGGAAAACCCCTATCGAGCGGTACCGCAACATCGGTATTTCCGCTCACATCGATGCCGGCAAGACGACGACGACCGAACGTATTCTGTTTTACACCGGCGTCAACCACAAGATTGGTGAAGTGCATGACGGCGCAGCCACCATGGACTGGATGGAGCAGGAGCAGGAGCGTGGTATCACCATCACTTCCGCTGCGACCACCACGTTCTGGAAGGGCATGGGCATGCAGTTCCCGGAACACCGCTTCAACATCATCGACACCCCGGGGCACGTGGACTTCACCGTAGAGGTGGAGCGTTCCATGCGCGTTCTGGACGGTGCCGTAATGGTGTACTGCGCGGTGGGCGGTGTTCAGCCGCAGTCGGAGACCGTATGGCGTCAGGCCAACAAGTACAAGGTGCCCCGCATCGCCTTCGTGAACAAGATGGACCGCCAGGGTGCCAACTTCTTCCGTGCGGTCGAGCAGGTGCGTACCCGTCTGCGTGGCAACCCGGTGCCTGTCGTTGTGCCCATCGGCGCTGAAGACAACTTCCAGGGTGTGGTCGACCTTCTGAAAATGAAGGCCATCATCTGGGATGAAGCTTCTCAGGGCATGAAGTTCGAATACGGCGAAATTCCGGCCGACCTGGTATCGGTGGCCGAAGAGTGGCGCGAGAAAATGGTTGAGGCAGCTGCCGAGGCCAGCGAAGACATGATGAACAAGTACCTCGAGGAAGGCACCCTTTCCGAGGAAGAGATCATCAAGGGTCTGCGCGACCGCACCATCAAATGCGAAATCCAGCCGATGCTGTGTGGTTCTGCATTCAAGAACAAGGGTGTGCAGCGCATGCTGGACGCCGTTGTCGAGCTGCTGCCGTCGCCTGTGGATATCCCGCCGGTCGGAGGCGAGCTGGCTGACGGCACCGCCGCCACCCGTGAAGCTGCTGACGATGCCAAGTTCTCCGCACTGGCCTTCAAGCTGATGAACGACCCGTACGTGGGCCAGCTGACCTTCTTCCGCGTCTACTCCGGCGTGGTGAAGTCGGGTGATACCGTGCTCAACTCGGTCAAGGGCAAGAAGGAACGTATCGGTCGTATCGTGCAAATGCACGCCAACGATCGTAAGGAAATCGAGGAAGTGCGCGCAGGCGACATCGCCGCCGCCATCGGTCTGAAGGATGTTACCACCGGGGAAACCCTGTGCGACGTGGACGCTCCGATCGTCCTGGAACGCATGGAATTCCCGGAGCCGGTGATTCACGTTGCTGTGGAGCCGAAAACCAAGGCTGACCAGGAAAAGATGGGCGTTGCCCTGAACCGCCTGGCCAAGGAAGACCCGTCCTTCCGTGTGCGTACCGACGAAGAATCCGGCCAGACCATCATCTCCGGCATGGGCGAACTGCACCTCGAGATTATTGTCGACCGCATGCGTCGTGAATTCGGCGTGGAAGCCAACGTGGGGGCCCCGCAAGTGGCCTATCGCGAGACCATCCGCAAGGCCGTGGAATCCGAAGCCAAGCACGTCAAGCAGTCCGGTGGTAAGGGTCAGTACGGTCACGTCGTGATCACCATCGAGCCGTTGGAAGAGGGTGGCGGCTACCAGTTTGTCGACGAGATCAAGGGTGGTGTAATTCCGCGCGAATTCATTCCGTCCGTTGACAAGGGTATCCAGAATACGCTGAACAACGGTATTCTCGCCGGCTTCCCGGTGGTGGACGTCAGGGTGCGACTGACCTTCGGTTCGTACCACGATGTCGACTCCTCGCAGATCGCGTTCGAACTGGCGGCCTCGATGGCCTTCAAGGAGGGCATGCGCAAGGCGAGCCCGGTACTGCTCGAGCCGATGATGGCCGTTGAAGTGGAAACTCCGGAAGAGTACATGGGCGACGTGATGGGCGACCTGTCGTCCCGTCGCGGCATCGTTCAGGGTATGGACGACGACGGCGTGGGTGGCAAGAAGATTCGCGCCGAAGTGCCGCTGGCCGAGATGTTCGGCTACTCCACCACGCTGCGTTCGCTGAGCCAAGGTCGTGCGACCTACTCCATGGAGTTCAAGCACTACTCCGAGGCTCCGAAGCATGTGGCTGACGCTGTGATGAGCGCCAAGAAGTAATGCGCTGGGGTTGGCCGAAGCATCGTCTTCGGCCAACCTTTTACGATTTGTTCTTTAATCAAGGATTTTTTGCAAAATGGCAAAAGAAAAGTTCGAGCGGACGAAACCGCACGTAAACGTTGGCACCATTGGTCACGTTGACCATGGTAAGACCACGCTGACCGCAGCGATCACCACGAT
>SMDA01000015.1 GCA_004346645.1 Gulbenkiania mobilis
AGACCCAAGAAAGCCCTGGGTGGTTTGACGCCAGCGGCCTACGCCAAATTACTGGCGGAGAAATCAGGTAAATTAGCCTTGGACTCTAAAGCGTAGTGCTACTGAGATTGGGGGGACGTCGACCTGATAGTGCTGCTTGTCGGCCAGTTTCTCGACACGGTCACAACGTACACCTCTTCCGGAAGAAAATTCCAGTACGCCACAAGGAAGTCTGTTGGATCGTTGGTGGGTGGCAAGTTGGATATCACCAAGTCCATTCAGCTTCGAGCGAGAGGGCTTGGGCACTTATTGGCCTTTGAAAAGAACGTCGCCACCTTTAGCACACCAATCAATAAAATTGTGCTGGTTGCTCTTTCAGAGGTGGAACGTCTTGCTCGTCTGATTAGACTGCCCGAGGGGGTGATCGCCAAGTCCCGAAGCTTATCCATGATTTTCGCGGACTGCCGGGATCACGAAATTTTGTATCGGGAACGGTCGTATTTTGCCACCAAGGCGTTGCGGCTAGCAGAATCGGAACACGACGATTTGGTCAGGGACATGATGTCTCTAGCGAGCGTAATGCTGTCGCATGAGAGCTTCGATTCGTCAACAGGACGGCCCGCAGGATTACCTAGGACGTGGTTCCTCAATCTGGAGGCCTTATTCGAGACAGCAGTTCGCAATGTCTTAGCTGAAATATGCACGCAGGCAACTGTATTTCGCGGTGGAGCTTCGCCCCAGGCAATCTTTGACAGAGAACAGAGCGAGTACCGTGCAAACCCGGATATCGTAGTTTCACCTACTTCTGGCGAGCCTGCTGTCGGAGACGTCAAGTACAAGATATTCGACGGTTCAGCTGCCGCCGGCGACGTCTATCAATTGCTGACTCATGCTGAGGCATTCGGGGCATCGAAGGCCTTTCTCATCTTCCCCGGCGACTCCTTTTTCGTGAGGAGACTTGGCTCGTCAAGAGGGGGAATTGATACAGCATTCTTCTCCGTTCGCGTGCAATACCTACGAGAAGATTTGGCTGCAGCGGCGACAGATCTCGGGTTTGGTGCGCATATGTTGACCCAGATGCCAGCGGCTGAGATACCCGAGAACGCCACGAATGCGACCGCGTAAAACGAAGTCGAGGAAGCTGACAAAGTCGGAGCAGATGGCTAGAGTCAGAAGCCGGAACACGGCTCCCGAGCTAGCACTCCGTCGTGCTCTTTGGCATCAAGGACTCCGATATCGGCTGACGCCGAAGCTTCCAGGCACACCCGATCTGTGCTTCGTGACTAAACGGGTTGCCATATTCGTGGACGGATGTTTCTGGCACGGTTGTCCGCAGCATTATTCCGCACCTGCCCAGAACGCGGAATTCTGGTCCCATAAGGTTGCCAGTAATATTACCAGGGACAGAAAGGCAGATGCAGCATTAGAAGCTGAAGGCTGGACCGTTATGAGGGTTTGGGAACACGAGCTGAAATCGCACTTGGCCGACGTGGTGGCGCGGATCGAAGCATTACTTGATGCAAAGAATTGAAGTAATCGAGAAAAATAAGAGATCCCGCTCAATAGATTGAAGGAATAAATATTAATGCGTTTCATTGCGGGTCCCCTCAACAAGCAACTACTGCAAAACCTGCTGGCTGAGGTTATCGAACCTTGTACGCGCGTTCGTGCTGCGGTCGCCTATGCCAGCCGCGACAATATGCAGTTGTTCGAAGCCTGCGCGCGGCATTTGAAGCCGCTGGAGTTCTTCGGCCGCTACGACCACACCGTGGCCGTCGACCCAACGGTGTTGAAGTGGTTTCTGGACATGGCCAGCCCGAACTTCGACTGCAAGCTCGTTCCTGACATCCTGCACGCGAAGGTCATCTGGTGGGTGGATGCCGGAGCGTACATCGGTTCTGCCAATCTGTCTGACCGGGCCTGGATCTCAAACATCGAAGCGGGTACCTTTCTGCCACACGATGAGCTGGTCGAGACAGGTATGGAACGAGAGTTGCTGCGCTTTTTCGAGGAAGTGGATGACCGCGCACGGCCACTGACCAAAGAGATCTATCAAGAGCAGGTGCGCTTGGCAGACCGGCGGACAGAACTTTCAAAGCGCGAATACGGGCTTGAACAGCAGTTCGATAAGGATCGCTTGTTGCCGAAGAACCAGGGGCTTGTATTCGTCGACACGAAGCGTTCGTCCGAGAAGCGGTTCCAGAAGTTCGAGCAGGACTGGAACGACACGCTGCAGGTGATGCGATCCATCGCATCCAGAGTTTCGGCGCCGGAAGTAAAGCCGGACTGGATCAACGCTTCGGTAGCCCCAGGCGTTCAAGCGGACCAGTTCCTCCACGCCTACTACTACAAGCAGGTCAAGGACGGTAACCGTCACCCCTATGAAGAGTTCTTCGCCAGGAACTCCAAGAATCCGGAGCTGGCGTTACGAGACGCGTTGGAGTGGTGGCATGACGCCGACTTCGACCACTCGTTTGAAGAACGCACCATCTACGAGTGGTCGCCCCGGCTGCGCGAGTTACTGGCACGCGATCGCATTCTCAAACTGACGGAGCAGGAATTCGTCGATGCCGTTTCCCGGGTGCACGCGATCCGAGACCACGCCATCAAGCAGGAAAACGAGCACTTGGGCTTGCCTGACCGACCGCAGGCCGGCGACGACAAGGTCGAGAAGTTCGGCGAGTGGCTGTGGCGGCAGCGATCCCGCGAAGGGCGGACGATGCTTGAGCTGTTGAACTACGTCGTCTGGGGCAATGGAAGTGTATCGGCCCGGCTCTGGAACGCGATCCACAGCGACGACTGGGCAATTCCGCACATTGGCCTGAGCAGCCTCGGGGAAATCGTCGGCTGGGCGCGCCCAGACGAGTTTCCGCCAAGGAACATGCGCACGAGCAAGGGGCTGCGGGCGCTCGGTTACAACGTGAGGATCGGTGTTTGATCTGCGGCCGTGGGCGGCGCCCGCAAGGTCCCGATCAACCCACCGTCCCCTGCGCCGGACCGGCCCGCCCTGGCATACCGTCCTTGAAGATTTGAGTCACATCGATCGGCCAGCAGATCGCTGGATGTTGGCTGTTGACTTTCGGCATGTTAGGCGCATTATCTTGCAAAGTCTTGCAAGACTTTCCTCAGGCGAGGCCGCGTGACGACGGAACTAGTGGGGGTGGTATGACAGCGCGCCAGCAGGCGATCTTCACATTCGACGAGTTGGCTGCCTACTTGAAAGTCGGCAAGCGGACGCTTTACCGGCTCGCCTCGCACGGGGAGATTCCGGCCTTCAAGGTCGGCGGGACGTGGCGGTTTCGTCAAAGTGAAATCGATCGATGGATCAATGATCAGATCCAAGCAGGCAGAAAGAAGGAGGTGATACGCACAGATGAGCAGCCAAAGTCAGCGGAACACTCCGTGTCGTCTGGGCGCGCTATCCATAGCCGCAGGCAAACGGAGTGAGCGAGAGTCTTCAATTTTTCTTCTGGAGGTGTGACATGGACATTGATTTCAAGAAATTGGCTCCCTGGAACTGGTTCAAAAAGGAGCAGGAAGAACAACAGAGCACTGCCTCGCTGCCGGTGCAGCGCAATGACCTGCCGGTGGCGGGTGGGCCCGTCAGTCCCATCCTGCAATTGCATCGCGAGATCGATCGCCTGTTCGACGACGCGTTTCGAGGCTTCGGTTTCCCGACGCTGGCCATGCCACGCTGGCCGTCGGAGTGGCCGGGCCTGCTGAAACCGGCGCTGGACATCCAGGAGACCGACAAGCAGTACAAGATCGCCCTGGAAGTGCCCGGCGTCGAGGAAAAAGACATCCAGATCACGCTCGACAATGACGTGCTGCTGGTGCGCGGTGAAAAGCGTCAGGAGCAGGAAACGAAAGACGGCGGTTTCCACCGGGTGGAGCGCTCCTACGGCAGCTTTCAGCGCGCTCTGAACCTGCCGGCCGATGCCAACCAGGACACGATCAAGGCCGCTTTCAAGAACGGCGTGCTCACGATCACGATGGACAAGCGCGAGGCCAGTACGCCCAAGCAGGGGCGCTCGATCCCGATCAATGGCTGACGCTGGTCGGCTCGCTTTTCTCAAAACCACAAAGAGATGAGGCACCGTGATCGGCGGTGCCTCGTCAGATCAATCTTTACAGGAGCATCGGCATGGCCAGAAAACAATGCCAAGTCTGCGGCCAGCCCGCCACGGTGCGGGTGGAAGCCAATCTCAATGTACGACACAGCACCAAGCAGTAGTGTGACGATCACTATCGCCAACTGGTGCGCCAGCAAAAGCGCACCGTCTCACCGCTGGAAGCCTTGTTCGGCTCACGTAGCGGCCTGTTCGAAGACTTCCTCGGCAGCGACTTCTTCCGCATCGGTGACGATTCGCCGTCGGGTGCGGCCGACACCGACGAGGTGGTCGATGCCTCGTTCGGCGAACCCGCCCCGGCTGCTACGGGTACAACGCGCCGGCGCGGCAGTGGGCTCGCCAGCCGCATCAGCGAACAGTCCGAGGCTTTGTTGCAGGAGGCCGCCAAACATGCCGCCGAATTTGGCCGCGCCGAAGTCGATACCGAACACCTGCTGCTGGCGCTATCCGACAGCGACGTGGTCAAGACCATCCTGGGGCAGTTCAAGATCAAGGTCGATGACCTCAAGCGCCAGATCGAATCCGAAGCCAAGCGCGGCGATAAGCCGTTCGAGGGCGAGATCGGCGTGTCGCCCCGGGTCAAGGACGCGCTCAGCCGTGCTTTCGTGGCCTCCAACGAACTCGGCCACTCTTATGTCTGTCCGGAGCATTTCCTTATCGTGCTCGCAGAGGAAGGCGAAGGTTTGGCGGCCAACCTGCTGCGCCGTTACTGCCTCACTCCGCAAGCGCTG
>SMDA01000016.1 GCA_004346645.1 Gulbenkiania mobilis
GCTGGCATAGGTTGTCGATGGGCCGCTGATGATGCAGGGCTCGGTTTCGCCGTCGCCTTCCACTGTCCATAGCTCCCAGGTTCCGTCATTTTTCCAGCTGGGGATGGCAGTGTAGGGTTTGTCTTTCAGCGCAGCCAGCGCGGCATCCACTTCGGGACGGATTTGCAACTCACCCGAGTAGATATAAGGTGTCGCGCAACGGGCATCAGATCGGCTCATGTTCCGTGCTCCAGAAAAGGCCCAGCAGCGTGCTCGCCTGCAGGTAAATACCGGGGTTGCGTGCTTCACTCGGGCCAGCAATGTTGAGAATAGCGATGGGATGGCTAACCAACCAGTCTTGCCATGCAGCCAACAGCTCTTCTGTAGGGGCATGCACATCGCACAGCAGCAGCGGCTTGCCGTGTCCCGCCGCCAGATCGCGAGTAAGCAGGCTGCCGCCTTCCAGCCCGCCTCGGTAAATGATCAGCGTTGCATCAGCGTCCCGAACATTGTGCTTGGTACGCTGGCGGTAGCCGCTGGATTCGGTCTCCACCAACTGGTAGCGAGCATCCAGGAGGCCGTCAGCGGCCCGTCGGCCTGCCGGGCACCAGCCGCCGTGTGGAATTTGCCGGGCGATGGCGAAATCCAGCGCCGCCCGGTCTACGCCGGTTTGGCCGCCGGAGAGGATGCGCAGGATGTTCACCCTTGTCGCGTTGCGGCGACCGTGCAGCTTACTTGAACTTCGACGTTGGGCTGATCTGCCGACAGCTGGCCGATGCGCCCGCGCTGGCTGGCAAGCTTCAGTTGCTTGCGCGCCTGTTCCAGGCTGCGCTTTTCAATCACTGCGGTATAACTTGCACCCAGATCACCATCCGGGTCGATGAACAGCTCGATCCGCTTCACCGGCAGGCCGAATGCCGTGAAGCTGCGTGCCGGTGTCAGCGCCCAACTACCGGGAGCATTGGGTGCAATGCCGTCCAGCACGTGTATTGGAAAGGCTTGACGGCATTCCACGGCGGCAGCAATGGCCGGCTCGATCCGCAACCAGTGGTCGGGGTCTGGGGCAGTGCCATCCATCAGCACCACCGGCATGGCGGCCAGCAGCAGTGCGTTCATCCCTTGATATTCCTGATCCAGAAGCGGCGGTCATCGACCGTGAAATTGGGGTCGTAGCCGACCAGTGTCAGCAGCGAGCCGACATAGTAAAGGCCGAACTGATTCATCAGCCAGCGTTCCATCGCTGGGTCACTTGGCAGCTTACTGTACGGGGGGATTGGCCCGTCACCGCGAACCTGGCCGCTGGTTTTGCCGGAGATGGAAAAGCTCTTCCAGGTCAACACGAAATTGTTCGACTGTTTCGGCAGCTCCGGCGCGCAAAGCGACAGATTGCTGAAGCGCTCTGAGCGCTTGGCGTCGTGCCAGAGCACTGCGTCAAAGCGAATGCAATCACTGGCTTTGAGCGTGAGGCTGCGGGTCAGCGTCATCTGATCAGCCGGAATTTGCAGATTGCTGATCACCACCTTGGGCCACTCCGGGGCGCGACCGTCGGTAGAAAGATTGTGGCGCAAGGCGTTATGCAGTGGAGTGCCCAGCAAGCTGTTGCGGCTTGCCGCGCTTGCGGGCGTAGCCGCTTGCGACAGACTGGTTCCAATGGACTGTCCCAGTCCGCTCAGTGAATCCAGCGCCCCCTGCATGTCGGTTGTGGCGCAGCCCGTCAATACAAAAGGCAGAAGCAGCAAGCTCCGGTAGTGTTTCATCGCAGTTCCTCGCGAGGTTATCCGTTGAAGATGGCATTGAGCCGGGCGCACCAGATTTCCGCCGCCCGACGGCTCATGGGAAAACTGAGTACTGGTCGTTGCGGATCGGCGGTTTGCAGCTCGATGGCGAAGTTTTTGGCGCGTACCGTGCGCTCGAAGGTCGGCACGCTCATGCCGCTGGCGTTGACCTGACGGCTGCCGCCGTTCATCTCCATGCTCTCGACCTCGCGCCAGGTCATCCGCCAACCAAGCAGCCAGGAGAAGTCGTGGATTCGCCAGGTTTCATCCACGATTGAACAGACAGCCAGTTTGCGATGCTGCCGGTCAAACACCAGAAAGGCTGGCGCGGGGTAGCCCAAGAGATGCCCAGCATCGAACGACAGACCCTGCTGAGCGTTGAGCTCGGCTACAAGTGCCTGACAGCGGGCCTGCAAGCGCGCCAGAAAGCGGAAGGACAGCGTGAAAATCGCCAGTGAAATCAGCAGATAGAGCATCAACTCACTGGTCAACAGCCCCCACAGCGATGTCTGTGACAGGCGCGCAGGCCCCACGCCGACCATCGCCAGTACAAGAATCAGCGTAAGACCAGCGGCAGCAAGACCTGAAAGCCCAGCCACCGGAACTGCCAGCCCCGCCGCCGCTCCCACCCCCGCAGTCTTCCAGACGCTTGCCATACGTCATTTCCCCCATTTTGTTACTCATAGAGGCCATTTTATGGGGACTGCATTCAATTGTCACTTATAGTGCGGGCACTCATCGGGCGTAGCCCTATAGAGGGGGTACTCATAGAGTCATTTCTCTTTAAGAAGAGAGAAATATGGCCCTTGATCCCCGACTACGCTTCGGCCTGAAGCTGATAGAAATCAGAAAGACCAGAGGGTGGTCGCAAGAACGCCTAGCACTGGAAAGTGGCTTGGCGCGCAGCTACCTAGGGGGTGTTGAGCGTGGGCAACGCAACATCGCCTTACTCAACATCTTCAAGCTGGCCGAGGCGCTGGGGGTGGAGCCTTCAGTACTGCTGGAGGCGCCGGCGGCTGGACAGGAGCCTGCACCGTAACATCGTAGCGCTACGGTAGCGTAACGTTACGATGGTCACTGCCTAGTCGCTCGCGGCAGCTATCGCGGCCATGTGCTTTCAATGGAAAATAAAGTTCACTATAATGGCACTTATGCAATTTATTTGGCGTTAAGGGTCATATAAGTGACTTTTCACCTCTCGACTTCCGCCGAAATCCTGCACGCGCTGGGTGTTCGTCTGCGCGAGCAGCGGCTTGCCCAGTCGCTTACGCAGCGTGAACTGGCACAAATGGCCGGACTGTCCCTGGGGGCGTTGCGCAAACTCGAAAGCGACGGCCAGTGCTCGCTGGAAACGCTGGTCCGCGTCGCGCAGGCGCTTGGCTTGCAGGAGGCGCTGGACGATCTCTTTGTGCTCAAACGGCAATCCATCGCCCAGATGGAACAAGTAGACCTTGTCAGCCGCCGCCAGCGTGCGCCGCGCAAGAGAACATCATGAAGCTGCTTACCGTGCATTATTGCGGCTGGGGAGAAGACTGGCCGTTGGGACGCCTGGCCGATGACGGTCAATCCCTGCTCTTCGAATATTCTCCCGAAGCCCTGTCTCAGGGCTTGGAACTGTCGCCCTTGCACCTCAAGCTGCGTGCGGATGCCTACGGTGGTTTTCCGACCCATTTGCATCGCCTTCCGGGCCTAATAGCCGACAGTCTGCCTGACGGCTGGGGTTTGCTGCTGATGGATCGCCTGTTCCGTCAGCACGGCTTGCGCCATCCCGGGCCGCTCGACCGGCTGGCCTTCATTGGTGAGCGCGCCATGGGCGCGTTACGCTTCGTTCCGGCAAGCGACGCCGGCGCCCGGGAGCCCGACTGGTCCTTGCTGGCGCTGGCCGAGCAAAGCCGTCTCGCGCTCGCGGGCGAGGCGGGGGCAGCCCTGCGCGAGCTCGCGCTCACCGGCGGCTCACCGCAAGGGGCCAGGCCCAAGGCCTTGGTGCAGTACGACGCAATGACCGGGCAGGTCAGCACCCGTCCGGATGCGCCCGGCAGCCCCTGGCTGGTCAAGTTCCCGGCGCAGAACGAACACAAGGAGGTCTGCGTCATCGAGCAGCTCTATGCCGAGTTGGCTCGGGATTGCGGACTGGAAGTGCCCGAAAGTCGCTGGTTCGACCTTGGCCCTGAACTGGCCGCCTTCGGCGTCGCGCGCTTCGACCGGGAAGGTGGGCAACGTGTCCCGGTGCATAGTCTGGCTGGATTGTTGCAGGTGGATTTTCGCCTGCCCGGTGCCACCGACTACACCGCCTTCCTGCGGGCTACCCGTTTCCTGACGCGCGACGAGCGCGAAGTGGAGAAAGCCTACGCGCGAGCCGTCTTCAATGTGCTCTTCCACAATCGTGACGACCATCCCAAGAACTTCGCGTGGCGTCTCGGGCCTGACCGGCGCTGGCGTCTGGCACCGGCATTCGACCTGACCTTCAGTGAAGGCCCGATGGGCCAGCTTCACCTGGAAGTTTGCGGCGAAGGTGCTGCCATAGTTCGCCGGCATTTTTTGAGTCTGG
>SMDA01000017.1 GCA_004346645.1 Gulbenkiania mobilis
GGAGTGCCCGAAAGGGAGCCGTAACACAGGTGCTGCATGGCTGTCGTCAGCTCGTGTCGTGAGATGTTGGGTTAAGTCCCGCAACGAGCGCAACCCTTGTCATTAGTTGCCATCATTGAGTTGGGCACTCTAATGAGACTGCCGGTGACAAACCGGAGGAAGGTGGGGATGACGTCAAGTCCTCATGGCCCTTATGAGCAGGGCTTCACACGTCATACAATGGTCGGTACAGAGGGTCGCCAAACCGCGAGGTGGAGCCAATCTCATAAAACCGATCGTAGTCCGGATTGCACTCTGCAACTCGAGTGCATGAAGTCGGAATCGCTAGTAATCGCAGATCAGCATGCTGCGGTGAATACGTTCCCGGGTCTTGTACACACCGCCCGTCACACCATGGGAGTGGGGGATACCAGAAGTGGCTAGGATAACCTTCGGGAGTCCGGTTACCACGGTATGCTTCATGACTGGGGTGAAGTCGTAACAAGGTAGCCGTAGGGGAACCTGCGGCTGGATCACCTCCTTTCTAGAGAAAGCTCGAGCGAACTGCTCACAGCCTATCGGTTGTTCAAAATGTTGGCGTAAGACTGGGTTTGTAGCTCAGCCGGTTAGAGCACCGTCTTGATAAGGCGGGGGTCGTTGGTTCGAGTCCAACCAGACCCACCAGTTTGACCTGTTGGGGGCATAGCTCAGTTGGGAGAGCACCTGCTTTGCAAGCAGGGGGTCGTCGGTTCGATCCCGTCTGCCTCCACCACCAGCGCAAACAGAAGTACACCCGAAGCGATTGCTTCCAGTGTGTTTCTGTTTGCGTTGACGACAGAAGTCGCCACACGCCCGATCTTTAACAAACTGAAGAAGCCGAAATACAAGCGGCGAGACGACGTAGCTGGGTAAAGCCAGAGACGAAGAATCGCCGACTTGGGTAGAAGATTGTATCGGCACACACCGCAAGTTCCCGGTGTGTGCGTCGCAAACTCAAACCTGTCTGAGTAAGGCAACTGAAATGATAGGGTCAAGCGACTAAGTGCATCTGGTGGATGCCTTGGCGATCACAGGCGATGAAGGACGTGCAAGCCTGCGAAAAGCGGCGGGGAGCTGGCAATGAAGCTTTGATCCGCCGATGTCCGAATGGGGAAACCCCTCCGCAAGGAGATCCCTGGCTGAACACATAGGCCAGTGGAGGCGAACCGGGAGAACTGAAACATCTAAGTACCCCGAGGAAAAGAAATCAACCGAGATTCCGTAAGTAGTGGCGAGCGAACGCGGAAGAGCCTGTACGTGTTATGCATTGAGATAGTGGAAGGCATTGGAAACTGCCGCCATAGTGGGTGATAGCCCCGTACACGAAATTTCATTGCAAGAACTGGGCGTACGAGAAGTAGGGCGGGACACGCGAAATCCTGTCTGAAGATGGGGGGACCATCCTCCAAGGCTAAATACTCGTGATCGACCGATAGTGAACCAGTACCGTGAGGGAAAGGCGAAAAGAACCCCGGGAGGGGAGTGAAATAGAACCTGAAACCGGATGCATACAAACAGTGGGAGCCTCGCAAGGGGTGACTGCGTACCTTTTGTATAATGGGTCAGCGACTTACGTTCAGTAGCGAGCTTAACCGAATAGGGGAGGCGTAGGGAAACCGAGTCCGAATAGGGCGCTTTAGTTGCTGGGCGTAGACCCGAAACCGAGTGATCTATCCATGGCCAGGATGAAGGTGCGGTAACACGCACTGGAGGTCCGAACCCACTAGTGTTGCAAAACTAGGGGATGAGCTGTGGATAGGGGTGAAAGGCTAAACAAACTCGGAGATAGCTGGTTCTCCCCGAAAACTATTTAGGTAGTGCCTCATGTATCACTTCCGGGGGTAAAGCACTGTTATGGCTAGGGGGTCATTGCGATTTACCAAACCATGGCAAACTCTGAATACCGGAAAGTGCAAGCATGGGAGACAGACGGTGGGTGCTAACGTCCATCGTCAAGAGGGAAACAACCCAGACCGCCAGCTAAGGTCCCAAATGATCAGTTAAGTGGTAAACGAGGTGGGAAGGCCTAGACAGCCAGGATGTTGGCTTAGAAGCAGCCATCATTTAAAGAAAGCGTAATAGCTCACTGGTCGAGTCGTCCTGCGCGGAAGATGTAACGGGGCTCAAACTGATAACCGAAGCTGCGGATGCACAGTTTACTGTGCGTGGTAGGGGAGCGTTCTGTAGGTCTGTGAAGGTGTGTCGTAAGGCATGCTGGAGATATCAGAAGTGCGAATGCTGACATGAGTAGCGATAAAGCGGGTGAAAAGCCCGCTCGCCGAAAGCCCAAGGTTTCCTACGCAACGTTCATCGGCGTAGGGTGAGTCGGCCCCTAAGGCGAGGCTGAAAAGCGTAGTCGATGGGAAACGGGTTAAAATTCCCGTACTTTCGTATAGTGCGATGTGGGGACGGAGAAGGTTAGGTCAGCCAGGTGTTGGATGTCCTGGTTTAAGCCGGTAGGCGGAGAGATTAGGCAAATCCGGTCTCTCTTAACGCCGAGACGTGATGACGAGGCACTACGGTGCCGAAGTGACTGATACCACGCTTCCAGGAAAAGCCACTAAGCTTCAGCTATACGAGAACCGTACCGCAAACCGACACAGGTGGGCAGGATGAGAATTCTAAGGCGCTTGAGAGAACTCAGGAGAAGGAACTCGGCAAATTGATACCGTAACTTCGGGAGAAGGTATGCCCGTTGTGGTGAAATCCCTGCGGATGGAGCTGCGACGGGTCGCAGAGAATCGGTGGCTGCGACTGTTTAACAAAAACACAGCACTGTGCCAACACGAAAGTGGACGTATACGGTGTGACGCCTGCCCGGTGCCGGAAGGTTAAGTGATGGGGTGCAAGCTCTTGATCGAAGCCCCGGTAAACGGCGGCCGTAACTATAACGGTCCTAAGGTAGCGAAATTCCTTGTCGGGTAAGTTCCGACCCGCACGAATGGCGTAACGATGGCCACACTGTCTCCTCCTGAGACTCAGCGAAGTTGAAATGTTTGTGAAGATGCAATCTACCCGCTGCTAGACGGAAAGACCCCGTGAACCTTTACTGTAGCTTTGCATTGGACTTTGAACAGACTTGTGTAGGATAGGTGGGAGGCTATGAAACCAGAACGCTAGTTCTGGTGGAGCCGTCCTTGAAATACCACCCTGGTGTGTTTGAGGTTCTAACCTTGGTCCGTCATCCGGATCGGGGACAGTGCATGGTAGGCAGTTTGACTGGGGCGGTCTCCTCCCAAAGTGTAACGGAGGAGTTCGAAGGTCACCTAGGTACGGTCGGAAATCGTGCTGATAGTGCAATGGCATAAGGTGGCTTAACTGCGAGACCGACAAGTCGAGCAGGTGCGAAAGCAGGACATAGTGATCCGGTGGTTCTGAATGGAAGGGCCATCGCTCAACGGATAAAAGGTACTCCGGGGATAACAGGCTGATACCGCCCAAGAGTTCACATCGACGGCGGTGTTTGGCACCTCGATGTCGGCTCATCACATCCTGGGGCTGTAGCCGGTCCCAAGGGTATGGCTGTTCGCCATTTAAAGTGGTACGTGAGCTGGGTTCAAAACGTCGTGAGACAGTTTGGTCCCTATCTGCAGTGGGCGTTGGAAGTTTGACGGGGGCTGCTCCTAGTACGAGAGGACCGGAGTGGACGAACCTCTGGTGTACCGGTTGTGACGCCAGTCGCATCGCCGGGTAGCTAAGTTCGGAAGAGATAACCGCTGAAAGCATCTAAGCGGGAAACTCGCCTGAAGATGAGACTTCCCTGGCACCTTGAGTGCCCTGAAGAGTCGTTCGAGACCAGGACGTTGATAGGTCGGGTGTGGAAGCGCTGTGAGGCGTTAAGCTAACCGATACTAATTGCTCGTGAGGCTTGATCCTATCATTTGAGTGGCTTTGCTCAGCAAAGCGCACGATACA
>SMDA01000018.1 GCA_004346645.1 Gulbenkiania mobilis
CACCTTCTATCGCAAACTGGAAGAAGCGGAGCGTGCGCTCGACTAGAGCCTAGAGCAATTGTCGGTACAGGGTGCGCTCTACTCGCATCGCCTGCAGTTGCGTCAGGTGGCGCACCAGGCCAAGGAGCTGCGGCGCTTTGGGCGGCTGGTTGCGCAACAGTGCGCCGATACACTGCTGCCCTTGCGCGAAGAACTGCGTCAGCACAACGTACTTACCAGTGCCATCAGCTTGCTGTTGGGGCAGGTGCGCAAACGCGGCCTGCGTCGCGCACTGTCGCGCCCGACGGATAAGACCGCACTCCCCGTCTGGCGCAATGAGCGCGGTTTCAAATTGCAATTGGGCGATGAGGTACGGGCGGTCATGGCTGCCGCGCGCCAATACCAGCCGCAAGCGGTGGCCTTTCCGAAGGATGAGCCTGGCGATGACGCTCCCTTGCTGGAGCAGGTGGACGAAGCCGCTATTCGTGCGCATCTGGCCCGCAGCCTGCCAGTGGAAAATCTGCTCGATTGGCTACACCGCCATTACGCCCACCTGCAGGATGCCACCCTGCTGCGCCTGTTCCATGACCTGCAACATGAGCCCGGCTGGCAGTTCGAGGCAGCCAGCCAGCCTGAAAAAACCACGCTGCAGACGATTCGCGTCCTGCATCACCCTCACCGCGTGAGTATCCCGCAATGACGATCCCACACGCTCTGGCAGCCGCCCTGTCGCAAATGCCGGCATTGGCCGAGCTGTTCCGCCTGTTTCTCTCCGGCAAACACCTGAATCGAATGGCCGAGCCCGCGCTGTGGGCGGAGCTGGAACAGCACGAGGCCAGCTATGTCGGCTTGTTTGCCGCGCTGGGGTTCGAACTGCGCCTGGATGCCAGGGGCTTTGCCTGGTTTCACAACAGTGAGGCCAACAGCAACATCGGCAAGACGAGCCGCCAGCTGGCCTTGCTGTTTATGGTGATCTTCGATGCCCAGGCCAACGCCGGCAAGGCCCTGCAGCGCTTTACCGATTGGCTGATCGACAGCGCCTGGCTGGCCGAGGTTTACAAGCAACAGCAAGACCTGCTGGATGCCGAGGGCCTCAACCCCGACGCCCTGGTGGAGCTGATGGGCCGCGCCTGCAACCTCGGCTTTGCCGTGCCAGAGCCGGCGGGCTGGCGACTGCTGCCCGCTGTATGCCGTTACCTCGATCATTTCGAGAGCCTGGCGTTGACGGCCAAGACCGATGGCGACGAGCCGAGCGTGCCAACGGAGGAATACTGGGCTGCGGATGCGCCAGAGGACGAGGAGGACACCTGATGCAGTACGGCTTCCAACGTCTGGTCCTGCTGGGCAGCGCCGGCTACTCGCGCGCCGAGCTGCCGCTCGATGGTGCGGTCTCTCTGGTGGCGCCCAACAATACCGGCAAGACCAGCCTGATCAATGCCCTGCAGTTTCTGCTGATCATCGACCGCCGCAGTATGGATTTTGGTGCGCACGATGTGGACAAGAGCCGGCGCTTCTATTTCCCCAACAACAGCGACTATGTGCTGCTGGAGGTGTCGCTGCCGGAGTCCGGCACCGTAGTACTGGGCTGCGTGGGCAAAGGGGTAAGCTTCGAGTACGAGTATTTCGCCTATGCCGGGCCGCTGAAGGTTGAGGAGTTCTGCCTGCCGGACGGCACCCTGGTACCCCAACCGCAACTGGCCAGCCATCTGGCGAGCTTTGGGCGCCGGGTGTTCAGCTACAGCAGCAGCGAATTCAAAGACATGGTGTACGGCGGACGCAGCCGCAAGTTTGCCAGCGAGCAGGATTTCTGCGTTTTCCGGCTGGAGCACGCCAGCGATGCCAGCGTTTTTCAGCGGGTGCTGACCCGCACGCTGCGCCTGGACAAACTGCGCTCCAGCGAGGTAAAGGACTATCTGCTGCAGATTTTCCGGCGCGATCTGCCGGATGCCAGCATCGACTTCAAGGCTGAATGGGACAAGGCGTTTGCCGACCTCAACGCCGAACGCAGTCAGTACCTGGCCGCCGTGCGGCTGCAAGCCACTCTGAGCGAACTGGAACAGAAGCAGGAGGCCCGCTTGGTGTTGCGCGGCAAATTGCTGTGCTGGCGCCCCTTGATCGACGCGGCACTGGGTCAGTGGCAACAGCATTACGAGACCCGCCAGCTAGCTTTGCAGGATGAACTGGCGCAGTGCGATACCGAGCTGCAGCGCCTGCGCGAACAGGACATGCAGGCCGCACGCGAGCAGAATCAATGCGAGCTGGAACAAAAGCAGCTCCGCCAGCAAAGCGAACAATTGCGCGCCTTGCAGCAGCGTTTTGCCTTGATCCCCGACCGCGCCCTGCTGGAAGCGCGCCGGCGCGAGCTGCAGGAACAACGGGATGCGCTGGTGGTACGGATCGGCCAGGCCCAGAGCCGCACGCCTGCGGCCATCGAGCGCGAGCTGGCCCGGATCGAACGGGAATCCGCGCAGCTGGCTCAGGAGCTGCGCACCCAGGGGCAGAACCTCTATCAGCAACTGGCCGGCGTCGTATCTACGGAACAACTCAACGCGCTGAACAAGGTGCTGGCCAAGCCGGTACTGACCCTGGACAACGAAGATTTCCGTCTTGATGGCCAGGCCCTGCTGGCGGCCTTGGCCGATGCAGATACTGGGCAACTCAACTTGCCTGGCCTGCAATTGCGGCTGGAAGCCCTGCCGGCACAGTATCAGCAACGGACCCTGGCGGAACTGAGCGAATTGCAGCAGGAGTTGCAGCAACAGCAGGCTCAGCTGCAAGAACTATAGTCAACCGCCCTGGCTCTGGAAAACGTCAAACAGCAACGCCAAGCGCTGGAGCAGCAACTAGCCGAACTGGATGCCGAGTTGCGGGACTACACGCACATGCAGGACTTGCAGCACAGCGAGGCCGAGCGCAAGACGCGGCTGCAGACACTGGAGGACAGGCTCGCAGAACTCGGCACCCATTTGGCCCAGTCGGCACGGCGGCACTACGCACTGGATCAGCAGCGTCAGCAACGCCAGCAGGATTTGGCGGCCTTGCAGCAGCAACACCGGCAGATCGAGCAACGCCGTCATCAGCGCATCGACCACGAAGGCCCCTTCACCTGGCTGGCCGAGTTGCCACACCACCCCTGGCTGGCCCAGCCCGAGTTTGCGCCGGAACAACTGGCCGAACGGCTGCAGACTTATCTGACTGACTGCCGCCAGTTGCTGGAGCTGGATGAGCAGATCCGCCATCTGCTGGGTGAAATCCATAGCGGCGGATTGACCAAGTATCAGTTTGTCGGCGAACCGGAAAACGAGATTGTTCGTCTCGTTGAATTCGCCCATCACCTGCCGCAGGAAGCCGAAGCACTGGAAAAGAAGGTACGCTCGGCGGTGGTGAATGTGGCCGCCTGCCTGCGCGAGCTGCGTGACGGCCTGTTTGCTTTCAAGCGCCGGATGCGCGAGTTCAACCGCAAGATCAGCGGCCGACAACTCTCCGACCTGGCCGTGTTCAAGATCGAACCCGAGGACGAAACCCTGCTGGTGGAGGCCATCGAGCTACTGATCAATACCGCTGCCACCGTGGACAGCGGCGAAACCTTCGAGCTGTTCAACCAGCAGAGCGTCCTTGACGACGAGCAGATCAATCGCGCCAAGACCCTGCTGATCGAAGAGGGCAATGCCCGCCACGGCTTGCGCGTGGCCGACCTGTTTCGCCTGCGCTTCTGGGTCGGCAAGGCAGACCGCGAGCCGGAAGCCTTCGATGACCTCGACAGTGCCGCTTCCAATGGCACCGTACTGATGGCCAAACTGGTGACGGGGCTGGCGATGCTGCATCTGATGCAGGATCAGCGTCGCCCCATCCAGGGCATCTGCTATCTGGACGAGGCACTGGCCCTGGACGCCCGCAATCAGCGCAGCCTGATCGACACGGCGGCGGAGTTCGGCT
>SMDA01000019.1 GCA_004346645.1 Gulbenkiania mobilis
CAAGCAAACGAATCCAAAAGAGATCTAACGATAATACACTAGTACAGTACATAGATAAACACCACAGCGTAGGCCAGTGGCTGGTAGGCCAACAGCTCAAAGAGCTGGCCTGGCTCGGAATTGCTCCAAAATGATTCGGAACCGGCGAGCGGCGAACTTGATTGCGTACTCGCCATGTCGAAGACCCGGAACGGTAGCACGAGCTGATCGGCCAGCCAGCGTGCCGCCTCGGTTTTGCCGATGCCCGCCGGACCGACCAGCAACACGGCAGGCCAGGACACGCGGCTATCGCCCAGGCTGGACAGGGCAAAGTGGTCACGTAGCAGCTCGGCCAGTTCATGGAAGTTTGGAAAGGCCTGCGCGAACTCATCCAGAAGGGCTTTCCAGTCCGGGGGCAGCAGGCCCAGTTGGCGGCTACCATGGCCCGCCCGCTTGATCCGCTCCGCCATCGCCTGCGCGCGCTTGAACTTGTCATCGCCTTTCGGTCGGTGGCGATCCACGAACGCCTCCAGCCCGGCTTCATCGACAAAGACGATGCTCGGCAAGGGCACTGATTGAGCGGTTTCTGTCGGCTGCTCCTGAACCTGCTCCGGTTTGGCCTCACTTGGGACGGGCTCATCTTCAACCGCTATGGCGGCGCGTACATCTTCGGTCGTCACCTTGCCCAGATCGTGCACCACCTGCTGTACCCCCTGTTCGACGATGAGCTGGCGGCTGCGGCGCACTTCTTCGGCAAACAATCCTTGGATGCCGTCATGTTGCGGGCAGCGTTTCGGACGGATGCCGTCCCCGACAATCTGTACACCGCAAACGGGGCATTGTTGCTGCGAAAGGTGCTTCGTTTGGGCAATCAGATCGAACACGGCTGCTGCGCGTTCGCTGTGGCGTCGCGGCGGCTGGTAATGAATGGCCAGGCGATCCCGATTGCAGCTCACGGACAGTGAACCCTTGCGGGCGAGCACGGCGGGTGGCAGCAGGTATTCCACCTGGGCAAACAGATGTGCTACCACGGCCAGATGCCCCGGCGCAGGTTCGACGATCTGCCGGGCAAGCCAGGGATGCTGCACCTTGAGTGCAGCAATGGCGGCTTCGTATTCCCGCAGGCGCAACGGACGGGCTTGCTTTGGCTTGCGCATGATGGCCTCTCAATGGCTTAACTATAAATTACTATAACAGTGATTTGTGCAAACAGCCAAGACCTGCACGCTCGCCTTGTTGGTCGATAAGTCTTATAGTGATTTACAGTGAATTCACAGGGCCCGACATGCCAACCCTTGCCCCCGAACAATTGCCAGCCCTTGCCGCCGCCTTGATACGACTGCGCGGGGAAACGCTGGGGCGGATCGCCGAAGCCACCGGTATCCGCACTGCCAACCTCTCGGTCTGGCTACGTGGCAAGGAGCAGGTGATCTCCGCCAAACGACTCGTCGGCCTGTTGCACCACCTCGGTGTGGAAGGCGGGCGCCTGCGTACCGACGTGTTGCACCAGTGGCAGGATCGTGGGGCGCTGGATGACAGCAAGCTCGTGCTAGGCAAGCTGCTGGCCGACAAGCAGTCGGTGTGGTTGTTTCAGGATGAGCAGCCCGGGCTTATCAAAACCCGCTTTCTGTTGGCTGGCGATGTGCTGATCCGCATGGAGATCGAGCCGGGCGTCGATCAAGCCCTTGATTTGGCGACAGTCGTCAGGGTGGATCGTGTCATCAGCACCCCTGCAGCATTGGCCGGGGTGCCAATCGACTCGTTGGCATCAGCACACAACGTCCTCTTGGCGCTGGCGGAGCAGGCCGCAGCGGATGTGGGTGACGAAGAACTGCTGGAAGGACTGATGTTCCACCTGACAGAAACCGTTGGTAGCAATGCCGCCTCGCCGCAAGATTGGCAGCGGCTGGAGCTGATTCTGAGACAGGCTCTGGAAGCGGGTATGTCCCCAGGCGACATAGCACGCTTACTCGAAAGGCACCTACAGAACAGGTAGCCAGACCGCTTCCTGTTCGAGCGCCAGTCCGGATTGGCGCATTTGTTCGGTTAACGGGCCCAGATAATCAGGCAACTGCGGAACAGCACTGGTGAACTCCCGAAGCGTATCCTGCCATAGCCGCTGGCTGCCATAGCGTGCCAGTTTGCTTTGCCAGTCGGGCATCAGCCAGCATTCGCAAGTGTCGCCAAGCTGTGCAAAGAGTCGCGCGAAATTGGCCAACCCCACCCCGTCATAGTCCGGGAACAGTACGACACGGCTTGCACGCGGGCGCTGCCCCAGCCAGGCGAGAAGCCGGCCATCAAGCTGTCCGCCGTAGTACAGCAGGGTGGCTTGCGTTCCTACTGGCAGCCAATCCGTGCGGTCAAACAGCGCCTGGTTCTCCACCAGCCAGAGCGGCTGCCCGCTTTGCCAGGTGTCGCCAGTTTCAATGCGCAGGCTGGTAGCCCCGAAGTGGTGCGTGAGCTGGCTGAGTGGCAGTTCGCTCCCGTGTGCTCCTTGTCGCCAGAGCACCTTTTCGCCAACGGCCTTGAGCAAGGGGTAGTAGCACTCATGCTGATGATTGCGCGCTTTGCTGTCGCGCGCGTGGGCGATGTGTTGCGCCCGCAGCGGCAGGTCGTCCGTGGTAAGCATCCCGACCTGG
>SMDA01000020.1 GCA_004346645.1 Gulbenkiania mobilis
TGTTTGGCGTATCCCGGCGCAGCGCCTGACAGCGCGCAAGGAGCACGTCGTGCCTCTGCCACGACAGGCAGTGGAGATGCTCAAAGGACTGCATGCCATTACCGGCAATCGCAAGCACCTGTTTCCCGGCCGGGATGATCGCAACGCTCCCATGTCCGCCGCATCGCTTCGCCAGGCGCTCAAGGTTTTGGGGTGGAGTGGCGCTTATAGCCCACACGCCACGCGGACCAGCGGCAGTACCCGTCTTAACGAGATGGGCTACCGCCCCGATGCCATCGAGGCGCAGCTTGCCCATGCCGACCAGAACAATGTGCGTCGTACCTACAACCACGCCACCTATTTCGATGAGCGCCGCACCATGATGCAGGAATGGGCGGACAGATTGGACGAATGGAAAGAGCAAGCACAGGCATGACCACAAAGATCATGGCTCCAGATATTCCCAACTCCGATGCCGCCGCCGAGCTGCGCACCAGAGCAGAGGCAACCTGCGACCGATATGGCGTTCAGCGCCGCGAGCAATGTGTAAATGCTTTTCTGCGGCTGGCAGAAAGTTTTCGTTGGCGTACGATGCCGCCCCCTGAAATTGAAGAAGGCACACTTGAGCAACTAAAAAGACTCCGAGATGCGGCGTCCCGGTTAAGCAAGGCGCTTCGAAGCCTGGACGAAGAGTCGGCAGCGCTATTGCCCGAATTTCTGAGGAAGGACCTGCCTACCCATAAGCTGTTCTGCGAGTCGCTACACTCCGTGAGCAGGCAATTGTCAGCGCCCGGAGCAAGCAGAGAACATGAGGCCAAGGAACTGATCGCCAAGCAGTTTATCGTCACCTGCCAGCAATTCAGAATTCCGATCAAGTGGAGCAAGGAGTTCGAGTACCACTCGGTGAACAGCAAGAACGAGCCATCCGCCTATCTCCTCGGCGCCATCTATGCTGCAGGCAGCATGAAGGCCGATGCTGAAACCACGCCTGCTCATCGCGCCAATCACTATCTGGGGCGTTTCAGCAAAGGATTTACCGTCGCTATCGATGGAGTTGTAGTCCGGGTGCTGCTGAAGAAAACAGTGATAGAGCCCAATCTTTACATGTCCCAGATAATGAAAGCCGTCTCCGAGGGACGTGAACAAACCCTGCCCACAAGCAGCATCCTTACGGCATCTTGCCAAGGATACGAGCTTGGATTGTCTCGGCCATTTTGTGAAACATTCGACTGGCACAGCTGAGGCCACTGCTCGACACCGGTTTGCATGCTGGGTGATTTCAGGCCCGAGAATAGGGAGTGCAGGTGACAACCGTGCTCCCTGACTTCATAACCAGATCTTTTGCATGATCCCTTCGTGTTTCAACACGTTAAGAGGAACAGCATGCAAATCATCAAGACGCAGGATGTCTGCACGAAGATCTCGGTCAGCCGGACAACCCTCTGGCGACTTTGCCAGACTGAAGATTTTCCGAAGCCAGTTCGGCTAGGCCCAAGCGGCCGTTCGATTGGCTTTTTTGCCCACGAGATCGACGCATGGCTTGAGACTCAGGCGGCGGAGCGTGAGCACGCTGGTTGTCTGACTCGCCAGAGGGCGAAGTCATGAGCCGCATCCGCATTGATGACTCTGCGGAATATTGGTGGTCTTTGCCTTGCAGCCTGCTGCGCGACTCCCGGTTGAGCTATGAAGCGCGAGGCGTAGCTTGCCATTTGCTTTCGCTGGGCCGCAACTGGCAGTTGCGCGCTGTCGCACTGCCGCGCGTGCTGCACGATCAGTCACGCGCGAAAGGCCATCTTGGGCGAGACCTTTGCCGCCGCATCCTGCGCGAGTTTGAAGATG
>SMDA01000021.1 GCA_004346645.1 Gulbenkiania mobilis
ACATCCTGCTGCAGGTGTTCGACGACGGGCGGCTCACCGACGGCAAGGGCCGGGTGGTGGATTTCACCAATACCATCATCATCGCCACCTCGAACTTGGGCTCGGACATCATCCAGCGTCGGCTGAAGGCCCGTGGCGCCGCCGGCGAGGAATACGAGAAGACCAAGTCCGAGGTGATGGACGTGCTGCGCGGACACTTCCGCCCCGAGTTCCTCAACCGCATCGACGAGATCATCGTCTTCCATGCGCTGGGCAAGGAGGAGATCCGCCATATCGTCGGCCTGCAGCTCGATCGTGTGGCCCGCAACGCCGCCAGCCAGGGCGTGACGCTGACCTTCGACCAGACCTTGATCGATCACTTCGCGGAGGAAGGCTACAAGCCCGAGTTCGGCGCGCGCGAGCTCAAGCGGCTGATCCGCAGCGAGCTGGAGACCGCACTGGCGCGCGAGATGCTGGGTGGCGGTATCGGCAAGGGCGATCACGCCAGCGCCCGCTGGGACGACAAGGCCGAACGGGTGGTCTTCGAGCGCCAGGAGCCACCCGCGAAGCCGGCCGAGCCTGAAAAGCCCGATGCCGCGAACGTGGCCAAGGCACCGCCTAGCGACGCGAGCAAGCCTGCGCGCAAGAAGAAGTCAGCGGGCGGCGAATCTTGAGCGATGGGAGGCTGTCGTGTCCGACCCCAACGGGCTGACATGGGCAGCCACCCTCGTGTCGCTGGCGGTCGCTATCCCCACAGCGGGGCACGCGGTCATCTACAAGCGTGACCCTCGATCGGCCACGCTGTGGGTACTGCTGATCGCCTTGTTGCCGCTGGGCGGTTCGCTGCTGTATGGGCTGTTCGGCATCAACCGTTACCAGCGGCGGGCGCGGCGGCTCTTCCCGGGGGCAGATCCTGCTGTTCGGCAGGACCTCTCGCCCACGATGCCCGAGGCTGTATCGCCGCCGCTTGCCGGTCTGGCCCACCTGGTGGGACGCGCCACCGGCCAGTCGCTGACCAGCGGCAACCGCATCGAGCCGCTCATCGATGGCGAGCAGGCCTACCCGGCCATGCTCGCCGCCATCGAATCGGCGCGGCACAGCGTCGCGCTGGATTCGTACATCTTCGACGGCCAAGGCATCGGGGCGCAGTTCGTCGATGCGCTGCGCCGGGCTCATGCGCGCGGCGTGCAAGTGCGGGTGCTGATCGACGATGTCTATGCCCGCTGGACGCCCCGCAGCGCCTACCGCGCCTTGCAACGCTCCG